>CBDCEF010000004.1:2687500-2956986 GCA_965215735.1 Dehalococcoidia bacterium | reverse complement strand
AACAAATGAACTAATACCGGCAACCAGTCACGGACACCACCATGACCCTCTCCCAGACAATCAAACTCAGGACCAACAGCGGAGACGCCATCGTCGACTTCCTCGTCGACGTCATGCAAGGGAATTACTGACAAAGGTTGACAAGCCATCCGTCAACCCTCAGTATTAGACCATCCCGACTGAGGTATGGCAATGGCAGGCAGGACTGAGAGAACGGGAATCACCCTGGTACAACTCTTCGAGATGTTCCCGGACGAGGAATCGGCACGGACATGGTTTGAGGAAGCTATCTGGCCGGAGGGCAGGGTCTGTGGCCAGTGTGATAGCGTGCGGACGCGAGAGGCGTCCCACGCCAAGATGCCTTACTGGTGCACTGATTGCCGGAGCTACTTCAGCGTCAAGACAGGGACGGTGATGCAGTCGTCCAAGCTGTCGCTCCGCAAGTGGGCAATAGCCATATACCTGATGACGACGAACCTCAAGGGAGTGTCGAGCGTCAAGTTAGGGCGAGACCTTGGCATTTCTCAAAAGAGTGCATGGCACATGATGCACAGGATACGGGAGGCAATGCGGTCATACGACCCATTGTTTCGCGGCCCTGTCGAAGCGGATGAGACCTACATCGGGGGAATCGAAGCAAACAAGCACGAGTGGAAGCGAAGTCACGCGGGCGGAGGGCCAGTCAACATGACGGCGGTTGTTGGGGTGAAGGATCGCGAGACCAATCAGGTGTCGGCAATGCCTGTCGAGCGCACGGACAGCGCGACGCTTCAGGGATTCGTCCACACCCGCACTGAGACCACGGCGACGGTGTACACGGACGAAGCGCGGGCCTATGTCGGTCTGAGGCGGGCGCACGAGACCGTCAATCACCGTGTTGGCGAATACGTGAGGGAACAGGCCCACACGAACGGACTGGAATCGTTCTGGGCACTCATGAAGCGCGGCTACCAGGGTGTGTACCACTGGATGAGCGAGAAGCACCTGCACCGCTACGTTGTCGAGTTTGAGGGTCGCCACAACGACCGTCCCCTGGACACGATTGACCAAATGACCGCCATCGTCCAGAGGATGTTCAATCGCCGCCTTCGGTTCATCGACCTGGTAGGGCCTGCTGAGACACGGCTGAACACCCAGTTGAGGCTTGTCTAGTGCCTCACCATACCTACCAGCACAGGGCATACACGTCACGGGCCGGATATGCGCGAATAGCAGAAGTGCTCCGGCATAATTGCGACCTGTACAACGCGGCGAGACTGGAGCGCATGACGGCATGGAAGCAGTCCAGCAAGTCCCGCACCTTCTATGACCAGTGCAAGGAGCTCACAAAGGTCAGGGCAGACGACCCTGACGGTTACGGTTCCGAAGCGGTCTCCTATGGTCGTGGCGCACTCAAGCGTATAGACAGGGCATACTCTGCCTTCTACGCAAGGTGTAAGCGAGGAGAGACGCCGGGACACCCACGCTGGAAGCCCTATCATCGCTACCGGACGCTGGACGTGTTCGGACTCAGTACGGGAACGGTCAAGCGGGTTGGCGAACAGACACGAATCAAGGTGCGTGGGCTGCCGACCTTGCGAATTCGGAAGGGCAGGCATCTGCCGGAGGGCAAGCCTGTCGCTCTCAGCATAACGCAACGCGGCAGGCGCGTCTGGGTGCAGGGCACCTACGAAGTCGAGAAAGAGCAAATGGAGCCAACTGGCCGTGTGGTTGGGCTGGACATGGGAGTATCTGACCGTGTTGCGCTGTCTGACGGTAAGCGTATCGAGAGACGCAGGCCAAAGCGCGACAGGGTGAAGCAGGCCCAGCGGAGGCTGTCACGATGCAAGAAGGGCAGTCGTCGGTGGAAGGAACGGCGGCGCGTGCTGTCCAATCTGCAACACCGGCAGAGAGTCTCCAACCGAAATGAGGTCCATCGGCTTACGACCGCATTGGTGCGGGAGCATGACCTGATTGTTGCCGAGAGACTCCAAATCGAGAACATGACCCGTTCGGCCAAAGGGACTGTGGAGGAGCCTGGTAGGAACGTGGCGGCAAAGAGTGGATTAAACCGCTCGATAAACGAACAGACCTGGGGGATGATCCTCACGCAGCTTGCGTACAAGGCAGAGTGGGCCGGTCGCGAGTTCGTGAAGGTGGATCCGAGGCACACCAGCCAGACCTGTTCGGTCTGTGGTGTCGTGGATGGAACCCACAGGGATGGCAAGGACTACGACTGTTCAGGCTGTGGCAGTCACCTTGATGCGGACATCAATGCCGCGCGGGTGATACTACAGCGAGGACTGGCGGCTGGGAATACGCCGCCCGCGTCCATGGGACGCGAGAATTCGGACGGGGTTGGCGGTGTCAACCTTTGTCAGTAATTCCCTCATGCAAGACCAATACGAAGACTTCCGAATCTGCCACCGGCTACAGGCAGCCCGGCTCCTCACCATCTATGGAAACGAAGACGCCCCCAACTTCATTGCCGACAACACACTCGATTCATCCCCGAGGCGCGACAGGCCAAATTCCAAGCGCCAGACCAAGTTCGACACCGAGCTCGCCAGGTTAATCCGAGAAGACACCGGCGACGGACGCTCCATCGCCCGCTTCCTCGTAAACGTAATGGAAGGCGAGCTCAGGAGCTTCAGACCCCACCACCGCATGGCCGCCGCCCGCGAGCTCCTAAACCGAGGCTTCGGCAAATCCGCCCACACCGACCCGGAGCCCGAGCGTCCCGCCCACACCCCCATTCGTCATTCCCGCGAAAGAACAGCCTGCCCCGTACTCGATATGGGGTCACCCCGTACCCCGATACGGGGCGGGAATCCACCAGGCGGCTCACCGCTCGGCCATCCAGGGGCCGGAGACCCTCTCACTCCTCACTCCTCTCCACTCACTCCTCAGCGCGAAGCGCCCCCACTCACTCCTGGAGAGGCCGTCGGCCTCTCCACCGACACCCTCCACCACCTCCCACCGCAGTTCGAGCACACCGTCCTCGACCTCCTCGAAAACATGGGCTACGGACACGCCCGCCACGTCGGACGCACCGGAGACGGAGACATCGACGGCATCATCGACCAGGACACCCTCGGCCTCGACAGGCTCTACGTCCAGGCCAAACGCTGGACAAACCCGGTCGGAGAACCCGAGATCAGGAACTTCTCAGGCAGCCTCGACGCCCACGGAGCCACCAGGGGCATCCTCATCACCACGTCCGACTTCACCGACACAGCCCGAAAGCACCGCCAAGACC
The DNA here is from genome assembly GCA_965215735.1 of Dehalococcoidia bacterium. Classification (GTDB taxonomy): domain Bacteria; phylum Chloroflexota; class Dehalococcoidia; order Lucifugimonadales; family UBA1123; genus VXRN01. The sequence goes on along the minus strand of CBDCEF010000004.1, from coordinate 2,953,748 downwards.
ATCTCCATCGGAACCAAGCACATCCGCCTCGTCAACGGCCACGAGCTCGCCCACCTCATACTCAAACACAGCATCCGAGTCACACCCGACACCCCCCAACATTCCCGAAACCAGGACAAAGACCACCACACCCACCACACCTGACCGTTTCCCGTCATACCGGCGACGGCCGGTATCCAGAGTGGTAGGGGACGCGGTCATTCGCGTATCACTCGGGCTCTAGTCTCATTCCCGCTGCCCTCTCCTTTCGTCATTCCCGCGAAAGCGGGAATCCACACTCGGCAGCTCCTATGTCCCAAACCCACTATTGCCCATATCGAAAATAGTGTAGAATGTCCCCCGACGGCGCGGACAATCGCCGTCAGGCGAGGCCTGATTGCCCGGTTTTGACAGTCCCAACACCCTTGACAACCCGGCGCTGCTGGGTGTACAAAACTAGCGGTTCAGACCGTCTTTGGTTTTGTCCTTTCATTTGTAATCAATCAGAAGTGAGGATTCGAATGCTGACCCCATCGCTCAACACAGTAATGACCCGTTTGCTCATCGTTGCTGCTGTGCTCGGTACCGTCGTGTTCTTCGCTCCTGCGATATTCGCGCAGGTGGCTGAAGAGAACATGATTCCGTACGCGGAGAACGGCACAGACGCGGTGCGCACCTTCACGTCAACTGACCCCGAGGGGGCCGGCATTGACTGGGACGTAACAGGCATCGACGCCGACGACTTCAACATCGACGATCGCGGCATGCTCATGTTTACGAGCCCGCCCAACTACGAGAAGCCGAGTGACAGAACAGACCAACTACTGGCAACCGATCTCAACGAAGACGGTGATATGGTGAGGAGGGCGACCCTTGTGAGGCTGCTACCGATGCTGACGACCCTAGTACCCGTAACTGCTACAGGATAACTGTACGCGCCACCGAGCAGATGACCGAAGGCTCGGACGTTCGCGCACTCTCTACCGAGACCGATGTCATAGTTAGGGTCACTGACGTAGAAGAGGATGGGACAGCCAGGCTGAACCGCCTCCAGCCTGAGGTGGGGACTGAGATAACTGCCAGTGTGACTGACCCCGATGGCATTCTTGGCACAACCGCCGATGATCCTACACCGTCTCATGGCAGTGGTACGTCTCCAAGGTAACGAATCCCATCATCGACGCCGACAATCACTGGATTGAGGCCACCGGTTCCGGCAATGCCACTAATACATACATCCCGCACGGCGACTGTGTAGATGACAAAGATATAGACAACAACGACGGCGGATGTCCGGTTCCGACTGGCGATAGTCAGACTATAGACCGCGACTCTCCTGTTGACGAAGATAAAATGTTGCGCGCTGTGGCGACCTACAACGATCGTCTAGACAATGAGAGCGTGGCCAGGGCCGTATCGATGTATGCGGTTCGGGCCGAGGTCTCCTCTGACTTGGACGGAATTGAAAACCCCGAGAACGGCTCCCCAGGCTTCAGCACCGCCAGGGACTACACCAGGAGCATCCCGGAGAGCACCGGCACCGGTATGCCCGTGGGCGCCGCGGTCGAGGCTACCGACCCTGACAGCGACACTCTCACCTACGAGCCTGGTCTTGGCATGGACTTTGACTTCTTCAGCGTTAACATGGCCACCGGCCAGCTCTCTCTGAAGAAGATGCTTTCCTACGAGGCTACAGACGGCCGGATGTACACCGACGAATCCGGCCACCGCCGCTGGAAAGTACACCGTCACAGTCAGGGCAATTGACCCCAGCGGCGAATTTGACGATGTCGAGGTCACCGTCACCGCGACCAACACCAATGACGCTCCGAAGATTATGGGGAGCTTGACCGCTGCACAGATTACAGAAGGTGACTCCGTCCCCAAGGCGACAGCAGAGCTCCGCGTCCACGAGAAGGACGACGATATCAAAGAGGCGGACCATCCCTACAAGGGCACCCCTGATATGCCGCTGCCTGCGGTAGGCCTGCAGACGGAGAATCCTGGACGAGGCGAATTATGTCGAAGCCATAGGTTTGGCTGCGCCTAACGTCTTCACCGCAATGGATGACGACGCCCGCGGCCAGATCTTCTGGGACCTTGAGGGCGACGACGCCGATGACTTCGTACTCACCTCAACCGGGATGCCCCTCTCGACCGGGTTCGGCGGTCCCAACGAACCTATTATGCTCAGGTTCAAGGACTCCCCCGATTTTGAGAACCCCACCGACTCCAACAATGACTCGGTTTACGAGGTGACCCTGATCGCCGACGACCGGCGAGGTGGAACGGACTCCAGGTCCATCACCATCTTCGTTGACAACGTCGCGGAGAAGGGTGGGGCCACAATGTCCCCGGACCAGCCTCTCACTGGCAACGATGTAACTGCTGCCGTGGAGGACCCTGACAACAGTGTGGCTATAGTCACCTGGCAGTGGCAGAGAGCCACCTCCACGGACCCGGCCGCTGATACGACCTCGAGTGGGAAGTTATCCCCGGCGCGACCACCGCTACCTACACGCCGGTTGAGGCGGAGGACGACAAGACTGAAAGGATCGAGAGCGACGACGGCTACTACCTGCGAGCCATCGCAACTTATACCGATGTCACGAGCGACATAGACGATCTGGACACGGTCCTGATTGACGAGCGCACCCAGAATGAAGATCCGAACAACACTGACCAACCCGAAGCCAAGACCGCATCTACTACGCCTGCAGGCTTGGGGTTCACCAGTGACGACAACCTGTACAGGGTGATGGTCACCGTCAAGGAATGCGGTGCGCATAGACCCTGAAGATCCTGCGGCGGTCGAGGCTCCCGAATTCTCCGACTCCTCCTACGACAGGATGGTGGTCGAGAACGCGGAGGTCGGCACCATCGTCGGTGCTCCCGTCCAGGTGATTCCAGAGCTCAAGAAGAATGGCGAGCCTGAGACCACCTTCAAGTACGATCTGGATGCCACGATTACCGGGCACGACGACCTCTTCGATATAGACGAAGAGTCCGGTCAGATCATGGTGAGCGAGGTTGAGTTCGACCTCGACGCTCTCCCGGCTGGTGTCATCGCCGACTGCGACGAGACGATCGCTAACAATGTAGCTGACTGCCCTGACATGGACGATCCGGTCCTTGACTACGAGGGCATCCAACAGCTTTACCCTCATAGTCACGGCTACCGACAACACCAAGACATCTCGCAAGGCCATGGCGACGGTGAACGTCATGCTCATGGACCTGAACGAAGCCCCGTACTTCGATAAGGAGTCACGTGACGATGCTGTTCTGAGGACCTATCGCGAGTCTCGCACGAACGCGGTCGTCCAACTGGCAGCGATTGAGCCTGACGGCCACGAACTCCACTGGGAGGTCACCGGTGCCGACGCCTCGGACTTCGAGATCGTTGACGCCGAAGACCTTGGCGATGGCAAGGACCGCCGCCAGCTGATGTTCAAGAGCCAACCGGACTTCGAGAACCGGCAAGGGCAGCTTGGTCTCTGATCTGATACCGAGGGCAACACTTATATGGTAACCGTGAGGGCCACTGAGATGACCGCGGTCGGCGGCGGCCCCAAGAAGTCGACCAGTCTTGGATGTCTCCGTCCAGGTCGAGAACGTGAATGAACCGGGCATGGTGGAGCTCAGGTGGCTCCAGCCCGAGGTAGGCACTGAGATCACCGCCAGACTGTCAGTCGACCGACCCAGACAATCGGGGTGCCGTTGACAGCGCCTACTTCGAATACAGTGGTACAGGTCAAAGGTCAGCAACCCAAACCGCAATCCGGGCACGGCGGAAGGAGATTTGGCTGGCGAGTGGGAAGAGATTACCTCTGAGTGCATGACGCTGTCCGGCGATCTACACCAGTGCAAGATGGCAACGCAACTAATACGACACCCGCAGGGAGACTGCGCGGAATAGCCGCCAAAGAGTACCGCAATGGACGAGGGCAAGTACCTCCTCGTGAAGAGCTGTGTACCCTGACGCTTCCGATCGGACACTCCCGGCGCCACAACGACCGCAATAGGCATTTCGGCCAACCCGGTACAGGCCGATGTGTCCAACGACGACAACAACTCGCCCGACTTCAACACGAGCAAGACCACCAGGTCTATTTCTGAGGACACTGCCGTGGGTATGCCCGTCGGTCTTCCGGTGGACGTGGACATGAACGAGGATGAGGATACTCTGACGTACGAGATAGTGATGACGGTAACCGGCGGTGGCACCCGCCATGTTGTCACTGAAGTTTGGCATCCCAGGTAACGCATCAGTTGTTGCCAGCGACCTGGCCCTTCTTCTCCATCGACAAGGCCACTGGCCAGCTCAGCGTGAAGAAGATGCTGACCGCTGAAATGGAAGACGGGATGAACTACCCTGGACTCCCGACTTTGACGATGAGCCCCTCAGCCACTCCTGGCGAAGTACGTGGTAGTTGTCAGGGCTACGGACCCGTCTGGAGAGCCCGACAACGAGAACCGCGACGACATCGTAGTGACGGTCACTGCCACGGACGTGAATGAGGCTCCAAGCGTGGTGGGGGGTATGGCCGAGTTGGCTGTCAACGAGGCCGACAGCAGCAAGAAGGACCTCTACTACGGTCTTGAGTACAGGGTGAACCTTGACGGCGAATATCTACAAACTGGCACCGCCGCCGCTTACGGTGACGCTAGGGATGCAGACGGCAACCTCACGGCGAGCACCACGAAGGACAACCTCTACAAGCGCGAGGAGAATGACGCAGTGGATCGTGCGATATGGCCCGAGCCTATCGCCGGACCTGACGGACACCTCTTCGAATACAGCATCCCCGAAGATGGAATAGGCCGTAGGCTGCACTTCATCACTGCGCCTAACTTCGAGGATCCGATGGACGCGGACGGCGACAACGTGTACATGGTCACCATCAGGGCGGAGGACAGCGCTGGAGCCACCGGCGAGAAGTCCGTCAGAATAACGGTCCATGAACGTGGACGAGGAGGGTAAGCTCGTACTCACGCCTGAAGCAGCCGGACGACGGCATGCCAGTGATCGCTGAGCTGACCGACCCCGACGGTGTCGTGAGCTACACCGACTGGACGTGGGCCGCAACCTCGACTTCGGTCAGCATGTTCCCGATGGGTGACTTGATCGACAGCTCCACCATCCACCGCTACATGGGCAGCTCATACACCGGCGACGCGGGAGCGTTCGTCTGGGCCATGGTGGACTACCGTGACGGCGCGAGCGTCGAGAACGACCCAGTAACCGCGCTCGACGAGCGGAACGACAATCCGGACCCGGACGCCACCGAGAATAGGAAACTGGAGAGAGACACGAACGATGACGGTGGATCACGCTGACGATGAAAACGCTGACGTCCACAACTCCGACGAAATGGAGTCTGCGGTGACGGACCACGCCGTGCAGCCGGACCCCGATCCCGACGAGGACGCCGAAGGGCCTTCCACCGGGGTCGAGAGAATCGAGCGGATGGTCTATGAGAACGTCCCATCCACCGGCTACGTCGGCGACCCGATTGAAGGAGTAATGTACAAGTACGCGGGTACGGACTACGAACGGAACAGGATAAACGGCCCGGACGGCGCCAGCTTCGCATTCGCCGAGGCGAACGACCACTTCCGATGCCCCGTGACGGACTATGTACTACGATGACGCAGAGTCTTGCTCCGCAGATCTGACATGAGGACGACAAGGTCGGCCAGCTGGCTCTGATGCCGGTGACGCACCTGGACTACGAGACGAAGGACACCTACGTCATCGAGATCTCCGACCCGGACGCGCAGACTAACGTCAGCACCATCAGGGTCACCATCATGGTCATGAACGTGAACGAGGCTCCGTCCGCTCCGTCAGAGCTCAAGGGCCTGCCGCCGGTGCTGAACACCGCCCCGATGTTCGCGGCTACCTCAACCTCGCTTAGCGTGGACGAGAACGCCGCCGCCGGTACGGTAGTAGGCATGGTGACGGCCACGGACGCCGACCGCGGCGACCAGGACACTCTGGTCTACAGCCTCGACGACGGCGCGGATGCCGGTTCGTTCGCCATCGACTCGGCGACCGGTGAGATCACGACCACCGCCATGCTGGACTACGAAATGCAGGACAGCTACATGGTCATGGTCACGGCCACCGACGACGACGAGGCGACCGACATGATCTACGTAACCATCATGGTCAACGACCTCGGCCTCGACAACGCCTACGACATGGACGAAGACGGTGCTATCGACAGGTCGGAGGTCATAGAGGCCATCCGCGACTACCTCTTCAATGGCACCCTTGACAAGGACGGGGTCATCGGGGTCATCCGCCTCTACCTCCGCATCGGCAGCTAATAATCGGCCAATAGGATCTAATCGGCTCGGGGCGCTCCGGCGTCCCGAGCCATGTATATGACAAGGAGATAGGGAACTTGGTCAGATTTAGAAAGGCATGGGTGCCGATGTTGGTGGCCTTGGGAGTGACCTTGGGTGCGTTTGGTCTGCTGCTTCCGGATACCGGTTCCGTGGCCGCCCAGGCGACACCATCCCCCAGTGCTACCAGATCTCTTTCCCCAACATCGGTCGATCCCGGCGCAGAGGTCGTAGTAACCATTGACGTCAACTACGGCGGCATCACCGGCCAATTTGACAAGTTTGCAATTAATGTCACGGAAACTCTGCCAGTCGGCTTCTCTTATGTGTCCGCTAGTTTGGACCTCGTGACGGAAGTTGACGCTCGAACCGTCAATTTCACGCCAACTGGTCTCGAGAGCTTCACCTACACTGTGACCGCCTCCGATGTTCCTGGTGACGACTACCGCTTTCAAGGCGTCCTTGTGGAGGATGCCGAGCAGGGAATTGAACACTCCATTAGCGACAGTATCATCCAGGTCGTGGCCACGGTCGCTGACACTCCTACCCCCACCCCTTCGCCCACCGCCACGCCTGCAACAGTAGATGGGCCATCTGCCAGAAGAGTTCTTCCTTCGGCTCCTGTGGGCGCAGGCGACCAGGTTGAGGTGACTATCAACATCGACTACGCAGACCTTGGTCAGGTTGACCGGCTGAGGGTCGGAGTCGCAGAAACTCTTCCTCCTGGGTTCACGTACGTGTCCAGCAGTCTCGATAAGGAACTGGTTTTCCAACAGAACGGCGTGGTTCAGTTCGGAGCTTTTAGCGAAACCAGCTTCACTTACACTGTTACCGCGGCCAGCTTAGCCGGCCCCCACACCTTCCGAGGCGAGTTGACAGGGCTGGATTCCCCGGCCACTATTAGAGTTGGGGGGGACAGTACAGTTACGGTTGACGCTCCACGCCCTCCGAGCGCCACACGCTCCTTCTCGGATATGTACGTGGATGAAGGCGGCCAGGTCGTGGTGACTATCAACATCGACTACGCAGACCTTGGTCAGGTTGACCGGCTGAGGATCGGAGTCGCAGAAACTCTTCCTCCTGGGTTCACGTACGTGTCCAGCAGTCTCGATGAGGAACTGGTTTTCCAACAGAACGGCGTGGTTCAGTTCGGAGCTTTTAGCGAAACCAGCTTCACATACACTGTTACCGCAGCTTCCACTCTGGACGACTACATGTTCTCGGGGGAGTTGATAGGAACAGGACTAGATCCGGCTCCTTCGGTAGGGGGTTCCAGCACTCTAACAGTCGGTCCTGAGCCGACTGTGGTCCCGCCCACGGCGACGCCTCCGCCCACGGCGACGCCTCCGCCTACTGTGGACGGCACACCTAGGCCAACGCGCACGCCAAGGCCGACTCCGAGGCCGTCGGCTCCGTCGACACCGGTCGCGATTGAGATCGTGTCCGACGTGACCATGGCCGAGGGCGCGACAGTCGTCCAGCCGGACGCGAGCTCAGTGGTTAGCTCCTCTGACGGCATGGCTACCGTAATGCTGCCCAACACCTCCAGGGCCAGGACCTACCAGGTCATGGTTAGCTCGGACGCAGCGGGCTGCTCCGGTGGAGACCTTGCTGGTGCTATGCAGGCATGTGTCACGATCACGTCCTATGACGCCGAAGGCAACATGGAATCCGGCGTAATGCTCATCCGCCGCGCCACCGTCGTCATGATGCTCGACGCAGCCGCGGTCGAGGACCTTGGCGGACTCCCAGTAGTCTTCCAGGCCAACGCGCTCGGCGCATTCAGTGTCTACCAGCGCGACGACGCAGACGACTCTTGGGGTATGCGCAGGTCCACGATGGGCCTCACGGACGACGGCGGCATAGCTGTCACCGTCACCTCCCTGAGGAGCCTCGGCAGCCTCGCGCTCGCAGTCGACGAGGAAATCCTCCAGACGGCCATGTACCAGGTCGCAGGCATCACGCCTACGCCGGTTCCGACTCCGACTCCTGTGGCGGCCACGCCCACGGCAGTCCCGACCGCCGTCCCGACGCCTGAGCCTACTGCAGTGCCACCCGAGGTCGAACCTGAAGTCGGCGACACGACCCTACCGGTCGGTCTGCTGGTGGTGCTCGCACTCACAGGCGCGCTGATGGTCTACACAGGCTCCCGCGTCATGCGCACGCAAGCCGGTCGGTAACCAGACGCTAGCCACAAACGGACATACGATAAACAAAACCAGGGGCGGTCACATGACCGCCCCTGTTGTTCCTTAACACAATAGCTAAAGAGTGGGAATGGAGGAGCTGCTACCTGCGGCGTCTGCGACGCATTGTGGTCAGCATCCGACTCACTTCATCCATCAACGAGCGCAGCGTTTCGGTCTCGCTCGTGGGGAACCAGCCGAGGTCCTCGCAGAGTGTCAGCAGTGTCTCCGTCTCTGCCAGTGAGCCCTGTGCGATTGCCAGGAAGTTGGCTTGGTCTCTGGGCGTCTCACGTGTCCAGCCTTCAGCGATGTTGGCGGGAACCGACACCGAGGCTCGAGTGAGTTGAGAGCGCATACCGTAAGTCTCTTCCCGGGGCAGGCGTGGCGCTAGACGATAGACCTCTCTCGTTGCCTCCATCGCCTTCTGCCACAGAGTAGTTTCCCGGTAGTGAAGCGCCTTTCTCACTCCTCACTCCTCTCCACTCACTCCTCGCGAAGCTCCCCCGGCGACTCCAACGTCCCCTTGAGCGTCGCATGAACTCGGCGACCGGCACCCCGTCCAGGGCGCGATGGTCGAAGGTGACGCTCAGGTGCATCATCGACCGCACGACGATCTCGCCGTCCACGACGACTGGTTTCTCGATGGCCCGGCCAAGTCCCAGTATCGCCACCTGCGGCGGGTCTATGATGGGCGTGAACACGTCGATGTCGTAGTTGGAGAGCGCGGTCACGGTGAACCCCGCGCCCGTCACGTCGTCGACGCCAAGCGCGTTCTTCCGGGTCTTGTCGGCGAGCTCGCGCATCTGCCTGGCCATGCCCAGCAGGTCCAGCGAGTCGGCTCCTCTGAGCACCGGCACGACGAGACCGTCCGGGACGGCCATCGCCAGGCCGAGGTTGACCTCCTTGAGCAGCAGCACGTTGCCGTCGACCAGGTGAGCGTTGAGCCTCGGGTGCGCCTTGAGCGCCCCTGCGACCGCCGCGATGATGAGGTCCAGGTCCAGCGGCCGCATCCGGTGTGGCCGCCACTCGGCGACCAACGACTCGCGGAGGCTCAGCAGCTCGGTGACGTCCACTTCGGTGGTGAGCGTCACCTGGGCCATCGTGCTGACACTCAGGGTCATGCGGTCCGCGATGATCTTGCGAAGGCCGGTCAGCGGCGCCACCTCGCCCACGGCGTCGGAGCGCGCTGCCCCGGCGTCCCGCTCGGCGATGGCGCGTTCAACGTCGACGACCACGACCCGCCCTCCGGGGCCGGAGCCCGTGAGGTCGGCGAGGTCGATGCCCTCCTGTCGGGCCAGCATCCTCGCTCGCGGGACCACCTGGACCTGCGGCCGGCTCTGTCGAGCCTCGATGGCGTCTCGGACGTCCTGCTCGGTGATGCGACCACGCGGGCCGGTACCGGTGACGTCGGCGAGGTCGATGCCGTTCTCCCGTGCCAGCCGTCTCGCGACCGGCGTGACCTGGGGGGCCGCGGCGGCTCCTGTGGGCCGCGCGTCTCTCTGCCGCCGGCGTCTTCGAGCGCCTGCAGGTGACGCCGCCGCCGGGTCGGGCCGGGGCGGGTTCTCGCCTGGCTCTCCGATGACTGCCACCAGCGCGCCGACCTTAACCAGCGAGCCCTCGGCGGCCATGATGTGGGATACGACGCCGGTTGCGGGGGACTCAAGCTCCGAGTTGATCTTGGCCGTCTCGACCTCGACCAGCGGCTGGCCCTCGGCGATCTCGTCGCCCTCGTTGACGAGCCACCTGGTCAGCGTCCCGTCTTCCATGTTCATGCCCCACTGGGGGAGCAGCACGTTGGTAGCCATGATTGTGTTGTCCTTCAGCGTGACTGTTGCTCAATCGCTCCCTCTCCCTTGATGGGAGAGGGCTGGGGTGAGGGTGAAGGGCAGTTGAGAGTCCCCCTCATCCTAACCTTCTCCCACCGGGGGAGAAGGGACTTGTCTGTACCCGCCTCCGGGCCCCTCACTCCTCTCCACTAACTCCTAATCGAGGGTGGCGTAGATGGCGTCGGTGATCTTGTCCTCGTTGGGGTAGATCTCGGACTCGAGAGCCGGGCTGAACGGGAAGTGGCAGTCGAGGCTCGTGACTCGCTGGATCGGGCTCTGGAGGTTCCAGAAGCCGTCCTGCGCGACCATCGCCGAGATCTCGGACGCCACGCTGCAGCTCTTGTGGGCCGGGTCCACTACGACCAGCCGACCGGTCTTCTCGACCGAGTTGAGGATGGTCCTGGTGTCCAGCGGCACTATGGTGCGAGGGTCGATCACCTCGACGGAGATGTCCTCTTCGTCCAGAGCCTCTGCGACAGCCATTGCGCGTCGCAGCATACCCGCCAGCGCGACCACGGTGACGTCAGAGCCTTCATGCTTGACGTCGGCCACGCCGAACGGGATGGTGTAGTCGTCGTCCTCGTCGACCTCGCCACGGGTCCCGGTGAGGTTGTTGTCCTCGAAGAACATGACGGGGTCGTTGTCGCGGATGGCGGTCTTGAGCAGCCCCTTGGCGTCGGCCGGGGTCGTTGGTATCGCGATCTTCAGGCCGGGCATGTTCATGAGCATGGGGTATGGCCTGTCGGTGTGGTGGGCGGCGCTGTTGGCGCCGTAGATCATGCCGCACCTGTACACGACGGGCAGGCTCACCTGTCCGCCGAACATGAAGCGCATCTTGGCGGCCTGGCTGATGAGCTGGTCCATCGCCACCCAGAGGAAGCTGGAGAGCGACTGGACGATGGGCCTCATGCCCACTGCGGCAGCGCCGACGGCGGCGCCCATGAATCCGTTCTCGGACAGCGGCGTGTCGATGACGCGGTCGCCGAACTCCTGGGAGAGGCCGCCGGTCACGCCGTAGATGCCGCCGCGAATGCTCTCGCCCATGATGAATACACTCTCGTCGCGGCGCATCTCCTCTTTGATAGCGGCGTTCAGCGCATCTGCGTAGGTTATCTCAGGCATAAGTCCATCTCCTGGAAAGTGAGCGTAGTAGTAGGGGCGGTTCGCGAACCGCCCCTACATGAAGGTGTGCTCCTCAGTTGTAGACGGGGAGCGGGTCGGCGTACATGTCGGCTAGAAGGTCGTCCATCACGGGGTAGGGGCTCTCGCGTGCGAACTGGAGGGCTTCGGCGATGGTCTCGGCGACGTCCTCGCGGACGGCTTCGACCTCTTCCTGCGAAGCTATCTCCTGTTCGACGAGCCAGTGTGTGTGGACGTCGATCGGGTCGCGCTCACGCCAGGCCGCGAGCTCTTCATCTGACCGGTATGACTCGCGCAGGATGCGGACCAGGCCCTCGGAGTGGTCCTCGTACCGGTAGGTGCGCGCCTCGAGGAGCGTCGGGCCCTCTCCGGCGCGCGCTCTTCTCACGGCCTCGGTGGTGGCCTCGAACATGGCCATCGCGTCCTGTCCGTCGACGAGCACGCCGGGCATGTTGTATGCAGAGGCGCGGTCGGATATGTTCTCCACGGCGACGGAATCCTTGAAGCTGGTGGTCACCGCGTACTGGTTGTTCTCGCACAGGAAGATGACGGGCAGCTTCCAGATTGAGGCCAGGTTCATCGCCTCGTGACACGCGCCCTGGTTGCTGGCGCCGTCACCGAAGAAGGCCACGACGACGCGGTCGTTGCCCTGCATCTTGCTGCCCATAGCCGCGCCGACGGCGACCGGAAGGGCAGAGGCTACGATGCCGGACTCGCCGAGGATGCCGATTTCGAAGTCGGCGAGGTGCATTGAGCCGCCCTTGCCCTTGCAGTAGCCGGTGGCCTTGCCGAGAAGCTCGGCCATGGCGCGCCGGACGTCGCCGCCCTTGGATATGGGGTGTCCGTGAGAGCGGTGGTTGCCGGTGATATAGTCGTCGTCCCGCAGGGCGGCGCAGGCTCCGACGGCAACGGCTTCTTCACCGATGTAGCAGTGGGCCATGCCCACAAGCTCGCCGCGCTGGACGAGCTGCTTGACGTTCTCCTCGAACTCGCGGATCAGCATCATCCGACGGAGCATGAGCATGTAAAGGTCTCGTTCCTGGTCCACTTTAGCCTCCACTGATGTATCGGGCCTCGCGGGAGGCCGTAATTTCCACACTTCAAGTGACCGTAGGCAGGCGCCTGATACTCAGGAGAGTATCCGGTAGCCTTGAGCGCATCTTATTACGAAGGGTTGGGTTGGGACAACTGAGGGGTGTGGGAGTCTGCGACAGTTTGATGGGTAACTCCTGCATTTAGGGGCGGTTCGCGAACTGCCCCTACGGGGGGAATGAGCGCATCTTATTACGAAGGGTTGGTGTTGGGACAACTGAGGGGTGTGGGAGTCTGCGACAGTTTGATGGGAGCCGATGCGGGCGGGCACTCCGCGCCGGGAGGTAAGCGGGGAGGAGTGGGATCTGCCCCTTCCCGACCCCTCTGGATTCCCGCTCCCCGCTTCCTCGGGGACAGGCTTCGCGGGAATGACGAGTGGGGTGTGGGCCGTAGGCAGGTATCCGAATGTGAGCTGCCCCTTCCCAACCCCTGTGGATTCCCGCTTTCGCGGGAATGACGGGTGAGGCGTGGACTGAATGACGGGTGGGGCGTGGACTATCGGCGAGGTGTTCGAGCGTAAGCTTTGGGGCTTGCAATCTTTGTTTGTATCGTGCAGTATGTATTAGAACGGTTGTGCGGTAGTTTAGCGCAGGCGTACATCTGAATACCAGACGGCTGGACCGTCCCCGACAGGTCTGTAAATGGCCCTCCCGAGTTTGCTTCGGTGGACTCGGTGAGGGCCTTTTTTCGTTCTTTTCGGGTGCGATGGAGGAGAGACAGATGACAACGAACGACAAGACACCGTCCAAGGGCCTGGACAGAAAGGTCGAGTGCGTGTGCGGGGTGATCCTGGAGCTGCGTACGCAGGGGCTGTACTGCCCGCCGTGCCGCGCCAGGAGCCGGTCCGAAAGGAAGCGCAGCCTGGACGCGGCGTGGCGGCGGCACGACCAGCGTCAACAGCGTCACATGGATCCCACGTACGCGGACGGGCCGAGCGCGGACGTTGGGGAGCTGATCGAGGCTGTCGGCAGGCTGGTCGATGTGCTTGAGCGGGGCCGTCCTGAGTACGGCCGGTCCAGCAGGCCATCGACCTCGCTGGCGCTGCCCACGCTCCGAGCGGCTGAACCGCGACGTATGCCTGGACCTCGGCGCGAGGGTGGCATACCCGCGGACAGGGTGGAGTTGCAGTGAGATGGTCTCCTCGATCCCCAGAATAGAGCAGAGAGGCCCGGTCTTCAGGCTGCACTGGCCGGAGGACGGGGTGCAGGTAAAGATTTCGCGCATCTACCAGGCGCATCGTGGCGAGGTGTACGGCGAGATCTCGGTCCAGTACCGTTCCGACCTGCCGTTCGATGGGCGGCACGTCTGGCGACACGTCGTGGGGTCTCGATACCAGATCACGTCGGTCCGCAGCCGGGTGGACATCGCCAAACAGTGCGAGAGCGAGGTGTCCGAAGTTCCGTGGCGGCACATCATAGAGGAGGCCTCGATCAACGTCCTGAATCTCTACAGGCGGGGCGCCGACGTGCTGGACCTGTCGGAGTGGACTTCCCCGAAGGACTCACCGGTAGGTTACAGGCTCACGCCGCTGCTGGCGGAGGGGCTGCCGAACATGATCTTCGGCGACGGCGGGGTGGGAAAGAGCATGGTGGCGCTGTGGCTGTCGACGATGGTCACCGAGGGGATGCAGGAGCCGTTCGAGTGCAATCCGGGCAACGTGCTGTACCTGGACTGGGAGATGGAGGCTGAGGAGACGCAAGGCCGTCTCGGCAGGATCGCGGAGGGCATGGGTCTGCCGACGCCTCCGAGGGTGTTCTACCGGCGGTGTGCCGGACGGCTGGTGGACGACGTTGAGTGGCTTGCAGAGACCGTCCAGTCGAAGGGCATAGACCTGGTGGTGGTGGACAGCGCGGTGCCTGCGTGCGGCGGAAACCCGAACGAGCCGGAGTCGGTGCAGTCGCTGTTCTACGGACTGAGACAGCTCGAGGTGACGTCGCTGATCGTGGCGCACGTGAGCAAGAGCGTCGCCGCCGGGCCTCAGACGAGTCCGTTCGGGAGCGTGTTCTGGTCGAACCTGAGCCGGAACGTGTGGCAGGCGCAGAAGGAGCAGGAGATGGGCGAGGACTCGATGGTGGTGGCGCTGTGGCACCGCAAGACGAACGTCGGTCCTCTGCTGAAGCCGGTGACGCTGAAGATCACGTTCTCTCCGTCGTTCTCGGTGGAGAGGGTGGCTACGGGTGAGTACAAGACCCTGGCCTCAAAGCTGCCGCTGGCCGAGCGAATGGCGGCCGCACTCGGAAATGGCGCGATGAGCAGTTCCGCACTGGCGGAAGCTATCGACGCGAATCATGATTCCGTGCGCAGGACGCTCAACCGCAGGGACGACAGGTTCGTTCGCGTGGACGGTGGGAAGTGGGGACTGCGGGCCGGCTGATGAGTGTCTCACTGTTGTCCCATAGTGTCCCTGGGTGTCCCGAAAGTGAGATTCGGGACAGGTGTCCCAGGATTGTCCCGAGTGTCCCAGTCAGGTATCCGGGACAGTTGTCCCACGAGTGTCCCATGTGTCCCACTCCAACACCCGGGACACGGGCACACCCTAAAGGGTGTGTGTGCCCATGTCCCGGGACGGGGTTGTTAGAGGCGGATAGTCTGGAAGATTCGGTTATCATAGGCTGTGGCATCGATTGGAGCTATCGAGAGGGTTAGGGACCAAGTTGCAGGGACGGCTTTTTACAGACTACTTCCTGCTCGGTGGGATACGGGTGACTTCAGAGTGGCTGTTGTCAGTTGCTGCGCCGGGTGAGTTCGGGGCGTTCAGGGACGGCGTGCGGGAGCGGTACGAGTCGGTTAGCGGCTACAGCGAGCCGAATGAGGCGGTGACGGAGCGGACCTGATCTGTCCCGTACTTGAGCTGCTGGGTTGGGCCGACTACCTTCCGCAGCAGGGCACCGCGGGCAACGAGGACATCCCGGACCTGCTGCTGTTTCCAGACGCTGAGGCGAAGTCGCGGGCCGTCGGTAGGGACAGCGCCGAGCAGCGATACCCGGACGGCGTTGCTGTTGGGGAGAGCAAGAGGTTCGGTCTGCCGCTTGACGCGCGGGACGGCGAGCGCCTGCGAGCGTCCAGGACGCCTCACGGCCAGATGCTGAGGTATCTTTCCACGGCAGAGATCGAGTCCGACGGGCGAGTGCGGTGGGGGATGCTGACCAGCGGCGGCGTGTGGAGGCTGTACTACAGCCGGGCGCGGCCACGTGCGACCGGATACTTCGAGGTGGACCTTGGCTCGGTGCTCGGCGCTGGCGACGAAGATGCGCTGCGCGTGTTCTACCTGCTGTTCAGGCGAGAGTCGTTCGTGCTGCGGGACGGAGCCAGAACGACCTTCCTGCAGTCGGCTCTGGATGAGGGCAGGCGGTACGAGGAGCGGGTCGCTTCGGACCTGTCGGGCACGGTGTTTGAGAAGGTGTTTCCGAGCCTAGTCGGCGCGTTGGCCGACGAGAGCGGGGAAGAGCTTTCGACCGTTCGGGAGGCGGCGCTGATCTTTCTGTACCGGCTCCTGTTCATCCTGTACGCCGAAGATAGGGGTCTGCTTCCGGTCAACGACCCGCGCTACGACGACTACGGACTGCGTAAGCGAGTCCGAGAGGACATCGCGAGGAGGATGGAAAGCGGCTCTGTGTTCTCGACAGCCGTGTCGAGCTACCACGACCGACTGAAGTCGCTATGCAGTCAGATTGACAAGGGCGACCCGTCGATCGGTCTACCGCCGTACAACGGCGGGCTGTTTGCGGCGGAGGCCGCGCCGATGTTACAGAGTGTGCGGCTGCCGGACGCGACGCTTGCACCGCTGATCTACGACCTGAGCCATGCGGAGGGGGAGGGCGGTCGCCGGTTCATCAGCTACCGGGACATGTCGGTGCAGCAGCTTGGCTCGATCTACGAGCGACTGCTGGAGCGCGAGCCGGTGCGCAACGAGGATGGCCGAGTCGAGGTGCGTCCGAACTCGTACGCGCGCAAGGACAGCGGGAGCTTCTTCACTCCGCAGGAGCTCGTTGACCTGATAGTGGACCGGACGCTGAAGCCGTTGGCAGAGGAGCGACTGGAGGCGTTCAAGGAGAAGTCGGAAGAGCTGAGGAGCGATAGCAGGCCGATCTCCGAACGAAGGGCCGATCTGATGAGGCTGGACCCGGCGGAGGCAGTGCTTGAGCTCAAGGTGCTGGACCCGGCGATGGGGAGCGGCCACTTCCTGGTGACAGCGGTGGACTTCCTCTCGGACCAGATTGCAGGACCTGGTGGAGGAGGCCCCGTCGGTGCCGGACTGGCTGGAAGACGAGTACGCTTCGCCGCTGGTGGGTCGAGTGGACTCGATCAGGCGGGACATCGTCACGCGGGCACGGGAGTCCAGGTGGACGATAGACGAGTCGCAGCTCACGGACCAGGCGATCATCAGGCGGATGGTGCTGAAGCGGTGCATCTACGGCGTGGACAAGAACCCGCTGACGGTGGAGCTTGCGAAGGTGTCGCTGTGGCTGCACAGCTTCACGGTGGGCGCGCCGCTGTCGTTCCTGGACCATCACCTGCGGTGCGGCGACTCGCTGGTCGGGCTGAGCGTGACCGAGGCGACGGCGGAGCTGAACCGGCTGGGCGGGCTGTTCGCAAGCTCGGCGATTGCGGGGGCTGAGGCGGCGACGTCGGGGATGCAGCGCATCGAGGAGATGTCGGACGCGGACATATCGGAGGTGCAGGAGTCGGCGTCGCTGTTCAGGGGCGTCGAGGACACGACAGCGGACGTCAGGGGGCTGCTGGACTTCCTGTGCGGTCTGCGCTGGATGACTTCCGGCATGAAGAAGAGGGAGCAGGCAACGTTCGAGTACCCGCTGGTGGAGGCGCTGGGGAGCCGGCCGGACGATGCGTACGTGCTGCTGGCGAGGGGGGAGATGTCGAGGAGTGAGTTGAGAGGAGTGAGGAGTGAGGCTAATGCTGATTCTGACTTCGCCCGGATTTGGAGCGATGCGCGGGCGATTGCGGACCGGGAGCGGTTCCTGCACTGGCAGGTGGCGTTTCCGGGAGTGTGGCAGGGGTGGCAGGACGCGAGTCCGAGTGGTGGATTCGACGCGGTGATCGGGAACCCGCCGTGGGACCGGATCAAGCTGCAAGAGGTGGAGTGGTTTGCCAGCCGCAGGCCAGAGCTTGCGCTGGCTCCGACGGCGGCCGCGCGGCGGGCAGGTATTCGATAAAGCGCTCTGACGGCGATCCGCTGGTCGAACTTGACTTCGACGACGCGAAGGAAACGAGCGGACAGAGATGGGGCAGATCGTTCGTGGCTCAGGCCACTACCCACTGCTGAGGTGGCGGCGACATCAACCTGTACTCGCTGTTCGTGGAGCGGGCGATGGGCCTGGTGAAGCCGGACGGGCTCGTGGGGCTGCTCACGCCGTCCGGCATCTATGCCGACAAGACGGCGGCGCGGTTCTTCAAGTCGGTCTCCACGACGGGGCGGGTGTCGTCAATACTCGACTTCGAGAACCGCCGGCTTGGAACAGATCTGCCGCCGTTCTTCCCGGACGTTGACTCTCGGTTCAAGTTCTGCGCGTTGATATTCGGCGGTGCGGAGCGCCGGTTCGACGAGACGGAGTGCGCGTTCTTCATGCACGATACGAAGACAGTCGATGACCCTGAGCGGTGCTTCCCGCTGGCTCCAGAGGACTTCGCGCGGGTGAACCCGAACACGGGGACCGCGCCCGTGTTCCGCACGCGACGGGACGCGGAGATTACGCGGGGCATCTACGAACGGCATCCGGTGCTGGTGGACCGGTCGGATGGTAGTGAGCGCAGGCGTGGCCGGTAAGATACAAGCAGGGACATGTTCACATGACCAATGACTCCGAACCTGTTCCGCACGGCGGCGCAGCTTGAAGCCAGCGGCTTCTATCCTGTCGAGGGCAATCGATGGAAGAGGGGTGAGGAGTTGTACCTGCCGCTGTACCAGGGTCGGATGGGGCAGTTCGATCATCGGGCCAACTCGGTCTGGGTCAACCCAGAGAACATACATAACCCTGTACTTGAGCAAGGAAGTCACCGCGACGAGCAACATGCCGATCCACAGTTCCTCCCAACCGTTCTGGGTCAGTCCGGAGTCGAAGTCTGGTGAAGCTGAGCTGAGAATCCGGATTGGACAATTGGGTTTCAGGACATAGCGCGATCGACAGACGTGAGAACGATGATCTCTGTCGGTAGTCCCAAAGGCCGGATTCGGAGACAGCGTTTTCCTATTGATGCCAGAAGCCGGATTGTCTGCCGTTGAACGCTTCGCTTGGTGCAGGGAATCTGAACAGCTTCTCTTCGACTTTGTGACCAGACAAAAGATCCAGGGTACTAACCTGAACTGGTACATATTCGAGCAACTCCCTGTTATCGCGCTTGACGACTATGACCGGACGTTCGGCGACACGACCGCCCGTGAGATCGTGCGGGACCATGTGCTGCGTCTGACGTACACGGCGTACGACATGAGGCCGTTCGCGCGGGACCTCGGGTACGATGGGGAGCCTTTCAGGTGGGACGATGAGGAGCGTCGGCACCTGCGGGCCCGGCTCGACGCGCTGTACTTCCACCTGTACGGGTTGGGCAGGGAGGACGCGGGGTACGTCATGGAGACGTTCCCGATAGTGCGGCGTCAGGACGAGTCGGCGTTCGGGAGCTACCGGACTCGGGACATGGTGCTGGCGTATATGAATGCGCTGTCGGCGGGGGATGTGGGGACGGTGGTGGCGGTGTAGGGACCTCGTACATTTCACCCTCACCCCAACCCTCTCCCGTCAAGGGAGCTGAGAGGGGTAGGTATTCGTACTTTTCACCCTCACCCCAGCCCTCTCCCGTCAAGGGAGAGGGGGTCTGCCAGGTGGCATTCATGCTTGGCTGTACACTTTTACCTAGCCCTGTCAGCTCGTCAAGGGAGAGGGGGCTGTTGGTTGAGCTTCAAGTCTTTTGGTGAGTGCTAGCTGCCCGCTAGTGTTGACTAAACGGATGCGGTCTCGTTGAAGTGTATGAATGGCGGGGTGTGAGCATGCACATGGTAAGATGCTAACACTGAGGCATCTGCCGACTGTCCCGGCCAAGTAGGTGTGCTCTGTCGTAAGTGCTTTCAATGTGGCTGACGAACTGAGGAGGGTGCGATGAACGGCCAGCTTCTCGTAACACTCGACGGCATCAGGGACGACGCCGCCGGACTAGCATGGCATGAACTGCAAGGCATCGATGAAATCCTAGAAAAGGTGTCGTCAACCCTGACATCGTACGTCAGACACTCCAGCGGACGTCGGGCAGAACCCGGCCAGTCCGAAAGTTGGATATGTAGACCCCGACTTCTGGAACTGCGCCGAAGCGCTCCCGGTTGCCTTTCTGCTCAATGGACTCTGGGGCCGTCGCGGGATGTTCGAACCGGCATGGAGGCCGATGAGAGTAGGGCAATTGAGAAGTTGCTGAAATCGTCCGGTAGGGAAGACCTGGCATCCGATATGTCGGTGCAGGACTATCTCAGTGAGATAACAGCTGCCCTTCCTGAGGGTGTTCTATTGTGGTTGGGCGACTCTGACGATCCCAAGAGGATCAGGATAAAGCACACCGAGGGGGCGGGTAACGAGTTGGGGTCGCGTGATGAGACACTCGTATCCGACCTTCACGCTATCGGTCTTCGGTGTGCCGCACTACTGGGCCCGGGGCCATCCGCAGTCGACCATGGGGACATCCTCTACGATGAGAGAGGGTCTGCCCAATTGATCATAGACTCCTCGGCGATACTCGCCATTCTATTCGCGGAGGAGGACATGAGACGTTACGAAGAGGCAATAGCTGATGCGAGCACTCGCCGGATGTCGGCAGGCACACTCTTGGAAACGTACATCGTCCTGGAAATG
The DNA here is from genome assembly GCA_965215735.1 of Dehalococcoidia bacterium. Classification (GTDB taxonomy): domain Bacteria; phylum Chloroflexota; class Dehalococcoidia; order Lucifugimonadales; family UBA1123; genus VXRN01. The sequence goes on along the minus strand of CBDCEF010000004.1, from coordinate 2,933,318 downwards.
CGAGATGCACCAGCTGGTGTGGAACAACTTGACGCACTACTAGAGCGAGCTTCCATTGAGGTTGTACCAGTCACAGTTGACCACGTTCACGTCGCACATCTGGCGTACCGAAGATTTGGAAAAGGCAAACACCCAGCAGCACTTAACTTCGGAGACTGCTTCGCCTATGCGCTTTCGGAAATCAGCGGCGAGCCGCTACTGTTCAAGGGCGAAGACTTCGCTAGAACTGATATAGAGTCGGCCTGACAAGGAGGTAGGCGACTCGACCCGCAGTCGGCGGGGGATGTGGGGACGGTGGTGGCGGTGTAGGGACCTCGTACCTTTCACCCTCACCCCAGGGAGAGGGGGTATGTTGGGTGGCATTCGTGCTTGTCTGTGCACGCTTACCTACCCCTGTCAGGGGAGAGGGGGCCTGTTGGTTGGTCTACGTGGCTGGGTTGCACTAGCGTGGCTCTGAGGAGAGGGGGCCTGTTGTGCTGCCAGCCGGCCCGTTCAAAGACTCTGCCCTAGCACGGGTCCAGGGGTTCGAGGTCGGTCTCGGGGAGCGGGTACCATAGGGCGGTATTTTCGTTGTTGGCGTTCAGGTACTCTTCGGCGTCTTCGAGTACCAGGTCGCTGTCGATGTGGGGGTCCAGCCTTACGGCTGCGATGACTGCGTAGGCGTTGAGGCCGGTGGCGCATCGGATGATCTTGGCGTGATCGGTCGCTCTCTCGATGTCCCTGTCGTGTGCGGTGAAGGAGGCTTCTGCTGCGATGTAGTAGCGAGGCTGGTCTGCGTAAACCAGGTCCGTTACCTCTGCAATGAAGTCTGGCCTGAGAAAGGTGTCGCCCAGAGGTGCCCTCAGGTCCAAACCTGCCAATTCAGTCTGGTTCTCGACGAGCATCATCCTTCGCTCGTTGTCGGACAGCGCTCTGAGGTTTATCTGCCGCAGTCCGTGCCTATGGGCGAACAGCCGGGCAATTGCCATGTCGCTCTGCCTGGCAGCGTCAATGGCGTAGTTTCTTCGTATCCAGGCACTAAAGATGTCTTCTATGGTGTTGATGGTGGTCATCGGTATCTTCTCGGTGTCATGCCTGATTGTAGCCGACTGCTGTTGTCTTGTGTGAGGTGTGGCGACTCCGGGAACCAGTCCTGTGGACTAGGCGGGATGTCACCCTCACCCCAGCCCTCTCCCCCGGCCTTCGCCGGGGCAGGCTCTGAGGGAGAAGGGGCCTTTCAATTCCTTGGGACAGTGTGCCGGCCCTTGTGTCTCGGATACTTTCTGTACAATGGGCCCGATAGTGCTGTTGCTGAGATGTTTCCATGGTTGAGAAGGAGAAGATGATGGCGACTCGAACTCCGGTTGTTGACGTGCAGGTACATGCTTATGAGCGGAACAGTCCTGAGCGGCCGTGGGTCGGGTTCCTGCAGGGGCCTGAGGAGGTCACTGGGGACGACATGGTGGCGGCGATGGACGCGGTGGGCGTGGATGGGGCGCTGCTGGTGTCGCCTTACTCGATGTATGGGTACGACGCGAGCTACGCGCTCGATGTGTATGCGCAACATCCGGGGAAGTTCGCGCTGATCAGGCCGTTCGATCCGGAGTCGGAGTCGATCGACGATGAGATGGCGGAGTGGACGGGGACGCCGGGGGTTGTCGGAGCGCGGATCATGCTTGCGCGCATGGATTTCGGGGGCGACCACCCGGGTCTGAACCGGATAATGGCGGCAGGCGGCAGGGCCGGTGTTCCGGTGAACGTCATGGCGTCGGGCAAGCTGGACATCCTGCGGGAGCTGGCGCGAAGGAATCCAGACACCGTCACCGTGATCGATCACGTGGGGCTGGCGCAGCCGTCTCGAGCCGCCCGCGCCGCCGGAGTCGTTCGCCGACCTGGACGCGGTGCTGTCGCTGGCGGAGCTGGACAACGTGGTGATCAAGATCTCGGGGGCGTGCACGCTGGCGCAGGAGCCGTTCCCGTACCCTGACATCTGGGAGCCTCTTCGCAGGATATTCGACGCCTACGGCATCGAGCGGTGCATGTGGGGGACGGACTGGACGCGTGCGATAAACGTGCTGACGTACGAGCAGGGGGTCGAGGCGTTCAGGGTGACGGAGGAGCTGTCGGACTCAGAGCGGTCGGAGCTGATGGGTGGGTCTTTGACGAAGATCTACAAGTGGTCGCCTGAGGTGGGGGAGTAGGGTCGTTCGAGACAATTGAGGACTAGCGGGTACTCGGAGCATTTCCCCTCATCCTAACCTTCTCCCCAGGGAGAAGGGACTTTGGATGATCCTCAGGCATCGACGACATAATGTTACATGAGACAGAATTCGGGAAAAACTCTCACCGCGGCTGCTCCGGGTCCGTGAGGGCGGTCACATCTGAACAGGCGAAAGGAGTGGGCCGATGGCCGGTTTCGACGTAAGAGTCCGAGAGAACGTTCCGATGGAGGCGCGGGACGGGACGGTGCTCCGCGCGGACGTCTACAGTCCGGCCTCCGGCGGCGGCTACCCGGTGCTGCTCCAGCGCACCCCGTATGACAAGGCGTCCGAGTCCAACGCGGAGACGGCGAGGGACCTGGCCGCCCGCGGGTACGTGGTCGCGGCCCAGGACATACGAGGCCGCCACGCCTCGGAGGGCGACTTCATATGGCAGTTCCAGGAAGGCGCCGACACCGTCGACGCGCGGGACGGCTACGACGCCGTCGAGTGGGCCGCGAGCCTGCCGGGCTCCGACGGTCAGGTCGGCACGTGGGGGCACTCCTACCCGTCGTGGTGCATATGGCAGCTCGCCGGGGCCGCCCCGCCCCACCTGGGCGCGCTCTTCGCCAGCGGGATGGCGTCCCGTATTCTCGACCTCAACTTCGGCGTGTTCGAGACGGCCAGGCGTCTGCAGTGGACGTACAACATGGCGGTCGACGCGAGGAGAAGGGCGGGCGATGACCGCGGTCCGTCGACGCGCGCCGAGGCGGACATGCAGTGGCAAGAGGTGGAGCGCGGCAAGTGGATCTGGCGACTGCCCCTCGGCGACATCCCCGACCATGTCTTCTCCACGCTCAGCCCGATGCTGAAGCGGTACATGAGAGAGCAGAACAGGGAGTTCTGGGCCTTCGACAGGATTCACAGCCGCGTCGAGGCGCCGACCTGCCAGGTGACTGGCTGGTACGACCGGCTGAACGGCACCATCGATAACTTCACAGGCATGGTCGCGAACGGACCGGCGGCCCTCCGCGGCCAGCATCGGATCACGATCGGCCCGTGGGGACACGACAGCGGCGCCTTCGTGCGGCGCCAGGGCCCGCTCGACTTCGGCCCTGAGGCGGACACGACCTACGCCGACGAGGTCGCGCGATGGTACGACTACCAGTTCAAGGGCGTCGACACCGGAGTCGGCTCCGAGCCTCCGGTAAAGCTGTTCGTGATGAACGAGAACAGGTGGCGGTACGAGGAGCAGTGGCCCCCGGCCGGCGCCAGTGAGATCGAGCTGTTCCTGCACAGCGGCGGCCGCGCCAACTCGGTCGGCGGGGACGGCGTCCTGTCTGCGTCTGAGCCGTCGGAGGAGCGGCCGGACCACTACGACTACGATCCGAGCGACCCGGTCATGAGCCTGATGGACCTGAGCGCGCAGGCCGCGGTGCGGGACCAGTCGCCCCTGAACGCCCGCGATGACATCCTCGTGTACGCCACGCCTCCGCTGGACCGGCCTGTGACCGTGATAGGCCCCGTCACCCTCAGGCTCTGGGTCGCCTCATCCGCTCCGGAGACGGACTTCACCGCCAAGCTGATCGACGTCCGTCCAGACGGCCTGGCAGTGAACCTGAGCTACGGCATCATGCGCACCAGCTACAGGGAGGGATACGACGAGCCGAAGCCGATGGAGCCGGAGACTCCCTACGAGCTCACTATCAGGCTGGGCCCGACCGGCATACGGTTCGGCGAAGGGCACCGCATCAGGCTGGACGTGGCGAGCTCGGACTTCCCGAACTTCGACCGCAACCACAACACGGGGGCCGACTTCTGGTCGGACTCGGAGTTGCGCGTGGCGCGCCAGACCGTCTTCCACGACCGCGAGCGCCCTTCGCGTCTGCTGCTCTCGGTGGTGTAGAAGCGCCTACCCGACGTAGCTGTTGAGACCTGGTGAGACCGCCGCCCTCTTCCCACGTCCGCGGGGGAAGATTGAGAGTGGTAGAGAACGGGTGGGAGTGGTGGAGCTGGGGGGACTCGAACCCCCTACCTCTTCAATGCCATTGAAGCGCTCTCCCAGCTGAGCTACAGCCCCACTGAGTGGTCTGGGAAGGACGAATCTGAATATACCAGACAGCTTGGAAGGGTCGCAAGCTGGGTGGGGGTGGGCAAACGCGTTTGGAGTCGGTGGCACAGGCCGGTAGTAGGGGCGGTTCGCGAACCGCCCCTACGTTCGAACAATGATGGTCAGAGGGGAATGTAGGATGCAAGAGGTCAGCGGCGGCCTTTGACCCGGTACATCTCCTCGATGGTCTCGGCGGTTGGAGGGTAGTACTTGCCAGGTCTGACGCCTTCGGCGCGGACCTTTTCCTTGACGTAGTTCTCGGCGTCTTCGTGCTCGACGGCCCATTCCAGGACGGCTTCGGCCATCCATGAGGGGACGACGAGTACGCCGTCGTTGTCTCCGACGAGAACGTCTCCGGGCCTGACGAGCGCGCCGCCGCAGTTTACCTGCACGTTCTCCTCGGCGGGCGTGAACCAGGTGTTGCCGTGGAAGCTGCGGTGCTTGGCGTATACCGTCAGGCCATAGTCCTCTTCTATAAGTATGTCGAGGTCGCGGATGCCACCGTCAACGACTACGCCGTCGGCGTTGTTCATTGCGAGCTGGAGGAGCTTGACGTCGCCAGCGACGACGTCTCTCTCGGAGCCGTAGATGTCTGCGACGAGGACGTCGCCGGGTCCGCATCGGGCCATCGCCTCGTACTCGGTCGAGTTCTCACCGGTGGGCTTTTCGCTGACGATGTCCGCGCGCGGCGGAAGGAACCTCAGGGTCCTGGCGCGTGCGGCCAGGCGTTGACCTGGAGTGAAGTTCTTCAGGCCCTCGCACACGGTGTAGGCAGAACCGAAGTGCCGTACGCCTCCGTAGACAGTAGCAGTAGGGATCGCTTTAAGGCCGTCGAGGACTTCCTGGGAAACCTCGACGGGGGTCATGTCGAATGTCGTCATGTTTATCCTCCGTGATTTCGGGTTGGAACAGGGTCGATATTATGAATGCTGACTCCTGGTGTCAATCCGGCGGGGCCTATCTCCGCTGGACAGCGACTACTGGACACTTGTGTTATTATGCAGGGCACAAAAGTGGAAGCATGATTCCGTAATGGTCGGGATTAAGGCTCACATGATGTGGGCAGTTGTGGTGTCTTGGCTAGCAGAGGAGCGAGTCAACCGGAGGTTGAGTACATGAGACGATCATTTTTGATAGCAGTAGGACTAGCGATTGTGCTGGCAGTCGCGCTTGCGTGTTCGAGCGCCGAAGAGCCCAGTGCACCCCAATCGCCTCAGGCACCCGCGCCAGCTGCGCCGGCGGCTCCCGCTATGGCTGCTTCGAGTCAGGCGCCAGCTGCACCAGCCGCGCCAGCTGCAGCGGCCCCCGCGGCCCCAGCCGCGCAGGCCCCGGCAGGCACCAGCGTTCAGGCACCCTCGGTAGCTGCCGTGAGACCGGCGTCGAGACCGATTGAAGCGTCTGGCATGGCCAAGTCAGGCGGCACCATCAAGTTCGTGCCGCAGGGATCAATCAAGATCATCGACCCGATAGCGACCGGCGCAATCGTTACCGGCACGGTCGGGCGACATGCGTACGACCAGCTCTTCTGGCGGGACAAGAACTACGAGATATACCCTCAGATGCTTGACTCGTGGAACCTGAGCGACGATGGCAAGGAGTACACCTTCAAGGTACGCGCCGGCCAGAAGTTCCACAACGGCGATCCGTTGCGGATGCTTGACATTGCGGAGACTCACAACAGGTTCGCGCGTGTCGATCCACTCGGACGGCAGCTTCTCGGCATCTCAGCAGGGAACGAGGGTAAAGAGCGCAGCGACCAGGTGTTCAACCAGGTATTGGACGAGGCAAACAACACGATCGTCATGAAGTTCCAGGAGCCGACGGCGATGGTGCTCGAGTTCCTCGCGCAGCTCGATCCTCGACAGCCGTCGATTATGCACGAAGAAATCTGGTCACTTGCGGTCGGTCAGCCAGTGGACCAGGTGATCGGAACTGGCGCGTTCATGATGACCGAGTGGATTCCGCAGGAGCGGCTCGTCTTCGAGCAGTTCGCCGACTACGTTTCGAATACGGGCGAGCCCTGGGACTTCACCAAGGGTGAGATCAACCAGTACATCGACGGGTTCGTCGCGCTTGACATCCCAGACCACGCCACCCGCGTAGCCGCGCTGCAGACAGGTGAGGTGGACGTACTGGACGACTTCCGTCTGGACCTCGCGTTCACCCTTGACGACAACCCGAACATAATGTGGTCTCCGATTCGAGACGGAAACTACGGTGTCCACGCGTTCAACTTCCACCATGCGCCGTTCGACATGACGCCGGCCGGCCGGCTGGCGCGCCGTGCGGTCTATGCCGCTTCTCCGAATGAGAAGATCATGCAGGCTGCGGTCGGCGAGCAGAAGTTCTGGACTGAGTGCTACATCGAGATACACTGCGGCACGCCGTGGGAGACCCAGGTTGCCGACGATATCCAGGTGGAGGGAATCAAGACCTTCGCTGGCAACCTTGAACTGGGTCAGCAGATCCTGGACGAGGCCGCAGTCATCGATCCGATGATCAAGGACTACCCGTTGCGCCTGGTCGCCGCTTCCGACATGCCGTTCATGCCAGAGGCTGGGCTAGTGATGGGTGAGACCCTCAAGCTGCTTGGCTTCACCAACGTGGAGCTGGTGTCCCTGGACTGGGCGAGCCGCATCGCGGTGACAGGCAACCCGGACGGGCCTTGGGAAATGGCCACGTCTTGGTCCAACTTCGCGAATGGCCTCAACCCGCTGGCGCCTTCCATGGCTGCTTCGAACCCTGAGGGCTCGGGCATGTGGGTGGAGCCGCGCATCACCGAACTTCGCGACCAGTTCCTGATAGAGACGGACCAGGAGAAACTGCAGGTCCTGTTCGACGAGATGAACAGGGTGCTGTACGACAATCCCGCGCGGGTGTGGCACTTCATGTTCTCGCCTCCGCGCGCGATCAGGTCTGACGTGAAGAATTACTGCCTGGACTGCCTGTTCCCGATTATGCACAACGTCTGGCTCGATCGGTAAGGGCTTAGGGCTTAGGATCTCTGAAAGTTGAAATGAGGCGCGATCTCTTTCCTAGAGGTCGCGCCCATCCGTATACCTGACCCACCAACGAGGTGGGTGTCAGCTTGATCCGTCTGCTCAAGCAGACCTGAATCAGCGTCAGCGCGATACGCGACTTCGGTAAAGTCGGGCGCTGCCGGGGCGTCGAATATGCTGCCATACATAGCGCGAAGAGCCGTACTGGCCATACCGGTCTTCTTGGCCGTGTCACTCATTACGTTCTCCATCATGCAGCTGGCGCCGGGTGATCCCGCGGCCATCCTGCTGGGTGGAGACTACCTAATGTTCGCAACGGCGGAAGACATCGCCCAGGCGCGAGCGGCGCTTGGTGTGGACAGGCCGGCGGTTGTGCAGTACCTGGACTGGTTCACCGGCTTCTTCCGCGGCGACATGGGCACGTCGCTGTTTACCGGCAAGTCGGTGTCGGAGCTGGTATCCACGCGGGTCGAGCCCACGGTGTCGATGATCCTGATGGGCATATTCATTGCGGTCGTGCTGGGCATACCTATGGGCATTCTCGCAGCGTGGAAGGCGAACACCTGGATCGACCGGGTCGTGATGATCTTCGCCGTGATCGGGTTCGCAATGCCCGGCTTCTGGCTTGCATTCAACCTGATCTGGCTGTTCAGCGTGATCCTCGGCTGGTTCCCTGTGTTCGGTTCGGTCTCGTTCGCGGACAGCCCCCCTCAGGCGCTGCGCAGTCTGACCCTCCCGGCTATTTCAATCGGTACCAGCCTCATGGCGCTGAACGCCAGGATGACTCGCTCCAGTATGCTTGAGGTGCTCAAAGACGATTTCGTCCGGACGGCGCGCGCCAAGGGTCTCGTCGAGAGGGTGGTGCTGTTCCGTCATGCGTTCAGGGCGGCGTCGATGCCTATAGTGACGATTGTTGGCCTCAGCTTTGCCGGGGCCGTGACAGGGGCGACGCTGACCGAGGTAGTGTTCGCGATTCCAGGGATGGGCAGGCTATTCGTCGGGGCGGTGTCCGACCGTGACTTCCCTGTGATCCAGGGGCTGATGATGATCTTTGCCGGCGCGTATGTGTTCATCAACCTTGCTGTCGACATCATCTACGCCTACCTAGATCCCCGAGTTAGATACTAATGGCTACCGGACAGACAGAGTACCCGCAGACAGGTCTGCAACCGCGTTCCCGGTGGGTTTTGCGCTACATCGGAATTCGCAGGGCGCTGATGAAGAATCCGAACATGGCGATCGGGTTCGGGATTCTCGTTATTATCTCGTTCTTCACGGTATTCGCCAGCGCGGTCGACCGGTACGATCCGTTGGAGCTCAACCCTGTAGACAGGTTGATGGCTCCTGGCGCCAAGCACTGGTTCGGGACCGATACAACGGGTCGGGACATCTACTCGCGGACCCTTCACGGAGGGCGCGTTTCGCTGCTGGTGGGATTCAGTGTCGCCGTGTTGACTGTTGGCGCGGGAATGGTGATCGGACTGGTGTCCGGCTACGACCGCAAGGCGGACATGGTGATCCAGAGGTTCATGGACGCGCTGATGTCGTTCCCGACATTGCTGCTGGCGCTTGCCCTGATCGCTATGTTGGGGAGCTCGGTCAATAACGTCATCATCGTCATCACTGTCGTGGACACGCCGCGCATGGTGAGAATTGTGCGCTCGCAGGTCCTGAGCCTGCGTGAGTTCCAGTTCGTTGAGGCGGCTCGTGCGATCGGAGCGCCGACGTGGCGTGTATTGCTCCAGCACATCGCGCCGAACACGTTTGCTCCAGTGATTGTGCAGGCGACGTTCGTGTTCGCTTCAGCAATTCTAGTAGAAGCGGGTTTGAGCTTCCTCGGTCTGGGCATTCCGCCCGACCAGGCAAGCTGGGGCAACATCCTGGCGCTGGGCCGGACATTCCTGCAGACGGCCGTGTGGGTCGCTTTCTTCCCCGGGCTTATCCTGACGATCACCGTCCTGGCGATCAACCTGGTGGGCGACGGGCTCCGCGACGCTTTGGACCCCAAGCTGGCGCGGACAGCGTAACCCGCTGGCGATGACATCCTACAGCATCGTCCTGCTCCGCATAATCGCCGGATTTGGGATGTCAGCATTTTTTGCTTTCGCCGCTCTAATCACGGCGCGGGTGCTGTTCCGGCTGGTTATCGCGGATCTGGTCGTCAGGGATTACACGTGGGCCGGAGACGTGTACGTGATCGTGCTGTTCAGCGGCATAGGCGTAGCCGCTGGAACGGGAACTGCTTTGGGCTGGCTCGGCTCGGACATCGCGCCGAAGCTGCGCTCGCTCCACGCGCTGGGGTGGCAGATGCTGGGCGTCGCCGCGGCGTGGGCGGCATACCTCTACAAGACGGTAATAGATCCGTATGCCACTTATGAGAGCAACGAGGTGTCCGCGACTGCCATACTGTGGGCGGTGCTTGTGCCCAGCGTCGTCGCCACCGCGATCGGGCTGTACAGGCACATTCGGGTCGGTCCCACGTAGGTCATGGAGCGCTGCTCCCGCCCCAGGGCCTTCGCAGCATCACTGCGCATTCTCGATCGGTTCGGTTACTGCCACGACCTGGTCGACGGGAAGATCGGTCAGCAGCTGGGTCCGTCCACTCGGCCAGATTATCGTCAACTCGTCGACAATCGACGTGCTGCCCAGGCCGAACTCGAGCTCGACAGTGTCCATAGACAGGTAGCTTGATCCGGCCTTGACCTCTCTGACCTGTGTGATCGGCTCGTCCTCCCCTGAGACTGACGCCTTGAGATAGACGCGCGCTCCGATGCCGTCGGCGTTGCTACCTGTGCCGTCGATCGCCATGCGGCCCTGGAGCCGAAGGGTGATCCAGTGGTTGTCGCCGGGCTCGTTGATCCACATGAACGTGGGACCTGGGGCCCAATCGAACTGTTGACCGTCGCCGCCGAAGTCGAGGCCGCTACTGTTGGTGCCGATCAGATCGACGTAGCCGTCGCCGTTAAGGTCGCCGTGTGCCAGGCCCTTGCCGTTTTCGTGGTAGCGGGGAGAGAGCTTGAACGCCACGGGGTCCTGACCGGGTTTTAGCTCGTGGAGTCTGTCGTATTTGACACCCATAATGTCCAATAGACGAGACTCGACGGTCACATCCTGAAAGCCCTTACCCCGGTCGTTCCTGAGCATTCGACCCGCAGCCTGGTACACGTTCCCACCGGGGCCGCTACCTGCGGCAAGTTCTGATCCGAGCCAGTAGAGGTCTTCGTAGCCGTCGTTGTCCATGTCGAAGAACGTAGCGCCGTAGCCGAAGTCATAGGCTGCCAACCCGGTGGGGACCGGCCACGCGGGGTCGAGGTTTGCCGGATCGAGCGAATGAGGCGGCATCAGCTCGCTTGGCTCGATCTGGATCGAGGGTGCGACATCCTCAAAGATACCCTGCTGGTTCAGCCTCAGCATTGCGTTAAGACACGTGCCCCACGAGAATTGCTCGTTGTATTTGCAGTCCGGCCCCGGACTCGGTTGGGGTGGCTTTAGTCTCAGATGGTATCCGACGTTGGTCGCGAACACGTCCAACTGTCCGTCGGCGTCATAGTCGCCGATCGCGAACCCCATCCAATTGCCGACTCGTGGAAAGCCCATCTCCTGAGCCACCGGCTCGAATCTGATCGACCCAGGGATGGACCGGTTCCGATACAACTCAAGGAAGTCGCCGTCCGTGCTGACCCACAGATCGGGCAGTCGATCGTCGTTGTAGTCGAAGAAGACGGCGCCGTGTGTGGGGCCGGTAGGGTCTCCGATCCGGTTCCCGGCTCGGTCGGAATGAGACGGGTCATACCCCTCGTAGGAAACTCCAGCGTCGTCGGTAAACGTCAAAGGGGCGCCTGACTGGTCACGCATCCATACTTCTTCACCACGAATACCGGCCAATTCTGAGATATCGTCGAAGGTGCCATCACCCTGGTTGTGGAGGAGTACATTGAAGTGGCCGGGATGGTTTGGTCCGCCGAGGAAAAAGAAGTCTTCGTCGATGAGGTTGGCTACGAAGATGTCGGGCCATCCGTCGAGGTCTACGTCGGCGCAGGTCACCGTCGCCGCGGAACGAAGGTTGGGTGACCCGCCGAAAGCGTGGTCCGAAACGTCCTCAAACGTGCCGTCTCCAAGATTCAGAAGTAGCTTGTCGGCGTATGCGGCTCGAAGCGCCGTCGCATTGTCTCCCGGGGTCTGGGCTGATCTGAAGTCCAGGCCGTCGCCTTCGATGCCTCGTCCGCCGACGTAGAGGTCCTGGTAGCCGTCGTTATTGACGTCGCAGGCGACGATACCGCTTGAGCCCTGTTCAATTGCGGCGGCTCCAGAAGTCTCCGCTACATCGGTGAATGTTAGGTCGCCGTCGTTTCGGAACATCCGGTTGGGGTTGCCAGCCTCCTGAGTGATATAGATGTCCTGGTCGCCGTCGCGGTCGTAGTCGAAGATGGCCACGCCCGGCCTGTAGTTGGACACCTGGTAAAGTCGTCCAAGCACGTTTGGGGCGACGTTCGTGAAGGCAGGCACCTCGATGTTTGCGGGGTCGGCCTCAGTGGTCGGCTCTTCGTCCGTCGAGCATCCGATGGCGAGCGTGAGCATGGCTGCTGCCGCGAGCGTAAGCATCGCGCGTGAACCGATAGACGACGCCAGCATCTCACTCATCGTTTCACTCTCTTCTATCCTCGCGTTAGGGTAACATGTCAGCGGAGATTGACAATCCCGATGAGCTCAGACCCCCACTCCGGCACAGGCGTCCGGCTTGGACTTGGAAGCTGGTCAGACATCGCTTGGCTGGGCGCTATCAGCTCCACGCTGCTGCTGACGCTGCTGCCGTTCTCCAGCTACATCGCGGTGCCGGTGCGGGACGAGTGGGGGATGAGCAACACGGAGGCGGCTGTTGTCTTCAGCGCCTACCTTATGGGCAGCGCGCTGTCGGCGTTGTTCCTGCTGCCGGTCACGGACAGGGTTCCCGCCAGAAGAGTCTAGTTGTCAGCATCGTGGTGATGGCGGTTAGCAACCTCCTGTTTCCCCTACTGGCGCGTGAGGTGTGGACGGCGTCATTGCTCAGGATCGCAGCAGGGGCGGGACACGTTGGCGCGTACATACCGGGAGTCAGGCTTGTTTCGCTCCGATTCGCTGGCAGTATGCGTGGGACCGCGGTGGGCACGTTCGTAAGTATTGTTCGTGGGCACGACCGGTTCGTATGCCTTCATGGGCTGGCTTCTGGACGTGACCGGCTCATGGCGAGAGGCGTACCTGACAACAGCGCTGGTTGGTCTGGTGGGCGTTGCGATCGCGCTGTGGGTGGTGCGAGACAGACGATCGGACGACGCTGTTTCAGGCGCTCCGAGATCCTGGGGGCCGGACCTGAGAATACTCAGAGGTGGCTCGATACTGCTGCTGAACCTGGCTTACGCGCTCCACACAGCCGAGCTATATCTCGCGAGGTTATGGCTCCCACTGCTACTGGTGGCCGCGCTGGGTGCAAAGCGGGCGGGAACCGGGCGAGGCGGCCGTGCTAGCAGCGACGTGGTCCGGGGCCATGTTCATGACGGGCAGCGTGGGGGTGTTCCTTGGCGGGATGGTGTCCGACCAGATGGGCCGTACGGCAGGTGCAGGACTGATCTTCGCCGTCAGCGGCGTTGTTTCTTTCGTGGTGGGTTGGCTGATAGGGGCGCCAGTGCCGGTCCTGATTGTCCTGGGATTCGTCTACGGATTCTCTACGGCGGCTGACTCGGCGATCTACTCGACAGCGGCGACGGAGCTTGCCCCGGCGAACCGGATTGGCTCGGCCCAGGGCGTCCAGAACTTTATCGGGTTCACGGTAGGGGCGGTCGCACCGGTGCTGGCGGGCGGGATACTCGACATCGTCGAGGGTGCCGCCGGTTGGGGGTTGGCGTTCGGGTTCAATGGACTACTTGCCGTGGGCGGGCTAATCGTGCTGTTTGGGAATTACTGACAAAGGTCACCGCCAACCCCGTCCGAATTCTCGCGTCCCATGGACGCGGGCGGCGTATTCCCAGCCGCCAGTCCTCGCTGTAGTATCACCCGCGCGGCATTGATGTCCGCATCAAGGTGACTGCCACAGCCTGAACAGTCGTAGTCCTTGCCATCCCTGTGGGTTCCATCCACGACACCACAGACCGAACAGGTCTGGCTGGTGTGCCTCGGATCCACCTTCACGAACTCGCGACCGGCCCACTCTGCCTTGTACGCAAGCTGCGTGAGGATCATCCCCCAGGTCTGTTCGTTTATCGAGCGGTTTAATCCACTCTTTGCCGCCACGTTCCTACCAGGCTCCTCCACAGTCCCTTTGGCCGAACGGGTCATGTTCTCGATTTGGAGTCTCTCGGCAACAATCAGGTCATGCTCCCGCACCAATGCGGTCGTAAGCCGATGGACCTCATTTCGGTTGGAGACTCTCTGCCGGTGTTGCAGATTGGACAGCACGCGCCGCCGTTCCTTCCACCGACGACTGCCCTTCTTGCATCGTGACAGCCTCCGCTGGGCCTGCTTCACCCTGTCGCGCTTTGGCCTGCGTCTCTCGATACGCTTACCGTCAGACAGCGCAACACGGTCAGATACTCCCATGTCCAGCCCAACCACACGGCCAGTTGGCTCCATTTGCTCTTTCTCGACTTCGTAGGTGCCCTGCACCCAGACGCGCCTGCCGCGTTGCGTTATGCTGAGAGCGACAGGCTTGCCCTCCGGCAGATGCCTGCCCTTCCGAATTCGCAAGGTCGGCAGCCCACGCACCTTGATTCGTGTCTGTTCGCCAACCCGCTTGACCGTTCCCGTACTGAGTCCGAACACGTCCAGCGTCCGGTAGCGATGATAGGGCTTCCAGCGTGGGTGTCCCGGCGTCTCTCCTCGCTTACACCTTGCGTAGAAGGCAGAGTATGCCCTGTCTATACGCTTGAGTGCGCCACGACCATAGGAGACCGCTTCGGAACCGTAACCGTCAGGGTCGTCTGCCCTGACCTTTGTGAGCTCCTTGCACTGGTCATAGAAGGTGCGGGACTTGCTGGACTGCTTCCATGCCGTCATGCGCTCCAGTCTCGCCGCGTTGTACAGGTCGCAATTATGCCGGAGCACTTCTGCTATTCGCGCATATCCGGCCCGTGACGTGTATGCCCTGTGCTGGTAGGTATGGTGAGGCACTAGACAAGCCTCAACTGGGTGTTCAGCCGTGTCTCAGCAGGCCCTACCAGGTCGATGAACCGAAGGCGGCGATTGAACATCCTCTGGACGATGGCGGTCATTTGGTCAATCGTGTCCAGGGGACGGTCGTTGTGGCGACCCTCAAACTCGACAACGTAGCGGTGCAGGTGCTTCTCGCTCATCCAGTGGTACACACCCTGGTAGCCGCGCTTCATGAGTGCCCAGAACGATTCCAGTCCGTTCGTGTGGGCCTGTTCCCTCACGTATTCGCCAACACGGTGATTGACGGTCTCGTGCGCCCGCCTCAGACCGACATAGGCCCGCGCTTCGTCCGTGTACACCGTCGCCGTGGTCTCAGTGCGGGTGTGGACGAATCCCTGAAGCGTCGCGCTGTCCGTGCGCTCGACAGGCATTGCTGACACCTGATTGGTCTCGCGATCCTTCACCCCAACAACCGCCGTCATGTTGACTGGCCCTCCGCCCGCGTGACTTCGCTTCCACTCGTGCTTGTTTGCTTCGATTCCCCCGATGTAGGTCTCATCCGCTTCGACAGGGCCGCGAAACAATGGGTCGTATGACCGCATTGCCTCCCGTATCCTGTGCATCATGTGCCATGCACTCTTTTGAGAAATGCCAAGGTCTCGCCCTAACTTGACGCTCGACACTCCCTTGAGGTTCGTCGTCATCAGGTATATGGCTATTGCCCACTTGCGGAGCGACAGCTTGGACGACTGCATCACCGTCCCTGTCTTGACGCTGAAGTAGCTCCGGCAATCAGTGCACCAGTAAGGCATCTTGGCGTGGGACGCCTCTCGCGTCCGCACGCTACCACACTGGCCACAGGCCCTGCCCTCCGGCCAGATAGCTTCCTCAAACCATGTCCGTGCCGATTCCTCGTCCGGGAACATCTCGAAGAGTTGTACCAGGGTGATTCCTGTTCTCTCAGTCCTGCCTGCCATTGCCATACCTCAGTCGGGATGGTCTAATACTGAGGGTTGACGGATGGCTTGTCAACCTTTGTCAGTAATTCCCTGCTGTTTATGCTGCGCCGGCATCCGGACTCAGCGGCGATGGCAGGGGGGCTCCGCTAAACCTGCTACCCCGCTCGTGCGGTGGGCAGGTCACGCACTGCGGCTCCGATTCGGCGTTCGGTCTCGGCCAAGTCGAACTGGGTCTGGAGATTTAGCCAGAACTGCGGGTCTACCTCGAACCAGTGTCCAAATCTCAGGGCTGTGTCGCTGGTCACGGACCGCTTGCCAGCGATTATCTGGCTGACGCGGTTTGGTGGCACTTCTATCTGTCGCGCGAAGGTCGTCTGCGACACTCCAAGTTCCTCAAGCTCGTCTTTGAGAATCTCCCCTGGGTGCACTGCTATTTTCAACATGTCCTCGATCCCCATCTGGTCTAGTGATAGTCGGCGATTTCTACGTCGGTTGGACCCGGGCCATCAACCCAAGTGAAGCAGATTCGCCACTGTCTGTTGATTCGAATTGAGAACTGACCGTCTCTCGACCCTCTGAGAGCTTCGAGACGATTGCTGGGCAATGCCCTTAGAGTTTCCAGGGAAGGAGCTGCGTTCAGGATTGACAGACGCTTAGCAGCCTGATTCTCGAATCCCTGGAACGCCGGAACAAACTCTCCGGCGGCGAACCTAGCGGTCCGCCTGTCTCGATACCCCAGGATCATGTCAAGAACAAATGTAAGGCGTATTGACGATATACGTCAAGCGTCCCACGGGTGGCTCCTGCGGGAGACACCCGTGGGTAGGTGCTGACGTAAGCTCAGCCGCCGTTCTGGCCGTAGGCTCCGAAGGTGAAGGCGTAGATGGAGAAGCGGTCGTCTGACGGTCTGATAAGGAGTTCGTGGGAGGTCACGTCTGCCTGGCTGATTAGGCGGTACATGCGCGGCGAGTCCACCGTGACGTAGCTGTTGCCGTCGTCGTCGTACTCGATGTCTGCTCCCGCGGACTCTTCGGGCACGGGGCCGCCGTCCATCGTGACGCGGAAGCCGTACGACTCTCCGGGCTCGTGGTTTAGCACGGCGTTCACCTCGTTGGCGAAGAACCGGAATCCAATGTAGTCGTCGTAGTCAGCACTTGTCCTGGCGTGGTGCAAACTCTCCGGCGTGTTCAGCCACTCGCCGTGGATGAACAGGAAATGGTTCTTGCGCTCACCCGGGTCGATGTAATCCTGGACTGCGCCGGGCGCCTTGTAGTACTCCTCGTTCAGTATGTATGCGCCGCCGAAGTCGATGTTGCGAGTCGTTCCGGCGTACAATTCTCTTGTCAGGAACTTCTCCATGTCTGTAGCGCGCGTGCCCGCTATGGGTACCGGGTCTGGATCCGAGTTCGGGTCTATGTGCGAGAGGTCGCGTCCCGCCTCCTCAAGCAGGAATCGGATGACGCGCTCGGTGTCGGCGTAGGCGCCCTCGCCACGGTAGTAGTAACGAACGAAGCCCTGGCCGTCCATGATGTACTTGGTCGGCCATGCCTGTACGCGATATGTCTGCCATGTGCCGCGGTTGTTGTCCTGAGCCACGGGGTACTCTACTCCAAGATCGGCGACCGCCGCGGCGACGTTCTCATGCAGCTTTTCGAAGTCGAACTCGGGCGTGTGTACGCCTATAACCAGGAGGCCTTCGTCGGCGTACTTTTCATGCCAGTCCTTCAGGTAAGGCAGCGTGCGGATGCAGTTGACGCATGTGTACGTCCAGAAGTCGAACAGGACGATCTTCCCAGCGAAATCCGACACGTTCAGCGGCTTGGAGTTGATCCAGCCGTCGAGACCGACTGGGGCCGGGGCAGGTATACGTCCGGGCGGTTCAAGTCCAAGCACGTCTGGGGCAGTTGGGGCTGGGCGAGAGGCTGGAGTTGGGACTGACGGGATCGAGGTGGGAGTAGGGTCAGCTGGAGGTGGACTGTGGGTCGCGGTAGTTGCTGGTTGATCCTGGGGAGGCGTTGTCGTCGGTTCAGGACGTGGGGCGGGCGTCGATGTGGGCGATGACCGGGCCTGTGATAGAGTCGCGGTCGGTACGATGGCAGAAGTCTGGGTTGGCGCCGGGCTTGCGACGGTGGTTGGCGACGGTGGTGCAGGGGAGGGTGCGGGCAAAGGCGCAGTTGTCTCATCACCACCGCATGAAAAGGCAGCAATGAGAGCGAGTGTGGTTAGCAGAAGGCCCGCCCAAGGAGGGACGGGGCGGGACAACCGCAGAAAAGACGGAATCAGACTAATCACCCTCACCCCAACCCTCTCCCTTAGGGAGAGGGGGCAGTAGCAGGCGGGCTAGATTCCAAATGCGATTGCCCTGAGGTAAGGACGGTGCTGACGGCTCTTGCCAGCCACGTTTGGAACTAGATGAGCAGTTCGTTGTCGCGCTTGGCCACCGCGCCCTGAGAAACGATCGTGTTGACGTTGTGCAGCGCAGTGATGTCCTCCGATGGGTCGCCGTTGACAATGAGTACGTCCGCCGACTTGCCGGCCTCCAGCGTGCCAATCTCGTCTTCGAGACCGAGACATTCCGCTGAGGTCTGAGTGGAGCAGACGATCGCCTCCATTGGGGTGATGTGCATCTCCTCGACCATGACCTGCGGGATGTAGGCGAAGTCGTCGAAGTTGGCGTTGGTCATTCCGGCGTCCATGCCCGTCACGAACTTGACGCCTCGGTCCCACATGTCTCGCAGAATCTCGAACCTTCGGGCCGGGTCGCCCATACCCTGTCCGCCACCGGCCCGCCTGCGGCCTCGCAGCGTGTTCAGGCGACCGAGCGCCAGGGTGGGATCGACGAAGATTCCCTTCTCGGCGATCATGTCAGCGTAGTCGGTGTCGTAGTCGTACATGTCTGCTTCGGACTCGGCGAGCCATGAGCAGTGGATCAGGTTGTGGATCCCTGCGTTGACGCAGTTTCGGACGCCTGCAGAGGCGTGGCAGTGGGCCGCCACGCGGAGACCAAGCCGCTCGGCGTCAACGACGGCGGCGCGAAGAGTCTCGACAGGGTACTGAGGGGCACGGACGTTGGTGCCGGGCGTAAATCCGCCGCCAGTGGACATGACCTTGATGCAGTCCGCTCCGAGCTTGAACTGGGTTCGGATGGCGGTGACGACCTCCTCCGCGGAGTCGGCCTCCGTGCCGAACATATTGCAGTGGCCTCCCGTGGTGGTGATTGGCGTGCCTGCCACAACCATTCGGGGTCCGGGAATGATGCCGTTTTCGACGGCAGACTTGACGGGGAGTATGACTTCGTTCCTGCTGCCGAGGTCGCGCATGGTCGTGACGCCGGAGCTGAGGGCAGCACGGACAGCGGATGCGCCGCGCATAATGAAAGTCTCGTTGCTTTCGGTGGTGATGTGGGTGTAGGCGTCGGCCTGTGCGCTGCAATGGATGTGTGTGTGCATCTCGATGAAACCGGGCATCAGCGTGCCGTCGGCGACCTCGATCACGTCGACTTCCTCGCGCTCGCCAATGGCGAGCTTGTCTTGAGTCGTCACCTCAGAGATGCGTCCGTCGGTCACCACGACGGCCGCGTTCTTAACGGGGTCGTTCCCAGTGCCGTCGATCAAGCGGTCGGCCTTCAACACTAACTTCATCTGTTTTCACCCTCCACCGATAGTGCGGATATGTTGTGCGTCAGGACATTCCAAGTCGAACTTCACGAGGTTGGAATAGCCGCCCTCGCAATGTCGATCAACTCTTCTTCCGATGTATCCAGGTCAACCGGGTCGCCGTGCGGCTGCGGTACCGGGAAACCAGTCTTGTAGTACACCTCAATTGTGTTGCCTTCCGGGTCGGTTGCGTACATTCCGAAGGCGTTGCCGTGGCTGACCGTGCGCTGAATCTCTACCCCCTCATTCTTGAAGACGGTGTGGAAATCCTTCAGCTCTGCCAGGGTGTCTACCTTAAACGACAGCTGCTGTATGACCTGAGCGCTGGCGTCTCCGGTCCTTCCCTTCATAATCACGAACTCGTGATGCTCCTCATCGGGATGGGCGCTCAAGAAGACCATGCCACGGCCTTCGATGTCCTCGTCGGCGATCTCAAGTCCCATGACGCGAGAGTAGAAGTCACGCTGCTTCATGAGGTCGTGAACGTAAATTCCCACGTGTCCCAGTCCGCTGACCTTTGGCATGGTGTACTCTCCTTGGGCTTCTGGATCGAGATAGCTGGAAATGCCGATTCTCAGGTCGTTGGAGTCTATATTACGTCGAATTCATTATCAAGCCGAGCAGTCGTGTCGGGCTGACGCCAGCTTTACCAATTCTCTGAATGGTGTCGACTCCAGACTGTCGAGGGTCACGTCTGCATCGTCGAGGTTGTGATGGGTGGTTATGGGATTCGGTACAGCTACGGTGAAGAGTCCAGCGGCCTTGGCGGCAGCAACGCCGCTGGCGGAGTCCTCTATCGCGATCGCGTGGTCCGGCCTGGTCTTCAAATCGTGCAGAGCCGCCTGATATATCTCGGGGTCGGGCTTCACGTTCACCACGTTGTCCCTTGTCTTGAGTACGTCGAAGTTGTCGAACAGTCCCAGGTCGCGCAGGTTGGAGCCGACCCAACCGATGTCGGAGTTGGAGGCCAGGCCTATTCCGTAGCCCAAGCGTCGCGCCTCGCGGAGATAGTCTGTCACGCCTGGAAGGACTGTGTTCCCTGAGACGTGCTTGAGGTAGAGCGCTCTTCGTTCGTCCATCAGACTCTGCCTGTCGAATGTCAGTCCGGTCTGCTCTTCCAGGTGTGCGTGGAAGTCGAAGTAGTCGGCGCCTCCTATGTAGGTGGCGAACAGCTCCAAGTCGAGGTGTACGCCGTGCCTGGCGTACATGTCCTGCCAGGACGAATACAACGGCGTCTCGGTGTCCAGGATGACACCATCGAAGTCGAAGACTATTGCCAGATTAGGCATCGGTCTCGCTTTCCCTGTTCTATAATCAGTCGGATTGCCATGTCCAGAATAACGAAAATCATGCTCTGTGCGCTGGTGCTGGTCGCCGTGGTCGGGTGCGGCGGTGGTCAGACCGAACCGGCGCCCACCTCGACACCAGCGCCGACCGCCACTCCTACCCCGGCTCCGACGGCCACACCCACGCCGCTGCCAACGCCCACGCCTTCACCGATTCCGACGGCTACTCCCACACCGATACCGACTCCGACGCCGTTGATCCCTAGCGCGACGCCGGTATCGGGCGCGAGGGACATCGAGCAGGAGTCGGGCGCCGAGGGTCGTGAGCAGGATGCCGAGCTAGTCCTAGCCGAATCAGCCGAGGCCATGTCCGAAGTCGAATCTTTCACCTTTGAAGTCACCGGATTTCTGTTGGTGGATTCGGCGGACGGTGAAGTCAGGATTCCCCTTACCTACGGCGGAGTGTCCGAAGCGCCAGGTCGAAGCCGCGGCAGCCTGATACTCAACGTGTTTTTCTTTTCGCTGCAGATCGACCTGGTCATCATAGGGGACACGGTCTGGACAACCAACCCGCAGACCGAGGTGTGGGAGGAGGCGCCATCCGATTCGATCGCGCTGCCTAATCCTGCGCTGCTGATCGGCGGTGACACGCCTGCGCTGTCCGATCCGGTTACTGTCGGGACCGAACAGGTTGATGGGGTTGAGACCATTCATCTAAGGGGAGTTCCGCAGATTGACGCTCTGAGCGGTCTGGGTGAGGAACTTGCAGAGGCGGACGTCTGGGTCGGGGCTGAGGACCTGCTGGTGTACAGAATCGTCGCAGTAGGCGAGATTGACCTCGATTCGCTGGGGTTACCACTCGCCAGCGCCGGGCTGACGGGGAGTGCTGAGTTGTCGTTGGACATCCGGCTGTCCGACTTCAATACGCCGGTTGAGATAGAGCCACCTAGTGAAGGATAACGAAGACGTCAGTAAGGTTCCTACTCGAATCTGGAAGGTGCTACGAGTGGATTCCCGCTTTCGCGGGAATGACGAAGGGGCGGACTAGACAGCGTCTACAGGTTAACTGCGCGCTCGGCGGCGAGCTGTCTGACGCGCTCGACGATTTCCGAGGTCGGAGCGCCGGGGCCGTACACGGCGCGCACGCCCAACGACTCAAGCTCAGCCCGGTCTGACTCCGGGATGATGCCACCGGCCACGACCGCCACGTCTTCCATCTCGTTAAGCCTGAGTCCCTCGAATATCTGGGGGAAGAGGTCGAGATGCGCCCCGGACAGGATGCTCAGTCCGATGACGTCTACGTCCTCCTGTAGCGCGGCTTCGACGATCATCTGCGGGGTCTGCCTGATGCCGGTGTAGATGACCTCCATGCCGGCGTCGCGCAGGGCGCGTGCGATTATCTTGGCTCCGCGGTCGTGGCCGTCCAGGCCCGGCTTCGCGACCAGTACTCGGAAGGGGTATTTGTTAGACACGTCAGCTACCTCCGGGCAGTGTCCTGGTCCACCAGCTCGATGAGGACGCCTCTGGTGGAACGCGGGTGGATGAAGCCGATCATGCCGGACAGCCCCTCGCGGGGAGCGGTGTCTATGGTTCGGACGCCGTGCTCGTTCAAAGCGTCGAGACTGGCCTGTAGGTCGTCGACCTCGAAGGCTATATGGTGTACACCCTCGCCCCTGCGTTCGATGAACCGCGCCACGCCTCCCTCAGGGTCGGTCGGCTGGATGAACTCGAGCTGTGATCCGCCGATGCGTACGAGAGCGGCCCTGACGGCCTGGTCTTCTATGTCTTCGACCTCGACCTCGCCGGTGCCGAACACGTCGCGGTAGAAGGCGAGCGTGTCGTCGATGTCCTTAACGGCAATGGCTACGTGATTGATGTGGCGGGCGGTGCAGGGCGCCGACCGGTCTGAATCAGCCAATCTCGTTCTCCTCAGTCTCTCAACAGGTTGCGGGCGATGATGACACGCTGGATTTCTGACGTGCCCTCGTAGATCTCCTGGACCTTGGCGTCGCGGTAGTAACGCTCGACGTTGGTGGGGGCGAAGTAGCCGACTCCGCCGTGCATCTGGACGGCCTTGTCGGCGCACTCGACGGCCACTCGGGAGCAGTACAGCTTCGCCATCGACGCCTCGGTGACGAACGGGCGACCCTCGTCCTTGAGGGTGGCCGCCTTGAGCGTGAGCAGGCGGGCGGCCTCGATGCTGGTCGCCATGTCCACGAGGTACCATTGCAGGCCCTGGAACTCAGAGAGCTTCTGTCCGAACGCTTCCCGTTCCTTGATATACGCGAGGGCTGCATCATAGGAAGCCTGGGCAATGCCCACGCACTGCGCCGCTATCGCCATTCGACTGGCGTTGAGGACCTCCATCGTCATTCGGAAGCCCTCGCCCTCATTGCCCATCCGGTTTTCGTCGGGCACGGGGCAGTCTTCGAAGACCACCTCTGCGGCGGAGGACGCGCGAATGCCCATCTTGCCGTGGAGCGGGTTGATTGTGATGCCGGGGGTGTCGCACTCCAGGATGAATGAGTTTATGCCGCGCGAGCCCATGCTCCGGTCCTGGGTGGCCATAACTACCATAGTGCTTGCTTCGGGCGCGTTAGTGATGAAAGTCTTGGCTCCGTTGAGGACGTAGCCGCCGTTGGAGCGTGTCCCAGTGGTCGTCATGCTGGCTGCGTCGGAGCCTGCGCCCGGCTCGGTCAGGGCGAAGGCGCCGATCTGCTCTCCTGACACGAGGGGCGGAATGAACTGGCGCTTCTGACCTTCGGTGCCGAACATGTTGATGTACTGGGTACAGAGCGACAGATGAGCGCCGAGGACTGTAGCCGTGGCGGCACATCCGCGGGAGACCTCTTCGACGGCGATCGCGAGTTGGCGCGTGGAGCCGCCGCTGCCGCCGTACTCCTCATCGATGCCGAGTCCGAGCAGTCCGATGTCGGCAAGTCCGCGCATGTTCTCCCAGGGGAACTCGGCGGTCTCATCGTATCCAGCGGCGCGTGGAGCAAGCTCGGAGTCTGCGAACTCGCGTACAAGGTTCCGCAGCATCAGCTCTTCTTCTGTCAGTAGTAATTCGGTCATTCTCTAGGCTCCGGCGGCAGTTTTAGCAAACAGAGAAGCGTCAACGCCACTCATGCCAACTATATCAAACGTGGGTAGAGTGAATGCCAGATATGCGGGTAGTCCCAGCGACTTCCAGACCTCGAACGGGTCCACCTGCCAGTGTCGCATGATAAAGCTCGTCATTGCGGTCCCATGCGTTACCAGCATCACGTTGCTGTCGGGAACGCGTGACAGCGCCTTATGGACTTCGTCCTCGATTCGCAGCCCCAGTTCGTCGCAGGACTCCCTGCCGAATTCAACCTTGGTCGGATTCGCGAAGGAGGCCTGGATGTTCGAATGGAAGGTCGACTTGGGGAGGAACTCACCTGATCGCTTGTGCTCCCGGAGACCGTCGCGTGAGGTCATCTCGAGTCCGAGTTGCTGGGCGATGAGTCTTGCTGTCTGAACCGCCTTGGGCTCGGTGCTAGATACCAAAATTGCGGGCAGGAATCTACAGAGGGTCTCTGCCAAAGCGACACAATTCCTGAGTCCTGCTGCGCTGAGATCCCACTCGGAGGATGGCACGTCAGGCGCGACGCGGGGTTCGGCGTGACGTAAAGGGCGACAATTCTGTCAGGAATACTCGTGGTCATGCTGTACCGCGATGAGTGCCAGGAGTCACCAGCCTCAACCCCTTAAATTGGATCTGCGCTGTTCCAAGGATTGACTAAGGCGACGCCCGTTGAAGCGAAGTCCGACACATTTCGGGTAACTACAGTCATCCCGTGGACCAATGCAGTGGCCGCGATGAGTGCATCGCGATCTGGACGTCTATCTGGTACATGGAGCTTCGCGCAGTGCCGTGCGACCGCCGTGTCAACGGGCAGAATTCGTCCCGCGAAGACCGGCATCACGTGGTGTTCCAGCCAGGTCCGGAGCACGGTGCCCTGTGCGGCATCTCGACGTTCAGCCAGAAGTACTCCAATCTCAATCTCGAGAACCGAAATGACCGACAAGAACAAACTGGCTGCAGGGATGCTATCGGCCCATGTGATGACGTTCGAGTTGGCTCTGCCCGTTCTCCCTTTCCTCAGTTCGGCTATAACATTGGTATCGACCAGGAACATCAGCAGAGTTCCGACTTTCTGAACAACTCGGTATCCAGACGGGCCGGATCAAAGTCAAAGTCGGAGATCTCAGGCACGGCCAGCAACTCTACGATACTTTGCTGCTGGCCAGTGAGATTCAGGTAGTCTTCCACGGTCATTATTACGCGGGCTTCCCGGTTGCCCTCGGCTATGAAGACAGGTCCACTCGTGGCGTCGATGCCAGCAGGGCCAGTGTCTGTATCGTCACTAATGACATGCGGTCTAACCAGTGACTCGATGAAACGGCTTATCTTTCGTTTTCCCACCACCCTGTAAAGCCCTGTGTAGACGTCTTCGTCAATGGTTATCGTAAGTTTTTTCTGCATTGTCACCTCGTACACGTATATTATACGTGCAATGTATGATGAGATGCGAAATAGACCTGTTACGAGTTAAAACGGGGCGAACTCCTGCTGCTCTCCGAAGACGGTCCTGAAGACGTCTGAGATCTCGCCAAGTGTGGCGTATGCCTCCACGGCTTCGACGATCGCGGGCATGACGTTTTCCGATCCACGAGCGACGTCTTCGACGCGCGCCAGGGCCGCGCCGACTTCTGAGTCGTCCCGTTCTCTCCTGACCTCTGCCAGCCTGTCCAGCTGTCGCTGTGCTTCAAGCCGGCCTATCCTCTGGAGCTGCTCGATCGGCGGGGTGGGGGCCTGGAAACGGTTAACTCCGACGACTACCCGCTCTCCGTCCTCGACCTTCCGCTGGTGACTGAAGGCGCTCTCGTGGATTTCCTGGATCTGGTAGCCCCTGTCGAGCGCGGACAGGGCGCCGCCCATGTCGTCGATGTGCTGGATGTACTCGAGCGCCTTGCGCTCAACCTCGTCGGTCAGGCTCTCGATGTAGTAGGAGCCTGCGAGCGGGTCAACCGTGTTGGCGACGCCCATCTCATAGGCGAGTACCTGCTGAGTCCTGAGTGAAAGCTGAACAGATTCCTCGGTCGGGAGAGCGAGCGCTTCGTCCTTCGAGTTAACGTGCAGTGACTGTGTGCCGCCGAGGATCGCCGCGAGGGCCTGGACAGTGGTGCGTATCACGTTGTTGTCCGGCTGCTGGGCGGTGAGGGTGACGCCCGCGGTCTGGGTGTGGAAGCGGCAAGTCCAGGAGCGGGGATTCTCGGCCCCGAACCGCTCACGCATGATCTTGGCCCACATCCGCCGGGCCGCCCTGAACTTGGCGACTTCCTCGAACAGGTGGCTCTGGGCTACGAAGAAGAAGCTCAGGCGCGGCGCGAACCTGTCCACGTCCAGCCCGGCATCGACTGCCGCCTGTACGTATGCGATCGCGTTGGAGAACGTGAAGGCTAACTCCTGCGCGGCAGTCGCTCCGGCCTCGGCCATGTGGTAGCCACTTATGCTGATGGTGTTCCAGCGCGGGACGTGCTCGGAGCAGTAGGCGAACGTGTCGGTCACCAGGCGCATGGAGGGCTTAGGCGGGTAGATGTACGTTCCGCGCGCGATGTATTCCTTGAGAATGTCGTTCTGAATCGTGCCGTTCAGGATGCTGGGGTCGACGTCCTGCTCCCTGGCAACCGCGATGTAGAGCGCGAGCAGTATCGGCGCCGTGGCGTTTATCGTCATAGAGGTGCTGACGCGGTCGAGAGGGATGCCGTCGAACAGCGCCTCCATGTCTGCGAGGCTGCTGATGGGAACGCCGGTGCGTCCGATCTCGCCCTGGGCCATGGGGTGATCGGAGTCATAGCCTGTCTGTGTGGGCAGATCGAAGGCGACGCTCAGACCGGTCTGCCCGTGTTCGAGCAGGTAGCGGTAGCGACGGTTGGACTCCTCAGGGGACGCCAGCCCAGCGTACTGGCGCATGGTCCAGAGTCGTCCGCGGTACATGGTCGGCTGCACACCTCGGGTGTATGGGTACTCGCCGGGGTAGCCGAGGTTGTCAGAGTAGTCCGCGCCGTCGCGGTCCTCTGGGGTGTACAGGACGTCTTCGGAGATGCCGGAGGCTGTCTCGAAGGTGTCCTGACGCTCACCAAAGCGCTTGAGAACGGGGTCGAGTGTGGACTCTGACCATTCCTGCTTGTTTTCACTGGGCATTGTTGCCCTCCGTGTTTTTCAGATAGCTAAAGAGCGCCGGCGTCTGCGCGGAGCAACAGTGCGTCGACCGGGATGAGACGCATCTTTACTGGGTCGATGCCCAGGCGGAATATCTCAAGAGTGACTGCGCCCAACAAGGGTCGTGCGTCGTCTTCTGCGAACACTATCGGTACTATGTAGCGTCCACCCTCCAGCCGTACCCACGTTTGGCCAATCTCTCGCTCAGTGCACCTTCCGTCTGCCAGTACGAATGAGGCTCTGCTTATTGGTGCTACACCCAGACCGCGCAGTAGAGAAGCAGGCGCCGTAGTATAGGTTGCACCTGAGTCCACCATTGCCTCGACCGATTCGAAGCGCAGTCCGTCGGGGTCGCCAATTTCCAGTTCTACGTTGAAGGTGCCCATTAAACTCCTGCCGGGGTCTGATAACATGTTTTGCGATAGTCACATTCTAACATTCTCGAAGTAGGGGCTCGACGGGACCTGAACGGCCTCTCTAGGTGTGCGATGACCCAGGGCCAAAGAATCATATCCGGCAGCGCGCAGGATGACGACCATAGCATAGACAGCAGTCTGCGGCCTCGCAGGCTGCGCGACTATATCGGTCAAGAATTGCTGAAGTCGAACCTCGACATCGCGATCAGGGCTGCGATGCAGCGTGCTGAGCCTCTCGACCACTGTCTCCTCTATGGACCGCCCGGTCTGGGCAAGACGACGCTTGCCAACATCCTTGGCTTCGAACTGGGAGTGCGTGTGAGGACGACCTCGGGGCCGGCGATCGAGCGGCCGGGCGACATGGTCGCCATACTGACGCAGCTCCAGGAGAACGACATCCTGTTCATCGACGAGGTCCACAGACTGAGTCGCGTTGTCGAGGAGGTGCTGTACCCGGCCATGGAAGACCGGTTCGTCTCCTGGGTAATCGACAAGGGGCTGAAAGCGCGGTCGATGAACCTGACCATCAGGCCGTTCACTCTGGTTGGCGCGACCACGAGGTTTGGGATGGTCAGCGCTCCTCTCAGGGACCGGTTCGGGCAGGTGCACCGGCTCGACTTCTACGATGAAGGCGCGATGCGGACCATCGTTGAGCGCTCGGCCAGGATCATGGAGATCGAGGCCGATGACGAAGGCATATCGGAGATCGCCCGACGCTCGCGAGGGACTCCTCGGGTCGCCAACCGGCTGCTCAGGCGTGTGCGCGACTACGCTCAGGTCGTGGCCGACAACGTCATTACGACTGAGGTAGCCCGGGAAGCGTTGAACAGGCTCCAGGTGGATGAGATCGGGCTTGACGAAATCGACCGGCGCGTTCTGTCGTCGATTGTCGAGAAGTTTGCAGGTGGGCCTGTCGGGCTGGGAACTCTGGCGGCGTCGATCAGTGAGGATGCCGATACGATTGAGGACGTCTATGAGCCGTATCTGCTCCAACTGGGGTTTCTCGAACGTACGCAGCGGGGGAGAGTGGCCACGCGGGGGGCGTACGAGCATCTGGGGATGGAGTTTAAGTCAGGGGCGGGTGAGTCGCCGCAGGCGCGGTTTTTCTGAGGCTGAGTCCGACCCGAGAGGGCGCTTCCTCTACACGCTGAGCGTGCCCTGCTGTTGCTGACCATAGCGCTTGCCGGCCGAGAGCTCTCCATCGCTGACGACGGTACCGTCGCGTCTGATGTGTAAGAGCTTGCAATCGATTGCTTCCAATTGAGGGCCCAGGAGCAGTCGGCGGTGGCACTGCGTAGGGTCTTCTTCTGAACAGAGTATGACGGTCGGACGCCTCGATGCCATACCAGCGAGTTGTTCTACGGCCTCGTGAAACTCGTCCTGTGACCGCATCTTGCGGTAGTCAGGCTTGCCCTTGGAGTCGTACATCGTCCTGTCTGCGGGCTTACCGCCGAGGTAATTGATTAGCGGAGTCGGAGAGGGGAGGTTCAGATTGAGCGGGCGTGGACAGGCTCGGCGCTGAACACACCGCACAGACCATCCACCACCGGCTGACCACCACCATTCCTATACAGGGTCCTGATTACACTGGTGAACGCACTGAACGCATCCGCACCAGCTTCATTCCTGGAGCAGTGCGAGACCTTCCTCGCTATCACAACTCCACGCAGCGCCCGCTCCGCTCTGTTGTTCGTCGGCTCTATCCCAGCACCGTCCAGAAAACGCAGCAGATTCCCACGATCGTCCTGCCAGCCAAGCTCGTTCTGCAACCTCAAGTTGTCGCGATCAGGCATCGGACGGTCTCTGAGATGATGGCTCACCTCTCGTCTCAACCGCTCCTTCTCCCCAGCATAGTCCGTCATCTCTCCACGACGTTCTGACTCACGCAGTTCCATCGCCTCTCTGAGAAGCTCGCTCAGCCGCTTACCGAAGCCATGCCCTCGACTCCGATCGGGGGTGCGCCCTCTGCCCACCTTGGTCTGGACCACCTCACTGATCGAGCGCAGCACGTGAGCCAGACACTTCTGCTGTCTCACTCCCGACAGAGCCCGCGCATCGTAGCTTCGAGCTCGGTCGGTCACCATCACTCCCGCATAGTCGCCCGGAACAACCTCCCTGACCTCCTCGTTGCGGTGACGACCGCGCACCTGGTACACAGTGGCATCATCGGTCTCGAACGCCATCAGAAAGGCACCCTCTCCGCCAACTCGCCAGCCCGTGTCGTCAGTGTGGACCACCGCGCTCTCACGCACAGACTCCCGAAGCCTGTGGTACGCATCTCCCACAGCTCCCCTCGCTCGTCGCAGAGCGTCCTGCGTGATCGCGCTCTGGCTCAACTCAACTCCGGTCAGCGCTCTGAGCACGACGGGAACCCTCCGCACCGGTATGCCCACTCCATAGTGGAGCATGTGAGCCGCAGCCATCACTCGTCTTCCCACCCGATGGGCGCTCGCACCGTACTGGTCAGGTCCAACGTCCCGATGACGCCCTCGCACACGCCTGCCGCACGACACGCATCGGCATACCTGCACCCGGTACTCTGTCACCTGCGGTCTGAGCATCGGGGGAATGTCGGTCACGTACGCAAGGCTCTCTCCCTCATGTTCGAGTATGCCTCCACATCCGGGGCAGCTTTCCGCTGAAACCGCAACGTCAACAGGCGGTGCTGTCAGTTCGTCCACCGCCGGCGGCTTTCGGTAGCTGAAGTTCCCCGTACCCGGCTTTCGGCCCGGACGCCTCGGCTTTGAGACCCGCTCGCCTTTGGAGAATGGCGCTGCCTGGCGCTTGCCCGCTCGCTGGGCTGCGGCGAGTTGCTTGCGAAGCTCCTTGATCGTCGTCGTCAGACGCGCGACCTGGCCTTGCAAGCGGTCGACCTTGCCGATCAGGTCGTCGTGTTCACAGGGAGGGCGGTCTTTGTCGGTACACATGGCCGAAGTATAAGAACATGACCTGCCGACTGCAATCTCACCAACCACTACCGCTAATCAATTACCCGCCGAGGGAGCCGCCCATGAACTCGTAGCCGATGCCGACGGATTCGAGCAGGTTGGGTAGGGTGCGGTGATTGGCGAATGGTGCGAAGCGAGAGATAGGGTTAGATCTGACGTCGACCAGCAACTCGATTTCGTTGTCGAGAAGCAGTGGAGAGAAGGTCTCCCAAGTGTGGTTGCTGTGGCCGATGGTGTAGAGGGGGGTTGTCAAATGGAACTCACTTAAGGGATCGGCAAAGACGACCAAATCCCGTCTCCGAGCATTCTATTGTGGTGCCACAAGCCTGTAGTGAACAATTCAGGAAGTTTCATTACGAAATTTATCCCAATTTGGGTACCGGCTCTGCCCTTTGGACATCAGCCACTCGGTCGAAGTCTCTGTCGTAGCTTACGATCTCAGTTATGCTTCGGCGCTGCATATGTGCGACTGCGAGGGCGTCTTCAAAGTCTAGAAATGGTGATGATGCATATAAGTCTAAAGCTTCCAGATAGACCCGCTTCTGGGGGAGTCTCAAGCCTCGGAGTGCCAGTATGGGCACAAGACGGGCTCTAATCTCTTCGTGGCTTAGCCTATAGGGGGCACGCGGGGAAGATAGGACGTAAACTACCTCCGCTACGATGGCCTCACAGATGAACAGTTCCTCTTCCCCGTGGCTCACTCGTTGGAACAGTTCGTAGCAGGCCTGAGCCTTGATTTCGTCATCACCAGTCAGGTACCTGAGAATAACGTTGGTGTCCAAGAACCTCATGCCTCGCTCAGCTCGCGAGCGGTCTTCTCAGCCTTGGCATCCTTTGCTATTCGTGAGATTGCCTCAAAGTCTTCGGGACGTTGGGAGGGCCTTACAGACCCGAAGGCGGACTCTAAGTTGAAAGAGGCCGGGGCCAAACGAACATTGCCACTGTCGTCTATGGTGAACGTAACCTTGTCCCTTGGTTTCAGACGAAGAAGGCGTCGAACCTCGGCCGGGATAGTGACTTGGTTTCTCTGGGTCGTGGTCGCGGTGATTTCTCTCATGTTAGCCCCAATGTTAGAATGCATTCGCAATGTGACACTATCATACCATTGCAATTTATCCGCAGGAGGAATGAGATGGCTGGATATGTGATTGCTGACGTGGACGTGACCGACCCGGAGCTGTTTGCTGAGTATCGTAAGCTGGTCTCGGCGACTGTGGAACAGTATGGTGGGAAGTATCTTGCGCGTGGAGGGGAATCAGTTGTTGTGGAGGGTGATTGGACTCCCAGCAGGACTGTGGTCATCGAGTTCGAGAGCTATGAGCGTGCCAAGGCGTGGTACCACTCTGACGAGTATGCTCCAGCGCTGAAGATGCGGCTCGACTCGGCAAATTCCAGCGTTATCATCGTCGACGGGGAGTAGCTAGTAGTTGAAACGTGGATTGGTGAAGGGGTCTTCTGATTGTCGAGTATCGCATAGAGGAAGTAGGGTAGATCTCACCCTCACCCCAACCCTCTCCCCCGTATCGAGTACGGGGCAGGCTCTGAGGGAGAGGGGGCGGTTTCTCTGCCAATCAGGCTGTTTACCAAGAATCACGAGACTCTACGTGCTGGCCCTTTAGCCACTTGAACCAGGGGTGAAGATATGACTGACTACGAACCTCTCGACCTTGCAGGCCACCTCAATGGAGGGCTGGATTCGCTTGGAGATGGGGCGACCGCCGAAATTGGCCCGAGGCACTTTCGGGGCCTGCCGTTTGCCATTGGGGATGATCCGTCTAGGTGCTTCGTAGCGCTGGATGGGGACAGTGGCGAGGTCCGGGTCCCGGTGGGGAGTTCTGCCTTCAGGATCGTTTTCGCTCACAGGCTTGTCACGTCGGAGATCGACGAGGGTGGGCTGGTGGGTGTGCATGTAGCAGACTACGTCTTCACGTTGGAGAACGGGGAGCGACATGTGGTGCCGATCAGGGAGCGGTTCGAAATAAGCTCGGTGCCTATGGACTCGTTCCGGGGGGCGTCCGGGTTGCCGTTTCTTGCCGTAACGGACGGCAAACACCAGCTGTTTCCTCGCAATGAGGGGCCGTGGCAGGAACTTGGACGTCGTCAGACCGAGTACCTCCAGGCGACTGCAAAGAGCTACTTCCTGTGGTGCTGGAGCAATCCTGAACCGGACGTGGCGGTGGAATCTATTCAGATCGTGCCCAAGGGTCCGGCGTTTGTCATCGCGGGTGTCACTCTGGGCCATGTGGACGAACATCCCTTTGCCCGCCAGGGGCGCCGGGAGGCGATGATTACGATAACCGACCCGGTGCTGGCGTCCAGTGCGTTCGACGTCGACGTGGATGTCGACCGTGGTGACTCGACGTACGTCTTCCCGCTGCCGGAGGAGCCAGATGAAGGCTTTCTGAAGGGCTATCACCAGGGATTCGGTGAGCAGCCCAACGACAGTGCCAGTCCCTCGTATGCTGAGATTTCGGCGGTTCCATCGGCAACGGTCACTGTCAGGCAGAATGGCGAGACTGTAGGCCAGGTTCCGTGGGGCGAGGTCGAGGAGAAGGGGAGCGCAGAGTCTCCCAGGGTCCGGGTAGAACTGGCGGATCGGGGACGCAACTGGGTGAAGGTGACAGTCGTAGATGACGACACTGGCCGACCCGTGCCTTGTCGGGTCCACTTCAGGTCGCCTGACGGGATTCCCTACCAGCCGCACGGTCATCACAACCAGGTGAATTCCAACCTGGACACGTGGCACATAGACGTGGGCGGCGACGTGCGGATGGGCCAGATCACCTACGCGTACATCGATGGTCGGTGCGAAGGCTGGCTCCCGCGTGGGGACGTTATCGTAGATGTGGCGCGTGGATTCGAGTATGAGCCTCTGCGGTCGAAGGTGAGAATTGAGCCGGGTCAGCAGAGGCTGGAGCTGCGGATCAAACGCTGGACCGACATGAACGCGCGGGGATGGTACAGCGGCGACTCGCACGTCCACTTTCTGTCTACACAGGGGGCGCACCTGGAGTCGAGCGGGGAGGACCTTAACGTGGTCAACCTGCTGCAGGCCCAGTGGGGAAGCCTGTTCACCAATATTGAGGACTTCACCGGCAGGGCTAGCGTAGTCCAGAACGGCAACAACATCGTGTACGTGTCCCAGGAGAACCGGCAGCACTTCATGGGGCATATGATCCTGTGGGGCCTGAAAGAGCCTGTAATGCCGTGGGCCTCGGATGGGCCTGGAGAGGCCGAGATCGGCGGTCACATGGAGACCACGCTGGCGCACTGGGCCGACGAGGCGCACGCGCAGGGTGCGTGGGTCATCAATCCGCACTTCCCGAACCCGAACGGCGAGCCGGCCGCGCTGGTGGCCACAGGGCGGCTGGACGGTGTGGAGATGCTGCGTCAGACTCGTCCGAACCATATGGAGTACTATCGGTACCTGAACTGCGGCTATCAGCTTCCGCTGGTTGGCGGAACCGACAAGATGAGCAGCGACGTTCCGGTCGGGCTGTATCGCACGTATGCGCTTCTGCCAGACGGGCAGGAGTTTACATACGAGAACTGGTGCCGATCGGTGGCGGCTGGTCGAACATTCCTGAGTGGAGGGCCGATCATTCACCTGTCGGTGGATGGCAGGGAGGTCGGCGATACGGTGGATATGTCAGGTCCGGGAAGTGTTGAGGTCGAGGTGTGGTCGGAGAGTGTTCTGCCGGTCTTCTCACTGGAGATCGTCCAGAATGGCCGAGTGGTGGCGCGTACAGAGAACCGCAAAGGCGCTCGCAGGCTCGAACTGAAAGAGAAGATCAAGATCGACGGACACTCATGGATTGCGGCTCGAACGGGGGCGTACGACTACTTTGACATCGTCCCGCATCATGACGTGTGGAACAGGGGAGTGTTCGCGCACACATCGCCTGTATACGTGGCCTGCGGTGGCGAGTGGGATATGTTCGATCCGGCCACGGCCCAGTACATGCTCACGCTTATCGACGGCGACCTCTCGTATATCGAGCAGACTGCAGGAGTGCGACCGGTTGGGTCGGTCACTCACAGGCACGGTGAAGATGACCATCTGGCGTATCTTCAGAGACCGTTCCTTGAGGCGAGAAACGCGATTCTTAGCAGGATGAAGTGAGACGGGCACCCGCTCTAAGGCTCCTAAAGTGGGTAGGTGTTCACCCTCACCCCAACCCTCTCCCTGAGGGAGAGGGGGCCTGCCGGTTGGTATAAATGCTTGTCTGTAAGTCTTAACCTACGTCTGTCAGCCTCTTTGAGAGGTGTGACCTTGATCTCACTTCGGAACTCGGGGCCCAGACAGCGTCAGCGCATCGCCGCGGCCGAAGCGTCGAGTGCGTAGATGGCGCCGTTCAATGAGCTGAAGTAAACTACGCTGTCAGACAGAGTGTAAGTGCGTACTCCTGAGAAGAATCCCTTGCTGAATCCCCACAGCTCGTCGCTAGTCTGGGCGTCCAACGCTAGGAGGTAGCCGTCGGACGACTCCAGGTAGAGGATGCCGTCGGCGACAGCAGGAGACTCAAGAAACCCCGTGTCTGTCATGGCGTCAATGCTCCATCTGAGCTCGCCGGTCTGAATATCGATGGCATGGAATCTGCCCGATTCAGAAGCCACATAGACAAGGCCGTAGGAGACCACAGGGGCAGTTCTGGCTAGATCGTCCAGTCGGTACGACCAGATCGGCTCTCCAGTCATCGTGTTCAGGGCATACACGTGGTCGTCGGGGGCGAAGTAGTACACTCCGCCATCGATCACGGGTGCGAAGCCTCGGGCGGGGAACCTGTCGGTGCCGTATTGCCACAACTCTTCACCGGTCAGGCGGTCGAGTGCGTAGGCCGTGTTGACCGCGGTAACGTACACGAGATCGCCGGCTATTACCGGTGGGGTGTCCGTCCCGACCTTTCCGCGGAAGCTCCAGACCAGCTCACCAGTCTGGGCGTCAAGCGCGTGTAGCTCCCCGGAGTCGCCAATCACGAGCAGGATGTTGCCATCAGATGCTGCGCCGATCCCAGATTCGAACCCGGTGTCGAATGGGTAGTACTGGGATGCCACCCATAGCTGGGCGCCTGAGGCGGCGTCAAGCGCGTGCAGGTTTCGGCCCCCCTCAGAGATGGTGGGAACGTACACCAAGCCGCTACTCACCAGAGGCGGGTACCGGACCTGGTCGCCGGTGTCGTGTTGCCACAAGAGAGCGCCGGTGGCCGCATCCAGCGCGAAGAGGTTGTTGTCGTTGGAGCCGACGTACACGATGCCGTCAGAAACGGTTGCGGGTGACCTGACGAGGTCACCGGTCTCGAAGTTCCAAAGCTGCTCCCCTGTTTCCGCGTTCAGTGCATACACTTTGGCGTCGTCCGCGCCGACGTACACGACTCCGTCGGACAGGGCTGGGGCATTCAGGGCCCACCCGGCTACGTTGTGCTGCCACAGAATAGAGTCGGTGGAAGGCATAGGGTGACCGCTGTCTGGCGGACCAGTCATTCCGCCAATCTGAGGAGCGCAACTTTCGAGGCCGGCGGCGAAGTCCATGATCGCCTGGTTCGGCATCTGGCCTGATGTGGGATCCTGCATCGCAGTCGCCAGGATTGCCCCAATGTCGGTGTCAGCCAAGAGACTGCCGATGCACTCCTTGGTTTCCGGAGGAATCTCATCTCCGCCAGCCGTTCCCAGCAGCACTTCGTTCACCATGAGTGAGAAGAGCATAGCTCCAGGGAACGAGAGTGCAGTGTCGGGCGTCAGGCACTCGAACAGCGCTGGCCCCCACTGTGGTTCATCCGGCGAAACTGGACTCTGCCGAACTTCAAGGAGAAGTTCCTCACCCAACTCAGAGCTTATGCAGTCCTGCTCGGCAGAAGGGAGCTGATCGAGCAGGTCGCCCCACATGATGGCTGCTGTGTCCATGTCGGTTGGACTGGGCGCTGGTCGTGATGATGTGTCAGACGGCGTTGGAGAGGCCGTCGGTTCAATCGAGACTGGGACGCGTGTTGGTTCAGGTGTTGCTGAAGGCGTCGCCGGGATGGGAGTAGGTACGCTAGTCGGTGGAGGAAGGGAAGCAGTCGGGGCCGGGAGCGGCGGTGGGCGCAGCCCCGGGGTGGCTGTCTCGATTGGGGCAGCCGTTGGCGGCGCCGCGGCTGGCGCGGGGGGCTGAGCGGTTGGTGCAGGTTGCTGCTCGCCACAGGCGCCTATAATGCCGGCAACCAGAAGCAATGCAGCCAGTCCAAACCAATAGATCCAACGGGGGGGCTTGAGTACCGTGGACTTTATCGGCATTTGGATCGTCTCCTTTTTAGTTGTAATGATTCTATTTTAGGGGTGAAGGTTGCCAATAGCGAGAGAAATATCCGGATGCAGAGTAAGTGTCATGGGAAACCAAGTGACGGGGCAAGGTACCTGATGGTGATTGACGCGCCCCTTACGGTCAAGGCAGTTTGCCCGAAACTCAACTTCTAGTACAATCGGGCGAGTGTAGTCCATCTGTTGAATTCATATCATCTGAAGCACCGAAGCGAGAGATGTGCCATGAGTTTAGTGCCCAAAGTGATGAGTACCCAACACCCCGACAATGCCAACCCGGCCCCATTTGCGGATGAACTGGGGGTGTTGAAGGGAGATGGTGAGGTTGACGAAGCAGTAGAGGTGTTCGGGCTGGGCTGCGATGAACAGATGTGGGACTCTGAGGGCAAAGAGGCTGACAACCAGGTCGTTCGGAAGCTGCTCACAGGTTACCCGGATTTCTTCCGGGATGAGTTCCAACTGGGCCTCGACGTGGCCCTGACCCTGCGTGTGCCGAACCCGCGAGTGGAGCGCGACATGCGCAAGTCGATGGTTGAGGCGCTTCAGAGCGTGTCTTCATCGTGGGACATGGCGCAGAGTTTCTACGGCGATGGGCATGTAGCTCCCATCCAGGAAGTGATCCTTCCCCTAACGACGTCAGCCGAAGAGATCTCCCTGGTTGAGGCCTACTATCGCGAGGTGATCGTCGGGCAGGAAGATCAGACGCTGCTGGACGGCCATCCCGTTAAGGACTGGGTGGGTGAGTTTTATCCGAAGAGCGTCCGGGTGATTCCACTCATCGAGGACATGGAGCACCTGTTTTATTGCGACCATATCGTGGAGGAGTATGTGCAGGACAGGGACCTGCCCTACCAGCGAGTGTTCCTCGCGCGGAGCGACCCTGCTCTCAACTACGGCATGGTGGCGGCTGAGCTTATCCTGAAGGTTGGGCTGCTCCGGCTTCACAACCTCGAGGCGAGGCTGGGTCTTCCGCTGTATCCCATAATCGGGGCGGGATCGGTGCCGTTCCGGGGTCACCTGAGCCCGGTGAATGTAGAGAGATCGCTAGAGGAATATCCGAGCGCTCATACTTTCACTGTGCAGTCGGCATTCAAGTACGACTACGACAAGGACACCGTTCGTGACGGGATACGGAAGATTCTCGACCACAAGCGAACGGAACCCATGTTCATCGACCAGGAGCGGGCAAAGGAGATCATCGACAAGTCCACCGAGGAGTACCAGACTCGGGTGCAGGAGATGACGGACGTCATCAGGACCGTGTCGGCCCATGTGCCCAGGCGACGCGAGCGCAAGATGCACGTCGGGTTGTTCGGATACGGACGTTCTCTGGGCGGTGTTGGTGGGGTGACACTTCCAAGAGCTATCGGTTTCGCGGCTTCGCTCTACTCGATTGGCGTTCCACCGGAGCTGCTGGGGCTAGCCTGCCTGACCGACAACGATCTTGAGTTCATTCGGGAAGTGTATCCAAACCTGGACGGGGACCTCCGTGCTGCACTCCGGTTCACCAATGAGCGGCACGTGAAGGAGCTGCTTGGCGAACCCTACCTGAGTCTGGTTGGGAAATTCACCGACGAGATAGATAGGGTCCACGAGGGGCTTACCAGCGCGATCTGGGCGAGCATCGGGCACAACGATGCGACCATGCACGTGTTTCACTACGTTGAAGAGGCTGCCCATCTTCGCCGCTTCCTCGGCTAGCGGTCGGAAAGCCGGCTAGACAGGAGTCCCCCAGTCGTGGTGTTCTCTCTGGCTGAGAGCGATCCGTTCGACGCCCGCCTCAATCTGTTCGGCCACCAGGAGGCAGATGTGCTCGTATGGCGCGACCATGTCGGCCGTGAAATGGCCAGGCCACACCTCCGACTGCTTGGTGTCCGGCGCTCCCCACCAGAGTTCCCAGTGGTGACGTGGCGGCTCCTCGTCGAGCAGCAGATTGTGTATGGCGAAGAAAGTGCAGCCGTCGTACTCTTCGCCTGCCCAGCCGTTGCAGGCAGTGATGGAGCAGACTTTGCTGACGCCGCTCTCGTCTTCAACCTCTGCAAACTTGACTTCCAGCCGCCCGCCGTCAGACCGTCTTACCAGGATATAGCGGGTCAGGAGGTGACCCTGTTCGTTCATCCTGGTAAACGGACCCGCGACCTCGTAGTCCTGCCGGTTTATCCGAGGGTTTCCGCGATTATCTACGCTGAACATGCTCATGCCTCACGGCCACCAGTTAGACCATTGAACCCTGCTAATCCAAGTCTACCTCGACAAATAGCGATGCTCCCCATGTTAACGTCTCCTGCACAATCTTCACCGCATCGCGTGTTACAGCCTCATTATATAGCATCTGTCAACCCGAATCCATCGTGTCGCTGCGAGTTTACGAGGTATTACACACGTACTAGAAATGCACTAGTGATGCACATGACATTTATGTCGAACAGCGCTCAGAAGTTGCAGGGTCGGAACCGCTGCCGATGTGGACATAGTGCGAGCCGTGGACCCAACCTATAACATTGGGCGCGTAAGGCATTGCAGTGACTGTGTTAACTCTCGCCATACGTTTTGGCAGAAATGTACTCAGGCAAAGATTGGAAGATGAACTAGATAGTAGGCTAGGAGGATTCCAGATGGAGTGGAAGCAGAACGAGTCTGAGGACGTAATCGATACGCCCGCATTGCATGAAGGGGAAGGGATAGTGACGCGACGCAGGTTCTTCCGGGACGCCACACGCCTGCCTGTCCACATCGAGGTGTGGGAGCTGCCGTCGGGGTCGAGTGAGGGCTCGCACGTCCACGAAGGCGACAATACGCTGGAGGAGTTCTACTACTTCATGTCCGGCCAGGGAGTCATGTGGATGGGAGACGAGGAGGTCCAGGTCGGGCCGGGAGACGCTGTGATGGCGCCTCCCGGTGTGGACCACGGTTTTCGTACCGTGGGTGACGAGACCCTGAAGCTAGTGATCGCGTGGGGTGTGCCCCAAGGCACTGATTAGGCCGTTAGCTGGATCTAGATACCCAGCGCCCAGAATACGAGCCCGATGATTATTAAGGCAGGAATGGCGGCGATAAGGATGACGAAAAATGCACGCCATGTCGATGTGTAGTCCAAGGTTTGCCTTATAGCAACCACCATGGCCGCCAGCTGCCAGACGAACGACAGGAATACTATGATCCCGCCCGCTACAGGGATGAATACGAGAATACCCAGAAGTCCCGGAGTCTGAGCGAATCCGGTGCCTCGTGCGAGTTGGCCCCAGTCAGCTTCGGTGCTTTCAGACTTGAGAATCGTCGTACCGATCAAGAGGGCTGCGAGTGCCCAAACTACCCAAACCACGATTCCCCGTATTACGCCGAAGAGAAGTCCGTCCAGCAAGGTGGAGTCGCCACTCAGAATGCCGCCGATTCCGGAGGCAATGGCGACTATGACGACGACGAGCAGCGCCTGTAAAGTGGCGCCGCCATCGCGTTCTACGTCTTCAAATGTGTCGGAACTCAATCGGGCAGCGCCCAGCATTCTTCCTATCATTAGATAGCCCTCCTTTCAGAGTTAGCGTGGATGAAACCGTGCGTGGGCTCTGTATTCCCACGGATAGACATACTACCGCATGGGACGGGGGTTAGGTAGAAGCCATCAAGATGCCAGAGTGAATGATTAGGGATATACTTGCGGCCATCGGCCATACGTTACAGATGGGGGCAGATCGAGGAGTCTCAGCTTGTCGGCAATTGATTGGGGTCCACTCAGGACTACGGTACAGGGCGCGATTGAACGGGGTCAGATTGGCCGTCCCGTGTCTCTTCGTATGACGGTCCATGTTTCCGGCGGGCAAGCGGAACGTCTGGACCTGGAAGACGAATTGCGCCAGATCGCGTGCACTTGGTTCGGCGGGTCTTGCGAGGCTGACTATAGCGCCGGAGGCGAACGTGGGGCGGCTGTGGTCGCGCTCAAGTGGGCCGGGGGACAGTCGGCGGTACTGTCGGTTAGCGCGGGTGGTGGTCGGACGGGTGGCAACATGATGCTATTGGGGTCGAACGGGGTTATCTATCATGAGATCGACCCAGTCGCAGTCTTGGAGAGTCAGACAAGGTCCGGGAGCGCGTAGATGACTAAGAAGTTCGGTGTCATAGCTGTCGGCGGGAACAGGACGCATCAGGAGAGCTACGCGCGCGAGTTCGCGGCCGACCCGCGCTGTGAGCTGGTCGGCGTAGCTGACGAGCCTGGCCTGCCGGAGTACCGGGAAGGGCTGAATCGGTTACTAGCGAGCGAGTTGGGAGTGCCCTACCTGACCCTGGATGAGGCTCTTGCGAGGGACGACGTCCAGATAATCGACAACTGCGCGGACGTGGAGCGGCGGGCGCGGGTCGCGGTGAAGACCCTCGAAGCGGGCAAGCATCTCTACATGGACAAGCCGCTCGCGGGGTCTGTGGAAGATGCAAAGGCAATCGCGGACGCCGCCGACAAGTCGGAGGCAATGACGCAGATGTTCACCCAGGTGACGACAAGCTGGGCGCAGGCGGCCAAGTCGGCAATCGAGTCAGGGCAGACCGGGGAGGTACTGGCGCTCCACTGCGACATGCTGATGGCGAAGGGTAAGCCTGGAAGCGTAGATCCCCGTGTCGTCAGGCGTGAGAAGCCCAGCGACGGTACGTTCACGCACGTCGAGGCGAAGCGAGAGCTCTTCGATATGGGTGTGTATCCGGTCGCGCTTGTGCAGTGGTTGAGTGGGGCCCGGGCGAAGACGGTTTACGGCATAACCGGCAACTACTTCTTCAGTGAGCATGCGGATCTGGACATAGAGGACTTCGGCGCGTTGACGCTAACGCTCGATAGCGGCCAGGTGGCGAGCATCACAAGCGGCAGGATCGGGTTCACGAGTCATCCCCGTGGTGGACTGTTGCGGATCACGCTGGTTGGTGAGAACGGCATCTTCACTTTCAGCGAATCGACCCCATACATCGAGATCTACAACGACCAGCCTCCATTCGAGATGCCCCTTGTGCACCCGTTTGACCCCATGAGCATGTGGGCGTCAACCCAGCGGGAGATGCAACACATGCCGAAAGATCGCAGGCTGCCGCTGGATGATGGAGGTCAGGGACGGGACATCGGCGCGTTTGTGCACTGCGTAGAGTCTGGGGAGCGTCCGCAGGTGACTGTGCAAGACGCGGCCCATCACATCGAGGTCATTATGGCGGGGTACGAGTCAGCGGCCACCGGCGGTCCGGTAGATATCGGGTAGCATCTACTTGCCGAATCTTCGACTTGGTATTCGTCCAAACACCGCGAGTGGTGGAACAAACATGCGCTGGGCTGCGTCTATATGGATACGAGCCAGTTGTATCCTGATGACAGAGGTTGCCCGAGTGAAGGCCACAGTCAATACCGCCATGATTTCTACTATTCCCATTTGGGTTTTTCTGTTGTTGATCGCGGCTTGCCAGAACGCTGTCGGGCCATCGAACTCGACGCTGGAGTTGCCGTCAGGCCGAAATCCTAACGCGTCAGTGAGTGGCTCCGTCACATATCGTGAGAGGATAGCGCTCTCGCCGGATGCGAAACTCGTGGTTGAGATAAGGGACGTGTCCTACGCCGATGCCGCGGCGCCGCTGATCGCTCGTCAGACAATCCCTGGCCCGGGTCAAGTCCCCATTGATTTCAAGGTTGAGTACAATCGCGACGACATTGACTCCCGGAACACATGCTCGGTGAGCGCCAGGATCGTCGAATCTGACGGACGTCTTGCCTTCACCAACGACACCGCGCATGAGGTGATCACTCGCGGCAACCCGAACAAGGTGGACATGGTGCTGGTGCTGGTGCAGCCTCCGCCTGACCTGGCAGGCGACAACGAGGACTGGCGGACCTGGGTGGAGGTGCCCGCGCAGGTGACCTGGGCCAACCTGATTCCGAACGAGCCGGAGCAGTTCCTGCGGATTGGCTATTTCCAGTCGACCATAGAGGGGTGCGCTCGGCCGGGTAGCCAGACCCTTGAGGTGGATGGGTACGACATCGTCGCCAGCGTAACGCTAATGCAGCCTCCGCCCACGGCTTGGGCGATTCCGTGCGACGAGCAGGTCGTGGAGCTCGACACCGTCGAGCGTATCGAGGCGACTCTCGAACCTGGTCAGACGTACCGGGTCGAAGTGAACGATCAGGTGACGACGACTTTCACCCCGCCTAAACCCAGGCTTGGGCACTCCATCATCGCGGAATCTCCGATTGAGCGTATTGAGGTATCGGTACTGGAGAGTGCACCTCTACAGTATGAACTGCGTGTTGTCTCAGGAATGCCCAAGGGCAGCGGTTGCTCTCAATTCAACGGCTATGAGATCCGGCGAGCGGAGTCTAAGAGGATAGAGGTTGTAATAACCCACCACGAGGTCGCAGACCCGTTTGTAATCTGCACTGCGGACTTTCCCATAGTGGAGACCACCGTACCCTTGGGTTCCGACTTTAAGCCGGGTGTGGAGTACACTGTCAGCGTCAACTCGGACACCACCACGTCGTTCGTCGCCCAGTAGAAGGCTATACCCTTCACTTCTCATGGAATACCTGCGCTGGGGCGAGCATCAGGAGAGTACCAATGACTGAGAACAGGGAATTTGAGGGCAAGGTTGCGATAGTCACGGGAGCAGGGCGTGGGATGGGCAGAGCCGTTGCGTTGAGGCTGGCGGCGGATGGAGCGGCCGTGGCAGTTAATGACTTGCGCGCCGACGACGCTCAGCGGGTTGCGGATGAACTGAGGGCGGCCGGTACGGAGGCCCTAGCCGTGGCCGGGGATGTCACCAATGCAAGTGACGTTCGAGTCATGGTGAGTCAGGCGACTGATAGTCTTGGGGCGGTCCACATTCTTATCAATAACGCGGGTGTGCTGAGGCCGACTGCGGTCATCGACATCGAAGAAGACGAGTGGGACTTT
The DNA here is from genome assembly GCA_965215735.1 of Dehalococcoidia bacterium. GTDB lineage: Bacteria > Chloroflexota > Dehalococcoidia > Lucifugimonadales > UBA1123 > VXRN01. Next base: position 2,890,193 of record CBDCEF010000004.1, on the reverse strand, counting down.
GTGGTTGGGGTCAACCTGAAGGGGACGTACCTGTGCAGCCGCGCTGTTCTGCCTACGATGCGGAGCCAGGGATGGGGACGGATCGTGAACTTCTCTTCGACTGCGGGCAAGAACGTCAGCACGGTCGGCGGGGCGCACTACACAGCGGCCAAGGCCGGCATTCTAGGCTTCACAAGGCATCTTGCCAAGGAAGAGGCGGGTTATGGCATTACCGTCAACTCCGTTTGCCCGGGTCTGATCGACACGGAGATGGTGCGAGACACGATTTCGGACGATCGAGCGGACGCATACGCGGCCAGCTTTCCGATCCAGCGTCTCGGTCTGCCTGAGGAGGTCGCCGAGCTGGTGGCGTTCCTCGCGTCGGACAGGGCCTCGTATATAACGGGGGCGTCCCTCGACATCAACGGCGGAGACCTGATGATATAAACTCTGGGCGACTTTGCACCCTCAGGAGTTGAGCGATGTATTTCGATTGGCGTCTGTTCGGACTGACTCGCGGTGTGAGGCTGCGGATAGTGTTCGCAGCGGCGCTGGGGCTGATTGCTGTTGGCGCTGGTGTTGCGAGGCTGGCCATCTCGGGCGTCGTGATTTACCGGGTACTGGCCGGTCAGGCGAGCTTCTCGGCGCTCGCGCTGCCGCTGTCGATTATTGCGGGACTGATCGTCGTTCGCAGTCTGTTTCAATACTGGCAGAACTCGGTGAGTCACCACACCGCGAACTTAGTCAAGATCAGACTGCGTCACGATGTCTATGAACATGCGCTAAAGCTGGGTCCGGGATATTTCGACCGGAACCGGACCGGCGACGTCGTGCTCACGCTGGTCGAAGGCATCGAGCGCCTGGAGACATTCTTCGGGCAGTACCTGTCGCAGATAATCGTGTGCTCCATCGCTCCGGTCGCGATATTCGCCTACATGGTGACGCTGGATGTCTACATCGCGCTCATATTCCTGGTGTTCGCGTTTCTCACGCTCGCGGTTCCTGCGATGTTCTACACGTGGAACCGGAACAGCAGCTTCAGGCGTCGTCAGTCGTATGGCGAACTTGGCGCCGATTTTCTGGACAGCGTTCAGGGCCTCTCGACGCTCAAGGCGTTTGGACAGAGCGCGAGAAGGGGCAGGGCGCTGGCAGAGAAGGCCAATCACCTTTACCGGAGCACAATGGGCGTCGTCGCCGCAAACGGTGCCACGAGCGGAGCGTCGATCTTCTTCATGGCGATGGGAGCCGCTGCCGCACTGGCCGTCGGGGCGGTCCGGGTCAGTAACGGTGACATGGAGCTACGCCCGCTGCTGATAGTGCTCATGCTCGGCGTCGAGATATTCAGGCCTATGCGAGAGCTGACCAACCTGTACCACCAGGGGATGACGGTGCTCTCGTCGTCGCAGAGCGTGTTCGGGATCATGGACGAGCCGGTCTCGGTACTTGAGTCAGAATCAGCTTTGGATCAACCAGTGTCTGAGATCAGACCCGACGTGTCGTTTGAGGGGGTCAGGTTCGGGTACGAAGGAGGGCACAGGCCCGCGCTCCACGATGTTTCGTTCGAGCTGCGTGAGGGAGAGACGCTTGGCGTCGTGGGAGCGAGCGGGGCGGGGAAGTCCACCCTCGTGTGGCTGATGTACAGGTTTTACGATCCGCAGGCCGGTTCGATCAGGCTGGGCGGCCATGACCTCAGAGATCTGCCTATCAGCGTCGTCAGGGACAACATTTCGGTTGTCACGCAGGACACGTACCTGTTCCACGGGACGGTCGCAGACAATCTTCGTTTCGGGAAGCCGGACGCAACCCCGCAGGAACTGGAGGGGGCTGCGCGGGCGGCGAACGCCCACGAATTCATCTCGCACTTGCCTCATGGCTACGACACAGTCGTTGGTGAGCGGGCGATAAGGCTATCTGGAGGACAGCGGCAGCGTCTGGCGATCGCGAGGGCGTTGCTGAAGGACTCGCCGGTTCTGCTCCTGGACGAGGCGCTCTCCAGTGTGGACGCCGAGAACGAGTCGGTTATCCAGAGCGCCCTTGACCGGCTGATGGAGAATAGAACTACGCTCGTCATCGCTCACCGCCTGTCGAGCGTCATCAATGCTGACCGGATACTGGTCCTGGACGAGGGTCGGGCAGTGGAGATGGGGCGCCATGACGAGTTGATGGCCGCGGACGGCACGTACGCCGGACTGATGCGGCAGCAGACCGAGCCGGGTGCCGGAGAACCCGTCACCGCGGACAGACATTTAGCACGTCCCAACGTGCTTCCAGAGCATACGCTGGACCTCTCGCAGCTGGCGTCCGGCCATGGCCATCATCATCCGCCGCCGTCAGCGTCGACTGACGATGGAGGCAGGGTCAACGTAGGGTCGCTCAACGTCTGGATTCGGCTGTTTGGGCTGGTACGTCCGGTCAGGTTCCAGTTCCTGATCACACTTGCGTTGGGTATGCTCCATCACGGCTCGATCATTGTGCTTGGCGCACTGAGTGCGCTGCTGGTGGGAGCGGTCTTCAGAGATGAGCCGCTGACTACGTTTGTGGTGCTCGTGTGCGTGTTCGCTCCGCTATCATCGCTGCTGTTCTATCTGGAGTCATGGCAGGCTCACGACATGGCTTTCCGGCTGCTGGCTAGAATGAGAATCGACCTGTATGACAAACTGGAGCCACTTGCGCCCGCGTATATGGTCAGGCGTCGCTCCGGCGACTTTGTCAGCGTTGTGGGAGGAGATGTCGAGACGGTCGAGTACTTCTTCGCGCACGCGATCTCGCCAATGATCGTCGCGGTCCTTATTCCCGGTGGGCTCCTCGTGGCGTTGGCGTACATAGCGTGGCCGATAGCCGCGGTGCTGGCGCCGTTCCTGATGGCAGTGGCCGTGAGTCCGTACTTCGCCAATACTCGCATCGAGCGTCTGGGCGACGAGATACGAGGGCGAATGGGGGACATCCACGCCTTCATGGTTGACAGCATCCAGGGGATGCGGGAGATTTCCGCGTTCAGACGCGGGGACGACCGGAACAATGAGCTTTCCGACAAGGGTTGGGCATATGCGGGCCACCTGGTGCGGTTCCAGAAGTCGCAGGCATTTCAGATTGGCTTCATGGAGGCCATGATGGGACTCGGGGGCCTCGCGGTGCTGGCGATGGGTGTGTGGCTGGTGCTCGAAGGCCAGATCGCCAGGACGCAGCTGCCCCTTGTGAGCGTGCTCGCCCTGGCGTCTTTCAGCCCGGTGACCGAGTTGGCGCGCACTATGAAGCAGATGATGGAGACGCTGGCGGCTTCGCGCAGGATACTTGCGGTCCACGATGAGGTGGTACCGGTGCAGGACGGTCCCGGCGTGACAGGAGAAGGCGTCGAACAACCTTTAGGGACGCCTTCAATGGAGTTCTGCAACGTAGAGTTTGCCTACTCCGACGGCGATCCGCAGGCTCTGACTGACGTGTCGTTCGAGATCGGGTCAGGACAGACCGTGGCCGTCGTTGGGCGCTCCGGCGCCGGGAAGACGACGAGCGCGTATCTGATGATGCGTTTCTGGGATCCGGATCATGGCGCCATCGCTCTGGAAGACCACAATTTGGACGAGTTCAGACTCGACGACCTGCGCCGTCGCATCGCGCTTGTCGCACAGGACACGTACCTGTTCAACAACACGATTCGTGAAAACATCCGGCTGGGGCGGCATGATGCGACTGATTTAGAAGTGGAGGATGCCGCGCTGCAGGCGAACGCCGCAGAGTTCATAGAGTCTTTCCCGGACGGGTACGACACGCATGTTGGAGAAAGGGGAATGCAGCTTTCAGGCGGTCAGAGGCAGCGAATCGCGATTGCGCGGGCTATTTTGAAGAACGCTCCGGTTCTAATCCTTGATGAGGCGACGTCGCACCTTGATGCGATCAGCGAGGCAACAGTTCGTGACGCGCTCGACCGGCTTATGGAGGGGCGGACGACCGTCGTGATAGCGCACAGGCTATCGACGGTTCGTGACGCGGACAAGATTCTTGTGCTGGATCACGGGCAGGTGGTCGAGCAGGGGACACACCTGCAACTCCTGGAAAGCGGGGGGCTGTACGCGCAACTGGTGTCGGCGCAGATAGTGGGGTCAGCGACGGGGCCGGGCAGGCTAACCCCTTAAGCTGGGCGTTGCTGCGACAGCCGCGCCTCAGTGGCCGTTGCGTGATGCTGGGAGGGCTTCCTCGATTGCGGCGTAGTTCATCTTGTACAGATGGGCGTACAGGCCGTCTTCGGCCATGAGCTGATCGTGGTTTCCGACCTCCATGACCTCACCGAAGTTAAGGACGACGATCTTGTCCGCGCCGCGGATGGTGGAGAGCCTGTGGGCGATCACGACCGCGGTACGGCCCTTTAGAAGTCCTTCGAGCGCCCGCTGAATCAGGAGCTCGGTATAGCTGTCGATGTTGGCGGTGGCCTCGTCGAGTATAAGTATCTTGGGGTCGGCGACTATCGCGCGTGCGAAGCTGATCAGTTGGCGCTGCCCGACGCTAAGATTGCCCCCGCGCTCGGCCAGGAAGGTGTCGTAGCCGTTCTCGAGGGCCATGATGAAGTCGTGCGCTCCGACGGCGCGCGCGGCCTGGAACATCTGCTGGTCGGACGCCTCTGTGTGGTTGTATTTGATGTTTTCCCTGACGGTGCCTGAGAACAGGTAGGGTTCCTGGAGCACCATGCTCATCTGGTTAGCAAGGCTGCTTCTCACGACCTTGCGGACGTCTTGACCGTCCACTGAGACGGTGCCCCTGCCCTGATCTACGTCGTAGAATCGAGACATCAAGCTTATCATGGTGGTCTTGCCCGCCCCAGTCGGGCCGACGACCGCGACCACTTCGCCAGGCTCGATGTGCACGTTCACGTCCTTCAGGACATCTTCGCCGTCCACGTAGCTGAAGCTGACGTTTTTAAACTCAATCTCGCCCTTGATGGCCGGCAGCGCGCGGGCGTCTACCTCGTCGACAAGGTCGGGTTCCCAGTCGAGCAGGTCGAATATCCGAGAGCCGGAGGCCATCGAGCGCTGGAGCTGGGTGTACATCATCGTGAGGTTGCGGATCGGATCGAAGAACCTCTGGATGTAGAGCATGAATGCGATCAGTGTTCCAATTTCGAGGGCTCCGCCACCGACCATCCGGGCGCCGAAGAAGAGTGCCAGTCCGATTGCCACCGCAGTGAGGATGTCGACGACAGGGATCAGGCCCGCGGACAGCCGACTCGCGGTCATGTTGGCATCGCGATGGTCAACGTTCAGCTTGTTGAACCCCTGTAGATTGAGTTCCTGCCGGTTCATGGACTGGACGACGCGGACGCCGGTAATATTCTGGTTTAGCTCGCCGTTCACGATAGAGATGGTCCGGCGGACTTCCACGAAAGCCTTCCGAGCGAGGGGCTGCCAAACCATCATTGTAAGGATGAGTAGTGGCAGGACGATCAAGGTGATCAGACCGAGTTGAAGGTCTAGGAGCAAGAGGGCGACGATAATTCCGATCAAGCCGAGCAGCTCTCCCAGCGTCATGACAACGAGTGAGGCGAACTCTTGCAGCTGGCCGACGTCTCCCTGCACGCGGGACATCATCCGGCCCACTTCGGTCTTGTCGTAGAACGACACCGACTGCTTCTGGACATGGTGGAAAACGTCGCGCCGCAGGTTATACAGGATGCCCTGGCCGACCTTCTCCATCGAGAACTGCATGATAAAATTCATTGCCCAGTTCACGGCGGCGATGACAATGAACAGGATGAAAATGAAGGTCAGGCCGGCGTAATCGCCCTCCTCAATAAAGCGATCGATGCCGACTTTGACCGCCCAGGGAATCGCGACCTGTGTTCCGGTGTAGATCAGCATGGCTATCGCCGAAATGATGGCCAGCTTCTTGAAGGGCAATATGTAGGGGAGCAGCCTGAGTACGACACGCTGATCGTAAACGGAGCCGAACATCTCCTCGTCGGGATGTCCTCGGCGGGCGCTGTGGCCGCCGAATCCCATTCCGCCCATCATCATGGGAGTTCAGTCCTTTCGCGCGGGCCAAGTGTGCAGAAACTAAGCATGGTGGACTCTAGTTTCCCGTAGCCGGGATGGGGGACTCGAGCTCGCGCATAACCTCTTCCTGAGGGCGGAGCTGGAGGTCATAGATCTCCTTGTAGAGGCCGTTGTGTTCCAAGAGCTCCTGGTGGGTGCCCTGCTCCGCAATCTGACCGTCCTGCATGACTATGATGGTGTCGGCGCGGTGGACCGTGCTCAGCCGGTGGGCGATCACGAACGTAGTCCTGCCCTCCATGACGGATTCCATTGCCGTCCTGATCTGCGATTCGGTCTGGGCGTCAACACTCGAGGTGGAGTCATCGAGTATCAGGACTGGGGGATCGAGCAGCACGGCGCGCGCGATCGACATTCTCTGCCGCTGGCCGCCCGAAAGGGTCGAGCCACGCTCTCCGACGCGAGTGTCGTAGCCGTTCGGGAGTGTCAGGATGAAATCGTGCATCTGGGCGACCTTTGCCGCGCGTTCGATCATTTCCTGGGTGGCGTCGACGTTTCCGTATGAGATATTTTCACGGATCGACGTCGTGAACAGGAATACGTCCTGTTGGACGATTCCGATGTTGCGCCTAAGGGACTTCAGTGAGACGTTTCGTATGTCTGCTCCGTCTAAAGTGATCCGGCCGCCGGTGACGTCGTAGAAGCGGGGAATCAGGTTGACGACGCTGGTCTTGCCACTACCTGGAGCGCCGAGGAGGGCGATGACCTGCCCGGGGTTGGCCTCGAGGTTGATACCCCTGAGCACGCGCCTGGTGTGGTCGTAGCTGAAGGTGACATTCTCGAGCTTCACTTGACCGCGAGGTTGCTGGAGCTCGCGAGCGTTGGGGTCTTCCTGGACCGGGGACTTGGCGTCGAGAATCTCGAACAGCCGTTGTCCGGCGGAGGCGGCACGAGCGTACGAGTTCACTAGCCATCCTGCCATGCGGACGGGCATCTGGAGCATTTGTAGATAGAAGATAAATTGCGCCAACTCGCCAACAGACATGTCGCCGCTCATCACGCGCCGACCGCCGAAGAAGAGGATCAGGCCCATTGCCATCAGGAAGGTGAAGAGCATGAAAGATGTGCTGGAGGCGCGCATCTTCTCGGCTTCGATGTAGTGAGAGGCGACCTCGCGGTTTTGACGTTCGAACTTCGCCTCTTCATGAGACTCGGCAGCGAAGGCCTTGACCACGCGGATGCCGGTGAAGTTCTCCTGGAGCACCGTGCTCATTTCGGCCATCTTCTCCTGGACGATCAGCCATATGTTGCGCATCTTCAGCCGGATCATGGCGGAGTACACCATTACTACAGGCATGAAGCTTGCGCTTACCAGGCCGAGCCTCCAGTCCTTGATGAATAGGATCACGGCGACTACGACGAAGAGCAAGAGGAAGTAAGGGGTGCGGACCAGCCCCATGTTGATGAACATGCGGATGTTCTCGACATCGGTGATCGCGCGCGACATGAGCGCTCCGGTGTGGTAGCGGTCATGGAAGCCGAAGCTCATGTGCTGAACATGGTCGTACAGTGAGTTTCTGATGTCGTATGAGACCATCTGGGACAGCGCCTCGCCCAGATAAGTCTGAAAGTACGAAAGCACTCCCCTGATAATGCTCAGCCCAAAGATGATGGCAACAATGGTTAAGATCGTGTCCAGACTCGTTGTGTCGGTCTCGAGCATCTCCTGAATTTCGTCGACCGCCTGACCCATGAATTGCGGCATGAGGACAAACGCAATCAGCGCTCCGACCATGCTGGTGTAGGCTCCTATGAGCCTCCACTTGTGCTGGAGCGCTATACCGATAATGCGGGCGATTTCTATCATAGGTTGTTCGCTGGAGCGATCCTCCCCGCCGAGCTCCGGGAGAGGAACGAATCCTCTAGCGAAACTGTTTCACCTTCTTCTAGCGATGCATTGTACTACTCTCCCCTAGGTAGTTGGCAAGGTCAACATCAAGTCTATTTCCAAAATGTGTATTCAGGAAAGGCCAGTGCGTCAGTCGGGGCAGGGCGTGCTTGCGAAGCCACACTGATCGCAAAGTGCGCTAATTGGGGCCTTACTACTCGTACCTGAGCGCGTCTATCGGATGGAGCTTAGCCGCCCGCATGGCCGGATAAATTCCGAAGAACAGGCCGATGCCGATGGACACGCCCAGCGCGAGCAGTGTGATCTGGACATCTACGGAGGTCTCCAGTGTCGGGCCGCCGAGAAAGTCCTGTCCGTTCATGGCCATTGTGATGAGTCCTCCGAGAGCCAGCCCCACGAGCCCGCCTCCGAAGCTAAGCACGGCGGCTTCGGTTACGAACTGGAGGAGGATGTCGCGGCGCTTCGCGCCCATCGCCTTGCGAATACCGATTTCGCGCGTTCGCTCGGTTACGGAGACGAGCATAATGTTCATTATGCCGATGCCGCCGACCAGGAGGCTTATGGCGGCGATGCTGCCGAGGAAGATGGTGAACGCACCGATCGCGCTCTCGATCGCCTGCAGCGCCTGCTCCTGCGTGGTTATCGTGAAGTCGTCCTCTTCGAGGATGCGATGGCGCAGCCGGAGGACCTGGCTGATCTCGCGCTCGGCGCTCTCGATGACCTCGCCGGACGCCGCCTGAACGCTGATGCTTCCAACCTGGATCTCGCCCTTGGAGTTGGGATGAAAATTCAGGCGATAGTGGGCGGTGGTAATGGGGATCATTATGTTGCGATCCAGAAAGCCGAAGAACCCGCCCTCTTTGCTCTCGAGAACGCCAATGATTGTGAACGGCTTATTGTTGAGCTTGATAGTCTGTCCGACCGGGTTTCGCAGCCCGAACAATGACTCGGAGATGCCCGCACCGAGCACCGCCACAGAGGTGGTGTCGCGGACGTGGACGGGCGAGATGAAATCGCCCTGCTCGGTGACGTAGAGGCGGACCTCGTCGTAGTCGGCGGTGACACCCAGAATGGAGGTGTCATCCGAGCGCCTGCCGAATTCGACATGGGCCCAGGTGTTGATCTCGGGAGCGACGGCGGCTATTGACGGCGCGCTGACGGGGTCGATCAGTGCGTAGGCGTCGTGCAGCGTCAGTGTGTTGTCATCTCCGCCCGAACTGAAAAACGCACCGAATCCGTCTCCCTCGTTCGAGCCGGGCGTGACCGTGATGAGGTTGGTGCCGAGCGACTCGAACTCCGACGTGATCGACTTCTGAACTCCCTGGCCGAGTGAAATGAGAACTATCACGGCGGTTACGCCAATAACGATACCTAGCAGAGTCAGTGCGGCGCGCAGCTTGTTGGATGCCAGGGAAGAAAGAGCGGTGAGTATAACATCCAGAGGATTCACTCTATCTGAGGCTCCCCGGACAGCGGCTGACTTCGGCTCGCGCCAACAGTCATCGCCTCTGGCCACGACTCGCCTCCGGGTGCCCAGGCGTTCCTGTGGCTGTCACCTACGACGCGCCCGTCCAGCATCGAGATTATCCTGTCCGTCTGAGCGGCAATATCGAACTCGTGGGTGACGATCATCAAAGTGAGTCCCTGCTCACGATTGAGCGCCTTGAGCAGGGACATGATCTCCTCGCTGGATGCACTATCAAGGTTGCCAGTCGGCTCATCTGCCAGCATGATGCTCGGTTGTTTGACCAGCGCCCTTGCAATTCCCACACGCTGTTGCTGACCACCGGACAGCTCGGTTGGTTTGTGGTTGGCTCTGTCCCCGAGCCCAACCATTTCAAGCGCATCCGTGGCGCGGCGCCTTCGGTTCACGCCGCTGTTGTACATAAGCGGCAGCTCGACATTCGCCCGAGCCGTAAGCCTCGGAAGCAGGTTATAGGTCTGGAACACAAACCCTATCTGCTGGCCTCTGATCTCCGACAGACGGCTGTCCGACATCTCGCTGATGTCCTGGCCGTTGAGCTCGTAGCGCCCGTCTGTCGGGACGTCCAGGCAGCCTACAACATTCATCAGTGTGGACTTGCCGGATCCTGATGGGCCTATTACAGCCACGATTTCCCCTTCCTCGATCTCCAAGGTGACACCCTGGAGAGCACCTACCTCCACCTCGCCCATCCTGTATATCTTCGTCACTTCTTCCAGTCTGATCAGGGACATTCCTAGATCACCTCAGGTCCTACTACTGTCCGCGCCGTGGAGGGAGCACTGTTTTAGCTGCCGTCATCTTCGCCGTTGTCGAAGAACTGCACGTCCTGGCCCTCGGGAGCGACTGCGACTACCATGTCGCCCTCGTTCAGGCCGTCGGTTACGATGGTCCAGAAGTCGTCGCTGTTGCCGAGGCTGACGGGGGTTTCGACAGGTTCGTCGTTCACCATGACGTGTACCACGGGGTTGTCGAAGCTTCCGCGAATGGCGTTGGCCGGTAGCAGGAGCACGTCAGTCTCGCGGCTGAGGATGATTGTAGCGACCGCGCTGAGACCCTCCGGCGTATTCAGGTCCGGAGGCAATTCTATCTTGATACGTACAGGGTAGCTGACCACGCCCTGCTGCTCGACTGCTTCAGCACCAACGAACGAGACTTTGCCGAGTATCGTCTGATCGGGCAGCGCGTCCATCTTCACTTCCGCTGCCACGTCCGTCTCGATCGAGAGCACGTCAATCTCATCGACTGTGCCGTCTATCTCTACCACGCTTGTATCCACCAGCACGGCGACCACGTCGTTCGCTTCGATATCCTTGCCCTCCTCAGCGTTCACGCGGGAGACGAAGCCATCCGACGGCGCCATAAGCCCGATTGCATCCGTGAGACGTTCCTGGGACTCCTCGAGCAGCGTCTGGGCGGTTTCCAGCTTGGACTGCAGCAGTGCGAGGTCAATTGGGTCCGGTTCTCCGGTAAGCTCGTTTAGCTTCTCGATTTCGTCTGCAAGAGTCTCTCTGGCCACGTCAACTGCGCGAATCGCAACCGAGTATTCGGGGTGCTCAACGCCAGACTTCATCTCTGCAAGATCTGCTCTGGCTTCTTCGAGGTTTGCCTTAGCGAGACTAACCTGCTCTTCCAGATGGTCAATCTCAGCGGGATCTTTAGGAGCAGTCAGGTTATCCAGCTTCTCGCGGGCATCGTCAACGGTCGCTATCGTGACTTCGATCTGCCGCTGTCTGTCGGCGATTGCAAGAGGGTCTGAGAGTTGAATGAGGTCGGCCATCTCCTGTATTGCGTCGGCCAGAACTTCCTCAGCCAGTCTCACGTTGGCGTTCAGCTGATCGACAATCAACCGGTCTGCCGGTTCTCTCAGGTCTGCGAGCGTTTCGTCTACGTCCCGAAGTGCGGTTTGCGCAGAGTCGACCTTAGTTTGGGCAGCAACCAGAGCATTGGACGCCCGGGCCTCGACCTCGTCCTTGTTGTCGATAGCCGCCTGGTAGGAATCCGCCGAAGCTCGGAACTCGTCCTCGATGCAAACTCCGAACTGTGGACGATCACCCTCGTCGCAGGTAGGAACAAGGTTGGATGTTGTGAAGTGAAGCCAGACATACACCCGAGTCTCATCCCAGGCTGTGGATGGGTCGTCCGGCGGGAGCTCCGGCGCGTTGTAGCTGAGACCGCTGTAGCGGCCCGATTCAGAGAAGAGCGCGTCAAGATCGACGCCAAATGCAGACAATGCAGCCTGGTAGTCCGGGTCAATAGACGCGGCGTCCTCAGTGATTCCCAGCCAGGTCGAGAACGTTTCCGCGTATGTGTCTCCAGCAGAGTCCAATGCGTTGAAGGCCTGCTCGATAGCGACATCCCATTCGCGCAGGGCGACTTGGAGATCGGCCTGGCTGTTGGATAGGTTACTTTCAGCGGTTGCTACGGCGTATTCAGCATCCGAGAGATCGACCTCCGGCGGCCCCTCAATGTAATCGTCACGCGCGTCGATGGCGGACTGGAGGGCAACCTGTGCGTCGGCCACCTTGGCCTCAGCCTGCGCTCTGTCCAGCTCTGATGGAGCGTTTTCGAGGTCAGCTAGCGCGATCTCAGCGTCGACAACCTGCATTCGTGCTTGCGCGACTGCGAGCGCGGATGTCGGGTCGACTCCTTCTTCCAGCGCCTCCTCAGCCTGAACCAGGCTGAGAGCGGCCGATGCGACCCTGGCTTCTGCTTCAGCAACTTGCAGGTCTGAAGGACCAGCGATTCTGTTGAAGACATCTGTCGCGTCTTCCAGGGCGTCCTGGGCCATCGCAACATTGTGCCTGGTCTCCGCGATGGCGAGATCAGGAGGAGAGACGAGATCGTCCAGTTCCTCCTGTGCGTCGCGCAGCGCGGCGTTCGCCTCGGTGACTTCTCGTTCCAGCCGCGCGATGGTCTCGGCGTCGAGCCGTGCGATCACGTCGCCCGCTGAGACTCGTTCACCCTCCTTCACCAGCACCTCGGCAACTACGCCCTTGGAGCCGAAGGTCATGTTTTCGCGCTCGGGGAAGCTGACGCTGCCGCTCACGGAGATTTCGTTTACCAGTTCGCCGCGTCGCACGGCAACCAGCTGCTGGTCCTCTTCCAGTTCTGCCGATTCAGTGCCGGTTGCGTTGCGATAGACGACGAAAGCGCCACCGGCGATGACAACGAGGACTACAATCAAGGCCACGATCCGCCACCGCTTCAGCGCAGACAAAACACTCATTGGGCGTGTGCTCCCGATCTCCGGACTACAGGTGTTGTTGGGGTTCTATTGTGCCGGACCGGGATGGCGTACCTGAAAGGTGAGGTATGGACGACTGTCGGGTGAGGAGGTCTTCATCGCGTGGATCAGGAACCAGTAGCCAAGCTCGGTCCTCCTGAAGACCTGCACGGCTCGGCGTCTATCCTGCGGGTTTAGCCTGGGAAGTATGTGCCGGACCTTGGCCCTAAAAACCTCGCGGTCCTGTATGAGGCGTTGGACCAGCCGCTCGGCTTTGGTATGGCCAATGAGAGCGGGAGGCTTGAAAGGCATCTCGACCGGATTCACGGAAACCGTGACGCCCGCGTAACGGGCAGAACGGGTGAGGTGGTAGTTCATCCTCTTCATGGTGACATCGGCCCTGGTGAAGTGGCCTCGCTCAACGAGTTTGCTCAGCTCTTTGCCCCGCGCCTGCGCCAAACCAGCCTCGTAGTTCGCCCGACTGTCGTCGGAACGAGGCATTTTCTGTTCGACCATCTCCCTTGTGGTCTTGACCCAGTACAGCGGCTCTCCGGGTACGGACTCTGAGGATGCCGCTGTAGCGACGCCGGCACCCAGGACGAACACAAGGATGGATGCCATTCCGACGGCGATGGGTCGGGCGAGCGGAAGCCAGTTGAATGACAGCCACGACCGCCTGAGATCAGGGCGTGTGGAGCGTGCCTGGGCGGCTTCCGAGAACTTCATGAAGTTTCGCGCTTTGGCCTCCGGATCGGGCCTACTTTCCCCTGCCGCCCGCATTGTGGCCAATGCGACGTTGAGGAGTGGCTCCAACTCGCTAGCCTGCTGCGGGTAGCGGCGGAGGCACTCTCGGACATCTTCGCCCTGTACCAGTCGATCAAGGCAATCGTTGAGTGCCTCACTGAACTCCTGGTTCATCTCTCACCTCTCGGATCGAAAAGGTCAATGCTCATGTCTTCGGCTCCGGCGTCGCAAAAGTGAAGTGCCCTGGCTGCGCCAGGACGTGTCTGAGTTTGCGTATGCCTGCGTGCTGGAGAGCCTTGACGGCGTTCTCTTTCCTTCCAACTGCGTTTGCGGTCTCGGCAATGGACAGCCCTGCGACGAAGCGCAGTGTGATGACCTCTCGCTGGAGGTCAGTGAGATTGTCCATAGCCTCGACAACCTCGCGCATACTCCAACTTAACTGGACCTGATTCTCCATATCGCTGTCTGCTCCGCCGGAGAAGTTCAGCACTTTGTCGAGAGGAACAGTCGGCTTTCGTCCCTTGCGACGGAAGTTGTCAACTACGAGATTGTGAGCGATTCGGTATAGCCACGACGTAAATGGGAATCCCTGGAATTTGAACTTATGAATGGACTCAAGCATCTTCAGAAACACTTCGCCGGTGAGATCCTCTGCCTCAAGCCGATTGCCACATTTGAATGAAATGTACCTGAAGATCTGGTCGTAGTGCATTTCATACAACTCGGCAAACGCAGACTGGTCACCCGCCTGCGCGCGCCTGACGATATCATCGACGATCTGCCGATTCGCCTGTCTGTATTCCATTACTGCCTTCGACTCTGGTGAGAGCTGCCGGAGCGGAGGCACGCTTCGACGTGCGCTCACCTGTTGTAACGACCGGTTCTACCTTTCGGTTAGGTATTTAGATGCAATTTGGCTGTATCTCGATTCTAGCCGAACCAGGGAGTGGGACGCGCTGGCAATTTGATCGAAGTCCTCCCGGCGGAGGTTTTCACAATCGATCGCCGCGTGGACGACGGGCACAGGTCACCGTCACACCGGCCCTCTCCCTGAGGGAGAACGGACCAGTCGTCTTGTTTACCTACTCGGTCCCTGAAAGTGAAAAGCTCCAGATTACCTGTAGGTCAGGTCAGTGTGCGGGCCTGTCAATCGTGTTAATATTGCGCCGTTGCCGATGAGGTGACAAGTGTTCGATCCGACTTAGCGAGATAGAGGTGTGAGCTTGCGGGTGTTTTCCGCGCTGGGCCCGCTGCTCGAAAGTAGGAGCCGGAAAGAGACGCTTCTGGCGTTGACGGCGGCGTACATGTTAGTACAGCTATCGAGTCTGCCAGTCGCGATCGCGCTACCAACGCTAGCCAAGGCGTTTGACACGGGTGTCGATGACGCCGCCTGGATCGTCATTATATACCTGATGATGCTCGGCGCCTTTGTGCTGCTAGGTGCGCGGATGGGGGACAGATTCGGTCACGCCCGTGTCTTCTTCGCAGGAATTCTTCTGTCCACGGTCGGCTCGGGCCTGATCGCACTGTCGCAGGAGCTGTGGCACATTGTCGCGTGGCGGGCGGTCGCCGGGCTCGGGTCGGCCATGGTCATGGGCAATGCCAACGCGATTCTCGCGGAGAACTTCAGTCCCAACGAAAGGGGACGGGCTTTCGCGGTCCCGATCATCGGAGCCAGGTTCGGAACGCTAATCGGCCTTGCCTTTTTCGGTGTATTGCTCCAGTTCGTCGACTGGCGGATGGTGTTCCTGACCTTCGTACCCCTCGGTGTTCTCTCTACAGTGGCGTGCATTCCCATGGTGCGCAGTCAGGTGACGGTCCGGGCGGACCGGGATGATGGACCCGTGGACTGGCTTGGGGGAGTCCTGCTCGTGGCGGCCGGCGTGGTGCTGGTGCTGTCGGGGTCACACCTCCACGCTGGAGAGGAGTCTTACGTCTCCTCCGACGCGCTGTCTTACCATCTGCCGATGCACTTTGTATTTCTCCTGATGCTTGGGGTCTTCTTCCTCGTCGAGCGCAGGGTGTCGAATCCTATTGTGGATGTCCGTCACTTCAGAGAAGGTCCGTTCTCGCTGTCGCTCGCGACCAACGTTACGTATCACTTCTCCATGCTGGCGACAATGACGCTGGTGCCGATACTGGTCGAAGAGGGATTCGGAATGGCGCCGCTCTACGTGACGGTTGTGCTGTTGCCGAGCCAGGTGCTCGGACTCTTCATGCCGATGGTTGCAGGATGGGTGTACGACAAGTATCAGCCCAGGTTGCTGCGGCCGATTATGATGGTGGTGATCGCGGGGGGCTTCCTGGTGTTGAGCTTCGCCGCTTCACGTATCTCGTTCTGGATGCTGCCGCTGCTGATGATTCCGATCTCGGTCGGGACCAACATGTTCAACCCGATCAATAACGCAACTGTGATGAACTCGCTGCCGCTGAAGCATCGGGGCGTCGCGTCCGGAATGATGGAGACCACTCGCGAGATGGGCCATGCTCTCGGCGCCACAACTGCGGCGGCGGTCCTGGCGTTGGCGTTGCCCTCCGGCATATTCTTGCTATCTGAGTCTGCTGCCCGGGGGTTCTACATTCAGGGGTTCCAGCTATCAAGCCTGATGGTCGTTTTCGTGCTGTGCTTCGGAGCGATGCTGGCATTCTTCCACCGTGCCCCCACGTTCGGGAGGCCGACGGCGCCGCGTCGGACGGTTGAAAGTGCCGCACCAGCCCCTGGAGGCGACTAGAGCGAGGGCGCACGAATACGGTCCCGCTGGGAATTTGGCGGCGGACTGACTATGAAGACATCAGACTTCGACTACGATCTTCCTCAAGAACTGATCGCTCAAAAGCCCGCGGAGCCGCGAGACCACTCGCGCCTGATGATACTCGACCGGCAAACTGGCCAGACGACCCATCGAAAGTTCTACGACCTGCCTGACTTGCTCAGAGAGGGAGACTTGCTCGTATTCAATGACAGCCGGGTCTTTCCGGCTAGAATCTACGGGCTCTCCGACCCCTCGGGACATGAGATCGAACTGCTGCTGCTATCCAGGCACGAGTCGGGCGACTGGCGCGCACTGGTCAGGCCGGGACGCCGGATGAGGACGGGAGCGCAGTTCGTTGTCCACGGCCAAGACGATGGCGTCGGTACACGCGGCGAGGTGGTGGGTGTAGAATCGTCCGGGTCACGCCTGGTGCGATTCTCGTCCGAGCCCGACCTGCAAAAGGTCGGGCACATTCCGCTGCCCCCTTACATTCGTGAACGCCTGGAGAATGACGAACGATACCAGACTGTCTATTCCAGATCCGAAGGCAGCGTTGCGGCTCCGACAGCCGGGCTTCACTTCAGCCAATCCCTGTTTGAGGAACTCAGGGAGAGGGGAGTGCAACGCACGTTTGTAACACTTCATGTCGGTTGGGACTCATTCAGGCCGCTCACAACTGATAACCCGCCGGAGCATGAAATGCACTCCGAGCAGTGGGAGTTGTCCTGTGAGGCAGCCATTGCAATCAATGCCGCCCGTGATGAGGGTCGCCGAATCGTCTCGGTCGGCACCACCGCGGTCCGGTTGCTGGAGAATGCAGCGCTGGTGAATCAGGATTCGGGACGACTGGTGAATCCTGGGTCAGGATGGGTCGATCTGTTCATCACACCCGGCTTTGAGTACAAAGTTGTAGATGGGCTAGTGACGAATTTCCACCTGCCCCGGTCCACTTTGCTGATGCTCGTTTCAGCTTTCGCAGGTAGGGCCAACATCCTCGGAGCGTATGCCACGGCAGTCAGCAAGGGTTATCGGTTTTATAGCTTCGGCGATGCGATGTTCATACAGTGAAAATGGAGATGTTCACCACGACTCACACATTCGAGCCTCAGCCGCCCTATGACTTCGACGCATCGGCCAGATTCGCCGTGTACGACCGCGGCCGGTACGCTGCTGACTCTCTGGAGGATGGAGTGTTCTCGCGGGCGATAGACATCGGGGGCAAGACTGTTGCTCTGAGCATCCGTTCGACAGGAGAGATCGAACGGCCGCGTGTCGAGGTATCTGTTGCATCCGACGAACTTGACGCTGACGAGCAGTCGAGAGCCATCGACTTCGCTACCAGACTTGTGGGAGCGCATGAAGACCTTCGGCCTTTTTACGAGGCAGTCGAGGACGACGATCCGATGGTGGAGTTCGTAAGGCGGTTTCGCGGACTCGGGATTCCGCAGGCGGTATCGCCTTTCGAGGGACTCGTGCTGTCGATTCTAGGCCAGCAGATCAGCAACGAGGTTGCGCGTGTGCTCAGGGACCTTTTGGTCGATACATTGGGCGTGACGGTAACGGTGGGAGGCGCCAAGTACCTTGTCTTTCCGTCGGCCGCCGCGATAGCCGCGGCAGGGGTGGATGAGCTTAGGCGCATAAAGCTCAGCGCTCGCAAAGCCGAGTACATCTGCGACATCGCAGCTAGTGTGGCGTCAGGAACTCTCGACCTCGATGCACTGGCCGATCTGTCGGATGAGTCCATAGTGGAGGAACTGGTCAAGCTGAGAGGAGTAGGGCCCTGGACGGCACACTGGCTCCTCATTCGCGCGTACAACCGTCCTGACGGTTTCCCGCACGGAGATCTGGCCGTACAGCGTTCGCTCGGGGCACTATACAATGGAGGTGAGCGTCTTACTGCCCTGGAGGCCCTTGAACTCTCAGCCCGCTGGAAGCCATACAGAAGTTACCTTGTGACCTACATGTTCGCCGCTGCACGGAACGGTCTGATCGCGGGAAGTCGATCCGGTCAGTCAGTTGGGCCGTAGAACAGTAGAAGGAGTATTTGATGTCAGGTGTGTATCCTGAAGACAAGTGGGTATCGGTAAATGGGTTGTCGCTTCATTACCTCGATTGGGGAGGCGATAGAACGAAGAAACCCCTGATCCTCATGCACGGAATTGGCGGGCATGCCCACATGTTCGATGAGTTCGCGCCCCGAATGACGGACAAGTGGCACGTGGTCGCGCTCGATGCGCGGGGCTGTGGCGACAGCGACTGGAGCAGGGAAGGCTACTCGGCGCAGTCGTTCGCGTCCGACGTTGGTATGTTTGCGCTGGCTACCGGACTCTATCCGTTCGACTACTACGGTCACTCGCAGGGTTCCAGGATTGGCATGCCCCTGGGGGCTTACTTCGGACACCTAATCGACAACTTGGTACTTGGGGACTACGGGCCGCTGCCGGACCCTTCACCGGCTGGAAGACAGACCGCCGCGGCACGCATGACGAGCGGCAATCGCGAGAGGCCAAGGGGCTTCTTCAGCGACCGTATGGCTTTAGACTGGCACCGCGAGGATTACCCTCATGCCAGTGACGATGAGATCTGGGAGACGGTCAGGCATACTTACCGCACCAACTGGGACGGGATTCTCGTGCCCAAAACAGATCCTGAAATGCGATGGCTGCTAGGCAGGACGGCCCTGAAGGAAGGACCATTCATGTGGAGCTGCGTTGAGCTGATAAGCTGCCGCACGCTGGTTCTAAGGGGGGAGACCAGCGCTGTCCTCGATGAGGCGCAGGCCAGAAGGATGGTCGACACAATTCCGAACGGTAACGGCACCTTCGCGGAGGTCCCTGGGGTGGGCCACGGACTTCACAATGAAGACATGGATGCCACAGTTGACATCATTAGAGGTTTCTTCGACGGTGGTCAGTAGCTTGAGAGCGAGTCCCCTTCGTCTCCTTCTCTTGACCATGTTCAATCCGTCTGGGTACCATCACCGATACTCTTTGGAAACGAGGCCGAGCACTTAGAACCGCACCGAGGAAGCAGTGTACCTAGTAAGACTCATACTGATGTGCGCCGACGCCGTCAACGACTTTCTTGGGAAGAACTGCCAATACATGGCAGGCGCAATCGCTTTCTACACGCTGTTTTCGATGTTTCCGCTCGTTCTTGCGATAGTATCCATCTGGGGTTTCTTCTTCCCCCATGAGATGGAGCGTGAGATCATGGCCGAACAGATGGCGGAGATATTCCCGGTCTCTTCGGACTTTATAGGCGAAACGATGCGCGGCGTGGTGTCCGCAAGAACGATAACCGGAGTCGCGTCGGTGTTCGCGCTGATTTGGGCGTCCTCAGCGGCTTTCGGGGCGATTCGTAAGGGCATCAACGCAGCATGGGGCGTTACCAGGACGAGGCCGTTCATCAGAGAGAGGCTGATCGATCTGGGCCTAGCTTCGGGAGCGGGTATCCTGATGGTGTTCCTGCTTTTCGTTACTCCCATGGTCGGCACAGTCCAGCTGCTCGTCGAGACCGCCTTTCCAGACGTCACCTATGATTTCGTAGCGAACCTGATTACGGTTGTCGCCTCGCCAATCATCACATTCGGGACGCTCCTGATGTTGTACAAGCATCTGCCAAACACGGATGTGAGCTTCAGGGAGGTCTGGATTGGCGCGCTGATAGCGTCGCTCGCGGTAGACGGAGCCACATGGGGATTCATCTGGTACGTCAACACTTACCCGATCTACAACGTCGTCTATGGACCGATCGGGGCGATCATGGCCCTTTTGACCTGGGTATATGTCTCGGCCATAATCTTGTTGTTCGGCGCCCTCGCCACGTCCCGATACGCGGAATACGCTGAGCAGTTAGGTGGCGAAATAATGGGTCTGAAACTCTTATGGGCAGGGCTTACGCGCGTCAGACTCAAGGTTGTGGAATCCGGTGAAGCGAGGTCTTAGCCGGGTTTGGACCGGCGCAATTGGGGTGGCGGCTCTTGGCGTGCTGGTCGTCTCAGCATGTGGATTCTCGTCTCCCGCTCCGGCTGCGACTCCGACCCAAGCACCCACTGAAGTGCCGCCAACTGTGGTTCCGTTGGCGCCCGCACCTCCCATTTCTCCGGCAACAAGCCGTACGAACGGTTACCAAGTGCCGCCCGGCGTACTGCAGCTACCGTCGATTGCGGACCTAGTTTCTGTGGTCCAACCCGCCGTGGTCTCAATCTTTGTCGAGTCCGTCAATCAGGGGTTGTTCTTCGACTTTACGGACCAGGGCGCAGGCTCAGGGGTTATTGTAAGCTCAGATGGGTACGTCGTCACCAATTTCCACGTCATTCACGATGTGGTCGGCATCAAGGTACACCTGCCAGACGGCAAGACCTACGACGCCGAAGTAGTGGGGTGGGACGTGGTCACCGATCTCGCTGTGCTCAAGATCGAACCCGAAGACGCCCTTCCGGTTATCGAATGGGGCGACTCCGACAACATAAGGGTCGGGGACTGGGTCGTAGCCGTCGGCAACGCGCTGGCCCTCAAGGGTGGCCCTACGGTCACACTTGGTATCGTCAGTGCGCAAGGCCGGACTGTGCGGACCGAGAGAGAGCCGCTATATGACATGATTCAGACCGACGCGGCGATCAATGATGGAAACAGTGGTGGACCGCTGGTCAACATGGACGGTGACGTGATAGGTATCAGCACCGCAGTGGAGCGGCGCGCCCAGGGGATTGGATTTGCCATAAGCTCGGAGACGGCGAAGCCGATAATCGACAGTCTGATCGAGCACGGGCGTGTCGCAAGGCCGCTGATGGGTATGAACGGCGAGGATGTCACTTCAGCGATAGCCAATCGGCTGTCACTGAATGTCAAAGAGGGGGTAATAATCACTCGAATCTCGCGGGCAGGACCGGCATTCAATGCTGGTCTGCAAGTGGGAGACGTGATTGTCAGCCTGGACGGAATCCCCACTTCTGACATGGGCGGATTCCTAACACTTCTGTGGAGCTACGAAGTGGGCGACTCGATCCAGGTTGATTACCTGCGTGAGAATAAGAACTTCGAAACGTCGGTCGATCTGATGGAGCGTCCCTAACGCGGCAAGAGTTGAGCGGCCCAGGTCGGCGGCGCGATGTCGTCGCCTAATACTGTTGGAACAGCCGACCCCAGGGCGTCTTCATGGCCTCGCGCACGCGCTTACTGCCAATCATCTTCAGCCAGTATGCGTTGTGGTAGATGTTTGAGGCCGCGAACGCCCAGGGAGTAATGGGAGACCTGAGCAGTACGTTCTCCAAGGACTTCAGCGGACCCCAATAGATTAGCTTCTGACCGCGGCTGGCGAAGGTGTTCTCGGCTGCGTTGAAGCGCCAGTTCACCTCTTCGACGTCTTCTCCGACGACCTCGATATCGTCGAAGCGGCCGCATCCAAGCTCTTGCTCATCGGCCATCCGAATGAAAGGTATCGACATTGGATCAAAGCCCATCAGCCTGGCAGTCACCGCGTCTATAGCGACCTGGTCCGCGGACGCCAGTACCACGTTTTTGGTGTGCCAGCGCATGGCTCGGGGGCCGGGGCCGTCTCCGGCAAAGGTGCCGTCCGTAACTGCGAAAATGCCGGGGTGGATTTCCTGCTGTATTCGCAGCAGGTCGACCAGGGTCTCGTGGATCACCGAGTGAGTCCAGTGCCGCTGGTAGTTGAGCAGCCCGCCGAAGGCGTTTTTCATCGCGCCTGTCATGGTGGTAAAGACGTGTGTCTTGACGGTTGGCAGATGGACTATGTTCTTGCCCATCAGCATCTTCGGAATCTGGAAGCCGTCAGGATAAACCTTGTCGAGCACCAGCATGGGTGATTCGGGCACGAAATCGACCCACTCAACGTCTTCCAAGAACACCGATGCCAAGCCGTGACGCTCGGTGACGGCTTCGTGCTTGTTGTTGACCGCGCCCTCTCTAGGATCGACGACGACCGTGCCATTGTGGACCGGAGTCAGCCGATCGTATCCCGTGTCCCTGAGCGCGCGGACTACGCCGTCTATCTGCCACGGAGTGGAGGAGCAGGCAGGGTAGTAGTGCTGCCAGGAGATGTTGATCTTGAGCAGGGTCTCGACGCCAGTTGGCAGGGCGGACTGTACGCCCGCCAGATCCATCGCGTGCCGAATATCTTCCAGTACCGTTTCAGGACTGGTGTACACGACAGCTACAGTTGGCCTGGACAGGGTGGCCCGGGACTGCCCAGCATGCGAAGCGTGCTCAGACTTCTCGACTGTAGTGTGACTAGTCAAGGACTCGCTATCTACTCAAGGAAGTCCTTGAGCTTCTTGGAGCGGTTGGGATGCCGGAGCTTTCTGAGCGCCTTGGCCTCGATCTGCCTGATGCGCTCTCTGGTGACTCCGAAGTCGCGTCCGACCTCTTCCAATGTTCTGGCGCGACCATCCTCCAGACCGAATCGCAATTGGAGGACCTGCGCCTCTCTGTCGCTCAAGGTGTACAGGACATCGTCCACCTGCTCGCGCAACAATTGGTAGGACGCAGCTTCGGCAGGGGCCAGCGCCGTGGTGTCTTCAATGAAGTCGCCGAGGTGGCTGTCTTCCTCTTCACCTATGGGCGTGTTGAGCGACACAGGTTCCTGTGAAATCTTGAGAATCTCGCGCACCCTGTCCGCGGGGATTTCCATGCCCCTGCCGATCTCCTCGCTGGTTGGCTCGCGGCCATACTCCTGAACCAGCCTGCGGGTGACCCTGAGAAGCTTGTTGATCGTTTCGACCATGTGGACCGGGATGCGAATGGTGCGTGCCTGGTCGGCGATAGCGCGTGTGATGGCTTGTCGAATCCACCACGTCGCGTAGGTCGAGAACTTGTAGCCTTTGCGATAGTCGAACTTTTCAACTGCTCGAATCAGTCCGATGTTGCCTTCCTGGATCAGGTCCAGCAGAGACATTCCCCGACCGATGTACTTCTTGGCGACGCTCACCACCAGTCTGAGGTTGGCCTCTGCGAGATGACGCTGAGAGCGGTCACTCGCATCCTTGGCCATCTCGATGTGACGGTAAAAAACTATCTCATAGGACTCAAGGGCGCTGTTGAGTTCCGGGCGCCCTATTACCTCTGCGATGTCGCGGATGTTCGGGTCTGAATTCAGAGCTTCAAGTATCGATGGAGGAAGGAGTCGACTGCTGAGTGAGAAGATCTGAAGCTGCTCCTTTGCAACGTCGGGTTCGGTGTTGAGCGCATCCGCCAAGAAGTTTACGACCTCCTGCGGTAGCTCGCCGTCGAGCGCATCTCGAAGCTCAGGGTGCGCAATGGTCTCGGATAACCTGCCCGAGTATGGGATCGCGTGATACCTCGAAATAGCGCTTGCAACGTCGTGGTGAGTAGCGACGTATCGGAGGAAGTGGGCGACAATCATCCAGGCCCTCGGCTGCCTGCCCTCGGGGGATGACAGCGTATCTTCGACCTTGGCGATATGCCTGCCCTCTTCGAAGTGTCGGGCGAGCTCGCGCTCTTCGGGGGCCTTGAGCAAGTTAACTCGCCCAATCTCGCGCAGGTACATTCGGACAGGGTCGTCGATCATCTCGACATTGCCCATGTCCTTCTCCCACTCGGCCGGAGCGGCAGTCCCAGTGGATCCCGGTCGTCGCGCGCGCGTCCCATTCCTACCAGACCGGAGCGCATCATAGACGCCTTCAGACCTGTCCGGCGTCAGGTCCTCTCCTGTCCTGAACCCGTCCTCGGTAGATCGGGTCGTACTAATTAGGTCGGCAGTTGTCGAGACTTCTGAAACAAGTCCTCGTAGCACATCGTCAGCGCCATCGGTGCTGATACTTCTGTTCATATATGCAACCCCGTTGTCCTTTGACTTTGATCCTGTCGATAGGCACGAACCGCTGCCCGTGGCCCGATAACGTAAATGATACTTCTGCTTATCCGGTCCGCATTGATTCCAGTTCCCGTAGCCTTTGGTTGATTTTTCTTATAGGTGTCTCAACCTCTCTTGAAGGCGCCAGGTTCGGCGCCTCTGTCTGGACAAGACTCTGTTGCAAGTCTCGTAGGTGCCTCTTTTCAAGATACGAAAGGCACTGGTCACGCGCCAACTGTCGGCCACGTGACGCCGGGGGAAGTTCCTTACCTACCAGCCTGCTGAGCAGCCCGTGCAAGATTGGGTCGAGTGTTTCCCCGAGTTCTTCAATTGTAGGACAGGCCAGCATCCTGGTAAATAGCTGGCGGTTCTCTGTATGGCGGAAGAATTGCGGATCAGTTTCTCGCACTCCTTCGATCAGGTTCGGATGCTGGATCAACAAGGCAAGTACGTACTCTTCGACAGGCTCGGCCATCTCACCTGCTAGTATGCCCGGGCTGATCTCGAGATCTGCGCCTGAGTCATATTGGTCGTTCCCACGGCGTCTCCGCCTCTGTCCACCTCCCCGGCCTCCAATCGACGCCCGTAGTATCTCGAGTGGGATGTTGAGTTGGTCCGAGAGCTTTTCCAGATAGGGGTACTGATCCGAATCGTCCAACTGGTTAATCAAACGGGACAGTTCAGAGACAATCTTGACTACGTTGTCCTGCACACTCAGGTCGGTACGCTTTACGAGGGCCGGTATCACGAAGTCCAGCAGCGGCTGCGCCTCGGCGACCGTCGATTCCCATAGCGAAGAATCGTTTCTAATGAGTGTGTCGGGATCCTGGCCGGTGGGCAGCTCCGCAATCTTCAGCGCGGGTGGTCTGAACTGGCTCAGTACGCTCTGGGTGGATGGGCTGCGCCTGGCCACCACGCTGCGGAACACGCGCCAGGACGACTCAAGGCTCCGCAGGGTCGCCTCCTGCCCGGCAGCATCCGGATCGAGCGCGAGTACGAAGTTCTGCGCCAGCAAACGAAGTTGAGAGACCTGGTTTTCAGTGAGTGCCGTGCCCATCGAGGCGACCACATTCGCAAAGCCGTGCTCGTGCGCCGCGATTGCGTCCATGTAGCCTTCGACAATCACCGCAGTTCCGGACTGGCGAATTGTGGGAGCAGCCATGTGCAACGCATAGAGGGTGTTTCGTTTGTCAAAGACTTCGGTCGCAGCAGTGTTGATGTACTTGGGATTCGAGTCATCCAGCGCGCGCGCTCCGAAACCGGTTACGTTTCCATCGCGGTCGCTAATCGGGAACATTAGGCGACTTCGGAAGAAGTCGTATGGTCGCCCGTCGTCAGTCTGTCTGACCAGACCCGCCGCAAGCGCTGCCTCCCTGGTGACACCAAACGTCTTGAAGTGCTGCACCAGGCCGTCCCAAGAGTCGGGGCTGAGGCCTAGCTTGAACTTCTCCCGCGCCTCCTGGCTGACACCTCGTTCGTCCAGATAGTCGCGGGCCACCTTACCCTTCTCTGATGCGAGAAATCTCTGGTAGTAGTCCGCAGCCGCGGCGTTTGCGGAATGCGTGGCATTCGATGCGGCGCGGTCCTGATTCGAGGACAGCTCGACGCCTGCCTTCTGGGCAAGGGTCCTCAGTGCGTCCCGGAACTCCATGTTTTCGGCGCGCATTACGAAGCTGAAGATGTCGCCGCCGACAGCGCAGGCTCCGAAGCAGCGCCAGCTCTGCCGTTCAGGACTTACGATGAACGACGGAGTTCGCTCCGTGTGGAACGGGCATGTCGCCTTGAAGGTCCTGCCGGACTGCTGAAGCGTCACGTAAGGCGCGACGACATCGACTATGTCCAACTTCCCTCGTATTTCGTCTACAACGCTCATGCGGTAGCTCTAGGCTGGAGATTGCTCATACGCATAGTGAGTGATTTGGCCAAGCGGCTCACGAATGCCTTTCATGTGCCATGCAATGTGATCGATGGTGTTACTCAGGTCAACAAGAGTATCTCCGACTGCGTCCCAATCGTCTTCGGCCTTCAGAAAGGCTTCCACCTGCTTCACCAGCGAGCTCTGCGAACTCCAGAGGTCGCCGAGATCAGTACACATCTGGGATAGCTGTTCGTCCATTTCTTCGGGAAGGCCCATCTCCTTGAGCTTGATGACCACGTTGTGAGCCATGATGGACGCGCGCCGGGCCTGTTCAAGACCGGGGCTGCGGTACAGGTGGTGGTCGAGATTCTGTTCGGAGTCCAATTGTTGGCCTTTCCGTAGGGTTCGGTCAGTTGAGTCCGACTGCGTAGTGGGTGATATAGGTCATCCACAGGTCGCGCACGGACTCAAGCGCCGCGGGCTGAATGTCGGGGTCCAGATCGTTGACATTGGCGAACACGCCTTTCCAAAGTTCATCGACTTCGGCCCTCCACGGAGGGTACTCCAGACCGTGAGCGTCGCGCTGCATCGCTTCGAGGTGTTCCCGGATCATTCTGATCTGGTTGCCAACCGTTCGCACTCGTATGCGGTCTTGTGGAGTCAATTGAGTGAGCGCTCCCCAAAGGGTAGGGTGATCCCAGGCTCGATGCTCTCCGCTACTCTCAAAGCGTAGTGATCGGTCATTCCAGATATGAAGTCGACGACGGCTTCGTCCTCGGAGCGACTGCGATGGTCGTACTCGGGCGGGATTTCGTGCCGGTTGTTGTCAAGGTGGGAGTAAAGCAGTCTCATGACCGCGCGCGCGCCCTGGCCCTGCGGCGAGTTATCCGTTGGAATGTAGACGCTGTCGAACATGAACTCGCGCAGCGTATAAAATGCGCTCTTCACTTCCTTACCCATCGATATCGTCGGGATTGTTCCGGTGAGGTCGCCGTGCACTCCTGAAGCGGGCCATGAGGCAGCGATGATGTCGGAGACCATCGTGTTGATCCGTTCTGCGTGGGTCGTTCCCAGAACTTCGGCTATTTCGTCGGGAAGCCTGTCATGGCTCATTACTCCCGCACGAAACGCATCGGCGAGGTCGTGGTTCAGGTAGGCCACGGCGTCGGAGATCCGGCAGATTTGAGCTTCCAAGCTTAGATCTTCCACCGATAGTGCTTCGAGAAAGTCTCCGCGCGGCTTTGAGTGGCGAAGGATGCCCTGACGGACCTCCCAGGTAAGATTGAGTCCTCGGCCTTCTTTCTCAAGCTGGTCGACAATTCTCAGGCTCTGCTGGCTGTGCCTATATCCTCCAGGATATAGATCGTTCAACTCGTCCTCACCGACATGGCCAAATGGTGTGTGCCCAAGGTCGTGTCCCAGAGCAATCGCCTCGGTGAGATCCTCGTTGAGGTTCAACGCCCTGGCGATTGTCCGAGCGATCTGGGCGACCTCCAGAGTGTGGGTGAGTCGGGTTGCGTAGTGGTCGCCGAGCGGAGCGATAAAGACCTGGGTCTTGTGCTTCAGCCGGCGAAACGCCTTGGTGTGCAGTATGCGGTCGCGGTCCCTCTGGAACTCAGAGCGCATGGGAGAGGGCTGCTCTGGAGTCGCGCGACCCCGACTTCTGACCGCCCGTTGAGCGAACGGTGATAGGTGGCGTTCCCGTTCATTCAGACGCGATCCAATCGCGTCCGCAATGTGGGAGGGCAGTCGAGGATTGATTGCTGTGCGCGTCGTGATGAGGCCAATCCTCCCATGTTGATCGCAAGGTACAGACACCCTATCGACCCGATGCTGCATTGTAGCATAGGATTCCAGAATCTGGCGTCAGATGGGGGCTTCTTTATTTGGGCCCTGAAGTTCGGTTTGCGCCCTGAGACCGGTGAGTGGTCCCTCTATTACTTACTCTCCGCTGATCTTGACTCCGGCCATGTCTTCAATGAAGTTGGCGATAGCCGAGTGGTCCGAGCCGCCCTTGCCCTCGTTCATAAGTGAAACGATCATCTGCTGCACGAGCGAGGTTACTGGCAGGCCGACACCAAGCTCCTTGCCTGTCTGGATGGCGTTGTTGAGGTCCTTGTTGTGCAGCGCGATTCTGAAGCCTGGCTCGAAGTTGCCCTCGATCATCATGGGGCCCTTCGCGTTGAGCACGTTAGACCCGGCGAGGCCTCCCTTGATGGCGTCGAGGACTGTCGCCGGGTCCAGCCCGGCCTTGACCGCGAGGGTGAGGGCCTCTCCGACTGCCTCTATGTTTGCTGCCACGATGATCTGGTTAGCGAGCTTTGTGGTGTTACCCGCGCCGTAGTCTCCGCAGAGAACTATGCTGGCTCCGACGACTTCAAGCATTTCCAGGTGAGCATCGAACACTTCCTGCTTGCCGCCGACCATGATGGCGAGTGTGCCCGATATGGCTCCGGGTTCACCGCCTGAGACGGGAGCATCGAGGAATTCCACACCCTGAGCCTCGCAGGCGGCGGCGATCTTCTGAGAGCTTGCGGGAGCGATGGAGCTCATGTCGATCACGACCGAACCCTCAGAGGCTCCTTCCAAGACTCCGTTTGGGCTCAGGATAGCCGCTTCTGAGTCCGCCGAGTCGGGGACCATGGTGATCACGACGGGCGCCGCTGACGCCACCTCAGCTGATGAGGATGCCGGCTTGGCGCCGTTTCCAACGACCTCTTCCATTGCCGAGCCGACAACGTCGTAGACCGTGAGCGAGTATCCGGCACTCATGAGATTGCGCGCCATTGGCCTGCCCATGATGCCCAGTCCGATGAATCCTATTTCGCCGCTTGGCATGGTGATCTCCTTGTGGCCAGCTATCCAGTCGAAAAGAGTGTGCTGGGAATATGTTTACTATGACTGGATGAAAGGTTAATCCGTAGTATGTTGCGGGTCAAGGGGAGGTGTGTTGCGGGGATTGACTGGCAAAACGCCTCTAGATACCATGCGTATGTTTTCGTACGTTCGACATCGGCTGATGTCAGCCCTTTCTCAGGAAACATGAGCAACGATATTCCAAGTTGGCCCCGGGTCCAAGAGCTACTAAACGACATCATGGGTCGCTGGGAGCGCAAGGAGGGCCGCAAGGGTCTTCCGGGCATCCATGACTATGAGTGGGCGACCCCGGCTGATCTGGCGGGTGACGAGGCGATGGGCATGAAGTTCATCGAGCCAGGAGTAGCGGCGGAAGAGACGGCGCTGATAGTCTCGCTGCGCAAGGGGTTTGGATCGATACCCAGAATGCCGATGGGCGGCCCGTTCATCAAGGCCGATGAGATCGACGAGATCTCTCGCTGGATAGACGCGGGGATGCCCGAGTAGGAGGCGCATGTTGGACGACCGGCCCAGCAGCAGCGTAAGCCTTGCATGGCAGGACGGATTCAGGTTCGATTCCAGGGACTCCCACGGGCACAGCCTTACCCTGGATGCTCCGCAGTCTGAGGGTGACTCGTTCGAGGGGTTCATGCCCGGGGACATGCTCCTCACGGCGCTGGCGGGTTGCAGCGGCATTGATGTGGTCAACATTCTTGCCAGGCAGCGCCAACAGGTTGACGGCCTGGAGATCAGCGCAACCGGACGCCAGAACCCCGACCCACCATGGGCGTGGGAGGACGTAGTCATTCACTACACGCTTCGGGGAAGTGGGTTGAACCCACGCCTCGTCGAACGCGCAATCGACCTATCGGAGAACAAGTATTGCTCGATCGGGGCCACCATTGGAGGTGTGACCCGGGTCAGCAGCACATACGAAATCATTGAGAGTTAACTAACCAAGGAGTTATCAGTGTCCGGCATTACACCAATCGATTCCGATCTTCTAGAAACTCTTCGAGCAATCCCGTCTTGCTCGATTGCCAACGCGATAGAGACGTTTAACTTCCAGCCCCGAAACGTGGGTTTCATGGGGCCCGAAATCAAGAGCATCTTTCCGAACATGGGCCACATGATTGGGTACGCCGTGACCGCCAAGATCGTGGCGGACGCGCCGCCTTCGGGTCACATGAATGTTTCCCGGACCGAGTGGGTGGATGAGATAATGAAGGTGCCCGCTCCGAGGGTTCTGGTGCTCGAAGACATCGACTACCCGAACCCGATCGGGTCGTTTTGGGGAGAGGTCCAGGCGAACCTGCACAGGGCTTTGGGGGCCGTCGGAACAGTGACCAACGGCGGCGTACGGGACTTAGACGAGATGCAGGAAGTGGGCTTCTTCGCGTTCGCGTCGTGCGTCCTGGTCTCTCATGCCTATGTTCACATCACAGACGTTAGCGTTCCAGTTAAGGTGGGCGGACTTGAGGTCGTGTCCGGCGACATCATCCAGGGCGACCAGCATGGAGTCATCAAGATTCCGCGTGAGATCGCTGCGGAGATACCCGACGCAGTCAAGCGAGTTGAGGATAACGAGCAGGAGATGATCGGCTACGCCAACTCCGCCGGCTTCACCGTAGAGGGTCTGAAGGAGATGCTGGCGCAGAGGTACTAGAAGACCAGCATGTGATCGGAGCCAGCTATGTCGTCTCCCAAGGTCGCGTTTGTTACAGGGCTGCCTGAGCAGGTAGTAGATGTAGTGCTCGGGTACAACCCAGAGGGCTGGACCACCGAGGTCGTCTATCGGGACACGCCGCTCGAAGAGCAGAAGCGAGTGGCGTCGGACGCCGACTTCATCATGGTCTATCGAGCGTCGCTTCACGACGACGTTCTCAGGGCAGCAGAGGGTGTCCGCATGGTGCAGGTGCTCTCGGCGGGGTACGACAGTATGAACCTGAGGCTGATGCGCGACCTTGAGGTGCCTTGCTGCAACAACGGAGGCGCAAACTCAAGGGCAGTGGCCGATCATGCGGTGCTGCTCATGCTGGCAGTGTATAAGCAGCTAATGGCCGCCGAGCAGTCGACCCGTGAGGGTCGCTGGAGTCAGCCCATCACAGGAATGAACACGTTTGAGATGGCAGACAAGCTGGTCGGCATCCTCGGGCTCGGCAACATCGGGCGGCAGGTTGCACGGCGGGTACAGGGATTCGAAGCCAAGGTGCAGTACCACGATCTGTTCCCGTTGGCGCCTGAACTCGAGGCGGAGCTTGGGGTCACGCGGGTGGGTATTCGAGAGCTGTTCGAGACATCGGACATCATCTCGGTCCACACGCCGCTCACTCCGGGGACGAGGCATATCGTCAGCAGCGAACTGATCGGCTTGATGAAGCCGACGGCGGTGTTCGTGAACACCAGTCGTGGGCCTGTGGTGGACGAGTCCGCGCTTATCGACGCTTTGCGCGAAGGCCAGATTGCGGCCGCCGGTCTGGACGTTTTCGAGAAGGAGCCTATCGACCCGGACAATCCGCTGCTGTCGATGGACAACGTAGTGGTGACGCCTCACTCGGCAGGCACCACCTGGGATACGTGGTTCAGGAGGGCCGAGTTCGCCTATGAGAACATGCAGGGAGTATGGAAGGGCGACGCGCCGATGGCCGTCGCCCAAGACTATGACATTCAGGATTGAATAGGAGAAAGCGTATCTCAAAGGTAAATACTAAATAAACATCGCTGGCGGTCAGGTTATACTATCCTGTCGTATTCCCGCCTGTTTCAACGGAGGCGCCGAGATGGTCAGAACCGACAATGCAAGAATAGAAGAGACGCTGAAGCAAGCCAGGAAATCAATCCACCACGCCCTGAAGGACATTAACAGACCCAGTATGTCCGTAGAAGAACTCCGCGCGAGAGTCGACGAGGAGATGGGCGACATGCGACTGAGCGACTTCATCGTCCGACAGCGCGACGATAGGGGCTAAATGTGGTCGACTATTTTTTCGACGCCTCGTCGCTGGTGAAACGATACAAGACAGAGCCGGGCACCGCAGAGGTGAACAGCTTGATCGATTCAGCATCCCCAGCGGACCGGGCCTGGATATCCATGCTCACTTGGGTCGAGTTGACTTCAGCTATGATGGGGGCGGTTCGAGGAGGACACCTCAGTATGGTAACGGGAGCATACATCCTCAATCAATTCGAGGTAGAGTTCCTGTCAACCCCAGAAGTTTGGCCGGTCACGTCGGAAATCCTGATCGACGCGGTCTCCCTGCTGAAAGAGCATCCACTGAGGACGGGAGACGCCATCCAACTAGCGTCACTGCTCGACGTCAGGAATAATTTAGCTGATCCCGACATCACATTTGTGGTTAGCGATCGCAGATTGGCTCAGGCGGCAGTCAACGCCGGAGTCGTAAATGTGACCACACCGGGACTTTTGGCGACTTAGTGGCCTTCATGTCCCTTCGTGGATAATTAAGGAGCATCCATGCAGCCAGTAATAAAGAGTGTAGATGGCGCCGCCAACCCGGTACTGGGACCTGATGACGGCGTTCCGAACTACGTGATGCTTTGGGTGCAGCACCCTCCGGGAGGTACCAGCGCACAGCACACACATCCGTGGGAGCACCAAGCGTACATCGTGGAGGGCGAGGGTGTGCTCTGGGTAGAGGGCGAGGAGTTCCCAATCAAGGCTGGCGACGCTGTGCTTGTCCCGCCTGACGTGGAGCACCAGTTCAGGAACAGGGGCGACACTACGCTTAGTCGTGTGACTGTCAATCCGCTGAGCTCGGTGGGACAGGAGTAGAGAATTGTCACGCGTTCACGACATGGGCGGGCGTCCGAGTGACGATCCCATCGACCAGTCATCTCACGAGTGGGCGGACTGGGAACACATCACGAACGCTCTCGTCGGGGTGCTGCGGAATCACGACCTGGTGAACGTAGACGAGCTCAGGCGCGGCATCGAGTCGATGACTCCGGACGAGTACGAGGCGTCTTCCTACTACGAACGGTGGTCTGCGTCCCTCGAGACGCTGCTGGTGGAGAAGGGTGTCCTGACGTCCGATGAGATCGACACTCGCGCCTCAGAAGTTGATGAACGATGGGACTAGTGTTATCGGCTGAACCAGGACTGTTCCAGGTCGGTGACGCGGTGACTATACGACCGGACGAGGTCGAGTATCATCACCGAACGCCGTGGTTCATCAAGGGCAAGGCCGGAGTCGTGCGTGCCATCAGCGGGCCATTCCTGAACCCTGAGTCGAGGGCGCACGGAGGAGACGGCACCCCCAGGCGGTTGCTCTACCAAGTGGAGTTCGATCCTGAGCAGATCTGGGGAAAGCGGTACGGTGAAGGAGCCGGCGACCTGCTGCTGGTAGACGTGTACGAACAGTGGCTGGAGCCGAGGGAGTAACATGAGCGACGATCACCACGACGAATCGGAACACGAGGGAATTCAGCCTGACTCGTCACTGAGTTACAGAGCGAAGCGTGCGATAGCGATCCATGAACTTCTCGTCGCGAAGGGTGTGATCGACGCCGGAGAGGTCGAGGACCAGGTACACCGCGTGCAGTCCAGGTCCCCGTCGGACGGCGCGAAGGTAGTAGCCAAGACCTGGGTGGACCCTGAGTTCAAGTCGAGGCTCTTGGCGGACGCGAGGTCGGCAGTCTATGAAATGGGCTACTCGCTAACTCATGATGCCGAGCTCGCGGTTCTGGAGAACACCCAAGAGGTCCATCACCTGGTCGTGTGTACGTTGTGTTCGTGTTACCCGACCGCGCTTCTGGGACCGCCGCCGGACTGGTACAAGAGCTTTTCGTACAGGCAGCGGGCGGTTGTCGAACCCCGCGCGGTCATGGGCGAGTTCGGGCTTGAAGTAGGCGACGAGGTGCAGGTTCGCGTAGTCGATAGCACGGCGGACCTGCGCTACCTTGTGCTTCCACGCAGGCCTGAAGGCACCGAGGGCATGTCTGAGGAAGAGCTAGCCGCGCTGGTTACGCGGGACAGTATGATCGGCGTATCGGACGCGCTGCGGTCTGAGCCCCAGCCGATCGAAGCCGACTAGGGGAACAACAATGCCTAAAGTCACGGGCGCGCAAGCACTGGTCCAACAGCTAGTAGCCGAAGGCGTCGATACCATCTTTGCCTTGCCCGGTGTCCAGATAATGGCCGCCTTCGACGCTCTACACGAGTACCAAGACGACATCCGGCTGGTCCACGTTAGGCACGAGCAGGCTACGACCTACATGGCCGATGGCTACGCGAAAGTCACCGGCAAGGTAGGGGTGGCGATGGCCGTCCCGGGGCCAGGAGCTATCAACGCCGGAGCTGGTCTTGGCACAGCGTATGCGTCGTCGTCGCCGGTGCTGCTGATCTCGGGTCAGATCGATAGCCAATCGCTCGGCAGGCGGGAGGGACAGCTCCACGAGGTCGAAGACCAGCTTGACGTGTTCCGTCCGTTGACGAAGTGGGTCCACCGCGTGACGCGTGTGGAGGAGGTCCCGGGTGCCGTACATGAGGCGTTCAGACATCTGAAGACAGGCAGACCGAGGCCTGTCGAGCTGGAGATACCTCCCGACACTCTAGCGGCCACCGGCGAAGCTGAAGTTATCGCAGCAGAGGAGTACCCTCCGCAGGTGGCAGAGACGGGGGACGTGGAGCAGGCCGCTCTCATCCTCGCTTCCGCTGAGCGACCGGCGATCATGGTTGGCGGGGGAGCCCGTATCTCGGGCGCAGGGGACGAGGTGTTGCAGCTTGCCGATTTGCTACAGGCCCCGGTGATGGGGACGCAGAACTCGAAAGGAGTGGTCCCCGAGAACAGCCCGTTCTATGTCGGCACGAACTACGCATCGGTAGGTCCAGCGGACATGGTTCTGCCGGATGCAGACGTCCTTCTGGCAATCGGTACCCGCTTGCTCTTCAGGGAGCTTCCTGAAGGGGATCTGCCACGGATCATTCACATCGACATTGACCAGGATGAGATAGGGCGCAATCTGCCGACTGAGCTGGGGATCGTGGCGGACGCCAAAACCGCGTCGGGACAGCTACTCAGCGCTCTCAGAGAGTCGGGTCAAGCCAGGCCGTCCGGGGCTGAGCGGATCGCCAAGTTCCGCGCCGACTTTGCCTCCAGCATGAGGTCTATAGCCCCAGTCCAGGCTCGGATCATCGAGGATATGCGTGACGCACTCCCGGACGACGCTATCGTCGTGAGCGGCGTGACCAATATTGGGTATTGGAGCAACATCTTCTTCGAAGTGCGCCAGCAGCAGACTTATATCACGTCAGGCTACTTCGGCACACTTGGATATGCTTTTCCGACTGCGCTTGGGGCGCAGGTTGGGAGACCCGACAGGAAAGTCGTCGCGCTCTGCGGTGACGGTGGATTCATGTACAGTCCGCAGGAGCTATCGTCGGCGCTCAGGCACGGTATCAATGCCGTAGCCGTAGTGTTCAACAACGGTGCGTTCGGCGCGTCCGAGTGGGACCAGACCCATAGATACGGAGGCAACTTCATAGGCACCGATCTACACAACCCCGACTTTGTCAGGCTGGCAGAGTCATTTGGGGCTGTCGGTATGAGGACCGAACCTGAGGGATTTGCAGAGCTGCTAGAGGTTGCGTTGAATACGGACGCGCCGGTGCTTCTGGAGGTTGTCGTCCCCAACATGATGCCTCCGTTCCAGATCGTGGAGTAGCGTCCGTCGATGGCGCACGTCCCTCCGCGGAGCAGGGGAACGCTCAGGGCGCAGGCAGATAGGTCGTACGTTTCACGTGCGTTCATACTCCCTGTTCAACACTACCTTCACACCGAGTCTATCGGCGGAATCGTACTACTGATCGCGACTGTAGTGGCTTTGGCATGGTCCAACTCGCCACTAAACGAGCACTACCACCACATCCTGGAAACTCACCTACGGTTGAACGTCGGGTTGTTTCTGGTCGATCTCACGGTAGAAGAGTGGATCAACGATGGTCTGATGGCGCTCTTCTTCTTCGTGATTGGACTTGAGATCAAGCGTGAGGTGCTGTTCGGCCAGCTGTCCACGCTACGGTCAGCGGCGCTGCCGGCCGTGGCCGCGATTGGCGGCATGGTCGTGCCGGCGCTAATTTACCTGGCTTTCAACCTGGACGGAGACGGGCTGCGCGGCTGGGGAATCCCTATGGCTACCGACATAGCTTTCGCTCTGGGCGTGCTGGCATTGCTCGGGCGCCGCATACCGATGGAGCTGCGGGTGTTCATGCTCGGTCTGGCCGTGGTCGACGATCTGGGCGCAATCGCCGTAATTGCGATTGCCTATACAGAGTCGATTGATTTCACTCAATTGGCAATTGCCGCATTGATGATCGTTGCGACGATCGTTGCGAACAGGTTGGGGCTCCGGCAGCCAGCAGTCACCGCGGCGCTGGCTTTTCTCATCTGGGTGGCTGTTCTGAAGTCAGGAGTTCACGCTACCGTCGCCGGTGTGCTGATCGCGTGCCTCACGCCAGCGAAGCCCACGTTCAGCAGGGAAGAGTTCGCTGAGGAGGCGGACGGGCTGCTTGCTGAGTATCGTACCTCGCTGGTCGCGGGAGACCGTGAACGATGCGAGGTTATTCTTGGAGAGATCGAAGAG
This sequence comes from Dehalococcoidia bacterium, assembly GCA_965215735.1. Taxonomy (GTDB): domain Bacteria; phylum Chloroflexota; class Dehalococcoidia; order Lucifugimonadales; family UBA1123; genus VXRN01. The sequence goes on along the minus strand of CBDCEF010000004.1, from coordinate 2,853,969 downwards.
ATCAGCCAGGCCACGGAGGCGCCGCTGGAACGGCTGGAGAGACTACTCCATCCGTGGGCAAGTTACGTTATTCTGCCGATGTTCGCATTGGCGAACGCGGGAATTGAGTTCTCTGTGGATGGTCTGCGGCAGGCAGCGTCCAGCAGCGTAACCATAGGTGTGATCGGGGGCCTGGTCGTCGGGAAGCTGGTTGGGATAACACTGTTCCCCTGGGTGGCGTCCCGGCTGGGGATCATCGAGCTTCCGAGGTCGATTTCGTGGATGCACGTGGCGGGCGTGGGACTAGTGGGAGGAATCGGCTTCACAGTTGCGATCTTCGTGACCGGACTGGCGTTCGACGATCACGCAATTGTTGTCGACGCTAAGATGGGCATTCTGGCGGCTTCGCTCGTAGCCGGGATCGGGGGATACGGCCTGTTGAGGTTTGCGGCGCGACCACGGGCGCCGGGGACCGACTGAGGCGAGTCGTCGGAGCGCTTGCTATAGTTGCATCGTATGCTGAGCCGCTTACTCAAAGGTCATACTTCGATGAAGACAAAACGAGGAGAATCAGCCCGCATATCTAGGGTCGTGCCATTTGCGATCGGACGATTGCAATGACACCTCAGCAGTTTATTGCCAAGTGGCGACGCAGCCGCGGACAGGAATCTGCCGGGGCGCAGGAATGGTTCCTGGACCTGTGCAGAGTCGTAGAGCACGGCACGCCCGGCGAACTTGATCCGCGTCAAGAGTGGTTCACCTTCGAACGCTCAGTGCGGCAGGCGTCGGGTCGTCCGGGACGTGCCGACGTATACAAGCGCGGTTATTTCGCTTGGGAGTTCAAGGGCATCCACGATGATCTGAACGCTGCCTACGCCCAGTTGCAGCGCTACCGAGAAGCACTCAACAATCCTCCAATTCTGGTAGTGTCCGACTTCCGCACTATCATCGTTCACACTAATTTCACCAACAAGATTTCCGAGATCCACGAGATATCGTTGGATGATCTGGGCGAGCCAGAACAGCTTGATATTCTGCGCAAGGTTTTTCACCAGCCGGGGGAGTTAGAGCCCGAAATCACCCCCGACGACGTCACGAAAGAGACGGCTGATGTATTCGCGGACATAGCCGCCTCCATGCGCGAGCGTGGCGTCGATTCTCTTGAGGTCGCCCGCTTTCTCAACAGGCTGGTCTTCTGTTTCTTTGCCCAGGATGTGGGATTGCTGCCCGACGATATACTGTCGGCCTTGTGCAACCGCTTCAACACTGAGCCCGAGGAATTTGACCTAGCGCTGCGAGACCTATTTCGCAATATGGACACGGGCGGACGGTTCGGCATTCAGCGGATTCGCAGCTTCAATGGCGACTTGTTCAGGAATTCCGACACTGTGCGCATGACGGAAGTCGAGCTTGAAAAGCTAGTTGAGGCGACGCTACCCAACTGGGCGCATATTGACCCGTCAATTTTTGGAACCCTCTTTGAGCGTGTAATTGACCCGGAGAAACAGGATCTCATCGGCGCCGAATATACGACTGAGGCTGACATTCTTACTGTGATCAACCCGGTGTTAATGGACCCGCTGCGCGCGGAGTGGCACGAGCTGTCCGGCAAGACCGGTGCACTCATGCTGCTGGAAGGACGCCGTGACGAAGAGAAAGCAAGTCGACTGCTCCGAGAGTTCCAGTCGCGCTTGTCGTCTCTCACGGTTTTGGACCCCGCCTGTGGCAGCGGAAACTTTCTGTATGTCGCCCTCCGCCAGCTTAGAGATTTGGAGAAGGAGATTATAGGATTAGCTGCCGAATATGGATTAACTAACTTCCGGCCAGAAGTGTCGCCAGAGCAGTTTCTTGGCATTGAGAGAGACGCCTACGCAAGCGAACTTGCGAGAACTTCACTGTGGATTGGGCATCTGCAATGGTCAATCGAAAATGGCTTCCCTTATGATCATGACCCGATTCTAGGAGAGTTGAACACCATACAACGACGTGACGCGATCTTGGAGCAGGACGAAGCGGGCAATCCCCTTGAACCGGAGTGGCCTGCTGTGGACTACATCGTGGGTAACCCTCCGTTCCTGGGCCATGTCCCCTTCCGTGAACAGTTGGGGGAAGATTATGTGGACGCGGTGTACGCTCTGTACGGCGACCGAATCCCGAACTCCAGCGACCTCTGCTGCTACTGGTTCGAGAAGGCGCGGGCGCAAATCGATGCGGGCCACTGCCGCCGTGCCGGGCTCCTAGCGACACAGGCAATACGTTTCCAGTCCAACCGTCCCGTCCTGGTGCGGATCAAACAGAGCGGAGATATCTTTCACGTCGTTTCCGACCAGGAGTGGAGAAGCAACGACCCCAATGTCGCCAGCGTGCACATCTCCATCATCTGCTTTGACGACGGCAGCGAATCCTTCCGTGTGCTGGATGGGATTCGGACATCTAACATCAATTCTGATCTGACGAGCGGCCCTGATCTGACACGTGCTGAACAGTTGAAGGAAAATGTAGGAATTAGCTTCGCTGGTGAAGTGAAACACGGACCGTTCGAGATCACCCGCGGTGTGGCCGAGGAGATGCTGTCGCAGCCCAATCCGCACGGCAAACCAAACGGCGATATCGTCAAGCCTTGGATGATTGGCAGAGACATCAACCAGACATCCCGTAACATGTGGATAATAGACTTTGGAACCAACACGTCCGAGGCTGACTCTGCCTTATATGAAGTCCCGTTCGAGTATGTGCGCTCGGTGGTCAAGCCACAAAGGGATAAGCACCGCGACCCAAGGCTCAAAAGCAACTGGTGGCTTCATGGGCGTCCTCGGATCGAAATGCGAAAGGCGTTGGCAACCTTGCCACGTTACATCGGGAGTAGCCAAGTTGCGCGGCACCGACTGTTCTCGTACATCGACGGTAGCGTGCTGCCTGATAAGACGATTATCGTTTTTGCCCGAGACGACGATTATTTCTTTGGCGTACTGCACAGTCGAATTCACATAGTTTGGGCGAGAGCAACAGGTACACAACTACGGGAATCTCAAGGTGGGTCTCGTTACATCATTTCCTCCTGCTTTGAAACTTTCCCATTTCCTGAACCCGACGAGGAGCAACATGCCGCAGTTGCTACGACCGCTGATGAACTGAACCAACTACGCGAGAACTGGCTCAACCCGAAGGATATGCTCGGCGAGCCTGCTCTCAACGCCGACCAGCTGCGCCGGCGGACCCTCACCAACCTCTACAACGACTACCCATCTTGGCTGGCGAACGCCCACACCAAGCTCGACGTCGCTGTTGCAAATGCGTACGGGTGGCCGACTGATCTGTCCGATGAACAAATATTGGATAGACTGCTCACACTAAATCTGGAGCGGGCTAGGGCGGAAGAACTGAGAGACGAAGACGCTTGACCGGATTATCTGCCCCTTCCCCTGAACCTATCGAAGATCATGACCGCTCCGGCTGCCACTAGTATCAGCGGCCAGTAGGTGCCGAAACCGCCCTCAATTATGTCCAGCCGCTCCAGCAGCAGGACCAATCCAACTACCACCAGCAACACGCCTACTAGCATCGCTCGCTCCTGAAGTTTGTGAACCTGAATCCGGCTCCCAGCTAGGGTCCCTCTTCATAGTATTGTAGAGGTGAACGGGGGTCGAAGGGCTTGTACGGGTACTTGGCGAGGCTGTCCTCGTCGAGGTCGATTCCGATGCCGGGAGTGTCCGGCACTTTGATATACCCATTCTCGACCTCGAATGGCTGCTTCGCGATGTCTCGTCCGAAGTCCTCGAGGTTCACGAAGTACTCAGTGATCAGGAAGTTCGGGATGGCCGCCGAGACCTGGAGTGTCGCGGCGAGGCCTATAGTTGTGCTGTTGAAATTATGCGGTGAGATGGCGACAAAGTAAGGCTCGGCCATCGCCGCGATCTCTTTCAGCTCCAGAATCCCGCCAACGTTGCAAACATCTGGATTGAGAATGTCAGCCGCCTGCTTCTCGAACACCTCGCGGAACTCGAACTTGGTGTAGAGCTCCTCGCCGGTGACGATTGGGATGTTCACGTCTCTCTTAACTGCGGCGAGTGCGTCGATGTTTTCGGCGAGAACAGGTTCTTCGTACCAGAAGGGTCTGTACCGCTCTATCTCACGGCCAATGCGTCGAGCGTGCATCGGCGCGAGCCTGCGGTGCATCTCGATGAGGATGTCTACGTCCCAACCTACAGCTTCGCGTACCGCGCGGACGTTTTCTATGGCAGCGTTCTCGACGTCCTTGCTGACGAAGGTGCGCCAGGGGCCGGGGATAGGGTCGAACTTCATCGCGCTGAAGCCCATCTCCACGACTTCCTGTGCACGCTCGGCAAGTTGCTCGGGGCCGCCGCTGCCACCGCCCCAGCCGTTGGCGTAAACCCTGATCTTGTCTCGACATGCGCCGCCGATGAGCATGTGTACCGGCATTCCGGCGGCCTTGCCGGTGATGTCCCAGAGCGCGTGCTCGATGCCGCTGACCGCGCACCAGAAGTCCATCGCGCCGCGGCGCCCGGCGAAGTCGTCGTACGACCATTGGATGAAGTGCTTGATGTTGCGCGGGTCGCGTCCTATCAGGTACCTGCGGAGCTGGTCGATGTGGGCGGTTATTTGCACGTCCCTGTCGGACTGCGTATATGCCTCGCCCCAGCCGTAGATGCCCTCGTCGGTCTCCACTTTGACGAAGCAGAGGTTCTTGCCGCGGCCCGGGTTTGCGAGGAAGTGCGTTACGTCGGTTATCTGCATTGCTGGCTCCTGTCTGGTGCTATTGGGCTGTCCAACCGCCGTCCATCACGAGCTCGCTGCCGGTTACCCAACCGGACTCGTCGGACGCAAGGTACAGGACACCGTTGGCGATCTCCTCCGGCTCGCCGTAGCGACCGAGCGGAATGCGGGACAGCATCTGCGAGTAGTTCGATGCGTCACCTCGGCGGCTCGCAGTCATCGGAGTGTGGATCGGGCCGGGATGGACCGAGTTGCATCGTATTCCATGTTCGGCGTACTGAAGCGCGGTTGTCTTGGTCAGGAGCCTGACCGCTCCCTTGGAGGCCTGGTACTGAGCGCTCGACATCTCGGTGCCCACTATTCCGAGTTGCGATGAAATGTTGATGATGGAGCCGCCGCCGGAGTCGATCATGGCGGGAATGGCGACCTTCGACCCCAGGAACACGCCTTTGGCGTTGATATCCATGACGTAGTCCCAGTCCTCCTCAGAGGTCTCGTGCACCAAGCCCCACTGGCTGACGCCGGCGTTGTTCACCAGTATGTCGAGCTTGCCGTACCTGGCGACGGTCTGGTCGATGGCGGCCCGCCACTCAGCCTCGCTTGTAACATCGAGGTGCACGAAGAAGCAGTCGCCTCCGGCCTGATTGATCTCCTGAGCGACGTTGAAGCCTTCTTCAAGGACGTCGCCGATGGCGACTTTCGCCCCCTCGGTGGCGAACATGCGGGCTTCGACTGCGCCCATACCTCGTGCGCCGCCGCTGATAAATGCTACTTTGCCTTCCAGTCTCATGATTCGCTCCTGGCGAACTGACTATCAGGCTCTTGCCCCCTCTCGGCGCACATAGCCAGATAGTCGTCGATTGAGAAGTGGAACTCTTTCTTGAGTTCTGTAGCCGACGTTGCTTCGAAGAAGATCACATCGCGTGTGCCAACGACTTCTCCGTGGAAAACCTCGTCCACATGATCGTACTTGATCGCCGCGTAGTAACCCTTGTACTCCATCGGGGATATTCTCCCATGTCTGTCATGAATCTGAGCGCTGTCCCAACGACAAAACCCTGTCAATCATCTCCTCAGCCCATGCGCGCAGGTTCTCGTCGAGGTCTGCGCCGCAGTGGGGGCACTCGTAGTCGCCCTGGCAGTAGCGCATTCCACAGGTTGGACATGGGGGGATCAGATCGAGACTGTCGATTGCGCACTGTATCTGCTCTTCAGTCGCCACGTTGTGTCTCTCCAATAATTGCTGCCACCTCATCGTAGGTTGGCATTCCGCTCAAGGCCCCTCGGCCTCTCAGCTTGAGGCCAGCGGTTACCGTACCCATTCTGCCGGCGTCCGGCATTGACATGCCGTTCAGCAGAGCGTGGATGAAGCCGCCGTTGAAGGCGTCGCCAGCCGCGGTTGTATCTATTGGACCGTCGGGTCTGTACGCCGGAATGTCGAACGTGCCGTCCTTGCTGCCAATCACTGCGCCGTGCTCGCCGCGAGTCACCGCGACAACTGGCACGCCCATGTCCCGGAAGTGGTCAACCACCTCGTACGGGTCGTCTGTGTCTATCAATGCTCGCGAGTCGTCCGGCACGTTGGGCAGGAAGTAGTCCACGTACGGCAGCAACTCCGCCGCGGCATTGCGCAGGTCTTCAGGACTCCAAAGCTGGTGTCTGTAGTTGGGGTCGTAGGAGACCCGGACTCCCCGCTCTTTGGCGATCTGGGCAGCCCGCAGCACTGTTGCTCGCGCGGTGTCGGAGATGGCTTGCGCTACGCCGGAGCAGTGGAGCACCTTGGCAGAGCCAATGTAGTCAGCGTTGAGGTCGTCGGGTTCGAGTGTGCTGGGAGCGCTGCCGGCCCGGTAGTAGACGAAGTCCCTGTCTCCGTTCGGCATCAGGGCGACGAAGTGGACCGCATTGAAGCCCTCGACTCTTCTGACTCCGCTTGCGTCGATGCCCTCCGAGTGGAATGTGCCGAGCAGGTAGTCTGCGAACGGATCGCTACCGAGACGGGTGATGTATCCCGTGCTGGTACCGAGGCGCTGCGCAGCAACGCAGATGTTGAAGCTGTCTCCGGCCAGTGACCGTGTGAAAGTGTCGGCCGTCTCGATAGGTTCTTCAGCGAAGAGCTCGATCATGCACTCGCCGATGCTAATGAGGTCGGGCATCGACGTGTCTGCTAATGCCTGACGTACTTGACTATGCGGCGTCCGGACTTCCCCGCTTCAGGCTGCACGAAGTAGATGTTGCCGCTGGAGTCGCCAGCGGCGCCGTGGCAACTCCGAAACTCCGGGCCGCCCCATCGCGCGAGCCTGTTGCCGTCAGAGTCCAGAATGCTGAAGAAGCCGCCGTTGTGTTCGGCAACGTACGCGCGGTCGCTGGAGTCCATCCAGACTACGGCTGGGCCTATCAATTCGGAGGGCCACTGTCCGACGTATCCGCCGTCCTGGTCGAACACCTGAACGCGGTCGTTCTCGCGGTCGGCCACCAGTACCTGGCCATTTGGGTCGATACACACGCCGTGCGGCAGGTTGAACTGTCCAGCGCCATTGCCAGGGTCGCCCCAGCTTTTCAGGTGATCGCCTTCAGACGTGAATTTATGCACGCGGCAGTTAGCGTAGCCGTCGGCGACGAAGATGTCGCCATTCGGGGCGACCGCGACTCCTGCAGGGAGGTTGAACGGCTCACCGCCGTGTGTCACGTCCACCCAGCCGTTCGAGCCGAGAACTGAGTTGTCCGCGCCAGTGTCCGAGCGGAATCCGCGTTCGCCAATGGACATCAGCAGGTCGCCGTCCGTGCTGTACTTGAGCACCTGACCGGCGTCGCGGTCAACGATCCAGATGTTGTCGGAGGGATCCGCGTAGATCGCGTGCGGGAATGCAAACTCGGCATCGGCCCAGTGGCTCTGATAGTTGCCGTCGGTGTCGAACACGATCACGCCGCGTTCACCGCGGTTGAAGCCGAACACCCTGTCTTGCGAGTCTACCGTTACCGCAGCCATTGGGGCGTCCCAGCCGTCTGGCAGTTTTGCCCAGTTGGAGACGATCTCGAAAGAGTGGTCTCCGCTTCCGATAGTTGTCATTGCGAATGCTCCCTGGTTGGGGCCGAAATTATGCCGCGTATTGCGTCCGGTGTGCAGGCCCGCATCACGGCAAGGGTAGAGTCGACCCCACGCCGCGCGGCCACAACTCGAACTATTGCTGTGTCGAGGCCTTCAGCGAGTCGCTTGAACGCTGACGCCGCTCCGTCAGCCTTGCCGAAGTACCCGATTGCGTTCAGGATTTCTGCCGGGAACGCTTCTGCGACCTCGTCACGTGACGCACCATTGCGGCGCATGTCGTCGAGGGCGGCCAATTCGTCGGTGAAGCCCATGCGCTCGAAGTGGGCGCGGTATCCTAACTGGCGTTCGCGTTCCGTTGGTACTGACGCGCCTAATGCGTATCCTATGGTTGCCTTGGCAAGCGCGATTCTTGCCGCGTCCACGTCGTCATCGACGCATATTCTGATGTACTCAGCGACGTTTATTTCCGACGGATCGCGGCCCGCCTTCGCGGCGCCCTCGGCGATGCGCTCGCGGCTCCAGGCTATCTGCTCCGGCGTGCACCAGTTCAGGCTCGCGCCATCGGCAAGCTCGCCACTCATCTCAAGCATCCTGGGGCCCAGCGCGCCGAGGTACACCGGAGTCTCTGGAGCAGGGCGCATGGCGAGACGCATTCCCTTCAGGGTGGTGGTCTCGCCTTCGTGGGTAACCCGCTCCCCGTTCACAAGTCCGCGAATCACGGTCACGTAGTCGCGCATCAGGGCGAGAGCTGACATTCGCCCGACACCGAGTTGAGCGCGCGCTGCCGGACGGTACGCGCCGCCGGAGCCGATACCCATGATGAACTTGCCGCCGGTGATGTCGCTGACCGTGCCGCCTTCCATAGCGAAAGATAGAGGCGTCCGGTACATCACAGGCGACACCGCGATGCCGGTCGTCAGTCCTTCGGCGACGACCTCGGTGGTCGCCTGCCATCGTTGAACGCATAGGTGGAACGAGTCCTGCCCGTTGCCCTCTGGCGTCCAAATACTCGTGTATCCAAGTCGGGCGGCCTCTTTGGAGACCTCCCGCTGCTGTTCCCAATTCAGACCCAACGTGGGGTCCAGTCCAACACCGATCTGCATATTAAACCTCAGTAGAGAGTGGGCTTAGACGCCCAGTTGGTTGGCGGCATTATATTGGGCTGCACTACACTGGGCAACCGTCCTTAGACGAGTCGAGGATGAACGCGAATGCGGGCGAGTCGCCTGCGCTCCGAGGGGATGTCTATGAGTCTGGCACCGGTTGGGACCTGCGCTCAGGGGGTTGCTCCAGTACCTGGATGATATTACCGTCCGGATCCTTGAACGACGCGACCCATCCTCCCCAGTGTTCTTTTTCAGGTACTCGAAGGAATTTTACGCCTTTTGCGGTCATCGCATCGTGGAAGATGTGGATGTCGTCGACGTCGAAGTTGACCATGATCCTGAACGGATCGCCCGCCTGACCGTGGACTCCGTCATGGCTGCCAATGGAAAACCGCAGACCTCCCCACTTGAACGAGACGAAGTAGTCGCGGTCCGAGTGAGGTTTGAGGCCCAGCGTGTCGCAGTAGAACTGACGCAACCTGGGGAGGTTGTCGGTCCAGATGATGACGCCGTTCATGTATCCGATCATTTTGATCGTGCCTCCGCTTTTCTACATTGACTCCGGGGGCTATAATGGCGGCCAGGGAATCGGGAGGTGGTGGTAGACAGCCTATGGAAGTATCCCTGGAAAGGAGGATGCGCATTGGATAGTAGTATCAGGAGGTGCTCCGGGTAGGTGTTCCCTGGAACACCTCCTAAAGTGGAAGGGCCCGTTGCATCGCAGCGGGCCCTTCCTTTTCTACTTCTCGCCAGAGAAGAAACGCCTCGGATTGTCGACGAAGATGTTATTGATGTCCTCGGAGGTTGCGCCAAGCTCTCTGAGTCTCGGAATCACCCGGCGGGTTATGAACAGGTAGCCGTCGGGATTGTACTCGCGTCGTTGTTCCTGCATCTCCTTGCTCACGATGCTTAGAGTAACGGACCAGTCGTGACCCAGCATTATCCGACGTCCCCACCCGGCCTGAATCAGTTTCCAGGCTGTCTCGGTCCTGCCCTCCCAGTCGGGAGTCAGCTCCGTTTTCCTGCCCGGATACCTGTCGAGGCCGATCCAGACGCCCTTTTCCAGCAGGCCAATCAAGTAGTCGGTGTCTGTGGTGTCGTTGCTGTGGCCGACATAGACACGATTCAGATCAACATCCTCGTCCTCGAAGATACGCACCTGCTGTTCACCCACGCGCTCGGGAGCCCAGGTGTGGGTCGAGATAGGAACGTCAGTCGCCTTTTGGGCTCTGGCGGCTGCTCGGAGAATGATCTCGCCCTCTGCAGTGACGCCGCCCATGTCGTTCGCTACCTTGATAATGCCGGCTTTTATGCCGGTGCCCTCGATTCCTTCTTCGATTTCGCGCTGGTATAAGCCGGCGACTACGTCAGGGCTGGCCGTCCAGAAGACCCGGGGGATGTCCCGCCATGTTCCTGTGGCGCAGATGATGTTGACGCCGGAGTCCCGCGACACCTGCTCAAGGAGCCTGATATCGCGCCCGAGGTCGATGGTTGTTACGTCTATGATGGTGCGCAGTCCCTCAGAGAACGCCGTCTTCAGATCTGCAATCCCGCGGTCGATAGTTCCCTCTCGGTCTATGAACTCGGGATAGACGTACTGGATCCCGGCTGATGTAACGATCACATGCTCGTGGGACAGGGTAAAACCCAGGTCCGCAGTGTCCATCGGGCCCAGTACTGAGTTGATCGTCGCCATTGGTGTGCTCTCCCGGTATGTTGGATTCTGGACTGCTGCTGACGCGTGCCGGTCAATAGTATCCGAACGGGAAACCACAATCCAGACGGACTGATCTCATCCTAAGGTCTTTGATTATTTGAGAAGAGTATTAGACTTGGTGCACGAACAGGAAAGGACTGGGAGGAAGCCTACTCAGAGATCTGGAGCAGGTCCCTGATCCGAGGGGGATCGCTGGGTCAGAGTTGGCGTAGTCTGGGATCGAATCGATCTCGCAGCCAGTCTCCCAAGAAGTTTAGAGACATCACCAGTAGGAAGATCGAGAGACCTGGGAAAAAGGATATCCACCAAGCAGTCGCCAGGAACTCTCTACCCCCGGCCACCATCCCTCCCCAAGAAGGCGTAGGCGCGGGTATTCCCGCGCCTAGGAAGCTGAGTGCCGCGGCAGCGAGAATGAGACTTCCCAACCTGAGCGTGGCAATTACGATGGCAGTATTGGCCACTCCCGGCAGAATGTGTCTGATCATGATGCGGAGCGGACTCGCTCCAGCCACCTTCGCGAGCGCAACGTAGTCACGCTCCTTGAGCGAAAGTACTTCGCCGCGAATGTTCCGCACGAATGAGCTCCAGGCCAATAGGACCAATAGGCCCATCAAGGTCGTTATGCTTGAGCCAAACACTATGACAACGACCATGGCGAATATCAGAAACGGCACCGCGGCCCAAATGTCCACGATTCGCATGACGACCTCGTCTAGGAGACCGCCCGCATATCCACTAATGATGCCTACAAAAGTCCCTATCACAATGCCGCTCGCCAGCGAGAATGAGGCCACCATCAGTGAAATCCTAGCGCCGTGGATAACCCTACTGAGGACGTCGCGCCCCACTCCATCCGATCCCAGTATGAACTTGCTACTGCCTTCCGCATACCACATAGGCGGGTGCGGGCTGCCCCGCAGGTTCTGTTTAAGGGGATCGGCAGGGGCGACGATTGGAGCTGCCGCAGCCATTAGTGATAGTGAAACGATTACTATCAGGGGAATTACAGGCCATCTACGAATGATGTTGATCGACAGTTCAAGATTGCTGCGGCGACTGTGCAGCACGTCGGGTTTGGCGGAGGAGTCGTGTCTCATTTCGCGGCCTACGTGTACCGAATTCTTGGGTCGACCAGAGCGTATGCGAGGTCGACTACAAAGGACAACACCACGTACACGGTGGTAAACAGTAACACGATCCCGGTCAGCACCTGGAAATCGTTGTCCATTACTGCCTGTACTGCCAGCCTGCCCACACCCGGCCATGCGAAGACGGACTCGACGATTACCGATCCAGTTAGAAGGCCGGCGAGGAGCAGCCCTGAGACTGTCAGCGGAGGAATAATCGCGTTCCGCAGCGCGTGCTTCCAGACTACGCTTGTCGAGTTTACTCCCTTGGCTCTGGCAAGCACTATGTACTGTGAATCCAGAATCTCTAACATGGCGGATCGCGTCAGACGCAGGTATCCAGCCAACGGCTCCGTGGCCAGCGTGATCGTGGGCAACACGAAGTGCTTCCAGTCTCCACTTCGGCCACTGGGCAGCCAGCCGAGGTAAACCGCAAAGATCAGTATTGCCATGATACCCACCCAGAAACTTGGCGTGGCCTGACCAAACAGCGCTATGGCGCGGCCACCGTAGTCCCAGATGCTCGATCTGCGAACTGCCGAGAGAACACCAAGCGGTATTCCAATGATCGTCGAGAAGAACCAAGCCACGGTCGCCAGCCTGGCGGTCGCTGGGATCTTCTCCACGATTACGGAGAATACATCGAAACGCCCGATAAGCGTCTGGCCCCAGTCTCCTCTGACTATCTTTCCTAGCCAAATTGCATATTGGAAAGCGAGCGGTCTGTTCAGTCCTAGCTCTTCACCCATCATCTCCCAGGCTTCGGGCGTGAAAGCATAGCCTTCAGTACCGGCGAATAGATCCCTGGGGTCGCCAGCCATGCGCGATAGGGCGAAGACCAAGATCGTGGCCCCTAGGACAGCTAGTACCGAGAAGATGAACCGACGGACTAGAAACTTGGTAAATCCTGCTCCCAAGAATTATACCCCCTGGCGCCGCGAACGGCACCAGCCGGCCCCACCAACACGGCCCATTTCAGTGTGTCTGATGAGGGTCGATGGGGGATACATGCAGAACGCCCATGCCTACGGCTCTACCGGAACTATCCTGTCGAGGGAGTTGAGTTGGCCCTTGAACGCGGGCTTAAGATCCCAGGATTCAATCGTTTCGGGACTGTACGCCCAGAGGACCGGGACTTCTACCGTACCTGCCACCAGCATCCAGTGGTAGTTGAAGTCGTACAGCTCCTCCTGAATGCTGAACCGCTTTGCGGGGTCGGCTTCCGCAGCAGATCTTATGTAGAAGTCTGCGAACTCTGACGCCTCAAAGCCGCAGCCAAAGCCACCGCGGCTGAGGGTAGAAGCGAGTGCTCCCTTTGGCCAGTCGGGCGGCAGGTGCCTGCCGTAGTTGCAGCCGGATATCCACGGGACATTTATCTCACGGGTCACTATGGAGGGTCTGCGGGTTGAGTAGGCTGTCAGGTCGATGGACGCGTTGACCCCTATGTCATCCCGCCAGAAACCTGACACAGCTTCGAACACCTCCTGTGGCCCATAGCCGACCGTGTCGTAGACTTCGAGATCGAAGCCGTCCGGGTAGCCTGCCTCCGCCAGCATGGCTTTAGCCCTCTCCGGATCGTAACCGACGGACCACTTGTCCTTCCTCTCTATCCACTCCTTGTCCCTGACGGAGATCCAAGGCAGCTCATTGACCGCACCCTTGCCACCCAAGACGGTCTCCACAATCGCTTCGCGGTCGATGGCCAACGCCAAGGCCCACCGTACTTTCCTAGCCTGTTCCATGGAGTCAGCATCGTCGGGGTCGCCGATCCAGGGCAATGACGGGTCGAGCCCAGGCCTTTCTACCGGCTCACCGGTCTTGAAGTGGGTCTTTTCCCAGTAGTTTCCTCCGAACAGTATGTTGGGCTGCTGAGCTTCATCCGTACCGGCGTGGAATTCGATGCCCTCCCCCTCAAGGGGCGCCACGTTCCTAAGAACCCTGATTTGACCAATGTCGGTTTCGCCGGTCTGCATCATTGCCACACGCACCGACTCCTCTGAGACGCCGATCAGAGTGTACCCGGCGATCTGGGGTGTTATGCGCCAGTGGTCTTCCACTGCTTCGGTGACGATCTTGTCGTCTTGGACCCAGTCGGCGACCTTGAAGGGGCCTGTTCCGATGCGCGTGGTATTGGCAGCTTCGGCGCCGAGATCCTCGAACACTTTGAGCGAGCTGAATCCAAGGCTCTCGTACCAGCAGTTCAGGAACCCCTTCTGCCAGGTGGCATCGAATGTGTTGAAGTTGGCATCGAAAGTATACTTGTCCACTTCCGTCCACTCATTGAACAAGCTCGCAAAGTCACCGGCTTGTCCGTGGATGCTCTCCGGCGTTATAGCGTTGTTAGCGTCGTTCATGGACCAGACGACGTCTCTCGCAGTCAACTCACCCCAATCATCGTGGAACTGAATGCCCTCTTTGAGGGTGATTGTCACCTTGCTGAGATCCTCTGCGAGGTCCCATGTATTGGCCAGCATTCCCACATTGCTAGTCACATTGTCAGGGTCCCGGTTGAATAGACACTCGGTGATGCCCAGGTAGTAGGCGGATTCAGGGTTGCCGTTCCGCTGTAGCCATGCTCCTCCCTCGATATTAGATCGCAGGGATACCGTCACGGTGACCGATGTTGTTACCTCAGTCGATGGCTGAGCCGGCGTCGGAGCGGATATTGCTGGAGCGGGTGCAGCCGGGGCCGTGGCCGTTGGAGCGGGTGCAGCCGGAGCTGACGTTGACTCAGATGGCGTCTCATCACTAGTACAGGCGAATCCAACAGCGATTGCAATGGTCAAAATGCAGAGTAGCCAAATAGCTCGTTTCATGTCGCACCCCTCGGGTAGAGACTGTTTGGCAGTGGCCGGTCGTATGCTCTACAGGACGGTCATTATGGACCGACGATTGCGCTCCACCATCAGCCGCACTATATTTGCCGCTGCATGTTATGTCAACCTAAATAGCTCTAATTCCTACCGAGATATACGGTCACATGGCGTGGAACACCCGCAATGTGGAACACCCGCAATTAGGTGGACATGCGCGGATTTGTTGAATAGCAGTGTTGTTCAAGTGATCCACCCCGGTCAGCATGGGAGATTGGAATAGAACAACGGCTGCTACTCCTCGGCGACCACGGGGTTGCTGAGAGTGCCGATGCCGTCGATCTCCACGTCGACTGTGTCGCCGGCCTTCATGTTCTGGGTCGCGCCGTCAGTGCCCATCCAGATCATGTCGCCAGGGTAGAGGGTGAGGTAGCGGGTCATCTCGCTGATATAGTGGGCCACGCCAAAGATCATGCTGTTGGTGGCGAACTGAGACATGACCTCGCCGTTGATGCGTACTGTCGTTTGGAGGCTTTCGAGATCGACGTCTGTCTCAATCCACGGCCCCATTGGTTTGAATGTGTCGGTGTTCTTGGCGCGCCAGAGGGTCCTGTCGCCCGCCTGCCAGGTGCGCTCGCTAACGTCGTTTCCGATGGTGTAGCCGAGTATGCAATCGAGGGCCTCGTCCTCGGAGACGCGCTTGACCGTCTTACCTATGACCGCAACCAGTTCTCCCTCGTACTGGACCTGTTCGGTCGCGTCTGCCGGGATGACAATCGGGTCACCGTGGGCAATCAGGGCGTTGTTCGCTCTGTAGCCGACGTCGGCCTTGGTCGGAAGGTCCGGCTCACGGCCAAGCAGCGTTGCGGCCTCCCGGACGTGCTCTTCGTAGTTGATACCAGCCGCGTAGAAGGTCAGCGGAACGATAGGGACGCGGATCTGCACTGCTGACAGAGGAAACGTGTGTCCGGTCCTCGTGTGCTGGCCGAATGGGGTGCCGGACACCGCTTCGATACCGTCGTCCTCGAGTATTCCGTAGCTGGTGGTTCCGCCGTACTGGTATCTAATCCACTTCATGGCTTTCCTCCGAGGCTTCAGGCGGCTGTATTGGTTCCTGTATGACGCTGTCTGATCCGACTTCCCCCGCGGTCCCAGCAGCTAGCAATGCGGTAGATGAGCCGTTCCACTCCCTGTAGAAGTATACAAAGACGTCTCTTACCGCCGCAGTCAACGGTACTCCGACCACCATACCCCAGAGCCCCGCGATCTCGCTGGAGCAGACGAGTACGATAATTACCATTGCAGGGTGAAGCCGGACGGCATTGCTCTGGATGCGCGGCGAGATGATATTGCTCTCGACTAGCTGCACGATGATGTACATAAGTGCGACCCAGAGAGCCTGCTGTGGGGAGCTGGCGAGCGCTACGAGGACACCTGGAACGGCTCCGAGGACTGCTCCAACTATGGGAATGAGGCCAAACAGCCCGGCCACGATTGCCAGAATCGCCGCGAATTTGATTCCCAGAAGCGTCAGTCCGATAAACACCATAACCGCGACGATAAGAGCGCTAAACAGCTGACCTCGTACGTATGCTCCAACAACGTTGTTGACCAAATGCAGTACATCCGAGACCCTTCTCTGAGTCTGGGGTGACAGAATGGAGAGAGCTCCTCCAAGTACTTCCTGGCGGTCCTTCAGAAGGTAGAAAAGGAAGAAGGGGACGATCACGAGTCCGATTATGAGAGTAAGCGCGTTTGACACCCCGCTGATGGTCCTACGTAGGATTCCCAACGCTGCTGCAGTCAGAACATCGCCTCCGGCGGCCACGGCGTCTTCCAATTCGGACCTGAGTTCGTCTGGAATCCGCTGAGTGAACTCCGCAGACCAACTTTCTATACCTTCGTGTGCACGCTCATATAGTTTGGGAAGCGTCTCCGCGAACTCCTGAGACTCAGTGAATACAGGCGGAATCGTCATCAGAAGGAATACGCCAAGGATCGCCAATGCGCACAGGTAGATCAGAACGATGGCGACGATCCTTGTCACGCCTGGGTATCTTCGGCGGCCGGGCATCCGTCTCTCTACTGCGGATACCACAGGGTGTAGGAGCTGTGCCAGGACTA
This sequence comes from Dehalococcoidia bacterium, assembly GCA_965215735.1. GTDB lineage: Bacteria > Chloroflexota > Dehalococcoidia > Lucifugimonadales > UBA1123 > VXRN01. The sequence goes on along the minus strand of CBDCEF010000004.1, from coordinate 2,837,323 downwards.
TGCTGATAATGAAGGGAAAGAGTGCGCCTCGTGCGAGGAACAGGACGTACAGAAGAAGCACGCCAGCCCCTGCGACGAGAATTGGCAACCTCCACCTGGGCCAGAATGACGGCCCTCCGGTGTTCTGTGGAGATGGAGACGACATCGGGTCCATAGGCAACCCAGCGTCAGCGCGTACTGTCGCGGACGAACTCTCCGATTCTTTCGATAGCCTGCTGACCTTCGTCCAGCAGTGGGGCAAAGAGTTGCCAGACGTGGATCATCTCGTCCCACGGCTCAAAGGTAGTAGTTACTCCTGCCCTGGCCGCCTCGTACGTGAGCCGAGTTGCATCATCGTAAAGGGTCTCGCGCGTCCCGACTTGAATCAGAAGCGGTGGTAGCCCAGAGAGGTCGGCGAACAACGGTGCGGCGAGCGGAGAACGGGGGTCTGCGCCACCCAGATAAACCCCCGCCATTCCCACCAGACCTTCTCGCTGGACCATTGGGTCGGTACCAGCGCGGCTCGTCATCGACTCGCCGATGCCCTCCATGTCCACCCAGGGAGACAGACAGACGCCGCAGGATGGAAGGGGAAGCCCCTGGTCTTTCAGGCTGACGAGCGTCGCGACGGTCAGACCGCCGCCAGCTGAGTCGCCGGCGATCGATAGAGCTGAGGGGTCGTTTCCCTGGTCCATCAGCCAGCGATATGCCGAGACCGCGTCTTCGACAGGGGCTGGAAATGGGTCCTCCGGCGCGAGCCGATAGTCGATTACGAGTACGCTTCCTCCGGTAGCTGCTGAGAGTCGCCGGGCAAGCTCACGGTGGGTCTTAGGTGAGCCGATAACGTAACCGCCGCCGTGTAGATAAAGGGTGACGGCGTCCTGGGATGCTCCGTCGGCTCTGACCAATTCCCCTGAGACACCGTTGGCTTCGACTTGGCTGATCGTGGCCTTGGTATCTCCGCCGACATGGGCGGCCAAGCGCTCGAATCCGTTTCGCGAGTCTTCCACCGTGGGGTTCTCAGGTCGCTCTCGACTTGTGAGAAGTTCGATTACCGACTCAAGCTGGGCTATGGACATTCGATGAGCCTTTCTTTTTCTAATCTTCAGTCGGCGCCAGGTTGTGCGCCCAACCGCTCCAATATGGTTGAGCCGTTCTCGCTCTGCGGTTCCTGTGGTCCGCCCAGGCGCTCCATGAGAACAGGGTACGATTCGACAGGAGGTACATCGTCCATGACTGGGACCTGTTTGATCCGCTCCCTGGCGGACCGTATGTAAGGGGCCAACTCTCCCAGCTTGGCTTTCTGCCTTTCGATTTCCCGGCTTTTGAACTCCGGCAAAACCTCCCGCGCAAACAGTCTCAGAGAGTCGCAAATATGCTCGTGGCGATTCCGTCCGCCCTGCTGGATGAAGACAACCTGGTCGACGCCCGCCTTCTCGTAGATGCGCAGGGTATCTCGCACCTGGTCCGGGTTGCCTATGCAGCCCGTTGGACCGCGCTCCTTGGGTCCGTTCGCCAGGAAGTCCTCCCAGATGTCGAACCTTCCGGGTACGTGAGTTCCAGTGGCGTAGAAGTGACTTAGTGCGTATCCGAAGAATTGGAAGCCCTCAAGACCACGCTCGACCGCTGTGTCGCTGTCCTCGTGGCACATGAAACCTGTGACTATCGCGATGTTCGGATTAACGTCCAGTCCTATCGGCTGGCACTCGGACTTGAACGTATCGTAGTACTCAGAGACCCAATGGCGAGCTTCGTCGGCGTCGATGAAAGCAAACGTCAGTGCCCCAATCCCAAGCTGGGCAGCAAGTTTGATCGTCTCGCGATTGGAGCAGGCGACCCAGATTGGCGGGTGAGGGCGTTGCAGCGGTTTGGGAACGACGCCCCTGTGAGGCATAGAGAAGTACTTGCCGTCGTACCCGGGATATGGGTCCGTGGCCATCATCCTCGCGGTCTCGCGGACGGCCTCCATCCACATTTCCCTCTTCTCTTGAGGGTCGATACCGAACCCTTCCAGCTCAATACGCGAGCTCGACTCTCCGGTGCCCCAAGCGACACGACCGTCGCTGACCAGGTCGAGGGTTGCAATCCGCTCAGCTACTCTGGCCGGATGGTTGTATTCCGGCGGCATCAGAACAATGCCATGTCCAAGTTGAATTTGGGTTGTGCGCTGGCTGCACGCGGCGAGAAACACCTCTGGAGCGGACGAGTGGGAGTATTCTTCAAGAAAGTGGTGTTCAACCTCCCAGACGTAGTCGATGCCCAACCGATCGGCCAGTTCTACCTGGTCCAGCGATTCCTTGAACAGACGGTGTTCGTCGCCTTCGTTCCAGGGTCGGGGGATCTGGTGTTCGTAGAAAATCCCGAATTTCATAGGTCATCCAGGGGAGAGAGTGGTGCGAGTGTAGCAACGGCCCCGGAGACCGTCAACAAGGGAAGGTGGGAAGAGTGAGACAGGGAGGCCCTGTCTCACGACCTACACTTTCGAGTACTCGGGTGTGGCGACCTGAGTTCCGTCCGGCAGGTCGGAGATCTCGAAGTCTCCGAACATCAACGGGGATTCCTTCTGCAGTAGATGCAGCACCTGGATGGCGAGAGACCTGATCTCCCAGTCGGCGAAGGGAGCACCACGCATTTCGATGAAGTGACGCCAGGCGCGAACGTTTCCGGTGACGAAGATCTTGGTCTCCGTTGCGTTCGGCAGAACCGCGCGCGCCGCCTGGCGGATCGCCTTTCGGCGGTCCGTGTTGTGTTCGAACCTGTCTCGTGGAAGGACGGACTCCAACTCAGCCACGAGCTTCACGTAGCTCTCTGAGGCGGACTCCAGTGCGTCTTCCAAAATGGCGCGTGCCTCTCCCGCTGCGCCGTTCTCACCGGCGAGCGCTGGGGGAAGGACGAACGACCCATCTGTCTCGTCGACATAACGCTGCGACCGCTGACTGTAGGCGAATCCAGCGCGGTGCCTGACCAGCTCATGAGTGAGGCTACGGGACACGCCAGTGAATACGAAGCCGTAGTTGACGTGCTCGAAAACCGAGCCGTCCTTGGAGCTGAGAAGGTTGTGTATGAAGGCCGAGATGTCGCGGCGACCGCGTCCGAAGCTCATGTAGCAGAGGCGAGCGGAGACTTCGATGATGGCTTCGGCTTCGGATTGACCCGCGCGGATGCTGTCTGGAATTGGGGGGAGCTCCTCGTCGAGGAGAAAGGCGGCTATCTGTTCCCAATCTACCGAGGGTCTGGTGACAAGGTAAACTTTGGAACTCGAATTGAGTTTCATTGGGCCGGTCCTCCATGTGATGCGAATTGCGGCATATTCATTGGACGCTACGCCTGAAATTCCCATCTAGGAAACTGCGGGTCAGAAGTTGTGAAAAAGCTGCTACAGTCCCAGTGCTCGGTGCGCGGCCTTGAACATAACGTCGATCGGGGCCTCTTTGCCAGTCCACCGAGACCATGCCGCTGCCCCTTGGTAGACGAGCATTGGGAGTCCGCCTACAACTCGCGCACCGGCTTTCTCGGCGGCCACCAAGAGGGGCGTGTTTGGCGGGTTGTAAACCATGTCGTACACGACTGCGCCTGGGCTGATCGCTCCATCGGGGACGGGGGAAGCGTCCTGTGCTGGGCCGTGGAGCATTCCTACTGAGGTCGAGTTGACCAGTAGGTTGGCGCGGGCGCAGAGAGAGGCGAATTCTGCGTCTTGGAGCCCGATCGCACGTGCGTCGGCTCCCAAATATTTGATTTCGGAGACGAGTGATTGGGCGCGGTCCAGAGTGCGATTGGCGATAGTGAGTGAGCCGATTTGTGCATCGGCGAGTGCATGAGCGGCGGCCCGCGCGGCTCCTCCGGCTCCCACCAGAACTACATCGAGTCCGGCGGGTTCAATCTCACCAAAAACCTTCAGGGAGGTTATGAAGCCCTCGGCATCGGTATTAGTTCCCAGTAATCCCCCTTTAGTGTTGATGATGGTGTTGACGGCGCCGATGCGGGTTGCCAGTTCATCCACTTCGTCGAGGTGCTGGATTACTGCCTGCTTGTGCGGCACGGTAACGTTTGCGCCCAGGTAGGATTCGTCGCGTAGCCTGCGGACTCCGTTGGCCAAGTCGTCTGGGTGCGTTTCCCAAGCCTCGTAGGAGGCGTCGATTCTGGCGTGGTCAAACGCCGCCTGGTGCATTGGCGGAGAGATCGAATGGCTGATCGGGTATCCGAAAATGCCGGCGAGTAGGGTCAAGGTCGCGGCTCCCAATTTTGCGTGCAACGAGTATAGCCGAAAGGTCATTCATGGCGTGCTACCATAAGCCGCATTGGGGAGGTGCCACAGTGGAACCGGAAGAAAAGACCACGCTTGAGCAGGAGTTGCTCTTTGCCGTTGTGAAGGAGAAATACGGGGGCCTGCTCAGCGAAGAGCAGTTGGATGAGGTCCGTCAATCCGTGCTCGGCATGAGGAATTTCACGCAGCCGTTGCGATCGATCAGGCTGACCAATGACATCGAGCCGTTCTCGGCGTTCAGACCGTACCGGGGTGACTGACATGGTTGACGATCTGTTGTTCAAGTCGATACGAGAATTGGCGAGCATTATGCGCGAGGGCCAAGTGTCGCCTGTAAGTGTCTCGGAGTACTTCCTTGCGCGGCTAGATGAACTCGGGCCGGGATACAACTCACTTGTAACACTCACAGAGGAGAGGGCGCTGGAGACCGCGCGCAGGGTCGAGGCTGAGATCGCCTCTGGGGAAGTGCGTGGCCTGCTTAGCGGCATCCCATGGGGGGCCAAGGACCTGCTGGCGACGACTGGCGGAATCCCCACGACGTGGGGGGCTGAGCCTCTGCGGGGCCAGACCTTCGACCATGACGCGACGGTAGTTACCAGGTTGGAATCGGCAGGAGCGCCGTTAGCGGCCAAGGTCGCAATGATCGAGCTGGCGGGCGGCATGGGATATCACCAGCCGAACGCATCTCTTACTGGGCCTCCGCGGAATCCCTGGGACAGGGATCGGTGGACGGGCGGCTCGTCCAGCGGTTCAGGCGCGGCGGTTGCCGCCGGACTAGTGCCTTTTGCAATTGGGTCAGAAACATGGGGGTCGATTCTTTCTCCGTCGAATAACTGTGGGTTGTCCGGCCTTCGTCCCACCTATGGACGGGTGAGCAGAGCGGGCGCGATGGCGCTGTGCTGGACGCTCGACAAGTTGGGTCCTCTGTGTCTGACCGCCGACGACTGCGGCATTGTCTTGGAAGCAATCGCTGGGCCTGACCCGAACGATCCCACGACCTATCAGCAAGAGTTCTCATACGACGCGACTTTTGACACCGGCAGACTGGGCAGAAAGTTCAGGCTGGGCGTTCCGAAGGACGTTGCGGAGGGCGCGCAGGATGCGGTGAAGGCGAACTTCGAGGCCGCTCTCGATGCGCTGTCTGACGTGGCCGACGTCGAGGAAGTGTCGCTGCCCGAACTGCCGTACGTCGAGATTGTCAGGACGATTCTCATGGTGGAGGCGGCCAGTGCGTTCGAGGACTTCCTCGGTGACGGCGGTCCGCAGAAGCTGACTGCCCCGGAAGACCACTACGGTCCCTACGCGAGGACTGCGATACTGGCGACAGACTACGTACGCGCACTCCGGCTGCGGGGCGTGATGGCGAGGCAGGTGGACGAGGTCATGTCTGCGTACGACGCCTTTGCTGCCCCAACGTCGCTGACCACCGCAACTCCCATCGACGAGCAGTTCAGGCGCAACACCAGCGGTCCGGGTGACATAGTGGGAGCCATCGGCAATGGATGTGGCCTGCCGTCGATTTCGGTGCCCAGCGGATTCGACTCTGACGGCCTGCCGACGGGCATACAGTTCATGTCACGTGCGTATGATGAGAACGTCAGCATAGCTATAGGCAGGGCGTACCAGGAACGGACGGACTGGCACAAGCAGCATCCCTCCGATCTAACCAGCGGAGGCTAGTCGGCATGGGAGCTATTGTCGCGATAGGAGGCGGAGACGTCCGTACCCTGGCGACCCAGCCAATTGACATCGAGATCATTCGACTCTCCGGCAAGTCAAGCCCGAATGCGCTGTTTATCCCAACAGCCAGCAGTGACTCGGTGGAGTACTGGGAGGGCTTTGACAGAGCGTACCGAGAGAACTACGGTTGTGCGACAGACGTGCTATTTCTGCTTGGTACCGCGCCTTCTCAAGAAGAAATAGCCGAGAAGATCGAGTGGGCGGACATCGTTTACGTAGGCGGCGGGAACACTCTGAAGATGATGCGGCGGTGGAGGCTGCTAGGTGTCGACGACCTGCTCAAGTCTGCCCTTGACCGTGGTGCCGTGTTGTGTGGTGTGAGCGCGGGCGCGATATGCTGGTTCGAAAGTGGACACAGCGACTCGATGTCTTTCTACAGTCTGGACGATTGGAGCTACATCGCCGTCACGGGGATGGGGCTGTTGAAGGGGCTGTCGTGCCCGCACTACAACGGTGATACAGGCGGCGTTCTGAGGAGGCTGGACTTTCACGACATGCTGAAACGTAAGGGTGGAGACGGCCTGGCCATCGACAACGACTGCGCGGTCGCGTTTACGTCCGACGGATACCGGGTATTGACAGCGAATTCCTCGTCAGGGGCGTATTCGCTGTACGTGAGGCAAGGAGAGGTTATCGAACGCAGCCTGCGTGTAACCGACGAATACTTGCCAATTGAAACTCTATACGAAAGGTAAGACACATGGCTCACGACCTCGTCATCAAGGGTGGAAGGGTTATCGACCCTGAGTCTGGTCTAGATGCGATCAGAAACGTCGGAGTAACCGCAGGGCGGATCGAAACCATCTCAGACGTGGACCTTGTCGGCGACGAGACCGTAAACGCTGCGGGAATGGTCGTCGCACCGGGGTTTATCGACCTGCACTCGCATGGTCAGGACCACGAGAACTACGTGGTCCAGGCTCTGGATGGCGTCACCACGGCGCTGGAACTGGAGGTAGGCGCTGGCGACATCGACGCTTGGTACGAGGAGCGCGAGGGACGGGCCGCTGTTAACTTCGGCGCGAGCGTGGGACATATTCCAGTACGGATCGACGTAATGAATGATCCCGGCGACTTTCTGCCTGTCGCCGACGCGGCGTTTCGAGAGGCGACTACCGATGAGTTGCGGCAGATCAAGGATGGGATCGAGATCGGGCTACAACGTGGGGCTCTCGCAGTGGGATTCGGACTTGACTACACGCGCGGCTGCTCGAGGTGGGAGGCGCTTGAAGTCTTCCGGGTGGCGGCCAAGTATGGCGCGTCGTGCCATGTCCATGTGCGGGGCAAGGGCCATCAGGACCCAATGAGCAGTATCGAGGCCGCAGGCGAAGTGATTGCTGCCTCGGCGATTTCCGGAGCTCCGCTCCACATTGTGCATGTTCAGAGCACAGGACTGCACGCAACGGGGGCCACACTGGGCATGGTGCAGGGGGCCCGCGACCAGGGTCTGGACGTGACTACCGAGTGCTACCCGTACACGGCAGGTATGACTGCCATCGACTCGGCCCTGTTCAGCGAGGGGTGGGAGCAGAAGTACGGCATAAGCTACGACAGCCTGCAGTGGGCGGATACGGGAGAGCGCCTCACGGCGTCCACGTTCGCCGAGTACCGCGAAATTGGCGGAATGGTAATCGTGCATTCGACGCCTCAGGACGCGGTGGACACGGCCGTCACAAGTCCACTTACGGCAATCGCAACTGATGGCTTTCTGCGAATGGGGAAGGGGCATCCAAGGACTTCCGGGACCTACTCGCTGATTCTCGGACGGTACGTTCGGGAACGGAAGGCACTGTCGTTGAAAGATGCCTTAGCGAAGTGTTCGCTGATGCCAGCTCAGAGGTTGGAGCGGCGGGCTCCGGCATTTGCCACCAAGGGGCGAATCAGGCCCGGCATGGATGCCGACATTGTGGTCTTCGACGCCGACAGGGTCATCGACAATTCTACGTATGAACAGCCCGCCCTGCCGCCCACCGGAATAGAATACGTGGTCGTTGGCGGCAAGGCTGTTGTGGAGGCCGCTGAAGTAGTGGAAGGAGCTCTGCCGGGAGTAGGCATTAAGGCAGTGGGATAGCCACCGGACAGCCTCATCTGCATGTTTCCAGACCGACGTCCTTTTTGACACACTTTCCGGTCAGGTGCTACCATGGATTCCCGATGTTCCTTTAAATCAGACGATAAATGCTAAGATTGGGAGTAGTATTGCGGCACACTGGCCAGTAGAGAGCCGGAGTAAGGTGAAAGTCCGGCGCCGAGAGCCGCGAGAACTCGCCCAGGAGCATCCTGCCCGAAAAGGGAGCGTGAGAGTGGACAGTTACCCATCAGTTTGATGCGGTCAGTCCACACACCTCAGAATTCTTTGTAGGGTCGGACGGGGTGGCACCGTTACCAAGCCTAAGAGTGGTCTGGAGTGAAGCTCCGGACAACTTGGGTGGTACCGCGGGGTATCCGTTTGTAAAGAAGTAGGTCCCGTCCCTTGAGTGGACGGGATTTTTTGGTGTAGGTGTGTTTCGATACACAGTTCTTGGCATGTGAGACTAGGAGCCCGTGGGAGGTTCGAGCATTATGCGACGCAATGGCGGTCAGATAGTCTGTGAAGCGCTGCTAAGGGAAGGCGTCGACGTTATATTCGGTCTCCCTGGCGGAGCGATTCTTCCCCTGTATCAGATTCTGCCCGAGTACCCAGAGCTTCGGCACATTCTCGTACGCCATGAACAGGGCGCGGCGCACGCTGCGGACGGTTATGCGCGCGTAACAGGCAGACCTGGAGTGGCGTGGGCAACGTCAGGTCCGGGCGCTACCAATCTCGTGACCGGGATTGCCACGGCTCAGATGGACTCGGTGCCAATGGTAGTGGTCACCGGACAGGTCGGTCGGGCAGCCATAGGGTCGGATGCTTTCCAGGAGACGGACATCACGGGGATCACTCTCCCGATAACCAAGCATAACTACCTGGTGATGCACGCTTCCGAAATCGCCGGGGTGATCAAGGAAGCTTTTTACATAGCCAACTCCGGTCGGCCCGGTCCGGTACTTGTTGATGTACCAAAGGACGTCTTCACCGAGGAAGTAGACGTGGAGTGGCCCGAGACAGTCGACCTGCCGGGATACAAGCCGAACCTGCAAGGTCATAGCGGGATGATCCGTCGAGCGGCCAAACTTATCGAATCCGCGGAGCGCCCAGTCATTCTTGCAGGGCATGGAGTAATACTCTCACAGGCGTTCGACGAACTAAGGGAGCTGGCGGAGAAGGCGCAGATACCTGTGATTCCGACCCTGCTGGGAATCAGCAGCTTCCCTGATGACCACGTTCTGTGCGTGGGGATGCCGGGGATGCACGGCATGGCGTACGCCAGTCTGGCCATCGAGGAGGCCGACCTGCTCATAGCATTGGGCATGCGGTTTGATGACCGGATCACGGGGGACACATCGTCCTTCGCGACGGGTTCGAAGAAGATACATGTCGACGTCGATCCAAGCGAAATAGGCAAGAACATACCGGTTGACGTGCCCATAGTGGGAGACGTCAGGCGCGTGTTGGTCGATCTGAACAAGAGGGTTAAACCCTCTACGAGGGTCGATTGGCTCAACAGGATAGAGGAGCTCAAGCGAGACCACCCGTCAATGCTCGTGAGGGACACCGAAAAGCTCATTCCGCAGTACGTCATTAAGCAGATTTCGGAGGCCACACACGGCGAAGCGATTGTCGTGACAGGAGTGGGCCAGCATCAGATGTGGGCCGCGCAGCACTACTCATTCAATGAGCCGCGCTCGCTGGTGTCGTCCGGCGGCGCAGGTGCAATGGGTTACGAAGTGCCAGGTGCTATGGGAGCACAGGTGGGGCGACCGGACAAGGTCGTCTGGTCGGTGGCAGGCGACGGCGGATTCCAGATGACCATGTGCGAGCTTGCGACCATGGTCGAGAACAACATCCCTGTCAAGATAGCCATTCTCAACAATGGGTTTCTCGGGATGGTGCGACAGTGGCAGGAGCTTTTCTATGAGCGGTCCTACGTGGCCACTGGGTACAGCAGCAATCCAGACTTCGTAAAGCTGGCCGAGGCGTTCGGGGTATTCGGGGCGCGAGTTACCGACAAGTCCCAGGTCAGGCCCGCGATCATGGACGCGATGGCCTACGACGGTCCGGCAATAGTCGACTTTGTAGTCGAGCAGGAAGAGAACGTCTATCCGATGATCCCGTCGGGGATGTCGGTCAAGGAGATGATAGAGGAGCCGCGTCCGCAGGAGGCCCGCACGTAACATGGTCACTGCACAGAACGGCACAAATGCAGAACACACAATCACCGCGCTGGTGGAGGACAAGCCAGGTGTCCTGAACAGGATAACGAGCATGTTTCGGCGGCGCGGGTACAACATCGCAAGCCTCGCGGTGGGGCCAAGCGAGATTCCCAGCCTGTCGAGAATGACGTTCGTGGTCGAGGGCGACGCCCGCACCATCGAGCAGGTTTCGAAGAATCTGAACAAGCTTATAGACGTGATAAAGGTAGTTGACGTGGACGACGACAATAGCGTCTGGCGCGAACTCGCGCTCGTCCGCGTTAAGTGGAATACTCAACCACTCAGCGAGATAAATGCCATGGTGGATATATTCGGGGCCAAGATCGTCGATACAACCCCCGAATCGCTGATAATCGAGGTCACTGGCAAATCGAACAAGGTGAACGACCTCGTGGACAACCTCACGGGATTCGGCTTCCAAGTACAGGAGGTCATGCGAACCGGGGTTGTGGCAATGAGCCGCGGTTCGAGCGAAGGCGACTCGCGCCGCCGCGTCCGCGTGGAACGACCGGCGGTGAAGTGGGAGAGTGGTAGCGTATGACGCCGAACCGCGCGCCAGCGACACGAGGAACAATATCAAGTACCAGCAACTCAAAAGGAACGAGATAAATGGCGACTATCTACTACGAAAACGATGCCGACATGAGCCTGCTCGAGGACAAGACGATTGGGGTAATTGGTTATGGCAGCCAGGGCCACGCTCACGCGCTCAATCTCAAGGACTCCGGCCTAAACGTGATGGTTGGACTATACGAAGGTAGCCGCAGCCGGGAGGTTGCCGAAGCTGCTGGGCTTACGGTCGGGCTGGTCTCTGAGACGGCACGAGAGTCGGACATAATCATGATGCTAATCCCCGACCATGTGCAGGCTGAGGTATATCGGGAGTCGATCCTGCCTCATCTGCTTCCGGGCAAGACACTCATGTTCGCGCATGGGTTCAACATCCACTACGAGTGGATCGTTCCTCCCGACAGCGTGGACGTGTCAATGGTTGCGCCGAAAGCGCCGGGCCACAGGATGCGTGAAGTGTACACGCGCGGGTCGGGCGTTCCGGGCCTGCTGGCGATTCACCAGGACGTGACCGGCAATGCGTCGGGCGTCGGGCTCGCCTACGCGAGGGGAGTCGGCTGCACGAGGGCCGGCGTCCTGGAGACCACATTCAAGGAAGAGACCGAGACCGACCTGTTCGGCGAGCAGGCGGTGCTGTGCGGAGGCGTGGCCGAACTGGTCAAGACGGCGTTTGAGACTCTGATCGAAGCCGGGTATCAGCCGGAGTCGGCGTACTTTGAGTGCATGCACGAGCTGAAGCTTATCGTGGACCTCTTCTATCAAGGTGGTCTTGAATACATGCGCTACTCAGTCAGCGATACGGCGGAGTACGGCGACTACACTCGTGGTCCCGTGGTGATCGACGAGCGCGTCAAGGAGAACATGCAGAAGATACTGGCCGACATCCAGGACGGCAGCTTTGCCCGCGAATGGATTGCTGAGAACGACGAAGGTCGGCCCACATTCAACCGCCTGCGCCAGGAGAATGCCGGACACCCGATCGAAGTGATCGGCAAAGAGCTCCGGGGAATGATGTCGTTCCTCCAAGACGCAGATTAACAGGGGAGAAGAACACCAGATGAACAGTTCGGAGGCCACCCACGCAGTTCGCCATCGCGCTCGGCACGCCGCACGCCTGGCGGACTGCGTTGCCCTTGGAACAGCGATCGTGAGATAGAAACTCCGAAATTAGTTCCTGATACCCAAGGGGAAACAAAATGCCAGACGAGAAAGTATTGATATTCGACACAACCCTGCGCGACGGTGAGCAGTCCGCTGGTATCGGACTGACGACGCCGGAAAAGATGGAGATTGCGAAGCAACTCGACCGGCTCGGCGTAGACATCATTGAGGCCGGATTCGCGGCCAGCTCGCCAGGGGACTTCGAGGCGGTGCGGAACATTGCCCAAGAGGTCCGCAGGCCGATAATCGCGTCGCTCGCAAGGTGCCACTTCGATGACGTGGACCAGGCATGGCGTGCCATTGAGGGTGCCGCAAGGCCTAGAGTCCATGTCTTCATTTCAAGCTCAGACGTCCAGATCATGCACCAGCTCAGGCGAAACCCGGAGCAGGTGCTGGAGATGGCGGTTGCCTCCGTAGAGCGCGCGAAGAGCTACTGTGACGACGTCGAGTTCTCCCCCATGGACGCGACTCGCACCGATATCGAGTACCTATACGCAATGCTTGAGGCCGTAATCGAAGCGGGGGCCAACACAGTCAACATAGCCGACACCGTGGGGTACACCATTCCTGCAGAGTTCTATGATCGCATACGCATGATCCGGGAGAATGTGCCGAACATCAACCGGGCGGTGATGAGCGTGCACTGTCACAACGACCTCGGAATGTCGGTTGCGAACAGCCTTGCAGCAGTGCAAGCTGGAGCGCGGCAGGTGGAGGGATGCATTAACGGTCTTGGCGAGCGGGCAGGCAACGCCGCGCTTGAAGAGATCATCATGGCGATCGAAACCAGGCCAGACCTGTTCAACGTCGGCACCAACGTAGACACGCGCCAGATATACCGCACGAGCCGCCTCGTCAGCGACATAACCGGCTTTCCGGTGCAGCCCAATAAGGCTGTAGTAGGGGCAAACGCCTTCAGGCACGCATCGGGCATTCACCAGGATGGTGTGCTCAAGGAACGCAGCACATTCGAGATCATGGATCCCAAGTCGGTCGGATGGCCCAGCAACGAGCTGGTACTCGGAAAGCTGAGCGGCAGGGCCGGACTGCGGTCTCGCCTCGAGGAACTCGGATACTCTCTGGAACAGGCCGAGTTGGACGAGGCGTTCGAAGCGTTCAAGGACCTCGCCGACAAGAAGAGGGAGGTCAGTGACGCTGATCTCGTCGCGCTCATGTCGAGTCGTCGCCGGGTGGTCGATGTTCCGACCGTGTACCAGCTTGAACACGTACAGGTCACCTCAGGCAATCACGATGTCCCGACGGCGACCGTGAGCGTGGTAGGCCCTGACGGCAGCCAGACGACCGACGCCGCTACGGGCACCGGCCCTGTCGATGCCGTCTATAAGGCCATAAATCGCATCATTCATGTTGAAAATAGACTCACTGAGTTCCGTGTGGATGCCGTCACCGAGGGCATTGACGCAATCGGTGACGTGACGATTCGCATCGAGGCGGACGGTAGCGCGTATATAGGTCGCGGTTCAGATACCGACATTATCGTGGCTAGCGCGAAGGCGTACATGAATGCGCTGAACAGGCTTGTCTCGGCCAGTGATGAGCCGGCCGCGGTCGTCGATCCGTCCCCTTAGCAAGCCAAATCATGTTCGGGTCGGCCCTTTGGGGTCGGCCCGTGCGATCCTGATCAGAATCATGTTTCCAAAATCGACTCGAGACGATCTGCGCCCATTCAGTACCAGCAGAAGGCAGAAAAGCATAGGTAAGAAGAGAAGAGACCCAGAGGAACAGCAATGACCGCCAAGACTATGTTCGACAAAATTTGGGACGCCCATGTGGTACGTGAGGAGGAGGGTCAGCCCGGTCTGCTATACGTTGACCTGCACCTTGTTCATGAGGTGACGTCTCCGCAGGCGTTCGAGGGTCTCCGTATGGCGGGTCGCAAGGTGCGACGCCCAGACCTCACGATCGCGACTATGGACCATAATACGCCTACGTGGGAGCTGAGCCGGCCGATCACGGATCCGATCGCCGCACAGCAGCTCGAACACCTTGAACGCAACTGCAACGATTTCGGCGTCACATTGTACGACCGATTCAGCCCGTACCAGGGAATTGTTCACGTCATTGGCCCTGAGCAGGGGTTCACCCAGCCCGGCCAAGTAATAGTCTGCGGCGACAGCCACACGTCGACGCACGGCGCGTTCGGTGCGTTTGCCATCGGCATCGGCACCTCGGAAGTCGAGCATGTGCTGGCAACACAGACGCTCCGTCAGTTCAAACCCAAGACGATGGAGATACGGGTGGAGGGTCCACTTCCGACGGGCGTCTCCGCCAAGGACGTGATCCTCTGCACTATCGGGCGAATCGGCGTGGCGGGCGCAACCGGACACGCGATCGAGTACACGGGAGAGGGCATCAGACAACTTTCGATGGAAGGCCGTATGACGGTCTGTAATATGTCCATCGAAGGAGGCGGACGGGCCGGCATGGTGGCGCCCGACCAGACGACTTTCGACTACATGCGTGGCAGGCCACAGGTACCGCAGGGCGCCGATTTCGACCGCGCGTGTGAGGAGTGGGCCAAGCTCGCGACCGATGCCGGAGCGGAGTACGACACTGTGGTCGTGATCCCTTCGTCAGACATTGAGCCGTATGTATCCTGGGGCACCAACCCGGGTATGGTGGCACCTATCAGCGGGCGCGTTCCGAATCCCGGGTCGTTCAATGACGAAGGTGAGAAGGAGTCGGCCGAGCGGGCGCTGGACTACATGGGCCTTGAACCGGGTACGCCCATCCAGGATATCTCACTGGACAGGGTATTCATCGGCTCGTGCACCAATTCGCGAATAGAGGACCTGCGTCTCGCCGCCGAGGTGGCCCGTGGCAAGAAGGTCGCCGACAGCGTGTACGCGATGGTCGTGCCGGGATCGGCTCAGATCAAGGCGCAGGCGGAAGAGGAAGGGCTGGACCGTATCTTCACTGAGGCGGGCTTCGACTGGCGTGTCGCCGGCTGCTCGATGTGTCTCGGTATGAATCCTGACATTCTTGAGCCGGGCGAGCGTTGCGCTTCTACGTCCAATCGCAACTTCGAGGGTCGTCAGGGCAAGGGTGGACGTACTCACCTCGTCAGCCCCGAGATGGCTGCGGCGTCGGCGATCGCCGGTCACTTCGTAGACATCAGGGAGTGGTAGGCTGGCCCGAAGGGTAGAGTTCCGCAACCATGCCGACGTGCGGATGCAGTTGCGGGGCATTACCGAGGAGGAAGTGTATGCCGTAGTTGATCACGGCGAAGTGATCGAGACATACCCGTACGATACTCCACATCCCAGTAGACTGATCTTGGGATGGATAAGGCACAGACCCATTCACGTCGTAGTGGCTGATGACTCGGAGACTGGTACTATCATAGTCATAACGACATATGAGCCAGACGATGAGCGTTGGTTGCCGGGCTTCAGAACCAGAAGGAGACGACGACGATGATCTGCGTCATTTGCAAGAACGGTGAAACAGAGCCGGGCACTACGACGTCCACCCTTGAGCGGGATTCCACGATAATCTTGGTCAGGGGAATTCCCGCTAAGGTATGCAACAACTGCGGAGAAGCATACATAGACTCGCAGACCCTAGTGCGCCTGCACAACATGTCTCCCGAAGACAGTGAGCGTGATGAGGACGTTGACGTCATTGTCCTGAAGTACGCGGGCAGCAGGGAGGTAGGTCAAGCAATGGGGCCCGTTCGAGAACAACGAACAATGGACTTCATTAGCAGAATTGCACGTGATATAGAACCTGAGCCTCGTCAGAACGGCTACGACCTGCAGAAGCCAGGCAGTACTCGGATAGGATTTGTCAGGTTCAACATCGGGGGAAAGGATAGAGGCAAGTACCGTGTGTATGCTTATGAGCCCTTTGCCGATCCTCAAGGAAGGTTTGAAAACGACCACGCCAGTCCACGACGTGGCTGGACATGCGTGGTTGATCCCAGTGATGAATCTAAAATTAGATATGTCGTTGCAGTATTGGAATCATCCTACGATCAAAAGTGACTGTCGCATCCGATACGTCTTAACCCTGAACAGCTCCGGAGTAAACAATGGACCCCTTCAATAGAATGGCCGGCGTCGTCATGCCGATGAACCGTGTCAATGTGGACACGGACCAGATTATCCCCAAGCAGTTCCTGAAGCGCGTGGAACGTACTGGATTTGGTGAGTTTCTCTTCTTCGACTGGAGATACAACGACGATGGCACGCTGAAGCCCGACTTCGTGCTCAACCAGCCGGGCTACAAGGATGCGGAGATAATAGTTGCCGGCAGGAACTTTGGGTCGGGGTCGTCCAGGGAGCACGCGCCCTGGGCGTTGGGACAGTTTGGATTCAAGGTCATTATCGCACCCAGCTTCGCGGACATCTTCCACAGCAACTGCTTCCAGAACGGGCTTCTGCCAATAGTACTGCCGGAGGAGACCGTTCAGCAGATTATCGAGAACGCTGAGCGAGATCCGGGATATCGGCTGCACGTAGACCTCGAGGCCGAGCGCGTGTGGGACGATGACGAGCAGGTTGTCGCCGAGTTCAGGGTGGAGCCGTTCCGTCGCCACTGCCTGCTCAATGGGCTTGATGACATCGGTCTGACTCTGGAGCGCGACGATGACATTGCGGCGTTCGAGGCCAATCGCAGCTCACACGGCGGGGTGCTGACTATATAGCCTGTACAGGCCCGCGCTGTCTCAGGTCCCGTAGTATCTGTCGCCATAGTCGCCAAGGCCAGGCACGATGAAGTTTTGCGCATCGAGTCCCTGGTCAATCGCGGCGACTACAATGTGCGAGCGTGGGATTATTTCCGACAGCCTGTTCATTCCTTCAGGTGCGGCCAAAACTCCACTAAAGTGGATGTCATACTTCGCGTACCCATAGCCGATAAGCATCTCTGCCACGAGACAGGCGGTCCCGCCGGTGGCGAGCATTGGGTCCAGGACTACTGCCTTCTCAGGCAGCACTTTAGGAAGTTTGTCGTAGTAGAGTGCAGGGCGGGCGGTCTGCTCGTCTCTCTCTATGCCTACGATGCCCACCGGAGCGTTCGGCATCATCGCGGTGAACGCGGGTACGAGCGCCATTCCCGCCCGCATGACCGGAAGAATCATGACGCTGTCGCTTGTGATGTTCGCGGCAGTGGCCTCTTCGTGGCGCAGCACAGCAATAGCATACGCACATAGAAGACGCGCAATGCGGTCGGATGCGTGGCGAAAGCTGGCAGTGGGTACATTCCGGTCTCGGAGCACGGCCAAGAGTTTTCGATCCTCCGCGGAACTGATCATTGTGTCGCCGTGAGGATAGTCAGACTCAGTCGTCTGCGCCGTAGAAATATCCGTTGCCTGCTATCTTGTCTGGAGCATCGCTTTCCCGCCGCTGACGGTAGCGCAAGTTGGAAAGCCTGCTAACGCTGGCTCTTATCAGGTTCTGAACGGCATTAACTTCTCTGGCGATCGTGGCCTTGATCTGGGAGCTATAGACTCCCATGCCGCGATACTTAGAGTAACGCTCACTCGCTCTCTTTTTTGGTGACCGATCTTGGAGTCTGGCAAGTTCGGCAACGATGACCCTGCCCAGCATTCGTGCCGCTTCGTCCGGGTCAGCGTGGGCTCCATTGGGTGGCTCGGCGACTATCTGATCAATGATTCCAAGTTCGAGGCAGTCATGGGCAGTCAAACGCATCGAGGAGGCTGCTTCCTCTGCCCTTGAAGCATCCTGATAGATCACCTCGGCGGCCTCTTCGGGCGACATAGCCGTGTAGATGGCGTGCTCAAGCATCAGTGCCCTGTCGGCTATACCAAGCGCAAGAGCTCCGCCACTACCTGCCTGGCCTATGACAACTGAGATCGTTGGAACGCTGAGACCTGACATCTGCGCCATCGCCGTGGCGATCGTGTTGCCGAGGCCGCGTTCTTCAGCGGCCACGCTGAGGTCGGGGCCAGACGTGTCGATCAATGTTATCAGCGGCAGAGAGAACCTGGCTGCAAGACTCATAGCGCGGTGGGCTTTCCGAAAGCCCTCCGGTGTGGTCCGGCTCTCGCCTTGTATTCCAGATTCGCTGTCGAAAGGCGCCTCACGCTGCTGTGCGATCACCGCCACGGTCTGTCCCGCGATTTGGCCCAGACCGGATATGATAGTCGGGTCGTCTCCGTAGGCTCGATCACCGTGAAGCTCGACGAACTGGCTGAGTATGCGGGAGAGGTAATCTGCGGCTGTAGGGCGCGCCTCGTGTCGAGCCATCTGCACCGATGTCCACGCTTCAGGTCGCGCGATGCTTGTCTGTGGTCGAGAGCCTTCGTGGCCATTTGAGAGATAATATCTTGTCCCCAGAAGCTCGACCAAGACTCCGATGATGGTTCTCAGGTCAGCACGTTCCACGACCGCGTCGAGCATTCCGTGCGCCATATGTGATTCTGCAGAGTGCGCCCCTGTCGGAAGCGGCTGATCGCTCGCTCTCTTGATGACTCTCAGCGACGAGAAGCCGACGATCGAGCCGGGTTCAGCGAGGATGACGTCTGCCAGATTTGCGAAACTGCCGTATGCTTGGCCTGTGGCTGGATTCGCCAGTACGGTAATGAACGGAAGTCCAGCCTCGTTTAGTCGATTGGCCGCGCCGGCTGTCTTGGCCATCTGCATCAGCGACAGCACACCTTCCTGGATTCTCGCACCGCCGCTAGTTACGATCGCCACGGTCGACAGGCCGCGTTTTACAGCACGTTCGAGAGCGAGTGTGACTTTCTCACCGACAGCGCAACCCATCGTGCCACCCATGAATCCAAAGTCCAGCACGATCAGCATAACGGGAGTGCCTGCAATTGCGGCCGTCCCGGTCACAACTGCTTCGGTGAGACCCGTCCGACGCTGATCCTGGAACAGGCTGCTGTTATAGGACTGCACTGACGAGAATGAGAGCGGGTCCAGCGAGACCATCGTCCGATTGAACTCACTGAAGCTGTTGCTGTCAACCAGAGAATCGATGCGCTCGCGAGCGCTCATGCTGTAGTGGAAACGGCACTGGGGGCAGACCCTGAAGACATCGTAGAATTCGGATTCGCGCAGGTCCAGGTCGCAGACGATACAGTATGATCGTCCGTGATCCGGTTCGGCGTCATCCCTGCCTGTGCGAGTGACGGAGCCGACCAGATTTGCCAGGTTCAGGACCATTTGGTACCGTCCGAGTGAAGTGTATGGAAATCTAAGCCTGATTGATTATAACATCCCGCGACTTGGAACCATCACCAGGGCCCACAACGCCTTCCTCTTCCAATTGGTCCATAAGGCGTGCCGCACGAGGATAGCCAACTCGGAGCCGGCGCTGGAGGAGAGAGGTGGATAGCTTGCGGTGCGTCTGGGCCAGCTCGAGAGCCTTGTTGAACATGTCGTCCCGATCAGGCACATCGTCAGCTTCTTCGCCGCCGTCTTCGTCGAACTCTTCAACGCCAAGCAGGTCTATCTCGCGGAGAGGAGGCCAGGGTGACTTCTTCCAAAAGCCGACAATGTCCCCAATCTCTTCGTCCCCGATGAAGACGCTCTGTACACGTGACGGCTTGGAGGCGTCGAGTGGGAGGTAGAGCATGTCCCCACGTCCGAGCAGCTTGTCGGCGCCCGCCGTGTCGAGAATCGTTCTGGAGTCAACCTGTGAGGTCACTCCGAAGCTGATCCTGCTGGGGAAGTTGGCCTTTATCAGGCCCGTCACGACATCCACGGATGGGCGTTGGGTGGCTATGATGAGGTGAATGCCTGTGGCGCGTCCCAACTGGGCGAGTCTGCACAGCGATTGCTCGACGTCGAACGCGGCGGTCATCATGAGGTCAGCAAGCTCGTCGATCACTACGCACAGATAGGGCATGTGGTCCTTTGTGCGTTTGTTGTACGCCTCGATGTTGCGGACGCCTTCCTCCTCCATCATACGGTACCGGCCGAACATCTCTCGGATCAGGCCTTTGAGGAATCCCACGACGGTGTCGGTCTCTACGATGACCGGAGCCATCAGGTGGGGGACTCCGTTATAGGGTGTCAATTCCACTCGCTTTGGGTCGACAAGCAGGAGGCGAGCCTCCACCGGCGTCTTCTCGGTGATGAGGCACGAGACGATTGCGTTGAGACAGACGCTCTTGCCGCTTCCCGTCGCTCCGGCGACCAGCAGATGGGGCATCTTCGCCAAGTCGAAGCAGACTGCCTCACCGCCGCTCCCGCGCCCTAGGGCTACCGGCAGGTGAGCGTCTTTCCTCAGCTTCTGGAATTCACGACTCTCCATCACATTTCTCAGGGTGACCAAGCTGGGATTGGGGTTGGGAACTTCGATGCCCACCAGAGACTTCCCCATAGCCGGGGTCTCGATGCGAATGGATTGGGTCCTTAGTGCAAGGGCGAGATCTTTCTCCCTGGCCAGAATGCTATCGACCTTGACTCGCGTCTTTTGCTCTTCGCGTTTTGTGATCTGACGCCCTGACTCGTCGCGGAGAGGTAGTCCATCTTTGTCCACCGGTTTGACAACGCGGGTACGCCGGATCCAGCCTGGCACGAGGCCGTACATAGTGACAGTCGGGCCGGGCCTTACATGTCCGACTTCGACCTCGACGCCGTATTCACCTAGGGTCTGGGTTATCGTTTCGGCGGTATCCTTCAGCTCGGTGGTGGAGATGGGCATCTCAGGCGCCTGTCTGAGCATCTCGATTCCAGGTCGCTGCCACATCAGACCTGACCCGGTTAAGCGGGAGAGGAGGCCGCGGGACGGTGGAGACGGGGGCGGGCTGTCTTCGACGGCCGCCGCCGGAATGATTTCAGGTTCGGCGATGGGATTCCAAGAAGGATTGGGGTTGGACCCGTGGTCAGGCCAGTCCGGTTCAGTATCCTGAGGCACTATTGGTTCCTGCTCAATTTGGTCGCCGAATCGGCGGGCATCTTCGCTTAAGGCATCGTCACCCACAGCGGCTCTCGCGGGTTGAAGGGCAGGCTCCGGAAGATCGCTGAAGTCGTCGTGGGTGGTCCGGGGCGTGTCCATGTCGCTGTCCGAGTTCGAGTAAGTCGAGTCGTCCGGCACTGTGAAGACGAATCGGGTTGACCGTTGGCTCTCCCAATCATCGTCGGCGCCCAGGTGGGACGTGACTTCTGGCATCGTGGAGTCTGCTCCATCTACATCCTCGTCGCGTTCTTCGTCCCACATAGTGCGAGGGGTGAGATCGCTGCGATATTCATCGAAACTTAAGCTCGTTTCCAATGGCGATTCTTCGACGGGTAATTCCTCCGGCTCGGTCGGCCTGCGTCTGGAAAATAGGGACCTCACGCCCATGAACGCCGTGAGATAGCCAAGCAGGAGCCCCTGTGCGGCGAGGCGGCCCACGTCAACAGCGAAGGTGGGAAGGGCGATCGCAATTGCCAAAACAAACAGCGCGGACATACGCACCGCGCCGAGCCAGTTCGGGCTTCCGATCACGGCATCGCCCACGCTGCCTCCCAGTGTGGAATAGCCGTAGCCTGAAAACCATCCGAGCGCGCCATCGAACGGTCTGAAGAATGAGAGCGCGCCTGAGACAGCAAGCACGAGTGCCACTGCCGCGAGCCAGAGGTTAAGTGGGCCCAGCCAACTGCGCTTGAATAGCAACACCAGCGCAAACGCGCCAACCAACAGTGTTATGGGAGCAAATCCCAGCCCGACGGACGTCATGATTCCTTCGCGCATTTGGTCGAGACCGTTCAGGATAGTCTCGCGAACCATGTATGCGCCTAGCGCCGCGCCGAGCATGGCGGCCGCAACAAGGAGAAAGAGAAGGGTTCGGCTAGGGTGTCCGGCGGCTACTGATGTGTTCCCGGACATCGACCTTGGCATTTGGCGAGACCTCGAAGTCGGTTAGGCTGGATTGGAGACGGCCAGACTACCGGGACAGTTCTACACCGCTGCCATAGATTTCGGAGGTGGACGATGCCGGTTACACCTGTTCGATGACGGTCAGTACCGTCGGTCTCCTCCGCGTCTCGCCGTACAGGAAGTCTGCGACTGATCGCGTCAGCCGAGATTTCACATGCTCCAAATCTA
Source organism: Dehalococcoidia bacterium (assembly GCA_965215735.1). Lineage (GTDB taxonomy): Bacteria > Chloroflexota > Dehalococcoidia > Lucifugimonadales > UBA1123 > VXRN01. The sequence continues at coordinate 2,815,284 of CBDCEF010000004.1, read as the reverse complement.
GCCTGTCGTTGTCCGAATCTTCAAGGAATGATGAAACCAGTTTTGAGGTATTTTCGAAAATAGTATCGGAATCGTCGAGATCGACGAACCCATACGAACGGATCATGGGATCAGTCAGCAGCAGGCCTGTCCGGACGCTCAGAGTTATCGTAACGGTCACTACGCCGTCTCTTGCCAGCCTCCTCCGTTCGCTGAGTATCTCGCTGTCCATGTTCCAAAGGTGCTTTCCATTGATGAACACAAGACCAGCCTGCACGCCTTCAACAACTGCGGCGGCCTCGATTCCAATTTCCAGCACGTCACCATCCTCGAGAACGAATATCCTCGAATCCGGGATGCCCATGTCAGCTGCGATACCCGCGTGCTGGATCAGGTGTCTGTGCTCGCCATGTACGGGAACGAAGTACCTCGGCCTGACGATGCTCAACATCATCTTGAGCTCTTCCTTGGCGGCATGACCGTGCACGTGCACCATCGAGATTCGGCTGTACAGGACATTCGCACCCTGCCTGAACAAGTTGTCAATCGTACGGGCCACCACGGTCTCATTGCCCGGTATCGGAGATGCAGAAACTACTACAGTGTCACCGGGCACGATCTCGATGTCGTTGTGGCGTCCATTGGCGATTCTGACGAGCGCGGATGTTGGCTCGCCCTGGCTGCCGGTGGCTACAACAACCAATTCCTCTAGGGAGAGCTGCCTAGCTTGAGACATGGGTATTACAACACCATCTGGCGCATCCAGATAACCCATGTCCAGCGCCATCTTGACGTTGTTGACCATGCTGCGGCCAACCATAGTGACTTTTCGGTCGTATTTCACGGCCGCATTGATGATCTGCTGAACGCGCGAGATCAGGGACGCAAACGTGGCGACCATCACTCTCCCATCCGCATCGCGGATCACACGATCGAGCGCCTCACCCACCGCCTGTTCAGATTCGGTGTATCCTTCGACCTCAGCATAGGTTGAATCTGAAAACAGCAGCAGCGCGCCATCTCCTGAAATCTGGCTAAGTCTAGTGAAGTCAGTCGGAATTCCGTCCGCCGGCGTGTGGTCTATCTTGAAGTCGCCCGTGTGGATTACAACTCCCAGCGGGGTGGTAATGGCTATTCCCATGGCATCGGGAATCGAGTGGCAAACTCGAAAAAATTCGGCGTCGAAGGCTGGGCATACCCGGAACGGGCTATGGGGCTCGACGACATTGAGCTGAGCATTCCTGAGCAATCCGTGCTCACGCAGCTTGACCGATACCAGGCCGAGGGTCAGCCTTGACGCATAGACGGGAGCGTTTATCTCTCTGAGCAGATAGGGTATGGCGCCGATGTGGTCCTCGTGGCCGTGGGTGATCAACACGGCACGGACCCTGTCACGGTTCTCTTTGAGGTAGTGGAAGTCCGGGATGGCAAAGTCTATCCCCGGCATGTCCTCTTCCGGGAACAGGATGCCTGCGTCAATCACGATGATGTCGTCGTCATACTCCAACACCATCATGTTCCGGCCAATCTCGCCCAGGCCGCCGAGCGGGATTACTCGAAGTGTTTCGTTTGGCATACGCCTCTATTCGAACATGCTGAGCTGCTGGACCGACTCCTGCTCGGCCTCGGGCATCTCGCCCGTGGCCTGTCGTTCTGCGACCTCCCGGATCAGCTCCGGTAGGGTGGAGAAGTCCCGTTGAATCGCTGGACGGAGTCCTGGATTGTGCAGTGCAGCAGCAGGGTGGTACATGGGGTAGATAACGAGGCCCTGCCAGTTGCGCGGTCTGCCCCTGGCCCGGCTGATGGACTCATTGGGGAAGAACTTCGCGAACGAGTACCTTCCGAGAGTGACGATCACTTTCGGTTGAATCAACCCGATCTGTGCGTCCAGATAGGGGGAGCAGGACCGGATCTCCGCCGGGAACGGATCGCGATTGTTCGGCGGTCGGCATTTGACCATATTGGTGATGTAAACGTCCTGCCGCGCCAGTCCGATTGAGGAAAGCATCTCATTCAGCAGATTGCCGGCAGGCCCAACGAACGGCAAACCCTGCCTATCTTCGTGGAAACCCGGTCCCTCGCCGATGAACATGATGTCTGCGTCAAGCGACCCATCACCTGGTACGCTCTTGTTGCGCCCCTGGGACAGGCTGCACTTCTCACAAGTGGAGATCCGTTGGACGAGATCAGGGTAATCAGTCATACAAAATCCGTCTTAGCAGCGGCAGGTCGCCTACATTCCAGTGAGCGCAACTACGCGTCTTATGAACACCGCCGTTGCAGGTAAATGCTATATGAGTGCCATCGGCAAAGTAAAGTTGGTCTGCCGATTACAGGTCTTCCAATCGCAGCGCGGTGTCGAGGTCTGTCTCCGGGGCCCACTTGACGCCGGAGCTCTGAGCGTTAACCGATCAGCCCTGAGGCCGCCTGGAGTCCGAAGTTACCGGCCAACGCTATACAGGTAGCCCTGACCGTCTTACCTACCAGCACGATCGGAATGAATCGAGCGAGGGGGTAGCGGGTGGCACCCGCCCAGACACCGGCGATGTCGAACGGGACAGGCAGGGCAGCACAGGCCAATAGGACCAAGGCGCCCCATCTCTCTGTCCATGCGCTAAACCGCTGAATCGACGGTCGATCCGAAATGACCGAGTTTCCCCTCTTGCCGAGGTTGTAGCCGATCAATTCGCCTAACGTCGCGGCTGCACCGCCGACCAGTCCAACCAGAATCGGGTTGAGCGCGGCCCCCATGGCGAACGTGTACGCCGAAGCAGGTGTCGGAAACACCATCATGGCGCTGTTGCCGAATTCAGCTGCCGCAACTCCCAGGTATCTCCAGGGTCCGAGCGTCTCCAAGAAGGAGCTGAATCGGAAGAGGATGACTGCCAGAGAGATGGAGGCCAAACCCAGCGCAAGCAGTTGCAGGAGCGTAGCACCGGGCAGATTGACCGAAATCCGGTCAGGTAGAGTTGGGGATCCGGGCAGCTTTTGGGCGATGCCGCGAAACCGAGTTTGTTCAAAAGTGACGTTCATTTCGGTTTCCACCAGGTTCGTATTTGCTGCCCTGATACATAAAATATTAGACGCTGTTTCGTACAATGCGCGTCAACATTTTTGGTCAAGTTTTGTCAGATAGTTATCATTTTGTAGAATTCAGGACAGTCGGCCATGGACTGGCTCTTCTGACATCCCGATTCGACGCGCTGCTCATGGAATCGTGTATAATTCGACACTGTCAAACTCGGCTACTCTCTAAGATTGCTCCGGAGATACGTGATTGGATGCACTAGGCACGCATCTGCTACTTGACCTTAAAGATTGCAATGCAGAACTTCTTGACGACCTCGACTACATACGCGAGGTCGTTCTGACTGCTGCGCGAGAGGCGGGCGCCACTGTTGTAGGTGAGACCTTCCACAAGTTTCGGCCCATTGGCGTGACGGGAATTGTGGCGATTGCCGAGTCGCACATCTCGATTCACACCTGGCCGGAGCACGCTTACGCTGCTGCGGACATATTCACCTGTGGCGAGAGTCTTCTGCCTGAACGGGCCGCAGACCTGATCGTTGAGATGCTTGAGTGCACCGAGGCTTCGATCTCCGACGTCAGGCGCGGGGAAGTATTCGCTGCCGCTTCGGCGGCAGTCTAGGCTGACTGGTTACCGATGCAGAGCCCTCTGGAAGGCAGCTGGCACTATGAGTTGATAACGCCGGACCTGTATCAGGCGGAGCGAATCAACCACGTCTTTTTCTCAGGCCGTACACCGTACCAGGAAGTGGTGGTGCAGGACGGCGCGGCATTCGGCAGGAGCCTTGTGCTGGACGGTAAGACGCAGTCAACCGAGGTGGACGAGTTCGTCTATCACGAGGGCCTGGTCCACCCCGCAATGATTTCCCACCGCGCTCCCACATCGGTATTCGTAGCGGGAGGGGGCGAGGGTGCGACCATTCGTGAGGTCCTGAAGCACAATGCGGTTGAGAGCGTGGTGATGGTGGACATCGACAGCAAAGTGGTGGACCTGTGCCGCGAGTATCTGCCGAACCATCATCGTGGCTCGTTCGATGATCCACGCGTCAGGCTCGTTTATGCGGATGCGCTTGCCTATCTCGAGTCCACGTCAGAGCGGTTCGACATCGTCATCATAGATGTGCCTGACCCGCTTGAGGCCGGGCCGGCCTATCTTCTGTTTACGCAGGAATTCTACAGCCTTATCCGGGACCGATTGCGCCCTGGTGGAGCAATGGTCTCACAGTCCGGACCGACGGGGCCCTCGTTCTACGAGCAGTGCTTTTCCGTCGTTGCGAACACGGTCGCCAGCGTATTCCCGGCGGTCACCATGTCGGAGACGTTTGTTCCCAGCTTTGGATCGACCTGGGGTTTTGTGATTGGGTCGCTGGGGGAGGACCCCGGCGACTTGTCGCCGGAGGGTGTGGATGCGAGGATAGCCGCCCGCATTACAGGCCAACTACGGTACTTCGATGGAACGACCCTGCGGGGCATGGTGTCGGTGCCAAAGTACCTACGCGAGTCAGTGGCGAGTGAAAGTCGAATAATCACGCGCGACACGCCTCTGTTCGTCGTCTGATTTGCGGCGTATTCGTAAACAGGATCACCGAGCATGACGACCGATTTTCTCTCCAGCCTGAATGAACGGCAGCGCGAAGCGGTCGAGGCCATCGATGGTCCACTGCTGATTGTCGCAGGACCGGGCAGCGGCAAGACACGGCTCATCACCTACAGGATCGCGTATCTATTGCGAGTCGTGGGGTTGCCTCCCAGTCGTGTCGGGGCTGTAACATTTACGAACAAGGCTGCCAGGGAGATGAAAGAGCGGATCAGGACGGTCGTGGCGTACGGCGCAGATCGGCTAACGGTCGGCACGTTTCATGCCTTTTGCGCTCAGATACTACGTCGTGACGGCGACGCAATGGGCCTCGATCGCAGCTTCGCCATCTACGACGACCCAGACCAACTGGAGATGGTCAAGCGCAGTATGCGTGAGACCGACGCGGACCCAAAATTGTTCTCGCCGCGGGCCATTCAGTCAGCCATCTCGGGCGCCAAGAGCCAGCTACTGACCGCTGACGGCTTCACCATGCGCACGGCGAGCTACTTCGATGAGGTCGTCGGGCGCGTGTACCAACGTTATGAAGCCCTGATGGTTCAGGCAGACGCCCTCGATTTCGATGACCTGTTGCTCAAGACCTTCCTGCTATTAAGTGACAACCAGCCAGTCGCGGAGAAATACCAGGACCGCTACTCCCAGTTCATGATTGACGAGTTCCAGGACACGAACGTTGCACAGTACGCGATCGCACGTCTAATCGCTCAGAAGCACCGGAATCTCTGCGTCGTGGGAGACCCGGACCAGTCGATCTACTCGTGGCGCAACGCGGACATCAGGAATATCCTCAGCTTCCAGAAGGACTTTCCCGACGCCAAGGTCGTGGCACTCGAACAGAACTATCGCTCCACTCAGACTATATTGGACGCGGCGTCCAGACTGATCTCGGCGAATTCTCAAAGAGTTGAGAAGGAGTTGTTTACGAACAACGGCGCCGGAGAGCAGATATCGATTGTCGAAGGGTATGACGAGCAGGAAGAGGCTCAGATCGTGCTCCGAGAAGTCGGCCAGCTGACGCGATCGAAGGGCGCTTCTCAGGCACCATATCGCCTTGGCGAAATCGCCGTTATGTACCGCGTGAACGCGCAGTCCCGAGCGCTCGAAGAGGCGTGCCGGCGCTATGGCGTGCCCTACCAGCTGATTGGAGGAACGAAGTTCTACCAGAGGCAGGAGGTCAAGGATGTCGCTGCCTACCTCCGGCTGCTCGCGAATCCAAATGATGACGTGAGCCTGATGCGAGTGGTGAACCTTCCACCAAGAGGAATAGGCAGGCGGACGCTCGACGAGCTCACCAGGCTCGCCCGAGACCAAGGCACATCCGCGTTTGAATCGATTCGCAGCATCTCGCCTTCCATGGGTGTCGGGGCTCCGCTGGTCAGCGGTTCGTTCACAGCGCGTGCCGCGCGTGCCCTGGGCGACTTCAGGAATCTAATTGATGGGCTTCGTTCTGAGGCAGAGCAGACCGGTATTGTCGAGTTGATAGAAAGGATCCTCGAAAGCACGGGATATAGGAAGTATCTGACCGAAAGGGATGAGCAGGCTGAGGACCGGATCGACAACATCAACGAGTTCAAGGCCGCGGCGCGCGAGTTCTCTGAACTTGGAATGCCCGACGGTCTAAACGCATTTCTTGAGAGTGTCAGCCTGGTCAGCGACGTTGACAGTATGGAAGAGGCGCCTGAGGCGCTTACGCTAATCACACTGCACCAGGCTAAGGGTCTCGAATACTCAGTAGTGTTTATGGTCGGGATGGAAGACGGACTTCTGCCACATGCAAGGTCGCTCGACGAGGAAGCTGGTCTGGAAGAGGAGAGGCGGTTGTGCTACGTAGGCATGACGCGAGCGAAGGAACGTCTCTACCTCACGAGGGCCTTCCGGCGCGGCTTTCGTGGCGGCACAGGGCCGAACCTTCCATCTCGTTTCCTGCTCGACATTCCCAGGGAACTGGTGGCAGGCCAGGAGCAATCCAAGCCGTCGCCACAGAATGGGTCCGCCGAGGCCGATCGTCCGAGTGCGTCCCGCAATTCGGAACCGTCACCGAGATCGAGGAGAGAGCGGCCGGACCAGGGATTTCAGTTCTCGCGCAGTAAACGACCGGCGACTGCTTCGGAGCCGACTCGACCTCGGAGAGCTGGTAGATCGGCGATTCCTCAGACCAGAAGGCGGCGTTCTGCCCCGGCTGTCGGAGGTCCCCCATTTGTCACGGGTGACAAGGTACGACACAAGGCTTTTGGTGAAGGAATCGTGACGAGTTGCGAGCCTTCCGGTACTGACTATCAGGCCACGGTCGCGTTCAAGGATGGTGGTGGAGTCAAGCGCTTCCTGACCGGCTTCGCTCCCCTTGAGAAGGTGGAGTGAGTAGTCGATTGCCGCGCAACCGCGGTCGTTGGAGTACCGTCGCACTTAGGCTGTAATCCACCCGATCAGACGTGGGAGCTGGTAGCGCATACGGGACTCGAACCCGTGTCTCCACCTTGAAAGGGTGGTATCCTAGACCCCTAGACGAATGCGCCTCTGTGAGCGTGTGCGGCCCGATGCGATGATCTGCATTGCATTGAGACGGACTGTGGACATGACCCCGGAGTGGTTGCTCTTAAATCAGGTCCTGCAGACAGCCGTCAATCGATGCAAGGCTCACGTATCATGGCCTCAGAAAATTGTAGCATACAGAGCTTAGGGTCTTCCCCTTGGGGCCTTGGGATTGACGCCGGACTATTCGGTGTGCTCACTCCGCAGATTTCAGGAGAGCTCTCTACGCCGCTGATGGCCGACTCGTGTACTCAAGGTGTCCCACGTAGTGGTTCTCGGTGCATTTGGCCACGGACTGTTCCACCTGGATCGTGATGTGGTCGGTGCCGTACTCGCGGCGCGTAATGTCCTGTATTCGTTCGCGAATCAGCTTGATCTCGTGCTCTGCATAAGAGGGGTCAACGAGCACGTGCGCAGTAAACGCTTCGCTACCCGACGTTATGGTCCAGACGTGCACGTCGTGAATGAGGGTCACTCCTTCCACATCTTCAATGTCGCTGCAGAGACTGTACACGTCAATGTGCTTTGGTACACCCTCCAGCAGCATCTGGAACACCGTGGTCATCAGACTTCGGCTGCTCCAGACGATAAGAAGCGCGATGACCACGCCGACGGATCCGAGCAGGTCTGCTATCACGTGCTGGAAAGCGCCCTCGACATTCATGCTGTGCTGTGCTGACGCATGAAGAATCCAGGCGACAACGAGGTTTATCAGGAGCCCGCCGAGACCCACCCAAAGTACCGGCCACCCATTGATAGGTACATCCTCCCTGAAGGCCCGATGGTACGCTTCAAAGACTATCCAGCCCGCGATCAGCCATAGCGCGAACAGGTTGAGTAAAGCGGCCAGCACTTCTGCGCGCTGGTATCCGAACGTGCGCTCGATGGACGCTTCCTTTTCCGCGATCCACATTGCTATGAGGGCCATGACTATCGCGGCGGCGTCAGTTAGCATGTGCCCTGCATCAGCAATAAGCGCAAGGCTGCCAGAAAGGACGCCGCCTACAACCTCAGCCAACATGTAGGTCGAGATCAGGGTGAGGGCGATGATCAGACGGCGGCGGCTCCCGCGTAGGTCGTGAGCATGGTCGTGTCCGGAGTGGTCATGGGCACTGTGGTCGTGGTGGTCGTGCCCCTCGTGTAGAGTCGTGATGGCTGTGGCTGGATTCAGATCCGCCGGATGAACTCGAACGTTGCATCTCAGACCCTTAACATGATGGATCCGCCTTGTGACGGTCTTTAAGGTACTCGACTTCTCATATCTTGAGTCGGCAGAATACGATTCGACTCAATCCCGCACGGATTGGGGACCATGTGCAGTGCCAGTTACCAGCGCAGCTGTGAGAGAGGGGTCTTGCCGCCTTGAGGTGGCCCATCGCTGACGATGCGGCCGCTGCTCATCTCGACAACACGGTCAGCTATGCGAGATATCTCCCTATTGTGGGTGACCACCAAGACGGCGCGGTCATCGGATGCCTGGTCAATCAAAAGCTCGAGGATCTGGGCACCCGTCCTGAAGTCAAGCTCTCCCGTTGGCTCGTCGGCCAACAGTACTGGATTTCCTGTGGCGAGAGCCCTGGCGATCGCGACGCGCTGCTGCTCACCGCCGGAAAGCTCGTGGGGGAAGTGGGCGGCCCGCTGGTCCAAGCCTACAGCCTCAAGCACGGAGTTGGGTGACATGCTACCGCGCTTTCCTGCGACGTCCATGCCGAATTCGACGTTTTCCAGAGCGGTGAGTCCGGGGAACAGGTTAAAGCTCTGGAAGATGAAGCTTACGGTCTCGCGCCGGAGCGCAAAGAGCTCATTGCGCGATGCGGTCGTGATGTCGCGACCTCCAACGGCGACGCTCCCCGAAGTGGGCGTGTCAAGAGCTCCAATGATGTTGAGCAGGGTCGTTTTGCCGCTTCCCGAAGGGCCGAGGACCACTACGAACTCGCCATCCGCGACGTGAAGATCGACGTTGTCCAGCGCGCGTACTTCGACTGGACCGATCTGGTAGTGCTTCGACACACCGATGAGATCTATCAAGACTGCTAGCCCTCTCTTGACTTGTACACACGACTGGTCAGGTTAAGCGGTCCCAGATTGCTGAACTCTTCTTGTACTTTATCATAGCGGTCACAGGAGGAACCTTGAAATTGGGACTGAAGAGCCTGTCCCACGCTAGTAGGCGGTCCCTACGTGAGCCACCCCTCCACACGGGAGCCACCCCCCCCCACCTCTGGATACCGGCTTTCGCCGGTATGACGAAATAGTAGTGCCTACCAATCCGGGACAGTCTCGGGACTGAATCTGATAGCGGCGGTTCCCACCAGTGTCGGCTACCGGGGGATTATCGGTAGGGTAAGATACGAATGGCGCTGGGAGTCGTGGAAGATCGTCTGTTTGGCTACTTCCATGTCAGCGCTCATCCCGGGTTGGTTGCCGGTGTTCAAGTTTCTATCGAATCTTGGGAAGTTGCTGCTGGATACCTCGAGACGGATACAGTGACCTGCCTTGAAGACATTGCTGGTCTCCCACATGTCTACGGTCAACTCGTATGTATCTCCGGGGACCATCAGGGTCGGCTCTTCTATGGAATTCCTGTAGCGGCACCTGAGCAGCCCCTCGCAGATTATGATTGCCTTGCCGTCAGGGTGGACGTCGATGAGCGTCCCGGTGAAGTCGGTGTCCGGAGCGCTCGATTGTATGTATAGGTTCAGAAACACCGGCCCGGTCACCTCAAGCTCCTCTGTCAGGGGCTCCGTCGTGTACACCAGGACATCGTCCCGCCTCTCGACCGGTCTCCGGTCCCATGGGCCGCTGACCGTCATCTGTATCGCCATGATTTGGCCACCCAACGTGGGTAAGGGATCGTTTGGATCGTAGCTGTACCGATCGGGCGGCTCATCTCCGGGAACATCAGTGGAGAGCTCGCCATTTCCGTACAGGGAGTTGGCTCCACCCTCGCTGTGAAGATAGTAGTTGGTGTACTGGGTACGAGCTAGAGGCCATTCGTTCTCATGTCTGAACTCGTTGTCGCCCATGACAAATATGCGGATCGGCGGCTCGTCATCCATGCCGTTGTCTATGCCCTTTAGACGTCTGTCGTACCAGCGTAGCTGCTCTTCGATGAAGTCCATCCCAGCGGCTGTTCCAAATCCGATCGTGCCGAACGGTTCGCTGGACCCGATGTTGCCATGGCTCCAGCCACCGATGAGAAGCTTGGTCAGTCGCCTGGCTTCGTCGGAACCCGATTTGGTCGTCCAGCCCCTGAAGAGTTTAAACGCTTCGTGTACTAGATTGTCGTACCAACCAGATACGATCAAAGCCGGTGTTTCCACTTCCTCGTACCTGTATCTCATGCTGTAGCTCTTCCAGAAGTCATCGAAGGTTGAGTGGGTGATGACTTCCCGATAGAAGGGGAGATCGACGATGTCGTCGAGCGCCGAGACCAGTGGCAGGCGACGGTAGAACTCTTCGGAGTTCATGGCGTTTCTACTTCCCCCCTGCATTGTGCGCCCCGCCATATTGATAAAATTCATCGCCACATGGAGCTGGAGCGCGCCATCGACGTAGAAGTGGCCGAAGTTGTCCTGCTGGGAGACGGTTGGCACCAGAGCCTTGAGGTACTTACTCCGGAGAGGAGCCGTCAGCGACTGTGTGAAGCCAACGTAAGACGTGCCGAAAGTACCGATGTTGCCGTCACACCAGGGCTGAGAGCCGATCCACTCCTGCGTATCGTGTCCGTCTTGAGCCTCGTTCACGTAGGGCTGCCACTCTCCGTCTGAGTCGAATCGCCCCCGGCAGTCCTGCATTACGACAGCGTATCCTCTGGCAACAAACCGCTCAGCGGCCTCAATAAGTTGAGGGGACTGATTGTCGTAGATGGTCCGGACCAAGAGAGTCGGGAAGGGGCCTCCCGAAACTGGCAGGTACACGTCAGTCGAAAGATTGACACCGTCACTCATCGGCACCTGCACGTTGAGTTTGAGATCGAGAGGTTGGGAATACTTAGGAATCCCGGGGTTGCTCACTTTGGATGTCTCCTTCTGGGGTCAGTGTATCTGTCAGCTGGCGACGAGATCGCGACGCAGTACCGAAGAACTTTTGGACACCGTGCCCTGCCTTCGTTGACTCAGATTGCTGCCCTTGCTACAGTCGCGCCAGCAGTAAGTAAACGCACGCATGTGGAGAGAACAATGACCCAGACGCAAGATATAACGCAGACCATCCTCGACCTCGAATCTCAGCGCATTAGCGCGATGGTCGAGAACGACGTTGACACGCTGAACCGCATTCTAGCTGACGACCTCAGCTACGTACATACGACGGCGGCGATAGACACAAAGGAGAGTTTTACGAGCGGGATCGGCTCCGGCAGACTCAACTATGAATCGATTACGCCAACTCCGAAGATGGTACGGACGTACGGCGACTCCGCGATCGTCAGGGGAGGAGCGCACGTCCACGTGAACGGCAACCACTTTTCGCTTGAATACACGGTCGTGTACGTAAACAACGACGGAGAATGGCAGATGACCTCCTGGCACGCAACGAGAGTGCCAGACTAGGACGCCTGTGAATGTCCATTTTGCAGCGTCCGATTTAGCGAGAAATCGAGTATAATGCGTTCTACTATTCGGCCGGAAACGGGTTCGTATGGACAGGGGGACAGGCTATGTTGACGCCGGCTCAGATTTCGCACTTCGAGACGTTCGGCTTCGTTGTCACTCGCCAGGCATTTTCGCCTGATGAAGTCGCTGACATCACCCGCGACTTCACAAACATTCTTGAAGAGGATCGTCAGGGTCGGCCATTTTCAGGTGAGCAGCGACACGCTGTGCTCGCGTTCGTAGAGAAGCGGCCCCTTTTGAGGAAGTTGGTCGAAGACGATCGCATCTACGGTTCGATCGAGCAACTCCTGGGCCCTGAGTTCATCTGGAGAGGGTCGGACGGCAACCTTTACGTTGGCGACACCGCATGGCATCCTGATGCTGCAGGGATTGAGTTGAATTACATGCGGATCAAGGTGGCGATGTACCTCGATCCGGTTACCGCTGAAACTGGCTGCCTACGGGTAGTTCCGGGTTCGCACAGGCTGCCTCTTCATAAAGACCTCGAACCTCTGCGTTACTGGCGAGTAAAGCAGACGATCGCTGAGGGCAGGGGTTCGGAGAAGGATCTGGATCAGTTCCGGGATCTTGTCGGGGATAATGGCGAACCAATCTTCGGTGTCCAGCCTGCCGATCTGCCGGGGTTCCCGCTGAAATCAGAGCCGGGCGACGTAGTTTTCTTCAATCAGCACATTTACCACAGCTCGTTCGGCGGCCACACGGGACGACGCATGTTCACAATGAACTTCGCTGAAGCGCCCAAGACGGATGATCAGATCGAGCTACTCAAAAGAGAGTACGCAGGTTCTTCGGTCGCCCGGGACGCTCTCCAGTACACGAAGTCGGACCATACGTATGAGCCGGATTTCTTGTACAGCGACAGTCCGCGGATACAGAGTATGGTCGCCAAGCTGATAGACTTAGGGTTCGAATAGATCGACGGTGACAGGAGTCGCGGTGTCGAAAGCGGTTGAGGCGTCCGCAGAGAAAACAGGAGAAGACGATCATGCCGTCCACTGATCTGGCTCTGAATGCCCACCTAATGCGCCGGGCGGGATTCGGAGCAACGCGGGAAGAGCTTGAGGAATATGCCGAGCAGAGTTATGAGGATATCGTAGAAGACCTGCTGCACCCAGAGCGTTTCCCTGAGGTTTCGGACGACATAGTGGTCCGGTACTGGCTGGAACTGAACAACCCAGATTCTGTTGAGCCGTGGAACACTCGCTGGCTTTTCCGCATGGTCAATACGGAGCGTCCTCTTGAAGAGAAGATGGCTCTGTTCTGGCATCATGTTTTCGCGACATCCGTGGGTAAGAGCGAGCACGGACTATCGTCCAAGGACCAGATTGACTTATTCCGGCGAAACGCTTTTTCCGACATGCGCGCAATTCTCGTGGACCTCGCCAAGGATCCTGCGATGATTCACTGGCTGGACAACAGTGAGAATCACAGTGACCAGCCAAATGAGAACTGGGGCCGCGAGCTGCTCGAGCTCTTCTCCATGGGGGTAGGAAACTATACAGAAGAGGACATCAAGATGGCGGCGCGCGCGTTCACGGGCTGGACGTTCACCCAGCCCATACCGCTCGACCCATATGGTCGCTACCCATCGGAGTTCATCTACAGGGAAGACGACCACGACGATAGTGAGAAGACATTCCTGGGACACTCGGGCAGATTAAATGGTGAGGACATCATTGACATCATTGTGAATCAGCCTGCAACGGCCCGGTTCATATCGCGGCACCTGTACAACTTCTTCGTGGCAGACGAGCCGCAGGTGCCGTCATGGAACGACGTACCGCCACGGGATCCTGAGGCGGTCGACGCGCTCTGCGACGTATATTTCGAGTCTGATGGCGATGTCAGAGTCATGCTGCGTCTGCTCTTCAACTCCGATTTCTTCAAGGATGCTCGGTTCGCGAAGGTCAAGAGCCCCACAGAACTGGTAGCCGGCACGATAAAGCTGGCCGGTACTCACACCTTCCCCGAGCCTTCTCTTCACGGCGCGCCGGCCGCGGCGGGACTCATGGGGCAGCACCTGATGACGCCTCCCACGGTTGAGGGCTGGCATACTGGGCGAGAGTGGATCGACTGCGGCACGCTTGCTGAGCGTGTCAACTTTGCGGTGAATGAGCTTGCCGACCAGACCTTGCCCGGAGTCAGGGCGATAGCGGACAGGCTGGCGTCAGAAGAGAGAGCGTTCACGCCCGACGAATTTGTCGACCGGACGTTAGACCTCGTGGGGCCAATGACCGTAGAAAGCCATACCCGAGAGGCACTGCTTGATTACGCCAATTCCGGTGGCGACCTGCGCTTTGGTACGGATGAAGAGCGAGAAAAGAGTTCGGCCCGGGTAGGCCGCATGGTCCAGTTCATAGTTGCATCCGTCGATTATCAGTTCGGTTAGTCCGAACGGGAAGGAACCGGCAATGGAAGTAAATGGTAAGCCTACGGTTTTTGTGGTCGTCCAGCTCAACGGCGGAAACGACTTCATGAACACGGTGATTCCATATACCAACGAAATTTACTACGACTCCAGGCCTGTGATACGGATTCCCCAGGAGCAGGTCCTTCCGATCGACAATTACCTGGGCTTCAATCCCAACTTCGCTCCCGTGAAGGAGTTGTACGACGAGGGTAGGGTGGCGATAGTGCAGGGAGTAGGCTACCCGAACTCCAGCCGTTCCCACTTCAGAGGGACTGATATTTGGCACACAGCCGAGCCTGACAGGATCGGCACCGAGGGCTGGCTGGGCAAAGTCGTACATGAAATGGACCCCAAAAAGGAGAACCCCCTGACCTGTGTGAACATCGGACGTGGACTTCCACGCGCGATGAGTAAGCCAGGAGTTCCAATTACCTCGGTCGGGGATCTGGACAACTATGGAGTCATGAGCGGCATTACCGAGGAGGCCGAGCGCAGGCAGGCGTTAGAGATCTTCGAGAAGATGTACGGTCCGGCAGTGGGCACGGGACTGGTGAGAGAGTATGTGTCCCAGACGGGTATGGACGTACTGCGGGGCGCGGACGTTCTCAAAAGGGCTCCTGAGAACTACTCCTCTACGGTAGAGTTTGCCGACAACCCCATAGCTAACTCTCTCAGGGACGCCGCGCGAGTGCATCTGGCCGACCTTGGTACAAGAATCATTTACACGCAGCACGGCGGGTACGATACCCACGCCAACGAAGTGCCCAATCATCCGAGGTTGCTGACTGAGTTGTCGGGCGCAATCATGGACTTCTTCCAGGACATACGGGATCACAACTCCTCTGAGAACGTGGTGATGCTTGTGTTTACGGAGTTCGGCCGGCGAATCAGAGACAATGGTAGTGGATGCGACCACGGAGCCGGGGGTGGCTCTTTTGTGATCGGAGAGAGAGTAAAGGGTGGTCTGTACGCTGAGTACCCGTCGTTGGATATCGACAAGCAGACCGATGGTGACATGGCCCACACCTACGACTTCCGTGGACTGTACACCACGCTGCTCGAGCAGTGGTTAGGCGTTGAGGCCGCGCCAATTGTCGGAGGTCAATACGAAGAGATTCCGATCTTCGCGTAGCAGCCTGCCGTCACATCGCAGGGCATCGCACAGGCAGGGCAACATCTAGGGATGAGGTGAGAAATGGGTAGGCCATACGCGCTTCTCAGAGTAGGTTTCAGCTATGATCGGACGCTTGGTATGAGGCGTCTGACCAACACTCCAGTCGATATCGCTGTCGACAAGGAAGGCGACCTGCATGTCCTGTGCAGAGGAGGCATCTCCTTCATCAGGCGCCTGTCGCAGGACGATGAGGACTTGGGAGCAATTAACCTGGCGGCAGGGGGAGCGGCCCAGATCGGAGGTACATACTCCGTAAACACGAAGTTCGTTTGGCCCATATCAATGGTAATGGACCGTGATGAGAACATGTGGGTCTCGGACGAGGGAACGAACCAGATTACAGTCATTAACAAGCGGGGAGAAATACAGGCCCAGTGGGGTGAGGCTGGGAGCGCCGATGGACAGTTCAGTCGACAGTCCGGCATCGCCCTCGACGCTGACGAGAACGTATATGTCTCGGATACGCAGAACCACAGGATTCAGAAGTTCACCAAGGACGGCGAATTCCTAACGCAGTTCGGCTGTCTTGGCGACGGTGACGGTGAGTTCAACATGCCATGGGGAATTCACGTGGATGAACTGGGCGACATCTATGTAGCAGACTGGCGAAACGACCGCGTCCAGAAGTTCACGGCGGATGGGGAGTTCGTATTCAAGATAGGCAAGTCCGGAGATGGGGAGGGCGAGTTCAATCGTCCGTCTGGTGTCACTGTTGACGCCGACGGCGACATATACGTCGCTGACTGGGCGAATAACCGGGTGCAGCTGTTCAGACCGGATGGCGTGTTTGTTGAGCTTTTCCAGGGCGACGCCACACTGTCTAAACAGGCCCATCACTACATGAAGTCCAACGTTAAGGCGCTCCGGCTGCGGGAGATGACTTCGCTCGAACCCCAGAAGCGCGTCCGCTGGCCCGTGTCGGTGCGCGTAGATGGTTGCTCCATGTACATTGCAGACTACGGCTCCGACCGTGTGCAGGTGTACCAGAAGGAAGCATATCCGCTTGAGCCCCACGAGATTTCCGAAGTCCAGCGGTCTCCGACGCTCTATACCCAGTTCTGACCCTATAGATCCTCACGCTCGCGGCCCTTGACCGGATGGGACCACCGAGCCCGTGCAGTAGTCGTTAACTACCCCTCATCAGGCGTCGTGCGCGGGCGTCGTGGGTCATTTTCTCCTTTACGCGGGCGAACAAGATTATCCAGCAGCCCGAATGCGGATTGCATCGCTGATTATTGGCCTGTATCGAGGTGGATTGGCTGCCGTCATAAAGGCAACTGTAAGTGTTTTCCACACAAACAAGTTTTTCTGATCACGTCACGAACATGTAGTGGAGAATCCCACATCATGGTAGGCTTGACTTAGACACAAGCCTATGATAATTCTTGCACGAGCCTATATTTCATCTATTGAAAGCCACGGCACCTGGGACGAATTCCCTCACTACCCGCATGGGCCTTGAAGATTTCCCCAAGCCCGGATGATCGTTTACAACACGTCCATAGTTGAGGTGCTTTTAGTTGGAGCAGCTAAAACTAGAAGGTGTGACCAAGCACTATGGATCGGTTCTTGCCGTTGATGACCTCTACCTCAGTGTAGAAGCGGGTGAGTTCATTACTCTGCTGGGGCCGAGTGGTTGCGGCAAGACGACGACGCTCAGGATGATCGGCGGTCTGGAAGAGCCTACTTTCGGGCGCATTTACATCCAGGGGCAGGACGCGACCAACGTGCCTCCCTATTCGAGACCGACGAACATGGTTTTCCAAAGCTATGCCTTGTTTCCTCATCTCACTGTCTACGACAACATTGTTTACGGTCTCAAAAACAAGAAGGTGGCCAAGAACGTACAGCGAGAGAGAGCGGAGAACCTGCTGAGTCTCATTGGCCTTGAAGGTCTGGAGGAACGCAGGCCAAACGAGCTGAGCGGAGGCCAGCAACAACGTGTAGCGGTAGCCAGGGCGTTGGTCAACGAGCCGGCTGTGCTCCTCTTGGACGAGCCTTTAGGCGCACTCGATGCCAAGCTCCGCATAGCCATGCGCTTCGAGCTCAAGCGGATACAACGAGAGTCCGGGGTCTCCTTCATTTATGTGACACACGACCAGGAAGAGGCAATCAGTCTCTCGGATCGCATCGTGCTCATGGACTTGGGAAAGGTCCAACAGGAAGGGGCGCCCCGAGAGATATTCGAGGATCCAAAAAATGAGTTTGTGGCGGATTTCGTGGGTGTAGGGAACTTCCTGCATGGCGAGTGCATAGATAAGTCAAACGGGACCTTGGCTGTGCGATGCGGGAATGGCGTGGTAGTGCGGGTCCCGTCGAAGGACGGATTTCAGGTCGGTGATGGAGCGACGTTATGGGTGCGGGCTTCGGACGTCAGGTTGGGAAGCAGACTCGACGCTGACGACGGACAGGTATGGCAGGGAAAGATCGGCCAGCTTCTGTACTACGGTGATTACGTTGACCTCGTTGTCACAGTAGATGGGGACCAGCAGTTCCGAGCTGTAATCTCATCTGCCCAGTTTTACAGGGAGCAGATTGAGATAGGTAGTAGCGTGACCGTGGGATGGAGGGCTGAAGACGTACGTCTGTTCAATCGCTGAATAGACGCACACAGCAGTTGACGAGGACGGTTCCAGTATTGTCTGGGCCCGTGTAGGGGGTGGTTTGGAAGTAGCACGCACATTGGGCCAGGTCGCCCATATCGGCGCGAGACTCACGATAATTCGGCGAGTCGCACCCGGGTTGCCGAGTCTCCCCTTGGCGGTCTGGGTAGGGCTGTTCGTAGGAATACCGGGCATATTCATGCTGGTGTACAGCTTCCAGACCTACGATTTCTACAGTGTGGGTCTGCCCTGGACAACCCAGAACTACGTTGACCTGGTTACTGCCGGGAGTTACGCTAAGTTATTTGTCAAGACGCTCATCATCGCGGTCCTCGTTACACTTGGGGCTCTCGTACTAGGCTCTCCATTCGCCTATTATATTAGCCGAGTTGCCGGCAGGCGTCTCGCCGTGTTCCTCCTCCTCGTGACGGTGCTTCCACTTTGGATGAACGTTGTTATCCGTAACTACTCGTGGATAGCTCTGATCACGAATAACGGTGTTCTGAATACCGTCCTTCAAGCGATTGGGCTTCCGAAGCTCGACATCATCTATACGCTGAACATAGTGATAGTCGTTGGGATCACGCTCGCATTGCCTTTCGCTGTCCTCGTTCTCTACGCGACGATGGGCAATATCAGCAATGAAGTTGAAGAGGCGTCTCTTGATCTTGGCTCAAACCGTCTCCGTACATTTTTGAAGGTGATATTCCCTCTGTCGGCCTCTGGTTATCAAACGGCTACGCTGCTCATCTTCATGCCGACTCTGGCTTTCTACGTGACACCCATTATGTTGGGTGGCACGGAGGGCGCGATGGTGGCGACGGCGTTGATGCCCGTTGTTAGAGATGTGCTCGACTTTGCCCAAGGCGGCGCCTATATCGTACCGATAGTCGCCATACTAATGTTGATGGTCTTTCTCCTCAGACGGGGAATCAATATAGACAATCTGTATCGCTCCGGTGTTGGATCCAACGTTGCGCGTCACACTCAGCGCAGGAGCATCTGGCTTCTGGCCTACGTGATCGTCATACTGGCGATTAGCTATCTGCCGCTATTCAGCATGGTTCTATTCTCCTTCGGCAAGAACTCTTCAGCGGTGTTCCCGATGCAGGGGGGTACACTCCAATGGTACCGGGACCTGTTTAGCAGCGGCTCCATGCTGCTCGCACTCAAGTTCAGCATCATCGTGGCGATTGAGACTGCGATAGTGTCTCTGATGCTGTGCGCGCCCGCCGCGTATGCGGTGGTCCGGCACCGCTTCCCGGGTCGGGGCGCCTACTTGTTCATTAGTCTCTTGCCGATGCTCATACCTGAGATCATTCTGGGGCTGGCGATTCTGGTGCTGCTGATAACGACCGGAGTGCCGCTGTCATTGCAGACCGTTGTCCTCGGCCATGTGACCTTGGCTCTGCCATTTGTCTTCCTGACAATTTTGGCTCAACAGTATGGGTTTGATAGGAGCATCGAAGAGGCTTCCAAAGATTTGGGGGCTACACCTCTCATGACATTCATTAAGGTGGTGCTGCCACTAATGGTGCCTGCGTTGATCGCCGGAGCATTCCTTGCAATCACCATATCGTTCAACGACTTCGTCGTCGCGTTTATCCTGACCTCCGGTGAGTCGACACTGCCCCTGTACATCTTTGGTCTGCAGAAGGCGGGTACTTCTCCCTCTTCCAATGCGCTTGGTACGCTCATCATCGTTGGTGTTGTGCTGGTCCTGTTGATTGTCCTCATTCGTCCGTGGGACATGGTGATCAGACGAGTCAATAAGGCCCGTGCTACTTTTGGTAGCTAAGTAGGCAGCAGGTGTCTAAGGAAAATCAGGAAGGAGAATCTGATGGCTCCACTCCAAGTCACTCCGGGAATTTCTCGTCGCCAATTCTTGCGCCGCACGGCGCTGGCAGGTGGTGCAGTAATGCTGGCCGGCCCGATTAGTTCGCTGATTGCAGCTTGCGGCGGGGGAGAAGACAAGCTCACCGGTCCCATAAGAATGCTGGCATGGTCTGACAAGGACCATCCTGACGTGAAGGCGCGGTTCAAGGATGACACTGGCGTCGACGTCATCAGCACCGACTTCAATGACAATGAAGAAGCGTTCGGCAAGATCAAGGTGGCAGGGACCGACGCATACGACACCATTTTCATGGATGGCCTGTGGTGCTTGGAGTATCACAGGAATGGCTTCGTGGAGCCTTTCGACTTCACTACCTTCAACAGCTACAGTGAGTTCTTCCCGAAGTTCGCAAACTATGCCCCATGGCAGGTAGATGGCGGGATGCTGGCAGTGCCCCATGCGTGGTCGCCCTACGGGATCCTCTACAACAAGGAAAGGGTCTCTATGCCGGATCCTCCCAGCTTCGAGGTCTTCTTCGACCCCAAGTATGAGGGAAAAGTCGCCCTGAGGGACAACTTCAACAGAAACTTCTTAATGACTGCTGCGCTGCAGGGATTCGAAGACTACGAGGTTGATACGCCGACGGGCTCTCGGTGGGATCTGCCGGACGACATTCTTGAGCGAGCCAAGACGACTCTCATCGAGAGAAAGTCCAACTTCAAGCTGCTCTGGAGGTCAGGGGGCGCGCTTACAAGGGCGCTGGCTACCGAAGAGGTGTGGTTGGCTTTCGGCAACAACATTAACGCCCTGCAGGCCGTGGACGCTGGGAACAACAACATCGAGTTTGCCGTGCCCAAAGAAAGGACGATTGGGTGGGTTGACGGGGCTATGCTGGTGGCCAACGCAAAGAACAAGGAGTCCACTGTCAAGTGGCTGGACCATTGGGCAAGCGCCGAGTCGCAGTTCACCATTCAGCAGGAGCAATGGCTCGCGGTCACCAACAAGGCAGCCCTGGACATGCTGTCGAACCATTCAGCGGACTTCAAAGACCGCCTTGAGAAACTGAAGGCATATCAGGCCGAAGAGTGGGCAGATACGTTCTCGCTGTTCCGGCCAGTCAATAACCCCAGCCGCTTCCAGGACGCATGGGCTGAGTTCTTAGCCTCCTGATGACTGGTAAGACGAGCTGGAGAATCTGACAACAGTGAAGAGGGAGGAAGTAGGCCGTTAGCCTTCCGGTTCAGTGATATCCATGATCTGGTTGGCCGGAATATCGCGTAGCGTCTGCTTCCTTCCACTGGGCCACAGCACCGTGATCTCGTCAATGGCCGTCGAGTCTCCGAGACCGAATTCGAGATCGATGCTATCCATCGACAGATAGCTCGATCCTGCTCGGACCTCCTGAACTTGGACGAGCGCTTCGTCGCCGTTACCTCTCGCGGTTTTGAGGTATACTCTTGCGCCTATGCCGTCCGCGTTGCTTCCGGTGCCGTCGATTCCCATCCGGCCTTTCAGACGCAACGTAATCCAGTGATTGTCGCCTCCGCCGTTGAGCCACACAAAAACTGTGCCAGCCGCGGGAATCGCTGTATCTCCGGGCACTCCCGGAATTGCCCAGATTGGGCCGCTGCTGTTGGTGCCCACGAGGTCGACGTAGCCGTCGCCGTTAAGGTCGCCATGGGCCAGCCCTTTGCCGTTTTCGTGGAACGCAGCATCGATGCGTTGGTCAGCGGCATCGAAATTGGGATTGCTAGGGTCGAGTATCGAGTAGTCGACGTCCATAATATCCAGCAGATGGGCGCGTACGGTTATGTCCTCGAATGAGCCATGTCCGTCGCCGCGCATCATGCGGCCCGCGCTCTTCATTATCTCTCCACCTGGACCTTCACCCCGTGCCGGCTCCGACCCAAGCCAATAGATGTCCTGTGTGCCGTTGTTGTCATAGTCGAAGAATGTCGTTCCGTATCCAAAGTCGTACGCGCCGATTCCGGTCGGCGCCTGCCAGTCAGAGTGAATGTTCTCTGGGTTCAGTGAAGTAGGAGGCATGATTGGACTTGGTGTGACCGCAGTGGCCTCTACTTCGTCAGTGAAGTAAGGACTGGTATCTGGACCTGACCCATTGGAGGGTCCGTTGTTTCTGAGCAGGGCGTGGAGACAAGTACCCCACTCGAAGCGCTCCGTGTATCGGCAGTCTCCTCCCACATCCTTCTGGTGGGGGTACTGGCGCAGGTGATAGCCTTGGTTCGTAACGAAGACGTCCAGTTGTGCGTCGCCGTTATAGTCCCCTATTGCGAATCCCATCCAATTGCCGACTATGTCGATGCTCATCTCCTCAGCCATAGGCGTGAACTTGATTACGGTGTCAGTCGAGTCGTTACGGAACACCTGCAGTATGTCCCCATCGTTCGCAACCCAGATGTCGGGGTCACGGTCGTCGTCGTAGTCGAAGAACATGACACCGTGAGTTCGGCCGGTTGGGTCACCAACTCGGTTGCCGTTCGCATCTATGACAGATGGGTCGTACCCCACGTACTCCGCGCCGCTGGAGTCGTCCCTGAAGACTACAGGGTCTCCGTCTGGGTCGAGCAGCTTGATCTGCGTCCCGCGAACTCCTGCCGACTCGCCAATCTCCTCGAAAGTCAGGTCGCCGTTGTTGCGATACAGCAGGTTGTAGTGTCCCGGGTGTGTGCGGTCTGTGAATAGGAAGAAGTCCTCGTCGATCATGTTTCCGACGTAGATGTCCAGCCAGCCGTCGCCGTCAACATCGGCGCAAGCGACACTTCCAGCTGATCTCAGGTTGACTGTCTCGCCCATTGCAGAGTCAGTGATGTCCTTGAAAGTTCCATCGCCATTGTTGAGGAAGACGCGGTCTGAAATCGTCTCTCTCAGTCGTTGAGAAGGTTCGTCGTCTCCCATTGCGGACCTGAAGTCCAAGCCGTCACCCTTGGACTTGCCCGGACCCATTGCGGCGATTCCTCTGGAGCCCACGTATAGGTCGCGGTGACCGTCATTGTTGAGATCGCATGCCACAGCCCCTGTGCTGTTGCTCTCAATGGCAGAGACGCCGGCTGACTCGGCAACGTCGACGAAAGTCCCATCCCCATTGCCTTGGTACAGAAAGTTCGGTGTCCCGGACTCGGCGGTTATGTAGAAGTCGGAGTCGCCATCGGAATCGTAGTCGAAGACAACTACGCCGGGACGGTAGTTTATGACCTCGTCGGGCCACTCGTTGGAGTTCTCCAGCGCGGTGAGCGCGACGTTGGTGAACGGCGTCACGCTGGCGGTTTCTTCGCCATTTGAGTCAGGCGATATTGGGACGACGATCGGTGCCGGCAGAGATTCCTTCTGCGCAGGTCTGGCCAAGTTTGCTCCGGCCTTCAGGTCGGCGGCGGTGACGAAGTTACGTCCTGCTCGTGCGGGCTCCTCGCTCGCCATGGCAGGAGACACTGAGGCATTGAGGCCACTGCCTGACGTTGGGAGAATTGTGCTGAGGGCCATGACTCCGAGACCGCCGACCACGGCCACGACCCAGATAGATGTCCCGAAAGCCACCACACCGCGCTTCGGTACGACTCTGGCCAGTCCCCAGAAAGTGATG
Source organism: Dehalococcoidia bacterium (assembly GCA_965215735.1). Taxonomy (GTDB): domain Bacteria; phylum Chloroflexota; class Dehalococcoidia; order Lucifugimonadales; family UBA1123; genus VXRN01. The sequence goes on along the minus strand of CBDCEF010000004.1, from coordinate 2,791,914 downwards.
GGGCCGCCCGCTGCTGCTGCAAACAACAGAGTGGCTGCGGGCGCCGTACCCATGCCGACCAGCAGCAGCGCAGCCACCAGCGGTATCTCGAATAGCAGCGGTACATTTATGAGAAGGCCGAAAGTCGCTGCCACAACTATTCCGAGCCAGTTGTCTCCCAGGTATGTGGAGACGGTCTCGGGACTTACCCACTGGATGACGAAGGCGCTTACGAAGCCGGCTAACACCATTATGGGGCCCAGCCTGATTAGGAAACTGAAGCTGGACCTGACCCAATCTCTGAATCCTTCTGACAGAGCCTCACTCCATGAGGCGACTCTGGTCTGCTCGGATGGCTCTACAGTGACATATACTGGCAGAGGCACGCGCCCGCGTTCGCCGACGAAAGCTGCCACCAGAGGGCCGATCAAGAGCGCTCCAACAAGGCTCAGGGCAATCCTGGTGCCGCCAATCATCGGAGCGAACACCATGGCCGCCATAATCATCGCCGGGAGATTCAGCGTCGAAGATCCCTGGACTATTGCCAACGTCGACTCAATGCTTGCGCCCCTCTGTCGGAATGCCGAAGAGATTGGAACGATGCAAGCAGAGCAGAGATTCATAGCCGGCCCTACTATGAGTCCCTTCAGGGAGCCTCTTATACCGCCGGTCGCAAAGCTCCTACTGCTTCCCTGAGGAAAGAGGAAAGCCTCGGTAACCCCCGCCACCAGAAACGCGAAGGTCATACCGAGCGCGACTAGTCTCAGATACGTTATCGAGAAATCCCACCACCTGGAGAGCAGGGAGGACTCCTCCGGAGACTCGATGCAGAACCCCTGGAAGCACTCCTGCTGGGACGAAGTGGCGATGGCAAGGTCGGCACGGACGGTGTCCAGCTTTGGGATTCGATTGAATATCAGAAACAGCGTGAGCAAGACGGCCAGTACCACCAGCCCAATCGCCCGTTTCTTCTTGAGGGATGTGTCCAGCATCGCCCGATTACCTAACGTTCGTCCACACCGTCTAAGGGCGCGCAGGTTCCGGCTTCTACCTCAAATGCCTCGTAGAGCCCGTTGAATGCATCCTTGGCCAGGATAGCCTCTACGCCTTTCCAAACGTGGCTCGTCGCGTCGCATGCCAGGTCCTCCACACGTTCAAAAGTCGTGGCGAAATCGGAAACAAACTCGCCGGATTTCTTGTGTATACGCACGATCCTAGCCCCGCTCCCCTTGTTGCGCCCGATGTATAGCGTGTCTTCTGATCCTACGACCACTCCGCTAACGTCGCTCTCAGCGTTTACATTCCTGTCCTTCGGCCTCACAGTGTTAAGAAGGGCGCCAAGGGGTCTTCCATCTGTACCGAGTGAGAAGTGGTAGATGTTCGGATTCGAGTCGGGTGCGTAATACAGACTATCGTCAGAGGAATCGTACGCCAGACCGTCTACTAGGTAGCTGCCCTGGACGCCTGGCCTGAATTGAAAACTGGCCGGTGCTCTCGAGCCTTCATTCGGATCGATTAAGTAAACAGCGTTCGCCATGGCCCCCCACAGCATCTTCCTCTTGGTGTCCCATGCCACCGCACTGACGTTGACCGGTTTGCCAGTGTCAGGATCATACATCTTAATGGTGGAAACAAGTGTTGCCGAGCCACTACCTACTGGTGGACGGTACACCTGCAGGGTGTCGCTGAAACATCCTGACTTTACTGTCACATAGTCAGTTCCAGTGAATGTGCCTCCTACCGAGCATCCACCGTTGCCGGGGAGAGTAACGGTAGCCAACAGGGTGCCATATCTCTCAGGCGGCCGGGTATTCACCCATACCAAGGCAGCCACCGCGACTACGACAATTAATGAGACAGCCCCGACAAAGTAACTGCCGCGGATAATCGGCGCTTTCCAGTCCCTTTTGGGTACCTTGGCCGTTATGAATCGGCGGCTTTCCTGAGACCTCAAGGCTGATTCGTGTTCGTCAGCTTGCAAGGGTCCCGAGCACCTCCTCAGCAGACTGGTTCAGACTCCGATTCGGGAGTGGAAGTCCGGCACACCTTTGATGCCGAGCTTCAACCTGAAAAGAGCTCCCGCTCCAGGTCCCTCGTCAGCTTTGTTGTCTCCCCCGATGGTTGTTACGTAGATCTCGTCCATATCTGGTCCCCCGAAAGTAACGCTGGAGACCTTCTTCGCAGGGAAGGGAATGGAGCGCTCCTCGACGCCATCGGTTGTGTACCTAAACAAAGCCGACCCGTCCGCACGAGCAGACCAGACATAGCCATCGGCGTCGACGGTCATGCCATCCGGTATACCTTGGCCTTCAGGTGTTTCTACGAATACGCGCTGGTTGGAAATCTCGCTCGTGCTCTCATCGTAATCGAAAATGTATATCTTCCGAGCGAACGAGTCGGTGTAGTACATCTGCTTGCGGTCGAGAGTGAAGCCCAGCCCGTTTGATAGCCCGATGTTGTCGAGCACGACTGTCAGACTGCCGTCTGGATCGAGTCGGTACAGCTTCGCGGGTCGGGTATCGGTTGGCATGGTGCCGCAGAAGACGCTGCCGCGGGGGTCGGCGATTACGTCATTGAAGCGTGTGTCGCGCTCTTCAGGTATTTCCTCGACGACGTAGCTAAGCTCGCCATCTCGCAGGAGGGCGATGGAACCCCTGTCCATGAACAGCAACAGGGAGCCGTCAACCTGGATAGTAAAACCACCTATGACTCTACCCTGGAAGAACTGCTCGTGTTCGCCGGATTCGGGATCGAACCAGAATATGCGACCTTGAGGGATATCGACCCAGTAGAGTCGCTTCTCGCTAACGTGCCAGAGCGGACCTTCACCTACATGGTTGAGGTAGTCTGCGATCAACTCGGGTTCCATAATGCTCCTCCTCCCTAAAAAGAGTCACGCGGCCATTCTGGTGCCCTTGGTCTGGGCAATCACCACTCCTCGACAACCTTCTTGTTGAAGTAGTCCCAGTCCCACTCGGCTCCCCAGCCGGGGCCTTCAGGAGGATACATCCTGGCACCCACAGGCGTTAGCGGGTTCAGCATACCGATTTCTTTCCCGGCCTGTTCGTTGTCTCCACCGAAGAACTCGTAGTAAGACGTATTGAAAATGCACGACAAAATATGTCCATGTACAAGACCGAACAGTCCTCCGCCAGCGTTTAGCTCCACGGTCGTCCCGTGAAGCTCCGCCAGATGGGCCAGTTTGAGGACAGATGTGGTACCGTGCCTGGCGTTGCCTCGGATCATATCCGTCGCGCCTGAGATGAGCCACTGAGCGGAGATGTCAACGTCGTTCATCATCATCTCTGGGGCAAGAACCGGGATATCAAGAGCGTCGCATAGCTGCCTGAGCCTGTTGTGTTGTCTCTCCGGCAGTGGCTCTTCGATCCACCTGAATGCCAGGTCTTCCAGCTCCCGACCAATCCTAACGGCCTGCTCGAAGCTGTAGATGCCGACAGGGTCATGCATGATGTCGATGTCGGGCCCGACTGCGTCTCGAATGGCCCTGAACCACTGGATGTTTTCTTCGACTGGATGATAGAAGTGGTCCTTGACAGCTGGGAAGCCGGCCTCCACAGCCTTGATGGCGTCTTCAGCGGCTTCTTCCTTTGTTTCGCCACGGATGTTCATGTACATCGGGATACTGTCGCGAACGCGTCCGATAAGCGCGTGGACCGGCAGGTTGGCCGCCTTTCCGGCTATGTCCCAGAGGCAGTTGTCGAGGGTGCCTCCCCAGCCCGGCTCCCTGTAGACCCAGCGTGTGCCCGTGTGAAGCTTCTGGTAAAGCATTTCCCTTGCCAGGGCGTCTTCCCCCAGGGCAGCGGAGCGGATTTGGTCGAGAGTATCCCTGTCCAGCCTGCCAGCAACGCCCTCGCCGACCGTGCATACACCGGTGATTCCTTCGTCCGTTTCGACGTGCATGACCTGCGTGTAACCTGGGCTGGCCGTGGACGAGCCGTGGACCCATCGGGGGCGGCGCATTCCGGGAAGAATAGTGAGATCGAATATCCGCCTAGCATACGGAGTTTCAAGGATGGAAATCTTTATGTTCGTTATCTTCACCCTTGAGGGACCTCCGATGGACTTGCACCCGAGTCAGGAGAGTAGGCAACAGTATATCCCAAGCCGATCTTCGGGTGGTGTCGAGATTCAGGCTCCAGACCAGGCGATTCACCTGAGTGAGAGATGATGCCTGTCTGTGCAGGAAGTTCTGTCGAAGATGGGAGATGGAGTTCAGAGGACCTGGCGCAAGCGGGGGTCGAGCCTGTCGCGCAGCCAATCGCCCAAGAAGTTTAGCGCCAGAACGATAAGCAAGATTGCGATTCCGGGCACAACCGTAATCCACCATGCTGTGCGCAGGTACTCTCTTCCATCGGCGACCATAGCTCCCCACGTTGGGGTCGGTGGGGGAATTCCGGCGCCGAGGAAACTCAGGAAGGCTTCGGCGAGGATAAGTCCGCCCGTGGAGAGCGTCACAATTACGACGACGGTGTTAAGGACGCCTGGCAGGATGTGCATGATGAGAATGCGCGGTGCGGACGCGCCCGCGACGATTGCCAAGGCCACGTAGTCGCGCTCCTTGATGCTGAGCACTTCGGCTCGAACTTGACGCACGAAGCCTGCGAAGGACGCCGCAGCCAGCAGACCCATCATTGTGTACAGGCCAGCTCCGACTGTGATGGCCACGATTAACGCGACCATCACGAATGGTATTCCGTACCAGATGTCCACGAGGCGCATTATGACTTCGTCGATCAGTCCGCCGAAGTAGCCTGCTATCAGACCGAGGCCGGTTCCTATTATGGTGCCGACGACAATGGAAACTGCGACCACCATCAGGGACGTTCTGGCGCCCATTATCAACCTGCTCAGTACATCTCTTCCGATTGGGTCTTTACCGAGGGGGTATTTCCATGTTCCCTCCTCGTACCAGACCGGTGGTGTGTTCCTCTCTCTAAGGATGCTGAATCCAGGATCATGAGGCACAATGAGTGGAGCGAAGATGGCCATCATGGCGAACAGGAAAAGGACTATTCCAGAGAAGATTGGCCATCTACGCGTGAACGCGATCGCCCCACTGATACTGGTGCCCCGACTGTCTTCCAGATCTGTAATGATCTGTCCCTGCGCCTGTTCCAATTTATCTCCTGATGTTGCCTTTCGGTCACCTAAGAGTACCGGATTCGTGGGTCCACGAATCCGTAAAGTATGTCAACGACGAAGTTGATTGCCACGTAGAAGAAAGTGAACATAAGCGTCACCGCGACTACAACCGGGAGGTTGTTGGCGACAGCGGCCTCAGCGCCGAATCGGGCGACCCCTGGCCATGCAAAGACTACTTCCACGGCTATCGAACCTGTTATGAAACCCGCCAGTAGAAGCCCCGCGTAGGTTAGGGGCACAAGGGCCGCGTTCTTGAACGCGTGCTTCCAGATGACAGTTCGATTCCTAGCGCCCTTTGCACGGGCCAGCTTGACGTACTCGGAGTCCAAGGTATCAAGCATGGCAGATCGCATCAGGCGCAGGTATCCGGCCATGGCGTGGGTCGCCAGCACGAGCGTGGGCATTATGAAGTTGCGAATAGCAAAGCCTTCGCCCTTCGTAGCGGTGGGCAGCCAGCCGAGCATGACGGAAAATATCAGTATTGCCACCATTGCACCCCAGAACGTCGGGGTAGCGATCCCGAGAGCCGCAAACATTCGTCCGGCGAGGTCCCAGATGCTACCCCGTTTGACCGCCGAGAGAACGCCGAGAGGCAATCCTACAACGGTCGCGACGATGAATGCCGCGAACGCAAGCTGCAGCGTGTGCGGCAGCCTCTCCACGATGACCGGGGCAATCGGACGCTTGTTGGTCAGGTCATATCCAAGGTTGCCCTGGACGGCGTCAACGACCCAGTACGCGTATTGGACAGGCACCGGGTCCTCCAGGTGAAGGCGTCGTTTCTCCCTCTCATACACGACCTGGCTGAAACCGTACGTGAAGCCCCCCGCGTCTGGAGGCAGAAGGTTAATCAGCGGGTCCCCCATGAGCCTGGAACCCGCGAATATGACGATCGTTGCGCCCATGAGCGCAAGGATCGACGTGAAGGCACGACGAATTATGAATCGCCGAATTGGACTACTCCCAGTTTACTAGGCTCCGACATTGCTGATTGTTACTCCAGCGCATAGATGGAACCGTCATTGCTGCCGATGTAGACCACGCCGTCCGCGACGGTGGGGGAGGACTCTACAAAGCCCTCGGTTTCGAAACTCCACTTCATTTCGCCAGTCTCAGCGTCCAAGGCATAAATGAAGCGGTCCCTCGCCCCGAAATAGACGGTGTCACCGGTCACGGCTGCCGAGGAGTCCACAGAAGTGTCCACCCGTGCATCCGCCTTGAACTTCCACTTCTCCTCGCCGGTTTCGGTATCGGCAGCGTAGAGGTGGCCGTCCGCGCTTCCAATGTATGCGATTCCTCCTGACACGGCGGGCGATGACTCGACCCGGGATCCAGTCTGGAACTTCCACATCTCTTCACCGGTCGAGACGTCGAGTGCGTACAGAAATAAACTGCCTCCGAAGTACACTACTCCGTCGGCGACCGCAGGGGACGATGGCAGGCCGACGCCCACCTCGAACTTCCAGTTCTCCTGTCCCGTCTTGGCGTCTAGGGCGTAGATGTATCCATCGTCGCTGCCGAAGTACACGCTACCGTCGGCGACTGCAGCCGATGAATGAATCCTGCGCTCTGTCTTGAATTTCCATATCTCTGTGCCGTCCGTAATGTCAACGGCGTACATGTGTGTGTCGTAACTTCCAATGTAGGCAACGCCCTCCACGATGGTGGGGGACGAGTTCACCTTATTTTCAGTCTGAAATCTCCACACTTCGCTGCCATCGCTAGTGTTTAGAGCGTACAGATGGGAGTCCGTCCCGCCAAAGTAGACTACGCCGTCGGCAATAGCAGGCGAGGACCAGATTTGGGCGTCGGTCTTAAACTTCCACTTCTCTTGTCCAGTGGCGGCATCGACTGCATAGAAATGAAAGTCGTGGCTGCCGAAGTACACGACACCATCGGCGACAGTGGGCGACGATACGATCCGAGCCGTGGTCTCAAAACGCCACTTGACACCGCTGAGTTCCGTGACGCCATCGGTGTCATACATGCCGGTGTGAGCCGGGTCCCCTCGGAACATTGCATCCGCGGATGCGCCTGTTGTTGGAGCTTCAGCGGATTGCGCGACTCCAGTCGGAGCAATTACCGGGGCTGCAGGCTGTGATGCTGAAGACGGCGAAGATGGGGACGAGGCTGAAGATGGCGATGATGGGGATGAGGCCGAAGACGGCGATGATGGGGACGAGGGTGAGCTCGCACGTGCCGCAGGGGCTGCCGCGGTCTCCCCTGTGTCTTCCACCCAACCGCCCCCGCAACCAAAGGCGACAAACAGCACCGAGAGCAGGATTAAGGACACCATGGCAGGAGCAATTAGGTTCGCACGCTTACCAATCATAGAGCTAGACGAAATCTCCCAATGGCTGCATGTCAAATCAAAGAGTTTGGAGGTCTGCTGTAAGCCGAAAAAGCAAAAAGAGACGTTAGCGCGAACTGTCCCTGCACTCCCCTAGACATCGGGCAGAGGGACCTTCGCCCCTCTGCCCTGGGATACCTAGTTGGCTACGTAAAGTGTGTAGGAGATCTACGATCTACCTGTAAGTGGGCAGAACGTACTCAGGATCCGGAACTCCACCCACTGCTCTCTGCCTGCCCCTGCGCGGGTGGAACGATGCGATTGCGTCAGGATTGTAGATCGAGCCGCTCTCGCCCTGTGCCAAGCCGGTGTCGAGGTGGTTTTCGTATAGGAAGTCCAGCCACTCGATGGTCAACTCTTCCAGCTTTTGTTGATCGGTCGCGTTGGCATTCTTGTCTATCGCTACACGAGAGCCTAAGGGGTACTCGGCGCCTGCGTTATAGCCGCCAGGCGCGGTCAGCGCAGTGTGCCACTGTTCGGTATCCCATGTCATGGGAGTACTGCCGCAGCAGTTGCGAGCGTACATGCCCTTGGCGGTCCGGTTGATCTTGCTAGGTCTGAAAGACGCATAAGGCTGTTTGTCGATAAGCGAGGGAACATCGAAAATCTGCTGCCAGTTGGCCCCGATAGCCTCAGCCATCTCAACTCTGACACCACTCGGTCCAGTCCACTGTTCGATTACGACTTCATCAGGGTCGTTGCCTGCAGCCTCCCACTCCATCGCCCACTCATCGAAGATCTCCTTGGCACGCTCAGGATCATACGGGTCTCCCCAGCGGTCGCCGTACTTGATGAGGAATGCAGATTCCTGGTAGGCCTGAGGCGATAGAACGACCTTCCCGATGCCCTCGAGCACCGAATCTAAGATTCCCTGCCGGTCAACCGCCATAAAGAGGGCCTGACGCCACTTGCGGGCGGTTGCGTTGCAAGCCTCGTCGTCCATCTCGCAGACCCATGGCAGCGACGTATCGAGGTCCCTATCGAGCGGGTCTCCGCTCCTGGGCTGCTCGGTCTCCCAGTAGTTGCCCTGCCACATCAGGTGATACGTGGCTATATTCTCATTGGGGATCTTCCTGAATCCCTTCTCGATCAGCGCGGGCCAGTCTTTGGTCTCAAGTTCGCCGATCTGGGCCTCGTTGGTCTCCATTAGCGCCACGCGCGTGAAGGACTCAGGGACTTCCAGGTATCGCCAGTCCCTCACGAAGGGGACCTTGTCCCAAACGTTTTCGAGGTCCGGGCGGGCTGTGACAATCACATGGCGCTGAGCTATCCACTCAACCATTTCATAGGGACCGCTGCCGAGCATGTTTTCCTGCATCCACTCTGAGCCGTTCTCGTCAAACGCCCGCTTTGGCGCGACGCCGATGGGCTCAGTGTGGTCGCTTGCAGCCAAGAGTCCCTTAACTCCGAACGGCGTCCAGTTGAGTCTCACGACGTATTTGCCGAGAGCATCCAGCCTGCCGACTTCCGGCCATGGAAGGGTGTCATGTACAGCCTCTGGGGTCAGAACCGGATTTCCGGCGTTCCAACTCCAAGCTACGTCCTCAGCGGTCAACTCGCCCCAACCCTTGTGGAACTGGACGCCTTCGCGAAGTTTGAAGTCCGTGTACGCCAGATCCGGACCCATCTCCCAGGACTCTGCCAGCCAGGGATGGTACGTGAGAACCCCTTTGCTGTCTATGTCGCCGTGCATAAGCGCTTCCTGAACGCGCGTCATGGCGAGCGTCTGCCAGTTCGGAGCAAAAGTGGGCCAACCGCTCGGAGTCGCGATGCTCGTAGCAGCCACGACTATCGTACCAGTAGGTGTGATCGGGCCTCCCTCTTTGGCGACTTCGACCTCCACCTCCTTGATCACGACCTTCTCAACGGTTACCTCTTTCACGACCTCCTTCTCCACCACCTTCTCAACTTCCACCTCTTTGATTACTTCCTTCTCAACAGGTACCTCTTTCACGACCTCCTGGATCACAATCTTCTCTACGGGCACCTCCTTGATCACCTCAACTACCCGAGGTGCAGCAGGTTCTTCCGCAGCCCCACATCCGAAGGTGAGCGCCACGGTAGCCATAGCTGCCACGACAATCATCACCCAATAGGTGAACTTCTTACTCCGCATAATGCTGGCCTCCTATCATCCCAAGGCCGCCCAAGACACCTCAACAGCGAGCCAAGCATGTCCGTGCAACCGTCTATATATCCGGTAAACAAGTCAATATATCCGGTAAACAAGTCAATTCACTAACGCTACCCGAGACACAAGCTCGGGGAGGTGTCCGATTTCTAACAGACATCATGTTCGATGTCAACTGTTTCATGAAAGAGCGGGCAGTTCTCTGGTAGCTGCCCGTCTGCATTTTTGGCATGGCAAATAACGGCCTGGACCTCCCTGCGGCCACTCCCACACGCAGTCTTGCTTTGGGCGACTGCAGCCAAGGGGTGATTGTCACGGACACAAATTTATATGATATGATGTCGCAATAAGGGCCGTTGTATCGAGCCCAAGAACGGCACGGCTGGTGCTGGCATGGTCACAAGGGACTGAAAGCAGGTCAGACGATGCAAACTACCACACAGCCCGCAACCGTAGAACCTGGCCACTTACAAATCGAGGATCGGGTGGGGGCGCCCGCCCCGCTGGCGGCCGAGGGAGTTACGGTTTACAGAGGCGGAGTTCGAGTACTGGACCAGGTGACGTTCACCGCCGGCCCCAATTGTCTGATGGGTGTTGTTGGTCCAAACGGAGCCGGCAAAAGCACCCTGTTCAACGCGATCGTGGGCCTACTTCAGGTGGACGAAGGGCAGGTTCTGATTCATGGAAGGCCGGTCGACGACGCGCGAGGACTGGTTGCTTACGTTCCCCAGCACGAGAACGTGAACTGGCGTGTGCCAATGAGCGTCTGGGACGTGGTAATGCAGGGCAGGACCAGGAAAATTGGATGGTTGCGCAGGCCCAGCGGTGAGGACAGACAGGCCGCCGAGGCCGCGTTAGAGCAGGTGGGGATGCTCGACAGAAGATCGTCTCTGGTCAGTAACCTGTCGGGCGGCCAGCGCCAGCGGGTGTTCGTCGCGCGGGCGCTGGCTCAGGGAGCGGACGTTCTACTACTCGATGAGGCTTTCAGTGGTGTTGATATCGCATCGCAAGAGGCGCTAGTCACGGTGCTTCACGAACTGAGGGACCAGGGACGAACAATTCTGTTGTCGTCTCACGACATCGGCCACGTCGCCCACTACTGTGACGAGTGTCTCTGCATTAACTGCCGGGTTTGTGCTTGCGGGGCTCCTGGAGAGGTGCTGACCCCCGAGGTACTGATAGAAATGTACGGGCCGCATGGTGTCGGGTCAGTTCATGGAAGGGCTATAGATGGACATCATCACTGAAGCGGCAGTTGCTCCCTTCCAGTACGGATTCATGGTCCGGGCACTGTTCGTCTCCATTCTCGTCGGAATAATGTGCCCGGTACTCGGCGCGTACGTCGTAGTCAGAGGTCTTGGGTTCATGAGCGATGGCTTGGCCCACTCTCTGCTCCCTGGACTGGTTGTCGCTGCCCTGCTAGTGGCGGTCATCTCCTCAGAATGGATCATTCTGGTCCCCAACGCCATTGCGTTCGCACTGCTGATTGGCTTCCTGTCGAAACGCACGGGCCTTAGTGAAGATACCTCGATAGGCATTCTGTTTGCCGGCCTGTTCGCGCTGGGCCTTACATTGCTGACCGCGGCGCGAGGGCTAAAGGTCAGTCTGGAATCCGTTCTTCTAGGTCAAGTGCTAGGAGTATCACAAGACGATGTGTTGGTGACTGCCGCATTGGCTGTCGTCGTTGTGGTGCTGCTCTTTGCGCTCCACAAGGAGATGGTGTTCGCCACGTTCGATCCGCTGGGGGCCTCGGTTATGGGCTTGCCAACCCGGGTTCTGGACTACGTGCTACTCGTGCTGCTGGCTGTCGTGATCCTGATCGCTCTGCAAGCGGTTGGCATAGTGCTCGTGATTTCGATGCTGATAACGCCCGCGGCGGCCGCTCAGTTACTTACTCAACGCTTTACCTTGGCAATGGCCGTCGGGGCCGCCATTGGTGTGGCATCGGCAGTAATCGGTCTGTACATATCCTTCCACTATAACCTTGCGTCTGGTCCGGTCATGGCGCTTTCGGCGACAGCGTTCTTCATACTCGCGCTGGCCCTAAAACAGGGTACTTCCCGCATAGGCGGACGCATGGCCAGAGCTTAGGAGAAGGTAGACTCACCGGGAGGATGGTAGCGCGTACGGGACTCGAACCCGTGTCTCCACCTTGAGAGGGTGGTGTCCTAGGCCGCTAGACGAACGCGCCACACATATGAGGGCTTGGGAATCGCCATTAGGTGGTATGTGAGTGGCTGGGGATAGAGGATTCGAACCTCTGCTTACAGATCCAGAGTCTGTCGTCCTACCACTAGACGAATCCCCAGTGTCGACCACCTTTCAACTCTTCCGCCGCTCGAAATTATAGCAACCCGTTAAAGAATTGCAAAAGGTCTCTGGCTCGCAATGAACCACGAGGACATTCACTTGCTTACATTGGCAAACTTCAGCGGCGTCTATAAAATAGCTCTGTCGATTGTCCTGAAGAGAGTCGGAGTTACCTATGACCGCGTCGCGGATGGTTAGTGGCAGCGAGCTGATTGCCAAGGCCCTGAGCTTGGAAGGAGTCAATACTGTATTCACTCTCGCTGGGGATCACATCCTTCCAGTCCTGGACGTGATGGCCGACCGAGACTTCAGATTCATAGATACCAGACACGAGCAGGCTGCCGTCCATATGGCGGACGCCTGGGGACGGATCACCGGCCGGCCGGGTGTTGCAATGTACACGACGCCCGGATTCGCCAACGCCATACCAGGGCTGGCCAATGCCATGCACTCAGGCAGTCCTCTGCTCTCCATCAGCGGGTGTGCCGAGTTGCTGGAGCTGGGCCGCGGCGCGATGCAGGAGATAGACCAGATCGGAATGGCGCTACCTGTGACCAAGGGCAGTTGGATGGTCACCGATGCTCGTCGGATCGCCGACATGATCTCGACCGCCCTCCGGGTCGCCTACGAGGGTCGGCGCGGGCCAGTGCATCTGACAATCCCTGTGGACGTTCAACAGCAGCTCGTACCTGAAGATCAGGTGGCATTCTACAGTCCGGGTGAGTATCGGGATATTGGAGCTCCCGCTGCGTCTGCGATCCGGATCCGCGATGCCGTTGACATACTCCACGAAGCCGAGAGGCCGCTGATAATTGTCGGCAGCGCGGGCGCCTACGCACGATCTGGAGACACCCTTGAGTCACTGATCGAGACTACCCGTGTCCCGCTTATGACTGAAGGCGACGCCAGGGGTCTGGTGTCGGATGCCCACCCATATTGCTATGGATTCTTCGACTCGGGTCTCAATCGCGCGGCGAGGCTGCTGAGGGAGGCGGACGCAGTCGTACTCATGGGACGGAAGCAGGACCTCATTGTCGGATACGCGATGCCGCCGACCATAGCTCAAGACGCAAAGGTGATCCAAATCGATCCCTCAGCTGCTGAGATCGCCCGAAACCGAGGTGTCGCTGTGGGGATACACGGGGACGTCGAGGCTGTCGCGCGCCAGATGGCCGAAGAGGCATCCAAACGTAAGTGGGGCGATCTGCCGTGGCTATCTCGACTCAATGATGAGCGGGTGGCTCAGCAAGGGGAGCTCGAATCCCTGGCATTGAACGAGTCGCCGATGCACGCGACATTCGTCCACAAGGCGGTCAGGCATCATATCGGCTCAGAGGACATTGTCTCTTACGACGGTGGTGATTTCTGCCACTTTGGAAGGGCCTATTCGCCCGCACTCTCACCCAAGACCTGGTGGTATCTGCCGCCGTTGGGAATGCTCGGGCAGGCACTGCCGACCGCGATAGCGGCCAAGGCCGCCTACCCGGAACGCCGAGTGTTCATGTTCACCGGAGATGGAGCATTTGGGTTCAACGCGATGGAGTACGATACCGCCGTTCGGCACAACCTGCCCATCGTAGGCATCATGGGGAACGACTCGGCGTGGGGCATAGACCGGCAGATCCAGGTTGGAGTGTACGGCAAGGCTGTTGCTACCGATCTCTTGCCCTCCCGGTACGATCAGGTCGTGCGGGGTCTGGGAGGACACGGGGAGTTGATCGAGCATCCCGACGAGCTCGATTCGGCGATTGAGCGGGCAATCAGGCTTGACAGGCCGGCATTGCTCAACGTCCGCGTACAAAACGCGATCAGCCCTCGCGCCCAGGCGGCCATCAACCGCTGGAAGAGCCACACACCACAGCCGATTTAGGAAGCCATGCTCAGATCACTATTTGGCAAGGGTCGAAAGAAGCCGTCTGGCGAAGTGCCGTCGGATGACTCTATACGCTCCGCACGCATCGGGGACGTGGTATTTATCCCGGGGCTGTGGGAGACTGGAGAAGATGGCTACCTGTTAGTCGAGCGAATTACAAAGTTGGAGTCTGGATACGGAGAGTCGTTCGAGCTTTCTGTAGTGGACGGCGAGCGGCGAGCGTCCGTCGAGTGGTCCGATCATGATGGCCTGCACGTCTCTGCCGTCTTGCAGGATAGGCCGATTGGCCTGTCTGCCGTGGGCCTCGACTACGATACCCTGGTCGCCTGGGACGAGCATAAGTCGCTCGAAAACAGCATCGAATTCGACGGTCACTGGTACTACTACCGGAACAGCTACGAAGTCCGTTACAACGAAGACGACGAGGGCTTCTGGCTATGGGAGTTTGTTCGAGAGGATGAGGAGGGTGGGGTGTCGGTGGTCAAGTGGGAGGGTCTTCCATTTGAGGTGTACGTCTCTATCGCCGTGTCTCCCCATGTCGTTACTGTCTATCACAAGTAGAACGAAAGGCGTGCGATGATTGAAGCATTCGTGGACGTGTTCGAGCAGATCCCCCGTGGGCTGGTCTATGTCGTGATGGGAGTGATCGTGCTCGCTATCGCCAGGTTTGCCCAGGACTTTCTCACTCCCTATCGGATCCAGGAGCAGCTTAATCAGAAAGACAATGTCGCCCTCGCGGTGAGCATCTCAGGATACTACTTTGGCGTGATCCTCGTGTTTCTCGGCGGTCTTTATCAGCCGTTCCTGGTGGTTGCAGACAACAGTCTAGGCTTTACTGCCGAGTACTGGCAGGACGTCGGTCTGGTGTTTGTGTACTCGATTGCCGGAATTGTCGTGCTCAACATAGCCCGCATCGTCGTCGATAAACTGGTGCTGCGTGACTTCAGCACAGAGGAAGAGATCATCAGAGACCATAATGCCGGTACTGGCACGGTGGAGTTTGCCGTGTACGTGGCCGTTGGTCTGATAATCGCAGGCGCCATATCTGGCGACAGTGGCGGACCAGAGACTGCCGTTGCCTTCCTGGTGCTAGGCTTGGCTGCGCTGATCCTCTACACACTGGTCTACGAGTGGACGACCTCTTTCAACATCCACGAGCAGATCGAGGCCGACAACGTTGCCGTGGGAGTCGCGCTAGCAGGTAATCTGATCGCGATTGGCATCGTCGTATTCAAGGCGGTCTTTGGCGAGTTCGTCGGCTGGACGGAGAGCATCGCAGGCTTTGTAACCTACGCGGTGGTTGGGTTTATTCTGCTGTACGTCGTCAGGTTCGTCGTGGACAAGGTGCTGTTTCCACACGTACGGCTCGCAGATGAACTTGCGGTGGACCGGAATCTCGGAGCGGCATTCATTGAGAGCGCCGCGCTGATAAGCGTCAGCCTGATCCTGTTCTTCGCGATTTAGGCCGGAGGCTCGCCCTCTGGAACCCGATCAGTCGGAGCGTTCCGCCTCCGCCCGTGAAGCCCGAGCTCGACCGCCCAAACGAGCTGCCGCGACTGCTGCTTCCCCAACTTGATCGCACGCCGGTTGCGCTAGACTTGAAGTTTCCTGTGGAACGCTGGGAGTTCAGGTACGACTGTCTCGATGAACTCACGTTCTTTGATGCCTGATCGTAATTGGAACCGGCGAACGACTTCTGTTTGTTGAAGTAGCTGGTGTTCTTCGAAACCTGGTTGCGGTAGCTGTTGCCGTTTCTGTAGTTTGAGCGATTCCGGCTTATGGAGTCGTACCTCGTGACAGGAGTGTAGTACGCATAGCGAGGGCCAAAACTGCTCAGGATCATGTACGTGAACAGGAAGTTGCCGGCTCCAAAGGAGTTGTGATAGTAGCCGTTGGAGCCGTAGCCGCGCATCTCGTGCTGATCGTTGTCCTTGACAATAGAGAAGAGCCGGTCGTCGTTCGCGTCCTCGATTTCCTTTGACTTGTCGAGGTCTTCCCATCCCTCCAGAGTTGTCCTGCTGCCGTCCTGTTCGACTCGTATAATGACGATGCCGTCGCCCTCGTATATCTCGTTGACGCGCTTCTCGAAATCCGTGGCACTGTCCGATTTCTTAAACGCCTCCTGAACCTCGTCCAAGTTTATCCGGCCCGCAGCGCCATCGGTTGCGGCCCAGTCCTCATAGCTGGGTCCCGAGTCGCATGCGGCCGCCACCGGCGCTGCCAGCAGCGAGACACCAGCCAGCATGGCCATCGTAGATTTGGTTCGCCTGGTCTTCTTCAATTTCGGTACCCTCATGAGGTCCTTTTCATTCGCTCTGTTAACAGTCTATCACCGAAGCAGGGCTTCAAGTTCGTCAGGGAGCTGCTCAATGTGATTGTCGTCCATCCGATCACGATCCGCAATGTGACTACCGTCGAGCATTGCCCTTAGCGCCCGGTCATCCACGCTTGCCCAGAAGTCGGCTCTTGTGCTGGAGACCTGCTCTGCGAGCTCAGTCACAGCAGCGTGTCGTGATGTTGCGCCCAGTGCAAGGGTCAGCGCCATTTCCTGCATCTCACCCAGACGCGCGGGCCACAGGTCGTCTGCGGCCCTCAAACGACAGTCGGCGACTGCCAGTACGAATCGTTTCGCTCCCAGCCGATCGCGATGGAGTGACAGTCGCCTGTGCACTTCAAATTCCAGGTCCTGTCTGACCTCTGTCGGGGTTAAGTGGACCGACGTGCCAATATCGATGCCATATTGATGCCACAGGCCATCGGAGACGATCGCAAACCTCGTTTCGTAGTCGGTCCGCTGATCGTCGAGGTCAGTTGTCCTGCGCATGACCCAATCGGAGATCATTCTAGTTGGTAGGGAAGGCAGTTGGTGGGAACTCATCATTTTCACACGCGCAGCGTAGTGGGCTCGCGATTCGCTTTCCACGAGTGCCTCGTACTGGGACAGTGCCCGTGTAACTGCCTCGCTCTGCGTTTCCGCGTCGGCCTGGACCTGTCGCAGTATTTGGCTGACTTCAGGACCCTCGACAGTTCCCCTTGCAGTTCTGCTCAATTTGGCGATGTCTCCCTGGCGCCTGGAGAACGCCAGGGCAGGGTCGTTGATGTACACAGCAACTTTAGAGGCTCCGAAAGCTCCCTGCCGTCCGGTTCTTCCCTGTGTCTGCCGTTCTACCCTTGCGGAGCTTGGGAGCGAAGTGATGATGACCACCAGCCCTAGTCCAAACGACAATCGTTGCTTGGTCGTCGGACCAGACCGGAGGGGGCTCACTACGACTTCGTTCATGGACGTGGAGTTCCGCACTTGCGCTTCGATGCCTTCGACCTCGTTCAAGGCATGCAATAGCGCCTCGGATTCTTCGTGGGAAGGGCATACAAATGTTGCAGACAGACCTCGTTCCAACATTCTCCGCGCAAGTGTGACGGTTCTCTTGATTACCATCGAATCCACCTCGTGGTCGACGACGAAATCGGTGCCCCGGCCAGCCATGCCTGTCGAGATTGTGACTGCTTCGAGTTCACCTCCGCGGGCGACTATCTCGGACTCGGATTCGGCGTTCTCGGCATTGAGAAGACCATGAGGTATGGACCGTTCAACCAGGGCTGCGCTGAAAGTAGCAGACTCTCGCACGCTTCCGGTCGTGACCAACACTGGACGCCCGAGGCTATGCCAATGTGCGACCTCCTCTACAACGCGCTCAATGTGTTCGTCTCGGTCGAAGAAGATCTCCGCGCCCATGTCCGTCCTGGGGGACTCGGTTTCAGCGGGAACCCGGACGGTCTGGATATCGTACTCGCGAGCGAAGCTGTCCGCCGCCTCCATTGCGGTACCTGTCAGTCCGGCGACGGTCTCGTAGTTCGACATTAGCGCCCTTATCGAGGTGTGCGCCTTAGCGTCCGCGCGATTGTGGCGGTCCAGGCCCTCTTTGGACTCAAGCGCCTCGTGGAGGCCGTGCATGTAACGATGGGAAAACATTGGTCGCCCATCGAGCCGGTCTACGAGAGTGATGTCGCCCTGGTCCAGTACATAGTCAGTTCCGGCGTCGTGAAGGACCCTCGCCCTCAGAGCCTGGATCGTCCCGAAGGCGGATACTGGGCCGTCGACCCTACCGTACACTTCCTCCCAACCTTGTTCAGTCAGTCGCAGCGTCGACCGGTCTGGGTCGATTGCGAATAGGAGGTCTCGCTCCAGTGGACTGCCTTCGTCCTCGTCGTTCAGACGCCAGAGGTCGCTGAAGACCTGGCGTGTGGAGATGCCCTGCCTGTCCAGCTCGGACTCCAGTCTGGGGGTTAACCCGCCGGCCAGCAGTATCTTCGCTAGATTCTGGGAGAGAGGTTTTGCCTCTAGCGCCAGGTTCTGGTATAGCGCATCGATAGAGACCGACTGCTTCTCTATCAATTCGATAGCAAGGGCCTCCAGGTCCGGTCCGAGTACTGGTTCGGGGATCCTATCACCGGAGATAATCAGTGGTGTCCTGGCTTGGTCAATGAGCAGGTGGTCCGCCTCGTCAACAATTGCGACGTCGAAAGTCGGGTTTACGCGCCGGTCGAACGACTCGGCTACGCTATCTCGCAGATAGTCGAAGCCGACTTCGCGTGCGGTGGTAAACACGATCTGGGCCGCATACTGGATCTCTCGATCCTGCCTGTCCATACCATCGATAACCAGTCCGACTGTAAGCCCCAACGATTCGAGCACGGGCGCCAGAGCGTCGCAGTCGCGGGTGGCTAAGTAGTCGTTCGCAGTAAGAATGTGCACGCTGCGTCCAGATGCTGCGAACACCGCGGCGGCCATTACAGACGCGAGCGTCTTACCCTCACCTGCGTCCATCTCCACGATAAAGCCGCGGAGCAGCAGCGTCGCTGCGGTAAGCTGTTGCTGAGTAGGAGTGAACCGCAGACAGCCGGCGTCATCAACCGATTCGAGTAACTTATAGAAGTCGGCAGTCAACCTGACTTCAGTAGGGTGTTGGGTCCTCAGCTTTGAGATCAGTTCTGTTAGTGCGAGGCACGCCGCATCCTCGTTCGACTGAGAACGCTGTCGTCCTGTCCAGGCACGCGGTGGCAGGAGCGCATCTTCCGCCCGCGCTCTTGCGCACTTGATCTTGCCGTTGAGATCGCCGGGAAGCCACATGGCGGCCCGCCAGATGCCCACCCGTCTTCGGACGGCAGTGTCCACCGCCGCAAGCGCGTCAGCGATGCGATTGTCTGCAGATTCCTCTGAAAGTGCGCCAGCAGCTGAGTGTAGAAGCGCTTCCAGGTCCGTGTCGGAAAGTGACTCGGATCCCCTTTCCCGTAAGCGGCGCGCAACTTCCACGGCTTGAGACAGGCTAAGTGCTGGCTCGGAACGATTCGGGCGTCCGAGTGCCTGGTTCACGTTGTGCTCCGAAGGTCGATCAGCTTGTCGGATTTTCGCTCTGCAAGAAGCTCGCGAGAAGGCCGGAGATCGAACCGAATTTCCAGCAGGCCGCTGGCGACCAGGAATTCCATGTCGGCGTGGTCGGCCAGTACTGCCTTGCGCATGGAATCTACGATGCAGGCGTTGGTGTCTGATACTCGCAGGATCATTACTTCCAGACGATCTGCGATGTCGAGTACGACCTGTACTGGTCCATCCAGACCAGCGCCGTGTAGGGTGCTGACAATAGCGCCGTGGTGAATCTTGGACCCAAGAATTGAGGCGAACGGGTCTGAACGTCCAAGCACATCGACCCTTGGGTCATCGAGTCCGCAGCCACAGCATCCCCGGCGTAACCGGACCAGGTCTCCGAGCTTGTATCTTAGTAGGGGAAGCCCACGCTGAGCTAGCGTCGTGACAATTAGCTCGCCCTGGGTGTCCTGATGCCCGGCTGTGTCCAACTCAAAGACGTGGCGCGATGCCATCAGGTGTACGCCCTCATGGGCGACGCATTCGATTCCGATTGCCGATGTCTCACTGGATCCGTAGTACGAGAAGACTTCAGCGCCAAACGCACTGGCAACCCTCGCCCGCGTGGTCCGGCTCATTCCTTCACCGATATGTATGACCGCGCGAACGGACTCGATCGTACCTCCAGCGTTCTCGTCCAATACCCGTTGGATGATCGATGGCACACTTATCAATACTGTGGGTTGGAGACGTTCCAGTAGGCTTAGGCATCTGTCGAAGCGATTCCCGGTGCTCACGCAATATGACTCCGTGGTTCCGAGCAGTTCGCAGGCCCAGGGGAACGATACCATCACTGCTGCCGGGTCCGTATCGACGCAGGCTACCCTGTCGTCTCTTGTAACACCTGCGACAGACAGAAGTCGAGCAAGAAACTCGTGCTCGGCCAAGTTGTCTTCGTGCGTAATGAATCGAATCTTCCTGCCACCGGCCGTACCGGAGGAAGTCTCAGTATCGACGATCGTCCCGGCAGCAGACAGAGCCTCTGCGCTCAGGCGACGCACATGCTCGGAATCGATAATGGGCAGTTTGCGGAGAATTCCGAAAGGGTCATCAGACAGAATTGAGCCTCGCTCGAACCCGGCCGTCCGGAACAGGTGTTGGTATGTCGGAAAGTGATCGAGGCAGTACAACATCATCCCGCGCAGAGCCTCGACCTCTGCAATCGACGGGGTGCCCACTAGTCGTACGGCTGACTCACCGGGTTGAGTGGTCATCGATGTGCGCGCGCATGGTTTTGATCGGTCTTCGGACGGAGTCCGGGTCTATGCCTGCCTTGAGCGCGGCGGCAATGCCGGTGGCCTCCCAGTAGTTATCGGCTGCGAAGAATTGGCCGGGTCTCCAAGGAAGGTCGGAAAGGTCGTTTCTCATCAAGTTCCGATTCTCGCGAACCTGGATGACGGGTATGCCCTGGTGCAGAGCAGCCAGCGTTGGTAAGCCGAGACAGCCCTCCGGCATAACCAGGCATGAGACGTTTTCTGCTGTCATAACGTCTGGACGGCTGAATTCCGACTCCTCAGTGACGATGCGAGGGGATCGCTGTAGCCCCTTGAGTACGGACTGGAAGAAAGTTATCGATATCACCTCGGCTGCCATACGGGCGTCGACGATTCCCGGATCCACAGCAGCGATGTCGTCCGACTCCATCATAGGCGCGTGCGCCGTGGGTACTTCGATGATCGATGAAACAGCGTGGGTCAGAAGTGCCTCGACTCCTCCCCACGGATTTACCATCTCCCCGCCGCTCGTGAAATAGTCGAAGTGGTAGTGCGGAGGGACTTCCACTACCGACGCGACCGCGACCGCGTCGTACGCGTCCCGTCTGTGCTGCAGAAGATCGATGAGCCCGTCGAAACCTTCCACGGAGCCTGAAGCGCGGCCTGTCGGCGTGTATCCGCCTGAGAGCCTCAACGGGGGCTCAATTTTTTCGATCCCAATGCAGTTCAGACCATAGGTGGACCTCGCGGCGTTCACGGCGTTAACCGTGTACGCGGCGTAGCGCTCGTTGTATGAGGCGTCCAGCGCCACGAGTACGCGATTCGCGCGGGACGGGCTCAGCCCCACTGTGCCCATCAACAGCCGCGCAAGCACGCTCCCTTCAACGTAGATGCCGTTCCCAGGGAGCTCGTTAATGTCAGAAGCATTAACGACGTTCGGGTGCGTTATCAACGTGTCGGCCACCTGCGCCAGTGCGATTGCCGCCGGGGTTGCGTCCCCGGCGTGACCACCGAGTTCCGCGCCGATCCCAGTGGGAACTACCATCGCGATATTGAATTTGTCCTGAGCCTCAAGGCCGCGCCGACGGAATGTGAAGAGCGGCGTCGGGCAGCCGGGGGACGACCCGTGAATCACGCCTAACTCGCATTCCCATCCGCCACGCCCCGACTTCGTAACTGCGAACCGGACTGCCGTCTCGCTCTTGTCCAGAGCACTCGTGATCTCGGACTCAATCGCCCCGAAGTCCAAGTGCCTCGGGGAAATGGTCGCGGCCCGTTCAAGCAAACGCAACGGCGACCATCCCATTACGAGCTGCAAAGTCCTGGTACCCGTAGGCTGCCAGCATTTCGAACCGACCGTCCTCTCGCAGAATATAGCTGGAGGGTATGGGTATGCCGTTGAACGGTGCCGCTCGGGCCTGGCTGTACGAACCGGCGTCCATGATAGCCACGCGGTCGCCCACCCTAAGCGGTTCCAGAGTACTGTACTCGCCGAACACGTCCCCTGCCAGGCATGATTTGCCTGCCAGAATCGTATTGCAATTGCTACCCTCGTCAAGCCCGGCCAAGGTAGGGGTGAACTCGTACTCGAATACTTCTGGCATGTGACTTGTAGACGCATCGATTAAGGCAATGTGCCTGCTGCCACTTTCAAAGACGTCCAGAACTTCCGACACAAGCATACCCGCCTGTTGGACCAGCGCAGTCCCGGGCTCTATGAAAACCGTTACTCTGAACTCCGAGTCGAGTCTCTGCACAGCATGTTTCAGGGGCTCTGGATTGATGTCGGATCCCAAGTAGTAGCCACCGCCGAGGTTCACCCAGGTTGGATGATCCAACGTTCTCAGAACGTCCACGAGTGACTCGGCTGTTGCTGCTAGTTGAGACAGGTCTTCGGACTCGCAGTTATTGTGTACGTGAACCCCTTCTATCTGGGAGAGGATGTGTGATGTGCCTAGAAGACTGCGGAAGTCCGACCTCGGTACGCCGAGCTTGGAATGAGGACGACTGGGGTCGTAGCGAGTATCGGCTGCGAACCCCATCTCGGGATTGACTCTCAATCCGATGGAGGCGGTACCGTGGCTCAGCGCCGCCGCCATCTCCAGTTGGGTAGCAGAGTTGACCGAGAGGTAGTCGACGATCGACAGCAGTTCACCTATGTCATTGGAAGAGAACGCCGGCGAGTAGCAGTGGAGGCTGTGTCCTTCCAGCGCGACCTCTCGGGCGAGTCTGGCCTCGAACACGGAGCTCGCCGCGAATCCGTGGACGTAGGGTGCGATGGTCTTCAAAACTCCAGCCAGGCCACACGGCTTCAGGGTGTAGAGCAACCTGCAACCCGCGTATGAGGCCAGGGCGAGCGCGTCTGCTGCGGTGCTGCGTAGTATGGACTCAGAGTACACGTATGCCGGCGTCTCTGGGACATTCAGCGCGACCAGAGACTCTGTCGAGATCAATTCGCCTGTCCGAAAGCGATCCATGAGTTCAATTTAACACAGACGTGGGCATCCCAGTATCCAACCGAACGAGCGGCTGAACCCTACCGTAGTAAGGTGTCACTGACAGGGTCCCCTCGGGCGACTCCTCGAAGTTAAACCTATGATGGTTCAGTATGTAGCTACCGGACCCAACGGAGGCGCCCAAGACTCCTAGTTCGTTCTGAATGAACAGGTCAATGTGCCGTTTCCCATCAGAGGATGCCCCACGTCCCGCAGTGACAATACCAGTGACTGTGTCAGGAAGAGCCTTCAGGTCAATTGCCCAGGAAAGTGCGGCTACCACGTCTGGCTCGAAGGCTCGGATTAGACTTTCAATCCTATCGGTTGCCTCGTCGGTTAGCAAGTGTGCCTGAACGCCCATACGCACCAGCACGGCGCACATCTCAGCCCCGAAGTGGCGGCGGTTCCCCGCAGTTACCACCAGTGCGCTTGAGCCGACGACGTCCTCGGGCAGCGACGGCCCGATTGCATCGGCCATCAGCTCGACTCGCACCTGCGCTTCGTCCGGCCCCTCTGCAACTGGAACTCGATCAGCCGACTGTCCGAGCCACGGACCGGGTATCCACTCTATGCCGTCGGGGTCGGCAATCACCGAGTCGAAATTCTGCGTCCGGTACTCGTCGACTGAGGTGAAGGGGAGCCTGTCGAAGTCTGCCTGCGATCTAATTGGCTGGTCACCCAGCTTCTGACTCCAGAAACGGGACTGGCGCGCGCTGGCTACTGCCTGTATCAGGAGGTCTGTGTGGTTGCTTGGTCGGACTCTCTTGATCATTGGCTGGCTCTGAGTCGGATGATAGCTAAGCCCATTTCGTGACGATTATCCTCGAACTGGCCATACCGGTCGAGCAGATGCTCGTATGAGTCCAGAACTAGCTCGGCAGCGGCGGGTTCGACCTCTCGGAATTGCGAACCTACCGGCCCATCGAGCCTCCACTCTGCGTCTGCATCGAATGCGAGTCCACTTGGCTCCGCCAGGCGCTCGTACATCTCAATCAGAGCGTCGAACTCGACAACCGACTGGTACGGTAGGGGAGACACAAGGAATTCGGGAGTTATCGCGAGGCCGAGTTCGTTATCGAACACCTGGACAAGGTCAATCTCAGGTATGAAGTGCTCCATTGCGTAGCACAGGTCGAGGGCCAGATCCCGGGGGGCACGATGGTAGTAGAAATCCTCCGGGTATGTTCCCATCTGTATGGGGACCGCTCGCGGTTGCCCTGCATCTAGAATCTGAGCTACTTCAGGGCCGCGTATGAACATGAACGGAATGTTTCCGTTCGTGGCGTCAACCAACACATGCTCGCCATCTACCTGGAACTCCAGCGCCATGTGTTGCCAGTACCTCATAGCTGGTCCAGCCTCACGGAAGTCGAATGTTTCCAGGACGTGCCTGAGCGGGTCCAGTGGGATGGGCCCCGGGACATCCGGGCCAGCGAATGCGTAGTGAGACTCGAATCCGTATCGATCTGTGACAAACTTCAGGGCCTGCACCTTCTCCGAGCAGATTGCGCCACGTCCCTCGATGATGCTTATGAGCGCCTCATCTCCCGTCTTGTATCGCAGCCGACGTCCCGTGAAACGCGAGTAGTTCTCAAATGGACTGTCCCAGATGGCCTTTGCAATCATCTTCAGAAACGCGACCCGGGCATCGTGGCTGTCCAGCGCAAGTACGTCATCACCGTAGGGCTCTCCCAGACCTTGAGCCGAACTCTCCGCGAAAGACAGGAATTCGTCAGCATGGCGTTTCCATCGGCGTCTGTTGAACCCTGCCCAGTTACGCGGGTAGCCTGTCTCACTGCGGTCTATCGTCAGGTCGATTAGGTCAACCTCGGAATCCCGAACTCTGGCAGATGTAGTCGGAAGGACGTCCTGCGGTGATAACTCGCGGGCGCCAGATCTAAAAACGGTTCCCGGCACTATTGTGGATAGTCTGCCGTCGTCAGTGATCGAGTGGACCACGTCCTGGATGTCCAATAGAGAGGCGACAGACTCAGGAAGGATCATGCCATTATCGGCCAGGGAAATAGGATCAACGCTGGTCAGATACTTCGCCGCCAGGGCGCTTACTGGGGATGCAGCGTCTGAGTCGGCGATCTTTAGCGTGCATGTCCTACCGGTCAGGTAGTCATTCCACCTGAGCAGAGATGTGCGGCTTTCGTAGGCTACTGGTGACACGCAAAGGTGACCGACTGTGGCGGACTGGTGAGTTGGTTAGATAATAGTGCCGTGCTTTCTTTCGGTCAAGCGCTGGCTGTATGGTCCCATGCCGGTCGCACGAATCCAGGATTCCGCTATAATCTCGATATGTTGGTCCGGCTCAAGAGTGAGTGTACGATGAAAACGCCTTTAGCTGTCCTTGTGCTTTTGGTCATGTGTCTTACGGTTGCCTGCTCTCAGTCGCCTGTCCCAGATTCATTGACGTCGACACCGTCGGCTGTACCAGAGTTGCCTACGGTCACTCCCGAACCGACGCCTGTGCCACCACCCCCAACTCCTGAGCCCACGACTCCACCCGTGCCGACGGTGACGGCGACTCCGGCTCCGACACCAAGGGTCATCAAGAGCCGAGCGCAGACAGAGTCCAAGGCTGCACCGGACTTTGAGATTGAAACGTTCGATGGCGACATGCTTAGGCTGTCCGAATTGGAAGGCCAGGTTGTTGTCTTGAACTTCTGGGCGTCGTGGTGCCCGCCATGCAGGTGGGAAATGCCGTTCTTCGAAACCATGTGGAATGAGTACCGAGACAAAGACGTGGTATTCGTGGGTGTAGCGATGTCGGACACGCTAGAGGACGCGCAGGGTTTCGCTGAGGAGGCCGGGGTTACGTATCCAGTCGGACTGGACCAGACCAACGAAATTGTACGGGCCTACGAGGTCCGTTCGCTGCCTACGACATTTTTTATTGGCAAGGATGGTCAGATCAACCGCAGGCTGACCAGCGCTGCCAACGAGGCGCTACTCAAGGTTTTCTTGCGAGGCCAATTGCCAAGGGAGTAATTGCTCAGGACTCCGAAGCAGGGAAATGTTATATGCCGGACAACCCAAACATCGTCTTCATCATGATGTGCCGGAAGGGCATCAGTTGGATTCGTTCCTCGGTGACCGATCGACAGAATCAATAGAGTCCAACAGAGACGGGCCATTCGCGATACACGTCAGTACTTTCGAGCCCCACTCGCCGTACCACGGTCCGTTCATGGACATTAACGATCCGGCGACGCTTCACGTCGGTCCAGCGTTCCTGCAGAAGCCGGAGTCAGTATCTCTGGTAAACTGTGTCAGGGACATGGCCGCTCGAATCCCGATCTGGCGGCACCGGACTGGAGATACAGCACATCTACCCACAACTTAGGTTGAACATTGAGGCTTGGGGCAGGTCTCAAACCTGTCATTTAATTCTCCCCCGTCCTCCTCTCTGCCATCTTAATCGACGGCCCTAAATTGACACTCATTTCTGCCAGTCACTATAATTCGATCAACTTAAGGTTGCTTAAATATGCCAAAACGAACCTATCAACCGCGAAACAGACGCCGTGCCCGAGTGCATGGTTTCAGAGCGAGAATGAGCACCAAGCCCGGCCGAAATGTTCTCAAGAGGAGAACGTTCAAGGGCCGTCACAAGTTGACGGTCTGATCGTAGTCGAGCGGATACTGGCACCATCCACACTCCCCTCAACCGCGCGGCCGGGCGGGCGTAAACTTAGCTGGCGGAGCGAGTGACGCTAAATCGGCTTAACAGGTTGAGGAAGACTTCCGACTTTGCGTCTGTCAGGCGGGGAGGAAGGAGTTGGGCTGATGCCGTACTGGTTCTTAACGCTCGGCCGAACCACACACAGGTCTCACGGTTCGGCTTTACTGTGAGCAAGCGACTCGGAAACGCGGTCGAACGCAACAGAACCCGGCGTCGGCTCAAATCAGCAGTCTCTCAGACCGACGTCAAGTGTGGTTGGGACTTGGTGCTTATAGCTCGTCAACGTGCGCGAAGTGCCGACTACCATGCGTTGAAAGCTTCTCTCGGCAGGTTGCTACTTCGGGCGCACCTAAGCAATGGAAACAGCGAACGGCAAGGCAAGTGATTCAGAAGTTTGCCCTTCAGGCAATTCGCCTATATCAACAGGCAGTATCGCCCTACTTGCCCTCGGTGTGCAGGCATTTGCCTTCCTGTTCAGAGTATGCACACGATGCTATAAGCAAGCACGGTCTGGCCAATGGCTGCTGGCTGGCGGTTAGAAGACTGGGTCGGTGCCGACCGCTAGGCTCCAGCGGCTATGATCCCGTTCCCTGATTTGGACTATGCAAGACTGCGGACAGCACGGACGATGGTGTCGCTCCAATGAGTGAAGTAACAAGGTTCGTAACAGAATGGGGGCCGCGTCCTAGACGGGTGTGCTACATCCTGGCGCTATGCTTATGTATTGTGCTGGTTGGGTGCTCTCGGATCGCGACACCGCAGGGCTGGTCTGCTGGAAACGTCTCCGGTGACAACCTCTTCATCGGAACAATGGAGGGGGAGATACTCGCTGTACAGAAGGAGACAGGGGATCTGACCTGGAGGCGGCAGCTGCCCACTTTGGAAGACTCCGATCGGGCCGTTTATGGGCGTCCGGCAGTCACGGACAGCACGGTCTTCGTTGGCGGATACGACGGCAGCCTCTATGCCTATGACAAGAACGATGGCGACCTGATGTGGCAGGAGCCTCTGTCCGGCAGAATTGTCGGTGGCCCAACCGTCTACGGCGATCACGTTCTCGTCGGCTCAGGTAGCGTATCTTCGTCGGACGGATCGAATGGCGCGCTCTACGCAATAGACATGACCACAAACGACCCTGACTGGACGTACCAGACCGACGGCCCGATCTGGTCGTCTCCGACCGTGCATGACGGCGTCGTGTACGTCGGGTCCCTCGACCACAATGTGTACGCTGTCAGTCTGGAAGACGGCGCGGAGATGTGGCGATTCACCTCTGGTGGGGCGGTAGGCTCTGGCCTTGCTGTCGCTGGCGGGCTTGTAATCTTCGGTGGTTTCGACAGCACCCTGTATGCACTGAACATGAAGACAGGCGATCTTGTATGGCGTTTCGATGGCGCCTCGGGCTGGTATTGGGCCAAGCCCCTAGTTTTGGATGACGTAGTTTACGCCCCGTCTCTCGATGGTGCCCTGTACGCGATTGACGCGACAACCGGCGACCTGACTTGGGTGTTCGACACCGAGGGCGGACAGATCGTCGGCAGTCCGGTGACTATCAACGGCATGTTAGCCGTTCCGGTCGCCGACGGCGGGGACTCCCGCATCGCGCTTCTTGAACCTAATGGCAGCTTTCTAGCTGCGTGTCGCATAGGCGAGGATGTGCGTACCTCACTTGAGGGGGATGGTGACCTGATATACTTTGGAGCGACAGACAGTACTATCGGGGCACTCCGTATCAAGGGAAATGGCAATCCTGACGAAGAGTGGGTCTTCGTCACCAACGCCGATGATCCGCACCCCAGCGGTAGGCCGAAGAAGTGCTAATTAGGGACAGCCATTGGAATTTCTCCAACCACTCGTAGAAGCATGGAACTTTGCGATCATCCAACCGATGATCAACGGGCTGGTTCTGCTTTACTACTTCCTTTTTTCCGATTTCGGGATCGCAATTATCGCCTTCACGCTAATAGTCAGGTTGGTGATGGTGCCCCTTACGGTCAAACAGAGTCGCCAAATCAAGTCCATGAGCGCGCTCCAACCTCTCATGAAGGAGATCCAGGACAAGCACAAGGGAGACCGGCAGCGAGCGTCCCAGGAGACGATGAAGCTCTATCGAGACCGCGGCGTCAATCCATTGGGCTGCCTAGGTCCGATGTTCATTCAGTTCCCGATCTGGATAGGGCTGTACCAGTCGATCATTCAAACTGTTCCTTCCAATCCGGAGAGTCTTGTAGGTCTTTCGCGACATCTGTACGAATGGATTCCACAGGTGCATGGTGTAATTCCCATCGACAGCAGTTTCCTGTGGTTGGACCTTGCGCGACCCGACCCGACTCCGTTCGTCATGCCGGTTCTCGTTGGTGTTTCGATGTGGGTCATGCAGAAGATGACCACAATGCCTAGCGCAGATGAGCGCCAGGCATCTACTAACAGAATGATGCTGTGGATGATGCCGGCCATGTTCGGGTTCTTCACCCTGAATTTCCCGAGTGGCCTGGCGCTGTACTGGGTAGTGTCGAACGTTGTCGGCCTGGTAATTCAGGGCTTCGTTACCGGCTGGGACCCCATCATAAACCTGTTCAAGTTTGGGCGCGGTCAGTCCGATGAGTCCGCCGCAGTCTCGGCGCAGTCGGCGTCCGCGCTAGTTCCAACTGTCGAGGAGACAACCGATGAAGGAGATAGAGATATCGGCCAGAACGGTAGAAGAAGCAATCGAGCTAGCTCTAAAGGAACTAGACGCAGACCGCAGCGACGTAGAAATAGACGTCGTTAGCCGAGGCAAGTCTGGAATTCTCGGGATAGGCTCTGAGCCTGCGGTGGTCAGGGTGGCGGCGATCGAGTCGGCCCCCGACAGCGTAATGGTTGCTTCTGAAGTGATCGAGTCACTTATCGACCTGCTCGACGCGGATGTTGTTCTGACCCTCAAGCAGCTACACAACGAAGATCTGGATGGCCCAATCTTCGAAATCGAAGGGGACGATGCAGGCCTGCTCATAGGACGCAAAGGCGAAACGCTCAATACATTCCAGTTCCTAGTCAGGTACATCGTCAGCCACAAACTTGACGACCGGGTCAACCTGATGATTGATGTCGAAGGCTACCAGCAGCGTCGCCATCAATCGCTGGAGAACATGGCCCGTCGTGTCGCCCGTCGCGTATCTGACACCGGAAGGTCGATTACCCTGGAGCCGATGCCGCCCAACGAACGCCGAATCGTGCATCTTGCTTTGTCCGACCATCCCGGAGTGACGACAGAGAGCACCGGCTTTGGTGACTCTCGACAGGTTACAGTCCAGCTCAGATGAGTGTGTTCCGGGGAACTCGATGACAGCCTCGCTTGCATTGTCCGGCAGAGTCGCCAGGATCACGCTTTCACGGCCTGAGGTTGGAAACCTGATCGACTTCAAGCTTGCATACAAG
Organism: Dehalococcoidia bacterium; assembly: GCA_965215735.1. GTDB lineage: Bacteria > Chloroflexota > Dehalococcoidia > Lucifugimonadales > UBA1123 > VXRN01. The sequence goes on along the minus strand of CBDCEF010000004.1, from coordinate 2,761,869 downwards.
TTGGCGGATTTCGCCCGAGAAGTCAGACAGCGTGACGATGTGTGGGTCGTTGTGGTAGATGCAGATGGTACTGACTTTTGCATGGGAACTGATCCAGAAGCGCTCTCCATAGTGGCTACGGACGAGTCGCGACTGATGGAACTCAGAGTGGCACAGGCGATTGCTGAAATCGAGAAGCCCGTTGTCTGTTTCATAAAAGGACGTGCGCACGACCAAGGACTCGAACTGGCGCTGGCCTGCGACTTGCGCGTAGCCGACTCGACAGCGAAGTTCGCTATGTGCCAAGTTCACTCTCGCAACATGCCGTGGGATGGTGGAACGCAGCGCCTGCCTCGGTTAGTCGGTCGGCCGAGGGCGCTGGAGCTGCTGCTGACCGGCAGAACGCTCGACGCGAATGAGGCGCAGGAGATTGGCCTGGTCAACGAGGCCCTCGATCCAGCTGACGCCGCCCGTCGAGTGAGTGAGTTAGCGGAAACTGTCGCATCCCACGGACCTACTGCCCTCCGCTACGTTAAGGAGGCTGTGCTTAATGGTTCTGACGGTCCCCTCGCGCACGGCCTCAGACTGGAAGCAGACCTCAGCTTCCTGCTTCAGTCCACGCGTGACAGACGTGAGGGCATATCGTCGTTTCTGGAACGACGCGCGCCGGACTACAGGGGCAACTAGCAGCGTATCGGCATGTCAGACGATCCTACAGTTCTGCTCGACAAGTCCGGAACCGTTGCGACTGTCACTCTAAACCGGCCGTCTGCTATCAACGCCTTCAACGTACAGATGCGGGACGAACTCTACTACGCGCTGGAATCGGTGCGTGATGACCCTGGCATACGGTCCATCCTGATTACTGGCGCGGGCGACCGCGGATTCTGCGCCGGTGCCGATCTGACCGAATTCGGCACAGCACCATCACAAACGATCGCTCGACAGGTGCGTTGGGAGCGCGACCTATGGGGGCTGTTCCTGACTATTCACAAGCCGCTGCTGGCTGCCCTCCACGGGTATGTCATCGGTTCTGGCGTCGAAATCGCCTGTCTCTGCGACATCCGAATCGCCGCCGACAACTCCGTGTTCCGAATGCCCGAGGCAGCGCTTGGGATGGTTCCCGCTGCTGGGGGAAGCCAGACATTGCCCAGGACGATCGGAATGAGCGCAGCTATGAAGATGCTCCTCGCCAATGAGGGGGTGACGGCCCTGAGAGCACTGGAGACAGGACTCGTCCACAATGTCGTAGCCCGCGATTCGCTGGCAGCAACGGCGTTCGGTGCTGCCGAGCAACTGGCGCGTACTCCTCAGCAGCCGATTGTCGCCATCAAGAGGGCAGTGCAGGAAGGCATGGATTCCGACTTGCAACGCGGTCTGGAATTGGAACTTCGCCTGGCAAAAAGACTGAGGAAGCAGCAGTCAGGCAGCAAGTAGAATTCGCTAATCAATGGTGGTAATCTTTAATGCGGCTTTCTGGGGTCATAATTTTGCCCCCGCCTTCTCCCGGCCCAAACCAGACGCCGGCCTTGGCGGAATCGTTAAAAGGGGAATTGGACGACGATGAATGTATCGGAGTTTCTTGGGATCTCCACCGCGATCGTTCCGGATCGCACAGCCCTAGTTTTTGAGGGAAAACGCACGAGTTTTGGCGAACTACAGTCGAGGGTGACTCGCCTGGCTAATGCGCTCGTTTCTTTAGGAGTTGGCTCGGGTGACCGGATCGCGATTGTACAGGTAAACACAGACGCGGTCGTCGAGACCTGCTTCGCCGCAGCGAGAATGGACGGAGTCTTCGTACCTCTGAATTTCCGTGCGCGTGCCGAGGAAATATCCTTCATGATCAGGGACTCCGGCCCCAAGGTGTTGATCGCCGGGTCGAGGTACGTCGACCTCATCGATTCGATCTCCGATGACCTCGACAGTGTTGAGCACTTCGTCACGCTGGATGAGCCCAGGGACGGCTGGCTCTTTTACTCCGATCTCATTGACGATGCTGACGACGAAGACATGTGGCCCGCCACGGCCGAGGACGACCTTGCTGTCCTGCTATTCACCTCGGGGACTACGAGCTACCCGAAGGGTGTGATGCTCACCCATAACAGCTTCGCGTCGTACATCCTTAGCCATGTCACACCCGCCGACCCCGAATTCGCCGAACGGAACATACTGACGGTGCCGCTGTACCACATCGCGGGGATGCAAGCGATGATCAGCGCCGTCTATGGTGGAAGGACGCTGATAATTCAGCGGCAGTTCGAAGCCAGTCAGTGGATGGAGCTCGTCGAAAACGAGCGAGTAGATCGCGCCATGATGGTGCCGACCATGCTGAAGATGGTCATGGACAATGAAGAGTTTGCCCAGCGCGATCTAAGCAGTCTGAGCGTTATAACTTATGGTGCCGCGCCCATGCCGGTTGAGGTAATCAAGCGGGCCATTGTCGAGTTCCCAGGTGTCCAGTTCATCAATGCCTTCGGACAGACCGAGACTGCCGCTACGATCACTATGCTGCCACCTGACGACCACGTTCTTGACGGCTCGCCCGAAGAGGTAGAGCGTAAGCTCAAGCGGCTGGGCTCCATAGGCAAGCCGTTGGAGGACGTCGAAGTCCGCATCGTGAACGAACATGCGGGAGATGTCGTGATCGGGGAGACTGGTGAGATCGTCGCGCGGGGCCAGAGACTAATGAAAGGGTACTGGCATCAGCAGTCAAGCACTGAGGAGACCATCAAGGACGGATGGCTCTATACCGGCGACCTAGGCTACTGGGACGAGGATGGCTATATTTTCCTTGCAGGCCGAGCCAGGGACTTCATCAAGCGTGGCGGAGAGATGATATCTCCAGAAGAGGTCGAGCAGGTGCTCCACTCCCATCCTGACATCGAGGAAGCAGCAATAATCGGTGTTGAGGACATCGACTGGGGCGAGCGTGTGCGAGCTGTGGTGGTTGCCAAGAGCGGCCACAGCGTCGACGAGGGCGACGTAATCGAGTACTGTCGGCAGAGACTCGCGAGTTTCAAGAAGCCGGAGTCGGTAGTCGTGGTGGACGAGCTCCCACGGAACCCGATGGGCAAGGTCCTGAAGCGTATGCTCAGGGAGGAGTTCGACGACCCGGTGGTTGTTAGCAGCTAACCGGCCCAGTTTCCACTCCAGGCCCCATCACCCAATCCGGTCGAACCCCGTGTAAGGCCTCAGCGCCTTAGGGATTGCCACCGAGCCGTCTTCCAGCTGGTAGTTCTCCAGAATCGAGATCATTACTCTGGGGAGCGCTAATCCGGACCCGTTAAGCGTGTGAACCAGCCGCGGCCTCGCACCTCGCTCTGGCCTGTAACGTATGCGACCCCTGCGCGCCTGATAGTCGGTGCAGTTCGAACAGGAGCTGACCTCCAGCCAGCGATCGGCTCCTGGGGCCCACATCTCGACGTCGAACCCCTTGACCGCAGGGGATGCCAAGTCTCCGGTGGCGAGTTCGAGGAGCCGATACGGGATCTCCAGTGCTTTGGCTACATCTTCTGCGGCAGCCGTCAGCGACTCCAGCTCTTCGCTGGATCTATCAGGCTCGACGAACTTAAACATCTCCACCTTGTCAAACTGGTGAACGCGCATAATGCCGCGCGTGTCCCTACCTGCTGACGCTTTCTCCCGCCTCCAGCAAGGGGTGTGTGCGACGTAGTACAACGGCAAGTCGTCAGCTGACAGGATCTCATCTCTGTGCAGGCTGGTGATAGCGGCCTCAGCCGTTGGGAGCATCCATAGGTCGTCCTCTTCGTCGTGGTACATCTCCTCCCGGAACCCGGGAAGGTGGCCGCTCGCGAGAGCAGTGGCGCTGTTGATCATGTAAGGCAGGTAGACTTCTGTGAAGCCATGCTGTTCGACGTGCATGTCGATCATGAACGAGATTACGGCTCTCTGAAGTTTGGCTCCCAGCCCCTTGAGGACAAAGAAGCGCGATCCTGCCAGGCGTACGCCACGCTCGAAGTCGGCAATGCCGAGCCGTTCTACGATGTCCCAGTGCGCCTCGGGCTGGAAGTCGAAAGTCGGCAGGTCCCCGACGCGCTTGACTTCGATGTTGGACGAGTCGTCCTTGCCAATTGGAGCGCTCTCGTCAGGTATGTTCGGGACCGCTAACAGCAGCGCGTCCATGCCCGCGTCTATCGCGCGCTGGTGTTCTTCGAGCTCCCTGATGCGACGGCCGACCTGCCGCATTTCTTCAATGATCTCGGGCGGACGCTCTCGGGAACGGCCCATCTGCTGGCTGACCTCGTTGCGCCTGGCCCGCAACTCATCAATCTGCACGATTGACGACCTCCGGCCTGCGTCAAGCTCGACAATTCGGTCGATTGCACCGGGGTCGTAATCACGCTTGCGCATCGCCTCGCGCACGGCGTTGGTATCCTTGCGGATGAGCTCAATGGAGATCATGACGAGTGGCGACTACCCCAGAATCTGTCGCAGCCGGTCGATGATGATCTCTTCTGCGCCTTCGCTAAGGGTAAGAAGTCTGATGGCGAACCTGTCGCCTGAATCGAACTCCCGGACCCAGATGCTCGGGTTGCCTCCGCGAAGCTCTTCAACCACTTCGGCGCCGGTCATGCCCACCGTGTCTGGATCGACGACTACCGTCAGGCCCTCGACCGGGCCATCGTCAGCAAGGTATTCTAGCGAGACGCCGCTAATTCCTGTTAGACCAGATCTCAAGGTTGAGACCCTTGCCTCGTATGCGGCAAACCTGTCCTCATGGTTCATGGTCAGCCACGCTCGCAACGCGCCGAATACCGCCACTACTTCTTGGCGGTCGACCTTCATAGGTCGTCCGAAAGACCGTACCGGCGACGCCTCGAATCCGACAAAGCTGTGGGAGCGAGCTATGTTGACCAGCTCTCCGGTCCCGGTCAGTAGGCCGCTCGAATTGACCGAGCCGAAGTACTTGGCTCCATAGGCCACCAGATCAGCGCCCATTTTCACGTACCTGCTCAGAAGGTCGGTCGGATATACCTGTCCGGCTGCGTCGACGATGATCGGGATGCTGTTCGCGTGGCCGACTTCGATGACGGTCTCAAGAGAAAGGGCGCCGGGACTTCTGTCGCCGGGGGCAAGATAGTGTATCGCTGCTGTCTGAGAACCGATCGCCGCCTCGAGATCCTCTACCGTAGTCTGTTCATCGCTGCCGATCTCGACCAGCCGGCCTCCAGGTATTGTCATGCACCGATCGTACTTGACTCTGAGCTGGCGCTGGATGATGATCTCGTTGGGCATGTCCTGAGTGTCAGGAATCCGCTCGATCCTGTCCACGTCGTCCCCGGTCATACACGCCGCTGCCGCATACGCCAATGCAGCCGAGCAACCGGACGTTACGAGCGCGGCATCGACGTCGAGCATATCGGCGATGCGTACTCCTACGGCGTCCATCAGCTCGCTCATATTGACGTAGTAGTCCTCGGCGGCATCCATAAGCGCTCTGATTTCGGGCGATGGCGTACCTCCTCCCAACAGGGTGCGATTGCCCTGCGCGTTGATAACAGGTCTTACGCCAAGCTCTTCAAAAATAGTTGTCATTCTCGCGCACATCCTCTTTATTGTGTCATCATTTGGGTGCCTATGAATGCGGCCCGCGTCCCAGTTGAATCAACTCAACTTGCCGTGACCGCCCCCTGCACAGCGTGAATGGGGCAGCCTACGGTGTTCGCAACGTTAATCCCTTCCAGTCCTTCCGGGTATTCTATTGACGTGGTAGCGGTGGCGCAAGGGAACGATCTGAATCGGCAATCCCTTCATGGTCTATAATTATTCGACGTATTCATAATCCGGGGAGGGGCAGCACATTGACAAGCCGGGACGTTTGGGTGTCCGAGTTCGGCGATGGGCTGATTGAGCAGCCCAGAGCGCACTTGAGAATGACGCTTGCACAGGACGAGCGGGGTCTCGTGCTCAGCTACCAGGACCGTGAAATCCTGCGTTGCTACCTCACACCGAATGGAATGCTCGCTGGTGGCTTCGTCGCACAGGCCCTGGGAGTCAAGTTACCTCCTCTAGGGGAGTCTGCCTTGGCGCGCGTGTCGACCGGAGTACTTTACCGAGTGTTGGGCGTATGTCAGCTGAACTACTCGGAGGAAGCTTCTTACGTTGTTCTGGAGCGACTACTGGAAGAAGCACAGATGCAGCGTGGCGCGACCAACCTCTCTGAGTGACTCTGGACGCTTTGCTTTGACTACTTCTTCTCTCTATAATCGTGGCGAATTTTGGATTGACGACGGTCGGGAGAAGTATGCTTTCTGACTACGCGGAACTGGAGCCTGGACAGGAGATTTCGAGGCACTCTTATCAAGTTGATGAGAGAATGGTCTCGGAATATCTGGCTGCAGTTCAGGACGAGACTCCGGCGTTGATGAATGAGACCGGCGAGCAACTCGTTCCCGCGATGGCTGTGGCAGCTCTTAGCATTCGAGGGGTGGTACAGGATCTTCGGATCCCTGGCGGTACGCTACACGCAGGCCAGGAGTTCGAGTTCATGTCCGCCGTGTCAGTCGGGCACTCTCTCGAGTGCGTTGCGACTCTGTCACAGAACTCAGTACGAAGTGGCTGGCGCTTCTTGGTAATCGACTGTCAAGTAACCGATAGCCGACTCGCCGACGTTATGACTGGGAAGAGTACGATAATGATCCCAGCCGAACTCGGTCCACGCGAGGCTGATCGATGATACAAAAAGGGGACAGCCTTCCCCAAGTAGCGAAGCTGGTGGATCAAACTCGGATTGAGCAGTACGCCAATGCGGCTGGAGACTTCAATCCGATACACTTGGATCATGAGTTCGCGGCGAGCACTCAGTTCGGCGGAACAATCGCCCATGGCATGATGGTCGCAGCGATGATCTCCGAAGTCATGACCGGCGCGTTCGGGGTGCAATGGAACAGGACCGGGAAGATGAAAATGAGGTTCCGCTCGCCGGTCAAACCTGGCCAGACAATTACCGCACAGGGTAGTGTGCGGAGAGTCGCGCCTGTCGGTGATTTCAGTCGCATTGTCTGCTCAGTTTCAATTGTTACAGATGACGGAGAGGTCGCAATCTCTGGTCAGACAGAGGTTACGGTCGCTACTGAGTAAAGCCCCAAGGTAATGGAGAAGCGATAACATTGAGCTCTGAAGTCAAACCCGTCCGAATAGCGCTGGATGCTATGGGTGGGGACAACGCCCCTTCCGACGTCGTTAAGGGCGCGGTGCAATTCGCGGCCGCAGGACAGGGCCAAGTCATGCTCGTTGGCGATCCAACTGTCTTGGCACGGGAACTCGAGGGATATGACGCTTCGAGGCTGCCGATCGGTATCGTGCCCAGTGATGGAGTTATCACAGAAGGCGAATCGCCTGCGCTTGCACTCAGACAGAAGCCCCGCGCTTCGATCCTCGTCTCGACGGGCATGGTTAAGCAGGGTCATGCAGATGCGTGTGTCACGATGGGTTCAACAGGTGCTGCGATGGCTGCCAGCGCGGTTGTGCTCGGCCTCGTAGCAGGGGTGGAGAGGCCAGCCCTGGGAGGCCCTGTAGTTGGCGTTGCCCCTAACACGTGCATAGTCGATCTTGGTACTAACGTCGACTGCAGGCCGCGCCAGTTGCTTAGCTTCGGTGCCATAGGGGACGTATTCGCTCGGACTTTCTTTGGAGTGGACGATCCTAGAGTTGCCCTTCTAAGCGTCGGAGCCGAGGCCGGAAAAGGCAACAGGCAAGTTAGAGAGACGACCGAACTGTTCGAGAGTAGTGGACTGAATTTTATCGGCAACATCGAGGCTAACGAGGTCCCCAAGGGCACGGCGGAAGTCGTCGTTTGCGATGGGTTTGTGGGCAACATCGTCATGAAACTTACCGAAGGGTTGGGCCAGCAGTTGGGGATCCACCTCCGCTCCAGGTTGGACGGCAAGCTGCCTGCAGCAGATCTCGACATGCTTCTGAAAGATCTCTATGACATGAGCAATGTTGTTGAAAGTCGCGGTGGCGGGCCCTTGCTTGGCGTCAACGGTGTGAGCGTGGTCGGTCACGGGGCCGCCCGTGCCGACGCTGTGGAGCGCGCTCTCGGAACGGCCAAACTGGCCGTCGAGTCCGGCTTCGTCTCTCGCATGAATGAAAGGCTTGAGCTAATTGACTCTGGGCTGGACGACTGATCGAGTAGGTCGCGGGAGGAACCTTGGCCAAGTCTGACATCAATGGGCGCTTCGCACTAGTAACCGGAGCGTCAAAGGGTATAGGAAGAGCCGTCGCGCTCCGTCTTGGGGAGCAGGGCGTAAGCGTCGCCGTTAACTACAACAGCTCTCCTGATGAGGCTGATCTGACAGTGCAGGGCCTCCATGAATTGGGTGTAGAGGCGTTTGCCGTGCAGGCTGATGTCAGTAACCTGGATCAGGTCTCGATCATGATCGACGAGGTCAGCGAGCGTTTCGGCCAGATTGACATCCTGGTCAACAACGCAGGCATAATCAGCGACAGCTTGCTTGTACGGATGAGTGACGCGGCTTGGGACAGTGTCATAGCTACCAACCTGAATGGAATGTTCTACTGCACCAGAGCCGTGGTGCGGCAGATGATTCGTCAAAGATGGGGCCGCATCATTAATATCGGCTCGGTCGTTGGGATCAGGGGCAACATAGGGCAGGTGAACTACTCGGCTTCTAAAGCCGGCATGATCGGCTTTACCAAGGCACTTGCCAAGGAAGTCGCTACGCGCGGCATCACCGTCAACACGGTCACGCCCGGCTACATCAGCACCGACACCGTGGACGTGCTCCCGCAGGCAACGAAGGATCGGATCATGACGTGGATTCCCCAGGGACACTTCGGAGAAGTCGACGATGTGGCCCATCTAGTCGCCTTTATCGCCAGCCAGAAAGCCAAGTATATGACAGGCCAGATCGTCAGCGTCGACGGCGGGATGGCGATCTGAGCACGTCTTCGTGAAACTCGATGGCAAGGTCGTGCTGGTCACCGGAGGCTCTCGCGGAATCGGCAGAGCGATCGCGCTTGAGTTCGCCAGTCGAGGCGCAGACATCGCTTTCAACTACCTCAGAAACCACCGCGCCGCCTCAGAAACTGTGGAAGAAATCGAATCGCACGGCGTCCGTTGTCTCAGGGTTAGGGCACACCTAGGCGACGAAGACAAGATCGACGACCTGTTTGATGCCATTGAGTCCGAGTTCGGGCGACTCGACATTTTGGTGAACAACGCCGCAACCGGCGTCCAGCGTCCGGCCCTTGAGCTGGAAGCTCGACACTGGGACTGGACTCTAAACGTCAACGCCAGGGCAGCTTGGATGTGTGCCAAGAGGGCGGCCAAACTGATGCCTGACGGTGGGCACATTGTCAACATTACCAGCGAGGGGTCAAGGCAGGTGCTGCCGTTCTACTTCTCGGTAGGTGTTTCCAAGGCCGCTCTTGAGGCAGTGACACGCTATCTCGCCGTGGAGCTTGCTCCTCTAGGCATATCAGTCAATGCGGTGTCCGGAGGATACGTCGATACCGGGGCGCTCGACCACTTTCCGAACCGAGAGCAGATGCTTAAGTCGGGCCAAAACACGCCTGCGGGTAGGATGGTAACTGCCCAGGATATTGCCAAGACTGTCGCGTTCCTCTGTTCGCCCGGCGCTGAGATGATTCGGGGGCAGGTGATTCTCGTCGATGGCGGGGTGACCCTTAAGGCTAACGAGTCCTAGTCGTTGTACTCCGGTGGTCTGATGTCCCGCACCGTAGCCTTCGTAGACCGGTCGCCCGTGCGTACCTCCACTTTAAGCCCGTCCTTGTAGAATCGCTTGCGCAGGTACGCTAGCGCCAGGCCCGGGATTGCCGTCGTCACTTCGCCCACCTCACTGCCATCCACGACCACTGCCGCACCGGCGTCTATGGCGGATCCGTCCTCCACAATTAGTTGGCATAGGTAGCGCTGGACCCGGTCATAAGTGTTGAGGCGAGCAACTACTTCCTGGCCGATATAGCATCCCTTATTGAAATTGATGTGGGGCTTCAGTAGGGATTCGAGAGGGTTATGATCTTCATTCATCTCGTTCGGATGTGCGGGAACCCCCTGTTCAACGCGCAACCTGACCAGATCGGAAGGGTCGAGTGTTTCCAATGCGAACGAAGGTTTCCCCGCGGCCGATGAGACTATCAACTCATACGCAGTGAGGTTTCCGAAATTGGAACGAACGATCGTCGAATCTCCGTTAACAGCCCGGTGACTCAGGTGGTTGTCGAGACCGCTCGCATCGTATCCTGTCTGGGCGATGGCATTTGCCGCTGGTTCGCCGACGATGAGCCACTGGGTAGTCGATCCGGTGACGACATCGACGTTGATGTCCTCGGCGAATGTGTAGAATTCCATCCAATCCACTACCCGCTGCTCAGTACCGGGACTCGTAATCATTAGAAGATCATCGTCTAGGCGAAGGATGCGGAGCAGATCAATTATGCGGCCCTTGCTTGTTGTCAGGACGGTGCCGATCCCGGTTCCTACTTCAAGCAGTTCAAAGTCGTTCGTGGAAAGCCGATCAAGTAGGTCGATCGCGTCTTCTCCACTCACCCTCAGCCTGCCAAAGTCGGAAACATCGAAGGCGACCGCCTTCTCCGTTAGAGCGGACGTCAGCGTGGACAGTGTTGAAATCTGGGTAGCCATCGGCATCGCCTCCCAAAAGAGAAGCGCCGCGTTTCGAGGGACGCGGCGCGTTGGATCTAACTTCCTCTACGAGGACTGATTGAGAGATGTCTAGACGCTGAACGAAGTCCCGCAACCGCAGGTGGTCTTAGCGTTCGGGTTGTTGAAAACGAAACCCTTGCCATTGAGTCCGCCTGAGAACTCGAGTATCGTTCCGGCGAGGAAAATATAAGACTTGCGGTCCACATAGAGTTTCATATCGTGTTCCTCAATGACTTTATCGTCCTCCTTCGGGGAGTCCACCAGATCGAGGACGTAGGTCATTCCCGCGCAGCCGCCTCCCTTGACCGCCACGCGCAGATGTGAGTCAGGCAAGCCTGACTGCTGCGCAAAGACCCGCACGTGTTCGGCGGCATCTTTGTCTATGCTGATCGTCAGCGGAACCGGTGCTTCCCGTAACATAAACCCAATCTCCCTGCATGTAGTCGAATGTGCCGAACCGGCCAACTGATATGAATTCTACTATCCAGGCCGCCAAACGTCAATTTTATGGGGAAGTGGCCCTAGGCCCTAGATTTGTGCCCCCCTCCCGCCACGGGCCATCTGTTGCTTCTGGGCGAACACAAACGGGTGTCGCTCTGTTCGCACCTCCTGATCATCGGAGAAGCCGTGGCCAACAACGGAAGACTTCAGGATACTGAACCCAAGACTGGTTAGAATCTCGACATATTCGGTCATTCCGTAGTTGCTCCAATACATGGTCTCGCCAAAGAAGTCGTCCTCTGTGTACGCTGATTCGCTGTGATGACTAAGTGTGCCCAGGATGTACCCACCCGGCTTCAGCCAATTGTGGATCCGACGGAACAGGTCGTGATGCTCTTCCCTTGGGATGTGGAATACGGAATAGAAGGCGACAACTGCGTCGAAGTACGATTCGGAGAATTCCGTCACCGTGATGTCCGCGTTAATGAAGCGAGCCTCCGGTACATTCGTCTGCGCCAAGCGGACCATTTCGGATGATATGTCCACTCCCGTAACGGCGAATCTCTTGGCCAGTGCTTGCGTGACCGGTGCCCCGGAACCGCAGCCTATGTCGAGTACCTTCGCGCCGTCATCGAGCCGATCCAGCAGCAGATCCAACTCAGATTGAACATCGGTTTTCCGAAACTCATCGTAGGTGGAGGCGCATAGATCGTAGCCCCTCTGCACAATAGCCTTGTAGTCGACGGTAGGATCATCAGCAGGTCTCAAATGGGTGGCCTATCCCCCGCTGTACAGCCGGTTGTTTTGGCCATCATCGCAATCCACATTCGTGCAGAACCAGAATACCTTGGGCATTGGAGGGACTCTTACACCGTCATGCTCTCGCCTCATCTCTTGCCTACATTTGGGACAGACCGACAAAACGGACATGTTGGTTTCTGATGCAGATGTCACTTCATGGCTCCCGGTTCTCGAAGAAATATGCTCACTAAACAGCAGCCCTAATCATATCATGACACCTCATGGCGAGGGTCGGCGAGGGTTGCGTTTTGCCTCTTTATTGACTATATTGGGCGAGCTTGCAGGAACCTCCTTCTTCGGAGGCTTGACTTGTCATTTGGTAGGACTCTGGAACATGGACGGTGAGGCTTCGAGTCTCTGCTGGCCGGTGTGGATAAGCGGAAGGAGCAGAACAACATGACGACCTCCAACAGCCGTATTGGCGAGGTGGTTCTTGACGTTCAGAACCTGCGAACATACTTCGTAACGCGCTGGGGCGTTGTGAAAGCGGTTGACGGCCTTAGCTTTCAGCTAAGGCGCGGTGAGACTCTTGGCATCGTTGGCGAGTCCGGTTCGGGCAAGTCCGTTACCTCCCTGTCGATTATGCGCTTGGTGCCGTCTCCTCCTGGCCATATCGTCGGCGGGCGTGTCCTACTTGAGGGCGAGGACATCCTGACCCTCGACGAGGGGGAGATGGAGAAGGTCCGCGGCAGTCGAATAGGCATGGTGCTGCAGGACCCCATGACTGCACTTAACCCGGTCTTCGACATAGAAGACCAGGTCGGAGAGGCGCTGAAGATCCACAAAGGACTTGGCGGGGAAGCGCTAAAGGACACTGTCATAGACATGTTGAGGAGGGTGAGGATCCCGGCCCCAGAGATCAGGATCAAGGACTACCCTCACCAGCTCTCGGGTGGAATGCGCCAGCGGGTTGTAGGTGCTATCGGCATCTCTTGCGACCCTGTCGTCCTGATTGCCGATGAGCCGACGACATCCCTGGACGCCACCATTCAGGCGCAGTACCTGAGACTGCTCCGCGAGCTTCAGGAGTCCACTGGCGTCGGCATCATCTTCATCACACACGACTTTGGAATCGTCGCGAAGATGTGTGATCGGGTCGCTGTGATGTACGCAGGCAAGATCGTTGAACAGGGAGATGTCCGTCAGATATTCAACAATCCTTCACACCCGTACACCGAGGCGCTTATTCGGTCGGTCCCCAGGATGGAAGAGACCGAACAGCGTCTCTACTCCATTCCGGGGCAGCCGCCGGCCCTTTGGGACCTCCCTCAGGGATGTTCGTTCGCTCCGAGATGCCAGTACAGCTTCGACAAGTGTTTGGAGGAGTTCCCTCCCGACTTCCCGGTCGATGAGGGACAGCATGCAGCGTGCTGGCTGAGAGAATCCGAAGGCGCGGCTGTTAGCGCCGCCGGCGACTAATTCTGATTGAGAGGTTGTGACTCATGACTAGCGGAAACGGCTCCAGTGGTGCGCTTCTTGAGGTTCAAGGTCTAAGGAAGTATTTCCCTGTGGGATCCGGATTCCTGGCTCGTAACAAAGCCATGCTCAAGGCTGTGGACGGGATCAGCTTTCAAATCGAGCAGGGCAAGACATACGGACTCGTGGGCGAATCAGGATGCGGTAAATCTACTACTGCCAAGGTGATTCTTCAGCTTGAAGAGCCTACCGATGGCGTGTTCTTTTTTGAGGGTATGGACGCGACTGCCCTTAACCGGGAGGATACAAGGTACTACAAGTCCAGTGTCCAGGCGGTCTTCCAGGACCCGTGGGCATCGCTAAATCCCAGAATGCGTGTTGGCGGCATCATTGGCGAGCCACTCGAGGTCAACAGCACGATGACCAAGAACGAGATCAGGACGCGAGTCGGGGGTCTCCTCGAAGAGGTCGGTCTACAGCAATATCAGGCGAACCTCTTCCCGCACGAATTCTCTGGCGGTCAGCGCCAGCGAATCGGCGTCGCCAGGGCGCTCGCACTCAATCCTAAGCTCATCATCTTGGACGAGCCTGTCTCAGCGCTCGACGTCTCGATTCGTGCCCAGATCATGAACCTGCTTGAGGATCTCCAGGACGAGCACAACCTGACGTACCTGCTGATTGCACACCATCTGGCCACTGTGCGGTACATGTGCGACACGGTAGGTGTCATGTATCTTGGCCGGATCGTCGAAGAGGCCGAGACGGAAGAACTGTACGACAACCCGCTGCATCCGTATACACGGGCGCTTATGTCAGCGGCATTGCCCTCGCATCCGGATATTGAACGTGAGGAGATCATCCTTATCGGAGAGGTGCCCTCGCCAGTGAGCCCGCCGGAGGGTTGTCACTTCCACCCTCGCTGTCCGTCTGGATTCGAGCCGTGCGCCGAGACTCCGCCAGTGCAGACCGAGCCGGTGCCAGGCCATCGAGTGGTGTGTCACCTCTACTAATCGCCGACCCGACCATACAGGATAGATCAAGGGCGCGACCGTCGAAGTAGTATGGGCTGTTTCGGTCATCCTCGGGGTAGTAGATGGGTCCGTCGTGCAGCTTGCACTTGGGGTGTCCGCACTTTACCAGCCTGAATGACGTCGGGATGTTGGGAGTAGGGGACCAACGCTCGTGTTCATCGCGGATGGGCGGAGGACCGGGCTCGGGAGGTTCCTCGGGCTCAGGTTCGTCTTGGGCTTTTGCTTTAGCTTCTGCCCGTTGGGCCTCGCGCTCGACCTCCTCTCTTGCCCTGCTTTCATGGTCCTCAGCGATCTGCTTTCGGCGTGGTTTGAGTCAGGGGCAATCGTCTTTACGAACACTAGCCATGAGTTGCCGACCTCAGATACGATTGGCCCTACGACAGACGTGACAAGTCACTCTCTTATATGGAGGCATCAGATGGCGGAATTCGAAGGCATACTTCCAGCGATAGCGACTCCAATGGGGACCGATGGACGCTTTAACGAAGCGGCGTTCAGGGAGGTCATGGAGTTCAACATCCAGGCCGGTGTGCACGGTTTCTGGGTGGCCGGCGGCACGGGCGAGAGCGTTCTGCTGGACGACGACGAGAACATGGCAATCGCCAGGGCCGCCGCGGACCAGAACCGGGGCAGGATCAAGAACATCATGCACGTTGGAGCGCCGACGACGCTGAGGGCCGCGCGCATGGCAGAGAACGCGGCCGCGGCTGGAGTAGAGGCGATCTGCTGTGTTCCTCCGTTCTTCTATAGACAGTCGGACGATAGCATCGTAGAGCACTACCGAACTGTTGCGGCTGCGGCTGACGTGCCCCTGTTCCTGTACAACCTGCCCCAGTCTACGGGCGTCGAAATCACTCCCGAGCTAATGGCGAAGATCCAGGAGGGCGTGCCGCAGCTCAAGGGACTCAAGCACTCCTCGGTCAATTTCACCAATGTATACAACTGGGTGGACATGGGGCTTGACTGCCTCATAGGAAGTAGCGCCCTGATGCTGCCTGCTCTGACCATCGGGGCCAGCGGATGCGTCGATGGTCCTCCCAACATTGCGCCGGAGCTCTGGGTAGAAATCTGGCGGGCCTACAGATCTGGAGACCTGGCGCGTGCTGAGAAAGCTCAACGGCGTGCGACCAGACTGACAATGGTGGTGCGCGAGTTTGGAATGCACGCTGTCATCAAGGCGCTGCTCAGCTACAGGCTCGGCATCGACGTGGGCGACCCCAGATTGCCCACCAAGCCTCTAACGCCGGGTCAGCGGGATCAGGTTATAGCTACCGCAGAGGCAATAGGAGTAGGGCGCGTGGCAGTGGCGCAGTCCGATAACTGAGAATATGGAGTCTGAATAGAGGCACGGCGCGGCGGCGCATAGGGCTTCTTAAGTCCTCGATTCAGAAGCCTCGGTAGACA
Organism: Dehalococcoidia bacterium; assembly: GCA_965215735.1. Taxonomy (GTDB): domain Bacteria; phylum Chloroflexota; class Dehalococcoidia; order Lucifugimonadales; family UBA1123; genus VXRN01. The sequence continues at coordinate 2,746,128 of CBDCEF010000004.1, read as the reverse complement.
CTTGCGACATTGACGGGCGGGTCTCAGACTCGCCCGTTTCATGTTGCAGACGATCCGTTAGCGCTCCTATCGATTGCGTCTGTCGAGAGGCACATTGTTGTATTGCTATAATGCGGAACGAAAGGCTTGTAGCCTACGGTGGCTTCCGCTCTCCTCCGAATATGGCGCGCATAACCCGGTCCGCAATTGGTAGTTCCTTAGCTGGCGGGGTTTACTACGCATTCCGCGCGCGGAGATAACATGAGGTCTAGGTGTGAGAATTGAAAGTGAAAGCCCCTTGCCGAGCGTTACTACCCTTGCGTTCGATATTTTCGGGACAGTTCTCGACCTTACGGGCAGCCTGGTAGCGCCGACCGATCGCTTTCTCAAGGAGCTTGGATCGGATCTGACCGGCGTTGATTTTTATCCACAATGGCGTGCCAGGCAGAGGATCGAGCAGTACCAGGACACGCTGGTCATGCTTGGACATAGCGGTTATCTTGAGACGTGCAGGCGTGCGCTAGCCTATGCGCTCCGAGCGAACGGAGTCGAGTTCCGGCCGGGCCAGGTCGAGGAGTTCATGGCTGTCTGGCAGGACCTCAGTCCGTACCCTGATTCCTTGACAGGGCTCAGGCGGCTGTCGAAAACGTACCGTCTGGTGGCGCTGTCTAACGGAGAACCTGACTATCTCTTGCACCTCGCCCGGAACCGCATCGGCTTCGAATTCGACAAGATTATCTCTGTCGAGGAAGCGGGGGCATTCAAGCCTCATCCCGCAGTCTATCGTGCAGCTGCCCGACTCATGGACGTCGAGCCAGCAGAGGTGATGATGGTTGCCGCTCACTCTTTCGACATCATGGGCGCGCGGGCTTGCGGATACAGGGGGGCCTATGTCAATCGCTACAAGCTGCCGTACGAAGACACGGACAAATACACGCCCGATCTAATGGTCGAAGACTTCAGTCGTCTGGCGGATGTACTACTGGGAGAGGCTGAATAGTGGACGTTGGAACTGATCTCGCAGTCGTCGGAGGAGGAGTTGTAGGTACGGCAATCGCCTACTTCGCTGCCCGCAGCGGTATGTCCTGCATGCTCATTGAGAAAGGCGTTATCGGGTGCGGAGCATCAAATGCCGCTTCGGGTGTTCTAACGCCGTCTCCGGGTGAAGGCGACTATGCCCGATTCAGCAGAAGAAGCCTCGAACTGTTCCATGAGCTGGCTCCCCGGTTAAGGGATGAAGCGGGAATCGACATCGAGCTTGAAGAGTGTGGCGAGTTGATTCTTGCGTTGGACGAGAGTGACGTGATCGCGCTCCAGGGACTTCGCCGCCAACTATCAGCGCTGGGAGCTGACGCCAGGTGGATCGAGTCTGACGACGTATTTCAGATGGAGCCCTATGTCAATTCCACTGTGGTAGGGGCTATCTACGAGCCGGACGTGTGCCGAGTCAATAACCAGCGCCTGTCCGATGCGCTTGCGAACGCAGCCGTTCGACAAGGCGCAGTCATAAAGCAGGGTACTGAAGTGACAGGGCTTCTAATGGACGAAGGACAGGTGACTGGTGTGAACACAAGCGAGGGGCCGGTCCACGCTGGAAGCGTTGTACTGGCGGCCGGCGCCTGGACCGGAATGATGGATTCGTGGCTTTACGGAGAGCACAGCCCGAGCGCCGCCGGGCAGCCTATGGTGAAGCCCGTCAGGGGCGTCAATCTAAATCTACAACCCAGGCAGGGCGGAATTCGAAGCGTGATTCACGGTTCATGGGGTTTGCTCGTGCCGCGTAACGACGGCTCGATGATAGTCGGAGCCACTGTTGAAGAAGTAGGGTTCGACTCCAGAGTGACTGCTGGCAACATCCACTCCATCCTGGGATTGGGCGCGGCTCTCGTCCCGTCGCTGAGGGACGCCGATCTCAACTGGGGACTTGCCGGTCTCAGGCCGGGTTCGGCCGACGATGTGCCGATCATAGGGCCTCTGCCAGACTACGACAATGTCTACGTGGCCTCAGGTCATTTCAGAAATGGCATACTTCTCAGTCTCGCCACAGGTGAGGCCATCGCTGGTATGCTTGACGGCAGTCAGGAAGATCAACTTACTTCATTCAGCCCGGCTAGGTTTCTTTAGCGGGGTAAGGGCGACTGAACTTGGTCGCTAGTGGGAGACTGTTCGAGTCTCGGGAGGCACGTATGTCAGTCAAGATTGGCGTTGGCTTCGGTGGATGGCCGTTTCCATCCGGGGATCCTGAGCACCTGTGGGAGTACACTGACTCGTGTGAGCGACTCGGTGTGGACTCCCTTTGGCTAAGCGATCGCATAGTGTCCGAAGTAGTCAACATGGAGCCTATGATCGCGCTGTCATTCATCGCGGCTCGGACCAGAAACCTCAAATTCGGAACGAATGTGATTGCGCTCCCGCTGCGGAATCCCACGATCCTCGCAAAGGAGATCGCCACGCTCGACTACCTTTCAGGCGGACGGTCACTACCGGCCGTCGGACTCGGTACCGGCGACGAGCGAGAATACGAGGCTTGCGGCGTTCCCAAGCGCCAGCGTGGAGGCAGGACGGACGAGGCCATCGAAGTAATGAGGCTACTGTGGTCCCAGGACGATGTCTCATTCGAAGGGCGCTACTTCACTCTACGAAACGTTACGATCCAGCCCAAGCCAGTGCAGCCAGAACTGCCCCCGATTTGGATTGGCGGACGAAGCGAGTTTGCCATCAGGCGTACTGCCAGAATCGGTGATGGCTGGCTAGTGTCGCAGGCAACTCCTGAAGAGGTAGACGAAGGCGTTTCGCAGATCAAGTCCATGGCCCCCGAATTCGGCAATGAGATAGAGGACGATCACTACGGGGCGCTCTTCAGCTACTGTATCGCCGACACCTATGAGGAGGCCCGTCGAATCGCGGAACCCTACATGCTACGGCGAAGGACCGATGTGGACTACGATGGTTTCTCCGCTTTCGGCACAGCCGACCGTGTGAGGGAACTGATTGACGAATACATAGACGCCGGCGCAACCAAGTTCGTCGCTCGGCCCGCCTGTCCTCCAGAGATGATGATGGATCAGCTTGAAGCGCTCGGGAGCGACGTGGTTCCGATCTATCACTGACTAGAGTAACCTGAAGGAGCCGAACCGTGGCAGATCACACGATCCGGGTCGGTGATGCGAGGATTACCTCGGTCACCGATGGGCACATCCACTTTCAACCTTCCGACTTCTTCCCATCGATCGATGCCTCGGAGTGGACGCCCTACCGGGACCAACTCACCGATAAGGGACTCATCAGGATGAATGTCGGGTCCTTTGTGGTCAGTCTGGGCGATCACACCTGTCTGATCGACACCGGTCTTGGTGAAGGAGACCATCCATTCGACAACTCCGAATGGGGACTGCTGGCTGCCGACATGGCCAGCAAGGGCATCGCGAGAGAGGATGTGGACACCGTCGTCATTTCGCACCTACACCGTGATCACGTCGGTTGGAATACTGTCTCATCAGATGGTGACCTGGTCCCGTACTTTCCCAACGCCCGATATCTGGTACCCAAGGCTGACTGGGACACATTCACGCGCCGCGCCGGCATGAGCATGTTTGCGTACATAAGAGAGAAGGTTATGTCTCTCATGGACGTCGGAGTGCTGGAACTGATCGACGGCGAACAGGCGATTGCCGACCACCTGACGGCGCTGCCAACTCCGGGACATACCCCAGGCCACACCAGTGTGCTTATAACTTCGTCGGGCGAGAGCGCCGTGGTCCTGGGCGACGCGGCCCATGTGCCGGTTCAGGCACACCACACGGACTGGAGTCCGAGGGCAGACACGAATCCCAAGTTATCGCGCGCGAGTCGGGCTGGACTGTTTGATAGAATGGAAGAAGAGCACTCTCTCGTAGTCTCAGGACACTTTCCGACGCCTGGCTTCGGGAGATTGGTGCGAGTCGAGGGTCGCAGGTACTGGCAGGCGCTGTAGACGGGAGGATGCTGATGGTCCAACAAACCCATAGATTGCACAAGAGTCGCGACGACCGGTTTCTGTTCGGCGTCGCAGGTGGAATCGCCGAATACTTCGACGTCGATCCAGTCCTGGTCCGCGTGGGGTGGGTACTGCTGACAGTGGCGACCGGAGGGATCGGCCTTCTCGTGTACATCGTATTGGCGATAGTAACGCCCGAAAGTAGACACCAAGTATCCAGGACAGAAACCATAAGCGACGATTCAAGCGAACAGTCCGAATCCGCTGTCGACGTTGACACGGACGAGCGCCCATCGAGGAGGCACACCGCCAGGAACGTGCTGGCGGTCGGCCTGATTGTCGTGGGCATGATTATTCTGCTTAACAATCTGGGGGTGTTTGGCTCAATACGATGGGACATCGTCTGGCCCGTGGCCATTGTGGTTTTGGGTCTAACCATCCTCGTTCCTTCCATCAGGCGCTAAGCAATCATGAGTGCGACTGAAACACCCCGAAGGCGCAGAGGGTTCTCTCTGTTTGGACTTCTGCTGGTAGCGCTTGGCACCGTCCTGCTGCTTAATACTACGGGTGCGCTGCCGTTTAGCATCTGGCCGGAACTCTTCTCATATTGGCCCATTCTACTGGTGTTGGTTGGGGTAAAGATCATCCTTGCGCCACGCGCGCCGTTGATCTCTGCAGGACTGATCGTTCTGGCTGTGGCGGGAACCGTGACCGCCGCTTACTTTTCTATTCCTGAGCACGAGTACGACGAGCCGGCGCGCGTTACATATGTCGAGCCGTTGGCTGACACCGAGATTCTACATCTGGGCATGGGATTTGTCGGGGGCAGCGTCGAGATGACGTCGGATTCCGGGGACGCCACTTACCCACCCAGACTACTGGCTGCTGACTTCAGCAATCGCCCCGCAAGAGTGATTCGCGATCGGTCAGGCAGGTTGACGGAACTCTATCTTTCAACAGACGGCCCGGTAGTTAGATTTTCAAGTGACGACGGTTACGCCCGCGATGTGCCGGAATCAGGCTCGGAATTCAGCTTTTCTATGAGCGGCTTGGTGGACTGGCGGCTGATGGTCTCCCCAAATGTTGCCGTAGAACTCGAAATCAATGCTGGAGCTGCAGACCTCGACCTTGATCTTCAAGACCTAAACGTTCGGAAACTAAGGGTTGGCGCGGGGGCCTCTGATATAAGAATCCTGCTCCCCGTTGATGCCGGGCAGACCCACGTCGTAATCGAGTCCGGTGCCGCTGATGTCGAGATCGTAGTTCCACATGGTGTAGCAGCAAGGATTGTGAACGAGGCATTCCTGAGCTCCACTCAGATCGACTCGACACGATTTCTTGAAACAGACGACGGGCATCAATCTCCGGACTACTACAACGCAGAGAATCGGGTGAGCATCGAGATAGACGCTGTCGCCGCCGATATCACGATCAGTTGAATTTGCCTCCAAATGTGACGCGTGAGTAGAATGCGTTGCGGTACCGGCGAAACTGTTCCCCCGGAGGGTCTACTTGTACGCTATCGATCTTGAAGGAAAGAACGCCCTCGTATTCGGCGTGGCCAACCAGCGCAGCATTGCATGGCACATAGCCAGCGCCCTCGACCAGGCTGGCGCCCGTGTTGCGTTATCATATCTAAACGACCGTATCAGACCGGGCGTGGAGCGGCTGGCATCCGGTCTTTCATCGGGCGCGCCGCTCATCGCATGTGATGTAGGCGACGACGCTTCAGTCGAGAGTGCCTTCGAGACGGTTCGCGCCGAAATGGGCGGCCTCGACATCATCGTCCACTCGGTGGCGTTTGCCAATAGGGAAGACTTGGGCGGTCCGTTCATCGACACACCACGAGAGGGCTTTCGGCTCGCGCTCGACATCAGCGCTTACTCACTGGTGTCGGTCGCGAGGCAGGCCGCACCTCTAATGGGGCGAGGCGGCAGTATTATCACCATGACGTTCCAGGCGTCCGGCCGAGTCTTTCCTGGATACAACGTGATGGGCACGGCAAAGGCGGCACTCGAAAACGAAGTACGACAACTTGCGTGGGACCTGGGGCGTGACAGCATTCGCATCAACGCAATCAGCGCGGGCCCTGTGGATACTCTGTCTTCCAGAGTCATCAGCGGTTACCGTGACATGAAGCGGGCCCACTCGGACCGCTCTCCTATGAGACGCAATATCACCCATCAAGAAGTCGCGAACACCGCGCTGTTCCTCTGCTCAGACATGTCAACTGGCATAACTGGAGAGGTTATCCATGTGGATACCGGCTACCATGTAATGGGAATCTGAGCGATGAACTGGGCCGAAACTATTGTCGAGTGTCTAAAGGACTCAGGCGTATCGTTGATTGCTTACGTCCCCGACATCAGTATCCACCAGGTGACCAGTCTGATGGAGGCGGACGACTACTTTCACGTCGTCTCGGCGTCGCGGGAAGAGGAGGCAATCGGTATAGCGACGGGCGCTTACGCAAGCGGTCGGAACGCGGCTGTGTTCATGCAGTCGAGCGGATTTGGCAATTGCGTTAACGCACTTGCAAGTTTGTGCCTGCCGGCAAGGGTACCGTTGCCGATGTTCATTAATCTGCGGGGAGAAGTGGGGGAGTTCAACATCGCACAGGTCGCGATGGGTAGGGCCACCAGACCCATACTGGACACGCTAGGGATCCAGTACTACACGCTGGATACCGACGACCGACTTCAGATTCGCGTGTCGGGCGCACTTACACTTTGCTATGCCGCCCGTCAGCCTCTCGCGCTTTGTTTGACGCCCATGCTACACGGAGGGAAACTCGCATAGACTGCGGGTACTCCGCTGATCCGGCTCGATACCAAACATCGGGCTGCACTGCCTGGCTTTAGGGAGAAAGACTTGTACAGGTTTTCGGCTACAAAGAGGGTGAAGGAACTCATTGGGGACATCGCTGTCGTATCCAACCTGGGTCCTACTACCGACGAGCTATGGCACGCAGGGCACCGAGACCGCAACTTCTACACATATGGATCGATGGGATTGTGCTCGTCGATCGCGCTCGGGATGGCGTTGTCCACGAAAGAGAAGGTCCTATCATTGGACGGTGACGGTTCGTTACTGATGAACATGGGGACAATCGCAACAATCGGACGTGAGAGTCCGGCGAATCTGATTGTGATCGTCTGGGACAATGAACAGTGGGCCCAGACGGGCTATCAGCCGAGCCACACCGCCTACGGTACGGATCTAGAGGGCGTAGCCAATGCGTGCGGGATTCGCAAGACAGCAGCCGTAGACGACGAGGAAGAACTCGAAACAGCTTTGCTTCAGGCGCTGCGAGAAGACGGTCCGTGGTTCATCGTCGCCAAGATCCAGGAAGAAGAATATCTGCCTGTGGCTCCTATTGAGCCCGAGATGACACTACACAGGTTCCGCGCCACTTTCGGCGCGTGAATCCACTGGGACTTCCTGCGGCTGCTTCTCGGTTGAGCGGTCGCTGGCGGGACTACGGTTCTCCGCGCTCTGCTGTCGCATCGGCGCCCTGAGTTCGGGCATCAGAACTGAGACGACGCTGAGCGACAGTATTCCAAGGACCGCGAAGATCGCGATGCCAGTGGCCGGGGACGTGGTTTCGGCAACTAGCCCAATGAGCAGCGCTCCGATGGGCCCTGCGCCGATGGCCAGAGAGATCACGCCAAGTGCGCGTCCCCTCATCTCGTCAGATGCGGAGATGACTATTATGGTCGATTGCATCGTACCGAATCCGGCTGTGCCCAGACCCAAGAGGACCAGGACAGGCAGCGATACAGCAAACCACTGTGATGCCGCAAACGCCAGCACCAGGATGAGCCCAATCATTGATCCGCCAAGATAGATCCGGCCGTGGTATCTAAGTTGGCTGAATGACGCTATCGCGATCGATCCGACAATCGCCCCCAGCCCGTCGGCGCCCATGAGAATGCCCATGAGCCCTGGGCCGACGTTCAGTGTCTCCTTAGCTATGATCGGCACCATCTGCATGTACGGAAACAGCAGCAGGTTCATCAGCACTGTCACTATTACAGTGGCCAGGAGGACACGGTTGGCTCTGATATAGACGAATCCCTCGATCAGATTCCTGGCGATGTTGTGGCTTATCGGCTGAATCTCGCGAGGCGGCAGCCTCAGTCCCATGAGAAATGCGAGCGAGATTATGTACAGGGCGATAATTACGAAGTAGCCGCCGGCCACGCCGGTTGTCTGAATGAGGAACCCTGCAATTGCAGGGCCGACCATCCTGCTGGCGTGCATGCCGACCGAGTCCAATGCCATGGCGTTTGTCACGCCAACGCGGCCAGTGACATCCAGAACTAACGAGCGGCGGGCTGGCATGTCGAACGCCCAACCCAGTCCGCTGGCCAGCACGATAAAGTAACTGTGCCAGTACTGCACCATATCGGTTAGCAGGAGCGCCAGCATCACAATGCCTGCCGCGAGGTTAATAAATTGAGTTAGTCTGAGTAGCTTGCGTCGGTCCACCCAGTCTGCGAGTACACCTCCGACAGCGCCGAAGAGCAGCAGGGGAATCATTCCAAAGAACCCGACCAGCGCTACCAAGAACGGCGAGCCGGTCATCTCAAGCACAAGCCAGATGAGAATGGTCATCTGCATCCAGCGAGCGATGTAGGCGAAGAAGTTAGCCGGCCATAACAACTGGAAGCCTCGGTGCCTAAACGCATCGAGTGTAGGAGGTAGCTTGGTGTCGCGGGGGCGCAAATGTGAAAGATTAGCCATGAAATATCAGGCACTAATTCTACTCCGCGCATGTGCGCGAAACAAAGTGCATATCAGGCTAAATTTTGGAATAGTTTTAGAAAACTAGAAATGTAGATGAGAGTGGCAAGGTAGAGTAACCGGGATTCCAACTCATGGCAATCGAGCTGCTTCCCGCACAATTAACTTCTCTGGGGAAGAACCGGCTCAACGTTGGCAGCTAGCACCCAACCATCCAACTCGGTCCTCGGAAGCCTGACCCGTACCCACCCGGGTCGGGTCTCGACGATGCTGACTTCGCGTCCAGAGTCAAGGGTGAGCTCGACCCGCGACCTCGCGCTTGGAGCCTCCATTACATCCGTGGACCGGGCAATGACGACTCCTGTCTGGTTCCAATAGTTCAGACTGGAGTGGTTCGCCACTGTCAGACAGCCGAATAGGAGAAGACCAAAGGCCGCTGTGATGGCTACGCGTTTGAGGGCTACAGAATGGCGCAGGCGTCTGTCCCAAAGAACTGCCAGTGCGACTGCCCAGACAGCGAGCCAACAGCCGAGCGCCACGACGACGGAGGTGTTTGGTGACACCCAGGGCAACCAACCGGCGAATTGCGCAAGAATTGGCGTCGGGCGCTCGTTCGATGATCCAGGCGCCCCGACACTCTGACGTACCAGGGCAAGGTTGGCCTCTATGTCGTCGTCGAACGGAGCAAGCCGCCTGGCTCGGAGATAGTTCAAAAGCGCGCGCCCCGTATCGTCGGTCCTGTAGTAGGAATTACCCAGATTGTAGTACAGTGTCGCGTCTTCGTAGCCGAGCCTTGCGAGGTGCTCGTAACTACGGGCAGCTTCCTCGAAATTGCCGTCTTCGTACAACAGGTTTGCAATTCGAAAAGCGTCGAGATCCATCGATTCGTCTGCCGCGACAGGTACTACAAGCAGCAGGGCCGCTGCAATCGCAATAGCGAAGACCGCTGCTGCCCTCACCCTGCCAACTCCTCGTCCAGCCTATGGACTATTTGCTCAACTTCCCGTGCGACGTCTCCCGAGTCGGTGAGTTCGTATGGCGCGAAGCGCATTTCAGCGAGCCTGTTCAGCAGAGATACAAGCTGGTCGGTTGTGTCCGAATCCACGCTGTGCTGGTTGAGCAGACCTGCAATCTCCTCTACACGAAGGCCTCCGGTCGGTAGACCGAACCTAACTTCCAAGTAGTTGTGAAGGGCGAGGCCTGCAGCATCCCCTGCTGATGCCCCAGGACCGACAGTCGCTAGTTGCGCCAGCGCAGTTTCCCTTGCACGAGTGTATTCTCCGTCCGTGATGGACGTGCTTCGTCGTCTCGTAAACACCAGCCACGTCGCGACTGCCAAGCTTCCGGCGAGGGGAGTAAGCCACAGTGTCCAAAACAGGCCGTTGTACGTAAACGGACGCCCAGGTAAACCGAGTGAGATTGGGGCGGGCTTGATGTAGCGTATATCTAGGGTGGGCTCCACCTCTTCCTCGATGGATTCTGGAGGGCTAGCCGCAGTAGAGCCTGGGTCGGAGAGCACTTCAACCCGGAATGACTGGGTAGCAAGCGTGACGTACTCTTCCAGGTAGGGGTCAAAGTACGCGTACTCTATATGAGGGAGGTCATGGCTGCCAGAGAGGTTCGGAATTAGCACTCGTTCGAATTTCCTGACACCCTGCACCTTGCCGTCAACTATGGACATTTGATAGGGGGCATCGTTATCGAGCGAGCGCCATCCGGGGAAGTCTGGCCAGGAAGGCGCTGGGAGCGTCTCCATGTTGCCTTCGCCAGAGACCGTGAGGGTGAGAGTTACCGGTTCACCAAGCTCGACAGTATCCGTGTCGACTTTCCCCTCTATGTTGAATCTGCCAACCGCGCCGGTAAATGCGTCTGGCTCGTCTGGTGGAAGCGGCCTGACCTTGAGATCAATCTGACGAGTTGGATATTCGGTTACCTGGGAGCCGAGAAGCCCGCCTCGAACGGACACGTTAGTCGGCTCGATCGCCAGGTCACCAGCCAGAGTCGGGAAGAGGATCGTATCAATCTCCGTGACGTCATAGTTTCGTCCAGCGATGTTGGCCACACCCTCCTGTTCGCTGGACTTTCCTGGGTTCCAGAAGCCTGCGAAGTCGGGCGCGTCGTAGATAGGTCTTGAGAACACGTTGGCGGAGTAGAATCGGAGCGTGTAGGCGATCTGCTGGCCGATATACGGAGTCTGGTCATCCACCTCAGCCTCGGCGAAGAAATCCTGCCCAAGGAGCTGCGATGGTTGTGTGCTGTTTGTCGCAGACTGCTGAGGTGTTTGACTTCCGCCCGTCACGTTCACCGTGATTGGCTTGGTCACATGGACGACATTGTCCAGTATGACGTTGATGGGGTCGATGACGATTGCCCCTGTCCGAGTTGGTTGGTATCTGAACTTGAACTCGAAGTGTGCTGTCAATACGCCCTGCACGAAGCTCTGCGAGCTCCTTCTCTCATTGCCGACGAGTACTAGGCCGGAGACCACAGGGGCCTGGGGCAAGGGATGCACATTCGATATTCCCTCAATCTTAAGCGTCACTGTTAGGACATCTGACATAGTCAGGTTGGTTCGGTCCACTGACGCTGTTACGCTTGGTGTCTGGGCGTGCACTGGTGTAGCAGCCCAACTACAGAGCAGCAGTACGGCCGCCGCGGCCAACAGTGTCGTTACTCTGCCTACCTTGTCGGCCAAGAGCTACCACTCCTGTGCTGGCGGATTCCCTGGCAAGGAACGCCTGATTTGGATGGCATTGCGGAGCGGCTCCGCGTTCTCTCCGACCATCTCCAGCAGTCGCCGAGCCTGCTCCTCGGTAAGTCCTGAAGGGGGAACGATCTCTTCCAGTGGTTGATCGCCTGCCCCGGGTTCTGAGGGTTCATCGTTTGGCTCTGTAGGCTCAGATTCTGAGTCCCCCTCCTGTGGGTCGCCCTCTTCTTCGCCCTCCTGAGGCTCTCCTTCGCTCTCTTCGTCCGATTGCTGTGCGTCCTGGTCCTCTGCCTGTTCCTGCGGCTGACCTTGCTGTTCCTGCTGCTGTTGTTCCTGGGGCGACGGCTCGGGAGTAGGCTGTTCCTGGGAGGAGTCGGGAGGCTGTTCAGGCTGAGGTGGCTGTGGCATGTGCGCAAGGGCAAGCTCGAGATTGTGCTTGGCATCCAAGTCGTCAGGATTATTCCTTAACGCCTGCTTGTACATCTCTATTGCCTGTTCATGTTCTCCGGCCCCGTAGAGGGCGTTGCCGACGTTGAACGTCGTACGGTCGGACAGTTCCAGATTCTGCCCTCCCAATATCTGATCGTACAGATCGATTGCTTCTCGGAACCGCTGCTGCCTGTAGAGCGTGTTGGCGGTGTTGTAGATCGGCTCCGAGCGGTCCGGCATGGACTCCCCGGCGATTGTGTAAGCGTTCGTGGCGGTGTTATACATCTCCGCTGAGAATGCCTTATTGCCCACTTCGATCGCCTCTGGTCCGTCGTTGTCGGCCATCGGGGATCTGATGCCTGCGTCTCCACATCCAACAGCGAACAACGTGATGGACAGTGCTATGGGCAGCAGAACAGCGATTCTGCACCTCATGGGACCGACCTCACAGATCCTGCAGATGACGGCGAGCGTCTGCGGTCCGGAATGAACTGTCCCGCGACCAGCAGCGCGATCGCCGCCGCTACGAACCACTGGAATCTTTCGACCTTGGCGTTTGTAACCTCGCTCTCAACTACCGTCTTCTCCAGACCGTCCAGTTCGTCGGCGATAACTGCCGCGGCGCTGGTAGAACCGCCAGCCATAACGAAACGTCCCCCTCCAGCCTCTGCGACGCTCTTAAGTACGTCTTCATTGACACGTGACAGCACTATGTTGCCGTCGCCATCCTCCTGGTAACCGACGAAGTTGCCCCAGTTGTCGCGGATCGGGATCGGCTCCCCGTCGGACCTGCCGACGCCGATGGTATAGACGGTTAGGCCAGCATCCGCAGCTCGATTCGCAGCGCGCACGGAGTTGGACTCCTGTCGATCCTCCTCCCCGTCACTAACGAGGAGAATTGCCTTGTGGCCTGCCCGATCGTTGTCGAGACCCACCATGGACACATCTATTGCCTCTGCGAGCACTGTGCCCTGGCGGGCGATCATGTCTGTGTCGGCGTTGTCCAGGAACGTCCGAGCGGTCGAATAGTCGAACGTAAGCGGAAACTGTATGAACGCTGCCCCTGAGAACAGGACCAGCCCGACTTCGTCGCCGTGCAGCCGTTGCAGCAGATCTGCGACTTCCAACTTCCCCCGCGAGAGGCGATTGGGTTTGATGTCTTCCGCCAACATCGATCTGGAGATATCAAGAGCGACCATCAACTGTACGCCGTGGCGCTCGACGATCTGCTCGGTCTCTCCCCATTGCGGCCGGGCAATTGCCAGTACGACCAGTCCAAGTGCCAGTATGGCCAGAACGCTTCTGGCGAGCCGTCCAGGCGTATTGGCATTCTCAGTCAGACGTCTCATCAGTACGGGATCGCCGAACCGCGCTAGCGCCCTGTTGCGAGTATGGAAGGCAAAAGCCACCAGACCCACCGCAACGGGAATTGCGGCCAAAAACAACAGGTACTGTGGACTCGCGAGGGTCATGGAGCGGACCGCAAGATTGTACCCAGAATCAGGACTTCCAAGAATAAGATAGCGGCTCCCGGAATAAGCAGCCAGATTGCCAGTTCCTGGTGCTGCGTATAGACAGCCACCTCAACTTCGGACTTCTCCAGGGTGTTTATCTCATCGTAAATGCTGCGCAGTCCTTCGGTGTCCGTAGCCAGGAAAAACTGGCCGTCAGTTCTTTCGGCGATCTCCCTCAACATATCTTCGTCCAGGTTGAACCTGCGGAACCCGAGGCTGCCGCCCGTGATTCCGCGGGACCGAGAATTGCCATCCCGCTGTCCCATCCCTATGGTGTACACCCTGATCCCGAGGGTCTCTGCTGCGGCTGCTGCCGTCAGAGGATCGATCTCTCCCTTGTTGTTCACGCCGTCGGTGAGCAGCACGATTACTCGGCTCTCGGCCTCGGAGTCCTTGAGCATGTTGGCTGCCGTAGCCAGACCCATGCCGATGGCGGTGCCGTCTTCCAGTCCGAGTTGAGCTGCTAGATCGACATCATCCAGTAGGAAGGTCAGCGCGTCGTGATCTATGGTCGGCGGACTGTGAATGAACGCATGGGTGGCGAATACAACCAAACCGACCCTATCATAGGTCCGTTGCGCGATGAACTCCGCTATTACCTGCTTGGCAGCCTCCAGCCTACTGGCAGGTGCGAAGTCAAATGCCGCCATTGAACCTGAGATGTCCAGCGCCAGCGCTATGTCAACACCCTCACCACTGATGACCTCGCGCGCCTCGGTTGACTGAGGTCTCGCTACGCCAATGACCAGCAGTGCGACGGCAATCCATCGGAGCGCTGATACGTAGGGCCTGAGAGTCAACTTCCAGCTGCGGCTGGACTGTCTAGCGACGACAGTGGACCCAAAGCGAATTCCGGCGGGCCGGTTCCAGCCACGTGCGAACAGCGGCAGCAAAGCAAGCGCCAGCACAACTGGCAGGGCCAATAACAGGGCAGGAGTAGCGAACTCGATGCTCATCGAGTGTACCTGCCTGACGTGTATCCTTCGGCTGGTCTGAATCGTGATGGGGCAGCAGTAAGTCCGGTAACGACCCTCCTTGCGGTAACTACTGTTTGGTGGGCCTCTTGAGGCTCAGGGGTAAGTCGTGCGAACTTGACGAGGTCGGCTTCCTCAAGAATACTCGCAAGATTGCCCACGTCTGTCGGAGAGACCGGCCTGCGGTCGAGGACGGATACCGACTGTTCGGACGTGAGTTCTGGCGCGGGAATTCTAAACTGCCCGAACAGGTAGCTCCTGAGACAGTCGGCGACAAGTGCATAGTGTTCGGTGTAGCGCGACTCCGCTGGCAGGTCGAGCATCTGAATTCTGTCGAGCGCTTCCAGCGCGGCCTCAAGTGGAGTCAGGGCCGAATGAGATACGAACAAGGTTTGCTCCGCAGCCCGTTGGCGCCAATAGTAGCCGCCGAGCAGTACCAGCATCGCCAAAGTCATTGCACCTCCGACCGCCCACGGCCATATCACTGGAAACGGCACCTCAGCCTGAGGTCTGATGCCCCTCAGCTCGTTTGCTCCCTCAGCGAGAACGGATGCCACCACTATGTCAATTGGCCTCGCAGGGCGGTTAATCACGGTTCCGTCCGGGCGTCTGACCGCCACGCTCAGCGCTGGAGTCGAGTGGATTCCAGGCGCGAACAATGCCGCTTCTATGCGGACGGCTGATATCAGGGTCCCATCGTCATCAACTTCGGTCGGCAGATGCGTCGTCCTTCTCACCTCGAAGTCGCCCCACTCGGAAGGAACCTCCGGAAAGACGATGTGGTGATCGTCTGGGTGACTTACAGACAGAGTAAGCGTAAACACGTCGCCCACGGTCACTTTCTGGGCATCCGCAGTAAGTCCAACACCGACAGGCATCATCTGCGCCGAAGCCGAGCCTGTGTCCAGGGACCAGGAGACCGCCAAAACAACGGCTGCTGCCGCAGCGACGGCACGCCACGAGACTGACATCCTTGAGCTGTCCGCTCCTGGCTGGATCATCTCGCCAGTCTCTTCTCGCGACGTTTGAAGAAGTCATTCAAACCGCTGACGTACTCCTGACCGTTGACCAGCGCAATCCGGTCTATGGCGAGTGATCGCATCATACGAATTTTGGCCTGCTCTTCTAACTCGACCTGCTCTTCGAATGAGCGGCGCCATGTCTCATCGTTGGTGTCGACCCATACCAGGTCCCCAGTCTCCGCGTCTTCAAGCGCCACTATACCCACGGGCGGAATTTCGCGTTCAGCCGGGTCATGGAGATCGATGGCGATAACGTCGTGTCTTCTCGACGACGCAGCAAGCGCGCGCCGATACGATTCCGTCGGGGCAATAAAGTCCGATATGAGAAACGCGATACTTCGCTGCTTCAACATCAGGTTCATCGAGTTTAGTGCCAGGCCGATGTCAGTTCCGGTGCCCTCCGGCTGGAACACAAGCAGGTCTCGGACCATTCGAAGTACGTGGCGTCGACCCTTTCTGGGTGGTATTACAAGCTCCACCTGGTCAGTGAAGACCATCAACCCGATCCGGTCGTTGTTGGTCGTTGCTGCGAACGAAAGCACGGCTGCCAGTTCGGCTGCCAGTTCCCGCTTGAAGCCGCCAGTGGTCCCGAACTCGGATGATCCGCTGGCGTCAGCCAGCAGCATGACTGTGAGCTCCCTCTCTTCCTGATAGCGGCGGACGAACGGAGACGCCATCCGTGCCGTCACATTCCAGTCAATGCGCCTGACATCGTCGCCGGGGTAGTAGGGGCGCACCTCCTCGAACTCCATTCCACGACCCTTGAAGACCGACTGGTACTCGCCCGCAAAGACATCAACGACCAGGTGTTTGGCCGTGATCTCTATCCTGCGGATCTGCTCCATCAGTTCAGGACCGAGCATGGGCGCGTCTCACGGTACCCGGACGTGGTCCAGGATATTGCCTACGATGTCGGCAGACGAGATCGACTCGGCTTCTGCTTCGTAAGTCGGGATGACCCTGTGTCGCAGAACGTCGGGCGCGATGTGCTTGACATCCTCCGGTGAGATATAACCTCTACCTTGTAGGAACGCGCGTGCGCGTGCAGCGGTCACGAGATAGATGCTGGCTCTGGGCGACGCGCCGTATGCGATTAGCGGTTTGAGTGGGGCTAGCCCGTCGTCGCTGGGGTCACGGGTTGCCATCACCAGGTCCAGGATGTACTCCTTGATCTTCTCATCCACGTAGACCGAGCGGATTGTTGCTCGCGCTTTGAGAATCTGTTCAGCTGAGATGACCGGATTGATCTCAGGCAACTCTGCGCCGGTCATCCTGTCGATAATCAGCCTCTCTTCAGACCTGACAGGATAGTCGACGATCACTTTCAACATGAAGCGATCGACCTGGGCCTCGGGCAGAGGATAAGTACCCTCCTGCTCTATTGGGTTCTGCGTGGCCAGTACTAGGAACAGAGGCTCGAGGGGATAGGACGAGTCGCCAATGGTTACCTGCCGCTCCTGCATGGCCTCCAGGAGCGCGCTCTGGACCTTTGCTGGCGCCCTGTTGACCTCGTCTGCCAGGATCAGATTGGCGAAAATGGGGCCCTGGTGTACTGTGAACTCAGCGGTCCGGGGATTGTATATCTGAGTCCCGATCAGGTCGGCGGGGAGCAGGTCCGGAGTGAACTGTAGCCTTGAAAAGTCAGAGTTAATGGCTTGGGCGACTGTCTTGACAAGAAGAGTCTTAGCGAGTCCCGGCACACCTTCCAGGAGAATGTGGCCGTCCGCCAAGAGACCTATGAGTACCCGTTCAACCAGCGCGTCCTGACCTACTACGACCTTCCTGATCTCTTCGATGAGGTTGTTGAGGAACGCGGACTCCTCCTCAACTTGCTGGTTCAGCTCTCGAATGCTCGACAGGTTCATCTGATTCTCCAAGAAGGCGCGGCCGCTTTCGGCAAACGGCCGGCGGCAACGCGGTACGGACTCTCCAGATGCGACGCCATGTGATGACTCTCCGAGCGTTAAACGGCTATTCCCAACCCTCGCACCACAGTGGCAACGCTCCCACTACAATTATACGGGAACAGTGCATGACGTGGTTTGCGAAGAGAGTGAGGTGGCTAATCACACACTGCTGAGAAACTCAACACTGCCCCATGGTAGGCCACTACTCTCCGACGTAGAGTTCCTCGTTCAGGCGAGAGTTCTGGAAGGCGAGGTACTGCTGTTTGCTCATTGTCGGCGGGCTCGTGTCGATGACCTGCCTGGCCAACTGCGCATTGTCGTGCAATAGATCTATTACCGACATGGCCATTGCCTTGGCAGGGTTGACCACAGCCTGTACGTAATCATCTACCACGTAGTCAATGCTGTGGCCGGCTCCGTGAGCGGCGGTAGTGTAGGGGTGAATTACCGGCATCAGTTGGCTCAGGTCTCCCATGTCAGTTGACCCTCCGCGATTCCGATCTGCCGGGTGCTCCGCGACTTCCTCCGGCCCGACAAGGTCAATAGCGTTGCGCTTGAACACTTCCATCAATGACTCGTTATTTTTCATTGGCAAATAACCTGGAATCGTGACGATTTCGACACTGCCACCCATCGTCAGTGCGCCAGCACGCAGACACCTGTCCATTTTGTCGTTGGCATCGGCAATTGATTCAGCAGTCCGTCCTCTTACACGCCCCTCATACCGTACGTCCGCCGGCACCGAGTTGACCGCCGCGCCACCCCTTGTCAGTATGCCGTGGAGGCGAACATTGTTCTCGTTTCGCAGCGTCTCACGTTGAGTGTTGAGCGCATTCAGAGCGACCATCGCAGCCTGAAGTGCATTCACGCCCAAATGTGGTGAGCTCCCCGCGTGCGCGGCCTTTCCGATGAACCGGACGTACTTGACGACATGGCCGTTCGACGTCCCTCCAACTGAGAATTTAGTGGACTCTTGCGAGCTCGATGCAGTGTGGACCATCATAGCCATGTCGACGTCGTCGAATGCGCCGAGCCGGATGAATTCCTGTTTGCCGGCCATCAGGCCAAGAGTGCCCTCCTTGTGGAGTCCCCAACGGAACTCGACGTCAATGAATTCTTCCGCGGGTACGGCAATGAATGCGATGTTCCCGGCAAGTGACTCAAGGACCTCAGGCACTAGCAGACCGACAGCGGCTCCGAGCATCATCGGCGTTTGGCAGTGATGTCCACATGCGTGTGCTGCGCCGGTCTCCGGGTCAACGTGCGGATGCTCAAGCACACGCAGCGAGTCGAGCTCGCCAATAACTGCGATCGTCGGCCCCGGCCTTCCACCTCTGACTACTCCCTTAAGCCCCGTGATGGCTAACCCAGACTGGTGACTTATCCCTAGCTCGCTGAGTTTTTCGCTGACGAATCGAGACGTCTTGTATTCTGTGAATCCTGGCTCCGGGTTTTCGAGAATCGTCCGCGCGGCGTCGATGAGCCATTCGGCTCGATCATCAATCGCCGCCTGAGCGCTGGACTTGAGATCGTCAATCGTGGGCATGTCGGCCCTCCATAAGGGTCTAATCTGTGTGAGCGCTCTCTTTCAACATGGAGCGCATCAGCTGGAGATAAGATTGCTTCGTGAGCGGGGGACGGTACTCTCCGGCAATCCTGCGCGCGCGTGCGGCGCCGTCGAATAACAGGTCTATGACAGTCATCACCATAGCCTTCGCACCGGTCAGCACTCCCAGCTCGTAGTCCCTTACCAAGTAGTCAATTCCGTGGCCGCTGCCCGTCGCGGCGTTAACGTAAGGATGGATCACAGGCATTAGCTGGGATACGTCTCCCATGTCCGTCGAACCTGTCCGGTGCCCGAGCCTTTGTACGTTTGCCGGTCCGACCAGGGAACTGGCGTTGTCTCCGTACAGCTTAAGCATGGACTCGTCGGACTGGATTGGTAGGTAACCTGGGAGAGTGGTAATCTCCACTGAGCCCCCCACCGCCATCGCTCCCGCCCTCAACGCACGGTCAACTTTGGTAGAGGCGTCCAGGAACGCCTCGGTGCGCGACCCCCGCACGTAAGTCTCCATGCGGACGTCCGCTGGAACGGAGCTGACTGCAACTCCGCCCTGCGTGATGATTGGGTGTATGCGCACCGTGTCCGGGTCCTGGTAGGTCTCCCTCTGCGCGTGAATGGCGCTCATTGCTATCATCGCGGCGTTAAGCGCGTTCACTCCCATGTGAGGCGCGCCACCCGCATGAGCCGCCCGTCCGAGAAATCGGATGCGCTTGGCGACCATACCGTTGTTGGTTCCACCGAATGCGATCATGCCTCCGTCCGAGTCGGTGCTGGACGTGTGAGTCATTAATGCGAGGTCCACATCGTCCAGTTCGCCGAGCCTGATGAACTCCGGCTTGCCCCCAATGAATTCCAGCTTGCCCGCACGTCGAAGGTCGTCGCGGTACTCTACTTCAATGTACTCCTCAGCGGGCACAGCCATTAGTGCAACTTGGCCTGCCAGAGACTCCAGAACACCCCCTGCAAGAAGCCCTGTCGCAACGCCCAGCATCATGCCGATCTGACAGTGGTGGCCGCAGGCGTGGGCGGCTGAAGTATCGGGATCGGCATGTGGATGGCCCAGAACCTTAAGCGAGTCCAGCTCGCCCATTACCGCGACAGTAGGGCCGTCAGTCCGTCCGCGAAGGTCGCCGCGCAGACCGGTGATTCCTATGCCGTCCCTGTATGGAATCTCAAGGCTCTGGAACGCGGCAGCGACTGTTTCGGCTGTCTTGAACTCCCTGAAACCGGGTTCAGGGTTGTCGAGGATCGTTTTGGATATTCCGATCAACTCGTCAGCTCGCCGGTCGATCTCGGCCAGCGCACTCGACTTCAATTCCTCGATAGTAGTCATTTTAGAACTCCGAGTTCCTGCTGGCGGGATTGTAGCATGAGGCGAGGCGATTGGTTCCAACTGCCTCCAATAAGAGAGGACATCGGCGAAGTCACAGTGGTACGGCGCACCATTGCCCACTTGGGGGCTCTATGCTACATTCTCGCTCAGGGGGTTGTTCACTCCCGTTACGTAAACTCACTCGCGCGGGAGGCTGCACATGCCAGGCCCATACTCGGTAACCTTTGACTACAATGTTCCGATCTTGTTAAGGGATGGGGTGACCACCTACGCCGATGTTTTCAGGCCGCAGGTTGAGGGCTCTGTGCCAGCTCTGCTTCAGAGGACGCCCTATGACAAGTCAGCTCCGTCAAACAGGACTGGTACGCTGGACGCGATCCGGGCTGCAAGTTATGGTTATGCGGTTGTTGTACAAGACGTGCGCGGCCGCTACTCCTCCGAAGGCGAATTCTACACCTTCTTCAATGAGACCAACGATGGCTATGACTCCGTCGAATGGGTGGCTTCACAGCCATGGTGCAGCGGCAAGGTGGGCATGTTCGGGGTCTCGTACGTTGGCGCGACACAGTGGCTCGCGGCCAAGTCGGGCGCTCCTTCGTTAGCCGGTATTGCCCCAGGCGTCACAGCGTCAGACTACCATGAGGGATGGGCATGGCAGGGCGGCGCTTTCGAGTTGGGATTCAACCTGTCGTGGGCTATAGGCGCTCTAGCGTCTGCGAACTGGGCCAATCTGTCGAGCAGGCTGCATCTGGGAGATGCAGGCGCCGAGCGCTTGATTGCGGGTAAGGACGACCTAAATCGACTATATCAGCACCTACCTATGAGCGATCTTCCAGACCTGCAGAACGGCATAGCGCCGTACTACTACGACTGGCTCGCTCACCCTGAATACGACGACTATTGGAAGCAGGTCTCCATTGAAGAATCGCATGCCGACATCGGAATTCCGGCATTCAACTTCGGCGGCTGGTACGACATCTTCCTGGGCGGGACCATCAAGAATTACGAGCGCATGCGCGCGATGGGAGCGACAGACCTGGCAAGGAGTGGTCAGCGACTAACGCTCGGCCCCTGGATACATGGCGGGTCACCGACCGCAATCTCCGGTGAGTACAGCTTCGGCACTCGCGCTGCCGGGGCCGCCATCGACCTGATGGCTGAGATGCTCAGGTACTACGACTATGTCCTTCTCGGCGAAGACAACGGGTTCACTGACGACAAACCTGTCAGGATATTCGTCATGGGCGAAAACGTCTGGAGGTACGAGGACGAATGGCCACTCGCACGGGCCGAAGAGACCAAGTATTACCTTCACAGCCGCGGCGCGGCGAACTCGCTCAATGGCGACGGTGCACTGAGCGCCGAAGAGCCAGGCGACGAGGCACCCGACGTCTATGTGTACAATCCGCTGACTCCGGTTCCGACCGTTGGCGGCGGTCTGTGCTGCGACCCGGCATTCCAGGCCAGCGGGGCATACGACCAGAGATGGGTTGAAGGACGCCAGGACGTACTGGTCTACTCGACGCCTCCGCTTGCCGAAGACGTA
Organism: Dehalococcoidia bacterium; assembly: GCA_965215735.1. Taxonomy (GTDB): domain Bacteria; phylum Chloroflexota; class Dehalococcoidia; order Lucifugimonadales; family UBA1123; genus VXRN01. The sequence goes on along the minus strand of CBDCEF010000004.1, from coordinate 2,724,431 downwards.
GAAGTGACCGGGCCTGTAACAGTGACGCTATTCGCGTCCACAAACGCGTCCGACACAGACTTCACGGCGAAGCTCGTCGATGTTGAGCCTTCGGGCTACGCGAGGAATCTCACCGATGGGATCATCAGGGCACGCTACCGAGATGTGCGCCAGCCTGCGTCGCCCATAAGGCCCGGCGTAATATACGAATACACTATCGATCTGTGGGCAACGGCGAACCTGTTCAAGGAGGGCCACCAGATCAGGGTGGAGGTTTCGAGTTCAAACTTCGCCAGATTCGACCGCAACACCAACACTGGTGGGGAGATCGGCGCTGAGGCGACGTTCGTACCTGCACTCCAGACGGTGTATCACACGTCTGAGTACCCTTCGCACATCAAGCTGCCCGTCGTTCCGCGCTAGCCGTCAGCCTACTCTGATAGAAACTCCAGGACGACCCTGGCGAACTCGTCGGGGTGTTCGTGGGCCATCATGTGTCCGGCGTCGGACATTACGTGGGACCGGGATTCAGGAATGCGTGAAGTCAGCAGTTCCGCATACGCTGCGGGCACCACCTGATCCAGGTCACCCACTATGACGAGGGTTGGGCGGTTGATCCGGTGTATGCGGCGGATTAGACCCTTGTCCGGGATGGGCCAGAGGAACTTTCCGACCGTGCTGAGGGACTGGACCCTGTGGATGATCTGCCATCCCAGCTCTTCGTCGTCTCTCGGCACAGGATATATGCTGAGAGCTGCGTTTGAATCAGGATCGGCGAAAAGCGCCTGCCGCATTTCGGTGGCCGGAGTAGTATTGTAGTCCCTGCCGGGGTTGCCATCCTGCCAGAAGCCGGCAGGCGCAGCCAGCACTAGTTTCCCAATGTCAACGGTCCTGATCGCGGCCATCTCGGCGGCTACCATAGCTCCGGAATAGTGTCCGACGACATGCGGCGAATCCAACCCAAGGGCATCTACGAGGTCAGCGTGGTAAAGCGTGAGCTCAAGGAGGTCCTGAATGTCGTCAATGTCACTGTCGCCTTCAAAACCGGGATGCGTCGGCGCATATACGGTGAACCTGTCCGTAAGGCCGTTCAGAAACTCCGGCCACTCGGCGTAGCCGAATGCCCCGTGAAGGTAGAGAAGCGGATGCCCGGAGCCACGTACCTCGTACTTGGTCGTGATCGGGCCCACATTGACTGTCAGTCTGTCCGCAGTCGTCGTCATGTCGAAATCCTGTGCCAGAGTGATTCTATCGTGGAGGGAGGCGAGCCTGCGCTCGCCTCCCGTTTTTTGCTATCCGATTGATCTCGTAACCGGATGATCCTAGTCTCCACCGACCGGAGCAGGCTTTGCCCGCACATCCTCAGTTACCGGCTCGGGCCACCAGCGGTCTTCGTATTCGTCCCACATGTCTTCGATGTAAGGCTTGACCTGCGTGGCGAACAGTTCCGTGTTCATCATGGTCAGGTCGCGAGGCATGGAGCCGATCTGGAGCAGTGTCATCAGATGACCGACACGGAGCCCCTGGATGGCGTTCCGGAGCTGCTCGATGACAGTCTTGGGACTTCCCGCAATCACGTAGCCCTGCTCGATGTAGTCATCCCATGTCAGATGCTGTCTGTACCTGCTCGCGGCCGCGCCAACCTGCTGGACCGCACCGGACTTGATCGTCCGAATCGTTCTGTATCCGGGCGCCTCAGCGAAGCCCTCGTAGACGTGCAGGCACTTCTTGTAGAAGTACTCGACGTGCTCAGCGTAGAGCTCCTTAGCCTTCTCATCGGTTTCGGCGACGCACACCAACTGGAGGAAGCCCGCCCTGTAAGGGTTGTCATCGACTCCGAGGGCCTCCATCTCTTTCCAGAAGCCGTCCATTACCTGGATGCCGCGCTTGTACCCGAAGTAGCTCAGGTAGCAGTACACATAGTCCATGCGCGCGGTCCACTCCCAGGTCTCGAGGGAGCCACCACCTGGAATCCACACTGGAGGATGTGGCTGCTGGAGCGGCCGGGGCCAGATGTTGACGTACCTCACCTGATTGTGCTTGCCATTAAATGCGAACGGCTCGGGCTCAGTCCACGCCTTCATTACGAGGTCGTGCGCCTCGTAGTACTTCTCGCGGAGGCTGGCAGGGGGCTCGCCATAGGCGTAGTTGGTGTCCATGGACGTGCCGACTGGGAAACCGGCGACCAGCCTGCCGCCGCTTATGCAATCGAGCATCGCGAACTCCTCCGCTACTCTCAGCGGCGGGTTGTAAAGCGCGAGGCTGTTGCCCAAAACGACGATGGCGGCGTTAGTGGTGCGACGGGTAAGTGTGGCCGCTGTAATGTTGGGCGACGGCATGATCCCATATGCGTTGTTGTGGTGCTCGTTAATGCAGATGCCGTCGAAACCCACCTGGTCGGCGAATTCAAGCTCGTCAAGATATTCGTTGTACAGCTCATTGGCCTTGACCGGATCGAACAGGTGGCTGGGCACATCCACCCACACGCTCCTGTACTTCTCCTCGAAGTCGTCAGGTAGGTAGCGATACGGCATCAGGTGGAACCAGCAGATTTTCATATGAATTCCTTTCAGGGGCTTCCACGGAACCTCGACTATTTTTTGGATCAGTCCTCTTCGAGGGTGCTGGTGTCGCCCTCTGGGAGACCCAGCTCACGCGCCTTGAGCAGACGTCGCATGATCTTTCCTGAGCGCGTCTTGGGGAGACCCGGAATGAAGTCGATCTCGCGAGGGGCTACCGCTGCGGAGAGCTTTGAGCGGGCGAACTGCATTATTTCGCGGCGGAGCTGAGGAGTCTCCTCGTAGCCGTCCTTGAGCGAGACGAATGCCTTGACAATCTCCATGGCGATGGGGTCCGGCTTGCCAATCACTCCAGCCTCGGCAACCGCTTCATGCTCGATCAGTGCGCTCTCGACTTCAAACGGTCCCACCAGGTGGCCGGCAGTGTTGATGACATCGTCGGCACGGCCGACGAACCAGAAGTAGCCGTCTTCGTCCATTCGCGCCGTGTCGCCTGTGATGTACCACCCCTTCTTGAACCGGGAGTTGTACATCTCGAGATTCTGCCAGTATTGGTGGAACATGGAGGGCCAGCCGGGACGAACAACCAGGTTGCCGTCTTCGCCGGGAGGTACAGGGTCGAAGTTCTCGTCCACAATGCCAAGCTGCACGCCAGGAATGGGCCGACCCATCGAGCCGGGCTTGATGTCCATCGAGGCGTAGTTGGCGCACATGATGGCGCCCGTCTCAGTCTGCCACCAGTTATCGTGGAAGGCGTGGCCGATAGCCTCCTTGCCCCACACTACAGCCTCTGGATTCAGAGGCTCACCAACGCTAGCGGTGAACCGGAGGGTAGAGAGGTCGTACCTCTTGGGAATCTCGTCTCCGGCTTTCATGAGCATCCTGATCGCAGTTGGAGCCGTGTACCAGACCGAAACCTTGTGCTTCTGGATCTGCTCATACCAGGCGCTCGCTCGGAAACCGCCCTCGTAGATGAGCTGGGTAACGCCGTTCGTCCACGGCGCTAGCATTCCATAGGAGGTGCCAGTCACCCATCCGGGGTCGGCGGTACACCAGTAGATGTCATCGTCGTGGAGGTCGAGCGCCCACTTACCGGTGGCGTACTGCTGAACGACGGCCTGGTGCCGATGCACCGCGCCCTTTGGCTTGCCAGTGGTGCCGGAAGTGTAGTGCATTATCGAGAAGTCGTACTGCGATGTGTTTACGGTGGTGAAGTCCGCAGACGCCTTGCCCATCTCCTCGTAGTAGTCGAGGTCCTGGGAGTCGATAGGCGCTGGGTCGCGACCATTTTTGTTTACGATGATGATGTGCTGGAGATCGAACAGCTCCGGGATAATGTGCGCGATTCGCCTGCGCAGGTCAGGTTGAGTGATCAGTACCTTCGCGCCTGAGTCCTGAAGCCTGTCCTTCACAGGATCGGGTCCGAACGCTGAGAAGAGCGGACCCGCTATGGCCCCGGCTTTCAGAATCCCGAACACGGAAATGAACTGTTCAGGTACACGGTCCATGAACGTGAAGACACGATCGCCGGTCTGGATACCCAGGCTCTTGAGCACGTTGGCGAATCTGTCGGTCTCGCGCTTCATGTCGCCGAACGTGTAGTCCTCGCGCTCCCCGTTCTTGCCTTCCCAAATCATTGCGATCTTGTCGCGCTTTCTGCCATTGGCGTGACGGTCGATCGCCTCGTGGGCCTTATTCAGACCCCCGCCCGGCAGCCAGTCGAGCTCCGAGTACATCTGCTGCCAGTCGAACTCGACCACGTTTTCGCGGTCCAGGTTTGGCGCGACATCGAAGTCGCTAACAGACGGCTTATGAATCGTCTCGAATGAGGATCCGGTGGTCATGTCACTTCCTCCGGTAGTTTGAACGGGACCCGTCGCAGCCCATATTCGGGCGGGCGGTGCCCTGGCCGAGATTCCGGCATTTCCTGCGCTCCCGCCAGTCGAATGTGGGCTGCGTGAACCGGAATACCCCAAGTGTAAAATTCGGGGCTATTATACACAAATCACGTTCAACTGGTTGTCTTGGCCTTCCTGTTTCTTGACCCTCCAACAGGGCGTTCATATAATGGCGCCACCAAGCGCCGTATGGCCGTATCTGAATGGAGAATCAAGTGAGCTACGAACACCTTTTGTTGGATGTGCAGGATCGTGTGGGCATCATAAAGTTGAATCGCCCCGAAGTCCTAAACGCGATGAACCGAAAGCTGTTTAACGAAATTGATACAGCAGTAACCCAACTGGAAGAGGATGACGGCGTGCATGCCATCATCTTTACGGGTGCCGGAGCGCGCGCATTCTCAGCCGGAGCCGACATCCACGAGATGGCGGAACAGGCGACAATGGACCGTCCACCGCCCCCAGACGCACGGCGGTCCGAATACTCCTGGCATATTGCCGCGGCCCGAAAGCCCACGATCGGTGCGCTTAACGGCCTGGCCTTTGGAGGCGGGGCCGTGCTCGCTTCGAGCTTTGACATCCGCGTCGGCTGCGAGCGCACGCGATTCCGGTTCCTGGCCGTCCAATACGGAAGGGTAAACTCGACTTGGAGCTTACCGCAACAGGTCGGATGGCCTATGGCTAAGGAACTGCTCTTCACGGCCCGCGTTGTCGAAGCCGAGGAGGCCTACCGCATTGGCCTGCTCAACCACCTGGTACCATCGGCACAGCTTATGGATAAGGCAATGGAGCTTGCCGGGCTGATAGCCGAGAACGACCCGCGAATGGTTCAGGGTGTGAAGGAGCTGGTGATAGATAACATTGGCGAGGGGTGGCGCAGTCACTATGACAACGAATCGGAGGCGCAGGCAACCAAGCTAGCTCCGACACCTGTACTAGAAGGATTCAAGCCGTTCCTTGACAGAAAGGGCAGAATCTAAGCACGTGGCACGGCGTCCGTGAGGGACCGCTTCCCAGAGCCGAAATTCGGCAGAAAGAGAATGACGACATGACCGAACTCCAGACTCCTCTCGAAGGATTGAGATTGCTCGATTTGGGCAGATACCAGGCCGGACCCCGCTGCGCTTTGATGTTCGCTCGAATGGGCGCTGAGGTCATTAAGATTGAATCGATCTCAGGAGATGAGAGCCGGCGGAACGGCCCGCGGGTGCGAGGCCAGAGCGCGTACTGGGTGCAGTACAACTCTGGCAAGAAGAGCCTTGCGATTAACCTCAGGACCGACGAGGGCAAGGATGTACTCCGGGATCTGGTCAAGGAATCTGACTTCTTTCTTCAGAACTTCAGGCCCGGCACCATCGACATCATGGGATTCGGCTACGAGACGCTGAAAGAGTTGAACCCCAAGATCATCATGATTAATGTTTCGGCTTATGGTCAGTACGGTCCGTACAAGGATCGCGTCGGCTTTGACCCCATTGGCCAGGCAATGGGTGGTCTAATGTCGCTCACCGGCTTTGAGGGTGATCCTCCAGTCCGCACGTTCTTCCCACTGATCGACCGCATCACGTCCCTCCACGCGACAATCGGAGCGCTTGCCGCACTGCGTGAGCGTGAGATCTCTGGAGTGGGGCAGGAGTTGGAAGTGTGTCTGGCCGACACCGGGTACACTGTAAATGAAATTCCAATTTCGGCCTATCTTGGCGATGGATACGAGCAGCCGCGCGAGGGTAACGGTCGTGGCACGGGTGGCACGTACAAGACCGCTGACGGCTGGATGATAGTTGCTGCTACCAACGAGGCCATGTGGAGCCGCCTGTGCGAGGCTGTTGAGAAGCAGGAGTGGCTGGAGGATGACCGGTTCGCCACTCGCGAGCTGCGAACGCAGAATGCGGATGCACTCGAAGAAGGGCTCAGCACATGGTTCGCTGACAAGAAAATGCAAGACGCCGCGGACCATCTAGCGTCGCTTGGCGTACCTTGCTCACCTGTCAACACCACTGCCCAGGCAGCCGTGGACCCACACCTCACAGAACGCGAGATCATGATGGAAGTACCTGACCCCATCGCCGGCACCATGTGGGTTACGGGCAAGTCAGTAAAGTTCAGCCGGACGCCTATGGTCGTCGGCACGACTCCTCTAGTCGGAGAGCACACCACCGAGATACTCAGTGACGTGCTGGGCTACGATGATTCCAGGATTCAGTCACTTCATGAAGCGGCGGTGGTCAAGTCGGCAGAGAAGGCAGCTGCCGCGGCTGACTAGTCTCCGACCGTACGAGACCACTATGGGGTCGGAAGGAGTGACTATGGAACAAGGTAACCTTGAGGGCAAAGTCGCGTTGGTGACCGGCTCCGGCCGGAATATCGGTCGTGCGACGATACTGGAACTCGCTCGTAACGGAGCCAACGTAGTAGTTAACGCGCGTTCCAACGTGGCCGAGGCCGAGTCCGTCGCGGTAGAGGCCCGCGAATTGGGAGCTCGGGCCATCGCCACCGTCGCAGACGTCTCTGACCAGGGCGCTGTGTATCGTATGGTGGGATCAGCTATAGAAGAGTTCGGGCGGGTAGATATTCTTGTAAACAACGCGGGCATGCGCGCGTCCAAGCCATTCACAGAGATGACCGTGGAAGACTGGCGTGAGGTGAACGGCGTGAACATGGACGGCCCGTTTTTCGCCTGTCAGGCAGTCGTCCCTGGAATGATCGAGCGCCGTTGGGGACGGATCATCAACGTGTCCGGTCTCAACGCGTTCAAGGGACGCGCTGAGTGGGCGCATGTATGTGCCGGTAAGATGGGTGCGCTGGGCCTTACTCGCGCGCTTGCAGCGGAGCTTGCACCGCACGGGATACTGGTCAACCACATCGTTCCCGGGGCGTTCGACACTACTCGCGTCGAGGGGCAGTCCACTCCCGCGTCCAACTCAGACGTACCCGTAGGTCGCCTGGGGCTCCCTGAAGAGATCGCCCACACCGTTGCTTTCCTGGCATCCGATGGTGCTACTTACATCACTGGCCAGACGATCCACGTCAACGGTGGCGCGCTCATAGCGTGACCAACACACTGGTATCTGTCCTACAGGAGCCGTCTAAATGTTGGTAACGGTGGTGTTCCTAGCCAGCTATCGCGAGAAGGTTGGGACCTCCAGGGCAGTCATCGCACTCGCGGTCGGTGCGACACTAGCTGAGCTGGTCGCACAGGTCTGCACCCAGTATCCAGGTCTGCCGGACGCTGACCGAGTGGTGGCAGCGGTAAACAACGAGTATCGAGAGCCTGACTTCGTTTTAGACGACGGCGACGAAGTCGCGCTTATTCCCCCCGTCAGTGGAGGCTCGTAAAATGGAGTCTGCTGCACTAATTCAAATTACTCACGACGTACTAGACTCCGGCCGGGCAGTGGCGCTTGTACAAAACCCCGCCGCGGGAGCGATAGTAACTTTCGTGGGGACGACCCGCGACCATACCGCCGGTCGCAGGGTGCTGCGCCTGGAGTATGAGGCGTATCGCCCGATGGCCGACGAGCAGCTCCAGAGAGTAGCGGACGAGATGTGTGATCGCTGGGAATTGACGGGGGCCTCTATCCACCATCGGCTCGGCAGGCTGGAGATAGGCGAGGCAAGCCTCGTTGTCGCGGTCTCATCAGCCCACCGACAGGCAGCATTCGAAGCTTGCCATTTCAGTATTGACCGCATCAAACAGATCGTCCCGATATGGAAGAAGGAGTTCTTTGAGGGAGGAGAGGTCTGGGTCGGAAGCCAAGAGGACTTCGACCCGCTGGACCTTGGCCCAAAGGGCGCCCTTAGTGAAGATCCCAAGCATTACGCGAATTTGTGAAAAAATTATCTATTAGCGCTGTCTTCACTCTCTCGGAATTTCGTCACAGTCGAAAACCGTCACTCTAACGATAGGCGCTTACGAATAGCGCAATTAACAAGTTGAATAGTAACGAATTTCACAATCTGTTTCCTTGATGGTTGGTGTATTCTCTGGTATAGTGCACTCCATATGCGGAGGGTTCACACTTTCGGTTGTCTTGGCAGCTATCTAAAGTGCCGGATGGACTCTAACACTGACATAGAAAGCCGAAGTTATAGCAAGCGTCAGGAACCCCCTGTCGGCTACGGTTGCTAGTTTCCGTATCTCTGCCCACGAATTCAATCCGTGCGGCCTGTTACCTGAAAACGATCGAGAGTAAGAACGACAATGCAGAGCTACTACGTCTGGACTGTCGGTTGCCAGATGAACAAGGCTGACTCAGAGCGTCTAGAGAGCGCACTAGGCCAAATGGGTCTCACAGAGGGAACGTCGGCGCGCGATGCCGACGTGATCGTGCTAAACAGTTGCGTCGTAAGAGAGAGCGCCGAGGACAGGGTCGTCGGCATGCTGACTCACCTCAAGCCTGTCAAGCAGCGCGATCCGGATAAGGTGCTGGCTCTAATGGGATGCATGGTTGGACCGCGTAAGGAACAGCTGGCCGAGCGGTTCCCATACGTCGACGTGTTCATGCAGCCTCAACAGTACGATCCGCTTATAGAGCTGCTGGGCGACAGGCTAGGGATAGATCCCGAGGGTTGTGTTGGACCGCTTACGGCTACGCCCGACGTGACCACTTTCATCCCAGTTATTCACGGCTGCGATAAGTTCTGCTCATTTTGCATAATCCCGTACCGTCGGGGCAGGGAGGTCAGCCGCACCGTGGTTGACGTTGTGAACGAAGCCGCACACCTGGCGAAGAGGGGTGTCAAGGAGGTCACTCTGCTTGGCCAGAACGTCGATTCCTACGGACACGATCTGCCCGGCTCAGTCGATCTGGGAAACCTGCTGGCAGCGGTCAACGAGGTGGAAGGTCTTGAGCGAGTCAGGTTCCTGACGTCCCACCCAAACGATATGAGCGACAGCATCATCGACGCGATCGCCAACCTCGACAAAGTGTGCGAACACGTCAACCTGCCTTTCCAGGCAGGTGACGATCAGGTGCTTGCCGATATGCGTCGCGGGTACACCAACGCTGAATACCGTGACAAGATCTCGCGCATCCGCGACCGAATCCCCAACGTCTCGCTCGCCACCGATCTGATCGTGGGGTTCTGCGGCGAGACCGAGGAGCAGTTCGAGCGGACGGCGGAGCTGGTCCGAGACATCGGTTTCGACAAGGTCCACGCCGCCGCTTACTCGACGAGGCCGGGCACGATTTCAGCGAGACTCATGCAGGATGATGTGCCGGACGTAGAGAAGAAGCGACGGCTCAAGGTAATCGAGGAGACACAGGAGTCCGTTTCTGCCGACATCAACGCCCGGCTTGTCGATACCACCCAGCAGGTGCTGGTCGAGGGTCGGCGCAGGGGTAGATGGTTCGGCAGAAATCGCAACGATAAGCTGGTCTTCTTTGACCACCCGGATGACATCAAGGGCCAGATGGTAGAAGTCCGCGTAGAGCGTACAAGTCCTTGGTCGCTCCAGGGCTCGCTCTTGCATCATTGACGCGGTCTGAACGGGTCGGAAGCGGTCATAGTCCACAATAGGGTTGGAAGAGAAGAGTTATGGCAATAGCCGAATTGAAGACACCGACTATCCCAATAACGGAAATTGAACAGTCCGCGTTCTGTACGACGGATGACGAGTTGTCTTCGCGAACGCTGGAAGACGAATTCTCAGTTGGCGTTCGATGGCAAAAGCTCCCGATAGAGTACATGCGGAAGTCCCCGGAGGAGCTTGACGCCAGGATCAACGAATCGCGGGCCAAGCTCGGCGATCGACTTGTTGTGCTAGGGCACCACTACCAGCGGGACGAAGTTATCAAGTTCGCCGACTTTCAGGGCGACTCGTTCAAGCTCTCGCAGTACGCAGCATCTCAGGAATCGGCCGAGTTCATCGTCTTCTGCGGTGTCCACTTCATGGCTGAGACCGCGGACATACTCAGCAGCGCCGATCAACAGGTGATCCTGCCCAACCTCACAGCCGGTTGCTCGATGGCGGACATGGCCCAGATCGACGATGTTCTGGACTGCTGGGACGACCTCACGGACGTGTTGGGCGACCGAGGCGGCATAGTACCCATCACGTACATGAACTCTACAGCTGACATAAAGGCACTGTGTGGTCGCAACGATGGCATCGTCTGCACATCTTCGAACGCTCCTGCCACTTTCGAATGGGCGTTTGAGAAGGGCAACCGAGTGCTGTTCCTTCCAGACCAGCACCTCGGCAGAAACACCGGACTAAAGATGGGGATCGATGTCGAAGACATGGTCCTCTGGAACCCGTTCAAAGAATTTGGAGGCAACACCGAAGAGCAACTTGCTGGCGCGAAGGTCATCCTCTGGCAGGGACACTGCTCGGTGCACACGCGCTTCACGGTCGATCAGATCGAACTCGCGAGGCAGAAGTATCCTGACGTCAACGTGCTCGTGCATCCGGAGTGCACGATGGAGGTCGTAGAGGCGTCCGACTTCAACGGCTCGACAGAGTACATCAAGACGATGATCGAAGAGGCGCCTGCGGGTTCGGCATGGGCGGTCGGGACCGAAATCAGCTTGGTGAACAGGCTCGCGGCGCAGAATCCGGACAAAGTCGTCTTCTGTCTGGACTCAGTTATCTGCCCGTGCTCGACCATGTACCGGATCCATCCGGCGTACGTGTCCTGGGTGCTCGACGGACTGAACGAGGGCGTTGTAGTCAACAAGATAGAAGTCGCAGAGGACATTGCCGCAGAAGCGCGTGTCGCACTGGACCGCATGCTTACGGTGATCTAGGCTCCTGTCCGGACCGCTGTAGTGAAAGAAAAAATGGCCCATTCCTTAGTTTCTATGGAATGGGCCATTTCGCACCTGAGGCAGTAACAATGCTCATCTCTCGGGAAATTAAGGATCTAATCGATGTGGCGCTTGCGGAGGACATAGGCTCCGGCGACCCAACTACTGACACTCTAATCGACCCTAGGCTCATGGGCAGTGCGTCGCTTGTCAGCAGGGAAGACGGCGTTATCGCGGGGATTGACGTGGCAACGACGGTCTTCACCCAGTTCGATCCCGCCCTTAGCACAGTAGCGTTGGTCGAAGACGGCAGTAGCGTGACTGCCGGCGACCAACTAGCTTGCGTTACAGGCAAAGTAGGATCGATACTCAAGGCCGAGCGGACGGCAGTGAACTTTCTACAACATTTAAGCGGTGTGGCGACGCAGACTCGGCGCTACGTCGATGCCGTGGAGGGATATAGGGCGCAGATCGTCGACACTCGCAAGACCACTCCGGGCCTACGGAAGCTCGAGAAGTACGCGGTCACAATGGGCGGTGGCAGAAACCATCGCCATAACCTTGCCGATGGGATCCTAATCAAGGACAACCACATCGAGGCGCTTGCGCTGAGTGGTGTGGGCATTGGAGAAATAGTGAAGCGGGCCCTCTCTGGAGCCAGCCACATGATAAAGGTCGAGATAGAAGTCGAGACAATAAAGGATCTTGAAGAGGCTCTGGACGCCGGTATAGACTTGGTCCTATTGGACAATATGGAGCCCGAACAAATGGAGACAGCCGTCAGGCTCGCGTCCGGGCGGGCCGTGGTTGAGGCATCAGGTGGAATCACCCTAGAAACCGTCCGGAAGATCGCCAAGACAGGAGTGGATATCATATCCGTGGGGGCCCTTACCCACTCCGCACCTTCTCTCAACATCAGCCTCGACATGACGATCGATCTGTGACGGCCGCGTTCAGACGATACGCTGGCATAGTGCTGCTGGCAGCTGGTCTGGTTGCTATAGCCATAGTAGGGGAAGTGGGCGGACTAGTCGGGAATGGGCAGTTGTGGCCGCCGGTATATTCGATCAATCGGATAGCGGTGGTTGGTACAGACGCACAGATACGCTCCTACCTCCCTGACGGCACTGGAGAGATGGCCATCTCGGCCGGTGAGGGCCTGTTCACCTGGCCTACATGGTCTCCTGACGGAAAAACGGTAGCCTTTTCGGGAATCGTTAGAAACTCGGATGCTGAACCCGTTGTGACGCTGTTTGGCTACGATTGGGAAGAGGGCGAAGTTCATCCGTTGCATGAAGGTGAGCCTGGCTACGCTGGACTCCTGGCGGATGGAGTCGTCCACTACCCACTGTGGTCGCCTGACAGCAGTAAGCTGGCGTTCGTCGCCGTCACGGAGCTTCACGGTCTTTCGCTCTTTGTCGACCAGGTCGGCGCAACCTCGGGGCCTGCATATGTACTTGACAGGGGACCTCTTTGGATGTCCTGGTCGACTGACTCGAGCAGCCTCGCTATTCACCGCTCGCTGGACCACTTCCTGGTGAGCTTCGAGGATAACCTAATAATGCAGCGCATCAGACTGGAGTCAGATGCGTATCGCGTCCCAGCGTGGAGACCCAACATGCGTGAACTCGTGTTGTCAAGCTCTGCGGGTCGAGAAGGTTTTGGTCTGTACTCCGCACCGATAACGGATGCTGGACTAGTGCTTACCAGTCCAATATCCGAAGTTGGTCCAGCCTCAGCGTTCCTGTGGTCGCCAGATGGCAGACACTTGGCGGTGGCTGACGATGTCCGACCGGTCCGATACGGAAACACCCCGATTCTCGTCTACCGACGCTTCCGGATGCTAGATTCGGCGACTTTCTCCGAAAAGGCGTTGGTCCACGACAACGTTCTGTCCTACTTCTGGTCTCCCGATGGAACGAAGATTGCTATTGTCACGATCGCTGACGCCGGAGGAGATTTGAGATGGACCTTGCTGGACGTAGCGACTGGGTCTTCTATCAAGCTAGTGGACTTCACACCGTCGCGTGACCAACTCACAATGTTCCAGTTCTTCGATCAGTATGCGTACTCCCATTTGCTATGGTCGCCAGACAGTAGATTCTTGGTCTTCTCGGGAAGGTTGAGCTTCGCTGCGTCCTCCGCGGGATTCATGGCACAGTCGGACAGAAGGTCCAGTAAGGTGTACCTCATTGACACCGGGCCGGTGACCACTATCGATGAGGTCGCGGACGGTGTGCTCGGTTTCTGGTCGCCAGTCTAGCCGCGGGAGTGCGCTACATGCGTCGGGCGAGAGTTGGATCCAGTGTGTCTCTCAGGCCGTCTCCAATGAGGTTTATTGCCAAAACCGTGAGGGAGAGGAACAGTCCCGGGAAGAACATTATCCATTCTGCGACACGAACGTAGAGACGCGCCTCGCCCATAATGTTCCCCCAACTGGGGATATCCGGTGGAGTACCTGCGCCTAGGAAACTCAGGCCTGCCTCGACCAGAATCGCGAGGGCGAATATGTAAGTCCCCTGGACGATCAGTGGCGGGACAGTGTTGGGGAATATATGCCGGGCCATGATTCGGATTCCCTTCGCGCCAATTGCCTCGGCTGCCTCCACATAAACCCTTTCCCTGAGCGTCAGGACGGACGATCTGACCACACGCACCACGCGTGGAGTCTCGACGACCGACAAAGCGATAATCACGTTCTGCAGACTTGCGCCGAGCATGGCGACGAGGGCGATGGCGAGCAGGAAGGACGGGATTGCCATCATGCCGTCCATGAGCCGCATGATGATCGCGTCCAGCGTTCGATAGTAGCCTGAGACCAGCCCGAGGACGACGCCTCCCACCATGGTGATGATCGCGACAGCGATGCCCACGGCCAACGACAGCCTGCTGCCGTACACTACGCGCGCAAAGATGTCTCTGCCGAGGTGATCCGTCCCGAACAGGTATTGGCTCGATGGGGCCTTGAGCCGTTCTATGGTGTCGATGTATCTCGGGTCCACGTCCGTGATCAGCCCCGAGAAAATCGCCATCGCCGACATTACAATCAGCAGCACCAGCCCAAACAGCATGTTCGGGTTCTTGATGAGCGCCCGTCGGGTGCCGATCAAAGCTCGGTGCCAGCGACTCGGTTGGGCGATCGTGACGATCAGGTCACCACTGAGTGTTTCTCGGCTGGCCATCAGTACCGTATCCTCGGGTCGAGGTAGGCGTAACTCAGGTCCACGATCAGGTTGACAAGAACATACACCATCGTCACCAGTATCATCACGCCCTGTATCACTGGGTAGTCGCGTCTCAGGACGGCTTCCACGATTAGCCTGCCGAGACCAGGGATCGCAAACACGGTCTCAGTAACCACGAGGCCGCCGATCAGACCCGCGAGTCCCAATCCGATCACCGTCACCACAGGAACTGAGGCGTTCTTTAGCGCATGTCGGAGCAGGACGATACGTTCGCCGAGCCCCTTGGCCCTGGCTGTTCTGATATAGTCCTCACGGAGTATTTCCAACATGGTCGTGCGCGTCATGCGTGCGATCAGTGCCGCGAAGATCACGGCAATGGCGATAGAGGGCAGGGTTATAGACTTCAGCCAGGGTACGATTCCGTTGGAGATGGGCTCGTACCCTACTGCAGGCAGCCATTCCAGCCTGACCGCGAACAAGAATATGAGGTTGTACGCTAGCCAGAAGACCGGAATCGAGAAGCCCAGAACGGCGAATAGCATGATTGCCCGGTCGATCAGCGTGTTGGCTTTCCACGCCGCGATTACGCCCAGTGGCACGGCAATCACGACAGCCAATATCTCGGACGCCAGGGCAAGGACGATTGTTGGTTGAAGGCGCTGGGCGATGAGCTCAGTGACCGGGTACCTGGAAAAGATGGAACTGCCTAAGTCCCCCCTTGCAACATGCGACAGCCAGATCCAGAGTTGTTCGTGGATCGGCTTGTCCAGGCCGAGTTGCTTCCGAACTCTCTGTATGTCCTCCGGGTTGCCGAAGTCGCCGGCTATGACGGCTGCAGGGTCACCCGGGGCGATATGGACTAGTGAAAACGTGATAATCGCCACGAAGAATACAACCGGGATCGTAGCGATTATTCGCTGGATGACGTACTGGAGCATCTAGGGTTCTCTTGGCCGGGGTCGGCGGATATTGCCCAGGGCCGGACCATAGGCCCGACCCATTGTGTTTCGCGGTTATCCCTGACGATAAGCCAAGGACCCGCGAAATATTTCTTACTTGTCCAGCCAAACACCCCAGAAGTGGAGCAGGCGGTGAGGCTCGTAGCCCTTCACGTAGTCTTGCCGTGCAACTAGGAAGTTGAACTGACCCATCGTCAGGTAGTTCGGGTTCTCGTAGTTCTCTTGTTGGATGGCATCAGCGATTCGCAACTGCTCCTCCAGCGTACCGGCCAGAGGGAACTCCTCTATCAAGCCCTGGATTGTTTCGTTCTGAGGCCAACCGAACCAGTTACCGCTCAGCCCGACCGCGGTGATCGGGTCAAACGTCCCGCCCCAGGTGTGGAAGACGTTCCAGCCACCATCGCCTGGCAGAGATTTCTCAGCTCTGCGGGCGACGACTGCCGCCCAGTCCATCGACGGCATCTCAACCTTTGCGCCGATCGACTCCAGATTCCGCTTAGTTATAAGACCGGAGGCGAAGAAGTCAGGATAGTCGGTTGCCGCAAGCACGATTACCGGGTCATCGAATCCGGTCGCGTTGACATACTCCTGCCAAAGCTGCTTACCGAGCTCAACATTCGGCTCAGCGTAGTAGACATCGCTCCCTACATCGCTAGCAAGGGGGCCTCCGCACATGAACAGCGCGGCGCAAGTTTCCCAGAGGAATTCAGGCCCGTAACCGGCTCGCATGTATTCCGCGCGGTCTACGACTGCCTGGACGGCGAGCCTGGCTCGCTGGTCATTGAACGGCGGATGCAGGTGGTTGAACACCAGCCATGGCGACGCCCACGGGCTGATCGTTTCAACCTGCACGCTGCTGTCTTCCAGGGTCGGAAGCAGGTCGCCCGAGATACCTTCGGAGAAGTCTGCCTGCTGCGTCAGCAGGGCCGCGACACGGGTGGCCTGATCAGGCACCTCTGACATGACTATCCGGTCGAGGAAAGCCTCCTTGCTACCGGCCGCGCCATCTTTGGGGTCCGTTCGAGGGATGTAGCCATCGTACCGTTCCATAACTAGCCGGTTGCCGGGCTCCCAGCTAACGAACTTGAACGGGCCCGAACCTATTGTCTGCTCCGCCTCAATCGCCACGTCGGGCAATGTGCCGTTGGCTACCTCTTCCTTGAAGATATAGACCGTGCCCCATGTGCCCCAGAAGAAGGGCACCAACCCAAATGTCTTGCCCATATCCATCTGGAAGGTCACATCGTCAACCTTACTGTATGAAGGGTCGCCAAGCTGGCGTATGCTGATTCCGACAGGCTGGCGCTGTTCATAACGTGCGATTGAAGCGAGAACGTCGTCCGTTGTCACTGTGTCGCCGTCGTGGAATGTCATGCCTTCCCTGATCGTAAAGGTGTACGACTTCGCGTCATCGGTCATTGACCACTCTTCAACCAACTGAGGTTGACTCTGAAGTGCGGAGTCCCATGCAAACACCGCGTCGTACATCTGTCGCGCGGTGACGTGAGTCATTTCAGCGGTGGTCCAGACCGGGTCCAGGGTACGGAGGCTAGCCTGTGGCACCCACTGGAGCGTTCCGCCTCGCTGAATCATCTGTTCATCCATTGCAGGTATCACGCGCCTGGTCTTAGTTACGTTTGGCGACCCAATTGGGGCGGCTTCTGGGATAGATGGCGCTGCTGGCTGGGCGGCGGCAGCCGGCGCGGGAGCGGCAGGCTGCTGTGGGGCCTGGGGAGCCATGCCCGAAGGTTGCTGGGCTGCTGCTGCTGGCGCTGCTGGCGCAGGGGCGGCAGGCTGCTGTGGAGCCGAAGGCTCCTGGTCGCTAGCACAAGCCATCGTGACGGCCAACAGTGCTGAAAGCACAACGGCGGCGAACAAACCGCTGGCCCAGTGTCGGCGTTCGGTAATGTACATAATTGCTCCTATGATTCTCTCACTAGCTGACTTCCCGATGCTGCAGATCCAACTCGCGCGTCCCATAGGCGCTTGAGGTCTGATTATAGATTTGACTCGATCTCTCGTCAACAAACTTGGGTATGAATTCATCTCAATGCGAGCCATCTATGGGAGTTACTCCCTCCGGAGGGTAGCTACTTGATCATGGCAAACGGCGAGCCTGGGGACGGTTGAAAGGCTCTTGGGTGTGCCTCTGAAATTCGTTGACATTCGGGCGGGCCAAGCCTAGAATCGCAATTGCTGTTGAGCGCCTAGCGCGCCTTGGTGGGCCACCTATGAATGCTAGGTGTACGCCAAATCTACGCCTCATCCAAACTGGACTCGTGCAAAGTGCGTCCCACTTGGACCCCAAGACCCGGCGACCGCTTGGTCAGACATCCCAGGCGTGTTGACCTGAGTCCCGTTACAGTGGTTGTTGACACCCGAAAGGTTCAGCACAGGGCGCTCGCGTCCCCAATGATCGTGATCTACGTATTTATTGGGCTGATTATCGGTGGAACCATACTTCTATCCCTACCATTCACTCACTATGGTGGCGGCTTTGCGCCATTCATGGACGCGCTGTTTACGGCGACGTCGGCAGTTACGGTTACGGGCCTAGTTGTCCAGGATACGGCAAGATACTGGACCCTGGGAGGCCAGCTCGTAATTGGGGGTCTCATATTTGTGGGTGGCCTGGGCTTCATGTCTCTCGCTACATTTGCGCTAGTCGCAATAGGTCAGAGAGTAACTCTGCCGCAGAGGATGCTGCTTAAAGAGAGTTTTGGAGGAGATCTCCTGGGCGTCGGATCTGGCGGACTGGTTCGACTGACGGTCGGGATCGTCATCTTCGCAGTTGGTTCTCAACTGCTGGCCTTTGTGATCCTCGCCGTCAGGTTCTGGTTCATTTACACACCTGATCACGCGCTGCTGATGGCACTGTTCCACTCGATCTCGGCCTTCAACAATGCGGGGTTCATATTTGTCACGGAAGAAGGTGGAATGACCGCTTTCCAGGATGATGGAACAGTCATCGGTGTCACTGCCGGAATGATATTTCTGGGCGCTATCAGTTACGGAACGGTGATCGACCTAGTTACGCGCCGTCGCTTCAGACTGTTCGGCCTCACCACAAAGCTGGTTCTTCTGGTGACGGCTGTGACTATTCTGGTGGGCATCGGCACCTTCTTAGTGTTTGAGTATCAGAACCCCAACACCCTCGGCCCGCTTCCGGTAACTCAGAAATTGAGCACGGCGGTGTTTGAATCAATAAGTGGGCGCACAGCGGGATTCACTACGCTTGACTACAGCAAGACCGAGGAAGAGACCAACTTCATGATGACTGGCCTGATGTTCATCGGGGGGGCATCCGGATCGGTGGCTGGCGGAATCAAGGTAAATACGCTCGCCATAATTTTAGTGGCTATCCTTTCCACAATCAGAGGACGTACGCACGCCTCAGTTTTTGGTCGAGAGATTCCTTCCGAACAGGTTAGGCGTGCTCTCGTTCTTGGCGCTATTGCGACGGCCATTGTGTTCAGCGTCATCGTTGCCTTGAGCATCACGGATGGCGGGATGGACTTCCTTGACCTGTTCTTTGAGAGCGTGTCCGCATTCGGCACAGTCGGACTCAGTACCGGGATCACACCGATGGTGTCGCAATTGGGCCAACTTGTCCTGGTTCTCGCAATGTTCGTTGGTCGTCTTGGTCCATTTACCATAGGTATCGCTATGGCACAGAGTTCCACGACCGACAGGTATCGGTTCGTCCAGGAACGCGTTACAATAGGGTGACGAACCAACCCATTGGATGCTTCCCGATGGCGCGGGTGGGGGTAGCCGCATGAAGAAACAGATCGCTGTACTTGGGCTGGGGAGATTCGGGTCGAGCATCGCACGCTCACTCTATAATCTCGGACACGACGTCCTTGCGATGGATAATGACGAAAGCCGCGTTCATCACATGATGGGGGCATGTACCTACTCCCTAATCGGTGACTGCACCAGCGAGGCAGTGCTCAGGGAGTTGGGAATTCCCGATTATGACGCAGCGGTTATTGCAATAGGATCGGACGTCACGTCGAGCATCATGGCGTCGGTTCTCATTAAGACCATGGGTGTCCCGTACGTAGTGTCGAGAGCGCACAACGAGTTGCACGGCAATACACTGACTCTGATCGGCGTAGACAAAGTGATCCATGCTGAGGAAGAGATGGGAAACCGACTTGCCCACAGTATGTTCAATCCGAACGTGCAGGAGTATCTTGAGATCACTCCGAATTTTGGAATCAGCAAGCTCAGGGTTCCTGAGCGATTCGATGGTATGAGTCTCACAGAACTCGGTTTTTCCAGTCCAAGGAACAAGTATGGCCTTGTGGTTCTGGCGATTAGACGGGGTAGAGAAGTGACCCTGAATCCCGACACTAATGATCGGCTCCGTTCAGGGGACTGGCTGGTACTGGCTGGGCATGACTCAATGCTGGATCAGCTAGACAGCATGGCAGAGCAGTTCATAGAGTTGGACGCGGCGAATTGATCTGGAGTCCGCCGCCGTCTGCTCAGCATGTTGGTTGAGGGTTCACCGTGATGAACTGGCTCGGAAGAGCGAACCACTCCAATGACAAAGATCAGGGCAACATTCGTCCGTCTTCAGTGCTGGTTCAGGTGACCGGTGGGCCTTCCGATAGTGTCGTGGTCAAGCTGGCGTGTGAGTTGCTTGAGTCCCGAAGAAGCATTCTATACCTTCTCTACGTAATCGAGGTGCCACGAGACACGCCGCTGGACGCCGTTGTGGTGGGTGACTCACAGGCTGGAGAGCAGGTACTGGAGGACATGGAACGAGTCGCCAGTCGATACAATTGCGTCCTAGAAGCTCATTTGGTGCAGGCACGGGAGGCTGGTACAGCCATCGTTCGCGAGGCTGTCGAAAAGAGTGTCGAGGCAATAGTCGTTGGTACGTCCGTTGCCGAAGTTTACGGTCGATACTCGCTCGAACAGCACGTACCCTACATACTCAGGCATGCCCCATGTCGAGTGATTCTATCTAGAGAGCCGATCCAGGCAGGTTCTGGTCTTCCCAGGTCCGAGTCGCGTGCGAGGGCGATTTAGATGGAGGCCAATTCTAGGCCCGCGGGCGCAATCAGAG
The DNA here is from genome assembly GCA_965215735.1 of Dehalococcoidia bacterium. Classification (GTDB taxonomy): domain Bacteria; phylum Chloroflexota; class Dehalococcoidia; order Lucifugimonadales; family UBA1123; genus VXRN01. The sequence continues at coordinate 2,704,061 of CBDCEF010000004.1, read as the reverse complement.
CACTGAATCGCGTTGTGGTCGGCGGATGTGGCAGGACCGGCGCGGCCATCGTGGATGCACTCAGCAGACCTGGCCGGACGATTCACATACTTGATGTTCTAACGGATGCCTTCGACCATTTGCCTGAGGAATCTGCAAGAAAGGGCGTGGTCATTCCATACCTCGCCGACATGACCCTGGAATCGGATCTGCGAGCAACCGGAGTCCAGGATGCCGACGTGTTCATTGCTACGGCGGGCAGCGATGCTGTAAACATTATGGCTTCCCAGATCGCGCGTCACATTCTTGGCGTGAGTAGTGTGATATGCAGGCTGGACGATCCAGTTAAGAGGGACATGTATGAGAATCTCGATCTAACGACTATCAGTCACTCAGAGGTTCTGGCGGGCTTGGCACTTGAGCGCATCTAATATTCGAGAAGGGGCTGTGCTGGAACATTGTATGCGATCATAGTAGGCGCCGGGCGAATTGGGACCGCAATTGCACGATGGCTGCTTGATGCTGAACAGGAGGTTACGGTCATCGACAGGGATCCCAGCAGGTTCGCTGCTATAAAAGACAATCTGGGCAGCGTGGCCGTGCGTGGCGACGCAACCGAATCCCGAGTCCTGGCGAAAGCGGGTGCCAGTCGCGCCGACCTACTCATTGCCACCGGACGCAGAGACGATGAAAATCTGGTCATTTGCCAGATGGCCACACACCTGTTCGGTGTTCGTAGAGTGATGGCGATTGTTAACGTGTCCGAACACGTCGAACTGTTCAATCGACTTGGAGTGGACGAGTCTATTGATACTACGGCCATGTTGGTGGACGCATTTGAGGAGCGTATTGGCGGTCAGCTGGTAGAGGATGTCGGAGGGAATTGATGGCTGTCCGGGTAGCTTATCTCGGCCCTCAAGGCACTTATAGCGAACAAGCAGCCATCGACTATGATCCACAATCGGATCGGGTCGCCTATCATTCCATCCCGCTCGTGGTTGGAGCTGCGGACAAAGGAGAGGTGGAGGAGGCGATCGTTCCGATTGAGAACAGTCTAGAAGGGACCGTCACGTTCACGGTTGATCTGCTGATTCATGAGTCGGACCTAAAGATTAGGAGTGAGGTGGTCGTCCCGATTCACCATTACCTGCTGACAGAACCGGAAACTCGCATGGATCAGATTGAGGTCGTCTACTCTCATCCGCAGGCACTGGCACAGTGCCGCAACTACCTCACGAGAACCCTCCCTAATGCCGAACATGTCGCCTCCCTCAGCACAGCCAGTGCGGTGACTGACATGCGGGAAAGCCGTCATACGGCTGCGGCCATCTCAAGCCGCCGCGCAGCCCAGATATTCGCCGCGACCATTATCGACGCCAACATTGAAGACGTCTCCAACAATCAGACTAGGTTCGTGGTCCTCTCGGAATCGGATCATGTGCCGACAGGCAACGACAGGACTTCAATCTGCTTCGATTTCTCCCAAGATGCCCCGGGAGTTCTCTTCGATACTCTTGGAGAGCTGGCTAGAAGAAATATCAACATGATTAAGATAGAGTCTCGGCCTGACAAGCGAAGCCTGGGTCAGTACGTGTTCTTGGTCGACCTGGAAGGCCATCGCGAAGATGAAGTTATTCGAGATGCCCTGGAGGGAATCAGGTCGCATGTGTCGATGTTCAAAATACTTGGATCGTATCCTATTGCTGCTATGCCTGACTGAAGGACATTGAACAATCGTAATTGATTAGCGGAGTCGGAGAGGTGGGGAAGAGGTTCAGATGGAGCGGGCGTGGACAGGCGCGCCGCTGAACACACTACACAGACCATCCACCGCCGACTGACCACCACCCTGCCGAGCCAGGGTCCTGATTACGCTGGTGAACGCACTGAACGCATCCGCACCATCTTCGTTCTTCGAGCAGTGCGACACCTTCCTCGCTATCACCGCCCCTCGCAGAGCTCGCTCAGCACGGTTGTTGGTCGGCTCTATGCCAACACCGTCCAGAAAACGCAGCAGGTTCCCACGATCGTCCTGCCAGCCAAGCTCGTTCTGCAGCCTCCAGTTGTCACGATCAGACAGCGGACGGTCTCTGAGATGATGGCTCACCTCTCGTCTCAACCGCTCCTTCTCCCCAGCATAGTCCGCCACCTCTCCACGTCGTTGTGACTCCCGCAGCTGCATCGCCTCTCTGAGAAGCTCGCTCAGCCGCTTACCGAAGCTGCGCCCTCTGCCCACCTTGGTCTGGACCACCTCACTGATCGAGCGCAGCACGTGAGCCAGACACTTCTGCTGTCTCACTCCCGACAGAGCCCGCGCATCGTAGCTTCGAGCTCGGTCGGTCACCATCACTCCCGCATAGTCGCCCGGAACAACCTCCCTGACCTCCTCGTTGCGGTGACGACCGCGCACCTGGTACACAGTGGCATCATCGGTCTCGAACGCCATCAGAAAGGCACCCTCTCCGCCAACTCGCCAGCCTGTGTCGTCAGTGTGGACCACCGCGCTCTCACGCACAGACTCCCGAAGCCTCTGGTACGCATCTCCCACAGCGCCCCTCGCTCGTCGCAGAGCGTCCTGCGTGATCGCGCTCTGGCTCAACTCAACTCCGGTCAGCGCTCTGAGCACGACGGGAACCCTCCGCACCGGTATGCCCACTCCATAGTGGAGCATGTGAGCCGCAGCCATCACTCGTCTTCCCACCCGATGGGCGCTCGCACCGTACTGGTCAGGTCCAACGTCCCGATGACGCCCTCGCACACGCCTGCCGCACGACACGCATCGGCATACCTGCACCCGGTACTCTGTCACCTGCGGTCTGGGCATCGGGGGAATGTCGGTCACGTACGCAAGGCTCTCTCCCTCATGTTCGAGTATGCCTCCACATCCGGGGCAGCTTTCCGCTGAAACCGCAACGTCAACAGGCGGTGCTGTCAGTTCGTCCACCGCCGGCGGCTTTCTGTAGCTGAAGTTCCCCTTCCCGGGCTTTCGACCCGGACGCCTTGGCTTTGAGGTCCGCTCGCCCTTGGAGAATGGCGCTGCCTGGCGCTTGCCCGCTCGCTGCGCTGCGGCGAGCTGCTTGCGAAGCTCCTTGATCGTCGTCGTCAGACGCGCGACCTGGCCTTGCAAGCGGTCGACCTTGCCGATCAGGTCGTCGTGTTCACAGGGAGGGCGGTCTTTGTCGGTACACATGGCCGAAGTATAAGAACATGACCTGCCGACTGCAATCTCACCAACCACTACCGCTAATCAATTACGAACAATCAATCCCCAAGAAAGTGACAGGGTCGGCTCATTCGAGCTGGCCCTACCAATTTTCAATTGTCCAGGTTCTTTTGCGCGGTGCCTTCTTCGGACTGATCGGAGTCGCTGCCTGCGGCCATTCTGGTCCCCACTGCGCCAACTCCTTGGCGGGCGCTTGCGACTGCTCCTGTTCCTGCTTCGCTGCCTGCGCCCAGCGTTGTCGAAACCCGCTCTCTGAGTGAGTCCACGGCAGGGCCGACACGGTCGCCAACGGCGCTCAAATCAGGCACCCCGCGAGTGCGCATCTCCGCCGCCATTTGGGCGGCGATCTCGTCTGCGCGCGTTCGCCAGGCGTCTCCCATTTCCAGCAGTTCAGCGCGCGTCTGCGCTCCTGGCTTTGGAGCAAGAAGCAATCCAGCCATTCCACCTATCACGGCGCCTACGAAAAGTCCGAGGACGAATGCTCCGCTCCCATTGTTGTCACCCATATTGTTTCCTCCTAAGGTTCAGCTCTCTTTAGGGCGGCGTTTCCTACGGAACAGCCCCATCAAAAACCCGACTGTGCTGCCGATTCGTCGTCCGGTTCCTACGTTTTCGGTCGCAGGGTTGATAACACGATCCGATATAGTCTGAGCAGCGTCCTGAACAGTATCAAAAGTTGATTGGGCGGTTTTTAGAAGCCTCTTGATTTGGGTAAGCACTATAACCAGCGCCACTAAAGCGATGGTAAGAAGTATCAATAGTACAACATCCCTAACCAAGCCAACTATGGTCGCGATGTCACTGACTGTGTCACCGTCCAATAAAGTCCCCACTTATTGACTGCTATTTCAATCATCGTAGCATGGGGCCATATGCCACGCAATTGAAATAGAGGTCATGGTTTTCTCTACTTTGAAGACGCAATTTAGGATCGCAGGCACTCCACGCAACCAGCGCAGAACCTCCGTACATTTGTACGGAGGTCGTCCAATGGAGAATCTGTGTCAGGAAGAATCGACGCGAGGGGACGGCGGATTGACGATGGCAGGAATCGTGGGGGTCATCTGTATCGGAACAGATGACTCAGGGCTTGATGAGCATCCTGGTTGTGCCGCTCTCGTCCTTGCGCTGAGTCAGGACATCGTGACTGCGCTCTTCGGCCCAGACAACTACGTCGTAGGCATTTAGAACGTCAGGAATTATCACTTCTATGAATGAGTCGGCGTCGAGTTCGATCTGCGCATTAAGGGCTGCGAGAATCCCGGCGCAGGTCTTACCTGTTCCGTCGATGATGATCCAGCCGTTAGAGCTCTGGACGCCTGCACCGTTTCCGGCCATGATCCGAGCCTCGCGAACGCTAATCTTGCCGGTTTCACGCAGGTCGAGTTGCCGCCTGAATTCACCTACAGCATCACGATGGACGTCAGACGAACGATCGCCCTTTCGGCAGACCGCGCCGCGAACGCCGACTATGTCCGGGTTGATGCGTGCCAGCTCATCTACGTCGGACATTCTCAAATGTCCAGAAAGGGCAGTCGACATGCCCGTCTCCTTGCCCTCGAGGACCATCTCCCTGAGCTGCAATTCCGGCATGAAGTCAAAGAGGTTCCGTCCATCCTTGGTCAGAGTGTCGATCAGCCAGCCGTCGCACTGTCCCGCCTTCGCGAGGTCTACCGTGTGGTCGGCTTCAAGCCCTCCATACAGTGGATTGTCCGCAAACAGGGAACCAATCAGCTTGGTCTCGAACCCGTTCAGGGCCTCTCTGCATTCAAGAAGCGTTTCAACTGCCTGGTCGTACTCGGTGGTCATAAAGCCGACCTTGACTGAGGTGGCATTCAGTATGCCAGCCGCATAGACGGCCATCGCGACGGTTCCAGCCTGGTTCGGCACTACACCCAACGTAACGCTGGCGTGTCTCTCCGCGGGAATCGCGTCCCTCACAGCCTTGACCGTGAGAGGGTGTGCGGAACCGACAAGTGCTTCCTGCAGGTTCTTGACATCCACGATGTCAGCGCCGCCGTGCAGCGCCTCGATTGCTTCGGGTAGGTTCTGAACGCTTACCATTAGCAGCATAAGTGCTCACCTGTGGCTGGAAAGTGGTTCCTGCTGAGGTCCAATTGTTCGTGAAGCGTCTCTCCGAGAGTGAAGAAGGCTCCAGATTTGATCATTCGGGGAGGTTCAGCTCTTGGCTCCGATGTCAATCACCGAACTTACGTCAGCTTCCAATTCAGCCTTCTCGCCTTCGGACAGATCGGTGAGTGGAGGTCTGACGTGTCCGCCGGCCATCCCCATTAGCTCGCCCCAGAACTTGCACATTGAAGCTGGCAGAGCCCCTCCGAATTTCTGGACGGTATATCCCCACCACTTGTCGGACACTTGCTTGATGGGGCGTACGTGGGCGTCGTAGAAGTCGTCGTCTAGGTCGCCTCTCATCGCTCTGTCAATGAACTGGACGTAGTAGTTCTTTTCAGCAGTATCGAATCGCCAGTCCGACGTGTTAGCGAACATGACCTGCTGTTCGAAGCCCAATTCGCGGCCTCGGAACAGGATCCACTCATCAGGCGTGCTGATTATCGCGTCGCGCCCAACGAGTTGGTGCGTCTCTATCGAGATCTCCTGATTGAAGCTCGCTTCCTTGACTCCGACCACATTGGGGATTTGGCAGATCCGCTGGAGGCCCTGTGCGTTCAGCACCGTCCCAAACTGGGGCGAGTTATAGTACATGATTGCAAGGTTGGTATTGTCGGCGAGCAGGCGGACCCACTCCACGACTTGGTCCTCCGTGTTCGTTACGAAGTAGGGTGCCGCGACTATCAGAAGGTCAAACCCTACGCCTTCGGCATGGTGTGCCAGGCTCCGCATCGACTTAGCCGAAGTGTGCGACACATGGGCACCGATCGGCCATTCCCCTGAAGACTCCTCAGCGACTATATCGTAAACGCGGAGCCTTTCTTCCTGGGTCAGGCTCCAGAATTCACCCATTCCCCAAGTACAACCAGCCCCGTGGCTGCCGAGAGCGCGGACATGGGCAATGTTGCTACGAAGACCTTCCTCGTCCAACTCGTCGTCAGGAGTGAACGGCGTCATAAGGGTAGTCCACTGGCCGCGGAGGTTCTCGCGCGCCCAGTCCATCGACTCTGTCTTGGTGTACTCGGCCATAGTTCTCTCCGATGGAGGTGGATCGGCCCGTCAGCGTAGGTTCAGAATACCAACGCGACCGTCTGAATTATGGTAGCCATGAGGTGTGGCGGTGTCAATAACACGCACCGTTCCGCGGCACATAATCTCGTGGCTTTACCGATGCTGGCTTGATCGGTTCGAAGGAGTCTAACCCTTCATTATGGCCTTGTTGTGGGTTCTCAGGCAGCGCGTACACACGTACATCTTGACGGACTTACCGTCTCGGACGATGGTGGAGCGTTGCACGTTAGCGAACCAGCGGGTTCGGGTGCGCTTGTTCGAGTGACTGACGTTATTGCCGGACTGTCCGGCCTTGTTGCACATTTGACATCTAGCCATTTTTTCTCTTTGACGACCCTTGGGCTTAGGATTACAATTGGTCACTACAACTAAATGTTGGGCAATCCAACGTTAGCACACGCGAGATTGACCGGGCAAACCGGACTGCCAATGGCACTTTCCAATCCACCTCACCAGAGACTAGACGGACCAGGACTTCTGTCGCTGTTCGAGTCCGCCCTCCAGTTACTGGGGGCCAATGTTCCTGAGATCAATAGGCTTAATGTGTTTCCAGTACCGGATGGCGACACTGGAATCAACATGTATCTGACCCTGCTGGACGTAGTCTCCAACACCGAGCCCCGTGTTTCCGCGTCTGTAGCTGAGACCTCCCGCGTAATGGCGGAGGAGGCGTTGAACGGCGGTCGAGGCAATAGCGGCGTGCTCCTATCCCAGTTTTTCATGGGTATGGCAGAGGCTCTTGAGGGTTGCACTGTGTGTGGCGCCGGGGACTTTACGCGCTCGCTCGGATCTGCGTCTGTCCACGCCTATGGCGGAATCGGGCACCCTAGGGAGGGAACGATTCTGACCGTCATGCGTGAGTCAGCCGAAGCTGCCGAGAATTCGCAGACGGACAACCTGGCTAATCTCCTCGACACGGTTTGCGAGAGCGCTCTGGACTCAGTTGCTCGAACTCCAACCATGCTCGCCGTGCTCCACAGGGCGGGCCTCGTGGACTCCGGCGGATATGGCTTCTACGTGATGCTGGAGGGCATCCGGCGTCACCTGCGGCAGACATGTGACTTGGATGAACTACTGACACCGCCGCAGCCCGCCACGCTGGACGGAAATATATCTGCCGAATTCCTGGAAGAGATAGAAGAAGAGGAGTTTGGGTACTGTACTCAGTTCATGGTCAGTGGTGAGTCACTCGACAAAGACGCCATCATGGAGAGGCTAATTGAGCTAGGTGAGTCTCCCGTCGTGATAGGTACGCAAGCGCTCATCCGAATCCACGTTCACACGCACGACCCAGGCGAGATTGTAGAATACGGACGAACATTGGGGGAGGTGTCCAAAGAAAACATCCAGAACATGGACGAGCAGCGTGAGCAGTACTCGGCCGACCGCCGCGCTGAGTTGGGTGTCGAGGATGTAGCCGTTGTTGCCGTGGTCCAGGGAGAGGGACTGGAGCAGGTGTTCAGAGATTTCTCAGTGGAACACTTTGTCAGTGGCGGCGACACGATGAACCCCAGTGTGGGAGATCTCTTGCGCGCAATCGAAGACGCTCCTATGGAGAACGTAGTTTTCCTGCCCAACAACCCCAACATAATCCTTGCCGCTGATCAGGCTGCGGCGCGTGCGTCGAAGAATGTGCGTGTTGTACCAAGCCGCACTGTGGTACAAGGGATCATGACGGTACTCAATTACGATCTGACCCAGGGATCGCTTGCTGACCATGCGGCTGAGATGATGAATCAGTTGGACAAAGCTCGCACTGGCGAAATCTGCTTTGCGTCACGCGATGCTGAGTTGGATGGTGTCAGAGTGGAGGAAAACCAGCTAATCGCGATGCTGGATAGAAAGCTGGTATGCGCGGACGACACCATAGAAGGTGCCCTCGTCAAACTACTAGAGATCGCGAATTCTGACCAGACCGTCGACTTGGCAACACTATACTGGGGCGATCAGCTTGATGAGGCACAGGTCAATGAACTCGCGTCCTCGGCGGCAGTGAGATTCCCCCACGCCGAGTTCGAAACAATAAATGGGGGTCAGCCGCACTACCATCTATTCGTGTCAATTGAGTGAGGTCACGCCATGACTGTACGTGTAGTTACCGATAGCGTTTCAGATATGCCGGCGAGCATAGCGAAAGAACTTGACATAACAATAGTTCCTGCCAACGTGCACTTTGGCACTCAGGTGTTCAAGGACGGTGTAGACCTTACAACTGATCAGTTCTTTGAGAGATTGATCAACGGGCCGGAATTTCCTACGACCTCCCAGCCCTCAGTTGGAGAGTTCGCTGAGGCCTATTCGCGTGTCTCGGGAGATGCCGACGCCATAGTGTCCATTCACGTGTCCAGCAAGGTCAGCGGGACGTTCAACTCGGCCGTGCAGGGTGCGGAACATGCTGAAGTAGGCTGTCCTATAGAAGTGCTGGACACACAGCAGGCTTCGATGGGAGTTGGCCTGATCGCAATGGCCGCCGCGCGCGCCGCCAAACGTGGCGCCGATGTGGACGAAGTCGTTGCGGTTGCAAGGAACGCTATTGGAAGGGCACAGTGTGTGGCCCTTCTGGATACCTTGGAATATCTTCAGAAGGGTGGCCGGATCGGCAAGGCCAGGGCACTGGTTGGAACGCTCCTTAAGATCAAGCCGCTCATCATGGTTAGAGATGGCGAGGTACACGACTTCGCGAAAGAACGAACTCGCCGGAAGGCGATCGCGAGGCTCGAGCGGGCGGCGCACGAGTTTTCTCCCTTAGCATCGGCCTCGGTCATGTACAGCACCTCCCGCGACGAGGCTGACGCTCTTGCGGAGTCCCTTCGTTCGCTCATGACGGGTGAAGAAGACCCCATAGTGGTCAGATTCGGGCCGGCTCTGGGTACTTACGTCGGTCCGAACTCCCTCGGACTCGTAGTTCTGAGTGCCGATTCATAATCGGCGCATCGAATCTGTGCGGATCCGGTATGACAGTCACACCTCAGGCGATCCGATCGCTCTACAATATACTGCGCGAGGAGCGCGTCCGGGGATTTGATGACAGAGCTGTCATCGGTGGCCTTGACGGTTTCCTGAACCGTTTCGCTGCCGATCTAGAGCCGTTTCTGGGCGGCGTGAAGTCTTATGCCTCCCTCACGATCAATGAGCGGTCCGAGTGGTCTAGGCAGACCGTGGAGCGTATGCGTGCGGCAGCAAGTGGCAGCTCCACATCAATTGCATCTGGGGCATCTGGTCCCCCGGAAACTCCCAATGGGCCATCGCCCGCCAGACCGAAACCCAGAAAATCGGCGGCGTCAGATGGGCCTCTGAGAATCTCCGACGAAGTCACTCGGATGAAGGGCGTCTGGCGCAAGATGGAGCCTCGACTCGAGAACCTCGGCGTCAGCACAGTGGGCGACCTCGTCTACCTGTTTCCGAACCGACACGCTGACTACACCAAGATTCGCAAGGTTGCGCAGCTCTTGCCCGGTGACGACCAGACAGCGATTCTGACTGTCTGGGAAGCCAGCCAGACAATGCTCGGACGACAGAAGTCAACGCAGGCCGTCCTGGGAGACGAGACTGGGAATGTCAGAGCCGTGTGGTTCAACAACCCGTGGCTCGCATCCCAACTCAAACAGGGTTGCCGGGTGTCCCTGAGCGGCAAGGTGAACGTTTTCCGGGGCAATCTGGTGTTTCAAGGGCCTGAGTGTGAGGTTCTCGACGATGAGGACGAAACGGTCCACACTGGACGGCTCGTCCCCGTGTACCCTTCTACTCAGGGCCTTTCCCAGCGGGTGCTGCGGACACTTGTCAGGCGTGCGCTAAGTGACTGTCTTCGCCAGATTGAAGAATACCTTCCCGAAGGGGTCCTGCACCGCACAGGACTTGTCGGCCTGCGAAACGCAGTCGAGCAGATGCACTATCCTGACGATTGGGACAGTTTTCAGCACGCACGCCGCAGGATAGCGTTCGATGAGCTATTCATGCTCCAGTTGTCTGTCCTCACGCGCCGCCTTCAATGGAGGGAGGCCTGCGGCGCTCTGCCTCTTTACATCGACCCACAGGCGATCGATGTTTTTCTCAGTACGCTATCGTTCGAACTCACCGGGGCGCAGACTCGGGCAATGACGGATATTTTGGCTGACATTGAGTCGGACCATGCGATGAGTCGTCTATTGCAGGGCGATGTTGGCAGTGGCAAGACGATTGTGGCAACCGCGGCCATGCTCGCGGCTGTATATAACAACAGCCAGGCCGCGCTGATGGCCCCGACCGAGATTCTGGCTGAACAGCACTTCCTTACCGTCTGTCGGTTGCTGGACGGACCGGGTTTCGAGCCGGCTGGAGGAAGCATTCAGACGCTCAGCGTAGCCGGACTGGACCGTAAGTTGACAGTGGCTCTTCTACTTGGGGGGCAGAGGAAGCGGCTGCGCGACGACCTGACGAGCCTGCTCTCAGCGGGCATGATCGACATCGTCATCGGCACACACGCGCTCATCCAGGAGTCTTTGGACATTCCGAACCTCTCTCTGGCAGTAGTAGATGAGCAGCACAGGTTCGGTGTAGCACAACGAGCTAAGCTGCGGGAAAAGGGGGTACGCCCTCACTTCCTTGCAATGAGTGCGACCCCCATCCCTCGGTCGTTGGCTATGACCCTGTATGGAGACCTGGATGTCTCGGTCATCGACGAGATGCCTCCGGGAAGACAGCCGGTTCGCACGCGATTCGTAGAAAACGACAGACGAGACGCAGCATATGAGTTTGTGCGCAAAGAGCTGGACGCTGGAAGGCAGGCATTCGTGGTCTGCCCGCTCATCGACGAATCAGAGGTCGTCCAGACAAAGGCCGCGCTTGAGGAGTTCGAGCGCTTGTCAACGACGGTGTTTGCCGACCGAGATGTCGGGCTGATACATGGTCGAATGAGCTTGGCCGAGAAAGAGGATGTGATGGAGAGATTCAAGGCCGGGCATCTGGAAGTTCTGGTAGCGACAACTGTGATTGAAGTCGGAATAGACATCCCAAATGCTACCGTCATGCTCATCGACGGCGCGGAGCGGTTTGGTCTCTCGCAGCTTCACCAACTTAGAGGTCGGGTAGGGCGCGGTTCTCATCAGAGTTACTGCCTGCTGCTTTCGGAGTCACCGGGCTCGGAAGCACTCAGCCGACTCAGACTACTTGAGCGGACCTCTGACGGCTTTAGGCTGGCAGAGGAGGATCTCAGGCTGAGAGGTCCAGGTGACTATCTGGGCACGCGCCAGAGCGGCCTTCCAGCGTTCAGGGTTGCGCAGATCACCGATCAGGACATCGTCTCCCTTGCACGCCGCGAGGCCGATCGGCTTCTCGACGCGGACCCTGATCTGTCTAAGCCCGAACACGCCGCGCTTTCCTCCGCGTTCTCTCACTACAGTTCACGTCTGTACGGAGAGCATAGCTGAATCTCGACAGTTCTATTTTCTACGGGTGTGACGGTTGTGTGAGCTATTTGACACTTGTCTTACACAGTTCATATAGTTGGACTGATGAAAGTGTCGACACATCGCTATTCCAGTTTCGTAGTTCAACAGGTGAGGGAAAATGGCCAAGATCAAGCACATTGCGATAGCCAGCCAGGATCCGGACAAGACTGCCGAGTTTTTCAAGGAAGTTTTCGACTTGAAAGAGGTGGGCAAGGTGGACAACGCCAATGCCTCCGGCTATTACCTGAGCGACGGAAATATCAATATGGCTATACTGAATTTTCACAACGAGGTAGTTGCCGGCGCCGAGTTCGGTACGGACTACGCGGGGATCCACCACATAGGGTTTCAGGTAGAGGATGCCGAAGCCACTGAGTCTCGTCTCAGACAGAACGCCTCACAGCCGCTCGACGACATCAATAAAGCTTTGCACTCAGGTATGGGCAGCGGGCACGGCGGCATGAACGTTGAGACCAAGTATGCTGGCCCCGAGGGAATCATGATCGACATCTCACAGTCGGGCTGGGTCGGTACCAGCGGCGACTGAAGCGTTGACCGGGCGAGTCGGAAGTCCGTCCGTCAACCAACTCCCTGCCGACTGCTTCTCCTCTCCCTAGATGGGTTGTGCCTTCTATAGGTTCAACTTTCTCCGCCAGCTACTGGTGGAACAGGTTCAGCGCTGAACCTACGTGGAACCATTGTATCTGCTCTTCGGCGAACGAGTGGTTCAGGTTCAGCGACTCGTCGGTGCCGTCCGAATGGTGCAGGATCGCAGTCACCGGCTTTCGGGGGGCCAGTTCTGATAGGCCCACAATGCTGATCCGGTCATCTTCCTGGATTTTGTCGTAGTCATCCGGGTTGCTGAATGTCAGCGCGAGAAGGCCCTGCTTCTTCAGGTTGGTCTCGTGGATGCGAGCAAAGCTGCGAGAGATGACTGCCCCGCCGTTCAGCAACCTGGGCGATAGTGCGGCGTGCTCACGCGAGCTCCCCTCGCCATAGTTGTCGTCCCCTATGACCACCCACCGGATGCCCCTGGCCTTGTAGTCCCGTGCGACCGTAGAAACGGCGCGGCCGCTCTCGCCGGTCTCGAGGTTCTTTGTCTTTCCGGACTCACCCGTGTAGGCGTTGACTGCCCCCATGAACATATTGTCGCTGAACTTGTCTAGGTGCCCCCTGAGGGAGAGCCACGGGCCGGCCGGTGAGATATGATCGGTCGTGCACTTGCCGGATACCTTTAGCAACACTGGAACACGCTCGAAATCGTCGCCGTCCCATGCCTGCCAGGGTTGCATGATCTGAAGACGCTGCGACTCCGGAGATACCTCAACTGCTATATCGCTGCCGTCTTCAGGAGGAGCGACGTAGTTCGTGGCGCCTCGATCAAACGCCTGCTCCGGGACCTCTGGGGCCGTGGCGGGCGGTTCGAGCTTGAATTTAGATCCGTCCGGGGCAGTGATCTCATCGGTGAGAGGGTTGAACGATAGGCTGCCGGCTATGGCATAGGCTGTGACTATCTCCGGGCTCGCGATGAAGTTCATCGTGGTAGGCGCACCGTCGTTGCGTCGGGGGAAATTTCTGTTGTAAGAGGTGACGATTGTGTTCGCGACAGTGTTCGCCTCGCGCGCTCTTCGCCACTGACCGATACACGGCCCGCAGGCGTTGGCGAGCACCGTGGAGTCGATCTTGTGGAGCGATTCCATCTGGCCGTCCCTCTCAATAGTTGCGCGCACCTGCTCCGACCCCGGGGTCACCATGAATGGGACCGCCGACCTCATGCCGTGCGCGGCGGCCTGCTCCGCGACGTCCGCGGCTCGGCTCATGTCTTCGTAAGACGAATTGGTGCATGATCCAATTAGCGCCGCCGATATGTCGTCTATGAACTCGTTCGACGAGTCGGCGACCTCTGCGGCCAGCTCTGAGATAGGACGCGCCCGGTCCGGAGAGTGAGGTCCTACCACATGCGGCTCTAGCGTGGATAGATCTATCCTGACCACCTGATCGAAGTAGCTGTCCGGGTCGGCCTCGACTTCCGGGTCGGCTCTGAGCATTTCGGCGTACCTGTCGGCCACCTCAGCCAGTCCGGGTCTGTTGGTCGCTACGAGGTAGTTGGCCATGCTCCGGTCGTATGGGAATATCGATGTGGTAGCTCCAAGCTCCGCACCCATGTTGGTGATGGTCGCCTTGCCTGTGCAGCTAATGCTGCTGGTGCCCGGGCCAAGGTACTCGATGATGCTGTTGGTGCCGCCCGATACGGTAAGAAGTCCTGCAAGTTTGAGGATTACATCCTTCGGCGCGGTCCATCCATTCAGTTCTCCCGTGAGGACCACGCCGATTCGCCGGGGCATCAGCACGTCCCAGGGCAGACCGGCCATGACCTCCACCGCGTCCGCTCCGCCTACGCCGACTGAACAGGCCCCAAGTCCGCCCGCGTTCGGAGTGTGCGAGTCGGTGCCGATTATCACCTGTCCCGGAAAAGCGTAGTTCTCGAGGTTGACCTGGTGGATTATCCCCGCGCCCGGCTCCCAGAATCCTACGCCGTAGCGTGCCGCCGCTGACCTCAAAAACCCATAGACCTCGCCGTTTTCTGCGAGCGATGCCTGTAGGTCCAGTACGCCTTCCTCGCGTGCCTGGACAAGATGGTCGCAGTGAATGGTTGTCGGGACGACGACCTTGTCGCGTAGCGTCTGCATGAACTGCAGCATCGCCGTCTGGCCGAGCACATCTTGAAGAATTACCCTGTCAGGGCGCACACGTATGTAGGTCTCGCCCGGTATGATTTCCTGGTTTTCGGGATCGTCCAAGTGGGAGAGGAGCGCCTTCTCGGCCAGGCTCAGCGGTCTGGCCAGCCTGTTTCGCACGGTTGCCAGCCGCTCCGACATTCGCTCGTAGGTTTGTGTCGCGAAATCGGGTGTGGACTCAATTGTCACCATGATTCGGTCCTCCTGTAGAACGAACGACTGGCCATCGCACCATCAGCGGACGACAAGGCAGTCATTTCAGCTTGCCTCATTCAAAGAATACCCTGCCCGATCCCTTCCAACAAGTATTGGAACGGAGGGCAGGGTACTATTGACTTCCGTTTGGGGATCTTGAAGAAGGTCCTAGCGGGACATCCCGAAGTACTCGTAGTTGATGTCGATGAAGTTATCCCACTCGGGCGGTGTGTCATCCTCCGCGAAGATCGCGGTGACCGGGCAGACCGGCTCGCAGGCTGCGCAGTCGATGCACTCCTCGGGGTGTATGAATAGCTGTTTGTCTTCTTCTTCATCCAGACCGTAAATACAGTCGACCGGGCAAACGTCTACACATGCCCCATCCTTAACGTCCACGCACGGCTCCGCGATGATGTAGGTCATTCCTTATTTGCCTCCTGTCGAGGGTTCGTATGCTCGCCCCTGAACGGCCTCCGTGACGGCCACTCCAATTATAGTTGTCAGGGTTTGCCATTTCAACCGAGATGCTGTGCTATACGTCGGCCTGCCGACTGCTATGGGACGGCTTGAACGCACAACGAATCTACGACGACAGCCAACTTCGGGTCGCATTCGACCATCTGGACTACGAGTGCCTTCAACTCGTCAGCGCCCAGCTTCGACAGCAGTTCTTCAGTGGGAGGGCGCGTGGTGATCCGGTCTCTGTCATGTATGAAGGTCAGCAGCACGGCTACGATGTGCTTGTAGTAGCCGCCCCAATCGTATGGGCAGGTGCAGGACGCGCTGAAGTCAGCTTCTTGCAGGGCAACGCCGACGTGGTATGGTTCCCAGTCACTGCCCAGCACCTCGGCAAACAGCCGGTTTCTCCGCTGAATCGCCGACTCGACCATGTCCCAATCGTAGTATTGCCGACCGCGCTGAAAAGATCTCTCAGTGACCTTTTCGAGGATGTCATCCTCAGTGATTGTCGTTGAGTTGGTCATAGCCCGTACCGATCCCGCAAGTACGCTGCCCAGGCCGATACCGTCTCGCCGCACTCTTTCTCGACGGCGTTAAGAAGAAGGGAAGGGGAGACAGTCGCGAACGCTCTGTCAGGGTCCTTCAGCGTGGCTCGGAACACTTCCGGCACCGTCGTGCCCATCTCTGGAAACCGATCCCTCAGATAAGGGGGCTGCAAGTATGCGGAGTTGCCTTCCGGGATCACCAGAACGACTTTCGCATCTGAGACGCCGACCTCTGAATTCGCGACCATCCTGTCCGCAAGCAGCCGATTGCGCATGAGTTGGTAGAAGTCACCGTAGAGCAGCGTGTTCATTGGAACCTTGTGGTTGAATGAGGATGATGGGTCATGGTACAGGTCAGAATATCTCCCCCGCCGTGTATGGCCTTGGTGCCTGTGCCGTAGTCTGTGCGGTTCTCTGGCTCTCCCTCAACGTACTTCCACTCCATGAGGTACGCACGTCGCTCGGCACTCGTTTCGGCAATGATGAAAGCATCGACGTTGGTGACAAACTTGCCACGTGTCGGCGACTGCCCTCTTTCCAGAGGGCGATCAAAGCCAACCCACTCGAATTCTACGCGCGCCCTCCGACCTTCGTGGTGGATATCGATCACGCGCTCCACGTCGCCATCAATTGCGCGGACAACTGCCTCCAGCGCGCCGTCCATATCGGCTAGAGGAAGCATGAAATTGACGCACATGACCTGGGAACTGTTCATGTTGCGTGCAGCTACCGCCGACCATGCGATACTGCGCTCACTGAAGAAACTACGCGACCCATCCCTATCCCGCAGCGATG
>CBDCEF010000004.1:0-2682500 GCA_965215735.1 Dehalococcoidia bacterium | reverse complement strand
GTGACGCCTGCAAAGGCGGCCCGAAATTTGTCAGCGGTATGTGATTATATGCACACCGTCTGCCTGAGTCAAGCCTGTGATGACACGCCGAAGGCCTAATGCTACAATTCGCCGTGGCCGCAATGAACGTGGCAGATGAATTGATAAACCTATCGGATCAGCGTGTCAGGAGGAAATGAATGGCAGAGACAAGAACGGCTAACTCCACTTGGGTAGGGGACCTCACTAGCGGTGGCGGAAAAGTGACCGCAGCTACTTCCGGAGCGTTTTCGGAAATGGCAGTGACTCAGCCTACACGGTTCGGAGGTGCCGAAGGCAACACAAGCCCCGAGGAGCTGATTGCGGCGGCCCACGCCTCCTGTTACAGCATGGCCCTATCAGCTGGACTCACCGGCGCCGGCACGCCTCCCGGCCAGCTGAATGTGAGCGCGAGCGTCACGTTAGACTTCGTCGACGGCGTGCCGACCGTCGTATCGAGCGCACTCACAGTTCAGGGTAGCGTGGATGGCATCAGTGAGGAAGACTTTGTTGCAGCCGCAGAGGCGGCCAAGGACGGTTGCCCGATTTCTCGCGCCATGGTCGGAAACGTTGAGTTGAGCGTATCGGCCTCCCTCGCCTAGCTTTTGACACCCTCGGCAGGGCGTTGCTAAGCTGACGACATCTGAGAAGAATAGAGGCTGAGACGGAGACGAGTAGGACGGCAACTGACGTTCAAGCGAGCCTGGTTATGGTGAGAGCAGGTACCGCCAGTCCATCCGAATATCCCTCCTGAGTCTCGGACCGAACGTCTCTAATAGAGGCCAGTAGGCCCCGACGGATTCGCTCACCGTTACACGAGCGGCCTGGTCGCCGGAAAGCCGCCGGGCCTTGAGAGTCCGCCAACTGCGGGAACATGGGTGGTACCGCGGTAGCAGGTTGAGACAGACCAGCTCCCGTCCCTGACATGAGGGACGGGAGCTTTTTCTTTTGTAGGCACTTTGTGGCATGTTGCTAGATATTCTGAGTTCGAGCGGAAATGCAGCCTGTCGGATTCAAACGAACGAAGTGGGTTCCGCGAGTCGAGCAGATAGAGGTGATACCGAATGTTTGAGCCAGTCAGTTCACGAGTAGATTTTGCCGCAATGGAGCGGGAGACGATCGACTGGTGGAACCAGAACGATGTCCCTCTGAAGTACCGCGAGCGGAACAACGACTCGGACCGCAGGTACTCGTTCATAGACGGGCCAATCACGGCCAACAACCCGATGGGAGTCCACCACGCCTGGGGCCGGACGTACAAGGACATGTTCCTTAGGTTCAGGAACATGCAGGGTTATCGGCAGAGATTCCAGAACGGATATGACGGGCAGGGCCTCTGGATCGAGGTGGAGGTCGAAAAGGAGCTTGGATTCGCGTCCAAGCGAGACATCGAAGGGTTCGGAGTCGACAAGTTCGTCGAACTCTGCAAAGAGCGCGTCGACCGTTTTGCAGACATCATCACTGAGCAGTCAAAGCGGCTCGGATACTGGATGGACTGGGACGACTCGTACCATACGAAGTCGGACGAAAACAACTACATGATCTGGCACTTCCTGAAGACATGCCACGAAAAGGGTTTGATCTACAAGGGCAGGGACGTGATGCCCTGGTGTCCCCGCTGCAGTACCGGCCTGTCCGAGCACGAAATCGTCACTGAAGGCTATGTCGAGATTGTTCATCCCGGCTTGTTTGTCAAGTTCCCCCTGATCGGCAGAGATGGCGAATCCCTCTTGATTTGGACAACCACGCCTTGGACCCTGTCTTCCAACGTTGCGGCAGCTGTTCATCCTGAACTCACCTACGTAAAAGTCCGGAACGGCGACGATGTACTCTACCTGGCAAAGGGCAGACTTTCTGTGCTGAGAGGCGAGTATGAAGTGCTGGAGGAAATCCCCGGCAGTAAACTCCTTGGACTGCGTTACACTGGACCATTCGACGAGCTACCTGCCCAGCAAGGCGTGGAGCACCGGGTCGTAGAGTGGGACGAGGTGTCGGAGTCTGAGGGTACGGGTATCGTCCATACCGCCCCAGGGGCCGGTAAAGAAGACTTTGCGCTAGGCGCCGAGTTCGGGTTGGACGTCATCGCCCCTCTCGACGACGAAGGGGAATTCGTAGAAGGTTTCGACTGGCTCACCGGGATGAGCGTCTTCGACGTGAATGAGCCGATCTATGACAGCCTGAGAGGCAAGGGCGTCTTCTATCACGTCGAGCCATACTCCCACCGTTATCCGGTTTGCTGGCGATGCGGCACTGAGCTGGTATTCCGGCTTGTTGACGAGTGGTTCATCCGAATGGGGCCTGTCCGTGATCTGCTAATGAAGATTACGGAGAATATCGAGTGGATTCCATCGTTCGGCAAGGCGCGTGAGCTAGACTGGCTCCGAAACATGGACGACTGGATGATCTCAAAGAAGCGCTACTACGGCTTGGCGCTGCCTATCTTCGAGTGCGACGAATGCGGCGAATTCGAGGTGATCGGCTCAGAGCACGAGCTCAAGTCGCGTGCGGTTGAGGGCTGGGATGAATTCGAGGGCAATTCCCCTCATCGACCTTGGGTGGACTCGGTGAAAATCAATTGCCCCGGTTGCGGGGCGACCGTTTCGAGAATCCAGGACGTGGGCAATCCGTGGCTGGACGCGGGCATCGTGTCATTCTCGACGCTCGGGTACAGGAACGACCGCAAACACTGGGACGATTGGTTTCCCGCCGACTGGATTTCCGAAAGTTTCCCCGGGCAGTTCAGGAACTGGTTCTACAGTCTGCTCACCATGGGTGCGATACTCAAAGAGACCGAAGCGTTCAAGCTCGTTTTCAGCTACGCTCTTATGCGCGACGAGACCGGCGAGGAGATGCACAAGTCCAAAGGTACGGCAATCTGGTTCGAGGATGCCGCCGAGATAATGGGTGTCGATGCCATGCGCTGGACGTTCGCTCGACATAGCCCTGAGAACAACATCAACTTCGGGTTTGGAACGGCGGACGAAGTCAGGCGGCGTTTCATCATCCCACTGTGGAACGTGTACAGCTTCTTTGTTACCTACGCCAACATCGACCGGTTCGACCCTTCAATCGAGTCGCCTGCAGTGGCTGATCGGCCCGATCTAGATAGGTGGATCCTCTCTGAACTGCATCAGCTGACCGCTCACGTCACCCACAGCCTGGAGCGGTTCGAACCTGACACTGCCGCGAGGCGTGCAGAGGAATTCGTGGAGTCTCTGTCCAACTGGTATGTGCGAAGGAGCAGGCGTCGATTCTGGAAGAGCGGTCTGGTGGGTGGCAACGGAGCGGTGTGCGATGGGTCGGCAGGGGAAGATGTCGCTGACAAGCTCTCAGCTTACGCGACTTTGTATGAGGTATTGGTGACGCTGACGAAATTGCTTGCACCGACCATGCCGTTCGTGACGGACGTAATGTACAGGAACCTCACGCAAGGAGACCTTTGCGAGAGCGTTCACCTGGATGACTATCCGGTCGCTGACCAGTCCCTGGTCGATGAGCGGCTGAACGAGGTCACCAGGCTCGCCCAGCGCGTTTCGTCGATGGGTAGGGCTGCCCGAAGTAAGGCACAGATCAAGGTCAGGCAGCCGCTCGATTCAGTGCTGGTGAAGACCAGGGCCGAGAGCGAAGAGGAGTTATTGGAGATGGCGGCCTCGCAGGTTCTTGACGAGCTGAACGTCCGGTCCCTGATCGCAGTCGGTGGCGACAGCGACATCCTCTCGTTCACTGTACAGCCAAACCTGCCCTTGCTTGGACCAAAGTACGGACGTGAAACAGCCCGGGTGAGACAGGCCCTGGATTCCGCCGATCCTCTCGAAGTTGCTGCTCTGCACTTGGCAGGCGAACCCATCGTAGTGGGCGTTTACACACTCGAACCGGAAGAGATACTTGTGTCGACCCGTGACATCGACGGCATGAGTGCGTCGTCTGACGGTGGATACACGGTCGCCATCACGACGAAGGTTACTCCCGAGTTGCTGCTCGAGGGTCAGGCGAGAGAACTGGTCCATCGGGTTCAGAATATGCGCCGCGATGCAGGGTTCGACATAGCGGAATACATCACCACGTACTACACGGGCAGCGATCTAGACGGCCTGATTGCTGCCCACGGGGAATACATCAGTCAAGAGACCTTGAGCGTCGAGCTTATCTGTGCGCCTCCTCCTCCAGAGGCTCACGTCTCAAAGCAGTCGTTCGATGGACTGATCGGTACGATCGGCGTGGTGAGGGCCGCGATCTAACACGGGACTCTACAGGTACTTTAAGAGAGGCTTGGGCGCTTCAAATGCGTCCCCGGCTCCGTGTTTGACACAGGGTACATTGGGCCAGATTTGGATATCCCTAAGCCTGTGTACTCCGGTAGATGGGTCGCATTCGAGGGGCGGTGCAACACCCCACATTTCGCATCTGCAGGAGCCGACGACGCTACTCTGTCGGCGACGTTATTCGCACGTTAAACAATTCTGTGTTGACTATTTCTGCAACGTATTTCATGAACTGTGACGGATATACTTTGTGCTTTGTTGCACAATGTTGACATCCCGTAAATTCACTCATATCCTCGGAAAGAGGCGTGCGGCAAGGCGCATGAGATGGAGCGATTTAGCAAATGATTAACGCTGTCTCCCCGCTCAGGGAGTGTGAACTGTTTAGATGTCTCGAAGAAGAAGAGTTGGCCCGCGTAGCCATTATTTGCTCGGAAATAGAATTGCCCGAAGGAGTCTCACTCTTTTCTGAAGAGCAGCCGGCCAGGCAAATCTACGTTGTAACTCAGGGCAAGATCGCGCTTCATAAGTCGCTTGGGACATTCGTGGGCCAGCCGTCTCGGAGATTCGCTACTGTGGCATTCTGCTCACCGGGTCAGATAGTCGGCTGGTCTGCGCTGGTCGAGCCCTACCGATACACACTTTCGGCGACGGCCTGGGAGTCTTGTCAACTCTTGGGAATCAACTCGGGACTGCTTCGTAGAGCGATGGATTTGAATCCGGGAATTGGATACAGAGTCATGAAGTGCCTCTCAGAGGTGATGGGGCGCAGGCTTCAACAAGTCACGCAGTCGCTGACAGTTGCGAGGGAGAATACAAGACCGGAACTGAAACACTTCTAGGGCTATCGAATTCAGTTGGACCGGAATCTAGCTGTAGAAACGAAAAGGAGTCTCAAATGCTGCCAATCGTCCAGCTAAGACATGTCACCAGAGACGACGTCCAGAGGATTGCCCGTTGGCTGTCCGACGACGAAGTGTCGTCGCGGTGGTTCGGTCACTACGCTTGTGGAGACCCTGTTCATCGGGGTTACGAACCCGGGCTCATGTTGGGCGCGTCAACAGAGGATTGGGTGAGGGTTTTTGATCACGACAGACAGCGGTTGATCTTTTCGATCTATGCCGGTGAAGAGGGACACATCGGCGAGTGCCAAGCTGTCTTTGATCAGTTCAATGATGTGGAGATTTCACTGCTAGTCGGCCGCAAAGATCTGTGGCAGCGTGGATTCGGAGCTGCTGCTGCGATTCAGCTACTGGACAGGATCTTCTACGACTTCCCGGCCGACCAGGCATGGGTGAGCGTGCCGGTGGACAACGTCGCTGCACTTCGGCTCTTCAACCGTCTCGGATTTTCCTATGTAAGCGATCAGATGCTGTGCCAGGCTCCGGATGGCGGCGAGCTTCGCACCACCATCCTGGCGCTTCCCGCGTCTGAGTACAATGGTAGGAAGCTGGAACCTAACTCTTCAGTGAGAACCATAACGCCAGTAGTAACCGTTACCGGTCCTCCAGGCAGTGGGGCCGAGCATGTCGCCGCTGAGACGGCGCGCCTGCTGAGAGCCGACTTTCTTGATGGAGAGATTACCGAAGAGGTGGCGAAGATTCTAGATCGCACGCCGGGCGAAATCGAGTCTCTCGAAGCGAGCTACTCTTCGTTCTGGGCCCGTGTTTTGCGCGCTTCGCTGGAACCATGGGAGCGATACGGCGCTGTTGAATCGTCACCGGAAATGTTTGGGGTGTATCCAGTAATCACAGATCAGTTCGACCTGCCTGACTACCTCACAAGGGAAGAGTACCTGCGAGGACTGGGGTCTGTATTCGCATCCGCAGGCCGCTCTCTCGTGGTTCATGGGCATGGCGCTATCGCCCTGGCTCCCGCAAGCCGACCGGCGTTTCATGTCCTGGTCGAGATGGGAATGGACGGACGTGTCCGCAAGGCCCAACTTGAGGAGAAGGTCTCGGAGTCTTACGCTAGACGTATGCTTCAGAGGTCCAACAGAGCATTTGTCTCGCTCTACAAGAATCTCTACGGAGTCGACCCTACAAAGCCCGCAAAGTATGACATCGTCATCAACATGGACAGGCTTGCAGTGGAGAGCGCGGCGAGGATAGTCTCTGGCGCGGTCACACGTTCATTGAAGACGTACCGCATGGTTCAACCTCAGCTGCAACCCGCATGAGAATTGGTACATATCAACCCTGATCTCCGCCTCGCGATCTGATACAGGCATCTCCGATCTGCACCAACGGGTACTTGCTCCTCCCATTCCCAGCGGCGCGGGCTTTTCCATGGATACATAGGGGACAAGTATCAGGGCAGGTCCTCAATGAACCATCTGACAGCAGCCTCGAACGCGCCCGGGAAGTCTTGATGGAACCAGTGGCCGCCTCCTTCGAGCTCAGTGAGGCGCACTTGGGCCGAGGGAAGGGCCTCACGCATCCGTACAGCGGTTTCATGAGTTAGCAGGTTGCTCTGCCGGCCACGAAGAAGCAACACAGGGCATCTGATCCGCCCCCAAGAGTTCCAGAGATCGGGTCGTTCGTACTCCGTTACTATGCGGATGTCGGCCTTCCAGACATACTTGCCTTCGTCGTTCAGTTTTGAGACTGCCTCAGCCTGCGCCCTGAGCGCGCTATCGCTTGTGTAAACCTGTCGCAACCTGAGTCGTTGTAAGAACTGGTCCAGCCTCTCCCAGGCCCCGGGTTCCTCCTCAATGTCTGAAAAGTCTCGTGCTGTCTGAGTATTCTCGGGATCAGGATCGATGTCGACGATAATGAGCGCCCGCACCCTGTCGGGATTCTCGACCGCGTAGGCCCAAGCGTACCTTCCGCCCGCCGAATGTCCCACAAGTATCGCGTCGTCCAGGTTTAGGGCATCGAAGAGGGTTCGCACATCCGATACGTGGTGGTCGAAAGTGTATCCTCCGGGACGTGCCCAGTCGCTGTGCCCATGTCCTCGGCTGTCTAGCGCGAGAACCCTGTACTCGCCCGCCATGGAACTGGCGAATACATCCCAGCTCCGCGCGGAGTCGCGCATTCCATGGAGTAGCGCCATCGGTGGCAGGTGTTCGCCGCCCCAGTCAGTGTAGTGAAGTCTGACGGGCCCGTTCTTAACATACTTGTCGTGTGGACCATGTGCTTCCAAAGGTCGCTCCCACTCTTTGAGGCAGGAATGCTAGCAGGCGCAGACTTCTACTTCAAGCGAATTGGCTTGAACTGACCTTTGTGAATGCCTAGACTACCGGTTAAGTGCGACGACCAAGGGAGAAGTCGAGGGGACATGGCCGATTTAGGCGAAATAGAGATGAGCGTGGTGGATCAGTCCCCTATTCGGAAGGGGGGGAATCCCTCCGAGGCCTTGCGGGAGACCGTGGAGCTTGCACAGCATGCGGAAGACTTCGGGTACGCGAGGTATTGGGTCGCTGAGCACCACAACTCGGCATCCTTCACGGGTACTAGTCCGGAAATCCTTATAGGACAGATCGCCGCCAACACAGACACGATTCGCGTTGGCAGCGGCGGCGTCATGCTGAGTCACTACTCGGCCCTAAAGGTTGCGGAGCAGTTCAGGATACTCGACGCTTTCTATCCGGGCCGGATTGATCTGGGAATTGGACGCGCGCCAGGCAGTGATAGGTTGACCGCTGCCGCGCTGAGCCATCCGAGACCGCCCGTCGACGTCCATAGAGAATTCCCCCAAATGGTCGGGGATCTTCTCGGGTTCATAAACGGCAGTCTGCCGGAAGGGCATCCATTGCACGAGATAACTGCCCAACCTGGAGGTCAGCCGGAAACTGTCCCGCAAGTCTGGCTGCTGGGGTCTTCCGACTACAGTGCGCAACTGGCAGCCCACCTTG
Source organism: Dehalococcoidia bacterium (assembly GCA_965215735.1). GTDB lineage: Bacteria > Chloroflexota > Dehalococcoidia > Lucifugimonadales > UBA1123 > VXRN01. The sequence goes on along the minus strand of CBDCEF010000004.1, from coordinate 2,674,364 downwards.
GACTACCGTTCAGCTTTGCGGACTTCTTTGGGAACACGTCTGAGTATGGTCCCCGAATGGCAGATCTGTACCGACAGCTGTTCCAGCCTTCAGAGTATCTTGCCGAGCCGAAGGTCCATGTCGGCCTCCAAGTGATATGCGCCCCGACGGAGGACGAGGCGAAATTCGTGGGGGCGTCACGCACTCTCAACAAGGTGATATCAGCCCTCGGACTCAGCACCGGGGGGATTCTTCCCCCCGAAGAGGCCGTCGACTGGCCCCTGGACGACTACGCCAAGGAGTACATGGCTCAATCCACGAGCAGCTACATAGAGGGCGACCCTGAGCAAGTTCGAGAAGGAATTCTCGCATCGGCTGAACGATACCAGACGGCGAACATAGGAATCGTAACCAACTGCTACTACTTCGAGCACAGGGTGAGGTCATACAAACTGGTGGCGAAGGCTATGGGAATAGTAGAGCGGGCATCAGACTGACGGGTATGCTCCGAAATTTGGGAGCTAATCAATTGGGCTCGATGAAGTACTAGGTAGTGTTGACATTTCAGTGCAGCCATATGAGAACAGCAGCGAATTGTAGGAATCCGAGGTATCTGCTGTCGAGTTTGTCGAATCGTGAGAATATCCTTCGGTAGTGCTTGATCTTGCCTATGAAGCACTCCACGAGGTGGCGTTCCCTGTATAAGTAGTCATCGTACGGGCGTGGCTGCTTGCGGTTGGAGCGAGGGGGAATGACGGCGACCATGTCGCTTTCGGAAATGTGTTGGATGAACCCGTGTGAGTCATACCCTTTGTCTGCGATCACATACTCACCCTTGTACCCTGAGATCAGCTCCTCAGCCTGAGTGATGTCGTGTCTCTGTCCTGCGGTCAGCGTGAATCTCAGTGGATTGCCAAGTCCGTCCACGCTCACATGAACCTTTGTGCTGAATCCTCCCCGGCTTCTGCCGAGCGCCTGCGATGATTGCCCCCCTCTTTTCAGGCGCGCCCGCAGCGCACTGATGAGCTCGGACGACCGTACTGTCGATGATCAGGTACTCTATGTCAGGCTCTTCGTCAGGCTCTTCGATGAAATGCTCGTGCATTCGCTCCCAGATGCCCCGGTCGCACCATCGGGCGAAGCGCTTGTAGATGGTGTTCCACTTGCCGTACTCGGCTGGAAGCAGTCTCCACTGTGCGCCTGAGCGATTGATCCACAGAACGGCTTCGACGAACAGCTTGCATCTGTCCTCATCACCGACGTATGCGTCAGGACATTCCCGCAGGAATTCGATGATCTTCGGCCATTGTTCTGGAGGTATGGTGACACTTGACATACAGCCATTGTAAAGTAGTCGAAATGTCAACACTACCTAGAGAAGTAACGGAAGTCGTTTCCCTGTGATCTAGCTCCTAGAGTTACTATCCCTGGCTAGAGTCGTTGGATCTTGCCTCCCACCATGCGGGATACCGCGACGGCTCCAGCTCTCCCACCTGCCATAGGTGACGGACATGGATGAAATGGTTTTTGACCTCAGAGGTGAACTGGTCCTCTGAGCCGTTGTTGAAGATCACCAGGTCTGCTGCAGGAGCGCGGTCTTCCCAGTGTCTCTGGCTTGCAAGACGCTGTTCGACTTCGTCATCCGAGTACTGGTTTCTCTCTGCTAGCCGGCGTCTTGTTATTTCGTCATCACAGGCGCACAGCCATACCTGCTGACACCACTGGCCGTAGCCCGCCTCGACCAGATTTACGGCTTCCAGCACTGCGACTTCGTGCGCGGACATCGACCTATTCCATTCGTCTATCACGCCCTTCACTGCGTCGGCGATGCTGCCGATCGCGGTCGTGAGGTTGTTCATCTCCTCAGGTCTGCCGAATACTTTCGCGCCCAGTATGCGACGGTCGATGAAGCCGTCCGGCCCTACGATCTCTTCTCCGAATATTCTGACGATGCGATCGAAGGCATCGGTACCCGGGTCGTAGAGTCTGTGAACGAGACGGTCGGCGTCGCAGTGGACAGCGCCCGTGTCAGCCAATACCTGGCAGGCTGTCGACTTTCCTGTCGCTATAGAGCCTGTAACACCGATAATCAGGGGCATCTGGAGGCACCTCCTCTTTAGGCTCTACAGACAAGTGAAGGGCGGGCTTGTCGCCCGCCCCGCAATCAATTGGATATCAGCAAATAGTCGTATTCCTAATCGTCGGCAGGTACTGCCTCAGCCTCTCGTACTCGGCTCTTGAAATGGGGCATTATCTCCTTGCCAAACATCTCCAGCTGTTCGAGGAGAACGCTTTGGGGTGTTCCGACGGGCAGACCCATGTTGACATGGTCCAAACCGGGCCACCTGTCCTCTATCTCCTCTATCCGCTCCTTGATCTGTTCAGGACGCCCCACTATCCAGGAGCCTGACTCAACAGCTTCCTCTAGGGTTGGAAGATTTGCGTGCGGCGCGCGTGCTGGGTCTGCCAGCGCTTCGAGCTGATCGTCTGTCAGACCGCGTACAAAACCCAGAGGCGCGAACATCTTCATGTTCTCTTCATAGTACGGCTTTGCCATCCGTATTGCCTCTTCCTCGGAGTCAGCGATGAAGAACGATATTCCGAGTATCAGGTCGCCGCCAAGTTCGGTCTCGTTTCCATGGGCAGCCTGAATTTCCTGCCATCTTCTGACAACCTGCTCAGATGCACCGCCAGGAGCGGCTCCGCCGCCGATGATGCCTTTGATCCCGTGCTTCGCCATGAAGTTCAGGCCTCGGTCGCCCGCGCTGACGATCGGCTGCCAGCACTCGACCGGGAGATTAAAGGGCCTCGGGACGAGGGTAATCTCTTTCAGAGTGTAGCCTCTGTATGGCACCTCAGGTGGGATAGTGTAGTGCTTTCCCTGATGGGAGAATGATTCATTGTTGAAGGACTTGAACAGGATATCGACCTGCTCTTCAAAGAAGTCGCGGTTCTCTTCCTGGCTGAGCATGGGCGCGCCGAACGCCTCGACCTCGCGAGTGTGATAGCCGCGTCCTACTCCGAAGATTACGCGGCCTCCGGTCAGGATGTCGGCGGTGGCATAGTCTTCAGCGAGTCTCAGCGGGTGCCACATCGGAGCGATGTTGAAACCACAGCCAAACTTGATCTGCTTCGTAAGGTGCGCCAGATGCACGCTTAGCTGGAGGATATTCGGTATACACTCGTAGCCCTCCGGCTGGAAGTGGTGCTCCGCCATCCAGAAATCGTCGTAACCAAGCTCGTCCATTAGGACACACATGGCCTCGGTCTTGTCGAAGACAGTGGCGAGTCTTTCGTTGGAATAGAACCGGTCATTGGCAGCAGTGGCCGCGAATCCGATGTCGTCGAGATCAATATGTCCTGCGAACAGGCTTCCGAATTTGTCAATCATGGCACCCTCCCAAACTGCGGTTGAAGCCCATTGTAAATGAGTGGCATGTGCTGTCAAGGATTCCGACTGAAAACTGGCCAGCAAAAACGTTGACCTCGTAAGGCGCTCGGATGGCATAATCGATTTCAGCTTCGCTGGTGCTATTGGCCTTCCGACCTCGCGCTAGGTTTAACACCCAAAGTCGCGTTTGGCGACCCTCCTCGCCGGGTTTGACCACCGTTGGAAGGCAGCTGCCCCAACACCAGCGAAGCCTCTCTCTTTCTCTGGAAACAACGACATCCCCTCCCTACTGTTGCCTAATCGCGTAACGCGATGTAGAGTGACGTTGAGTTCCCGGTAACACTCAATGAAAGGATTTGCCATGTTGGAGACCAAGGTGCCCACTGCGACGACTCATCCGCTCGAGCCTCTTTCGAAAGCGGAAATTGAATCGGCCGTAGCCATCACCAAGGTAGACTCTCGTGTCAACGAAGTTCATCGTTTCGTATCGGTCGTGCTGAACGAGCCAGATAAGCAGTCGGTCCTTAGCTACACGCAGGACAACCATGTCGAGCGTGAGGCGTTCGTCGTCCTTCTGGACCGGTCAACCGCTCACTGCATTGAGGCAGTTGTCTCTTTGACCCAGTCGGCAATCACCTCGTGGCGTACGATCGAAGGTGCTCAGCCGGCTATTTTGCTCGACGAATTCGTTGAGTGTGAAGAGGCGGTCAAGCGCTCACCTGAGTTCATTGAGGCGCTGCGCAAGCGCGGCGTAGACGATGTCGACCTGGTTATGGTGGATCCGTGGTCCGCCGGAGCCTATGGAGTCGAGCCGGAAGATGAGAAAGGCAGACGTCTATCGCGTGCCTTAGTTTGGGTCCGCTCCGACCCTACCGACAATGGCTATGCTCGGCCTCTTCAGAATGTGGTGGCGGTCGTCGACCTCAACAGCATGGAAGTGCTTCGCATTGAGGACTATGGAGTGGTGCCCCTGCCGCCGGAACCCGGCAACTGGACTAGGAAACACATTACAGAAACGCGCACTGACCTGAAACCACTGGAAGTAGTCCAGCATGAGGGTCCCAGCTTCACCGTAGATGGGCATGAGATTAGCTGGCAGAACTGGCGGTTCCGAATTGGCTTCACACCGCGGGAAGGCTTGGTCCTGTACACCATCTCGTACGAGGATAAAGGCAAGGTCAGGCCAATCATGTATCGAGCGTCGCTTAGCGACATGGTGGTACCGTATGGCGACCCAAGCGAGGCCAGCTTCCGCAAGAACGCCTTCGACATAGGTGAGTATGGAATCGGGCAGTTGTCCAATCCTCTCACGCTGGGCTGCGACTGCCTTGGCCACATAGAGTACTTCGATGCCCACATGACCGACAGCAGGGGAGAAGTGTTCACCATCAACAATGCCGTGTGTCTACACGAGGAGGACAACGGCATCCTGTGGAAGCACACTGATTGGCGCACCGAGGAGGTTGAGGTCCGTCGCTCCCGACGCCTTGTCGTTTCCTTCATCTCCACAGTTGGCAACTACGAGTATGCGTTCTACTGGAACTTCTACCAGGACGGCGGCCTTGAGCTTGAGGTCAAGCTGACTGGCATAGCGAATACCATGGCGTTGATGCCGGGCGAAAAACCGGTGTACGGCACAGAGATCGCGCCGCAGCTGAACGCTCCGTATCACCAGCACATATTCAATGCACGACTGGACATGTCCATGGACGGACAGAACAATTCCGTGTACGAGGTGAACACGAAACGTGTGCCCCGAGGAGAGCAGAATCCGCACGGAAACGCTTTCATCACCGAGCACGCCCGCTTCGAAAGCGAAGAAGACGCCGGACGTAACTGCAATATGGCAACGAGCCGTTACTGGAGAATTGTCAACGAGTCCGAAACCAACAGAATGAATGAACCCGTAGCCTACCGCCTACTTCCGGGAGAGAATGCTCTCCCGTTCGCGCACGACGACGCGGCGGTCATTCAACGGGCGGGCTTCCTTACCAAACACTTCTGGGTCACTCCTTACGAGGAGGGTGAGAGGTATGCCGCCGGAGATTATCCCAACCAGAGGCGGAAAGGTGATGGCCTGCCTGAATGGTCGGCTGCTAACCGACCCATCGCCGACACCGATGTCGTATTGTGGTACACGTTCGGCCACACACACATTCCCAGGCCGGAAGACTGGCCGGTTATGCCTGCGCACCGAATTAGTTTCATGTTGAAGCCGGACGGCTTCTTCCACTCGAACCCGGCCATGGATCTCCCTCCGTCCGACAGTGCCTGCAATTGCGGGCATGAAGGCGAGGCATGTTCTTGCGACCACTCCAACGGCCACCACGGATGCGGCTTCTAGCGAAAATATGCGTCTGGAGGGCAAAGTCGCCCTGATCACAGGCGCCGCGATGGGCGTTTGTGGTGAACCGATGGGCATAGGCGGAGCTACGGCATGGTTGTTCGCTCGCGAGGGCGCGAAGGTCGCGCTCTCCGATCTGAATGAAGACAAGGGGCGAAGATCCGTCGACCAGCTTCGAGATCGAGGCTACTCGGCTATCTTCGTCCCTCTCGACGTCGCTAGTGAGGAAAACTGGATTCGCGCGGTCAGCCAGACGGTGTCCGCCTTCGGTAGGTTGGATATTCTCGTGAACGGTGCTGGCAATGTGATTGCGGGCGCTATCGAAGACTCGACTCTTGAGGCGTGGGATAGTCTGATGGCTGTCCACGCCAAAGGTCCATTTCTTGGCACCAAGCACGCGGTTCCGGAAATGCGCAAAGTCGGTGGCGGCTCCATTGTCAACGTATCGTCAATCGATGGCCTGCATGGAACCAGCATGGGAGCGGGATATCCAGCTGGCAAAGCGGCAAGCCGACTCTTCAGCAAGTCGGCCGCTCTCCAATATGCGCAAGAGAACATCAGGGTGAACTCGATTCATCCGGGATACGTAGAGACACCGCTGAGCAGGACTATCGCCAATTGGCCCAATGGCCCAACACTGGAAGAGCTTAAGGCCAGGAGAGTCAGCAGAGTGCCCATGAAACGCGAGGCATCTCCAGAGGAACTAGCTTACGCCATCTTGTATCTGGCATCCGATGATTCCTCATATGTGACTGGGTCCGAGCTTGTGGTCGACGGGGGCTTTTCCGCTCAGTAAATTGCAGTTATTCGGGTCTCGCCTTGAGTGCAAAACCTGCCGAGGTCGGGCTGTCATCCGCCGATATACGATTATCAGGGACTATGGGAGTGAAGACTGTGAAACCCTCCGACGTTCGCAAGTTGTTTCCCGTTATGGAGCAGCGAGCATATATGTTCAGCGGGGGTGTCGCGCCTCACTCCACTCGGAGTCTTTCTGCGCTTGATCGGTTTAACGACTTGCTCACTAACGATCCGGGCGAACTGTACAGGCGCAACCGTGAGGAATTTGATGCAGTGCGCAAGCTCTTCGCCGATCTCATAGGGGCCGACGTTGATGAAGTGGCGGTCACGGACAGCACTGGAACCGGTTCTAACCTCGCTGTAGAGCTGATCGACCCGGTCCCAAGCAGCAACGTGGTGTTCGATGAGTCGGCCTATCCGTCTGCTGCCTACCCTTGGATGCTGCCGTCCAGGTCGCATGTAGAGCTCCGATTCGTTGGTGGGCGTGACGGAGTTATCCACTTCGAGGACATGGCCGAGGCCATTGACGACGACACTATTGCAGTCAGTGTATCGCATGTCTCTCAGGAGTCGGGATTCAGACACGATCTACGTGCCTTGGCGGAAATAGCCCATTCACACGGGGCTGTCCTATCTGTCGACGCCATGCAGTCTGCGGGATCCCTGAACTTCGATGTTCACGAGGAAGGAATCGACTTCCTTTCTACAGGCGCCATGAAGTGGCTGCTTGGTTCAGCTGGCGTCGGATTCTTCTATGCTCACAAAAGCCAACTGGACAAAATGCCGCCTCACGCCGGGGGCCCCGGGGCTCAGTCGGACTACAGGCCTTGGGGACAGCGAGAGTTTGTTCCTCTGCCTGGGGCGGACAGGTTCCACGTTGGCATGCCTAATTTGATTGGCTTGGCGGCCACTCGGCCCGGTTTGGAGATTCTTCGTGATGTTGGGATGGACGTGGTGGAGGCGCATGTGCTGGACTTGTCAGGCTACTGCATATCACAGCTCCTTGAGCGAGACCTCAACGTAGTCACCCCGCTGGCGGAACAATTCCGGGCAGGCATCGTCTCAATCGGGATGCAGAACGACGAAGATGCGCGGCTTGCCGACGAGTTCCTGATGGAACGGGGAGTGGACGCATATCATCATCAGAGTGTTCTGAGGGTCGATCCGCACGTGTTCAACAACCGGGACGACATTGACCGTTTCTTGAGGGAACTGGACTCGTATCTTTCACAACACTAGAACTGTCGAGGTCGCATAATGGTTGAGAAGTCCCGAATTGGAATCGTCGGTTGCGGAGATCACCAGCGACGAGCGCTAATGCCGCAGCTGGCTGCAGTGGAACAGGCTGAGCTTGTAGCATGCGCTGACATTGACGAAGTTGCCGCCGTCACTGCCAGCAATCAGTTTGGATTCCAGCGCCCTTATCTCAACTACAGGGAAATGCTCGATGGCGAAGAGCTCGACGGCGTCATGATTACGACGCCTCACCACTTGCTCAAGAGTGCTGCAATTGACGCAATAGAGTCTGGCTCCAACGTCTTCATCGAAAAGCCGATGGGCGTGAGTGCCCAGGAGGCCTACGAGATTCGTGACGCCGCTCATCGGGCTGGTGTCAGCGTAATGGTGGGCTATTGCCTGCGATACGCCGAAGGTCGCAGGATCATGAAATCGCTCATTGAGTCCGGCGCCATCGGTGACATCACAGCGATAAATGCTGGCAAGGGAACTTCGCCACTGGACGGGTGGAGGACCGAGGTCGACAAAGGCGGTGGTGTGCTCCTGTGGTTGGGTGTTCACATCACTGACCAAGTGCTGTGGATGGCTGAATCGGAACCTACACGTGTGTATGGTGAAGTCTATCGCCACACGGACGACGGAGTAGACCAGAACTCGACGTTCACCATCAACTTCTCGAACGATGTGTCGGCGAGCGTAACCTGCTCACAGAACGTTGGGGGTGGTGTAGGCTTCGACTACATTGAGGTGATGGGAACTGCCGGCCGCATCAAGAGCGAGTGGCCTTCAAACATCATCAACGTGGTTAGCGAAACGGTCGAAGAGTACCGCCACCCCACGCTTATTGTGCCCCCTGAGCCTAGGGGTTACGTTGAAAAGATGTACCGAGACGAGCTGGACTCGTGGGTGCGATCAGTCAACCAGCGTACTGACCCGCCGATCACGGTGGACGACGGCGTGAACGTACTCGAGGTCATCAGCGCGGTCTTCGAATCTGGGAAGTCCAACTCGCCGGTGACGCTACGCTAGGACTCCTTGCCTGTTAACAGCCTGCGCGGATTATCCACCATGATCGTCTTGAACTGATCTGAGGTCAGGCCTATCTCTTCGCTGAGGACTGCGAGTCCCTGGGTGGACAGAAAGTCGTAGCCGCCCCCGCCATAGATTGTGTAGTCGGTGTTGTAGCAGACGTCGTGCGAGAAGATCAGGTTTCTGATCAGCCCCTCATCTATAGCCCACTTGATCAGGCCTAGCGCCCGGTTCCGCTCGTAGTCGTTTCCGGTCTTCAGGCTGCCCATCCGGTCGAATGATATGTACGCTCCCCTACGAGCGATCTCCGCATGGTACTTGTGCCGCGGATAGCCCCCTGAGTGGGCGACTACAACGCGGCTGAGGTCCACGCCTTCCTGCTCAAGAACGTCCAGTTGGTCTAGGCCCTGCGGACCTCGAGTAGCGTGCGTTCCGAGCGCGACTCCTGTCTCGACCTGTGCCCGGGCAGCCGCTCGGAGTACTCGCTCTTCGATCGCAGACAGCCAGTTGAAGTGCGCGCCGATCTCTCCGATGAAGCCCGCCCGCACGTCTGTACCGTCAATTCCCACCCTGACGTCTTTGATTATCTCGTCGGCAATGTCATCTGTGCGCATCCGCCAGAGGCGCTGTTCGTAATAGGTCTCGCGATACCAGCCACACCCGAGAATAATGTTCAGTCCCGTCTTCTCGGACATGTCCCTGATGGCGTTGGCGTGCTTGAGATGATTGAGGTCCTCATCGAAGAGCAGGTCGTGGTCGTTCTCCCTGAGGCCTCCGGAAGTCTGGTCGACCAGAGTTATTCCGCCGGCGTTCTTGTAGCGCATCAACTCCATCTCAGCCAGCACCGGGTCGTTCATGTAGTTAGGGCCGACCCAGGCATCCGGCAAGAGGTCCAGGTAGATATGCTCGTGAACTAGCGTGAATCCAAGCTCGTCCGCCGATATCGGCCCAGTTACGGTCATTACTTCGTTTGCCAATGTATTCCCTCCATGAGAGATGACTAGTTCGAGGTCAGATTGTCCCGCTTGACGCTGGCTCGGCCTACAACCGACGTGCCAGTTTCGGGTCCAGCATATCTCGCAGGCCATCTCCCGCAAGGTTGACTCCCAATACTGTGATGCTCAGGAACAGGCCCGGGAAACCAATCACCCAGACCGCCACTGAGATTGCTCTGCGCGCCTCTGACATCATCGTGCCCCAGCTGGGCGTCTCAGGGGGCGTTCCCGCGCCCAGGAAACTCAGGATCGCCTCGATCAGAATTGCGTCTGCGCAAACAAACGTTGCAAGCACGATCATGGGAGCGAGTGCGTTAGGCAATATGTGCCTGAACAGAATTCGAGGTGTGCTTGCTCCCAGGCTCGTCGCGGCATCCACGAACATCTCTTCCTTCAGCGTAAGCACCGAGGCCCGCATCACGCGGGCGGCCCTGGGCATGATGACGAAGGACAGCCCGAAGATGACGTTCTGTACGCTGCCGCCGAGAAGCGCCATCAAGGCTATTGCCAGCAGAATGATCGGGATCGCCATAATCCCGTCCATGACTCTCATGACGACTGTGTCTACAATTCGGAAGAAACCGGCCAGCAGTCCGATAACGGTGGCCGCGGCTATGCTAATGGCGGCTACGGAGAAGCCGACCAGGATCGAAATTCGACCGCCGTAAATCGCTCTGGAGTAAACATCGCGGCCTATGAAGTCGGTGCCGAACCAGTGCTCCGCAGACGGAGGCTGAAGGCGGTCGGGCGGCCAGCCCTTGTATGGGTCGGAAGTGAAGAGTAGGGGGGCCACTAACGATATGACCACCATGAATATCACGACGACAATACCTGCGGCCATTGTTGGGTTCCTGCGGGCCTCACGTCCAATCGTTCTGCCAATAACAGCGATACGTGATCTGCCGCCAGGCTGTGCAAGTTCTGTCTGGATACTGGTCTGCTGTCTCGACATCAGTATCTAATCTTCGGGTCAAAAAGCGCGTATGAGGCGTCGATAATCAGGTTGACCAGAACGAAGATTACCGCTGTGACCAGAATCGCGCCCTGTATTATCGGGTAGTCCCGCTTGACTATCCCGTCCACCATTAACCTGCCGAATCCTGGAATCGCGAACACCTGCTCGATCACCACCACACCAGAAAGAAGTCCAGCGAGTCCTAGCCCGATAACCGTGATTATCGGCAGTGCGGCGTTCTTGAGCGCGTGGCGTACGAGCACCGTGTTTTCGCTTAGACCCTTTGCCCGTGCAGTACGCACGTAGTCCTCTCTAAGGACCTCCAGCACGCTGGATCTCGTCATTCTGGTAATGAGAGCCATGACGATGAGCCCGGCCGCGAACGACGGCAAAATCAGGTGCTTGATGAACGTAAAGAAATCTTCGCTTGGAGGCATATAGCCTCCCGCCGGGAGGATCGGGAACTTCAGAGCAAATACCCAGATTACAATGAAGCCGAGGAAGAAGCCCGGAATCGCAAAGCTCAGCGACGCGAACAACATTATGGCGCGATCGAACAGGCTGCCCTGTCTCCACGCGGCGATGGTTCCCAGTGGAACACCCAGGCCGATCGCCACTACCTCGATCAGGAACGCAAGCGATACGGTTGGTATCGCCCTCTGGACTAGCAAGCCTGTCACCGGCTTATTGCTGAAGACCGAGTTCCCGAGATCACCCTGAATTAGATTGCGCAGCCAGTAGCCAAGCTGCACTGGAATCGGCCTGTCGAAACCCATCCTCGCGCGAATCTTCGCGATATCGTCCGGTGAAGTGTTCTCGTTGGACAGAAGGTCCGCGGGGTCTCCAGGTGCGATCTGAAGCAGGACGAACACGAACACGGCCACGATCAGCATCACGGGGATGGTTGCGAGAACTCGCCTTAGAATGTAGCCCTGCATGATTTACCTAGATGATAAAGGTGACGCCGCCCGACGCGTACGGTTGTCGCGCTGAGCGGCGTGTTTAGATCAGTTTGGCTGTAGCCGGATACGCCCTACTTGTCGAGCCACACGTTTGTGTAGATTGGGAACGCCTTGACATCGAAGTCCTTTACATAGTTGCGGGCGGGGAAAATCGAGAACCATTCTCCCAAGTATATGATAGGAACGTTCTCGTACCAATACGCTTGGATCTCTTCCACCTTGGCCATGGCCTCTTCATGTGTTGTGGCCTTTGCATACTCGATGATCATTCGCTTGTAGTTCTCGTCGTTGGGCCTGTCGATGCGGTACGACGGGTCTTCAGGATCGCTTGGCCATAGGAAGGCCATTCGTATGGGGTCTCCGCTTTCAGACCAGTGGGCGTTCCACGTCGTAAATAGGGCATACTCCCGTTTTCTCGCGTTGGCAATCATGGTAGCCCAGTCCTGTGCGGGCATATCGACGACAAACCCAATCTCTTCGAGCATGGGCTTCAAGGCTAGGCCGATCGGTGTGATTGTCGCATAATCTGTGGGGTTGAAAAGCTGGATAGGCTCCCCGTCGTAGCCAGACTCCTTGAGAAGTCGCTTGGCCTTTTCGAGGTCAACCTCGTAGTAGACGTCCTCGCCGACGAAGGTCTCAAGGGGGGTGTTGCAGTGGTATAGTGCTGCGCACATGTTCCACAGTGCCGGATCACCCATTGCCGACATGATCGCTTCGATGTTGAGGCCTGCGTACAGAGCCTGTCTGGCCTTTACGTTGTCGAAGGGATGGACACTGTGGTTGATAGCGATGCCTGACCTGTGTCCCGGCTTGTAGATTGGCACGTAGATGTCGCTGTTATTCGTCGCCCGCTGATAGAAGTCCAGTGATGCGCCGTCAACGATGTCCCACTGCCCGGACTCCAGTCCTGCCATCTTGGTCTCTTCGTCCGGTATCTCCAGCCAGACGATCTCGTCCAGATAGGCATTATGCACATCGGCGAGATAGCTTCCGGGAGTGCTTATCGCTTTGTAGTCGGCGAAGCGCTCGAGGATGATTTTGTCTCCCTGGTCCCATTGTTTGAACTTGTACGGCCCGGAACCCAGGAACTCAGGAGTCGCCTCCTGTGCGACGGTTGCCGCCATTGCCGATGGGATTATAGGTCCGCCTCCCCACGGCGCCGCGAATGTCGTTGGGACCTGCCCAAAGGGTTCTCGCAGATTGAGCTTGAAGCTGTGGCTGTCCACCTTCTCAAACGCTGGGTCCTCGGCGAACTCGCTCCTGAGAAGCTTCGGGGCGAAGTGGAAGTTGCTCATCTGCCGGTTCAGCGAGGGAATCACATCGTCGGTGTCCAACGCTGAACCGTCGTGGAACGTGAGACCTTCCCGTATCTTGAATGTCCACGCGAGACCGTCAGAGCTGAGATCGAAGGTTTCAACCAGCATGGGTTTGGCTTCGAGCTCATTGTTCCACTCAAACAGCCGGTGAGTAAGGTGTACGGCAAGGGCTGCCGTTACGTAGGCTCCGCTGAACACACCATCCAGGGATGGAATGCTCGCTTGGCTCGTAACTCTCAACTGACCCCCGGACTTGGGTCCGGTGGCCGGAGCAGTTGTTGGGGCAGGAGCCGGGGCAGGAGCAATAGTTGCAGCAGGAGCCGGGGCAGCCGCTGCCGTGGGAGCTGGCGCAGCCGCGGGGGCCGGTTCATCCGAGGTGCAAGCTGCCAGAGCTAAGATCATAATTCCAGAGAGAATCAAACCAACGAACGCTTTCATTATATACTTCCACTCCTCCTCGATTTGTCGGCATGTACCTGACTAGTACCGCAACCAGATGGTTTTGCCATGCTGGATAGCGGGCAAACCGCCCTTTGACAAGCTCAGTACGAACGATCATACCTGCCAGAATTAAGTTGAAACGGTACTAGTGTGACATGTAAGTGACCTTCGACTCCAGTCAACCGGTACTTTCACGGCGGCGCGTATTGTAACCCGTTGCGGTTCACTTGTAAAAGGATTCGCGAAATGTCACTACCTAATCGTGGATAGGGAAAGCGGGACCTTCAATGTGACACGCGTTCCCAGAGATTCTCCGAGGTTAGGCGTGTTCGGCGAGGCGCTACATTGCATCAAGCGATTCTGGAATCGTCTGCCCGCCGTCTACGACAAGCGTCTGACCGGTAATGTATTTGGCCTCGTGCGAAGCCAGGAACAGCATCGCGTAGGCTACGTCCTCAGGGTCCCCAAGTTTGCCTAGAGGGATGGCCTGCTCCATTCTGCTCAGGTATTCTTCTCCGAGTTCGTCTAGCCCTTCGGACATCACGTTGCCGGGCATCACGGCGTTGATCGTGATGTTACTTCTGGCGAGTTCCACCGCAGCAGTGCGCATGAAACCGAGCATTCCTGCCTTTGTCGCGCCGTAGTGAGACCACCCGGTGTATCCGGTGATAGGGCCGGTTATCGACGACATCAGAAGTACTCGACCCTGGTCGCTCTTCTTGATTTCAGGAAGACAGGCCTGCACACACAGGAATGCCCCCTTGAGATTGACTGAGTTGACCAGGTCCCACTCTGCTTCCGACATCTCCTCCAAGGGCGCCGACGGGAAGATGCCGGCATTGCAGCACAACACGTCGATCCCGCCATAATGCTCAATCGCCGCCTGAGCCATTCCTCTAACTTCGACGCTGTTTGCTACGTCGGCCCGGAAGAAAGATGCTGTACCGCCCGAGTCTCTAATTTCCTGGACGGTCTTGTTGCCGGCGTCTTCACCTCTTGCGACGATCAGGACTTTGGCTCCTTCGTGAGCAAATACTTGGGCGATGCCACGTCCGAGACCCTTGCTCCCGCCAGTGACAATTACGGATCTGTTGTTCATTCGCGTTCCCACTGTCTGCCTCCCGCGGTGTTCAACTTGCCAGTTCTTCTGGACCTCTGCGGACAGAGTTAATCGAGGTCTGCTCGGTAGTCTATCTGACCAGTAGCCGGGTGACCATATGGGTGACGAGTCCGAGTCGGCGAGCGCCAAAGACGAGAAGCACTGAGCTTCTTGAACACCAAGTTCTCTTCGCGCTGGCCGCCCGTGCTAAACTTAGACCATATTGAATTTAACGCTCCCGCATGTGGCCGACGCCCGCAAGCGCCGACTGATTCTCCTTACCATTGCCGCAGGCACCTTTGTGTCCGTGCTCGACCAGACCGGAGTCAGCCTGGCGCTCCCCCTTATGGCTAGTGAATTCGATGCGACGATCCCGTTGGTACAGTGGGTCGCGCTTGGATACATGCTCACCACCGGCTCGTTGCTTCTTCCCGCTGGAAGACTGTCTGACATGGTCGGCCGGAAAGTGGTATACGTCGCTGGATTCTGCGTCTTCGTCATCGGAGCCGTGTGTGCTGCGTCGTCTCCAAACCTGATGGCAATAATCGCATTCAGGATCGTCCAAGGCGCCGGATCAGCGATGATACAGGCCAACGGAATGGCGATACTGACTACAACCTTTCCTGCCCAGCAGCGGGGACAAGTAATCGGAATGTTTATGACGATGGTGGGTCTCGGCGCGATTATGGGGCCTATCCTCGCTGGCGTTGTGGTCGAAACTTTCGGCTGGAGATCCGTATTCATGGCGAGCGTCCCCCTGGGCGGAGTGTCACTTGTTGCAGCCATGGCTGTGCTGATTAGAGACGCCCCCAGCATCAGGAGCGTTCGGCAACTCGTGGCGCGGTTCGATTGGGCGGGAGCTGTAGTCTCGGCCAGCGGCCTCGCCGTTTTCCTTCTCGTTTTAACGAATGCCTATAGACTTGGTTGGACTTCGCCCGCAGTAGTTACGGCCCTCTTTGCGAGTGCCGGATTGCTCGTTGCGTTCGTGTACTGGGAACGTCGAACGTCCCAGCCAATGCTGGACCTCGAGCTGTTCCGGCGTCGTATCTTTGCCCTGGGCACTTCAGCCAGCTTCTTCGGCTTTCTGGCCGGCACTTCGGTCTTCAGCATGATGCCTTTCTACCTACAGGACGTGTTGGACCTGTCGCCAAGGGTGGCGGGACTTTATATCGCCCCCGCAGCGCTGGGATTCGCGCTCGCCGGCCCACTCGCTGGACGCCTTGCGGACAAATTGGGGCCACGGCGAGTCGAATTCGCTGGCCTGGGAATGCTGGGGGTGTCGCTCATCTTCCTGGGTAGCCTGACGGTGAATACCAGTCCGGAGGTGGTTGCAGTGGCTATGGCGCTACAGGGGCTGGGAATGGGCGTGTTCTACACCCCGAATACAGCTTCCGTGCTTAGCGTCGTAGAGAGGTCCAAGTTCGGAGTCGCTACCGCGTTTCTCAACATGACGAGAAACACTGCAAACGTGGCTGGAATTGGGTTGGCGACGACAATTGTAACCGTGGCAATGGCGTCGAAGGGTTTCGAGCCAAGCCTCGACGCAGTCGCTGCCGGTGTCGGCGGTGTCGAAGTCGCCTTCACTCAGGGCCTCAGAATCGCATTCCTGCTGCTGGGTGCATTCATCGGTGTGTCTATAGTCTTAACCGCCCTCAAGCGCACTGCACGACGGGAGACGGCCTTGAGCGACACTGCGATCGGCGAGCCGGAAGTCCAAGTTGGCGGAGACTGATCTTGGCGTCTCGTGACCTCCTGCCCATCAGAAGGATCGTCCAGAGCCCAAACTACCACTGGTGGGCGTATGGCGCAGTTGCCATAGGCATGCTAATCAACGTAATGGACCAGTCGGGCATTAATATCGCGCTGCCTGAAATCGCTGACGAATTCGCAGCCGACATCCCGACGGTACAGTGGATTTCCTTGGGCTATACGCTTGCTACCAGTGCGATGCTGATGCCGATGGGGCGACTGTCCGACATAATAGGCCGCAAACGAGTGTACCTGTGCGGGTTTACCTTCTTTGTCGTACTGTCAGTTGTGGGTGGGCTGTCACAGACCCTCGGTGTGCTGATCGCAGTCAAGGTTGTCCAGGGTCTGGCTTCTGCCGGTGTACAGGCCAACAGCATGGCGTTTATCACGGAGGTGTTCCCTGACAATCAGCGCGGGAAGGCCATGGGCATGTACATGGCGGTCATAGGTAGCGGGGCCATTATGGGCCCGACTGTCGGTGGTGTGCTGGTCACTGAATTTGGTTGGAGGTCGATCTTCTTTGCGGGAGTTCCAGTGTCCATTCTGGCGATGACTGCGGCCGGACTGGTGCTCAAAGGAAGGACTGCGACGCAGAGGGTCGGAGGAGTTGGCTCTTCGTTCGATTGGGGGGGAGCCGCATTGTCATCCGGAGCGCTTGTTGTGTTCCTGTTGGCCATGACAAACGGTTGGAAGTTCGGATGGACCTCGGTGCCGATACTCGCTGGGTTCCTGACATCTCTGTTCCTTCTGGTGGGATTCATCGTTTGGGAGCACAGGGCCCGGGAGCCGATGCTCGATCTGTCTTTGTTCAGTAACCGAGTGTTTTCTATGGCCATCGGGGCCAGATTTGTGTCTTTCCTAGGCGGCTCCGCCGTCTTTTTCCTCATGCCGTTCTATCTGATACAGGTATTGGGCTACGAGGCGCGAGATGCAGCTCCGCTCTTGGTGACGGGGGCAGTGGGCATGATGGTTCTGGGCCCTCTCAGTGGAAGGCTCTCAGACAGATTCGGAACACGGTGGCCCGCCACATTGGGAATGGTCTCATCTGCTGCCGCCATGTTTACACTGTCCACCGTAGGAATTAACTCTCCACCATGGCACATTGTTATCGGGATGGTCCTGTCTGGCGTGGGGATGGGGACTTTCAGTTCACCGAATACGAGCGCGATCATGGGCTCACTGCCTAGAGACAAGTTCGGTGTGGTATCTGGCTTCGTTAATCTGGCCCGCACGTCAGCAAACGTATCGGGCGTCGCCTTGGCGACGACCTTGGTTGCGGTAACTATGGCATCTCAGGGTTTCGAGCCTAATCTGTCGGCGGTCTCGGAGGCTGGTGGAGACGGAATTAGGTTGGCATTCGTCGAAGGCTTGAGTACTGCGCTCAGGGTCTCCGGAGCGATGATGGTGCTTGCCCTCGTACTGACGGTGGTCAGACCGGATCCACGTACCAGCAGACAGCCCAGTCCGAGTCCTGCGAGCCAGACCGCAGCCGGCGGCGACTGAAGGCTAATTCAGCGGCCGATTCCCCTTTTCGCCCTGGCGAAACGCCGTACCAGCTCTTCCGCCTCAGGGTTATCCCACTCAGGGTAGGAGACGATAATGTCGTCGCCTTGTAATACCGGGAATATGATCGTGGTGTTAGGTGCCGGCCTGAACAGGCTGTTAAGGACGAGATAAAGTCCGATTACTGCGGCCAGTGAGCCAGCCAGAAATAAGCCAGCCTCGATTTGCTGGTTGAGGCCGAACTGCATCTGGATTAAGACCTCGACGACAATTATGGCCAGTCCTCCGAACATAAGCCTAAGTCCGAGGCCCTTCCTACCGTACCGGCCGCCGTTGAACTTGTTGGGCGGACCGACCTCGCTGAGATTGATCCCGGTGTATTTTCCAACTGGCGAGGAATCGAGGTTCCCTATCAGTCTTCTGCTCGTGACGATGACCTGGACGTCCTGAAACCGGATCTCCTCGTCGCTCAGCAACTCAATCTGGGGCTGCATAGTGGCAATCCTCTCGGATAATAGCGTCGGCACCATTATAACTGAGACTCGGCTGCCAGCGTCTCTCCACCGCCTGAGTTCTCAACAGGGTACGGCGATGGCAAAGAGTTTAGTTTCCCCTATTGCCGGAAACGATGATCTGCTCTCGTGTCGCTTAAGACGGAGGCCAACGCCTGGGCAGAGCCGATCGGATACACTCGCACGTCCTCGTCAATCTCCCCTATGGATGCAATGACACCGGCACCTTCCTCGATGAGCTCACCCAGCGTCGGCCGCCTGCACAGGCTGCGGACCACCTGGTCCGGCGTTAACGCTATCACTGCCTGCACCTCTTCTGTTTCCATGCAAAAGGTTGGATCGAGAAGAGTCGCCTGGTAGATGGCGATGTAGTACGTCCTTTGTGAGTCGTCGGTATGGGCTGAGTTAGCCATCAAGTACAAGGCAAAAGGTCGAGGCTGATCTGCTAACTCCAGTCGAGACTCGACTCCATCGGCAGTGACCAACCATGTCTCACGGCAGTCTACCAAATGTACATCGGCTCCAATCTCCTCGAGGGCTTCCCGGCGAGCACATGTCGGGAAGTCCTCGCAGGATAACCTGTGCCCGCCAATCCCCATGTAGAAAAGCTCCCCTGGAGGGCAATCGAACTTTGTCCCTGCCAGTGCGAACAACAGTCTGCCGTCGTCGTCAGTCAGGGCCAGAGATGCGCCGCATTCGGCGTCTGAGGGTATAAAATCTTCCAGCGGTTGGGAATTGCGGGACAATCCGGGACGCAACCTCCATCGAGTGTTCAATGGTTGTCACTGTACAACATTGTATTTCTTCCCGTTACCGACGGCAGCCGATCAGGCAGAACATTCCTACCGATGGCGCAAGTACACAAACACGCCTCCGCCTGTAGCGAGAATCGCCCACACCGTAATAGAAAGCATTAACCATGCAGGGACGCTTCCGCTGTCAGCGGATGCGATCAGGGGTGCCGGCGTTGCAACTGGCGTGGGTGACACGAGTGTAATTCCTCTTACGACTGCCGGAGTGAGAGTTGGAATTGGAGTAGCCAGTTGCGCAGGTGTCGATGTGGGACTTGGCGTAAGGGTTACGCTTGGCACTGGTGTAGGCGTCTCGGTAGGCGTGTACGTGGGACTCGGGACCGGCGCAGGCGTCGGAGTTAAGGTGTGAACAGGGGTGGGCGTCAGGGTAGGCGTAGTCGTGGGTGTCGCGGTTGGTGTGACTTTGAGCGTCGGAGTCGGTACGCTTGTAGGTGTCAGGGTAGGCGTTGGTGCTGAGTTCTGTAATACCGGAGGCGTTGCAGTCGGTGCAGCTCGTAGCGTTGCAGATGGGGCAGGTGTAGAGGTGGGTGTAGGCCTGGGAGTTGAAGTCGGAGTGGGAGATTCGTCCAAGTCGGTGACAGTCACGGCGACGTCCAGATTACTTGTATGGACCCCGTCGGATGCTGCGATACTTACCAAATAGATGTTGTCGCCGTTGGCGTCCGCCGGAGTCTCGAAGTCAGGTGGCGCCCGGGATGTCAGTGCTCCATCGTCAATTGAGAATGCTCCTGCGTCTTCTCCTGACAGCGTCCACGAAATGGCGCCATTCTCTGGGTCGTTGGCGTTGTAAGTGGCTAACACACCGGTGACTTCCTCCATGTGACTGATTACCGTTTCACCTGTCACTGCTGGCCCTTCGTCCACGTCTGTGACGATGATGATGACTTCAATCGAGTCGCCGGCACCTGCCCTGTCAGAAACACTGACGGTGACGTAGTATCGCGCTGTCGTCTCCCGATCCAGATCGACATTAGTGTATAACCGACTCGAAGTCTTGTTGATGGTGAATGAATCCCGATCTTCCCCACCGAGAGAGTACGTCAGCCTGTCTCCATCGCGGTCGGTTGCAGAAACTCGTTCGCCGACTTTAGTCCCCATCTCACTGTTCTCGGCCACGGAGCGTGTGGTGTCGGAACCCTCGGTGAACTTCGGTTTGCGATTCGATGAGGACCGTGCAGAACCTCCACCGCCACCTGTCCCTCGATCTCTTTCACTTGTCGTGGGGTTCTGGGTGCTGTCGCTACTGGTGGAACCGTCTTGGTCGCTCCCTCCATTCTGCATCTGATCCTGATCGTCATCGTTGATGGTAATCAAGCGAAGCCTGGCGTTTGGGTCAATGGCAATGCGGCTGGTTGTGGATGTGTTTCCAACTACCATGCGGGCCAGCTCGACAGAGAAGGTCTCAGGGCCCTCTTGTTCGTCGTCGTTGACGGTTGCGATCGACACCTGCTCAGATGCCCAGTACCGCGCCTCGCCATTCGCCGCCAAGGTTTCATTGAAGTCGTTCAGAGCGAATGTGATTCGGTCCACGACGGGCGGGATAAAGTCGCTGCCAGACGTCGCGGTAACACCAGTAACGAGAACTTGGAAAGTCCCGGCATCGGCATGGGGTTCTTCGTCTCGCAGGGTTGTAACTGTGACAAATGCCGCGACCGATTTGCCTTCCGTGACCTCACTGGGAGACACGGCTAACTGCACATTCGCCTCAGGAAAGTCGTTGTCCATCACGCGCGTCGCGTCACTATCCCCATCGGCCTTGATGTCGTAGGTGTCGTCACTCTTGATCGTGGCTCTTACAGTTGAGTGGGCCTCCCAAGTGTCGTCATTTACATCGGAAACTACTGTCAGCGTCGTAGAAGTTGCATTTCCGGGAATTGCGACCGATCTTGTACCCTCCCCTTCGAGCGGATCAGATACCATCGTGTCTGACTCGGTGACAGACACCACTACCCGCAGAGGCTCAGTCACTGCCGCGCTGCGGGTAACTTCGAACACGACCTCGTTGCCCTCAGTTACGTCAGTCGCTATCGCACTGATGCTGACTTCGGGTTTTGCCCGGTTCACCGTTACGGTGTAGGTCTGTAGCACCGTATTGTCTTGGGCTGAGACTCTCACCCTGATGACGTTTTCGCCCTCGACCAGGTCCACCTGCTGTCCCGGCACGCTATCGTCGGCGTCAGATACTTCGTTGTCGCTTCCGTCAAGGAAAGTCACTTGTGTATTGTTTCTGCCCGGAATCGCGGTAATGGTAATTTGTTCAACGGTGTAGTCTACATTGGCTTCATAGGTAGTCGTGCTGGTCGCGAATGGCGGCATCAACGATCCCGCATTTAGAGCCAATACGCTCAGCTCCGCCTCGGGACCATCGTGGATTGTAACTCTAAGAATGTGGTTGGCTGAGTCTAAGGCAATCTGACTGGCCGCCGGCGATGTGCCGGTAGCAACCTTCGCGAGTATTACGATGAACTTTTCTGCCCCCTCCCTATCACTGTCAAGCGTGGTGTCTATGTTCACCTGCTTGGAGGCTCGGTGACGCGCAGGGCCATTCCCATTGAGAAGAGTGAAATCGCTCTTATCCAAGTTGATAGTTCCCTCTTGGGTGGTCAGGGCAGTGTAGTCGACTCCGCCAATTGCAGTGTCGTTCGCGGTACTGATGAACAGATGTCCGCCGTGGGCATGAGGCATTTCATCGCGCGCCGTCGTGACCGTGACCTCAGCGATCACCGTGCCACCCTCGACCACGCTGTCGGGAACCACGGTCAGTACGGCAGTGGCCTCGGGGAAGTCGTTGTCTTCGACCACAGTCTCGGCGGCGCCTTCGCCTGTCCTGATTGTGTAAGAGTCACTACCCGAAATCGCAACTGTCACTGTCGAGTGTGATTCCCAAGAATAGTCATCCATTTCTGTGATCACAGTCAGGTCTGTCGATGTGGCGCCGGCCGGGATGACGACTGACCGAATGCCCTCTCCTCCGCTTCCGTCATGCACCAGCGTACCGTCCTCAGTTACGCTCACGATAACGGCCAGTGGTTCCGGAGGCGCAGAAGAGCGAGTCACCGTAAAGCTGAGTATCTCCCCCTCAGTAGCGACTGTCACGTCCGCACCGACACTAACTTCCGGCTTCTGCCGAGTGACCATAACTGTGTAGGTCCTGGATGTGTTTGAATTCTCTGCCGTAACTTCAACGGTTATCAGATTTTCTCCCACCACCAGCGGCAGGGCAACGTTGTGTTTCTCTACACCATTGAGCCTTACTACAGGGGCACTGGAGCTGGCATGGGCGGTAGTAGCAGAGACCATCGTCTCCGGTACCGAGTAAGGAGCGATGGCAGTGTAGTTGACAATTTCACTGGAGAACGTGGGGGAGAGATTTGCTCCGCTCAGACTCAGTGAGCTTATACCATTCCAGTCTGAGCGGGCCATATAGGATACTGGCAGCGGTCTGATGCTTCGTCTATGCTCGGGTCAACTCATCGAGTTGGAGGGCAGCAGATGATCGGTCGACCATTTCGGGTGAACTGGCGCCCAGAGGATACGCCAGAGGCACTGAAGGCAGCATATCGAGCAGAAAGAGACACCATGCTGCGTACCCGTCTGCATGGACTGTGGCTACTGCGTTGTGGACGACGGCTGGGTGAAGTGGCGTCGGTGGTAGGGATCCATTATCGGACGGTGCAGACATGGGTGTCGTGGTACAGAAAGGGAGGAGTGGAGGAGGTGCTGTCGCACAGGATGAAAGGCAAAGGACAGCCTGGGTTTCTGAGCGAGGAACAGGAGCGGGAGTTGGCCGAGGAGGTGGAGAGCGGACGATTCAGGACAGCTGGCGAGATCAGGGAGTGGATAGAGTCGGAGTATGGAGTGAGCTACCGGTCGGGAAGTGTGTACAGTCTGCTTGAGCGTCTGGGATGCTCGCCGAGAGTGCCGCGTGGTCTTCACGTGAAGGCGGACGTAGGAGCTCAGGAGTCTTGGAAAAGGGGGGCCTGGGTGAGGCGCTCGCAGGTGCTGGTGTGACGACGGAGACGGTGCTGGGCTTTGCCGACGAGATGCGAGTGGGACTTCGTGGAATGGTGCGCAGGGTGTGGGGTCGTCGTGGCGTGAAGGTGCGTCAACGAGTGCAGTTGGTGTACGAGTGGAGGTACCTGTTCTGTGTGGTGGACGGACGTAGTGGGAAGCTGTTGTGGAACTGGATAGACTCGATGAGGTCTGAACGGATAGCAGAGGCGGTCAACGGTCTGAGGCATGGGACCGACGTTGGAGCGCTGGTGTGGGATGGAGCGAGAGGACACCGCAGTCGGCTGGTGGATGTGGTGGGACTGCCGACGATCGTGCAGCCTGCTTATAGTCCTGAGCTCAATCCTGCTGAGCGAGTGTTCGAGGAGGTCCGTCGCTGGGTGGAGGGCAGGATATACGGGAGCATCGAAGAGAAGGTGGAGGCAGTGAACGCCTATCTGCGTGAGTTGGAGTCTGATCCCGGACGGGTGCGGTCGCTTGCTGGGTGGGACTGGATAGAGGAAGCGGTCCAGAGCCTACCATCCCACTATGCGGCCTCCTCAGACTGAAATGGTATTAGCCCGACATTGTTGTCAATTATGTTTATGCCCACTGCTGCTGGTTCCGCTAGGGTCAGACTTGAAGGTGCGTCGACGGACTTGGACATCGAGATCATGAAATTCTCGCCGACCTCAACCTCGCTATCATCGGTAATCAAGATCGTGGCTGTG
The DNA here is from genome assembly GCA_965215735.1 of Dehalococcoidia bacterium. Taxonomy (GTDB): domain Bacteria; phylum Chloroflexota; class Dehalococcoidia; order Lucifugimonadales; family UBA1123; genus VXRN01. The sequence continues at coordinate 2,650,522 of CBDCEF010000004.1, read as the reverse complement.
TACGCCGACCTATATCTGTCCTCTCCCGTGTTAAATGTGAAATCAGTATCCGAGATCAAGAACGAATTCTGGCTAAGACTTTCGTAATCCACTGGCTGGGCTGTGCCACCATCGACGCTTAACACGAGCGCTCCACCACCGCCGTGCGGCTGCTGTTCGGCATTAGTTGCTATCGCGATAGAGACAGTCAAGGTCTCCCCCTCAGCTACCGGGTTAGGTATTACTGACAACGCTGCAGTGGCCTCAGGGAAGTCGTTGTCCATCACCTGAACGTCGGCGGAACTCTCCCCAATCCTGACCGTGTACCCTTCGATTGATGCTACGGCTGCGCTGACCGTGGAATGTTCCTCCCACACGTCGTCATCGACATCCGTGGATACTGTCAATGCCGTTGTTGTCGCCCCCGATGCAATGGTAACCGTCCTGCGCCCCTGTTCCGGATCAGCCACTAGAGTGCCGGATTCGGTCACGTCTACTATCACGTCCAGCGCGTCCGATACTGCCGCGTTTCGGTTCACCGCAAACACGACCTCAGTTCCTTCAAACAGCTCCGATGACTTGGGCGAGATGCTCACCTCTGCCTTGGCCCTGGTCACTGTGATTGTGTAGGTCGTGAGCGTTCTGTCGTCCTGGGCTGTGACTACCACTTGGATGGAGTTCGTGCCGACGGCCAGATCTACTTGATGGCTGGAGCCTGTGGCCACAGTGGTCATGTCTATCGAGACCGAAGCGTTGCTGTCGCTCAAGGTGGGCGTCAGCGTAACTTTTTCGACTCCATACCCTACGCTGGCCGCGTAACTTGTCGTATTGCTGGCGAAAGAAGGGCTTAACGTTTCCTCGCTAAGGACCAGCGAGGTCAAAGTGGCGTCAACCGAAAGGTCGCTGGCGCTGATTGTCACCAGCGCTGTGTCACCCGCAGTAAGGCTGATTTGCGAAGCATCCGAGTTCTTCCCCACGGTGATCTCGAACGTCTCATCCACCTCCGCATCGCTGTCCTCCGCAATCGTGATCGTGGCTGTGTACACTGCTTGGTAGTGCACAGCCACGTTCACGGTAACGGAACTGAAGTCAGCTGCTGCGACTACGAACGAGGATTGACTGAGACTTCCATAGTCAGTCGTCTGCGCTGTGACGCCGCTAGTGCTGAGGACTAGTGTTCCCCCTCCGCCGTGGGGATACTCGTCCGCGGTCGTGGTGATAGTTAACGTCGCAGTCAGCGTTCCTCCCTCGACTACAGGGTCGGGCGAAACTGTAAGAACAGCAGTCGCCGTGGGGAAGTCGTCGTCCTCTATATGGACTTGGGCGCTGCCTTGGCCGACCTCTATATCATAGGCGGCACCTGGTGAAATCGAGGCAGTTAGGATGGAGTGCTCCTCCCACATGTCGTCATCGGTGTCCGTAGCTACAGCAAGGGTCGTCGATGTGGCTTGGGCAGGGATGGTGATGATCACAGTGCCCTCGTTGGCATCTGAAGTAAGCATGTTCGTCTCTTCCACATCTACCATCACTTCCAGAATGTCAGACACTGCTGCATTTCGGCTAACGGTGAATACAACCTCTGCGCTCTCGGACACATCAACTGGGCTTGAGCTTATTCTGACCTGAGGCTTGGCGCGTGCGATGGTAATCGTGTAGAACTTCGTCGTTATCCCATCTTCGGCCGTGACTTTCACTTTGATGGCATTCTCACCTACGGTTAGTTTGACTTGGTGCCCGGCAGTGTCATCGGCGTCGGCTAAGACACTGTCGCTACCGTCTAGGAACTCGACCTGCGCGCCTTGGTCGCTCTTGGTTGTCATCACCGATATGCACTCGACGCCATACGACACCAAAGCTGCGTAGCTCACAGTGCTGGTCGCAAAGTTTGGACTCAGAGTTCCTTCACTGAGACTGAGCGCGCTCAGCTCAGCATCAGCCCCCGCATCATTGGCGGCGATCGTCACGGTAGCCGTCGTAGGATTTCCCATGACGATCTGTGTTGCGTCGGCGCCCTTCAATAACTGAAACAGAATGTTCTCATCCGTCTCACTTTCGCTGTCGTCCGAAATCACGAGTGTGGCTGTGTACGTGCCCTGGTAGCGAAACGCCCCGCCACCTACATCGGAATGAGAGAAGTCGTCCTTGGAAATAGGGAACGTCGTCTGGCTCAAGCTACCGTAGTCTGTATCCCCAGCGGTGCCACCGACTAGACTGAGAATGAGCGTTCCACCGCCACCGTGCGGCCGCTGGTCACCATCTGTGGTGACGGTAATCGTCGTCGTTACTATCCCTCCCTCAGCGACTGAGACGGGATCCACCGACAATGTAGCATCGCCCGATGGGAAGTCGTCATCCTTCAGCAGCGTCTCGGCGCGGCCCTCGCCCGGATTGACGGTGTATGCGTCATCGTTGGCAATCGTGACTTTGGCAGTTGAGTGAGCTTCCCAGACTTCGTCATCTGAGTCCGTTGTGACTGTGAAAGCCGTCGACGTGGCGCCAATTGGGATTGCTACTGTCCTGTTTCCTTCCTCAATATCGAATATCAAGGCACCGTCTTCGTCCACATTGACTCTCACGCCCAGCCTATCAGGCACCGAGGCCTGTCTCGACAGAGTGAAGATCAGATCGCTACCCTCGACCGCCTCTGATGTTTCGGCTCTGATGCTCACTACTGGCTTGGTACGCGACACAATTATGGTGTAGACCTTCATCGTAGTGTCGTCTTCAGCTGTGACCTTCACTTTGATGATATTCTCACCTACGTTGAGGTTCACCTGATGTCCGGGAGTGCCGTCATCGGCGTCGGCGAGGTCGCTGTCGCTGCTGTCCAAGAACGAAACGGTGGAGTCGTCGGCGTTCTTCTTGGCGTTCACGGTAATCTGCTCAACGGCGTTTCCCACGTTTGACGTGTAGGAAGTAGTTCCGCTCGTGAATGCAGGCGCCAGCGTCCCCGCGCTTAGACTCAATACGCTTAGCGTAGGATCGGTTGAAGAGTCATTGGCCCGGATAGTCACACTTGTAGTTGCTGGTGAGGAAAGAGTTATCTGGGGAGCGTTCGACTTCGCAATCGTAATGTCGAACATTTCGTCGACTTCGGTGTCACTGTCGTCTGTAATCACAATGGCGGCTGTGTAATGGGCTCGGTATCGTGTGGCTCCATTGAAGGTAAGGGGGGTGAAGTCCGCTGGGCCGATCTGAAAGAATGTCTGCCCGAACCTGCCGTAATCCGCGGCCTGTGCGGTGCCGTCGTGTGCGCTGATTGATAGCGTTCCGGCTCCTCCGTGCGGCTGCTGATCGGCATCAGTCGTTACCGTAACTGTCGCCGTGACCGTACCACCCTCGGCCGCGGGATTGGGTGATACTGACAAAGAGGCCGACGCTGCGGGAAAGTCATTGTCGTTCACTTTTGCCGAGGCGCTGCCCGCACCGGTCACGATCAAATACGCGTCGTTCTCTGAAATGGTCGCAGCGACAGTTGAGTGGGCCTTCCACGCATCGTCGTCCACATCCGTGAAAACAATAAGAGTCATCGATTTGGCACTAGTGGGAATGGTGACTACCTTGGCCCCCTCGTTGGCATCTGGAACAAGCTCTTCTGTTTCGGTCACCGATACAGGTACATCCAAGGGTTCTGGGACCACCGTGTCGCGGGTCACTGTGAACACAACGTTCTGGCCTTCGGAAACTTCCGCCGCCACCGTGCTTATACTTACGCTTGTCTTGGCCCGGGTGACAACGATTGTGTAGGTCCTGAAGGTGGTGGCATCCTCGGCTGTCACCTCCACTGTGATCTCGTTGTCACCTACCAACAAGGGCACCGTCCCGTCAGAGGCCATAATGCCGTTGCCCTTGATGGTCGGTAAACTGGATTCCTCGTGAGTCGTAGTCGCAGCTACTGTGGTCTCGGTAACCGTGTACTCCACCCGTGCGGTGTAGCTGTAAGTATCGCTGGAGAACTCTGGGGACAGAGTGATGCCGCTTAGATCCAATTGGCCTAGTGCCGAATCGTTGTCTGTGATGTTCACAGTCACTGTGGATTGCTGGGACAGAGAGATGTTGGCAGGCGAGCCACCGGACATTGACATCGCAACGCTGAAATTCTCGCCAACCTCGACTTCGCTGTCGTCCTGCGTCGTTATCGTGGCTGAATACTCGGCCTTGTATCGGGTGGCGCCGCTAACGTTGGCAGCCGAGAAGTCGGTTGCGGCTATCGGAAATAAAGTCTGGCTGAGACTTCCGTAGTCGGCAAGCTGAGCTATGCCATTGTCGGATGTGAGCTCAAGCACTCCTCCATTGCCGTGGGGGCGATGGTCGGCATTGGTGATTACGGTGATGGTCGTAGTTACGGTCTCGCCTTCTGCCACTGGGTTGGGCAAGACCGAGAGTGCGGCTGAGGCGTCAGGGAAGTCGTTGTCGTTGACGTTTGTTTCAGCAGATCCGGAATTAGTGTTTATTGCGTAAGCGTTGTTGTCTGCTATCGTGGCGGTGACTGTCGAATGGTCTTCCCAAGTGTTGTCGTCTGTTTCTGTGGTCACGGTCAGCATTGTTGATGTGGCGCCCGGCGGGATAGTGACGGTCCTACCGCCTTCCTCAGAATCGGGAACGAGTGTTTCTGATTCGGTGATTGATACCACCACGTCCAGGGTCTCAAACACAGCTTTTTCCCGGCTTACCGCAAACAGAGCGTCACTTCCTTCGATGACCTCTGCCACTCCTGCCCTGACGCTCACCTCTGGTTTAGCCCTTATTATGGTAATCGTGTATATCTTCACCGTAGTGTCGTCTTCAGCGGTTACTTTAAGCTTGAAGGTGTTTTCACCCACGTTGAGGTGAATCTGGTGGCCAGGGGTGTTCTCGTCGGCGTCGGCCAGGTAGCTGTCACTGCTGTCTAGGATGGCGACTACGGCGCTGTCATGGCTCGTTGTAGCATTTAAGGTGGTCCCAGTGATCTCGTATTCAACTGACGCTGTATAGCTGGTTGTACTTGTCGCGAAAGTCGGGCTCAGCGTACCGGCGTTCAGGCCCATGGCGCTAAGAGTGCCGTCGGACGAGGTTGCCCGCTGGGGCAGTTCGTATGCAATGAGCTTGTCGTGAAAACTGTCAGCTAACCACATCGTTGTGCCGTTGGACCAGACATCGCTACTCCGGCTGAATAGGTCGATGGAGATCGCGACGTCCTTGTCGCTCTGCCGAGCTCCGCCTTCGAGAGTGAATGCGTAGAGCTTGAAATCGTCGTCATCGACGTAGTCTTGGTGGTAGTCGTAGGCGATCCAGACTGTAGTGTTGTCAGACCAGATGCCAAGGGGCCGGGGGCGGTCAAATGAGAGTACGATGTCTTTATCACTTTGCCGAGCTCCGCCATCCAGCGCGTAGGCATAGAGCTTCTTGTCTATCTGATTGACCACCCACATCGTCGCACCATCCGACCAGATCCCGGCGGGAACGTCGTTGCTGCTGTCCAAACGCAATTCCTTGTTTCGTCTCGACTTCCATCGGTCAGCGAGAAGGCGTAAATCTTGTCGTCCCGAGTGTTGAGTGCCCAGATAGTCGTCCCATCGGACCATATGCCATAGGGCTTGACATTGACGGTGCTCAGGTCGATGTCTTTGGTGTCCTGTCGGGCGCCACTGGCAAGCGCGTAGGCGTACAGCTTTCGGTCTGCCAAATCTGCTACCCAGATGGTTGAGCGATCTGACCAGATTCCTCGTGGAGCGCCGTTATCGCTGTGCAGATCTAGGTTCCCATTCATGCTCTGTTGCTGCGCGAAGACGTCGTCTGTGCCATGGGTGATGAGTATCACCGTCACTGTGGTCAGAGCGGCGAGGAATGAGAGAGCACCAGCAAAGGCGGTAAGAGTCGAGGGGTGGAGGAGCATCCTGACGGTCACCGTGCGATGTCCTCTGGCGCCACAACAACAGAGAAGATCCGAATTCTTGAGTGCCGTCTAAGAGTGGGCTCGTAGAATGGGACGATACTCGCGGCACGATCAGTTATGGCTTTCAAGCAAAGCCTCTTTCTGGGAACAAAGCTACGCGGCACTTTTGTCGACCCAGGCAACAGACCGGAAGAGATGGTCTTTATGCCCAATTGATGATGATCTGACAACGAGTAGCGTAGTGACGTGAAATGGGCGATCTCTTTCATGAACCATGTAGCTAGGTTAATACTCGAAAACACTCGTAATAATCATCTCATATGGAAGTGTTAAATGCAATAGTGATGAACCAATGGAGGCTTCATATCGTAGGCTCATGCTGTTAGGAGGCGGAATTCGGATGAGGCATCCATGCGCCGAGACTGCGTGCTGAGAGGGGCGCGACTGTAGGCCGCAACAGCCTTGGGCGTGCGACAGTAAATGGGGTGCTTAGGAGTGAAACGTCAGGAGTTGAGCAACGTGGTGCTCATCAGTCGCCGACATGGATGATGCGACGCAGCGCCCGTTGGGGCGCTGCGCTGTGGGCTCTGAGTTACGGCGTGGAGGTTGCCTGGATCACATTGCGTAGGCTGGGAATGGGTCCAAGTCTACGCATTTTAAATACCGTGTCGACTGCCATGTGAACACGGACGCCCAAGAACGTTGTCGCAGGTACACATCTGACCTTTGTTCGACCGTGTTCCTAAATTGGAGGGCGGGTATCGTACCAGTGGGCGTGCTGCTGATAGGTGTAGGCGGCCTTGATTACCCCTGGTTCGTCGAATGGCTTGCCTGCAAGCTGCATACCGATCGGGAGACCATCCTCCGTAAATCCGCATGGCACGGAGATCGCTGGCAGACCGGTTACGTTGAACGGCGCAGTGAAGCTGCGGCCCCGAACGGTGGAAGCAGGGTCGTATCCCTCGAAGGCTGCCGCTGACTGTGTCATTGTTGGTGTCACAAGCAGATCCACATCCTTCAGTACCTCGGCGAATTCTCGTCTTGCCAAAGTACGCACCCGCTGCGCTTGCAGGTAGTCTGCGGCGCTCATGAGCGCCCCGACCCGGAAGCGTCCACGGACGATCTCACCGAAGTCCAGGGGGCGGGCCTTTAGGTTGGGCTCATGGTAAGCGTACGCCTCGCTGACCATAATCACCGAGTTGGCTGCTCTTACGTGCTCCAAGCTGGGCAGAGACACCTCTTCAACGTGAGCGCCGAGATCCTCCAAGACCGACACGGCTGTCTCGACAGCGGCCACAATCTCTCGATTGACGCTCGGGTCTGGGTCGAAGAAGTAGTGGCGTGGTAATCCGAGCTTGACGCCGCGTATGTCTTCCTTCAACGAGAGCGAGTAGTCAGGGACAGGTGCGCGGCTTGAAGTGGGATCTTTCGGATCGTGTCCTGCGATCGCCTGTAGCATGTATGCGGTGTCTTCTACGGTCCAGGTCATCGGACCAGCGTGGTCCTGCGACCAGCTCAGGGTCACGACACCGAAACGGCTCACCCGTCCGTATGTGGGCTTGAGGCCGACAATGCCGCACAGCGACGCCGGTCCACGGATGGAGCCGCCGGTGCATGACCCAAGTGCGCCCAGGCATTGGCCGGATGCCACGGCGGAGCCTGAGCCGCTACTGGAGCCACCTGTGATGTGATCCAGATTCCAGGGGTTACGCGCCGGCTCGAACGGAGTCGTCCAATCAGGCCCGCCAAGAGCGAACTCGTGCATTGTCAGTTTACCAAGGAGGATGCCTCCGGCGTCCTTGAGACGCGCTGTAGTCGTTGCGTCCTCGCTGGGGATACGGTCGATGTCGACTCGAGAGCCGGACGTTGTTCTGACTCCAGCTGTGTCGTACAGGTCCTTAAGGGCGAAGGGGATGCCATGCATGGATCCCCTGTAGTTGCCGCTCAGGATTTCCGACTCTGCGACTCGCGCCTGCCTCAATGCATCATCCGCCATGAGCAGAATGAACGAGTGGAGTCTGTCGTCGGTCTGTTCGATTCGTTCTAGACAGGCCCTGGTCAGCTCTACCGGGGAGAGTTCCCTCTTGCGAATCAGATCAGCTGCCTGGTGAATAGTTAGATAGTGTAGTTCGGTATACGCATTCGCCATTGAAATTCGCCTCTTAGCTAGAAAGGTTTGTAGGGCTCTCGACAGGGTGACGGTTCTAACTCTCCGGCCAATCGGGACGAAACTCCACAACCATCTCTTCTGCTCCGAAGTCGATAGTGTGGAGTTGTCGGGCGTAGTCGGCGTACAGGTCGTAAATGGGCTTGAGGTCTTCAAGTTCCTGCTGGTCCATACCAAGGCCGACCAGATCAGCCATCAGCTTAAATTCCTCCATCGAGACGTCCTGTATTTCACTCATGATCACTCCTCCGAGTTGACTGAGCCAATTACCTTCCGACAGTTCATTGTCTGCAGCAATTGAGGCTCCCTCCGTTCCGGGTTGATGGGGCTAGATGAACTGATTCCGTTCCGCGCATCCGTCAACCAGACTATATATCGCTTTCACTCCATCTTCGACCTGTATGGAAGGACGCACGTTGGATTTTCTCATTTCCCGACTATAGCACTAGCAAGCCTATCGTTCCGACGCCGAGGGCACAAGTGAACCTTGCGTCGCAAAATTCGGAAGCCGACCTAAGTGGACATGGCCTTAAGCCCGTGGATATAATAGATTTCACTCTCGAAGCGGCTGGCTTGAACGACCCGAGGGTCTTGATTGCGTGCCGAGGTGGTGGAATTGGTAGACACGCAGCGTTGAGGGCGCTGTGGCCTAACAGGCTGTGGGAGTTCGAGTCTCCCCCTCGGCACCACCTCAGTGCTGGAAGCTAAGTTGAGAACACACGGCGACGTAGCCAAGTGGTCTAAGGCGGGGGTCTGCAAAACCCCTATTCGGCGGTTCGAATCCGCCCGTCGCCTCCAGAAAAACTGTCAAGAGGCCTCCGGACAAACCCGGAGGCCTCTCTCTATGTGACAACCTTCTCCCATCATGGAGCGCATTTCGCAGAGCCTGGCTCGCATTCGAGAGACCGATTATGAGCAAAACAAGCACGATTAGCACAACCCACTCGCCTGATCAGGTAGGTGAGAGTCGTCGGACTGCCGGACTGACTCCAAGTAGCTTTGCACTTCTCCTTGCCATACTCTGGGGAGGTAACAACGCCAGCATTAAGGTGGCATTGGGTCACGGTTCGCCAATGCAGATCGTCGGTGTAGCTCTCGTCTGCGTTGGTGCGTTGGCTTTCAGCGGTGAGTCGTACCTGAAAATGAGGCGGATTCAAAAGTAAGACAATGAGCGGTCGGCGGAGGAACTAGCGGAGTTCTACTGCGACTGTGAATGTCTGAGTGAGTGGCTACAGCGGGCTATTGCTAATCGTCAGCCCAGAGCTTGTGAAGATGATTCAGCGGGCCGTGACCCTGACCCATTGGAAAACTTGCCCGAATGGCTGCTGTGACGTAGTCTTTTGCCTCTTGGACTGCGTCGCGCACATCCAATCCCTTGGCTAGACCGGCAGCGATTGCCGAAGCTAAGGTGCAGCCTGTACCGTGTGTGCTAGTAGTTTCTATTCTCTCAGACGTGTAAGTGAAGAAATCGGAGCCATCGTAGAGGACGTCAGTGGCAGGCCCCTCGAGATGACCGCCCTTCACGATAGCGTTCTGCGCCCCAAGTTCGTCCACTAGCATCTTCGCCGCGTACCAAAGATCATCAACGGTGTCTATTTCGATGCCGGTGAGAACGCTCGCTTCTCGGCTGTTCGGAGTAACAACGGTCGCCATAGGGACCAGAACGCTCCTCATGGTGTCGACAGCATCTTCCCGGAGAAGTCTATTCCCGCTCGTCGCTACCATAACGGGGTCTATAACCACTGTTGGCAGCTTGTAGTAGGCTAGCCGTTCGGCGACCGTGCCGATAATGTCCAGATTCAAAAGCATACCCGTCTTGACCGAGTCGGTTCCGATGTCAGCCATTATCGCGTCGATCTGGTCCGCAACTAGCGACGGTGGCATTTCAAATACGTTTGTTACTGCGAGGGTGTTCTGAGCAGTGACAACCGTAATCGCCGAGGTACCGAAGACACCAAGCGCAGCAAACGTCTTGAGATCGGCTTGGATTCCCGCTCCGCCCCCTGAGTCTGATCCAGCGATTGTCATGGCTCGATTAACGTGTCGCGTGGTCATTCCCAATTCTTCCGTTGGCGGTATGCGCCACGATTCTTTCTCAAGATCAACTCCTGCAGCCTCCTGACGCCGGAGCCTGACATGCCCATCTGTCGCCGCTTGCGCCGTTTGTTCTCACGGCGCTCTCCTCTGGTGTGTATGTCTTGGGCCATAGCATTTTTGTTCCTGAGATGTGCAACTCCTGTCCCGGTGACTTGCTAGCTGCAATCGCTACATCCTAGCACTCCCAGATGCTTGGAACACAACGCGGTTCTTCCCTCACTCTAGGCAATTGGGATCTTGGCCTTCACCACTGTGCCGCTACCGGGTGAGCTGATGATGTCCACATCCCCGCGCAGCAGCCGCGCCCTCTGCCTCATTCCCGTCAGACCGAATCCTCCCCGCGCACCTCCGATGCGAATGCTCTCAGGGTCGAAGCCGACTCCATCGTCGATTACTGTCAGCGTGACTGCGTCAAGGTCGAAGTCGAGCGTCACCCCTACTTTGTCGGCCTCCGCGTACTTGCGGATGTTGGTCAGAGACTCCTGGCAGATTCGAAGGATTGCTGCCTGTGTGGCCGCCGTAAGTTCACGGCGCGCGCCAAGTAGTGTGAATTCGGCAATTCCGCTAACAGTCGCGGCGAACCGCTGCACTTCGTTGGCGATGATAACATCTAGTGGATTCCTCTCTAGTACCTCTGGCAATAGATTCCACACCGACCGCCTCGCTTCGGCGAGACACTCCCTCGCGATCCCTTTCGCCACGCGAATGTGTTCGCGTAGCAGGTCCGGATTTTCATCCATTGAGTCCTCGCCGGCTTCAAGCTGAATTACGATGCCCGTGAAGCCTTGGGCCAGCGTGTCGTGGATCTCCCTCGCCATGCGATTTCGCTCTTCCAAGACCGCCATGTCGCGTGTCTCGTCGAATATTCGGGCGTTCTCTATGGCGACCGCCAACTGGTTGGCTAGTGTCTGCGCGATCAGCATGTCGATGTCGTCGAACCCGTCCTTTTCCCCGGAATACAGGTCTAGCACGCCTACTACCACGTCGCCCTGCTTTATCGGCATCGCCAGCTCCGACTGGATGTCGATGTTCTCGATTCCCAAGTTAGAGAAGAGCGGGTCACTGGACACGTCTCCAGTTATCCAGGGTAGGCCGGTGCCCGCAACGTGTCCGACGATCCCCTCTCCGCCGACTTTCATTCGAGTGCCACGCGAGGGCACTCTGTCATCGCTTGTATCCACGGCCTGCAGCACAATCGCTTGTTCGTTCTCGTCGGTTAGGAAGACCCCCACAGTGTGGTATCCGAATGTCTCACGCACCAGCTGAACGACATGGGGGAGCAGTTCGCCTAAAGTCAAAACGGCACTCACGTTCAGAGCCACAGCGTTAATGGCTGCCATCTGCTCGTTTCTGCGCCGCTCCAACTCGAATATCCGCGCGTTCTCTAGGGCGATGCCTATCTCTTGTGCCAGCGCCTGAAGCACTACCTGGTCAGCTTCATCGAATGCGTGCAGACTCTGGCTCTGGGAGTGCAACACGCCCAGCGCGTGACCTCCCGCCGATACTTGGACTGTGACCGAAGATCGAGCGGTTGGAGTCTCTCCGAGAGCGATATAGCGGGGTTCGGCCGAGACGTCAGGGACTATGATCGGCTTGCCGGTAGATGCCACCAGACCGGTAATTCCCAGCGGCTCACTGCCGTCGACCAGCGAACGCCGCACCGGGCCCAACAAGCGTGGATTCGCCTCCTGCGAAAACACTAGTACGTCGCCCTCAATTATGCCGAGAGCCGTGGTTTCGTATCCCAGCGCGGTTGTTCCGATCTCGCCTATGCTTGTTAGAAGTTCATCTGGGTCTCGGATAGAGGTGAGACGACGTCCCACCTCTCCTATAGTGCGAAATTGTTCCGCGCGCCGCTGCTCTTGAGCGTAGAACTGCTGAATCCGTTCATATAGCTGCGAATTGGCTACAGCCCCTGCGATCTGCGCCGATACTCTCTCAGCAGCTTCCAGATCGTGCTCACCGTAAGCCTGAGTAGTTCGGGAGCCGATCCACAACACAGCAATGACCTCATTGTTGGAGATCAGCGGAACTGCAAGGAATGAGCGAAGTCTCTCCCTCCACACAGTCATCGAACCAGGGTAATTGTCCAGCACCTCAGCCTCTGTTTCGGGTTGGAAGAGTACCGGACGACCAGTGAGAAACGCCTCAGCCGTGGTCGTGCCTTCCGTGGAATAGGGCTGGTCTGGCTCACGTTCGGGCAAAGACATGCCGGCCATGTATGCCACGCTGAACTGATTCTGGTCGGGAATGACGTCCATGATGGCGACCATGTCGGAGGGTATCAGCCGTTTGGTCTGCTCCGCGAATCGATCATAGACCAGGCTGATGTCGAGAGATGAACCGACCACCCGGCCGATCTCTGCCATCACAGCGTTCTCTTCGGCGGCTGCCCTGAATCGGTCCTCGGACTCTGCCAGTTCGCTAGTTCGCCTTTGGACTCGGGCCTCCAGGTCGGCATAGTAAGCCTTAAGAGCCTGCGCCATTACGTTGAATTGCTGAGCCAATTCTTGGACTTCGTCTCCAGTATCGGCTGGGATGGTGTAATCGAAGTCGCCACTTGCGATCCGCTGCGCTCCGGCATTCAGATCCCTGATCGGCCTTAGCGCCCTTCCGATGAATAGCCATATGCCGCCGATCGCCAGAATGGCTCCCAGCACAAGGAGACCCAAGACCGTGAGGCTCGAATTCAGGATAGGTCGCTCGACATCCGACCAGCGATGTTGTGTGATGACGCCCCACCCGGACCCGGGTACCGGCGAGTACGCGGAGATCACTCTCTCTCCAGTAGGAGACACGGACAAATCTGCGCCGCTTGCTCCCTCGGTAACATTCGCTACCGGCGGATACACTGTGAAGTCCCGACCAATCAGATCGGCCCTGCTATGGAAGATGGACCGTCCAGACGCGTCCACAAGGTATGCAAGGCTGTCTGTGCCGGATGCCACGTGCAGCGAGTCCGACAGGACAGCGCTCATTAGCGGGCCGTCCAAGGTAGCGGTCCCGGCTACGACGCCAACGAACTCCTGCTGATCGTCTAAGACCGGGACCGAGAATCGAATCAATTCCCGGCCGGTTCCCTGATCAGTGAAAATGTTCGAATATATGGGAGTGAGGGATGCCCGGACCGTGCCGAGTGTAGGGTAGTGGGCAAGTTCGGAAGTGTCCGTTCCGAGGCTCGACCAAGTAGGATTTCCACCAAAATCGTATAGAATGACTCCGCCATCGAACGACTCCAAGCTGCCCCGCTCTAGCGCCTGCGATAGCCGAGCCGCAACCGCGTCCAACATCCTGGAGTCGGGGTTTCCCGACACTTTCTCGAGGACTCTTGTCTGACGCGCAAGGGCATCGCTCAACTGGTGGGCGGTAAGTCTCGCGAGTTTCGTGTCGCGTTGTTCAACAATGTTCAACACCGTTGCGCCGTACTGGAATAGAGCTATGATCGCTACGATAATTAGGATTGCAGAGCCTGGGATCAATGCGGCCAGCAACACCTGAACCTGTAAGTTCCTGAGAAAGGACATGGGCCACTACCTCCGGTCTGCCTGCCTCACACCTGTCCGCTCACTCTGATTGGCTGTTCGTGGCGTCAGCATGATACGGCTCAGTCTAATGATAACGCAGACAGGCCCCACCTAACGGCGGGGCCCGCTCATTGACACTCATGATGCATTGCGTACGTAGTGAATATCTGCGATGCCACACTGCTCCCTGGCGCCACGTCGCGTCCTGTGATTCTACATCTTGTCGTCAGCCTGACTCTTGATTCTCTCAAACGCCTCGAACATTATTCTTGGAGTCAAGTGACGACCATCCCACATGTCCTTGTCGTTGAGTCCGAAACGCCTGCTGCCTCGGAAGAAGCGGTTACGTGGCCCGGACCCCACTCGCCCTGCTGCAATATCTTCACTTCTCCGTCGACGTCGACGACAAAGGTTTCGTCACTGGTGTTCAAGGGGCCCAGATCACCACTTCGACTCATGCTGACCTTCGTGTCATCGTTGATGGCGTAGTCGATCGAGTCAGATCCGTCTTTCGGGTTGAGCGTAAAGGTTCCAGCCGTGGAGTCGACATCTGAGACAGTGCCGACAACGGCTCGGTAGGTACTGAAGCTGCCGTCCTCGTTCTCAAACACGATCTTGCTGTGCACGACTCGACCGTCCGCATTTGCGAGGGTTCTGTGCCTCCCCTTGGTGAGACCAGGGAACTTGAATGGCGTGAACATCTTCTTCGATGTGTACATTCTCACTGATGGGACGGCCATGTCCCTCTCGCCAACGGTGACGTCTACGGTCTGGCTCGACCCATCTCGGGTAATAGTAAGCGTAATTGTCTCGCCGGAACCCGCTTCTGTGATCGCATCCACGAGGTCGCTGTTGCCGTCAATCGTCGTTCCGTCAACTGCGGTAATCAGATCGCCCGTCTTTAGCACGCTATCAGAAGGGCCCCCTTCCAGCACGCGGACGACCTTCACCGAGCCGTCGTCCATCTCAATGATTGCTACTCCGATGTACGGCTCGGAGTCTTCAGAGTCTTCATCGGCAGCCTGGGGCTGGACCTGCTGTTCCGGACGGGAAATCTGCGATGGAGTGTCTACGTCTGCGCTGAATCGCTCCTGGGTGTCTTGGCCGACAGTGTCGACAAGTGTAGATGCTTGAGTAGAGAATGGATTGGATGCAATGACCGCGATCAGTGCGAGGCTCGCTAGAGCCATGAGCCCGGCCACTCCTATTTTCTTGGCGCTCACGATGCGACTCTCCTGTGTCTCAGTTGAGGGATTGTTCTGTCTGAGCCTGCTCGCGTACTACAACGCAATCGGTCGACGATCAGTTAGTTTGAAACCGTATTGATCGGACTGTTGACAAGTGTCGCCGGTGCTGAGAACCTTTCACCCATAGTTGACTGGCACAATTCGAACGAACCTCAGACCGACAAAGGAGCAGCCGCGTGCCTACCGCTACCCTTGACCTTGAAGATCCTGTTGTACTCGTCGAACTTGGGACCGAGTGGCGGTTCGGTTCGGGCTGGAACCCTGGCGAGCCCAACGAGGGACTGGTCGCCCAAGCTTCAGATACTTCGGCGCGCTTGGCAGAACACGATGACTCGTCTTGGGATGTCATTGATGACGTGGAGGCGGGAGGTAAGGACAAGCCGTCGGGTAGACCGGAGCACCCCGGCCTCAGAAAGAAGCGCTCTGAAGGTCTCACGTTTGGCTGGTACCGAATAACTGTGCCTCTGCCTGAAACGGTCGGCGAATTCCACGTCGAGGGTTCGACCGTCTGGTTCGAGACCAGCATCGACGACTACGGAGAGATCTGGATTGATGGCGAGTGGGACCGCGACACTGGCGCGGTCAACGGTTTCAATGTTACGAACAGGGTGAAGGTCACCGACAATGCCAAACCAGGAACTTCCCACGTTATTGCGTGTCTCTGTGTCAACGGTCCGTTGGCTCGACCTGGCGGAGGTATATTCATGCGCTACGCTCACTTGGACTTTGAAAGATGAGAGTAGTTCAGTAAACGTGCACTGCCGCCACGATTGGCAGCAGTCGGCTGCCGAAACATTCACAGCAAACGGAAGGTTCATGACGACTCGCCAGCGCAGATTGCCCCTCTTTCCTCTCAACACAGTGCTGTTTCCCAATGCATCCCTCCCGCTCCAAATTTTCGAGGAGCGATACAAGCTCATGCTGAGAGAGTGCATGGAGTCTGACAACAGATTCGGCGTTTCCCTCATCCGTGAAGGGTCGGAAGTTGGTGGCCCGGCAGTCCCCCACGAGATTGGTACCGTCGCGCACATAACTCAGGTGAACCGGATCGATGGGGACCGCTTTTTCGTGGCCGCCGTGGGTGTGCAGAGATTCATGGTGCTCAACATAACGCAGCGGGAACCTTTCCTCGCCGCGGAGGTGGAGCTATTGGAAGAGACCAACCCGGTTTTGGAATCGTCAGACGAACTGGTTCATGAAGTCACTGACGCATTTTCGAAATACGCCCAAGCGTCCGTTGGAGTTTCAGGAGGTTGGGTCAGCCAGACACGCGTACCATCAGACCCGGAGGCACTGTCCTATCACATTGCCAACTCCATTCAGATGGACTTGAGTGAGAAGCAACGACTCCTGGAGCAGGAATCTGCCGCCAGCAGGCTGACCGCCGAGCTTGAAGTATTGAAGCGAGCCTACGCGGGCCTCCGTCGGCGAATGAACCTAGAGATGATGAACCGCTTCAGCCGGCAGTGAGGGGCAAAACGGCTATGTGAGCGTGCCGTTGAATCCAATAGTTCCATCAAAACCCCTCTGGTACCTTTAGTGCCTTACTGCTATCGTAGCGGTTGCATAGGCGCGAAGAGATTGTAAAGGTACAAGGAGGATGCAATGGAACCTTTGGGATACTTGGCCGACGAGCCGTTTGGACAGGAAGCTGCCAGGGTGCTGTGTAGCATTCCTGGATTGTTCGAAGTCGGACGAGTTTATAGGCGCAAGGATATCACCACGGAGTTGAAGTCAGCCTTTGGGCAATACGGAGGTAAGCAGGTCCCATTGATAGGGAAAATCGCAGCAGTATTCAAGTCATGGGGTCGTACCGATCGGCCATTCAAACAGGTTGCCTCCGGCCGATATGAGTTCTTGGGATACGGGGAACAGTTGGACAATCTCACCCATTCACCGGCCCCGGACGCCCAAGGGAGTAGTCCGCTGGACAGTGATTCCGTTATGCCGGACTGGGAGTTCGGGAGCGGACCCTACGAAGTATACGCTTGGTTTCTTCCGCAGTACCAAGAGTCTCCAGACAATCGTTGGCCGATCAAGATCGGGCGCACCGGCATAGAAGGCTTTCAGAGGAGGGTTCGGGACTTCTCGGAGAATCTACCTGAACGGCCCCACTATCTTCTTCGGATTTGCTGCACCAACGAGCGTGAAGCTCGACAGAGCGAGAGTCTTCTACATGCGTGCTTTGAGAGGCGGGGACAGAAGATTGAAGGCCTGCCCGGCAACGAGTGGTTTCGTACCAATCCAGATGAAGTCAAAGAGGTGGTTCAGACACTCATGTTCCCAAGTGCTCAACTTTGAATCTGCATTCGCCATAGATCTGACATGCAATGTCTGACTGCGGCCACTAAGGACCAAGTCGGTCGTCATCGGCAACTCCACCGGCTTCCGCAGGATACAACCCTACAGCCTCAGACAGAAGTCCGCGGATTGCTGATCTCCAAAAAGTTCAGGTTGCAGGATCCGCGCCAGAACCTCTAGGCCGTCGACCAGCCTCGGGCCGCTGCGACTGAACAGCGCCCCGGAGTCCACGACGTAGGCGCGTCCTTTCCTGAAAGCGGTCAGGTTCTCCCACTGGGACCGGTCGGGCAGGGCGTCGAACTCCGCTTTTGCCTGTTCCACGTCCATCCCGCATGGCATCAACACCACCACCTCGGGGCTGGAATCGGCCAAACGATCGAAGTCGAGTCGGGGTGATGGAGCGCCTGGTTCCACCAGCGCGTCGATTCCGCCCGCGATCTGTACCATCTCCGGTACCCAGTGCCCGGCGGCGATCACTGGGTTCATCCACTCGATGCAGGCTACGCTGGGCCTAGCCTCTGAGCTTGCGACTGCCCTCCGGATCACATCGATTCTGGCCCGCAGGTTGAAGACTGCGACGTGGGCCACGGACTGTGTACCGGTATGCTGACCCACGCGCAGGATGTCTTCGAGAACATCACCCACACTGTGCGGGTCCAGGGACAGCACAGTGGGTGAGACTTCCAGACGTCCGACGGCCTCTTGAACGTCCTCGAAAGAGACTGCACACACCTCGCACAGCTGCTGCGTTACGACAAGATCGGGTCGACCGTCGGCCAGCGCGTCGTCATCCACTGAGTAGATATTCTCGCCACGCATCATCATGCCCGTAACGGCTGCGTCGATCTCCTTACTCGTCATTGAGGAGGAGTCGATACGACTTCGGACTACCTTCGGCTTGTCGGAGGCTCCGGGTGGAAAGTCACACTCGTGACTCACGCCGTACAGCGAGTCGCCCAGTCCCAGCAGGTACACTATTTCAGTGGCGCTTGGAAGAAACGAACAGATGCGCATGGGTCTCACCTCGCTCTTATTCTATCCGTCGCCGGCAAAGTCAGAAGCGACTGAGGGTTGGAACGTCAGAACGCCCCTTCCTTCTCGAATGCCTCTGCCAGGCGGGCGATTCCCTCATAGACCTCGTCGGGCTGGTTGTAGCCGAAGCACAGTCGCGCGTAGTTGTGGCCCGTGGTGCCCTCGGGTGAGAAGTTGACTCCCGGGAGATATCCAACATCGTAGTCATTCAGCACTGTGTCGCGAATGGATGTCAGATCGCTTCCGTCCGGCATCTTCAGCCAGACGAACAGACCTCCGTGAGGGTTACTCCACTCGGCACGGTCTCCAAAGTTCTCTCCAAGTGATGACACCATGGCATCGCGTTTCGCACGCTGGATTTCGTTTATCTCCTCGATGTGCGAGTCAAGCTGGCCAATCGAATATCTATGCACGGCGTAGGACGCAAAGGTATTCAGAGAGCCGCCGCCCTTCGCGACCAAAGCCCTGTCCAGCACCTCCGAGGGCCCTGTACCGTAGCCGATCCGCATCCCAGGAGCTATGATCTTGGAGAACGAGGCCACGTACATTACGCTACCTGTCTCGTCTAGCGAGTGGATCGAAGTAGGCGACTCGGGGCCGTCTAGCCGGAGATCGACATAGCAGTCGTCTTCAAGAATCGCCACACCGTGACGGTTCGCGATCTCGACCATCGCCCGGCGCCGTTCCAGCGTCATCGTCCAGCCTTGGGGATTCTGGTACGTGGGGATAGTGTATATCAGCTTCGGCTTTCGACCCTGGCTCGTCGCACGTTCGATAGCTGACTCGAGCGCGTCTGGAACCATACCTTCATCGTCGGTCTCCACGCCACGCACGTCCGCGCCGAACCGTCTGAGCTGCCCGAGAGTACCGGCGTACACATAATCCTCGGTCAACGCGACATCTCCGGGGTCGATCAGAACTTCCAGGAACATGTGAATCGGTTGGCCGGAACCGTCTCCCAGTATGATTTCGTCAGGCGACACATGAATGTCGCGTTCCCGGGCCAGCTTGCTGGCAACGAACTCCCTCAGCGGCCTGTAGCCTTGCGGGTGGGCGTACAAGGCCAAGTCCTCTCCCTCTTCGGCGAGTGCCTGTTGGAGTCCGTCCACAAGTCCGTCGAACGGTATCGACTTCGGGTCAGGGTAGGCGACTGCGAAGTCGTATGTCCCGCGCTTGACCGACCCAGCCCTTTGCCTTCCCTCCGGTGCGTGCTTTGAGTACAGACCTTCGAAGCTGAATTTGCTCAATTCTGGCATTAAATTTTCTCCTTATGGACGTGTGGTCACAGGTGAAATGACGATTACGCCCGCGTAATTCTACACGCCGCTAGGCAATACTCTACTCATCAACACCTAGGCGTTGTCGAAAATGCCCTCTCGCTCGAACACGCCTGCCAGGATCTCGATGCCTTCGGCGATCTCGTCGGTGCTATGGTAGCTGTACGTGAGGCGCATGTAGTTGTTGGGGGACCTGTTCGCCCTGTACACGGCTCCTGGATTGTACTTGACCCCGGCCTCTACCGCCTTCTCTAACGTGTTCCACGTGTCGGCGCCTTCCGGTAGACGGCCCCACAACATCATGCCGCCGTGCGGAACGCTCCACTCGCAACTGGGCGGGAAGTGCTCCCCGAGAGCCGCAAGCATGGCGTCGCGCTTGGTGCCGAGTGACCGCGATACAGCTTCGATGTACTCGTCGCCGTTCTGTCTCAGATACTCGTACACAGCCATTGAAGTCAGGTGACTTGGCGACGTACCGAACCGTAACTTCCCGACCACTTCCTTCACCTGATCGGGCACAACACCGAATCCGAGTCGTAGGCCGCAACCCAGCAACTTTGTGTATGCGGAAACGTGAGAGACACCGTCTTGATCGTCCATGCCGAACATCGACTGTGGAAGCGGGTCGCCGTCAATTCGGAAGTCGGCGTAGGACTCATTCTCCAGTATTGGTATGCCATACGTCTGAGAGATCTCCACCATATGTTTCCGGCGGTCAGCGCTCAGTGTCATTCCCATCGGGTTCTGGTACACGCTGATTGTGTAAATCAACTTGGGACGCGTGCCCTTTGCCACAAGGTCCTTTACTGCCTCTTCGAGGGCGTCGGTGTCCATGCCGTTGGCGTCACTTCGAATGTGGACGACATTGGCGCGCTTCCCGAGAAGCATGCCAAGGGTGCCTGAGTAGCAGAACTCCTCCACTAGCACTGTGTCCCCGGCGTCAATGAAGGCATCTAGAATCGTCCCAACGGCCCCTCCCGCGCCCGCGGTGAGGAAGATGTTGTCCACCGGCACGTCCATGCCCCTATTGTTGTGGAGCGCCTCTGCTATGTACTCACGCAGCCCGACGTG
The DNA here is from genome assembly GCA_965215735.1 of Dehalococcoidia bacterium. Classification (GTDB taxonomy): domain Bacteria; phylum Chloroflexota; class Dehalococcoidia; order Lucifugimonadales; family UBA1123; genus VXRN01. The sequence goes on along the minus strand of CBDCEF010000004.1, from coordinate 2,629,952 downwards.
TCCCTGCGGCGGCGGGTACTTCGCAAGATCGACCCCCTCACGGGGCATTATGTCAGCCAGCGCGTCGACGAACCCCTCGACCGGCATTGTGTCGCGATCTGTGTAGGTCACCGAGAAAGTGAACCTAGTGTCTTCTGCCTGACCGGGAGGCCCTTCGATTTCCGCGGGCATGTTCTTCGTAAATAGGTCTGTGTAGTCCACATGCGCTCCTCACGTCCTGAGTATCAAGATCAGGACTTAACCCAACGGCAAGGTTACCCGCTCGCCGGTCTGTATGCTGATTGTCACCGCGTCAGTGAATTCCATATATCGAACACCATCGAAGAAGTTTGTGTGGGTGATCGGCTCCAGTCCGCGGATCGCGTTGACGAACTCCTCTTCAACGCGCCAGCCGCCTTGCTTCTCAACAGGAATGTCTATTTCCGAAAGCTCACTGTCTCCTCTACGACCGCCTCTCATGGTCATGGAAGCCGAGTCAACATGGACAGTACCCTCGGAGCCGAAGATCCATACCCCGTCTGCGGGAGCCAGACCGGTTACAGTGCTGACCCGCAGGCGTGCTATCGGGCCGGAGGCGAATTCAATTAGTATCTCTACGTGGTCAGGGATGGTGGTGTACGCGAGACCACCGTCCCATCCCTTCCTCTGCTTTACGGTGACCCGGCCAACGGCTGAAACGGCCGCGGCTGGTCCGAACCAGCGCATGATTGCCTCATACCAGATTCCCATCTGCATGATATTGTTGCCGGAGAGGTCTCGGTTATGCCTCCAGTGCAGCTCCGAATCATAGTCGACGAAGTCGCCTTGGTGAACAGTGATGTCTGCGGAAAGCATGTCCCCAAAGTACCCGTCGGAGATCAAATCCTTTATCGTATTGTCGACTCTGAGCGTGTGCGGTGCTGGAACGATCTGTGTCACAAGATCAGGATATGAAAGCGATGCCTCCAGCATCTCGCGTGCGTCGGCCGAGTTCATTGTCATGCGTGCCTCGGTCATAACATGCTTGCCAGCGGCGAGCGATGCGAGAACCAATGTCTTGTGCATATAAGGCCAGGTACCGATGCAGATGGCGTTTGTGTCGTCCGTGTCGATCAACTCTTCCCAGGAGTCGTATACTGTGCTCAGACCGAATTCGTCTGCCACACGCTGACTCGACTCGCGGCTCCTGTTGGCTACGCTGACGCTCTCCACGCCATCGATCTCAGCGAATCCCGGAAGGTGCCTGAGCCTGGTGTTGCCTCCCGCTCCCACGTAGCCGATGCGAATTGTATCGTCTGCCATATTGTCCGCTCCTGACTCTGAGTTAGCTGAGAATACTCGCACGGATTATAAAGTGTCCCACCCGTTAAGGCTATTCGAGAAGAACTCGGAAGTGCGATTTGAAGGATGAGGCCTGCGCTCACTGGCCTTGTGTCCTGAAATCTTGGAACACCGACAGCCGTGAGAGACGCTCTGCTCCCTCCAGTGCATTCGCAATCCGGCCCTCTGAGTGTCACAATGTCATAGTCATGCACTGAGTACACGATGCCGGAGGCCAGATGATGAAGGGCGCAGATGCCATTGCGAGAATCCTGAAGCAAGAGGGAGTGGACTTCATGGGCGTCATTCCCATGAATACTCTGGAAGAAGCCGGGGCTGTACACGGCGTCAGGCCGATGATTTTTCGACAGGAGCGTGTTGGTGTTAACCTCGCCGACGGCTACAGCCGCGTCACCAATGGTAGGGGCGTCGGAGTCTTCTCCATGCAGGCAGGTCCCGGTGCTGAAAACGCCTTCGCTGGTGTCGCCCAGGCGTATGCCGACTCGGTGCCCATCCTGCTGCTGCCCGCCTCTGCGCCAAGAGCCAGAGCTGGCGTCCATCCCACGTTCAGCCCGAGTCAGAGCTATGCTGGAGTGACGAAATGGTCCGACCAGATCAACATGATCGAGAGAATCCCTGAGATGATGCGCCGGGCTTTCAGTCAGATACGCATGGGACGGCCTGGTCCGGTATTGCTGGAGATACCGTCCGATGTTCTCAGGGGCGACTTCCCCGATAATCTATTTGACTACACCCCTGTCACGCCTCGCGTGTCCTCGGGAGACCCAGACGACATCAGGGCGGCTGCACGGATGCTGTTGTCGGCCGAGCGTCCCATCATCCAGGCAGGCCAGGGTGTTCTGTACGCGGAGGCATGGGACGAGATTCTCGAGCTGGCTGAGCTCACGCAGACTCCAGTGATGACAACTATGGCCGGCAAGAGCTCCTTCCCAGAAAACCACCCACTTTCGCTCGGTACTAGGAGCGGCACTACGACCGGGCCAGTGGTTCACTTCCTGGAACGGGCCGACCTTGTGTTTGGAATCGGCTGCAGCTTCACCAGAATCCATTTTGGGGCCGACCAGTTCGATTCGAAGGTCCTCGTCCACTGTACCAACAGCCTCGACGACGTGAACAAGGACTACGACCCCGATCACGCTGTAGTCGGCGACGCCAAACTCGTGCTCGCCCAGATGATTGGGGAGGTCAAATCGCAGCTTGGCCAGGCCAGCCGTGTCGAATCAAACGGAGTTGCCACCGAGATTGCGGCTGTCCGCAAGGAGTGGATGAGAGACTGGCTTCCTCTGCTGACCTCAGACGAGGTCCCAATCAACCCTTATCGTGTCATCTGGGACCTAATGAATACAATCGACCGCAAGAACTCGATAGTCACCCATGACTCAGGCAGTCCCCGAGACGAAACCATACCGTTCTACGAGACCATATCTCCTAGGGGATTCATTGCCTGGGGCAAGTCCACTCAACTTGGATATAGCCTCGGCCTTGCGATGGGCGCCAGAATGGCTGCCCCGGACAAGCTCGCCGTACACATCATTGGCGACTACGGTTTCGGCATGGTCGCGCTGGACATCGAGACGGCGGTACGCGAGCGCATCCCGGTGCTAAGCGTCGTCCTCAACAACTCGGCAATGGGCATATATTCTCCCAACAGCTTCCCCACAGCCAATGACCTATACGGCACCAAGTATACTGGCGGCAACTTTGCCCAGGTCGCTGAGGCAATGGGCAGCTACAACGCTCGAATAGAGAAACCTGAAGAGATCATCCCGGCCATCCAGACCGCCACCAAGGTCATTGAAGCCGGGCAACCCGCCGTCCTTGAGTTCATAACAAAGGAAGAGCAAGCATTCTCGTTCAGAGGAGCAGTGTAGGTCCAGACATTCGGGACGGACTCTGATCCGAAGAGATCGGGTAGCTACCCCCCGACCTGATTGAGTACGCACCCAGTTCGCGCATACCCAATGACCACCCGTGCCATCTCCTCGGCAACAGCGCTGTGCGCCTGCATCGTAGCTCCACCGATATGGTGTGTCCCAATTATGCCCGGAACGCCAAATAGGGGGCTGTCGACCTCACCCGTACCTGCGGCAGGTTCCCCTTCGAACACGTCCAGGCCGACTCGCAACCCCTTCGACTTCACAGCCTCGATCAGCGCTCCTTCATCAACCACTTCTGCGCGCGCAGTGTTGATGAGGTACGCTCCCGGTTTCATTGCATTCAGTAACTCAGCGTTTACAAGGTGACGTGTCTCAGGAGTGAGCGCCACGTGAATGCTGACAGTGTCGGCATCGCGCGCGACCTCGATAGGCGACGACTTGTATCCGATGCCGAGCGTGTCGGCAAGGGCAGGGGACAGCGATCTGCTCCACCCCATCACGCTCATGCCGAACGCTCGAGCGATGGGGATCATCGCACGTCCGATGTGCCCCACTCCCAGCAGCCCCAGTGTGCTGCCGCTTAGACCATTCGCATCTGAGAATCCCAGCTTGTTCCAGCGGCCTGAGCGCAGATCGCCCACGTTGTCCGCGATGTGCCTGTCCAGAGCGATGATGAGTCCAAACGCGAGCTCGGCGACGGCAGTCGCGTTCCTGCCCGGACAGTTCGCGACCATGATGCCCAACTGTGATGCGGTTTCAACGTCGATCGTATTGAAACCCGCGCCCGCGCGCACGACCAGCTTTAGTTGGCCAGCCCGAAGTGCGTCTCCGCTGACGCGAGTGCTTCGGACCACAAGGACGTCAGCAGCCGTCTCAGCCACCGCACCGGGCAGCGTGACAGCCGTCAGGTCTGGATATGCGACAACCTCGATCCCGGCCTCGTTCAACAGGACCGGGCCGGGATCCGAGATCCGGTCGGCAATCAACGCTCGCATTGCATCGCAAACTCCTGGCGTCGCTGAATAGGAGTGAAAGCGCACTCCGGTCGAGCGTGTGGCTCGTCAGCCAGCAGCGCTCTCATGTCGTGACTCGCGGACTAACATCTCGGGCCTCAGCCAGCTCGCCCGCCCATAGTTGCTCGGCTTGTCTATGTGGAAGTCCTCGATTGGTGCGAAGTCGCCCGCCCGCAGCGCTTCAAGCAGGTCTGCCTCGTTTCTGACGTCGCCCTTGAACGCCGTTACTCCGCGTGCAAGTCCGTCGAGCGAGTGAGCGTCTGACCCACCGGTGCCCCAGAAACCGTGAATCGCAGCAACTTCCTGCGCGAACCTGTTCTCAACCTCAATATTGCCGCCGTTAACTACCTCTACCTCATCCACAAGTTCAAAGACCGGATGCTTGGATGCTTCTTCGGCCGTCTTTGGTATCTTGTCTGCTTCCTGAAACAGCATGTTCTGAGTGTAGTGCGGCAGATCGAAGAGGAAACGGAAGGGATGCGCGAGGACCATGAAGCCACCAACCCTATCCACTTCTCGGCGCAGGGTGCGAATGACCTCAATGTTGTCTCCGTAGCCCGCAACGTGGCCTTCCAGACCCATCGTGATGACGTGGCCTAGCGGTGTGTACACTTCGAGGGCCCTGACCAGGACGATGTCCTCGACTGTTCGCTCGAACGCCTCGAAATCGTGCCGCGGCCACCCGTCATGCTCAGTCACCATGATCCCGGTGATTCCGAGCCGCCTGGCATCGTCCACCATCTCCCGCGGCGTCAGCCCACTGTCCGGGCTTCCCTGATTGGTGTGGACGTGCAAGTCAAATAGGGAAGGCATGTCGTTCCTTGTTGGCTGCTCCCAGTTGCTTAGTGGCTAGCCACCCAATCACTGGCAGTCGCTTTGTATATCCACGATCTCGTCGTTGTCCTCGTAGAGACGCCAAAATGCGCCAGTTATGGGATCCCTGATAGTCCACTCTCGGAGGCCCCGCTCATTATGGTCGTCTACTCGCGGCTGGCGCATCCATGTGCCCTTAAACTTGTCCAGGTTCTGTAAGTACTTGTCTGCGACCTGGCAATTCTGCTGAACGACTGTTGACGTGTCAACCCTGAATCTGAACACGCGCGCTAAAAGTGCAATGAAGGACGCAGATCCGGCTTATGAGAACGCGAACTCGGTCCCGACTCCCTCTTCCTGCGCGCGCTGATACACGTAGTGTGCCGCCGAAATGTCCTGAATCGACAGACCGACGCTCTTGAACAGCGTGACCTCGTCGTCGCTCTCACGGCCCGCTTTTGCACCGGTGATGAGCTCGCCGATCTCACCGTAGATGTCGTCCGGGTTCAGTGCGCCCTCTTCTATAGGTATCTGGATGTCTCCCGCCTCGGCCAAGCAGGCGTCCACCTGATCGCACACCAACTTCGACTTGACGACAGTTGCGGTGTCCAACTCGCGTACGCCGACCGCGTGGGAGCCGATACCGTTGATATGAAGGCCTGGCCCGATCCAGTCTGCATCGATGTTCGGCGTCGTGGCGGTTGTGGCAAGTGACAATATGTCGACGCTCTCCACCAATTCTCGGCCGCTTGCCGCCACCTCGATCGGCATGCCCAGCATTTCGGAAGTCTCACCCGCGAAAGCTTTCTGAACTTCGGGCGGGTCCAGCGAAAACACCAGGGCCTTTTCCGAGTTGGCGCCGGTTGCCATCCCCCAAAGCTGTGTTCGTGCCTGTACTCCCGCGCCCATCACACCGGCTACCTTGGCGTTCTTGCGAGCCAGCTATTTCGTTGCAAGTCCGGTTACCGCCCCGGTCCTCATTGCTGTGATATAGCCACCGTCCATTACCGCGAGGGTCTGTCCGGTCTGACTGTCCATGAGAACAATGGTTGCCAGCGTCCCCGGCAGCCCGTGCCATGCCGGATTGTCCTTGTACACGGTGACGGACTTCACTCCCAGCGCGCCCATTTTCTTGAGCTGTGCCGGCATAAATGCGTACCATCCGTTTACGTCCCCATCGGCGACTGCTGTCCGCTGAGGCATCACCGCCGACCCTGAACTCAGCTCACCGAACGCCTGCCGCAGGATCTCGATCATCCTTTCCATGTCCAGAAGATTCTGGATAGTTTGTCTGCCAAGAAGTAGTGCCATAGTCGAAGACTGCCTCCTGTGGGCTTTCGCGAGTGTAGCCAAGCGATTGTGAGACCGTCAACGAGTCCTCCATCGCGAGCTGCAAAGGTCGGAATGGCCAAATTGACACCCTCGTTGCAGCCTGAGTAAACTCGCTATTGCCTCCGAAATTTAAGCTATCCTGAAAGGCAGTCACGATGTCCGCCGCCGACCGAGTCGAATTCGCAGATGTAACCGGAGCGGAAGACCTGTTCACTCTGGACTTCTTGGATTACATCACCGCCGCCTACGACAAGTTTTCACCATCGATTGCGGATATACGAGCCAGGCGTGAAGCCATGATTGCGAGGGCCGCGAACGACAGGATCCTTCCGGACTTTCCGCCTGAATCCGAGACCAACTCCGGCGACTGGCGCGTCCCACCAGTGCCTGCCGATCTGTTGCGTCCCGGCATAGAGATCTCCGGCCCCGTTTCCATTACCAATATGGCCATCAACGCTCTCAATCCCGGCGCCGACGGGGAGCGCGCGACCGGCTACCTTGATGATGACGAAGACTCAGCCGGTCACCGTCTCGGGGATACCGTCATGGCAGCGATCAATCGTCGCGATGCGACCTTGGGTACGCTCAGATTCCACAATCCGGCCCGCAACCGGACGTACGAACTTCAACCTGGCGAGCTTCCCTTCTTCATGCACCGAGAACGCGGGACTCACCTCGATGAGCACGAATTCACCATCGACGGGAATCCGATCCCTGCTACGATACTCGGCCTGGGTCTCACGATGGCATACGGCGGCAAAATGCAGGTCGAGAAGGGCCAGGGATTGTATTTCTATCTGCCCAAGGTGGAGGTCGTCGAAGAAGCTCGTTTCTACCGTGAATTCTTCGACTTCAGTCGGGAGAGAATTGGATATCCTGACGATGCCGAGATCAGGGGCATATTCCTGGTCGAATCTTTGCCTGCCGTTTACATCATGGACGAACTGTTGTGGGAGCTTGGGCCTTACGCGGCCGGCCTGAATGCGGCTCGTTGGGACTTCAAGGCATCAGTCCTGGAGTATATAATGTCGGATCCAGACCAGGTCTGGCCTGACAGGTTCGGCGTGGACATCAAGACCACTGACTTCATGACCAACATCTTCAGAAGGTTAGTCGCCGTTTGCCTGCGACGTGGTGCCGTCCCCATAGGAGGAATGGCAACCGCTCTGCCATCGAGAGAGGAAGAAGTCAACCTTGTCGCCGGAGAATCTATCCGTTCTGACAAGGAGTGGGAGGCTCAGCAGGGGTTCCTGCGTGGGTGGGTGGCGCACATCTTCCACATGAAGACGGCCGCGGATCCATTCAGGCAGCTTAGGAATTCAGGTTGGGAACCTTCACCGGACATGTACGACCCCAGCAACTTCCCGGTCAACATCGCGGTCCCTGAAGGCCCTATTACCACTGAAGGCTCGCGCCGAAACGGCCGGATGCTAATCGAGTACGTCGAGGGTTGGCTGCAAGGGCGAGGCGCAAAGGGCATAGACAGCCTGGAGGGTCAGCCGGGAATTCACCCTGCTCTCATGGAAGACCTGGCGACCGGACGCATATCAGTCGCACAAACAGCGCAGAGAATAGTCCATGGCGCCAGGGACGAAAGCACAGGCCAGGTCCAGGATTTCGCACTGATCAAACAGTTGCTACAAGACGAACTCGCCGACATATCCGAGCGCCGTACCGCCGCCGCTCCTCCCGATGAAGCCTCTCAGGAGGCCCTTGCGGAGATGCTCCAGCGATATGAGCAGGCCTACAAGGTCGCGCTGAAGTGGATCAAGAACTATACGGAGTTCGACTTCCGGTCGCTCGGTTCCTACACCCACGCCGACCTCACCTCCATCGCCAATTCTGAGGACGCATTCTGAGGTTCTGGCCGCACGCTAAGGCGCTAACTTGCGCTCTAGCGCAGGCCCCACCTTTGACGCCAGGGTCTCCAGGTGCTCATCGAAGTCGAACACTGGATTGAGCATCAACATTTCGGCGCCAGCGTCGATCACTTCCTGGAGTCCTTGGACACAGGCATCGACGCTTCCCCAAACTGACACTTCGGACCCCATTTCGGCCCTGCCATACCACGCTCCGAACCATTCAGTGAGCCGCCTTTCCGCCCTTTCGGCATCGTCGTCCACCGCGATATAGACTCTTTTGGATATCGGAAACGGGTTTGAGTCCATGCCCCGCAGTTCTAGTTCCTCACGTAGGATCTCGACATGCTCTCTGAACTGGGCAGTGGAAGTCGACCCTGCGCCCATGAACCCGTCGGCCATCCGGGCAGTCCTCCGCAGTCCGGCAGGGTGTCGGCCGCCAAACCACAATGGCGGATGTGGCTTCTGAACAGGTTTCGGGCTCATTGGCACTCCATCCAGTTGCCAGAATTCTCCGTTGAAGACTGCCCTTTCCTGTGTCCAGAGGGCCTTCATTACGCCGACGGACTCGGTGAAGTGGCGAACACGCCGCTCCGACGGCCCCCCGAAGAGGGGATATGTCCAGGGACGGCCACCCAGGGCGGTTCCGACAATCAGCCGACCCCGACTGAGGACATCGAGCGTGCTTAGCTGTTTGGCGAGCAGCGCTGGGTTACGCGTAGTTGCGACAATGACAGCCGATCCCAGCCTTATGCGTTCGGTAACTGCCGCAAGGTAGGTCAGGAACGTTAATGGCTCAGGCGTTGGCGTGGAGCCGACCAACTGCTCGACAACCCACAGGCTGTGGTACCCGAGCTCTTCAGCTCGCCTAGCATACGCTTGGATTAGGTCCAGATCGACCTCGCCACCCGGAAACGTCTGGGGAGCCGCGATGCCCAGTGGGACGGGCCATGTAGCTGTGTGGTCGGTTCTGGCGTCGCTTGTCATCAGTCAGCCCTCTGTCGTGAGGTCAGGTTAATCATCGCAGCAAGATAGCCTCCGCCGAAGCCGTTGTCGATATTGACGACGCCTATGCCGGGAGCACAGCTGTTCAGCATCGCAAGCAGCGGAGCCAGTCCGCCGAAATTAGCTCCGTAGCCGACGCTCGTTGGTACGGCTATAACAGGTGTATCGACTAGCCCGCTCACTACGGATGGCAGAGCCCCTTCCATACCTGCTACCACCACGAGCGCCCGGCAGGCACGCAGCTTGGGGAGGTGATCCAGCAGTCTGTGGAGACCCGAAACTCCTACGTCTGAAATCCTGTCCACTTGGCAACCGATCAGTTCCGCGGTGATCGCAGCCTCCGACGCCACTGGCAGATCGGCCGTGCCAGCGCACAGCACCGCTACTCCTGGCACCCCAGTGGTATCAGGTCTGCGATCAACGACAATGCACCTAGCGGGAGAGTCGTACTTGGCATCGGCCACCTTCTTCACCGTGGCCTCGTAGGCCTCCGGCGTCGCCCTTGTGACCAAAAGCCGGTCTGATCGACTCAGAACTGACGATGCTATCTCGGCAATGTGCTCGGGAGTTTTACCCTGGCCGAAGATGACCTCTGGAAAACCCTGCCGAATGGACCGGTGATGGTCCACCTTGGCGAAGTCCAAGTCCTCGTAGGGGAGGTCGCGCATCTGTGAGACGACCTGATCTACGCTCAGTTCGCCGCTCTTCAGTGCCCCCAACACAGCGCGCAATCGAACCTCTTCGATGGTGAAACCTCCAGGTAATGACCGGTTCTTCAACGCCTTGTGGGAGTATACAAGCGGACTCTGACGCCGGTAAAGCAATAACCCCCTCCTGCCGATTTTGACAGGAGGGGGCCAAAGGGGGACGTTGACCGATATGCGCTAGCTCGCACGCGGCTGCTCCATCTCCTCCATGAGTCTCGCCATCGTCGTTTCGACCAATGCAGACACCGCGTCTCCGGGCGCGTCCTTGTACCAGCCGCACTGAAGGCACCTTATGTAGTCGCCGTCCCAGTCTCTGCCGGTTGTCACGTCGCCGCCGCACCGCTGGCAACCCCTCAGTTGTAGTTTGACCTGCGGGAACCGCTCGCCCGTTGCAAGAAGCGCGTCTAGATTGTCGCCAACGGCCATGAACGACGCCGGCGAGGCTGTGACCGCGTTTGTGTCTTCTCCGCTAATGATCGTCGAGTCCGCACTTCTCTCTATTCTCAACATTGTGTGTTTCCCTTCCTCTCCTAGAGTGAGAATTGATTACGCAAATAACTCTAGGGGGTTGAAGGGCACCGCACATCGCTAGACCTTATGATTCCATGGCATACTTTCGGCGTATCTTTGGGTCATTCGAAATGGGTATCCTCACTAGTACAAAAGTATGATCTCAATGTATGCAGCTGACTCGTGAGATGATTCTCCATCGTCTGCTGCTGTATAATGCCAGCCGCCAGACGAAGACCCTCTACCAGATCAACACTCGCGACTCCCGATAGTGGCCTTGGATCGACGGGGCCGAAGTCGTGGGGAGGACAATCTACCCTCCGGTTCGCCTGAGCCCCCGCTCAGGCCTTGGTCGGCGTTCGCATACAGAGACTACCGAATCCTGTGGATTTCGTCCGTCTGCGGACTGCTGACCATGCAGATGAGGATGCTGGCAACCGGGGTCTGGCTCTACGACGCAACCGGCTCAGGGATTCAACTAGGCCTGCTAGGAGTGGTGCAACTAGCGGTCCAGTTGCCTGCGATTCTGTTCGGCGGAGCTCTCGCGGATAGGTGGGATCGAAAGAAACTGATTGCTGCGGCACAGTCGTTCAGCTTCCTGTTTCTCGGAATCGTGGCTGTACTTGCCGCGATTGACAGACTGGAACCCTGGCATATCTACGCTGTCACGGCCATTCTGGGAGTGTCGAGCGTATTGGGAGGTCCCGCCAGGTCTGCCATTACCGCCAACATCGTGCCTAGATCCCACTTGATGCACGCGGTCACGTCCAATCAGGCGACGTTTCAGATTGGCGCGATTGCCGCCCCACTTGCCTTCGCTGCCTTGGTTGAAACTCTGGACACAACAGCTGCCTTCGCGGCGTCGGCCCTCTTCGCCCTTCCCGCATCGATCATGCCGCTCATGATTAGAGTGCAGGTCGCCCATGCGGTGCCCCAAGGTGGACACGAGTCCATGTTACTGCGTATTTGGGAGGGGGCAGTGTACGTGATGAGGCATCCGATTCTCCCAGGACTCTACCTTCTGGACATCGGCGTCACAATCGTGAGCTTCTACAGGCAAATCCTGCCGTTAATAGTGGACAGGATGTTCAAAGCGGGGCCCGCCGCCGTCGGAGTCGTCACCGCCGCCAACTCGTTTGGTGGAGTGGTGGGCACATTCTCCGTACTGTTCTTGGCCAATTACAGGGCAAAGGGCATGCTGGTGCTGTACGCGACGCTATTGTATGCGGTGCTTCTGATCGCCTTCGGCTTCACCACGTCGCTGTGGCTGGGTACGTTGATAATCGCCGGGCTCGGCGCGACAGACGCAATCGGTATGACTACCCGCCAGACCACTGTGCAGTTGACAACGCCAGACCACATGCGCGGGCGAGCTGTGAGCGCTCACTCGGTCAGCGCAATGACCGCCAACAACGTGGGTACATTTGAAGTTGGAATCCTGTCCGAACAGATCGGAGCCGATAGAACGATGATTCTCGGCGGGATGATCTCTCTGATTGTGGTAGTCGTGGTCTGGTGGCTGGTGAAGGGGATTCGAAAGTACCGCTACCCTTAGTGCAGGTGCTCACCTGACAGGAGCGCGGCCTCGATTGCCTGCACCAGTGCGCGGGCCGACTCGGCGGATAGCTCCACTGGAATACGCGCGTCCAGCCCCAGTTCTTCGTTGACGAAATCGATGTTTAGGGTGTGGTCATCCGGCGAGTGGAATGGATGGTCGTAGTACACCCTGGCGTTGGTCAGCTTGAACCAGCCACGCTGACCCCGGCCGCTTCCGTCTATCTTCCTCTGCTCGGTAACGTATGTGCACATCAGGTATTCTCCTCAGTCAGTTCGCGGCTGGGATTTTGTGTCGGCGATTATACGACACTTGAGAAGGTTCGGGAGAGTAACCGAACACTTTGCCGAACTTCTCCACGATAACTGGGAGCACCTCCCCAACGGGTACCATTGTTCCCAATTCTCGGCTTACCGAAGTCACTTCAGCCGTCGGCATTCCGCATGGGACGATGTTCTTGAAGTGAGAAAGATCAGTTGAGACGTTCAGAGCGAATCCATGCGTGGTCACTCGACGTCCGACCTTTACTCCGATAGCCGCTACCTTTCGATCCTCCACCCACACGCCTGTAGGGTGACCCTCGGAGGTGCCTTCAATGCCGAGTTCAGCGAGTGACTCCGAAATCACCTGTTCCAGTGAACTCACGTACTTCAGAGGACCGCCGCCCCAGCGGCGCAGGTCGATTATAGGGTATCCGACTAGCTGACCCGGACCGTGGTACGTAACCTCTCCGCCTCGGTCGGTGTGATGCACGTCTATCCCCAGGCGCTCGATCTCGGACTGTTCAATAAGGATGTCCTCGCAGTGTCCGCGTCTGCCCAGCGTGTACGTGTGAGGGTGTTCGAGAAGAAGTAGAGTGTCAGGCCTGCGTCCCTCGGCGACGCTGTCATGCAGACGAAGTTGAAGCTCCCAAGCCTCCAGGAAAGGCAAAAAGCCTAGGTCGATCACGTCCAGCGGATTGACAGGGAACGCACTCACCTTGAATGTTCCTTGCCGACAGCGCGGCCCTCAGTACACTCCAGTATCCGGTCCTATAGATTCAAGCCTTCGCTTCACCGAGTTGACGAATGCGCTCGCCTCAGCACCGTCCATGATCCTGTGATCGAAACTCATGCACAGGTTCATCATCGACCGGATCGCGATGCCGTCTCCGACAACTATCGGACGCTTCACAATCGCCTCTGTGGTAAGTATCGCCGCCTGCGGGAAGTTTACCAAAGGCTGACTTAGTACCGATCCCAAGACTCCGGTGTTGTTAAGAGTGAATGTGCCGCCCTGAACGTCCTCGATCCTTAACTGGCCTCTCCGTGCGCGAGTTGTGAGGTCGTCGACCTTACACGCTAGCCCCGCAATACTCATCGTGTCAGCGTCGTGGACCACAGGCACGACCAACCCGTCTGACGCCGCTGCAGCGATGCCGATGTTAATTCGCCGCTTGTACAAGATCGCGTCGCCATCCCAGGATGAATTGAGCAGAGGATTTTCCTTGAGCGACTCCGCGATGGCCTTCATGACGAACGGGAGATAGGTGATGTTGACGCCCTCGTGCTCTTGGAAGACGCCCCGTATTGCCTGTCTGCGCGCGACCAGGCTACTTACGTCGACCTCTATAAGCGTCCACGCCTGCGGAATTTCGTTGGCGCTTCTCACCATATTGTCAGCGATCATACGCCGAACAGGAGTCAGCAGAACCCTCTCGTCGTTGGTATTGGACCGAATCGGCGGGGCCTCGGTAGCGCTTCCTCCAAGCTCTTTTAGAGGTGCAGGTTGCTCTATGAACCGACGAGCGTCTTTTAGCGTGACACGCCCGCCGATCCCAGTTCCCACAATCTTGGCGAGATCTATGCCTCGCTCTTCAGCGAATCGCAATACCGCTGGCGAGTAGCGGCGACGTCTGGCAGGGCGTTGAGATCGGCTCAGAGAATCAGCGGAGACAGGGCCGCCGGAGCCCGTGGGCCCAACAGGCGCAACGTCCTTCAGAAGTGTGCCTATTCTGCTCGGGGAAGGTTGGGATGCATCTACCGCCCTGGCAATTTCAGTCGACGTAGAACTGTCGGTGGGGGCAGTCTCCCCGTCCACTGCCATCTCGGCGATGGGCGCGCCCATAGGGACGGTCTCTCCTTCGTCTGCCAGGACCGCGGTTAGCGTGCCTGCAACCGGTGAGGGCATCTCCATGTTCACCTTATCAGTGACAACTTCTACGAGCGGATCAAACCGCTCTACGCGATCACCGATCGACTTGAGCCATTTCCCGATAACCCCTTCCGTTACCGACTCTCCGACCTGTGGCAGTTCGATAATCATGTTGGAAGTGAACTCGGCTAGTACGCTGCTAGCTGGCGGATCGCGTATTTAATCTTCTCAGTGTTGAGCATGAACTCTGCCTCCAGGGTGGGGGCGAACGGCATCGCTGGGACCTCGGGGCCTGCGAGACGTGTCACCGGACCATCCAGGTACTCGAAAGCCTCTTCCGAAATGATCCCAGCCACCTCCGCACCTATGCCTCCCGCCTTGGTGTCTTCGTGCACTATCAAAGCCTTGCCGGTTTTCATCACTGAGTTCAGCACTGTCTGTCGATCGATAGGGCGTACAGTGCGGAGATCCACTACCTCGACGCTCACTCCCTCCGAAGTAACTTCACGTGCTGCCTCGAGACAGTGGTGGACCATGAGTCCATACGTGATGATGCTCAGGTCTTCTCCCGCCATCTTCACGTCCGCCTCACCGATGGGTATGGTGTAGTCCTCGTCGGGGGCTTCACCGCGCACGAGCCTATAGGTGCGCTTATGTTCAAGGAACACGACGGGATCGTCGTCCCTGATTGCGCTCTTCAGCAGTCCCTTGGCGTCATAGGGAGTGGCCGGAGTTACGACCTTGAGTCCAGGAGTGTGGGCGAAGAACGCCTCTACGCTCTGCGAGTGATAGAGCGCTCCGCGCACCCCGCCGCCCTGCGGTGCTCGCAGCACCATAGGAACGCTCATGCGCCCGTTCGTCCCGTAACGCACTCGCGCGGCCTCGCCGACGATCTGGTTGATGGTCGGCCATATGAAGTCGGCAAACTCGATCTCAGCGATCGGTCGCATCCCGTTCAATGCCGCTCCAAGAGCTATCGCAGCAATCGAGGACTCTGCCAGCGGCGTGTCGATCACCCGGGCCTCTCCGAACTCCTCGGTAAACCCCTCGGTAGCCAAGAACACGCCACCGCGAGCGCCGATGTCCTCGCCCATCACAAAGACCCGGTCATCGCGGCGCATCTCCTCGCGCATCGCCTCCCTTACAGCCTCTATTACACTCAGCTCAGGAATCTGTTGCTCCTCTCAGCCAAACCAACGATGTCCCATCTACTGCGCATAGACGTGGTCTCCAAAGTTGTCCACAGCCGGGTAGGGCGCTGATTCCACGACGTCCGTGGCCTCATTGACAGTGCGCATCGCCTCAGCGCGGAATGCATTGTCGATGTCGTTTGTCAGCAGTCCCGACTCGCGTAACTGGCTCGACAGCACGGTCAGCGGGTCTCGCTTCCGTGCTTCCTGGATCTCCTCTGCTGATCTGTATCGCGTATCGTCGTCGTCGGACGTGTGTGGCAGGTATCGCTCGACGTGTGCCTCTATGAGGGTAGGTCCTTGACCAGACCTTGCTCTTCGGGCGGCCTCGGAGGTGGCCTCGAACACTGCCATAATGTCGCATCCATCGACCTCGATACCGGGCATTCCGTATCCCTCTGCACGCGACGCGATGCTGTCCACTGCCATCTGCTTTGACATCGGCACGGAGATCGCATACTTGTTATTTTCGCAGAAGAAGATCACGGGCAGCCTGTGTACAGCCGCGAAATTCATGGCCTCGTGGCAGTCACCGACGCTCGATGCGCCGTCCCCAAAGTAGGTGATGACGACACTGTCTTCTCCACGCATCTTGGCGGCAAGTGACGCGCCTACTGCTTGCGGAATCTGAGTCCCGACAACGTTTGAGAGATTCACCAATCCAAGCTCAGGGTATGCGCCGTGCGTAGGAAACTGCCTGGCGCCACTGAGGGGTTCGCCGACCTTTGCAAGAAACCCCGACATTATCTCTACGGGTGTCATGCCCAGGGTCAGCATCACGGCGAGGTCACGGTAGTAGATGTAGAACTGGTCTTTGCCCCGTTCCAGCGCCCTAACGCTACCGATCTGTCCGGCCTCGTGTCCTTGTGATGAGGCGACGATCGCCGCCTTACCCTGCCGATTCAGCATCCAGATGCGCTCGTCTAGCGTCCTGACGAGGACCATCTGCCTGTACATCTCGACCAGGTCGTGATCGGCAAGTTGCCCTGAAATTAGAGCAGTCCCTCGGACTGTTCCTACGTCGACGTTCACCACTCGATCATCTCCAGTGTCTTCGATCGACCACATTATATCTTACAACCTAGTCATTGAAAGCATGTTGCTGCCCGATAGTCTTCGTTTACGAGAACTCCAAATCTTTTGCCGCCGATGGCGTCGTAATGTAAGATGAAGGCAGCGCGGATGACACAACTCGCGCAATTTGACCTGCACAACCCGTTGGAGACGTGAATGGGCTCCCGTCGGCTGCGAAACAGCTTCATCTATCTTCTAATCACGGTGGCTATAGTTGCGATCGTGGTGAACCTGCTCTCCAGCGCTGTCGGAGGCGATCAGGAGATCGGTCTCAACGACGTTGTGGCCATGACCGCACGCGGCAACGTCGATACCATCGAGGTCAAGGGCGACAGCCTGATGATATTGACCACGTCGGGGGAGACGCTGACCTCCCGAAAAGAGAGCGGTTCGTCGATCGTTGAGATACTCCAGCGGGGCGGTGTCGATCTGGCCACGTCGAACGTGGAGATCATTCCGAGGGGACAGAGCGGTCTTTCTTCGATACTGAGTGTGCTGTTCAACTTCCTGCCGCTGATCTTCTTCGGTGCGGTGCTGCTGTTCATGATGAGGAGCGCACAGGGGAACTCGAACCAGACGTTCAGTTTCGGGAAGAGTCGAGCGCGGATGTTCATGGGTAACAGTCCGCAGGTGAGCTTCTCCGACGTGGCCGGTGTAGAGGAGGCGAAGGAGGAGTTGGAGGAGGTGGTGGAGTTTCTGAAGTTCCCGGAGCGGTTCCTGGCGTTGGGAGCGAAGATACCGAAGGGAGTGTTGCTGGTAGGTCCTCCCGGAACTGGAAAGACTCTGTTGGCTCGGGCGGTAGCGGGAGAGGCGGAAGTGCCGTTCTTCAACATAAGCGGTTCAGAGTTTGTTGAGATGTTCGTGGGTGTGGGAGCGAGTCGGGTTCGAGACCTGTTCGATCAGGCGAAGCGGAATGCACCGTGCATAGTGTTCGTGGACGAGATCGACGCTGTGGGACGGCACCGTGGGGCTGGACTGGGTGGAGGTCACGACGAGCGAGAGCAGACGTTGAACCAGATGCTGGTTGAGATGGACGGTTTCGATACTGGAACGAACGTGATCGTGATGGCGGCTACGAACCGGCCTGACATCCTGGACCCAGCGTTGTTGAGGCCTGGGAGGTTCGACCGCAGGGTGATCCTGGACAATCCTGATCTGCGAGGCAGGACAGAGATACTGAAGGTCCACTCGAACGGGAAGCCGTTGGATGAGGATGTTGACTTGGAGCGGGTTGCGCGCCAGACGGTGGGGTTCAGTGGGGCTGATCTTGCGAACCTGGTGAACGAGGCTGCGATCCTGGCCGCCCGTCGAACCAAGAAGATCATTGCCTTTTCAGAGTTCACCGAGGCCATTGACAGGGTGCTTCTCGGTCCGGCGCGAAAGAGCCGGATCATTAACGACCAGGAGAAGGAGATTACTGCCTACCATGAGGCTGGCCATGCGCTCGTAGCCCACGTCTTGCCAAACGCGGACAATCCGTTCAAGGTCACCATAGTCTCGAGGGGTCAGAGCGGGGGACACACCCGCTACCTGCCGGAGGAGGACCGAAATCTGTGGACCCGTGGTCAGTTCTCAGACATGCTAGCTGCCGCTCTTGGCGGGCGGGTCGCAGAGGAGTTGGTGTTCAATCAGCTTACAACCGGAGCAGGCAGCGACATAGAGCAGGCGACCAACATTGCTCGCCAAATGGTGACACGTTACGGGATGAGCGAGAAGCTCGGTCCCCGGACGTTTGGCAAACGAGAGGAGATGGTCTTCCTGGGGCGCGAAATCTCGGAGCAGCGCGACTACTCGGACAAGGTCGCCGAGACCATCGACGCTGAGGTACATGACATTATAGACAGCGCCTACAACATGGCCACAGATGTCATCAGGGAGCACATGCCTAAGCTCAAGCAGCTAGCCGAGTATCTGGTCGAGCATGAGACCATCGAAGTAGACGAGCTCAACGCGCTATGGGAGACGCCACCGGAGGCGTCGGACGAAAGTCCCGACTCATCAGGCCCCCAGGACGACGACCGCGGCCTCCAGCCTGACGCACCCCCAATGGCTCCCGCGCCTCCAGCCCCCGCTCCGGCGGGCGACTAGCCGAGCTTCGCTCCGGTCCACACAACGAGAAGGGCGGGCAATGAGCCCGCCCTTTTTGGTTTATTCGTTTCAGACCCCGCCGAAACTTAGCTCCCGAGCACCGCTTTTAACGCCTCAATGGTCTCCTCGATGTCGGACTCGGTCGTCTTTCCCATGTGCCCGATGCGGAATATCTGCCCCGCGAGCGACGCCTGCCCACCGGACACGATGACATTGTGCTCAGTGCGCAGCCTTCCAACCAGCGCCCCCGCATCCACTCCCTCCGGGATGCTCACAGCCGTTACCGTGTTCGACGCATGACTCTCGTCCTTCGCGAACAACTCCAAGCCGAGACTTCGAACTCCGTCCCGCGTGAACTGGCCGATCGCCGCGTGCCGCTCATAAACCGATCCCATACCCTCGGCAAGCAGCTGGTCTAGCGCGTTGTCCAGCGCAAACATCACTGAGACCGACGGCGTGTAGGGTGGCTGGCCGATCTCCAAGTACCTCTTGTACTGCGCCACATCCAGGTAGAACTTTGGCATCCGCGACTCTGCGTGAGCTTCCCAGGCTCTATTGCTGAAACTCATAAAAGCGAGCCCTGGGGGGAGCATCCAACCCTTCTGCGAGGCAGTGGCGACAACGTCTAGGCCCCAAGCGTCTGAGGATATGGGGACGGACGCCACGCTACTGATCCCGTCCACGATGAGTAACTTGTCGAACTCCCCCTTCACCACGCCCGCAACCGCCTCCAGGTCATTTGCCACACCCGTTGATGTCTCGTTGTGAGTGACCGTCACTGCCTTGACGTCCGGCTCCGCCTTCAGCGCCTCGCGCAGCACATCGAGATCAATGACCTCGCCGAACGGGAATTCCAGGGTGTTCACGTCCGCCCCGTACGCGCTCGCTATATCAGTGAACCTGTTCCCGAACACTCCGATTGTCGCGTTAATTACCTTGTCGCCTGGCGACAGCGTATTTACTACCGCGGCTTCCATAGCCGCTGTCCCAGACCCGGTGATGATCCACACGTCCCCTTCGGTCTCGAATACACGCTTCAGCCGGTCGGTCGCGCTCAACAGTAGGTCCTTGTACTCAGGCCCCCTGTGGTTAATCATCGGGCGAGACATCTCCTCCAAGATGTCCGCCGGTACGGGTATCGGGCCGGGAATACGCAGGTTCACGACTTTCCTCCTAGACTCATTGACCAAGGCGAAGGGCGATCCAATCGAGACCCGTCGAGCCACACGAAATTCTAGCAAAGTGCCAATCCCATTTGCGAGATACTTTAGCCCATGGCACGACTCGAATGCCCCTGCCAACATGACGGTGTAAATCAATAATATCAATACTAATATTGATATTATCAACTAATTAGAGTACTTTGAATGCGAAACCTGAAAGTGAGCACTTCTAATGTCTAATGACTGGAACGACCTTACGGGCCTTATCGCTGGGGCCCCGTTTGTCGTGGAGAGGATCAGAGTACCTACCTCGGGGATTGCGATCGAGGGTGAATTTCAACCTCCGCCACTTGCGCTGCTCTCACCAGAGGACCAGGTCTTTGCGGTGGCGTTTCTGAAGTCGAGGGGCAACATGCGTCAGATGGAGCGGATATTCGGCATAAGCTATCCAACAGTGAAGAACCGCCTCGAACGGATTGCGGGCCAGCTAGAATTCGTCGAAGTCAAGGAGCGTCGCCAGGAGTCCGACGTATTGGCTCTGCTCGACCGCGGAGAGATATCGGTTGATGAGGCGCTCGGTCGACTCGCTGCTCGTGGTCTGGGAGATGATGACTAAGCTACGTACGGATGTAGGAGGATGCCAAGTGACAACCGCAGATCGTAGGAAGGTGCTCGACTTGCTGGCCGAGGGCAAGATTTCTGCAGATGAGGCTGAGCGTCTACTGAAGGCGTTAGATCGACAACGGCCCGATGGACCTAACATCGCATCGATGGTAGATGAAGGTGTGAACATGGTTACAAATGCTGTGGAACGCTTGAGTGTGGACATAGATGACGTCTTCGAAGGATCAAGCTTCGAACATGACAGTCGAAAGTTCACCGTCCAGTCGGAACCCAGAATCGAAGTCACCAACTTCAGTGGCAGGGTCGAAATCAGAGGCGGCGGGGCTGAGGGCGAGGTTCAGGTGGACGCCGATGTACCGCACTCCGACCGGGTCCGCTATAGCGTTCGCCAGGACGGTGACACGATTCGGGTGGAAGCCCGGCCCGCTGGCAGGCGATCGCTGTTTGGGTGGCTGCCCTTCAACAAGGGAGCACACATCTCGCTTTCCATACCTAGCCGCGCGGAATTGGATATCAACAACTCCAACGGCAGGGTTTCGGTCCGCAATATCGCAGGCTCAGGATCCATCAGAACTTCCAACGGCCGCATTATCGCCGAGGAGTTGAGCGGAGACTTCAACCTGACGACGTCCAACAGCAGAATCGAAGCCCGGAACACTTCCGGTAAGTACGAAATGACTACGTCCAACGGGAGGGTCATTGCTGTTGGTGCAGATGGCGAGTACAAAATAGAGACGTCGAATGGTCAGATCAGGTTCGACGGCGAATTCAATTACGGCAGCGAGAACTCACTCACAACGTCGAATAGCGCTATCACTGCCTCCCTCGGGGTAGACCCTGACATTCGGCTGAGCGCTGCCACCAGCAACGGCACTATTCGCTGCCTACAACCTCTCAGCGCGATCGATACTCAAAGCAGACGTAGGATCGAGGCTACAATGGGCGAAGGGAAGTTGTCCCTCAAACTCAGGACTTCCAATGGCTCCATCACAGTCGATTGACGTCAATGAACTTTCTACTCCCGAAAAGGGGATGTCGCGTGTCCCCGACAAGTGTCGGTAGCAGCTGACTGATGTTCACTCCATGAACCGAGAAAATAGACGACAGATTCTGGATATGCTGGCGCGCGGCAGACTGACCGTTGACGAAGCCGAACGGCTATTGCTCGCTCTGGAACGCGGCCCCGGTCCCAATAACACTCCCGTGCGGCCGCCGAGCCTCGCAGCTTCCTACCTGTGCGTGTTGGTGACTGCATCCAACAGTGATGACGACGACAACCAGACAGTCGATATCCGGATTCCAATGGCCACTCTCAGGGCGGGACTCAGTCTCTCTGGGTTGCTTCCCGGGGCCGCAGTGGAGGGGATCAATCGCGTGCTGGCTGATCGGGGAGTTGAACTCGACGTCCGACAACTGAAGGACCGCGACATTGAACGTCTCTTGCAGACCCTGCAGGAAGTAGAGATCAATGTGAGGTCACGCGACCAGCGCGTTCTCATCTATGTCGAATAGGGCCCTTTGACGCCAGTGAACTTCAATTTCACTAACCCAGATCAGACGGTAAGAACCCGAATGATATCGCTGCCCCTGGGCCGGACTCTGGAAGCTTGGCTGGCTCGAAACTTAGAGCTGACCGGTTTGCCTGGGGAAGCCGCGCAATTGGTGTCAAGATTCCCGTTGATATGATGTCTGGCTGGTGCTAGGCTGATTATGAGAACGCTTGTACTGACAACTAATCTTTGGAGGCCACAACAGCGAATGGAATACGCAGTTCAGACCGAGGGAATCGCCCGGTCTTTTGGAGACGTCAAAGCGGTCGACGGTATCGACCTTCACATACCAAGCGGCGAAATATATGGATTCCTGGGACCGAATGGCGCTGGGAAGACTACGCTCGTCCGGATGCTCATAACACTACTGATGCCGACGGCTGGTCGCGGGACAGTGGCCGGGTTCGACATAGTCAGGAAGTCGAATGAGATAAGGCTCCGGATTGGTGCGGCCCTACAGGACGCCGCGCTCGACCCCAAGCAAACCGGACGCGAGATTCTGCGACTTCAGGGCAGGCTGTACGGACTGTCCCGGCGCGAGGTCAATGCCCGTCTGGACGACCTGGCGGGACTGATCGACATCGGCGATGCTATCGATCGGTTCGTCGGAACCTACTCCGGTGGGATGAAACGCCGACTCGACCTTGCCGCCGCGCTGATTCACAATCCGCAGATACTCTTCCTCGACGAGCCCACTACCGGCCTCGACCCTATCAGCCGCACGCGCGTCTGGGAGGAAGTCCGGCGAGTCAACGTCGACTTAGGCGTCACTATCTTTCTGACCACACAGTATCTCGAAGAGGCGGATGAGCTCGCGGACCGGGTCGGAATAATCAACCGCGGAAAACTCATGACCGAAGGCACCCCGACTGATCTGAAGCGATCACTGGGCAACGACGTCATCATCGCCCGGGTGGATGGCCAAGCAGAGCAGGCCCGCGAAGCTGTGGGTAGTCTCTCTGGAGTAGCTGGAGTGGAGATCAGGGGCAGTGAAGTGCTCATCCAGGTGTCCAACGGCGCGGCCGCAATCAGTAGCATTGCCTTGGCCCTGAACCAGAGAAACGTCGACGTCAGCGAGATTATACTCCGCACGCCCACCCTCGACGATGTCTTCCTTAGCGTAGCCGGTGCTCGTATGGAAGAGGAGGCCGAATCCGAAGAGGAGATGCAAGCTGTCCGCTGATTCCCGCCAACCTAAGCCTCATCCACGAAACGGAGTGTCCATCTTGAACCCTGCCACCTTGGCACAGACCCACATACGCGCGCGCCACGCCGGATTCTTTTCCGATGTAGTATCCGTTGCCATCCGCGCCCTTCGTTCGATCCCTCGCGATCCCGAAGCGATCTACCCAGCCCTGCTCATACCGGTGTTCTTCTTCGCGATAAACGTCGGCGCGCTTCAGGACATGGCGGAGCGAATCCCTGGTGTCGACTACAAGGCATTCCAGCTACCGGTTGCGATCATATTCGCAGTCACTGGGATCTCGCGAGCAGTCACGCTCGTCACCGACATTCAGACAGGTTACTTCGACAGACTGTCGCTTACGCCTGTGAACCGCCTCGCCCTCCTCCTTGGTCTCACGGTCGCCGACTTCTCCTTGGTCGTC
This sequence comes from Dehalococcoidia bacterium, assembly GCA_965215735.1. Lineage (GTDB taxonomy): Bacteria > Chloroflexota > Dehalococcoidia > Lucifugimonadales > UBA1123 > VXRN01. The sequence goes on along the minus strand of CBDCEF010000004.1, from coordinate 2,606,532 downwards.
GTGCTCACGCTGCCGGTGATAGCCATCGGCTTCGTCGTCGGAGTCACATTCGCCTCGGGACCGCTCGGCCTTCTGCTGTTCATCCTGATGTCTGGTCTCTGGGGTCTGGTATTCACGGGATTCCCCTACGCGATCGCGCTCAAGACCGGCAACCCGGCAGCAGTTAACTCCAGCTTCCTGCTGTTTTTCCCGTTCGTATTTCTCACGACGGTGTTCGTCCCGAAAGAGGCAATGACTGGCTGGCTGGCAACGGTTGCGACCTTCAACCCGGTCACGTATCTACTGGCAGCACTCCGTTCGCTCATTGTCACTGGATGGGATATCCAAGCGCTCCTGGCAGGCTTCGCCTGCATCGCCGGAGTCGGCCTCGTGAGTGGAACTCTGGCCCTGACAGCTCTTCGGGGACGGACGAGACGGCGTTGAACCCGAGTCAAGTGTTGCGATGGCATCCGTTGCTTGCCCAATTACCTGCGGTACCAAGTTACCCCTAGTTCGGACACCGCATCCAGAATGGGCGATCGCTTCCCAGACCAGTGGATGCCCAAGTAGTGCTTAGCCCGCGTCGTCGCTAGGTACAGCAGCTTCTTATTGAACAGCGTATCGCTGAACGAATCGTTGACGCCCATCACTAACACACCGTCGTACTCCAGCCCCTTCACGTCAGGTATCCGCGCAAGAACAGTCCACGGGCCAGTGGGATGCTCAGCGCCAATATCCACAATCCCATCTACACTGTGGTCACGGCAGAATTCCTTGAATCGGTTGAGATTTAGAGTGTCCCTGGCCAGAATCGCGATAACAGCGCCGTCGAGATGGTCCATCGAGCGAATTCTATCTATGTCATCGATCACGGACTGATACATAGCATCGCTATTGGCGTGCCTGCTGTACTCCACGCGTACGCCTTCTCGCTCGAACGGAATGGGCGCAGCGATGTTCTTATCGAACGTCCTGAGAATTCTGTTGGTGAACACCGTTATCTGCTTGGTCGATCGGTAAGATCGGCGGGCGCGCTGAACCGCGATCTCAGACCGCCCGAAGACCCGGTCCAGGTCGCGCCACCTCTCGATTCCGCGATAGGGCGTGAGTCTCTGAGCGGTGTCTCCCAAGATCGTGAACCAGTTGTTGGATGAGCTTATGGACAGCAGCTTGAAGTCGATAGGGGATATGTCCTGCGCCTCATCGACCACGATGTGCCTGAATCGGCTCTCGATTGTCCCGTTCAGCAGATGGTCGAGGTAGGCAAGGGCGCCCATGTCAGCGTCACCGAACACGTTGGTGCTGTTCCTGCTCACAGACACGGCCAGCGCCTCTGCATCTTCGGAGCTCAGCCTATCTCCGGCCAGACGAGCCATATTCTCCGAATTGGACAGCAGCTCGGTGTACTCTTGTCTGAAGTCGATACTCGGCCACGCCGACTCGCACCAATCTATGACCGCATTCCTAATGAGCCTTCTACGACTCTCGAGTTCGTTGCGTTCGCGCCGCTCACGATCCAACGCCTCGCGGCCACTGCTCCGTCGCCGTGCTCCCGCACGTCGCGCCCTACTTCCGACGGGACCGCCTTCCTCGACAAGTCCACTGATTCTGCGAATGAACTCCTCTCTCTGGCGATTCAGGAATAGTTGGGCCGATCGCCTCGGCAGGACATCGCCCAGAGTGTCCCTGACTTGATCCCTGGTCACCCTCACCCTGGAGTCCGGCCCCAAGACAGGCCCCAACTCCCGGCAACTCCGCTTGATACTGGCTGTCAGTTCCGACACATGCTTGTCCGTGGCGTCCGCCATAGCCAGCGACCCTTTGAAGGTTTCGGCCTTCTCATCGAAGTCGCGCACCTCGCCTCTGCTCAGCAGGTTGCTCCAGATTCTCGGGCTGAAGCGCACCCGCCTGTCAGACAACTTGTCGCTGAGCCACTCGCTGAACCTGACGCGATGCACTCCCTCAGCCACGCCGAGGCCGGGCAGAAATCGTCGGCATTCTGCAGGAATGCCTGTGACGGCCCCACGAGAAGCGTAGTGTCAGGTGTGGGGCGCTCGCGCTCGGCAATGTCGCTGAACGGAGACAGCAGATAGGCGATTCTGTGCAGCCCGATTTCACTCTTGCCGCTGCCAGCAGACCCTTGGACGATTACCACCGTATCATCGACATTAGCGATGCTCTCATACTGCTCGGGCTCGATCGTCTCGATTATAACTGTTAGTTGTCCATCACCAGGGCCTGTCCCGCTCAGCTGACTTGCTAAGAAATCCTGCTTGGCCGAGTCTGCGGCTGGCAGCATCCGTCTGAAGATGTCGTTCAGATCTTCGAGATGGCCCTCCCGGACGCGCAGATGTCTCTTGAGGTCCACCCGTGTCGCGATATACCCTCTGGGCGCCGTGTATCCATCCTCGTAGCTCCGCGTGTACCAGAGTCTTCCAACGGGCGCGGTCCAGCTGAAGACGTCCTTGCCCAAGATCTGAGCCCCACCGAGGTAGATGGTTCGTATTGCGCCGAGAGCGCCATCAGACTCCTGCGAGTCTGGGGCTGGATCACCCTCGCGTCTCTGATAGTAGTCGAGACGCCCGAAGTACGGCTGTTCCAGAGCAGACCAGAAACTGTCGGACTGCGCCTCTAGGACTCGCTGAATCTCATTGGCTGTCTGCTGATGGTCCGCAGTCGCCGGCATCTGAGCTTCCAGCCGACTATGCTCCTCTCTGAGGAACTGCAACACATCCGCCAGCTTCTGACTCTCTTCATCAAAAGCCTGCTCCGCTCGCAGAGCCTCTGTTTCTTGCTGGTCCATCCTGTACTCCTTCAGGTATCCTCCCCGAATTGAAACCGCCCGTTTGCTATGTTTCCAAGCTGCGCGTCCAAGCGCGACACGGATGCTGCCACCCATATATGCTCTGGCATACACTCGATCCCGCGCCCAGCATCACCCGGTGCTCCGATCTACCATGGGACAAGGTTTTCTTCGTCGTCGCCACCAGGCTCCTCAGCATCCGACGCGCTCAGCGGCTGTTGGGCAGTGTTTGTCACCGGCTCACTCGAATCGCCATTCAGCAGTCTGATAGTCACAGCAACCGCGTTGTACTGCGAATCTATCTCCCGCTTCTTGTCTTTGAGTTCTCGCATCAACTGCTTCAGGTCGTTGATCGTATCTTCTCTAGACAACATATCCTCCATGTATTGCACCTGCAGAGTTTCGCACTACGGAATTTTCGCACCGTGCTTCAGTTACGCCTGCCCCACATTCTGAACCACGTCACATCTTCTCTCAGCTTCGATCTAGCGGACCGATGCTTGTCACGATGACCGATGTGCCAACACCCATGCAGCTGGCACCAGTAGTCTCCCACGTCCCCAAAGAGCACTCGTCGATTGTACTCGTGAGCAGCGTCCTTGGAGTTCGATTGACTCCAATAGCGCTTCTTGTCCCCGCAGGATCATCGCTTGGGTGTGTTGCCAATGTGTAGGTGAAAATCCCTACCCTTCATTTCGCCTCCTTTGTGTGTTTATTCCGACTGCTGTCCTACATTTCGATTTACCAAGGTATATTCTCTTCAGCCGAACGGAGTTGTCGGTCTCTCAGTTCTTGGATTGGTCCCTCCGATTGGTCATCGCGTGTGTATTTCCAGAAGTTCTGCCAACCGTTGACCGCTGTGCCGGTGATCCTGCCTGCTGCCTTCGATGTAGTCATCCACTGACCTTCATACTGGACACAGGGTCCCCGCCCGCCGCCACTTATCCGGGAAGGGTCCAACTCTGCTTCATAGGTGACTCTTCCACGTCTAGCAAATATCGGGGTGGTATTATTGGCGGGCATTGTTTGACTCGTCTCTTCTGAGCCGGACCTGATGTCCTCGCTTTTGTCAAGCAGCGGGACAGCATGAGAGGCAGACGTGCCTTCACTCACAGCAGTTCTGCTTGCAACCGTGTCGCCTTGAGGGATCAAGGCAGTGAGACGGAGTGCGACATCGGAGAGCCCTCGATACCTGCGCTCATCGCTCGCTCTAAGGCAGTCGGCAGCAGTGTCCAAGACCTGCTCACGCAAATCTTGAATGCGTTTGGTAAGTCTGTTATCAATAGTCATAGACACCGCTCCTTAATACTATTGACTTAAGGCTACTTAAAGCAAATAGTAGTGAACACGCGAGAGCCTGTCAAGTATCGGCTGAAGAGATGAACCAAAAGGGCGGACCACATTGGGTCCGCCCTCAATACTCAGTCTCTATGTATGACGCGACCTACGTCGTAAACAGAATCGGGTTACGCAACGGAGGAGCGATCTGGTCCTCCGACAACTCGTACGCCTCTTTCTGGTAGATCTGTATCCGGTGCTGGCCGAAGTCGCAGATGAACAGTCTGAATTCTGAGTCCACCCTGATGCTACACGGCGCGCTGAGTCGCCTGGTCGGCTCCAGGTCAGCCATCTCGCGCAGCCTGAGCGTTATCGCGTTCGCCAGAATGTACTGCTGCCCCGACCTCGACAGGTTAGCGTCCCCGATGAACTGTTCCACGAAGCGCCCATCGGCGCTGAACATCTGCACTCGGTCGTTCAGCCAGTCTGCGACGTAGATGTCGCCGTGAGCGTCAACTGCGACCGACGCCGGCCTGTTGAACTGCCCCTTCTCGCTTCCTGGCGTTCCGATACTCATGACGAACTCTCCGTCCGCCGTGAACTTTTGGACCCTGTCGTTGCGCCAGTCGGCCACGTACACGTCTCCGACTTCGTCCAGTGCCACTCCCCACGGCATGTCCAACTCGCCCTCGGCGCTGCCTCGGCCGTTGTGGATGGTCTGGAGGTGCGTCCCGTCGCGAGTGAATCGCTGAACTCGATGGTTCATCGTGTCCGACAGTACGATGTTACCATCGGCGTCGAACTGCATCGAAGAGGGGCGATCCAGTTGGCCCGGCCCCGAACCATGCTCGCCCCAAGTGTCCAGCACCGTTCCGTCCTTGTCCATGATCGTGACGTTGTGTTTTGCCTCGTCAGAGACGTAGAGATTCTCTTTCTCGTCCACCAGCAGCGCTGCGGGCCAGGTGAACTGGCCTGTGCCACGGGTGCCCAGGTTCTCATCGTCCCAGTTGATAACGCGTACTTCTGTTCCCAGTCCGCCACGCGTTAGCACGTAGACGTTCTCCTCTCCAAACCCGACATCGACGGGATTGGATGTCACACGACGTTGACCAAGCGTCATGTAGTACGGATAGCCAGCCCTCAGTAGGGCGTATGGTCGCGCCATTGGATCACCTCTGCTGTTCAACTACACGTCGAATCTCAGCCGCCCACGTTTCTGACGCCTGAAATCCGACCTCTGTTACCTGCTTACTTGAACGGGTTGAGCTGCTCGTAGTGACCGTTGACTATCGGCGCGGCCTCGACGCCAAGCCACTGCTCCAGGATCGTGCCGTAGATGCCGCGGTAGTCGATCGTGTGCTCGAGGTCCTCGCCGTTCACCCATCGGCTCCGCTCCAGAGACGGGTACTCGGAGTACAGACCGCCCGCCACCGGCTTGCCTATGATGAACGCGCCTCCTCCCGAACCGTGATCGGTGCCCGATCCGTTGTCGTAGATGCGGCGCCCGAACTCGGTGAACACGAGCATGACAACGTTGTCGTCAGCGTCATGCTCTTCGAGATCTTCGAAGAAGTCATGAATGGCGCCTGACATGTCCCCAACCAGCTTCGGATGAGTCGGCACCTCGTTCGCGTGCGTATCGTACCCGCCATGCTGAGTATAGAAGATCCGAGTGCCCAGGTCCGCCGTGTGGACCCGGGCGACGTCGCGCAGGCTCTTGGCGATCGCGTTGTCGGCGTACTCGACTGTCGATTCGTACTGCTCCGGAGCGGCCTTGATGATGTCAGCGCCGGAGAGCACGTCCTGGCCGGTGCGCGATAGATACTCCATCACCGGGCCTGTGCCGATCGCCTGCCCGTACATCTGCTTGAAGATGTCCAGCGCCTGATTGCGCTCGTTCTCCATCTCGATGCCCGTCATCAGGCCATAGTTGTCCAAGTTGGACACGCTTGTCACCGGAACGCCCGGCATCGCCATCGCGCGCGGCAGACCCACGCCGAAGTTAACGCCCGTCAGCGGATTCTCGCCATCCGGGTCGATCTCGCGAAGCGTGCGGCCAAGCCAGCCGACTGTGGAGACCTCGAACGGCTCACACGTGTGCAAGATGTCCATGCCCCTGAAGTGGGAGCGGTTGGAGTTCGGGTACCCGATGCCCTGTACGATCCCGACCATGCCGCGGTCGTACAGATCCTTGAACGGTCCCATCTGCGGGTGGAACCCCAGTGTGTCGTTCATCGGCAGCACCTGGTCCTGCGGGATACTCACCAGCGGCCGGTTGTCATAGTACACCGGGCTCGTGTACGGGATCAGCGTGTTCATGAAGTCATTGCCGCCGGTCAACTGGACGACGACGAAGACAGGGGCCTTACTATTGCCGTTGCCTGCCATACTCTGTTCCTCCTAGTAGATCTGTCCCTCTCCCTCGACGGGAGAGGGTTGGGGTGAGGGCGAATCCCCCTAAGCGAACTGATACTCGCGCGACGCTACGATCAACTGAAGCATCCGCGCCACTTTGCCTGCGTTGTCCGTCCGTGCTTGGTCGCTGCTCAGGTCAATGTCGCCGACGCTGTCCGCGTACGCCGCGAGCGCCGTCCGCGTGTCGTCGCCCACCTCCAGCGGCCCGATCAGGTCGAGACACCTATTGACCAGCTCGTCAGGCGCGAGCGTATCGTCCTGTGCGAGCCTGGATATGATGTCCTGTACACCGGGCGTGGACGTGTCGTTGAACTGGTTAACCGCGAAGTTGACGCGCTCGTTCAGCGTCCCGCCGTCAATCCACTCGTGGCCTGTGTGCCAGCCCTCGACCGTCGGTGGATTAAGGAGCATTTGGCCCATGACCGCTGTCGCCCCGCTTAAAGCCCCGACGGACTGGCCCGGCGCGGGAACCACGTCGTAGTTGCCGACGAGCTTGATCGTCCCTGCAACTAGTTCCGCTGGGTTCTTCACCTTCTGGAACTGCGCCTGCTTGAAGGAGTCGGAGTTGAAGAGTGCCCTGAGCACCGGCCTGATCTGCCCGTCGTTCTCCTCGAACGCCCTCACCAGCATGTCGATCGCATCCGGGTCGTTCGGAGGCTCTATGTTCCAGGCGGGAACCTGTGGCTCGTCCGCCACGAAGAAATTGTACAGGTGCCGCGCGATGAACCTGAACGTCGGCTCCTGCTGCACCACGATGTCTATGATGTCCTCACCGTTCAGGTTGCCGGTATGACCCAGGAACGTCTTCTCGCTCCCGTCGTGGTCTTCCGGGAGGAACTGGAACTCAGACGGGTTATTGCCATGCGGGTAGAGCGGAATCGGCTGCGTGAACGACCAGCCTGTAAACGCGCGCGCCGCGTTCTTGATGTCGTCCTCCGTATAGTTCCCGACACCCATGCTGAAGAGTTCCAGTAGTTCGCGGCCCCAGTTCTCGTTCGGCTGGTCGGCGTGATTCTCACAGTTGTCCAGCCAGTAGTTCATCGCGGGGTCTCGCGCAAGTTGCAGCAGAATCGTTTGCAGGTCTGTCATGCCGACTTCACGGAACATGTCGATTTGGCCGATGATAGACGGGCTGTGCTCGCTCTTGTACCAAGCCGTCGCAAAGACGTGGTGCCAGAACAGGGCCATCTTCTCCTCCAGCGGTCGGCTGGAGTTTATCATCCGCCACACCCATCGACCCGCCCACAACTGGACTGCATCGTTGTACGACAACTCCATGTTGTAGCGCTTCAGCGCGTCTTCTTCCAGATCCTCGATTTGCTCAGGATGAAGCAGGTCCTCGACCACGTCTTCATACGGTCTGGTAGTTAGCTCCTCAAGCTCGGCCCTGGTGGCGCCGAATCCGGCCCGGCGCATCAGGTGGGAGATCAGAGCGAGATCACTGTCGGACATTCGTCGGCCCCCTTTGATCTGTACTTGGCTCCGCCTATTTCAGGCGACGTGCTACAGGGATCGCGACAATCCCTTGCCACATTGTAAGGCTAGAAGGTATTGTACCCCAGCCCCACAACCTCTTCAACGGTCAGACTTACTTGCGTACGATCCTGAGAATCATTGATTGGACACCACGCACGCCCATCTTCTATGGATGGGTCGTACTGGCTATGGCATCGCTTGGCACCTATGCCGCCACCGGGGTCGCACAGGTGGTTATAGGGGGCATCCAGAACCTGATTTTCGAGGACCTCGGATGGGACCGTTCGACGATAGCTTTTGCGGTTACAGCAGGGACCTGGATGTCAGGCTTTCTCGCGCCGGTCTTTGGCCGCTTGGTGGACGACCACGGACCCAGGCGCCTAATGCCGCCAGCGGCATTGATCGCCGGAGCCTCGTTCATAGCACTTGGGGGCATTCGCGAGGTCTGGCACTTCTATGTCGCATACGCTGTGGGCAGAGCCATCGCCAACCCGGCCCTCGTTGGAGTCGTACCCAGGACTGTCGCCGTCAACTTCTTCAGCCGCAAACGAAACCTCGCGATCGGACTGGTTTCAACTTTCAGACCCATCAGCGGGGCGATCAACATCCAGATCATCTCGATCATTGCCGCGGCATCCAGTTGGCGCGTCGCTTACCGGCTGCTCGGGGCCTTTTCGATACTGTTGGTTGTGCCCTTATTCCTGATAATGCGCAGGAGACCGGAGGATATCGGCCTAAGGCCCGACGGCGAGGACGAGAGTTTGGCTGCCCGGCGAATGACATCTGCGGCTCGGCGTGGAATGCCCTCGGCCCCGTTATCAGCGGAGTCCAGCTGGACTGCTGGGGAGGCGCTGGCGACTTCCGCCTTTTGGTTCATCGTGTCCGCAGAAATGCTTACCATTCTGACTTCTGGGACCGTGGGGTTTCAGATAGTCCCGTTCCTGGTGGATTCCGGCATGTCCCAGCCCGTCGCGGTAATCGCGCTCAGCCTCAGCTCGCTGCTCGGAGCGCTCGTCAATCCCGGTTGGGGAATTCTCGCCGACAGATACCAGCCCCGTCTGCTTGCCACGATGGCCACGGTCGTCACACTGGTCACCGCTGCCTTCTTCATCCCGACCGCCGGAGGCGCTGGCGGATTCGTCGTGGCAATCGTATGGGGCATCGCGTCCGGCGGGCTGGATGTACTCGGAAGTATGATGCTTGCTCAGTACTTCGGGCGGGCGTCTTATGGCACAATTACCGGCCTTGTGGGGCCGTTTCAGATGGTATTTCTCGGCCTCGGTCCGACCTTTGGCGCACTGCTGTACCGGGCAACTGATGGTTACTCGGTTATCTGGTACTACGCCCTTGGGGCCTACGCCATCGCTGCCGTGCTCATCTTCAGTGCCCGCCGACCTGTGAAGAAGGCACGCCGGGGACCAGTCATCCGCTAACCCGGGGGCGTGGCATCCACTGGCCCTCAGTGTATGATTAAGTTACTAATCGGAGGATGAGCCATGACTTCCAACTCGACCGAAGTAGTGATAGTTGGTGGGGGAGCAGCAGGGTGCGCTGTGGCCTACTTCCTCGGAGTCGCCGGCGTGTCGTCCACCATCGTCGAGCGAGAGGGGATTGGCGCATTTGCCTCTGGGTACTCCGCAGGGGGGCTCAATCCACTCGAAGGCGCAGGCATACCGGGGTCACTTGGTCCTCTTGCCATAGCATCCCACAGGTTGCACCAGGGCATATGGGAAGATCTGATAGAGCGCACTCGAATCGACTTCCAACCCGAGATAATCTCGTCGGTGCGCGTTGCATTCGACGCATTCGCACTCGATGAGATGCGAGAAACCAAGCAGATATTCGACCATGCGGACTCCGACTTCAGCGCCGAATGGCTTGATTCACAGCAGCTCCGAGAACTTGAACCACGCATTGCACGGGAGGCTATCTGGGCCCTGAATACGCGGGGCAACGCCATTCTCAGCAGCGAACGGTACACCCAAGCTCTTGCCGGAGCCGCCGAAACTCTTGGTGCCTCCGTCATCAACGCCGACGTCACGGGCATAACCTCCAGTGGAGCCCGCGTAATCTCTGTAGAGACCTCGGAAGGCAGTATTGCTTGTGGAGCCGCCGTGTTCGCGAACGGCCCTTGGTCGGCCCAGGTCGGTGATTGGCTTGGCGTGAGTGTCCCAGTTGAGCCGTACAAGGGTGAGATACTCAGAACGACTCTTCCCAGCGGTCCGCTCTCGGCCGACTTCCAGGGTGCTGGAGTTTCTCTCAACCATCGAGAGAGCGGGCAAGTTTGGGTCGGCGCGACCGAGGAGAATAAGGGCTTCGACCTCGATCCTTCCGAACACGCGCGGACCACACTGATGAAGCGTGCGCTGCGACTGATGCCCGCGATGGCTGAAGCCGAAGTTGTGCTCCATACGGCGTGTCTCAGACCGCTATCTCCCGACTGGATGCCCATATTGGGACACGCCCCAGGCTGGGACAATGCCCTGCTGGCAACAGGGGCAGGCAAGAAGGGCATCTTGCTCAGCCCCGGTATCGGGAAGTCCATCGCTGACCTGATAACAGACGGTCACACAGATCTTCCGGTATCCGGATTCCGACCAGACAGGTTCAGCGTTCAAGCATCCGAAGGAGCTTTGGAATGACCACACCCGCCTTCCTGAGGAGATTTCCCTGCACTGCCGCTCTCTACGATGGCGAAGAGGTCACAATCAGGCTCTTGCAACCAAGTGATAAGGCTGAGTTACTGAGCTTTTTTCTGCGCGTACCAAAAGATGACAGGTTCTACCTTAACAGCGATGTAGCCGCTCCAGAGGTAATTGGCGAGTTCACCGACCGCATAGACTTGGAACAGACCATCCCGCTGGTTGCTACGGTAGAGGACCGCATACTGGCTGACGCCACTTTGCACCGCAGCCGACGCGCAGCTCGGCGACATGTCGGCGAAATCAGAGTAGTCGTAGATCCTGAGTACAGAAACCGTGGGCTAGGGGTGCGCCTCATTCACGAGCTGATTCAACTGGGACGGGACCTCGAACTCCGCACGCTGGTCTTTGAGCTCGTATCTGATCGCCAGCAGAGCGCTATTCAAGCTGCTCGCGGGGCCGGGTTCGAGGAGATAGCCGTCCTACACGGTCGTGTACTGGACATCCACGGGAGCCTTAGGGATCTTGTTATCTTGGAACTGACCCTGGATGACTATCCTGACCTCCCGCACTTCGACATCTAGCATAGAGATCTGAACGACATTCGGATGAACTCGCTCTGCAGGTTGTGTTCCCGCCGAAGAGGCCGATGCTGGCACGCCAAGGCGCTGTGCCAGACAATTGAAGATGGAGGCCGCCATCTGGCTTCTTCCGGCGTTGTGGACGCATACGAAGAGAGCAGCAATCATGAATTCTCATCCCCTACGCTTCCGTTGGTTGAGGCAATATCGCGACGCAAGCCTGGCTTTATCAGTAGCTCGTGGATCGCGGCTCCCACGGGCGCGCCGATCATTGGCCCCACTATGTACACCCAAAATCCGTTGGATGGGCCTGGGATTGCGATACTGCCCCATCCAGCAAAGAATGCGACGATGCGCGGCCCTAAGTCGCGGGCCGGATTCCACCCCGCCTGTGTCAGCGGCGCAAACAGACTGATGAGCGCGGCCACTGTAAAACCGATCAATAAGGGGGTCATGTTCTTTGTTGATAGTCCTGCGTTCCGCCGGTCTGTTAGGGAGAAGATCACTAGCGCCAGGATTGCCGTGCCAAACCCCTCTACGAAAGCCGCGCCTGCGGGAGATATCAGACCTGCTGCCGCCTCTCCAGTGCCGTACACGTCAGGGTTCGGGAAGTATTCGCCGAACATCATTGCCGAACGCTGACTTCCGTCTTCTCCTCTGACAATGCCGTTGACCGACTCGAATCGCTCTATGAACGGCGCGAAGATTACCAGTACTGATATGCCTGCCAGAATCGCTCCCAGGAGTTGTGCAGTCCAGTACAGCGTGAGCATTCGAGCCGAGAACTCCGAGCGCCTGAAGATTGCGAATGCCAGGCTTATCGCTGGATTCAGGTGAGCGCCAGACACGTTGGCGGTCGCGTATATCGCCAAGGCCACCCCGAAAGCCCATACGACGGCAACCTGCCATAGGCCCATCTGTGCCCCCGTGGCAACTGCCGCCGCCACTGAGCCTGTGCCAAAGAGAACGAGGATGTACGTGCCAACTGCTTCACCAATGAAGGCGTGACGGGGATCGCCCCCGGCTGGAATCCCGCTGCCGACCGACGCTGGTCGCTTCCGAGGAATCGAAGGCATAAGAACCCTTAGATCCCCGCCAGCCAGCCCGGCTCCCGTACACCAACCTGTGGAACTGTGGAATAGACAGTTGTCAACTCAAAGCTAAAGTCAGCTGTCAAAGAAATAGGGAGCAACAGAGCGGCCTTCAGGAAGGATTCGAGGTCCGGCACGTTGTAGATGTTAATCTCGTAGCCTCAACTCTCGAGTGCGTGCGGTACCTGTCGTCTAAGCAGGTTCTTCCAGTTTATCGAGACTCGGTTAACACCCCAATCCTTAACACTGGACAGAATTTTCTGGGCTTCGTCCGGAATCGCCAGGATCAGTGGCGCCATGAAGTCCACCGGGCATTGAATAATCACGTCGGGGAACAGGCGGTGCAATCGCCTGAAGCCTTCTTCGAGGCTAAGGGCGCGAAAGTAGCTCGTGCCGTACTTCTGGTCATGCTCGCGCAGTAGTCGAAGGACCATGTGTCGAAGATCGACGATCGTTCCGTCAACGTCGAATAGAACTATCAACTGATCGTCGGGATATTCAGTCCGCATCCGCCTATAGTGGGATGCCAGCCTGCCCATCCAACTTGAGGTGTCTCGACTCGTTAGCATGGCATTGTGTCTGAGATGACAATACCAGTTGCATGTTAATGGGCAGTCAACAGTGCATTAAGGGAAGTTTGAAGGAGTAGAATTCAAAACTCCCAGGCCGACCGGTAGTCCAGCTTGTCGTCCCCGGTGCATACGAACAACTCACCGCTCGGAACGTTCCGATCCTGGTTTCGACACCCGAACGCAGCAGTGCATCGACTCTGAGCATTCTTGTAGGGACACCGGTACATCGATACTTCGTTCGCTGTCTCGTTGATGCCGCGAAATATCTCATCGAGCCGCGACATGCTCTTGCGATACCGTTCAGGGTCGAACGACGTGGAATGCCCGCTCAAGACACCACCGGCACGGGCTCTTCGATTTCCTGTAGTCCCACTAGGCGTTTGGCTAGCTCAACGCAATCCATGGCGTCCTTGCCGTAGCCATCGGCTCCGAAGTCATCAGCGAACTCCTGTGTGAGCGGAGCGCCTCCGACCATGATTTTTACGATGTCGCGTAGACCGTTCTCCTCGAACGCATCGATCGTTCGGCCCATGTTAGGCATGGTCGTAGTTAGGAGAGCCGACATGCCCAGTACCTCGGCCTCGTGTTCCACGACCGCGTCTATGAACTCGTCCGGCGCCGTATCCACACCGAGGTCGTGAACGATGAACCCCGCCCCCCTGAGCATCATGATGCAAAGGTTCTTGCCTATGTCGTGCAGGTCTCCCTTCACGGTACCCATGACTACTGTGCCCACAGGCTGTATGCCAGACTCTGAGAGAATGGGCTCGACGTGGGCCATGCCGGCTTTCATTGCGCGCGCAGCGACGAGCACCTCAGGCACAAATATGACGTTGTCTCTGAACTTTATTCCTACGATAGCCATTCCGGCGATCAGACCGTCATCTAGTATCGTGTTTGCTGCGAAGCCTTCCTCGAGCGCCTGAATTGTCAGTCGGTCCACTTCGAGATGATTCCCCACGATCAGGTCATAGCTGATCTGCTGCATCAGAGGGTCGGCTTCGTCCCACTGTCCGCGAATGTGCTCCTGCTCGAACTGTCTGGTCACGTAGCCAAGCTCTTGTTCGAGTCCCTCATTGACTACCGGCATATTTCCACTCTCTCATAAGTCATCTGAAGTCATCTTCGATTGCCGCAAGAATTTTACCAAGCTCTATGTCAGGCCTTCTATGATCGTATATTCACGTATTGGTCTCGCACCACTCCCGAACAGCATCCGGGATCGCTATCAGGTTCTCCAATTTGGTCGCCAGTGGCACGGCGCACTCCGGCGCAATCATCTGCACGCCAGCATCCAGGCACGCGAACACTTCTTCTCGCACCTCTGCCGGTCCGCGAGCGTACAGCGTAGTCGGATTGTTGATGTTGCCGACCAGTCCGATCTTGCCCTCGACCGTATCCATTGCAGCCTGCGGGTCGTTCTTGGAATCGAAGTGGAAGTAAGCCATCCCCGTATCTGCGATGTACGGCATCCTGTCCAACGTGTTCCCGCAGATGTGCAGGATCAAGGGCACGTTAAGCCGTTCTGCCATCTCAATGTGGATATCCTGCAGGAAGCGACGATAGTATTCTCCGCTAACCAAGTCCCCGGTGGCGTGGTCGGGGAAGGTGAGTGTATCTGCTCCCGCCGCGATCTGCGCCTCACCGAACAGGACAGACAGCTCCTTCAGCTTGTGTAGACACCTCATCGTCTCGTCGGGGTCGTCGATGGTCATTAGCAGGAAGTTTTCCACTCCAAAGACGTGATAGGCCAGCGTCCACGGACCCATAGTCTTGCCGATGATCGCAACTTCGTTGCCAATCTCCTGCTTGAGTATCTCGATCGACTTGGTGATCGCGATGTTGTCCGGGTGCTCGAGGAAACCGGACGGAATGTGGATATCACGGGAGTCCTTCCAGATCGGACGGTACATACGCACGGTCGGCCAGTTGTCTTTCTCCTCCCACTGCATGTCGCAGCCAAGTGCCGAAGACTCCTGGATGATCGTGAAGTATGGTGCGACAGCGTCAAACCCGAGTTCGGTGTATCCGGTCGCGGCCAGCCGGGCCGCCAACTCGGGGTCCCTGCAAGCATCCGGGAATGGCGCATCCACGAGATCCATCAGGTCGACCGTTGCCACGTTTGTGGGATTGGCCACCGGCGGCCTGTCCACCGGCTGCCGATTCAGCGCCGCTAGCGTGCGCTCTCTTGGAGTCATAGTCTCTGTGAATGGCATCGTGGTCTCCTGTTTGGGTGGAGTGACAAGGTGGTTTAAGGCACTTCCGGCGTTGACTTGAGCGAGCGACTATCTATAGCGGCGTGAAACCCAGAGTACTTGTCGTCATTTGGCCTCTGGTGGCCTCGGCCTCCAGCATCGACTCCACGGCACTGATGTTGCGGGAGTATGGCAGAAGGAGCCGCACCAGTTCATCGTGCTGCCAGCAGCAGGAGAAAGCCACCTCAGTATCGCCGACCTTCTCCATCTCGCCGTATCTCACGAAGCCAGCGACCACCATTCGCAGCCTCAGTGCGGGGTTCCTCACTTCACCTTCTCCAGAGACCTGGTAGGCGAACCCGTCATCCGTGCGCCCACCGGCAACGGACAGCATCAAGGCGGACTTGGAGTCCTTGATCGTCATGGACCCTTGGGGGAGGGCGAAGTCCGGCGGCTTAGTAACGGCCTGTGTGAGCAGGAATTTGACCGGCCTCATGTGTATCACACCGCATGGAAATATGAACTGGTTGTCCGATCCCTCCACCGGCTGAACTCCGCCGAGTCGGACCATCTGGTCGCGAATGTCTCTGAGGCGGCCCTCGATTCCTTCGACTTGGCTGAAACTCCACACGGTGCAGATTCCGTCCCTATAGTAGAGTCCTACGGAAACGCTACTGAAATGTGGGTCCATTGGAACGAGCTCTAGACACGAGCCGATCTCTCTAAGTTTGTCGGATACGCGACCGCGTTTGGCAGTGGTGGACTGTGTCATTGTGTCTTCCTTGGAAGGTTAGTCCGCGTCATTTCACTACAGAAATCGAATAGCTGCTCTCTGATTTGCGGTTACTTCACCGAGGCCTTCAGTGCTCTTATGTGATCCGGGCCTGTACCGCAGCAGCCGCCTAGGACGTTCACACCGAGGTCGGCCAGGCGCTTGAACCTCTCGGCCATATACTCCGGCCCTTCGTTGTAAATGATCTGGCCGCCTTTCATGTCGGGGATCCCGGCGTTAGAGTGAATCAGCATCAGACCGTCGTCAACTGCGCGCATCTGCTCGGCAAGATCGACCATCCTGTCTATGCCGTTCCCGCAATTCGCTCCCACGACATCCGCACCTGCCTCACGTAGGTCGTGAACGGCCTTCTCTGGCGTGACGCCCATCATTGTGAAGAACCCTCTCGGCCCGAGGTCAAAGACCATCGTTGCAAACACGGGCAGGTCGGTGTTTTCCCTGGCAGCTCGGATCCCGGTGATCGCTTCTTCCAGGGCCATCTGGGTCTCGATCAGTATAGCGTCGGCGCCGCCACCCGCAAGTGCGGTGATCTGCTCGGCAAGCGCGTCGTACATCTCTGACGCGCTGACGCCATCTGGCAGCGGTTCCATCATCTCCCCTGTCGGGCCCACCGAGGCTGCGACGAAGTGTCCACTCGTTGGCTTTTGACTCGCGGCGTGCTCTGAGGCGAGCCTATTGAATTCTTCGACTCGTCCCTCGAAGCCGTACTTCTTCTGCATGAATTGCGACCCGCCAAATGAGTTGGTCAGGACTATGTCCGAACCTGCCTCGAAGTAGTCTCTTGCCATACCTCGCACTACGTCGGCATGGCTGGCATTGAACTCCTCAGGGCAGCCGCCGGCTTCCAGACCTCTCTGTTGTAGGTAGGTTCCGGTAGCCCCGTCCGAGATCAGGACCTCGCCACTCGCTAGACGCTCCAGAATGCCCTGTTTTTCATGCGGGTCAGTATTCATCCTTAACCTGCCTTACACTACGCGGTGTCACTGTTTGCCCAATGGTCAATTGCACCCGGTGTTGGGTCTCGCTGCCCCTCTCGTTGAACGTCCCGAATCCGGGCGACGAAGTCATCTGGGAATCTACAGTTAAGCCACTCAGCTGCCATGTTAGCCGCAGACTCCGCAGACCCTTCCACCTCGCGGAACTCGCCCCACTCCCAAGACAGCAGGTAGTCGTCGGTACCTGATGAACCGTCGAACATGGCGACGGCGTCCACTCCCTTTTGGAACCTTGGGTCAAGCGGCCGCGACACGGTTCTTGAGTCGTCTTGCCCCTGCACCTGGACAGGTATCTCCTTCCAGTACATTATGCGGACTCTGGCCAAAACACGCTCCCCAGTGCTGTCCTTGATGCGGCTAGTCGCAATTATACCGTAACAGGCTAATGCGCTGAGTCGACAGCAGAGCCAATCTGTACCGGGGCAAGTCGGTTGCGGCGTCATTCGGGGTTGTGATTGACTGTAGGGTGCGTCCAGGCGTTATCAAACAACGACAGGGAGGCTACACAATGCCCATAGCACCGGTAAACGGCATCGATCTTTACTACGAGCAGCACGGCTCAGGCTTCCCGCTGGTATGGAGTCACGAGTTCGCAGGTGACTACAGATCGTGGAAGCAGCAGGTCCAATTCTTCAGCAGGCGTTACACGGTGATAACGTATAACGCTCGGGGGTATCCGCCGTCGGACGTACCAGACTCAATAGACGACTATACGCAGGAGCATTCCGTTGATGACCTCAAGGGGCTGCTCAACCACCTTGGAATCGAATTCGCCCACATAGGGGGCCTTTCGATGGGAGGAAACGTCGCGCTCAACTTCGGTCTGACATATCCAGAGATGGCGCGCTCGCTAGTGGTGGCCGGGACCGGCGCAGGTTCCACCGACCCGGAAGCCTTTCGCGTGAACGTCACCCAGAGGGCGGATGGGATGCGCGAATACGGGATGGAGTCCATGGACGACTACTCGAACAGTCCCACACGAGTCCAACTCCTTCGCAAGGATCCGTTGGGCTACGAGGAATTCAGACAAGGCTTGATGGAGCACTCCGGACTCGGATCAGCGTTGACGTTCGCGGGAGTTCAGGGTCGCAGGCCGACTATTTTCGCGCTTGAAGATCGGATGAAAGCACTCGACGTCCCGACGCTGATCATGACGGGCGATGAGGACGACCCATGTATTGAGACCAGCGTGTTCATGAAGCGCTGCATCCCAAGATCAGGTCTTGCGGTGATCCCCCAGTCCGGCCACGCCATCAATCTCGAGGAGCCGGACCTGTTCAATCGTCTTGTGTTCGATTTCCTCACGGCCGTCGAGCAAGGAGTTTGGGCGGAGCAGGGAACGGGAGATCAGTCAGGATCGCTATTGTGAGCCAGAACGGCACCATAGCAGACTACGACTTTATAGCCCATCTGACGCGCTTCTGTCGTGTGCTAAGAGAGCATGGCATGCTTGTTGGGCCACAGGAGACCGCCGACGCGATCCGCGCCGTTGGACACGTGGACATCATGACTGAGGGCCGCATCTATTGGTCGCTGAGGTCTTTGCTCGTGTCTCGTCAGGAGCAGTTGTCAGTATTCGACCGACTGTTTGGCCAGTTCTGGAACTTTGAGCCCCTCACCAGGCGACCTGAGACACAGGCCGACCCGACCGCAAACTTCGGCCAGACGCGAACAGTCGGTCGGATGCCGCGAGGTCTTGGCGTGCCAGGAGATGATCCAGACTCCAAAGATACGGTAATTCAGCTACTCCGTACTGGGGCGAGCGGTCAGCACGTGACGGCTCAGCGCGATCTGTCTGCGCTCGCTGGTGAAGACCTGTCGGAGCTTTCGCGGATCGCGGCCCGAATGGTGAGGGCGCTTGCATCCAGGCCGGGGCGCAGACGCAGGCGTGACCGACGCAAGGGCGTGCCGGACTTGCGAAGCGCCATGAGGCTCAGCCTCAGCACAGGCGGCGATCTGATCCGACTTCCCAGACTTCGGCGAGTGCCCAGGACGCCGCGCCTCATGTTGATACTTGACGTGAGCGGCTCAATGGATAGGTATGCGCGACTTCTCCTCCAACTTGCCTACGCGGTAGGACAGCACACACGTCGTGTGGAGACGTTCGTGTTCAGTACGGCAGTCACGAGAGTAACTCGTGAATTGTCGGTTCCCAGCTACTCTGAAGCGCTCTATCGCGTCGGTCTCGCAGTCAACCACTGGTCTGGGGGCACGCGCATCGGTGAGAGTCTGCGCCGAATAAACACGGCCTACGAGTTTCTCGAAGATCGCTTCACTACAGTCTTTCTCTTGAGCGACGGCTGGGAGACGGGGGAGCCGAGAGAACTGGCCCACCAGATGTCGAGAATGCGGCTGAGAGTTCGTAGTCTGGTCTGGCTGAACCCCCTCGCTGGAACCGAAGACTTTCAACCGCTGGCTCGTGGTCTACAGGCAGCGATGCCCTATGTTGATCACTTCGTTCCCGCGAGCGATGTCGAGCATCTCAAGCGGCTACCGTCATTGCTTCGTTCCTGAATTCTCGACTACGTGTGTCTCTCTCGTCCCCTATACTGGAAATATCACCAGTAGCCAAAGAGAGGCAATCCGGTTTATGAAGATACTTGGAATCTGCGGAAGTTTGAGAAGAGAGTCCTGGAATCTCAAGCTACTCAACAGGGGATTGGAAGTCTTCGAAAGGCAAGGAGCCATCACAGAAATCTTCGACCTCAATAGAGTGCCGATGTACCACCCGGACACCGAGTCGGCAGAGGGCATCCTGCCTGAAGCCGAGAGGATGAGACAAGCCATTCGAGATGCAGACGCGGTGGTCGTCGCTTGTCCAGAGTACAACTCCTCGATGACCAGCGCGCTCAAGAACGCCTTCGAGTGGGCTTCCAGGGGCGACAACGTTCTAGATGGGAAAGTATTCTTCGTCATCGGAACCGGCCCAGGCCGCTCCGCATGCGCCCGGATGCACATGCACGCAACCTACAGTCTGGAATCCGAAAGCGCCATCGTGGTCCACCAGCCCCGCGTGCTGCTGCCCACAGTCGCCAACTTCATGACGCCAGACGGCGCCATAACTGATTCGTCAATTGCAGAACTACTGGATCAGGCTGCGGCTAGTGTGATCTCAATGACCGAAAAGCTGTCATAGCCTGAACCCACAGGTGCAGGTTCAACCGACCTGGGGAATACCGGCTGGGCCTCAAACCGAATACTTCTCAACCGACTCGGGATTCAGTTCCAACCCTAACCCGAGCTTGTCCGGGTATGGGGACCACATACCCTTCTGATGCTCGGGGAACTCGGTATACCAGATCTTGTCGGCCTCGTGTGCGACCTTCAGGTACTCGACAACCTTCAGATTGGGCGTCGCGCAGCAGAGGTGTAGATGGACCAGCTGCACTCCATGTGGTGCCACTGGCAGGTTGAAACCGTGCGCCATGTGTGCTACTTTCATCCACTCGGTGATTCCACCGACGCGGCCGACGTCAGGCTGGACGATGTCAGCTCCTCCCCGTGAGATCAGTTCCTTGAACCCGTACTTCGTGTACTCATGTTCTCCTGTTGCGACCGGAATTGTTGTGGAGGCAGCGATTCTGGCGAGTCCGTCGATGTCGTCCGCGAGCACAGGCTCCTCAAACCAGCCTATTTGGTACTGCTCGAATTCCCTGGCCATGTAGATGGCCTGCTTGGGGTGGTAGCCGTTGTTGGCGTCGATGTAGATGGCGACGTCGTTGCCCAGCGCTCTGCGGACAGCCGCAACACGTTCTATGTCCTCGCGTTCCGATGTGCCAAAGTCCTTGCCAACCTTGATCTTCACACGCTTTATGCCCTGTTCGACCCATTCTGTGGTCTCGCCGATCAGTTCATCGACTGTGAAGTTGGTCCAGCCCCCGGAACCGTAGATCGGCACTGACTCCTGAAATGGGCCAAGGAGCTTGTAAAGGGGTAGTCCCAACGCCTTCGCTTTGAGGTCCCACAGACCAATGTCCACAGTCGACAACGCACAGAAAGCGATTCCTTTACGTCCGTAACCGCGCACGCGCCAGAACATGTCGTTCCACAGCTTTTCGATGTTGAACGGGTCCTGCCCGACAAGCAGGTCTTTCATTCCGTGTTCAATGACCTGGCGGACGCCTGGACTCGACTGGCCCAGTCCAAAGCCTTCGACGCCCTCGTCCGTGTGGATGTGTACAAAGAGTTGAGATCGACCGCCCGAACTGGAGGGTGGAGTTGGGATGGTGGCATCCTGGATCGGAGCAGCGTGCGGGTAACTGAGAACCGTTGTAGTTACGTCAGTGATTCGCATCTAGCTTGGTCTCACCGTACTAGAAGTCACGGAAGGTTATCTCCCGTTCGGCGGCGACCTTGAGATCGTCTAGCTCGAGTCCCAAGCCCGGAGCATCGGGAACGGTAATCATGCCGTCGATCGGGTTGAGAGGATTTTTCAGGAAGAATTGATGGATGGCGTTCCACTTGACGAGGAACTCCTGGATTGGCGTCGTTGTCGGCGGTTGCGAAGCGATCAGGTGTGCAGTGGCGTGGGAACTATGACCGTGCGGCACCACCGGCAAATCGAATGCGGATGCCAGTGCACATATCTTCACCGCCTCGCTTAGACCTCCACACCAGTAGATGTCGGGTTGCAGCACGTCCATCGCCCGGTTTTCTACGATCGACCTGAAGCCCCATCGCGTGTATTCATGCTCACCGCCGGAAATGTCTATTGGCGAATTCCTCTGAATCTGGATATAGCTATCGAGTTTGTCTGCCATCACCGGCTCTTCCAACCATCTTATGTTGTACGCGGCAAGCTCTTTCGCCATTCTAACTGCGTAAGGCACGTCCCAGGAGCTCCATGCGTCCATCATGATGTCCACGTCGTCCCCAACCGCTTCCCTGAGCGTCCGGGCAAGACGGAGATTTCGACGGACCCCGTCGTGCCCGTCAGCGGGGCCGTCCCTGAAGAACCACTTTGTTGCAACGAACCCCTCTGCAGCAAAAGCAGCTGCGCGCTGGGCGGCCGCCTCTGGCTCAATCGAGAAGCCTAGTGCGCTTGCATACGCTGGGAACCTGGTTCGCGTAGGCCCCCCTAACAGCCTGTAAACAGGTTGATTGAACGCCTTTCCCTTCAAGTCCCACAGCCCGCAGTCCACAACGCTGATCGCCATCATGGCTTCGCCCTTGCGTCCGTGAATCATGGACCTGTACATGAGGTCCCAGAGGAACTCGATCGCCAAAGGATCGCGACCAATCAACAGCGGCTTCAATGACGTGTCGATGATGAAGGCCTCCGTCAGACCGCATGGTCCCGAGAGCCCAACGACCCCGTCATCCGTGTGGATCTCCAGAAATATGGAGCGGACGCTGTAGTGACCGTTTCCAAAGCTGGTCGTGTAGTCCGGTCCTTGCTCCCTAAACTCATGATAGACATCTACCGGTCTGATTAGGCGCTCCTCCCAAAACGGGTCCGGGTGCTCCATCACTCCTCGTAGCTCCCAAAGCTTTAAGTCCACAATCTTCATTAGGCGCATCTCCCATGGGGTATTGCGTTTGTCTATGCGCCGAGAATCATACTGCAACCCCAATATGCGCGCTAGCGTAGATTCCAATTGTGCTTGGACTCGTTTAACATTGTCTCGGCAGTCCGAATGACTTCTGGAGAGATTGATGTTTACCGGAATTGTTGAGGAAATTGGGACCGTGGCCGGTACCTCGACCACAGGACTTTCCATCGGGGCCTCCGTTGTAATGGACGACTTGGTGGTGTCAGACAGCATCTGCGTGAACGGTGCGTGCCTTACCGTTACCGACATCAGTGGGGCTGCCTTCAGCGTCGACACGGTGCCCGAAACGCTGCGCCGCACCAACCTTGGAGAACTGAAATCCGGTGATCCGGTTAATTTGGAACGCCCAATGAGCTCGGATGGACGATTCGGGGGGCATATCGTTCAGGGACATGTGGATGGAACAGGCAGAGTGCTGTCTGTGGTGCCGGAGGGGCAGGCCCGGAACTTCAAGTTCGAGGCAGAGGACAGCATCATGCGCTACGTGGTCGAGAAGGGCTTTGTGGCTGTGGACGGTACGAGTCTGACGGTAGTAAACTGTGACTATCGCACCTTCTCGGTGACGATCGTTCCGTACACGTGGGAGAATACAGTCTTTGCACTCCGCAAACCCGGCGATTTGGTGAACTTGGAGGTTGACATAATCGCCAAGTACGTTGAACGTCTGGCAACCGGACCGCGGCTACCCGTGGACACTGCCGACGAGCTCTGACAAGCGTCTGGAGGTATCGACATGCCCCTCGCTAGGGTAGAGGAAGCAATAGCCGACATCAGAGCCGGCAAGATGGTAATCATCTGCGATGACGAGGATCGTGAAAACGAAGGCGACCTCGCAATGGCCGCGGAGTCCGTAACTCCCCAGCACGTTAACTTCATGGCGACGCATGCCCGGGGCTTGATCTGTATGCCGATGCTTGGGCATCGACTCGAAGACCTCAGACTGCCGCTAATGACGCAGGAGAACACCGCTCGACTTGGCACTGCTTTTACCGTATCGGTTGACGTTCTAAACGGTGCGACAACCGGAATCTCAGCCTTTGATAGAGCTGCGACAATCAAATCCCTCATCGACCCGAACACCGTGCCCGAGGATCTAGGACGCCCGGGTCACATCTTTCCCCTCAGGTACATGGAGGGTGGCGTTCTCAAACGAGCAGGGCAGACTGAGGCTTCCGTAGATCTCGCGCGATTGGCCGGTCTGTACCCGGCCAGCGTCATCTGCGAGATCATGGCTGACGACGGCAACATGGCCCGCTTGCCCACGCTTGAAAAGTTCTCCCAAGAGCACGACATCAAGATCGTCACTGTTGCGGACATCATCACCTTCAGGAGAGAGCACGAGAAGCTGATCGAGCGCGTGGCTCAGGCCAGGGTTCCCACCGAACACGGCGAGTTTCTGGCAGTCTCGTACAGGAGCCTGGTGGACCCGAACGAGCACATAGCGCTGGTCAAGGGAGAGATAACGGCGAACAAGCCCGTGCTTGTGCGTGTTCACTCCGAATGCCTAACGGGCGACGTGTTTGGGAGCGTTCGCTGCGACTGTGGCGGTCAGATGGAACTCGCTCTCCAGGCCATCGAGCGTGATGGGGCCGGCATTTTCCTCTATATGAGACAGGAAGGAAGGGGAATAGGCATCCACAACAAGCTCAAGGCATACGAGCTTCAGGACGCCGGGATGGACACCGTCGAGGCCAACATAGCGCTCGGTTTCGCACCGGACCCTCGCCAGTACGGGGTGGGAGCGCAGATTCTACTCGACCTCGGCGTTAACAAGATGCGCCTTCTCACAAACAATCCGCAAAAGAGGGTCGGCCTTGAGAGTTTCGGGCTTGAGATAGTGGAGCAGGTGGGTATTTTCGCTGAGGTAACCGAGGAGAATCGTCGTTACCTGAAGGCTAAACGGGAGAAACTGGGGCATAGCCTGGACCCGATGGAAGAAGAGTTCAACGCAGGGGCTGCCCAGTGAGCCGCAGAGTCTCCGGATCGCTGAATGGCGAAGGCCTTAGGGTTGGCATAGTCGTGGCCGAATTTAACGACTTCATTACTTCCCGGCTTCTGGAGGGCGCCTTGGCGGGACTCGAGGCTCACGGGGTCAGTGACGACGATGTTACTATTGCTTCCGTTCCAGGCTCGTTCGAGATCCCGCTTATCTCAAAGAAATTGGCAGAGTCAGGGCAGCATGACGTGGTCATCTGTCTGGGCGCGGTGATCAGAGGCGAAACGGACCACTACAACTTTGTAGCCGGCGAGGCCACCAAAGGCATCGCCAATGCATCTGTCTCTTCCGGCGTTCCGGTCATCTTCGGAGTTCTGACTACCGATACCCTGGAGCAGGCAATAAACCGTGCGGGCGGCAAGCAGGGCAATAACGGCTACGGCGCCGCGGTGGCCGCCGTCAGGATGGCCAATCTCGTAAGGGCCATTGACACGGCCTGATAGCTTCTTGTGCCTACCCGATTTGCTCCCTCAATTGAGAAGCTCTTTGATCATGCCCTGAGTGGCGACCGCCGCTCCCTCGCCCGTCTATTCACCTTCATTGAACGCGATGCTTCGACCCTGCGTGAGGTCATGCGTTTTGCGTATCCCGCCGCCGGTCGAGGATCCGTGATTGGTGTCACAGGTCCACCCGGGGCTGGCAAGAGCACAATTGTGGACGGTCTATCTGCCGCAGCACGCTCCGAGGGCAAGAAGGTGGGAGTGCTTGCCGTCGATCCTACAAGTCCGTTCACCGGCGGTGCGGTGCTCGGCGACCGAATCAGGATGCAGTCTCATCACCAGGACACCGAAGTCTTCATTCGCAGCCTCGCTACTCGCGGCGTGCCTGGTGGACTGAACGCTGTATGCCGGGCTGGCGTAAAGTTGCTGGACGCCGTAGGAAAGGACGTCATCCTGGTAGAAACCGTGGGCGTCGGACAGACGGAACTTGACGTGATGGGTGTTGCAGACCTCACGATCGTCGTGCTCGTACCAGAAGCGGGTGACACCGTCCAGACCATGAAGGCTGGTCTGCTGGAGATCGCCGACATATTCGTGGTCAACAAGTCCGACCGTGACGGCGCCGGCCAGATTGCATCAGCCATTCGCTCTATGGTCGCCCTTGAACCGATGCCTCCTGAGAAAGTGCCTCCAGTGTTGCACACGCAGGCTCACCTAGGAAACGGTGTCCCTGAACTGTATGCTGAGGCGTCGGCGCGAATAGACGCCATGCGCCGGTCGGGCCAACTCGCTGTACGTAGGTCGCACCAGGCGAGTCGGGAGGTAACGAGGCTGTTGAAAGTTGCTGTCGCCGATGCCGTGGACCGTGTCGTCGAAACTGACCGCCGAGCTTCTGAATTGCTGTGCAGCGTCCAAGCCGATGAGATGGACCCATTCACCGCGGTACAGCGGATTATCGACAGCGGCTCGATCTCTGCCGCCATAGAAAATAGGGGCTGTGTTCATGTTGATCCCAAAGTTCGATTATGAGCTTCGACATCTTATGATTGCCCAGGGCACTGCTTTCGGGAATATAGTGAGAGGCGTGCTTAGGCTCACAGCACTGCTCGTATCTCGTAGAAATCTACCGGCCTTTGGAAATGAACTAAGATGGCGGGAGCCGTCCTGATGGAGCAGAAACCGCACGCCCTTCAGGGCATCAAAGTAGTTGATTGGACAATCTGGCAGTTCGGCCCGGTCGCCGCAACCATGCTGGGTGACCTCGGCGCGGACGTTGTAAAGATCGAGTCCTTGGACGGCGATCCGGGCAGAGCGGTCTTCTCTGCATCGGGTGTGGACAGGAGCCTGCCCGCCGGGCGCAACGCCTACTTCGAGGCTAACCACCGCAACAAGCGCAGTATCGCTCTGGATCTTAAGAAGACCGAGGGCGTCGAGATTGTCCATAAGCTCGTCGCCGATGCGGACGTTTTCATTCAGAACTTTCGTAAGGGCGTCGCAGAAAGACTAGGTCTCGGCTATGAATCCTTGCGCGATATCAACCCGAGTTTGATCTACGCATCGGGGTCGGGATACGGGCCTGTCGGCCCTGATTCCTCAAGCCCTGCTCTGGACTCCGCGGCGCAGGCGCGGAGTGGGCTCATGTATGCCACTGGGCCAGACGGCGTCGATCCTTATCCAGTCCAGGGTGTTGTTGGAGACCAGATTGGTGGAATCACGCTCGCCTGGGGTATCCTGGCCGCCCTCGTCGCCCGCTCAATCCACGGCGCCGGTCAACGCGTTGATACATCGCACCTCTCGAGTTCCATCTGGCTTCAGGGTCTTTCCGTCAGCATGGGACTACTTACGCAGCACAAGCCCGACTCCGAGATCAACCTAACTTACAACCCTCCCAGGACCGATGCGTACAACCCGCTCGCAAACTACTACAAATGCGCGGACGGACGCTGGATGATGCTCGCCAATTTCCAGGCCGATCGGTACTGGCCCACCTTTGCTTCCGCACTCGGGCTCGACGATCTCATAAACGATCCCAGGTTCGCTGAAACTATCTCCCGTGGCGAAAACCGGCACGAGCTGATTCCTGTCTTGGATGGGATCTTTGCTCTGAAGACCTACGATGAATGGGCAGAAATTCTTGAGAGATCGGGCGATTTCATATTCGCGCCTGTCCAGACGCTTACGGAGCTTCCGGACGATCCGCAGGTGGTGGCGAACGATTACATCACTGAAGTCGATCACCCGGACCTAGGGCGGGTCAAGCTCGCCAATCATCCTGTTAGCTACAGTGAGACTCCCCACTCCATCCGCTCGGTCGCGCCTGAACTGGGCCAGCATACTGAAGAGGTCATACTTGAGCTTGGATACACCTGGGAGGACATTGCACGTCTACAAGACGGAGGAGTCATCCTCTGACCCTCGGGCGCTACCCGCCTATTGCTGAACACCAGCCACTAATGGCGACGTCGTCACCGAAAGTCTCGACACGGATGTCGACTAGTCTTAACGCTTGAGCCATTAGTTCCACACCATTGCCACCTACCGGAGATGGTGCTGCGGCTCCCCCAATGATCACAGGGGCGACGAAACCAACGACTCTATCTACCAGCCCTGCGTCGAGCAGCGAACCAAGAAGCGTGCCGCCGCCTTCGACGAAAACGCTGATTACGCCCCGTCGCCCCAGTTCGTCCAGAAGTTTCGTTAGGTCTACACGCCCATCGACTCCCGTCGCAGGGAAGACATCGGCGCCTGCCGATGCCAGACGTTCTCGCCCAGTCGGCGACTCTCCTGCCATTGCGACTAGCGTGCTGCCGGGCTGCCTGAGCAGAGTAGAGTTCAGCGGCAGCCGGCCGCTGCTATCCACAATCACGCGCAGTGGCTGACGGGGCAGGGGAGAGCCGTCCGGTCTCCTTGCCGTGAGCTGTGGGTCGTCTGCGAGCACCGTCCCGATTCCAGCTAAGATCGCATCCGATCGCGCCCGAAGCTCGTGAACATATCGGCGCGACTTCTCCGAAGTTATCCACTTCGAGTCTCCGGTTCGGGTCGCGACTTTGCCGTCCAGGCTCATTGCGAATTTCGCTGTGACCAGCGGCCTGCCCGTTGTGATGAACTTGGCGTGAGGCGCGGCCAATTCCTGGGCTTCATTCCTCCCCTCACCTGTGTGCACGGCGATTCCAGCTTCTCTGAGCCGATCGAGGCCCGTCCCACTCACGCGGGGATTGGAGTCAATGGTCGAGGCGTGTACCTCGGAGATGCCGGCCGTGATAATCGCATCGGTGCACGGAGGGGTGCGTCCATGGTGAGAACACGGTTCCAGTGTGACGTAAAGCGCTGCCCCTTGTGCGTGGTCGCCAGCTTGGCGCAGTGCGACGACCTCAGCGTGGGCTTCGCCCGCTGGCTGAGTGTTACCCTCTCCAGCAACGCGCCCCCCTTTGACCACTACTGCGCCAACCGGCGGGTTCGGGCTCGTCCACCCGACGGCGCCCCAGGCCAACTCCAGCGCGCGGACCATGTGCGGACTGATGACCGTCTCTCTACCAGCGCTACTGAATGGACCCGTCCACCGCGGTGGAGCACCGAGTTTGTCAGGCGGATTCATCGCCGTTCATCGGCAGTTGGTAGTCCAAGTAGTATCGCGAGGTCACGGGGCCGCCTTGTCCTTGGTACTTGCTCCCTAGCTTACTCGATCCATACGGGTTATCCGCAGGAGTGGTTAACTCTGTGAATGAGATGTGGCCGATCTTCATTCCCTTGTGCAGTGTTATTCCCAGAATTCCGACGTTGGAAAACTCAAGTGTCAGTTTCCCTCGCCAGCCGGGATCGACGAAACCGGCGGTAGAGTGAATCAGCAGACCGTAGCGAGCGAGCGAGCTCTTCCCTTCGATCCGGGCGACTATATCGTCTGGAATGGTCACCGACTCGAGCGTGCTACCGAGCGCGAACTGACCAGGATGCAGGAGGAATGGCCTCCCCTCTTCGACCGTGATTTTCTCGACCACATCGTCCGCCGGCTTCATGACGTCAATGTGAGTTCGCCAGTTGTTGCGGAAGACGAGTATCTCGCTGTCCAGTCTGATGTCCACGCTCGCCGGCTGCACAGCGTTCGGGCCGAGCGGGTCGATGACAATTCGACCGTCCGCCATCTGCTCTCTGATGGACCGATCGCTCAGGATCATGTGTGACGTACCTCGGGTTAAACCGTTCTTAGACTATTCTCGAACTTTAGACAACAGGCTCACTCACTGAAAGCGTAGCCTGTGTCAGATTTCGCCGGTTTCCTGGAGACGGGCGCAGTCTGACGCTGCCACTACTGAATGGAAAACGCCGCGTGGACTGTAAGCGAGACTTCAAGCTCACCGCCGCTGATTGAGGTGGTTGCAGACTGATCCGCGAGTGCGTATGCCGCTTCCAGGCGTGGAGCGTACGGATCCACACTCCGGGCACTGGTTGGCGAATCGGTTATGTATCCCAGACTGCCTAGTCCGACCCCTGCGACATCGGCGATCTGCTGTGCCTTTTCCATCGCGTCCATGACAGCCTTCTCACGAAGTTCCGACATTAGCTCTGAATTGTCTTCTACCGTGAATCTAAGGCCGTTGAAACGTGTTGCATCTCCCCCTGCCGCAATGACCTGGTCGATCACGTCCCCAACTGAGTCCAGGTCCCTTATTTTTGCGGTCAGGCTGTTAGTAACCTCGTACCCCACAAGTTCCCGCCGATTGGACCTCCTTCCATTCTCTTCGACCTCGATCCACTCGTACTGCGGCCGTACGTTGAAGTTATGAGTCTGTATGTCCCGCTCCTCAACTTCGTTCTCCATGAGCGACTGCATGATGGCGTCCATCGCTGTCGCGGCTGCGCTGTTTGCTTCTGCCACGGTCATCTCAATGGTTTCTACTCCCAAGTTCAGAATCGCAAGGTCCGGTTCCATCGTGATCTGCCCCGTCCCTGTGACCCATATCCCTGCCTCGCCGGCAGCGACGTTATCGAACAGGGCGGGAGACTGGGACATTGGGGCGCCGGTAGCAGCGGTTGCGGCTGTGACCACGCCCAGGGAGGACGGCGCCGGCTCTTCTGACTTCGTTTCCGGCTCGTGAGTCGCCGCTTCGCTTTCGAGCACACATCCAACTGCCACCAATATCAGCAGGACAGCGGTCCCTGCTAATGCCACCTTGGTCCAGAACTTCTTCATCGGTTGACCTCCAATTTTTGAAAGACCCTTGTTCCGATTGTGTGAGCCGTCACAGTGGTGAGGCCCTTAATTGTATAGACGATCTAAGTACTGCGTCTGTTCCAATGGTCAGACACCGAAGTGCGCTACTTGCAGAGTGCGGAGCGCCAAAGGAGTTAGAGTGCAACTCTACCGGTGCCTCCGAGACGCCCAGAAGAGAATGCTGATTAGGGCGACGAGCAGAACTCCAAGCACTATCTCGATTTGCAGAAGTGGGAAAGCAGGTCGCCCCATCGGCTCTTCTCTAGTCGAGTCCAACTCATCGAGGGGCGGCTGTGTCGGCGACACTGTCGCGGCAACTGTAGGAATTGGACTCGGTCTTGGTGTCGGCGTGTTTGTTGGAACAGGTGTTGGCGTCGACGTGACAGTGGGTGTCGGTGTTGTCGTTGGAGTCGGCGTATCGAGCGGCACAGGCGTCGGTGTTGCGGTCACTGTCGACATGGGTGTTGGAGAAGGAGTAGCCGTCCCCGTATGAGACACTGCGTCAGGCCCGCTCGCAGTCTTCTCAGGCACGGATTCTGGCGACGAGGTGGCCACCATCGCTGAGGCGGCGGAAACCGCTTCTCGCGCCGCTTTGAGGCTCGGTTCGGCAACTTCGTCCTGCGATTCCATAGATGGCTCAGGAGTTGGAACTTGGGTCGGCTCACTATCAGCCATCATTGCTGCCGCCGCAGGGGCCATTGTTGGCGCTGGTGCAAGGGCAGGCGCGGCTGGAGGTTCGGCAGGAGCCGCGGTAGCAACTGGGGCTGCGGCTGCAGCGGGGGCCGCAGGGATTGCGGCCTGAGGTCGCGCAGGAGCCGCTTGAGCTCCGGGTGCCGGCGCAGCTGTGGGAGCAAACGCTGCTGGTGCAGGTGCCGCCGGTTGCGCTGGTGCCTCCGACTGAGCCCTGTCAGACTGCCTCGTCCACTCGGGTAAGTCTGTCTGAACCAGAAGTCCTGTTACGTCAGCGAGAATGAGCCCGACCAGCACTACTGCGGCGGCTGACGCAGCTAATCTGACGCCCAGCACCCAACCAAGGCCGTCCCTCATAGGCTGCGGCTCCGCCGTAATCGCGAACGAGCGGGCCGTCTGGATCTCCGGCAACTGCCTTAGGGCCGTCACGGTCACCCTAAGTGACTCAAGCTCCTGGCGACACTCCTCGCACGTAGGCAGGTGCCTCTCCACGCGACGACGCTCGGAGTCGCTTACCTCGTCGTCAATGTACGAAGATAGCAGCTCCCGCAGCTTCCCGTGTCTAAACTTGTCGAACAGTTCTATCAAGTTGAGTTAGTCCCTCTAGTCATCAAGACGAAGCCAGTCGCCAAGGAGTTCCCGACGTTCCATCAGCGCGTCCCTGACCCTCGACCTCGCGCGGCTCAGCCGAGACTTGACGGTTCCGACCGACACGGCCATAGCCTCGGAGGCTTCTCCATAGCTCAGTCCTTGAACATCGACAAGAACTAGCGCCGTTCTTTGGTCGAAGGAAAGAGTGAGGATGGCCCGCTGGATTTCGGCGTTGAGTTCGCCGCGCTGGGCAGCCTCGTCGGGCGACACTTCTACGGAGACTGGCTGGAACGACGGATTCTCGAATGTCTCCTCCAGCGAACTCTCCGATCTGCGCCGTCGTCTTCGCAGTTCGTCCCGGCTGCCATTGGCCGCGATTCGCAGTAGCCAGGACCTCAAGTTGCCGCCCCGGAAGCGGCCTAGTGAACGGTAGGCGGAAATGAAGGTGTCCTGTGCAACGTCTTCTGCCTGCGCTCGGCTGCCCAGCATACGTGCTGCGAGGTTCACCACCTGGTTCTGGTATCGTGAAACGATCCGGTTAAAGGCACACAGGTCGCCACCCTGGGCCAGGCAGACCAGGACACCGTCTTCATAACAGCTGTTCGCGTGCCCGCCTATTGTGCCTCGCTCCCTACTCACAGCCCTGAAAGGTAGTTGCTACTGAATATGTCATTCGTAGCTACCATATAATAGTAACTGCGCAGTGCCCGCGAAACACGTTGAATAGCCAAGAGATCAACTACTGCTCGATCAGAAAGAGCCCCCAGCTATGCGACGAATAGTCAAAGAGATGATTGAAACGGTCCTTCTGGCCTTGCTGCTGTTCGTGCTGATGGAGTTCAGCGTTCAGAATTTCAAGGTGGAAGGCTCGAGTATGAAGCCGACCCTTCAGCAGGACCAATACCTGCTGGTCAACAAGATAATCTACGCTCGTGTAGGACTCGACGAGGTTGCCCCTTTCGTCCCATTCGTTCATGCGTCTCAAAACGGATCGGAACGCTCGATGTTCGCATTTCATCCGCCGGAGCGAGGAGAGGTCGTCATCTTCCACTTTCCGGGCGACCCTACCCGTGACTTCGTAAAGAGGGTCATAGGCATTCCCGGAGACACCGTCGAGATCAGGCGAGGGGATGTGTATCGCAACGGGGAGTATGTAGAGGAGCCGTTCATCACTAATCCCAGTACACGAAGCTACGATCCGGTATTCGTCCAAGGGGGACACTACTACGTGCTTGGTGATAACCGCCGGTCCTCGAACGACTCTCGCGACTGGGGATTGGTTCCCGAGCAGAATCTCATCGGCCGGGCTTGGATGAAGTACTGGCCTCCCGACAACCTTGGCTTTGTCGACTAGATCTCCGATACCTTCGAACCGGCGCAGGAGGTTTCGTGTGCGCGTTTCTGCCCTTCCCTGCAGGTAGCGAGGCCCGGCAGGGCCGTTTTCACCGCTTGACAACGTACCCGCGCTCTATTATCGTACGCGCCAACGGCGATTTTGGAATCATTCCAGACTAGCAGGAATTTCATAAACTCGGCGTGATTGGCGATTCATATCGGGAGACGCTGTTGGATTTACTGGTTCGGGCACGAATCGATGAGATGCGCGATGCGCTTCTGAATCAGGGCATCTCGATCACAAGGCGTAGGGACAAGATGCTTCAAGCACTTGCCTCCAATGATCGTCACCCCAGCGTTAATGAACTCCACGCCGAAGTGAGACGCTGGTACCCCTCAACCAGCCTTGCCACAATCTACAATACCATCGAGTTGTTGAAGGAGGCGGGGCAGATCCTGGAACTCGAATTCAGCGGGGCCGCGAATCGATATGACGGCAGGCGCCCTGAGTCCCACCCTCACCTTATTTGCCTAACGTGCGAGTCCATAGAGGATATGGACGGCGAAAGTACCGATGCAGACTATCTCGACAGGCTTTCCGAGCACACTGGCTACCGCCTTGTGCGCCAGCGCACGGACTACTATGGAGTCTGTCCACTCTGTCAGGAGCAGACAACGGCAGCTTCTGACTGACAACGGAATCGAAATTGCAGGGGAGGACTGAACATCCTGCATGGAGTTGAAAGGAGGACACGGATGGCAACGAGAGAAGATATTGCTCTGATGTCTCACCTGATGCGTCGCGCCGGTTTTGGCGCTACCCGTGAGGAGACCGAGCGCTATTGCGAAATAGGGTACGAGCAGACAGTCGAAATACTGCTTGACCCAGAGAGCCAGCCCCCCGTCGATGAGTACGCGCTGTACAGGTATCACCCCATCACCGAGGTGCCAGGAGGGGCGGCCGCCCCCGGGCAGGCCAACTGGCTGTTTTGGATGGTCACCACCCAGCGACCGATGGAAGAGAAGATGGCGCTCTTCTGGCATCACGTGTTCGCGACCGGGAATGCGAAGGTGGACAACTGCAACCACCTGCTTGAGCAGATTGACATGTTCCGCGACTTGGGCATGGCCAACTATCGCGACCTGCTCGTCTCTCTCGCTAAGAACCCGGCGATGATCTTCTGGCTGGACAACAACGAGAACCACAAGCACGCTCCCAATGAGAACTGGGGGCGCGAACTTCTCGAGCTGTTTAGCCTCGGAGTAGGCCACTACACCGAGACAGATGTGTTCGAGTGCTCGCGGGCCTTCACGGGATGGACGATAGACGCAAAGATGCCGCGCTACCCATATGGGCGCCATCCCTGGAAGTTCAGCTACCGTCCAGAGGATCACGATCAGACTGAGAAGACCTTCCTCGGGCACACGGGCAACTTGAACGGTGAGGATATCATCGACATCATCCTGCAGCAGGATGCGTGCCCCAGGTTCATCACACGACATCTGTACAACTTCTTCGTCGCCGACGAGCCGCAGGTCCCTGCGTGGAACATAGAGCCTCCGCGCAACCCCGAGGCGATTGAGTCGCTGTCGAAGACACTCATTGATAACAACTACGAGATTAAGCCGGTGCTCCGCGAGATGTTCAACTCGGACTACTTCAAGGAGTCCCAGTACCAGAAGGTAAAGAGCCCCACAGAGGTTGTTGTGGGTACTCTCCGCCTGACCAAGGACATGACAGGCCCAGATCCTCGCCTAGAAGCGCTCGGCAAGGAGCCGGGCTACATGGGCCAGGACATCCTGGATCCGCCGAGCGTAGAAGGCTGGCACACTGGCCGTGAGTGGGTCAACAGCGGTTCACTCGTCAAGCGCGTCAACTTCGTCGCTGACCGCGTGAGCAATTCCGACCTTCCCGGCGTCCGGTCCATGGTCGACTACGTTGGCTCCAACGGCGCGTCCATGTCCGCCGGCGAGCTTGTAGATCGCTGCCTGGACATCATGGGGCCGCTCGACGTAGATCAGAGGACCCACGATGAACTGGTCTCGCACGTCTCTGCTAGCGGTGAAGAGATCGCGGTGGGTTCGGAAGAATTCACGGAAAGGGCAACTCAGACATTCGCACTGATCTCCTCGACCAGGGAATATCAGTTCGGTTAAGCAAAGTCAGAACCGGGAACGGGCGGCCGCTTCTTTGACGGGCCGCTCCTCCCAAGCAGGCCCAGTGAGCCAGAGGAGATGATGCAATGGCTGCTAATGGCAACGGAAATGGGAAGCCACCGGTCTTGGTTGTGCTCCAGCTGACCGGCGGGAACGACTACTTCAACACGGTCATCCCATACAACGACGAGCACTACTTCGATAGCCGTCCCTCGCTGCAGATTCCGCAGGATCGTGTGCTGAAACTGGACGACCGGTTGGGCCTCCACCCGGCGATGGGTCCAATGAAGGACATCTACGAGAGCGGCAGCATGGCCATCATCCATGGTGTTGGCTACGCCAACTCGCCGCGGTCGCACTTCCGCTCGATGGACATCTGGCACACATGTGAGCCAGACAAGGTTGGGACTGAAGGTTGGCTCGGCCGCGCGCTGCGTGAAATCGACCCCAATGGCGAGAACCCGGTCACAGCTGTCAACATCGGACAGGGGCTCCCGAGGGCGCTCGTCGCGCCCGGAGTCTCGGTTGCTTCCGTCGCTGACCTTTCCACCTACGGCCTACTGACCAGCATCGAGCAGCAGGAGCAGCGCGAGCAGATGCTAGGCCGCTTCGCCAACATGTACGGGCCCGCCGTAGGGACGGGCCAGGTGATGGAGTATCTCGGCCAGACCGGACTCGACGCCCTCAAGGGCGCCGACATACTGAAGGTCGCTCCAGACAAGTACGAGTCTTCCGTCGAGTACGGTGCGAGCCCGATCGCCAATAAGCTGCGTGACATCGCCCAGATCCACACCGCGGACGTCGGCACGCGCGTCTTCTACTGCGACTACGGTTCGTTCGACACCCACGCGGCGCAGGCTACCACGCATGCCAAGCTGTGGCAGGACGTGTCCGAAGCCGTGCAGGACTTCTGGGACGACCTCCGCGAGCACAATGCCGATGAGAACGTGGTCATGATCATGTTCAGCGAGTTCGGTCGCCGTGTGCGCGACAACGGCTCGGGCACCGACCACGGCGCCGCCGGCGTCGGCTTTGCCATTGGCCCAGGGGTCAAGGGCGGGATGTACTCCGAGTACCCGGATACCAGGCCAGAGGCTCTGGAGCAGGGTGACCTTGTCCCTAACCAGGACTTCCGCGGCTTCTATACGACGATCCTTGAGGATCATCTCCACATGGAGGCGGCTCCGATCGTCAACGGTGACTTCGAGGCACCGAGATACCTGCAGACCAACGGGTCGTAATACCTACGTTATCGACACTCATCCCATTGCACTGGCCCCCGCCGGTGCAGAGGGGTGAGCGGTCTACATTCAACCCTCACCTCTTTCCGCTGGTCGAAGACTCAGTCAGGCTCACGGCGGGAGGGTGAAATCCATAAACTCGACCATGTAACTAGTTTGGGGGTAGTGAATCATGTTGACTACAACCGTGGCTGGACGGACTTGGAATTTCAGCCATGCCATTGGAAGAAACGCCGCCGCGGGCAACGGATTCACCCAGCCCGTTGACGTTGCCGCCGGACCGGATGGCGTCCTATACGTCATCAGCCGCGGCAATGATGGTGCTGGCGGCGTCGTCGCTGAGAACAAGCGCATAGGCAAGTTGACCATCGACGAGCAGTTCATCGGTGACTTCGGGCGCAGACAGATGATGTGGCCCACCTGCATCGCGCTGGACTCCGAAGGTAGTCTGTACTGCTCAGATGAACACGAGGACCGGATTCACGTCTTCAACGAAGACGGAGAGCCCACAGCCCAGTGGGGAGAGTCGGGCTCCGGCGAGGGCCAGTTGAACGGTCCGTCCGGGCTGGCGTTCGACAGCGAAGATAACCTACTCGTGGTTGACGCGCACAACAACCGTGTGCAGAAGTTCGCAAAGGACGGTAAGCTCCTCGCGGTCATGGGTGAGGACCAACTCAACCAGCCTTGGGGCATCGCAGTGGATGGTGACGACAACTTGTACGTCGCCGACTGGGGCAACAACCGCGGCGTGAAATTCTCGCCTAATGGCGACCTCCTGGTCACATTTGGTGGAGATGGAGCGGAAGATGGCGCGGATCTGGACCATCCCGCAAGCATCGCAGTTGACAGTGAGGGCGATGTCTATGTATCGGACTGGGGCAACAAGCGCATCCAGATATACGACGCCGAAGGCTCTGTGATAACGGCTCTGTACGGCGACGCTGTCGAGTTCAGC
Organism: Dehalococcoidia bacterium; assembly: GCA_965215735.1. Lineage (GTDB taxonomy): Bacteria > Chloroflexota > Dehalococcoidia > Lucifugimonadales > UBA1123 > VXRN01. The sequence goes on along the minus strand of CBDCEF010000004.1, from coordinate 2,569,546 downwards.
AAGTGGGCCGCTGAGGTCATCAACTCCAACCCCGACGCGCAGAAAGCATACCGTAGGGTCAAGGACCGCACTACTCTCGGCTTGTTCGAGCGACCGGTGGGCCTGACAGTGGACTCGGAGGATCGCATCATCGTCACCGACTCCACCCGCGGACGCTTGCAGATCTATGCCAAGGAAAAGCACTACATGGACCCGCAGTTCAACCTGTAGCGCTGATTCCACACATAGGGATAAGTTAAGAAAGGGGCGGCTCCGAAAATGGGCCGCCCCTTTCTCTTCCGGCCCCAATTATTGTTAAGTCAACGCGACTGGGTCCACGTCCACGCTCCATTCCCTGGGAATCTCTACCATGTCCAGCAGCGCCCTCGGATTCCGTCCCCGCAGGACTACGTGCCACCGGTATCTGCCTCGTAGCCTTGAAGGGTAGGGTGGCGTTGGCCCCAGTACCTCCACATCTGTAAGGTCGGTCTCCGACTTAGCAAGTCGGAGTGTGTCAGCCAGCTCGCGCGCACGGGACTCCGCCGTTGAGATGTTGGTGTGGCTGTAAAGCAGACGAATCAACCTTGAGTAGGGAGGGTTGCGTTGCTCTCGCCGGTATCGCATTTCGGCAATGTAAAATAGCTCGTAGTCCTGCGCTTGCGCCGCCCTGATAGCATAGTTCTCTGGCTGATATGTCTGAAATATCGCACGGCCAGACTCGTGCTCACGCCCTGACCTTCCCGCGACTTGGCACAGCAGTTGGAACGTTCGCTCGCCAGCCCGATAGTCTGGAATGCCCAGTCCGACGTCTGCTAAAACCACGCCCACCAGCGTGACTCCCGGCAGATGCAACCCCTTCGCAATCATCTGGGTCCCTACTATCACGTCCGCATGGCCGCTTCTGAACTCTGAGAGCAGTCCCTCATATTCACGCGCGTGTCGCGTTGCGTCCCGGTCCCATCTCAGGACCCGGGCCTGCGGGAATTCGCGCTCCACCTCCGCAGCCACCGACTGGGTCCCGATACCGTACAGGCTCAACCTGAAGCTCAGGCACTCGGGGCAATTGTCGGGCATTCTGCGCCGTCGACCGCAATAGTGGCAGATCAGACGCTGTATGGGTCTGTGGTACGTCAGGGCTACATCGCAACTGCGACACGACAGGCTGGAACCGCAGTGTCGGCACTGCAAGTGCGTCGCCGTCCCGCGGCGGTTCAGAAACAGGATCGCCTGTCTTCCCGCGTTTAGACACGACTCTAATTCAGTGTGCATCCGACGGGAAAACATCTCCCTGTTGCCCTCGCGCAGCTCTCGCCTCATATCGACTATTTCAACGCTAGGCAGAGGGACGACCGAAGTGGAACCGTCAGGTTCGCGCACCAGTCGATCACGGAGAACGTGCAGGCCGCATTCTCCGCGACGACCACGGTAGTACGAGCCCACGTCAGGTGATGCGCTCCCCAGGAGGGTAACTGCCCCTGAGAGGCTGCCCAGTCGTTCAGCAACAGACCTTGCGTGGTATCTCGGAACTGCGTCGTGTTGCTTGTAGGTCCACTCGTGTTCTTCGTCGAGCACGATCAGCCCAGGATTCGATACAGGGGCGAATACGGCCCCTCTGGATCCGATCACCACATTGCGAGACCCACTTTGGATCGCCCACCACTGGTCGTGTCGCTGTCCGTCCGTTAGTCCACTGTGCTGGACGGCGACCTGATCTGGAAAGCGGGCCGCGAATCTCTCGATCGTCTGAGGTGTCAGAGCGATCTCCGGCACCATCACGATGGCTTGCCGACCCAGGGCGAGGCACTCTTCGACTGTCGACAAATAGACCTCAGTCTTGCCGCTCCCAGTGACTCCCTGAATAAGCACGACTCTGGGATTGTCAGTGGTGCCCCTGAGTGCATCTACAACGGCGGAAACCGCGCTCTGTTGCGATCTGGAAAGCGTGATGACTGGTTCGGGCTGAAAGTCCCGGTCCGCCAGTGGATCGCGGAACACCTGAGTCCGCTCGATCTCTAGGAATCCTCTGGTTGCCAAAGCCACTACGGCAGAAGATCCGAATTCCCTTCTTGCCTGAGATGCTGGAATAAGTCCATTGGACTCTATCAGCCTCACGATCAGCGCAGACTGACGATGGGCCCTGTTCCCCGGGGCTGACAGCCATTTACGGATCTCTTTTAGGGCGTTCGTCCTAACACGAACGTACTCTACGTACCTGGGGCCAACTGTGCGTCGGGCCGAACGATAACTGCGCTCCAGCACACCCCGGGATACGAGTGGTCCGATCGTCATCCTCACCCACTCGCCCAAAGTTGATACTAAGGCTTCGACGTCGGCCCGACCTTCTCGTCCGATGGTCTCCAGAAGGCGGAGCTGTCTGTCACTGTTGGCGACCGACTTGATGTCGCTAACCTCGTGGGTCAGGGACAACATGGTTCTCGTCTGCACACGGCTGCCCGGCGGAAGCATTGGGGCGACCGCTTCGAAGAGTGAGCATCGGTAGTATTCGCTAATCCAGAGTGCAAGGGAGAGATGAGTGGAATCGACGATAGCCTCGTCGAATAGGGCCTCGGACACCTGGCGTGTCTCTTGCACCTGGGGCGAGTCGGTCAGCTCGAACACGATGCCCTGGAGGGTTCTGGGCCCGAATGGCACGCGCACCAATTGGCCTGCGGCCAGACGCATGTCGTCGGGTAGGGAATAGCTGAACGTGCGCGAGGAGCCTGTCGGGGCGTCCACGGCGACTTCAGCAAATCTCACTGCGTCCACCTTATCAGGCCCAGCGTTTAACGAGAGACGTGCCTCTGGGAGATTCCGAAGACTAGGAACTCATGGCGATTAGGTTTGCTATCTAACGCCGCGCTCGTTCCCTACGGTCTTCGGGAATGCGGGCCGCGCGCCCGGACCTGCCGCGCAGGTAATAGAGCCGCGCCCTTCGCACACGTCCACGCCGGACCAACTTCACGTACTCGACGTTCGGCGAATGCAACATGAAGGTACGCTCGACGCCAATCTCATAACTGACGCGCCGCACGGTGAACGATGCTCCCGGGCCCGTTCCGCGCGACCTGATAACCACGCCCTCGAACACCTGCGTCCGCGTCCGGTTGGCCTCGGTTACGCGAACCCCAACCTGGACAGTGTCGCCCGGAGTGAAGTCGTCGATGTTCTCATTTGCCTGAAGTTTTACGAGTTGGTGGGCTTCCATTGGCTCGGATCCTAGAATGCCGTCGTGTGCGAGTACGTACGGAGAGTTACGTCGGACAATTGTATAGACTCACTTCACTTGGGTTCAAGTCTGCTGATCGAGGCAGACCTGTGCTAGCCGCTCTCCAACCCCATCCCGGCAGCAACCCCCTCCGCCAACCCTGAAAACTCCGCCAGACCGACACCCGACATTAGTCCTGGATCCATGGGTGTAATAGAGACCCACCCGCGACGTGTTGCCCACACGTCGCATCCTTCGGGTACGTCCTTGCCGGTGGGCTTGTTATGGCGGATCCAGTAGTGTTTACGTCGGCCGTCGTGGCCGGTCTCAACACTCTCCAGATACGCTTTAGGTCCCAGAAATGTAGTCTGCACTCCCTTCAGGCGTTCGGTTTCAAGGTTAGGAACGTTCACGTTGTATAGCAGAGGGCGACTTCCGTTCTCTGCAACGGCTCGAGCCAGATTCTTCGCTACCTGAGCCGCCGCCTCGTAAAGAACTCCGGTGACCGAGGTGACAGACATCGCGATTGAGGGAATCCCTCGAAAATAGCCCCGCATGGCGCCTCCGACGGTTCCGGAATCCAGAACGTCCAGACCGAGATTGGCCCCTTCGTTGATTCCTGAAACGACCAGGTCGAACGGCTCATCGAAGATCGCCTCTACCGCGAGGATTACGCAGTCAGCCGGCGTCCCGCTCACCGCGTAAGCGGGAACGCCCGTAATTCTGGTCTCGACTTCGCTCACACGGAGGATATCGAGTAGGGTTCGTGCTGTACCTATTCCACTTTGGTCCCGGTCCGGAGCCACGATAGACACTTCTCCGACCGAGGCTAATGACTCCGCCAGCGTCCAGAGACCGGGAGCGTTTATGCTGTCATCGTTCGTTACCAGAATTCTCAAAGTGCTAAAGCTCTCTTGTCACATACCAACGCATGTACTTGGGGCTGTCCATTGAAACACCCCTATCATAGTAGATTTCGAACTGGCGACCCTCGGGTGTCTTCACCCTGTAGTAGTTCCGGTGAAAGCGTTGACGCCACGTATGCTTCCGACCGTCGCTCGGGAATCCATAGTCTTGCCAGGAAGTCATGATGCGGGCGACATTGTGAGTCTCGTCCTTGAACGAGAACGACGTCGGTTCCCGGGTCCCTGGATCTCGCTCAACTGATATCTGCTGCCCGAAGAAGCGCCTCGACATCCCGTTCCCTCTCGCGTCTGTCCGCCGCCGCGCATTATAGCCTTCCCAATCGATCAATGACTACTGGTCACCGACCCTTGACCAAGACTATAATCACACAGTCATTCCAGCTATGGAGGCCTCCAATGACCACGGAAGTCAAAGTCGACCTCAAGAAAAAGAGTCGCGTCGTAACCGACGGTGCCGACCGGGCGGCCGCGCGTGCCATGTTACGTGCTACCGGCCTTCGCGACGAAGATATGGACAAGCCGTTCGTCGCTGTCGGCAACCTAGCCTCTGACGTAACTCCCTGCAACGTCCATCTCAACCGGCAGGCGCAGAAGGTGAAGGAGGGACTGTGGGCCGCCAACAGCGTTCCATTCATGTTCGGCACCATCACCATTAGCGACGGCATATCGATGGGCACAGAAGGCATGAAGGCGTCGCTGGTGAGCCGCGAGGTCATCGCGGACTCCATTGAAACCGTAACGTTCGGAGAGAGCATGGACGGCTTGGTCGTCGTCGCTGCCTGCGATAAGAACATGCCTGGCGCGATGATGGCTATGGCCCGCTGCAACGTTCCGTCCGCCTTTGTTTACGGCGGAGCAATTATGCCGGGCAACTGGCGCGGCGAAGACATCAACATTCAGGACATGTTTGAGGCCATCGGAGCCTACTCTCAGGGACAGATAACCCTTGACGAACTAATCGGAATGGAACGCGTTGCGTGTCCTGGTGAAGGTGCGTGCGCCGGCATGTTCACCGCTAACACGATGTCATCGGCTATCGAAGCAATGGGAATGTCGGTACCCGGAGCAGCGTCGATTCCCGCGATAGACCCACGCAACGATCAGGTCGCGTTTGATACAGGTAAGGTCATATACAGTCTGCTGGAGAAAGATCTCAAACCCCGCGACATTATGACTCGTGAGGCGTTCGAAAACGCTATCCGGGTTGTGCTCGCAATGGGAGGCTCAACCAACGCTGCCCTACATCTGCTGGCAATTGCTCACGAGGCCGACGTTGAACTTGCTCTCGAAGACTTCGACTCACTGAGTCGTACCACTCCATACATCACTGACCTTCGCCCTGGTGGCCGTTTCGTCATGTCCGACATGGATCTGGTTGGCGGCGTGCCCGTCGTCATGAAGGAGCTTGCGAGGGCCGGTCTCATCCACGAAGACTGCGTGACAATCACGGGGAAGACGGTCGGCGAGAATCTTGCAGAGGTCGATCTAGAGCCAGACAACCGTGTCATCTACTCTATACCCAACGCCAAGAGTCCCACTGGAGGACTCGTCATTCTCAAGGGCAACCTTGCCCCCGAGGGATGCGTCATGAAGGTGTCAAGCACCAGTCGGCTTCAACACGAAGGCCCTGCCAGGGTTTACGATGGAGAGCGGGCGGCATTCGAGGCGGTTACAACGGGGCAGATTCAGGTCGGTGATGTCTTGGTACTCCGCTACGAGGGTCCCAGGGGCGGGCCCGGAATGCAGGAAATGCTCTCAGTGACGGGAGCGATGATGGGAACGGGCATTGGCGAAGATATCCTGCTCATGACCGATGGTAGGTTCTCAGGCGCTTCCAGGGGGCCGATAATCGGTCACGTCGCGCCGGAAGCAGCAGTCGGGGGCCCAATTGGGCTTGTACGAGACGGCGATGCCATCACCATGGACGTCGAAAGCCGCACACTCGACGTCAACATATCAGAAGAGGAGATGGAACGTCGCCGGCATGAGTGGCAGCCGCCCGAGCCTAGACATACAACGGGCGTAATGGGCAAGTACGCAAAGCTGGTCTCTTCAGCATCAAGAGGCGCTGTAACTACCTGATCCATCCAGCTGTTCGTATAGCCACGCCAATACAGGCACTCTGAGACGATAGATTGTCACTGGTTTCTGAACATCATAAACAGGTGTAAAAGCACACGTTGTGCCCAGTGTCGTGTCTTGCTGAAGAGTCTGAGGAATAGCAGGTTGTCTTTGCGGTCCCATTGTCGCTGAAGATGTGGACTACTTCCCAGTCTCTGTTTTCTCTCGAAAACGGTGTGCAGTAGACAGTTTGCAATCGTTATTGTGCGGCCTTATGATGGCTTCATCTCGCCAAACTAGGGAGCAAGAACGTGCCGACTTTTGAACTGGTACCACTGAACGAAGCGCAACTCGAACTGACTCTTTCAGGTAAGCGTGGCGCGGTCCTTCGCGAATACGTGGACACATTGAGACGGCTCGAGCCTGGACAGGCAGGTAAAGTTACCGCCAATGAAGGCGAAACTACAGCCGGAATTCGTCGCCGCTTGGCGACAGCGGCAGACTTGCTCGGCAAATCGCTAATACTCAATCGGCAAGATAACGTCGTCTATTTCTGGGCAGAGGGCGATGGTCCTTCCCCTGTCAGACGCCGGCGTCGATCTAGTGCCCAGTCAGAGGAATAGACTTGCATAGATTTGAGCCTGATGCTGTGCTCATACTTTGAGGACGTCACTCGATATGCGTGCAATCGATATGCACGTACATGTACCAAGGCAGCCTGGACTGCCTGAAATGGTAATCGAAGAAAGTCTCAGGCGTTTCTTTCGGCTCAGCGATCCACCCCAGATCGCCGAAGAATTGGCGATTCGATACAAAGAATGGGACATATTTGGGGTCGTGTTTTCCGTAGACGCTCAGACCTCGACAGGGGACAGCCCGGACACCAACGACTACGTAGCTGAGCTCGTTAACGCGCACCCAGAGCAATTCATTGGGTTCGCGACAGTGGACCCTTGGAAAGACCGTTGGGCAGTCAATGAACTGGATCGCGCCGTTAACGATCTTGGGCTCAGGGGCCTTAAACTGCATCCGATTCACCAAGCCTTCTTCCCTGGCGACCCGCGGTTCTATCCACTGTATGAGAAGTGCGCTGAGCTGGGCGTACCGCTGTTGCTCCACTCTGGGTTCGCCGCTGCCGGCGTCGGCATGCCCGGTGGAGGTGGAATGAAGCTAAAGTACGCGGCTCCGATCCCGCATGTTGACGACATCGCCGCCGACTTCCCAGAGCTCACGATCATCATGGCCCATCCCGCCTGGCCTTGGGTTGAGGAGCAAATCGCCGTTGCTCTTCATAAGCCGAACGTTTATCTCGACCTCTCCGGCTGGGCTCCTAGATACATACCCGAGGCGCTGATTGCCGAGACAAACACCAGATTGCAGGATAAGGTCCTTTTCGGCTCCGACTTCCCGTACCTGCCTCCAGACCGCTGGCTTTCGGGATTCGACCAATTGGACATACGCGATGATGTCCGTCCGAAAGTACTGCTGGAGAACGCCAGGCGGGTACTCAACCTGTAGCTTGAAGTGACAGGCTCAGGTTGAAGGTGCCTCCTAATACCTGCCTGTGGCCTAGCGAACATTGGAGAGGCAAGTGCAAACTCTGAGCCTCACCCGTCATTTCCGCATTTGCGGGAGTGACGAAACTGATTGATATTGCGTTTCGCACTTCTCTCTGTGGGGAAGGGTAGTGTTACCTCGAAAGCAGTTCCGCCAAGATGGCCTTTTGTGCGTGAAGCCTGTTCTCGGCCTGGTGAAAGACGATCGACTGGGGATGCTCAAGCATATTCTCGGCGATCTCCTCACCCCTGTGGGCCGGCATGTCGTGCATGAAGACAGCTGCACTGTCAGCTCGGTCCATTAGGTCGCTATTGACTTGGTATGTAGTGAAGATCTCCCGCCGCTCGTCTGCCTCCGCCTCGTCTCCCATGCTGATCCACACGTCAGTGTAGACAACGTCGGCGCCCTCCACCGCTGCCTCCGGCGACTCCGTCCACTCCAGAATCGTCTCGGTCTCTGACGATCGTTGCTCAGCGACGCTCCAAGGCAAGTCTGGAACCTTGTAGGCGGGCGGCGACGCGATCTTGAAGTTGGCGCCAACCGATGCGCAAGCTATTGCCAGACTCGACGCGATGTTGTTTCCATCTCCGACATAGGCCACGTTCAACCCTGTCAGGTCGCCCTTGTGCTCGTTCATACTTAGAAGGTCTCCAACCGCCTGGCATGGGTGTGCCAAGTCGGACAGGGCGTTTACTACCGGAATAGTAGAGTACTCGGCAAGTATCTCCAGATTGCGATGTGAGAAGACTCTGGCGACAATCACGTCAACCAGTCTGTCGAGCACTCGCGCTACATCTTCTGATGGCTCTCGCGTGCCCAGTCCGACGTCGCTACCGCTCAGGTAGATGCAGTCTCCCCCCATTTGCTTGATACCCACCTCGAAACTCACTCGGGTGCGCAGCGATGGCTTTTCGAATAGAAGGACGGCGACCTTGCCTTCCATGACTCGAGGAGTTGAACCCTCTTTCATGGTGCGCGCCTTGCGGACCATCTGCCCGATCTCTTCTGATTCGAGGTCTGCCAGCCAGAGAAAATCCTTGCCTTTCATTCGTTCTCCTCTCAGCTTGGATAGTGGATTATATCTCAAGCCACACATACCAGACGAACCGAAGTGTGGAGGAGAGGACCTTGTAAGCTACTCGAGCTCCGACTCTACTCGTCGCGTAGCGCTCTCAGGAAACACCTGTCGTCCTCAGACAACTGGCTCGGGGGAAGCCGGTCCAACAAGTCTGGACGACGTGCCAAGGTACGTCGGAGGGACTCCCTACGCTGCCAGCACGCCACCTCAGCATGATTGCCAGACAGCAGAATTTCAGGCACTTGCATGTCGCGGAACAGGGTAGGCCTTGTGTAAAGAGGATGCTGAAGTAGTCCAGTAGTGAACGAGTCGTTCGCCGGAGACAGTGGTGAACCGACCACACCGGGCACCAACCGAGAGACAGCCTCGATTACTACCATCGCTGCGAGCTCGCCGCCGGCGAGGACGTAGTCGCCTACGCTCAGTTCATCTGTTGCCAGATGCTGCCTCACTCGCTCGTCGAAGCCCTCATAACGTCCGCATATCAATACTAATTCGTCACACTCTGCCAGCTCCTCAGCGATCCCCTGGTTGAACACTCTGCCCTGTGGAGTCAGGAGAACAACAGGCGCAGACTTGGACACGTTCTCGGTTTGTCTGACGCTCTCGACGGCTTCGAACAGGGGCTCAGGTTTCATTACCATGCCTGGGCCGCCACTATACGGATAGTCGTCAACCGTGGAGTGCTTGTCGTGCGTGAACTCGCGTATGTTGTGGAGGCCGATAGAAACCAACCCTCGGCTCATTGCGCGAGCCATGATGCCGTAGCCGGTCGGACCCTCGAACATCTCGGGGAACAGTGTCAGGACGTGAAAACGCATCTGTGGTCGCTATGGATTCGGGTGCGTGCGCCAGCCCCGAATCATCTCCAGCGCATGAGGCATCGCCCGTAGGGCGACCTCAAGTGTCTCACGTACACCCGTCGGACTGCCCGGAAGATTTGCGATCAGACACCCGTTGCGTACTCCCACGACTCCGCGACTCAACATCGCAAACGGAGTATTCTTCAGAGTCTCCATACGCATCGCTTCGGCAATCCCCGGCGCTTCGATGTCGATCACTGCACGGGTCGCCTCGGGGGTTACGTCCCTTGGGCCAAGCCCGGTACCGCCTGTTGTGACCACAACATCAGCCACACCGGAATCGCACCATGTGCGCAACCGGTCCATGATCTGGTCTCGTTCGTCAGGAACGATAGCGCGCTGAACCATTTCGAATCCGACCGCGGTCATCATTTCTACAATTGTGTCCCCGCTCGAGTCCGCACGCTCGCCCTGAGAGCCAGAGTCACTGATCGTCAATACTGCGAAACTGAACCTATTTTTTGACATTTTCCATACTCTTATCAAAGAACTCTAGAAGAGTCCCCAATAGCCCTTGCACGTCTTTTAGCTTCGGTAGGAAACTTGCCCTGTTACAAGAAGACTGCGGGTCGGACAGATCAACGCCTTCAGGCAGAGATTCTTGAGCCTGATGCTATGTTAACATGGTAGAAGGTTACGGTTCGTGCTCTCTACGCGTGGGGCATAGTGGAGAGGCCGACACTTTCTGCCGCGTTGAGCGCTGCCCTGCGATCGTCTGCTGATAGCGATGTCGGTACAGCGGTAGCAAAATCGATCACAATCGCGGAGAACTCAATCCGTAGGACCACACAGACATGGCCGGTCTTGCCACACAGATAGAACCACCTTCAACTCACCTGCCCGTTATGGTGTCTGAGGTGCTGATGGCCCTTCCGAGGACTGTTGGAGGGGAGTATATCGACTGCAATCTCGGAGATGGCGGTCATGCCGAAGCGATACTACGGTCTGTCCGGGGAGGACAGCTTCTTGGGATAGACCTGGACGCCGAAGCACTGAGCAGGGCGGAACAACGATTGGAACGTTGGTCTGATCGGCTCACAATACATCATGGCAACTTCGCAGATATTGCGGACATCGCTGAGCAGCGTTCCACTCAGAACTGTGCAGGCGTATTGTTTGACCTCGGTGTGTCTTCAGCCCAGCTCGATACTCCCGAACGCGGGTTCAGCTTTCGATTCGACGCCGAACTCGATATGAGATTCGACCCTGAGAGCGAATTGACGGCGTACGAAATCGTGAACCACTGGCCCCAGTCACGGTTGGAACATATTATCAGCGCTTTTGGCGGCGAGCCGCGTGCCCGTAGGGTTGCCAGGGGAATTGTAAACAACCGCAGAATCGAGACCACCCGCGAGCTTGCCGACATTGTTTCAAAATCCCTCAACTGGCCGGTTGAGAGTCGCAATCATCCGGCTACTCGCACCTTCCAGGCCTTGAGAATGGCAGTAAACTCGGAAATAACGAACTTGGAGAGTGGCCTGTCGGGTGCTGTAAAAACTCTAGCCAGGGGCGGCAGGCTCGTTGTGATCAGCTATCACTCAGCGGAAGATCGCGTGGTCAAGAACTTCGTCAGGGACTCGGCTTCATCCTGCGTCTGCCCGCCGTTGTTGCCCGAATGCCAGTGCGACAAGTCTCCGAGCCTGAGGCCGATTAACGCCAGGGTGATCAAACCCAGTATCACTGAGGTGCGGAGCAATCCTCGCGCACGAAGCGCCAGGATGCGCGTGGCCCAGAAACTCTAGTAGCTGTGAGCAAAATTCCGCTTAGTTACACATGAAAACACGTTCTGAGAATCAATTTGGGAGCACTCCGGAGAGCACGCCATGACGCAAGACCCTGATGTTTTGGTTGCGGTCGACGTGGGCACGACGAAAGTCTGCACCATTGTCGCGCGCCGGATGGGTGATGAGCAGTTCCGCGTCGTCTCGTTCAGTGTCGTTCCCTCCCGAGGCCTCGCAAGGGGCGTCGTTACGGACATGCCCGACGCTACGGAAGCCGTGCGGACGTGCATTCAGGACGCAGCACGCCAGGCAGCAATGACGGTCAAGTCCGCCTACGTCGGTGTTACCGGTTCGCACGTATCATTCCACAGCCGTTCCGACCTGATCGACTGGGCCGCCACACGAGGAGTGATAACACGCGACGACTTGGTTCGCGTACCCTACGCGGTCGCAAAAGCAGGCGCCAGGCCTGGACGCCAGATCATTCATGCGCTGCCGAGAAACTATATTTTGGACGGCCAGAGCGGTATCCGGGACCCTCTCGGAATGCACACCCGAAAGCTGGAAGTCGAAAGTCACGTAGTATCTGCGGACGTTTCCTTAATACGAAATCTCACGGGCGCGGTCGAGAAATCGGGGCTTAAGGTTGAAGCCCTCGTGCTGGAACCTGTCGCGAGCGCAGAGGCCGTTCTAACCGAGCGTGAGCGCTACGAGGGCGCTGTTCTCGTGGACATTGGAGGGGGCACGTCCGACGTCATCGTATTCGAGAGGGGCGCCATTGAGTTGACTGCAATCATCCCCGTAGGAGGATTCCAATTCACCAATGACATCTGTGTCACTTACGGGACGGACTACACGGCGGCCGAGGCGGCGAAGCTAGAACATGGCAACACTGACACAACGATATTCAAAGCAGCCGACGAAATCGTGCTGCCGGTACCTGGTCGCGTGCGTCAGCGTCGCGTCGCGCTACGAGAGCTCGCCCAGCTCATGCGCGAGCGGGCATCTGAGCTGGCTCGTATGATTAGGCTGAAATTGGTCGAAGCTGGAATCCAAGACCCGCGCTCTGCTAATGTCGTCCTCACTGGTGGGAGTTCACAGTTGCCCGGCATCGACGAGCTATTCAGGCGACAGCTCACTTCAAACCTCCGCGTTGGTGGTGCGGACCCGAGCCTCGACGTGCCGGAGGCGCTGCGTGGTCCGGAGTTCGCGACAAGCGTCGGACTACTGAGATGGGCGCTCAAGCAGCCCGCGGGACACGGGAGCATCGAATCTGAACCTAGCGACCGCAGGCTTGAAGTTCCTGAAAGGACCTTCAGTTCGCGGCTGCGCAAGTGGCTGTCACCTAGGTAGATCTCACTAGCAAACCAGAATTTTGGGGGGAACAGAATGACATCCTATCGAGGCGAGCATGAGAATATTGCCCGCATCAAGGTCGTAGGTGTAGGCGGCGGCGGCTCAAATGCTGTCTCAAGAATGTTCCGGGAGCGCATCCCTGGTGTGGACTATATGGTTGTCAACACCGACTCTCAGGCGCTCGTCCGCAGCGACGTACCGATGAAGATCAGGATCGGCGATCAACTCACCCAGGGTAAGGGTGTAGGCGGAATGCCGGAGCTTGGCGCCAAGTCGGCCGAGGAGAGCAGGGAAGACCTGTACGAGGTGATACGTGACTCGGACATGGTGTTCATCGCGGCGGGTATGGGCGGCGGCACCGGCACCGGGGCGGCCCCGACGCTCGCACAGATCGCCAAGGAGACCGGGGCGCTCACTGTCGCGGTAGTCACCAAGCCCTTCGACTTCGAGGGCCTGCGCCGAATGAAAGTGGCTGAAACTGGCATCAACCGCCTCAGCGAGTACGTCGATACTCTGCTCGTGATTCCGAACGAGCGACTGCACGTGATCGCCGAGGACGAGATAACCGCCGAGAATGCATTCAGAATGGCCGACGATGTCCTCAGAATGGGAGTCCAGTCCATCGCCGAGCTCGTTACCGTTGCCGGCGACATCAATGTTGACTTTGCCGATGTCAACGCGATCATGCGCGAGTCCGGTCCCGCATGGATGTCCATCGGCTGGGGCATGGGCGAGCACCGCGCACGCGAGGCGGCACAACATGCAATAACCAACCCACTGCTTGACGTGTCGATTGAGGGAGCGCGAGGCATCCTCTTCAACATCACTGGCGGCAGCGACCTCAAGCTCAATGAGCTCCACGAGGCGGCCGAAGTGATCAAGCGTGTGGTCGATCCCGATGCGAACATCATCTTCGGCATGGTGACTGATCTCAAGATGGAGAACGAGATCAAACTCACGATAATTGCCACTGGATTCCCTACCGAGAACACAGTCGATGAGCGTGAGGCCCAGATAGATCGAATGCTGTCTGAGGCCCTCGAAAGCGGTGGCGACCGCGACCTTGACCTGCCGCCGTTCCTGAGAAGATACTCGCGCGCACGTAACAGCGGACTCTAAACTTCTCAATCGAACTAAACTCAAGGCCGGGAGCTAGTGGGGCACAGCTCCCGGCCTTTGTGTTTCTGGCGCAGTTTGGAACGTCGCCTCCCTGCGTTCAGGCTGCGTATTTCTAACCTCGTCGGCTTTGGATCTCAGGGCTTGTGCAAACTCCATGAATCACGTCCGTCATTCCGGCGTAGGCCGGAATCCAGATTGCGCACGGGCCGGGCCGTCACAGGCGCGAGCGACTTTGCACTGGCCCTGCGTTGGATCTGGAGTAGGTTGCAAAAATACCTCCACCAGGGCCGCTCCTCACTGGAACCAGGCTGGCGTAAGTTCTCTGATTGTTTCTAATCTACCTCCGGAATTCTTAAACGCAGAATCGCTCCGGATCCGTAACTCAGTCTCGGTTTTCGCAAGCTGTCCTCGCCGTCAATCTGTCCATATCGCATGCTTTCGCTGTGTGGAAAGGCATTTGACAAACCCTACATATGGTGTAAACTTACCAGGTTAACCCAACAGATTGTGGTTATTGGAACAAATCAAAGACAACATTTAAACAAAGTACAAACTGAAAATGCGCTGTCCCTACTGTGGCAATACGGACTCAAAGGTGATCGACTCGCGCGACGCAGCCGATGGCATTCGTCGTCGTCGTGAATGCCAGGGATGTCAGCAGCGCTTTACGACCTATGAGTACGTACAGATGCGCACCATGATGGTCGTCAAGCGCGACGGTCGCAGGGAAGAGTTCCAGCGCGAAAAGTTGTTCTCCAGCCTGACCAAGGCCTGCGCCAAGCGTCCACTGCCCGTGGGCAGCATCGACAAGGTTGTTGATGAAATCGAACGGCTGCTGGGTGAATCGGGGAGGGCCGAGTTCACCTCTCGAGCTGTCGGCGAGCTGGTAATGGAGCGGCTAAGCGACTTAGATCGCGTTGCTTGGATCAGGTTCGCCAGCGTGTATCGAGACTTCAGGGACATTGAGTCCTTCAAAGAGGCAATAGACGCCCTGCTTCAACCAAAGTCCTCTGAGAACGGGGTCCACCCAGACCAGATCGACTTAATTGAAGACGACTCGTTGATTCCGACTAGGAACCCACGTCGCCCTAGGCACAAAAGACAGATTCTTTAGTGCTTTCCTTGGAACGTCGCGTTTGGGTCCCGTAGATAAGCACGTTGAATTATGTTGATTAAGATTCCCAGCAATTGGCGGGAACCTTGGCGATCTTTGATAGGGGGTAGCATGGTAAAGCGCGAGAATTTCGTTGACAGCCTTGAGTTCGCTCTTGATCTATTGGGATGGTCTCCTGAACACTTGGCGGACCACCTCGGTGACAAGTACTCAATCGAATATCTGAGGAGTGTGTGTGAAGGTAGACCATTTGGCGAAGTGGAGAGGGATGTTGTAAGGGTCCTAGTGCACGGATTGTCAGATAAGCTCAAACGTTCTATAATGAGGGCTAAACTGCCTGATTCGGAGAAAGTGGGGGAGGCCGCGAGAGAAGCATTTGTTCGAATCGTCAATCGCTTTGATCTTCACTTGCGTGAAATCACTCGCTTAGCTGAAATTGCGTGCTCAGATGTCGAGAGCGCCGAATCCTTCAGGACGCAGACCGTCGGTATTTTCGATGTTGACTTCTGGGACTCTGTTCTCGGGAACATTGCGAGAGATCTAAGCCAAGGTACACTGTTTCAGATTGAACAGACGAGTTTCCACAGTCTCGAGGGGCTTGCTTTGTTGTTTGACAGCTCAACGCAACTCGAACGGACCGTTGACAAACCCTCGCGGACTCACATTCGCGTGACTTTTGTCGACGAATGCTGGTTTTGCCATCGGCCGACAAAGAATCTTACAACCTCCAGATGTCACTGTGGGCAAAACTGGAATGTACCAGATTAAGGAATAGCCCCATCAGAAGGCGTGAAGTGTGAAATAAAGCTCACTCGGATGGAGAAGTGGCTGAAATGACCGAGAATTACGGTCAGGAACCAACCGAAGACCTAGGGCAATTCATAGTTAAACGTGGGCTGACTAGGCTTTTGAACGAGGAGATTCCTGTTGACATAGCAAGGGTTGCCAAAGCCGTGGGAGTGACATCAGTCACAGAAAGTGACATTCCGGCCGCTGGAATGCTGGTGCCCACGAACGGACAGTTCAGAATATTTGTAAACAGGGAACTTGACCTTGAAAGACAGAGATTTTCTTGTGCCCATGAATTGGCCCATATGCTGCTAAATCCTGCGGAGAACAGTGCCATGCGCCGCACTCCCGTTGCTGCAAGTAATGATTTGGAAAGGAAGTGCGAAGCTATGGCAGCCCTTCTGTTAATGCCGGATCCCACGTTCAGCAGACTGGCTTTCTTGGAAGAGCCAAGAATACGAACTATTACAAAGCTAGCCCATATTTTCCTTACTTCGATTCAGGCGACTGCCCTACGCTTCGTAGACGTTATCAAAGAACCCTGTGTCTTGATTGTCTCTGAAAACAAGTATGGGCGGTCAGGTTCTAAGCTAAGGATACGCTGGTCTTATCAGAATACACAGAGATCGGATGGTAAGTCGCAGTATTTCATACCACGGGGCGGCACCTTACGTTTGGCCAGCGCCATGAATGCTAATCAGTCAGGGCGTATTGAATCTGGGATAGAAGACATCCGACTTGGAGGGCTACGGGTGAGGGCTTATGCAGAATCCAAGAGTTTCGGGTACAGAAGATACCGATATGTGCTGACTCTCGTTTTCCCTAACGGGGAACCTATTTGCCGGAGTTCATAGTGCTGTCACATACCGTGCCTGACCTGACAATAGTCACTAGATATCAAGTGAAGATTGTTCTAGAAGGCGACGCCGGGCCACATTGCTGATTGGCTTGTGCTCACAGAACCATAAGTCCTGTTCACCGACTCATACTGAACGATATTCGTAGGAGACAAGAATGTATGTAGACCAAGAGCAAGGCGGGTCATACCCAGACGGGACTCAGTTGGATCTGGTCCGTGAGGTCGAACGTCTGCTTCAGGGAGCCCCTGGCGAGGTACGCAGCCGGATAGCCGAGTCCCTGAGGGAGCCTTCGGTTCCCGACGAGCCGGCTTCCGCGGCTGCAGACGGTCTCGCACTATCTGAAAACGCTCGCGTCATCCTTGAACAGCGCTACCTGCGCAAGGACGAGGACGGCAACCCGACAGAGACTGCCGTTGAGCTATTCCGCCGAGTGGCAGGAGCGGTCGCTCAAGGCGAGAGCGAGCCTGTGCAGACAATATGGGAAAACAGGTTCTACGACTTGCTGGCTTCCCTGAAATTCCTCCCCAACTCGCCCACGCTCGTGAACGCGGGCACGGGCAGGGGTTGTCTTTCGGCGTGCTTCGTCGTTACGCCGAATGACAATATGGAGTCGATTATGGAGGTGGCCCACGACGCCGCAATGATCGAGAAGTGGGGAGGTGGAATCGGGTTCGGCTTCTCCAAGCTACGCCCGCGCAACGACATGATCAAGACCACGCACGGACATGCTTGCGGACCTATCGCAGTCATGAAACTGTACTCGGCGGTTGGCGCCACCCTGACCCAGGGGGCGTTCAGGCTCGGCGCTCACATGGGGCAACTCCGGGACTCTCATCCCGACATTCGAGAGTTCATAACCTGCAAGGACGACGACGACACCCTCCAGAACTTCAATATTTCCGTCCAGATCACCGACGCTTTCATGAAGGCCGTAAGGGACGATGCTGATTGGCATCTCATCAATCCGAGAGACGAGGGTAGCGGCCCGTCAGATGAAGTGGTCGAGACCGTCCGTGCCCGTGATCTATGGAAGGAAATTGCAGAATCGGCATGGAAGACAGGCGATCCCGGTGTGGTCTTTATGGACCGTGTTTGGGAGACAGCCCCTAACCCGCAGATGGGCCGGATCGAGACGTCCAACCCTTGCGGGGAAGAATTCCTGGAGAATTACGGCAACTGCTGCTTGGGTTCCATTAATTTGGATGCGCATGTAAGAGATGGTACTTTCGACTGGGTATCGCTAGAAGAGACCGTAAGGACTTCGGTTCGATTCCTTGACGACGTCATCAACGTAAACACGTTCCCATTGCCCAAGCTGCGTGAAGTAAACCTTGCCACCCGACGCATCGGTCTCGGTGTAATGGGATGGGCCGACGCACTGGTCAGGTTGAACATCCCATACGACTCGCAGGAAGGCCTAACACTCGCCGACGAATTGGGCGGTTTCATCCAGAAGATTGCTTGGGACGAGTCTGCTAATCTGGCGCGCGAGCGGGGACCTTTTCCCGAGTACGACAGATCTGCGCTCAAGGAGCGGGGTTTGCCACCCGTACGTAACTCGAGCATCGTTACCATAGCGCCGACAGGCACAATAAGCCGGCTAGCCGGATGTTCCAGCGGTATAGAGCCACACTTCGCGCTCGCCTGGTGGTCAAACGTCCTCTGGAAAGACCACGAGGGTAGCAGCTCCAGGCTGCTGGATGCGCCGGTGTCGATAACGGAGTCCCTCCGAGCTGAACTTGGCAGTGATGCCCGGGTCAGACAGGTTCTCGAGCAGATCACCGAGAACCCAGAAGGAGCCGAGAGCATCCTGAAGGAACACGGCCTGAACCCCGCGATCTACCGGACTTCCATGGCGATCAGTCCCGAGTCCCATGTCCGGATGCAGTCAGCCTGGCAGAAGCATGTCACGAACTCGGTTTCCAAGACCATCAATCTGCCCAATACCGCAACGGTTGACGATGTCCGAGAAGCATATGAGCTCGCTTGGGAGACCGGATGCAAGGCCGTCACTGTGTACAGGGATGGATCGAAGTCCATGCAGGTGCTTGAGACCAGGTCCGATTCTGCTGACACTGCTGATGAGGTTAGTGTCGAGCAGTCAAGACTTCTGGTGCCCAGGGAGCGACCGACTTCTGTAGCAGGAGTGACTGACCGGGTTCGCACTGGCCATGGCAACATGTATGTCACCATAACGTTTGACGACGGAGGCAAGCCTTTCGAGGTGTTCACGACTCTTGGCAAAGCTGGTGGATGCGACTCGGCCAATCTCGAGGCAGTATCGAGACTGGTCTCTCTAGGCCTGCGTTCGGGAATCGATCCCGATCAGATAGTGGCACACCTCCAGGGAATAACTTGCTGCCCAGCCTGGGACGGCGGAACTCTAATTCGCTCTGCGCCTGATGCAATGGCTCACACACTCGTGAATCACATACATGCCGCACACCAGGCGGTCGTTGGTCCCTCTGAAGAGCAAACATCTACTATCGTTCAACCGGGACTGTTCCCGTCTACGCGCCGGTCGAACGCCCCCTCTAACGGCAATGGCCAGACACAGGTGCCATCCGGCGCACGTTGTCCAAAATGCTCGGGCAGACTGATTCCGCAGGAAGGGTGCCTCAACTGCCTCGACTGCGGATACAGTAAGTGCGAGTAGCCGCCTATCGCAAAAGTCCCCTCTAACTCCGGTGGAGGGGACTTTGTGGTTGCTCCTCTGATAAGACACCTGCCCCCTCATTAGGGCGATAGGCGGTGTATAATGTCTAGTGAACCCAATGCGGTCCACTGAGGAGACACCTGTAATGAGCGAACGCCCCCTTGTCGCCATCACCATGGGCGACCCAACCGGAATAGGGGCCGAGGTCACCGCTAAGGCACTTCAGGACCCTTGGGTCTATGAGAAGTGCAGGCCCTTCGTTGTCGGCAACACGGCCTCCATGAACTCCGCTCTTGACTTGGTCAACGGCGGCGGTCGCGCGCGCCTGGTCCACGACGTTACTGACGTTGTGGGTGAGTTTGGAGAAATTGACGTCCTTGACATGGAGAACCTGGAATCCGACCGGGTTGAATACGGTGTTCTTTCGCCGATAGCTGGCAAGGCGTCGGTCGAGTGGATCCTGCGCGCTGGGGAACTTGCCGCTGCTGGCGAGGTCGCGGCGATTGCTACGGCTCCCATCAATAAAGAGGCATGCAATCTGGCAGGTTACAAAGACGTCGGCCACATGGAGATATTCCAGAGCCAGACTCGGGCTTCAAACGTTGCCACTATGCTTATGGCGGGCACACTTCGGGTAGTACATCTCACGACACACCGGTCGCTGCGGATTGCGTGTGACTACGTAACCCTCGATAACGTACTGGGCAAAATCGAGCTGACCAACAACTGTTTCAAAGCGTGGGGGTTCGCCAGCCCCCGTATCGGAGTTGCCGCACTGAATCCTCATGCATCCGATGGAGGACTTCTCGGCACCGAAGAGGCAGAGCAGATCGCGCCCGCCGTCAAGCGTGCCTGCGGACAGGGCATCGATGCAACCGGTCCGGTTCCGGCTGACACCGTATTCAACCAGGCCATCGACGGAAGGTACGACGCAGTTATTGCCATGTATCACGACCAGGGACACATCCCGATCAAGGTCCACGACTGGGCCAGGAGCGTTAGTGTCAATCTGGGTCTGCCTTTCATTCGGACTTCCGTAGATCATGGCACCGCTTTCGACATTGCGGGCAAGGGAGTAGCCGATGCGAAGAGCATGTTGGAGTCGATCCGCGTTGCCGTTTCTCTCGCCAGCGATTCGATTCTGCCTTGATCCATGGCTCCGCTGACAAAGTTCCCCAACTTCTATAGCCCAAGGACAACAGTATGAAGATTTCATTCGTCGGCGGAGGAGTGATGGCCGAGGCCATCCTCAGCGGAATCGTTGGAGCAAAAGTTGCGCCGAGTTCTGACATCTGTGTTGGAGAGCCGAGCGAAAACCGCCGTCGGCACCTCGAAGACACTTACTCTATAAGGACGACTTCCAACAATCTTGAGGCCATCGAAGGCGCGGGACTCACCGTGCTCGCAGTTAAGCCGCAGACATTGCCGTATGTGTATCCAGAGCTCAACGGCAATCTCTCGGCAGACAATACGGTGGTGTCTATAGTCGCTGGCGCGACCATGAGCAGACTTAGTTCAGGACTGGGACACAATGCCATTATCAGGGTGATGCCGAATACTCCGGGCCAGATCGGCGCCGGCATGACCATGTGGATGGCATCCGATGCCGTCCCGAAGGACACCGTGGACACTGCGAGGGCAATCGTTCAGACCCTTGGCAAGGAGATCTACACCGACGACGAGAAGATGATAGACATGGCGACTGCGCTTAGCGCGAGCGGGCCGGCCTACGTCTTCCTATTTATCGAGTCGCTGATCGATGCCGGAGTTTACCTCGGCCTCGCGCGTGATGTCTCCTGGCAGCTTGCAATTCAGACCGTGTTGGGAAGCACACAGCTCGTTTCGGACACCGGTATTCATCCAGCAGAGCTCAAAGACATGGTCACGTCTCCTGGTGGGACGACCATTGAGGCGCTCCGTGCGTTAGAGGAGGGTCGATTCAGGGCTCTAGTGCTCAACGCAGTCAACGCCGCTTACGAAAAGTCCAAGGCGCTGGGCGGGTAAGACGTGAACGAATTCCTTAAACAGTTTGTAAACCTTCTCGTTCCGGTGCTCTACCTCTCGATATTGGCCAGGGTGATAGTTTCATGGATTCCGATCAGCGAAGATAGCCCATTCGCCCCTGTCGTGAGAGTGATCTACCAGGTTACCGAACCTATCCTCGGCCCGATTCGCCGCCTGATACCTGGGCTGGGAATGCTCGACCTCTCACCAATGATCGCGATCATCCTGCTCATGGTGATTCAGAGAATCGTAGTTGCGGCGCTGTAGCCCATTTTGGGGCGTACCGACAACTCCCCTTGCGAGTGTGAGTTGATGGCTAGCTAAAGCAGACGTGAATCAACAGGTGTCGTGCTTAGTTTCTCCAAGCGACGTTTTAGACACTGGTTCGCAGCCGCTGGACAGCCTCGGACGCTTCCATACCCTCTATTTGTATCGTCTTGACGCGCCCGGTGTTTCCCCTTGTGATTGACACGCTCGACTTGGACACACCCAGCCGCTTCGCCAAGAGTTTGGTCACCGCATCGTTCGCTTTCCCGCGCTCAGGCGCGGCAGTGACCCGAACTCTGATAGTTCCGTCAGCCGACACCTCCACGGCGTCCCTCTTGGCGTGGGGCTGGACTCTGATACTAAAGGCCAGTCGGTTTGAGTTCATGTCAGGCATTCAACCAGACGGCTGTTTATGCTCGGCGATGATCGACTCGAGTTCGGCTATCAGGGGCAGTAGATCTGTCTGTACGATTTCCCACACTATGTCGAAGTCAATCTCGTCGTAGGCATGTATCAACCTGTTGCGAAAGCCTGACGTATCGCGCCAGGGCACATTAGGGTATCGGGTACGAAACTCATCAGGCACCCGTCTGGACGCTTCGCCGATCACCTCAAGCAGCCGCACGAGTGCTAAATTCAGCATTCTGTCCGTGTCCAGTTCAGGTCTGCACCTGTTGCTGGTATATCCAGCGCTTCTTGTGCATGATCCAGCATATGGCGTACGTACACCAGCGGGTCACGGCGCGACATAGATGTCCTCTGCCTCTTCCAGGATTTCCTGCCGAAAATAGCGACTCAAACTTGCGGGCGTGTTTAGGTCGACTTCCCTTCCGACAATTTCAGAGAGCTCGTTTGGCATCCTTCCGTAGAACGCCAGTCCCGGCGTTCGGCCCGGCGCAAACTCCACTAAGACGTCCACGTCGCTTTCAGATGTGAAGTCGTCACGGATTACCGAGCCGAACAGCGCCATCCTGACAATGTGATGTCGCTTGCAGAACTCTGCAATCTGCTCATGTGGAATGTCGATTCGCGCCGCCACTTCGAATCCTACTACCGCGTCAAATGGACTCGAACCACTGCGTATCCACTTCAATGATCTCCACAGTCCTCGAATTCAAGCCGAGTCCTAGTTCTCTCATTTTGCTCACGAGCAGTCCGCCGTCAATGAGGTCGACCGGCGGTGCACCGTCTCTCGTTGCTTCTCGGCGGGCGTCCGTCGTAAACCCACCGGTGGTCAGGATCAGACCCTTGTCGGCACGTCCCTGCATCGCTCCGCGAAAGTCCCTGACCGCGCCTGCAGTCACGTTGCCGCTGTAGCGCTTGCACTGAAAGATAACAGGGAAACTGATCAGGCCCGCCAGGCGGATTATGCCGTTACCATCGATGCCACCATCTCCGGGGCGTCCGGTCACCTTGACTTCGATGAATCCAGATTCTCGGAGTATTCGACTGCACAGCCGCTCGAAGGCGCCCGGAGCGAGCGTTTTCAACCTTTCGAGGAGCTCATCTCGCCAAGTCGCAGTATCCAGTGATGAGTCGTCATCTGGCAGTTCATCGGATGATGAACTAATTGAGTGTTCGACGTTGCGAAAGTCTCTACTATTTCCTGCCTCCCTTACCGATCTCGAAACCACTTGCTGATCAACAGACTGTGTAGCATGTCCATCACGGGTTAGCGACCAAACTCCTCGCTGTGAGTTATCAATCAGGCCAAACTTTTTGAGATAAGTTCTGGTCCAGGCGAGCCTGTAGGCCAATTCCGTCTGTGGTCCGCCCAAATGTGTTTGGCTCGTAACTTCCAATGGAAGATTCAGATCCCGTGTCACTTCGCGCAGCAACTCCTCTATAGAAGCGCTGCCGCCCAGTTCGCGAAGTGCCCGCAGTGTAGGATTCATCAACTCATCGAAAGTTGGCACCTGATTCACGGGTTGATTGGATACCATTGCCATCCCGTCGAGCGCCCTTAGTTGGAGAGCTTGTACCTGCCTTAAGCGTGAGCCAGGGCCCCGCCATCGACGAAGAAAGTCTGACCGGTAACAAAGTCGCAGTCATCCGACGAAAGATAGACTAGCAAAGCGGCGAGGTCGTTAGGGTGACCTCTGCGCCTCGAAGGCAAGTATCTGACCAGCAGCTCTCGTTGGTCCTCTTCGGACGCCTCCTCTGTTGACATCCATCCTGCCCCTATGCCGTTGACCCGGATGCCATCTCGTCCCCATTCCAGCGCCAGCGATGCCGTGATCTGGTGAATTGCGCCTTGTGCCGCGCAAGCGGCTACCGAGTTCCAGAGTCCGCGCTGAGAAAGCGCCGACCCGATGTTGACGATTCGTCCGCTGCCTTGACGAAGCATCCGCCTCCCAACCGCCTGGCAAGTCAGGTAGATCGACTTCACGTTGAATTCCATCAGTGTGGTCCACTCGTTCTCTGTGACGAGTTCGAACCTCTTGCCAAAGTCAGCGCTCGCGTTGTTGACCAGAATATCCACGCCGCCAAACTCATCCTCGGCTCTGACGACCATTGCCTCGACGCTCACCCTGTCGGTCAGATCTGTCGTGATCGCTATTGCGGTGCCGCCTTGTGCGTGGACTGTTTCAACTGCGTCCGCCATGTCCGATTCTTCGGACCCAGCTACGGCCACGAGTGCTCCGGCCTCAGCCAGCGCGCACGCTAGTGAGGGTGTCCAGCCCCTTCTATCCGCCGTGATTATCGCTTTCTTGCCGGTTAGGTCCCACTCGCCGGGAATACTCATTGTCGCCTCTAGCTATGTGTATGAATCGTGGAATTCAGATGACAAGCGGTATCTCTGGTGCATGACCCGTGGGGGCAGCGCCGCCTGCGAGACCGCCTCCGTCGATGACGAATGCTTCTCCGTTCATGTAGGCAGAAGCGTCGGAGGCCAGGAAGACGGCTACTGCGCCTATCTCTTTCGGATGTCCCACTCTGCCGATGGGTATGAACTCTCCCCTTGGCAAAGTAAGCCTTGACTCGTCCGTGCCTTCAGTCGGAATGAACCCCGGCACGATGCACGTGCTGGTGATGCCGTACCTTCCAAGGCTCGTCGCTAGAACTCGCGTCAGTTGTACGATTCCGCCCTTACCCACGCAGTACATATAGTTGTCGCGCCCGCCTCGAAAGCCGAAACCGGACGACAGGTTGATTATCTTCCCCTGACCTCGCTCCGCCATGTGCTTGGCTATGGCCCGGGCGCAGTAGAAGGCGCTCGACATGTTGACCTCTATGCCGATATGCCACTCGTCGTCGCTGATCTCCCAGATTGGGATCGCCCCTTGGCCGCGAACAATCCCGGCGTTGTTGAGCAGCACGTCCACTTTGCCCAACTCGGCGATCGAGGACTCCATAAGTCTGTTCACCTGTGCCGTGTCGGTTACATCGGTCGAGATTGCGACCCCCTTACGGCCAAGTGCGCAGACCTCTTCTGCCACCTCTTCAATCGGGCCGACCCTCCGGGCTGCGATGACTATGTCGGCTCCGGCGCGTGCCATGGCCAGTGTCATCTCACGACCCAGCCCAGTGCCGCCACCGGTAATAACGACGCCCTTGCCTTCAAGGCTGAGCTTCTCTTCGAGCATATTCCGTTCTCCGACTCTTACTTGTCCATTGCCGCGCCGAATTATACTTGCGACGTTACCTCGCCCGCCACGGCGCTTATCCTGGTTCCGTCGCTTTGGACCACTACCAGATTGCCGCTGTCGTCGACGGATTCGGCCAGGCCCTCGATGACCTTGTCCCGCCACCGGAGTTGGACATGTTTGCCAAGAGTCTCTAGAGTCTCGGCCCACGGTGCGGTCAGCGACTCACCCTGAGTGACCCTACCGTACCACTCATCCAGATTCCGCAGCGCCTTCAGAAGCACTTCGTCCCTGTCAAACTCACAACCGGTAGCGGTTTTCAAGCTCGTGGCCGTCTCAGCGATCGCAGGGTATTGTGTCACGTCCAGATTGACGTTGATTCCGATTCCTACGAGCGCGTGGTCCAATCTCGCGCCCTCGAATTCGGTCTCGATCAGTATTCCGCTCAGCTTCCTTCCCTCAATGCGAACGTCGTTCGGCCACTTCACCGAAGTGGGCAGCCCGCTTACTTCTGAGACAGTGCGGTGCACCGCCAGCGCAGCGCCCATGTTCATGTAGGGCAGATGAGAAGGTTTAGGGCGCAGCAGCACGGTCATATACAGGTTGAGACCGGGAGGGGAGACCCACGTCCGATTGAACCGTCCTCGTCCTTGTCCCTGCTGCTCTGCAATGACAACGACACCTTCAGAGGCACCCTTCCGGGCTAGCTCCCTTGCGTCGTCCATGGTGGAACCGGTTTCCTGGCGGTAGTCGATCCGGTGACCGATTGTCGAATCCGACATCGCCTCCTGGATGCCTGCAGTGTCCAGTAACCGCATCTGAAGCTAGTCTGAGCCCGGGATCAGTTCAACCAACTTGCTTCCAGCGACCCAGGGCTCGACATCAAGTCCCTGACCCTGCCTGAAAGCGGACTGAGCAGCCAGCCGGGTGAATACATCCCTACGCTCGGCTTCACCCGTGATTGTGCGAGCCTTCACGGCGATGTCCGCCTTGACCTCGTCCTTGAGATGGAGCGTAATGTCGGCGTTCGCGGCGAGATTCGCATACCAACTTCTGGGTCCGGGAGACGCCGCCAGGAACAGCTGACCATCCAAAAGGTGACACCAGATCTCGATTCGACGACATTCTCCTGTTCTGCGGCCCACGGTTGTGATGTCGACCACCATGTCTATACTGAGCGCGTCCCGCACCACGGATTCCAAGTTCTGCACGGTTTACCTCCACGCCACATGTTCTCCCTTTGTGGCGGGCTTGATTCTCTCACACACCGTTCTGGCCATACAACTGAGGCAACGTCGTTGACGTGTCGGACATCCCCGTTGAACTCAATGCCGCCCGCTGCTAACATCTGACCCACCAAAACAGACCCACAGGAGGAGGACGATGATCTACGAGTATCGCGTTTACGAGGCTGCGCCAGGCAAGTTGGAAGCTCTCAACGCTCGCTTCCGAAACCACACTCTCGGCATTTTTGAACGACACGGAATCAAGAACATCGGATACTGGACGTCCGCGGTCGGTGATTATTCCGACAGGCTTATCTACATCATAGCCTTCGAGGACGAAGGCCACCGCGAGCGTGCATGGGCAGCGTTCCGTGCCGACCCGGAGTGGAACAAGGCCCGCTCGGAATCAGAAGTCGATGGAGCGCTTACTTCGAGGGTCTTCAACACACTGCTGAGCCCTACGGACTACTCCCCACTTCAGTAAATTGTCGCAGTTCCATGTAGCAGTCGATATCGGCGGCACTTTCACTGACATCGTCGTCCAGGACACCGTCGCTGGTGGACTGTGGACAGCGAAGACACCCACTACACCCTCCGATCTCGCCGAGGGATTTATGACCGGCGTACGTCTCGGCCTATCCCGGGCCGAAGCTGAGCCCGGCGACGTCACTCGGATGTTTCACGGAGCAACGATTGCAACCAATGCCGTCATTGAACGCCGCCCGGCCAACATCGGCCTGCTGACCACACGCGGCTTCAAGTACCTGCTTGAGATCGGCCGACATGACATCCCTCGAGGGAATAACATTTACGCGTGGATCAAGCCTGAGCGTCCGGTCCCCCCAAATCGCATATTTGAAATCTCCGAGAGACTCGATCGCAGCGGCGACGTGCTAACTCCGCTGAGCGAAGACGACTGTCGGGCCGCAGCTCGCGCTCTGGGAGACATGCAGGTAGAAGCGGTTGCCGTCTGCTTCTTATACTCATACGCAAACGACGCTCACGAACGCCGTGCCGCTGAGGTACTTAGAGAAGAGCTCAATGGTATTCCTATTTCGCTATCAAGCGAGGTACTGCCTCAATTCCGCGAATTCGAACGCACCGTTGCCACCACGCTCAACGCGTACGTCATGCCACGTGTTTCTCGCTATCTGACTGGACTGAAGTCAGCCGCCAATCGCGACGGCATTTCGGCTCCTCTTTTTATCATGAAGTCAAACGGTGGCGTAACCAGCGCCGACCTGGCGGCGCGTCAGGCAATACACACCGTTCTCTCGGGTCCCGTCGCTGGAGTCATGGGGGCGACCCGTGTCTCGGGCCTGGCCGGAAATCCCAACTTCATTTCGGTGGATGTCGGCGGTACCAGCGCAGACATCTGCCTGGTCAGAGACGGTCATCCTGACGTAACTGTGGAACGTAGCATCGGCGGGCTTCCCCTACAGTTGCCAATGTTGGATATCGCGACCATTGGCGCTGGCGGCGGGAGCATCGCGCGCGGCTCCCCTACGGGAGGACTAGCCGTAGGCCCTGAAAGCGCTGGCGCTGACCCAGGTCCGGCGTGCTATGGGCAGGGAGGCGTCGAGCCGACAGTAACAGATGCACGCCTGGTACTTGGTCACTTGCCTCCATACCTACTCGGCGGCGAGATGAATATCGACGCCGACCGAGCGAGGGCTGCGATTCGAGACAGGGTCGCGGGACCGCTTGGCTTGAGTATTGAAGATGCTAGCGCAGGCATTGTTGAGGTCGCCGACAACAACATGGCGGGTGCTATGAGGACAGTTTCCGTCGGTAGGGGACTCGATCCAAAGGACTTCGCCCTTGTTGCGTTCGGTGGGGCAGGGCCCCTTCACGCTTGCTCGTTGGCATCGCTCCTTGGCATGGACACGATCATCATCCCAGCCACTCCTGGCGTACTGTCGACCTACGGACTGTTGTTTTCAGACCTTCGCAATGACTACGTACAGACTTACGTTCATACAGGCGAACCTTCTGTCGGGGATGTCACCGCGATCTATGATCGGCTTGAACAACAGGCCTCCAACTGGCTGAGGCGCGAGTCAGTGCCAGAGTCCTCACAGCAGATCTCCCGCTCCGCCGATTTGAGATACCTGCATCAGGGATGGGAGATCACGGTCGATGTTCCTGCGGGGGGAGTTACCAAACAGGTCTTGAAAGACGTCGAGACGAAATTCCACGAACTTCACAAACGCCTCTACACATACAACCTGCCTCATCAGACCGTTGAACTGGTCAATCTGCGAGTGACGGCCCTTGGAAGTTTGCCCAGGCCACATTCCGACCCTGTCGCCGACCCTTCCGTCTCCGTTCCGGATCCGATATCCCGGCGTAGGATCAGGCTGTCCCGCAGTCAGGGATTTACTGAAGCACCTGTGTACGCCCGGCAGCATCTCGCTCCCGGAGTTGAGATCAGCGGCCCAGCCATTGTTGAACAGAGTGACACGACGACCCTGCTGGCATCGGGGTACTTCTCCAGGACAGACTCCTACGGCAACTTGGTCATCCGCCCCGCAGACCGCAACTCGGAGGGCTGAAACCCCATGTCAGTGGACCAGACAATATCCGTCGATCCCATTACGCTGGAGATAGTTCGCGGCGCTGTAAGCTCCATCATCCGTCAGATGGAGGCACTTATCGAGCGCACAGCAATGTCGCCTGTCATAAAGGAAAAGATGGACTACTTCGTTGGCGTCTACGACCTAGAGGGCCGCGTCGTCGATGGATTTCTGTCTACTTCAGGGCCCCGAATCGTGGATCCGGTGCTCCGTGACTACCCGATGGAGGATATGCAACCCGGCGACCTCTACTGGTACAACGATCCGCATCGGTCCAAGGGTGCTATCCAGCACACTGGGGATATGTGCTTTACCTCGCCTGTGTTTCACGAGGAGAAGCTCGTCGCATTCGCGGTCAGTTACGGCCACTTCTGGGATATCGGCGGGAGCGTTGCTGGCAGCCTCTCCCCGCACGCCACTGAGATATTTCATGAGGGCATGCTGGTGCCTCCCATCAGGATCATGCGCTCAGGTGAGATCAATCGGGAGGCGTACGCCGTCATCCTCAATAACAGCCGGTTCCCGGAAATGCTTGAAGGCGACACACGCGCGCTTATGGCCGCCTGTCGCCTCGCCGAAGACCGTCTCGCCGAGCTTATGGACCGATATGGCCAGCGCACAATACTCGAGGCGTTCGACCAGATAGTGCAGCGCAGCATAGACGCGTATCGCGAGTTCGCTCGCGAGGTTATTCCAGAAGGCGAGCACCATTTCTTCGATTACGTAGATCGCGACCCAGTTGATGACCAGCCGAGGCTCGTGGACGTCAAGCTCCTGCACCAGGATGGCAGGCTTGTCGCCGATCTGACCGACAGCGGGCCGCAGGCGAAAGGGCCTGTCAACTTCATTACCAGCCCTGGGGCGTTCAACCTGATCCTGGCCCGTCATCTCAGTTACATGAAGCCGGGCCTTCCGCTGAACGAGGGCGCAGTCGCGTTTCTCGATGAAGTTCGCACCGAGCCCGGGACGATCACTTATCCCAACTTTCCCGCACCTGTCGGGCTCAGGAGTCACACTGTAATTAGGCTTATGGACATCATGGGCGGTTTGCTCGCCCAAGCCAATGGCGGACAGGGACCGGCTGCGTCACCCGTTTACGTGATCTACAACCTTCGTGCCGTCAAGGAAGATGGACGATATCTGTACTTCAGCGAAGGTATCGGCTCAGGTCAGGGCGCACGCCCAACCGGTGACGGTCTGAACGTGATCTACTTCCGAGATCAGCGAAACTACCCGATCGAGTTCGAAGAGGGCGAGTTCCCGCTCCGAATCGAGCAGTATGCGATCAGACCGGACTCAGGAGGCCCTGGTTTTTACCGTGGAGGATGCGGCGTGGTACGAGATGTCCGTGTCCTTGTGGATTGCACGATGAGTACCCGCATGGACAACGTCCGATTTCCGTGCTTCGGGTTGAACGGGGGCCGTGCCGGACAGCCCGGTCGTTTCGTGCTTAACCCGGGCACTCCCGATGAAAGGGAGGTCTCACCGGCCGGTGAGGGCATTCAGGTCAGAACTGGAGATCTACTGAGGGCGGAGACAGGCGGAGGAGGAGGCTGGGGACATCCGTTTGATCGCGATCCTCAAGACGTGGCGAGAGACGTGCTGGAAGGCTTTGTGTCGAGGCAGTCTGCCGAGGTGGACTACGGAGTAGTACTTAGCGACAACATCGGAATAGACTCAGAAGCTACTGAGGCACTCCGTTCCTCGACCAGACCTGAAATCCTCGCCGTCGACAGAGGTCCACACGCCGCAGAGTGGCTCGCCCAACTCTAAGGCGCAGAGAGTTGCGGTCAGATAAGTTCATGGCTATAACTGACGTGGCGTCCTGTTGCTGTCAGACCCTCTTGCAAGTTGACACAAGCTCCCTCGATTCTTACTATGAAATCGACTTGATGAGCCGTCGTTAGCATCAAACCGAAATGGTGGTCGAAGCGGCATATGCAAGCTCAAACTACCATCCTGCCACAGACTTCAGCGACCAAATACGAGGTTCGCGAGTTCCGCGACGTTTCCTATAGGACATATAGAGCCGAGCTCCGAATACTCCGGCTGCAACTGCTACTCCTCCAGGAGTGGGTCGTCGAACAGGGCAAGCGAGTTGCGATTGTACTCGAGGGTCGTGACGCTGCCGGTAAGGGATCGACTGCTTCTGGGATAACCCACTACCTCAATCCTAAGTTCGCCAATATAGTCGAGCAGGGAATACCGACAGCCAAGCAGATGCGTAACTGGCTTGGTACCCACTACAACCAGCTGCCGGTCGGCGGGAACATTACAGTCTTCGACAGGTCATGGTACTCTCGCGCCCTTATCCAGCAGGTCATGGGCTATTGCACCTTGAGGCAGTACAACTACTTCATGAACCGCGTCAACGATTGGGAGCGCGGCATAGTCGATGAAGGTGTACATCTACTCAAGATCTATCTCTCGGTCTCGCGAGAAGCTCAGGATCTCAGGTTCAAGCACCGGCAGAATAGCGAACTCCAGTACTGGAAGTACTCGTCCACTGACCGGATGGCGGCCGAGCGCTGGCACATGCTCACATACTTCAAAGACCGTATGTTTGCGGTGACCTCCACAGACTACGCACCTTGGATCGTCATCGAGTCCGACAACAAGCACCAGGCCAGGCTGAACGTTTTTCACTACATACTCAACCACTTCGAATACGACGGCAAAAACCTCAGCCTTGAGTCAATAGAACCGCACACCAACGGGCGTTACCTTACCGACATGATCGTGGACGGCGTCCTGTTCAAGGACATGGATCCGGACCAGGTCGAAGTTCTAGAACGGATTCTAATGCATGAATAGCAGCAATATCCCGCAGATGGAGGCCGCTGGTGGGCTTGTGCTCTGCAGCGGCCACGTACTATTGATCAGAAAGCACGGAATGTGGGATATGCCGAAGGGCAAGGTCAAGAAGAAGGAACCTCACGAGCGCAGCGCGCTCAGGGAGATCTCCGAAGAGACCGGCCTGGACAGAAAGAAGTTGAGAATCAGGAGCCTTCTCTGTCGTACCAGCTACATCTCTTACTACTCGGGTAAGCCATTCAACAAGACCGTAAGCTGGTTCCTGCTCGACTACACTGGCGAGATTGCCGACCCGCTTAGCCCAGACCTCTCGGAGGACATAGACCTGTGCGAGTGGGTAGCAATCGACGAACTGCTCGATAAAATAGATGCTGGTCGTCGGTACCTGCGGTCCCTGAGACACACGGTCTCCGAGTCCCTTCATCTGCTGCTCCAGGCGCCCTTGGAGCATAGAGTAGAGTACGCCGCCTCATGAAGATCACCGACGTACGCACCATCCCTATGTCGGACCCTGTCCCGCGTGAGCGTCAGCATCGGACCGATTTTGGGACCAAGGTCAAGAGTGATGCGGTGCTCATACTTGTTGAAACGGACGACGGCCTGACGGGAATGGGCGCATCGCTCGGAAGTCCCGAGACCGTGTCGGCCATCGTCAAATATGATCTTGCTCCTACCCTCCTTGGCGGGGATCCAATGTACTCAGAATTACTCTGGGAGAAGATGTACAACGGGTCGCGCTGGAAACCCGCCCTTGAGCGAGGCCACTCACAGCCCTCCGAGGCCAGGCGTGGCGTTACTCTGGAGGCCATTGCGTGGCTCGACATTGCAATCTGGGACGTTAAGTCTCAAGCGTTCGGCGTGCCTGTGTACCAGGCCCTTGGCCCCGTCCGAGATTCTATTCGAGGCTACGGCTCAGGTGTGCTCTTTGCCGCCAGCATTCACATGGTGATGTCGGCCCCGAACTGTCACATACTCGAAGTGAGCCAGGGCTATATGCCGACGATGAACGAGTCGTTCAATGAGCCCTACGATATCCGCGACGGCACTGTGCACGCCCCTCGAACTCCCGGTCTCGGATTCACCCTTCGCGATGACGTATTCGACCGCTTCGAGTACGTTCAAGGCCCCGAGTTCGTCTTCTGACGGTCGGTATCCTGCGGACGACATGCCCCGCTCCACCAATCTAGTCCCGGTTGCATGAACCAGCCAGAGGCCCAATGTTCTGATGCCTCGCCTGCGTCTTCCGCCAGTTCCTGTTTTCATTGCAATGACAGTCATGGCCGAAATGGCGTTCGTGACATACGCTACTATGTCTGCGGTCTACCTAATCACTGTGGCCGACCTTGACCCATTTCAGCTAATCCTTGTCGGTACTGTCTGAGAGCTGGCCGTGTTTTTGGGCGAAGTGCCCACTGGTGTAATTGCGGACGTGTACAGTCGGCAAGTTTCGATAATCCTCGGTTTTGCCCTTGTAGGTGTCGGCTTCATTCTCGAAGGGGCAGTGCCCGTCTTCGCGTCCATTCTGCTCGCGCAGGTCGTGTGGGGAATCGGATTTACCTTCACCAGCGGAGCCACTCAAGCATGGCTGGCCGACGAGCTCCGCGATGACTCAGAGACAGCCAAGGTCTTCGTCAGGTCGGCTAAGTATGAGTCGATCGGTGCTCTTGTCGGAAGCGGCGTCAGCGTAGCGCTCGCGACCATCTATGTCGGTCGGTCAATGATTGTTGGTGGGGCAATATTTGTCCTGCTGGCTCTGTTTCTGTTAATCACAATGTCCGAGAAAGGGTTCAAACACAGACCGACCAGCGAGCGCGGAAACTTTCGGTCAATGGTTAACGTGTTCGGAACGGGCCTACGCGCGGTGTCTCTCAATCGCTTGCTTATGGCCCTGGTGGCAATCGAGCTCTTCTTCAGGTATGTCCAGCGAGCCATTCGAAAGGCTATGGGCGAAACACGCATTGGAGACCTTCGAGTTCCCCGCGATTATTGGGTTGGATCCGATCGCCTGGTTCGGCGTCGTTCAACCTGCGGCGTCGCTCGGCGCTCTGGTTGCCATTGCCGCGATAGAGAAGATACTGCCGGTTGAGCGTTCCTGGGCCCCTCGGGTGATTCTGTCGGTTGCCAACGCAGTGATGATCGCGGTCACGGCCACTTTCGCCCTGGCCGGTGAATTTGGGATCGCTTTCGGTATGGTTGTAGTTGTCTACATCCTGCACAGGGTCGCCGGGCCCTTCACGGCGTCTTGGATCAATCGCAACTGCGAGTCCGAGTATCGTGCAACGGTGTTCTCTCTGTACGAACAGGCGAACTCGTTCGGCCAGGTGGTCTTCGGTCCGGGTATGGGCCTGCTGGCAACCACTCGAGGGCTGCGCACCGCGCTGATCGGTGTATCAACTCTCCTGGTGCCGCCTCAGCTTCTCTACCTCGTGAGAGAACCGTCCACAGTAACTGAACGTCAGCCAGAAGTTTGAACTTTGTTCCGACACTTTTTGGGAACCAATCAATACAGCTGCAGCGGGACTCGCGACGCACTTGGCAAAGCTGCCGATACTTGCCTATCACATGCAACTAGGGTAGAGTATCGCTTGAAATCGGGGACTTTTGCGAGGCGTGTCGAAGTGCCAGAGTCGCAACACCTGACACGCTAATATCCCAGGATTAAAGCTCCATAGAATTTCGGCCCAAGCACTCGAAAAACAGGAGGCCAGACGTGACCACACAGTCAGTGCTCGGCGAAAGCATCAAGCGTCGCGAAGATCCAAGACTCATCACAGGTAGGGGAACCTATGTTGACGATGTCCGCTTGGTCGGAATGCTCAACATGGTTCTGGTTAGAAGCCCTCACGCGCATGCAAACATCAGGAGTGTCGACACATCCGCTGCTGAGTCAGCCGACGGCGTCGTTGCCGTATACACTGGCCAGCAGCTCGCCGACGAACTCGGTTCACTAATCTGTGGCTGGGTGGTTCCAGACACCAAGGAAGTCCCGCACCCACCGTTGGCAGTCGACAAGGTCCGATGTGTAGGCGATGCCGTTGCCGCGATCGCGGCCACCAGTCCTCAGGCCGCAGCGGATGCTGCTACGCTGGTTCAGGTCGACTACGAAGTTCTCGATGCAGTCGTCGATATGGAAGCCGGCGTGCAGGACGGCGTGGCTCAGATACATGACGATGCGCCCAACAACATCGCGTTCGAGTGGGAAGTTGGCGGAGGCGACTTCGATGCTGCGGGCTCCGCTGCGGATGTCCGTGTTTCCGAGAGAATTGTCAACCAGCGCCTGATTCCCAATGCTATGGAGCCACGCGGCGTAGTGGCGGACTTCAATCCCGGTACCAACCATCTGACTGTTTGGACGTCTACCCAGATACCGCACCTTGTGCGATTACTACTTGCGCTGGTCACGGGGCACCCTGAGCATCAGATTCGCGTGATTGCACCTGACGTCGGCGGAGGATTCGGCTGCAAGTTGTATCTCTACGCCGAAGAAGTGATCGCCTCAGCGCTCGCCAAGCGCCTCGGCCGCCCCGTCAAGTGGATCGAGGGCAGGCAAGAGAACTACCTGGCTACCACACACGGTAGGGACCATGTAGGCGATGTTGAGATTGTCGGAGACTCAGACGGCAACGTTACCGGACTTCGCACGGACCTTTATGCCAACATGGGCGCATATCTCTCCACCTTCGCCCCTGCCATCCCGACCTATCTGTTCGGGTTGATGCTTGGTGGCCCGTACAATATTGACAACGTCCAGTGCAAAGTCACTGGCGTGTACACGACAACCACGCCAGTGGACGCTTATCGTGGCGCCGGTCGCCCAGAAGCCACCTATCTTGTCGAGAGGATGATAGACCGGTACGCGGCTGAGATCGGCATGGATCCGGCAGAGGTAAGGCGCAAGAATCTGATAGCTCCGTTCGAGGATGGCCACGAGGTCGCCACCTCGGTCGTCTATGATAGCGGCAACTACGAGGTGGCCCTTGACCGCGCGTTGGAGCTCGTCGAATATGACGACTTCCGAGCCCAGCAGGCAGTGGCTCGCGACGAAGGACGTTACCTCGGAATTGGGTTGTCCACGTATGT
The DNA here is from genome assembly GCA_965215735.1 of Dehalococcoidia bacterium. Lineage (GTDB taxonomy): Bacteria > Chloroflexota > Dehalococcoidia > Lucifugimonadales > UBA1123 > VXRN01. The sequence goes on along the minus strand of CBDCEF010000004.1, from coordinate 2,533,708 downwards.
TGAGATCTGTGGAATGGCGCCGTCTGCGGTAGCGTACACTCTCGGCGCCAGAGCCGGAGTTTGGGAGAGCGCGCTTGTTAGAGTCCATCCCACGGGTAAGGTCACTGTCTTCACCGGATCGTCCGGACATGGCCAGGGCCACGATACGACCTTTGCCCAACTCGCGGCTGCTGAGCTTGGAGTCGCGATCGAGGATGTGGAGGTCGTACACGGCGATACTGACAAGGTTCAGATGGGAACTGGCACTTTCGGTTCCCGCAGCGCAGTGTGCGGCGGCAATGCGATCCACATGAGCATCGAGAAGATACAGGACAAGGCCAAGCGAATCGCTGCCAACCTGCTGGAGGCGGCCCCCGAGGACGTCGTTGCCGAGAACGGTCAGTACTTTGTCCAGGGCGCGCCCGCAAACGCCAAGACCTTCCAGGAAGTCGCACTCGCCGCCTACTGGTACGAGAGCCTTCCCGAGGGCACCGAGCCAGGCCTTGAGGCCGTCAGCATCTTCGACCCGCAGAATTTCACGTGGCCGTTCGGCACCCACATAGCGGTTGTCGAAGTCGATGGCGACACCGGAGAGGTCGAGCTTCAGAAGTACGTCGCGATTGACGATGTCGGCAATGTCATCAACCCGATGATAGTCGAGGGTATGGTCCACGGCGGCGTGGTGCAGGGCGTCGGTCAGGCACTAACGGAAGAGGCTGTGTACGACGAGTCCGGCCAGCTCATCACTGGCAGCATGATGGACTACGCTATCCCGACTGCCGAGAGCGTGCCGTCCATCATCACCGACCGCACGACGACGCCGTCGCCAACCAACCCTCTCGGCGTGAAGGGCGCCGGGGAGACCGGTACTATTGCGGCATCCCCAGCTGTCATGAACGCGGTAATTGACGCTCTTACACCTTTCGGAATCAAGCACATGAACATGCCTGCCAAGTCCGAAAAAGTCTGGCGCGCCATGCAAGGATAAGTTAGCTCAGCGATACTAGCCAAGTTAGCACTCAGGCCGCCCCGACCGCAGTCGGGGCGGTGTTCTTGAGAGGCCCAAACTGAACGAGCCCGATCCTATTAGAGAAATCGTCCGCGAGCTGGGGTCCCGAGACTACATTGCGGATCCTGCCATCGCCACTTCAATCTACATGGCCCAGCAACTTGGACGGCCACTCCTGATTGAGGGCCGCGCAGGCGTCGGTAAGACTGAGATCGCCAACGTAATGGCGCAGCTCATGGACACTCGCCTGATTCGCCTTCAGTGCTATGAGGGTCTTGACGTTACCACCGCGCTCTATGAGTGGAACTACTCAAAGCAACTCCTGTGGATTAGGCTCGATGAAGGAAGCGGACGTTCCTCAGAGCAGCGCGAGGAGCAGATATTCAGCCGTGATTTCTTGCTGGAGAGACCGCTGCTGTCGGCGTTGACACAGCCTGACGGACCTCCGGTACTTCTCATTGACGAGGTGGACCGAGCGGACGAGGAGTTCGAGGCGTTCCTTCTCGAGATCCTCTCAGAGTTCCAGGTAACGATTCCAGAGATCGGAACGATAACTGCCGAGCACCGACCTCTTGTCATCCTGACGTCAAACCGCACCCGTGACCTTTCGGATGCCTTGCGCCGCCGGTGCCTGTACCTCTGGATCGATTACCCTGACCTTGAAAAAGAACTGCGTATCGTGCGCCGAAAGGTGGACGGAATCTCTGAGAAACTAGCCCGCCAGGTGTGCCAATTCGTTGAGAACGCACGTGAGTCCGGCCTCGACAAGGTTCCCGGAATCTCTGAGACCTTGGACTGGGCCAAGGCCATGGTGATTCTTCACTACGATCACCTTGACCGAGACTCAGTCAGGCAGACATTGGGCGCTCTCGTCAAGGACGTCGACGACCTCGACCGCTTCCGCGAAGAGGCCATCGACAGAATCATTGCCTTAGTCGGCGACTGAACCACTGAAATCCCAACCAGACTCCGATCGTACTCTCCTCAGAGCGAGCTAAGTTGCATGGCTCATCGGCCTGTATTACGCTTGAGCAAACTAAAATGCGATGCATCTTAACCACCGGGAGGCTCAAATGAGCATCACACTGCAAGAAGCCCAGACAATGGTCGCTGCGGCGATTGCCAAGGCAGAGGAGCTAGACATCAAGATAAACGTGGCAGTCTGCGACGCAGGTGGAAGACTCGTCGCATTCGCCAGGATGGACGGCGCGATCTGGGCCGGAGTCTACGGCAGCCAGGGGAAGGCGGTCGCTTCTGTTGCATTCGGCAGACCTAGCGGAGAAATGCAGGAAAGAGCCGGAAGCCCGATTGTTACTGGCATTCGCTCAGCGGAAGGCGACCACATGATTGCGAGCCTGGGCGGAGTCCCTCTCATCAGGGATGGTGCCCCTGTTGGCGCCTGTGGCGTCGGAGGCGGCACGGGCGAAGAAGACGAAGAGTGCGCGCAGGCCGCGGTCGACTCGGTTTCCTGAATTCGATTAACGCTATACACCAGAACCTTGGAGAACTCCTATGCCTCAAATGACCGGAAAGCGCGCCCTGATGGAGATGTTGAGAGCGGAAGGTGTCAGGTACATTTTCGGCAATCCGGGCACCAGCGAGGGTGCCATCCTGGACGAGTTGGAGGGATATCCAGACTTTGAGTACATTCTGACAACCCAAGAGGGAGCGGCGATGGGAATGGCCGATGCTTACGCTCGCTCCACCCAGCAACCGTCCTTCGTGAACCTCCATATTGAGACTGGCCTCGCCAATGCGATCAGCCTTCTCCACAACGCGAAAGAGGGTGGCACACCTATGGTGGTCACCAGCGCCAACAAGGACATCCGCAAGCTTGCGGAGGGCCGGACCCAACTCGACGAAATGACCAGGCTGTTTACCAAGTGGAGCGCCGAGGTCACACATCCAGAACAGATACCCTCGGTCATCCGGCGTGCCTTTACCGAGGCCAAAACACCGCCGACAGGCCCAGTTTACGTCGGTTTTTCGGCAAACGCGCTCGACGACGAAGGGGAAATCGAGATAGTCCCGTCGCCGCCGGGATACTTCAGGATGGCTCCCGATGCGCAAGCGATCGCAGACGCAAGCGCCATGCTGGCAGGCGCCAGCAACCCCGTGATGATCGTCGGAGATCGTCTCGCACAGTCTGGTGGGATATACGAGGCGGTACGTGTAGCAGAACTCCTCGGCGCCAGGGTATATTCATCCGCTTACTCCGAGATGAACTTCCCGACAGCTCATCCTCAGTTCATGGGCCGCTCCGCTCCGGTCTCTCCTGCGGGAAGAGATCTCTTTGCCGACGCTGATGCCGTTCTGGCTGTCGGGACCAACGTGTTCAGCGGCTTTTTCCACTTCCCGGGACGGGCGCTCGGACCTGACACCAAGCTCATCCACATCGATCAGGCATCCAGGGAGATCGGCAAGAGCGAACCCACCGACATTGGCATTATCGCCGACCCTAAGATTGGACTCGCTCACCTCGCGGATGCGCTTGACTCGGATCTCACCGGAGCGCACAGGGAGGCCGCTAAGGGACGCGCGGCCAATCTCGCTGAAGCCAAAGCAGCTCAGAATGCCGCAACGGAAGCCCGCCTCAAGGAGCGCTGGGATGTCAGTCCAATGTCCACCGAGCGGATGATGCACGAAATAGCCCAGGTCCTTCCGCCCGATACGTTGATCGCCGATGACTCAGTAACTACCCGCGATGCAATCCATTCTGCCGTCAGTTTCGACACGCCCGGCACGGTATTCGGGGAACGAGGAGGAGCGCTAGGCTGGGGCATGGGTGGCACCCTGGGCCTCAAGCTGGCCAACCCGGATCGTCCCGTAGTCGGGATCATCGGAGATGGCAGTTCCATGATGACCGTACAGGCTCTCTGGACGGCGGCAGCCTATAAGATTCCAGTGGTGTACATCATTTGCAACAACCGCGCCTATCGCATACTGAAGCTCAACATGAATGTCTATAAGCGAGACATCCTCGGCGAGGTTGATCCACAGAGCAAGTATCTCGCGATGGACTTCCCGTTACCCTTCAATATTGCTGGCATTGCTGAGGCTATGGGAATGCACGGTCGGAGCATCACGGATCCCTCCAACATTGGACCGGCTCTGAAGGACGCGCTTGACTCCGGCCGACCGGCCGTTCTCGACATCTCAATAGACGGCTCTGTTGCTTGACCCTAATAGGCCGACAACGTATAGTACGCGGCGAATCATGAGGCCTGTGTCGCGTACTTACTGGGTTTCTGCCCAGCTATCCCGCGCATCGGAGGAAAGAGCATGGCATACGGTTCCGGGGACTTTCAATACGAACTGGTAGAGGATTGGGGAGACCTGCCCGAAGGTTACGAGTGGCACCAGGTTGCGGGCGTGGCTGTGGACAGCAACGACAATGTATATGCGTTCAACCGCAGCTCGCACCAGATGATGGTGTTCGACCGTGAGGGAGCGTTCCTCAACACCTGGGATGAAACATTTGCTGGCCCTCATGGCATCCACATCGGCCCTGACGACTGTGTGTACCTCGCAGACCGCGATGCCCATGTAGTCTCCAAGTACTCACTTGAAGGAGAACTGCTTCTGAGGATTGGCACAGGCCAGCCTTCGGAGACAGGTTACACGACCAACGCTGAACCTGTTCCAAGAGCAGGCGGACCGTTCAACCTTCCAACTGGCATCGCTGTCACTGAAGAGGGAGATATTTTCATCTCGGACGGCTACGGCAACAGCCGAGTACACCGGTACGACTCTACTGGCTCCCTGATCCTGTCATGGGGTCTGCCGGGCAAGGTTAACCCTGGAGACTTCCACCTACCGCATGGCATCGGACTTGACCACGATGGCTACGTCCTAGTCTGCGACCGTGAGAACGACCGCATTCAGGTCTTCGACCAAGAGGGCGAGTTCGAGGAGCTATTCACTGGCTTCCGTCAGCCCACTGATCTGCACGTCGGCCCCGAAGGCGAGATTTACGTTCCAGAGCTGCAGGGCAGGGTGACGATAATCGACAACGAGGGCAATACTCTCGCGCAGTGGGGCGGTGACCGCACGCACGAAGCAGGTCTGTTCTGGGCTCCGCACGGCGTCGCCGTCGATTCCCGCGGTGACCTCTATATCGGCGAAGTACTCGAAGGCCAGCGCCTCCAGAAGTTCACTCGCGTCCGGTAGCCATGGAGTCTGGACTCTTCGCAATTGTCGGCCTTGTCATCGGCCTGCTTGTTGGCGGACTTTTGGCCTGGCTGGTGCTTCGAATGCGTTCAGCTGATTCCATATCTCGATTGGAAAGAGAAGCCAGTCTTGCCGCGACTCTTAGAGATGAGCGCGACTCACTGCGTGACCAGAGAGACGAGGCCAACCGCGAGTTGGCCGCCGCTCGCGCGAACCTGGAGTCGATCAGCGCGTTGAACGCGACCAATGCCGAGGCTCTCGAAAAGTCCCGCGCGGCGGTCCAACACGCTGGGGAGTCTGTTGCATCTCTCCAGCAGCAGTTGCGTGAAGCAAATCGCCGCCTCGAAGAGCAGGGCGACATCGAAAAGACCCTCACCGACCAGTTCAAGGTCTTGGCGACCGAGGTGATCGACAGCAACAATGAGAAGTTTCTCAGCGCGGCCGATGAGAAGGTGGGAAACCTTGTTCAGCAGGCCAGGAAAGACTTTAGCCTCAGCAAGGAGGCCGTAAGTGATCTCGTCAAGCCGCTCTCAGACGAGCTAAAGCGGATCGAGACCGCGAGAACCGATTCACATGGGAGTCTCAGGCAGCAGCTGGAGACACTGGCAAACAACAACAAGGCGCTGGAACAGGAGACCCGGAATCTAACCACGGCGCTCAAGCGCCCGGAGGTGCGGGGCAGTTGGGGCGAGGTCCAGCTAAGACGCGTGGCCGAGTTGGCCGGGATGACCAATTACTGCGACTACGAGGAGCAGGTCAGCATCCAGTCTGGCGATGGAAGTACTGATCGCCCCGACATGGTTGTACGGATGCCCAGCAACCGCACCATAGTTGTGGATGCCAAGACTCCAATGGACGCCTACCTGAGATCAATTGAGTCCGATAGCGATGATGAGCGCGAAACTCAACTGGCTCGCCACGCCGACCAAGTGAAGGCCCGGGCTACGTCACTTTCACGAAAGGCATACTGGGACGCGCTCGACCGGTCCCCGGAATTTGTGGTCATGTTCTTGCCTGGGGAGTTCCTGCTTCAGCCGGCACTCGAACGCGACCCCGACCTGTTTGACCGCTCTATGCAGCAGAGAGTGATTATCGCGACTCCCAATACACTTATGGCGCTGCTCAAGACGGTTGAAATGGGCTGGAAAGAGGCGCAGCTCGCCGAACACGCCGTTGAGGTACAAAAGATCGGCCAAGAACTGCATGATCGGCTTGCCGTATTTGCAGGACATGTCGCCAAGATCGGGAGTTCCCTGCGTGGGGCCGTCAGGAGCTACAACAGTGCCGTGGGCTCTTTTGATAGCCGTGTGGCCGTATCTGCGCGCCGGTTCAAGGAACTTGGCGTTCCCACAACTGAAGAGCTAGAAGAGCTTGACCAAATTGACATTGATGTCCGAGAGATCAGCGCCCGGAATTTCAACGATGAGCAACTTGCGCTGACAACAGGAGTTACTGAAGACGAACACTGACGAGCAGCAGCAATTCATCAATAGCAACCAACAAACGACCACCTACCAGGAGTACTTCATATGAACGGAGACCAGGCAGTAGCGAGGATTCTCAAGAAAGAGGGCGTCGAGTGGATCGCCGCGTTCCCGGCCCAGAGCCTAATCGACGTGTGCGCCAGGGAGGGGATCCGACCCATCCTCACCCGCCAGGAGCGCGCCGGCGTGAACATGGCGGACGGGTACAGCCGCATCAAGAACGGCAACACCATCGGCGTGTTCACAATGCAGACAGGGCCGGGTTCGGAAAATGCTTTCGGCGGCGTCGCCCAGGCGTTCGCCGACTCGGTACCGATTCTGTGCCTACCCGGCGGGCAACCCTTGGACCGGATGGACGTACATCCCAACTTCGAGGCAGTCAAAAACTACGGCGGCATTACCAAGTGGATGGCACTTGTTAACAGTGTCGAACGGATCCCCGAGCTCATGGGCATGGCGTTCAGCCAGCTAAAGCACGGCAGGCTGGGACCGGTGCTGCTCGAACTCCCTCGAGACATAATGATCCAGGAGATACCGGATGCCCTGGTGGACAGCTACAAGCCTGTCAAGCCGTTGAAGTCGGGTGGAAGCCCGGAGGATGTCCGAGATCTCGTGTCCGCGTTGCTCGCCGCGGAGGGCCCAGTCATCAACGCCGGGCAGGGCGTCATGTATGCTGAGGCCACCGACGAGCTGGTCGAGTTCGCCGAGCTGACCAACATCCCGGTCATGACCACGCTCGCCGGAAAGAGCGCTTTCCCGGAGGACCATCCGCTTGCACTCGGTACGGGAGCGTCATCCGGCACCATGATGTGCCAGCACTTCCTGGCCAAGGCGGACTTCATTCTCGGTATGGGCACCAGCTTCACAATCTCCAACTTCAATGCACCGATCCCCGGCGGTGTCACGCTCGGCCACTCGACGAACTGCGCCGAGGATGTCAACAAAGACTATCGCGCTGACTACGGTGCTGTCGGCGACGCCAAGGTCGTCCTCCGGCAGATGATCGACGAGGCAAAGAGCCAGCTTGGCGAGCACGGTCGTGGCGATGTCCATGGGGTCCGCGACGAGGTCGCCAAGGTGAAAGCCGACTGGATGGCTGAGTGGTCGCCATCGCTCAACTCCGACGAGGTTCCGATTAGCCCTTATCGCGTGTTCACCGAACTGATGAAGGCAGTTGACGTTCGTGAGACGATCATCACCCACGACTCCGGCTACCCTCGTGAGCAGATAGTTCCGTTCTGGCCTGCGGTCACGCCTCGTAACTACATCGGTTGGGGCAAATCAACCCAGCTCGGTTATGGCCTCGGTCTCGCACTCGGCGCCAAGATGGCTGAGCCGGACAAACAGGTTATCAACATCATGGGCGACGCTGCGTTTGGCATGGCCGGGCTCGACATCGAGACTGCATCACGGTCAGAGATTCCCATCCTGACGGTCGTCCTGAACAACGGTGTCATGACTCACTACTACGATCACATGCCGTTCGCCACTGAGCGCTGGAACCTCAACGCTCTGGGTGGAGAGTATGCCGAAGTAGCACGCGGCTTGGGAGCATACGGCGAAAAGGTGTCCGATCCCGACGAGATCGCCCCGGCGATCCAGCGTGCCCTTGCTGCCAATCGCGAAGGGCAGCCGGCTCTCCTTGAGATGAAATCCAAGGAGGAGGAGAACATTTCCCGCTACTGGCGGTAGTTTGCTGGCTATTTGAACCATGGGGGCGGTCCATGTGGCCGCCCGCTATGGTTTGTATGGGGCGTGCGTGCTAGTCTGCGGCCTACGAGAAAACACTCAGCCAAAGAGTTGAGGGACCCGTATATGACCCGCGTCGTCCGCAGGCTCGGTTACCCCCATGTCATACTTGGCATAGGATTTGCCGTACTCTTCTTCGGCACTGGCTCCCGCTACGTGTTCGGGCTGGTCCTGGTGCCAATGACAGAGGACCTTGGCGTGAGCCGCTCTACTCTGTCTTCCGCGCTTCTGGCGTTCATGCTCGTGTCTGCCCTCGCGATGCCGGTTATTGGCAGGTTGATCGACCGGCACAGCATCAAGATCGTCATGGCGGTGGGGGCCCTCCTTAGCGCGTCGGCCATCGCCCTCATGGGCGCCGTGACCTCCGCATGGCAACTCTTCGCGCTGTACGGGCTACTGTACGCCGTGGGATTCGCGGCAACCTCAGTTGCGCCTGTCAGCGTGCTCATGAGCCGCTGGTTTCCAAACAACACCGGCCTTGCGTCCAGCGCTGCCATAACTGGCAACGGCACTGGACAGCTCGTAATCATTGCGCTGCTAACCTCATTCCTGACCGATGTCGGTTGGAGGCGAGCCTACTTCATTCTGGGTCTGGCCAACGCCGCAATCGTAGTGCCACTCGTGCTGGCCTTCGTCAGATCGAGTCAACCTTCGCAGGTCGAGCGATCTCGCTCGGGCGCCGTCGGCCACGGAGACTCCTTCACGAAGTCTGTCTTGGTAGCGCGCGATTTCTGGCTCGTGACAGCCATGTATGCCATCTGTGGTTTCCAGGACTTCTTCGTCGCGACGCACATCGTTGCATTTGCTCAGGACAGAGGCGTGAGCGACTTTCTGGCAGGCAACATACTGGCGTTCATGGGTCTCGCGGGCCTGGTGGGAGTCCTGCTGTCAGGGGCCTTGGCCGATAGGTACGGCGCGTCCCGCCCCACACTTATCTGTTTCGTGCTGAGGATTGGCCTGTTCGCTTATGTAGTGTTCATGCAGGACACCGTCAGCATAGCTGCGTCTGCACTTGTATATGGATTCACGTTCACGATGACAGCGCCGCTAACAGTCGTGTTCGCACGCAACATCTTCGGGACGGCCAGATTGGGAAGCGTTAGCGGCCTGATCAACATGGTTCATCAGATCGCCGGTGGGCTAGGGGCACTGGTTGGAGCGCTGATTTTCGACGCTACCGGCAGCTACACCGGGGCCTTTGTATTGATGTTCGCGCTGTCAGTCCTGGCGGCAGGCTCCACCGCTATGATTCGAGAAAGGCCGTTTCACTTGGCACTTCAAACGGGCCGCGCGCACTGAAGTCAGCAATTCTTGACTCGGCGTCCTTCATCTCTATACGAAGACGGCTGAACCTAATCAGTGGATAGTCACTCCCCAGCAGCACCCTGTCGACCCCGACAATGCGTGACACCATCGCGTAGATATTTGAGTCGTATAGGAACGGCGATGCCGCCGTGTCGAACCACACGTTCTCAATCGCCTCCTTAACTTCAGGCATCAGTGCGTAGAATGGAAGTCCTCCGCCCCAGTGTGCGCAGACGATCTTTACATTGGGGTGGTCGCGTGCATTCTCGATGAAACGCATAAGCACGTCGGGCGTTGTCCGTCCTTTGCCTTGGTACTGGTGACCGACTGGCTCCGACGAGTGAGTGGTGACGACAAGGCCATGCTCATCCGCCACTTCCAGGATGGGCCTCATAGTATCGGTATCGCCAAGGTCGAAGCCCTGCGTATCTGGGTGAAGCTCACCGAGTCCCTTAAGGCCCATTTGAGCGCATCGTTCCAGCTCGCGAAGCCCGTCGTCGCCCCAGGCGGGATTGACCGAGCCGAACCCAATCAGTCGGTCAGGATGCGCGAGAACGGACTCCGCTATGTAGTCGTTGCATTCTCTGGCGAGATCGATATCCGTCCAGCCGAAACCCATCGTGACTGACTGATCGACACCATCCGCGTCCATTGCCGAGATCAGGTCTTCAGCAGTGGCCAGCTTGGCTCGGGGATCGGCGAGCAACTCCCCGAACGTAGCGTCGCGTTTCGCCCACTTCTCTCGCTCTTGTGACAGCCACGGCGGCAGGATGTGAGTATGGAAATCGGTGACCAACCCTACTGCGCTGTCATCCCCCCGTCGATCACGAGCTCTGAACCGGTAATGTAGGATGACTCGTCCGATGCCAGGAACAGGATGCCGCGAGCAATTTCCATCGCGTCGCCCATGCGCCCCATGGGGATGCGCTCCAGCATGAAGTTAAGTCGCTCCTCGGTCTGTGCCCCCAACTCAGTCATTGGCGTCAACATGAAGCCGGGATGCACTGAGTTTACCCTGATTCCGTCGCCGGCAAGCTGCACGGCAGCCGACTTGCTGAAGATGCGAGACGCTCCCTTGCCAGCGTGGTACGCGGTTGAACCGATGCTGCCAACTATGCCATAGATCGACGAGATGTTTATTATCGATCCGCCACCTGCCGCTCGCATGTGTGGTATCGCGTGCTTGGTTCCCAGGAAAACACCCTTGCCGTGAATGTCCATCTGGCCCTGCCATACCTCCTCGGAGGTTTCCTCGACCGTCGGCCGTCCTCCAGTGCCGGCGTTATTGACCAGTACGTTCAGTCCACCGTATGTGGAGACGGTCGTCTCGATGGCTTCCTGCCACTCGCTTTCGCTGGTGACGTCCAGTCGAGTGAACATCACGTCGTGGCCTTCGTCGCACATCTGCGCGACTGTTCTCTCGCCAGCCGCGACGTCGATGTCAGTCAATACTACCTTGGCGCCCTCTTCGGCAAACAGCCATGCGGATGCTCCTCCGAATCCCATGAGCTCTCCCTTCACGCCGTGGGCGGCACCGGTTATCAGAGCGACCTTATTCTCAAGCCTCAATTTGCGCACCTCCAGGTCCTGTCTGGTGGGGTCGATTATATCAGTTGTCTGACACGCCTGGACGTGCTAGAGTCCGGCCATGCAAGCCACGTCCGTTGTCGAAGCGAATAGCGTCACTTTCAGGTACGGTACCCTTCAGGTTTTGAACGGACTCTCGCTCTCTGTTCAAGAAGGGGAGATATTCGGCGTGCTCGGAGCCAACGGCTCCGGCAAGACCACTCTTATGAGGATCATGGTCGGCCTGCTTCGGAGCGAGGGCGGGACGCTCACGGTATACGGCGAGTCCCCGTCTGCTGGACACGCGGCCCGGATCGGTTACATGCCGCAGCTAAGCGCTCTCTACCAGGAACTCTCTGTCAGGGAGAACGTCGACTTCTTCGCGCGGATGTACGGGATGTCAGACAGGCGACTTCGCAATCGGTCTGTGGAAGAGGCCGTCGACCAAGTTGGCCTTCTGGAACGAATCGCCGACCCAGTTCTCAACCTCAGCGGAGGTATGCGCCAGCGGGTGAGTCTCGCCATCGCCTTGGTACACCGGCCAGCACTGCTGCTTCTGGACGAACCCACCGTCGGACTCGATCCGGACTTACGTGCCGTGTTTTGGGTTCGCTTCAGGCGCATGGCGGAGTCCGGCACGACCATCATGATCTCCAGCCACACTATGGACGACGCGGCCCACTGCGACAGGCTGGCCTTCCTCAGAGACGGGAAAGTGATTGCCCTCGATACTCCCATGGCGCTCCGCGCGGCTACTGGTCGCTCCGACGCATCTCTCGAAGATGCGTTCTTGTATTTCCTTGGCAGGTCGGCAGACTGATGTCTATCGACCGCACTCTTGCAATCACCGAGCGGATTATTCGACAGATACTCCGCGACCGACGCTCAATCGGACTTCTGGTGGTTGGACCACTCATCGTCATGTCCCTCGTAGGCTTCAGCCTCTACGAGCAACGCGCAGTTCTCGACCGAGTCGCCCCTGGCCTTCTGGCAGTGTTCGTATTGTTCTTCACGTTCATTTTGACCGGGGTCGGATTCCTGCGTGAGCGCGCACAAGGGACGCTCGAACGCCTCCAGACCACGCTCGTGGGCAGCTTCGACATAATGCTCGGTTACATGCTCGGCTTTCTGATCTTCGCCATCGTACAGACGGTGGTGATTCTACTATTCACCATCTTCGCTCTCAGCATCGAATACGTCGGAAGCCTATGGGAGATCGGCGTCGTCCTCTTCCTACTGGTAACTGTCGCCGTTAGCCTGGGAATATTCATTTCTAGCTTTGCCAGCAACGAATTTCAGGTCGTCCAGTTCATACCTATAGTCCTCGCGCCTCAGATCTTTCTGTCCGGTGTAATAATTCCCGTCGAGCAGATGCCCGCTCTCTTCGAGTGGTTTTCCGTAGTTATCCCCCTTACTTACGCCGTCGACGCCCTGCGGGAAATCATGCTGCTCGGCACGGACCTGACGACGCTGTGGCTCAACCTGGCCGTAATTGCAGCTTTCTCCGTGGCGCTCCTGGCCGCGGCAGTAGCAACCCTGAGGCGCTAGGCTATAGCATCGATGCGACGGAAGACGCTGCTCCGGATCGCCATGCTCGTCGCTGTCGGTGCAGTCATTGGAGTCGTGCTTCGTCAGATGTCCATACTCGACAGGTTCATGGTCTACTTCCCAAGTCGGCAGCTCCACACGACGCCCGCGGAAGTGGGCTTGGAATACAGCGATGTATACCTGACCACTGAGGACGGAATACGGATTCACTCGTGGCATGTGCCTGGCAAGTCGAACACGACGTTGCTGTGGCTTCATGGCAATGCCGGCAACATCAGCGATAGAGTAAACAACATCGCTGCACTCAACAGGCGCACCGGTCTGGGAGTTCTGATTGTCGACTACAGGGGCTATGGTCTTAGCGACGGTAGCCCGTCCGAGAGACGACTTTACCTGGATGCTGAGGCGGCGTTTGAATACCTCACTTCGGAAGTCGGTCTCGACCCTGCCAGGGACATCGTGCTGTTCGGTCGCTCGCTGGGCGCGGGGGTTGCCGCTGAAATGGCCACACGCCACACAGTCAGGTGCGTGATACTGGAATCCGGGTTCACTTCAACAACTGACATGGCCAGAGCAACACGCCCAGCTTGGCTCGTCTATGCTCTCATGCCGCTTATCAGCGCACGATTCGACACACTGTCAAAGATTGGAAACATCACGTCTCCGGTAATGATCATCCACGGCGACCATGACGACATCGTTCCGTTCTACATGGCCGAGCAGCTGTACGAAGCTGCGCGTGAACCCAAGCGCTTCCACGCCGTCAGAGGCGCCATGCACAACGACGTCTACGAGCACGGTGGCCCAGCATACTTCAACGCCCTGAGAGAGTTCATCGAAGACCCGACCTAGTGCTCGAACATCATGCGGAGCGCAGCGAGGGCCTCGCGCAATGTCGCCGATTGTATCTTACCTAGTCTGCGTGCCATTCTGCTGCGGTCCACGGTATGCACTTGGTCCAAGACAATGTGCACTGCCTTGCCTTGGAATTCGCAGGCTATCCTGAATGGGTACGCGTGGCCTCCAGTGGTCATCGGAGCGACTACGAAAGTGTTAAGAGCGCCGTTCAACTCGTCAGGAGACACCACGAGGCACGGCCTCAGATTCCTTATCTCGCCGCCGCGATCAGGGTTGAGCATGACGAGGTACACATCGCCCCTTCGGACTTCGCTCACTTCCATTCCCACTCGGAATCATCGAATTCTGTTGCTAAAGGCTCATGCAGGAGTCCGTCTTCACCACGCGCATGCATCAGTGCTGCAGCGTCAGCCCAACCTGCACGCGTCTTCGGGGTTCGCTCTATCAGCAACCCAGTCTCTACCACGCGCAGTTCAACCTCCTCTCCCAGACCTGCCTCCTCTATTAGCGGCTTGGGAAGCCTCACACCACGTGAGTTGCCAATCCTGACTATTCGAGTCTTCACGGCATTTGTCCTCCACAAACATAGTGATTACATTGTACACACCCCAGCACTTTCGACAAGCGATGAGGGTAAGCCAGGTACGGAGCAATGGAATCATACTCACTATCTGTATCAATGCGAAGAGAATACGACAGAACGCTATCCACTAGTCACCACTTACCGCCAACTGGTAGCATCGTGCCGATCCACAACACTCAAGTATCAAAAGGAGGTACACCATGGAATTCGGATTCGGCGTGCCCAGCCGCGGCCCTTTGGCGTCGCTAGAAAACATAGTGGCTCTGGCCCAGAAGGGTGAGGAGCTGGGGTTCGACATCATCACCGTCAGTGATCACGTAGTCGTTCCCAACGATATCGACTCGATCTACCCTTACAACGAGACTGGCGAGTTCACAAGCTCGCAGTCCGGCGAGTATATGGAGCAGCTCACGACGATCGCCTACCTTGCAGGCGTTACATCCAGGATCAGGTTGCTGACCTCCGTGATGGTGCTCCCGCATCGCGCCCCAGTCCTCACCGCCAAGATGTTGGCCACTATCGATGTGCTCTCGCAGGGCCGCCTGATTGTGGGATGTGGAGTTGGGTGGATGGAGGAAGAGTTCGAGGCAATTGGCGCTCCTCCCTATGCAGAGCGCGGCGCGGTTGGCAATGAGTATCTGAGGGTCTTCAAGGAACTCTGGACTAGCGACGATCCGTCGTTCGACGGCGAATATGCCAGCTTCTCCAACATCTCATTCGCACCAAAGCCTGTCCAGCAACCGCATCCGCCCCTCTGGATCGGCGGCGAGAGTCCGCCTGCGCTACGTCGGGCCGGCCAGCTAGGCGACGCATGGTACCCAATTTGTAGCAACCCGCAGTTCCCCGTCGGCACACTGGAGCAGTTCGCAGACTGCCAGGCTCGGGTCCGTCGTCATGCTGAGCGCGCAGGCCGTGATTCCGATGAGCTCGACTTCGCCTACAGTGTGAACTGGTTCGACGACACACAGGAGCAGACCGTCGAGGGAGAACGCCGCATCCTCACTGGATCTCCCACCCAGGTAGCAGCAGACATCGACGCGCTCGAAGACCTCGGCGTCAATCACCTGATGCTAAACTTCCAGGGTTCGGACCTGGAGGAGACTTTCGACCTGTTGGCCCGCTTCACTGAGGGAGTCCGACCACTGACAGCCAACAGCTAACGACTGGAGACAATATGAAAGCCGTCTATATGACTGAGCATGGAGGCGCTGACGTCCTCCAGTATGGAGACATGCCTGAGCCGAAGATCGGTCCCAACGATGTCAAGATACGCGTACGGGCCGCCTCACTCAACCGCCTCGATGTTTATAGTCGCGCCGGCGTCCGTGGCACTCGGCGACGCAACTTTGACACGCCTCACATTCTTGGCGGCGACGCCGCGGGGGAAATCGTTGAAGTCGGCTCTGAAGTCAGAGGGCGCGAAACTGGCCAGCGTGTCGTAGTCAATCCCAGGATGACCTGCAACCAGTGCCGTTGGTGCTCCGCGGGTCAGGACGAGTTCTGTGAAAATGCTGGAATGCTTGGCTCGTCCCGGAGAGGAAGCTACGCAGAATACGTCGGCGTACCCGCCACCAGCGCGGTGCCAATTCCCGATGGCCTCTCATTCGAGGAGGCAGCGACGCTTCCCACCGTGTATCTGCCGACTTGGACAATCCTTGTGCGCAAGGGCGCGCTTCAGTCGTGGGAGACCTCGCTGGTTCTCTCTGCGTCAGCAGGAGTAGGGACAGCCGGAATACAAGTTGCAAAGAACGTTATCGGTGCCACAGTTATCACCACAACGAGCACCGAAGAGAAGGCTGCTCAGGCCGCAGAGCTTGGAGCCGACCACGTCATCAACTACTCCACCGAGGACATTGCCGGGCGCGTGCGAGAGATTACCGATGGGCGCGGAGTGGACGTCGTTCTCGACCACGTAGGCGCCGAATTCTGGCCTGCAGCGTCAAGGTCGCTGGCGATGGGCGGGCGCTATGGTATCTGCGGTGTGACCACTGGCTATCGCGCCGAGTTGCAGATGGGAGCGATGTTCACTCGCTACCAGACTGTATTCGGGGTATTCATGGGACGCAAGGAAGACATGCGTCAGATCGTCCAGATGGCGGACAGGGGAGTGGTCCGGGGCATCATTCACCAGACCTTCCCGCTGAAGGACGCGGCGATGGCTCACGAGGTCATGGAGAGCCGCAACTTCTTCGGCAAGCTCGTACTGACGATGTAGCAACGTCAGAGGTGCGGTCCAAGTGACCGCACCTCTGAATCTAATTCTAGTCTACTGCGCCCTTTGGCCAGGGAGGCTGAGGGCTCTTGATCTCGCCGATGTAGGTCCTGCCTCCGAACAGCGAAACAAAGCTGTCGAAGACCTCTACCGACTCTCCCGCTGGGGGAATAAACGTCTTCATGTACGCTGTGTGACCGTTCTCGAACAGGAATGTCGGCGTGCCGAAGACACCGTTTTCCTGGGTCGTGGCCGCCTCGTGGTCGGCTGCGACCGCGGCGAGCACATCGGGATTGTCAAGATCCTTCTTGAACTGCTCCACGTCTAGACCGGCCCGCTCTGCTATCGCGATGAGCGGCTCGTCTTGGTTCAGAGCGACTCGGTCTCCACCGTGGCGCGCCGTTAAGAGCGCGAGGTGGAAGCGATCGAACGCCTCGGGGTTCCCTTGTCGCTTCGCGGCCTCTGCAGCTACCGAAGCCAACAGAGCCCGGGCCTCTCGCAAATCCATCTGTTCCCAGACCTTCCAGTCTGGATCGTTCCTGCTGTTGATCTGCTCCAGCGAGAAGTGTCGCCAGTTGATCTGCAGATTATCTCCGTATTCCTGCTTGACCTGATCCAGCCACACGGCTGCATTGTAGACCCAGGGTCAAGCGTAGTCGAACCAGACATCCACTTTGACTTGATCTGCCATTGTCCGCCTCCAATGTAGTAACCAATACGGACAGGCACCCGCAAGGCCCGTCCAGCTTCGGCTGCATTGTATCACCCTCACACTGACTGCGCAGCGCGACACCAACTTCTTGCTTGCCGCGCCACTCCCGGTTAGACGACAATACCTGTCGGGGCAGTTACATGTGCGACAGATCAGGAGGGACGCCGCTTGATTAAGAACTTCTCAGTCCTCTACGTCGGCAACATCGATCTTGAAAACGTCGGCGCCGATGGAACGCCTGCCGACCAGCGGAGATACTCCAACGACAGGCTCATGGAAAGTCTGGACACCGCAGGACAGGTAGCCGGGCTCATGGACGATCTCGGATTCCACACGCTCTGGATGGCCGAGCACCACTTCCAGCATGAGGGGTACGAGTGCATCCCTAACATCATCCTGCTCGGGACCCACATGGCAGCCCACACTAAGACGCTCAAATTCGGCTGCGCCTTCAACATCGTCCCAATGTGGCATCCGCTCAGACTCGCCGAAGACTACGCGATGGCCGACATACTCACAGATGGCCGTATAGTTTTCGGCGTCGGTCGCGGGTATCACAGCCGCGAGGTTGAGACTTTCGGCGCTCCGGTTATAGACAACGACGCCAATCGTGCTTACTTCGAGGAGCAGATGGAAGTGCTCTTCAAGGCGTTCAACGAGGAATCGTTCTCACATCGAGGTGAGCACTTCACCATCCCACCGGAGGTCGAGTATCGAGGATACGATCTCGAAGAGGTCACACTTGTTCCGCGTCCGAAGAACCTACCGGTCGAGATGTGGCAGCCCATCGTCAGCGGCAGGACAATCGACTTCATCGCCAGGCACCGTATCAACGGTGTTGTCGGACTGACTGGCGAGTCGCTCGTGAAGGACATCTTTGAACAGTATCGCGACGCTAACTCTAAGTACGGTCGCGAACTACAGCTTGGAGAGAACCTCGCCCTGGAGTTCGGATTCTACATCGCCGACACTCAAGAGGAGGCGATGAGCAAGCTGAGGCCTTATCACGACGAGCGCTACAAGTGGTTCGCCCCCTTCGGCTTCGTCCGATATGCTGACGAGCATGGTCGGGTCTGGGGGACCCCAGGAGCGCCGGCACGCACGCCGTTCATCGAGGACGGTGTGGAACAGAAGGCTTGGATATGCGGTCCTCCTGAAGACTTTGTCGGCTTCCTGAGAGAATTGGAAAGAAAGTATCCAGGGCTTGAGCATGTGATCCTGCATTGGGCCGAAGGAATGCCTCGCGCGGAATTCATGGAGCAGCTTACGCTATTCGCCTCCGAAGTAATGCCCGCGTTCAAGGGCTGAGGATTCGGCAGTTGGAATTAGAACAGAGACTGAAGAACCAGTGGACCGAGGCCGCGGAGGACTGGTTCCAACAGAATCAGGCTGTACGCACGGGTATGCTGGACTTATGGATGCTGAGTGCCTTGGGCGATGTTGCCGGATTTATGCACTTGGGAAGCCCGCGGCCTGAGCTCTTAGGTCTGATAAAAGGGCCGCGTCCCATACATCAGGAGACTTGACTATGAAAATAGGTGCCCACGTATCTACAGCGGGTGGTCTTCACACCGCATTTGGCCGCGCGACTGAAATTGGAGCGGAGACGATCCAAATATTCGCGTCGTCACCCAGGGCGTGGAAGTTCCGAGACCTGAAGCCGGAAATCGTCACGAAATTCAAGGAAGCTGGCGTAGAGACGGGAGTCGGTCCGGTGTTCATCCACGGCAGCTACTTG
This sequence comes from Dehalococcoidia bacterium, assembly GCA_965215735.1. GTDB lineage: Bacteria > Chloroflexota > Dehalococcoidia > Lucifugimonadales > UBA1123 > VXRN01. The sequence goes on along the minus strand of CBDCEF010000004.1, from coordinate 2,514,795 downwards.
GTCAACATAGCCGGCGCGCCGGACCATGTAGAGAAATCCGTCGAATGCCTGGTCCGAAACATGGAGGTCGGCGCAGAGATCGGGGCCACGGGCGTTGTGTTCCATGCAGGCAGTCACAAAGGCAGGGGATTCGACGCGGTGATTGGCTCAGCCACCGCGGCACTGAGCGAGGTGTTGGAAGCGAGTCCAGAGGGTCCGCTTCTACTGGTAGAGAACAGCGCTGGGATGGGTGCCCACTTGGGCGCATCCTTCGAGGAACTGGGCGCGATGATTTCAGCGGTAGGCAGCGACCGGCTCAAGGTCTGTCTTGATACCGAGCACTGTTTTGCAGCCGGCTACGACATTGCCGATTCGAACGGCATTAACGCCGCGATGGACGAGTTCGATAGGCACATCGGACTGGACCGCCTGGTCGTGGTTCATGCCAACGACGCCAAGGTTGAACTCGGATCTGGCGTGGATAGGCACGACAACATCGGCGACGGTTACATCGGCATCGAGGGATTCGAGGTTATCATGGGCCACGACGCGTTCAGAGACGTACCGTTCATCCTGGAGGTACCTGGCCCCGACAAGAAGGGGCCCGACAAGGACAACGTCGACAGGCTGAAGTCGATTAGAAGCCGACTTCCGATTCCTGCATAGCCCGGTGAACGGGGATGGCTGAATCGGACGGGAGGTGGAGTTCGGCGCTCCTTGATGGCGGACTGCTTGGCGGAGGCAACTTACGTGCCGCCGTTCTGGGCGCGAACGACGGCCTGGTCTCCAACTTCAGTCTTGTAATGGGTGTGGCTGGCGGCTCAGGCGATCCCACGATAGTATTGCTTGCCGGAATCGCGGGGCTACTGGCGGGGGCGTTTTCCATGGCTGCGGGAGAGTGGATATCAGTGAGCAGCCAGGCTGACGTCTACCGACACCTCATCCGTCGCGCGTTTTCAGTGTTCCACGAGTCTCCGACTCATCAGGAGCGAACGCTATCTGACATATACCTGTCCAAGGGTCTCACCGAGGCGGAGGCTAATGTCGTCGCGCGTCGTATCTTGGAGGATCCAGATGTTGCAATGAACACAGTGGCTCGTGAGGGTCTTGGCCTCGACCCCAGCTCGTTGGGTTCGCCAATTGGCGCTGCTGCCAGCTCATTTGTGGCGTTCTCTCTGGGAGCAATTATCCCGATAGTACCGTACCTGGTGGATTTCGGCACGATGACGTTAACACTGAGCGCGCTGTTTAGCGCACTAGCGCTTGTGGTGGTTGGATCACTTGTCGCGGCCGGGTCGGGACGTAGTGTTGTGTGGGGTGGCGCGCGAATGCTCATCACAGGCGGGGCCGCCGCTGCCGTAACGTACGGAATCGGTTCACTGATTGGAGTAGCGATAGTCGGTTGACCAGTTCCGGATTACAGGTTTACTGTCCGCCTGCCGAGCATTAGATGGTCGCACAAAGTGTTCTATTCGGACTCGCCTTCGCAATTGGGATCGGCGTAGCCGACGTCATATCCGCCGGTCTAACCCGCACTCTTGGAGTTCTGCGGACCGTTGTCTTGTTGCAGCTGGTTGGTGTTGCGGGTATGTCCGCGTTCGCGCTCGCCACGGGTCAACTGGAAACCATTGGGCTGAGCGACGTTATCTCAATGGCCGGCCTTACCGTGCTTGTGGTTTTCTTCTATCTGGGATTCTACAAGGCGCTCCAGCTTGGCCCCATTGCGCTTGTTGGACCGATTGTGGCCGCTCACAGCGCGATGGTCGTCGTTCTGGCGGTTGTGTTCCTGGGCGAGAGTGTCAGCCAGTGGCAAATCGTGGCGATAGGAGCCATCGTCGCCGGCGTTGCTATGGCCTCTATTGACGTCAACGCACTCAGGTCCGGGCGTACCGCTATCGGCCTTGGCGTCATTCTGGCCATCGTAGTCAGCATCGCTGCCGGATTCTGGCAGTTCGCCATTGCCGCTTTCTCAAAGGAGATTGGATGGTTCGCGCCGGTGTTTCTCACTCGTCTGTTCATGGTTGGGATGCTGGTGCCAGTCGTGGCTATGCGACGTGAACGGCCATGGAATGGGTTGAACGGCAAGCTGGCCGTTGCGATTGTGGCGGTCGCCGCACTCGAAACCCTCGCCCTATTGGCGTTCACCCGAGGATCGGAGATCGGAATCGTTTCTATAGTTGCCGCCGCGTCGACAGCCTACCCTGCGATCCCCATAATCGGCGGAATCGTCCTGTTCAAAGAGCGGCTGGGAGCTATCCAGTTCGCCGGGCTATTCGTAGTATCGTTGGGGCTGCTGGGTCTGACCCTGCTACCATAAGGGCGCATTAAATCAGGTTTCCTTCCCCGTCATTCCGGCGCAAGCCGGAATCCAGAGGACTGCCCACATCGTTCGAAGAAAATACTAGAAAGTCGTAACAGGAGGAGAAAAGTGGGACTAAAGGACAGCGTCTGCGTTATCACGGGCGGCGGCAGCGGCATCGGCCGGGCTACTGGAATCATGATGGCCGAGGAAGGCGCCGTGGTTATCGCTGTCGGGCGTACTGCATCTAAGGTCGAGTCCGTTCGGGACGAGATCGTGAGCGCCGGTGGTGCTGCACATGCCTATGGAGTGGACGTCGGTGAGAAAAGCGACGTCAGCGCCATGATTGATGAAGTGCTCGACAAGTATGGCAAGGTCGACGTGCTGGTCAACAACGCAGGCCATAGCTCGCCCCGCAGAATGCTGCTGACAACGACGCCTGAAGACCTGCGAAGCGTGTACGATAGCAATCTCGTGGGTTCTGTATTTTGCACCCAGGCCGTGGTTCCCTCAATGGTTGACGCTGGGCAGGGCACGATCATAAACGTGTCGTCTATGGCGGGCGTAAATGCCAGTCCACTGGCAGGAATGAGCTACAGCGCGGCGAAGGCTGCTGTCATCAACTTCACCGCCTTCATAAATGCGGAGTACCGCAATACAGGCATCCGCGCGAGCGTCGTCATCCCCGGAGAGGTTGATACGCCGATTCTGGATGGGCGACCCGTGGTCCCCGACTCCGAGGCTCGCTCCACTATGGTGACCGCTGAGGACACAGCCGAGGCCGTCACGCTAATTGCTCGGCTTCCTCAGAGGGCGGCTATTCCTGAGTTGATAATCCGGCCCACGTGGCTCCGGGACACCAGCTCCGAGATAAACATAGCCTAAAAGCAGGAGCGCTTAAACGATCGCTTCCTGCCCGACCAGCGTCTCTGCCATTTCGCGGTCGTCGGCGGAAAGTGCGACCGTCGCGTAATCTCCGTGCCTGTCGAGAATGTGCAGGCTCTGAATATTCACGCCGGCGTCCTTGAACTTTTGGGCGATCTTTGCCAGTGCGCCCGGTTCGTCTTTCAGGCGGATTACTAGCACGTCGTCGATTACCGTCCGAAAGCCGGACATGGTCAGGGCATGCAACGCGGCGTCGTTATCCTCGGTCGTCATGATGACGAGTCCCGTCTCACCGGTGTCCTCCGTGTTGATGGTCAGAATGTTCACACCGGCGTCGGCCAACACAGCGGTTATGTCCGCTATTACACCGACCTCGCTCTTCGCCATGACTATGAGTCTGTCCAACTCTCAACCCTCCAGATGACTATCCGTTCAGCACGTCATCGACTAGCGCGTCTATCGACTCCCGCGTGACATTCGGCATGGTGATGATGTGGGCGATGTCCCCGTAAGGAGCGATCTGCCACTTGCGGACCACTTCCGATGATGGCCTCGGGAACACGACAGTTACCGAGTTCCTGTTACGCCATGCGGGGATACCAACTTCGTTGAACCGCTCGACCGCGTATTCGGCTTGCGAGAGACTCCTCGACACCAACTCCCGGAACCCTTCGAGGCCTCGACGCTGGAAAGCGTACCAAATCATGAGTGGCGCAAACGCGCTTCGGGAGCCGGTCAGGGTTGTATCCAACACGCCCACGTACTCGATCGACCTGGCGATGCGAGAGACATACTCTTTTCGCGTGAGCGCGACGCCGCAGGGCAGGGGAGCCCCGATCATCTTGTGCCCACTTACAGCCACGCTGTCGAATCCAGTATCGAACCCGTACGGCTGCGGGTCGTCCACGAATGGTAGAATCATCCCGCTCAGTGCCGCATCAGCGTGGATATAGTAGTTTGACACCGCTAGGTCGTCCAGTATGTCGCGCACCCTGTCTACGTCGTCTATCGCGCCCTTCATGGTCGTGCCGATGTTTGCCATGAAGATCACTGGTACGTCCCGGTTGATCCGAATGGTCTCGTACAGGTCGTCGTAGTCAATCTCCCCGTTGGGTTGGCTCTTTATCATGATGTTCCGAGCCTTCAGGAGGCGCAGGATCTTCACCACGCTGTAGTGAGTATCCTGTGAGAAATAAACGACTCCGTCCGGAAACATCTCGCGCCCCATGTACAACCCGTACATGTTGCCTTCCGTCCCCCCGGAAGTAACGTAGCCCCATGCCTCATCTCGAGGTAACCGCATCATGTCAGAGAACGTGCCGACCACTTCCCGCTCGATCTCGTGAGTGTTGATGGTGTAGTTGCTGTCGTGAAACGGGTCCCCAATGTTGTTGGCGGAGAACTGGAGAAACGGGAGTAGGGCTGAATAGTCGTAGTCCAGATTGACCGGATAGCCCATCATCTTCCGGGAATCTGCGTCGAATGCTTGGAGCAAGTCATCGAGCCGCTCCTGAGCAGCAGGTCCCATCCCGCTTTTGCTTTCAGACGCCTCTTGTGTCATGCTCTAAACTCTCTTGCTGAGCATGCTGAAGTCTCAGACTCACCATATTCTCCAATTATAGCGTGAACTGAGGACATACTACGCCAGCCCCAACTGCTCCGCGACGCCGTACTCAGCCGCCAGATCGCCCAGGCGCTCCCAGGTCGCATCTTCCACGAATATTCCCTCGGCCAAGAGCTGCTGCTCACGCTTGTGCTCCAGCTCTCCGGGGTAGAACACCTCGGTAAATCCTGAAGCCGGCTCTGAGCTCTTCAGGTACTGGGCGAACTCTGTCACTTCTGCCTTGAACTGATCTACGTCCCTGAACGCCCCGACATCGAACACTGCCATGAAGCAGCCATCGTTATGACGTCCCGACGGATCGTGTCCGAATCCAAGGCCGGTGAGAATACCGGACAGGATCTCGACCATCACTGACAGTCCGTAGCCCTTGTGCCCTTCCGGACCTCCGAGTGGAAGAACGGCGCCACCGTTGCGCAGGTCGTTAGGATCTGTTGAAGGATTGCCATCCTTATCGAGGATCCATCCCTCCGGTATTCCGGTACCCCTGGCCACAGCCACACCGAGCTTGCCGGCCGCGACTGCGCTGGTCGCCATATCGATAAACATGGTCCCTTCCAGGTTGGATGGCATCGAGATGCAGATCGGGTTGGTTCCGAGACGCGGTTCCCTGCCTCCGAAAGGCACGACCGACTTCGAGGATCGGCCTGAGTCTGCCGTCATAATTCCGATCAAGCCCTGCTTGGCAGCCATGATGGGGTAATCCGCGACCCGACCGACGTGACTCTGCCTGAACACCGTCGCCGCCGCGACTCCGCCCTGCTTCGCTTTGTCGATTGTCATCTGCATCAAGCGTTCAGACGCGACGTAGCCAAAACCCCAGTGTCCGTCCACTACAGTGGTGGTGGGAGTGTCTTTCAGGATCTCGAACTCTGCCCCCGGTACGATGTGCCCGCGCTTGACCCGGTCGATGTACGTTGGAATCTGGATGATTCCGTGCGAGTCGTGTCCCGCCAGGTTCGCTCCCACCGAGTGGCGGGAAATGATCTCTGCTTCCTCTTCGCTTGCCCCGCTGCCCTTCAGCAGCTCGGCTGCTATGGTCGTCAATCGGTCTGCATCGACTGTCGGCATGTTGTGCCTCCCTATAACCTGTAGAATCGTCTTGCGTTGCCGCCAAGAAACGAGCTGCGTTCGTCTTGCGTCATCGGCCCCATTGCTTCCAGGGCGGCATCCACACATAGTCGAGCCGCGTCAGGTCCCAAAAGTGGTGATGGCTGTCGATAGTTCCTTGTGATGAGATCAACTGATTAGAACCAGTCGATGTCGAACGCTTCCTCCATCGAGGCCCACCACTCTCCCTCCTTGGCGCCCGGCACTTGTACCTGGAACCCTCGCATCAACTCATCCCACTCGCGTGCCCGGGGAGACACCTCAGTGTATGCTTGGAAGTCTGCCGCAGGATCGAAGCTGTCTTCGGTCTCAATATACATGAACATCCTGGTGCCCTTGAGAAAGATCTTCATCTTCAGGATACCGACCGACCTCAGATCAGAAATGACCTCCGGCCACACTTCCCGATGGTACCTTTTGTACTCGGCGATGGCTTCGGGGTCGTCTCGGAGGTCGAGTGTCATTGCGAAGGACTTCAAGCGCGACTCCGAACTATGGCTAGACCGGCGTTGGCGCCTCCGCCGGGATGAGGCCCTCAGACTTGAGGTCGGACCAGAGAGCGGCAGGTATCTCGAAACCGGCCATGGCGACGTTCTCTTCGACCTCACCGGGTGTGCGTGGCCCCGGGATTGTCGCGGCCACTGCGGGGTGTGCAAGCCCGAATTGGAGGGCTGCTGCCTTGAGCGGCACTGCATGGCTGTCACACACGGCCTTGATCTGCCTGGCCGTCTCCAGGACTTCGGGCGGCGTGCGCTGGTAGAAATATGTAGTGTCAGGTCCTAGATTCGATGCCAGCACCCCACTGTTGTAAGGACCGCCGAGGATCACACTGATCTGCTTGGTCTCACATAGGGGCAGAAGGTCTTCAAACCCGGAGTGGTCCAGGAGGGTGTACCTGCCCGCAAGTAGAAAACAGTCGAAATCGCCCTCTCTCGCAAACCGCGCGGGCATCTCCCACTGGTTCATACCTGCGCCGATTGCGCTCACAACGCCCTGCGAGCGAAGCTCGGCGAGCGCAGGGTACGCTTCTCCTATCGCTTGCTCCCAGTGATCGTCAGGATCGTGAATCAGGGCGATGTCCAGGCGGTCCAGGCCAAGCCTTTCAATGCTCTCCTCGATTGAGCGAAGAACACCGTCACGACTGAAGTCGAACACGACGTCATACGGTGGGACCTCGACGTAGTTATCGTCTTCGTCGGTCGCCGCCTGGTTTGGATCCAGAACCCGACCGACCTTGGAAGAGAGCGCATAGCTCTCCCTATCGAAGTCGCCAAGGCCCTCACCGTAAAACCTCTCGCTCTTGCCCCGGCCATACAAAGGAGCGGTATCGAAGAACCTGATTCCAAGCTCGTAGCCGCGCCTGACAGTGTCAACTGCCGTCTGTGCTCCGGCCGACGTGAACAACCCGCCCATCGGAGCGCCCCCAAGACCGAGCCTGGTGACCTGAACGTCGGTTGTGCCTAGCTGCCTGAGTTCGAGAGGATCCATTAGTTCTACCCTTGCGAGTACCCTATTGCCTCGGTGCCTGGCGCGGTGCGGGATTGACCATGTCCATACCCAGCGTTCCGGGGAACATCGCCGCGATCTCTTCTACGGTCCAGCGGCCGTTCTTCTGGAGTGTACGCGCTGGCTCCGGGTTGTTCATTAAAGAAATCTCGCCGCCGGTCACGTGGAATAGATACCCGTTCACGTCCTTGGCCTCATCCGACGCAAGCCATGTGACGAACGGGGCGATGTCGTCAGGCTCTCGCCTGAGCTCGAGCGGCCTGGGTCCTGACGCCCCCTGGATTCCGGAGGCGGCTCTGATTTGCCGTGCTGCGTCCGGTACGGTTGCGGTCATTCGCGAGTTGGCACCTGGCGAGATGCCGTTGACCCTGGCGCCGTAGCGACCCATGTCCCGCGCCACTGCGCGGGTGAATCCTGCGATTCCGTCCTTGGCGGCCCCGTAATTGGACTGTCCCGAATTTCCGTAGAGTCCCGAGGTGGATGAGAAGGTGACAATGCACCCACTGCGCTGCTGACGGAACAGGATGCACGCGAACTTCGATACCGTGAACGTGCCCTTCAGGTGGACGGCTATCACGTCGTCCCATTCTTGCTCGGTCATATTGAACACCATGCGATCGCGCAGGATTCCAGCTGGGGTGACGACGATGTCAAGTTTTCCGAAGTTATCCAGGGCGATCTTGACGATGTTCTCGCCGCCCTCCATCGTGGCGACTGAGTCGTAGCTGGCAACAGCCTCCCCGCCAGCGTCTCTGATCTCGGCTACTACTTCGTCAGCCGGAGCGGCAGAAATACCTGAGCCGTCGACCGCGCCACCGAGGTCGTTCACAACGACCTTCGCTCCTTCAGCCCCAAACAGCTTGGCTATTCCCGCTCCAATGCCACGGCCTGATCCGGTGACGATGGCGACTTTGTCTTTCAGCAGGTCTCCCATGTGTGGTCTCCCGTCGAGTTGCGATGTCATCAGATGTTGGGCTAGTGTCTTGTGGGCCGTGGCCGCTATTGGCGCGGCTGCTGCGGAGGGGACGGATTCGGAAGGCCGCGCGTAATGTGCTGCGGCACCAACTCCTTCAACTCGTCTAAGGTCCACTGGTCGTTCTTGAAGATGGTGCGGACGCGCCTAGGCAGAGACAGCAAGGTAATGTTGCCGCCATAGACTAGAAACGTCTGGCCGTTGACATCCGCTGCGAAGTCGCTCGCTAAGTAGGAGATGAATGGGGCGATGTCATCTGGGTCCAGGGGGGCCTCCGGCACTGGCGCGCGATCCGTTTCAGGGCGGTCCGTTCGCATCTGGCGAGCGACATCCGGCACCGTCGCTGTCATTCGGGACGCCGCCCTTGGGCAGATCGAGTTGGCGGTGACGCCGTAGCGACCGAGGTCTCGTGCTACCACCTTGGTGAAGCCCGCAATGCCCGACTTGGCTGCGGCGTAGTTGCCCTGTCCGGTGTTGCCGAACAGACCGGACTCGGACGCGAAGGTGATGATCCGACCGGAGCGCTGCTGCCTGAAGAGAATGGACGCGAACTTTACGACAGTGAATGTTCCCTTGAGGTGAACGTCGATTACGTCGTCCCACTCGTCCTCGGTCATGTTGAAGATCATCCTGTCGCGGAGGATGCCCGCGACGGTTACAACGATGTCGAGCTGCCCGTAGTTGTCGAGAGCACTCTGGACGATTGCTTCGCCGCCCTCCATCGTGGCGACTGAGTTATAGTTGGCGACGGCCTCGCCGCCATTTGCATTGATTTCTGCAACCACCTCGTCGGCGGGGCTGCTTGAGGTGCCTGTCCCATCGACTGCGCCACCAAGGTCGTTTACGACGACTTTGGCCCCTTCGGCAGCCATGGTAAGCGCGATCCCTCGCCCGATGCCCCGGCCTGCGCCGGTGACGATGGCCACTTTGCCAGTCAACGTGTTCGGCATGAATTCCTCCCGTTTAACACACGCCCGCAAACGCCGTCCGCGGGTTCAATTTCAGCATTCTCGAGTCCTGCTGTGGCTGGATTCGAGGCGTCCACAGTGTACAGGAATTCAGCGATTCGTTAAACATCCGGGCCCGGAATCCACCTGTCCGGATACGTGGTCAACGGCATGAATGCCAAGGAGCCTGACATCCTCCGGTGGTGGCTCCGGAGGCAGTACACCATTCGTCAGTGGGCGCAAGCCCACGAGTGAGGCTCTCGACACCCATTGCCATCCTTCAGCCAGGGGATTGGAAGCCGTCACTGGTCGGCAGAAGTAGATCATGTCAATGTGATTGTGAAACCCATCCACCGGATCGTGGATGTCCTCGACCATGATCGTGTAGGGAGGTTGGACCTGCTCAGGGTTGGCGAGATCCAAAATGACAGATGTCGGAACGACCTCTGCTTCGATTCCGGTCTCCTCCATCGTCTCGCGTAGAACGGCCTGCACTGGGTCTTCGTTCAGCTCAATGTGTCCGCCCGGTGGAAGCCAGGCCTTGACCTTCTGATGCCAGTGCAGCGCGACACTATCACCGCAAACCACGAAGGCGGTCGCAGTGAAATGTCGAGTCGTCATCCTGCCCCTCCAGTTGCGTCCGCAGTTGCCGTCGCTTCGGCCTCCAATCGCTCACGGCCTTCTGTCCGGCGTCGCGCTCTCCATCGGACGACGAACCAGACCAGCGCGACGATGGCACCCCAGAACGGGCTGAAGATCGCAAGCCAGATCACTATGACGGTCAGGCCCTGCACGAACCCGGTCAGTCCCCTGACCGCAGTCTTGAAATTGTCACCGAGTTCGAAACCGCCAACGACGAATCCGACCTGCTCCCTGACGAATACGTAGAACCCTACGGAGGCTTCCACTTCTCCGACTTCGCTGTCTGCGCTGACGGTGAGCTTTGCGATATAGGGCTCACGCCGGTAGTCCGGGTACACGTGCGTTGCCGTTGCCCTGGTCACGCCTTCAGGAAGGTCGCCCTCAATGGGTGTCGATCCGTCACCGAAGTCCCACTCGAACCTGACGTCTTTCAGCCCCTTTGGCCTTGTGAACGACCCTGAGAACTCCACCTCGGTGTTCTGGTCGACGGTCTTACCCCCGCCTGCGAACACCTCTATGGCTGGAATCTCGGATACCGCGACCGTGAGCGTGTCCTTACCTTCTATGATCCCGCCCTCACCCGTTCCGGTTATCGAGACCTCGGCGATGAACGGCGATCCGGCAGTAGTGCCATAAACGTGGGCAACGGTTTCGGTGGTCAGTTCACCCGGAGTCTGCGTGGGCGCGGTGCGGTGGATGACTCGCGTGTCAGAGGCGTCTCCGAAGTCCCAGGCAATGGTGTAGTCATCGATTCCGTCCGGCGGACTGAAGGTTGCCCTGAAGCTGACAGGAACTCCAACTGCAACGGTCTGGTCCGCTCCGGCGTCCACTTCCACGGCCATTGGGGCCAAGCTGAGGTTCACCCTGATGATCGAGAACGCTGACGATTCTTCCAGGAACTTGATGCGCCCTGAGAGTCGTTCAACCTCCTCTTGGACTCTTGTAAGGTCCCGCTGGACTTCTAGGGCTGCTTCCACGTTTGTCGCCCGTTCTAGGAGTGAAAGCAGGGCTTTCTGAGTTGCCAGCTGGTTCGTCAGTCTCGCTCCCAAATCCACGTACTCGTCAGTAACGTCCCTGCTAGTAGTGTTCTCCGCCTGGACTTTTATGGCGAGGTCTCGCAGCTCCTCGATGGTATCGTCCAGCATGTCGGCAGGTACTCGGATGCTTATGCTGCCGCTGTGCAGCGACCAGCGACCGCTGTCGACCACCCAGCCGCCCGCATTCTCGGCCAACTCCGCAATCTCGTCGACCGCGCCTTGAATCTCGTCAACCACGAGAGACATATCGACCTCGCGGATGATAATCCGACGCTGAGTGACGAGTTGGGCCCGGGTGCTGTCAGCTTCAGAACTGACCTGGACCGCCTGGGACACCGCCTTCTCGACTGCGACCTCCTTTACCACCTCTACCTCTCTTACCATTACCACCCGCTCAGAGGCCATGGCGGCGGGTGCTGAGGCCGGCGCCGGCGCGGCTGTCGCAGCAGGTGCAGGCTGGGCAGGCGCTTGAGCCGAGTCCGACTGCGTAATGCGCGCCCAAAGGGGTCTGTCGAGCCCCCTACTTTCCCGAAGGCTCTCAAGCTGGTATTGATCTGGGGCGGGGGCTCCCGGTGCTCCAGCCGCGGAGTCTTCTTCAGACGCGCCGCAGGCCAATAAGAGCCCGACCAAGAATGCGGTAAGTATGACTATCAGGACGATGGATATTGGTCTGTGCATTTGAGATTCCCCCACATCGCAGGCGTGATGTCAGTATAGACGAACCCCGAAGCGACTTTGTTCCATTCAGGGGTTGGCACTTTGGTCAAATTGGCTAGGGAAGTTCCCTTAAAAAGGTCAGAAGCCCGCCGGAATTTCTGTCCTCTCGCCAGACCGTAAGGGCCGCATCGCTTCCGCCGCTATCAGGACATTTGCTGGACGCTAGGGAGCATTAACGTTCCAATCCGTTGCTAGACCCAGAACCCTGAACCCATAGTTTTCTTCAGTCCTCTCAGCGGTAGGGAGAATCTCGACGACTGCTCTGGAGAGACCCACGACCTCGCCATTAGCGTCGAAGCTATAGCCGTCGCCGATCGCACCGCTCCAGGTGATCCCGTACAGGCAGTCCCTGAATCCGTCGGCGTCTTGGTCGTCACCAGTCTTCCTGAGGCATTCAGCCGTGATGTATACGTCGTCATATGCCGACCCCAGGTGCCAGGGCAGGGTGACGTAGCTATACCGTTCCCTGAATTCGGCAATAACTCTCTGCGCCTTCTCGTTATCGGGGTCGGGAGCGGCTGTGATTGCTCTCATGCCGGTGGCCGCATCGCCAGCGATTTCCAGCGCGGTTGTTCCAACCGACACGGTCTCTCCGTAGATCGGACCGTCATATCCCAGCTCTCGCGCCTGCTTGACGATGGTCCCTCCCGCGAACTCGGACTGGGGTGCTATGTGGAGCGCGTCTGGGTTCCTCTCGAACAGCTTTGTCAGTTGCGTCCTGAAGTCCGTGATATCCGATGAGAACCGCTCCTCAGCCACAACTACTCCACCGAGCTTCTCGAACTGCTCGACTGAGGTACGCCTCACTCCCTCGGCATAGTCAGTCTCTTCCGTGATTGTAGCCACTGTGCGGATGCCGTCCGACCAGAGTACGTTCCCCGTGCTGACTCCTACTTCGACGTCACTGATCTGCGTTCGGAAGATGTAATCGCCTGCGTTAGCAATGTCTGGGTTGCTGGCCAACCCGGAGAACAGGACAATGCCGTTCTCCTCAGCGAGCGGTGCAACTCCCAGCATCGCGCCGCTGCAAGAGGTACCCAGGATGATCTTGACGCGGTCCACGTCCGTCAGCTTTCGAAAAGCGGCTATCGCGTCCTGCGCGTTGCACTTCGAGTCTTCGATGATGAGTTCAAGCATACGGCCGCTGACGCCTCCGGCGGCGTTGATTTCGTCTGCAGCCATCTGCTTCGCGTGAGAGGCGACGTTCCCATAAGTCTCTCCCACACCTGTAACAGACTCCATGACGCCGATCCTGAAGGGGGGCAATGGTTGCGGTGTTTCCGACAGTGAAGATGACGCTGCGGTTGGGACTGACATCGCGTCGGGCTGGTTGGAGCCACAAGCGATAGCGAAAAGAAATATGAGCGCAACTATAGCCGTGATGTTTACTGGGCAGTTTCGAATGACGCTCGGCTCCATAGCTCTTTGACTCCTTTGAAGGAATGACACCAGCAATAGCCGCCACCGACAGGCGTGCTCTAAATCGGGCTCACGGGGAGACATTGGGAGTCGCCTGGACACCCTCTCTCTGGAGTGTATCTGATCTAGCGTCTGTCTTGAACACGGTGGCCAGTGCGCCGACCAGCTGTAGCAAAGCCATGGCGAGAAAGGCAACCTTCAGCCCCGTCATGAACGAGTTCAGGAGGCCTGAGCCCGGACCTGCCTCCAGCACGGCGTTGATGTTGGGCTCGTAGCCCCCGCTCACCATGACGGCAGTCACGATTGACGCAGCGATTGCGATACCTGTCACGTTTCCGGAGTTGCGAGAGAGGTTTACAAATGCCGCGACCACACCGTGTCTGCTCGAGTCTGCGGCGCTGAATATTGAGGCTGAATTTGGAGACTGGAAAAGGCCTGAACCCGAACTCTGGAGAAGAATTGCCGCAAGTATTAAGACCACGGAGGACGACACCGTCAGGGTCGCCAGCGCGAACAGGCCGGCCGCCGACAGAAGCAAGCCTATGATGTTGAACAGCTTCCAGCCATAGCGGTCTGAAAGACGTCCGCTCAACGGACCCATAACGATTCTGCTGACTGCGTTGGGAAGCAGAACGAGGCCGACCAGCGCGGGAGTGTATCCGACGCGGCCTGCAGGTAGAAGGGCAGCAGGAAGCGGGCTGAAGTTATGCCCAGGAACGACGTGAAATTCGTGGAGATGCCGATGCTGAAGACCCTGCTCTTGAACAGACCCATGTCTAGCATAGGGGACGGGGAGCGCATTTCCCACCAGACGAAGGCGGACAGGAAGCAGACGAATCCGAGCGCCGCCGCAAGAATCGGAGGCGAGGTCCACCCCATGCGCGAGCCGTTGGATACCCCCAACAGGAAGGTTAGAAGTACCGCCGTCGAGAGGGCAGCGCCGGTGAAATCGTACCTGCGGTCGCGGCTGTCCTGTCGGAAGGCCTCACTCCTGATTAGCAACAGTACCGCCGACATTGCGCAAATCCCCATCAGGACGTTGACGTAAAAGACCCACCGCCAGTCCAGCGCGGTTATCAGAAAACCGCCGATCACAGGACCGAGCACCCCGCCGGTACCCACCACGCTGGCGTGTGAGCCGATGCCCTTGCCTCGCTCCTCCGCGGGAAACACCGAAGTGACCATCGCCATACCGGTTCCTTGGGTCATGGCGGCCCCGAGCCCCTGAACGGCCTTGAACCCAATCAGCGCGATGATGCTCTGAGAGCCTGCCGCCATCAGGGCTGCACCAACGAATATTATGAGTCCGCTGAGGTAAACGCGCTTTCGACCCACAATATCTGATAGTCGACCCATGGGCAGTATGAGCACGCTAATGGCGAGCCCTTCTGCAATGACCACCCATTGAGCTGTGGACAGGTCGGCCCCGAAGTGCTGGGCAATAGTCGGAAGCGCAACCGACATGCTGCCGTGGTTGATTACGGACGTTAATGTACCGAGGGCGATGGCCGCGAATACCCACCATCGGTAGATCGGTCTATCGAATATCCTCGAAGCTAGCATGAATTTCTAAACGAGACTTGCAGCGGTTATGCCTTAACTATCCTATCCCCATCTCACGATACATCAGGTCCATGTTTAGGCACTCCCGCAAGTGGCCCGCCAGCTTGTCGTACTGCAAACGGAGCGAAGCATACAGGATATTCGACATATCCAACATCCGACGATCAGCACAGCCACGCAAAGCTAGTGTTGTGGCGGCAAAACTCATTGACTACATCTGCAAACATACTTGATCGTAGTCAAAGGCAACTTCGTGATCATCCTGCTCTCACATTCTCGTCACGAGCTGCACTGATGGACCAAGGTGCGCAGCATCATTCCACTGCGCTCTTGGAAATCTAATACCAATTCGTTCTGACTACGCCGCAAATTACATGACCAGCCCCCCGTCCGTCATTCCGGCGAAGGCCGGAATCCAGAGAGTCCGATCAGCGAGAATACGGCGGCATTAAACGAAATTGGTATAAGCAGGTAGGGAAGAGACGGAGGGAGACATGCGGAACGGGAGGTATCGTTCACTTGGTAACCAGGTGGTTTTCGAGAGAACTCAGAGATTCGCGTAAGAGGTGGGGAAGGGGACTGCATGGTGGGCGAATCTGGCTGGCCCTTCCGATTACCGTCGTAAGTATGTATGTGCTCTGGCATTGGTCTTTCGGACTGGGCTTCTTTTTTGGGCTCTCGTTTCTTACTGCCGCAGTCCTTGCCATATTGCGCGGTCACGTCTTCACTCACCCGCTTCGAATGGTCCTGGTGGCAGTTGCCGTAGTGATAGGCAGCCTCGTAATACCCAGTTTGGGAGGGGACGCGTGGAATGCTCTCCGCGGGGGAGACACTCTCACGGCCGCGTGCCTCATCGGATTCATCGTCCTCTTCTGGCTGTTTAAGAGACAGCTGGAGACGGGACGGATGAGAGGTGTCAGAGTCGCAGCGCCAATGTGGCAACGAAAGTCTCGACGGAGATAGAAGCGTGGGAGACCGACTAGACTAGAATGGATGGCGGGTGAGCCTCAAACATGCCATCGCCGATCGTTCATCCGGCATTGCTAGACTCTCAGTTGCCTTAACGTCGGCCTGAGTATCCCCAGCCAGAGCACGAATGCCAGCATTATCAGTGCTCCACCGCCCAGGGAAATTGGCCAGCCCCAGTGTTCGCCAACAGCACCAAGAGGCAATGCACCAATGTAGTGAACCGCCGCACCGACCAGCCACAGACTCATCATGCGTCCCCGAAGTTCAGGCGGAGTGCTCAATTGCAGCACGGTCGTTCCCATGGAAATGAATCCCGTGAATCCCACTCCCGTGAAGAACAGAAGCACCAGCGAGACCAGGTAAATCGGCGTCAGGGCAAACAGAAACAACATGACTCCGAACAGGATTATCATGCCCAGCAGCAACCAGTTCTTGTGTCGCGTGTTCCCCAACGACGCCAGGAACACGTTGCCCGTCAGCGATCCTACACCCGCGATCGTGAGTAGAAAGCCCGCTCCGTCCGCATTCAGGTTCAGCACCTCTCTGCCGAAAGCGGGCAGCACCTGCACATAGGCTGCTCCGAAGAACCCGAACGCGAAGCTCAACCCCACCATGGTCAATGCGATTGGGGTCGCTGCCACGAAGCGGATGCCCTCGCCAAAGTCCCTCAGCATGTTTGCTTTATAAGACTGACTACGTGACTCCAGCCCCGTAATCATGACCAGAAACAGGCAGCTGATTGCGTAGAATACCGCGTTGAGGTACAGTGCTTGCCCTATTCCAATGTGCTGAATGATCACCCCCGCCAGTGACGGCGCCATGATGCGACCGGTGTTAAACACAGCCATATTCAGCGACGTGGCGTTGAGTATGTCTTTCTCATCCACCAGGTCCGGCACTATCGCCATCTGCGCAGGCATATTGAGCCCTTGAATCGTCCCCAGAATGAACGATATGGCGTATATGTGCCAGATGGAGATCAGCTCAAGGACAGTCAGCGTCGCCGCCACGAGAATCAGCGCCATCACAAGTATCCGGCTATAAAACAGCAGCCAGCGCCGATCGATTCTGTCCGCGAATATCCCGCCGAAAGTCAACATGGCCAGGTTGGGAACGCCATAAAGAGCGATCACCAGCCCAAGCTGTGCGGATGAGTCGGTGAGTTCCAGTACCAGCCAACCAAGTATGAGAAACTGCATACCCAGCGCGGCTGCCTGCCCCAGGCCGGAGAACCAATATAGCCGGTAGTTGCGATGCCTGAACGCGCTGACTGCCTGAACGCGGGTTACCGCACGTAATGAATTGATTGAGCGAATGCCTGTCCTCTACTCTTCTCGAACTGTAACCGAACTACTGCCTGTTGGACGAGTCACGGCAGCAGTTAGGACACAGGTTGCCAACGGTGTTCAGCATTCGCAGGCCGAACACGTCTCGCTCAGACTCTATGCCATCGGCTTGATTTCAGGTACGGCTAGGAGGGAGGCGCCGTAGTTTTCCAGGGCGGTGTCGCTGACCATGAAGTGCTGGGCAGCGGCGTTGATGTTACGGAGGCAGCGCTGCAACATGTTGCTTCGATGAATCGCCGATCCCCCTGCGAATCGAAAAGCCGTGGTCACTACATCAACCGCGACTTCAGTCACGTATGTCGAGACGGCCCGCATCTCGGACTGCTCGTCATCGTCGGGGACCTGTCCTGCGCAGGTAGTCTGGTAGGCGCGTTCATACACTTCGTGGGCGAGAGCGCGGGCGGCGCGCAGTCGTAGATCGCACTGGGCGATGGCTCCTCGGAACGCCTCGCGGTCTGCCAACGACGCCGTGGGCGGATTGCCGCGCTTCGTACTGCGAGCGCGCCCTACGATTTCGTCTAATGCACGCCTGGCGATACCAAGTGCTACTCCTGAGTGCTCGTTGGCCACGAAGCCCGGCCTGCCCATCCTGTAAATCGCGCCGCCGCGCCTCGACTCCCACACTGAAGGGTCCCAGGTGAACGCTGATGGCACGAAGAGATCGCTCACTGAGATGTCGTTGCTGCCGCTACCCTCGAGCCCTGACACGTGCCAGTTGTCATGTATGTGCCCCTTTTCAGCGGGAAAGACGAGCGTTAGCCTGATAGGTTCAGCGTTGGGAGCAGCCTGGACTCCCGCTCCGGCTGTCATCCACTCCGCATGACGTACCCCGCTCGCGAACGGCCACCTTCCGGAAAGTATGTATCCGCCATCTACCGGAACTGCCCTGCCCTTCAGAGCAGTCGATGTGGCTGCTGTGGGGACACGCCCATCGCGGAATATATTTGTGATGGCGTCATCGCCAGCGAACGCTCCGGGCTGGCCGATTGCGGTTGCGCCGATCATCAGGCACCAACCTGCGGAGGCGTCAATGTACGCCAGGGCCTCTATGACTTCGATCTGGGTAACTGGATCGGCCTCGGCGCCACCAAGAGACATTGGCAGCTTGAGTGTGAACAGGCCGGCATCCCGGATTGCCTCGACGGCGGAAGGAGCAAGCGTTCCGAGTCGCTCGGACTCATCCGCGGAAGAGGCAACTGCGTCGCTTACAGCTTCTACTAGGTCCAGCAGAAGTCGACGCTTCTGGCGTCGGTCGCTAGGGAATGCGGGTAGATTCAACCTCTTGTCTCACTGGGACTCCGCACGTGAATTCCGATTGGCCTCGACAGTGCGTTCAGGCTATTTCACATGTTCACTTCAGGCTCGGTTAAGCATACTGCACACGGCCCTGCGCGAACCACTAGGCGACGTGCGTCATTGAACCTGTTGATACGCAACAGGCTATAACTTCCCAATTACACGCCCTTCGGCGACAATGACGACTGAACCGCTCAAGGACACAGCGGCAGGCAGCTTGATCCCTGATCAATCACAAACACATCGGCACCTGTCGGTGCTAACTGGGAGTCGACCATGGTACCAACAGCCCCTCTTTTTCCAACGTTCGTTGTGGGAAGTCTTCCTCGTCCGCAATGGGTGCGCGACCTCATCGAGGATCGCAAGGCCGGGCACATCAGCGATTCCGACGCGGAGAGGCTCCTTGACGACGCCGTGCCGTCCGCGGTCCGTATGCAGGAACGGGCTGGCGTCGACTACATCTCAGACGGTGAGTGGCGTCGTGAGAGCTACGTAAAGGTTTTCACCAAGGCTGTGGATGGCTTCACTGACGATCTTATTTCAACCGGCGGCTCTTCCCCGATCTCACACCTGGGTTATCCAGCGGTAACCTCGGAGATGTCGGTCCGTCGACCGATTGCCGTGGATGAAGCAGGGTTTCTGCGCAAGAACACGAACTCGAAGATCATCGTCGCGGTTCCCTCGCCATATACCATAGGTCGGCGCATGTGGAGCGCTGAACACTCCGCGGTGGCATACCCGACTCGAGAGGAGTTCATCGAGGCGTGCATTCCAATTGTCAGAGATGAAGCGCACCGCCTCGCAGCTCTTGGAGTTGATATGGTCCAGTTGGACGATCCTTGGCTGGGGCTTCTGGTAGATCCTGAATACCGGCAGAACGAAGGAATAACCAATATAGACCACGAGATCGAGCTGTCTGTTGGCTCAGTAAACCGCGTCGTCGATGGCCTCGACAGCGTACCCGTCAGCGTGCATATCTGCCACGCCCACTTCAACAGACAGCACAACACGCAGGGACCCTACGACCTCATCATGGGTGCCCTCGCCGAAATGAACGTAGATCGCTTTGCCATGGAGTTCGCGACTCCCGACGCCGGTGGCATCGACGTTCTGAGTCGCTTTCCAAACGACAAGATGCTTGGCTTGGGCGTAATCGATCACACCGACCCACACGTGGAGACACCGGAGGAAGTAGCGGCCAGGGCAGAGGCGGCGATGGAATACGTCCCGAGAGAACGCCTGACACTCAACCCTGACTGCGGCTTCTCCCCCTCCAGCGCCAATCCAATGGACTTCGACGAGGCCTACCTCAAGTTGAGCGCGATGAGTCGCGGGGCCCATCTTCTGAGGGAGAAATATGGTCACTAGAGGCGGCGGCCGACAAGATTGACAATTCTGACTCCTCTCGATTATTCTGATCGGCACAGAGATGGGTAGCGGGAGCTAGGGAATACCGGGCTGAGAGGGCGGATTGCAGTCGCCGCCGACCGCGATAACCTGATCTGGGTAATGCCAGCGCAGGGATTGAATTGCAACTTCACACGCCGCTGGTACAATACCGGCGGCGTTTCGCTTTGTGAGTGAGGGAGGACGGCAATGGAAGACAAGCTGGTCATTGCGGGCAAGGAGTTCAATTCGCGCCTCATGGTGGGCACGGGCCGGCACAGGACCAACGAGGAGATGGTGGAGTCCGTTGAAGCGTCCGGGGCGGAGATCATCACCGTCGCGATCCGTCGGCTTGACCTGGACAATCTCGAAGAGAAGAATATTCTCGACTACTTCGACTGGTCCGAGTACACCATTCTGCCGAACACTGCTGGCTGCAAGACTGCCGACGAAGCCGTTTTCACCGCCCGGCTGGCTCGCGAAGTAACAGGTTCGAACTGGGTTAAGGTAGAGGTAATTCCGTATCCTGAGTACCTCCTTCCCGACCCGAGGGGAACTTTCGACGCCTGCAAACAGTTGATCGAAGAGGGCTTCGTGGTGCTTCCCTACATCCACGCCGACCCTGTTCTTGCCAAACATCTCGAAGAGATTGGATGCGCCACTGTTATGCCCCTGGGCTCCGCTATCGGTTCCGGTCAGGGTGTACAGACCCTTGACGAAATAAAATTGATCATCAGGCAGTCGAACGTCCCGGTAGTAGTAGATGCCGGCCTGGCGGTGCCCTCAGATGCTTCTGTCTCACTGGAGGCGGGGGCCGACGCCGTACTGGTGAACACCGCTATCGCCCAGGCTGCGGATCCGGCCGGTATGGGTGAGGCGTTCAAGCTCGGCGTCCTGGCGGGCCGAATGGCATACAACGCCGGCCGAATCGTGCGTAGAGACACAGGCGTCCCTTCCAGTCCGGTCGAAGGGGTGGCCGCGGCAACCGCCTGAAGATGCGCCCTCGGCTGAACACTCCCTGCCTGTGTCTTGTCACCGATCGGAAGCGAACGAAATCCGGTGACGTCGCCGCAACCATTGCCGCCAGCCTCGATGGAGGCGTTGGCATGGTGCAGTTGCGCGAGAAGAACATGCCGCCTTTCGAGTTGCTCCGACTTGCGCGCCGCCTCCGACGAGTCACCGAAGGCAGGGCTCTTCTGATCGTTAACGATCGTGTAGATGTCGCATTGTTAGCAGGAGCTGACGGAGTTCAACTCGGTGAAGCCGCGCTTGATGTCGCGGACGTGAGGCATCTCGTCGGTGCCGAAATGCTCGTCGGCCGTTCTGTTCACTCCGAAGTTGGAGCTGTGGACGCCGAGTGCCAAGGCGCGGACTACCTCGTTCTGGGAACTGTGTTCGAGACCGCTTCCCACCCGGACGGTCGCATTGGCGGCCTAGATCTGGTGAGAGAGGTCACAACCTCCGTCGGCATACCCGTGCTCGGCATCGGTGGAATCACCAAGGCCAACGCCCCCGGCGTCATGGAAGCTGGGGCGAGTGGAGTGGCAGTCA
Source organism: Dehalococcoidia bacterium (assembly GCA_965215735.1). Classification (GTDB taxonomy): domain Bacteria; phylum Chloroflexota; class Dehalococcoidia; order Lucifugimonadales; family UBA1123; genus VXRN01. Next base: position 2,493,549 of record CBDCEF010000004.1, on the reverse strand, counting down.
TTACGGCCATCGGCATGGCGGACAATCCACGGTTGGCTGCCTCCCATCTTTCCAAAGCGATTGGAAGCAAAATCCCAAGTCCGGCGAGTCGATAGATGATTACTCTCACAGTTAACGGCAAGCCCCGAGAGGCCGATGGCCCGGTCAACATCAAGCGTTACCTGCTTGACATCGGAATCACCCAGACTGCCATTGCGGTCGCCCACAACGGGACGGTCATTCCCCGAACCGAGATCGAGTCAGTCACGCTCCAGGATGGCGACACACTCGAGATCGTCCGCGCCGTCGGTGGCGGTTAGCCGCTGGTAGCTCACCCGCCTACCGGCGGCTTACGCCCGGAGATCACCACGGCAAACGGCACATGCGTGAGTCGTTCCCGATGATCGTCCCAGTACCTGCCCGCGTAGGGCGACTGCTCATCGTGTCCCGGGGCAATGGGGTAGGGCTCTAGTAAACTCTCGACGACTAGGCCCGCTCCGGTGACTGCTGCGACCAACTCTTCAATTGTCCTGAAGAAGGTCAGCCCCGGCGAGTGACCGTCCGGCACTGGTTCTTCCCAGACCTCCACAGGCGGGTTGAAGTAATCGGTGACGAGCAGGGTGCGCCTGCCCATCTCCCAGTCGAAAGCCGTCAGCGGATGCACGGTGGACATCAGGAGTTGTCCACCCGGACGGATAAGTTCGGCGCAGCAGGTGATACAGGTCACTAGGTCTGGGATAAACTCCCAGCCAAACGCCGACAGGATAAGGTCGAAAGAATTCGGCCGAAACATCATCGGAGAACCCATGTCTCCCGCAATCAGCTCGAACGACTCACCCGCCGGACTCCTAAGCGAACGAGCGAACTCCAGTTGCGTTGCAGAAATGTCGAGCGCGACGACGTCCGCGCCCCAGGAAGAGAGCGCAACGGAGTTCTGCGCCCCCCCACAGGCGAGCTCGAGCACTCGCTTCCCACGCACATCTCCAAGAAGTTGGTAATGTCGCTCCCCAGGTGCGAACGGTGCGTAGTGAACGTCCGTAGTTGAGATAGCACTCTCGGCCTGGTAGGACTCTGACATGGCATCCCATCCGGCCCTGACGGCGATCTTGATGTGCGCGTCTTGCACGATGAGTCCGACTTCAGAAGCCGGCGATCGCCGACCTTAAAGACGAGATGGCATTTGAAACTACCATTGTGTCGTTGTAAACAGCAGAACCGACTACCAGTTGGTCGGCCCCAGCGCGAACCACTAGCCCCGCATTCTCTACCTTGATACCGCCGTCAACTTCCAGCGTGATATCTCGGTCCAGCTCGTCGAGCAGGCCACGAGCGCGACTAACCTTATTGACCATCGAATCTATGAACGGCTGTCCACCCCAGCCAGGGTTGACGGTCATTATTAGAAGCAGGTCCAAGTCCGCGATCACCTCCTCGACAGACCCCAGACTCGTGCCAGGGTTGACAGCCACTCCAGCCTCCATACCCTTGTCCCTGATCTGAGCTACCGAAAGGTGCAGATGCGGACACGCCTCGCGGTGAACGATCAACCGGTCTGCACCAGCGTCGCGAAGTTGACCAAAGTGATTCTCGGGCTGCTCGACCATCATGTGGACTTCCAGCGGGAGCCCAGTGTGAGGTCTAATAGCTTCAACTATAGGCGCACCAAAGGTTATGGGCGGGACGAACTGGCCGTCCATGACGTCGATGTGAATGCAATCGGCGCCTCCCTGCTCCGCCTCCACCACCTGCTCGCCCAGTCGCGCAAAATCGGCCGACAGGATCGAAGGTGCGATCCTAACATTCTTACAGGTGCTCAACTTCACCCTCCAACAATGCCCGTGCCTTCTCTACGGCCTCGTGCACTCGTCCATGCGCAGTGCCGCCGTGAACGTCTCGCGCCGCGATGGACGATTCGACCGTGATCTCGTAGACGTCCATACCGAACAGTTCCGAGTGTGCCCTGTACTCTTCAAGGGTCAACTCCTCGAAGCCTACGCTGTTCTTCGCCGCTTGCTCCGACAATCTGGCCACCACTCTGTATGACTCTCGGAATGGCATGCCCTTAGAGACAAGATAGTCGGCGATATCAGTCGCGAGCACATAGCCTCCGCCGGCAACCCTGCTAACTGTTTCAACGTTGATGCTTACCCCAGTCAACATGTCGCCGAATATCCTCAGAGTTGCCAGGATGGTGTCAAACGAGTCGAAGAACCCCTCCTTGTCCTCCTGCATGTCCCGGTTATACGTAAGCGGGAGGCCCTTTAGCGTGGTCAGTAGACCGATCAGGCTGCCGTATATCCTTCCCGTTTTGCCCCGCGCAATCTCCGCAAAGTCAGGGTTTCGCTTCTGCGGCATGATACTGCTACCAGTCGTGTACTCGTCGGCCATTCGTATGAAGCCGAACTCCTCCGAAGACCACAGAACAAGCTCCTCGGCCAGACGGGACAGGTGCATCGCGCAGATCGCAGAGGCCGAGTGGAAGTCCAGCAAAAAGTCCCGGTCGGAAACCGCGTCCATACTGTTGGCAGATACGCGTGAAAAGCCAAGCTCATCGGCAACGAACTGGCGATCGATGGGGTAGGGGAGACCGGCGAGCGCTCCGCTCCCGAGAGGCAGGACGTCAGCTCGGTCAAAGGCCTGACGGAATCGCTCGGTGTCTCGGCTGAACATCTCGTGGTACGCCAGCATGTGGTGGGCGAACAGCACAGGCTGCGCCCTCTGCAGGTGTGTGTATCCGGGCATCGGGAGCCGCGGATGACGCTCCGCCAGCGACACCAGTGCCGAACGTAGGCTGTGAAGCGCCGCGACGACGTCCGTAATCGCCTCCTTGACGAACATGCGAACATCAAGTGCTACCTGGTCATTGCGGGACCGTGCGGTGTGGAGCCTGAGCGCCGGTTCGCCAATCAGCTCGAACAATCGACGCTCGATGTTCATGTGAATGTCTTCAAGCTCGATCCGCCAGGGAAAGCCGCCAGCCTCAATCTCACTCTGCACCAGCTTCAGCCCTGCAACAATCGACTCGCAGTCGTTGCGAGTAATGATCTCCTGTCTGGACAACATCCTGGCGTGGGCAATCGAGCCTGCGATGTCCTGTCGGTACAGTCGCCGGTCGTAGTGCAGCGAGACGGTGTAGTCGGAGACGACCTCCCTTAGACCCATCGCCGAAGTCAGTCCGGGCGCTTGGGGACTAGGAACCTGCGCCGCATCGTAAGGATCTGTTCATCCCTCTGATTGTGGCCTCGGGTTTCGATATAGACGATTCCCCGGTCGGGCCTTGAACTCGACTCTTTTACGCCGAGAATCTCACTCTCTGCATAAACCGTGTCACCATGAAACGTCGGCCCCGTATGTACGATTTTCTCGTACTCCAGGTTTGCGATCGCCTTACCCGACATCTCAGGGACGCTCATGCCCACCACCAGGCTCAGGACCAGCGCGCCGTTCACCAAGATCTGTCCGTGCTGGTGCTCTGACATGTAGTGCTCGTCGATGTGGAGTGGGTTGTGGTTCATCGTGAGCAGTGAGAACAGATGGTTGTCCATCTCCGTAATTGTCTTACCTGGCCAGTGCTTATGAATGTCGCCGGGGACGAAGTCCTCCAGGTACCCTCCGAACGTGTCGCGCCTGTCGTGGATCATTTTTCCTTCTCAGCCTGTGTTGTGTCCTGGCTCAGCGTATCGATGCCTTAAACCCTGTGCCTCTCCAGCAGACGCCTGGCGATCAGAAGCTGCTGGATCTCATTGGTGCCCTCTCCGATAATCATCAGGGGGGCGTCGCGGTAGTAACGCTCGACGTCGAAGTCCTTGATGTACCCGTACCCACCGTGAATGCGCATGGCCTCCATCGCAACTTCACCGCAAGTCTCCGATGCAAACAGCTTCGCCATCCCTACTTCAAGGTCTACTCGCTCTCCAGCGTCCTTCTTTGCCGCCGCGTCGTAGGTGAGAAGCCGCGCCGCCTGGATTTTAGTTGCCATATTTGCCAGCTTGATCTGGATAGCCTGGTGATTCGCGATCGGCTCACCGAATGCCTCGCGCTGCTGCGCGTAGCGGATTGCGGCGTCGAATGCGGCTGTTGCCACACCAACGGCACGCGCCGCGACATTGATCCGACCACCTTCGAGTCCAGACATCACATGCTTGAATCCCTGTCCTTCAACCTCGCCAATCAGGTCCTCGGCTCCCACGCGACAGTCCTCGAAGATCAGCTCTGAGGAGTCCAACCCCCTGTAGCCGAGCTTGTCCAGATGCTGGCCGACACGAATACCGGGGTTAGGCTTTTCAACAAAGAAGCAACTCATTCCGCGATGCCTGGGCTCGGCATTCAGGTCCGTCTTAGTTAAAACAGCGAACGCGTTCCCATGCTCCGCGTTGGTTATGAACATCTTCGTGCCCTGTATGACGTACTCCTCACCATCCCTCGTGGCCGTTGTGCTGATGTTCTGGACGTCGCTCCCGGCCTCGGGCTCTGTCAGAGCCAGTCCCCCGCGAAGCTCCCCGCTTGCCAGCCGTGGCAGTATGCGTTCCTTCTGATCGGCCGTACCGTAGTTGGTGACTATGTGGGCCAGAACGTGGTGCGTACCTATGATGCCGCTCACGCTCATCCACCCGCGGCTGAGTTCCTCGAAGATTACCGCGAAGGTAGTGTAGTCCAAGCCAAGTCCGCCGTACTCCTCCGGAATAGTAATGCCGAACAAGCCCATCTCCCGCATCGGCTCAATCAACTCTTGAGGGTAGATATCCTCGTTGTCGTACCGCTGTGCGATAGGCTCAACTTCACGTCGGACGAAGTCCCTGACTAGCGTAGTGATCTGGCTTCTAACCTCTGAGACAGCGGTTGTCATGCGGTTCTCCATATCGGCATCAGATGGTGGGCTGTAGCGAAAGCACCCCTAGTGGCCGAGTTGCTTGCGACCCAGGTTCTTGGCTGAAATTCCCAACACTCGCAGAAATCCTTCGGCATCTGTATGGTCGTATGTGCCCATGGCCTCCATCGAGCTGTCGTCTGTGTACAGCGAATGAGGCATCGCGTCAGACGTATCTTCGGCCGTGTCGAAGTAGACATTTCCGCGGTGCAGTCTCACAGTGATAGTACCCGTGACGAGCGCGGTAATGGGTTCGAGCGCGGCCAGCGCGGACGCGGTCGCTAGGTCGAGCCAGTATCCCTGGTAAATCTGGACGCTCACAACACGCGAAACGTGTTCGAAGAACTCCCTGGCCCGACGGTCGAGCACGAACTGGAGAAGGAATTCGTATGTCTTCCCCAGAAGCTCCATCCCCGGTGACTCGTAGATGCCCCTGGACTTGACCCCGACGAACCTGTTCTCGACTACATGAGTCCCGATCCCAACTCCATGAGCGCCGGCAATCCGATTGGCGGTTTCAATGACGTCTTCAAGATCGAGCGACTCCCTGTTGACGGCTGTCGGGACACCAGATTCCCACTTGATCGTTACCAGATCAGACCTGTCCGGAGCGTCCCACGGCCAGACACCCATACCGGGCTCGACAAAAGTTGGCGAGATAGTAACGTCTTCAAGATCGCCCGCTTCGTGGGTCAGACCCAGGAAGTTCGCGTCAGTCGAATATCTCGACTCGCGCGCCGGTCTGATCGGCAGCCCGTTCGCCTCACAGTACTCGATCATGTGCTGCCTGCCAGGGAACTGCTCCACGAACTCAGGGTCCCGCCAAGGGGCGTAGACCTCGGTTTCAGGGTCGATCATGTTCGCCGCGAGCTGGAACCTGACCTGGTCGTTTCCTCGTCCAGTCGCGCCGTGAAACATCACGCCGATGCCGCGCTCTCGAAACTCAGCCAGAATCGCGCTCACCGTGATGGGACGCGCAATGCCGGTCGTATTCCAGTACCCACCTTCGTAGCGTGCCTGCGATTGGATGACCTTGAGGCCGGCCTCGGCAAGTGCCGCTCTACCGGGCACGATTACCGCGTCAGATGCCCCGCACTCGATCATTCGGTCGGCAATCGCAGAAAGATTCTCCTCGTCCGGCTGGCCGAGATCGACCGTGAAACCCTGGACCTCGAAACCCTTCTCGCGGAGCCAGTGCGTGACCGTGCAGCTATCTAGGCCACCCGAGACGGCACCCCCAACGACGGACACTTTCTTCTCTTTCAATTCCCGCCAGTTCATAATAATCCGTTCATTTCCCAACTATTGAACTGAGTAGCAATGACATCACACGTTCACAGTCAACCAGGCTACCTTCGGCTTACGTTTGATCTGCATTCACGGCATCCGCGAAAGTATGCGCAGTGTCTGCAGTCCACTCTCCAACTACAGCGGCCGGGTGATCCTTCAGCAACCGTTGTTCGGCCAATCTGTGAAAGGATAGAGAGTCTACATCGATACGGGACTTAGCGTGCTCTATGGTCATGCTGACTAGTTCGCCATTTCCATCAAACTCGACTAGAGTGTTTTCGTCAATATCCTTGGTCTCGACGATCTCGCCGTGCGAAAAGTTAATCAGGAGGGTGTCTGTATCAGTGAAGTATCTGATTTCCATTGCTAGTCCTCCCTAAACGAACGGTCCAAGAATGCGTTGTGAACTGTCTCCCTATCCTCCAATAGAACGACACGCAGGAATCTGCCGTCAGCTTCAGGTATCTGTCCCCATAGCCTTACTCGTCCGTCGGATTGGATTTCTTCCCTGATTGGGTTTTCAATCACCCTGGCGATCCATTCCATCAGAATGATTCTGCGGTCAGGCCTCGTCCGAGTTTGAATGAAGTAGGATGTGACTCGCATGAATCACATAGGCTAAACTGCGCCCTGTTAAGGTAGCAAGGGGACTACAGATGGATGCCATAGTCCCCCTGTGGGTTCGTTCAGGCTACATCTCAACCCACAGCTCCGATCGCCGAATCCAGACGCTCCATGGCCTGGTCTATCTCCTCTGCGGAAACCGTCAGAGGCGGCATGAGCCGAACAGCGTTCGGGCGAAGCGGATTCGTCAGCAGCCCCTCGCTGTTGCAGTTAGCGACAACGTCAGGTCCGATGTCTGACTCGAAAATGACTGCCCACAGTAGACCCATGCCCCGCACTTCCTGGATCTGGTCATACTTTGACTCCAGGTTCGCGAGACCGGCGGCCATGTGGGACTCCATTGCGGTTGCGTGCCCCGACAGGTCGTTGTCGATGATGTACTTGGTTGATGCGTAACCTGCCGCGCAGGTAAGCGCATTGCCTCCGAATGTCGAGCCGTGGTCGCCAGGCTCGAATGCACACGCCTCATCCTTGGCCATAAACGCGCCTATTGGCACGCCGCCACCAAGACCCTTGGCGAGCGTCATGATGTCTGGCTCGACGCCGAACCTCTCATACCCGAACAGCGTGCCCAACCTTCCCATTCCGGTCTGGACCTCGTCGAATATCAGCAGTAGACCTTCTTGGTCGCACAACTCACGCACGTTCTCTAGGTAGCCTTCTGGCGGAATGTTTACGCCGCCCTCAGCCTGCACGGGCTCGAGCATGACAGCGACTGTTCTGTCGGTGATGGCCCCCCGCAGCTCTTCGATTTCGCCAAATGGCACGTGGGAGTATCCAGGAGGGATGGGCTGGAAGAGCTCCTGATAGTGTGGCTGACCGGTCGCCGACACATTGGCCATGGTGCGGCCATGGAAAGAGTTCAGGGTAGTGATAATCTCAAAGGCGCCGTTGCGGTTCTTGGCTCCGTACCTGCGGGCCAGCTTCATGGCCCCTTCGTTTGCCTCGGCCCCGCTGTTGCAGAAGAACACCTTGTCCAGGGCAGAGTTCTCGACCAGTATCTCTGCAAGCTGAAGCTGCGGGATCGTGTAGAACTGATTGGAAGTCTGGAGAAGCGTCCTCGCCTGCTCGGCGATCGCGTCTGCAATCGCCTCATTGGCGTGCCCAGCGTTGTTCACGGCCCAGCCGGACGTGAAATCCAGGTACTCCTTGCCATCTACGTCCCATACCTTCGTGCCGTCGCCCTTTACTATGACGATGGGCTGACGGCGCACCACAAACATGTAGTACTTGCTCTCAACATCTGTCCAGTTGGTTGTCACGTCATTCACCTCCGGTAAGTTCCTTGAGTTTATTCAGCGCGTCTTCCAACGCCTCCAGGTCGTTCCTCATGCTCTCTACAGAGTCGGATACTATCGTGACCTGCATCTGCAGCTCAGTTCCGCTCCCCGGCTCAGGTGCGGCAGGAGCTTGAGAATCTCGTGGCGAATCGGGTTCGCCCACCGAGGCCAGTGACTGGTCGCCAGTCAACGCCGCAAGGGCAAGACCCAAAGAGTCCTCCATAACTACCCGTTCAGCGGTCGCAAGGATCACCCGCTTCAGCTCCGGGAAGTCTACGCCCTCAGCCCGAATGTATACGGGCTCGGCGTACAGCAACGAATTACCGATCGGAATCACGAGGAGATTGCCCCTGAGACACGCGGAACCTTCTGAGCATCTCAGCGTGAACCAGGCCGAAATTGCCTGATCGTTGTCAATCCTAGCCTCTACCTGCTCCGGTCCGTCTATCTGACGGTCTTTGGGGAAGTTAAATGCCACTAGCTTCCCATAGTGTTCACCGTCACTACGCGCGGCGAGCCAGCCAATGAGGTTCTGCCGCTCGCTGGGAGTGTAGGGGAGTAGCTGCATGAACTCCTCGCTTTCCTCCCCAGGCAATCTCATTATCACGTAATAAGGCTCCACTGGCTGGAGCGTATCGCCTTGACCGAACTTCTCCTGAGGTATCGCCCACAGGTCCTCGTTGTTGTAGAAGTCCTGCGGGTTCTTCATGTGATACTTGATGTACTTCCCAGCTTGTTCGGAGAAGAAGTCCTGTGGGTACCTGACGTGCGACCTCAATTCCTGAGACATCTGGTCGGCCCGAGCGAACAAGTCTGGGAATATTCGCTCGTAAGTGAGGATCATCGGGTCGTTCTCGTCCCAGATATAGAACTTTAGACTGCCGTCATAGGAGTCCACCACCGCCTTGACGCTGTTGCGCATGTAGTTGAAGTGAGTAGCGAATCCGCCCTCCCCGCTAGTTATCGCGGTCGGCTCCGAGTATGGGAAGTGGTCCGTCGTCGTGTAAGCGTCCTGTACCCAGAACAGCCTTCCGTTGGCCGCCACTATGTACGGGTCCCGGTCCAGTTGGAGGAATGGCGCGACTGATGCCACCCGTTCCTGGATCTGCCTGCGGTACTGCAAACGGCTGTGCGGCTCTATCTCCCCGCTGATCAGGACGTTTACGTCACCAAACTGCCAAGCGTATGCCAGGCGCCGAAGGAACGAGTTTAGCTTCACTCCTCCATTGCCATCATAGTGGCTCCTGAACAGGTCGCCTTCCTGTGTCTGGTAGTCTATCTCCGCCGTGTTGGAGTTGACTATCACGTAGTCAACCGTGTTCTCACCGTAGTAGATCCGTGGGTTGTCAACGATCAAATCCGGGGGAGTCTCGCCGTCATGCAGCCCGATCGGTATCGCTCCGTCGATTGGGATGTCCTTCGCGAAGAACTCCGGCCTACCCTCGGGTGTAAACTCGGTTGCCGGGCTCATCGCGATCCCGATTCCGTGGGTGTACGAGAGCCTGGTGTTTACCCAGGTCTGGTCCTCCGGCCCCAGCTTTTCTGGCGCAACCTCTCGTGCGGACAGGAGCACCTGCCTGTACTCGCCATCTATGTAGTACCGATCGACGTCGGCGTCTTTGAAGTCGTAGTACGGTCTGATGAGCTGGATCTGTCTGTACACGCTGGACAGCGGCCTGTAGTCCCACAGCCGAATGTTATTGACCGTCTTGAGATTGTCCTCTATGAGTTCGGAACTCAGAACTGTCTCCGCCGGATAAAACTCCTCTTCGATCCGGTGTAGAGCGAACGCCTGCCGCGTAAACTCGATGTTGCGTGCAATGAACGGACTCTCCTTCACGAACTCGTTCGGAGTCACTGAGAACTGCTGAACCACTGCCGGCCACGCTGAATTCAACACCAGTCCTAGCACAACCCAGAGTACAACTGCCCCTATTACGATCCGCAGCTCTCTGAGATACACGTTTACCGCAATGAGAATCGCCGCCGCCGCCGCGATGATCGTCATGATCAGCAGCGCAGGCTTCCTGGCGTTGAGATCAGCAAACGTCGCACCAAACACAGCCCCGTCTTCTGACAGCACGAGCGCCCACCGATCGATCCAATGACCGGCCGCCATTGTGAGCATGATGACTACGGCAATTACGGAAATGTGAGCAAGTCGCGCTCCGGTTAACGAGAAGCTCATTCCCCGAAGACTGTAATTGACGAAGTTCAGGCCAACCGTAGTGAGTAGAGTAACTATCCCAAGACCCAGTACCCAGCCCTGGACGAACGAGTAGACTGGCAGGTTAAATATATAGAATCCCAGGTCCTGCCCATAGACAGGGTCCACCTGATTGAACGGCACCGAGTTGGCAAACCTCAGGAAGAGTTCCCACCTGGCGGCGAGCACCGATCCAAAGATCAAGCTCAGAATCACGACGACTATGACCGCGCCCCACAGGACCGCGCGTCTAAGCGTCGGGACCACCTCCTCAGGAATAGGCAGGTTTACTTCACCGGCTGAATGAAGGTGAGCCAACCTGAGGCTTACACCGAGTATCACAGCAGTGGTTAAGGCGCCAATTGCAAACAGCGCTAGCCTCGTCACCGTGACCGTCAGGAAAATGCTCCTGAACCCCAGTGAATCGAACCACAGAAGGTCGGTGTAGATCCCCCTCCCAAAGGACACAATTCCAAAAACGACTATCAGCCCTATTATCACGGCGCCCCACTTCAGGATAGAAGGGGACATCGTGAGGGGGCCAATGGTGGGTTCTAAAGGCGAATCGCCGCCGTTGCGTGGAAAGTCTTCTGCCATGTTATTTAATTCCTTATCCGATGCGCGTGCCTAAGGCCGCACCGTTTAGCGACTGGCGGAGTGCACCAGGCTTTCTTCCGTCGATAATGCGGGACTCGCTGCCTGATTTCAGGGCACGCACACACGCTTCGATCTTGGGAATCATTCCGCCTGAAATGGTCCCCGTAGACGTCAGCGCCTCTGCTTGCCGCTCCGTAATTCGGGATATCAGCCTGTGCCCGCGGTCGAGCACACCTTCAACATCTGTGAGAAAGTACAGTTGGTCTGCCTTCAACGCTCCGGCAATTTCACCCGCCGCCGTGTCGGCGTTTATGTTCATCAGGGAGTTGGGATATGTGGGTTCGTCTGCGGGGCAACGTGCTACTGGCGCGATAACCGGAATGTAGCCTGCTTGAGAGGCAGCCAGGATAGGTGCCGTATCGACTTTCCTGATTTCGCCGACGTAGCCAAGCTCGGGGTCTTTGACTGCTGCGGTTAGCATCCCCCCGTCAGCCCCGCTAAGGCCGATTGCCTTGGCTCCTGCGGCGACCAACTGGGAAACAAGCTCTTTATTGATGAGACCCGCAAGCACAGCCACAACTATTTGAAGGCTGTCCTTGTCCGTGACACGGAGGCCGTTCTTGAACACTGGCCTTACGTTCTGCGCCGCCATCCACTCGGAGATAGTCTTTCCCCCGCCGTGAACAACAACCGGATTCGCGCCCTCTCTCTGAAGAGAGACCAGGTCGTCAAGGGTGGTGTCGTGCTCCCCGAGAGTGCTGCCGCCGATCTTGACTACGATCGTCCCATTGGGAGAATGCTCCTTGGGCAAGTTCGACTTACGTGGTGTACGCCGAGTTGAAGGTTACGTACTCTTCCGTCAGGTCGGAGCCCCACCCGGTCGCCGAGTGGTCGCCGATGTTCAGGCTCACCCGGAATTCGACTTCGGGGGCGACCATTCCCGCGACAACAGCGTCGACATAGTACGGTATTGCCTTGCCCTCGTGAACAATGTGGATGCCATTGATGAAGATATCTATCTTCGACTCTTGAAGTTCGATCCCGCTCTTACCGAGCGCCATCATGATGCGGCCCCAGTTGGGGTCATTGCCGTGGACCATCGCCTTGACAAGGTTGGAAGACGATATCTCTCGCGCCGCACACCGCGCGTCCTCGCGGGACGTCGCTCCTTCCACGGTCACTGCCATGACGTGGCCGGCGCCCTCTCCGTCCCTTACCAGCTCTTTCGCCAGATAAGTGCAGACTTCGGTCAGGGCCTCCTGGAAAGCTCCCGCACCAGCGGAGTCGGCGCTACCTATTGGGTCCCCGCCGCCCGCGCCGTTGGCAAACAGCAGCACGGTGTCATTGGTGGACTGGTCGCCGTCTACATCTATCATGTTGAAGCTTACGTCAACCGCTGCGCTTAGCGACTCCTGCAGGAAGCCTTCCGGTATCGATGCGTCGCAGGTTATGAAAGAGAGCATGGTGGCCATGTCGGGATGGATCATGCCTACACCCTTCGCCACACCGCCGATTGTGTAAGTGTTGTCTCCAACACCGAACTGAGCGGCGATGTGCTTTGGACGCGAGTCCGTCGTCATGATCGAACGCGCGAAATCCGGTCCGCCGTCGTCGGTGAGTTCGATGTCGCCTATCTTCCCGCGAATCAGCGCCATTGGCAGCTCGACACCGATCACGCCCGTAGATGCGACCATCATCTCGCCCGTGCCTACGCCTGCTTGCGCCTCCGCAAGCCGTGTCATATCGAGCGCGTCCTCAACACCCTGTTCTCCGACCGAGCAGTTGGCGCAGCCGCTGTTGGCAACGACCCCGCGCGCCGAAGACGAAGGAACGCGGGACCGCGTAACTGTCACTGAAGGCGACAGAATCTTGTTCCTGCTGAATGTACCAGCAACAGTCGCCGGTCGGTCCGACACGAGTATCCCGAGATCAAGAACGCCCACTCCTGGAGTCTTGAGCCCTGCGAACACGCCGCCCGCCCTGTATCCGTTGGGCGAAGTAACCGAACCGCCTTCTATAACTTTTACGCCCGCTGCCATACGATCTTCCTTTGGAAGCTGCGCCGCCAAGGCTATACTTGATACGTCTATCAACCGACCCTTCCGACGGCTAGGGCAGTATAGCACACCGCCCCAAAAACGATAAAGAATGCCGGAGCATTGGAAACTGTTCCGGATTGGCAGGCAAACCTCTTCCGTCATTCCCGCGACCACTACCGTCATTCCCGCGAATGCGGGAATCCACTTCTTGGCTCGCCGGACGTCAGTCCACGTCTCTCACCACCGCCAATAGAAGTCCCGTGACGTGATCGTCCTGTGACTCTCAAGTAAGGTCTATTGATATGCTGTAGAATCGCAAGACCTTTGTCCCTAGGTCAGCAGCTCATGACTTCAGCGAATTTCTTCACCCAGGCTGTCCACGAATTTGCCGCTGCGATTGTGGACAACTTCAGACAGCAGGTCAATGCCCAGCCGGAAGACCAGTTGAAGCCGTTGGTAGGCGATCTGATCAGTCGAGTAGGTGCCGCCTACGTTAACGGAACCGTCGCCTACCGAACCGAGGTGTTGCCAGACGATGTGGATGGTCGCCCTGATATGGGCATCACCGTTGATACACTTCTTGTTGGCCACATTGAGCTCAAAGCACCCGGAGTTGGCGCTCGAGCGGAGCGATTCACTGGTCGGAACCGACAGCAGTAGCGGAGATTCCAGGCCCTCCCCAACCTGATCTACACGGACGGCGCCGAGTGGAGCCTGTACCGCTCTGGAGAACTGGCGTACCGGGTCAGAATCTCCGACGACATAACCTCTACCGGCCCTTTGACACTGTCTCCTTCTCTGCCACACACTGAGCGACTGACCAACCTAGACTCCCTTCTCAACGACTTCATGAACTGGCAACCGGTAGTCCCGGCTACAGCGCAGGGCGTGGCCGAGTTTCTAGCGCCCCTGGCTCGAATCCTCAGAGACGAAGTTACCGCTGACCTGGATCGCAATGACAGCCTTCTCAGAGCGCTCGCGAATGAGTGGAGCAATCTCCTGTTCCCCGAGACGGACGATGCGCAGTTCGCCGATGCGTATGCGCAAACACTCACATATGCTCTGCTGCTGGCGAAGTTTGAGGGTGCGGAGAATCTGAGGCCAGCCACAGCCGTCGATGCCTTGCGTGGTGAACATGACCTCCTTGCCGAGGCCCTCAGCCTCCATGGAGGTTCCGTCCGTACGTGACAGACTTCTCATGCCTGTGGAGCTGTTGGAGAGGGCCATAGACGCCATTGAGACGATCCAGTTCTCGCAGCACGATGATCACTGGCTCTACTTCTACGAAGATTTTCTCAGCGCATACGACCCGAAGCTCCGAAAGGATCGGGGAGTGTACTTCACACCGGTAGAAGTCGTGAGGTGTCAGGTGCGACTGGCTGCCGAACTGCTCAAAACTCGCTTCGGCAAGTCACTCGCTTTTGTGGATGACGACGTCACCGTACTCGATCCTGCGGTCGGCACGGGAACATATCCTCTGGCTGTTATCGAAAACGCGTCCAATACCATCCAAGATCGGTCTGGTCCCGGCGCTGTCCCTCAAAGACTCGGTGACTTGGCCAAGAGACTTCACGCCTTTGAGCTTCTTGTCGGCCCCTACTCCGTGGCTCACCTCCGTATTGTGCAGCGCCTGCGTGACGAGGGCGTGGCTGATGCCTCCGCAAACGTCTATTTGACCGACACACTTGAGTCTCCAAATACGCCTTCTGAGGGAACCCGTACGCTCCTCCAAGAGCAGATTGGTCGTGACCGCGAGCGCGCTCAGCGCGTCAAGCGGGATGTACCAATAGTCGTCTGCTTGGGCAACCCGCCATATGACCGCGAGCAACTCGACCCAGATGAGGATGGTCAGCGAAAGGGTGGCTGGGTCCGGTACGGAGAGAGGGGAAGTGACGAACCGCCTATATTGGACGATTTCCTGAAACCCGCCAGCGAAGCTGGTGCCGGAGTGCACCTGAAGAACCTCTATAACGACTACGTGTATTTCTGGCGCTGGGCACTCTGGAAAGTCTTCGATTCTACTGACGCTGGCGGTATCGTGACGTTCATCACCGCGTCATCGTATCTGCGAGGACCGGGCTTTGTTGGAATGCGCCGAAAGATGCGCGAGGTGTTTGATGAGCTCTCGGTAATAGATCTCGAGGGCGACAGCCTTGGAGCGCGCAAGACCGACAACGTCTTTGCGATACGCACGCCCGTGGCCATTGCAATTGGTGTCCGTGTAGGACCGTCACATCCCCATACACCGGCAAAGGTACGTAAGGTCAAACTGACGGATACGGAGAGAGTGAAATTGGATACGCTCGACTCCATCGAAACTCTGCAAGACTTGTCTTGGCGGGAATGCTCATCTGAATGGGACGCACCGTTTTATCCTGCGGGCATAGGCACGTACTTTACTTGGCCGACCGTAACAGATGTTTTCCCTTGGCAGCATTCAGGCACACAATTCAAGAGGACGTGGCCCATTGCACCGACACCTGAAGTCCTGGAAAACTGATGGCGAGAGCTACTGTCAAAGAAGGGTGATAGCCTGCGCGCGGCATTCAGAGAGACTCGCGATAGGACCGTGGATGCGGAGTACCCACGTCTGATAGGGACAGGTAGCAATCCAGCCATCTCTACTCTCGATAGCGAGGCACAGTTACCTGAAACTGCTCCGTACGCCTTTCGCTCATTTGATCGTCAATATATGATCCGCGATGCAAGACTGGGCGTCTTCTGTCGCCCAGTCTTGCATCGTGTGCATAGTGAAAAGCAGGCATACATGACCTGCTTACTGACCGCTGTGCTGGGCAGAGGTCCAGCTGCTGTTGCCACGTCCGCCGTACCCGATCTACACAACTTCTGTGGAAGGGGAGCAAAAGATGCTGTCCCACTTTGGCGAGATTCGGATGCCACGGATCCCAACGTGACACACGGTATCTTAGAACTGCTTGCAGCACGTTGCGACGCGTCTGTTTCTGCCGAGCAGCTATTTGCTTACGCTTATGGCATCCTCGCCCAGCCGCACTATGTCCGGCGGTTCTGGGATGAACTTGAAATGCCCCCACCAAGACTTCCAATCACCAAGGACGCCAATCTGTTCGCCAGTGTCGCCGAGCACGGCGCGCGCCTCATCTACCTGCACACCTACGGTGAACGCTTTGGCGGACCGGAGGACGATGGTTTAGTGCCCCAAGGCGAGGCCAGATGTACAAGGGCTGTATCACAAGAAGAATACCCGGCGGATTTTGAATACGACCCAAGTACCAGGATCCTCAGAGTTGGCGACGGCGAGTTCGCCCCGGTTGCACCAGAGGTATGGGAATACTCAGTATCCGGTCTTGAAGTCGTCAGGTCTTGGCTCAACTATCGAAAACGAGAGCCTGCTGGGAGGAAGTCATCTCCTCTCGACGAAATCAGGCCCGAACGCTGGGAGTTCACGGAGGAGTTGCTTGAGCTTATCTGGGTTCTTGAGGCGACGATAGCTCTGGAACCTAAGGGCACCGCTCTGCTGGAAGAGGTCTGCGAATCCGATCTCTTCACAGCAGACGAGCTACCGGTTCCGACCCCCAAGGAACGCAAGCCACCAAGTCCTATTCCAACCTCCGACATACAGCCTGGGCTGGAAGCACAGCCCAGCACACCATCCTAGTCGATCCCGGGAAGACCACCTGTCGTTTTATCGGAGTATAGGGAATCGACCAGCCTACTCTACCATCAATTCTGCATCGTCCAAATCGACTTCGCGAACGGAACGTTTTCGTATGCTGCCATAGACGAACACTGCGGCTAGTCCAACAACGTCAGTACCGGCAACCACTGCCGCTGCCGTCGTCGCTCCTAGGTAGGCCAAGTATCCCGCTAGCATCAACACGGCCAGAACTACCGCCATGCCTATCCATTGCCCCCTCTGCGCGAGCGTGTGCTCAGACGATACCTCTGTAGCCTCCATCCTCATGCGATGATCTGACTGTTTCTCTGCCATTGAGAGAATTCGCTCCGCTCCATTCTGTACCACTCGGTCGTACTCGACGAGCAGAGATGGCGGTGGCAGAGGTGCAGCCCACATCTCTCCGTGTGCAATGAGAACAGGTGCATCCCCGGCTCTGTGAGCTTCGGGCCGATCTAGCCTGTTCAGATCGTCCGGCTCCTGGTCTGCAGATTCTGGCCGATCAACTGATCGGTCATTGTCAGCCAACGGACCTGTGGTGACGCCTCGAAACCCTATCGGATGCATGATGCCCGACGACGGTCCTTAGATCATCGCCCACAGCCTTCCAGTCCGACCAGAGTGCGTATCTGTCGGCAACGTGGGGTGGGAGTGACCTTCTGGGCACGTTTAACGACCCTGTGAAGTCGAAAATGCGCGCAAGTCCATTCAGAACGGGTCTGCGTGATCTCCGCCTGATACGTATTCTGCGTCTTGGCTTCAGGGCCATCCGTGATCTCCACCGATGCGGTCAAGTTTTCAGATTCTGTGAATCCTAGCATAACGGGAAACATGGCCGGCGACAACTTACGTTGGCTTTCGAGAGAAGTGCAAAACTCCGAGTCCCACCCGTCATTCCCGCGAAAGCGGGAATCCACAGGCCAGCAGCCACCGTTCACCATGCTGGACTCCTGCTTTCGCGGGAGTGCCGAGACTACTTCCGACGGAGTATTGCACTTGTCTCTTGATGCGTAACGGCACTGGCTGATAGCGAGTTCTCCAAGATACCTTCCCAGTTTAGCGGACATCGCCTTTCCATCATTCAGTCGAATGCCGGAAGTCAGGAGTGGCGGAGTGGATCACGCACAGGCCCCCTGCTAATCCGGGACAGGTTCGCTCTCCAAATCTCCCTTGACGCAATCCTCCGTGTATACTATCATCACTATCAGAACAAATATACTAAAAGTGGCTACTCCGAAACCCATGACCCTCTCCGAATTCATCCTAGACAACACCGACGACGGTCGCGACATCGTCAGAATCCTCATCGACGTGATGAACGACTACGTCCGCGGTGCCAAGCTCAATCACAGACTTACTGCCGCCAGACTGCTCACCATCTACGGATTCCAGGACGCCCACGACTTCATCGACGAAAACATCCCTCACTCCTCTGAGGAGAAGTGCAGGGATGGAAAGTGGGTCATAATTGACCCCGAGCTCTCCAAGCTCATCAGAACCAAGTCAAACGACGGCCGAGAAATCTGCCTCTTCCTCATAGATGTCATGCAGGGGAGGGTCGAAGGCATCCACGTCGGACACCGCGTGTCAGCGGCCAGAGAGCTCCTGAACCGAGCGTTAGGCAAGAGCCAGAGCATACCACTGCCCAATCCTCCACGCTCGACCGCGCCCCGGGGATCGATCCGCAAGACACACCAGCGTGTCTCGTCTCCCGGTTCGCCTGCGTCCGTTCGTTCTGAGCCTGTCGAAGGACAGTCGGTTCCACCTACCCAAACAGCGGTCCTGACCGAACCTGAACACCAACCGGAGCCTGAAGCCGACGGCGACTTTGACCCCGACGTGTACAGAGCGGCCAGCAAGTGCATAGACCCCAACTTCGATTCCATGCTCGCAGCCTCAGACGATGACTACTTCTGGAGCTACGACGGCTGCGAGGACATCAGGTGCCCGTATCACGGCGACCCCGAAGATCCCGATTTCGACCCCAACGACTACCACTACTGACCTCCACCTGGCCAGCCCGCCGTCCTGGCAGCCGTAGAAGATGACCCGGAGTGTGTGCCGTGAGGCTCTCAATCCTCAATCCTCACTCCTCCAATTCGCCTGTGTTACAATTGCGCCGTCCTTAGCACCTAGTAACAAATACGCGGAGGTTATCTGCCAATGGCGACCGAAACCAAAGGCTACACGGCGGTCGGAACCCGCCCAATCAGACACGACGGATTCGACAAGGTGACCGGCAAGGCGGCCTACGGCGCGGACGTGGCCCTTCCGGGGATGCTTCATGCCACGCTCCTGAGAAGCCCGCACGCTCACGCGAACATTAAGTCGATTGATACTTCCAGGGCAGAGGCCGCTCCCGGAGTTCGCGCTGTGCTGACCTCGGCAGACCTTCCTGAATACGAGAATAAGGCAGTCGTCGGCCCAGCAGGCGGTCCGCCTCAGAACATGTTCCACGTTAGCGGCAAGATCCTCGCACGTGGCAAGGTGCTCTTCAGGGGTCACCCGGTCGTCGCTGTTGCGGCTGACAGTCCCCATGAAGCCGAGGAAGCGCTCGACCTCATTGACGTCGAGTACGAGATCCTGCCCGTTGTGACCACCGTCGAAGAGGCGATGGCCGACGGTGCCCCGCTGCTCCATCCTGAGTTCGCCAACAACGTCGCCAGCCACTCGCGGCTGGAGATTGGCGACATCGACGAGGGCTTCGAGCAGGCGGACATCGTCGTCGAGCGCGAGTTCCGCACAAAGACCGTCCATCAGGGCTACATCGAGCCTCACTCTGCCACAGCGTGGTGGACCCCACAGGACCGGATTACCGTCTGGGGAAGCTCGCAGGGTCACTTCCAGATCCGCGACCTGACCGCCGCAGTCGTTGGAGTACCATTCTCGGCAATTAAGGTCGTTCCGATGGAGATCGGCGGTGGATTTGGCGGCAAGACTACAATCTACTTGGAGCCGGTAGCGGTCGCACTGTCCAGGAAGGCAGGAAAGCCGGTCAAGATCACTATGAATCGCATCGAGGTCATGGAGGCCACCGGACCTACCTCCGGGTCATACATGAACGTGAAGATCGGTGTCACCAACGACGGCAGGATGACCGCTGCCTACGCTGATCTCAAGTTCGAGGCAGGGGCGTACCCTGGCTCACCCGTAGGCGCCGCTGCGAACTGCATCTTCTCACCATACGACATCGCCAACATCCTGATCGATGCCTACGACGTCGTCGACAACAAGCCCAAGACAACGGCGTACCGTGCGCCCGGCGCTCCAATCGGCTCCTTCGCCGCCGAGTCCATCATAGACGAGATCTGCGAGAAGCTCGGCATGGACCCCATCGACTTCCGTATCCTCAACGCAGCGAAAGAGGGCACTCGCCGCGCCACCGGCATGATTAACCCGCCGATCGGGGCAATCGAAACTGCACAAGCTGCCAAGGACCATGATCACTATGCCCAGCCCGTCGAGGGCAAGTGGAGGGGCAGGGGAGTGGCGTCCGGATTCTGGATCAACGGCACCGGCCCGGCATGTGCCACCGCCAACCTGAACTACGACGGCACGATCAACCTGACCATTGGCTCGATGGACATCGGCGGCACTCGCCCAGCGGCGGCACAGCAGCTAGCGGAGGTGCTGGGGATTCCGGTCGAGGACGTCAACCCGCAGGTCGGCGACACCGACGCGATTGGGTATACGTCGATGACCGGCGGCTCAGGCGCCGCATTCAAGACCGGGTGGGCCAGCTACGAGGCTGCCCAGGACGTGAAGCGCCAGATGATCGATCGCGCCGCGATGCTGTGGGAGACCAGCGCAGACGAGATCGAGCTCGAAGGCGGCGTCTTCCAGCACAAGTCCGACCCCGAGCTGAGCATGAGCTTCGCAGACCTGGCCGGACGCGCCGCTGAGACCGGCGGTCCAATCGTTGGAAGTGCCAACATGGATCCCGGTGGAGCAGGCAGCGCATTCGCCACTCACATCGTCGACATCGAAGTCGATCCCGAGACTGGCAAAGTGGAGATACTCCGCTACACCGCCTCGCAGGATTCCGGCACGTCGATCCATCCGAGCTACGTGGAGGGACAAATACAGGGTGGAGTCGTTCAGGGCATCGGCTGGGCGCTCAACGAAGAGTACTACATGAGCGACGACGGCCAGATGATGAACACGAGCCTGCTCGACTACCGGATGCCCACTTCGCTCGATCTGCCGATGATCGACACCGTAGTCGTCGAGGTTCCCAACCCGAACCACCCGTTCGGTGTCAGGGGAGTGGGCGAAGTCCCGCTTGTGCCGCCGCTGGCCGCGCTCTCCAACGCCATCTACGACGCCACCGGCGTCCGCATGAGAGAGCTCCCTATGAACCCCGCTGCCGTCACCAAGGCCCTGCAGGAGCACGGAGCCATCTAGTGAATCGGTAAACACGACCACAGAGGATGTAAGGGCGGGCCTTGTTGCCCGCCCTTCATGTTCTCCATTCACGAGAGGATGAAACAACTCCATCTGACTGCGCGACTTGAGTGGCAGGCAGGTCCGCTGTCATCATTTCGGCTCCCGATAGGGACGTTGAGATACTGATACTCTGCGCGGCCGTTGATGTCCCTCCACTTCGGGGCACAGACCGCCAACTTTCGGTGTACAACAATTAGAGCGGATGCGGTGCAACAACTGTAATGTGGGCAGTAGGACCATCGCATGTCGATGTGCCGCAGATTACTCTTCACGGTGAGCTTGGCTTTCGTTGTCGCGATTGCGGCCAGACTCGCTGTCCGGTCGTCCTCTAGCGTAGTGGGGGACGCCCTGTCATGAGGTTCGGCAACTTCGATTCGTCGTCGCTTGCGGTCGCTCCAGCTACGATTAAAGACCTTGGACGCCTCTTGTTCTACGATAAACGGCTGTCCGGGGATGGTTCCACATCCTGCGCGACCTGCCACGATCCCAACGACGCGTTCGCCGACGGTAAGCCGCTGTCAGATGACTACAGTCGCAGCAACCCGTACTTCCGCAACACGCCGACGCTTCTCAATGCGAGCCAGATGCCGGTATACGACTGGGATGGCCGGTTCGCTCAGGGCGACCTCGCGACCGTGGTACGAGATCACTTCGCCGAAGCCCACTTCATGAACCTGGATGGCAGGCTGCTGGTTGAGCGAATGCGGCAGGTGCCCGAGAATGAGGACGGATTCGTGCAGCTGCTCGGCTCCGAGGTCTCGTACGGCAAGGTCTTGAACGCAGTGGTTGCCTATATCTGGACACTGGAGTCATCTGCTGACAACCCGTATGTAGCCCACACGGCTGGCGACCAAAACGCTCTGAGCGCCCAGCGGAAGCGGGGCCTTGGTCTGTTTGAAGGGAAGGCGTGATGCGTCCAGTGCCACAACGGAGATCTGCTCTCAGACGGTGACCTTCATAACTTGGGCGTCCCGGATAACACGTCGATATTCGAGGAGCCGCTGCGCCACATCACATTCAGACGGTTCTTTCGCACCGCTGGCGTGAGCGAGTATGCGACCATGCGTGACGACCCCGGTCTGTACACGCTGACGGCTGATGACACCTATAGAGGCAGGTTCCGAACACCGTCGCTCTTGGAGGTTGCGCGGACGGCCCCCTACATGCACGGAGGCGTATTCGAAACGCTCCGCGAGGTCGTGGACTTCTACAACGCCGGAGGCGGCTCTTCGCCCAACAGGGACTCTGCGCTCAAACCACTTGGCCTCACCGACACGGAGATTGCCGACTTGGCCGCGTTCCTCAAAAGCCTCGCCAGTCCTGCTGATACACAGGACGAGCCTGAACTGCCTGCCTATCAGCCCCGGACCCTGGGTGTGAACTGATGAACGCCGATAGGGTGATTGTAGCGCTGTTAAGCGGGTGGATCCTCTTTGCGATAGCCATCATTGTGGTTGCGTTCACTATTGAGTTCGACCGGGCTCCCCCTCCAACGGTATACGTGAGGCCAACTCCGTTGCCGGTAGAGCCGACGCCGACACCCGGGCCGAGAGTCGGTCCCACAGCAGCCGATCTTAGGAGTCGCGGCTTGGACGTTCTGCCCCCCGTGACGATGCCAGATGACAATCCGCTCACGCCCGCGAAAACGGAGCTCGGAAAGATCCTGTTCTTCGACCGCCGCCTGTCGGGAAACGGTGTCGTAGCCTGCGCGACGTGCCACCTGCAGAATGTCGGCTGGGGTGACGGCAACGCCCTATCTCTCGGCTATCCGGGGACACTCCACTGGCGGAATTCCCAAACCATCATCAACACGGTATACCAGTCAAAGTTGTTCTGGGGCGGGGAGAAAACGAGCCTGGAGTCGCAGGCCAGTTCATCGGGAAGGCACGCTGCATCAACTGTCACGGAGGCCCCCTGTTCACTGACCAGAGCTATCACAACACCGGCGTTCCCAAGAACCCGGACTTCGAGACAGACCCGCTGCGCCAGATCACTCTCAGGTACCAGCACCGTGCCAGGGGCGTTCCTGAGGAGGTGTACCGCAGCGCCGACAGGGATCTCGGCCTCTACTACACAACCAAGCAGGACGTGGAAAAGGGGAAGTTCAGGACTCTCCCACTGAGAGAGGTGGGCAGACCGGTCCATACATGCACAACGGAGTGTCCGAGGCGCTGGACGAGGAGGTCGAGTTCTACAACGACGGCGGGGGCCAGGACCCGAATCTTGACGCTCTGACCCGCCCGCTGGGACTGACCGCAGACGAGATTGCCGACGTCGTTGCATTCCTCGAAAGCCTCACCGGAGATACGATCGTCATTCAAACGCCTGACATGCCCGAGTACACAGTGATGGCCCCGCGACCGCACGAGGAGACAGCGCGAAGGGATCAGCCATGAAGAACAGGCTGCCGGGAGGGATCCCACGGAAACCTCCGGGGATTCTGGAGCACTGCGTGACACGGCGCCAGTTCCTGTTCATGGGTGCTGCGACCGTCGGCACCGTTACCCTGGCCTCAGTATTGCCGGGCAGGCTGTTCCAGGCGCAGGCGGCGGCATACGATGGAATGATGGTGGGCAGGCTCAGCGGGCTTCAAGTGGGCGAGCCCGTCAAGTTCAGGTATCCCTGGGACCATGGAAATTGCGACTGCTACCTCATCAAGCTTGGCGCTCCCGCCAGAGGCGGTATTGGCCCCGACGGCGACATCGTAGCCTTCAACACCATCTGCCCCCACATGGGGATATCCCTGCTGGGAAGCTACAAGGCCGAGCACTAGGTTATGGGGCCGTGCCCGTCCCACCTCAGCACCTACGATCTCACCCGTCACGGGATGATCATATCCGGCCACGCGACGCAGAGCCTTCCGCAGGTGACCCTGGAAGCTCAAGGCGATGAAATCTACGCAACCGGCGTGATGGCACTTATCTATGGATTCGGAGACAACGAGGTCCAGCCGGTCTAGCCGATTCTTCCCCAGAGAGGTCACAGTAATGGCAAACACCGCCGACAAGTACATACCACAGGACAGCGTGCCGCTGCCTCCACCGGATGCCAAGATGGTGACCACCGTCTGCCACTACTGCATCGTGGGCTGCGGGTATCGCGTGTTCACCTGGCCTGTGGGTACAGAGGGTGGCCCGAGGGCGTCCGAAAATGCCTTGGGCATGGATCTGCCCACGAACGCGTTCCAGGGATGGGTGAGCCCGAACCAGCACAATTTCGTCACGGTAGATGGGCAGCGTCATCACGTTGTGGCTCAGCCCGATCCGGAGGCGGATGTAGTCAACCGCAAGGGCAATCACAGCATTCGAGGGGGCACCCTTGCGCTCAAGGCCTACAACCCGGACACGCCGACCCGAGACCGGCTCAAGACGCCGCTGCTTAGGTCAACGGCGAGCTGACGCCTGTGTCGTGGGACGTTGCGTATTACATCATGGCCCGTGTGTCCGAGTACGTTATAGCGAATCACGGCGAGTCCGCATGGGGAATGAAGACCTACTCGTACGAGTATTTTGAGCACACTTACGCGATTTCCAAGCTGGCGTTCCGCTCGATTGGCACGCCCGCCTACTCGCCTCACGACAAGCCCGGCCCCGGTAACGACACAGCGGGGCTCGACGACAGCGGGATAATCCCGTTCAGCGCCTCATTCGAGGACTGGTCTGAGGTCGATGTGATCTTCATCAGCGGCACTGACCCCTTCGAGACCAAGACGGTGCTGTTCACTGAGTGGATGATGACAGGCAACCTGGACAAAAAGTTGGTCTTCGCCCTTCCGAGGAAGACAGCCGGCGTGGCATGGGCTGAGACGAAGGGCGGTATCTGGCTGCCCGTGATCCCCGGCTCCGACACGGCATTACACCTCGCCTTGGCGCGAATCATCCCGGAAAACGGCTGGGAAGACGCCGACTTCATCCAGAATTGGATAGCCAATAGCTGGGAGATAGACGCCGGCATGGGGCGTGGCACGCGGAACACCCCCTGGCAATGGAGGACGACCTGGGGCCAGTTGGGAACCGACTTCGATGGCTACCGGGAGTGGCTGTTCGAGCAGCCGCACGCCGAACTCGACCGCGCAGCTGAAATCACTGGTGTCCCCAGAGACCTGATCGTTCAAGCAGCCGAAATGATCGCCAAGTCGGTAGACGGTGTCCGACCCAAGACCTCTTTCGGATTTGAAAAGGGCAACTACTGGTCGAACAACTATCTCAACACGGCCTCGTACGCCGCACTCGGTCTGCTCTGCGGAGCTGGCAATCGACCGGGTCGGATGATCTCCCGTCTCGGTGGACGCCAGCGGGGGAATGGTCGTCGTCGACCAGGACATCTACCTAAGGAGCCCGATCGGCGACGTGATCGCCGATATAGTCCACCCTGCCTCAACATGGGGAGAGGAGACGTTCGCGCGCTGCAACGGTGAACGCAGGCTGCGACTGTACTCGCCGTTCTACGACCCGCCGGGAGAGTCGATGCCGGACTGGAAGATTATCGCTGGGTTCGCCCGCAGGATGGGATTCGAAGGGTACGACTAGGAGGACTCCAACGACGTCTTCGAGGAGGAGGCACGGTTCAGCCGTAACGGAATGTTGAACTACCAGCCGCTGGTGGTAAAGGCGAAACAGGAGGGCAAGGCCGGTCACGAGAAGCTTCGGGAGCTAGGTACCACCGGCATTCAAAGCCCTATCAGGATGGTCGATAACGAGCTCGTGGGCACACAACGTCTTCACGACTCTACACTCGAGCTCGGCCCTCCGGAAGGCGTCACGGTCCACCCGAAGTGGCTGACTCATTTCAGCTCCCACTCGGGAAAGGCGGTACTGAACAAGTCGCCCTGGGAGTGGTTCAGCGATTTCTACGAACGCATCACACCGACTGGCGAGGAGTTGTGGGTCACCAATGGCCGAATCAACGAGCTGTGGCAGTCCGCATTCGACGACGTTCGCACGCCGTATGTCAATGCACGCTGGCCTGAACACTTCGTCGAGATGGACCCGGAAGACGCAACCTCCCGTGGGGTGGAGAGTGGCGACGAGGTCAGAATAGCCTCGAACGACATCCTGATACAGACCGGCGGGTTCGCCTTCGCCCATGGAGACGAATTCCTGTTCAAGAATCTCGACGCGAATGGACACATCAAGCGGGGCAGCGGCGAGATG
Source organism: Dehalococcoidia bacterium (assembly GCA_965215735.1). GTDB lineage: Bacteria > Chloroflexota > Dehalococcoidia > Lucifugimonadales > UBA1123 > VXRN01. Next base: position 2,467,413 of record CBDCEF010000004.1, on the reverse strand, counting down.
ACAGCGGTCGCCATTGTGACGCAGGCAGTCCGTCCAGGGGTCGTGTTCGCAAACTTCCTGCACCCGCGTTGGCCGGGGGCCGCCGCCAACAGCCTGGTCCATAGGGTCCCTGACCCGATAACCAACAGGTACAGGTTCAAGCTCAGAAAGGGAGTAGTCACACGGCTCGGAGAGTCTCCCTACAAGAATTCGTTCACAGAGATGACCTTCAACTCACGAGTGATAGTGTAGTCAGTCTCACCCGGGTACCAGTCAAGGGCGATTCCCGAACCGCCCCTACGGCACGTGGTATCGGCGATCTGTGGGACGTTACTTGTTGAGCGTAGCTGGTAAATCCCACTTTGGCTGCCGCGCGTTGGGCTAGGCCAGTGGGCTTCCTTTGGGGCGAGGGAGGTACCTCTAGGCGCGTTGGTACACCTGTATGCGGAACCGGCAGCTTTCCACTACGTACAGTCTGCCTTCATTGTCCACTTTCACGGCGGTGGGACCCCAAAACAGCTTTTCGATGTTGGCCGACTCCTCTCGCGAGCTGCCGCGCGCCATGGAACCGAGCTCCGGCTCCATATCCGACTTTTGGCGCTCGCGCAACTCCTCGGCGTTGGCCTCGAAGTACTCTTGGCCCCATTTGGATATGCCCGACTCGCCGCGCAGTATTACGAGAAAACTCCCGTCGGGGCGCAACACCTGCACGCGCTCGTTGCCCCAATCGGCCACGTAAACGTTCCCGTCCGCGTCGGTGGTTACTCCTGCCGGACGGCTGAACTCGCCGTCGGCGTCGCCGGACACACCGTAGGTGGCCGTGTGGCGTCCGTCGGCGTCGAATCGCTGCACGCGGTCGTTGCGCCAGTCGGCCACAAGCACGCCTCCATAGGCGTCCACGTGTATGCCCCAGGGTAGGTTGAACTCACCGTCCGCACGGCCGGGGTGGCCCCACGACTCAAGAAAGCGTCCCTCACGGGTATAGCGCTGCACGCGGCAGTTGAGGCTGTCGCTAACCAGCAGGTTGTCGTCGGCGTCGAATGCTATGCTCGAGGGTCGGTTGAACTCGCCGTCCGCGCGGCCCTTGGTGCCCCACTTGCCCAGGTAGCGTCCACTGCCGTCGAAGATAGTGATGCGTTGCAGAGCCTCGTCGGAGACGTACACGTTGCCATCGCGGTCCGTGGCGATCGACGACGGCCACATCATCTGGCCGTCTTCCACGCCGCCGCTGCTGAACTCGCCCAGGTACCGCTCGTCCACGGTGCACATGGTAATGCGCTTGTTGGGCATCCTGGCCGAGACCTCGGGGCCGGCGCGGTTGAGCACGTACATCACGCCGTCTTTGCCGACGGCCATGTCGACGGGGTTGTTGAACCCCCGCCCCAGCAGCGAGTATAGGCCTATGGTGTGGCTATAGCTGTAGAGTTGGTCAGTGGTCAGCAAGGTGCGCCTCCAAACCTCAAGCCATCTGGTATTCGCGGGTCGCGACTATCAGTTGCAGCAGCTCCTTCACACGATCGATCGATTCGCCATCGCCGCTGGCGTCCGCCGCGTGCTCGACGAGCTCCTGCCGCGTGCGCGGCGAAACACTCATCGGCCCCATAAGCTCAAGGCAGCTGTCCACCAACTGCCCGGGCGTGAGGCCCGGCCCCCGCGCCTGGACGCGCTCGATTATGGACCTGACACCCGGCTTAGTGGCGTCGGCGAACTGCTGCACAGCGAAGTTGACGCGGTTGACCAGGCTCGCGGTGGTGACCCACTCCGGGCCGGTGTGCCATCCCTCCACGCTCGGCGGGTCGACGAGAAGCTGGCCCATGTTGCCGGTCTGGAGCGCGAGCTGAATGTCCTCGACCTCGGGGAACGCGAAGCCGCCGGATTGCCGCGCGGCGCCGGCGACCATCTCCGCCGGGCTCTTCACCTTCGCGAACTGGGCGCGCTTGAAGAAGTCGGAGTTGAACAGGGTGCGCAGCATGGCGCGAATCTCTCCGCCGCTCTCGAAGTAGGTGTCGACCAGCGTGTCGATCGCGGCAGGGTCCCGGGGCGGCACGGTCTCCCACGCGGGCACTTGCGGCTCGTCGGCGACGAAGAAGTTATAAAGGTGCCGCGAAATGAAGCGCGCGGCCGCGGGTTGCTCGCAGATGATGTCGATAACGTCCTCGCCGTCGAACGCACCCTGCTGGCCCAGGAACGTCTTCTCTCCATCGTCGTGGTCGTCGGCCCGGTACTCGTATTGCCAGTCCAGGCGGCCGTAGGGCCACACCGAGTCCTGTGAGGCGCGCACCGTGTGGTGAACGGCGTTGCGGATGGTCCAGCCGGTGAAGGCCCTGGAACACTGCCTTACGTCGTCCTCGGTGTAGTTGCCGACACCCATCGAGAACAGCTCCAGAATCTCCCTGCCGTAGTTCTCGTTGACGGCGTCTTTGTGGTTATCCTTGTTGTCCAGCCAGAACATCATCGCGGGGTCTCTGGAAAGCTCGACGAGCAGGTCCCGGAAGCGTGCCAGCCCGTGCCTGCGAAACATCTCAATCTGGTTCAGAATTGCCTTGGGCTGATTGAGCTTGGTATAGCCGGTGGCGAATATGCCGTGCCAGAACAGGGCGAGCTTCTCTTCGAGCGGGCGGCGCGTGTTGATCATGCGGTAGACGAGGTACGTCTGGCAGCTGTCCACAATCAGCAGGCCGTTCTCGTCGACGTGGTAGCGCCGGATGAGGTCTTCGTCCTCAAGCGCGGGCGGCATGTTTTCGGGATACAGCAGATCCTCCACGGTCGCCTCGTATCCCAGGTCGGCGTAGCGTTCGAGTTCGTCGGGCGTCGCGCCAAAGCCGGCGCGACGCATAAGGTGCGGTAGTAGCGCGATGTCGTGGTGTGGCATAGTGGGAACTCTCCCGGCTGTGATGGCTGCGCGCGTAACGAGGGGTCTCTGCGAACATTGTATTGCGACTTGCAGGTATGCTCAAGCTGTGGGCTTGGAATGACATGGCGCGTCCTACATCCGACGGTTGGCAGGTCTCCGAACGTCTGGTTGAGTGGGTTGGCGCGTTAGGTCAGCTTGCCGTACACCTCCGGCAGGGTTTCTTCCAAGCGTTCGAAGCTCCGCCATTCTCCGTAGCGGGGAGTGAGAGCGGCGACCGTGAATGAGGCAGCGTCCTGTTCGTCCCTGCCATCTTTTATCGCAGACTTGAGACTTCCAAAGAGGTCGTTTATGAAGTCTCTCGCCTCCTCTAGCGCGGAATGCTCTCCAACAGGGCCGTGTCCGGAGACGAATCGTTCGATTGGCAGCTCGACCAGCCGATCGTCGGTGTCGGGCCACTCCTGCGGGTAGCAATCGCCAAGGTAGGGGACTCCGCCATCCTGCGCGACATCCCCGCAGAAGACGATGCCGTCGTCCGGCAGGTGTATGTGCGTGTCGCCGCCCGTGTGCGCTCTGCCCAGGTACTTGAGATGTAACTCCCTACCGCCGAAGTACAGCCTCATGCTGGTCTCAAACGTGAGATTGGGAGGCGTAATCGTAACCAGTCCGGCTTCTTCAGACCAGGAGTCGCCGGAACTCACTACTTTCTCGCGCCACTGCCTATTCCACTCGACGTCCACCATCTCACTGTAGCAGTTTTCGTGTCCGATGATCGTGGCTTCAGGGAACTCCTCGTTGCCCCACGAGTGGTCCCAGTGCGAGTGGGTATCCACCAGGTACTGAATCGGCTTGTTGGTGATGTGCCTGACGTCCCGGATCAGGTCCCGTGCGAATGAAGGGACGCGCAGCGAATCTATCACCAACACGCCGTCATCGCCGACGATGATGCCAGCGTTGGTAAGGCCTTCGTGCAGCCGGGCGAAAACGCCCGCTTCGAGTTCTATCAGTTCTGTTCCCGGTGTAGTGGTCAATTGGACACTCCTGATACTTAAAGCTCTGCCTTCGCATCGTCTCCCGTTGGTAAACGAGACGATGCCGAATCTTGCCGAACCCTCTTCCGTGAACAATTGGCGAGTCAACTGACTGCCGTGTTCTCGCCTTACGCGGTGTACTTCTTCTGGAGGTAATATTACACCAGCGCTCCTGCGGTGTGGTCACCTCGTTTAGAATTGGCCTCCACCCCGTGTCGGCGGGCCGGACTCAGCTTCTCTGCGAGCGTTGCAGCCAGAATTGCTATCATCAGGGCCGAGAAGGCTGGAACTTTGACACTGAGGAGGCATTGGCATGAAGGCAATCACTGGGGCGACGTTGATTGATGGCACCGGCAGCGCGCCGTTGCCCGATGCAGTTGTGCTGATCAAAGGCAGTGACATAGTGACCGTGGGCTGCGCTCAATCGGTGCCGATTCCCGACGGCGTGGAACTGATCGAGGCCCGGGGAATGACACTGATGCCGGGACTGATAGACACACACGACCATCTGGCGTCATTCAGCTACGAGATTGCCAGCAGGTGGGGTATCACGGAGCCGCGCTCCGCACGCCATCTGCGCATCGCATCCGTTCTGCGTCAGACGCTCGAGACCGGCTATACGACAGTAAGGGATGCAGGAGGACTGGACGCGGGATTCCGGATGAGTGTGGACGAAGGGCTGGTGCCGGGGCCGCGCTTGCAGGTGGCGCTGGGCTTCATCACACCAACGGGAGGTATGGCCGACAGTGTGAGCCCCCTGGGTTACAGACCGCCCGCCGGGAAAGATTCGGGGCTGCCCTGGGGTGTGGCGGACGGGCCGGAGGCCATGCGCGCAAAGGTGCGCGAGATGGTTGGTGCAGGCGCGGATGTGATAAAGACAGCGACCACTGGCGGCGCAAGTTCTGCCGCCGGACTGGGACCCAAGGATGTGCTGTTCGAGCGCGAGGAGCTTGAGGCGCTGGTTGATGAAGCGCACAAGAGGGGTCGGCGCGTGATGTGCCACGCTCTTGGAGGCGAGGGCCTTAGGATGGCAGTCGAGGTGGGCGTGGACTCTGTTGAGCACGGCACATACCTCGACGAAGACCCGGAACTGCTCCAGATGATGGCGGACAAGAGAATATGTTTCACGCCGACTTTTGGGGTGTACACTTTCCATGCGACTCGTGGCACTCCGCATGGCAGGGCGCGTGCCTCGGCACTGCGTGAACACCATGTCAGAAGTGTTCAGATGGCGCTCGAATATGGCGTTACGGTGACTGCGGGCACAGACGAGGGTGGCTGGGAACACGGCAACAACGCGCACGAAATAAGCTGCCTCGTGGAAGCGGGGATGACTCCTATGCAGGCTATCGTAGCCGCCACAGGCGATGCGGCTGACTGTATCGGTCTGGGACGGGAGATAGGTAGCATCGAGGCAGGCAAGAAGGCCGATGTCATTCTTGTGCAGGGCAACCCGCTCGACGATGTAAAAATGCTGGAGCGCGGCGATGCAGTGCAGTACGTGATGAAAAACGGCGTTACTTTTTTCGACGGACGCTCTTCTTGACCGGAACAGGTGCCTACACTCGCGGTAGACGACGATCCCCAGGCGCTGTGTTACATTTGCGATGTCCTATCAAGGGCGGGCTACTCTCCCACGGTAACAGTCGATACTCCGGGCGGTCTGGTCTTCAGTTTCTCTCTGCGTTAGGCTTGGCCCTGCCATCAGTCTCTGTCCCTCCTACGTTCTTTGCTACACACAGGTTACGGCATGGACTGGTGGCTCCCAAGAAACTGTTACAGGCTCCAAAGCGGAGCCTCCACTTTTACCGGCTCTGGCCTGTGTGATACACTGACCTTGGTGGCAGCACTCAGAGCTCCCTCGGTCGCCCCTTGGTACCCCAGTTCACCCTCCGGTTCCTCACTTGCTTCCCTTCGGATCTCCCCAGCCGTATTGCGTCTGTTTACATGCTGCCGCAGTCTAACGGTCAATTGTAGTTACGATGAAATGGAAGGAGATTACCATTAACTACCAAGACAGAACCCTATCGTGTGTGGAATGTGATCAAGCGTTCACCTTTACCTCTGATGATCAGGCTTATCATGCTGAGAAGGGCTACACGAGTGAGCCCAGGCGCTGCCCGACCTGCCGTCAGGCGAGACGCGGTCAGCGAGACAACCGTGGCTTCAACAGTGGGTACGGACAGGACACTCGAGAAATGCATCCGGCGGTATGCGCCGAATGCGGCAAAGACACCACCGTGCCTTTCAGACCTCGAGGAGACCGCCCAGTCTACTGTAGCGACTGCTTCAGGAGCCGATCCGGGCCAGCTACGACGAGACGTTACTAGGACATACCAGCCCATGGTATAGGGAGAATTCTATGAGACTTTGGCCGTTCGCCAAACGAGCCGAGAGGCTTTCAGACCAGTTGCGGCTGAAGCTGATGAGGACTTTTGAAATTGAGTCTGAGGACTCCGACATGATGCGCTACGTATCTAAGCGAGGCAGGCTTGGGTCTGGACCAGTGACCCGAATCTGCATCTTCAATCCGGCCATGCTTTCTGGTCCAGAGCTCGCAAAGTGCAGCTATGAGAATCTGATGGCCCTGGGCAAGGGCCTGCTGTTTACCGGCCACATTTTAGAGAGCATTGAATTTTCGAGCGCCGACTCAGTCTTTCTCTACGATCGCCGCACCTAGTTCGGACTGCCGCTCCCGGGCACCACAGCAGATGCCGCCTTCAGGTAAAAGCCGAGATCCAGTTGGGATGGGGCCAGCGCCCTATAGAAGCCTCATCCTAAACTGATACAGGCTCACCGCCGGCCCCCTCAGAACCTTATCCCCTCGATCTCGTCGAGGGCGATCCCATCGCCGGTGCGGACGTAGAGCCGGGTAGTCAGGGATGACATGTGCGCGGCTTTGGCGCGTGCATCCTCCAGTGAACCGCCGTTGGAGAGGTAGTTGGTGATGCCTGTGCCGCAGAAGCTGAGCAGGCAGACGCCGCTATGCTGTCCTCGGACTGATCTCAGATCTCAGTCTTAGTTCATTCAGAGCGGACGTTTTCACTGATAACTTGCGACCCAAATGGTACACTTTCCCGCCGTCCCAGTAGCCGGTTATTCGCCCCGCATGAATGTAAAAGGCCAGCGACTATGTCCTATCTAACTGGCCAGCGACAATGAACACATGAATACAGATCAAGCGGCCACTCTGATGGGACTGAGCGCACGTCACACGAGACGACTATCGGCCGTATATAGGGAGAGCGGAGCCGCCGCAAACTGGACGAGAAAGCCCCGGTTTGCAACAATCTCTCGAACACACCGTTGCGCCAGGATCGAGATTGTCATGATTTCCCAGACCATCGCCAGGAGACGACGTCCTCGGGGCGTCCACCCCAAGAGGACCGACCGGGAACTCGCGACCCAGAAACTTCCCGAGTACCTGGAGGCTGACGAGGCCGCCGTGATCATAAGGGCGGGGAATGACTGATGAAGACGATAGTTCTGTCCGACCATACAGGCGACATGATCGCCATGCAGGAGAGTCGGCACTATCAGCAATATGACGTTGAGATGGTCAGATACAGGAGAGAGTCGGCAGACCTCACCAGGCGTGTTGAAGAGGAGCACGAAAGCCGTATGTCTGCGTACCAGGGTGAACTTGTAGCCTGGAACGCCATGAGCTGGGTGCTGAAGTTTGTCGACGGCATATCGAAGTGGAGGGTGTTATTCCTGCTGTGTTTCGCCGCGATGGGCGCCTGCGTGTTCACGTACATTGTGATGCCGGAAAACGGGATGATCGTGCTGGCGATTCCGGTGACGGTCGGGTTCATGGCTCTTTTCTTCCCGACCCGCGCTCCGAAGCAGCCATCGCGGAAGAAGGTCAGCATGCGCTGGCTGGAGCCCCCGCGGCCTCCGCGTGGGGAATCCAGCGACGAGGAACAGATGTGGGCGGCTGGAAACGAGGGAGAGCGCAGGGTAACTGCACACCTGTCCAGCTTGCTGAACGACGATTGGACGTTGATCTCGGGCTATCGAGGACCGGGCGGTGAGATCGACCAGATTCTTGTCGGGCCGAGCGGTGTGTGTGCGCTGGAGACGAAGTACCTGAACGGCACCGTGTTCGTCAGTGGGGACACTTGGGAGATCGACAAGTACGACAACTACGGCAACCTGGTTGAGTCCGGTCGGCCTATCGAGGACCGTAGGGGTCGCTCTCCCAGTGCACAGGTGAATGGCGCAGTCAAGCCCCTGGAGGGGTTCCTGTCAAAACGGGACCTGGTGAAGCGAATCAGCCGTGCCGTTATCCTGACTCACGACAGGTCAGCAGTGGGCAGAGTCGAGAGACAGACCGTGGACTATATCGGGACCCTCGCGGAGGTGACGGTCGATCGACTTTTCTCGCGACACGCCCCACGCCTGGACCGCGCATCGACAGTGAATGTGGTCCGGCGCATACAGGGAGACCACGAGTTTCACAGGAAGCGCTCCAGCCGCTCCAAACGGTTTGGGCGCAGGAGGCGGTGAATTCGCAGACATAGAGCCGAGGCTTTCCGGCGCCTTCCTCGGTTGTCATGCGGCTGTAGTCCCCATGAGCCGGTCTTCTTCGGGCCGCTTCCCGGTTTGTCGTGGTGCTGGATCCCCCGTGCGGGAAGCCATCGGAGCGATTCCTGCGAATCGGGGCTTTCTCGTCCGGTTTTAGGAGGCTCCCCAACTGCGGTGTATGGCAGCGCTCGGCGAACTGTGGAGCGCAACGGAGTTGTCCTCCATTCTCGGTCTTACCGAACCTGAGGCGCTGGAGAGTATCGTGAAGAGATCCCAAGAGGCGGCCGAGTAGACCCGGACAGAAGGCCGCAAAGAGGTCAGATGCCCAACGGCCAGGCCCACAGGATGAGCGGCACGCCGACAGCAACGATGACGACCGACAGCGGAAGACCCATCCTCCAGTAGTCTCCAAACCTGTAACCGCCTGGGCCCATAACGATTGTGTTCGACTGATGTCCAATGGGTGTCAGGAAAGCCGACGACCCCCCAATTGCTACTGCCATCAGGAATGGGTCGACCGACGCCCCTAGGCTTGCGGCTACCCCCATCGATACAGGGGCCATCAGGATGACGGCGGTCGCGTTGTTGACAATACAGGACAGAAGCATGGTTATTACCAGTAATACGGTAATCATGGCCCATGCGGGTAGAGTGGAGCCGAGGTCTGAGACCAGTCCCGAGATTCGTGCCGCGCCGCCGGTGACTTCGAGGGCCTCGCCTACCGGAATCATGGCCCCAAGAAGAATAATCACCGGCCAGTCGATTGCCCTATAGGCAGCTTGAAGGGTGAGAAACTTTCCCGCAAGGAGCACAACAACGGCACACAGGAGCGCAATCTGGACTGGCAGTAGATTGAAAGCCGTAAGCGTCAGAGCGCCGGCGAATACTGCAATAGGAAATATCAAGCGTCGGGGTTGCCCGACACGTATCTCACGCTCGGCGAGAGGCAGAAGACCGAGTTGGGGCAGTGCGGCAAGCACCTGGTCCGTCTTGCCCTCGAGAAGCAGCACGTCGCCGGCCTGCAGTTCCACACTACTTAGCTGGGTAAAGATCCTGGTTCCCTGCCGCGAAACCGCAATGAGATTGACTCCGTGCGCGGTGCTCAGCTGAAGGCTTTTTGCAGAGCTGCCAACTGCGTCGCCGTTGGGAGCGACGACGGCTTCAATTACCGTGACGTCCCCTTGGGACCTCGCCTCTGCGTTTTCCGCACGAAGGTTCGTGAATCCCGCGAGAACAAAGCCGGTCTCCTGTACGAAGAACCGCAGATCCTCCGGACTGGCTTCGATAACCAGTACATCGTCGGCATCGAGGGTCTGGTACCTCGAAGGCGAGCTGTATCTTACCCCTCCGCGAATTAGGCCAACTACATCGACGTCATATTCAATCAGCTTCTCCAGATCACCCACGAACTTTCCAACGTAGTCCGAGCCCGATGTAACTCGCACCTCAGTCGTGTAGTCAGCGATCTCAATGGCTGCACCTGGGGTGGTCTGGGACAGTCTGGTAGGAATGAGACGCCATCCTACAAGGACTATGAAGATCACGCCTACCAGGGTGATTCCTGCTCCCACGGGAGTGAAGTCGAACATTCTGAACGACTCCCCCACAGCATCATGACGGAACGTTGATATGATGATGTTGGGCGGCGTACCGATCAGAGTGGTCATTCCGCCTAGGAGGGAAGAAAAGGCCAGCGGCATAAGATATTGAGAGTACGGTCTGTTGTTGCTGCCTGCCATCCTGATTGCCAGCGGCAGGAGCAGGCTGAGCGCACCCACGTTGTTCATGAACGCCGACAGAATGGCTCGAAATAAGCCGGTCTACCTTGTCCCAGCAAGAGGTGCCTTCCGTCCTAGACCCGGTGCTCATCCGGTCAGCTCAGGAGATCTGCCAGCCTGGGATCGAAGCACCTCTTGAAGGTCACGAGCTTTTCGGACATCCACTCTCGTATCTGGTCCAGCTGCGCGTCAGTGTCCCTTATCGACCCTGGCCGCACCATAGCAATGCGGCTTGCCCTCCGACTGTCGAGACGTTCCCACTCGAATTCGCCTCCTATCTGGGCTTCGATCTCCTCCCTGCTGTCCTCGACCTGGTCGAAGCGCTCTTTATTTGTGTCCCTGTAGTCGCTGTCAAAATAGACCTCGACCCTGGCACGCCTCTCGCCTTGTCTGGTAGCAAATGAGGCGCGATAGTCTACGCCTGCGTAACCCGAAACGAAAGACTGCCAGCTTCTCCCGGTCACCCTGCGGGGGCGAGGAACGTCAGGTCCTTCTCCCATGCCGTAGATGAGACCCTGGAAGAACAGACGGTAACGGTGGCTTGTCTCCGAGATACTTCCCCAGCTTGAGGCTCTGGCCTGCCTTCCCCAGTCGTTTGGAGCAGACACGACCTTGAAATGTGGGGCCGGACGTGAGCCGTCGATCTGCCAGACCTCCAGGACAACACCAAAGAACTCAGTCTCTTCGTCGGTCCTCCGATTCAGCAGGTCGAGGGCCTCCTTGTGCTCGTCCTTGAACTTGCCTGCGACCCAGACTGCTACGTTTGCGCCGCGGCCCGCCATACAGGTGAGCAACACACCGAGGTTTGTATCATCGGTCTCGCCCAACTGGATTTCGATGGCGACAGGCCGGTCAACGTCGTGAGCCAGGATGTCCAGTCTGTGGGTGCCCACCAGCACTCCCACGCCAGTAGAATCAGGCTCAAGCTCCAGTCCAAGGACCTCCCCAAACCGCGATATGTGCTCAGCAAGCCATGGAGTGAAATTTTCAACCTCGTCCTGCCAGATATTCCTACTGTCGATAATGCTGATGGATGCCAGTTCTTGAGTCGTCATTGACCGTCCCTCTTATGGTGTGGCGGCGTTGCCCTTTCGTGCCCCAGTTCTGACTATTGAACAAGTGCCGGAGTCTTCGAAACTTTGGACAGTCTGGTGGACAGTCGGCATAGTTTCGGCTCCATGAGCATACACGGCACTCCCTCATGCGGACCCAATCACGATGGGATTGCTGAAATAGGACGAGAGCGCATGCTCTAGCCCACAGTCTCCTTAGTTTTGAGAATGGGTTGACGTCAGGACGCAGGTGGACTTAGGCGTCACCCTCAGAAAAACATTACCGAATGAGGAGGAGCGTAACGGTCACGGGGTGTCAAGGAGCTTGTCACCCAACTAAACCTTTCCCCAAAATATTTTACATAGACTGCCTAGACATGGAAAGAGTTGCGGAACATCGATCATGGCATTCGGAGAAGTAGTGCGTACAGCAGTGGAGATGGAATTGGCAGGCCGATGCATCTGCATGTGACAGGCAATTCCGACAGAAAAAAGGAGGGGAAATGGACAAAAGGAAGGACGTCCGATTCGTTAAGGGTATACTGGCGGGAGGAGCGCCAGCATCGCTGACCGCGCTTCTGCTGGCGCCGAAGTCTGCCACCGCTGGGGAGTTGTTCATTGCAAGTAGACTCAACACCTGACTACGAGCCAGTGCCGGGAGCGCAAGTCACGCATCCGCGTGCTATCTCCCTCGACAGGGCGACCGAAATTGCCAGGGAAGTGAGAGAGCTGGTCAGTGCGGGCCAGGAGCGCGTGGCCTGGGAGAGAATGCGCCACCTTCACCCGGCCGACATCGGAGCGATCGTCGCCGGACTGCCCCGTGCGAGCAGAGATGTAATGCTCGCGGTCATGTCCCCTGAAACGGTCGTCTGGATACTGAGGCAGATGAACCCTGTCGAAGCGGGACGGCTCGGGGCGCGAATCGGCTCGGGGGTGCTATCGGTCGTCCTCAGGCAGGTCCGACCGCAGGTCGCACTCGCGACACTCAGGAGGCTGCCCTTCCTCACGGTACGGCCGCAGCTGGTATTGGAAACAATCAGGCGAATCCCCACACTCAGATTTGGCAGGACAGGGGAGGTCACCGCTGAGAAGGTAGAGGAGGCCCTCGGGGAGCTGGAGCCTCTTGCCCACGCTCCCGACGTGGCGGGGGCGCTCATGGTGGCCGACTTCCCAATGGTGGACATCGATGAGCGGGTACTGGAGGCCAGAGAGCGTCTCAGGTCGCTTGACGAGAATAGAAATATGTTCACCCATGTTCTCGTGCGTGATGAAGCCGAAGGATTCATCGGACAGGTGAGCATGGTCGACCTTGCCCTGGCTGAGAACGAGACTCCGCTCAGGAGCATGGCCACTTCAGTAGTCGCTATCGTCGAAACGGATACGCTTGTCGAGGAGTGCGCCAGGCTCCAGCACCACTACAGCCTGACGCATCTGCCTGTCGTGGAAGACGGTGAGGTGATAGGCGTGATCCTCGGCGAGTCGCTGGTCAGCGCGGCTGTCGAGGAGGACACCCGACAGATGATGCGGGTCGCCAGCGTGGCGGGAGAGGTCGTCGACGGCCCGATCTCGGGCTCTATCAGGACACGTCTGCCGTGGCTCACGGTCAACCTCGGGACCACCTTCCTGGCCGCCGCCACAGTGTCGCTGTTCGAGTCCACGCTCGCGCAGGTTGTAGTCCTCGCGGCGTTCCTGCCAGTCGTGGCCGGTCAGGGCGGGATCGGAGGCACACAGACGCTGACGCTCATCGTACGGGCGATGGCGCTTGGCGAGCTGGTAGGCATCGGAGCGTACAGAATCCTGGTCAGGGAGGTCATCCTTGGCATTCTGCACGGCATCTGGCTTGGCCTTCTGGTCGCGGTCATAGCCTTCTTCTGGAAGCAGAACATCGGACTCGGCCTGGTTCTAGGACTTGCGATGTTCGGAAACATGATCATCGCGGGCACTGTCGGAGCCGGCGTGCCCCTGCTGCTGAGACGCCTGGGAGTCGACCCGGCGGTCGCGTCTGCGGTGGTCGTCACCACGTTTACGGACGTGTTTGGTTTCCTGCTGTTTCTCGGCATTGCCAGGGCTTTCATTGGCCTGCTACTTTAGGTTGCCGCGAACTGCCACTCACACTTGTCAGGAGTAATGCAAATCGGGAGATTGTTCGGGAGGGATTGGGGAAAGAGCCGATGAGAGGATTTGCAGATGCATTCGAGATGCGAATGCCTCGGGGTGTCGCACGCCGCTGCCATCCTATCTCCGGTTTCGTCCAATATGTATTATTTGTAAGTGAGAGGCCCTGCGACAGCGATGTTGCGGCTTCCCGCGTTCATTCTTTGGCAATTCTTCGTCCAGGAGCATAACCATAGACGTTCTGCTCTCAGTACCCACTGCCGGTCTGTCGGAGGGTAGCGCCACCCTCTTAAAGGACTTCGCCATTGCAATGGTGATTGCCGCCGCCGGCCTGGCACTGGCAAGGCTGATCAGGCAGCCTCCAGTGCTTGGGTACCTCGTGGCCGGGATGTTGATCGGACCGTTCACCCTGCCGAGACCTCTCATCAGCAACCTGGATACCATCGGGCTGCTGGCCGAGCTGGGACTCATCCTGCTGCTCTTCGGTATCGGCCTGGAGCTGGGCTGGCGGCGGATTCGCAATATCGGATTTCCGGTACTGGTAATTGGCGTCGTGGAAATCAGTGTACTGACTCTATTTGGCGTCTGGACCGCCAGCGTCTTCCCAGGCATCGACTCGAGCCACGGTCTCTATCTGGGCGGCGCGATCGCCATCAGCAGCTCTGCCATTCTGTTGAAGGGGTTGCGTGACGGTGGCAATCTCAACGCTGGCTGGGGTCGAACAATCGTCGGCATCCTGCTGGTTGAGGATTTCGCCGCCGTGATACTGCTCACCATCCTGACAGGCCTGGCGACTACGGGCACAGCGAGCCTGGCCGACGCGGGGTTGCTGGTACTCAAACTGGGCGTCTTTTGCATCGTCGTTTTGGTGATAGGCACCATGCTGGTCCCCAGACTGACGCAGCTGCTGTCACGGTTCCAGTCGGACGAAACCTTGCTGCTGGCCAGCCTGGGTTTCTGCTTCCTCCTCGCGCTGTGCGCCACCCTTCTGGGACTGTCTCCGGCCGCGGGAGCCTTCCTGATTGGCGTGGTGATTGGCGATACGGAAGCCTCCGGGCGGATCACAAGAATGGTCACGCCTGTTCGCGATATGTTCGGCGCGCTGTTTTTTCTATCCATTGGAATGCTCATCGACTACCGCGTCCTTGGCGACTACATAGTGCCGGCGCTGGTGGTGGTGGCAGTGTTCATGGCCGGTAAGATTGCCGCCAATACAATCGGCTCCATACTGGCTGGCCGAAGACCCGGAGATGCCCTGCGAGTGGGTATGACGATGCCGCAGATGGGGGAATTCTCCCTGGCGATAGGCCGTCTCAGTCCCGCCGACGTGGTGGGCGCATCGGCGCTGGGGCCGGTGCTGTCACTCTGCACTGCCATCACCTCGGTGTTGGCCCCCCTGACCAGCAGTGCTGCGGTCCCTCTGTCCGGGTGGGCAGGCCAACACAGTCCAGCGCCCCTACGAAAGATCATGCTCTCTATCAGGCTCGGGGTACGCATCTTCTGGTCAGCCTTGTCCCTGACCGGAGAGACAGGCGTACAGCTCCGCGACGTCGGACGGAGGATTCTGATCAACGTCAGCATAATCGGCGTACTCTGCGCCGCTGGGACGGGTGTGCTGTACATCACCCCTGAGGTGCTTGGCGATCTGCTACCGTGGCCTGTGGGGATCACCGGACTACTAATCGTGGGGGTGGTGACCGGTCTGAGCGCACCGTCGGCGATCCGCATCTGGCATTCACTGGGAGCACTCGCCCGCCTTGCCACCAACACACCTCAATTTCAGCCTTTCGGTACCGGGAGGCTTGAGCGTTGGCGGACGTGGCAGACTATGGTTGAGTATGGACTTGCCACGGTGTTGCTGGGGCTGCTGTTCCTGTTGAGCCTTCCCTTCGTTGTCCGGTTGTTCACTCTGGGCAGTCTGTCTGTCCCACTTTCACTGATTCTGTTGGTCTTGCCGGCGCTGGCGGTGGGGGTATTCAGCTTCCGGCTGCACCTGATATTGGAGCCGGCATTCAGAGATACGTTCCTTGATGAGTCCGTAACTTCCGGGGACCCCTCGGACATTGGCTCTCAGGGAGCGGTTGATGTGGAGTCACAGTCAACAGACTCCCACCCACAGCGTACCGAAGACGCTCGGTAGACACCAGTCAATTGCTGAAGCCCCCCGGAGTCGAGGGCATGGCTGAGCGAGAGGACGATACTAAAGGACCGCCACCGAATTCCGAAGTCCTGGGCACACAAGGGGATAGAGGGTAAGCTTTATTGGCCTTTCGGCCGTCGGAACTATCCTCGTCCAAAAGGTCCTGCTTTGCGGCCAGATTTCTAGCAGGCTGCTGAAAACAGTTCTGTGAGGTAGAATACGACCAAGACATTACGGAGATATCCGGCTCATCCGCCGGAGACGCGACCCACTGGCGACGATGCTGGCATTCGTGGACTTGAAGGAGCGAGACCCAAAGGACCATCCTCTTCGGCTCGTCAAAGCCGTGGTCTGACGCGGCGTTGGAGCGCCTATCGTCCGTGCCGCCGACGCGACTGCTGCAACCTTCGTTGCCCAACTCGGTGCGCAGTGGGCAAGTGTTCTGCGAGGAACTCGAATACAATACTGACCCCTAAACCAAGTACCTCCCCCCGGCGCGTCCTATCCTTCCACAGCTCGATAGTGCGCAATGTTCGGGACGTAGGGAATCTAAGTGTGAGTTCTGGCGCCCCAGCCAGCCTTGTGGAGAGATGGCCGCCTAGACCGGCGGCCGTCTATGTGTGAAATAAGTCTAAATCGAAAGGTAGCGAACGGAATGGTAATAGAGGCAACCGACGAGATGTCCGGTGCGCCGGGCGGCGCTGTGAGGCAAGAGGTGGAGCCAAACGAATACGCGCGCCTGAAGCGGCTCGTCAAAGATGCCGGACTACTAGAAAAGAACCCAGGGCATTACGCCGTCAAGTTGACTGTGAACATGAGCTTGCTGGCGCTGAGTGTCGCGGTCCTCATGCTTGTGGACGGCGTTTGGCCCCAAATGTTGAACGCAGCCCTTCTAGCATTCATCATCGTGCAGATGAGCTTTACTGGACACGATTTGGGCCACAAACAGGTGTTCCGATCGAGCCGAAATAACGATATTGTCGGCCTGTTCGTGAGCTTCTTAATCGGTATCAACCGCACCTGGTGGGTCGAGAAGCACAACGAGCACCACAGTAATCCCAATGATCTGGACATGGATCCTGACATCGAGATTCCAGTGCTCGCGTTTTCGGAAGACCAGGCTCGCGACAAGAAGGGAGTCGCCCGGCTAATCGTCAGGTACCAGGCCTTTCTCTTCTATGCGCTGGTGTGTTTCGAGGGATTCGTGCTCAAGTTCTCAGGCATCCGGTACATGTTCACAAACAGGCTGAAGTTCCCCATCGCCGAGCCGATAATGATGGCTGGCCACATCGGTGTCTATGCCGGCCTGGTGTTCTTGTCCTTGCCAGTCTGGCAGGCGTTGTTGTTCATCGTGGTCAATCAGTTGCTAATAGGGCTGTACATTGGCTCGACGTTCGCCCCCAACCACAAGGGCATGCTGATGCTCGGTGGGAAGCTGCAGCTCGACTTCTTAAGGAGGCAGGTACTTACATCCAGGAATGTGAAGTCTAGTCCCATAAATGACCTCCTATACGGCGGACTGAACTACCAGATCGAGCACCATTTGTTCCCGAGCATGCCCCGGAACCGGTTAAAGGAAGCGCAAAAGATCGTCAGGCCCTTCTGCGGGGAGCATTTGATCTCGTACTACGAAACGGGCGTGATTCAATCACAGCGAGAGATACTGCAGTACCTGCACCACGTTAGCGCACCGCTGCGAGCGTGAGGTCCACGGACCCTTTGGCGGGCTCGATTTCGTACCTGCAGTTTGGTACAGACAGAGGTCAACCAAGGACCGGACGGCAAGATGCTCACGATCGGCGAGCAGGTGGTGCTGATGTCAGGCGCTCAGGTCGGTGCCTCATGATGGCGTAACGTAAACCACGGACGAATGAATGTGGTCGGAAAGAACAGCTCAACGGCGAGGTCGGAAGCGATCGGCAGGGGATCCTGGTTCTGGTGTGTTTCGTAACCAAAACCTTATCAGGGCCCTCTGCCCCCTTCATCCCACACCGCCCATGGGACGATCACTAAGATAGCCGCCGCTTACTCATCCGTGAACGTGTACGCGGCCTCGTCGTGCTGAGACAGGTCGAGGCCCAGCTCCTCATCGGCGTCGCGCACTCTGAGGCCCATCGTGATATTGATGACCAGCAGGATGAGTCCCGTGGCCGCGAACGACCAGCCCCACGCAGCGCCCACGCTGATGAGCTGGTAAAGTATCTGTTCGCCGCGCGTCACACCTTCGGCCAGGGCCCCGTAGCCCACGCCCACGAACAGCCCCGTGGCTATCGCTCCCCACGTGCCGCCGATGCCGTGCACTCCCAGCACCGCCAGCGAGTCGTCGATCCGCAGCTTGCCCAGTAGCTCAACCGCCCAGTAACAGAGCACGCCCGCCACCAGGCCGATGACTACTGCCGGCATCGGGCCGACGTATCCAGCAGCCGGAGTTATCGCCACCAGGCCGGCGACCGCTCCCGATGCTGCGCCGATAACACTCGGCTTCTTGTCGAACAGCCATGACATCCCTGTCCACGACAGGACGCCGGCCGCCGCCGCGGTGTTCGTGACGACGAAGGCGTTCACCGCGTCTCCGTTCGGTGCCAAGGCGCTTCCTGCGTTGAAGCCAAACCAGCCAAACCACAGCAGGCCCGCGCCCAGCACCACCATCGGCACGTCGTGAGGGACCATGCTCGACTCGCCGTAGCCCAGACGTCTGCCTATGATGATGGCAGCGACCAGTGCTGCCACGCCCGACTTGATATGCACCACGGTGCCGCCAGCGTAGTCCAGCGCCCCAAGTGAGTGAATCCAGCCATCGAGGCCCCACACCCAGTGGGCCAGCGGCGCATACACCACGGTGAGCCATATAACCACGAACACCAGGAACGAGGAGAATCTCATACGTTCGGCGAATCCCCCGATCACGACCGCGGGCGTGATCATGGCGAACATCCCCTAGAATATCATGAACGCCTGGTGCGGGATCGTATCCGAGTACGGCCCGGCTTCCGTCGCGCTGACCCCTGATAGAGCGAACCACTCGAGGTTGCCGACAAAGCCGCCCAGAGATGGACCGAACGCCAGACTGTAGCCCCATAACACCCACACAATGCCCGCCACTCCCATGGTGACGATAACCTGCATGACGGTGCCCGCAGCGTTCTTCCTACGAACGAGGCCACCGTAGAAAAACGCCAGTCCAGGGATCATCAGCAGAACGAGCGCCGCGCTGCTGAGCACCCAAGCGGTATGTGATGTGTCGATCATGGGCCGCTGCCTATGCCGAGTGATGTGCGCTGCCTCTGTGGCTGACAGGGACAGCCCGTCGATCTTATTGTTCCGCGCTAAGGGCTGTCAACGACACGCCTCTCCTCAGATCCACCACCCAAGTGAATAGAGGGGCTGTTTGGGTGTGCAGAACGTGGGGTAGTGGTTATCAGCGACCTGTCGACGCCTCGATGGGAGCTTGTCAGCATGGCGTTGGGCTATAGGGAGAAGATGGTCGTATGTGCCGCGTGGTCTGAGGGATCGGGGGATGAGTGCGCCGCTGCTTCCTGTGGGGGAGGAGGCGTTTGGTCTGTGGTCGGCATTGAACGAGGTCTATCCGACGTCCGTCCATCAGCGCTGCTGGAACCATCGCTCCCTGGACGTTGCGGCGAGGCTGCCGAAATCGATGCACTCGTCAGCTAGGCGTAGGTTGAGGGAGGTCTCCCATGCGCCGACGCGAGCTGAGTGTGAGCGACTGCGCGACGAGTACGTCCGAGAACTGTGAGGGGATACGGTCGCGGGGATACTGCTGATACCTTTCTGAGAGACTGGCGACGGTGCTGTAGGGATTGGCGAATGGGAGCTTTGACTTGCCGTGCAACCGGGCTCGACATACCAGGGGGAACCGCGTTGTCTACGGCAGTCCCATCTGCCTATAGACCAAGCCGATGTCCAGGGATTCCCGCAAGTGGCCTGCCAGTTTGTCGTACTCCTCATCCTGAGAAAACTCGTCGGGATCGTAGTGCCCAGACAGTCCCCTCATAGATGCAACGTTACTGAGAATCCTGTCGACCACGGCATCATTCTTGAACAGGTCATGGACGTATGTCCCGAGAACGTGACCGTTGATATCAGCGAATCCGACCGGTGGGCCTCCATTGTCAGCGTTCATCACCGCATTCGCTCCACCACGGGAGCCACTTACTCCGACGTGTATCTCGTAGCCCGAGAAGGAAAGTCCAGTCGCACCCGCCAGAAGTCCGGTACTCCCGACGACGGTTCCTCGCGTCCGGGTCGTCAGTTTGTCACCCAAGAAGTGAGTGTCGAAATCGAGGATGCCGAGACCATCGACTACCGGCTGATCCGACTCCACGCTCTCTGGGTCGCGGATCGATGCACCAAGCATCTGCATACCTCCGCACACACCGAACAGCGGCCGCCTGTCTGCGAGGTGTCGTCTAACCCCTTCTTCTAGCCCCGACTGTCTCAGGGCGTCAAGATCGTCCACCGTCGTCTTGGATCCCGGGATGATGACAAGATCAGGACGACCCAGCTCAGACGCCTGTCTCACGTATCTCAGCCGCACTCCGTCGCGACGCGCCAGGGGGTCGAACTCGTCGAAGTTCGCCATATGAGGCAACGCAAGTATGGCAATGTCAATAGTGCCTTCGATGATATCTCGGTCCGCCACTCTCGCCATTCTTGGCGAGTCCTCCTCCGGGATATACACGTCGGTAAGGTATGGCAGCACACCGACTACAGGCACGCCCGTGAGATCCTCAATCATATCAAGTCCCGGCTTGAGCAGCTCCACCTCGCCGCGGAATTTGTTGATGATGAACCCTTTTACGAGTTGTCGTTCCTGTTCTGAGATCAGCTCGACCGTCCCGTACAGCGAGGCGAACACACCGCCCTTGTCTATGTCGCCGACCAGGACCACGGGTGCGTTCGCGTGCAGTGCAACTGCCATGTTCACGATGTCGCCCGATCGCAGGTTGATTTCAGCCGGACTCCCGGCGCCCTCTACGACGACTATGTCGTATCTCCTCCGCAGTGTATCGAGCGCATCGGTGACGATAGACCACAGCCGCTTCTTGCGCGTAAGGAAGTCCACTGCCTGGAGCTTGCCACGCATCTTGCCCATAGTCACCAGTTGCGACGTCCTGTTACCCTCCGGCTTGAGCAGGACGGGGTTCATTTCGACCTCGGGCTCGACTCTGGCTGCCTCGGCCTGAACTGCCTGGGCTCAACCTATTTCGAGACCATCGGGAGTAACCGCCGAGTTGAGCGACATGTTCTGGGCTTTGAACGGCGCGACCCTGTACCCATCCTGGGCGAACAGTCGGCAGAGTCCCGCGACAATGAGGCTCTTGCCCACTGATGACCCAGTTCCCTGGATCATGACGACACTGGCCAGTCTCTGTCTGTTCATGGCTGTGATTGACCCTCGCTCGCTGATGCCGGAAAACGAAAGAAAGCATATATGATAATCGCCATTGCCAACAGCCAGGCTCACATCCTCCCAATGTTGACAGTCTCTGAGGCCGCTGTTAGCATCGCCGGAGCCAATAAAGGCCAACCCAGTCCGGTGTGCTCGAAAGACGAGCGCGAATAGGGAAAGCGGTGAGAATCCGCTGCGGAGGCGCCACTGTAACCGGTTAGCCACCCGCTGTAGCCACTGTCATTGCGATGACGGGAAGGCGCGGGACAGGCGATGATCCGGGAGCCAGGAGACCTGCCGGGTAGGGCTGAGTGGCCGCTCTTCGTCCAGGGAGCGACTCAGTCCTGGCCAGAGCTTCTCATGTAGGAGCGAGGTCAGTCCGAGTAGTCCCTTTCGCATTAGAGCGGCAGGGATTTTTCTGTTGCGGACAGTGGACTCCGGGGCGCCGAACCTGCGCCCCGACGAGGACAGGCCGATTTCCGGCGAGCCAGCGGCGCGGAGCCGTCTGGGCCTGCCGTGGTATGGCGCCAAGCGCAGCCGTTCCCCCGTGCTGCCTAAACTTGCGCTGGGCTCGCTGCCCCTGATCGCGGTGGGGATTGTGCTGGTCATAACCGCCGCCGCGGTTGGGCCATACACCATTCCACCTTCCCACACCATCGACATCCTGTTAGCGCAGATCGGTGCGGCAGAGTCCACGGCTCCTGAGACCGAGCAGGCGATAATCGCTTCCATCAGGCTGCCCCGGATCATACTCGCGTTGGTCGTCGGGTCCGCGCTCGGAGTCTCCGGGGCAGTTATGCAGGGACTGTTCCGCAACCCGATGGCCGATCCCGGCATTATTGGAGTATCTACCGGAGGCGCTCTTGGCGCGGTGGTCGCGATTGCGATAGGAGCCCACGCCCTATTCTCACTGGCGCTTCCCGCCATGTCCTTCACAGGGGCGGCTGGCGCTCTGGCACTGGTGTACATCGTGGCGTCTGTTGGAGGACGCTTTTCCATGGCTGCCCTTCTGCTGGCTGGTGTGGCCATTAGTGCCTTCATCGCAGCAGTGATGTCGGCGATCATCCTATTCACAAGCAACCTTGAGGCGCAGCGGGAGATGATCTTCTGGCTGGCCGGGGGACTGGACGCATCGAGATGGGCGGATGTCCGTATCTCCATGCCGTT
The DNA here is from genome assembly GCA_965215735.1 of Dehalococcoidia bacterium. Taxonomy (GTDB): domain Bacteria; phylum Chloroflexota; class Dehalococcoidia; order Lucifugimonadales; family UBA1123; genus VXRN01. The sequence goes on along the minus strand of CBDCEF010000004.1, from coordinate 2,445,363 downwards.
TGTGCTGTTTGGAATCGTGGTCGCTCTGCTTCTTTCTCGCGATCTGAACCTGTTGATGGTTAGCGAGGACGAGGCCCGCGCTCTGGGAGTTCGCGTTGGACTTACCCGAAACGCACTACTGGCGACGGCATCTCTGATAACAGGCACGGCAGTCGCTTTCTCGGGCACCATAGCCTTCGTCGGGCTGGTGGTGCCGCACACGCTGAGACTCGTAACCGGTGCAGACCACCGCGTTTTGGTGCCACTCAGCGCGCTCGGTGGCGGAGTATTCCTGCTCGCAGCCGATACGTTGGCCAGACTCGTCATCGCGCCCGCCGAGGTGCGTGTTGGAATCATCACCGCCCTTGTGGGAGCCCCTTTCTTCCTGGCGTTGCTGGCCCGGAACAAGGCGCGCGCCTCAATGCTGTAATTCGATACGACCAGAAAGATGGAGAAGACATGCCCTCGAAACTCAACCCCCTGCACCTATCTGCAATGTTGGCGACTGTCGTTGTTGCGGCCCTGCTATCGCAGGCCTGCGGAACAGAAGCACAGCCCGTCGCGAAGTCCAACACAGTCCCAACCGCTGCGCCTGTTTCAACGCCTCTTCCCCCCGATACCCCACAGCCAGCACCAACGTCGAGGCCAGCCGCAACGCCTTCGCCCCCTGATACGCCGCGGCCTGCTCCCACAGTGGTGCCCACCTCCAGGCCGAGACCGACCGTTAGGCCTGTCCCCACCCCGTCCCCAGAGCCGACGGTAGTTGCGTACCCGGCGGTGCCAGGCATTGTGGACCTGTCCAACCGGGGTTGGCCGCGCGAGGTAGAGACCTCAGAGGGTCTGGTCCGCCTGGATGGACCTCCACAGCGTGTACTCTCCTATTCGCTCGGGCACGACGAGATACTCATCGCGCTAATTGATACCGGCCGGTTCGCCGCCGTAGGTCCGTTCACCGGCGACCCCGCTTACTCCAATGTCTCTGACCTCGCGGTTGGCCTCCCGACCTATGAAAAGGGAGTCGAGAACGTACTGGCAGCGCAGCCCGATCTGGTGGTGGTGTCCAAGTTCACAGACGCAGACATCGTCGATCTGATAGAGGAGGCCGGGGTTCCGGTAGTACGTCCGGCGCTTGAGAGCTCGGCCGAGGGAAACATCCCGACAATACTTCTGATGGGATACATGCTCGGAGTGGAAGACCGCGCCCTGGAGCTTGTCGCTGATATCGAGGACAGGTTGGCGCAGGTATCCGAGCGCGTTCCGCCGGCAGGTGACGCCACCAGGCCGGCGGTTCTGTCCATAGCCCGCTACTCGGACATCATCTACGCGGCTGGAAGCGGGTCCACCGAGGGTGGCATCGTCGTTGCGGCCGGAGGCGTGAACGCGGCAGCTCGGGACGGCATCGAAGGACACCAGCCGGTGAGCATTGAGTCGATAGCCGCGATCAATCCCGACGTAGTCCTGATAACCCAGCCTCCGGAATTCGGGGCAGCCGAGCTACGCGACGACCTGATGAACCATCCCGCTCTGTCCAGCGTTCCCGCGGTGACAGACGATATGGTGCTGGCCGTAGATCCGAGAATCTACACGACCCTTTCACACTGGAACGTCCGGGGCATGGAGCACACGGCGCAACTACTGTATCCCGACCGTTTCTCCGACGTCACGTTCACTGACTTCGAGCCACTCAGTGGAGAGTGACGTGATGACCGCGGATGTGAGACACGCTTCACTCGCCTCCAAAGACGTGTCACTGAAGCTGGGCGGCGTGCCAGTACTCAAGGACGTTTCGTTCGATGCAAGACCAGGTGAGCTCTCTGGACTCATTGGGCCAAACGGCGCGGGCAAGAGCACGCTTCTGCGGGTGCTGTCGGGCCTACTTCGACCCGACTCCGGTTCGGTCATGCTCGGGGAGACCAGCCTTAGGAAGGTCAATGCGCACGAGCGGGCGCGGCGAATCGCGTTCATGCCCCAACACGACGCCGCTCACCCGTTCACGGCGCTGGAAACCGTGCTAATGGGAAGGTACGCCCACCTGGGTCGGTTCGAGTTGGAAGGGCGACGAGACCTCGAGATCGCGCGCGAGGCAATGGCTCGGACAGACACCATTCGGTTTGAGAGTCGGCAGCTCGACCGCCTGTCGGGCGGAGAGAGGCAGCGAGTGATTCTCGCCCGCGCCCTGGCCCAGCAGGCCCGGAACATCCTGCTGGACGAGCCTTCGGCGAGCCTGGATCTGAGGCACAGGCTGTCAATGATGGAGACGCTGCGCTCTGAAGTCGGCAGCCGCGATGTTGCGGTCGTCGTCGCGCTGCACGACGTTTCCCTGGCAGGTAGGTACTGCGACAGGCTAACGCTGCTGTCGAGCGGCATGACTGTCGCGGAGGGCAGGCCCGCAGACGTGCTCACGCCTGACATTCTGAGGCGCGTGTTTGGCGTAGAAACCGCGGTGCACATTGATCCTTCAACCGGCGCCCCTCAGGTGTGGCTCATTGGACCCACGCAGTAACCCTATGGAGCCGAACATGAGTGAAGAGAGAAGGGAAACAAATACCAGGCACATTAGAGAGCGGCCTGTCAGGAAGGGCCTGGTGGTCGTCAACACTGGCAACGGAAAGGGTAAGACCACCGCCGCGCTTGGGGTGATGTTCCGAGCGTGGGGTCGAGACATGAAAGTGGAAATGTTCCAGTTCCTCAAACACTCCGGTTCCCGTTTCGGGGAGAGCCGCGCAGCCGCCAGGCTGGAGATACCCTGGAGCGCCCTTGGCGACGGTTTCACCTGGCTCAGCAAGGACATGGATGCAACCGGGGACCTCGCGCGACGGCAGTGGGACATCGCCCAGCGAGCGATCCTGTCCGGCGACCACGACATCATCGTAATGGATGAGTTCACATACCCACTCCACTGTGGCTGGATTCCCGTGGAGGGTGTCATCGAGACGCTGAAGAAGAAGCCTCATATGCTGCATGTCATCATCACGGGCAGGTACGCTCCAGACGCGCTCGTTGAGTTCGCCGACCTTGTTACAGAGATGCGCGAGATCAAGCACCCATACAACGAGCAGGGCATCAGGGCCCAGCCCGGACTGGAGTTTTAGGGCTATGCCTGCCCACCAGATCACCACAGCTGAAGCCATCGAACGGATACGGCCTGCGGATGCCGGGGCCATGCGACGCGCTGAGGCCAGGCATCTGACCCTGACCAAGCCCCCTGGCAGCCTTGGACGCCTGGAAGAGGTCTCGATTCGGCTGGCCGGCATCTTCGGTACCGAGCGACCGACCATTCGCGGCAAGGCCGTCCTTGTGGCGGCAGCCGATCATGGCGTCGTCGCCCGCGGTGTCACCGGGTATCCCCAGGACGTCACCTCCCAGATGGTGATGAACTTCCTCCATGGCGGGGCTGCCATAAGCGTCATGTGCAGGCAGATGGGAGTGCGCCAGGTAATCGTGGACGCTGGGGTGGTCTCGGACCTGCCATCGCACCCGGACCTCCGTGTCCTGAAGATCGGTCGAGGCACGGGCGACATCAGTCGGGGCCCAGCCATGTCGCGCCGACAAGCTGAGCAGTGCGTCCAGTCGGGGATAAATCTGGCGGTGGAGACCGTCGAGTCTGGCGTAGACTTGTTGGCCACCGGCGACATGGGCATCGGGAATACTACGGCGTCGAGCGCAATTACAGCCGCCGTGACGGGAAGTCTGCCCGAGGAAACCACCGGACAGGGTACCGGGCGCACTCCGGAGGAGCTCCGGCACAAAATTGGCGTGGTACGTGAAGCGCTTGAGTTGAACGCACCCGACCCCAGCGACGGCCTGGACCTGCTGTCCAAGATCGGCGGGTTTGAAATCGGTGTGCTCGCGGGCGTTGTGATTGGCGCAGCGATGATGAGGCGTCCCGTGGTGCTGGACGGCTTCATCTCCAGTGCGGCGGCTCTTGTTGCGAGTGTACTTTGCCCCTATGCGCGCGACTACATGATCGCGTCACACGTCTCGGCTGAGAGGGGTCACAGGTCGCTGCTGCGTTGGCTGGAGTTGTCCCCGCTGCTCGATTTGAGTATGCGCCTAGGAGAGGGCACCGGAGCCGCGCTGGCGCTGCCCATCGTGGAAGTAGCTGCCGCGTGTCTTTCCGAGATGGCCACGTTCAGCGAGGCGGGCGTATCCGACCGGGAACCGGACTCCGATCAGGATGAGGGAACTGTACCGTGAATGGCCTGCGCTCAGCCATCGGCTTTCTCACGATTCTACCCGGCGCACCGCGCTCAGGGACCGTGGGCATTGCGTCGGCTCGCGGGTGGTTTCCAGTTGTCGGATTGATCCTGGGCGGAATTCTCGGTGCGTTGGACCTACTTCTGAACTCTGGATACCTAATTCTCACCGATGGCTCGGGAGACATTCCACCTCTGTTGTCGGCTTCCATACTGGCGGTAGCTCTTATCGTTCTCACCCGCGCCCTGCATATGGACGGGTTGATGGACTGTTGCGACGCGCTGCTTGGAGGGTTCGACCGGGAAAGGCGGCTTGAGGTCCTTCGTGATCCGCATGTGGGCGCATTCGCCGTGACGGGCATAGTGAGCTTGTTGATTGTCAAGGTTGCAGCCATCGCTGCCATGCCTGCAGAGGGCAGGCTGTGGGTGATTGTTGTGTTTCCCTGCCTCTCGCGCTGGGCGGTTCTTATAGCGATGGAACTGTTCCCTTACGTCAGATCCCCGGGCATCGGCACGCCGTTTCTGGAGCGACATGGTCGCTGGCAGATGGTATTCGCGTTGGCCGTGACACTTCTGGCCACGCTGGCCCTGACCGGAGTGGCTGGACTGGCGCTGATGGCTGCGGCCAGCGTCGGCGCGTGGGCCATTGGCGCGTGGGCTTCCAGGCTGCTCGGTGGAGTCACAGGGGACGTTTACGGCGCCGCCATAGAGCTTACCGAGGTGTTGGTACTGATTCTGGCCGCATTGCTTGTTCACGGAATGTCAGACACTGTTCTTTCGCCGATTCTCCGGATGGACATTTAGCACGTGGGTCTGGAGGACATGGAGTGGTCAGCATGGCCCGGGGAGTGGTATCTCGATGCTGGCGTACTGCTGCTGGCGCTGGCACTCGATTTAGTGCTCCGAGAGCTACCAGCCGCAATTCATCCTGTGGTGTGGATCGGAAAACTGGTCTCGTGGCTGGAGAGTTTGGGACCGTCAGGTGGAGGGCGAACTGCGGCGTTCGCCTGGGGAGCGTCTATGGCCGTCATTGTTCCAGCGCTGTCGGCGGGGCTCGTATGGGTGGCGGCCAACGGGCTGCGAGAACTCGGCTCCATTCCCTATCTGATAGGAGGGGCCCTGCTGCTCAGCACCACATTCGCCGTCAGCGGTCTGGCGCGGGCGGCCAGCAGCGTCCAGGAAGAGATGAAAGTGGGAAACATTGCAGGGGCCAGACTCGGACTGGAGAGCCTGGTCAGCCGCGACGCGAGTTCGCTCAGCCCGCCACTGGTGGCGGCCGCGGCAATAGAATCGGTGGCGGAAAACACCACAGACAGCTACATAGGTCCCTGGCTGGCGTTCGCCCTATTCGGACTGCCCGGTGCGTTTGCATACCGCGCGTTGAACACGCTCGACAGCATGGTCGGGTATCGGGGAAGGTATGAGTATCTGGGTAAGGCGTCGGCGAGGCTGGATGACGTCGTGAACCTGGTCCCGGCACGCCTGGGTGCCATCCTCATTTTGGGAGCAGGTGCACTCTGCCACCTGCCTGTAGGCCGGGGATGGAACGGGGCCTGGAAAGGCAGGCATCTGACCGAGAGTCCGAATGCGGGCTGGACGATTGGGGCGATGTCCGGTCTGCTGGGGGCCGCGCTTGAGAAACCGGGATACTACCGCATTGGCCACAGCCTGGGCGAGCCTTGTGCCCGTCACATCGGCATCTCCATTCGTGTGGCCTATCTGGTCGCGGCCTTGAGTTTACCAGTAGTGACTTGCGCGCTCGCGATGCGCGGGGTAGTGGTGGGCTGAAGGAGTGAACATGGACTACAGGCATGGCAGACTCGTACACGGCGGCCTCGACGTCGCCGAGCTCGATTCACTCGGATTGGCCGTGAGCGACATCCTGGACTTCAGTGTAAGCGTGAATCCTCTGGGCCCGTCGCGGGAGGCGCTGCAGGCTGCTCAGAGTGTGAATCTGGGCGCGTACCCTGACCCGGACTGCGTCAGGCTCAGAAATGCGATCGGCAGAGAAGTGGGCATTGAACCTGATCGCATTCTGGCAGGCAATGGCTCGACAGAACTTATCCACCTGATCGCACGAGCGTTCCTTGGTAGCGGAGACACCACAGCCGTATTCGCGCCGACGTTCGGGGAGTATGCCGCAGCCTACCATCTCCAGGGTGTCGCACCCACCATGCTGTCGTCCGACGGCACCGGATTTCGGTGGGACGTGCCGGCTGCTCTTGATACGATTGCCAAGCTGCGCCCCGCCGTTGTCTTCCTCTGCAACCCTAACAACCCGACCGGGGTGTACCTGCGGGAGAAAGAGGTCCAGGCCATTGCCGAGGCTCTGGACGGCATCGGCCTGCTGGTCCTTGACGAGGCTTACGTGTCTTTCGTGGACGATCGTTGGGACTCGACACAGCTGCTATCTATGCACAACGTCGTGCTGCTGCGTTCCATGACGAAGGACCACGCTCTGACTGGACTTAGGCTCGGCTTCATGCTTTCCTCAGCCGATGTCATCGGCAGGGTGCGAAGATACCAGTACAGCTGGACCGTCAATGCTCTCGCACAGGCCGCGGGGATAGTTGCTATTGCCGACCGGGAACACGTCGAGAGAGGTCGTGAGGCCGTGCGCCTCGGCAAGGGATACCTGATGGACACTGCTCGATCCCTTGGCGTGGAGTGCGTCCCGTCCGCCGCCAACTTCCTGATGCTGCGAGTGCGCCGTGCCGCCGAACTGCGACTTGCGCTCCTAAAGGGACACGGGGTGTGCCTGCGAGACTGCGCCTCCTTCGGGCTTCCGGAGCACATCAGGATCGGAGTGAGGACCATGGACGACAACCGCAGGTTGTCGGAAGCACTGAAACAGGTCCTCAAGAAGTGAGAAGAGCATCCTACCGGAGGAGGTGCCGTTGCCCAAGCAGTTGATTCTCATACTCGGCGGCGCTCGGTCAGGTAAGAGCGCCTTTGCGGAGCATCTGGCTCGACAGGGGAGACGTGTGCAGTTCGTGGCCACTGCTGAGGCTCTGGACGATGACATGAGCCGTCGCATCGCCGCGCATCGCCTCCGCCGTCCGGTTGAGTGGAGCACGCTCGAGGAGCCTGTGGATCTGGCCTCCAGGCTTCCTTCCGAGTTGGAAGGGTACGACACCTGCCTGCTCGACTGTCTCACTGTCTGGGTCAGCAACCTGCTGCTGAGCACGGAGGATGGACCGGACGTCGAGGACGAGATCCTGGCTGCCCTTGATCGAGTAATCGAAGTTTACGAGTCGTCCTCGGCAACCTGGATTGTCGTCAGCAACGAGGTAGGCCTGGGAGTCGTGCCTCCGTCGCCGCTCGGTCGTACCTACCGGGATGTGTTGGGGCGCGTGAACCAGGCCGTGGCCGCCCGCGCAGACAAAGTCTTTCTCATGGTCGCCGGACTTGCGCTTGAGATGAAATCGATGGGCGCGCGCCCGTTCACGGGCCTGAAGCTATTCGACGAATGATCCGCCGGAGAATCTGCAGGGCGGCGGCGGTCGCGCCCGGGACGTGCGGCGAGTTGGCGAAGGGTATGATCAACGGCACCCACTTCCTCATCACGTGTCCCATAGACATGTACAGCGCGGCGACAGTGGAGATTTCGCATGGAGACGGTGCCATTCGGGGTCCGGAGGACTCGCCGAAGGCCTCCAGGGCGGTACAGGCTACCTTGGAATTCCTGGGGGAGACTGTCAGCGCTATCGCGAACCAGCAGGTATTGTTCAATCCTCACCTGGAGTCCACTCTCGAACTGGCGGCGCAGACGGGCGCAGTTGGCGTGAACGTCGCCCACAGCGGCACTGTGATCGGAATGCTCTTCGCGGATGATGCCCCAGTCGTCGAAAGAGCCGCCGCGTTAGCGAGAGAACAGCTACCCGATCTCCAATGGCTGCGTCATAGCCGCATGGTACGCGGAGGAGTGAAGCTCAGCTGACCGAAGAATTCCCTGCCGAAAACACGGATCACCTGAGTTATGATCGCCTCCCTGAGCCACTCTGTCCGACTTGAACCGGTGAGTTACAGCGCATGTGCCATTCGAGGCGGGACTCCCTACGTTAGGCCGTCGAGGTGACTTGCGTCACCAAACCTGTTGATCCGCCAGAGACCGGGGGTTACACGGCTCTGGCCACGCTCATGCCAGCTGTCCGCGTCGATGTCAAACTCGAAGATTGCGGTATTGCGCATCCCAAAACTCCACAGACGGTCGGTGCCAAGCACCCGTCCAATGATGTGGGTCATTATGCCCCCGTGGGAGAATAGGAGCACACGATCTGCGTTGCCGTGTTCGCGAACGACCCTGTTCACGACCCTCTGTGCGCGGGCAGTTCGCTGTGCATGTGTCTCGGCTCCGTCCACTACGTCCAGGCTCCAGGTGTCGGTGAAGGCCCGGGCCACATGAGGAAACCGATTCTCCACTTCAGCCCAGGTCAGACCGGAGAAGAGCCCAACATCGTTCTCAGCCAGGTCCTCCCAGGTTTCTATACGTTGGTCCCAGATGGAGGATGCGATGCGAGCGGTTTCAAGCGCACGGCCGATCGGACTCGAGTATATGTGGGTTGGCTCGTGGCTCTCCTGTTGAAGCCTCAGACGGAGACGGACGGCCTGCCGGCGACCCGCCTCAGTCAGGCGGTCATCGGCTCGGCTCGGCCATTGTGCATTGGCGTTCCCTATGCTCTGGGCATGTCGGACTAGGGTCAGTTTCAGGAGGTTCATAGCAAATCCTCGGTTCAACATGTCTACAGCCTCATGTGCAGGCCGAACCCGACCCGGCTTCTCACGATTGCACCACCTACAATCAACCAGAGAGTCAGAACCGGTTGTCGGACTGTTTGTTCCGCCTCGCAGACTCCTAGTTAAGCATAGCCCGAGCGATAGGCTACCGCCGAAGGTAGCATCAAAACTCTGGTGGGTAATCATGCTGCGGTATTGTTGGTAAGCCGCATGCTGTTCCAGTCGTTGTTCAACGTGAGCACTCTCAGCGCAGCGACCTCGTCTGCGCAGGCTCTCTTCCAACGCATTCCTCTGCGCCCCTTCAGTCTCCTGTTGATTACGATGTCCACCGCTTTCTCCACTGCCCACACAGGATACCCCTCTGACCTGAGCCGGTCGTAGTTGCCTATCCAAAGGGCGTTGTTGATCACATAAGTCATCAACTCCCTCAGACTGTCGGTCGGGTATCTGTGGGACAGCTTGACCGACTGTTTGACCGCATGGTCTATGCCCTGTCTGCGCGCCTGAGCGTATATCAGTCGTCCCGCCCTCTCAGACGATCCGAACGTCGCGGCGTATCGTCGTCCGCTCAGAGACGCCAACTCAGCGAACCTGATGCTGGCATGGCCTCCTCTCACCTCTTTCAACATGCTGTCAGCTGACTGGCTGAGACTCGTGCATTCGTGACACTTCACCCTGTGTCGCTTCAGCTTCACTCGTCCGAACACCGTCATGACGCCGTAGTCTCGATAGCCCTCGTGACTTCATCGTCGAACTGACCCGCTTTGTGGCGGTGGCCACGACCGACACGGAAGGTATTCGCTACGCCGCCGAACTGCCGATGGCGGACTTTGAGGACGCCATGCAGGTGGCTGCCGCCCGTGCCTGCGGGGCTCGCCACATAGTCACCAGGAACGTTAGGGACTACGTACGTTCTCCAATTCGCGCGGTAGATCCTCAACAGGCGCTTGGTGAACTGTTCTGACGGCGGCGAGCGTATGCCAACCGCATCGGGTGCCCGGGTCGTAATGTATGATGGGGATGGCTATGTGATCACCGCAACCTCCGCCAGGCAGCACCTCTCGGCGATCAGCAGGTGCTTCGACTGACTGGTCTCCGGAGGGGCCCTCGACGCAAACCCGGCGACGTCTGTCCAGCGACCGAGGCACATCGTCAATAGCAGGGATGGCGGGACTTCTGGTAGGCGGCGCGTACGGGACGTCAAAAGCCAGTGTGGGGATGTTCGCCAAGTAAAGCGCTATCCGGCATGCTGCTGACGGAATCAGGGCCAATTCAATACATCCAGGCCCGATAGACACAGAGATGATTGCGCAATTCGCGGGCACAGAGGAGGGTCGAGCCTCATCAATATCCAAGGTGCCGCTTGGGCGGACCGGGTCGGTCGAGAGTGTGTCATACAGTGAACAGTTCCTCGCGTCAGACGAGTCCTCCTCGACAACGGGTGCAGAGTTAGTCATCGACGGAGGAGCTGCCGCTGAAAAAATTACCGGCCAGTGAGGCGACATTGCGAGACATGATGTGCCCCTGATCCTGGCTGGGGACCGCTCAGGAGGAAACCTCGCTGCTGTAACGGCCATACGTACCCACGACCGCAGTGGCCCACCCTTAGCACTACAGGTGCTCGTCTACCCCGCAACCGACGCAGACCTCAACCGTCCCTCCTACCTGGATCCTGAAAATGAATCACTGCTGACTCGCGATGCTGTGATCTGGACCTGGGATCATTACCTTCCAGAGTCCTCTCGCCGCACCGAGCCCAACGCCTCTCCATCGCACACCGAGAATCTCCAGGAGCTTCCACCGGCTGTGATTCTCACAGCGGAGCATGATGTCTTACGTGACGAAGGCAAGTCTTACGCGGCGCGTCTGCGGGAAGCTCACATACCGACCGATCTCCAAAGATATGCCGGCCAGATGCATGGATTCTTTACCCTGCTGATGATGCCTGGCAGCGAGCTCGGCTTTCAGCAGGTTGTAAAGGCAGTAAAAGCGTGTATTGTGAGAGAACACGGGGCTCAACTCGTACAGTGATGGGGCCAATGCCCTTCCGGTCAAAGAAGCAACAGGAGGAAGAAGTTGGCTCACTCAGGAAAATCCCCGGACTTCGAGGCTGTTGTCATTGGGGCTGGCTTTGCGGGGTTGGGTATGCTGTGGCGACTGCGAGAAGAACTCGGTATGTCCGCCCAGGTCTACGAGGCGGGCGCTGGAGTCGGCGGTACCTGGTATTGGAACCGCTACCCTGGTGCACGCTGCGACTCCGAGAGCTACATATACTGCTTCTCATTCTCAAAGGAGCTACTTCAGGACTGGAACTGGAGCGGAAAATATCCCGAACAGCCAGAGATCCTATTCTATCTCAACCACGTCGCAGACCGCTTCGACCTTCGCCGCAACATCCAGTTCAACACCCGGGTAACCTCTGCGAAGTTCCTAGAAGACACTGACCTTTGGCAGGTCGAAACAGATCAGGGCGATCGTGTCACGGCCCGGTTCCTTATCACTGGAATCGGATGCATCTCAGCAGGCAATGTTCCAGACATAACTGGGTTAGACTCCTTCGAGGGAGACTGGTACCACACTGGAAGTTGGCCTCACGAAAAAGTGGACTTCGTCGGTAAGCGTGTCGCTGTCATCGGAACGGGTTCAAGCGGAATTCAGACGATACCCGTGATTGCCAAGCAAGCCGAGCGCCTGACCGTTTTCCAACGAACTCCGCAGTACACTATCCCTGCCCACCACGGAACTGTGGACCGCAGGTTCATCGAGGAAGAGGTAAAACCCAACTATGATGAGATCCTAAATAAGGCGAGATGGTCGCGATCCGGTTTTGCTGTGGACCTCAGCGAGCGCTCGGCTTTAGAGGTCACCGCGGAAGAGCGCCTGGAAACATATGAAACTCTCTGGGCCAAAGGTGGATTTGGATTCCTGCACGGATCATTCAAAGACATCCAGACGGACAGAAGGGCGAACGACACTGCTGCCGAGTTCATCCGTTCCAAGATCCGAGAAACAGTGAGAGATCCCGAGACTGTCGAGAAGCTTTTGCCTACGGATCACCCATTGGGATCGAAGCGTGCACTTATAGACACCAATTACTTCGAGACATACAATCGCGAAAACGTCGAGTTGGTCGATATTCGCCACTCGCCAATCCAGGAGATAACACCGAGGGGAATACGGACCGAGGACGAAGAGTTCGAGTTTGACATCATCGTCTTTGCGACCGGTTTCGACGCGATGACGGGCAGTTTCTTCAAGATGGACATCCGCGGCAGAAACGATTTGTCACTCAAAGAAAAGTGGTCCGAGGGACCCAGGACTTACCTTGGCCTGCAAGTCGCAGGATTCCCTAACATGTTCATGATAACGGGACCTGGCAGCCCGTCCGTACTCAGTAACATGCCACCCGCCATCGAACAGCACATCGAATGGATTTCTGACTTCATCGAGTATATGCTCGAACACGGCATCGAGGCTGCTGAGGCAGGTCTCGATGCGGAGAACGCGTGGGTGTCCCACGTTAACGAGATCGCTGAGCCCACAATGTTCATGCTGGCAGACTCGTGGTACCTGGGTGCGAACATTCCTGGGAAGCCTCGTGTGTTCATGCCTTACGCCGGTGGCCTCGGGACCTACCGTGAAAAATGCAATGAGGTCGCACACAACGGCTATGAAGGCTTCATCCTTGGCTCCGGGAGTCGAAAACAGCCTACGCTGACAGCTTCTCAGGGAGCGGATTGACGATTTCCCTGCGCGCACTGCCAGATCAGGTCTGATGGTACAGAAAACCTCCATCGACTGCCAGCTCGGCGCCGGTCGTGTACGAAGACTAGTGGGAGGCCCGACACAGCGTCGCATGCGCAACCCCTTCAGCATGGCCGAGCCGCCTCATCGGCACCCGCGACGTCCAGTGATCCCGGTAGTCGCCGTCGGGAAACCTCCTCGTCACCCTACCAGTCAAAGAGTTTCCTGGGTGGAATTGACTCTGATGCCATCCTCCGCATATCCGGCTGCCACCGCTTTCGTGAAGTTACGAATTGCTGTCAAGGGCGCGGACGTTGTCCGGCGGTTCCGCAAATGAACCGCGTCGTGCCGAGGGAAGGGAAGGGGGAAGTCTGCATACAAACTGACGACAACATCGCGAAGACGAGTGGTGGCGGGTAGGGAGTGAGAGTGTTGATGATAGGGAATCCCACGCTGGATTTGCAGACAGACATGTCCCCCGCCACGGAGGCGGAGAAGTGGTTGGCGGAGCGCGGTTACCGGGAGCACTTCTCTTGGAACTCCTAGCAGCGGGGCTTTTGTTTCTGAAATCACTCTCGATTCCCAATAGCCAATGATAACCGAGCAGGAAGCCGAGAGATCGACCCTGTTCCGGACCCTACCCGCCGCACGGGCGCGCTAGCCTCTGCATGAACCTAATCTCCGGCATTGTCGCGTTGCTCCAAAAGATCCGGTATAGGAAATTCACGGAATCAAAGCGGGAGACGTAAATCGTCTGTTCAGCCCCAATTATCTACACGAAACTTCCGTAGAGTGCACTCTACGGCGTACTTTCCGTGGTCGAAATGCTTCCCGTGCGGCACCATTTCGGCACACCGATTGACGGCGAGGCCACAGGACTTTAATCTAGGCTCACCCACATCTAAAGTTAACTGGCTAAAAGGAAATTGACATGACTATCAGCAAACAGACCGCCTATGAAGTCCAGATCGAAGACGTGGAATATCTGCGGCACGATGATAAGCTCTTCCTAGCGCGCCTCTTCAAGCCCCAGGGCATCGGACCTTTCCCGGTAATGGTCGAGTTGCATGGCGGCGCTTGGGTGAACGGTAACCGTGAGAACGGCAATGTCGGCAACGAGGCGCTGGCCAGGGACGGCGTCATCGTGGTGGCACTGGACTTTCGCGTTCCGCCGGAAGCGCCATACCCCGCCTCCCTGGCCGACATCCACTATGGAATCCGCTGGTGCAAGGCCCACGCCGAAGGCTGGAACGGGATTACGGATAAGATCGGCGCCATGGGCACCTCCAGCGGCGCCCACCAGGCTATGCTGCTGGGAATGCGGCCCCACGATTCCCGCTACGCGGCGCTGTCCCTCACCAACGGCGCAACCGAGGTAGATGGCACCCTGGGCTGCGTGATCATGGTCTCTCCGGTGATCGATCCCCTGGGTCGCTATCATTACGCCAAGGGTCTTCGGAATGATGTCAAACCCCCCGAGTCAGTTGGCGAGCGTACTGTGGCCATGCACGACATGTACTGGGTGACGGAAGAGGCAATGGGAGAAGCTGCTCCAGCACGAATTCTGGCCCGTGGGGAGCGCACGGAACTGCCGCCCACGCTGTGCCTGGCACGGACCTACGAGGCAGCGCACCCGCGCCCGGACCTGGACGAGTTCATCATGCAGTACCGCAAGGTCGGTGGGCAGATTGACGTGACGGTCTTCGAAGAGGAGGGTGGAGGAGTGCTGCAGGACCTTTCAACGGATGTTGCACAGCAGGCCCTCGAACAGATGACCGCGTTCATCCAACACAACCTAGTGTAACCAGGCCAGTACCTGGGCATCCCGGCGGTCGGTCTTAGCTTCGTAGCCGCAGGCCTTGGCGATTGCGCGAACGCGGTTCGGATGGGCCACGTGTATCGCGACCTCGTCCTTTCTCAGCCGGCTCACCAGTGCCCGTTCGTAACCGCTGGTGGCTTCGCACACGACCAGAGTGACGTCGTGATCTCCCAGGTACTTCAGAAGCTTGGTAATGCCAACCTTCGTGCTATCTAACCGCAACACAGAGCCCTCGGACACCGATACGTCGAGGTTCGCTTTGCCAACGTCTACGCCGACTGCAACCTTCATGTTCTTTCAGACCTCCCTGCGGGATAGTGCCTACTATCCTCCATACTTGTAGATGCGGGTCTGGTACCCATGTATCCGTTCGGAGCGGCCAAGGCGGCGGGAGAGGTGTCTAACTACTTAGCCGGCGCAGTCCAGGATCGGGGCCTGGTCTCACCCAGTGGTGAACGACGCGCGCGCCCCTCCAGCGCGCCCCACAGATTGGCTTATCTGCGGGGCATCTGCAACATACAAGTGGTGTACGAGAGAACTGGATATAAGACAGACCACCGCGTCATCCATATCGATCGATAAGGGCTATTTCGACGTAAGGAGAACAACGGTGGTCAAGGACAGGATGGATCTTCTGGAGCTATTGCGTAAGAGTGGCCTGGACGGAGACGGGGACTTCCTTCCAGAGGCGCTGCGGGTTCTGGTCGAAGGCATCATGGACGCCAAGGTCTCAGCGAGGATCGGCGCTAAGCACGGGGAACGTAGTCCCGATCGACTGACCCATCGCAATGGGTACCGCCCCCGCGCCTGGGACACACGAGTTGGAACGATGGAACTCCGGATTCCCAAGCTAAGGGTTGGCAGCTACTTCCCCAGCCTGCTTGAGTCTCGAAGGCGCAGTGAACGTGCTCTGCTGGCTGTGATCCAGCAGGCATACGTCGAGGGTGTGTCGACGAGGCGTGTGGACGACTCCGTATCAGGTACGGGCAGGTTCTTGTGACGGCACTGGGGTGCGATGGCATCTCAAAGAGCCAAGTATCACGCATCTGCGGGGGGCTGGACGGTGTGATGGACAGCTTCCTGGACCGGCCGCTGGACGCAGGACCGTACTGCTACCTGTGGCTGGACGCTCTCAGCCAGAAGGTCGGGGAGGAGGGGAGGATAGTCAACGCGAGCGTGGCCGTGTGATCGACGTCAACCATTTTTGCCCGTTGCGCGACAATTTTTTTGCCGGCGCGTTGCCTCAAGGAACTTGTTACCGAAGCGGAGCTATTGCCTCCCGATAGATGTTACCGAAATCAGGTCGTTGCCTCATGATGATGTTACCCAAATCAGGGAGGCAATCAGATAGTCGGAGACATCAGCACAGCCACGAGGACAGAAGTGCTCGGAGCGATCCGCAGTCGCTCGAGGGGCGCTCGAGGGAGTGTAGTGTGAGGTCCTGAGCTGGCTACAGAAACAACCGGACGTTACGGCCACGAACCTTCTTAATCGTTTGATGCGCCGTTACCCGGAGCGTCACAGCAGGCGTCAACTGCGTACACTCCAGCGCAGAGTTTGTCAGTGGCGAGGTGTTGTGGCCGAACAGTTGGTTTATTCTTCAGCAGAACAGAGTGAAGGGATAGAGGCAGACCGAGGTGTCATCGGACCTGTAGGCGTCAATCAAAAGCTACTGAAACTTCGGTAACATTTCCGAGTGAGGCAATAGGCCGACAAAAGTGATTGTCGCTGTTCAGGCCCTCTTCGTAGAAGCTCCTTGCGATGTGCGGGATTTCACCAGCCGCGGCCTACGACCTCAGAACATCGGGCCTGACGCCGTCGGCCAAGATGACTATGGCTGCATCTATTTCTCGACGCTCCTTCGATACCTGGTGATTCCTCCAAGACGCATGGTCATCAGCAAATACCACGGTTTGGGGTGAGGTAGCAGCAGGGGAGCGCGAAGCCTCGGGCGATTCTATATTACGAAGAATCCTTTTGCCCGCTCTGAACTGTGCAGCGGAGTATTGCCTGGGCCACTGATCTTGACCAGTGTATGCCACGGTGATCGGAAGCCGACTTCACTTGGGCTCGGTGATGGTGACCCTCTGGTTGGCCTCGACGTCTTCGAAGACTTGAACCTTGCCGCTGGGCCAGTGCACCGTTACAGAATCTGCATAGAGTGTCCGGCCAATTCCGAAGTGAAGCGTAAGCATATTCTGTCCGATCTGGCTGGACCCCGCGGCTACCTCACGGATCAACTCCTTACCCTGCGTAACGACCGAGACCCTGGCGCCTATCCCATCCCTGTTGCTCACCGTACCTTCCAGATCGACTTCCAGCCAACTGTGTCCCGAATCGCAGACGTTCCTCATCAACTTGGCCTTCTGTCTGAGGTTTGAAACGAAGATGTCGAGACAGCCGTCGTTGTCGTAGTCCAGATAGGCTCCGCCTCGGCCGACACGTGGATCGTCGGTTCCGCTACCTTTGGAGACGTCGGTGAATGTCCCGTCGCCGTTGTTCTTGAGCAGAACGTTTGGCTGATCGACAGGGTTTTCGATATTCTGCGCGTTGAGAAAGCCACTGACCAGGTAGAGGTCTTCATCGAGGTCATTGTCGTAGTCGAAGAAGAAAGTGCCCCAGGCGACGCGCTGACCGTCAGGAGTCGAGGCGGCGCCCGTCCTCGCTTCCACAGACGCGATCTCGAATCCAAGATCAGCGCCACCGTTGTCGAGAAGTATGTTTTGCCCGATGTTCGTTACGAACAAGTCAAGCAATCCGTCGAGATCGTAGTCTCCGACCGCAAGTCCCATCCCGAACATTTCGATTCCGGCCCCGGACGATTCAGAGACATCGGTGAACGTCCAGTCGCCATTGGAGCCTGGTCCGTCGTTCCTCCACAAGACGTTCGGTTGTAGCTGGTCTCCAAGATCGTTGACCACGTAGAGGTCGGCGTCGCCATCGTTGTCGTAGTCCAGCCATCCGGGTTGGAACCCCGACCCCCACATGTTGCCCAACGGTCCAGACAGGGTGGGTGAAGTGGTGTCCCCGAGCAAGGCGCTACGATCCTCGAATGTGCCATCACCACTGTTGTGATACAGGATCAACGGATCGTGAAGCTCCAGGAAATCAGGGTCCTGACGAACGAGGTCTACCGGAACGCCGAATATATCGACGTTCGCGCTGATACGCGTATGGTTCACGACCACAAGGTCCACGAAGCCATCCCGGTCGTAGTCTCCCCATGCACAACCCGTAGTGCGCTCCAGCCGCTTGACGTTGCCGAGTGCGCGACTGGTGACGTTTGAGAATGTCCCATCACCATTGTTGCGATAGAACCTGCTGGGGCCGAAGTGGGCAACATAGAGGTCGGGGTCGCCGTCGTTGTCATAGTCGGCCGCACATGCGCCGTTGGCCGTTCCCCCACCCTTGTCGTCCACCCTGGCGGCGACAGCCACATCCGCAAACGTTCCGTCGCCATTGTTGCGATACAGGGCGTTCGGCCCATTGTTGCTGGTGACGTAAATGTCGTGCAGAGTGTCGGAGTCGAAGTCGAACACCACGACGCCTGCTCCTACGTCTACGGCGTCAAACCTCAGACGCGTGTGTAGGAAGTCGATACCCGCGTCCGAGGTAACATCTGTGAAGACCGGCCTATCGAGAATCTCAGTCTCAGGCTGGACGATGTCAGCGTAAGTTTCTCTCTGCAGGCCGTACCTCACGCGCAGGTCCGACGCCTCCGCAGACCAGACGAATGCGCCAATTCCCAGGACCGCTACACCCCCCAAAGCACCTAGTGCCCAGGTAGTACCCGCGAACAGGGCGATCGCGCGCTTCGGCATCAGCCTGGCGAGTCCCCAGAAGGTAACCGGCCCTCCTGCCGCAGCTGTGAATAATAGCGTCGCTGCGGGGGCAGTACCCATTCCCAGCAGCAGGAGCAACGCTACGAGCGGTATTTCGAACAATAGCGGGACGTTTATCAGGATTCCAAAGGTGGCCGCAATTGCCACGCCCATCAGGTCGTTCCCAAGATATTTGGCAACCACATCAGGGCTGAGCCACTGGAGCACCAGGCCACTGCCGAAACCGGCGACAACCATGATCGGTCCCAGGCGCACGAGATATCCCAGACTGTATTTCGCCCAGTCCCGAACAGCTTCAATCAAGATGCCGCGCCATGAGCCGGGGCCCGGCAGGCCGACATCCGGAACTGGCTCGAAGTTGAACTCATCCCCTTCTAATGGGCCACGAACGGTTTTCACAATCAGAGGCCCGATGAGCAGCGCCCCAACCACGGCCAGCACGACCCTGCTGGCTCCCAGTAGAGGCGTGAATACGAAGAACACCATGGCAAGCGCGGGTATGTTCATGGTGGCCGAGCCCTGCACCATCGCTATTGCGCCCTCAACACCGACTCCCTTCCTGCGGAACGCAGAGGAGACCGGCACAATACAAGCTGAACACAGATTCATGACGGGTCCGGTCAGAGCGCCACTCAGGGTGCGTCTGAACATCCCACCCGATGGGACCAGTGGGCCACTCCCCGGCGGGAACAGCATACTTTCCGCCAGCCCAGCGACAAGAAAGGCGAAGGTCATGCCAACGGCAACAAGGCGAAGATAGGTCACGGAGAACGTGAACCAGCTTGTCAGGAACGACTGGCCGGGATCACGCTCGATGCAGAAACCCTGGAAGCACTGAGCCTGGGGAGCGGTGACAGCGTCAAGGTCCTCGCCCACGACGTCCAACTTGGGAAAACGGTTAAACGTGAAAAAGAGAACCAGGATCACAGCCAGAAGGGTTAGTCCGACGACTCGCTTCTTCCTGACCGGGGTGCTAAACATTGCGACGCCATTCCAGACCGGCCAAACTGCCGTTAACGTACTCGGACGGTCCAATCATCGATCGAATCTCCGCCCAAGGAGAAGTCTCCTGATTCTCGCTCCGAAATCGTCTTCTCCGGTCCGACCAGGCAAAACGACCCAGAGAACTAGCAGCGTTCCAAAAACGGTCAATGGCAGTATGGCTTCTAGGAGCATGGCAAAGGGCTCGTCGCGGATTCTATCACTCGTGCCGGTGTCGTTCAGAGCCGAGCTGCATCAGGAACCAAGTGCAAGAGACTTGCAAGGGGGGCGTCGACGGGGGCGTCCATGCGAATCGGGTGCGGCCCTGCGCTCCACCCAATGAGAGAGAGCTTATTGCCCCCGCAACCGCGGGTCGAGTAGGTCTCGCATGGCGTCCCCAAGGACGTTGAAGGCCCAGACGGAGAAGGTTAACGCGAGACCCGGCCAGATCGCCATCCAAGGGGCTGCCTCCATGTAAGTCAGGCCAGAGTCGCTGAGCATAGAACCCCAACTTGGGAACGGCGGAGGCACTCCAAAGCCCAGAAAGCTGAGGGAAGCCTCAGTCAATATAAAAGCACCCAGGCTGATGGTCGCCATAACAATGAGGGTTGCGAAGGCGTTTGGCAGGACGTGTACCAGGAATACGCGCATGTGGCTTGCGCCAATGGAACGTGCGGCCTCCACATAGCTTGCCTCTTTGAGAGACAATGCGTCACCCCTCAAAACCCGTGAGGTGCTGATTCCGCGATCAATCGAAAGTACGATTATGAGCTGCCACAATCCCTGACCCAGAACGCTTACCAGGGCCAGGAGGATAATCAATGCCGGAATAGTCATCCAACCGTCAACAAAGCGTTGAACGATCATATCGAGCTTTCCACCGACGTATCCCGAGCCCATACCGATGACTATGCTAATGAAGAGAAATAGCGCCACACTGGAGAAGGAGACTATCAGGGAGACCTGCGCTCCCACGAGGATGCGGCTGAACAGGTCGCGGCCCAACTGGTCTGTGCCCAACCAATACGTGGCATTGGGAGGCAGCAGAGAATTGCCCAAGCTCTGCTCTCGGTAGTCAAAGGGGGCGATAACTTGAGCCAAAAGGGCCATCAGCAGCAGGAGAGCACAGATCACGAAACCGGCAGCCCCAAGGCGTTTGTCCCTGAACAGCCGAATGAGAAAGTCCAGCCACAGGCTGCGTCGTCCTCGCCGCGTGGCTACCACGAGGGTAGCACCAAGTCTATTCTCCTGCTGCTGTCGCATACCAAAGTACCAGTGTGGGTTGGTTGTTCAGTTGAAGCGTATCCTGGGGTTCAGCCAGCCGTAGCTTAGGTCCACTAGGACGTTTACCAGCATGACCAGACTACCTATGAAAAGGATGACACCCTGAATCATGGGGTAATCGCGCTGCTTTACGGCGGTTAGCATCAGATTGCCCATGCCGGGCAGACCCCAGATCTGCTCCAAGATTACGGAGCCGCCGAGGGCAAACGCAAACTGGACGCCAATCAGGCCTACAACGGGAATCATGGCGTTCTTCATGGTATGCCGCGAAATGACGACACGCTCGTGCAGACCCTTAGCCCTGGCGGTGCGCACATAGTCCTGGTTCAACACCTCGAGGATCGCCGCTCTCGTCATTCTCGCGACGGCTGAGCCTTGAGAGATCGCCAGTATCATGGCGGGAACGAAGAACTGCTGAAGGTTTTGTAGTGGTTCCTCCGTCAGAGAGATTACTCCCCAAGGTGGAGACCAGTTAAGCCAGAGGGAGCCAAACAGAAGGAGAAGCACGGCTGACCAGAAAAAGGGCACAGATAGACCCAGAATGGCAATGCTACGCATAACGTAGTCTGTCAATGTGTCCTGGTATATCGCTGAGATAGTGCCAATGGTCAACCCCCAGGCGACGAGAAGCACCAAAGTCATGAGGACCAATTCCAGGGTTACGGGAAAGCGCTTCTGGATTTCATCGATGACCGGAGTGTGGGTAAGCATTGACCTGCCCAGATCGCCTCGCGCCACTTCACCAATCCAGGTCACGTACTGCATGTGGATGGGCTTATCCAAGCCAAGCCGTGTGCGCAGTCTTGCTTCCAACTCAGGGGTAAGATTTGAACTCCGACCGCCGGACATCTGCAGCGCGATTATGATGACCGCATCGCCCGGTATCAGGCGCACCATCGTGAACACAATGACCGTCAAGACGAAGACGCCGGGGATGATGAGCAACACTCGCCGGGTTACATATTCCCGCATTTAACCTACTTTCCAGAGCGAAATCATACTTCCCTTACCGCACGTAGGTTATTGGCTGAGAGGGTCTCTGGGTAGGGGTTGGCATGAACCCCGAATGGGCATCCCCAGCAATTACTCCGATGGGATGCCCATTCAGGTCTAGCGCACTCGGGCACCGGTCCTTCTTACTTCTCTATCCACGCTTCGGCCAGGCCTGGGCCAGTGTGGAAGGAGTAGTGGAACTGGTAGTTCTTGAGCCAGGGTGCGACCGCGTTTATGTAGACCCACTTGGGGGCCTGAATGTAGTACTGCTTTTCCTGAAGGTATCGCTGCACATCGGCGATCTTCTGGTACCGCCTTGCAGGATCGGACTCACTCTCTTCAGCCTCGATCAACGTGTCCAGTTCGGGGTCATTTATGCCTGCATCGCCGTATCGCTGGTTATTGGGCAGTGAGTGGAAACCCTTGAAGATCCAGTCGCTAGGGTCAAAGCCGAATCCGGGGAAGGTGTAGTGGGCCTCCCAGTCTCCAGACTTGAGTGCAGCGCCGCGCGCTGCGCCATCGGCAATGTCGACAATAAGGTCGATCCCAATTTTGCGCAGGGACTCTGCAATCAATTCGCCTTCGCTGAAGAAGCGGTTGCCCTGGTCGTGGGTCAATAGCCAACGAGCCTCGAATCCCTCTTCGTAGCCGGCCTCGGCCATTAGCTGCTTGGCTGTTTCCACGTCGTACTCGAGGTACTTCTCACCAGGGATACCATCGCCGTCAACGTCTCCATACTGCCCGGGTGGCAACCAGTAGGTGTTGCCGGGCGAAATGGGAGTCGAGAAGGGAAGTCCCCAGCCACCCAGGACGCTCTCTACCCAGCCCTCTTTGTCAATCGATAGCTGAGCGGCTCGTCGCACGCGGATGTCCTGCCACGGGCTGTCTGGGTTTGAGAAGTTCGGAACAACGGCCCGCGCGTTGCTTGGGTCTATGAAGATCTCCCATTGAGTATCGGGATTGGTCTCGTTAATGGCTTCGTAGCGCACGGTGTTGATGCCGCAGGTCTCGATGCCCAGGGCCCCGATCTTCCCTGTTCGGAAGCCTGCGTCCTGTGCCCGTTCATCCTGCATCTTGAAGACTTCCATCTCTTCGATGTAGGGAAGCTGGTTGCCCTGGTCGTCCATCTTCCAGTAGTTCTCGTTCTTGACGAAGGCTACCGATACGTCCGGGGTAAAGTCCTGGAGTATCCAGGGACCCGTGCCGACTTGTGTCGTCCAGTCCTGCATGGCCTCTTCTATGGGTATGCCTTCCTTCTCCATCTTCTCGTGATAACCCTGGAGGCCAACAAACAGCGGTCCTAAGCCCCTTGTCTTGTAGAGGAAAGAGGCGGCTGGCCTGTTGAGTTTCACTTCAAGCGTATAGTCATCAAGAGCGGTCCAGGACTCGGGGCCGTCTATCTCCGGGAATCTGGACGGATACGCACTTTCGGACAGTCCGAAGTTGAGCTTCGCGAGCTCCACCCAGTCGTTGGCCGTTACGTCTTTGGTTTCGTCCACCGTTACACGGGGAGTACTGGCCCACCTGACTCCATCCTGCAGGTGGAAGACATAGGTAAGGCCGTTGTCTTCAACGTCCCAGCTCTTTGCCAACCAAGGCCTCGCTGAGAAGTCGCCGGGGTTGGTTCCGGGGCCCTTGGGGAATGTCGTAAGAAGCTCGCCCCAGTGGGTGACAAACCCGTTGTTGTAAGCCCTCTCAGGCATGTTCCAGGATCTCGGAAAGTCCGAGCCGTTCGAAACCAGCGTTAACTTGCCACCATACTTGGGCTCGCTCGATGGCTTCTGGGGAAGCTGGAGTGGCACACTACTGGCTACCAAGTTGATGGTCTCAGCTTGCAGTTCAATGACAGCATCTTCAGTCAGGCTGTCCGAAGGGATCACGTCGATGGATTCGGCAGCAGCGGTCTGCGGTGCTGGCGCGGCAGGGGCCGTCGTGGGTGCCGCGGGCGCTGGCGCGGCAGGAGCAGCTGTGGGCGCCGGCGCTGGCGCGGCAGAGGGGGAATCAGACTCCGATTGACACGCCACCAACAACAACAGAACAATTGATATCGCCCCGATGGAAAGTACTACTCGCTTCAGCATCACATCCTCCTCCTCTTGCGTAACAGGCGGGTGTCTAAGAAGTTGATCTAAGCTGGATGCCCTCCTACCTCTGCGGTTTCTCGTGCAGCCACAACTAAGTCACTTTTGGAGTCACGTGGAGTCACGGTGCCGCTAACGATAACGTCCGGTACTGAGATGACCCTCGATCCAGTTCAGTGTGTTCGGGGGAAATAAAACGCCGCAGACCAGCTTGCCGTAAGTGGTTTTCCCTCATGAAGCCTGTGTGGGCCACCAAGCTCACCCATAACTACAACATATCCCCGATCATGTCAAATGGGTTCAGCCCATCTTTGGCTCTTCAAAACACCTTTTGCATCAGATCGAAGTCTCCTGTGGACAACCCCTGGGTGTTTAATTTCCTAAGCGAAATGCGTCGGGTTGACAACGGTAGGTCTGCGACATATATTGCGAAACTGTATACATGATATTTCGTTCTTGCAATGGAGAATCACAAACAAAAGGGTGATGTTAATGAAGAAGACTCTGTTGATTGCCGTTTTACTAGTGTCGATTGCAATCGTGTTTGCCGCCTGTAGCAGCGACGGGGAGGATGCAGAGCCTGCGCCAGCACCTGCGCCGACCACGGCTCCCGCGGCCCCAGCCATGCAGCCAACCACCGCCCCGGCTGCCCCAGCTCCGGCGCCGACAACCGCTCCGGCTGCGCCCGCTCCGTCTACCGGCACTATGACCGGCGGAGGAGAGGCCACAGGAGTGAACGTATCGACGACCGATCGTGGCATGGTCCCGAGTCCCAGCTCGTTCAACGAGGCTCCTATTCTTGCCAAGCGGGTCGCGGCGGGCGAATTGCCTCCTGTCGAGGAGAGACTGCCCGATATGCCCCTGGTAATGCAGGTGGCAGAAGTTGGTGAATACGGCGGTCAGTGGCGCCGAGTCCATCTGGGCCCAGGCGACGCTAACTGTAACGTGGGCCGCGCAAGCGGCAGAGGCGGCATGCGATATGCCGGAGATGGGAGCGGAGTCATCCCACATGTCGTGAAGGGATGGGAGTCGAATGCGGACGGTACCGTTTGGACAGTCCACTTGCTGCCTGGAATGAAGTGGTCTGACGGTCAACCGTTCACCGCCGACGACTGGGAGTATGCTTACGAGGTACAGACCGACCCAGACATCAAGGGGGCGCTCCCGAGGTGGATCAGGCAGAGTGGAGACCCTGTCGTCAAAGTGGTCAAGATCGACGACTACACGGTTGAGTTCAGGTACTCGGCCCCCTTCTACTTCTTCGAAGGTCACATGGTGCACGGATGCACGCCTCGCGACTTCCAGTACGCGCCGAAACACTACATGAAGCAGTTCAACCTCAAGTACAACCCGGATGCCGAGAAGCTCGCGCAGGACGCCGGCTTCCCAAGCTGGACCCAGTACTACCTGAACCAGGAAGACCCTAAGCTGAATCCGGACCGCCCAGCCACGTCCCCGTGGATCTGGACGAACACTTCGGCCGACGACATCATCCGACTGGTCCGCAACCCGTACTACCCGATCGTAGACCAGGAGGGGAACCAGCTTCCATACATGGATGAGATTAGGTTCCAGACCGCATCCGGAGTCGAGCCGCTGAACTTGCGCGCAGCCCAAGGAGAGATTGACTTCCAGGGCAGGCACATCAACTTCTCCAACTTCCCTGTCCTGAAAGAGGGTGAAGAGAGGGGCAATTACACGATCCAGATGGTCGTGGACCCCATGGGATCCGACATAGTGCTGTACTTCAATATCACTTACCCCGGGCCAGAAGGTGAGTTGATAAACAACAAGGACTGGCGAATTGCAATGTCGCACTCGCTGGATAGGCACTCCATTAAGGAGATCACCATGGGTGGCCAGGGCATCGTTCGCAACGCCTTGCCGGCTGCGGACCATCCCTTCTATCCCGGCGAAGACTACGAGACGAAGTTCACTGAGTACGACGTGGACAAGTCCAACTCCATGCTCGACGAGGTCATGGGGCCAGAAGACGATGAGGGCTTCCGCACGTTGCCAAACGGGGACAGATTCGCATTCAAGATAAGCACGATGGACGCATTCGGCGGCTACGTGGACGGGGCAGAGCAGATGTGCGCCTACTTCGAGGCGGTCGGAGTACGATGCACCTTAGACGTCGTAGAGCGAAGCCTGCTGAATACGCAGGCCCAGGCCAACGAGCTGATGTCTCGCGTTCACAACGCGGACCTGACGGCGGAGCTGTTCAGCATCGCGTTCCACACACTGCCCACCAACCCAATTTTCGGTTGGGCAGCAGACTACGCACGCTGGTTCCAGAGTGGCGGTGACGAAGGATCGGAGCCGCCGGCAGAGATCAAGCACCTGCTCGACATACTGCTCGAAGCATCGGGCGAACCGCCGGAGCGTCAACATGAGATCGCGCGGGAGATTTTTGCTTGGACAATTGACAACCAGGTGCGCCTGGGTACTGTGGGCGCCAGCGGGCTGGTTTCGGGCATCGTCATCGTGAACGACGACCTGGTCAACGTCCCGGAATGGTGGGCGAACCGGGCTGGCTTGAACATGCCGTTCAATTCGTTCCCAGACCAGTTCTGGTACAGAAGCGAAGAACGCCGGCAAGAGACACAGCAGTAACCCTACCACAACGAAATCGCTCCGGCTCTCCTGGACGGGCAGGCCCCGTTTGGAAGGCCGGAGCAGCTCCACTGATGCCCGTGGCTCGCGCACCCGTCAGGGCTACCTACCAGCGGCGGTGTCGCAATACGGATTCACTCCACCCCACCAGTCAGACCTTAGGTAGCCTAGTCTATGACGCAGTTCCTGCTAAGGCGCATCGGCATTCTCGTTCCGATGATGATACTTATGTCTGTGGTCGCCTTTGGCATAATTCAGGCGCCACCCGGGGACTATCTCCAGACCTACATCGCCGAGCTCGTCGCCGGAGGAGACCAGATCGACATGGCGGAGGTCGAGAACCTGCGGCGGCAGTACGGCCTTGACAGCCCTGTCTACGTGCAGTACCTGAAGTGGGTCGGAAACGTACTACAAGGCAACCTGGGGTTCTCCCTCGAATACCAGCGTCCGGTCAATGAGCTTATAGGGGAGCGATTGTCGCTGACCCTCCTCCTGGGCCTGTTCACGATAGTGTTTACGTGGACGCTAGCGATACCGGTCGGGATAATTTCGGCGGTAAAACAGTACTCGATCATCGACTATTTTTTCACGTTCCTCTCGTATTTCGGCATCGGAACTCCCAACTTCCTGCTCGCCCTGGTGATCATGTGGTTTGTGTGGGCGTGGTTTGGGCTGAAGATCACCAGTCTATTCTCGCCCGAGTATCACGACGCAGAGTGGAGCGTAGCCAAGTTCATTGATCTCCTGAAGCACATCTGGGTGCCCATGGTAATCCTCGGCACCGACGGAACGGCAAGGTTCACACGTATCATACGAGCCAACCTCCTGGACGAACTCAGCAAGCCCTACGTGGAGACTGCCAGAGCGAAGGGCCTGCCGGAGTGGAAGGTGATCCTCAAGTATCCGACCCGCATCGCCATCAACCCATTTATTAGCACAATGGGATGGCAGCTACCTCAGCTATTCTCCGGCAGTCTGATCGTGGCTACTGTCCTGAGCCTTCCCACTATCGGTCCGCTGCTACTGGCGTCACTAATTGCCCAGGATATGTTTCTGGCAGGTTCGATCATCCTGATACTGACACTCCTAACCATGCTAGGAACCCTGGTTTCCGACATCCTCCTCGCAGCCGTTGATCCACGAATTCGGATGGAAGGGTAAGGGGAAGGCAGTGGCGTCGCAGACTGCGGATACCCCGGCAATCACCTCAGAGGAGCGGGAGTATATCGCGTCCCAGTGGACGCTGGTGTGGAGACGTTTTCTCAGACACCGGTTGGCGATTGCCGCGACCGTTGGGATTATTGCGTTCTATCTCGTTGCAATATTCTGCGAGTTCCTCGCCATACACGATCCGTACGCTCAGAACGCACAGCGGGCGTTCGTGCCGCCACAGAGGATACACTTCTTCGACGGACTGAAGCCCACCTGGCCGTACGCGAACGGACTTCTAAGAGAACGCAACCCGGTCACGCTCAAGCCGGAATACGCGCCAGACGAGTCCAAGAGATTCCGGGTCAAGTTGTTCGCAAGAGGCCACGAGTACGAGCTATTGGGATTCATCGATACAAACATCCACCTCTTGGGGCTGAACACCGAAGAAGACCCGATACCGATGTACCTGTTGGGAAGCGACAGGCTTGGAAGGGACGTATTCTCGAGGCTGATGTACGCTACGCGGATATCAATGTCGATAGGCCTGGTGGGGGTTGGGTTGAGTCTGTTTCTTGGCGTGCTGCTAGGGGGGATTTCCGGCTACCGTGGAGGGTTGACGGACATCTCAATTCAGAGATTCATCGAGTTCATTCGATCGATTCCAACGATTCCGCTGTGGCTGGGTCTGGCGGCCGCTGTGCCCCATGAGTGGACGCAGATCCAGATCTACTTCGCAATAACCATAATAATATCGCTCCTGGGTTGGACGACACTGGCACGCGAAGTAAGGGGCAGGTTCCTGTCCCTGAGATCTGAGGACTTCGTGATGGCGGCCCGGCTGTATGGTACCTCAGAACTTCGGATCATCTTCAGGCACATGATCCCATCCTTTACGAGTCACATCATTGCAACCACTACGCTCGCGGTGCCGGCGATAATTATCGCTGAGACTGCGCTGAGCTTCCTGGGACTTGGCCTCAGGCCGCCAACGATAAGCTGGGGAACGCTACTGTTCGAGGCTCAAAACCTAAACGCGATCTCGAACGCGCCCTGGCTCATGATCCCCGCACCATTCGTCCTATTGGCCATACTGGCGTTCAATTTCATGGGGGATGGTCTGCGAGACGCGGCTGATCCATATGCGAGCCGTTAGAGCTCATAAACTTGTCCATGCAAGGTGATAAATTGGAGTCTGGCGCTCCCCTTCTGGGGATAAGAAACCTCAAGACCTATTTCTACCTCGACGAGGGTATCGTTCGAGCAGTAGATGACGTCACGTTCGAGTTAGATCGCGGCCGCGTTCTTGGAGTGGTTGGCGAAAGCGGGTGTGGCAAGAGCGTTTTGGCTCGTTCGATCATGCGGATCGTCAGACCGCCGGGAAGGTCGTTTGAAGGTGAGATCATCTACAACCGAGACTCTGGTAATGGGTCAGCCGACGACAGCGTCGACCTGCTGGACCTGCCCCCTGACGGCACCGAGATGCGCAACATCCGCGGCAGCGAGATCACTATGGTGTTCCAGGAACCGATGGTCTCGTTCAGCCCAGTGCATACGGTCGGCGCGCAGATAATCGAAGGTATACTGCTTCACCAAGCAGTCACAAAGGAAGAAGCAAGGGAACGAGCAATCGAGATACTGAGGCGCGTAGGGATTCCCGATCCTGAGCGCATTGTGGACGAATACCCGTTCAACCTGAGTGGCGGGATGAGGCAGCGCTGCATGATTGCCATGGCCCTGTCCTGTAACCCCACCCTTCTAATCGCCGACGAACCCACCACCGCGCTCGACGTGACTACGCAGGCTCAGATCCTGGAGCTAATGGCCGAACTCCAAGAGGACTTCGGTATGGCCATGATGTTGATTACTCACAACCTCGGCGTTGTTGCCCAGATGGCCGAAGAGATGATCGTTATGTACCTGGGCAAGATCGTCGAACGCGCTGACATCCAGACCTTGTTCAGCGATCCGAAACACCCGTACACGCAGGAGCTACTCAAGTCCATCCCTCAGCTCAGAAGGACCAGGCAAACAGAACGACTGGCAGCGATCAGCGGGAACGTCCCGTCTCCGTTCGTGAGACCACCCGGCTGCCCATTCCACCCGCGATGTCCGCAGTTCATGGCCGGAGTTTGCGACGCCATAGAGCCTCAGCCGGTGACGGTCGGTGTCAACCACACGGCGAGCTGCCTGTTGTATTCAGATGCTGCGCCTGCCGGTCAGGAGTCGTCGTCGTGACACATCCGAACGATGCCTCCCCGATCCTCTCGGTCAATAACCTGAAGGTATATTTCCCGATCGTTTCAGGGATATGGCGCAAGACCCAGGGTTACGTTCGCGCTGTTGACGACCTCAGCTTTGAACTCCATGAAGGTGAGACACTTGGTCTGGTGGGCGAGAGCGGCTGCGGCAAGACAACGGCAGGGAGAGCTATTCTTAGAGCCGTTGAGCCTACAGCGGGCGAAATCCTGTTCCGAATGCGCGACGATTCCCTCGTAAGCACGACTGAGGCCGACGATGATGAACTGACGCTCTTGAGACAGGAAATGCAGCTGATCTTCCAGGACCCGTTCGCATCGCTCAATCCACGTATGACGGTCTTCGACGTTGTCGCTGACCCGCTTCGGGTGAACCATCTGGCCAAGGGTACAGCATTGGAAGATCAGGTCAGTGAGATGCTCATGCGCGTCGGCCTGTCTCCAGTGTACATGCGCCGGTACCCTCATGCCTTCAGCGGAGGTCAGCGCCAGCGTGTGGGAATCGCGCGCGCGCTGGTGATGAATCCCCGACTGGTGATTGCCGATGAGCCTGTATCCGCACTCGACGTCTCCGTACAGGCACAGATACTCAACCTCATGCAGGACCTCCAGGACGAACTCAACCTTACCTACCTGTTCATCAGCCATGACCTCAGCGTCGTCCAGTACATTGCGCATAGGGTGGTGGTGATGTACGTTGGCAAGATAGTAGAAGTCGCGTCTACTGAGAAGCTATTCACCGAGCCTAAGCATCCTTATACACAGGCGCTGCTGTCGTCGGTTCCAGTGCCAAACCCAGCGATTCGTTCGCGGGGCCAGGCTCTGACAGGCGAAGTCGCAAACCCGGCCAACCCGCCAAGTGGCTGCTACTTCCACCCGCGCTGCCCGTTCGCAAAGGACATCTGCAAGACCGAGGAGCCACCACTGATAGAGGTCGTCGAGGGTCAGTTCGCGAAGTGTCATTTCGCAGGTGAACTGGACCTTCCAGGAGTCCCATCTTAAGCGGTTCGAGCGGCTCAGCTCAGGTATTCGGCAATCCAATCACGGGCTTTGTCAAGCGAAATGGAACAACCAGCCAGGACATACGCTCGGCGTGTCCAGACACGCACCGGTCGCCGTAGGAGACTCTTAGCCTGCATCTTCACATATGGCGGTGCGCTGGGTGTCTTTGCTCTTATCGTGTCGTTGGTAGCACGCACCAAGCTTCAAACGCCTGACTACGAGCCGCAACACCTGGAACCCACTATTGCGCTGTTCCTGTCAGGGGCCGGACTCGTTGCAGGCGGTCTGGTAGCTTTGACGCTGACGGCGTGGCTTGTTCGGAGGGCCGAACACCCGCAGCATCCCCTGGCGTGGCCAGGTGTCGGCGTTGGGTATGCCATCGTAGTGCCTTTCCTTACAGGCACTCTTGCGCCGGTCGGCCTGGTCTTCATTAACGCGACCGTTGGTATCACGGAGACGCCAGACATATTGACGGGGCTAGCCGACTCTATCTTCATGGCGCCGAGAATCGCGTTCGAATATGGAGCGCTCAGCCTTGGGCCAACAGCTCTTGCGGCCGTCTTGTTTGCGCCCGGGGCCTGGCTTATCGATCGAGTCAACACGTACCCCGATTTACGTGTTTCACGGTATGGAGCTTACGGGGTGACGATAGCACTGTCGACTTGCGCAATCGGATTCGTCGCCCTCGCCCCGGCATCTACCATCTATCGGCTAGGCTGACCAGATGTGAGCTGGGGTATGAATATTCATTCATGAGTGGCAAAGAGGGAAATCTTCTTGACGATTCAAGGTAGGCTGATTAGACTAGGCCCAAGCCAAGCAGCTTAGAGAAATAGGCTTGGCGTCGTACCTATTGGTGTGTTTAACAGTTGAAGAGACGGGAATGTTGTCAATCCGGCAGCGGGGGCCGGTAGAACCCCGGTAGAGGAGGAGTCGAATGTCCACGAGAGAGGACATCGCGCTGATGGCCCACCTGATGAGGCGAACGGGATTCGGTGCCACGCGGGAAGAGTTGGAAGCGCTGGTCGAGATAGGTTATGAGGAGACGGTGGAGAGGCTAATCGATCCCCCGGACGACATTCCGCGTGCCGACCAGGAGATGCTGTTTCGGTACATCCCGTCGACTGAGACCGGCGGTCCCAATCCAACGCCGGGCGCAGCTCAGTGGCTGTATCACATGATAAACACTCAGCGCCCCCTTGAAGAGAAGATGGCGCTGTTCTGGCACCATATATTTGCGACCGGCAACTCGAAGGTGGACAACGACAACCACCTGACAGCACAGACGCACCTGTTCCGTGACCATGGTATGGGTAACTACAGGGATCTATTGATTCAGGTAGCTCAGAACCCGGCCATGATCTTCTGGCTCGACAACAACGAGAATCACAAGCGATCACCCAACGAGAACTGGGGACGCGAGCTACTGGAGCTATTCTCGCTGGGAGTGGGCCACTATACCGAGACTGACGTCTTCGAGTGCGCTCGCGCGTTTACCGGTTGGACTATAGGGGCCAAGATTCCTCGCAATCCCCACCACAGGTTCTCCTGGCATTTCGAATTCAGGCCCGAGGAGCATGACTACGGCCAGAAGACTTTCCTGGGGCAGACTGGAAACTTCGACGGGGAAGACATAATCGACATTGTCCTACAGCAGCAGGCCTGCCCCAGATTCATAGCGCGTCACCTATACAACTTCTTCGTAGCAGACGAGCCGCAGGTGCCAGCATGGTTGGTTGAGCCTCCACGTAATCCAGAGGCGGTCGAACTGCTTGCAGAGACGCTCGTCGAGTCGGGCTACGAGATTAGGCCGGTGCTGCGGACGATGTTCAACTCGGACTTTTTCAAGGAGTCCATGTACCAGAAGGTGAAAAGTCCAGTTGAGGTGGTGGTCGGGACGCTGAAAATGACAGGAGACCTGCAAGGTCCGGACCCGCGCCTGCTGGCCATGGGGCAGGAGCCTGCCTACATGGGCCAGAGCCTGCACGACCCGCCGAGTGTTGAGGGATGGCACACCGGCAGAGAGTGGATTAACAGCGGCTCGGTTGTAAAGCGAATCAACTTCGTAGTGGACCGATTGAGCGACACGGACCTTCCAGGAGTGCAGAGCATTGTCGGGAGGGTAGCCTCAGGCGATCAGGCAATGACGCCAGCGGCCCTCGTGGACCGATGCCTGGAGTTCATGGGGCCGGTCGAGGTATCCGAGCAAACTCGGCAGGAGCTGATTTCGCACGCAGAAGACGAGGGTCCGGTCTCGTGGGCCTGCGACGAGGACTACTCAACGTCGACCCAGCGTGTCGGAGACATGCTCTCACTGATCGCCGCGACCACAGAGTACCAGTTCGGCTGAGGATTTAGAGGGTCAGGTCCCCTGACTTAGGAGAGAAGACGATGGCGTCCACAGAAAAACCCCCAGTGGTGGTCGTGCTACAGATGACTGGCGGCAACGACTACATGAACACGGTAATTCCGTACACTGACTCGAACTACTACGACGGCCGGAAGACGTTGAGCGTGGATCAGGACAGCGTTCTGAAGGTTGACGACGAGCTTGGCTTCCACCCGACGATGGGCCCAGTCAAGGACATCTACGACAGGGGCGACATGGCGATCATCCACGGGGTGGGGTATGCTAACTCTCCGAGGTCGCATTTCCGGTCGATGGACATCTGGCACACATGCGAGCCGGACATAATCGGCACGGAGGGCTGGCTGGGACGCGCTCTGCGAGAACTCGACCCCAGCAGCGAGAACCCCGTGGCCGGAGTGAACATCGGTCAGGGAATGCCTCGCGCCATGCTTGTGCCCGGCGTGTCGGTGGCTTCGGTCGCCGACCTGTCCACATATGGTCTGCTGACAGGTATCGAGCAGCAGGACCGCCGCAACAAGATGCTTCAGAAGTTCGTGAACATGTACGGCCAGGCCATCGGTACCGGACCAGTCCAAGACTACCTCGGACAGACGGGCCTGGACGCGCTCAAGGGCGCCGACATACTTAAAGAGGGGCTGGGGCGTTACTCCTCCAGCGTCGAATACGCCGACAACCCGATAGCCAACAGCCTACGTGACGTGGCTATGATCCACACTGCGGACGTTGGCACTCGTGTGTTCTACACACAGCACGGTAGCTTCGACACCCATGCCGCCCAGGCGCCGACGTTCGACAAGCTCTGGACTGAGATGTCCGGGGCGATCGCCGACTTCTGGGACGACCTCCGAGAGCACGACGCAGACGACAACGTGGTAATGTTCCTGTTCTCTGAGTTCGGACGGCGTGTCCGTGACAACGGGTCCGGGACGGACCACGGGGCCGCGGGAGCCTGCATCGCCATAGGTCCACGGGTCATTGGCGGAATGCACGGCGAGTATCCTGAGACCAGGCCAGAGGCGCTTGAGCAGGGCGACCTTGTACCATACCAGGACTTCCGGGGCGTGTACTCCACCGTCCTTGAGGACTGGCTGGAACTTGACCCCGTGCCCATAGTCAACGGCCACTTCGAGCAGCCGAAGTTCGTCGAGACCAACGGCAATACGGCCTAGCGTAACGGCCAGGCCCAAGCCGAGGCTGGGCACCTGAGTTGAATGAAGAGCAGCCATCCCTAATATCGGGGATGGCTGCCACTGTAGCCTACCGCGCTTGGCAGAGCCAGACGCTTCTAGTCTGGGGACAGCAGCGGACCAGAGAACCACACTGGAGTCAGAGTCATGCAGACAAAAACCGTGGCCGGTCGAACTTGGCATTTCAGTCATCCGATAGGGTGGCTGTCAGGAAGAGGAAGAGGATTTTGGCACCCAACCTCGGTTGCCACCACGTCTGAGGGCACGATCTACGTGCTTAATAGCGGAGGGAGGGCCGGAGCTCCAATTACGGTCGCCACGATCGACGAGGACTTCGTGGGCGAATTCGGAGAGGGTGACTTCACCTGGCCGGAAGGTCTCGCGATTGACCAGGACGGCAACATCTATTGTGCCGACGGATTCGGACACTTCGTCAATGTTTACAGTTCCGAGGGAGAACATCTCGCTACGTGGGGAAAGCACGGGACTGAAGAGGGACTTCTGAACAGACCTGCGGGGTTGACGTTCGATAGTGACGACAATCTTTGGATCGTGGACAGCCATAATGCCAGGGTCCAGCAGTTCACCAAGGATGGACAGTTCCTCACCGCCTGGGGTGAGCAGGGCAGCGAGGACGGGCAGTTCGACCGCCCCTGGGGAATCACGATCGACCAGAACGACGACGTCTACGTCGCGGATTGGGGCAATGACAGAGTTCAGAAGTTCTCACGGGACGGAGAGTTCCTGATGAGGTTCGGCTCCTCGTTCGATGACGGGGGCCAACTTAGCAGGCCATCGGACATTGCCGTAGACAGCGAAGGCGATGTGTACGTGACGGACTGGGGCAACGACAGGGTCCAGATCTACTACCCTGACGGCGACATCATTGCCGGCCTCTACGGAGACGCGCGAAGATTCTCCAAGTGGGGCCAGGACTTCATGGACTCGAACCCCGACTACCAGAAGGCGTACCAGCGAGTGGACGCGAACGAGCTGGTGACCCTGGGTCACTTCCGTCGTCCGGGGGGCATCGCGATCGACGGACAGGACCGGATCGTAATCACGGACGGAATCAGGTGCCGGCTCCAAGTGTATTTCAAGGACAAGGACTACCTCGAACCTCAGTTCAACCTGTAGGCACACCGCAAGTTACATTCGAACTACAGGAGGTGAGGCGCTCCACCGGGAGCCAAGGACGAGACGAGTAAGAGAAAAGACCCTGCCGAATAAGGACTCAGACCTGTCCGATTCTCCCCAAATGCGGCAATGGGAATCTTATGACCCTGACTGGGACGAGTACCGTCATTGTGTCGATGTTAAGCGATTATGTCCGCCTAGCTGTTCACGGAAGAAGTCACCCGCTCGGTTCGGCATGTTATCAGATCAAGTGGATCCCGCTGGTACTCGAGCGAGCGCCAAGGGCAGACTCTCAGCTTCCATGTTTTTGCTGGCCGTGCTCCCACGGATACAGAACTCCCGAGCAATCCCTCGAATCGACAACCCCTTGCACTTCGGCTTCTGTACAGCATTCCACCTTGCTATCTGAAGTGGCGTAGGCTTCCTTCGCGAGCCGATTGCTCCACTCCATACACTTAAGGCGCCGTTGGCAGCGGCGGCGTCATGAGCCTCACCGGTCGCTCGCTCCGCGTCCAGTGACGCCAGTACTGCAGTCCACATCCTACCGAGACCGCTGAGATCGGTCCGTGAAACGAACTCGTGTGGAGATCGTTCATTGAAGCTGCGCAGGATGCCCGGACGGGGTGGGGCCTCCTGGCTGGGGTTGAAGTGCCCATGGTGCGCAACGACCAGCTCACCGTCCAGCATCTCGATCACCTCCACGTTCGACCCTGCATAGCTCAGTCGCTCAATGCCCGGCAGCAACTGAAGTGTGCGCCAGCGATGCTTCACGGTGTTGTCCCAAGCCACCCTGCGACTGTGTCTGAAGTAAAAGACTGTGTCCATACACATCTGCGGGTCCGTGGGGCAGTGGGGGAAAACTCGGTCTCGGAGAGTTGAGCGCTGCCTTAGCGGGCGCTCACTGGCCGACGTTTACTCCTGCAACCTACTTCCAAGATCTCACACTGCCTATGGGACGGTTTCTGTGGCTGCGTGAATGTATTCTCTTCCGTTTTTCCGCAAAACTGTTACAGGTTTGATGGTTCTTCGCGCGGTTGACACCTTTTGGTTTCCGTACTAATCTAGCCACCTGTGAAACAGGTTTACTGAATCACTGTTACGATGGGATTCCACCAAGTAGCGCACGGAGGGCCTTAGGCCATGGAACTTTCACGGCATTGCAGACTACTAGCTACTGGACTAGGAGCCTGTCTGAGGAATGATTGACGTAGCCGCCGGGTCAGGGAGAACAGGCCGCGACGACTATTGGCGCCGGTCGCAGCCACTCGGACCCGGATCGCTTTGCCAATTTCACCGTGTTCACGATCTCGGCGAAGTCGCTGATGCGTTGGACAGACCTGTTCGTGCTTCGCTGGACAGATCGGCACCTGAGCGGAACAGCTTCAACAGGTTGTGACCGGTGCAGATCAGCGACCACTCTCCGTTCACCTTCTCCAGTCCCCGCAGCAGGAACTGTCGGAAGCCCCGGCCCTGTTTGACCTGGCCGAATACCGGCTCAACCGTCTCCATTCGAAGAGCGTATCGCTGACGACCACGCCTGGTCTGCAGCTTCCGTCGCATCCGGTCCCTGGGAGACAGCCGACCGGGTATGCGACCGCGGGGAGCTGCGGTCGGCACCCTGCCGTGGCGGGTCTTATCCGGTGCAATGAACGGCTCCACTCCCAGCGCATCTATCTCATCAACTGCCTTTGTCGAGTAGTAGCCGGCATCGGCGGATACTTCCCTCGGGACTGCGCCGACATTGTCGATGGTCTCCTCCATCATGGTCACGGCCTGCTGCTTGTCCGAGGTCATATTGGTGGCACGGGCCGCCACAATCACCTGGTTGGCGCTGTCCACCACCGCCTGACAGTTGTACGCCTGAACAAAGTCCCGACCTCCCGGAGCGGGCATGATCCGCGACTCGGCATCGGTGAAGTTGCGCTGGGACCTGTCCTCCGGCACACCCGGGTGCTTACGACCCTCGGCCTCGGCCTGTTCTGCAGCCGCCTGCGCCTCGGCTTCCAGCGCCGCCATAGCCTCCCGTATCTTCTCCAACCGTCCTTCACGAAAGGCCAACTCCTGCGGCAACTCATCTCCACGCTTGTCCTGGCCGTATCGCCGGTCCTCCTCGTCATCCACCTCCTCGGCCCGATTCAACAACTCCTCAACCTCCTCCGCCAACTGCGCTTCCTTCTCTTTCATCCGTCTGTAACTCATCGCCCTGTGCTTCGATGCGTTCGCCCTGACCTTGGTGCCGTCCAGCGCCACATGACCCAGCTTCACCAGCCCCGATCGCTGGCACAGCGCCAACACCTGCAGAAACAGACCCGACAACGCGGCCAGGTTGTCCTTGCGGAAGTCGCTAATCGTGCGGAAGTCCGGTGTGTTGTTCGCAGCCAACACCCGGAACGCTATGTCCTCGTGGAGACGCTGGGCGATCCGCCGTGAGGACGCCACTCCGACGCAGTAGCCAAAAAACAACACCTTGACCATCATCCGTGGATGGTAGGGCGGCCCGCCTCTACTTTCCCGCTCGTACCGAGCCGTGATCTCAGACATGTCCAACTGGTCAACGACGTCGGAGATGAAGTAGGCCAGATGGTCATCCGGCAACCACTCCTGCAACGCAGCCGGCAACAGCAACTGCTGATCTGGATCATAGGGACGATAGGTCTTGCTCATCGGAGACTCCCCACACGCTATGCTCCCCCTATCTTACCCGCTACCACTCACAAACGCTGTTACTCGGACAGACTCCTAGGGATGATCTTGGCGCTCTCTGCTCTTGCGTGCAGTTCGACCGAGCAGCCGGCTGCTCCTGCCGCTCCTGCTCAGCCGGCTCAGCCGGCCGCCGCCGCTCCTGCCGCTACAGTGGCCCCATTGCCAACGCAGCCAGCCAGGGTGGTTCCAACCGTAGTGCGAAGAGTCATCATGCAAGAAGACAAGGATAAGCCTAAGTACGGCGGGACCATGGTGAACTACCTGCTCCGCTCGCCGATACACTTCAGTCCACTCGAGGTAACGACCTTCATCGTTGCCTGGCCGTTCCAGAATCTGCACAGCCAGCTTTTCTACTACGATCCTCAGGTTGCTCCTGAAGGTGCGCCTACAATTCTGCCTGACCTCGCTGAAAGCTGGTCATGGAGCGACGACGGTCTGGCCCTCACTATCAAACTGAGATCAGGCGTCAAGTGGCACGATGGTGAACCTTTCTCCTCCAAGGACGTAAAGTGGACCGCCGACACGATTCTCGAACAGCCCACAGGCGGCGCCTTCGACGTCAACGCGCGGAAGCCCTGGTGGGTAAGCGTAAATTCTGTCGATGCCCCTGATGCTAATACCGTCGTCTTCAACATGAAACAGGTGCAGCCCAGCCTGATCAGCTTCCTCGCATCTGCCTTCTCACCCATCTATCCTGAGCACATTCAGCCCATCACCAGGTTGCAGACCGAGGCTGTCGGCGCTGGCCCATTCAAGTTCAAGTCCTACCGTCCCGGCGAAGTCCTCAACATGGAGAAGAACGACGACTTCTACCTGGAAGGGCTGCCATACCTGGATGGGATTCAGTTCCCGATCATCACCGACCGCTCGACCCGCATAGCGGCGCTGGCCACCGGAAGGGTCGACCTGTCCAATGCGCTTGACATGAACCCAACCACGCTGAAGGACCTGCAGTCCTCCAGTCCGAATCTGGTTGTCAAAGGAGGCGTGACGACTCTACACGAGACGATCATCTTCAACACCCAGAAGCCTCCCCTGGATGACATTCGTATCAGGCAGGCCGTTCTGCTCGCCCTTGACCGCGACGCGTGGAACCGGATCGTCCACGAAGGAGCTGCGGTCCCATCGACAACCAACCTCCGCCAACCCTATGGCACGTGGGGTCTTCCAGAGGATGAATCTCTCGAACTCATAGGTAAGCTAAACCGAGAAGAGGCCAGAAGGCTGGTACAGGAAACGGGCTACGTGTTCGATCGCGAGCTGGAGATACACCACAGGCCCTTCGTAGCCGCTGAGGCGCTCGGACAATGGCTGGTCGACCAGCTAAAGGAGATCGGAATACCGGCCGTGGCAGTCCCACTTGACCCCGGCGTCAAGGTGCAGAGGTTCCGTTCCGGCGACTTCGATATCAGCGGCGACTCAGACGGATTCGTCGTTGACGAAGCGGACGACCCATTCCTGAGGTACTCCACCTGCGGCGGCTCGATATTCCCGGTCATAGGCTTCTGTGACGAGACACTGGAACAGATGGTGCTCGAGCAGTCGCGAGAGCTCGACTTCGAGACCAGGCTGGGGATGGTCCATGAGGTAGACCGCTACATCTTTGAGAACGCGCTGCCTAGGCAGGCCATTGGGTTCCAGTCCGACTGGCAGGTCATGCAGCCGGATGTGAAGGGGTACGTCAAGCGTCAGGTCATACACAACAACAGCCGTTTCGAACAGCTCTGGTTGGACCGATAGGTCCCGCCGCGTTCCTCGAACGTTCCTCCGTAAGCAAGACCTGCATTGAAATGGGAGATTAAGCGTGCAGCGGTACGTTATTAGGCGGCGGCTCGCTATCCCCACTCTACTCGCGCTGTCCATTGTTATCTTTGTTATGCTGCGTGTTGTTCCCGGCGACCCCGTGGATGTGTACGTCACTATTGCCCAGGTGGGTCGGGTAGATGACGAAGAACGGGAGAAGATCCGTAAGAAGCTTGGGCTGGACCGCCACATTTCAATTCAGTGCGGCGTATGGCTCAGTGGCATCTTCACTGGCGACTTTGGCCAGTCCCTCAGATATCAGATTCCAGCTTGGGACATTATAAAGGGTAGAATCCCTGTCTCGCTTCGGGTCGGCTTGATGGGGTTGGTCATAGCTGTAGTCGTGGGCATTCCACTCGGCGTTGTCAGTGCGATGACGCAGGATGGGTGGCTGGATCAGTCGCTTAGGTTTATCAGTCTGCTGGGACTGTCTATGCCCTCCTTCTGGGTGGCGATCCTTATAGTGACAGCCCTTATCTACTTCTTTTTCTGGATTCCTCCCCTGATATACGTGTCCCCCTTCGAAGACTTCAAGGCCAACATGTCGCAGTTCATATTTCCCGCCCTGGTGCTGGGATTCAACAGTTCCGCGTTCATTCTGCGCATGACGAGATCATCCATGTTGGAGGTGCTTCGGGAAGACTACGTTCGCACCGCTAGGGCCAAGGGCCTAGCGGTGCGAGTCGTCGTATTTCGCCACTCTCTCAAGAACGCGCTTATCCCCGTCATTACTGTTATTGCGTTTCAGATCCCGCTGATGATCGGGTCAATGGTAGTCATCGAAACAGTATTCAACTTACCCGGCGCGTCACGGTACATGTCTGATGCCATCATCGATCGTGACCTGACGGTGGTTCAGGGTCTCGTGATGCTCACCGGAATCCTGGTCGTAATGGCGAATTTAGCAGCCGATCTTATTTATGGGTGGCTCAATCCTCGCGTCAGGTATGAATAAGTGATGCAAACAGTCGGGCGCACCTCTTCTACTCTTGGGGCAATGCCCTCCGCACGACCGCTCGTTTTGCGCGCAGAAAGCCGCTTGGCGCGGCGTCGGCTGCAGTCCTCGCTGTTGTTCTGCTGGTGGCCATCTTCGCCAAACTCTTCGCAACGCACGATCCAATTGCACAGGACTCATTCGCTGTGTTTGTCGCGCCGAACTCCGAGC
Source organism: Dehalococcoidia bacterium (assembly GCA_965215735.1). Lineage (GTDB taxonomy): Bacteria > Chloroflexota > Dehalococcoidia > Lucifugimonadales > UBA1123 > VXRN01. Next base: position 2,404,316 of record CBDCEF010000004.1, on the reverse strand, counting down.
ATTGGCTGGGTACCGATAATTTGGGACGGGATCTTTACAGCCGTATAGTGTACGGCTCTAGGGTGTCGTTGATTGTCGGCTTCGGCGCGATCACACTTGGATGCCTGACCGGAGGTGCTCTGGGGCTTGCCAGCGGATACCTACTTGGAAAGCTGGATCTACTCGTTCAGCGCATTGTCGATATGCTACAGGCCCTCCCAACACTCGTGATGGCAATGGTCGTCGTTGCTGCGTTAGGTCCGTCTTTGATGAACACGACATTGGCAATTGGGATTGTGATGATTCCACAGGCGGTCAGGGTGGTCCGCGCGAGCACCATTTCCATTCGGGAAACAGACTACATTTCGGCCGCCCGAGCGATCGGTGCCTCCGACTCCCGCATCGTTCTAGTGCATGTGCTGCGAAATGCCGTAGCGCCATTCATTGTGCTCGCTACCGCCCTTCTGGGTGCCGCCGTACTGACTGAAGCGTCACTCAGTTTCCTAGGCCTTGGTGTTCCGGAACCTACGCCCGCTTGGGGTAGTATGCTCTCCAAGTTCGGCGCTGAGTACGCTCGGCAGACACCTTGGATAGTCCTATCACCTGGAATTGCAATCAGTGTAGCTGTCGTAGCTTTTAATCTGTGGGGCGACGCCCTCCGCGATATTCTGGATCCCCGCCTGAGGGGGCAGTAGTACAGGCCGAGACGAACCGGAGAACTTGAGAGGCAAGCGATGGACTCATACTCACCACCTCACGGCTCACGAGATGCTAAAGTAGACATCCTCATAGTTGGCGGTAGCACGGGAGGCTGTGCTGCGGCCATGTCCGCCGCAAGTCTCGGCAAGCGAGTTATCCTGACAGAGGAGACCGATTGGATCGGAGGGCAGCTCACGGCGCAGGCGGTCCCGCCCGACGAGCACACTTGGATCGAGCAGTTCGGCAGCACGGGAAGATACAGGGACTACCGTAACAAGGTTCGCCAGTACTATCGTGACCACTTCCCTCTGACATTCAGGGCACGCGCAGATAGATTTCTCAACCCGGGCAATGGTTTTGTGTCCCGCCTCTGTCACGAGCCGAGGGTGGCTCTGGCGGTCTTGGAACAGATGCTGGCATTCCCCCGTGCCAGGGGCAACCTGGAGGTGCGCCTCCGACGCAAGCCGATTGCCGTTGATACGGACGGCGACACCGTCCGCGCTGTGACGCTTGTCGACCTCGAGACGGGTAGAGAAGAGACTATCGAGGCTACCTACGTCCTCGACGCGACAGAGCTTGGCGACTTGCTGCCTATGGCCAACGTCGAGTACGTTGCCGGGTTCGAGTCTCAGAAGGAGACCGGTGAACCCAACGCCCTCGAGGGCGACTCGGAACCTGACAATGTACAGGCGCTGTCCTGGGTCTTTGCCATGGGTTATGATCCTGACGGGGATCACACTATCGATAAGCCTGCGCGGTACGAATTCTGGAGGGAGTACCAGCCACCGCTGACTCCCGAATGGGGGATGCCTCTCTTCAGCTGGGAACGGCCCGTCCTGCACGCAAGCTCATTTGTCGACCCGGAGAAGCAGAGTGAATTCAGGGACCGGACAATCGAGCGCCGGGTCCTATTCGCCCAGGATGCAGAGGCCGATCAGGTCGCCTGGTTCCATTGGCGGCGGATTATCTACCCTGGTCACTATTCACCCAGCATCGCGCCACCAGAGGTGACGCTTGTCATCTGGACTCAGAACGACTACGTCAACGCCAATATAATCGACAAACCTGAAGAGGACGTACAACGCTACCTGGAGGAGTCCAGACAGCAGTCACTCGGGTTTATGTATTGGATGCAGACAGAGGCGCCAAGGCCGGACGGCGGTGTGGGATACCCTGGTCTGTACCTGGCGCCTGAGGTGATGGGCACCGAGGACGGCCTTGCGAAGTATCCGTACATCAGGGAAGGATGGCGTATCAAGTCGCTCTTCACGGTTACCGAGAACCACATCGGCGCCGAGGCGAGAGGAACGTCCACTGCGGAATACTTCGACGATAGCGTGGGTGTCGGCGTGTACCACATCGACCTCCACTTCAGCACTGGAGGCAACCACGGAATACACCTCGAGTCGCTTCCCTTCCAGATCCCACTCGGATCGCTGATTCCTGAGAGGGTTGAGAATCTTCTGCCTGCTTGCAAGAACCTGGGGGTCACCCATCTAACCAACGGCGCATACCGGCTGCACCCTGTCGAGTGGAACATTGGTGAAGCTGCTGGACTGCTCGCAGCGTTCTGCGTCGACAAAGGTGAGCCCCCGAAGGCAGTGAGGTCTAACGAGACCCTACTCAGGGAGTTTCAAAATCTCTGTATAGATCAGGGAATGGAGCTCGAGTGGCCCGATCTTGGACCCGAGAGCGGCTGGGCCGCCTTCGACAAGAGGGTTCTCGGACAGATGCCTCCGGGAGCGCTTCCCAGGGGCTGACCGAGCCTGTATCAGTTCAGTCTGAGGCCATCAGTCAAGGCCAGTTCCTAGAAGGAGCACAAAAACTTCAGGAGCGGTACGGACGACTCAGTCGCAGTTCGAAGCCCGCGCGGCGGGCGAAGACCAGCATGCGGCTGTTCCATTGGATGCCACCGTCCTCATTCCGTCCAAGCACCACTACGAACGTCAACATCCGGCGCCTGCGTCCGTTCTCTGAGATGTAGCTGAAGTTGCCCCAGTCCACCTCCGCCTGCTCCCAAGGATCTGTCTCGAACCGCACCGTCGCCCTCGGCAGTCTCGCCGCCGCCGAGGCTTCACGCAATTCTTCAACGTGGTGTAGCCGCTCAAGATCTGGGTCGGATCGAATCCGCCGCCACCGTGGTTGGGGACCAAGTCATGTACCACGCCGCCGACGTTTCAATAGGCTAACGCCGCGGGTGTCGCTGGAAGAGTGGGCGTTGTTGACTTTCAGGGGGCTCGTGAATATAGTATTGCCGCTACACTTGGGTTGATGATTACGTCCGAAGCGAGCCATAGCTTTGACCGACAGCACAGAGACTGCCCCGTGCCGTGATACGGGGATGTGCAAGGAGAAATACCAGATGAAGCTGACAGCTTTCTTGCTTTTGAGTGCAGTGATAATCCTGGCGCTTGTCGCCGGCGCATGTGCGGGGGAGGAGGATGAAACTCCCGAACCGGCAGCTCAAACCGCACCTGCACCTGCCTCTCCAGCTCCTACCTCTGCACCCGCCGTCCAGCAGGCTCCCGCCCCAACAGCAGTCCCCGCTCCTGCGGCACCAGCAGCCATGGCAACTGAGCAGTCCGGCGCCCTGATCTGGTGCTGCCAGTTAGGACATCCAAATGATGTGCCTAGCTATGTCCCGTTCTTCACCGCGGTCAGCGACCACTTTGGGAGCAAAGAGCCGTTGTTGTGGCGTGAAAGGGCCCCAATACCTCAGATCGGAGCCCTCAACATGGACCAGAGTCTGGCAGAGTCCTGGGAGGTGTCCCCGGACCAAACTTCAATCACATTCAAGATTCGGCAGGGAGTCCCGTTCCACAAGGGATGGGGAGAAGTAACCGCCGAGGACGTGGCGTGGAGCTTCAACAACGCCAAGGCAGAGGGCAATACGAACCCTCGTTCAGGTTTCTGGGGTGAGTACACCGATAGGTGGGAGGCGATTGACTCCAACACCGCGATAATGCACGTAAAGGGTAATCTGAGCGTCCGATGGACTGTGGAGCTTTCCAACCAATGGAGAAGCACAGGCTCGGTCCAGAGCAAGAAGGCGTATGACGACCTTGGCGAGGAGGAAGCCAACCTGAACTTCGCGGGCACAGGACCATTCGAAGTCATGCAATGGGTGCCCGATGAGGTGCTCCAGGCGGAAGCCCTTCCTTCCCACTACAGGGAGGCGGCCAAGGTAGAGAGTTTGGAGGTCCGCGTAATCCCGGAAACGGCCAGCCAGCTTGCCGCCCTCGAGGCCGGCGAGGTCCACATGGCTCCGATTCCCAACCAGTTCCTCAATGATGTCCTGGGGAACATAGGCGGTGTGAAGACCAGGGTCGGCCTGGGAAACAGCGTTTTTGTGGCCTTTGGGGGAAACTACTGGGCTGAGGTTGCGAGAGCATCCGGCGATACGGTATTCCCACGAGAGGGATTCAAGCCGGACGACGAGCATCCGTGGATTGGCGACCCAAGAGACGACGCCCGCATGGAGAGTGCCCGCAAGGTGCGCCAGGCCTTGGCAATGGCTATTGACCGCGACCTGATAAGCGAAGCCATAGAACAGTCTCTCGCTCCGACCCACTACACCTTCATCGGTTTCACGGAAGACGAGCCACAATGGATGGACAGCTGGCGTATTCCGTTCGACCCGGACATGTCGAAGCTGCTGCTGGATGAAGCGGGATACCCGGACGGGATCAGCACTGACTTCTGGACCACCCCCGGCGGCGCATCTCAGGAGATAGCCGAGGCTATCGCACAGATGTGGGGTGACATAGGCGTCGATGTGCAGATGGAGGTTACGGCCTACGGGGCCAGGCGACCGACTCTGATCAACCGGAACATATCGATCCCGTACATGTCAGGAAACGCGGTCGGTGACCATACGGACCCCCAGGGTCGGCTGATCAGCCCGGAGCTGGGCGGGGCAAACCGTGGTATTGAGCTCCCAAATGATGTCCTGGACGAGTTCTACTATCCCAGCCTTTCGGAACCCAGCGAAGAGAAGCGCATTGCCAACAACGTCGCTATTCAGGACTACCTCTCCAGTTGGATGTTGAACTCGCCTCTGGTACTGCGACTGAACTACATCGCCGTCAGCCCGGATGTTGAGGAGTGGACTCCTTATACGGACACGTTTGGAGTAATAAACTCGCCTGAAACCGTTGTACTGAAGTGAAGCGGCCACCGCGGGGGTGACAGCTTCAGACGAGACCTTTACATAACTTCGTCATTCCGGCGAAATCCGGAATCCAAAGGGGTGTGGATGGCGCACACGAGCTTGCGATCAAGCCCTTTTCACCCTCACCCCAACCCTCTCCCTGTGGGAGAGGGGGTTGAGCAAAGGCTTCATAAGACTCCCTCGCGTGACCGTCGGTCAGTGCTGTTTCGGCGCGACCGACAACGGAGTTCGAGAATTCGAAGGACTTAGTTAAGGCAGAGGCCGATTGTCCACGCTCGACTAACGTAGGTCGGGTGAGGAACGCGGCCCTACCGACCTCATGCTACGTTTCATAGTATTTCGGCTCTTCTACATTGCCATAGTCATGGTGGTGGTCAGCATGCTGATCTTTGGGCTATCCCGACTCGTGGGAGACCCAAGGAACTACTACCTCGATGAGTACGCTACTCAGGAGCAGTACGAAGCGTGGGGCAAAGCAATGGGCCTGGACAAGCCTCTCCTTGTCCAGTATGTCATCTGGGCCTCCAAGGCCGTCAGGGGCGAATTCGGACAATCTCTTCGCCACCGTCGAGAGGCTCTCGATGTGGTAGTGGAGACCGTTCCAGCCACTTTGCAGCTAACTGGAGTCGGCTTCCTCGTCGTCATCGTTATCGGCGTTCCGCTGGGAGTGCTGTCCGCGGTAAAGCGAGGCACCTACCTTGACTATGCGGGCAGGACATTCGCCCTCTTTAGTCAGGCTCTTCCGGCGTTCTGGATAGGCATCATGATGATACTGCTCTTTGCCGTAACGCTTGACTGGCTTCCGACTGGAGGGAGAGGGGACTGGAAGCACTACATACTACCGGCTATCAGTCTGGGTTCGGGACCTTCAGCAGGACTATTGCGGCTGGTACGATCCTCAATGCTCTCCGTCCTGGACTCCGAGTACATCAAGCTCGCACGTGCCAAGGGGGTGACCGGAAGGATGATCATCTGGAAGCACGCCTTCAAGAATGCAATGATTCCTCCACTGACATTTGCCGGTCTCATCCTGGCCGGATTTGTCACGGGAACGGTAGTGAATGAGACCGTATTCTCATGGCCGGGCCTTGGGCGCTTAGCCGTGCAGTCAATCTTCAATAACGACTTTCCAATCATGAGCGCGGTGGTATTACTGGGGTCTGGAGTGTACGTAGTTCTCAATCTCCTGACCGACCTCGCATACGCGTTCATTGATCCCCGCATTCGCTTCGGTTAGATAGACATGGTCCGACTTCGAGCACCATATATGAGCGATCTCCCATCTTCCGATGGTCCGATAGTTACCAGAGCTTATCGCTTCGTCCGGAGATGGCCCATCATTCCCGTAGCCATCGTTGTCCTGCTCGTTCTCTGTGCAGCGTTCGCCGGTCTCTTAGCCCCACACGACCCTGAGAGGGGCAACCTGCGAGAGCGAAACGTGCCTCCCTTATGGTCGACAGAGGGAGATACCAACCACATTCTCGGCACAGACCCTCAGGGGAGAGACATCTTTAGTCGCATAATTTTCGGGGCCAGAATCTCCCTGATTATTGCCGCCGTGGTCCTATGCTCTGGGGGTATCGGCGGCACAATACTTGGACTCGTCGCAGGCTACACAGGGGGATTCGTGGACGAGTTAATCATGCGCTTTGTAGACATCACCCTAGCCGTGCCATTCATTCTGGTCGCTATGGTGGTAGTCATAGTGGCCGGTCAAAGCCTAACTGTCATCATCCTACTTCTGATTGCCTTCAGCTGGAACGCTTTCGCCAGACAGGTGCGAGCGGAGACCCTTCAACTGAAGACCGCAGACTATGTGGCCCTGGCAACCGTTGCCGGAGCATCGACCTGGAGAATCATGTACCGGCACATTCTTCCAGGTGTGACAAGCACGCTCCTGGTAATTGCCACGCTGCGTGTAGGTCAACTCATCCTGACAGAGTCTATTTTGAGCTTCCTCGGAGTAGGAATTCCGCCGCCCACTCCTGCCTGGGGAGTGATGATAGCCGACGGCAGGTCGTATCTGGCCACAGCCTGGTGGGTTGCTTTCTTCCCGGGCATGGCCATATTCCTGACGGTGCTCGCATTCAACTTCCTTGGAGACTGGCTGCGAGACTGGTTTGACCCGCGGCTGAGGCAGATATAGACCGTCCGAACCGCAAGTAGCGCACTCTCGGACTGGTGGGCTATTTCACCGACTCAAGATGGGATAGCCTTCCAGGTAGTCCATCTGCACCAACTCGACATTCGGGGCCTGTCGGGAGAGCTCCCGCTCTATGGGTTCCATGTCTGTCGGACTGGTCACCGGTGGGTTCCAGTCGTCGTGATGGCCGAGCACAATCCGCTTGGGACGCAGCAGGTCTGCCTCTCGGGCGACGAATTGGGCAAGTGTACCCTGGATGGGCTCTCCGTCTATGTTGCCCCGGCCGGCCGCGGCGAGCAGAGCCAGGTCAGGCCGAAGGTCTCGCAAAATCCCGGTCCAATGCCCGGACGTGTCTTTCCAAAGTATGCTGCCCAGTGGCGTCTCGATAAAGTATGCCAGCGCGCCGCCTTCGCCACGCGGTTGCTGAGCGCACTCCATTCTGTGGGCTTCGGCCTCCGCCATCCCGGGCACGCTGGATGAGGAGCGAATGGCTGCCTGTTTGTCGAGGTTCACGTGCCGTTCGTCCAGCGTTAAGCCCAGGTCTCCCAGGCAGACCTGTCCCGAAGTTCCTGTGATGCTCCATATGCATGAGTGCTGACTGGGAAACACCCGAACAGATACGCTGTCGGACAGCCTGACCCGTTCCCCGCCCGCGACGGCAACTAACTGGCGATTGGGCACTCCTTCTATTTCCATCAGTCTTACCGACTCGTGGGAGCCTATTATGGTTCCGCCCGTTTGAAGGGCGATACGCTCGGCCCCCCAAAGGTGGTCGAAGTGGGAGTGTCCCACCAGCACATAGTCGGCCCTTTGCACATCTGATACTGTCATGCCGACCGGCGTCGCCAGCGGGTTCCGGTCGATGTAGGCATCAAGGAAAATGACCAGATCATCGACGACCAACCTATAGGTGGATACACCCAACCAGTCCAGCGATACGGTCATACTGTTCCTCCGAGTTCGGCAATGGGATAATGAAGTCAATCACGTTGCGGGAAACTTCAAAACAAGTATGGACCATCATAATGTAATCGAGGTTCATCATGAACAGGGTCGAGAGGGCTGCTTAAGGGACATATATGCCGCTTCTTCCAAGAGTGAACAACTCCTACGATCTGCGCCACTGGCTGATCGTCATGATCGTATTCGGAATCACGGGGTTCAGTGCGCTCGTATTCAGCCGGCTGCTGTTCAACGTGATTCTCGGCATGGAGGGCAGCCTGTGGTCAGGTCCCTGGTCCTACCGGGTCCTTTACCTGTCGGTGATCCCACCATTCTATTCGGCCATGCTGGTGCTGGTGGGCTCCATCTTCGGAAAGCGGGAATATTTTATGTCGAGGGTCCTGCGGATGTGGGGTCGCCTGGTTCCGGGCAGAACTCGCAGGTGGCTTGCGCTGACCTTTTGCAAAGTTCGAGGTCGTCCCAACTCCGCCAACCATCCCCACGTCCCGTAATGGAGGCCGCACGGCAGTCGGGGTCTTCCGAACTGCGTGGGCAAATCGAAAGCACTGCCCCAGCTTTCGGTCAATAAGTGGGCAAGTACATCACGAGAGCGGCGGCCGGGCAACAGCGATTCGCGTGTCGACAGAAGAAACCGAGGGGCGAGAATTGCTCGAAGGCCAAATAAGTTGGGAGTTGGCATCCCGAGCACAGGATCACTCACCCTTCGGCAGGAACTAGGGTATGACTCCGGTTTCTCGGAGCAGCGCGTCCGTACCCTGGAGGTCGGACAGCGAGCTGAGGTCTATGTCAGGGCCGTTGAGGGTATCGATTGGGGGCAGCAGCCGGTGCGTCTTCACTCCCTCCACGAGGGGATACTCGAACGTCTGCCCGGCGAAGTACTGCTGGGCTACCTTCGAGAGCATGAATCGCATGAACGTTTCAGCGTTGTCGCGGTTCTCACTGGTGCCGAGGATGCCGGCTCCGGCAACCATTACCAGGCTGTCCGGCCCACCGTTCTTCAGGAACAGGTTGCGTGCGGCGAAGTCGTCGCCCGTTTCCTGAATGAACCTGTGCAGGTAGTAGTGATTCACCAGCCCCACCGCGACTTCACCTGCGCCCGCGGCTGCAACGATCGGCGTGTTTTTCGGGAACACGCCCGGCTCGTTCTTCTGCATGTCGAGCAGCCACTGTCGAGTTTCTTCTTCTCCCCACATCAATCGCATGGCGGTTACCATCGTGCGGAACGAGGCATTGCCTGGAGGCCAGCCGATGCGTCCCTTCCACTTGGGATCGGTCAGGTCCTTCACCGAAGTGGGAAGCTCGTCTTCACTGACGAGTTCCGTGCTGTACACGATCACCCGGGCCCTGCCGGAAATTCCCACCCAGGAGCCGTCTGGAGACCTGGCCCATGCGGGCGCTTTCAATACGACATCAGCCGGGAGGGGGGACAGCATGGAGGAAACAGCCCCCAGCCCGCCCGGGTCCTGCGCGAAGAAGACATCGGCGGGCGAGTTGGAGCCTTCCTCCAGAAGGGTGGCAGCCATCGCAAAAGTGCTGCCGTACTTCACCTGGACGTCTATGCCGGTAGCCTCTGCGAACTGCTCGATGATGGGCGCTACGAGAGACTCGCTGCGCCCTGAATAGACTACCAGCCTTCCAGGCTCTTCTTTCATGCTCGATGATGAGGCAACCATGACCGCCTCCGCCGCGAGCTTGGCTGCGCTGCTTGCCTCCGCCGCGGCGTCAGCAGCAACCATCGCCGCGGTCGCAGCGTCCTTGGCCGCGAACTTGGCCTCTTCAACTGCAGTTGTCGCCGCGCTGTCCTGGGCAGCCATGCTCGCCTTCTCCGCGGCATCTGCCGCGACCTGAGCGGCGGTCGCAGCACTCTGGGCTGCCTGATTCGCCTGGTTCACAGCGGATGTTACGCTGTCGTCTGTGCCGGACGATTGGCAGGCTGCCAGGGCCATAGTGACTATTGCCAGAATTACGATTGCCCTAAGGGATCTGAACACCCGCAAGGGGAGTGCGGGACTACTATGCATAGACATTGAATTAGCCCTCCTGAATTTCTTGCATATGCCCATACAAATAACACGCTTAGGATATACTAAGTAAAATAATATTGTAAACCTAAGCGGTAATATCCATGTGCACTTATCTCATTGATAAGGCGATCCATTTGGGCAAAGATCATCTGAGGGTATGCAGAAGAGCTCCAGACCGGAGAGATCTGAAGACCCAGAGACTTGCCGCAGCTATCAGAATGCGGCGAGGTTCAGTTGAGGTGAGAGGTCACTTCGTAGTGCGGAATAGGCAGCACGTCTGGAATTACATGGGCCTTTCCCACAAGTGCCAATGCGACCACCATTGGATGGGACACGCATCGGTATAGACTGCGCTCGGCTCCGTGGAATCGGCACCGTCTGGGCCAAGGGAGTCATGGTTGGCTGGTTACTGACGAGCGACGATGGCCCAGTTTGCCGTTCGAGCTCCTAGCCGCCCTTTACGATCGGCCGCATCGCGTCGCGCACCTTTATTGCGTTGCCGATCGCTGCTGTCGCGTACTTGCGCCAGTTATCACGCTCGCCAATCCGTTCGAGACGGGTGGGGGGTCATCCAAAAGTTGTTGCTGATGATGTCTGCCCCGACCCGTAGGTAGTCCGAGTGCACCTGCTGCACCACGTCGGCATACTCGATATTCGCCGTGGCCGACCATGCCTTCGGCCGGTCCTCGGCTTTCGTGAGAACGTCTGCGCCGCGCCGCTGAAGTTCCGACCCAGTTCCCCCATGCGGAAGGAACGTATCTCCGCAACGTAGCCGGTCAACGATAAAATGCGTCGTCATATCTCTTTCTCCTGCCGACATTCCGCTTCTTATGCGAAGTGGCTAACAGGCCGCTGACCGACTGTTGCACTTCCCAGGCTTACGCCGCAGTGAATCCCCCGTCCACAACCAGCTCCGCCCCGGTTATGTACGATGCTTCGTCCGACGCCAGGAACAGAACCGCGTAGCCGACCTCCTCAGTACGCCCCAGACGGCGCATCGGTACCGTCTCCACCATATTGCCGCGCATTTCCGGGTCCCTCGCCACGCTGGACGAACGCATCGGCGGCATAACTCCCGGATGCACCGAGTTCACCCTTATCCCATCCTGCGCGTACTGCACCGCCGCAGACTTCGTCACGATCCGTACCGCGCCCTTCGATGCGTTGTATCCCATGTGGATGACATTTTGCCCCACAATGCCGCTGATGGACGATATATTCACAATGGAGCCGGCGCCTGCCGCCTGCATCTGCGGTATCACACTCTTCATGCCGAGAAACACGCCCTTGGCGTTGATGTCCATAAAGGTGTCCCAGCCCTCGGTGCTCATCGTGTCCGGGTGGTGCGTGCCGCTGATGCCAGCGTTGTTCACCAGTATGTCCAGTTTGCCGTACCGCGCTACCGTCGCCTCGACCGCCGCCTCCCAGTCGGACTCGCTCGTAACATCCAGCCTCATGAACACCGCATCGCCGCCCGACTCGGCTATCTCCGCCTCCAGCTGTCTGCCTTCCTCTTCCATGATGTCTGCGATGACGACCTTCGCGCCTTCACGCACGAACATCCTGCACTCCTCGGCGCCCATCCCGTTAGCGCCCCCGGTGATAATCGCAACCTTACCTTCGAGCCTCATAATTCACCTCAATGTATCTTTACTATGGACTGAATTGACTTTGGTGGGGCGACTTGTCGATTCTACCACTACGAAGCGAAGCGAACGCCTGTACAATCCGGTGAGAGTTAGTCTGTCACTCAAGACAGTATGGAGAAATTGGAGGTGTGGAATGGCAACGATAAACTCGGTGCTAGGGCCATTGGATACTGCGGACCTGGGGTTCACCTTGCCCCATGAACACCTGATCGATTCGTCCGCCGGCATCCGGGATACTTATTACGAGCTGGAATTCCGCGACCAGGCCCTGGACATGGCATTAGAGTCCTTTAACGAGGCCCAGAGCGGCGGAGTCGACACCGTTGTCGAAGTTTCTCCCCTGGACCTGGGGCGGGACGTCCTTCTTATGAAGGAGGTTTCCGAACGAACGGGAGTACAGTTCATTTGTTGCACTGGCTGCTGGCTGGACATTCCTCGAAGCTTCTGGGGCAGGGACAAGGACTTCATAGCCGACCTCTGGGTGCGTGAAATCGAGCAGGGGATAGACGGTACCGAAATCAAGGCTGGCATCATCAAGGTAGCCACCAGTGACCCAATTACGGAGCAGGAAGAGTTGATGCTGCGGGCATCTGCCAGGACACACCTGCGCACCGGAGTTCCCATAACCACCCACACGCCCGCTGAGTCACGGATAGGCGAGGAGCAGGTACGCATCCTCAAAGAAGAAGGCGTGGAGCCTCACCAGATATATGTTGGACACCTCAACAACACTCTTGACCCGGACTATCACCGGGAGCTGGCCCGACTCGGGGTCTGGCTGGGTTGGGACATAAACAACCCCTTCGGTCGTCCGGACCTACCTCCGTGGCAGCAGAGGACCGACTATCTGAAAGAGCGATTGGACGAGGGCCTGGCCTCCAACATGATGTTGTCTCACGACTGGAACATTGTGCTGTCCCGCATCGGCTCGCCGGGCATGCCCAGCAGGGACCAGAATCCGGACGGATACCTCTGGATCAGCCGCGCCATAATTCCCAGGCTTATGGAGTCCGGGGTCACGGAAACAGTCATCGACCGGATGATGATCGAAAACCCCAGGAGATACTTCGAGGGCGTGCGCCCGTCTGACTAACTGGCCGCTTACACCGTTCTGGTCTGCGACAGGTTAGAGGGGATCGGTCGGGAGCCTGCTGTACCTGTTGTTCCTTTTGGCAGGTTCGCTGGGCGAGAGTTCGCTCTATTCGCTTAGCCTGAACCCTGGAGGACCTGAAATTTCTCGTTCCTAATCGCGTGAGTTCCCCAAGGGCCGGTCCGACAACTCCCAACGGTCTGCTACCTCCTGGCTGCTATACACCCTGGAAGCCCACACAGCGACCGGATGCTTGTCCTTCCGGCCTTTCAGCCTCGGCTCCCCCCACCTCCTCGACATACCAGGGTGTGTCGGTTGTAGCGCCGCCCGGCCATTCGCAGCGTACCTTGGCCTGATCTTGCCTCGGCACCATGTCACTCACGTCATTGAGTACACTGAAGCCGACCGTGAGGATCAGGATGGCGATGTAGACGACAGGGCGCAATGTAATATGCATTGTAGCCTCCGTGCCGAAACCTTGGCCGTTGCCGCTACTGGATCATGCTCGAGGAGCATGGATAAAGTGGACGTGGGCGGTACTCCATCAACAGTTAACCCCTGGCGGCTACAAGGGCCTGCTAATTCCAGGTGAGGTTGTTCCACCACTGCCTGCATTCATTGGTGTATTCGACCTCCCTTAGCTTGCCTTTACTCTATTCCATTTATGGAACTTGCACAAATTCAAGTGTGGGTATGGGACAGTGCAACTTGCTGGAATCGGACCTGACCCATTTAATCTACATTCGGTTACTGGCGAGACTGCCACTGCGAATTGGCTCGGGACTTCCATTCGGGACTTCCAGACTGTTCCACCTTTATGATGTATGTTGCTTTCGACTTCTCAGTAGTGGGATAGTACACTCGCGGTTCCCACAATCAGGTTTCTTAAGGCACAGGAATGACCCTCAGCAAGCGCCTATTCGCCGCATGGTACGACCTGCTCAATTCCGGCGTGGAAGGGAGAGTTGTTCCATACAGGAAGCGCACAGCCGGCTGCACGTGGGGCGATGTGCTGGAGATTGGTGGCGGCACGGGGGCGAATCTCCCTTACTACCCAGACGACGCAAAAATCACCTTTATCGAGCCTGACGCCCACATGATCAAGCGGCTGAGGCGGCACATTAGTATGCAGGGGAAGGAAGCCACCGTTGTCCGGCAGGTTGGCGAGAGCCTACCATTCGCGGATGCAAGCTTCGACACTGTGGTTACGACCTTGGTACTGTGCATGGTACGCGACCCCGATGCGGTAGTTCGAGAGGTACGACGCGTCCTCAGGCCGGGAGGCGCTTTTTTCTTCTACGAGCATGTGTTATCACCCCGCAGCCGTGGGCGCTGGTGGCAGAACAAGCTCAACCCCACATGGAAGTGCCTTACGACGGGGTGCAACCTGAACCGCGATCTTACTGCGTCAATTCAGGGTGCAGGCTTTTCAGGTGTCGAACTTGAAGCATTCGACCTCTCGGTCAGGTTGCCAGTTACGATTCCAAACATAGTCGGCATAGCCAGAACCTGATTTACCTCTGGAGGACCACAGATTGCCACGGCTTGCGATTCCCCGTGGTCTTAATCGTGGTTAGGCCGACCAGATAACGAAGGCTCCACTGCGATCCTGTGGACTCGGCTCCGGTGGAACCTGTGTAAAATCGGCTGAGGGGACCGTTTCGAAATTCATGGCAGGGAGAGAGATAATGCAGCCTGAACCATTCCAGATAAACATCAGCGACGATCTACTGGAAGATCTACGCAACCGTCTCCGCGCCACTCGCTGGCCTGACGAACTTCCCGGCGTAGGCTGGGAATACGGCTCCAACATGGACTACATGAAGGAGTTGGTTGGCTACTGGCTCAACGACTTCGACTGGCGGGCGCAGGAACGCCTGATTAACTCTTTCAGCCACTTCAAGGCGACGGTCGGAGGACTGGGGATACACTTCATCCACGAGCGTGGACGCGGGCCCGACCCGATGCCGCTCGTCATTACGCACGGCTGGCCCGGAACATTCTTCGAAATGCACAAGCTAATCCCTCTGCTCGTCGATCCCGCATCCCACGGCTGCGACTCTAGGGACTCCTTCGATGTGGTGGCACCGTCGCTGCCCGGTTTCGGCTTCTCGGATCACGCTACAGAGTCTGGCATGGAAGTCGTCAGGACAGCCGTTCTCTGGGAAGAGCTTATGACCGATGTACTTGGTTACCCTCGCTTCGCAGCGCACGGCGGAGATATCGGTGCTGGCGTAACCTCGCGACTGGGCTACGGCCACGCCGACAGCCTGATTGGCATCCACCTCACCTCGATTACCAGGCCGATGCCTTACCTTGGCGAAGGAGCGAGAATTCTGACAGAAGCCGAGAAAACCCACGTGAGCGAGCGCGAGGATTGGCAACAGGCAGAGGGTGGCTACGCGCACATACAGGGCACCAAGCCACAGACTCTCTCCTACGGTCTGAACGACTCTCCCGCAGGCCTCGCCGCCTGGATAGTGGAAAAGTATCGAACGTGGAGCGACTGCGATGGCGACGTGGAAAGACGCTTCACCAAGGATGAGCTGCTGACAACCATCACCATCTATTGGGCAACCGAAACCATCAGTTCGTCCACAAGAATGTACAAAGAGAATCAAAGTTATCCGTGGACTATGGAGCGCGACGAGGAGGTACAGGTTCCCACAGGGGTGGCGGCGTTCCCATTCGAACTCAGCCGTCCTCCAAGAGAGTGGGGCGAGCGCTCCTACAACCTTCAGCGCTGGACGCCTATGCCGCGTGGCGGTCATTTCGCTGCCTTGGAGGAGCCGAAGCTTCTCGCTGAGGACATCCGCGAATTCTTCAGGCCCTTGAGAACCGCCTAGTCGACTGGCTGTTCAGCCGGTTCATTACAGCCCACGCAAGTATTGGAGAAGGGAACCTCTTTGAAGATCGCACCGCAGACCGCGCCGATATTCCTGCGTCAAGCCGATTCTCACCTGTCAAAGTGAAGCATAGTCGGGCACAGTCTCTTCTCGCCATGGCGTGTGCTAAAGTCGCCGGAATAGACAAGCCATACGAAAGTGACTGAGATGAACGTCATCTGGATAGTTTCTGATACCTTCCGCAGAGACCACGTTGGCGCTTACGGCAATCCGCATATTCGCACACCCTCTCTTGACGCGCTGGCGGCGGAGTCGGTCAGGTTCGACGCTCACTACTCCGCCGGATTCCCGACTATGCCCACACGGGCAGACCATCAGACTGGACGATGGACGATGTCCTTCATGGGTTGGGAACCGCTTCCCTCCGGTGTGACCACTCTGGCCGAGATTCTGGCTGGGCACGGCCTCCACACTGCGGCTTCCGTCGACACCCCCTACTACCTCAGAGATGGAATGAACTACGACCGGGGCTTCCAGTCCTTCTTCATGAACACCGGACAGGACACCCTGTGGTCGTTGATTCCGGAGCCCGGCTATCACCATGAGGCACTGGATGTCCGGGCCAGGTGGCGAAACGAGTCGGACAGGAATGCGCCGAAGACATTCATGACCGCCATGCAGTGGCTGGAGCGCCACTACAAGGAGGACTTCTTCCTGTACGTGGACACCTGGGACCCGCACGAACCCTGGGATGCCCCTTCCTACTACACGGAACTCTACATGCCGGACTACGACGGCGAGGTGGTGCTCCCACTCTATGGGAACTGGCATGACATGCCCGGATACCAGGAGGCGCAGCTGCGGAAGGGGCACGCCACCTACTGTGGCGAGATCACGATGGTGGATACCTGGGTGGGATATCTACTGAAGGCTGTGGAGAATATGGGGCTTGCCGACAAGACGGTTGTTATTTTCACCACAGACCACGGCTTCTACTTTGGGGAGCATGGAGGTCTGTTCGGCAAGATGAGCTCTGACAAGTACCTGGACGGAACGCTTCGGCCGTACGACGAACAGGGTTCGCAGTGGAGCTACTCTCCGCTCTTCGAGGAGATTGTCCACCTGCCGCTCCTGATCCGTGCGCCTGAGGTATCTCCCGGGTGTTACAACGGCTTGAGTTCCGCAATCGATGTAATGCCCACTGTGTTAGATCTTCTTGGTCTAGATATCCCAGACTTCGTGCAGGGCCGCTCTCTTGTACCTGCCATGCGCGACAGATCGCTCTCAGGGCGTGACTACGTGGTCAGCAGCCTCCCCTTCGCTAATCCGGGAGACCCGGTCCGGTCTGTGGACAGCTTCCTCCGCGACCTCAAGGACCCTCCGGTTACGACTGTCACTTCAGGACAGTGGAGTCTGCTCTACAGCCCTGAACCCGGGGTGTCTCAGCTCTATAATCTGGCGTCCGATCCTCACCAGCTCGACAACGTGATAGTGAGGCACATGGACGAAGCCGGAGATATACATCGGCTGCTGGTGGAATTCATGCGCGAGAACAAAGTGCCGGAACGGTTGCTGCAACCGCGGCTGGAACTAAGGATGTAGGAGCGTCCAGCCGGCATGAGCCAGAGCCACTCTTGTGCACAGCCGAACGCAGCATGCTGCCGACCCAATGTTGGATTGTGAGGTCGCCTTACACTACACGCCCGCTATCAAACTACGTCGGTCCAGACGCAATCATGAACGGGTCCACAGTGCTATTCCACGAAGGCTGCCATGTTGCTGGCCGTGTCTACGCCGTTTTCGTAGACGACTGAGGCCTACTCCGAACCCACTTTGATGAGCAGCTTCCCGAAGTTTTCCCCAGTCATCATGCCGATAAATGCTCCGGGTGCGTTCTCGAGGCCCTCGACAACGTCCTCCTTGTATCGAAGCTCGCCGCTGCGTATCCACTCCGCCATACGCTGACGCGCGTGCTCGTGCCTGTGTGCGAAGTTGAACACGAGGAACCCCTCCATACGGGCCTGCTTCTGTATCAGTACCCCCATATTGCGAGGAGCAAGCTCCGGTTCGGCCAGGTTGTACTGGGAAATCTGTCCGCAGACCGAGATCCGCGCATGGACGTTGATCTGCTGCATTACCGCATCCGTGACGAATCCGCCAACGTTGTCGAAGTAGACATCGATTCCGTCCGGGCAGGCTGCCGCAAGCGCGGCGTCGACGTCCTCGGTCTTGTAGTTGATGCCCGCGTCAAAGCCCAACTCGTTCACTATGAAGTCGACCTTGTCGTCGCTTCCGGCTGTACCAACGACGCGGCAGCCCATGATTCGCGCAATCTGGCCCACCACTTGTCCAACGGCGCCTGATGCGGCAGAGACGACGACCGTGTCGCCGACCTCAGGCCTGCCCACCTCCAGGAACCCGTGGTAGGCGGTCATTCCGGGCATCCCGAGTACTCCTATCGCGGTCGATATCGGAGCCAATTCAGGGTCCACTTTACGCAGCGCCCCAGGTCTGGCCACCGCGTACTCCTGCCACCCCAGCGAGCCTTCAACAATATCGCCCACCTGAACCTCGGGGGAGCGCGACTCTACAACCCTTCCCACCACACCGCCGGTCATTACTCCTCCGATTGCGACGGGCGTCGCGTAGGACGGCCCTTCACGCATCCTGCCGCGCATATAGGGGTCGAGGGACAGCCAGATGATCCTGACCAGTACCTCTCCTTCGCGTGGCCTCGGTATCGGCGCTTCTTCGATCCTGAAGTGCTCAGGCTCAGGGTATGCAGGGGGCCTGGACGCGAGTACCACGCGCCGGTTGATCTCGGATGTCATAGCGTCATCTCCTAAGGGAATCGCGTGCGCGGACATGCTAGCACAGCCTAATGGCAGCTTGGCAGTCCGGTGTCAGGAGACTCTTATGCGCCGAGACCGTCCAGGACCGACTGCAAATCATCCGGCAGCGGACATTCAATCTCAAGTCGGGCCTCCTTCGCGGGATGCTCGAACTCCAGGTAGGCCGCGTGCAGGAATTGTCGGTCCAGGCGGGGGTCAGCGCGCCCATAGGTCTCGTCGCCAACGATGGGATGTCCAATCGAGGTGAAGTGGACCCTGATCTGATGTGTTCGACCTGTCTTCGGCCTCACGTCGATCAACGAACAGTCTCTGTAAGTCGTGTTGGTTCGATAGAGTGTCGACGCCTGACGCCCGTCATTGACTATCGCCATCTTCTTCCTATCATGAGGGTCACGCCCCACCGGAGCCTCGATGATAGCGTCAGGGGGTTCTGGGTGTCCCGTAACCAGCGCCAGGTATCCCTTTTTGATGGACCTGTCCTTAAACTGCGCCGACAGGTACTCGTGGGATTGATCGGTCTTGGCCACCAGCATCAGGCCGGATGTGTCCTTGTCGAGCCTGTGCACCAGTCCGGGTCGCGACGTACCGCCAACCGTACCTATTCCCGAGTCCAGCCCCAGCACTGCGTTCAGCAGCGTTGAGTCTGGATGGCCGACTCCGGGATGAGCGGGCATACCAGCTGGTTTATCGACCACGAGCAGATGTTCGTCCTCGTACAGCACTGACAGCGGGATAGACTGAGGCATCAAGTGTGTCGGTACGGGCTCAGGCACTTGGATCGCGACAGTATAACCTGTCCGCAGTCGGAAACCGGCATTCGCCGTGTGCCCTTCCACCGTGACCTCGCCGTCGACGATCAGGCGCTTGATCCTGGTTCTGGACAGGTCAGGACATCTATCGGCCAGAAATCGGTCAAGCCGCTCACCCGAGTCCTGACACTGGAACACACGCAGTCCGCTCAAGTCGACTCACGTTCGGCCGTCTCTTCATCCACGGGTCCGGCAATTTTTGGTTCACGATTGTCAACCAAAACCATGCTAGCGATCAGGAGTATGATACCAACGACTACTGCTGAATCAGCGATGTTGAATATCGGCCATGGGCCCACGTCTATGAAGTCGGTAACCTTCTGAGCTGCCAATCTGTCGATAAGGTTTCCAAACGCTCCGCCCAACAGCAGTCCTACATTCAGCCCCGAGAGCCATGTCCGCCCGCAGTGCGCTCGATAGAAGTAGATGATGAAACCAATCGCGACGACAGAGGCGACAGTCAGCAGCAACGTCTGGTTGGGGAACAGCCCGAACGCCGTCCCAGTGTTGGTGCCGTGCGTGATCCGGAAGAATCCCTCGCGCGGCCACGACTCGCCTATTGCGAGGTTGGCCCGGATGAGATACTTGGTGACCTGATCGGCCGCTAGTGTAACGGCTGCGACGCTTGCCAGGATCCCGACTGTGGGTATCCTTGACAGCGGTGCCAGCCGGTCGCCTGCGTACATATCTGGTTTCTGGTCTGGTTGTGTCACCATCTGACTACGACCCGCGTCTCAGAGTACGGCTTCCAGCATAGCACAGGCGACGCAACGGGCAAGCGCAGCACGACTCACATCAAGCCGGTACGGAGCCACTTTCCCTGGACGAAGTACACGCCGAATGCAGCCGCCCTGATCGTCATGCCAATCACTATCGCCCACGACACGCCGAACTCCTCCAGCGGTGTGTACTGTGATAGCGCGAACGCGAGCGGGATCTCCACCAACCACATGGTCGAGAGCATGATCACCATCGGCGCAAACGTCGCACCTGTCGTGTTGAATCCCTGGGTAAAGACCTGTACCGCGTTCATGGAAAAGTATCCGACGGCCAGTATCTGGAGCCATGTGGCAGCCTGGGCTACGAACTCCGGGTCGGAGTTGAAGAAATGGGCGACACGGTCAGGAAACGCGAGAAACAGTCCCGCGACAATAAGACTCGCGACACCCGCGTAGATCAGTGCCCACAGCAGCGACTGTCTGGCCCGCTCCATGTGTCCGACTCCTAGATTCTGGCCCGCGAGAGCGCCCGCTGCCCGACCAAGGCCCCGGCTCGCGTGATTGACGGTGTTCTCAGCCCGGCGCGACAGCGCGAATGCCGCGAGAGCGCCGTCCCCGAACGGAGCCACAATGAAGACCACGATTAGCTGGGAGACGGCCCTCTGGGCTCCGGTAACAGAGGCGGGTATTCCGATCTTTAGCAGCCTCCAGATCAGAGGAAAGTCAACGTAGTACCCCCTCAGACTCAGCTTGAGCCTGGAGGTACCTCTCATCAGTGCCGCCATATTCATGCCGGCCCCCACAATCTGCGCAATCAGGTTTGCTGCCCCCGCGCCGGCCAGTTCCAGCGAAGGAAACCACCACCATCCGAATATCAGAAACGGACTCATCACCAGGTGGCCGACTCTGGACACCGTCGCCGCCTTCAATGGAGTCATGCTGTCTCCGGATGCTTGAAGCGCGCCCGCGGTCAGTCGCTGCAAGCCCATCACCGACATAGCGAAGAACTGGAATCGCATGTAGCCGCCCGCCTGCGCGACAACCTCATCTCCGAGGCCCATCAATCTCAGCAGTGGGTTTGTCAGGATGAATCCGACAGTCACCAGTACAATTGAGTACGTCGTCGTGAGCGTGATCGCCTGCAGCATTACGTGGTTTGCGTAGCCGATCTGCCTCGCGCCCACTGCGCGCGAAATCATCGATCGCATTCCAGCATCCAGTCCCATTCGTGCCGTCATCAGCATCATCAGGAACGTCTGTGCCACTCCGAGGCCGGCAATCGCCTGATACCCGATCCTTCCGGCCCAGACGAGGTCGGCAAGCTGGTCCACAACACTGAGGAAGCTCTCGGCTACCTGCGGCCATGCCAGGTACCACAGGTTACCGGGGATGCTTCCCTTGGTGAGATCTCGCGAGATGCCCCTGGTACGCCCGCGGCCCTTCGCCGAACTCCGACCAGTTGCTCGCGAGGATTCCGACGCAGGACTACCCTCGGCAGACTGATCTGAGTGTGGGACTCGATCCATGAATCAGGCGATATACCTCGGAACGCTGGGTTACTGAGGGCAGCAGAAATCCTACCTCCCCAGATTCGATCAATAGATGGGCGTCAAGCCAGCTCGAGACGAATTGCTCCTACGTGTCTGCTGCCAAAGTCGACCGACCCTCCCGATCCCATGCCCTTGAATCCGAATGATTCGAACAGAGACAGTTTCTCTTTGTCCTCGATAGACACGGTAGTCCAGACGGGGGAAGCGTTCCTGGCTGCGCCCCAATCAATCGCCGATCTGATCAGCTCCTCCCATGAACTCGCGTATTCACGGTGAGCGAACCCGTCGACTCGGCATCCGCTGTCGAGTACGGCACTCGAAATTCCAACTACGTGTCCAAGACTGGTGCGAGCGCAGAACCACGATCCCTGTCCGTCACTCGCCAGAGCCGAGTACCGGCGGTACAGACCAAGGCAGGAGTCTTGTACAACGTAGCGAGTAGATAGCATTCCTATGTTGAGGTCCAATACTTGCCAATCATGTGGCGTCAGGAGCACAGGTATCATCGGCACTCGATCACCAGGCGAGGCGATACCCACTTCTGCAGGTCCCAGGTCGCGGAAGAAATCGAGCATGAACTCTTCCGGGGAATCTCCGTTCATCACGTTGAGCATGACGTTAGCGCCCGCGAGCTTCCGCCAGCCCAATCTGAAGTAAATTCTTGCCGCGCCAGGATTGACTGTACCCAGAAAGAGAGCCTTCCCTCCGCGATCCCTGAAGTCGTCTCTCGCCTGTTGGGAGAGCGCCGTGGCGATACCGGTGCGTCTCGCGTCCGGGCTCGTGGCCACCTCGCTAAAACCGCCCAGATCAGGCATGACTTGTGACCGGATGACCAGACATGTGCCTGCCATTTCGTCGCCCAACTTCCTGGTGTAGGCCGAAATGAAAGACTGGGGATTCTCCAAGCCAAGCAGCGTCTCGGGATTCAGGTCGTTGGGCAGACCGAATATAGGCAACCAGAACTCGAAAAGCTCTTCTACTAGCTGGGCTTCCAGAGGCGCCTCGAATCTCAATGCCGACCCCTATCTTAGGCTGGCCGCATTCTATCATGCGTCCCGTATGCCTACCGCTCGCCCATGAAATGCCTTGCTCGCCTGGACCCACTAACGAATGGGGCTGTTGCCCAATTTGACAGATATATGAGCGTATGCAAACCTACCCGCCCACACTGGATGGAATTAAACTCATACAAGCGTGAGGTTGCGCGGTGATTCGAGTAACAAACCTGACAATCGCTTTCCTGGCCCTTGCTGCACTCTTCGCTACTGTTGCTGTTGCGTGCGGGGACGACGCCGAGCCGGAGACTATCATCAAGGAAGTCACCAAAGAGGTTCCCGTTGAAGTTGTCCGGACAGTTGAAGTAGTCAAGACCGTCGAAATAGAGAAGATCGTAGAGGTCGTGAAAGAGCCGGAACCGACTCCGGTCCCTGAAGTTATGGCTGGTCCGGCAATCTATCAGATGGGCATATTTGAGGAACCCATTACCAGAAACTTCTGGAACTATTATGGCGGCCCTGGTGGGTCGGTCTGGACTCAGTACGTTCTGGGCGGCATTTCGGGTTCTCTTTACGGATACTCTGACCAGCGTTTCGATTGGGTGCCTTCACTGGCGGAGGACTTTCCCACTCCTCTGAAGAAGGAGTCTGTGGGAGGAACGGAGTTCTGGACGGCTGAAGTGCCGCTGAAGAGGGGTGTCAGCTGGAGCGACGGCGAAGAACTCGACGCCAACGACTTTGCATTCACTGTAAACACAGTGCTCGATATGCAGCTCGGATCGAATTGGGCGGCGGCGGTAGACCCGGCATTTCTCGATCGAGTGGAGGCGCTGGACAGTCACCGACTGAAAGTGTATTTCAAGACAACTAATGCTGATGGCGATCCACAGACGCCAGGTCTGAGCGTCTGGCAGTTCGGTCTCGGCTTCATGCCCGTGCTCGCGGAGCACTACTGGATGCCGGTTGTCGAAGAGGCAAAGCAAGCCGGCGAGGTTGAGCAACAGCTTGAGGCGCTATTCGCCCACGTTCCCGATGGCGAGCCGACGTTGGGTGGTTTTGTGTATGGCAAGTGGGAGCCGGGCGCATTCTTCGAGAACGACACCGACTCGAACTACTACAGCATGGGGACTGTCATCTCACTTTATGAAAGTGGAGCTTACTCGGAGTCGAATTCCCGGACTGGTCTCGACGCTACCTACTACGGGGCTGCCGAGGGCCCAAAGTCTCTTGAGTACACGGTCGGTCCACACGTCGAGTCCGAGATTTTCAGCATCTACGGCAATCAGGATGCCGCAATTCTGGCTCTGGCCAAGGGTGATATCGATTAC
Source organism: Dehalococcoidia bacterium (assembly GCA_965215735.1). Classification (GTDB taxonomy): domain Bacteria; phylum Chloroflexota; class Dehalococcoidia; order Lucifugimonadales; family UBA1123; genus VXRN01. Next base: position 2,380,499 of record CBDCEF010000004.1, on the reverse strand, counting down.
GTATTCAATCCGCTGGGTCTCGAAAAAGGGTTTCTGGACCGCGTCCAGAGTGCTCAGGACCTGGAAGTAGTGACAAATCCCAACAACGGTGTGCGTTACCTTGGATTCAACGTTCGTAAACCGCCGATGGACATCAAGGAGTTTCGCCAGGCTGTCGCAACAGTGATAGACAAGGAATTCGTAGCGAGGACGATACTTCAGGACGCCGCAATTCCTGTGTACGCAATGGTGCCGGAGGGCAACGGCTTCTGGCACAACCCGGACGTGCCTAAGTACGGTCAGAACATGACCCGTGGAGAGCGTCTGGCCCAGGCCGTAGAGCTTCTCACGAGCGCGGGTTTCACTTACGAGCAGGAGCCGGAGATCAGCGAGGACGGCAACTTCGTCTCCCAACCCGGCAAGGGACTCAAGATGCCCGACGGCTCTCCGGTGCCGGACATGACGTTACTTGCGCCAAGTGCCGGGTACGATCCAATGCGTTCGACGTTCGCCATTTGGATTGAGCGATGGCTGAACGACATTGGCATTCCTGTCCGCGCCAAACTGACCGGATTCAACGTCATCGTGGACGAGCTATTCAGCGATACGGTGGCCGAGGACCTAGACATGTGGATGCTGGGCTGGGGACTGAGCATCTTCCCGGATTACCTGGAGAACTTCTTCCACAGCAGGCACTCTCCGGAGATCGGCGACGGGTACAACTGGGGCGGGTACGCTAACGACATGTTCGACGAGCAGGCGCTGGGCCTGTTGTCCGAGACCACGATAGAAGGGGCTCGCGCGAAGGTGTTCCAACTACAGGCCCTGCTGGCCGAAGAGCTTCCCTATGTGACACTGTTTACGACTCCCAAACTGGATGCCTACCGACCATCAAGGATCGAATTTCCTTATACCGATGTACTCGGCGGAATCGAACAGCAGGGTGGTATGCAGCAGGCTGTCGTAATCAAGTAACCAGCACGCTCGCCTCTCAATCTGTATGCGTGTCTTATCCCACAGCCACAGTGGCTAATGTGGTGATTTCTTGGTATTGCTTAGTTCGTGTCGTAGACCGAGTGGCGTTATTGGACTGACGGACGGACGAAACGATGGCTAGATATCTGCTGACGAGGTCGATCCAGATTCTGGTGACCCTCTTCGTCTTCCTCTCGCTTGTGTTCTTCGTCGTGAATGCTCAACCGGGAGACGTCACCAACTTCTATGCGCTTAATCCTGATGTCCCGCCTGAGACAAGGCAGCGGCTGCAGGACCTGTTCGGCGTTAACGAACCGCTCTGGAAGCAGTATCTGGTCCACATAAAGAACACCTTTACCGGCAACTTCGGGATCTCCTTCAGTCACTACCCCAGATCTGTCGCCGACGTCATCAAGGAGCGCTTACCGAGGACAATCGTACTCTTCGCGACCGCTACGGTGATTTCGTTCTACCTTGGCTTTGCCCTAGGTAAGATAATCGCGTGGCGAAGGGGAGGGTGGACTGAATACGCGGGCACCATCGGAGGGGTAACCCTCTACACCGTCTTCACTCCGTGGTTCGCGCTCATGATGATCTGGCTGTTCTCATTCAAGGCCGGGTGGTTTCCCATTGGCAAGTTTCTCGATCCCGTGCTTTGGAGAGACGCCACGGTCGATGCCAATTCCGTCTTCCTTAAGATGATTGTCACGGCGACGGTGGCTTCTATTGCAGTCCTCATAGTGATTCTCGTAACTGCCAGGTGGAGAGGGCGTAGTACGAAATTGGTCCGCCTGGCCTGTATCCCTGTAACGGTGCTGGCGATAATTGCCGTCTGGCTCGCGTCAGGCATAGGGTATCTCGCCTGGGACATCGTCAAGCATATGGTTCTTCCCGTTGGAACGCTAACCTTGATTAGCTTTGCGGGGACCATGCTGCTGACACGAAACAGTATGCTCGAGACCATGCGGGAGGACTTCGTGATGGCGGCGAGGGCCAAGGGTCTCCCAGAGAGAGACGTGCGAGACAAACACGTGGCCCGCAACGCGCTGCTACCCGTCGTCACCAGCTTGGTGTTCAGCTTGGCTTTCGCTGTCGACGGCGGGATAATCATCGAGTCCATCTTTTCGTGGCCCGGCATGGGCCAGACGCTGGTGTCCGCGGCCCTGTCCGAGGACCTGCCCCTGGCCGTGGGAGCCTTCGTCTTTGTGGGAATCTTCGTTCTCATCGCGCACCTTGTGGCCGATGTCCTGTATGTGTTTCTAGACCCAAGGATCAGGTACTGATGACGGTCCAGAGCTCTCAACCCGAGGTTCCGGCGGCCCTTTGGAGAGTCAGGCTCAGTCTTGCGTCTCGCAGCCTCCGGGAGAACTGGAGCCTCTTCATTGGGGCCAGGATCGGGCTTGTCGGTTTGGTCATCATCCTCTTCTACGCGTTACTGGCGACCGCCCATCCTGTATTGATGAGGACCGTCTGGGACGAGCAGGTGTACGACCCGGTTATCGGGTACGCGCTTGGTGAAACGAGGCAGCCTGCTCCCCCGAGCCTGAGCCACCCGCTGGGTACCGACCCACTGGGAAGGGACATCCTCAGCCAGCTCATGTTCAGCGCGCGCTCCGAGTTCCTGCTTGGTCTCCTCGCCGCCATAGTGACGGTCACTATAGGCACAACGGTGGGAGCCGTTTCAGCGTATTTCGGAGGTCTGGTGGACACTCTTCTGATGAGATTCGCCGACATCATGATCATGATGCCGGCCATAAGTGTGCTGGTCGTGCTCAGCGCCCTCATCGGTGTGGAACACTTTGAATTGGCGATAATCATAGGCATCCTGTCCGGCTTTGGAGGAGTGGGAGTTGTCCTGAAGTCGCAGGCCCTGTCCGTGGTGTCAAAGCCCTACATCGAGGCCGCCAGGATTGCCGGTGGAGGCCCACTCCATATCATCCTAGTGCACGTCGTACCCAATCTGCTCCCACTTTCGTTCCTGTACATGATGTTTACGGTCACCAGCGCGATCTTCTCGGAGGCGGTGTTGAGCTTTCTGGGTCTACTGGACGTTCGGATGAGCTGGGGACTGATGATCCACACTACGGAGTCCGCTGGTTACCTGCTTCAGGTCGGACAATACTGGTGGCTGATATTTCCAGCCAGTCTGTCGATCACGCTGCTGTGCTCATCCTTCTACCTGGTCGGCAGGGCGTTGGACGAAGTTGTAAATCCCAGACTCAGACGCCGCTGAGAATCACTATGCTGCTGACCGTCGAAGACCTCACTATGCACTACATGACCCGGGCGGGACCCGTGCGGGCAGTTGATGGGGTATCGTTCTCAGTCGAACGAGGCCAGTCCCTGGGGCTGGTGGGTGAGTCCGGTTGCGGCAAGTCCTCAATAGCGACTTCGCTTCTCAAGCTCCTTCCCGACAATGCTTTGCTCAAGAGCGGCAAAGTTGTTCTGGACGGCGTGGATCTCGTGCCACTAAGCGAGTCAGAGATGAGGGAGTACCGCTGGAACCGAATCTCAATGGTATTCCAGGCGGCCATGAACTCGCTCGACCCCGTCTATCGAGTTGGTGATCAAATAGTCGAGGCGCTGGAAGCCCACTACAGACAGGCGCGTAACGACTCGATCGCGAGAGTTCGCGGACTTTACGATCTCGTGGGACTCGACCCTGAGTTCATGCAGCGCTACCCTCACGAGTACAGTGGAGGGATGAAACAGCGCGCCGTGATCGCGATGGCGCTGGCATGTGAACCTGACCTGGTCATCGCCGATGAGCCCACAACGGCGCTTGACGTGATCGTTCAGGACCGCATTCTCCGCGAAATGAAGGAAGTCCAGCGCCAGCTCGACATGAGCATGATCTACATCTCGCACGACATGGCAGTGATCGCCGAAGTTAGCGACGTGGTTGGTGTCATGTACGCCGGCAAGATCGTCGAGTACGGCCCAACGGCCGAGATCTACCGTAATCCAATCCATCCGTACACCTACGCCCTCATGTCTGCCTTCCCAAGTGTGAAGGGCGAGAAGCACGACCTGGTGACCCTTCCGGGGGAGCCTCCCGATCTGACTGACCCGCCCCCGGGATGTCGGTTCAGTCCCCGCTGCGCCTACGCGACGGATGAGTGCCGGGTCACAGCCCCGCCCATAGTCAACCGGGGAGAGCACTGGGCTGCCTGCTGGAACCCACTCGATGGTTAACACAGGAGCCGCGACTGCGGAAGGACGCGAACGGCCCGAAACCCGACCACTTGTAACTGCCCGGGCGCTTACAAAGCTCTTCCCAGTGTCGCAAGGATGGTTCTCAAGACAGAAGAGCTTCGTTCATGCTGTAGACAACGTGTCGTTCGACCTTATGGCTGGCGAAAGTCTGGGTCTCGTTGGCGAATCCGGATGCGGCAAGACCACGACAGGCAAGATGCTCGTCCGCCTGATCGATCCCACCTCTGGACACATCATTTTTGACGACCGGTCGGGACAACAGGAAGACATTGCGACCCTGAAAGGAGGGGCCCTCAAGGTCTTTAGAAGAAAGGCCCAAATGGTCTTTCAGGACCCGTACGAGTCCCTGAATCCAAGACAGACTGTTTTCGACGCCATATCAGAACCACTCAATGTGCAGCACATAGGTGGGCCTGCCGAGCGTCTTGAACGTGTGTCCAACATACTGGGGATGGTCGGACTCTCACCGCCCGCGACATTCCTGTTCAGGTATCCGCACGAACTCTCCGGCGGGCAGAGACAGCGGGTAGTCATCGCCAGGGCACTAGTAGTTGAGCCGACTTTCCTCGTAGCCGACGAGCCTACTTCGATGCTGGACGTCTCCGTTAGGACCGGCATTATGCGCCTCATGGAGAGTCTCGGGACACGGCTTAGCGTCACCTACTTGTACATCACACACGACCTCGCCGTAGCCCGGTACATGTGCGACCGAATTGCTGTCATGTATTTGGGCAAGATCGTCGAAGTAGGAGAGACCGAAGAACTTCTCCGCAACCCCTTGCACCCATACACGAAGGCCCTTCTGTCAGCCGTCCCCGTGCCCGTTCCGGGGTCGACACGTGAGCCTGTTGACATCAGGGGAGGCGTGACCACGCCGGTTGACCCTCCAGAACGCTGTCGCTTCTATGACCGGTGTCCCATCGCAGATGAGTTCTGCCGAGACAACAGACACCCACCGCTCGAAGACAAGGGCGCGGGACAGTTCGCCGCCTGTTACAAGGTCTAGTCACCAAGAATCCAGGCAGTTGGGTAGGCCTCCCCACGCCCCTACAGGGCACCATTCTGCATTGCGTAACGCAATGCAGAATGTTACACTTACATGTAATGATGATAGACTGCAAGGAGTAGCATAGTGAATCAGAATGGCAACAGCCAAGAGGAAGTAAGTGACCAGCAGCCTGAGCAATCCAGAGCTCGGACTAGGACGATAACTATCTCCCTGGACGACCTCGACGACGTAGACAAGGCGGTCCGCGACGCCATCGGAAAGGGCAGGGACGTCGCCTCGACGGTCGGCGGCTCGATTCGAGACTCCATCAACGCGGTGCGCACTACAAGAGACAGCGTCGTGATGGTCCGGCTCAGCAAGGACAGCCTGGAGAGTTTGGACGAGCTCGTCGACTCCGGTGTCACCAACAGCCGCTCGGAGGCGGCAGCGTTCCTAATAGGCGAGGGCGTAAAGGCAAGGTCCGACCTATTCGACAAAATCGCCGCGCAGACGCGCGTCATACGTGAGGCCCGCGAAAAGCTACGCCAGCTCTTGGAAGAAGAGCCTGAGGCTGACGCTTAGTCGCGGGCCGTGGTGTCACAATTGGGTCTGCGCTTGGCTGCTCACCGGCGGCCGACCGCAGACCCTTTTCAGTGCGGAGGAGGACTCGGAGAAGATGCCTGTCTAGAGTATTCCCTTCAGCATAGTCCTCAAGTCGTCCTTGTCCATCGGCTTTGGTAGCAGGGCAAGCCGGTCCCATCGAGTCTTTTCTACGATCTTGTCAATGTCGCCTTCGTCGATTCCCAGCCCCGATAGCCGGGTCTCAAGCCCACTGTCGGCCATGATCCGCTCGATCTTGTCGCACGCCTCGTCCACGCTGGATACTCCCAGCGCGGAAAGCAGCGCCGGCATCCTGTCAGCTATCGCCGGGGCAGACCATCTCAGGAAAGACGACAACGTAATAGAGACAGACTGCCCGTGCTCCACACGCCAGTACAGCGTCAGCGGACTGCCTACTCCGTGGCAGGCGTTCGGAGTGCTGTTGCTGTACCCGACGCCTGACATTGTCGCTGCGAGCGCGCACGCTGACCGTGATTCCAGATCCCCTTGGATGGCCGACCGCACGAGATTCTCTGAATACAGCCTCATTACCTCCAGTGCATACGCATCAGAGATTGGCTCGGACTGCACGTTCCAGTAACTTTCGAATGCACTGGTGAAGGCATCGAAACCAGTGTTGGCTACCAGCGTCTGCGACATCGTCATCGCAAGTTTCGGGTCGACAATGGCAACTGTTGGAAACATCCTGACATCGCCCATTCCGAACTGAGAGTGTGAGTCCCAGTCCCACAGCGCCGACCCGGACGTCACCTCACTGCTGCTGCCTGACGTTGTAGGCACCGCTATGAAGGGCAGGCTGGGCCGCTCCAATTGCGCGGCACGAGTTGAGTATTCCTTCGCTGGTCTGTGGTGAGTGGCCAGAATTGCCGCCGCCTTTGCCAGGTCCAGCGCACTGCCTCCTCCGATTCCGAGCACCAGACTCGCTCCTGACTCCCTGCAAGACGTAGCGGCATCATCGGCATCAACGGGAGTAGGAAACGGGTCGGCACGGTCATGCAGTACGACCTCGAAGTTCGCGAGCAAATCCATAACCCTCTGTAGTATACCGCTCGTTCTCAGGAACGTTCTCCCCGTGACTAGAAACACCTTTGCCCCGTTTCCGGCCACTTGGCTTACTTCGTCAGGCATCTGGTCCAGTGCGTCGGGGCCATAGACGATTCGTGTCGGGTTTCTCCAAACGAACGAAGGTACGTAGCTGTCAACCAACTTAACTCTCCTCTTCCTGGTGTTGGGTACCTGCACATACTACCACTGGCGCGTGGCTTGACACTGCCAGACCTCAAGATACAATTGCCGCGTCGATTGAATCACAACACAAGGAGACGAACGGGATGGCAGACATAACCGGTGCGGAACTGGTGGTGGACTCACTCAGGCGAGAGGGGATCGACACCGTTTACACATTGCCCGGAGATCCCGTTGGGCCTATCGTCAACGGCTGTGCCGAGGTCGGTCTGCGCGTTATTTCGGTACGACACGAGCAAGCGGCGGCAATGGCCGCGCAGGCTCACTCCTACTTCACTCGTGGTGTCGGAGTCTGCATAGCTGCCTCTGGAGTGGGTCAGACTAACACTCTGACCGCAATCGCGAATGCGCAGGTCAATTGCTGGCCCATGCTGGTGATCGGTGGGTCGGCAGAGCTGCGACGCAGGAATATGGGCGACTTCCAGGAGCTGGCACAGGTGGAGTCCACTGGGCCGCTGTGCAAGTGGGCATACGCAGCCGAGTCGATCCAGAGAATTCCGACACTCATCAACATAGCCATTCGCAAAGCCGTTGCTGGTCGGCCGGGCCCTGTTTACCTTGATCTTCCTGCCGAAATGATCTCTGGGTCGGTGGACGACTCAGAGGTTCCTATTCCTGTGCCCGCGCCCGAGCCCTCGAGGCCGCTTGCCGAACCAGACAAGATCAGTGAGGCATTGGACATCCTCAGACAGGCCGAGCGCCCGCTTCTCATAGTGGGCAAGGGGGCCGCTTGGTCTTGGGCAGAGGACGAGTTGCTCCAGTTCGTTGAAGAGACCCAGATACCATTCCTGACATCGCCTATGGGTGCCGGCGTCCTGCCGCCTGACCATCCCATGAACGTCTCGGCGGCGCGCACTCAAGCGCTTCAGGGTGCGGACACCGTCGTCCTCGTGGGAGCGCGGCTGAACTGGATCTTCCACTTTGGACAACCACCCAGGTTCGCTGAGGACTACAAGCTGATACAGGTCGACATCGATCCTGAGGAGATCGGAACCAACCACGCTGCAGATGTCGGTTTGGTTGGTGACGCAAAGATGATTATAGGGCAACTCGTGGATGCGCTCGAAACTTCCCCTGTGGAGTACGGTGAGACCCCCTGGCTTGGAGGGCTCCAGGAGAAATCTGCACAGAACGCCGAAACGATCGAACCCATGCTAAATGCAGAGACAATGCCGCTGGGCTACTATCGGATTCTCAAGGAGATTCGAGACTACCTTCCGAAGGACTCAATCCTGGTCGCCGACGGCGCTTCCACCATGGACATTTCGCGCCAGGTTATTCCTGTATGGAATCCCAGGCAGCGTGTCGACGCCGGCGTCGCGGGGTGTGTCGGAGTAGGTGTGCCTTTTTCAATTGCCGCAAAGGTCGTTCACCCGGACAAGCCTGTGATCTGCTTGCAGGGCGACTGGGCATTCGGGTTCAACGGCATGGACATCGAGACAGCCGTAAGATTCAAGCTGCCGATTGTCTGGGTGGTATTCCAGAACGCCAACATAGATAAGTGGGTGCGTCAATACGTGGATGGCGAGGAGAATCCAAACGACTTCACGCCCAGCATGAGGTTCGACCTGATGATGGAGGCGTTCGGGGGGCACGGCGAGTACGTCGAGCAGCCCGACGAGATCCGTCCAGCATTAGAGAGGGCGTTCAACTCGGGCAAGGCAGCCCTTGTAAACGTCATCATGGACCCTGGCGCAAGCCGACGACCCCAGCAGTTCGCCTGGTTGGCACGCGAAGGCCGCATGGGATACTAGGCAGAGGCCCTGGAGCCTACGCGTCCCTGTAAGCCTGACCTCGGGACTGGACGGCCTCCAAGGAGCTGAAGTCTCCAAATGCAACTTCGTGGCCTCGTGGCTGCGGCGGCCGGGGCTCCAGTCCCAGCGCTTCGACGACCGCAGGGTTGGAGTAGTACCCGTTGTACGTGTGCATTAGCAGCGTCTCGAAGAATGCCGACTTGTTGGATTCAACGCTCCTGAGTATTTCGTCCTGCTGATCGCCGGTCATCTCTACGAAGCTGGACCCGCGCCTTGCGGCAGCCGACTCGATGCTACGCAGTCCGGCGGCGAACAACCTCGCCATCCGAGCCGAGCCTCCTGCCACACCGTCGATGTGGTCAGCGGCGCCAGCCTGTCCTGCGCCAGGCAAATTGCCCGCAGCCGGAATCAGGCGGTCAAGAATAGCGTCCAGCAGCTCTCTCTGCTGAGGACTCAGGAAAACGGCCATGACTCTATCCTCCCGCCTTCTGGTCCAGAAGATGCCTGGCGTTCTGCTTGAACTCGTCCGCCATTAGGAGCGCGACTGCCTGAATAGTGGAGGTCGGATTGACCGCTCCTGCCGTCACAAAAACGCTGCCGTCTATCACAAACATGTTCTTCACGTCGTGGGCCTGTCCCGATCTGCCGACCACGCTGCTACCGGGGTCTGTGCCCATTCTGGCAGTGCCTAGCAGGTGCCAGCCGGCCGGTCGCAGCAAAGGGTTCGCGGTTACGGTATGCGCTCCGGCAGCCTCCAGGACGGCCGTTGCAGTCCCTATTCCATGGTCCATCATCTTTCGGCTGTTTTCGCTGAGCGCGTAGCTAACTTTGGGTGCCGGAATGCCATTGCTGTCGGTCAACTCGTCGTCGAGTGTGACCTCATTGTGAAGCTCGGGCAGGTCTTCACCGATCACCGCAATGGTTACCGTACGTCCAAGGCGCTCAGCCAGCGCAGCGTGATGTCCCTCACCCCACGGGATCCTGCGCCCGCCCGCGCCGCCACGGGTGGTCGAAACTGGCCCCGTGCCCCTGGCAACCTGGAAAGCGTAGCCCCGCACAAACCCTCGTGACAGGTCGGTCTCATAGTGCTCTTGGCTGACTATGCTCGCGCCCATTGGTCCCTTGTATCCCTCTAGCATGTCTTCGAATACGCCAGTGACCATCGAGTACGGATGGAACATGAGGTTCTTGCCCACTAATCCAGTCGAATTCGCCAGCCCGTCCGGAAATGCGGCAGAAGTCGAATTTAACAGCAGACGTGGAGTGCCGATCCCATTGCACGCGAGCACGACGACGCGGGCCTTCTGCTCCCGCACCCGGCCCTCTGGATCGTAATAGATCACCCCTTCGGCCAACCCGTCCTTGTTGACCGTTATCTCCCTGACCCGGCAGCGAGTCTTGAGCTGCGCTCCCATTGCCAGCGCTTTGGGCCAGTAGGTGACGTCCGTCGAAGCTTTGGCTCGCCGGCTGCACCCGATGTCGCAGGGGCCGCAGTTGTTGCATGCGGCGCGTCCATCGTATGGAGCAGTCAGTATGGCCGAGTCGGATGGCCACCAGTGCCAGCCCAGCTTGTCGAAACCGTTCGCCATCGTTTGTCCAAGCGTGCCGAGAGGGATCGGAGGCGTCTGACGCTCCGACTTCGGCGGGTAAGCTGTGTCCCCGGTCATTCCCGCGACGCCCATGATCCTGTCGTTGGTGTCGAAGTAGGGTTCTAGCTCCGAGTAAGTAACCGGCCAGTCGTCCCCAACGCCGTCAAGTGTCTTGGTCCTGAAGTCCGATGGATGAAACCTGGGGAAGTGGGCGCTCCAGTGGATCGTGCTGCCGCCGACCGCGTTGTACATAAGGGGAGCGATCGGTGAGTCCTTGTCATTAACAGGATAGTCCTCCGGTAGACCCCTGAAATTCGGGTCTGGATTGTAGTCGGTCTGTCGATGTATCTCCCAGTCTTGCTGGTTCGACGGGTACTGCGACGGATCTGTCCACCCGCCCTGCTCAAGACACAGAACGCTGAATCCGTCTTTCGCCAAGCTCCACGCGAAAGCCGCACCAGATGCTCCTGCGCCGATTATCACGACATCCGGCCTGTCGTTGGTCTGACTCATAACCAGCCCTCAGTTCTGTACCTGACTGCTTGTGACTTCATCTACGCACACGTCCCTGACCGGCCTCAAATGGGGCACGTACGGCGGTAACGAGCGCACGCGCCAAGAGACAACATGGCCGAGACCAAGTCCGTGGGAGTATATATCATCGCGCCTACGGGCGCGTTTCAATTTACATAGTTATTCAGTGCCTGTAACATGTACTGAAGCGGCTGAGAGAGGATCTCAAGTGTGAATCGACTCTCAGTCGTTTTGGTTATGTCGGAGCTCTTTACGTGACTCAGCGCCAACAATACCTCACCCCTCAAGGTCGCGACCAACTTCAAAAGCAGCTACATGAGCTTCGCACTGTCCGGCGCCCCGATGTCGCCTCGCGAATCCATCAGGCGACGGAGGGTGGCGGCACCGTCGACAACGCTGAGTACGAGGAAGTGAAGAACGAGCAGGCGTTTGTCGAGGGCCGAATCAGGGACCTCGAGCAGATTCTCACTAACGCTGTAGTGGCTGAGAGAAGTCCCGACAATGAGGACCAGGTGCAGTTTGGCTCCGCAGTTACCGTAAAGACAGAGCGCGGCCAGAACAGGAACTATCAGCTTGTTGGCAGTGCAGAAGCGAGTCCACTTGAAGGCAAGATCTCGAATGAATCTCCGGTCGGTCAGTCCCTTCTGGATCGAAGGGTAGGGGACGTAGTGGATGTGGAAACGCCTTCAGGTGTTCAAACTCTGACAATCGTCGCCGTAGAGTGAAGGGCCCGGAAGAGCCGAAACTGATGGACGACCGGGTCCTCCGGTAGTGACTTGCACACTCGATTAGAGGAGAACAATTAGAAATGCCACTCCCGTCTGACGAGTTGGTCCGAGTCCGCCTAGAGAAGACACAAAACCTCCGAGACAGGGGCATTGATCCCTATCCTCGCACCTATGAACGGACTCATACAGCAACCAACGCCGTCCAGCAGTTCGAGTCGGCCGAGTTTTCCGGGGACCACGAATTCGATCTCGACCAGGTTTCGATCGGTGGCAGAATAACGCGAATGCGAGGCATGGGGCGAGTTACTTTCTGCGATGTCCTCGATGGATCAGGCAGCATCCAGGCTATGTTTCGCAGTAACGTGCTTGGAGACGACTACGCGACGCTCCGCGACCTCGATATCGGGGACTGGATCGGTGTGACCGGCCAGATGATTCGCACTCGCACCGGCGAAGTTACCGTTCAGGCCAGCGGGGTCACTGTCCTGTGCAAGTCTCTTCGCCCTCTGCCTGAGAAGTGGCACGGCCTCACGGACACTGAAATCCGCTATCGACAGCGCTATCTCGACTTAATCTCCAACCCGGAGGCACGCCGTATTGCGGTGCTACGCAGTCGCATGGTTAGTGCTATCCGGCGTTTCATGGAGAGACGCGGATTCATGGAAGTCGAAACGCCGGTACTTGTACCGGTTGCGGCCGGCGGTATGGCTCACCCGTTCGAAACACATCACAACGCCCTCAGCCGCGACCTCTTCCTGAGGATCGCGACGGAACTGCACCTGAAGAGACTGATCGTTGGAGGCCTGGAAAAAGTATACGAGATCGGCCGAATCTTCCGTAATGAAGGCATTGACGCCAACCACAACCCAGAATTCACCACAATGGAGTCATACGAGGCTTTCGCCGACTATAACGACGTAATGGTGCTGGTCGAGGACCTGGTCAGTACGGTCGCAAACGAAGTGGCTGGGAGCACCGCTGTTAGCTACGGAGACCAGACCATAGATTTTTCGCCTCCGTGGCCGCGCGTGAAGCTCGTCGAGAAGATCGAGGAACACACAGGTATAGATATTCTGGCTCACCAGACTGTCGACAGTTTGAAGAGCGCGATGTATGGAGCCGGCATTGCAGTCGAGAATCAGGTTAGCTGGGCCGGACTCGTGGACAAGCTCATTTCATCTGCTGTGGAGCCGAGATTGATTCAGCCGACGTTCCTGATTGACTATCCGGTCCAGGTGTCCCCACTTGCCAAGCGCACGATTGACGACCCGCAGCTCGTAGAGCGTTTCGAGGCGTTCGCCGCTGGAATGGAGATTGCCAACGCGTTCACTGAGCTTAACGATCCCGTGGACCAGCGCGCTCGCTTCGAGGAGCAGGAAGAGTTCCGGGCAGAGCTTCCTGAGGAGGAGTGGGACAGGCTCGACGAAGATTTCCTCACCGCGATTGAATACGGTATGCCTCCGACAGGCGGACTCGGTATGGGCATGGACAGACTGGCTATGCTTCTCTCAGGTCAGCGGAACATCCGGGAAGTAGTGCTCTTCCCGCAGATGAGGACGTAGCCGACGCGAGGCCTCCTGCACACCGAAGATCGTGCCCGTGGCATGGACCCGCGGCAGTCTCGCTATACCTAACTCGCCTTGTAGGTAGCCTGTTCCAGTTGTTAGCCGCCCCGTCATTGGTGCTAGAATTCCAACACACGTCGCTGACTTTGACGAAGTCGAAGGCTAGGAAATGCGGTCCACATGACAGAGCAGGTAAGAGTCCGATTCGCACCCAGCCCAACTGGCAATCCTCACATCGGAAATGTCAGGACTGCGATCTTCGCCTGGCTGTTCGCGCGAAGGCATGGCGGTTCGTTCATGATCCGTGTGGAAGATACCGACCAGAGTCGGCGCACGGAAGGCGCTGTCGAAGCTATGCTCGACTCTCTTCGGTGGGTGGGTCTGAACTGGGACGAGGGACCAGACATCGGTGGCCCCGTGGCTCCCTATGTGCAGTCCGAGCGGCTCCCTCTCTATCACGAGGTGGCTCACAACTTGGTCGAAGCGGGACACGCTTATCGCTGCTATTGCACGCCCGAACGGCTCAATCGAGTCAGGCGTGACCAAGAGGAGTCCGGCGCCGATACGATCGGCTACGACCGCCACTGCCTGGACATGTCCGCTACCGAAGCGGAGCGCCTGGAGTCTGAGGGCCACAGCCCCGTCATACGCTTCCGAATGCCTGACGATGGCTTATCGGCGCTCGACGATGTCGTCTTTGGACATATTGAATTTGAGAACCGGCTGTACGATGATTTCGTGGCGCTCAAATCGGACGGCTTTCCGACTTACCACCTCGCCTCGGTTGTCGACGACCATCACATGCGAATCAGCCACGTCATGCGTGGCAAGGAATGGCTCTCGAGTGTCCCGAGACACGTTCAGCTATACGCCGCACTTGGTTGGGACATTCCGCAGTTCGCCCACCTGCCTATGATCCTGGCTCCAGACCGGACAAAGCTGAGCAAGCGCCACGGTGCGGCATCAGTCATGGACTATCGTGACATGGGTTTCCTTCCCGAAGCGCTGATGAACTACCTTGCTCTACTGGGATGGTCCCTCGATGACAAGTCCGAGTTCTTTACTTCAGAAGGACTGATCAACAACTTCGACCTGCGTCGTGTTTCGAGTTCCGACGCGGTGTTCGACTCCGACAAACTTACCTGGCTCAACGGCCTGCACATTCGGAACTCGCCGGATGACAGTATATCGTCAGCTCTCGCCCGGTACTGGGCAGAGTCGCCCCCAGCCTTCGACATCCAACCTGACGCCGGCCGTGTGTCGGACATAGTCCCCCTTGTCAGGGAACGCCTCAAGACCCTGGAAGACGCCGCTCCTCTCGTAAAGTTTGTCTTCTCTAAGGACATACAGGTCGACCCCGAGCAGGTTGTTCAGCGAGGCATGGACCCTGAAGGCACCCGTCAGATATTGGAAGCTGCTTACCGCGGCCTCTCTGAAATCGAGAGCTTCGAGACGGAATCAATCGAGGGTCTGTTGCGACCTCTGGCCGCCGACCTTGGTGTCAAGGTGGGTCAGCTTCTGGGAACTCTCAGAGTTGCAACCACCGGGCAGAAGGTGTCGCCGCCCATTTTCGAGTCGCTAGAGGTCCTTGGCCGCAAGCGGTCGCTTGAGTCGATTAAGAAGGCTGCTTCACAACTGTGAATAGCGGGATTCAGGTTTGAACCATGACTATGAAGTCCAGATTGGAAGACGACCTCAGGCAGGCAATGCGTGACAGGGACACCCTCCGCCGAGATGTGATTCGCTACATGAGGTCAGAGATTAGAAACCAGGAAATTCGCGTCCAGGACGACCTCGATGACCAAGGCGTTATTCAGGTCCTGTCAAGGCAGGCGCAGCAGCGTCGTGACAGCATCGAGGCGTTTTCCGAGGCCAACCGCAACGACCTGGTCGAGAAGGAACAGGCCGAGCTTGCGATCATCATTGAGTATCTGCCCCAACAGATGACGCGGGACGAAATCACAGAGCTTGTACACCAAGTCGTAACCGAAGTCGGGGCCGAAGGGCCAGGCGACATGGGCAAGGTTATGAGCAGGATCATGCCACAGGTCAGAGGCCGGGCCGAAGGCCGGGAGGTCAACGCTATCGTAATGGAGATTCTCAGTAGCCTATGAGTCCTGAACCGAACATACAGTCGCACTGCCCGTCGACTTCTGAGGCACACCGTTGAATTTCGGAGTCATCGTCTTTCCGGGTACTTGGAGCGACGGCGACTGCTCTACCGCAGTTACCGACAATCTTGGCGAGCAGGCGCGTTACATCTGGCACAAGGATGCCGACGTGTCCGGGGTAGACTGCCTGATCGTACCGGGCGGCTTCTCTTACGGAGACTACCTCCGGGCTGGAGCGATTGCTAGGTTCTCTCCCATAATGAAGTCCGTCGAAGAGTTTGCAGCCAGTGGCGGCCTCGTGATTGGAATCTGCAACGGCTTCCAGATTCTATGCGAGGCAGGTTTACTTCCCGGTGTACTGATGCGCAACGACCACCTTCAGTTCCGCTGTCAGTGGGTCAACCTCCGCGTCGAGACCATCTCCACCCCGTTCACGAACAAGTGCGCAGAGGACGATGTCCTTGCAGTGCCCATTTCTCATGGCGAAGGTAACTACTTCGCCGACGATGAGACTCTGGACGCCATCGAGTCCAACGGCCAGGTGGTGTTCAGGTACTGCGAACCCTCTGGTAACGTCACGACTGAAGCAAACCCGAATGGGTCACTTCGCAACATAGCTGGCATTACTAACGTGAACGGCAACGTGCTGGGGATGATGCCCCATCCCGAGAGATGCTGCGATCCACTAATGGGCGGTACTGATGGTCTGGCAATCTTCCGCTCTATCGTTGAAGCCAACAGCCCCGTGGACGCCTCGGCCACGTGACTGACGTAGGCAACGCTTCGCACTTCAGCTTTCCCGGAGGATAGATCGAGATTGCCCATCTCCCAGGAAACTCTCGACCAGCTCGCCATTTCTCAGGGCGAGTATGAGGCTATCGTAGAGCGACTAGGCAGGGAGCCGAACCACCTTGAGATCGGCCTGTTCGGATCGATGTGGAGCGAACACTGCGGCTACAAACACTCCAAGCCGCTTCTACGGCAATTTAACGCGGCCAGCGATCGTCTGCTGGTCTCTCTTGGCAGCGAAAACGCGGGCGTCGTGGACATCGGCGCTGGTTTGGCTGTCGTCATGAAGGTCGAGTCGCACAACCACCCATCGGCGATCGAGCCATACGAAGGCGCCGCGACCGGCGTGGGAGGCATCGTCAGGGACATATTCGCCATGGGAGCCCGACCTATCGCCCTGCTCAACTCGTTGCGCTTTGGTCCGCTGTCCGACAGCCGCAACCGGTATCTATTCTCGGGCGTGGTAGGGGGCATCTCAGGGTATGGCAACTGCATTGGCGTTCCTGACGTCGGCGGGGAAGTCCAGTTCTCAAGCAGCTACTCAGGCAATCCCCTGGTCAACGCAATGTGCGTGGGCATACTTCGACACGAAGACCTCCGTCGGGCAACTGCGGGCGCCCCAGGCAACCTGCTAATGCTCGTAGGAGCTGATACCGGTCGCGATGGCATCCACGGAGCCTCCGGTCTGGCATCCCGTACTTTCGAAGAAGAGAGGGAGCTTCGACCAACGGTGCAGGTCGGCAACCCGTTCCTGGAGAAAGTACTGATCGAGGCATGTCTGGAAGCCGCTGAGAGCGACGCCGTCGTGGGAATACAGGACCTCGGTGCTGCTGGCCTAACCAGCGCAAGCATAGAGTGCGCGAGCAGCGCAGGGGTCGGCATTCGTATCGACATTGACTCCGTTCCCCGACGCGAGTCGGGCATGACCCCATACGAAGTAATGCTGAGCGAGTCGCAGGAGCGCATGCTGATCGTGGTGAAGCCAGGTCGTGAGCCGGAGGTCAAAGCCATTTTCGACAGATGGGACCTACGATCAGACGTCATTGGCGAGGTAGTGGACGATGGCTTGGCCTCCATATCTGAGAGTGGCCGGATTGAGGCAGAGGTGCCGGTCGAATTGCTCTCCGATCCTCCTCTGTATGAACCCCCAGCGGTCAAGCCCCTGTGGCTGGACGGCCTGCAAACGAGAGATCTTGATGCACTGCCGCTACCATCGGAGTCCCCTGACGAGGCGCTGCTGGCGCTACTGGCATCTCCAAACATAGCCTCCAAGCACTGGATCTACAGACAATACGACCACCAGGTCCAGACCAACACGGTTGTACCTCCCGGCGGAGACGCAGCTTTGCTCCGTGTTAAAGGCACGAGTAAAGGCCTGGCCGTCTCGACTGATGGAAACGGCCGTTACTGTTACCTTGACCCCTATGTGGGAGGCATGATTGCCGTAGCCGAGGCGTGCCGCAATGTCTCATGCACAGGTGCGACCCCGATTGCGCTGACCGACTGCCTGAACTTCGGCAACCCGGAGAAGCCCGAGATCTACTACCAGCTGCAGCAGGCCGTCGCTGGAATGGCCGAGGCCAGCCGCCTCTTCGACGCCCCCGTTGTCAGTGGCAATGTGAGTCTGTATAACGAGACTCAAGGTAAGGGGATATACCCGACCCCTGTCGTAGGTGCTTTGGGGCTGACCGAGGATGTGTCAGCCCACGCCACTGTCAGCTTCAAGAACGAAGGCGACGCCATTGTTCTTTTGGGCAGGTCGTCGCTGCAGACCGACGCTTCCGACCTAGCCGGCAGCGAATGCCTGGAGCTGCTTCACGGTCTTGTAGCCGGACGACCCCGTATAGATTTGGAACTCGAAACTGCGGTGCAAATGGTCTGCCGGAGGCTCATCGGCACGGGAACAGTCAAGTCGGCCCACGACTGTTCCGACGGAGGCCTTGCTGTCGCGGTAGCCGAGTGTGCCGTCATGGGCAATCTGGGAGCAGATATCACCACGACCGTTGGTGACAGGTGGGACGCCTCCCTTTTCGGCGAAGGGCAGTCCAGGATCGTCGCCACGCTCAATCCAGAGGACCTTGTCGATCTGC
Organism: Dehalococcoidia bacterium; assembly: GCA_965215735.1. GTDB lineage: Bacteria > Chloroflexota > Dehalococcoidia > Lucifugimonadales > UBA1123 > VXRN01. Next base: position 2,362,315 of record CBDCEF010000004.1, on the reverse strand, counting down.
GCAGAGCCTGCGAGACGGCATCGGTCCCTTGGCTGCAGCTCGGTAACGTGACTGGCAGAGATCTCAGGTTCGGAGACCTGTTGACTGTACCAGTCTCGGAGCTGGCGGACGCGCATGGAAACGGTCTGTCCAATGCCCTGAACGTGGATCCCGATCAGCTAGGCTGAGGATTAAACCGGCTGACCGCGACCAAGAACGTGGCGGAGTTCGTGTTGGCTAACTGCATGAGCAGATCCACGCAAGCCGACCTCGACCGACTCACGAAATTTTGAAATGCCTTGAGGACCGAGTGCTGGCCCCGTTAAACCTTTTATGTGAGGTTATACGGAATGTCGAGCTCGCTCGTGATGTCCTGGAACCACTCGATCACCTCAGGGTGGAACGGAATGCCCTGCTCGGCGCGTAATGCTTCTTCCTCAGACTCTGGAAGTCCAGGAAAGAGCACCCGATCGTGACCGGGAGCAGGCGGCGTCTCGCGCAGCATCCTCAGAAAATCGTCCATGGTCCGCTTGAATTCGGCGGTGTCCATGAACGCCTCGATGTTGTACGCGGCCACCATGTGGCCAAAGTTGGGACGACCGGGAACTGCGCCGAAACCGCCGCCGGACAGTACACCTCCCAAAATGTCCACTATACAGGCAAGGCCGTATCCCTTATGGGATCCTGACTCCCGGGTCCCACCGACCGGAAGCAGGTATGAAGACGCGCGACCTTCGTACCCTGGCACCGGCGGATCGACCTCCTCCATAAGGGGCACGCCATCGGAGTCGGCCACCCAACCGGGGAGAAGCGTGTTGCCTAAGCGACGCGCCAAGCCCAGCTTGTTACCTGCCACAGTACTGGTCGCAGCGTCAAACACGAACGGCGGCTCCTGGTCTGCAGGCGCGGCCACAGCGATGGGATTGGTCCCCAGCCTCGGCTCGGCTCCAAACGTGGGAAGCACGCCAGGGGGACACGATGTGACGCACATGCCGATCTGGTCGTGCTCGAGCGCCATCATTGCGTGGTACGACGCCATCCCCAGGTGACGTGAGTTGTGAATCGTGACCATGCCGAGGCCGACGTTCTTTGCTTTCTCTATCGCTATTTCCATTGCCTTCGGAACGACGATAATCCCCAGCCCACGATCAGAATCTATGTTGGCCGTCGCCGGGGTCTCCCGCGTAATCCTCCAGTTGGGATTGTTGTTCAACTCCCCACTGCCGTATCCGGCGACATACGACCGGAGCATGTTTGACACTCCGTGTGTCTCGACTCCTCGCATGTCAGCCATCACGAGAACGTCTGTTGCCAGCTCGCTGTCGGCATCGCTTATGCCCATCTTCCTGAAAATGGTCGCGACCGTCTCGCGCAGCGGCGCCTCCTGAACGTGGATTGCCTCGTCAGCTGGTACTTTGAAGTGCTCAAGCATCGGTTTCCTCCGGTGAGTCGTTTGACTGTCGTATTCGCAAAACGATTCTATTCGGGCAAGCGTGCAGACGCAACTGATTAGTAAAAACAAACTTAATAGTTAGCGTTGACACGTCTAAGATATTAGTCCATACTCAGCCAGCCGTTAATGTCAGACGAAAACCCGGATATGGTGAGGTAAACTATGACTCGGGCAGCACTTCTGTCAATCCTGGTGGCGGCGATGTTGGCGGTAATCGCTACCGGCTGCGGGTCACAGGATCCTGCCATTGCGGAGGCAGCGGCTGCGGCACAGTCAGCCGCAACTGCGGCACAGGATGCGAGCGTGGCTGCCCGTGACGCGGCGGCCGCTGCCGAGGCGGCCGCGTCGTCCGCTAAACTGGCGGTGGACGCTACCTCCATCAACGGCGCGGATCCGGGTTCACTGGTCGTCTATTCAGGCAGGAGCGAGTCGCTAGTTGGCCCCGTCATCAAGCAGTTTCAGGAAGCAACGGGCATAGACGTACAGGTCAAATACGGTGGAACATCGGCTTTGGCTGCCACTTTGCAGGAAGAGGGCGAGAGGTCCCCTGCGGACGTCTTCTGGTCTCAGGAACCAGGTGCTCTAGGTGCGCTTTCGTCCATGTTTCAGCCCCTGCCTTCCGACCTAGTGCTCGCAGTGCCCCAATGGGCCAGAGATTCCGAGGGCAGTTGGGTCGGCATCACCGTCAGGGCTCGCGTCCTTGTTTACAACTCCGAGCTCGATGAGTCTGAAATGCCCATGTCAGTTGAGGAACTGACAGGTCCCAAGTGGAAGGGACGGGTAGGTTGGGCGCCGACAAACGCCTCGTTCAGGGTCATGGTCACGGCGATGCGCCACCTGTGGGGCGAGAATAAGACCCGGGACTGGCTCGCCGGAATGATGGCCAACGATGTCCGCGAATACCCCAAGAACACTCCGATCGTGGACGCAGTCGGCAAGGGAGAAGTCGACCTCGGACTGGTGAACCACTACTACCTGCACAGGTTCATTGCCGAGTACGGCGACGACTTTGGCGCCCGCAACATCTTTCTCAAGGACGGTGGGCCAGGCAGCCTAGTGATTGTCACAGGTACAGGGATACTAAAGACAAGCCCCAATTCACGGAACGCCGAGCTCTTCCTTCGCTTTCTGCTATCGCAGGTAGCACAACAGTACTTGGCTGCGTCTGTCTATGAGTATCCCCTGATCGAAGGCGTGAAGACACATCGGCTCATCCCCCCCATCCACAGTCTGAACGGCCCTGAAATAGATTTTTCGTTACTCGACGACCTCGCCGGCACCGAGTCACTCCTGCGAGAAGTCGGCGCGATTCCATAGGGCCTGAGGCCTGAGGCAAGGACTACCGCAGTGTTACAGACCCTTCGCCTCTCAAGCCTGGCGCAGTCCGGCGGCCGACTGCGCCCGCCGACGCTGCTTACGGCGTCCGCGCTGCTTGTCGGCGCGGCGATGGCGTTACCTCTCGCTTACCTGGCCATTAGGAGCGTAGGCGCGTCGACCGAGGCTTGGGAGCTTTTCTTTCGTGTCCGCACGGCCCAGATCCTTTGGAGGTCAGTTCAGCTCGTACTGGTTGTCACCGCCGGTTCCCTGGCTGTCGGCGTCCCTCTGGCATGGTTGACCACGAGGACGGACCTGCCAATGAGGCGAGTGCTGGCTGTGCTGTGCGCGCTGCCCCTGGTCGTTCCGACCTATGTTGGCGCTTTCCTGTACATCTCGGCCCTTGGCCCTCGGGGTCTTCTCCAGGACGCGCTCGAGCCGCTCGGCGTAGCGCGGCTGCCGGAAATCTACGGACTTCCTGGTGCTGCCCTGACGTTGGTCCTGCTTAGCTATCCCTACGTGTACCTGACAGTCAGAGCCTCACTTCTCAGAATGGACCCAAGCTTGGAGGAGTCTGCCCGCCTCCTGGGCCATGGCACTTTTGACACCTTCTTCAGGTTGACGTTGCCTCAGCTTCGCCCCGCGATGGTGTCGGGCTCGCTGCTGGTGGCACTCTACACACTCAGCGACTTCGGGGCCGTTTCACTCATGCGTTACGAGTCGTTCACTTGGGCCATCTACCAGCAGTATTTAGGATCGTTCGACAGGACAGTCGCCGCTATGCTCGCGCTCGGCCTCGTGGCCTTGGCGTCTCTAGTTCTGATCGTTGAGGGCCTCGCGCGCGGGAGGACTAGATACTATCGGTCGTCTTCAGGATCCGAAAGAGAGCAGCGAATCATTCCCCTCAAGGCGTGGCGACACTCATTGGGCGCGTATGTCTGGTGCGTTGTTATTGCGGCTCTCGGACTCCCGGGCGCGATACTGTGCTATTGGCTAATCAATGGCGTAATGGCTGGAGAACCATTCCTGCTCCTATGGAGCGCCACCTGGAGTGCCGTCAGCGTCTCAGTAGCGGCCGCTGTGGCAGCCACCCTTCTCGCTGTTCCGGTCGCGGCTAAGGCTGTCAGGCACCCTGGGTTTGTCGCCACTACTGTGTATCGGTTCAGCCATACAGGTTACGCGATGCCGGGAATTGTGGTGGCCTTGGCCCTCGTATTCTTCGCCAGTCGCCTGGCGACGCCCCTTTACCAAACTATGTGGATACTAATCTTCGGATACGTCGTTCTGCACCTCCCTGCGGCCCTTGGAGCCGTTCGCTCATCATTGGTCCAGATCAGCCCCAGGCTGGAGGAGTCTGCAAGACTTCTTGGGAGCGGCCAGTTCCGTGTTATGCTCTCTGTCACCGGGCCTCTTTTGCGGCCCGGACTGCTAATGGGTGGTGCACTGGTATTTCTGATCACGGTGAAAGAACTGACTGCAACCTTGGTCCTCGGCCCGTTGAACTTCAAAACGCTTGCAACAGCAGTATGGGCGGCTTCCGAGGAAGCGTTCTTCGCACAGGCGGCCGCTCCCGCGTTGATGATTATCCTGGTGTCGTCCATTCCAATGGCATTTCTTGTGCTCAGGGAGCGTAAGTCAGAGCAATGAGTGCCCCGGTCATCCGGTGCAGCCAACTCACGAAGCGTTTCGACTCCGTTCTTGCAGTTGACTCTGTCGACCTCGAAATCTGGTCAGGCGAAGTAATCGCGATCTTGGGTACCAGTGGCTGCGGCAAAACAACGCTGCTAAGGCTATTAGCCGGCCTGGAAGCTCCCTCGAGTGGATCTGTCGAGATCCAGGATGAAGTGGTCTCGACCGCCCATTACATTACACCCCCGGAAGAGCGCGGCATTGGAATGGTTGTCCAGGAGTATGCCCTCTTCCCCCACATGACGGCCGCCGCAAACGTGGCCTTCGGACTCAAGCGATTCGACAGAGGTAGCCGGGGTGCTCGTGTCGATGAGGTTCTTGACCTGGTCCGACTCGGAGACCTGGGGAGCAGGTATCCCTACGAGTTGTCGGGAGGCCAGCAGCAGCGGGTTGCGCTTGCCCGTACCTTGGCGCCGAACCCGGTAACGGTCCTGCTCGATGAACCGTTCAGCAACTTGGACTCCTCCATGCGCCAGTCGCTGAGGCAGGAAGTGGAGGCGATCTTGCGCTCCCAGAGGACCGCAGCCGTTCTTGTCACCCACGACCGCGAAGAGGCATTCGCAATAGCGGACCGAGTTGGCGTGATGATCCACGGGCAGTTGCTCCAGATCGACACCCCCGATCGGGTCTACCACTTTCCGGCAAGCCCAGAGGTCGCCGCACTCACTGGTCCTTGCGACTTTGTAGATGGTAGGGCTAGAGGGGACGGAGGAGTGGAAACTGAACTCGGTGGCCTGGGTTGCAGGTTATCCAGCGGTAGACTCTCTCAAGGGGAAGCGGCAACCGTCTTGATACGCCCCGACGATCTTGAGTTGATTCCTGACCTGGCCGGGCAGGGCACAGTTGTGGCCCGCGAGTTCAGGGGAGACCAGGTAGTACTCAGCGTGAGGCTGGACTCAGGCACCCTCGTCCGGTCGCGTCGACGCTCTTTCTCTACTCTGCCCGCCGGTTCCCGCGTACGTGTCGCCCCTGTAAAGACAATACCGTTCGTTGCCTATCCGGCTGGCTGACCCACTACCCAAACGGGTTCGGCATCATCCCCACTGGGACTTCTATCAGCGAAGGCCGCTCTACTTTCAGCGCCTCCGCTAGTGCGACTTCAAGCTCGTCCGCCTCGTGGACCCTAACGCCTCTCACTCCGTAGGCATCGGCCAGCTTCATGAAGTCGGGGTTGTGCAAGTCCGCGCCTATCGACCGACCATCGAACTTTGTGACCTGGTCGCGAAGCACGTTTCCATAAGCGTTGTCGTTGAATACTACCGCGACCGCGTTGATGCCGTACTTCACCGCCGTGGACATCTCCTGCGACGCGAACATGAACCCCCCGTCGCCGGATATGGCGACTACCGCCTTGTCAGGCATGGCGACCTTTGCTCCCAGCGCGACAGGGTAGGCGTATCCAAGGTTGCCGTAGTAGGAACTAGTGAGGTACGTGCGCGGCTCATACACCGGGTAGTTGACCCGGCTGTAGTAGCCGATCTGGGTCATGCCGGAAATCACGATTCCGTCGTCAGGTACAGCGTTTCTGATCGCTTGAGTGAACGAGTTTTGAGGTTCTATCTTCGGCAGGGCATCCAGGCGCTCTGCCTTCGCTAGCTCAAGCTCTGCCTTTCTGCTCTCTCTAGGCCGAGACGTGGCACTCAGGGCGCTGTGAAGCTCTTCTAGAGTGCGCTTAGCATCGCCTACGAGGCCAACCGTATCTTCGTAGTTACGCCCGATCTCCTCCGGGTCCACGTCGATCTGCAGGATTTTCTGCGAGAAGATGTTGGGGTAGGCGTTCCGAGTGCCGACAGCAATCACCAGGTCGTGCTCAGCCATCCGTTCACTGTACGGGTCGCCACGGAAGCCCATCCCGCCGAGCGCGAGGTAGTGGCGGTCAGAGATTGCCCCCTTGCCCTCCGAAGTCATCAACACCGGCGCCTGCAGGAACTCAGCGACTACCGTGAGCGCCTCAGTAGCGTTCGAAGCGATTACGCCTCCACCCGCGAAAATGAGTGGGTTCTTTGCCTGGGAGATCAGACTGACCGCGCTCCTGATTTCCACATCCGCTGGAACCGCGGCCGCGTACTCCTCCGGCTCGAACAGATCGACGTTAGTCTCGTCTTCGAGCGTTTCGGGCGGGATCTCGATCTCTACCGGCCTCGGCCTTCCTGTCTTCAGGTGGCGAAAGGCCTCGTGTACGGCAACTGGAATCTCTGCCGGCTCCAGAATTCGATGCGCCCACTTTGTGACCGGCCGTATGGTATCGAGCTGGTCGTTGACCTCGTGGAGGACTCCTCTGTCCACTCCGATGAGTTCGCGTTGCACTTGACCGGCCACAACGAACACCGGAGACGATGCCGAGTACGCAGTACCAATAGCCGCGCTTGCGTTCTGAAGGCCCGGACCCGGCACAACCATCGCCGTTCCGACTTTGCCGGACGCACGTGCGTACCCATCTGCCATGTACGCCGTCGCCTGCTCGTGGCGAGTGGCAATGAACCGGATTCCAGGCTCCTGGGCAAGGCCGTCCAGCGCGTGGTAAAGCTGCACTCCCGGCAGCCCGAAAATAACCCGGACTCCCTCGCGGTATAGTGATCGGGCAAGCGCCTCGCCCCCTGTCATTACTGGCATTTGGCTTTGTCTCTCCCGTTATCGGTACGTTTGGGCTGGCAATCGCTGGAAATGAGAATCTCAGACGAATTTAACGTCCGACCGGAACGGGCTTCGTCGGAACCAGAGGAGTGTTGCCGATGCATCTGCTTCGGAGGTGAGGCTTGCCAAGTGGGACTTTAAGGCTCCCGCGGGATTCCTCAGTTCCGGGTTGTCCGGAGGCTGTCGTAGTCAGTGGCCGCACGCTGCATGGCCTGGTCCCGTCGGTCTGCAAGTTCGCCTCGGACGTCTCTAGCGTACTGCTGCGACTGCTGCAGGCTGTCGATCGATCCTTGGAAGTGAGGCATGACGTAGCGAGACATCAACTCGTAGCTGTGGAGCACCTGCTCCCGCGTGCCGAACTCAGTGGCTTGCACCAGCAGTCCCCCGAATCCGCCGCTCGACTCGTCCAGACGGTGGATCATCTCGATCAGATCGTCGGGTGTGCCGACGCACCAGGCGCCGTTTTCTACCATCAGGTCGACTATTTCGTCCTGCGAGCAATCTGTCGCAGGCGCTCCCAGTGTCTGCTCGAAGTATTCACGCTGGAATCGCCCCGCTCCTACGCGCGCCTGCTCGAGGGCTTCTTTCTTCGTCTCCGCCAGGAAACAGACGATAACCAGACGCCACTCACTGCGGTCCATGACGTTGCCATACTGCTCGGCGGTCTCTTCGGCGATCTTCCAGAAATCTTTCATATCGCGGGCATAGGACCCGCCTCGTATCACGCTGACCGACAGCACACCGAGTCCATATTTGCCTGCAAGCACCATGCCGGAGGGAGACTGGGCCGCGGCCACCGCCATCGGAAAGTGAGGCTGAGTGTAAGGTCTGAGGTGCAACCGCGCTTCGCGAAGCGTGAACCACGAACTCTCGTATGTGATCGGATCCCTCTCAGTTAGAAGCCTTTTGATGATTCCCATGGACTCGTCCATACGCCGGCGCTGGTCGACCGGGTCGATCCCCAGCATGTAAGCGTCGGTCGAGAGCGCTCCTGGGCCAACACCAAGCATGGTCCTGCCCCGGGTCATGTGGTCAAGCTGCACCATCCTGTTGGCGACCATGAGCGGATGGTGATAAGGCAGGCTGATGACACCGGTACCCAGCTTTATGTGCTTGGTTCTCTCAGCGGCCGCAGCCATGAACAGCTCCGGCGACGCGATCGTCTCCCACCCCGCGCTGTGGTGTTCGCCGATCCATGCTTCGTCGAAGTCGAGGTAGTCGAGCCACTCAATCAACTCGAAGTCCCGTTCGTACGCAACGGTCGGGTTCTCATTCTGCCAGTGGAACGGAGCCATGAAGATTCCGAACTTCATGCGGTCGGGAAGAGCCATGCGGGACCCCTTGAGAGTGCGGTAGTCGGGCGGTGTCTGCGGCATTCCGAGGCGGCCCGGAGCACCTCAGAGATTCTAGCATGGGCACTATCGGCGGGCAATGACGGTACTCGTCCAGTCCGGGTCGATCGCGAGACCTTCCAGCTAGGTGAATTCGGCTTCCGATAACCGCGGCATACACTGCTCAAGATCTGTGTGCCAGGCTATACACCGTTGCACAGTTCGGAGCGGGCAGAAGGACTCTTCGTAATATAGAATGACCCGAGGCTTCGCGCGCCCCCTGCTGTCACCTCACCTCAAGCCGTGTTGCTTGTTGATCGCAATGCGTCTTGGAAGAATCACCGGATATCGAAGGAGCGTCGAGAAATAGATACAACCATTGTCATCTTGGCCGACGGCGTCAGGCCCGATGTTCTGAGGTCGTTGGCCGCTGCTGGTGAAATCCCGCACATCGCAAGGAGTTTCTACGAAGAGGGCTACTGTTACGAGGGTGTAACTGTGCTCCCCAGCGTTTCAAGTGTAGCCTACGTTCCCATGCTCACTGGGCAGTACCCCGGAATCGCCAACATTCCTGGTCTCCGCTGGGTGGACAAGGCCAGCTTCAAGCGAGACAGGCTGTTTCTCAAGGGACACCGGTCTTACATCGCCCCGGCCCATATGAAAATGGACAGCGACCTGTCCACGGAATTGGAGACTCTGTTTGAACTGAACCCCAATTCATTGGGCGTCCGATGCGACGTACGCCGAGGACTTTCGAACGGCAGTAGAACGTCTGGGCAGACGGCTTTCATGGTGCCCATGTTCTTTGCACACTTCCTGAGAAGAGCGGACTTTGTGGACCGCACAGTGATGTCTCAGGCGATTTCGTGGTTGTCCAAGACTCACGATCTCAATTCCAGGTTCATCTTCCTACCTCTGGTAGATGTGGACAAGGTCTCGCACCGGTGCGGGCCTGAGCACCGGCACACATTGGAGTCGTATAGGCGCATAGACGCCGTCGTGGGTATGCTGATAGAACACCTCCGAAAACACCGTTTGTGGAGCCGAACGCATGTCATCATCACCAGCGACCACGGCCACACCGAGACGAAACAGCACCTCGATATTTCTGCCTTGCTTTCGGAACTGGGTTACAGCGTTTTCGAACATCCCAACATCTACCGAAGGAGCGCCGATGCTGCGGTCATGATCTCTGGCAATTCTTTCGGGAATGTCTACCTTTCTTCGGAGGGAAAATGGGATGGCCCCATGATCTCCGAAGAGTTGGAGAGGGGGCATCCCAAGGTATTGGAAGCCCTATCTCGACGCGCGGAGATCGAGTGGTACGCCTACAGAGATTTGGGCAGTGGAGTGAAAGTCGGGTCCAGTTGCGGTGAGGCCATCTTAAACGTGGAAGACGATCATTACACATACGCATTCAGCGACAAGGATCCGCTCCGACTGGGCTTGAGGAACCACCGCATCAGGCGCGTCGATTCCCTGGCGCAGACCATCGAGACAGACTTCCCCGATGCCCTGGAGCAGCTCTGGCAACTCTTCCAAAGTAAGCGTACGGGAGACATCGTCGTAACAGCCAAGCCAGGTTATGACCTGCGTGGGTGGAGGGAGTTCCCGGAGCACAGGTCGTCACATGGCGCACTTTGCAAGGAGCACATGGCTGTCCCAATCCTGAGTAATATCCCGCTGCCGTTAGCGTCTGACTTTGGGAGCCGCACAGTGGACCTGTTTCCGACGGTTGCAGAAGGCCTGGGGCTCTCCCCGACGAGGCCTCATTTCGGACGAAGCCTCTTGTGACTGATGCTCTTGGCAGCAGACAGCTTTCAGGGCGTCAGGCAGTCTTCTGGCTGATAGCACTGGCCGTGCCTGCCACCGCCTGTACGCTGTTGGTCTGGGTTTTCCTGCCCCATTGGTGGCCGCTGTCTGCCTACTTCTGGTATTCCATCCCTGGAAACAGTTTCATCCTGCTGCCGCACGAACCTGCAGTGATCTTTGCCGGCACCCTCTACAGTCCCCTTTGGGTAGCGCTCGTCGGCGGACTGGCCACCATTCCGGCCTCTGCGATAGACCACCAGCTATTCAGCCGAGCGTTCCGACTCAAGCGTCTGGCGCAGGTAAGAGACACCCGGTTGTTCAGATTGACCGCCCGCGCATTTGCTGTGCAGCCTTGGTGGACCATTTTTGTCTTCGCCTTCAGTCCAATCCCATTTTACCCTATTCGCATCGCCGCCCCCATGTATGAATACCCGGCCACCCGCTATGTCACTGCCGTTCTCGTGGGACGGGTACCCCGCTACTATCTCCTCGCGTGGGGAGGGGACCAGGCTGCCAGGTTTCTAAGTTGGAGCTTCTAAAGTTGCTCTCAGTGAGAAACATGGCCCTCACCTCAGTGTCCAAGTAGCCAACGCAAACTGTTCAAATTGAAACGGCAGTTTGCCCGCGGCAACGGCGGCTTGTACACTCATACCGTGCACTGAGACAGGTGGGATGGGACATGAAGATCACTGGAATCAAGATCAATATATTCTCCTCTCAGCATCGCAACGCCAAGCGCAACTGGCTGATCCTCCGGCTCCAGACTAATGAGGGTCTCGAGGGCATCGGAGAGGCGTCGATGCTATCTCACGACCCGGTTGTCGCGGACGTGCTTAAGCACTGGACTGAGGCGTATCTGGTCGGCAAAGACCCCATGGCCCACGAACTCCACTGGATGCGAATGCACCAGGACAACGGAGGTAGGGGAGGGCGCCTGTTCTCGACCGCGCTTTCCGGCATAGACATAGCCCTCTGGGACCTCAAGGGTAAGGCTCTCGGAGTCCCTGTGTACAAGCTCCTTGGCGGCCCGATCAGGGATAAGATTCGCGTCTATGCGAACGGCTGGTACACTAACCCGGGGACCCCTGAGCAGAATGCGGAAGAAGCGCTGCGCGTGGTCGAAATGGGCTACACGGCCATGAAGTTCGACCCCTTCGGACATCACAACTACTACACGATCTCCCCAGAGCAGGCGCAGCTCGCCGAGGATCGCGTCGCCGCCGTAAGGGAAGCTGTCGGACAAAATGTCGAGATACTCATCGAGGTCCACGCCAAGTTCAACGTGTACACAGCCATTCATCTGGGAAGACGGCTCGAACAGTACAGGCCGTTCTGGTTCGAGGAACCAGTCTCCCAGGAAAACGTCGGCGAGATGGCCGAGGTGCGCCAGCGCGTCAACATCCCCATCGCGACCGGGGAACGCCTCTACCTCAAGTTCCCGTTCTACGAACTTGTGAAGGCCGACGCGGTCGACATTCTCCAACCTGATATGTGCAATGCCGGCGGCATAACCGAGCTCAAGAAAATCGCCGCGATCGCAGAGCCCCGCCATGTGCTCATGGCCCCGCACAACACAAATGCAGCCGTCGGCACTGCGGCCAGCTTCCACCTCGATGCGGCGACGCCGAACTTCCTCATCCAGGAATACCACGCCGAGTTCTACGAGCCTCACTACTTTGAGGTGTTCGACGGGCTGCCCAGGCAGGAAAATGGATACGTCGACCTGCCCGAAGGACCCGGACTGGGTCTGACATTCAACGAAGACATCGCCGACGCACACCCCTATATGCCTCTCGGTGTTGGCGAGCGCGGGATATAGCCCTTGAAAGTACTCGGCATCGAAACTTCGTGCGACGAGACAGCCGCCGCTGTCATTGAAGACGGTCGACACATAGTCTCCAACATTGTGGCGACCCAGGTCGACATGCACGCTCAGTACGGCGGCATCGTCCCTGAAGTCGCCTCCCGGCAGCACATGCGCACTATCATCCCTGTCGTGGACCGCGCCCTGGACGAGGCGGGCCTTGACCTCCATCAGCTTGACGGGGTGGCAGTTACCCATGGGCCCGGCCTGGCCGGTGCCCTTCTGGTGGGTGTCAACACAGCCAAGGGAATGGCGCTTTCACACGACCTGCCCTTCATCGGGGTCAATCACCTCGAAGGCCACGTCTATGCCGCATGGCTTGAGGACGGTGTAGATCCCGGGGTCAGCCCAGGCTTCCCAATAATGTGCCTCATCACGTCGGGAGGTCACACCGATCTGATCCTGATGGAAGGACATGGTCAGTACCGCCTCATTGGACGCACACGGGACGACGCGGCGGGTGAGGCGTTCGACAAGGCCGCCAGGGTCTTGGGTCTCGGTTTTCCCGGAGGTCCTGAGATTCAGCGCGTCGCTGAGGCCGCTTTGGGACTTGAACCCGACCTGCCACGTCCAAGGATCAGAGACTCTCTCGATTTCAGTTTCAGCGGCCTCAAGACTGCCGTGCTGCGCCGCGCGGAATTAAAGGGCATGTACCCGCCGCCGGACGACGACGAGCTAGACGCTGCCGAGGTGTCCGAGGTCGCCCACGCCTTCCAGGAGGCCATTGTAGACAGCATGGTGACCCGAACTCTGGATGCTGTGAAACAGCACCATGTAAAGGGCATCATTCTCGGCGGAGGAGTAGCCGCCAATTCGCTGCTGCGCCAGGAGATGGCGAAGCGGTCACCCATTGAGGTGGTGGTCCCACGTCCTGGACTATGTACCGACAACGGCGCGATGATCGGAGCCGCAGCCTACTTCACTCTAAGGAACGGATATTCCTATCAGTGGGACCTCGACGTGGTCCCAAGCCTTCGCCTGGGCTAGCGAGGGGCGAACGGCCACCCTGTCACTGGCCTTCGTGCGGCCTTCATTCGGTACAGGCCCTCTATAAAGTCGCGGACCTCCTGCGACTCGTCGTCGGATTGAAACGCCCAGGTGATCGCCGACGCGCCCGTGTGAAACACTGCCGCAGTGCCTCCGGAGAAGAACAGGCGGTTGACGATCAGGTAAATTCCCATGCCTAATACCATCACCGGTACGATAGCGCGGGCAATCTCGTTTTCCAGGATTCCGAAGAGTGCGACGCTCAGTATCACTGAAAGTCCTGCCCAGACGAAAGCCCCGTACCCTTCTTTGATGACGACGAATTCGACCAGGTCGACGTCGTCCACCGCTGCCATCAACACTTCGGTTCCGTCACCAGCGCCTGACTTGTATATGATCCGGCTGTTGGTCAGCAGCAGTGATTCTTCGCGTCCCCGCGATGAGTTCCCCTCTCTGGACGCTGTACTAATGGTTCTGTCGACCCTCTCGCCTTCCATTAGCTCGAGTTCGCCGTACCCATGCACACCTTGATCCAAGCGAGGTCCTCCTGAAGACGTCAATGCTTCCCCACATTTTATCAGACTGCTTAATATGCCCATCCGTATCCCGTTCATTAGACGCTTGTGGCGACGTGTGATAGTCTCTGACTGCCATATCGGGGCCCGCCGACCTGTCCCAACGAGGAGATATATGGAACGCCCGACATTCAAGCCTATCGGAACGCCGTCAGACGAATTGGACACTCCGGCACTCGTCGTGGATCTGGGCGCGCTGGAGTCCAATATTGCGTTGATTCATGCCGCCGTTGAAGCTGCGGGCGCAAGAATTCGTCCGCGCCTGGACGCCCACCTGTGCCCTGCAATCGGACACATTCAGGTCGGAGCGGGTGGCACCAATGGTGTCGCGGTTTCTACCCTTGGGCAGGCAGAGGTATTTGGACAACACGGCTTCGGCAACATTCTCGTTACCAATCTCATGGTGACTCGACCGAAGATTGCGAGAACGGCAGCCCTCGCCCGCCGGGTCAGCCTTATAGTCCTCGCCGACAATAGTGGCAACGTCGATGACCTGTCTAATGCCGCGACGTCTGCCGGGTCCACAATAAGCATCGCAGTCCCCGTGAGGACCGGGGCCGACGCAATCGGCGTAACTCCTGCGAAAGCGTCGAGCCTCGCGGAGCATATATCCGGTGCCTCCGGTATTGAGTTCGCCGGTCTGGTGGGCTCCTCTGATATAAACCCCTTGCTCGAAGCTGCCGAAAATTGCAGATCAGCCGGCCTCAACCCGCCCATGGTTGCTGCCGGAGGTTCCACCAGGTACGACACCAACGCGGCGGCAGATGGAGTTACCGACATCCTGAGTGGATCATATGCCTTTAATGACAATGCTCTAGCTCCGCACAGACCAGAACTTCAGACAGCCGCCAGGATTCTAGCGACCGTGGTGAGCAGTAAGGACGAGGGCCTGGTATGGGTAGACGCGGGTCAGAAAGCCACTAGCATAGATACCGGACTGCCCGCCGTCGAAGGAGTCGAAGGCGCATCGGTGCCGCGGATGAGCGCCGAGCACGGGGCACTTGTGAATGAGAGTGGCGTCGACTGGGACATCGATGTAGGCTCCAAGGTCTGGCTCGTTCCCGACAACATAGCCAATACCTCAAACGTTTACGACTACATTCAGGCTACTAGGGACGGACGACTTGAGGCAGTGTGGGAAGTGTCAGCAAGAGGCCGTTACAGCTAAAAGTTTTCTCCAAAGAACCGAGGTGATGCGATGACATCTTTCAGACCTACGCTCGGAACTCCAATCGCCGACCTGGAAACGCCAGCGCTCGTGATTGACCTCGACGCGCTCGAGCACAACTATAACCACATCGCCGGCCTGTACGCAGACACCGTCTGCAAGATGCGCGAACACGCAAAGAACGTGAAGACTCCCGCTGTCCTTCGCAAGCAGATCGAGGCTGGAGGCACGGTTGGTGGCGTATGTGCAGCCAAGGTGGCCGAGGCAGAGGTCATGGTCGAAGGCGGCATCACCGACATTCTTGTGACCAGCCAGGTGGTGACCGCAGACAAGATTGCCCGCCTTTGCTCTATGGCTCAGGCCGCCGACGTCAAGGTCTCCGTAGACGATGCCCGCAATATCGAGTTGATCTCTGACATCTCCCACCGCGCCGGGACTGACGTGGGCCTCGTCATAGAGGTCAATACTTCGATGAACAGGGCAGGCATCAGGGGACCTGACGAAGGCATCGCGCTTGCCCGAATGGCCAATGACCTACCCGGTGTGACCTTCAAGGGAGTCATGAGCCATCAGTCCATCGCCGGCGACCCTAGCCGCGAGACCCGGTTTGAATTGGGAAGGGGCTGGATGCAGCAGTGCATCGACGCAAAGAGAGCGATAGAAGATGCAGGATTCCCGGTGGAGATCGTCTCGACTGGCGAGACCTTTACCATCGACGTCGCACCGGAAATGCCCGAGGTTACTGAAGTGCAGGGTGGTACATATGCCCTCATGAATACTGGAAGTGACTACATGGAAGACTTCCAGTTCGCAGGCAAGATCCTCACTACCGTTGTGAGCCGTCCGGACGCCAACACCGCAATCGGGGACGTCGGCTACCGAGCGCTTGCAGCGCCAGGGGGTATTCTACCGTCGGTTGAAGGCAAGCCGGACATCTCTGTCGACTCTCTCGGACCCGATCACATAGTCCTTAAGTCCGGCGACTCAATGCCCCTGAATGTGGGCGACCAGTTCCTGCTGCTGAGCGCGCAGCAGGACATTATGGTCAACCGCTGGGATCAGTTCATCGGAATCCGCAACGGCGTCGTTGAGGCAGTTTGGCCGATCGTTGCCAGAGGCTGCCACCACTAGCGGGGACAAAGCACACCCGAGCCTGCGGAACATCTCCATTGCAATGACTGGATACTGGCTTGATATAATCATCGAGCGAGTGCATTTGCCGACGTTCGTCTCCAACTCTAGGTGACCGCAATGACGACGCATACTAAGACCACACTGCTGACCGCGGACGATCTGTTACGACTTCACGGCGAGGGAGTGCGGGCCGAGTTAATCCGGGGAGTGCTCTGCGAGACTATGGCTGCTGGCGGAGAACACGGGGAGATTGTGTTGAATCTGGGAACCCTGTTGATGGGTTTCGTCAAGCCTCGGAGATTGGGACGCCTGGCTGGCTCGGATAGCGGCGTTCGCCTGGGACGCGACCCTGATACGGTGAGGGAGCCCGATCTACTATTCATTTCTGCCGAGAAACTGCCTCTAGGGGAAAGAATAACCCAGTACTATGAAGTTGTCCCAGACCTCGTGGTCGAGATCGCATCTCCAAGCGATAGTCGGAGAGAGGTCAACGACAAAGCCAGGATGTGGCATAGCCACGGAGTGCGCCTCATATGGGCTGCTTACCCTGAAACACGAAGTGTGGACGTCCATTTGGAAGACGGCTCAATTGCAACGCTGACTGAAATCGATGCTCTCGACGGTGGGCACGTTCTTCCGGGATTCACATGCCTTGTAAGCGACATTTTCGAGCTGTAAGTAACGATTGATTTGAAATGAGGAATACTAATCAGGAGGTTGGCTGGTGAAGGTAGGGATTATCAACGTTACCGGATACGCCGGAATGGAGTTGGCGCGCATTCTGCACCGCCACCCCGAAGTTGAGATCACGGCTGCCACCGGTCGAAGCCTGGCTGGAAAGCGACTCGGCGAAATTTTCCCCCATCTGTCCGCATGTGACATCGAGATAACTCCGGAAATCTCGGACAGCGTTGACTTCGTCTTCTCGGCTTTGCCTCACGCTGCGAGCGCAGAGAGGTTGGAACCTTTCATTGCCGACGGTATCAAGGCAATTGACATTTCGGCAGACTTCCGCCTGAAGGACCTCGACGAGTACTCAGGCTGGTACAAGATTACCCATCCGTGCCCACAATACGTCGAGACTGCCGTGTACGGACTCACGGAGCTGCACCGTGATGAGATAGCGCAAAGTAGCCTCGTCGGCAATCCTGGCTGCTACCCGTCCGCCGCTATATTGGCCCTGGCGCCGGCTGTCGAGGCGGGCATCATTGACGGCGACGTCGTCGTGGATGCCAAGTCCGGAGTGTCGGGGGCGGGCAGGGGGGGCTCGGTCGATCTCAACTTCTCTGAGGTCAATGAGAACTTCAAGGCGTACAACCTTGACGGTCACCGCCACCGCCCTGAGATCACGCAGGAGCTGGGCGAACTTAACGGAGGCTCCGATCTCCGCCTCACATTCCTGACGCACTTAGTGCCAATGACGCGCGGTATACTCGTCAGTTGCTACGCGCCGCTGAAACGGGACGCTGTTCCAGGCGGCGAGGAGGGCAGGGCAGCAGTTCGGGCCCTTTATGAGGACTACTACAAAGGCGAGCCGTTCGCCAAGGTCGTTCCTCAAGCTCCCCAGACCAAGCACACATCTGGAAACAACGACTGTGTAATTTTCCCGACAGTTGACCTGCGAGCCGATCGACTGATCGCGATTGCCTGCCTGGACAATCTGGTGAAGGGCGCGGCCGGAAGTGCCGTTCAGAACATGAATGTCATGTCTGGCTTTGACGAAACCGCTGGTCTTGAGCAGTTGGCGCTCTATCCCTGATTGACACGGTCAGTGGCCTAACCTAACATATTTCAGAGGCCGTGCTAGGTGGGGAGATAGCGGTGCCCTGTACTCGCAATCCGCTCTAGCGAGGCTGAATTCCACCCAGAGGTTCTGTACCGTCGGCCACTGTCGGCGAGTTTCGATGTTGAGAGCTGGGCCCCACGCGGCGGAGAGCTGTGAACCCCGTCAGGTTCGGAAGAAAGCAGCGGTAAGCGGTCTTCTCCGGGCGACGTGGGACTACCTGGCTTGAGTTGGGCTCGTTTGATATGCTGGCGGAAGGAATCGAACGGCGGTGCACGGCCCTTCATAATCGCGCGTTTGGCCCTCATTGATGGCTGCTAATTCCGACTTCGAGGAACATCTTGAAAAGAGCATCCTCGGGCCATAGCCGTCTCGGTCAGAATTTCCTAGTCGATCATACTATCGCCCTCAGGACTGTCGGAGCGGCAGCGATAGGACCGGACGACGAAGTGCTTGAAATAGGTCCAGGACGCGGCGCGCTGACCCGTCTTCTCACAAGGCGGGCACGTCGGGTTGTTGCGGTTGAGCTGGACACCGAACTCGCGGCCGAGCTCCCTGCAAGGGTCGATTATTGCGAATCGCTCTCCGTCCTGGCCCAGAACGCCTTGGAATTCGACCCTGCCGCACACTTTGATCGCTCCTTCAAGCTCGTGGCAAACCTCCCGTACTACGTAGCGACTCCCATTGTCAGACGCTTCTTGAACACCCGTCCCAGGCCCAGCAAGATGGTGGTCATGGTGCAACGGGAAGTGGCAGACAACATGACCGCCAATCCGGGCAGAATGGGACTGCTGTCAGTTATGGTCCAGATCCACGCGAATGCAAAGACACTGTTCTCCGTGCCGCCTCGTGCATTCCGGCCCCGTCCCAAAGTGGCCTCGGCCGTTGTCAGCATTGAACCATTCGACGAGCCTGCAATACTCGTGGACGACACCGAGTCGTTCATCTCATTTGTGGCCGCCGGGTTCCGCGCGCCCCGAAAGCAGATTCACAACAGTCTCAAGCTAGGTCTAAACGCCTCGACCTCTGCCGTGTCAGTTGCCTTAGACAGCACGCGCATCGATGGCACTCGACGACCATCGACATTGAGCCTTCAGGAGTGGGGAGATCTTTATTCTTCTTGGCTGAATCACACCCAGGTGGGTACCTAGGGATGCTGACACTCCACGCCCACGCCAAGTTGAACCTCACTCTGGAGGTGTTAGGACGAAGGCCCGACGGCTACCACGAGACCGCCTCCATCATGCAGACCTTGCAGTTGGCCGACACCGTCACGTTAGAGCCGTCAGTGTCATTGGAAGTCGAATGCTCGGAAGCCGGTCTAGACGGTCAGGCAAACCTAGCGTGGCAGGCTGCTGACCTTCTGCGCAAGGAAACTGGAGTTGCGACGGGAGCACGAATCGCCATCGAAAAACGCATCCCCATGTCCGCCGGCCTCGGCGGCGGAAGCTCCGACGCAGCGGCAACACTCGTGGGACTCAACTCCATGTGGGATCTCAGTCTCTCTCATGACAGGCTGCGATCCTTAGCTGCGGAGCTCGGATCAGACGTGCCGTTCCTGATCGGCGGAGGCACGGCAATCGCTCTCGGAAGGGGCGAACGTGTCAGGTCGCTTCCGTCTTCGCAACTGCCGTGGTTTGTGCTCGCTTTTCCCACATCATCAAGGACCGACAAGACCGCCTTCATGTATCGGTCGATTACCGAGGACAACTACACTCGCGGCGGACTAACCAGAAAGCTGGAAGCACGAATTCGGAATGGCGGCGATATTCCGCCGCAACTCCTGTTTAACGCATTTGACGAAGTGGCAAGAACCGTCGAACCTGATGTCGATCGCTGCTGGTCGGACATGTACTCAGCGGGAGCGCGCGAGATCCACGTCTCGGGCAGTGGTCCGACCGTGTACGCCGCTATAGAACGCCGGGAGATAGCGACAGCAGTCCATCTCGTGATGGAGAAGATCAAGGGTTGGCCCTCTGTGGTAACTAGGGCATGGCCCGTCTCTGGTGAGGGCTGATGGACATTCTCGCAGCCGGTCTGGCCACCGGAGCCCTTATGGCGCAGACGTTCATCATGATCGGATGCCTGACTGCGTTCTTCCTGCTTAAGAATCCCCCTCCTACACTCAAACCCATGCTTACTAGTTTCTCGCCGGGGACTCTCGTTCTTGGTATGGTCGTCGCAGCCTACCCTCTATGGGGCATCGTTGGCGTCGTGCTGGCATTCCTGTTCCTGGCCCTGCAGAACGGCTTCCCGGGCACAGGCCTTGGGAGTGCCAACTTTGCTTACACTGCTGGCGTCACTTGCGCCGCGGTTGCCATGACTCTTCCTTTCCTCCTGCTGTTGAGAGAAGTACGGATAGGCATCACATGCGTTATGCTCTCTGGTGTACTTATTTTTGGATGGCTACTACCACTTCTGGCAACATGAGAGACGAGCTCTTCTCTCGATAAAAGAGTCCCACCTCATTAAAGGCATACTAAGTCATAGCATCAGCCGACTTCACATCAACGTCAACGCGCCAATGGGTGGCGATCGACTTAGAGACGACAGGTCTGTCGTCCACTAGGGACGCCATCATAGAAATCGGCGCCGTCCGCTTCGACCGCTCTCGCACGATTGACGAGTTCCAGGCTCTCGTCAACCCACACCGCGAGTTGTCTCAGTTCATCCGAGACCTGACTGGCATCTCCCAGGAACAGGTCAACTCTGCTCCCACGTTTCCCACGGTTGCGGACGACTTGGCGCGGTTCATACAGGGAGCGATACCGGTTGCCCACAACGCCAGCTTCGACCTCGGGTTTCTCAGACAGAACGGTATCGACGTGGGAAACCGGTTCTGTGACACGTTCGAGCTCGCCTATCTCGTTCGTCCCGCGGCAAAGGGGTACTCGCTCACACAGTTGACGAGGCAACTGTCTGTCCGTCCAGACCGATCTCACCGTGCGCTCGACGATGCACGTTCAGCTCGCGACGTGTTCCTGGCGCTGCTGCCCGAGTTGTCCGGCATGGATCCGGCGCTGCTGTCTGAGTTCAGGCGGCTATCTCGAGAGTCAGGCTGGAACATCGGCGCCCTGCTGGATGCGGCAGAGGAGAGTGTCCCATTAAGCCTGGCCTCGCCGACAACAACTGCGATTGGTGGAGTCGACTCGCATGACTTACGAGATAGACTGTCCCGTCCTCCCCCAATTCAGCCGGTGGAAGACCGTGTGGACATCGACCCCGAACTCATAGCCCATGCCCTCTCAGCTGGTAGTACATTCTCCGATGCCGTCACCAACTTTGAAGAACGGTCCGAACAGGTCGAGATGGCTGCGGCCATCGCTGAGACAATCAATCGCGGCGGCCGACTCACCGTCGAAGCCGGGACTGGAGTTGGAAAGTCTCTAGCGTATCTGCTGCCAGCTGCGTTGTACGCGACGAAGAACGGTCAGCGCGTGGTGGTGTCTACCAACACCATCAACTTGCAGGAACAGCTGGTCAATAAGGACCTACCGATGGTCAAGGCTGCCCTCACTGCCATAGATCCTGCCGCCGCGGACGAGTTCCGATACTCCTCCCTCAAAGGGCGCGCAAACTACCTGTGCTTCAAACGTTGGAACATTGCCCGCCGATCTTCCGACCTCGATGAAGCGCGAGCCAGGATGATCGCGAAGACGACCGACTGGGTCAACAGCACTGAGACCGGCGACCGGGCCGAGTTGAACATTGGCCCCTCCAATTTCGCCTCAGCCTGGAATGCACTGTCGGCCCAGCGTGCTTTCGAGTGTCCAACTCGGGCCGGTGGACCGTGCTTCCTTCAAGCTGCCAGAAACGATGCCGAGGCATCTCATATTGTCGTCGTTAACCATTCGCTTCTGCTCTCCGACCTGGTTTCGAAGGGGAATGCCATTCCGGACTACGATGTACTCATCATCGACGAGGCCCACCATCTGGAGGACGTGGCAACTGACCAGCTCACCTTTACGTTCGGCCCAGCCGACATCGATGAGGTCTTCTCTGACCTAACGTCGGAGAGAGGCCTGCTCGTGCGTGCTCAGTCCGCACTGACCGACAGCGACATGAGTGATAGCGATAGACGAGCCGCCGAAGTTAACTTGGAGCAGGCTGGAACAGTTACCCCGCGTCTTAGAGATGAGATGCGCAGCCTTCTGAGACTCGTGGGATCAGTCGTAGTGTCGAACCCGGAACATGCTACCTCGCAATACGACACTCAGGTGCGCATCCTTCCTTCTCATCGAGATGCTCCCGAGTGGGATTCCGTTGTGCAACTGTGGGACAACGTCGCCATCCTTCTTTCCGAGATGTCGGGTTGCGTTGAGCAGATGGTAGAGACACTCAGACGTGACGTGCCCGAGAACGCCGGCGCAAATGACGCATTGTTGTCCGACCTGGTACAGGTTCAGCTAAGTCTCACGAACTTCACGTCCAATTTGAGTGGGATAATTGGCGACCCAAACGAGAGTGGCATCTATTGGGTCACTATGAAACGGCAGACTTCTGACGTGACTCTGAACTCGGCCCCTATCCATGTCGGTCGCGATCTACAGGAGAGGCTGTATAGTCAAGTGGGCGCAATCGTCATGACCAGTGCTACCATGAGCAGCGACGGTAGCCTTGATCACGCGGTAGATCGTCTGGGTTTCGAAGACTCTAGATGCCTTGTATTGGGTTCCCCTTTCAACTATCAGGAGGCTGCCCTGTTGTATACGCCGTCTGGTGTGCCCCACCCGAACGCACCACACTTCCAGAATGCGGTGGAGAGTGTGACAATAGAAGCCGCCACGGCAGCCCAGGGGCGGACTATGGTGCTCTTCACATCCCACGGGGCACTTAGGAACACGGCCCGCGCTATTCGCCCCGCACTTGAGGCGCACGACATCCAGGTCCTTTCACAGGGGCTGGATGGCCCACCTCAGCTTTTGGCAGAGTGGTTTCTGGAAGAGCCCCGGTCCGTACTGCTAGGCACATCGAGTTTCTGGCAGGGTGTGGACTTCGCCGGTGACGCGCTGACAGTTCTGATAATCACGAGGCTCCCTTTCACGGTTCCATCGGACCCGATATTTCAGTCGCGCTCCGAACAGTATGGCAGCGAGGCGTTTGCCAAGTTTGCCGTACCGCAGGCAATACTCAAGTTTAGACAGGGATTCGGGCGCCTGATACGCTCGACCAGAGACAGCGGGGTGGCAATCGTCATGGACTCCCGAATCACCAAATCCGGGTACGGTCGGAGATTTATCGGATCGTTGCCCGAAATGACAGTGACCAACGGAAGAGGGCAGGGGACTTCTGCCGTCGTGCAAAGGTGGCTGGAGTACACAGGATGACTATGGACTGGAACACGATAGAACCGTCAGGCCCGTTTGACCTGGCCAGCACTATGGAGTGCGGCCAAGCGTTTAGGTGGCAACAGGTCAACTCTCCCGAGCTGGGCGACCACTTCGAGGGAATCATTTTCGGCAACCTCGTTCGCGCTAAGCAGACGGAGACGGAAGTGTTGTTCTCTTCCGAACCTGATCCACCATCCTCTTTCAGGCCGATACTTGAAGAGTACCTGGGCCTCAATCACGACCTCGATACGATCTATTCGGACCTGTCCGAGGACCCCGAACTGGCGCGTCTGTTCGACAAGTACCCCGGCCTGCGCATCCTGCGCCAGGACCCATGGGAGTGTCTCGTAAGCTTCATTTGCAGCGCAAATAACAACATCAAGAGAATCTCCCAGAACGTCGAAGACATCTCCAGGACATTCGGGCCCAAAATAGCGGCTAATGGCGAAGAACGCTGGGCGTTCCCGTCTCCCCGGGCTATCGCAGAGGCCGGAGAGCAGGCTCTCAGAGACCTGCGGATTGGCTTCAAGGCAGCGTATGTCCACAAGACTTCCGAGCTAGTGGCAGGGGGAGCGATCGATCTCTTCTCCCTCCGAGAGGTGGACTACGACGAGGCGCTGAAAGCAGTAACCGGACTCCCCGGAGTCGCGGACAAGATCGGCAACTGCGTAACGCTGTTTTCACTCGACAAGCTCGAATCTTTCCCGGTCGACGTCCACATCGAACGAGCCGTGGAGCGCGAGTATGCTCCCAGGCTTAACGGGAAGCCTTTGACCAAGCTCCGAATGCGCGAATGGGCCCAGAAACGATTCGGCCCCCACGCCGGATACGCCAACCAGTACCTCTTCTACGACGACTTGCTGGAAGGGTAGCCACGCGGAGCCCGTAACAGCTCTGTAGGCGTGGGTGTACTATCCTGTAACGGCGCGCGGGCGCCTCGCCCGAATTTACTCGTCTATGATCTACTTGGAGTGGATTGTCCTCTGAGTCACCCTCAGAATTGATACAGTTTCTCGCTGGTGATCTCTGTTGAATGACCCAGAAACCGTGTGCTATCCTACCGCTAATCGGGGAGTGGCGCAGCTTGGTAGCGCACCTGCATGGGGTGCAGGGGGTCGCTGGTTCGAATCCAGTCTCCCCGACTCTTGAACCCCTTTCTTCCTCCTCCCGAACGCACCCTGCCTTGTCTCGCGTCAGCTCACTTGCGGCATCGTACTCGAACTCCTTTGTGCTAGGATACGCCGCAGTTTCCGCTGTTCGAAATTTGGCGGGCTAGTCGGCGCACCCGCACGGTGCCTCTTTCCACAGAAACTCTCTACACAGTCCGGAGGTCCATTATGGCTGTTCGATCCGGTCGCGAATTCTTGCAGGGACTTAGAGACAGCCGCGAGGTCTGGCTGGAAGGCGAGCGAGTAGAGGACGTCACCACACATCCCAAGCTTCGTCGTATGGCCGCAACACTCGCGCATATCTACGATCTCCAGCACGACCCAAACACCCGCGATCTGATGTCGTTCGACTCGCCCACCTCCGGCGATCCGATATCGCTTTCGTACATGATTCCCGAGTCTGTCGACGACCTTGTGAGGCGCAGGGGAGCATTCGAGGTCACCGCCCGGGAGTCGTTCGGGATGCTCGGCCGCACTCCCGACTACTGCAACATCATCGTCACAGCCATGCGGCAGATGGCCGATGTCTACGGAGAGAACGACCCACAGTACACTGAGAACGTTATCAACTACTACGACTACGTTAGCGAGAACGACCTCTGTCTCACCCACACTTTCGGCCACCCGCAGGCCAATCGCTCGGTCGACATAAGTCAGCTTGCAGATCCATATCTCGCGCTCGGAGTCGTCGACACTACGTCAGAGGGCGTAATCGTGAGGGGGGCGAAGCTACTGGCGACCCTCGCGCCGTTCTCGGACGAGATACTGGCCCCTATCTACCGGCCACTGCGCCCCGATCTTCCCGGCTCCAGCAAGTACGCCATCGGATTCGCCATTCCGGTCGCCACACCCGGGCTCAAGTTCGTGTGCCGCGAGTCCTACGACCTTGGTCATTCGTCATTCGACTATCCGCTGTCAGGGCGCTTTGACGAGATGGACTGCATGGCCATTTTCGATGATGTCCTCATACCCTGGGACCGCGTCTTCGCGTTCGACGACGTCGAATTGGGCAACAAGAACCTGGGACGGGTCTTGGTCTGGCGACAGTACATGCAGCAGGTCGCGGTCAAGAACATCGCCAAGCTCGATTTCATGCTCGGAATTACCTACAAGATCGCCGACGCAATAGGCATCAACGTGTACAGTCACGTTCAGGAGAAGATCTCCGAGATCGTCGACATTAGAGCCACTGTTAACTCGTACATGCGCGCAGCCGAGGCCGACGCCGGGCCGTATCAAGGCCTTGGCATCTGGCCGGCCGCCGAACCATGGCACGCCATGCGCCACTGGTTCCCGGACGCCCACACCCGCATCGTGTGGATCATTGAGCAGCTGTCAGCCAGCGGCCTGATGCTCACTCCCGTGGAGCGCGACGTTGAAGGTCCAATAGCCGACCTCATCGCCAAGTACTACCAGGGCGCGACCGTGGGTTCTGAAGACAGGATCAGGCTGTTCAGACTCGCGTGGGACCTCGTTGGCACCCAGTTCGGCTCCAGACAGGCCCTCTATGAACGCTTCTTCAACGGCGATGTCGTAATTCTCAGGCAGCGCAGATACGCAGGTTACGACTACTCAGAGGCGCTCGCATCGGTCGATAGGTTCTTCGAGATGGCCACGGACGGAGATTAGGTCGGAAGGAGGTACCTATTCCTCGATCGCTGATTCGATGAACTCGACTGCCGATGGGCGACCCCAGGCGTCGAGCTCCACGGAGGCGACGTCTATCCGCCAGTTCTCCCACGGAATGTCCGTGGTCTGAAGGTACCGATGACTAGCCGCTACTAGCCGTTGCGACTTTCTGCCCGAAACAGTCTCCGCCGGGGTGGCGAAGGCCTTCGACCTCCTGGCCCGCACTTCAATGAACACCAGAGTGTCGCCAGCCGTCGCAATTAGGTCGACCTCTCCGAATCGCGTGTTGTAATTTCGGTCTACTACCCTCATGCTCAGGTCCTCGACGGCCAATGCAACGAACGACTCCGCCCATTTTCCGATTTCGGCTCTGCTCACTTGAAGGCTGCCACGAGTATCGCGATTCAGGGGGCTGAAGCTCATTCTGTGTTCAGGGCATGGGCCGAGTCGCCGTATCGCGGCCATGTGCCGCTCCGTTCCATATCCCTTGTGCGACTCGAAGCCGTAGCCGGAATACTCTTCAGCAAGATTGGACATCAGCCTGTCGCGCTCCACCTTGGCGACAATGGACGCCGACGCAATGCTGAGCGACTTGCTGTCACCGCGTATGATCGACTTCTGTGGCAGATTCACCGCCTGGAGAGACAGAGCGTCGATCAGTAGGCTGTCAGCGGCGGGACGGAGTTTCGACAGTGCTCGGCGCATGGCGAATCTGACAGATGGTACAATCCCGTTCCTGTCGATCTCCGCCGCTGCCGCCCATCCCACCGAATATGAAAGAGCGGACTTAACGATAACCGCATACGCCGTTTCTCGCTGCCTTGGAGACAGCTGCTTGCTGTCTCTGGCAACCGCACGGAGTTCCGAAGGGGGGCAGGGAGGGAGAATGACGGCGCCCGCCGCAACCGGCCCTGCCAGGCATCCTCGCCCGACCTCATCCAGCCCGGCGACACGGGAGTAGCCCTGGCGGTGGAACTGATCTTCAAACTCGGTATCAGGTACCTGCGATGTTTGGGGCATACGGCATCGACGCTACTTGTCGAGGCCGCGCTGTATCCCCCGGATAAGCGCTACGTGGCCGACGTGCTGACACTCCTCGACCAGCAGATGGCTGAACATGTCGGCAAGCGAGTACTCCGGCCTGCGGGGGTGCGGCTTCAGCGCCAGGTCGGACTCTGAGATCGAGTCCAAGAACTTGTATGTCTCGGCCCTCACCGCATCGTAATACGTGAGCATCTTATCCATGTCGAACTTGGTAAACTGCGCAACTTGCTCGGCGGTGTATCCGAAACCGCTCTCCCTCTCCGGCAGACCCATGTCACCGTGCCAGTTGTCCCGCTGCCACACTGTCGGAAGCTGCTGGGCGAACCTCTGGATGAAGTCATCCTCGACCCTTGCCATGTGCCAGACAACGAAATCTATGTGGTTGGACTCTGGAGTAACCTGGAACCGCCTTTCTTCCTCGCTCAACCCATCAAGCTGCTTCTTCAACTCTTCAAGGAACTCGTCGTATCCAAGGCGGATCAGGTCTTTGAAGTCCATTGTGTTCTCCCTCCGGATCGCGTGTCAGCCAACGGCCGTCGCGACCGGAGCTTCGATTTCTATGTAACCGCCGCCCAGGATCTGGTCTCCGTCATAGAAGACCACGGCCTGCCCGGGAGTGACCGCCCTCTGAGACTGCTCGAATTCCACAATGGCCGCATCTGCGCCAATTGGCGCCACTGTTGCTGGAGAAGGCTCAGCCTTGTACCTGATCTTAGCCTCAACACTGACTGGCCCATCAGGTACGATCCCAGAGACGTAGCACACCCGGGACGCCCACAATGTCGTGCTCAATAGATCCTCCTGGGAACCCAAAACGACCTCATTGGAGTCCGCATCTATCCGCATCACGTACGTCGGCTTTTCGGTATTACCCTGAAGGCCCAGACCTCTGCGCTGTCCGATAGTGAAGAACTGTATGCCCGGATGCGTCCCGAGGATGTCTCCCTCCTTGGACACCAGATTGCCCGGACGTGGCCGAACTCTGTCCGACACGAACTTGCGGTAGTTGTCGTCGGGAATGAAGCATATCTCCTGGCTGTCCGGCTTGTTTGCGACCGTGAGACCAGCTTCTTCTGCCAGATCGCGAATTGCGTCCTTCCTGTACTCGCCAACGGGCAGCAGCAAGCGTCGAAGCTCCTGCTGTCCGAGGGTGAACAGGACGTACGACTGGTCCTTCGATCCGTCTGCGCCCTTTAGCAGAACTCTTCGCCCATCAGCCCCGGTCCTGACCCTGCCGTAGTGCCCGGTGGCGATGTAGTCAGCTTCCAGGAACGTCGCTCGCCGGAGAAGAAAATCAAACTTGATCTTGTCGTTGCAAGCTAGGCACGGGTGGGGAGTTCGCCCCCTGTCATACTCCTGAACGAAATAGTCGATGACGTGTCGCTGGAACTCCATTTCAAAGTTAAGAAAGTAGTGGGGTATGCCAATCTCATGGCATACTCGACGAGCGTCCTCCACGTCCTCAACGGAGCAGCATCGCTTGCTCGACGCCGGCACGTCGTCCCGCTCGACGGACCAGAGCCGCATAGTGACTCCGAATACATCGTAACCCTGTCGATGCAGCAGCAGCGCAGCGACTGAAGAGTCCACGCCGCCGCTCATGGCGACCAATACCTTGCCCTTACTCATGATTTGAAGCCTAGCACAGCCGAGAAGACGTGTGCCATTATCTCATCGGGCGCAGAACCTTGAGCCGCGTCGCGGGCAGTCTCCGTAGAGTCTGGTTGCGGGGGTCCACCTCGATTCCCACGGACTCGAGAGCAGTTACGCCAAGGAGTGGCTCGGCATCATCCTCCCCAAGGACTATAGTCGCTCCAACGATCTCACCCATGAACTCAACTTGGGCTACCGTGAACTCCATTCTAATCTCGCTGCCGTCGGCCAAACTGTAAAGCCGCTGGCCTTTAGGCGCGAGGCCAATCGCTTCCAGATGCGCTCTGGGCGCCAGACAATCGACCGCCCCCGTATCCACCAGGAACAGCCCTTCCCAGACCAGATCAGGATCGGCAGGATTCCGGACCGCGGCGGTCACATGTACTACTCCCAAGTCATACTCTCCCCGTTGATTGTCTGAATTCTAGCAGACTGCGAGCAGCCTTGCGGTTTCAGCCCCACATGACTCAGCGACTGAGGCTTACACTTAACCCAGGGTCTTTTTATTTTTCAGTGAATAGGCCAACCAGCGGGACAATAGCCCCCTCTCCCTCAGGGAGAGGGTTGGAGCCTGCCCCGTACCACGATACGGGGGTGAGGGTGATTGACACCGCTTCACTTGTACGATGTCCAATAACGAAAAGACCCTGACACTTAAACACCTTTCATTGACCAGCCCCTGAACTCGCCAATATAATGCCGCCATGACTGAATTGACACTCCTTGACTCCAGATCGCTCGCCGAGGCGGCATTCGATATAGCTGATGAAATGCAGGCGTCGAACATCGTCTTGCTGGATGTCCGCCAGGCCTGTGACTACGCCGACTACACCGTGATTATGACCGCCGAGTCGACGCGGCAGTTGCGCGCGCTCGTCGAGGATGTGCATGATGCGCTGAAGGCAGCCGGAGTCATGCTTCACCATGTCGAAGGTTCCCACACGAGCGGCTGGATTTTGATGGACTACGGCGATGTGCTGGTCCATCTAATGGGCCCAGAAGAACGAGACTTCTACGGCTTGGAGACGGTCTGGGCGATGTCCCGTCAGATCCGGGTCATTCCGTGATCCAGGGGTCTGCGGCCCTTGCGTAGTCGATCAATTCGGCGTCGTTGAAGAACAGCGCGAGCTCACGCTTCGCAGACTCGACCGAGTCCGACCCGTGGACGAGGTTCCTGCCAATGTCGATTCCGTAATCGCCCCTTACCGTCCCGGGTGGCGAGTCTGCGGGGTTGGTCGCTCCCATTGTCTTCCTGACAATCGCGACTGCGCCGTTTCCTTCCAGCGCCATCGCGACTATGGGTCCCGACATGATAAACGACACTAGGCCGTCGAAGAATGGCTTGCCGACGTGCTCGCCGTAGTGTTGATTGGCGAGCTCCTGTGATACATGCAACAGCTTCATGCCCTTGATCTTCAGGCCGGTCTTCTCTAACCGGCTCACTATTTCACCAGCCAGTCCACGCTGGATGGCGTCGGGCTTTAGCAGAACTAGTGTCGTTTCCAATTGATTCCCTCATGCGTGATATTTCCTGATTGAAGTTAGTTGCCGGAGCCCCACCTGCGCGCCGCTGACGCGATCTGAGAGCTCCTGAGATACGTAGGCTCGGCGCTACTCGGATCGACCGTCTCTCCCCGTACCAGCTTCTGGTACCCAATGTACGCGGTCGTAGACGATCGCCGCGTCGGTGGGACCGATCGAATCACTAACGCGCTGGCGCCGACCCGAGATTCCATCTGGTCAGCCAGTTCCAACACAGCCTCACCGCAGTACAGAATGCCGTCGGATACATGGTCCAGGAACTCGTCCACGGCCTGCACTTCAGTTGCAATCTCATCTGAACCTTCGGCGGTCCGACCCACGTAGAGGCGATTCCGACCGGCGCTCGCAATGGCGCAAATTGGCAGGTCGAGAACCCTGAAGGGCTGGATCTCCACGTCGAGCGTCCCAACGGTTACCAGCGGGATTCCCCTGGTAGAGGCGATGGCCTTGGCAGTGCTCATCCCCACCCGCAGCGCGCTGAACGCGCCGGGACCAGAGACTGTGAACACCGCCTTGAGGTCGGTGATCCGAGCTCCGGCCTGGTCAAACGCTCTGTTGATCGCCGGCACAAGCTCGACAGAGTGGTTGCGCTCCGACCGCCACGCAATATCGACCAGTGACTTACCTTCGATCGACAGTCCGACCGACGCGTACCTGGTTGATGTGTCTATCTGAAGCTCCAAGCGACTATGCCGATCCGGTAATCGATGCGCCAATCCGACCGAGGGCATCAAATATAGGGTGGAGTTCCGTGTTACAGCTCTCTATGGTCAACTCCCGAATCTCATCAGAGACCGTCCTGATGAAGACAGATAAGTGACGCTCCGGGAAGTAGCTGGATGCCTTATCTGCCCACTCGATTACGCAGACACCGTCGCCGTACAGGTAGTCATCGAGACCCAGCCCATCCACCTCCTCGAACGAGTCCAGACGATAGAGGTCCATGTGGTAGACAGGCACCCTGGCATCGTATTCATTGACCAGCACGAATGTTGGGCTGCGCGCGTACTCTGCCGACCCCAGCCCCCAGACGATTCCCTGTGTGAGCGTGGTCTTTCCCGCGCCGAGACTTCCGGAGAGTAAGACTATATCGCCGGGCACGACTTTCGAGCCAATCGTCCGGCCGATTTCGTGTGTTGTCGATGTGGCGTGTGATTCGAGAGTGATCTGCATGGAGTGGATACGAAAATTGTCCTTCATCGGCCTGTTGCGAAAGGACTCAGGGGCGGGCGGGCCGAACAATCACGGGCTTACCCCCGGCTCGTGTATTATATTCAGACCGATCACGCGGCAACAAGCCGAGGCGCCAATTGAAAGCTCTCATAGTCTCAGACGTCCATAGCAACTTTGAAGCGCTCACCAGAGTGATCGAAAGGGCCGGTGCTAACCCGGGTTTCGACGAAATCTGGTCGCTCGGAGACCTGGTCGGATACGGTCCGGATCCCGCCGCGGTAATCGACCTCGTTAGAGAACACGACCATCGCGCGGTCGCTGGTAATCACGATCTGGCTTGCGTGGGAAGGCTAAGCCTTGAGGCATTCAACCAATATGCGGCGGCGGCCAATATCTGGACCGGACAGGTTCTGGACCAGGAAAGACGCGAATTCCTGGGCGACCAGCCACTGAAGCTCGAGATCGACGAGTTCACCATCGTCCACGGGAGTCCAAGAGACCCGATTTGGGAATACGTCGTTTCGGAGCGTGCCGCGGTCGCATGCTTCAATCACTTCGACACCTACTGGTGCCTCGTTGGCCACTCGCACATCCCGTTCATCTGCCGCATGTCGGAAGATCAGTCAGGCGTGCGCTTCTTCGCGCCGCTGTATGGCACTCCCTACTCCCTGGCAGACCAGCGCCTGATCGTCAATCCTGGAGGATTGGGGCAGCCGCGCGACGGCGATCCCCGGGCAGCCTATGCCGTGTACGACTCAGACGAAGACACTATCACTCACTACCGCATCGAGTACGACTTCGCCGCAACCCAGGAGAAGATGCGCTCACACGGATTGCCCGAATTCTTGATCAGCCGCCTGGCCTTGGGACAGTGACAGGTGGGAGTGAGAAGACCACCTAGTCGGAACTTCGCGGCGCAGCCGCCTGCATTCTGCGAGACTCCCCCCGCCTGCGCGGAGGCAATTCCCTGATTGACTTGGACAGCTGCTTTAGAAGGTCCTTTCCGGCCTGGGTACCAGCGGATACCACAACCCCGTCCACCCCGGCGTCTCTCAGCGCGCCAAGATCGGTGACTGACACGTCGCTCTCCACTCTGACCAGCATTACTCCGCCAGTCGAAGCGCCGACCTTGGTCAACTGCACCAGGCTGTCGAAAGTTAGGTCCCCAGATCCCACTGCGGATGTGTTGAGCGTTCCATCCACACCGAGAGACCGAAGTGCCACAGCCGTCTCCCGATCCGCAGCCTCAGACATCATGACGAATGTTCCCACATCCGGGCGTCCGACCACCCCTGCAGGGGCAGTTTGCGGGTCTATCACGAAGTAGTCGCAACCCGCCTCTTCCAGCGCGTCCAACTCGTCAACTGATAGTTTGCCGCAACTAACGCCCCAGATAAGGCTCTCGTCAAACGAATTTGCGAGAATGGATTTCGACTCTGCTCCCATGAACAGCAACGCATCCGCGACCCCCGCCATTTCATCATCCATCCCGCCTGTGAAGTCCCCATGCGAGGCATCGCCTATCAGCGCCATTGTTGGCGATGCTTCGACCCTGCCGGTCAGAGCGCCAAAGCCTATAGGCTGGGCCGACTGTTGTCCAAGCCTTCCGATCAGTTCAATCAATTTGCTCATGCTTGGATAGTGTCCTCTCGTTCTTGGGTGGCCTCTGGACTGCGTGCGATTCTAATGTCTGACGCCCTCGGCGTTCAAGTTGGATGTTGCGAAAGCACGAACGCGGTATTACCCTATCCGCCGAATGAGGAGGGCTAGTTTGCAATCTCGACAGATCAACGGTAACTCGCTTAGATACTTGGTTGTCGAACCTGACGACTACGATCCACTCCAGGAGTACCCGGCCGTCGTCCTGCTTCACGGCTACGGAGCGAGTATGAACGACTTGGCTGGTCTGTCGACTATGCTTGACCGGACAGGCTACCTCTACTTCTTTCCCAATGCTCCGATCCAGATGCAGATCGGACCTGGCATGAGCGGTTACGCTTGGACACCGCCTCGTGGTTCGGCCGACGCCCACACCGCCGAAAGGGCCGCCGAACGCGCCGAAGAGCTCCTAGTCGGCTTCTACGACGAGATAGCCGAACGGCACGGCGTCACTGACGGTGGTATCGTTATGGGCGGCTTCTCCCAAGGCGGTACGATGACCTACAGGTTCGGCCTTCCTAGACCTGACAAGTTTGTAGGGCTGGTCATTCTAAGCGGCAGCGTGCCCAATCCCGACGGCCTGCCGAGTCGGCTGCCGGAGTTTCGAGACCAGCCGGTGTTCGTTGCACACGGCACACAGGATGAGATGATTGGTATACAGGCTGCCCGGGATTCCAGAGAATTCCTAGCGTCGAACGGCTACGAACCAGAATACCACGAGTACCATATGGGCCACGCTATCAACGACGAAGTTATGGCAGATCTCGGCTCTTGGCTTAGAAACGTCATGCCGCCTTTGAGGTAGAGCCGACACTTGGTACGATTAATAACTACTAATAGCTAATCAGTAGCAGTAGCAAATGGAGTTCAACATGGCAACATTCAGGACAAACAACATATTTGTAAAGAACAGAGAAGGCAAGTTGGGCCTCGGTCTGGGACTGGTGTATCCCTCCGCTGAAGCAATTGAGCTAGTCGGAATGCTCGGAGGATTCGACTACATCAATCTGGACGGTGAGCACGGCCTCTTCTCGCCTGAGTCCATCGACGCGATGGTCAGGACCGCAGACGGCTACGGCCTTACGGTCACCGCCAGGGTGCCGAATCTGACGTCTTCCACAATCAACCAGTTCCTCGACAGGGGAGTCATAGGTGTGCTCGGTCCGCACGTAGACAACGCTGAGCAGGCGAAGCAACTAGTGGACGCCTGCCGGTTCGTGCCCGATGGACAGCGGAGCTGGGGCGGAGGCCGCGGCACCTTTTACAACGACGGCGGTCTGATCGACCAGCCAGGACTGCGACGCACCGAGTACATGGAGCTTGCCAACAAAGAGATGCTTGTCATGGCCCAGCTTGAGACCACGACGGCGTTCTCGAACCTCGACGAAATCCTGGAGGTCGATGGCATTGACGCTTTTGCATGGGGGTCGAACGACCTCGCGCAGTCCATGGGTCTGCCTGGCCAGCCTGACCACCCGGACGTGAAGGCAGCCGAGGCCAGCGTGGCCGATCGAATTCACGCCGCAGGACGCAAGATGTCCTACGACATCTCCTCCGCCATCAACCTGCCGGAGTTGATATTGAGTGGCGCGAGAGCATACTTGGAAGCTAACGCATAGGACAGCAAGGAGATTGCGATATGGCGACGATGAGGGGCGCGTTATTCGATGGCGACGGCGGAATGGAGGTAAGGGACATCCCCCGACCCGAGGCAGGCCGGGGCGACGTGGTCGTTCGCGTCAGGTCGGTCGGCATTTGCGGATCTGATCTCCAGATGAACGTGGACAAGACTGAGCCTGACAGACTTCCGGCTGGCCACGAGGTCGCCGGCGAGATCGTCGAGATCGGGGACGACGTGGACCCCGCTCTTCTTGGAGAGCGCGTCGCCGTCGAGATCATTGGACATGGCCGCGCCTGCACGACCTGCTGGTACTGTCGGCAGGGTCAGTTCCGCGCCTGTCAGAACATGGCTCCCAGCGAAGGCGGCGGCTTCGCCGAGTTCATGAAGCGCCGCGCTATAGGCTGCTATCCGGTCGGAGACCTGTCATGGGAGGACGCTGCCCTGGTCGAACCCCTGGCCGTGTCCATCCACGGCGTCCGGCGGGGACAGATGCAAGGCGGGGAAGTGGTCGCCGTTCTGGGCAGCGGCAACATCGGCCTGACTTCCATAGCTGCAGCCAAGGCCCTCGGCGCGGGCAAGGTGATCGCCACGGCCCGCTACGAACAGCAGGCGTCGCTAGCTAAGATTTTGGGCGCAGACGAAGTGTACCCGGACCAGGGCTCCGATTTCTGGGACGCGATCGCTGAGTCCACAGGCGGACGCGGCGCCGACTTGACTATAGAAACAGTCGGCGGCCATCAGTCTGCGACTGCGACGCAGGCCGTAGAGGTCACGCGGGTACAGGGCCGCATAGTAGTCGTGGGCGGCTTCCGCAGGCCGTTCGAATTCGACTTCCTGACTCCCATGCTGAAAGAGCAGTCGATAGTCTTTTCATCTTGTTACAGCGTCCTTGACGGCCGGCACGATTACGAGCTAGCCATAGACATGCTCGCCACAGAGAAGACCAATCTGGAGCAGATGGTCACACACAGATATGGCCTTGAAGAAATCCAGCCTGCCTTTGAGACAGCCTACGACAAGAATAGTGGGTCTGTGAAAGTCCAGATCCACCAGGATTAGCGGTCCCCATCTCGTCATTCCGGCGAAGGCCGGAATCCAGAGGGAGTTGGGGTCGCATTCTATTCTGAGGGGACAGACATAGGGAGAAGCTCATGCTGTACAGAAATTTCGGGACGTCCGACCTTGAGACCTCTGTAGTCGGCTTCGGAGGCTGGCCCATGGGGAGAGGCCACTACGGCTCATTCGACGAACAGCAGGTTATCAGGGCTATCCACAAGTCCATTGACCTTGGAGTGACCCTCTTTGATACTGCGGCCGTGTATGGATGGGGAGAGGGCGAAAAGCTGCTCGGAAGGGCCATCGAAGGGAAGCGGGAAGACATAGTCCTGGTCAGCAAGGGCGGAATACCTTGGGACCAGCCCGGTGGTCGATCAGGGCGCGATAGCTCTCGCGAGTCGCTGACTAAGTCTCTCGAAGAGAGCCTCACTCGATTGCAAACAGACTACCTCGACCTATATCTGATCCACTGGCCTGACGAGTCAAGACCCATGTCCGAGCCGATGGAGGCATTTGCAGACTTCCAGCGCCAGGGCAAGATCAGGTACGGCGGTGTCAGCAACTTCAGCACCCAGCAGATGGCCGACTGCCTGGAAGTCTTCCCGATTGTGACTAACCAGGTCGGCTATCACCTGTTCGACTTCCGACCGGAGCCGGAAGTAGTCCCGTTCTGTAGGGACAACGGCATGGGCATTATGGCCTACGGCTCCCTGGCGCACGGCCTCTTAACCGGTACCATGACGCCTGACACCACTTTCGAGGACGACGACTGGCGGCGAAGTCTCATGGCGTTCGGACAGCCGCTGTTCAAGGGCCAGAACTTTCTCGAAAACCTCGCAAAGGTGGAACGCCTGAAGGAGATCGCCTCCGACAAGGGACTCACCGTTGCCCAGTTGGCCCTCAACTGGGTGGCGTCAGAGCCCACCGTATCTGTCGCCTTGGTAGGCACGCGCAGATCCGAAGAGATGGAAGAGAACGTCCGGGCGTTGGAGTGGGAAATGACTGCATCTGAACGCGAGGAGATCAGGTCGGTCACCACCGGGTAGCTATGCGCTGAGTGCCAGCACCGTTTGCAAGAGATCGGACCTCATTGCGTCGAGTATCGCTCGCAATTACGATGGGAAATAGCTTGCCTTCAGTTCTCCGCTCACATTACCACCTGCTGGACTCTTCTGAGTAAACGTGGTCGGGCAATGAATAGCGGATTCCATCCTCGTCGAACAACGAAGTATCAAGCAAGGACGTGAATCTCGTGAAGTTGCTGTCTTGGCGGCGGCCGGGAGTTAGTTTGCTCAGTATGCGGCCGTAACGCTGTTGCAGCTTGAACCACCAGACAACTCCAAAGGAGGAAAGCTGCGGATACATCAGTGATTCGGCAGTCTCTTTTCCGATAAGTCCGCGGGAAATACGGTACACGTACCGGGCTAAGTTGCGGCGGTCGTCCGGGTCGGTCATCCCGGCCATCAAAGGAGCCGAGTTGACCAGAGAATGAGCCATCACAATCGATTCAGTCTGGGAATCAGGTTCGCACATGTGGCCGATATCGTACAGTTCTAAGGCTTCATCGGCGTCGTGGAACAGGATAGTCTCAGGAATGCCCATCAAGTAGCCGGAGTAGTGCCAAACGGCCATGAAGCTCGCGTACTCTTCATCGTTGTAAGTGGCACCCAGCGTTTTCATGTGTTTCAGCAGCCTTGCTGAGAAAGCGGAAATAGCGTAACCCAAATGCGCCGCGCTAATTGGTACGCCCCAAGCTTCGGCATCCCAGTCTTCCGAATTGCTCAGTAGGTGCCTCAGCCTAGCGTGAACTATCCTGATACGCACCGAAAGTTTCCATCCGTCCCCATCCCTGTACAGGCCGCCCGGGAAAAATATCTCCATCATGTGGCGGTTGTTCTGCCCCAACCGCCTGACGCCCTGATCACGGACACGCCCGGTGATGAGGAAGGACTTAGCTATGTTCGTTGTAAAGCCTTCTACCAGAACGCCCGCGACGAATGCAGCCAGGACCAGCTGCGAGTTCCTGTGAAACATGCGGACACCCGGCGCGAATTTTGAATAGTCGAGCCATTCGGGAGGAGTCTCCGCGTCTCTGAAGAATTCTCGCAGCGAGTCCGGTGCACTCCGAAGAGCCCCCTCGCCTTCGTTGTTCATAGCCGCTTCTACGAGTCGACTCGTCTCTTCTGAACTGAGCTCTGCGAGGTCTTCCGTCATCGCTTCGCCCAGAGGGTCTGCGATATGCGCGTGCGCGACGTATTTAGCGGCTACATCGGGCGAGATCGCTCGGGCGTTTTCATAACCCACTTCGTAGTCAGTCGGTAGTTTCATTGGTGCGCCAGCCTCCGTATCATCCCTGATCTCGACAATGCGAACCTCATGCCTCTTTCGCTTCTATTCGCAAATCTGGAAGCCAGCTCAGCCAGGATGGCAGGTACCAGTTTCCTCTGCCAAGCACCTCCATGCTGGCCGGAACCAGTACTGATCGTACCAATGTCGCGTCCAGGAGTACCGCTACGGCAAGTCCGAATCCTACCTGTTGGTTGACGATGGTCTCGCCTGCGGCGAATCCACCGAACACCGCAACCATGATGAGCGCGGCGCCGGTGATCAACCCTCCCGTGGACCGTAGGCCGTAGGCTACCGCCTCGGCGTTGTTCCCGGTCTCATCGTAGCGCTCTCGGATGCGGCTCAGCAGGAATACGTGGTAGTCCATGGAGAGCCCGAAGAGAACAGAGAACAGGAACAGGGGTATCCAGGCGTCGATGACCTCCGCATGTTGAAATCCCAGCAAGTCAATGCCCACGCCCTTCTGGAACACCAGCACCAGTAGCCCATATGTAGCTCCAACTGAGAGCAGGTTCATGATGATGGCTTTGATCGGAATTACTATCGACCGGAACACCAGCATCAGCAAGATGAAGCTGAGGCCAAGCACGAACGCAAAGACGATCGGCGTGTACGCGTCTACTATGCCATAGAAGTCTGTGCCTTCGGCGGTCACACCCCCTACCAGTACCTCAGCCGGGACGCCGTCAAAGGCGGCCGGTATGTACGTATCGCGGAGTCGAATCATCTTTTCCGTCGCAGCGCGGCTATTGGGTTCGCCTGGGAACGGAAGAGTCAGCAGGGCGAGATCCCCCTGGTCATTGATTTGCAGCGTAGGCGGCACTGGGAATTCAGGCGCGTCCTGGAGAGACTGCGTCAGACGTGCAATCGCCTCCTGCATTTGCGGACTCTCGACATTCCCCTCGATGACGATCTCTGCGGGGCTAAGCGCCCCAGCAGGGCTGACGTCCCCCACGGAGAACTCCTCTTCCAGGACTATGAAAGCCTCCTTGACCTTTGACTTGTCCGGGAAGGTGTTGACGTCGTTTAGCCCCGTCTGGATGTCGAAGTAGAAGAACGTCAGAACGATCATCGGAATGCCGATCACGAGGATGCTGACAATGGGGTAACGCGTTACGGCGTGGGTAATGGCCTCCCAGAATCCATGCTCACTCGAATCTGGTTGAGGACTTCTGAGTGAGAATCTTGAAAGGAAGGGGACTGTCAGCGACCAACCTTGGCGCCGAGCAGTGAGAGGACGGCGGGCAAGAGTGTGAGGGTCGCGGCCAGAGCGGCAATGACCACTAAGATAGCTCCCAGGCCGAGCGACTGGAAGAACGACACCGGGACGATGAGCATGCCTAGAAGGGCCAGCACTACGGTGGAGCCGCTGAACAGCACCGTGCGGCCGGCGGTCCCACCGGCCCGTTCAACGGCGGCTATCTTGTCGAGGCCGCGATCCATCTCCTCCCTGAATCGAGACACGATCAGCAGTGAATAGTCTATGCCTACAGCAAGCCCGATCATCGTAATCATCATCGTTACAAAGAAGATCAGCTCGAATGTCTGCCCAATGATCCCCACCGCCGCCAACGCGAGGAGTATGGCGACGACGGCCAAACCCAATGGCAGAAGTGTGGCGACGACGGCGCCGAAGAGCGCCAACAGAATGATCAAGGCAACCGGGATACCGAATCGCTCTCCCTTCTCAAGGTCTTCCGCACTCAGCTCAATGTTCTCGTAGGCTACGCTTGCGTCTCCACCAATTAGCACACGAAAGTCGTCCGCACCATCAGCTTCCTGGACGACGTGAATGACCTCCTCCACGTTCTCCGTTGCCTCTTCGAAGTCGCCTGCTAAAGCAAAGCTCAGAATGGTGGTCCTGCGGTCGGGAGAGACCAGAAACGGGTCGTTGGTCAAGTAGTAGTACAGTCCAAGCTGGACTTTGTCAGGTCCCAGCGCTGTGATCTGAGCATGTACAGCTTCTACCTTTGCGCGGAACGCGGGATCATCCACAGTCAAGGACGGGGACTGGACTATGACAAGCTCCGAGAGCGGTTTAGGGCCTCGTAGCTTCTCTTCTAGCGCGGCAGATGCTCGTTGTGACTCGTAGCTGCTGCCCAGACGAAACTCGGTAGTGGTCGCGCTTGGGAGCAGGGTTCGGATAAGCGCCAACGCAATCACCACCAGCGCCACCCAAACGCCAATGGTCACCCACGGCCTCCGTGCGCTGATACGGGCTAGGAATTCAGTCAATGCGAACTTCCTCCTTGGCAAAGAGGGTACGTTTCACCTTCTGTTACTACTACACTACATAAAGCGCAGACGCGACAAGCTACATTGTGAGCAGTTTCATTCAACCTCGTGAGTCTGGTATGTGAAGGCAGGTACTGCCGTATTCGCAGCCAGCCCCTGTCAGCCTTCTTTACGAGGTTCTCAGACTTCTCAAGCGCCCGCCACACGCAATCCGGCCTCGTGGCCGAGCGGAATGCAATTGGTATGAGCCAGGCGAGAGTTCTTACACCGAAGTTAGCGGACAAAAGACTCGCCACTCTGAGCCTGACTTGGCCATCGCTGAATAGACAGCTTCCGGTCAGAAGCCCAGGTAGAGTCTGATGACTGCTATTACCTCATCTCTGGTAATTTGACCATCCAGGTAGTCCTGAATAGCTAGTATGACCTCGTCCCTGTGGATAACTTCGTTGCTGTCGGCGTCATTACTGTCGCCTATCTCACCAAGGCTTACGTCGGTCAATGATCCCGACCCTGGTGTGACCGAGTCCACAGTCGGAGCATCGGGCTTGGGCATGTGACCATATACGGAGATGTTCCAGGACTCCAGGATGCCATCCCTAGCATGAATCCGGTCGGTGACGCGGAGAGTCCAGTCGCCATTCGGATCTTCTCCAGGGTGCCTCGCCGAACCGAAGCGGAATGAGCCGTACAACGGCACGAAATCTAAGTACGAGTAGATGTCTGAGTATGTATCGTGAGGGACGGAGAGCCTTGAAACAGCTCCGGAAGGTGACACTAGCTCAATCTCAAGATCGCGGAGCG
Source organism: Dehalococcoidia bacterium (assembly GCA_965215735.1). Taxonomy (GTDB): domain Bacteria; phylum Chloroflexota; class Dehalococcoidia; order Lucifugimonadales; family UBA1123; genus VXRN01. The sequence continues at coordinate 2,321,334 of CBDCEF010000004.1, read as the reverse complement.
ACTGATGGCGAAGCGAAATGTTGACTTCGACGAACTCTGTGAATCCGATTCCCTTCTCTAACGTGATTGAACTCGCAGTTGTAGTCGAGTGTCCGTCAACCGAGGCGTCGGGAATGAGCGTATCCAGCTTCCCAGATCCAGCTCCACCGACTTCCAACTCGCCAACGTTGACCCACTGCTTGGCCATTGCGACCGCCGTTCCGGCCTCAACCAAGCCGAAACCATACTCGTGATTGAAGTGATAGCGGTCTGAGGCAGATTCGGATCGGTACTTGCGGGCGCCCTCTACCCAGCCAGAGTTGTCGGGGTCGTTCTTCTGGGCCGACGCCGCGAGAATCAGCTTCAGGTCTCTCCAGGTCAGGTCGGGATTCGCGCTGCGCATCAACGCGGCAACACCCGAGACGATAGGAGCGGCGGCGGAAGTTCCCCCAAAGTCTCTCGCATAGTTGTCGGAGTTCTCGGTTGTAACAATTCCAAATCTGCCGCCGAGTCCGAAAACCCCCGGACGCTCGTTCGACGGCGCGCACACCCAGAGATTGGCCCCCATTTCGGAATAGGGCGCTCTGGCTCCCCGACCTTGCACCGAGCAAGCGGCAGTCACGCCGTAGTAATTCACGTACTCATCGAGGTTGGAGTCGTGGTTCAACCCGATGTCCACGTTGTCCTTGAGGTCCTCATGCCCAACATCCATCCCGCGGTCGACTACAGCAATATTGACACCCTCACCCAAGACGCCATCCTCCCATGCTGGTTCGACGTTGATGTCCACGTAGTCAGGACTGTTCAGGTGCCACTGACATCCAGCATTTTGCCGTCGAGTGCCACGTAATTGACATTCGTAGCGTCGATAATGACGTAAGTAGACCTTGTGAAGTCCAACCTGAAGTAGTCTACGTCATCTTCAGTGCCGATCGTACCGGCGGCAGGCGAGCCGAGTCCCAGCCGTTTTGCCGTGTCTGGCGAGTCGCCCGGCTCGATCACCGCCTCCGTGTGCAGAACTCTGAAGTCTGCCCCACGACCCCGTCCGCGCTAACCACAAGTAAGAGCACGACCAAGCTCGCTAGGACGAACATCCGCCACGGCAGCGGCAGCGAAGAAATCTGGCGTCCAGGCAAAGCGCGCATCGTGGCTCCTCCTCAGTTAATTAGTGTGCGGTCTGCAGGTACGGAGGAACCGGACGTGAATGACGCTTCACTTAGTCTCAACCTGTCTCGACCAGTTGGGACTGGAGATCAGGACGCCGTCCTCTTCTGCCAGCTCGTTGGCTAGGTTGAGCGACGGAAATCCCGATCCTGTTTCGATCACGAAGCCGTTCTCAATGAAGTCAAGCTCCGAAACTCGATCGTTCGAGATGTTGTTCTGGGTGAAGAAATCATCGACTTGAGACTCGTCCCAATCCGGGTCCAGTGCCAGCAGCACCCCGCCTGGCAAAGTCATGAGTTCACCGCCCGACTCCGACTTGAACACCGGTCCGGCACCGGCGTCGTGCCTGGCCTGTTTCTGTACGATGCTGTCAGCAACGCCTTTGACGACCACGATGTCCTCAATCGTGATATCCGAAGTTTTCTGAACGACCAGGTCTTCCTGAAGCACTACGTTGAGGGTTCTGTCGCCATCCTCCCAGGAGTACGTCTTGCCCTGGCTCTGGGCTGGCGGCTCAGAACGTGTCGCACCTGTCGATCGCTCCACCGTCCGTCCTGCCTCTTCCGACTTATCCGGGAGCGCCGGTAACTCAATCACGAAAGGCATCGTGGCTGCCGCCGGATCGGATGTGGGATCAGCCGAGGTGGTCTCTTCAGCACCGGGAACGGGCGTTGGAGTAGGCTCAGTAGTAGGTTCAGAAGCCAGGACCCCATTGGCGACTAGCGCCACCGCAACCGCCCCCACTGCCACTACTGCGATAGTAGCTATCGTTGGAATGACGACTCTTCCGAGTTTCATGTCGTTCCCTTCTTTTTCTTCGGTTTGCTCACCCTACTCGGTTCAATGGTGACACCAACAAGCCCCACACTGAACCTTCACGATAAGAGAGTATAGCCCAATCCCAGCCAGAGTAAAAAAGCTGATTCCCTAGTAGTCGACCAACTTCTGTTGAGACCTGCCCTAGCGCCAGAGACGAGTCACAGGCACCGTGCTGCCTCTGAAACGTCGCGTAAACAGAACTGAAAACTCTGTCTCAGATCACCGATCCTTGGCCACTCTGCTGGCCTCGGCCTGTCGCCGGGCAATGTATGTACTGCCCCCGGTTCTGGCATGGAAACTCAAGAGTAAGCGTCCGTGGCGTGTGGCAGACTCACACAAAGTGGCACGATTGACATCACTTCACGCTCGCGTGATATGTTGGGGCCTGTTCTGCTCAATTTAGGCTCCCAGTTAGCCCTGTCAGAAAGTGGCCGCATTTGCGGGCAGCTAGTTGCAGGATTGGGAGATGACAGTGGCGGAGGGGTGCTATGTTGGGAATCAATAAGTCGGTCGGGGCTTACTTGGTTATAGTCGGCGTCGTGGTGGCGGTGTTCTTCATCATTAACTCGCTGCTCCAGGACTCGATAGACGTGCAGAGTATCTGGCAAGTCTTGGACATCCTGATGTTCATCGGACTTGTTCTCGCTCTGATCTTCAACTACATTCGCAAACGCGAGGTGGAGACCAGAGATGGGAACGGCTCGGTATCGCGCCCGTACCTCGAAAGTAATGCGCTCTTCTACCTCACAGCCGGTGTGACGATTCTGTTTCTGCACAGCTGGCTCTCTTTCCTGGCCAATGGCCCGGACAGTCTGGATGGTAATCATCAGGCTTGGGTGATCTGGGCTGCAGTGGACACTCTTATACCGATAGCATTTGGACTTTCAGGCTGCCGTTTGTGGCGGGAAGCGTCTAATAGCTGAAACCAGCACTTACTGAGTCGAATGCATAGGGGCCTTCCAGAACCTGACGCCTTCCTGGTCTTCAACCGAGCGAGCAAGATCGCCGATCGTACGGTTAAGAGTAGGGTGCATCAGCCCCTCGGTCAGTTCCGCCAGCGGAACGAGTACGAACGCCCGGCTGTCCATGCGCGGATGAGGTATCTGCAGGTCGGGGTCATCCAGGTCCAGCGTCAGTGTGCCATATAGCAATATGTCCACGTCGATCAGCCTGGGGCCGTACTTCCTGGATGGCTGCCGCCCCACATCGTGCTCCACCTCTTTGGCCCTTCTCAAGAGACACGCTGGAGAGAGGCGGGTCTGTACCTCGAGGACACAGTTGAGAAAATCCGGCTGTTCAGTGTAACCCCAGGGAGCCGTCTCATAGATCGACGAGGTCCTGAGAATAGTTAAACAGGGAGGGGATGCTAGTCGCTCCATCGCATCCGTAAGACTTGCCTCCCGGTCCCCCAGGTTGGAGCCAAGCCCAAGGTAGACCGTTACAACATCTACGGGGAGCTGTGCCACTGTGGAGGCCTCCATCCGCGCGTGATAGCGTCGCTCATACGGCACACGCGCACCATCTCTTTGACATCGTGCACCCTAACTATGTCGGCGCCACTGGCAATTGACAGTGCCACCGTAGCGGCGGTGCCTTCCAGTCGCTGATCTTCCGCGAGGCCCAGCACGAGACCGATAGTCGATTTGCGCGATGTACCGACAAGTATTGGAAGCCCCAGTGTCCGAAAATCGCTGAGGTTCCGCAGCACCTGAAGGTTGTGTTCCGCGGTCTTGCCGAATCCGATACCGGGATCGATGATGATCTGCTCGTCTGCGACACCCGCTTGGCGAGCGATCGCGACACTTCGGGATAGGCTGTCTGTGATGTCCGCCAGCAGATCTCGGTACTTGCGCGTCTTTTGATTATGCATGATTACAAGCGGGGCACCGAACTCCGCAGCCACCTCTGCAATCTTCTCATCGGCTTTCAGTCCCCAGATGTCATTGACGATCATGGCCCCCGACTCCAGGGCATGACGCGCCACCTGCGACTTGTATGTGTCCACGCTGATCGGCACTTTCACCAGTCCGCTGATGGCTTCCAGCGCTGGTGCCAGCCGTCCAAGCTCCTCATCGACGCTGATTGGAGACGAGCCGGGGCGAGTAGACTCGGCCCCAACGTCTATCATGTCTGCGCCTTCTTCCTCGAATCGCAAAGCAAGCTCCACAATGGCCTGAATATCGGATCCTAGGCCATCCCCAGAGAAAGAGTCCGGCGTCACGTTGATGACGCCCATAACATAAGTGCGCCGCCCCCACTCCAAGGCTTCTCCTTGCGCCACAGTCATGTTTGACAGGGTGTTCGCTCTTTGCATATCCATCAAAACTCTTGCCGGAACATTTGGATTCTTCTGGAGTCCATTACCGCTAACCAGGTTACTCCGATTCTAGGCGCTGATACCTGCGCCAGTACAGCCGGAGCAGACAGTATGATCAGACGAAATCTGAATTGGCCCCCGGCGGCCTGGCTACCCCTCCAATCGGCCATGATGTCGATGTCATCGTTCCCCTCTCACTCGCCTTCAGGCCCGCCGCCCAAAAGCCTGTACACGCCGCCGTCCAGCGACAGCATATAGATCTCTCCCTCAGAGTCCTCGGCAAACGATGAAATCTTGAGACTGGTTTCAATCACTTCGTCCGATTGGTTAGTCACTGGGTCATACGACCAGATCTTCCCACTACAGAAGTCGCCATAGAGGTACTTCCCGGACAGCCAGCTTAGTTTGTGTCCTCTATACACGTATCCACCGGTGATCGAGCAGCCGTCGTTGCGCCCATACTCTGCCACTGGCGCCTCCAGACCGTTCTGATTGCAGGAATCCGCGCGCGCTTTGTAGCATGCGTTTCCTTCCATGACATTCCAGCCGTAATTCCGCCCGGCTTCGATCAGGTTCACTTCCTCCCATGCGTTCTGTCCGACGTCCGCAACCCATAGTTCCCCTGTGGAGCGGTCGAAACTGAACCGCCACGGGTTCCGCAGTCCATAGGCCCAAATTTCGGGCCTCGCTCCTTCGACTCCGATGAACGGATTGTCGCTGGGCACTAAGTACCTGCTGGATGAATCCGCCGATGAAACGTCAATGCGCACGATCGACCCGAGCAGCGTCCCTGGGTCTTGACCGTTGCCATTTGGGTCTCCCGCACTCCCACCATCGCCCAGACCGATATACATGTACCCGTCAGGGCCGAAGAGCAGGTGTCCTCCGTTGTGGTTGGAATATGGCTGACCGACTTCCAAGACTATGGTCTCACTTTTGTGGTCGGCCATGCCGGTACTGTCAGGGAGGACCGCGAATCGCGAGACTACCGTCCGCCTGGGCCCCGATGCCGTGTAGTTAACGTAAACGTATCCGTTGGAATCAAAATCTGGATCGAGTGCCAGGCCCAGAAGCCCCTCCTCGCGCCCTCGATCATTCACTCGTGCCTCTATGTTCAGGAACTCTGTGGCTGACCACGATCCACCATCGTCCGACACTAGCAGTATTCGCCCGGACTGCTCCACGAGATAAGCCGTCTCGGTGCTATCTTCCGGGAATACCAGGGCAACTGGCAGCTCGAATTTCATGCCACCCAGAGCCGGCGCAAGCCGGATCTCGGATACCGGGGCCGCAGTGCCTTCCATGCCACCCGTAGCCCCAGAGCAGGCCGCCAGCAACCAGACCGCCAGTAGTGACGTAACAGTCTTCATTACTGGATTCTAGACGAAATTGTAGTCGCCTCTACAGCACAGTCTTTGAAATGGCCGGTCATTTCTACTCTCCCCGCTCATCCAGGTTGCTTCGCTGCGGGCTTTCGGTAGGTATTGAATTCGAGGGGGGATTGGGTTACAAGGCCCTATGAAACACGCGTAGTAACCACACCATCCCTGGTAAGCAGGTGGAGGACCGACAGGAAGACTGACAGATGCAACTGATGGCGTTTCAGTCAGTAGCGGGAATGGCAGGGCTCTTGGGAATCCCTTGGGCGGAGGCAACTTCCGCCGGCCAGTTGCTTGGGACCAAGGTAGTCCTCAATGAACTCGTGGCATACATTCAACTGGCAGAACTCCCGCCCGGCAGCCTAAGCGAGCGCAGTGTTTTGACAATGGCGTACAGCATTTGCGGATTCGCCAACTTTGGGAGTATCGGCATCATGATCGGCGGAATCGGCGCGATAGTGCCGAAACGGCGTCTGGAGATCGCGCAACTGGGCCTGAAGTCCATCCTAGCCGGGACTATGGCAACCTGCATGACTGGCGCGATTGCCGGCCTGCTCTTCCGGTAGGGGAAGCCTGAGAATATATCCCTTACAGACACTTCGGCTTGCAAGTTGCTGCCCTAATGGCGGGATAACTGGCCGTTGATGGCGCCGGGTCGCGTTCTGAGGTACGCAGACAACGGCGAGTCGAAAAGCACTGCCACCTGACTCGACCGGTCGTGCCGTTCTGCGCTGATCCGCCCAGGGACGGACAGCCGCGATCAAACCCTCAGGTAATCTCGTCGCAACGGCCTCATTGTCGCCTGACACAGGACGGTCGCGCGCGTGTACTGAGATTGATTGCATACACATCCCACTCAGGTCTGTCCGCAGGGGCCAAATTTCGAGACTGAATGACCTAAAAGCTTCTTGGTCAAATCCTTATATTCTATTTAAGATTTGTTCAATACCAATAGGAGCAAACAGATGTTGATGGTCGGCCACCTCGGCATGGGTATGGGATGGCAGATTCCTGAGGAACTGTGGAGCAGAGTTGCCCCTTTGCTAAAACTGTCGAACAGGTACCTGATCGGTTTCAGCCTCGTGCAGGTCCCACCTATCTGGTTGCTGGCATTGGACATAGCCCGGAGCGGCTCTTTCATCTAATCGACGGCAGTTACACCATTAATTGGAGAGTAACCAATGCTGACAAACAGCGTTCAGCCGCGCGCTGGCGCATCGCACTATCCTTCACGCACTAGCTCCGTGCCATGTGTAATGCCATCGCGACGCAGGAATCACGACCTGACTCTCTTGGGCCTGGAGGCTGCGCCAATGGGAGACTCGTCCCGTCGGGGAAACTGTCATGTCGACCAGGGATTCATTGGGTCCGACCGCCGTCCCCGGCGAGCCCCGGGGCTTTATAGGCGTCCTTCGTCGGCTTCCTGAAATTCCGTGGCTCGGCTCCGGTGACCGACCGGCGTCACCGCCTGGTCACACAACTCCTCCTTTCTGTCTCCTACCTTTACTCAGCCACTTACGGCTGGACCGCGTATGCTGGATATCTGCCAGAAGTGTTACGATTTCTGGGACGTACTTTGGCTACCATCTCGCAGCTGTACAGGCTGCCGCTCCCAGGAGACGACTAGCATGACCGAGCTCTCGTTGCGCACCGCGATTGGCAACTACGGCCACACCACTCCCCTTAAGGACGGTACTATCCGCTCTCAAATGTTCGAGATGGAACACCGGGAGATCACTCCCGTGCCAATGATCTTTCGCCGCATGGTGCGCGCCCTCGAGTTCGACGTCGCCGAGATGGCCTTATCGACATACCTGTGCTCGCGCGCTCATGGGAAGCGCTTCACCGCCTTGCCTGTGTTCCTCACTCGCGACTTCTATCACGGCACCATGTCGTACAATGTCAACAGCGGCATCGAATCGCCCAGTGACCTTGAGGGCAGGAGGGTGGGTGTACGCAGCTATACCTTCACTCCCGGAGTTTGGACTCGCGGCATTCTCCACTCCGAGTACGACGTCGACCTCAACGCCGTCACCTGGGTCATCTCCGGCGACGAGCACGTGGCCGAGTACGAGGCCCCGGACAACGTGGTCTATTCGGACAGTGACGACCTCGGAGAGATGCTCCTGTCGGGAGAGATTGACGCTGCGATAGGCGTACCGCCAGGTGTCTCGCCGGACATTCGCCCCCTGTTTCAGAGCCCCCAGCAGCTCGACGCTAACTGGCACGAGAAGACGGGGCTCTACCCGATCAGCCACCTGCTCGTTGTCAAAGACGAGCTGCTCGACAGGGTCGACGACCTAGGCGCTGAGCTGTTCAGCGTGTTTGGCGACGCCATGAGGCACTACGAACAGCGTCTCCTGGCGGGCGAGACTACAGCCCCCGGCACAGAGCAGCTGCTGAGGATGAGGGCCATAGTGGGCGACGATAACGCGCTCTCCTACGACTACCAGGGCGCTCGCAGCACCCTGGAGACCTTCGTAGACTTCAACGTCGCTCAGGGAATCATCCCCGAGGCCGTCGACCCCGACGAACTGTTCCTGACAGAGACGCTCGCCTAAGCCAGATCCACTATATGGCGAGGGCTACTTGCCCTCTTTGATGAAGTCGGCCAGCCTTTCGCCGATCATTATCGTGGTGGCATTCGTGTTGGCGCGAATGCAGTCCGGCATGACCGACGCGTCTGCGACGCGCAGGCCCTCTATGCCCCTTACATTGAGGTACTGGTCCACAACCGCCATGGGATCGGAATCGGGACCCATCTTGCAGGTACCCGATATGTGATGCGACGTGCCCGAGTTGCGCCGCAGCCAGTCATCGAGCGCGTCGTCGCTGGCCAACTCATCGTCAGTCGGCATCATCCTCTCGATCAGGATGTCCTTGAACGCGGGATGCTCACCTATGCTTGCGCCCAGCCGGATCGCCTCGCGCATTCGTCGGAGGTCTTCTTCTTCCTGGTAGTAGTTGTAGTTCAGGAACGGCTGCTGGTGAGGATCGGTGGACTGGAGCGTTAGCTCACCCTGTCCCAGGGCAAGTTGAAGGCTCGCTCCCATTGCTATGTAGTTCAGGTCGTCGTCGATCTGGATGTGCGCCGGGCGATGCTCGCTCGTCATGAGCATGGCGCTGAGCTGCATGTCGTTACGCAGGGGCGACCCCTCGACGGTGTACCGAAGTCCGACCTGGATAACCGGAGCCTGCAGATCGGGCCTGTCACCGGCGGCGCGGAAGATAACGGCGGCGGATGGATGGTCGCGAAGGTTCTTGCCCACGCCGGGAGAGTCAAGCACGACCGGGATGCCGAAGCTCTGCAGGTGATCGGATGGGCCAATGCCGGACAGCATCAGCAGCTGCGGCGAGGCGATAGCGCCGCTGCTGACGACGATCTGATCGGCCTCGACGGTGAAGACTTCTCCGCCGCTCTCGGCCTCGATGCCCACGGCGCGGTTGCCATCGAACAGGATGCGCCGCGCCGTGACGCCTGCCCGTACCGTGAGGTTCAGTCGATGACGAGCCAGGTCCAGGTAGTTGAGCGCCATGCTCATACGGACGCCGTTTAGCGTGTTTCTTGCTCGGGGCGACACGCCTGTTGACTCTGGATGGTTCTGGTCCTCGCTGATCGGGTAGCCCTCCGCCACGCAGGCGTCCTCGAACGCCAGGGCGTAGGGCAGCCACTCGCTGCGCTGGTACCGGCGCACCGGGACAGGACCGTCAGACCCGTGGAAGTCGTCGCCGCCAAAGTCGAGATCGGTCTCCAGTTTGTTGAAGTAGGGCAGACACTGCACGAAGCCCCACTCATCGTTGCCCCATTCGGCCCAGCGGTCGTAGTCCTCCGGGATGCCCCTGAACAGCACCTGTCCATTGACCGCGCTGGAGCCGCCTGTGGCCCTTCCACGGGGGATCTGAAGCTCAGGCTGCTCAGGTGTCATCTGACCGGAGTAGCCCCAGTTGTGAGGGCCGTATGCCGACAGCCAGACGTTGTTGCCGAGCTTGAGATCGTCAGGCAGGGTCTCGAAGTCAGGGTAGTCCGGGCCCGCCTCCAGCAGCAGCACCGAGCGTTCGGAGTCCTCCGACAGCCGCGTCGCTATGGCGCAACCCGCCGAGCCTGCTCCAACTACGATAACGTCGTACTTCATCAGCCCACCTCACTGTCTCTGTTCCCATTCAGGCGTCAACACACACGCTCAGCAGATAATACTGGATTGAGGAGGAATGCGCACTGCCTAACAGGGCCTGTGCAAACTCGCTTGCGCCTGTGACAGTCCGGCCTGTGCGCAATCTGGATTCCGGCCTCCGCCGGAATGACGGAGTGTGATTCACGGACTTTGCACAGGCCCTGACTGCCTAAAGGGGACAGAGACGGGGGTAGGGGTCTGTCAGAGGGGATAGTTGCCGTAGAGGGGAGGAGCGCGGCCGTCGAAGTAGTATGGGCTGTTTCGGTCGTCCTCTGGGTAGTAGACGGGTCCGTCGTGCAGCTTGCACCTTGGGTGTCCGCACTTTACCAGCCTGAATGACGTCGGGATGTTGGGAGTGGGGGACCAACGCTTGTGTTCCTCGCGGGTGGGAGGTGGTCCGGGGTCGGGAGGCTTTTCAGGCTCTGACTCGGCTTTGGCTTGAGCTTCTGCCCTGGCTTTGGCCTGCTGGGCCTGGCGTTCGGCCTCCTCTTTCGCTCTGCGTTCACGGTCCGCGGCGATCTGCTTGCGGCGTTCGATTCGAGTCTCGATCTTGGCGTCGAAGTTGGCGGCCTTCTCCTTGATGATCGCCTGGTACTCCTCGGGATCGATGGAGTTCTTCCACTCCTCCATCCATTTCTGTGAGTTCTCCCATGCCTCGTTGAAGGCTGAGAGGTCGCGGACATATGGAATGTTGTCGGGGTCTTTTTCTGCCTGCTCTGCCACTATGCGATCTGAGCGTTCTATGGCGGCGTCGATTATCTCATTGATCTCGGCCCAGCGTTTTTCTTCTTCGGGGTCGGGGTCGGCTGTCGCGATGGCGACCTGGGACTCTTCTGAGGAGTGAGTGGAGAGGAGTGAGGAGTGAGAGCCTCCCGACCCTGCCTCCTCTGGGTTCCGGTCCCGGATCAAGCCCGGGACAGGCTCTTCGCCGGAACGACGGGGGGAGGACGACGTAAGTGCGGCTTCTTCTCTGGCGTGTTTGCCGAAGCCTCGGCTTAGGAGTTCTCTGGCTGCGGACAGTCGGTGGTGGGGCCTGAATGCGCTCAGGTCGCCGTCCATTACGTTGATGAGGAAGCGGCAGACTGAGCGTCCGTCGTCGGTGGACTCTCGGATGACTTTTTCGAGTGCGTTATCGAACTCAGTCTCGCTGGAAGAGCCGGAGTCGGACCTGCGTCGGGAGGGCTCGGGCGGATTGTTCAGGATGAAGGCGTTCCCATCGTCGAGCTCGTACTTGACGAGGAGCTTTGCTGCGTCGAGCCTGTGACAGGGTTTGAAGCCGTCGAGTTCGGCCCGCATGACGGCGAACAGAAAGTCGACGATGCTGATGCCGTCGTTGGTCCTGTCCTGGATTATGTTTGCGAGGTTCATGGGCTGGAGTTCACTGCTGAATCGTACGGATGTTCTGTTGAGGATAGTAGCGGGTGGTGGTGGTGGCGTCAAGGGGGGTTTTTCGAGGAGTGAGTGGAGAGGAGTGAGGAGCGAGAGCCGCCCCTAGACCACCACGCCTGGATTCCCGCCCCGTATCGGAGTACGGGGTGACGTTCTTTCGCGGGAATGACGGGTAGGGATGGGGAATGACGGGTAGGGCGCGTTTTTGGGTTGTTCTCGCGCGGTCAGGACTTTGGAGCGGGTGAAGGGATTCGAACCCTCGACATTCTGCTTGGGAAGCAGACACTCTACCCCTGAGTTACACCCGCTCGCTGGACCCAACCGTCTGGGCAGTGTGTGCCCGGGAAGTGTACGATTAATCGGAATTCTACCAGAACAGACATAATCGTCAAAGACGTCAAGGACATCAGAGCCTGTATCAGTTTAGTCAGAGGCTTCGACAAGAGCGTCGGCCTCACCCCCCGGCCCCTCTGGATTCCGGCTTCCGCCGGAATGACGGCGCGGCTGTTATGACGCCCGATAGCGGCACACCGACTAAACTGATACAGCTTCAAGACATCAAGGAGACCATGCAATGGCCCTTACACCGGCAATCTTGGAAATCGGCACCGGCATCGATCTACACGGACAGGACTACACCCGCGCAGCGCGCAGGGCGGTCTGGGACGCCGTTCACCACAGCAGCCTCATGTTCCTGGGGCTTCTCGGACCTGACACGTCGAAGGAGATGATCGTCGACGTTACGGTGGCCATCCCCAATCCCGACGCAGTCGACGCCGACGAGGTCCTCGCGGTCCTGCCTCACGGCAAGGGCCGGCTCACGACAGTGCAGGGGGGAATGGAGATCGAGGCGAGAGAGGGCTCCGGCGACAAGACCGTGGTAGCCACGGCCGCCATAGTGGTCCGCGTGGACGTCTAGGGCAGGGGAGGGGCGGCCCGCACGCCCTTCAGCCCTGGCAGCTCCTCCAGCGGGATTACGACTCCTGTGGCCTCGTACGTCTCGATCAGCCGACGCATATCCGGCGGCACCGGCCGAGACTTCCCGGCATCGCTGTCGAAGTCGACATGGATGACCTCGGCCTTCAGCACCAGCGCTCCGGAGCGCGAATCGCGGATCTCCGACCGAGTCGTTATGCTCGAGTTGCCTATGCGCTCGACCCGCCAGTACAGGTCGATGATGTCGTCAACGCGCGCGGGAGCGAGGTACTCCATAGTCACCTTGACGGTGGCGGTGTCGAAGTGGCGTCGACCTTCAGGGTCATACAGCGCAATTCCCAGGTTGCGGAAGTAGGCCGCCATCGCGACTTCCAGGTAGCTGAAGTAGGCGCCATTGAACACGATGCCCTGGGCGTCGCACTCAGCCCACCTGACGCGGATGCGGCAGTGGAATCTGAAGTCACTGCAATTCAAATCATTCACATTCAGCTGATCACGCAAACCACGGTAGAGGCGGTTCGCGAACCGCCCCTACGGACGTGTGCCCACAAACGCAAAATACGGTGACGCCTCTCACTCCTATTCCTTGACACCCATTTCGTCCCAAAGATATACTCGGATTTGTGGATACGCAACTGACAGCAACATGCAAGGTAGTACGCGCCGACGCGCTTGAGGTCGAGGTCTCCTCCGGGAGCATGACCCGGCTGGCGGGCGTGTCGAAGGCGCTTGCGGGCACCGAGGGGATACACATGGCGATCGCCACGATTCCCCCGGCGTGTGCCGCCGGTCCTCACTACCACGTCAACTGCGAGTCCGCCATCTACGTGGTGAAGGGTAGGGGACGGTTCCTGTCCGGCGAGAATTTGCAGAACGCCGACGAGATCGGCCCTGGCGACTTCATCTACGTGCCACCCAACTCGGTGCATCAGCCCATCAACGACAGCACGTCGGAGCCGATGGAGCTGATAGTAGCGAGGAACACGCCGGTCGAGATCGTCGTCGAGTACGATCCCGAGCCGGCCGGAGCGCCGGCAGACTAGCCGCGCACACCCTGGGGCCATTAGCTCAGCCGGTTAGAGCGCAGTCCTGATAAGACTGAGGTCCGTGGTTCGAGTCCACGATGGCCCACCATTTTCTCCCTCGGTGATCGCGTTTTTGCGTAAGTAAGGGCGGTTCGCGAACCGCCCCTACTGGCTCCGCCTACTCCAGATTCGATGAGCCTGCTCCGTCTCTCTCAGTGATTGGAGGGTTAGGTTCTGGATTCCCGCTCCCCGTTTCCACGGGGACAAGCTTCGCGGGAATGACGGATTAGGTAGTGTCCCACAAACTACGACGGGCTCCAGACGGGCCCGGAGGCCGCATCTGGAGCCCGAAGCTCTCAGCATATGTCCGAATAAGGGCCTAGAGGTCCAGGTAGAGGTTGATTACCTCGATGACCTCTTCCCTGGTGATGCTCCGAGCAATGAGGTAGTCGTTGATGGCGGCAATGACCTCGTCCCTCTCGATCTCACCGTTCGCGTCGTCGTCGTACCTGTGCAGCTTCACCGCATTGGACGTGGAGGCGTCCAAAGTCAGACCGGCGCCGGAGTCGTCATCGTACGTGACCGTCGCGCGCAGGTATTTGCCCGCGTCGGCATTGGTGGTCGTGTACGAAGCCGATGTCTCGCCTGAGATGGTCGTCCAGTTGGTCGAGCCATTTGCGGACCTCTGCCACAGCCATACCTGGTTGGTCGGGTTGTCCGGGTCGGTGAGGATGGCTGTTACCGTGTCGTCCACCGTCAGCTGCGTCGTGGGCGACAGGGTTACGGTGCCCGGGTTGTCGGCTGTGCTGACGGCCTCTACTGCTGTTTCTGTTTCCGCACTCAGTATCTTGCCGGAGCCGAGTGGGTCGTTGTAGGTCACAGTGGCCTGCAGGAAGCTGGCGACATCCGCCTCGACTGGCGTGTAGGTGTTGTTCGTGGCCCCTGAGATGTTGGTCCAAGGACCTGTGTTGGAACCGCCGCTGGCCCACTGCCAAGTCACGCTGGCTGGATCTTCATCGTCCTGCTCGTCGAGCTCGGCGGTCAGTTCCACATCGACCTTTACCTCGTTGTTGGCTGACGAGATATTTACGGTACCGGGCTCGTCGATATTTTCTACCGTGACGGTGACGTTACGGGAGGCAGAAAGGTCTCCGCTCGTAGCCTTGACGGTGACGTTGTACACGTTGTTCCCGCCTTGGTCCGTCGGCGCTTCGTAGTTTGGCGAAGCGCGGAAGCTGAGTTCACCACCGCTTGTTATGCTGAATTGGCCAGCGTCAGTCCCCTCGAGCGACCATGTGGCGCCTGGGGCATCCGCACCCGAGACTATGTACGTGGCCACAGAAGCCGTCTCGTTCTCGTCATAGGAGACCGCCGTGTTCCCACCTACAACGAGGCCTCGCTGCATGATCACCGGGTCTTCGTCGTAGTCTGTCACCTCAATTGTTACGGTTATCTGGTCGGTTGCCAGCGAAGGATCAGTTGCTGTGACTACTACGGTGTAGGTCTTCCTGGTTTCGTAGTCAAGCTCCGTACCTTCGGCAACCCTGATCTGTCCGGCGACCATTGGTGGAGTGGCGGGGTCAGTGCCTCTGTCTATTGTGAACAGACCAGCATCTGGGCCGCTCAGCGAATAGGTAAGGACTTCTCCCTCGGCGTTGTTTGCTGCAGGTTCGTCGGTGGCCGTCACCGGTTCACCCACCTCTGAAGGTTGGACAACTTCACTATTGTTGTTTAGCTCTCTTTCCGCGATCTGTCTCGTAGTCTGTTTACCAGAGGCGACGGGGTCCTGATCGGTGAATTGCGGTGATTCGTTCGCATCGTCCTTAGGTTGAACCTCATTGGCGGAGGTAATACTTGCCATATGGATTGATTCATCAACTCCCGATGTGTCCGGATCATCCATCGAGGCATTGTCTTTGTAGGATGCTACAGCCCTGAGGAAGTAAGGTCCGGCGCCGGCTGTGGTAGTCGCGTATATGTCGTCCGGAGTGTAAGTACGTTCCGTTGCACCTATACCAGGTATGGGAGTGCCTTCCTGAGTCTCTTGCTCCGTAGCGTACCACTGCCAGGATACGTTGTTCACGCCGCCGTCAGGATCTACCAAGGTAGCAGTTATTGGGATGCCTGCCTCCGGCTGTAGGTTAGAGAGCGTCACTGTTCCCGGCTCGTTTATGTTCTTGACTCGGACCACAACGTCACGGGTGTCCGTGCGGCCTGCGCTGTCTGTGACCACGACAGTAACGTTGTATACGTTGTCACTGTTGGAGTCGGTAGGTCGCTCGTAGCTTGGACTCTCCTTGAATCTGAGCTCTTGTTTAGGCGCGTTTTGAGGAGAACTCGTTGCGATCGTGAAGTCGTCCGCGTCTCTGCCAGACAGCGTCCACTTCAGGGCCTTTGGCGTCCTCTCTTCGTCTACGTTTTCATATTCGTCTTCGTGGTCTGAATCGCCGTAAAGGGATACTGCAGTGGTCGTCGCCTGGTCTTCATCGTAATCCCTCTCCGAGAGGTTTTCGGTGTCGGCCTCGTCAGCTATCTCCGGGTCCTCTTCTACGTCAACGACCATGATTGTCACTACGATGTCGCTGGAAGAGTCGGTTTCCAGCCCAGATGGGTCGGTCGCCCTGACAGTGACCGTGTACTGGTGGGTGGGGTTGGCGGGGTCCTCGTAGTTGAATGGATCCCCAGACCCGACTTTGATTTGGCCCGTTCCCTCGACGATCGTGAACAGAGTTTCATTCGTGCCAGCTTCAAAGGCGTAACTTAGGTTTTCCTGGTTGCCGTTCACGTCTAGGTCAGTGGCTGCGACAGGTAGGCCAACGTTTGTGCCTTCAGGTGAATTCTCATCCACCATTCTGATCGCAGTTGTGGTGGCGGTCCCTTCGGCGTCCTGGAACACAGGAGGCGCATTCGTGTAGTCACCTCTGGCGACCCTGTCATCTGTTATCCCGTGGGCCTCTACGAACGACTCGTCTACGTCCAGAGTCGTCGGGTCATCAGCCGGCACAACCGGATCCGAATCGGTTTTGTACCTTGCGGTTGCGCGGAGGTAGTGGTTGAAGTCGGCAGCGATCGGCGTGTACGCGGTCGACGTAGAGTTCTCTTCGATGTCGCTCCAAGGACCACTCCTGGATGTCGACTTGGCCCATTGCCATGTAAATGTGTCCGCAGTGAAATCGCCATCAGGATCTGACGGGGAGGCCATGGTGGGGAATCCGACCTTGGGTTGCACCCTAGGAAGGGTCACCTCTCCTGGCTCGTCCTCGTTGATCACCGTAACTGTCACTGTTCTTGTGCCGGTCCCTGGTGAGTCCTCGTTGTCTGAGACCACCACAGTAACGGTGTGCTCGTTGTCCGACCCATTCTCTTCGTAATCTGGTGACGACTTAAACCTGAGTTCGCCCCGCTGGTTGATTTCGAACCTGTCGGAATCGCCCCCTGACTGGAGTGACCACTTTAGGGACTTCCGCGCCTTGTCATCTTCCTGATCAGTAGCCGTGTAGGTGCCCACGATGCGAGTGTCGTTCTCACGGTACCTCTCATTTGTTGAACCGGAAGTGATAACAGGGGCTTCAGGGTCGTCAGTTACTTCGATGCTCACTGTAACGGTGTCTGATCCGCCGAATGGGTCTGTTGCTCGAACGGAAATGGTCCTAGGGCTCTTTTCTTCCCTGTTCAGTGTAGTCGTGGTAGTAATCGCTCCTGATCTTTCGTCTATCTCGAAGAAGGAGGCATCTGCTCGTGACTCTATGTGATAAGTAACATTTTCAGTAGTCGTCCCGGTACCAGGGTTACCTTCATCGACGGCCCTCACGGATCCAACGTTTGTACCTGCGGACCGGTTTTCGAAAACGGTCAGCGTCACTCTGCTTACCGGTTCGTCATTCAGGTTCCAGAACTCTGGTCTTGCCCCGTTGGAATCGCTTCTGGGGAGAACAGAACCAAACGTCGTCTTGGTGGGGGGGGGGGGATCTGGGGTAGTGTCAGTACCATCTTCATATCTGGCTGTGGCAGTGATCTGCCCCGAATCCGTGTCTTGGGGTGTGAAGTTAGAGGTGATTCCACCAGTGGAAGTGCTGGAGTCGCCGCCGACACCCCACTCCCACTCAACCCTCCCGTTCTTGACGCCGTCGGGCTCGTGCAACGTTGCAGTAATTCTGGTTCCGCCACCCGGGAATGCAGTGGAGAGCGTTACAGATTCACCCTCCTGCTCATTATCTACCGTGACTTCCACCGGTAGAGACGCCTTCTTGATGTTCCTGCCGTCTGAGTCGCCCCGGTCAGTGACCTCTACAGTTACCTTGTAAACGTTGTTGTTGCTCCTTGTAGGCCTTTCGAAGTCCGGAGGCGACTTAAACGAAAGCACTCCGGCATTGATGTCGAAGACGCTCCTGTCGCTGCCAGACAGCGACCACGTCAATCCGTCATCATCGCCCTCGGGGTCATCAGCAGTGTAAGTGCCAGCCTCGCGAGGAGTAAACACGTCCGCGTTCTCTGCATGTGTCGTAGAAGTTGCACCCGTGATTACCGGAGCCTCATTCACGTCAGTGACCATGATCGTCACTGTGACAGGTTCCGAATCATCTTGTCGGGGGTCTCTGGCGGTTACAGTAACCGTGTACCTGTAGTTGACGCCCTGTAGAGCCTCGTAATCGATTTCTGTGTCGGCTCCGACGCTTATCTGTCCAGTTCTGTCATTTATCTCAAAGAGCTCGTCATCAGCCGTGTCGCCTAAGGTGTAAGTGAGTGTCTCTTGCATGCCATCGGCGCCAATGTCAGTGAAAGCAATTGGTGCGCCCACATCCGTTCCTGCGGCGGAGTTCTCAGCAATAAACCGGATGGCTGTGGTAGTCGCCATGCCTTCGTCGTCTAGGAACTCCGGTATCTTCGGCAGGTAGTCCGCTGCCTGGACCCTGTTGGCCGACACGAACTGCGCCGACTTGTCGAATTCCTCAGCACCGTCAGGGCTGTTGCCGTCAAAGTACATCGCGGTCGCTCGAAGGAACTGTCCTACGTCAGCATCTTCGGGCGCTCGCATTCTTACGTTTACGGCTGCATTTCGGGTGGACGTAGCAGTAATCTCCGTCCAGGGACCGTCGACGTTCTCCGACCTCTCCCACATCCAGGTAATGTTCTCGTCTGTATCGGTGGTTCCCGTTAAGTCTTGGTTAGAAATGTCATCCTTGCGCCCGTCAGGATCCATCAGGGTGGCCGTGATCCGGGTCTTTGCAAGCTCGGTTTCGAGGGATGAGATAGCAACCTTAGGTTGGAACTTATCAAAGGTAACTACACCTGGCTCGTTCACGTCCATGACCCTGACAAACACGGTGATCGTCGTGTCATTCGTGTCGGCGTCATCAATGGTGCCGTCATGGGCGCCGACAATAATCTCATATAGGTTGTCGGTGGCGAGGTTAGTGTCTGTCCCAGAATCGTCGGTCGGATCTTCAAAATTGGGCGGAGTGTCGAATGTAAGTACGCCGTTCTCATCAATTGAGAAGTCGGCTTCATCCGGTCCGGTTACGTTCCAATTGACATCTTCGCCTTCTGGATCGGTACCCGTGTAAACAGCCACAGGGTCAGTGCTATTCTCAGCGTACTCAATCGGCCCTTCCTGCGCGAACGCCGGGTAGAACGAACGGGCTGCTAGCACCGTCACGGCCAGCAGGATACCTGCCAGCAGGAGGGTTCTTGCTATCGCTGTAGTTAACGGTAGGTGCTACGTCCGGTACCTCGTTTCACCGATCTTGTGGGAATCGGACCTTGGCTCTTGAGAAAAAGACCTCGCCATGTGAGCGCTCCATTAAAGTGAATGGCTGCATCCCCCTCAGGCCGTGGAGGCCCGCGTGGGGAGTGGTGCTGCCCTATAAATACAGATTGATGCAGGCTGGATTGTCGCAACCGTGATCCAAATATGTCAACGTGGAGAGGGGTCTTATTGGGATGAATTTAAGAAAAGTATAAATCTATCAAGGGGTCATTTGCCCTTGCACCGTCGTTCCGGCGAAGGCCGGAACCCAGTGATCCTCGTCCCCAACCAACCCAGCCACTGGATACCGGCCCCGTATCAGGGTACGGATTGACGGGCCTGCGCCGGAACGACGGTTGGTTACTCCGCCCATGTCTCCGCCACATCAACCGCCCGAGCAAACTCAACCCCGACAAACCCCCGGATGTGGTCGATGAGTCGTTCGAGCATTCGGAGGCGTCCGGGGCGGCCTATGACGTGGGGGTGCATCGTGAGGACGAAGGCGCGTCCGTAGTGGTAGGCGCCCTCGAATCCGGCGGACCAGACGTCGTAGACGTGTGCGGGGCTCGCCATGACCGGACTCGATCCGAGAGACGGGGCGTAGGAGAAGTAGGGGGCGTCGTCCAGCTCCCAGTGGACGGGGATCTCGACGATGGTGCGGTCGTCCACGGGCACGAGGTAGGGGACGTCGTCGCCCATCAGGCTGGAGTCGTAGGTGAAGCCGCGGTCGGCCAGAAGCTCAAGCGAGTGTTCGCTAAGCTCCCAGCTTGGCGACCTGTATCCAGCAGGGGCGCTGCCGGTCAGCCGTGACAGGATCTCGATGCCCCGGTCGAGGACGTTGGCTTCCTCGTTCCTGGTGAGGGTCGCCGGAGGCTCGTGCATGTAGCCGTGGTGGGCGACCTCGTGGCCGCGGGCGACGATGTCCCGCACGAGGTCCTCGTGAGTCTCGGCGACGTAGCCGGGAATGTAGAAGCTGGCCGGAATTGCGTGCCTGTCCAGCAGGTCGAGAATGCGCGGAGTCGCGACCGACGGGCCGTACTCGCGCGCCGACATGAGGCTCGGCAGGTTCGCCGAAGCCGGGTCGCGGTTGATGGCGCTGGATACGCCGTCGATGTCAAATCCGAGCATCACCACACATCGCGTATCGCCTGGCCAGATTCCGGTCATGGTCGGTCCTCCAAGAGTTAAAGCTGGCGTCAATGGTACACGATGCTATACTCAATCGCTGGACCATGGGCGCTGAACCATGGGCGCTGACCGATGCGTGACCCGGTCAGCCAGAGAGGAGTCAACCGACATTCGTAAGCTAGTTGCCGCCTTTGCCGCCCTCGCCGGCCTCTACGTCTGGGTCTCCTACCGTATGGCGGCGAAACTCACGACCGCCGAGCGCATCGAGCTCGAGGACAACCCCGCGGACTACGGACGGGAGTACGAGAGCGTCAGATTCAGGTCCCGGCGGGGAGACGTGACGCTGGACGGATGGTACCTGGTGGGCAGGGTCGGAATGCCGGTCGTCATCTTCGTGCACGGCATAAGCTCCACCCGCGCCACCGGAGGCATGACCGAGCTGGCGTGCATGTTGAACGCGCGAGGCTACGGGGTGTTGATGTTCGACCTGAGAGGACACGGAGCGTCGGGCGAGGGCATCATGTCAGCAGGCTGGCACGAGCGCATGGACGTGCTCGGGGCGTTCGACTACCTGAGGGGCAGGGGGGTCCCGACCGACAGCATCGGCGTGCTCGGACTGTCGCTGGGAGCTGCCGCAGCCGCGCTCGCCGCCTCAGAGGAGCCGCGAATTCGCGCCGCCGTGCTGGACTGTCCGTTCGCCCGGGCGACGGAGATGATAGAGAAAGAGGCCGAGCTGAGAACGCCGTTTCCAGGATGGGTGGCGCTGCTGTTCAAACCCGCAGCACTGCTGCTCGCGGGCCGTCTGTACGACATAGACGTGAATTCGGTCGCCCCCGAGGCGGCAGTTGCAAAGCTGGATTACCCGGTGCTGGTGATCACCACGCCAGACGACGACAGGATTCCGACATCGCACGGTTTCAGGGTGCACGCCGCAGCCCATGAGGGCAGCGAACTGTGGATGGTCGAGGGCGTCGAACACTGCGCCGCGTTCACGGAGTACCGGGAGGGCTACGCCGATCGGGTGTGCGAGTACTTCGAGTCGCGGCTATGCGTCTAACAGGGACTGGACCGTTGCCACAGCCTCGTCCATCGGGACAGAGACCGGGTCTGACGAGTCGCGTCGCTTGACCTCGACGACGCCCTGGTTGAAGTTGCGCCTGCTGACGACGACCCGGACGGGCATTCCGATAAGGTCGGCGTCGTTGAACTTCACGCCTGGCGACTCGTGGCGGTCGTCGTAGAGAACCGACAGGCCCGCGGACTCCAGGCTGGCGTAGAGTTCGTCGCCGGTAGAAACGACGTCGGGGACGTCGGTGTTCAGGGCGACGAGCTGGACGTCGTAGGGAGCTATGGGACGCGGGAACACGATGCCGTTGTCGTCGTGGTGCTGCTCGATAGCGGCTGCGAGAAGGCGCTCTACGCCGATGCCGTAGCAGCCCATGATGATCGGGTGACGCCCGCCGTCCTGGTCAGGGTAGTAAGCCTCGAAAGCCTCGCTGAAGTGTGTGCCCAGCTTGAAGACGTGGCCGACCTCGATGCCGCGAACCTCGGTCAATGTGCCACCGCAGAACTTGCACTCGAATCCGGCCTGAGCGTTGGCGATGTCGTCTACCACCTGGGCCTGGAAGTCTCTCGGGTAGTTTACGTTCTGGAGGTGGTAGTCGCTCCGGTTCGCCCCGGCGGCGAAGTTGGCGCCAGTCAGAATAGAGTCGTCCGCGATGGTGCGGAAGCTCAGGCCGACAGGGGAGGCGGACCCGGCGACGACTCCGGCCTCGGCGACTTCTGCGGGAGTGGCGATATGAAGGTCGGGGGGCTTGCCAAGCGCGTTACCCAGCTTGATCTCGTTGACGTCGAGGTCGCCCCGAATGACGACGAACACAAGCTCGCCGTCGGCGACGTAGAACACGGCCTTCAGTGTCTTGGACGCAGTTATGTCGAGGAAGTCGACCAGCTCATCGATTGTGCGAATGCCGGGTGTGTGGACCTCTTCGGTAGGCTGGGGATCCTCGTCAGGCAGGGGAGTCTTGAGGAATTCGGCCTTCTCCGCGTTGGCGGAGTAGTCGCACCCCGAGCAGACGATGATGGTATCCTCGCCTCCGTCGGCGACTAGGATGAACTCCTGAGAGTCACGTCCCCCCATCGCGCCAGGGTCAGCGTCGACGACGATTGTGTCGAGGCCGCACCTGTCGAAGATGCGCCTGTAGGCGGCTGCCATGGCGTTGTAGCTCCTGTCCAGCCCTTCCGAGTCGGCGTCGAAGCTGTATGCGTCCTTCATGTCGAATTCGCGGACGCGGATCAGCCCGCCCCGCGGTCGAGGCTCGTCGCGGAACTTGGTGTGAATCTGGTACAGAATGACGGGGAGGTCCCGGTAGCTGTTGACGTTGGCCTTAACGATGTTGGTCAGCAGCTCCTCACAGGTGGGCGCGAGCGCGAGCCATCGGTTGCGGCGGTCCGTCAGTCGCATCATGTCCGGACCGTAGGCGGCCAGCCTGCCGGACTTCTCCCAGATCTCCAGCGGCTGGAGCTTGGACATGTGGAGCTCCTGTCCACCCGCTGCGTCCATCTCCTCACGAATGATCTCCTCGATCCTCCTGATGGAGCGCCATGCGAGGGGCAAGTAGCTGTACACGCCCGCTGCGCTCTGGTAAATCATTCCCGCCTTGAGCATGAGCTTGTGGCTGGCGAGCTCGGCGTCGGCGGGATCGTCTCTTAGTGTCTTGCCAAATGATCTCGAAAGTCGCATGTGATCGCTCACTCTTTGTGTATTGGCACGCCCAGCGAGCCTACCCGCGGCGTGTCGCGGAGAGGTGCGCCAGTGACGTTTGAAGGGGCCGGTGTAGGGGAATCAGACCGGGGTCGGCTCAGGTGGAGAGGCCATCTCGGCCTCGACCTTACCCACCTCCTCCATGAGGGCCGACAGCATCTCGGCTTCTGGGACTATCCTGGCCTTCTGTCCCTTGCGGAAGATGATGGCACGACCGGCTCCGGCGGCTATGCCGACATCGGCGTCCTTTGCTTCGCCCGGACCGTTGACCTCACAACCCATGACCGCGACCTTGATCGGGGACTTGGTCTTCTTGAGCAGGTCGTCGACCTGGTTCGCGAGTCCGACGACGTCAACGTCGGCGCGACCGCACGACGGACACGCGACCAGAACCGCGCCCTCTTTGCGAAGCTCCAGCGACTTCAGGATCTCGAAGCCGGTGTACACCTCTTCAGCGGGATCGTCGCTGAGGGAGACGCGGATTGTGTCGCCAATACCGTCGTAGAGCAGAGCTCCGAGGCCTATCGCGCTTCTGATGCTTCCAGATTTGGCGGTACCCGACTCGGTGATGCCCAGGTGAAACGGGTAGGGAACAAGTCGGGCCATTTGGCGGTAGGACTCGACCGTGGTATCGATGTCGAAGGCTTTTAGAGAGATCTTGATGAGATCGAAGTCGAGGTCCTCGAGGATGCCGATCTCCCAAAGTCCGGTGGCAACCATGTGGTCGACGACGGAGTATTCGTCGTCATCGGTCTGACCCTTGGCGAGCATGTTGACGCCATCCCTGTGTCGAGAGAGACCGCGCGTTTTACCAATGCCTCCGACCGGGGGCAGGCTGCCGAAGTTGACGCCAATCCTAATCGGCACAGCGCGAGCCTTGGCCTCCCGGACGACCGCTTCGACTTTCTCGCGATCGCGGATGTTGCCTGGGTTGAGTCTCAGACAGTCTACGCCGCTCTCCAGCGCCTTGAGCGCCAACTGGTAGTGGAAGTGAATATCCGCTACAAGTGGGATGTTAATCTGCCGCTTGATGTCGGCGAGGGCTTCGGCGGCCTCCATGTCGGGCACAGCAGAGCGTATGATCTCGCAGCCTGCTTCTTCAAGCTGCCTGATCTGTGCGACTGTGGCGGCGACGTCCCTGGTGTCAGTCTTGGTCATGGACTGGACCGAGATCGGAGCATCTCCGCCGACCTGGACGTTGCCGACCTGGAGGGCTTTGGTTACGCGGCGTCTGACCATTTCACAAACGCTCCTGACTGTGGCGCCAATCTATATGCTGAATCGACCGCACTTTGAGTGAGCTTAACGGATGATGCTATCGCCGGACAAGATGCGCGAGATGTCGAAGAAGCTCACTACAACGATCAGGCCGATGAGTACGGCGAAGCCAATGACGTGTACCAAACCCTCGCGTTGAGGAGAGACTCTTCTACCTCGGCGAGCCCACTCTATGAGGACGAACATCAGCCGTCCGCCGTCGAGCGCGGGGATCGGAAGAATGTTAATCAAGCCCAGGCTTATGCTGATGATGGCCACTAGCTCAAAGAATGGAGAGATGCCCGCCTCGGCGACTTCGCCGGTGATCTGCGCAATGCCAATTGGGCCTGTAAGCCCCGGGTCCGGGCCCCCCACGGCCCATCTGTGGAAACTGTTCTTGGTGAGAACCAGAATGTCCATCATGCGGCCAACAGCATTCTGACCGGCGTCGAGAACCGACTGGCTCTCCTTGACCAATCGAACGTTTGAAGTTCCTATCATTACGCCGACCGCGCCCTGTGTCATAGTGTCGCCCGGCTGTAGTCGAACGTTGTATCGTCGCGCGTCACGCAGGCTGACCTGCGTCTCGGGGCTGGTCACGATCTCGACGACTTCCAGCTCAGGGGGATTCAGGCGTGGAACGACCGTGACGACGTCGACGACCGAGGAATCAGGAGAGGCCCTCAGGCCTGTAACGACTGAGCCTCGACGCACCGTAAGCTCGACCTCTGCGCCCAGGTTAACCATTATCTGCTCGACCAGCTCGTAGTGGTTCCTCACACGCTTTCCGTCGACCGCCGTTACCTGGTCGCCAGCCCTGATTCCTGCCTGTTGTGCAGGGGAGCCCGGGGCGACTCCAGTGACTTGTACAGTCCCGACAGGGATGTCCTGCGGCAGAATGAACAGGACAGTGAAGATGACAATCGGAGTGAGAAAGTTCATGAACGAACCGGCGCAGAGGACGACTGTTCGCTTAAGCACCGACTGCCTGGCGAAGCTACGTGGGTCGGTGGGATCCTCTTCCCCAAGGAGCCTTACGAACCCGCCCAACGGGATGGCGTTGATGGAGTAGACGGTCTCGCCGTACTTCACGCCGAACAGGCGGGGAGGGAAGCCAAATCCGAATTCCAGGACTTTTATGCCGAATCGCTTGGCTGCCAGGTAGTGTCCCAATTCATGAACAAAGACAAGAGCGGCCAGAACAGGAACGATCAGCAGCCATGAGGGCAGCCCGAACATCTCAGGCTCCCGCCAGCCGTGTAACGGTCCGATAACCGCTGCGGCCGGCTGAGATGATGTCGGGAAGCTCGGGTTGTTCGGCCCCATCGTGTTGGCTGAGGGCCTCCCGTATGACGCTTTCGATCTCCAGGAAGCCGATTCGTCGGTCCAGGAACGCCTCAACAGCAGCGTCGTTGGCTCCGCTGAGAAACGCGGGCCAGGTCCCACCGAGCCTGGCGAATTCGATAGCCATGTCGAAGCAGGGGTAACGTTCGGGGTCGTAGTCCGTGAATGTCAGCTCTCGAGTTGCGGCTGGGTGAAACCTAGCGATACCAGAATTCGGCAGGCGGTCCGGGTATGCCAGAGCATACTGAATAGGCAGCCTCATGTCAGGAGGGCTGAGTTGAGCCTTCACCGAACCATCTACAAATTCAACCATGGAATGGATGATACTTTGAGGGTGAATGACTATCTCGATGTCTTCCCACGGCACGCCGAACAGCCAATGTGCCTCAATGACCTCAAACGCCTTATTCATAAGTGTAGCCGAATCGACTGTGATCTTCTGTCCCATCCGCCAAGTGGGATGCTTCAACGCCTGTTGTGGCGTAACCGACCCGAGGTCTGCGATTGGCGAATCGCGGAACGCTCCACCGGACGCCGTTATGATGAGCCTGGACGGAGCAGTGTCTTCACCACGAATGCATTGCCAAATTGCGTTCGGCTCGCTATCGAGTGGAAGGATAGCGACGTTTTTCTCAGCGGCACGGCGGGTAACCAGCTCTCCAGCCATCACGACAGTCTCTTTGTTCGCCAGCGCGATCAGTTTGCCCGAGTCGATTGCGTCCAGTGTGGGACCTATCGCAACGTCGCCCACGGTTGCCGTTACGACGACATCTACTTCGGAGTCCGTGGCGAGATCTGACAAGGTGCTGTCTCGCCAGCCAGTCTGAGGAAGGGCTGACTTCTCAGAATCGCTCGCGTTGCAGCAGACCAGCTTGGGGTCGAACTCGCTGATCTGGTGGGCCAGCTTTTCAAGGCTGCGATTGCACGAGAGTCCGACAACCCGGAAGCGGTCTGGAAAAGTTCTAATGACGTCGAGAGTCTGGGTTCCTATCGAGCCAGTCGAACCTAAAATTGCAATTCCCTTCCGGACGTTGACCATGATTGCAATAATACACAACTATTGCGCGCGCGACCAAGAATGCCAATCTGTGGGTGATTCAATCGGCAATCGCCTTCCCGCAGGTCCTGGACGAATGAATGTGGGCGAGAATCTCGCGCTCGGAAACATGCTCAAGACGCGGCACCAACAGAATTAACACAGTTTCTGCGCAGTTTCCCAATTAGGGAAGCGAGTAGAATCGCTGAGTGAGCAGAGTTATGAGAAAAGAGCCAGAACGATGGCCAAAACGATCAAGTTGAAGGTTATCGAGTCCAGTCGGTCCAGGACACCGCCGTGTCCTGGAAAGATCGCTCCTGAATCATCAAAGCTGGCCAGACGCTTGAGCTTTGACTCGTACAGATCGCCTATCTGTCCAGTGATTCCGAGAATGGGCGCTACAACCAACCACGGACCGTCGGCGCCCATCGCCCAGGCGACGATCGCCCCCGCAAGGATCGCGCCAACAAGTCCGCCAACTGCGCCCTCCCAGGTCTTGCCTGGACTGACCTTCGGCGCGAGTTTTCTTGAGCCGACCGCCTTGCCCACGATGTACGCGCCCGTATCGGTCCCAAAAGTCACGGCCAGCAGGAAGAATATCCATTCTCTGCCGTCTGACTGGCTTCCGAGCAGCGTGGCATTGAACATCGCTCCGCCGATAAACAGTACGATGAAGACGGTCGCCAGCGAGGAAACCAACGCTCCTCTGCTCCGGTGGAGAGCCAATAACAGTCCAGCCCCGCAAAGCGCAGCGACCCCAGCTATTGCGCCGAACTCGAGTCCGATGAGAAAGTGGCCGGAAGCCGCGAGACACGCGGTCAGCGCCATAGCTGGGAGGACGAGAGGTGGCTGTCCCCAGGCGGTGGCCATTCGGCACAGTTCCCACGACGCCAGCGCCGCGATGACGGCTACAAGCCCTGCGAGCCAATATCCTCCGGCCCACACTGCGGTAAATAGGACCGGGAGGCCCACAGCCGCTGTGAGTAGGCGCTGAATCAAGGCTCAGCTCAGCCCGGTCTCAGGAACGCTGGCCTGACAGAGTCAGGCTTCAACTCGGCCGAACTTGCGTCTCCGCCGGCTGTAGGCATCGAGCGCCTTTTCAACCTCTACTTCATCGAAGTCAGGCCAGAGCGCCGACGTACTGTAGAATTCGGCATAAGCCGCCTGCCAAAGCAGAAAGTTTGACAGCCGCATTTCGCCTGCCGTTCTGATAATGAGATCAGGGTCAGGAATGTCGGCGGTATCGAGATACCCGGCAAAAAGCGACTCGTCTATACCGTCAGGGTCCACCCCATCGGCGATTAGCCTCCTGACCGCATTGAGTATCTCCGCGCGCGAACCGTAGTTGAAGGCAACGGATAGCGTCAGGCGGTCGTTGCCATTAGTGAGGGCGATGCTGTCCTCGATCGCGTGACGCAGGTCGTTGGGGAGCCTATGGAGACTACCGATGTGGCGAATGCGCACACCTTGACGGTGTAGGTTCTCCGACTCCGACGCGATCACGTCGCGGAAAATCGAGATGAGCGCGTTCACCTCCGCAGACGGTCTCTCCCAGTTCTCGGTGGAGAAGGCGTACAAGGTGAGATACTTGACGCCTGCCTGGGCAAACGACTCGATTGCTCTCTGGACGTTCTCCGTGCCCGCCCGATGTCCATCCGAACGTGAAAGCCCGCGACCGACGGCCCACCTGCCGTTGCCATCCATAATAATAGCGACATGAAGCGGCACCCTGCCGGCTTCGGTGCGCACGTCTGAACTGGCGGCTGTGGCGGAAGCCGGAAGTGTCAAACTTCCATGACCTCTTGCTCTTTGTCCTTCTTCATTTCGTCCATCTGACTGACGAAGAGGTCGGTGAGATCCTGGAGATCGCTCTGCGCTCTCCGCAACTCGTCCTGGGACAATTCTTTGTCTCGTTCCATCGACCGGACGCTCTCGACGCCCGAACGGCGAATATTTCGCACCGCAACGTGGCCGTCCTCTACCTTACGGCCAACAAGCCTGACGAGGTCGCGCCTGCGGTCCTCAGTTAAAGGGGGGATTGAGAGGCGGATGACGGTACCGTCGCTATTAGGCATCAGGCCGAGGTCGGACTTCATAATCGACTTTTCGACCTCTTTCATAGCCGTCCTATCCCACGGCTGGATCATGAGCAGCCTAGCCTCGGGGACAGTAATCGAAGCGATCTGGTTCAACGGTGTAGGAACACCGTAGTAGTCAATCAGGAGGCTTTCGACCAGTCTGGGCGATGCTCGTCCAGTCCTGATGCCCCCCAATTCACGCTCCAAGGCGGTTACCGACTTCTCCATTCTTGAGGTGGTATCGTCGAGGACTTCATCAACGTCTGCCATGTCTCAAAACCTCCGAAAGTGGAAAGGATGAGTCTAAGTATAGTCGACCGCCGTTCACTCTGGCGCGGTCAGCCCACCCTGACATTGCCATCGGAGGAGACCACCGAGCCGAGGGCCTCTCCGCGAACGATTCTCTTCAGGCTGCCCTTTCTGAAGAGATCGAAAACTATGATTGGCACATCGTTGTCCATACAAAGAGACAGTGCGGTCGTGTCCATAATGCCGAGGCGCTTTTCGAGGACCTCGAAGTAAGTGAGGTGCTTGATCTTCTTGGCGTCCGGATATTTCATCGGGTCAGCTTCATAGACGCCGTCTACATTGTTCTTTGCCATCAGCAATACGTCCGCACCGATCTCTACTGCTCGCAGAGCAGCTCCAGTATCAGTTGTTACGAACGGGTTGCCGGTACCCGCTGCGAAAAGCACGATGCGGCCCTTCTCAAGGTGCCTTATGGCCCTCCTGCGGATGTACGGTTCCGCAACCTGGGAGACATTGATAGCGCTTTGAGTACGGGTTACAAGACCAAACTTGCGCTCCAGGGTGTCCTGGAGAGCCAACGCGCAGATAATTGTAGCCAACATGCCCGCATAATCTGCGGTGGCGCGATCCATCCCATCCAACTCGGCCTGAGTGCCCCGCCAGATGTTTCCCCCGCCGACAACGATACCCATCTCGACGCCAAGATCGAGAACTGACCTAATCTCTTCTGCCATGAATTCGACGGCAGACGGGTCGATACCGAAGCCCCGATCGCCTCGTAAAGACTCCCCGCTGAGCTTCAGCAGGATCCGCTTATATCGTGGGCCGATGGGAAGACCTCGAACTATTCACCGAGCGAGAAGCGTGTGAATCTTCTCACGCGGACATTTTCACCCAACCTTCCGACGGTCTCGTTAACCAAGTCCTGAACGGTCTTGGCCGGATCCCTGATGAACGCTTGCTGAAGAAGGCAATCCTGACCGGGGTCAACAGTCTCGTCCTCGGGCACAGCCGACTTGTCTAGGTAGGACGGGGACATAGCCGCGACCTGCATAGCCAGGTTGTGAGCGAGAGCCTTGAAGTCTTCGGTGCGTGCCACGAAATCCGTCTCACAGTTAACTTCAACGATTGCTCCGATTCTGCCGCCACTGTGGATGTACGACTCGATCAGGCCCTGGTCTGTTGCGCGGTTGGCCTTCTTGGCGGCGGACGCGATGCCCTGCTGTTTCAGGATATCTTCGGCCCTCTTGATGTCGCCACTGGCTTCTTCCAGCGCTCGCTTGCTGTCCATAACCCCTGCGCCGGTAATCTGGCGCAGGGCTTTTATATTGTCAACTGTAACTGCCATTTTCCTCTTGCTATTCCTATGTGGGGTCGTTCTGGACCCGAGGTTTTATTCCTGTACAGATGCCGGGGTCAGGACGACTCCATCGCCCTAGACCGGCGTGTTGACCGTGGTTCCCTCAGCGGGCACCGCCACCGCAGACCCCTCTGGAGCAGCATCCGAATCGGCGTTAGAGACCTCTTCTGTCTCCAGCGCCAGTCTCCGATTGTGGCCTTCGATGATCGCCTCCGCCATCTTTGCAGTGACCAGCCGGATTGACCTGATCGCGTCGTCGTTACCTGGAATTGGGTAGTTGATCTGGTCCGGGTCGCAGTCCGAATCTACCAGCGCCACAATCGGCACGCCGACCTTGCGAGCCTCGGCCACCGCGATGTGCTCTTTGCCAACGTCCACTACAAACAGTACGCCTGGCATCTCAGTCATCTCCTTGATGCCAGACAGGTGCCGGTTAAGACGCTTAATGGTGTCTTCGAGCTTCAATGATTCCCGCTTGGTCAGCCTCGCGAACTCTCCCTTGGCCTGTTCCTGTTCGAGATGAACCAAGTAGTCAATTCGTGATTGAATCGTCTTGAAGTTGGTAAGTGTCCCGCCGAGCCAGCGGGTAGTAATGTGGAACGCCCCGCTCCTACTGGCTTCATGGATGATCGAGTCCTGAGCTTGCTTTTTCGTGCCCACCATGAGGACGCGATTGCCCTGGGCGACCATCTCGGTCATGAATTCCACTGCGGTATCCAACATTCGCAGAGTCTTCTGAAGGTCGATGATGTGGATACCGTTTCGGTGCGAGAAGATGTACTGCTTCATCTTCGGGTTCCATCTACGCTTCTGATGTCCGAAGTGAACACCCGCCTCCAGCAGGGACTTCATCGTCACCGGTCCCTGTGGCGAAAGGAACGCCTCCATGGGTTGTGTAGGCCTTGTCACAAGCGCTTCAGGTGAGGTCTGAACCATGTACTCCCGCCTTATTCCTCAATAGTTATTCTATGGGGCTGATCTCCGGGCGCACCGGGCCATTGGCCGGCACACGAACGCGCCCACGAAAGTATAGCACAGGGTAAAATTGGCCTCAAATCACCTGTCAACTCTATCGGCTCTATCGGCCCACTCCAGAGCGTGGCGAATACCGTCCTCCAGTGAGAGCGTTGGACGCCAACCCAGCAGACGGTATGCTTTCTCCACGCTAGCGTAGGCTCCCGCGACGTCGCCCGGCCTGGGAGGGCCGTCGGTCGTAGGAATCTCATAGCCGTGGACGCTCTCGAACGCCTTGACGAATTCGCGCACCGTCACTCCGGAGCCGGTCCCAAGGTTGATGACTTCGTAGCCTCCACCTTCCGGGAAGATGTCGTCGAGGCGCTCGACGGCGGCTACGTGCGCGTTGGCCAAATCCCAGACGTGAACGTAGTCGCGGACACCTGTCCCATCCCGGGTAGGCCACTCCGTGCCAGTGACACCGAATGTGGATCGTCTTCCTGAGGCAACTTCTACCAGAACGCTCAAGATTTGCGACGCGACTTGCTGTACCTGCCCCGACCTCATTTGGGGATCAGCGCCGATCGGGTTGAAGTACCTGAGTGAGAGGGACCTGAGACCGGCCGTCGCCATATCCTCGAGGACCATCTCGACCATAATCTTTGTCCGTGCGTATGGGCTCATTGGCTTGACGGGGGATGACTCAGTGACCTCAGGGCCGAATGCTGCGTCATAGACGGACGCTGACGAACTGAATACGATGCCGCGACATCCATGCTCGGCGAGGTTCCTGAAAAGGTCGATCGAACCCGTGACGTTGTTGGAGTAGTACTCCAGTGGTCTCTCCACCGAATCGGGTACGATCGCCAGTGCCGCACAGTGGATGGCACAGCGCAGGTCTGGGTGATCGGAGAAAATCTTGGCCAGGAGAACCGGGTCTCCTATGTCGCCGCGATAGAACGGCCGATTTCCGACCATGCCAAGGTTGCCACCAGTGAGCAAATCCAAGACGATGGGGTGGTGCCCAGCGTCTTCGAGAGCTGAACAGACTGTACTTCCTATGTACCCCGCGCCTCCCGTGACAAGTACGGTTTGGGACATTGGATCTGGTTCTCCTTCGCGGGTATGGCTTGCCGATTAGAGTGGTTCACTCCGGGTTATCGTAGGAGATCGGATCAGGCGGTCTCAATGGCTGACCACACAAGGTCTGTCGACTATTGGACATGGCATAAGTTCAGCAACGTCATTCACCCTCACTCCAGCCCACTTCGTGAGGGAGATAGGGCAGTTGACTGATTGACCAGCCTGTTCTTCAGACAATCGAAAGATCCTGGGCCGAACACCGATTTCGGTTCACAAATAGGATGCAGCATGTTAGGCTTCAAGTCGGCTGAGAACATGGAAAAAGCTATGTTATTTCCTGTGGTTCGCAGTCTGTCAGATAAGCTCATTAGCCGCTGAATGCCGGTGGTCAAGTCAACTCAGGAGCGTAAGGTGATTTACGAATTCAGAACGTACGACCTCAAGCCGAGATCTGTGCCGGAGTTTGAAAAGCGTTCAGGGGCCAAGCTCAAGGAGGGCCGGCTGGACTATTCGGCACTCTTCGGATTCTGGTACACGGAGGCGGGTCCGCTCAACCAAGTGGTCCACGTGTGGCCATATGAAGACCTAAACCAGCGCGATGAGGTCCGCTCGACCGTGACTGCTAAAGGCGTCTGGCCGCCGAACAACTCCGAGTTCATCAACAACATGCGGTCGGAGATATTCCTGCCTGCCCCCTTCAACAAGGACCACGGGGAGGCCAAGCTGGGCCCCGTTTACGAAATGAGAATCTATACCTACGCTCCCGGAGACATCCCCAACGTTATTGAAAAGTGGGGAGAGCATATCGAAGAGCGCGAGAAGTTCTCGCCACTGGTAGGTGCCTGGTACTCCGAACTAGGCGAGCTGAACACATGGGTCCACATGTGGGCATACGAGAGCTACGACCAGCGCGCGCAGATTCGCGTGGAGACCCGCGAGAAGGGTGTGTGGCCACCTCCCGGGGGCATTGCACCGTTGACCCAGGAAAACAAGCTCATGCTCCCAATGAATTTCTCGCCGCTGCAGTAGGGGACAGGCCAACCGGCACCTTCCAATAAGGCAGCATTCAAAGACTGCCGTGCGGTCAGGCTCCATCAGGCCACGGGTCTAAAGTTACTTCAACGGTGCGCTCCTTGCCCTCTCTGAATAGGGTGAGAGTGACCGCGTCGCCGGGCGTCTTGGAGTTCAGGTAGCCTACCATTTCGTCTACCGACTCCACCTGTACGTTGTCGACGGCCATTATCACGTCGCCGCCACCACTGGAGCCGAATCGAGGGAAGGCCTTCAGTCCAGCTCTGCGGGCAGGGCTGTCGGCAAAGACGCCTGTGACGTATATACCACTCGGCAGGCCACGGGTCTCCATTATCTGTCGCGGCACCGGCGCCCCCTGAATTCCTATCCAGGGCCGTCTTAGATCGACTGAATCCATTAGCTGCGGCAGCAGGCTGCGTGCAGTATTGCTGGGCACGGCGAATCCGACCCTAAACTGTTCTACTCGCGCGCTTCCACTTTCAACCCTGATCGACGTGTTGATGCCTATGACCTCGCCGTCGGAATTCAGAAGCGGGCCACCTGAATTGCCGGGGTTTAGAGGTACGTCCGTCTGAATCATGTCCGGGATCGGTCGATGCAGGACGCTTCGATGACCGCGGTCTATACCGCTCACCACGCCGACTCCGATCGAGTTGAACTCCCTGAATGGACTGCCAACAGCAATCGCAAGCTGGCCCGGCGTGACCTTAGAAGAATCGGCGAGCGTGAGTGGAGTCACGTCTGCAATTTGAGAAGGGTCAACCCTGAGGACAGCCAGGTCATCAGCCTGACTAATGCCCAATCGCTCGGCAGGAACTTCTCTGCCATCCGATAGCCGGACAATGAACTCCTCGCCACCAGAAACGACGTGGTAGTTGGTGACGACGTGTCCATCTCCGTCGACCAGGAAACCTGAACCCCAGAAAGGGATGTCCAACTGGAGATTGCCCAGCTTCCGGATTGCCTCGATCTCAACTACGGCCGGGCTGACCTCTTCAAAGATGCGCGACACTTTGGCATCGTCAAACAGGCTGCCTCCTTCGTCCTGTGTCCAACCAAACTGGAAGGCTACAGTTAGGCCGAGTGCAAAACCAAGCACAAGGGCGCCGAGCACAACGACCGCCGTCCGCCGCACATTTTTGTGTCGCGGAACTTGAGGGGCTTCAACTTGAGCACCCTGAAGATCTTGCTGTTTCGGTTGCATAGACACTATCGGCGCGACCTATCTTGAGATTTGAGAGCAAGGCAGTATGCCTCAATTGTACCTGCATACGGGCGGCATCGTGGGACGGGAGTCGAATTGACCGCGATGTGCGCCGACGCTATCATGTGAGGTAGAGTCGCTATGTCTGTACAAGGAGTGTGCGATGATACCCAGAATAGGCCCAACTGAGCTCATAATCATCCTATTCATAGTGTTGATTATCTTCGGTGTCGGACGGCTGACGGATATCGGAGGCGCGCTCGGCAAGTCGATCCGCGAGTTCCGTAAGGCGACAGAGGAAGACGAACCGAACACCCCGGCAACTACAGATTCTAGCGACCCGTCGGGAGAGAAGCCCTCCTAGCTTCATTCTCGGTCTTCAAGCGAGCTAAGCGAGCCAGCGTCGCCCTTTTTGGGCGGCGCTTCTCTATTTTCGGCCTATCACTCTGTGCCCAGCGCGGCCGACTTTCGTCGCCCCCGGACGGCCAGCTTTGCCAACCACACGCTTACCTCGTACAGCACGATGATCGGCACGGCTACCAGGGCCTGGTTAATAGGGTCGAACGTCGGCGTGATGACAGCACCTAGTATGAATGCTGCCACGACCGCGTATCGTCGGTTGCGTCCGAGAGCCTCTGGCGACACCAGCCCAATCTTCGCCAGGAAGAACGTGACTACCGGGATTTCGAAGATCACGCCCATCCAGAACAGCAGTGTGAGCATCAGGTTGACGTAGCTACGGATGCTAATGAGGGGCGTGGCGACGTCTGAACCGAAGTTCAGAAGGAAGTTCACCATAGGTGGAAAGAGGACCCTGTATCCGAAGGCCGCGCCAACCACAAACGCCAGCAAGCTCGCGGGCATCAGCACATACAGATACCTTCGCTCCTTTGGTTTCAAACCCGGCGCCACGAACATCACCACCTGGTACAGCACCAACGGGAGAGAGACGAAGAGTCCCACCAGCAGCGATGTCTTAGCTGCGACGGATATAAACTCGGTCAGCTCCGTGTAGATGGGTTTCCCGCCGGGAATGTCTACGAACTGCTGGGCAGGTTCCATTAAAAGGACCAAGACCTGCTCGTGGAACACGAATGCAACCGCTGTCGTAACCAGCACTGACAACGCCGCGTAGGTCAGGCGTCTTCTAAGCTCAAGAAGGTGCGATACAAGCGGGGCACCGTCCTCGTTCATTGCGGTCGACCGTCGGCGCGCGAATCGGCAGCGTCAGTCTTCTGCGAAGTGGCGGCCTCACGTGAGAAGGGCACCGGGCCATCGCTTTCAGGGGTGTCCTCCGCGGCGTCCTGTGCAGGCGGTTCAGCGGGCTGTGGAGGTCGATCTCTGATCAGGCTCGTTGACTTTCCGCGATCGACAACTTTGATTTCATCGTCCTCAAGAACCACACGGGGGATACTTGAGGCAAGGTTCCGACCTTCTCTGATTGCTCTGGCAAGCAATCGGGCGGCGTCCGTCATGCGCTCCGGGCCCAAGAAGATGAAGGCGAGGAGAAGGATTACAACGATCTCCAGCGGCCCCATTCCCAGAATGTTCACAGCGGATCCTCCAAGACGTCGCCGAGCTTGCAGTCGGTGCATCTGCCATGGTAGGGGATGCCGCTCAAGTCCCGCAATTCGACCGCCGCTCTTAGCCGTCGCAGCATCGTAAGCACCAAGCACAGCGGAAGACCGACGATGTTCAGGTAGCAACCTTCAGTGCGAAGCACGGGCCTGAACCGATCGTCCTGAACGGCGTAGCCTCCGGCTTTGTCGTATGGCTCATTGCCAGCTGCGTAGACGTCGATCTCCTCACTCGTGAATGGGCGAGTCCGCACAAGGGATGACTCGGCATCGGCTGACACTGTGCCATTGCTTGAGTCGAGAATTGCTACACCTGTAGTCACCTCGTGCCAAGCGTCGCTCAGGTTCTCCAGCATCGACTTTGCCTCGCGCATCGATACTGGTTTGCCAAGTATGGCGCCGTCCAGAACGACAACGGTGTCGGCACTGATTAGAAACCCTCCGCTGCCACTCGACGGAGGAGGTCCGAGCTTGGCAATCGCCGATCTAATTACGTAGTCGCGTGCGGGTTCACGCGGGTCTGGCCGAGGCTCTTCGCCCCTTGAATTCTCAATCGAAACGCAGTCAAAAGCCTGACCGATGATCTCGCGCCTTCTTGCAGATGAGGAGAGGAGAGTGATTTTGGGATGACCTGCCAAAGTCAGTCCTCAGTCGATTCCGTGGCCCGTCGTCGCAGGATCGTGACCGACTCTATGTGGTACGTCTGAGGGAACATGTCCACTGGCTGGACGTGTGATACGGAGTAACCGCCATGTGCAAGGATATCCAAGTCTCGCGCCAGAGATGGCGGATCGCACGACACGTAAGCGACACGACCAGGGGCGAGACCGACGAGCGACTTGAGAGCCGCAGGATGACAGCCGACTCGCGGGGGGTCGAGAATGACCGCATCCGGAGCGGCCTTCAAGTCACAGACCTCTATGAGATCGGCGAGGGCTACTTCTGTCTTGAGCTGAACGAATTCGACGTTTTCCAGGTCGGCGGCGTTTGACTTGCCGTCCTGAATGGCCGAGGCCGACTCCTCTATTGCGATGGCCCTGGAAACGAAGGGTGCAAGAAGAATCGCAAACACGCCGACTCCGGCGTAGGCGTCCACGAGAACGTCGCCGGGGCGAAGGTCCAGCCTGCTCTTAACCAGGTCGATCAGGTTGAGGGCCTGTGCGGTGTTGACCTGGAAAAATGAGGGAGATGCGATCCGCAGGTCTCTGTTGCCCATGCGCTCCCGGTAGTGTGTTTGCCCTGATGGAACGCCAAGTTCTGGATTCTGAAACGTTGGCTGGACCAGGAGGTCGCCGGAATTGACGCCGACTCGGACTGACATGTTCGTCGTCTCGCCGGCACGATCCTGAAATTCGGTGACCGTGTCATTGATGGCCGGGGACATCAGCATGCAATGGTCTACTGTTACGAAACGGCGAGTTATCCTGTTGGAGAAGCCAAGCTTGCCGCTCCTGCGTACCGTAAAGCGCGCGTGATTGCGGTAGTAGTGCTCGGTGGGGGCAGGCAAAGTATCACCGACATGGACTCCACTGAGCGACTCGTACGCAGCAAATTCCCGGATGATTCTTTGGCGCTTTAGTTCGAGCTGGGCGGGATAGGCTATGTGCTGCCACTGACAGCCCGAACATGCGCCGTAGTAGCCGCATTTTGGTGTGACCCGGTCCGGAGATGGGGTGACGACCGTCTTCACAGTCGCAGAGACTCGCTGCTTGCGTCTCCGACGGTAGCGATGAATACGGGCGATAACCCGTTCACCCGGAATGCCGCCCGCGACGTTGATTGATTCACCCTCGAACTCAGCTGACGTATCACCCTGTTCGTCCATCTCGCCCAGGAGAAGCTCGCCGAATTCGGGCTCCGGCACGGGCGAAGCGGGAGACCTACGGTTGTTCTGTCTTTTCTTTGTACCAGCTACCATTCCGACTCCGGCAGAGTTGCCTATGGGAAACAATATAGCACAGAGGGCAAATCGGTAAGCCGCAAGCAAGGGAGGGTCAATCTGGTATTATCAGGGCAGTGCATACAGGGGGAGTCAATGGCAGCACAACGTCGTCTACCAGAGTGGTTCAAGGTACGAATGCCCGGCGGGCCCAACTACCTGCGCCTACAGGACATGCTGAGGTCCGAGCAGCTCCATACGGTATGTGAAGAGGCGCATTGCCCTAACATAGGCGAGTGCTGGGAGCGTGGAACGGCGACGTTCATGATTCTTGGGGACATCTGCACCAGGGCGTGCGCGTATTGCGCCGTGACGACTGGCACGCCGGTCGGGCTCGACCTCGAAGAGCCGATTCGACTTGCGGAAACCGTCGAGCGAATGGGTCTGAGATACGCTGTAATCACATCGGTCAACAGGGACGACCTGCCGGACGGCGGGGCTTTCATTTTCGCGCAGTGTGTACGACAGGTCCGCAAGAGGCTCCCCGAGTGCAGGGTGGAGTTATTGATCCCCGACTTCGAGGGCAACTGGGACGCCCTGGCAACGGTTATGGATTCGAAGCCAGATACGCTCAACCACAACATAGAAACAGTCAGGCGAGTATTCAGCAGGGTGCGTCCCAGGGGCAATTACGATCAGTCGCTGGAACTGCTTCGACGTACACGTGAGTTGGACAGGAACGCTGTCACCAAGTCCGGCATCATGGTCGGGCTGGGTGAGACCTGGGACGAGATTATCGAGACAATGAGGGACCTGCGGTCCGTGGACTGCAATCTGCTAACGATAGGGCAGTACCTGCGACCCTCAGATAAACACACGCCGCTGATAAAGTGGTATACGCCGTCCGAATTCGACGAACTGAAGGTGGCCGGGGGGGAGCTGGGGTTCGGCCATGTTGCCTCGGGTCCACTTGTGAGAAGCTCGTACCACGCCGATGAGCAACACGCTTCGGCGACGCAGACAACCTTGGCTTGAGACACACGCTCAGGCCAACGCCGTGGCTGTGGGCTAAGACTGGACTGGGAAGGAAGGCTTAGTCGGAAGACGGCAGCTTTCTGGGCTGCTGAACAGGCATTTCGGCCTGGCAGCAGAGGATAGCGCCTGTGCTTGGCTTGGTGCACAGCACCATCGTGCCGCAGGACTCACACTGATATCGTCGTCCTAGCTGGTTGGGCATTGGAGTTCACTCCTGAATTCGGAGACTTGCTGCGCCGGGCAGATGATCGGTTACTTCTTGCTCAGCGGCTCGCCGCAGCAGTGGATGTCTCCTTCATCAGACCCTCTCGTGACGACGAATTCGGCGCCACACTTCCCGCAGAAATATCGCTTTCCCGTTTCGGTGGCCACTGTTAATACCTCGTTCACATTGGCTTGACGAAAATTATATCTATGGCTTTTAGTCGAGTCAACGACTATGGGTCGGAAGGGAAACGCCCAGCGATCTGATGTAACTGACCAAGTCAGCGGCACTGTGGTAATCGCGTACTCCTCCTCGCCGAATCGTCGGTATCAGATAGAAAGTCGTGACTCCGAGGGTCCACAGTTCCAGCGCTAACTCCTTGGCTATGTCCAGTCCAGACCTGCCTGCGTCCAGTTCAATACGTAGGTGGTCGGGTACGTTTCCGAAATCTATCCCATCGGAAGCCAAAACTTGGACTCCGGCGAAGAGCGTCGGCGCCTCATCGGAAAGGATT
The DNA here is from genome assembly GCA_965215735.1 of Dehalococcoidia bacterium. Classification (GTDB taxonomy): domain Bacteria; phylum Chloroflexota; class Dehalococcoidia; order Lucifugimonadales; family UBA1123; genus VXRN01. The sequence goes on along the minus strand of CBDCEF010000004.1, from coordinate 2,281,709 downwards.
GTGAGACGTCGCTGGAATTCTACTATATCAGGTGCATAGAAGTGGGCCTGGCACAGTAAGAAATGCGCGCCGGCGGTGATCTTGCGGGCGGAGAGTGTGGCCTGAGCATCGATACCCCTCGCAAGGTCCACGGTCGCCCCAGAGCAGAACGATGTGGGGTCGGAAAGAGAGAGTCCTCGGAAGTCGCGGCCCCGATTCATCTGGGAGATGTCAGACAGGAGAGCGGTGGTCGTATAGTCGTTGACCGACTTCACGCGGCGGCGGTCACGGTCTCGCAACTGGTCACCCCTCACGACCACTACATTGTGTAACCCGCTCCACGAGGCTCCAAGCAACAGACTCTGAATCGCGATGCGGTTCATGTCGCGAGTAGCCAACGTGAAAACCACCGGCTTTTGAAGACACTTGAGAACGTAACTTGCGGCAAGTACCGAGTTAACTCGGACCGACTGGCCCGGATTGTAGGCGATCGACAGGAAGTCGGCGTCGAGATTGGCTACGTTGTCAAGGGGCCCGGGGCCAGCCCCACGCGGTGGAGACACGTCGCAGATGATGACGGGCTTGCCGTTGGACGTGCGGACTGCTTCAGTGACGGTAGTCATTGGTGTCAGAGGTATGTCGGGAGGCTGCAAGTGAAAATGACCGGGGACTCCTACGTGCCCCGGTCATTACAAGTCCTACTTTGCCGTCGGAGGTGGCTACTTCCACCCCATGCCGCCATCCTTGCGCGGAATCAAAGACACACGATGGCCGTATGGACAGCGGTAACGCTCCTCTCGGATCTCCTTGCGCTTCCCACTCAGCGAAGACTGTTCCATCTCCACATCCGGAGAATCGCAGAGCGGGCACGTCACACCGAACACGACCCGGTGGCGCAGCCTGCGTAGCTGTACGTGGGCCAACGTCTCGGTTAGTTTCGGAGCATCGCCCATGTACCTAAATACAAAGCGGGTGCCGGCGCTCAACAGGTTCTTGCTGCCTATTCGAGTTGGCGGCGTGTATGTGTAATCGACGTACCCACACTGGAGACACTGAGGTTCGTAGTAGTTGGAAACCACAGACCCGTTACAGCGTGGGCATACGTTCTTTCGAGTTTGCAGTCCGGTATTGATTGATGGTGCCGACGAGATCACCATTTCCATAACTCCTCATAAAAGTCACATTAAATGCTGTGCACCGATCAGCGCCACGCAAGGGAAAGAGGGGCTTCCAACGGAGCCATACGGCGCACGCACCCATATCAGGACGAAGAATGTAATATTTCTCTCAGTCATAGCCTCTATGGGCCATGACCACGCTGACCCGAAAGTCTTTGCGGGCGGAACAGAATCCAACGAATTGGATTCCCCCCTGTTCCACACACTTCTGCATGCAGCGATCTGGAGACTCGCCGGAGAATCGGAGATCAGCGGCGGGACGGCCAGGTCAGTTCGAATTATAATCTCGTCTACCTTGACGATTTCAAGGTAGAAATTCAGCAAATTGATCATTAATTTCCAATATTTTTTTGGGCCTTAGGATTGAGTCCTGTTAAAGGGTTAAATTCGTGTGGTAATCGCGACTTTGACACACTCAATACACGTGCAAATCCCAAGACATCCCCATAAAGCTTGGCCGAAAAATGGAACATTGCACACATTACCTGGAATATATATTTACAAAGTTGCTTGATAGATTAATATAATTTAATTGTTTATCAGATTTTGGCAGGGAATAGGACTGTTGCTTCTGTCAGGGAAGTTGCTCCCAGCATGTAATCTGGACCAACGTCAGGACTTTCAGACGAGGCCAGGCTCCACCTGTGAATCTCAAAAGAGACCCTTGTATTGGCCAATCTAACCGTATAATGCCTCCCACTAAAGAACTGACACTGCTCACCTGTAAATTGCATGAGCGCAAATTTCTTTGCTATAGTCCGATTGCCTTTCGTAGCGAGTCTCAGCATTCCCATGAGGTATAGATCCAGTGCCCATGAACATTGTCGTTTGCGCGAAACAGGTTGTCGATCCAGAGACACCAGCCTCGGCCTTCAGAATCGATCCTGACGCGAAACGGGTGCTGCCGGCGGCGGGGATTCCACCTGTCGTAAACGGATTCGACGAGAACGCAGTCGAAGCCGCGCTTCAGTTGAAGGAATCCATCGGCGCTGAGGTGACCGTGATTTCCGTGGGCAGCGGTTTCGTAATGGATGTGATGAAAAAGCCCCTGTCCATGGGAGCCGACAACTTGATTCTTGTGGACGATCCCGTAGTGGCAGAGCTTGATGCATTCGCGACTGCGAAGGCACTGGCAGAGGCAATCAGGAAGATGGGCGGCGTTGATCTCGTTCTGTGCGGACGACAGGCGTCGGACTGGGACAATTCGATGGTGCCTCTAGGTATCGCAGAACTCCTTGGCCTACCGTGCGTCACTCTTGCCCAGAAAATCGACGTTGAAGACGGCGGCATAGTAGTGCAGAGGGCGCTGACCGATGGTTATGAGGTAGTCAAGGCACCGCTGCCCGCAGTAGTCACTGTCAGCAATGAGCTCGGCGAGCCGCGATACCCTACGCTGAGGGGTATAATGACGGCGGGGCGGAAGTCGCCCACCGTATGGGCTGCCAGTGACCTAGAACTTGATGAGTCTTCACTGGCACCCATGCTGACGCTGGAGGACCTCTACGTCCCGGAGAGCGACCAGCAATGCGAGTTCGTCGTAGGGGAAGACCAGGGAGATGCTGGCAGGAACCTCGCACTGAAGCTGCGTGAAGCACGGTTGATATAGACAAGGGACAACTTGAAACTGGGTCGGAGCAATTAACATGCCTGGCATTCTGGTCTTCGGAGAGATGAGCCAAAACGGACTCGGCAGTGTGACCGGGGAGTTGTTGGGAGTTGCCAGGTCGTTGTCCTCGGAGACACGGGACGAGGTGTCAGTCGCGCTACTATGTGACTCAGTAGGCGACGAGGCTGACGAAGCAATTGCACTTGGTGCCGACAAAGTGTATCGCGTCGAGAACTCGCTGCTATTGGCGCCGCAGATCGACGCTCACCTAGAGGCATTTGGACAGGTTGTCAGTCAGTCCGAGCCTTCCATAATTGTTATTGGCAGGACACCTCTGGGCAGAGACGTGGGACCTCGTCTTGCCTTCCGACTAGGAGTGGCAGTTGCACAAGACTGTGTAGAGGTCTCGGTAGATGCTGCCAGCGGACGCGTAGTGGCTACTCGCCCCGTGTATGGCGGCAACGCAATGTCACGAATCTCGTTCAGAGGCGACTCAACGCAGGTTGTCCTCGTGAGACCAAAGGCGTTCGAGGCTCTTGAGCCTGACGCGACCAGAAGCGGGGAAATTGAGAGCTTTCAGGTCGACCTCGATGAGTCTGCCATCAGAGCCAGGCTTGTGGAGACAGTCACGCAGCAGGCTGAGGGAGTCCGTCTTGAAGATGCCACTATCGTCGTGAGCGGGGGCCGCGGCCTAGGCGGACCGGAGCCATTCGAGGAACTGAGGAATTTAAGCCAAGTCCTGGGTGGAGCACTCGGAGCTTCGAGAGCGGCCTGCGACGCGGGCTGGATAGACCATAGTCACCAGGTGGGACTCACCGGCAAGACAATCACTCCCGACCTTTACATAACGGTAGGGATCTCAGGTGCAAGTCAGCACATGGCCGGCTGCTCGGCCTCCAAGAACATCGTAGCGATCAATCGAGACGAGGACGCGAATATATTTAAGTCGGCCACATACGGGGTGGTCGGCGACTGGAACAAGATTCTCCCCTCTTTCATCGAGACAGTCCGGGAGTTAAGGGACAGTTAACCCTCTCAGTAAATGAGGTATGCCGATGGAAGGCAACTTCCTCTTCGATATCGACCGGGTGATCCAGAACGTTTCGGAAGCGGAAGTAATGTCCGTTTTCTTTCCGACGTTCCGGCGGGCTCTGATCATTGACACCAGATCGAACGAGTCCGTTGGCCCGTTCGTCCGTTTGATGCCGATGGCGAGGTCGCCCCAGGACAGGATGCGTTCAATTCGCAGATTGCGACCGCAGTTCCCAAGACCGACCAACCTGACTCTCATACCCTGGCAAAGGTACGTGGACAGCCTGGTCGAGTCCGGTGTGTGGGCCCAGATCGTGGATCGGGTCGGTCAATCAGGCGACGAAACTGCCATCAGCTCGTGCAACCAAGCCCTGAGCGATCTGAGACAGCTGGAACGGGACGAGCTGGTATCAGCGATAACCGGCCGCAACTACCATACGATCTGGCCAGGCGACTCCGAGTGAGATGCGATGCTGACCGTCACCGGAAACGCCAAGCGCGAACTGAAGCGCATTGTCGACGATAGAAGACTAGGCGCCGGACGCTGTCTGCGCCTTGCCATACCTCCGTCCTGGCCCGGCCCTGGCGATTTCGGTATCGTGATCGACGAAGAGCAAGGTGACGACATGAGCGTCACCCTCAGGGGTGTCAAGATTCTGCTGCTGAAGCAGGACCTCGTACCCCAGCTTTCCACGTCGGTTCTTGACTACAAGGAGACCCCACACGGGCAGGCGTTCACTCTGGATGTCTACTAAGAGGGCGCAACTCCTCTCTCAGAGGGGTAGGGTAGGGCGTTGAGCTCGGGCCGAATTCGCAACACGTCCTGTCTCCTGTGCTCAAGTAAACGCTGTCGGTTCCTGCATCGATCTGACGACAGGCATGGAGTCCGAGTGTTCTGGGAGTGCGAGGACTGCGACGTCGTGTTCGTCCCTCCGGAGTGCCATCTCTCAGAGGTCGACGAGATGGATCGATACTTGATGCACGAGAACGACCCATCCGACGGCGGGTATCGACGGTTCCTATCGCGACTGTGGGACGTGCTGAAGCCTCGACTTTTAGCTGGGTCCACCGGACTGGACTTCGGGTGCGGGCCAGGACCAGCGCTGGCCCAGATGATGAGGGAAGACGGATTTGAAGTAGGTCTTTACGATCCGTACTTCTTTCCTGATAGCTCGGTGCTGGAGCGGCAGTATGACTTCGTCACCTGCACAGAAACGGCAGAGCACCTGCGAACGCCTTTAGCGACGTTCGATGTGATTGACTCTACACTCGTTCCCGGCGGTCAACTTGGAGTGATGACTGGGATGCTCAACGACCGTGCGGAATTCGCGTCGTGGTACTATCAAAGAGACCCGACTCATATAGCCTTCTATACTAGGCGAACTATGTCGTGGCTGGGTAGGAAGATGGGATGGGACGTCGAGTTCCCGGTCTCTAACGTAACCATCTTCTCGAAGCGGGCTAAGGTCCGCTGAGACGTCATTCAACGCAGACAGCGCTGAACAAGGCGCCTGGAGGACGATTTGGTATTGGAGTTAATCGCCGAATTCAAGGCTCACCCGAGGCACGCCCAGGCAGTAGCATTTAGCCCTGACGGTGACGAGGTCGTGACCACGGGGATGGACGCGCTGGCGCAGGTGTGGTCCGTGCCCAGCTTTGATTTAGTCCGAACTTTCTCAGGACATGAAAAGAGCGTCAACAGCGCCGCGATTGCACCTGACGGGAAGCGCGTGATGACCGGATCGACGGACAGGACCGCTATCGTGTGGGACTGGGAGAGTGGCGATCAGTTGGTAAGGCTTGCCGGTCATAGGAATACCCTGGCGGCTTCGTCCTTCTCCCCTTCTGGTGATCTGGCGGTTACCGCGTCCTACGACGGCCGTATAGGATTCTGGGCCGCCGGCGCGGAAACCCTGGAGATCGTCGTGTCTCATCCCAGGAACGTTACGTGCGTCAGTTTCTCCCCTGATGGCGGGGAGCTCGCGACCTCCGGCATAGGAAATGTCATAAAGATCTGGGATGTCAATTCGCGCGAAGTTGTCCGGGAGATCGAAGCCCCTGGACAGGCGGCCACCGGATCCCTATTTATGCCTGGGGGCCAGCTTCTGTGCTGGACATATGAAGGACACCTTGCTGTGCTCTCTCCAGATAGTTACGAGACCGCGACTTCAGGTCAGATGGAAGGGGGCGGGCCCAACTCAGTTGCGACAGTGGCCAGCACGGGCCTCTTGATGTGCTCAGTCGCGGGCGGCGTGCGTCTCGTAGACTCCGACACACTGGAAACGGTCGCAGCTGCCAATACTGGAATCAAGGGCATGTACGGGGTGGCCTCGTCTGCCGACGGGTCAATGGTCGCGGCGGTCAGCGCGGATGGGAGGCTCCGGGTCTGGAGCGTCGCAGTCTAGCCTATCCGGCCCTTGCAGGCTTGCCTATACTCAGCGCAACCTGTCAACCAGCCTGGGCAGAATTGTGCCTGTAGGCCCTCGGAGAGCCACGTCTGCCAATGCAGATAGGGGCGTCGGGTTGGGATTGGCCTCTATTACATACCCGCCGCGCTCGGAGACGGCCTGAGGGAACGCCGCAGCCGGATACACAGTGGCCGAGGTGCCGCACAGTATCATGCAGTCGCAAAGGTCCGTCGCTGCAAAGCAGGCTTCGATTACGCTCGGGGGAATCGGCTCGCCGAACATCACAGTGTCGCCCTTGACGAGGTCTCCGCACTCTGGACAGTGGGGTGGCAGTTTCTCGTAATCAAACGCATCCCTCGACCATCTGGCCTCGCAGCCGATGCACCTTACTTTGGTCCGATTACCGTGGATCTCGATCAGTCTGTTCGACCCCGCCCTGACATGAAGGTTGTCCACGTTCTGGGTAATGGTCATCTTGAGAATGTCCGTTCTCTCAAGTTCCACGAGTGCCTTGTGGCCCGCATTAGGTTCAGCGGTATCGATTGCAGCCCTGAATTCGGTCCTTGCAGGGTCGGACTCGGGATCGAGCTGATTCCGCCACCATCCGACCGGATCGCGGAGCAGGTCCTGGTATCCGTTCCAGCTTGGCTCGCCGATCCTGGTCCAGAGTCCGCCAGCACCCCTGAAAGTCGGTATCCCGCTTTCGGCTGACAGCCCGGCCCCGACAAGAGCGACCACATAGTGCGAGTCCAGGATAATCTCAGCGGCAGCATCAACTGCCAATTCGCTAGTGGTCAATGCCGTGCCTCCTGCTCTTTCAGCATCATACGGCTGTGGTGAACTTCCCCGACTCGACGTACAGCCTGCGATGCCGTTCAATTCCCAATTGGTCTGCCAGGGTCGGCTCTGCCGATGTGATGATGACCTGTTCGTACCTCGACGTGAATTCGAGCACGTGGCGCTGGCGGGCGGGGTCCAGCTCTGACATGACATCGTCGAGGAGGATCACGGGCTGGTCCCTGATCGCCTCGGCAATCAGCCGCGCCTCAGCAAGCTTCAGTGCTAGAACGACTGTCCTGGCCTGACCTCGTGAGGCAAAGCCAGAAACGTCCAAGTCGCCTATCGAGGCTGTCAGGTCATCGCGGTGAGGCCCGATCAGGCTGTGTCCCACGGCAATCTCTCGGGAAGTGCGTCCGCGGACGTCTTCGAGGATCACACTCGCTAGCTCGCGCGCGCATCGAGCCGAGCCGATTTCGGACGATGGGAGGTAGGTGAGCGACAATTGACCGTCTGAGCCGCTCAACTCGCCGTGGGACTGGCAGGCGAACTCGCTCAACCTGTCGAGGGTCTTCAGACGCTCAGACACAATTCGGCCAGCGCCGACAGCGAAGCGTATGTCCCAAAACTCGAGCTCCGGTTGGCTGGACGCGCCGTCTCGGATCGCTCTCAGCAGGTGATTGCGCTGCCTCAGCACCCTGCCGTACTCCTGCCAGTCCGCAAGATAAGTGTGGCTAAGCTGAGAGATCAGCATGTCCATGAAACGCCTGCGCAGCTGTGGAGGACCGCTGATCAGATCGACGTCTTCTGGAGTGAACTGCACGGCCTTCAGCACACCAACGAAGTCGTTGGAGCGGCGACGCACTCCATTAACTTGGAGCGTCTTCTGCACGCGTTTCGGCCTGGGATGGGGCTCGCCATCCTTTGTTGGGGCAGGTCTATCAGAGGCAGCATCTGTCAGATCCAATTGGAGGCGTACCTGGCCAGCGGCTCTGTCCACTATCCCCGCCACCTGAGCATGGACAGGGAACTGGCTGAGCGACCGGGTGTTGATGAGCTCGGCGTCACTTGAGGTCCTCGTGGACCGGGCGACGGACAGCATGTGCATCGCCTCGATGAGGTTTGACTTGCCGTGGCCGTTTGGGCCCTGGACCAACGTGGTTCCCGTATCGAGGCGCAACTCTACTATCGAGTAGTTGCGGAAGTTGGTGAGGTTGAGCTGGCTAACGCGGATATGACTGCCTCTCAGTCATGAGGGTGCGGTGTGGATTCTAGCACAGGCCAGCGGCCCACGGCCTTTTTTCATTGTCGACTATCAGACAGATAAAGCGCCTTTGATCACCCTCACGCCCATATCCGGGTAGGGTGCGGGCGCCAACCACTTCACATAGGGAGAGGCCAGTCGTCGTGTTCACCAGCACGTTTCCAGAAACAGAAAGACCTCGCCAGCAACCGGTTTGGTTCGACCGCTGGAGCCGTGTTAGAGTATCGTTGCTTTTCGGGTTGGAAAATCCAACGAGCGGCTTGTACGGGAGGGTGTATTCGGATGAGTGTGCTGGCGCTTGCGGGAGGAGTCGGAGGCGCGAAGCTATGCCTCGGATTCGCGGGAGTTCTCGATGCAGACGACCTACAGATAGTCGTCAACGTCGGAGATGACGAAGAGTTCTACGGGCTTCACGTCTCGCCCGATTTGGACACGGTAATGTACACGCTGGCCGGACTGGCCAACCCGTACACTGGTTGGGGAATCACTGGCGAGACCTTTGCCACTCTTGAGCACCTGGGAAGGCTAGGGGAGGACACCTGGTTCGGACTCGGCGACCGCGACATGGCCACTCACATCGTGAGGACGAACATGCTGAGGCAGGGGAGGTCGCTGTCTGAAATCACGACGCGGCTTTGCCGTTCACTCGGGGTCGAGCACGCGGTCGCTCCAATGAGCGACGATAGGGTGCGGACGAAAGTTGTGACCGATATAGGGACACTGGCATTCCAGACGTACTTCGTTAAGCACAGGTGCGAGCCCGTTGTCAGCGACGTGGTGTTCGATGGTTCTGAGGACTCCTCTATGTCGGAGGCGTTCAGCAATGCGTTAAGAGATGCAAGGGCGCTCATCTACTCCCCGTCGAACCCGATGCTGAGCATCGCTCCTATTTTGGCGGTGCCAGGGGTAGAATCGGCGATCAGGAGTTTCAGCGGTGTGACGATCGCGGTCAGTCCCATTGTCGGCGGCAAGGCGATCAGAGGACCGGCGGCGAAAATGCTTAAGGAGCTTGGTGAGGACGTCTCATGCGTGGGTGTCGCCCGACGATATTCAGGACTTTGCGACGTGTTTGTTCTCGACAACTTAGACAGGCGCCACGCGAATGAGATCAGATCCCTGGGGATGGAGCCGGTTGTGCTGGACACCATCATGAATACACACCAGGACAAGATCGACCTGGCGCGCGGCGTGCTGGACGTGGCGAATGTCCGTTAAGGCCGCGGTCACAGCGGTCGTGCCCATGAAGCCGCTCGCTGAGTCCAAGACCAGGCTCGGCGGTCATCTCAGTGATGACGAGCGTGCCGAGTTGAGCGCGTTAATGCTGAAGTCTGTTCTGGGGGCGCTACGCGATTCCTCTGTGTCCGAGACGGTAGTGGTCGGAGGCGACAGGCGCGTGCGCACAATCGCCTCGGATGGTGGTGCGCGCTGGAAGCCGGACCGATTCCTGGACCTGAATCTGGCCGTGGCTGGTGAATTTGGTAGTGTCTGGCGCTCAGGCCGGGTCGCAGCGTACATTCCTGCCGACCTTCCACTGGTGACCGTTGAAGAAGTGGAAGACATGTTGAATTTCGCCGCAGGAACGCGGGCCATAACGATCTGCCCCGCACATGATGGGGGAACGAACGGGCTGGTCGTGCCACCGTGCCATGGATTTTCGCCTCGGCTGGGAAGTCAGAGTCACAGGCGTCATCGGGAACTCGCTGCTGAACTTGGCATCGAAGTGAGGGAATTCTGGTCGCCGGAGTTCGAGTTGGACGTGGATACGATTGACGATCTGTGCCGGTGTCTCGATAGGTCGCCGTCATACATGCAGAGTCTCTTGAAAGCCGGCGGGGTCTTCTACAGGTGAAATTCGGAATTCTTCTACCAACCCGTCGACTGGTGATGGAGGGAGGCAAGCCAGAGGCGTTCGGTCAGGTCATCAACCTGGCACAGACCGCAGAGCAGGCCGGACTGGACTCGGTGTGGGTTGGCGACAGTCTCACAGCCAAGCCTCGTCTCGAACCTCTTACGACGTTGACCGCGGTAGCGTCACACACGAAGCGGTTGAGGCTGGGTACCGCAGTGCTGCTGGCGGCACTGAGACACCCAGTGCATCTCGCGCACCAAGCCGCAACACTGGACTTCATTTCAGGTGGGCGGCTTGTACTTGGCGCCGGCGTAGGGGGTGCGTTCAACGACGCGCAGCGCGGCGAGTGGCGGTACGCTGGGGTGGAGGCTAGGTCTCGGGCGAGCCGGTTCGAGGAGGTCGTCGAGTTAGTCAGAGATCTTACTACTGGGCACCCTGTGAACTTTGCCGGACGACATTTTGAGTTCGAGGAGGTGAGGATAGCCCCAGTTTCTCCGCAGAAGGGAGGTGTGCCGTTCCTCGTGGCGGCGCACTGGCGGTCGGGTAGGGAGAGACAATTCGAGAGGGTAGCCAAACTGGGGTCCGGTGTCATTTCGATCTCGGACTACCCGGACGAGTACGGCAAGGTGGTCGATCGGGTCCGATACCACGCTGGAATTCTCGGTAGAGATGGGGATGATCTGGAGCGAACGTTCTACATGACAGTCAATATCGGGAATGACGCGGACGAGTGCGCGGCTGAGGCGGACAGGTTCCTGAACCTGTACTACGGCATGAATATGTGGGGCGACCGCTGGGGGCCCTACGGCCCATCTGAACTGATCGCTGATCGGATTCGGCGGTACGAGGCTGCGGGGGCCGAGACTATGATCGTCCGGTTTGCTTCGTTTGACCAGGAACGACAGCTATCGCTGTTCCTCGAAGAGATCGCGTCCCAGTTCGACTAACTGCTCGAACCGGTCTTCTGTCAACACCTCTACCTCCAGCTTCTCAGCTTCGGACAGTTTGGAACCGCCTCCTTCGCCGGCAACGAGAAAATCGGTCCGCTTGCTCAGCGATCCGGAAACCGCGCCTCCCAGGTCTTTGATTCTGTCCTGAATCTCGGTACGTGAGTAGTTTGACAGTCTCCCGGTTACCACGAAACGCAGCCCGTCCAGGGGCTTCTCGCCGGAGGACGGAGCTACTTCCTCGGTCATGTTTACACCGGCACACTGCAACTTATCTACGACCGCGCCGTTCGAGTCCTGCCGGAAGTAGTCGTGCACCGAGTCGGCGATCTTAGGGCCGATTGTGTTGATCACAACTAGATCGTCGTGCGAGGCATTGCGGATGGCGTCCATCGTACCCAAGTGCCTCGCAAGGACTGCGGCCACTTCGCCTCCGACGAATGGGATTCCGAGCGCGACCAGAACTCGTGCCAGAGACTGGCCCGTGCTCTTGTCGATGGCGGCCAGGAGGTTGCTGACGCTCTTTTCGGCCATGCGTTCCATCTCGATCAGCTTTTCACGGTGTTCGGACAAAGTGTAGATATCGGCAACGTCCTCAAGTAGGCCAGCGTCTATGAGGGCCTCGCCCTGTTTGATACCCAAGCCCTCGATATCCATCGCACCTCTGCTGACAAAGTGCTCGATTCTGCGAACGAGCTGAGCGGGGCATGAAGCGTTTGTGCAGTAGGACATTGCCTCGCCCTCGCGACGAATGACGAGCTGGTCGCAGCTTGGGCACTTGCCTGGCATGTGGACCTCTTCATCGGAGCACCCTCTCTTATCGGCCAGTGATCTGACGACCTGGGGAATAACCTCGCCCGCTCGTTCGACCACCACCCAGTCACCCTTCCGTAGGCCCTTCGATCTGATGTAGTCTTCGTTGTGTAACGTGGCCTGCCGGACAGTGACTCCGCTCACATGCACAGGCTCCAGCACTGCGTAGGGATTCATGGTCCCGGTCCGCCCTACGTTGAATTTGACATCACGGAGCAGGGTGATCGCCTGCTCGGCGGGGAACTTGTATGCAATCGCCCATCGTGGCTCGCGGCCGATGTTTCCCAAATGGCGCTGATAGTCGAATCGGTCGACCTTTACGACCAGGCCGTCGCAGCCGTAGTCCAAGCCATGGAAGTCGTCGCGCCATCTTTCGTACCAGTCGAGTACCTCGTGAACAGTGGAGACCGTCCGGTTGTGGTCGTTGACCTTAAAGCCGAGATCCCGGAGGAAGTTGAGCGTGTCGTTCTGATTGTCGGGAATGCGGCCGGCATCGTAGTAGCCGACAGAGTACATGAAGATGTCGAGCGGACGATCGGCAGTCATTTGCGGGTCCAACTGCCGGAGCGAGCCAGAGGCGGTGTTACGAGGGTTGACGTAAGTGGGTAGGCCCTGTGACTCACGAAGCCTGTTGAACTCTTCGAACCTGGACTTGGGAAAGATAACTTCGCCGCGTACTTCCAGAAGGCCGGGAACCGACGGTCCGGAAAGTCTCAGTGGAATGCTCTTTATCGTTCTGAGGTTTGATGTGACATCCTCGCCGACCATGCCGTTGCCCCTTGTTGCACCGCGGGTCAGTACGCTGTTTTCATAGGTCAGCGAGACGGCCAGACCGTCGAACTTGAGCTCGCAGACGATGTCGAACTGGTCGACTTCGAGCTGGTCAGCAACCCGCGTGTGCCAGGCCGTCAGCTCGTCCGCGTCGAATGCATTGCCGAGGCTTAGCATTGGGAGGCGATGGGTCACTTCGGCGAAGCCCTCTGCCGGAACCCCGCCAACGCGCTGGGTAGGCGATTCCGGTGTGACCAACTCCGGGTGGTCTGCTTCGATCTCACGCAGCTCTCGCATGAGAACGTCAAACTCGGCGTCCGTTAATTCGGGACTGGCCTTGACGTAGTACAGGCGGTCGTGGCGGTCGATCTCATCTCTGAGCTCGGCGACTCTGTCCTGTACGTCTGTGAGGAGGGATGTCATTTTCGCTCCTGTCGAAACTCAGCGGCTGGCGCGTGTGTCAACAAGATAGTGTCCGCCTATGTAAATTTTAAGCGAAATTCGGGTCACTTGCTGGACGGAAATTTTCCAACTGGATATACTCGATACAGCCTTGATCGCACCTTGGGACGATTGAGGATCCATACGCGAACTGAGAGGTATCACTTTGGCTCCTTCGAAGGAGTTTCTCGAATTCATAGAACGTTACCCTCCGCTCACAGCGATCGGTAATACGCCAGCGGCCCGGGTGGACTTGAATCGCGATACGGGCGACGCGCAAGTTTTCGCCAAGTACGAGCACCTGAACCCTGGAGGCTCGATCAAGGACCGTCCCGTCCTTCGTATGCTCGTGGAGGCGATACTGGCGGGCGACCTTACACCGGACAAAACGGTTCTCGACGCTACTTCAGGCAACGCAGGGATTGCGTATGCAATGATCGGCGCCGTACTCGGCTACAGGGTCTCGCTCGTCATGCCCGAGAACGCCAGCGAGGAGCGCAAGAAGCGGCTCATCGCTCACGGAGCGGAGATCATCGCGACTGACCCTATGCTTGGCTACGATGAGACGCTCTATGAGGTAAAGCGGCGGTACGAGAGCGATCCCGATCGCTACTTCTGGTGCGACCAGTACTCCAACATGAACAATCCTCAGGCGCACTACGACACCACGGCGGTGGAGATTCTCGCGCAGGTGCCACAGATAACGCACTTCGTTGCGGGGGTCGGTACCGGTGGGACCATAAGTGGGGTAGGACGCCGACTCAAGGAGTATGACTCCGGCATTCACATCGTGGGGATTAACCCCCCGGAATGGCCGGGCGTGGAGGGCCTGAAGCCCCTGGGCGAGGGCCACATAATTCCCAATACGTTCGACCAAAGTGTGGTGGATGAGATGCTGCCGATTGATGTCGACGAAGCCCGGAATGTCTCCCTGGAGCTTTCGGCGAAAGGGCTGTTCGCTGGCCAGAGTTCGGGAGCCTATATGCTGGGCGCGTTAGAGACCGCGAAGAAGGCTGGCTCCGGGACAGTCGTTACGATCTTCAACGACATTGGGGAGAGGTACTTCAGCACTGGCATGTGGGATCAGCGCTAAGCAGCCCAACTTCAGATCCTCAGTTTGAACCTGGTGCCCCGATCCAGTTGACTACACATCGAGGTTCTTAACTTCCAACGCGTGAGTCTGGATAAAGTTGCGCCTTGGGGCTACCACGTCGCCCATTAGCGTTGAGAATATCTCGTCGGCTCCCGCAGCGTCCTCGATGGTGACCTGGAGCAAAATGCGGTGCTCGGGGTCCATGGTCGTCTCCCAGAGCTGCTCGGCGTTCATTTCCCCCAAGCCCTTATAGCGCTGCAGGTGCACGTTTCGCTTGTTGCTGAACCGGGTCATCATGAGGCCCTCGCGCTCGCCATCGCTGTAGGCATACTCCGAATCTCGCCCGGCAGTGATCTTGTACAGGGGAGGCTGAGCGATATAGATATGGCCGCGTTCGATCAAGTCTCGCATGTGGCGGAAGAAGAAGGTAAGTATCAAAGTCCTGATGTGCGAGCCGTCAACGTCAGCGTCGGTCATAATGATTATACGGTGGTACCGGAGACGAGAGACGTCTAGGTCGTCGTCGAGACCGGCTCCTATTGCCGTAATCATCGAACGAATGCCATCGTGGCTGAGCATCTTGTCGGCGCGAGCCTTCTCGACGTTCAGGATCTTGCCCCAGAGTGGGAGGATAGCCTGGGTCCTGCGGTCTCTGCCGCCCTTGGCGGTGCCTCCTGCCGAGTCACCCTCGACGAGGTACAGTTCGCACAGCTCCGGGTTCTTCTCGGCGCAGTCCGCAAGTTTGCCGGGAAGTCCTCCGCCGTCCATAGCGTTTTTGCGGATGATGAGGTCTCGGGCCTTCCTGGCGGCCTCGCGCGCGCGCTGTGCCGTAAGGCACTTGTCTATGATTCGCTTGGCGTCAGTGGGGTTGTCTTCCAAGTAGTACTGGACGGCCTCAGCGACGACGCTCTCGACTTGTGTGCGGACCTCGGGGTTGCCGAGCTTACCCTTGGTCTGTCCCTCAAATTGAGGGTCTGTCAGCTTGACGCTGATGACGGCGGTTAGGCCCTCTCGGGTCTCTTCTCCAGCGAGGTTGGGGTCGGCTTCCTTGATGATGTTCTGCTTACGGCCATAGTCGTTGAGCACACGGGTTAACGCCGAGCGGAACCCGGTTATGTGACTGCCGCCGTCGTGAGTGTTGACACAGTTGGCGAACGAGTACACGAACTCATTAAAGCTGTCGTTGTATTGCAGAGCGGCCTCGACAATGGTGCCGCCTTCAAGCTGCTTCTCGACGTAGATGGGCTTCTGGTGCACGACCTCGCGGGTCTGGTTCAGGTTCGACACAAAGCTGGAGATGCCACCATCGAAGTAGTACGTAACCTCGTTGTTGGGCCAGCGGTCGGCGTGGTAATGACTCCTGAACCTGAGGCGGAGACCCTTGTTCAGGTATGCCATCTCCTTGAATCGTTGCGACAGCATATTGAAGTCGTATTCGTACTCGAGGAAGATCTGCTTGTCGGGCAGGAACGTCACGACTGTTCCAGTCGATTCGCGCTCTTCAGGGAGGGCCTTCCTGTACTTCAGTTCATTCTGACTGATTCCGCGCGAGAATGTCTGGTAGTACACTCGGTTCGAGCGATGGACCTCAATGTTGAGGTATTCGGACAGGGCGTTGACTACCGAGGCGCCGACTCCGTGCAGGCCGCCAGAGACCTGATATGCCTTGCCGCCGAACTTTCCTCCAGCGTGGAGCGTCGTCATGACAGTCTCAACACCTGACAGGCCAGTTGTGGGATGTTTGTCAACCGGGATTCCCCTGCCGTCGTCCACGACTGTAACGGAGCCATCTTCATGCAGGGTTATTTCGACGCTCGAACAGAACCCCGCCATAAACTCGTCGACGGCATTGTCAACGATCTCGATAATGAGATGGTGCAGACCGCGCTGGTCGGTGCTGCCGATGTACATTCCGGGCCGGCGCCGAACGGCCTCCATCCCTTCGAGTACCTGGATGTCGGTCGCGGTGTACTGGTCAACTCGTTCGTCCGGTCTGGTTGCCATACAAAGCTCCTGTTAGAGTTGCGAACCGCAGCGCGGCCCAAAAGGCGACTGGATCATGCTCACGCCGCATCCATTGGAGTCGGACCGCACTGGCCCAAGTCATGCCGGGCGGGCGGTTGGGATCGGGTAGCTCTCAAGACACGGGTGCAGAGGCGAAGGTCGAGAACTTTTCCCGACGGTTGGATGCAATGCTACTAATACAAATATCAGTAGGACAATTGTATCATTTTCCGAACGATCACTCAATCGGAATAGCGCCCTTGTAAAGGGAAATTCGCGCGACTGTAGGAAGTGATCCACGTTTGGGACCACCGAATGGTCACGGTTGCCGGCTGTGAGCTCCGCGCCAGTAAGAATGCCGGGATTTTAGACGCATGCTCGCGTTACCAGTGCGGTGCGGTACCCAACTGGTCTGGCAAGCAGTGCGTCATCTCGGCATCCTTAGATTCAATACCAATTTCCCTAGACAACTACAGACGCAGCACTTCTGAGAGCCCGGGATCTCATGTGGCGAGTGGCCGCAGTCTCAACATGCTATGGTCTAGCGCGAATTTAGTACCTTCTCGTGGCGGTCGGCCTACCCCGCTGTCTGAAGCAGTCGCCACAGTAGACTGGGCGGTCTCCTCTAGGCCGGAAAGGCACAGTTGTGTCTTGGCCGCAATCGGCGCATACTGCTGGATGCATTTCTCGGGGGGCTCGATCAAACCCACCGCCGAAGCCACCGCGGTCGTCGCGCTGGTTTCGCCTCGACTGACGGCAGCTCGGGCAACGTTTGGGCTCACTCGTGTAGCCCTTCTCAGCATGATACGCTTGGTCGTCGGCGCTAAAGGTGAACGATTGACCACATTCTGTACATGTGAGGGTTCTGTCCGCGTACATCATTGGTAGTATCCTTTCATCGTGAAAATAGTTGACAAGTAGACTGAGAATCCTTGGAAGGAGTCGGGATATGCATTGGGAGGTCTAGAGGGGGCGTATAGAGAGCAACCGAAGAGTGAACTGGGGGACTAAGCGGTGGCCGAAGGCGATCAGAATGCTACCACCATGACAATCGTAACACATTGGCGCAGATTGTGGTAGAACAGGAATCATGGGGAGCCTGTGCCAGTTTAGTAAGTGTAAGCGTTGGACAAGTCATCTGAGGGAGTGAAGCCGTGGTCGGGAGCTGTGAGGTCCCCTGAGTGCGGGTACGTACGCTTCTGCCCAGTTGCTCACCGGTATGCTGAACTTCCCGGTCGGCGCCTTCGGGGGCATGGCCTTCGTTGCTCCACTGCGTTACGCCTGGTTCTGCCATCGGTCCGCACCGCTCCCGAAGTTCTGGTACTCCTTCCAGGATAAGTCCATGACTGATGGCCTCCGACTAAACTGATACAGGCTCTGTTTTGATGGTCAAGTTGACAGGGACACATGATTTGATAACATAGCGCCAATCCGTGAACCCTACTCCACCTCGCCGACCGAGGTGTCCTCAACCCACTTCTCGGCAGTCCTCAAGCCTGTACCGCTTAGGTGACCGCCCTCATCGGCAAGCCTTACGCTCAATAGTTAAGGACACAAGTGAGCGTGGCTAGTTATCTCTCGCCGACCAATCTAAAGCAAGTCACGATTGTTGTTGTTCGGGAAGAAGTTTCTTAGGAGATTACGAATGAAGAAGGTACTGTCTATTCTTGTCAGCTTGTCGCTGCTTCTGTTCCTCCTGAGCGCATGTGGTGGGGCGGGAGAAGAGGAGCCCGCGGCCCCGGCGCCCACCACGGCTCCAGCTGCGGCTCCAGCGCCGACAACCGCTCCGGCTCCGGCGCCCACCACTGCGGCGGCTCCTGCTCCAACTAGCGCTCCTGCACCAGCAGCGCCCAGCGGTGGCCCTGATCCTAGAATCGCAAAGTTGGCGGCCGAAGCGGGTATTCCACTGGGTAGCCCGAGCACAGCGCCCGGCAACCCTGTGTCGGGCGGCTCGATTCGAATCCTTGCTCTGGAACCGAAGAGCTTTGACTTCCACCAGTTTGTAAGCTACCGGAACCAGACCACGGGCAGCGGCTGGAGAGAGCCTCTGTTCACTTTCCCGTACGGCCCCGAGTTCGGAGCCACCAACTTTGGCCCACTGCCCAGATTAGTGGAGAGTTGGAGCCTCGAGGATGGGGGCAAGACGGTTGATATTGTGTTGAAGAAAGGCGTCATGTATCAGAACAAGGGACCCATTCAGGGTCTCGAGATGACCGCGGAAGACGTCAAGTTCAGCCTCGACCGGTCTCTTGAGCTTTCTAGCACTGGCAAGTCCCAGTTGAAGTCGATCACGTCTGTAGAGGTGGTCGAACCGTACAAGGTGAGGATCAACCAGGCGGCTTCGTTTGGACCACTGTTCGTAAACCTTGGACAGCAGTACAACGCGATCTTCCCGGAGAAGTCGATTGACGAGTTCGGGGACCTGGTGAGTTTCGAGTCGGCTGTGGGTACGGGGCCATGGACCCCGACTGAATACAGTCCGGGTTCGTTCATGAAGTTGGAGCGCCATGCGGACTACTGGAACGAGGGCCTTCCATACATTGACGTCGTGGAAGAAGTCTTCATATCAGACTACCCTGCGGCAGACGCGGCATTCCGCTCAGGACAGCTCGACATCACTGCTATCGATACAGACTGCATGTCAGGTGAGCGCTACCAGGCGATCAAGGACAATGCTCCGGATGCCGTTCCCACTATCTTCCCGGACACCGCTAACGCGCGTGCTTTGACAGTGCGCAACGATAAGCCCCCATTCGACAATGCGAGCGTCCGCCAGGCCGTGTCATTGGGAATTGACCGTCAGGGTTGGATTGACAGCGTGCTTGGCGGATTCGGCATCAACCAGGCATTTATCAACCCTGGCCACGGCAAGTGGTGGCGTGACTTCGACCAGTTGGGCGACAAGGCCAAGTGGTTCAAGTTCGATCCTGCCGAGGGCAAGCGGATACTTGCGGAAGAGGGTGTCGAAGAAGGCCTGAAGATCGTTCTCGACGGTACGTCAGGATACGGACCCAGGATTGAGTCCGAGCTGCAGCTCATGGGTGAGAGCCTTCGCAAGAACCTAGGATTCGACGTTCAACTTAACATCACCGAGTACAGCAGCAACTTCCTGCCCAACGTGTGGGGCAAGGGCGATTATGAAGACCTGGCCTACGGCTTCCAGGGCGGTGGTCTCGACGCCAACGGCTGGCTCACATTTGCCTACCATTCCGAGACTAGGGGTGGCTTCTACAACCACCTGGACGATCCCGAACTGGATAAGATGCTGGATGCCATGGACCAGGAGACCGATGTCGAAAAGCGCGTCCAGATGGTGTATGACATCGAGGATTACCTGCTCGACACCATGCCGGCCATCCCAGTCCCGAGTTGGGTCTGCATCTGCTACCAGCAGTCGTGGATCCACAACTACCACTACTTCCACTGGATGGACATGCTTGGCCCCATAGCATTTGCATGGGTCGATCGCGACCAGAAGACCACGTTCAAGCCTGCCGCTCAGTAGTCTCTCAGATCATCTGCAAACGATCCCTTCAGGAACAGGCAAC
Organism: Dehalococcoidia bacterium; assembly: GCA_965215735.1. Classification (GTDB taxonomy): domain Bacteria; phylum Chloroflexota; class Dehalococcoidia; order Lucifugimonadales; family UBA1123; genus VXRN01. The sequence continues at coordinate 2,261,999 of CBDCEF010000004.1, read as the reverse complement.
CCGCCTGTTCCTGAAGGGACTACAAACCTGACCCAGCGAGAGTAGGATGGCGCAATACCTGTTACGCAGAGTACTCCTGATCATTCCCACGTTCTTCATCGTCAGCGTCATCGTGTTTTCGATGATTAGACTGATACCCGGTGACATCGTCGATCAGATGCTTGAAGACAGGGGCGGCATTTACGGGATCGACCACGAAGAGATCAGAGAGCGGATGGGCCTCAATCGCCCAATCTATGTCCAATACCTAAGTTGGGCCAGCAATTTCATTACGGGCGACTTTGGCTCATCACTATGGAATAAGCGCTCCGGCCTCGATGAGTTCAAGCGCCGTTTCCCTGTCACTTTCCAACTTGCCGTTATGACCATTGTCCTCGCCAGTGTGTGGGGTGTCTTCGTGGGGATTGTTGCCGCGGTCCGCCAAGACACTGTGTTCGATTTTCTGCTGAGAACGGTGTCCGTTATCGGTTTGTCTATTCCCTACTTCTGGTCCAGTACCCTGATCATTATCTTCGCCTCGCTGTGGTTCAACTGGTCGTCGTCGGTCATTTATGTCCCGCCATTTGGCGACAGGGCCGACTTCTGGGAAAACATGAAGATCATGATTGTGCCTGCTACCCTATTCGCGTTCGCGATTGGCGCGCCGATAGCTCGCATGACTCGTGCGACCTTGCTGGAGGTGATGCGCACAGACTACATCCGCACGGCACGTGCCAAGGGACTGACCGGCAGCGCCGTAATCAGCCGGCATGCGCTCAAGAACGCCCTCATACCTGTCGTGGCCATGATCGGCATTCAGGCTGTTTTCGCAGTTGGCGGTTCTACGATCATGGAAACCATTTGGAGACTGCCCGGCCTCGGTCAGTACATTGTGGATGTCGTGCTATTCCGCGACTACACCATGCTCCAGGCGCTGACGATGTTCATCGCCATGATTATCATTGTGATTAACCTGCTCGTGGACATCAGCTACGCTTGGCTGGACCCGCGAATCAGGTACCAGTAGGCTGTGGGGAGATGATGTAGTGGAACAGGGGAGCGCCCAGACAGAACTGGCGCAACGCTTGGAAAGCTCGGGGCCGGGTAGCCAGCGCTCCAGGTTTCGTACATTCCTGACGAGGTTGATAAGAGAGAAGCCTCTCGGCACCATCGGGCTCGTCATCATCGTTGTGATGTCCCTAATGGCACTGTTCGCCGACCTGATCGCGCCCTATGAGTTTCAGGAGCAGGACCTCTCCGCCGCCAGGCTTAGCTACAGTTGGGGCCACCTGCTTGGAACCGACCAATTGGGACGGGACCTGTTCAGCAGGATCGTGTATGGTGCCCGTGTGTCGTTGCAGGTCGGTATCTACTCCGTTCTGATAACGCTCGTTGGCGCGACTCTATTGGGCGTAGTGACCGGGTACTACAGCGGGACCTGGGTCGACAACTCGATTCAGCGCGTCGTTGACGGCTTCATGACCATTCCCTACCTGGTATTCCTGCTTTTCGTCATGTCCATTCTCGGGCCAGGACTACTGAACATCGTCATCGCGCTCTCAATTGAAGGCGTTCTTATCAACTCCCGCATCATTCGCGCTCAGGTTCTTTCGACTAAAGAGAACCCCTACGTGGATGCCGGACGTGCCATCGGCGCGTCAACCCCCAGGCTAATGATTCTGTACATCCTTCCCAACATCATGGCGCCGATCATCATCATCGGGACCGTTAGCTTGGGACTGTTCATTCTGGCTGAAGCGTCGATTAGCTACCTTGGCTTCGGTATTCCTCCTCCGTTCCCAACCTGGGGTGGGATGCTGACTAGGTCTGGGCTCGACCAGTTCTACGTTGCGCCTCATCTAGCGATCTGGCCTGGGTTTGCGCTGAGTCTCGCCGTGTTCGGATTCAACATGTTCGGAGATGCCCTCAGGGACCTGCTCGATCCAAGACTCAGGGGTACGTAGTCCGTAACGTATCACTCTACTGTCTGGCAGTGTCCATGGTCCAACCCCGATTGCTGTCACTTAGCAATACGACCGAAAAACCACAGGATTGGGTAGGCCACCAACGGTGCCTAGTCTGTGTCAATTTAGTAGGTGCAAGCGTTGGACAAGTCTTCTGAGGCTGGTGGCCTCCGATTAAACTGATACAGGCTCAATCACGGGAGTGACGGGTGGGGCTCGGAATTCTGCACTTCAAGTGGCCACTTTGAGTGGGCCTTGACACATTCCGCATGGCAGTTCATCATTGGGCTACGCGCGCTAGGCGTATCGAACTTATAAAATCGAATTAGAGATGGTGGGAGCGCCCGTCAGAGGGCCTAAGAGAGGAAGCTGGTCGAAGTCCAGCGCTGTCCCGCAACGGTAGGCTCCGCTTCAAAGCGGAGCGAGCCCGGTCCACTACTCCCGTCGACATCTTGGCCTTCGAGGAAAGGTACGAAATCGGCCCTTAGAGCCACGACCGACCCTGCTCCGTCCTAGAAGCAGGGTCGGCCATTTTTGGGGAACCGCCGGTGCATCCAGCCTACGCCTCGGGGATTATCAATTCTCATGTGACGGTGGTGAAAGTGTACAGAGCGCTAGTGGTTCTTCTCGGGCTTGCTATCATTTGGATAGGAATAGTCGCTTGCTCAACTGATGAGCCCAGCGCGCCACTTCAACCCCAGCCTCCGGCGTCCGCAGCGCCCGCACTGCCCGCTGTCGTGCCCCAGTCCGCGCCATCTTCCGCTCCAGCCCAGCCACAGCCCGCCGCGCCTGCTGCGCCGCCTGCGCCTGCGGTTATGGGTACCAATGCTATGGGTACCAATGCTATTGACTCGGACACGCCGGCACCCGCCAGAGGCAGCCTGCCGAGGCCAAAGGCTGCTGAGCCAACGCCTATACCTGCGGTGTTCCCCGTTTCCGTGAAGTCTGGAGATGGGCGAGAGGTCACGTTCGATAGCCCCCCGGAGAGGATCGTTGCGTTCGACTCCGCAGTAGTCGAGATACTGTTCGCGATCGGCGAAGGGGCACGCATCGTGGGAACACACCAGTATGTCAGCTACCCTCCCGAGGCTTCAGAGATTGCTCGTGTGGGGGACGCGTTCAACATGGACATAGAAGCCACGGTCGCACTTGAGCCCGACCTGGTATTCGTCTTCTTCGACAGGTTCGTACAGGACCTCGAAAGATCCGGGATCAAGGTGCTCTACATTCCCACACTTTCCGATGACTTTGAGAGCATCGCGGACAGTATCCGCACATGGGGGAGAATTGTCGGTAACCCGAGCGCGGCTGAATTCGTGGCGAGAGACTTTGAGTTTCGAGTGGCTTCAATCCGTTCGACCATGGAGCCTGTAGGCCTCGGCCCGACCGTGTTCCAAGACGTGGGTGGGTTCTGGACTCCGGGGCAAGGCACCATAATGCAGGAGGTCTTCGATCTTCTCAAGCTTGAGAACGTTGCACATGACATAGAGGGTTACGCTCAGATCAGCCCCGAGGTAATAGTCGAAAGGAATCCGACGGTCATCTTCACATCGAATCCTGAGAGCTTCACAGACGAGCCCGCGTTCGAGTCAATGCGTGCCGTCCGGCACGGCACTCTCCTGACATTGAGCACCGACGCGCTATCTGTCCAGAGTCCCAGGTTCATAGAAGGAGTGGAGGAAATGGCCCGTCTGGTGTATCCGGGCCTGTTCAGGTAGGTGGAAATGGAAAAGGGCGGTAGCCAGCGCATGGCCGTGAGGGAAGCTGACAGGATCAGGACCGACGCTGTCGCCTCCCGTGTTGTTGGGCTCCGCTACCCTTGGTGGCGACTTGGAACGGGAGCCGCGGTCGCTGTCCTTGCAGCCGTAGTGGCCGCCAGCCAGGGCTCGGTCCATATTCCGTTGAGTGCAGTCGTCGAGATGGTCGCGGCGCAACTCCCAGGGGTAGGGGAGTCCGATCATCCAAACTCGTGGAGTACGATTCTGTGGCAGCTACGGCTACCGCGAGTGACATTGGCGCTAATCGTCGGTGGAGGCCTAGCGATGGCCGGCGCTGCTTACCAAGGACTTTTCAAGAACCCGCTGGCCGACCCTTACCTGGTTGGCGTAGCATCCGGCTCTGGCCTTGCTGCCACAATTGTGCTACTCACAGGGGTTCCGCTGTACTTCGCCGGAATTGGAATCCTTCCTATAGCGGCATTCTGCGGTGGAATCGCGGCAGTGGCCGTCGCATATTCGGTTGCTCGCAGCGCGCATGGGACGCCGTTGACCACGTTGATACTCGCGGGAGTGGCTATCTCGGCCCTAGCGGCGTCCGCCACAAGCCTGCTGATGATACGCAGCGACCCTGATCTGCGGCCGGTACTTAGCTGGCTTATGGGCAGCTTCATAGCGGCCGAGTGGAGCGACAGCTTAGTTATGTTGCTTTACCTGGGGCCCAGCGTGATTGTTCTGCTGGGATTCGCCAGGATTCTCAACGTGGTACAACTGAGCGAGGAACACGCTTCGATGCTGGGAGTAGATGTCGAACGCGTGAAGATCGCGCTGATCGTTGCCGCGACCCTTGCGACCGCCTCCGCGGTCTCGTTCAGCGGTCTGATTGGTTTCGTGGGTCTCGTAGCGCCCCATGTCGTGCGAATTCTGTGGGGCGTTGACTACCGGTTCCTGCTGCCGATGAGCGGGCTCATCGGCGCGACTTTTCTGGTGATTGCCGACCTGGTCGCCAGGACAATTGTAAGCCCTGGTGAACTTCCTGTAGGAGTGGTCACAGCCTTCTGCGGCGCACCGTTCTTCCTGTTTATCTTGATGCGGCGCCGAGCAGGTGGGGTATGATTCGTATCGCACATGCCTTCACAGCCAAGTCACGGCAAGAGGTCGAGCAGGTCACCAGTGCTGCCATTTCCATTTGCGGAGTTACGGCCGGTTACGGGAAGCGCAGCGTGCTGTCGGGTGTGGACCTCGAGATCGGGGAGGGGAGTATGGTAGGGATCGGAGGCCCGAACGGCGTTGGAAAGTCCACATTGATGAAACTGATAGCGGGCGTCATATCGCCGCAACGAGGATCTGTGCGTGTGGGCGGCAGCGATATCTCAAAGTTATCAGCAAGGAGCCGGGCGCGGCTCGTGGCGGCAGTGCCCCAGGCGCCGGAGCTGCCGGCCGGGGCCAGAGCGCTTGAAGTCGTACTGATGGGCCGAAACCCCCACCTAGGACTGCTTTCATGGGAGACCGAGGACGACCTGTCAATCGCAATAGAAACCATGAGAATCACGGACACTGACCAAATGCTCGACAGGCCAGTGGACCGTCTTTCGGGAGGCGAGAGGCAGCGGGTCGCCATTGCCATGGCACTGACTCAGCAAACGCCAGTGATGCTCCTGGATGAGCCAACGGCGAATCTGGACCTCGCCTACCAGCCCGCGATAATGCAGATGCTCAGAGATCTGGCAGCTCGTGGCCGGACGGTCGTAACGGCAGTGCATGATCTCACGCTCGCAGCGCAGTTCTGCGACAAGATCGCGCTGATGTCAGGAGGGCGATTTGTCGCTGTCGGCACGCCGACCGAGGTTCTGACGGCTGATCGTATCAGAGACGTGTACGGAGCTGAGGTCCGTGTGATCGATCACCCCGAGACTGGGAGGCCAATTGTGGTCAATTCCATGCGACCGCAGGGTGGACAACACTAGAAGACACTCGCACCAATTAGCGGCAAGGGCGAAATCGGATACTGGAAAAACACCGGTCAACCGAAGTTCTCACTCCTCTGGATACCGGCCTATGCCCGTATGAAGGCTTCACAAGGGTCTCCTTCTAGCCGGAGGAAAGGAACGGCAACTATTACTCGACGCGGAAAGCGTTTCGCGACAACCTGCCCATCTCGAGCTCCTCTGATGCTCTGATGATAATGTCGGTGGCGGCGTCCAGGTTCATTTCGCTGGTGTTTATGACCAAGTGATAGTGTTCCGCTGCGTCCGGTGTATCGATGTTGAAGAACCGCTGGAAGTACTGCAATCTGGCGGCGTCCCTGGCGCGGATGGCATCTTCGGCCTCAGACTGTCCCAGGCGCTCGCGCACCATTACCCGTTCCACTCTGTCCTTGAACGTAGCAATCAGGCCCACGCGGAGCACGTCGGGATTGTCCTCCAGGATGATGTGCGCTCCTCGACCTACGATGACTACGCTCCCACTTGATGCCAGGTCTTTGATGACCGTCTTAATCGCACCAATGTACGCGTCGTCGTCGATCTCGTGACCGCGAGTCGCGATAAGGGTTGGCAGTTCGTCGTACTCAGAGATGAGAAACTCGGGATAGACCGTGCCAAAGTAGGGGTCGGGTCCGCCTCCAGTATAGGCTGTGCGTTCCATGATTCGCTGAATCAGACGAGAAAACCGTTCGGCCCGCGTGGGAGGGCGCTGCTCCCTCTGGTCGAGAGCTTCGACGGTAGCCTGCAACTCTCTGGACACATTCGAGAGGATAAGCCGATCAACGTAGTCGGCGTCGATACGTCGGGACAGCTCCGGCCCAAGGAACCGTCCTCCGCCTCCAGATAGGCCACCGGTTGCGATTACGGCCATGTCAATCCTCGTACTGCCAATGACTTATTATTCGACCAGTAGTGGCTTGCACCAGCGCAAGCGGAGTAGTCATAATGCTGACGAATCAGCCTGCCAGCTCATGCGTCAGCCCCACTTTGCTGAACTCGACTTCACGCTCTGCAAAGAGCGTGAAGAGTGTATCCATCATATCGAAAACATGTCAACGCGGCTAGTGGGGCCAGTCGGGACCATGGGGCAGAGGGCTGAAGCAACTGGCCGTATCGGCGTCGGCTGAGACGAGCGGCGACGCTGGGGCCGTAACATCCGATAGAATGCAATTAGTAGTTGGGAGGTGTTACCCGTGACGATTCAGAAGGCGGGCGAAACCTCAATGGAAGTCCAGCTCGAGCTGGCCCGTATACGCATCGAGGAACTCGAGGAACTTGAGAGAACGCACCAGCATGTGTCGAGTGTTCTTGCTCGACTTGCTTCACTGGCGGACCACGACCCCAGCGCGGTTGTGGAGATCGAGTTAGACGGGACAGTGTCCTATCGAAACAACGCCGCCCGCGACATGTTTCCTGATCTCGATTCACTGGGATTCGCTCACCCGCTTCTCAACGGCGTTTCACGGATGGCAGGGCGCATGAAACGCGGCGGCCTTGAGTCACTGACACGTGAGATCCTAGTCGATGATCGTGTGTACAGCCAGAAGTTAGTGCTGACCCCTGACTACCCTCAGATCAGCGTGTACACCGACGATGTCACGGAACAGAAGAACTTGCTGGACGCGTTCGAGATGGCATCGTCGCAGGCGGAGTTACTGGCTGGGGAGAATGCACTGCTTGCTGAGGTTGGGCGGATCATCACGTCGTCTCTAGACATAGACGACGTCTATGAAGGGTTCGCCCAACAGGTAAGGCGGCTAATTCCGTTCGACAGAATAGCCATTAGCCTGGTGGACCTGGAGACCGAAACTTTCGTGAACGAGTACGTGCTCGGTGTGTTCGCGGCGGGTAGAGAACGGGGCAGCACCGTGCCCCTGGAAGGGACGATGGTTGGGGCGGTAATTGAGAGCCGCGACGCGATCATTCTGCAGGGCAACCTGGACGAATTGACACAGCGGTTTCCCGGGATGGTCCGATCAGGACTCAAGTCGGTTATCGCCGCGCCCTTAATGTTCCAGAACGAAGTGCTCGGCGTGCTAAACATGCGGTCTCTCAAGGACAGCGCTTACGAGGAGCACCACCTCGATCTGATGAGAAAAGTAGTTTCGCAGATAGCGCCGGCTATAGCCAACTCGCAGCTGTACGCCGAGAATGCGGCCGCCGCATCTGCCGCGCAGAGACTTGCCAGGCAGAATGCCGCACTTGCCGAGATCGGGCGCGTAATCTCGTCTTCTCTGGACATCGAAGAGGTTTATGCGCTGTTCGCGGACCAGACGTTTCATCTCATCCCATTCGACCGTATATCGATCAACTTAATCCGCGAGGACATCGGCGAGTTCATGACAGCCTACGTGATCGGCACGCCAGCGCGAGGTCGCGCCGTGGGCGAGACAACCAGGATCGCCGGAACGTTCACTGAGCAGGTAATCAGGAACCGTCATGCAACGGTGTTTCACCCCGGCTCGAAAGAGGCGATGCTTGGCCGTTTCCCAGGACTCGGCCCCGAATACGAGAGTGGTATCAGGTCGTTCCTGAGCGTGCCGCTGATCTTCAACGATCACGTGATGGCGGTGCTAAGCTTCAGGTCTCTGAGCGAGGACACCTACACGCACCAAGACGTCGAAGTGGCACAGTTTATTGGGGCCCAGGTAGCGGGCGCGATTGCCAACTCCCAACTTCATGCCGAGACCGTGGAGGCGGACAGGATACTGCAAGAACAGGCAGCCGAACTGACGAGATCGAATGCGGAGTTAGAGCAGTTCGCATACGTCGCGTCACACGACCTACAGGAACCGCTTCGCGTTATCGCCGGGTACGTGCATCTTCTCGAAGAGCGGTACGGAGACCGGATCGACCAAGACGGCCGCGAATTCATCGCGTTTACAACTGACGCGGTCCACAGGATGAGAATGCTGATAAACGACCTGCTCGACTACTCAAGGGTGGAATCCGACGGCAACCCGTTCGAGCATGTGGACTGCAACCGGGCACTGTCGAACGCCCTAGCCGACCTGGGGGTGTCGATTCAGGAGACCGGGGCCGAGATCACTTCCGATCCACTTCCGGAATTCTCGGGCGACCCGGTCCAGATTTCTCAGCTCCTTGAAAATCTTATCGCCAATGCAATCAAGTTCAGGCAGGATGACGAATCTCCCAAGATTCACGTATCATGCCATCGGAACGACACGAACTGGCAACTGTCTGTTTCCGACAATGGAATCGGTATCAGGCCCCGTTATCAAGACCGCATATTTGGCATGTTCAAACGAGCGCACAAGCGCAGCAAGTATCCCGGCACAGGTATCGGGCTGGCCATGTGCTCAAAGATTGTAGAACGTCACGGTGGGACGATATGGGTGGAGTCGGAAGTCGACGAGGGTTCAACCTTCTACTTCACCATTCCCCCCGTTCAGGAGGATTAGCTATGACGCTGGGCAGCGAAAGCAGACCCGTACAGATTTTGCTGGTAGAAGACAATCCGGCTGATGCCAGATTGACCCAAGAGGCGATCAGCGAGACTTCATTTCAGTACCAACTCCACCTTGCCGAGGACGGCGAGGAAGCCATGGAGTTCTTGCTGAAAGAGGGCGAGTATGAAGACGCGCCGCGCCCCGACCTCATCCTGCTTGACCTGAATCTGCCGGGAATGGACGGGCGCGAGGTCCTTGCAGAGGTGAAGGCGGATGAGAGCTTAGGAATGATACCTGTTGTGGTGCTGACGACGTCGACCGCGCAGCAGGACCTACTCTATTCATACGGCCTTCGCGCCAACAGCTATGTAAATAAGCCAATCGACAGAGTCAGATTCAATGTAATGATACAGAGCGTCCTGGACTACTGGATCAACATTTCGACGTTGCCCAGTGGTTAGCAGACAAGCTCTCGCGCTGAGGTGACCTGATGCCTGGACGACGATTCTGGCTGTTGAAATCGGAGCCAACAACGTACTCGTTCGACGACTTGCTTAACGAGGACGACCAGGTTGCAGAGTGGGACGGAGTTCGCAACTACGCCGCACGCAACACAATGCGGGATGAAATGAATGTGGGCGACGGGGTCCTGTTCTATCACTCCAACTCCAAGCCCAATGCGGTAGTGGGCTACGGAACTGTCGTGAAAGCTGGGTATCCAGACCACACTGCTTGGGACCCAGACTCGGAACATCCCGATCCACGGAGCACACCGGACGACCCTGTCTGGTTCATGGTGGACATCAGAGGTCAGGCCAAGTTCCGCAATCCGGTAACTCTTCAGGAGGTCAAGGTCCATCCAGACCTGCTAGAAATGGTCTTGGTCAAGAATTCCCGCCTGTCAGTGCAGCCGGTCACCAACAAAGAGTGGAAGGTCATCCTGACGCTGGGTATGAGCGAATAGTCCTTGTACTCGTGGCGCGGGAACCCCAATCTGAGTGGCAGCAGCGACAGGGACTATCTCAGACAAGTCATACTGCACCTTACTGACGAGATAAGTCGGGTCGATTCCCCCGCGAACCAGCACTTCCTGCGTGGCAATGCATATCTCGACGCTGGGGAGTTCGGCGAAGCAGCTCGTGACTATACTTCAGCGTTGAACCTCGATCCGAGCAACGCCGTTTACCACAATAATCTGGGTATCACTCTGCGCTATATGGAGCGTTTCGACGACGCGATTGCGGAGTATGACCGCGCAATCGAGTTCGATCCTGAGTATAGAGATGCTTACACGAACCGTGGCGTCGCGCTTGCAGATAAAGGCGACCTCGAGCTGGCAGTCAAGGACTTTGGTAGGGCAATCGCCATTGACCCTGAGTTCTGGTTCGCTATTAGTCAGCGAGGACTGGCTCTATGGGCTCTAGGTAGACGTGAAGAAGCTGAGTCTGACTATGCGCGGGTGAGGGAGCTCAGGGGGTAGCCGACCTCCAGGTAAGCTCACGTCAAAACTGCCGAATATTCGTTCGGAAACCTCTTGACTCGTATGTTCGTTCTGTTCTAATCTTAGAACAAGACAAAGTCAATCCGTGACGAGGGGCCAGGTCAAACTCCTCAATTTCAGTGTGCGGCCCGCAACTCTCATCCCCCCGACGAGAAGCGGGTCGTACCCTTTTTCGTGTAGGGAAATTCTCGGCAGAGATGGCAAGCTGAGATTGGTGCCGTTACCTAGAATCAGGCTACCAGCCAAACGCGAAACCGTCGGCTCGCGGCTCACTTCCACCTGTGAGGACGCCTGTTTCAACATCTCGCGTGATTATCTGCCCGCTTCCGAACATTAGACCGTGTGGTTCGGTGACCATTAGTCTGTGCCCTCGCGTTGCCAGGTCTTGAATCACTTCGGGCCCCACAGTGTTTTCGATTGCAACTCCCTCGCCGAGTCGAACGCTGAACCGTGGCGCATCCAACGCCTGCTGAGGTTCCAGTCCGAAGTCGATCATGTTCACCAGCGTCTGCAGGTGCCCCTGCGCCTGCTGCATCGCGCCCATTACACCGTAGCTGGCAAACAGCTCGCCGTCTCTGGTCACCATGCCTGGTATCAGCGTATGATAAGGTAGTTTGCCCGGCTCGAGACAGTTTGCGTGTCCTGGATCGAGCGAGAACGAGGCTCCGCGGTTGTGCAGCGCGATCCCCGTACCAGGCACGACAAGGCCGCTGCCAAACCCCATAAAAACGCTATTGATCAACGAGCAGGCGTTGCCCTCACCGTCTACGGCGGACACATAGACTGTATTGTGGTGCGCCGGGGGCGCGCCGGGGGGTACTGACGTCAGCGCGCGGCCCGTGGATATTAGCGTTCGGCGCCCTGATGCGTATTTCTTGGAGAGCAGGTCGGCGGTGGCAACCTGCATCGCCTCTGGATCGGTCACATAGTTGAGAGAATCAGCGAATGCCAAGCGCATGCTTTCGATGAGATGATGGAACGTATCAGCGCTCTGGAAGCCCATCCCATGGAGGTCGAATCCCTCGGCGATATTCAGCGCCATGAGCGCATTTACGCCCTGGGAGGGCGGTGGACACTGCCAACAGTCGAATCCGCGATAATTGGTGCGAATGGGGTCAACCCATGTTGATTCGTGGGCTGACATATCGTCAGTCGAAAGCCATCCGCCGAGGGACTGCACGAAGTTGCAGATCTTTGCGGCGAGGGGGCCGTTGTAGAAGGCATGACTGCCACCATCAGCGATTGTACGAAGTGACTCGGCCAAGGTCGGAATCTTCATGATGTCGCCTGCGGCTGGGGGGGAGCCGTCCATGAGCAGTTCGTGGCCGGCCGGGCCTACAGCCAATCTCGGCGCGCCAACCTGCCACATGTCGCTGATGACCTCTGAGACTGGGAAACCTTGCTCAGCGTACTGAATCGCCGGTTCAAGCACGTCCGACAGCCCCATTTTGCCGTAGCGATCAATCAAGGACTCCCACCCGTTTACAGTCCCAGGGACAGTAACTGAGAAGGGGCTCTGGTCGGGGATGCTACGAAGTCCCATGGTGAGGAGCTGCTGTAGCGACGCACGTTCCGAGGACCGTCCGCACGCATTGAATCCCTGTAGAGCTCTGTCCTTTGCCGTCCAGACCAGGGCAAACAGGTCTCCCCCAATGCCAGTCGAGTGAGGCTCGACAACGTTGAGGGCAGCGGCGGTAGTGACGGCGGCGTCTACTGCGTTGCCACCCTGCATCAGCGCTTTCAGTCCCGCAGCAGCCGCGAGTGGCTGGGTGGTGGCGACCATTCCGTTCTTGGCACGGACATTCGATCGACGTGATGTGAATCTCATGACTTATTCGTCCCCTGATCTTAGGAGTTGCGCAGACCCGGCCCAGTCAATGGCCTAGCTGTCGCGATTCGTGGAGCCGGTTGACCGTCTTGCCAAAGCCAGACCGCCGGACTCCGTTGCCAGGGCAAGAGCTCTGTCCGGATCTACGACCCTGGGACCGTCCAGACCCAGCCTCACTTCGACTGACGAGCTGGGCGACAGGCTGAACGCGCGCTCTCCATCAAGCGCTATAGTAGACGGGCGAAGGTCAACCTCAATGCCGGGACCCGATGGCGTGATCGTCGACCACTCCGCGATGTCCACGCTGGTAACTGACCCAGGGGCTACCGGGGCGAGAACAGTCTCGCCGCCAGTTCCCAGCCGAACATACAACCCTTCGGGCGAGTCAGGGGCGACTTGCTTTAGCTGCGCGCCGATCGCTGAAAGGCCGATGCTGGTGACGCTAGCCCTAGTCAGGAATAGTTGGTGAAGGGTTGACATATCCCAGATCGCCCTTGCCCCTACGAAACGCTCGGTGGAGACGGCTACGTCCACGAGCGCCATGTCCCTGTAGTGACCGTCCACGTACACTTCCAGCCGGTTATGATGAATTGTGGATCTGTCCGGGTCGGCCTGACCGGTTGCCACTACGCCTGCGGCCATTCCGGCGATGGTGCCTTCCAGCATGGTGGGAAACACGTTGTTGGTGCCGGTCGAGATCGGCACCAGAGGTATGTCACCACACTCGGTCGCTACGGCGCGATTGGTGCCGTCCCCTCCCAGGGTGATGATGCAATTCACGCCCGCGTCGAGCATCGCTTTTGCGGCACGAGAGGTGTCGATTTCCGCGTGGAAGACAGTCATTTCTACAAATTCCGCGGTCAGATCGAGCTTGGTGTCCTGGAGGGCACTTCGGCCTAGTCCACCGCTGTCTGGCAGGAACAGGACTCGTTCTACGCCGACGGCGTCCATCCCCACAAGTGCGCGTTTGAGGATGTTGACCTTTTCGTGATTGGGGATGAATCTGCCCTGGGCTACAATCCGGCGAATGTCCTTGCCTGCCGCGGGGTTTGCGATGACCCCGACGGTGCTCATCTGTAGTCCCCGAGAGGCAGTCTGGATAATGGCGCGCGGGAAATGGCGTGAACGCATGAGTGCTGACGAATCCCTGAAAGGTCAGCCTTCAAAGCGGAACCCCAAGGGGTCGTCGTCGAAGTCAATTGCAGCGAGCGCCTCCTCAGCGGCCTCCTCAATCGCATCATCGCCGCGTTTCATAGCTTGAGAAAGAGCCCTTCGCGCCAAGTCACCGCCAATAGCTCCCAATGAGCGGACGGCGGCAAGCTGTACCTGGCTATCCTCATCGTTGAGCAGGCTTATCAGGTAGGGCAGGGCGTCGTCTTCGCCCAGGAACCCGCACGCTGTCGCGGCCTCGTACCTGACCGCGGCATCAGGATTGCGCATTTCCTTAATTACTGTTGGCAGCCACTTGGCATCTGAGCTTCTACCCATCGCAAAAATGGCGCTCTGCCGCAGTCTGGGGTCGGTGTTAGAGTACGCCTCGTCTATGATTGACCTGACTCGGTCAGAGTTAAAGGAGGCCACAGCCTCTATCGCTCTGCGGCGGGTCTCGATATCTTCGTCGCTTCGCTCCACGACCGTCAGAAGAGCATCGCTTATCCTCTGCGCGTCTCGCCTGGCCAACCTGCCTTCACTCGCCAACTCTGCAAATTTCGCGAGAGTGCTCGCTGCGGCCTCTCGGACGGTGGAAGACTGATCCTTCAGGAGCAGATCTATTAGAGGCCGCACGATGGTGCGGTCTTCTGAGTCCCACAGTCCATGCGCGGCCTTCGCCCTTACTTCAGAGTCTCTGTCACGAAGAGATGCCCGCAGCACGGCCGTGAAGTCCAATTCAATGTTGTGTTCAGCCAACTCGGTCATCTGGTCGATCAACTCGCGCCTGCGCTCCACGGGAGATCCAGCCAAAGCTGATATGACCTCCGGGATGCTGGCTCTGGCGAGCCCGGAGAGCTGAACGAGATCTGTATGTCTGATGGGGCCGTCCGGGTTAACGAGGTCGCCCACCACGAGTTCGAGGGTCATGAGAGTCACTCCCAAGCTCGGACTTTCCTGAGGCATCACGAGCCTAGAATGCAAGCAATAGATATAGAATCGCAGTTAGTCCACAATCGTAAGAAAGCTGCCCAGCGGACTGCGACTTAGGAATGCAGGTCTGCGTCTGAAATTAAAGGAGCGCCAGAAGCCCTGTCAAGTGGAGCCTTGCACTGGAGTATAATTCAGACCGCAGTGATCTGAACGTCGAGATTCGCAAGGAAGCTAAATCATTTTTGTGGGTGGCTCAATTTTCCATCACCCATTGACAGTCTACGGGTGGGCGAATGCGGGCGAGTCGCCCGCGCTCCGGAGCAGGGTCGAACTGCCGCTCCTAGATAATTGAGGCACGCTCAACGGGAGGTCGATAATGGCAGCCAGGCGACAGAAGGTCAAAGCCGGCGACGTCATGACTCAACTTGGCGAAGCTTACGGCCCGGTAGAGTGGGAACCGAGGTACAACCCTGCGGAGGAGTTGGTCTACACGATTCTCTCTCAGCATACGTCAGACATCAACTCCGAACGCGCATTTCTGAACCTAATGAGCGTGTTCGGGACACTGGACGCGATCGCAGATGCGTCCACGGACGACATAGAGGAGGCAATAAAGTCGGGCGGCCTGGCCAAACAGAAGTCGGTCCGAATAAAGCAAGTTCTGAATATTGTCCGATCTGATGTAGGGTCGTTCGACCTGTCATTTCTTGGTGAGATGCCCCTCGACGAGTCGAAGGCGTGGCTCAAGGACCTGCCTGGTGTGGGACCAAAAACGGCCGCGATAATACTGTGCTTCTCTCTGGGAATGCCGGCGATGCCTGTGGACACTCACATATACCGGGTGTCTCAGCGTCTAGGGCTGATTGGTAAGAAAGTGTCAGCGGACAAGGCGCATGACATACTTGAACCCATGGTCTCACAAGAGGATGTGTTCGCGTTTCACATGTACCTGATCAAGCACGGTAGACAGATTTGCAAAGCTCAGCGACCGAGGTGCGATGAGTGCGTGCTTGCGTGGGGGTGTCCGTCGAATGGCAAGATCATTGGTACGCGGAAAAAGACGCGCTCGCGTAGGAAGTGAGACGGGCAATCCTGCCCTTCTATCAGGGGTCAGGCGGAGAAGACGGTGTGCCCGGCCGTCTGGTCCCTGTTGAGACGCCTGTTCAAATATAGTCCCTCGAGAACAAACTCCATAGCCGACGCGATCGCCGATGGATCGTTCGACGATTCAATTCGCGCTATCATCTCGCCCATGTTCGCCATCTGTGGAAGCTTATCGGCATAGGCGTGTGAAGGGATGTCGGTTCCCGTTTCGATGGTCAAGCCCTCATCGAACCGCGTCAGGACTGCGTCGAATTCACGAGTGGCGAAGTACCTGCTGAACATGTTTTGAACAGCTTTCTTGACCAGCCCATCCACGACCTTGAACTCGCGTCCTTCTTCCACGCTTTCCATCTCGACTTTGCCGTTGGTCGATGCGACTATCGCCGGCAGATCGCTGATTCTCGGACTTGTAGTCTCGCCGAGTCGGAGGCTTCTCTTGAAAGCACTGCCAATCACGGTCTCGTAGTTGGAAATCGACACTCGGAGACTGACGCCGGAGCGCTGGTTGATCTCCGGACTGCGCCTGGCGAGGCTGGTAATCTCAGCAATCACTTCTTTCATGTAATTCGGCACCGCAACCGCGTCGGCTGCATCATCGAACCTGGTGTGCTCCTGCTCCATGATCTGGATCTCTTCTTCAATGGCGCGAGGGTAGTGGGTCCTTATCTGTGCGCCGTAGCGGTCCTTTAGGGGAGTGATGATCCGTCCCCGGTTGGTGTAGTCCTCAGGGTTTGCACTTGAGACGAGCATCACGTCCAAGGGCAGCATGATGCGATAGCCCTTGATCTGGACGTCGCGCTCCTGCATCAGGTTGAACAGGCTGACCTGAATGCGCTCGGAGAGGTCTGGGAGCTCATTGATACTGAAGATTCCCCGATTGGTTCGCGGAATGAGCCCGTAGTGGATTGCGAGCTCGTCCGACAGATAGCGTCCCTCGGCAATTTTGATGGGGTCGATTTCTCCGATCAGGTCGGCCACCGTGATGTCGGGTGTCGCGAGTTTCTCTGCGTAGCGTTTTTCGCGTGCGACCCACGCGATGCGCACGTCATCGCCAGCCTCTTCGACTTTCTCCTTGCACTCAGTGCAGATGGGGTCGAACGGGTTGTCGTTGAGCTCGCAGCCTTCGATGCAAGGAATTGCCTCATCCAAGAGGCCGACCATGTGCCTGATGAGGCGGGACTTGGCTTGGCCGCGCTCTCCGAGAAGAATAATGTCCTGTCCGGCCAGAATAGCGTTTTCCAACTGCGGAATGACGGACTCGTCGAATCCGACTATACCCGGGAAAAGCTCCTCGTTTGCGCGGATCTTGCCAATCAGGTTGCGCCGGACCTCCTCCTTAACTGGGAGCACTACGTAGCCGGAGGCTCGTAGCTCTCCTATAGTACCGGGTCGAGAATCTGCCCCCATAGCTGCTGTCTCCTAGTCACAGGGAATGTCGGATATCCGGATTCGCCAGTTCGCTGGCATTCTGATTCCCGCTTTCGCGGGAGTGACGGTTAGTGGCAGGGTCTTTCAGTTTGCGACAGTCGAAAGGCCGTGCTCCCAGTTACACTTTGGTTGGTATAGTGTACAAGGTATATCACGAGCCACGTCAGTTGCACCCCTCGATGAGTACAGGCCCGAGTGAAGTACCAAGGAGCAACTCTATGCCGAACTATATTTGCAAAACGTGTGGGGTCCAGTTCGCCAAGTCTCCAGAGCCCCCCGCTGAGTGTCCGATCTGCTTGGACCCACGCCAGTACGTTGGCTGGGAAGGTCAACAGTGGACAACTATGGATGAGCTTCTGAAGAATGGGTACCGTAATGACGTCCGAGTCGAAGAGGCTGGTCTCCTGGGTATTGGTATTACTCCTTCGTTTACCATCGGGCAGCGGGCATTGCTGGTACAGACTCCGGGAGGCAATATACTGTACGACTGCGTGAGCCTATTGGATGACGAGGCGGTCTCACAGATAGAGGACGCTGGCGGAATCGACTTCATTTGCTTCTCACATCCGCACTTCTACGATAGCAATGTGGAGTACAGTAGGACATTCGGTGGTGCACCGATCATCATTCCTGAAGCCGACCGCGAGCATGTTATGCGTTCCGACCCTGCGATAGAGTACTGGGACGGCAGTCCACGCGAGCTTGTTCCCGGGGTTACGCTCATCCAATGTGGGGGACACTTCGACGGGAGTGCGGTCTTGCACTGGTCAGATGGCGCAGACGGAGCGGGGGCATTGCTTGTGGGAGACAGTATAACTGTCGTGCCGGACCGACGATTCGTCAGCTTCATGACGAGCTATCCGAACCTGATCCCGATGTCCGAGGCCAAGGTGCGTGGCATTGTTGAGGCAGTCGAACCCTATGAATTCGATCGGATTTACGGTGGATGGTGGGGCCGGAACGTCGTGTCAGGCGCCAAGGAAGCAGTAAGGCGGTCGGCTGCGCGTTACATCGAGCATATGTCTCGGGAGTAAGTCGGTCTTCTACGAGGCCCAGTTCCTGGACCTGTCAACGGCCCTGCGCCAATCGCCGTAGAGATTCTCGCGCCGGTCGTCGCTCATGGCGGGGTGGAACGTCTCGTCGGCCTGCCAAAGACCCTCGATGTCATTCGGCCTGTCCCAGAACCCGACACCAAGACCAGCCAGGTATCCAGCGCCAAGCGCTGTGGTCTCTCTGACGGCGGACCGCAGGACCGGCACTCCAAGCAAATCGGACTGGAACTGCATGAGCAGACGATTGTCTGTCGCTCCGCCATCCACACGGAGGGACGAGAGCGACGCGCCGGTGTCCTGTCTCATCGCGTCCAGAATGTCCCGGGTCTGATAAGCGATCGATTCCAAGGCTGCCCGAGCAACGTGGGCCGCTGTCGACCCGCGCGTAAGACCGACTATGGCGGCGCGGGCGTACATGTCCCAGTATGGAGCACCGAGGCCGGAGAACGCGGGTACCAGGTACACGCCGCCGTTGTCCGCAACCTGCGACGCCAGACTCTCGGACTCTGCTGAGGTGCCGATAATCCCTAACTCATCGCGGAGCCACTGGACCGTTGCGCCCGCCGAGAAGACGCTACCCTCCAGCGCATAGACGGTCTCGTCTCCAATAGCCCAGCCAACCGTGGTAATAAGTCCAGCGGTCGAGTCCACACGATTTCGGCCCGTATTCGCGAGAACAAAACAGCCAGTGCCATAGGTATTCTTCGCGGAACCGGACTCGAAGCAACACTGGCCGAACAGGGAAGCGTGCTGGTCACCAGCTACGCCGGCGATCGGGACGGGTTGCCCGGCCGAGAGATCGCCTGCGACATGACCGTAGATCTCGCTGGAAGATCTGACCTCGGGAAGGATAGCTCTCGGCACGTCGAGCATTGAAAGAAGGTCATCATCCCAATCAAAGGAATCGATGTTGAAGAGCATGGTCCGGCTGGCGTTAGTGACGTCTGTGGCATGTACCAGCTTGTTGGTGAAGTTCCATAACAGCCAGGAGTCGACGGTCCCGCAGGCTAGTTTGCCATCCTCGGCGCGACGCTGACCATTGGGAATCTCATCCAGGAGCCAGCGGATCTTGGTTCCGGTGAAGTAGGCGTCTATGGGCAAGCCTGTTTTCCGCCTTACTGCATCCTCGTAGCCGCGCAACTTCAGGTCGTCGCACAGCTCAGCGGTCCGGCGGCACTGCCATACGATTGCATTGGATACTGGCTCGCCCGTTCGTCGGTCCCACATGACGAGTGTTTCCCGTTGGTTGGTAATGCCTAAGCCGACGATAGCCCTGGGGTGGGTCTCGGCGGTCTCAAGGAGTTCTTCAATGACATCGAGACATGATTCGAACAGTTCGGCGGGGTCGTGTTCCACCCAGCCGGGTCGAGGGTAGATTTGCCGGATTTCCCGGCTCGCGGTCCACAGGGGGGTCCCCGTAGCGTCGATCAGCATGGCAGTGGTGCCCGTGGTGCCCTGATCCAGTGCGATTATGTAGCCTGACTCGGTCATAGTTACCACTAAGCCACGGCGGTCAGGTTGTGTCAAGGGGTCCGATACACCATAATTAGGGGTCAGACTTTTGCCGTCGCACACGACCGGACGCTGGAAGGTTCAGAGAGGTTATCGTTGAATGGGGTTTTCCGACGAGCTCAGGAGCCGTGCGGCTCCGATCTGGGAGCGTGAACAGAGTCACCCGTTCGTAACGGGCATTGGTGATGGCTCGCTTTCTCTCGACAAGTTTCGATACTACATGCGGCAGGACTACGTTTTCCTGATCGACTTCTGCCGAGCCATCGCCCTGGGCGTCACCAAGGCGCCCCACATGACCGACATGGGCTGGTTCGCGACGCTGATTCACGAGACACTGAACTCCGAAATGGCGCTGCACGTGAGCTTCTGCGCGGACTTTGGAATCACCGAAGAGGAGCTATTAGCCACCGCACCATCGCCTACGACCTGGGCGTACACGCGACACATGATCAACACCGCCCACCAGGGCTCGGCGGGCGAGGTAGCGTCAGTGATTCTGCCCTGTTCGTGGGGATACTGCGAAATCGGCCAGAAGCTGTACGGTGAAGGCCTTCCTGCGAGCCAACCGCTTTTTGGCAGGTGGATCGAAACGTACAACGCTCCGGAGTTCCAGGAATTGGCGGACTGGCTGCGGTGCTTCGTTGATCGGCACGCTGAAACATCGGGACCCGCAGAACTGGCTGCTATGGAGAGAGCCTTCATGGTGAGCAGCCAGTACGAGTACATGTTCTGGGACGCTGCCTGGCGGATGGAGGGCTGGCCTGTCGGCATTTAGGCGGGGGCCGAGCCTGAGCCGGTTCCGCGGCGAAAACTACCGGTACTGGGCGTTTCTGGCCCTAGCGATCGGGCTGTTCACATCCGTATCGGACATGGGCAGCGTTGCGGTCGCACTCCCAAGCATTTCGGGACACTTCCACACCGCCTTACCAACCACGCAGTGGGTACTGATCGGATATACGCTCACTATCAGCGCGCTGCTCCTGCCCATGGGCCGACTGGCGGACATTGCGGGCCGGAAGAGAATCTACCTGATAGGTTTCGTTATCTTCGTAGTGGCCGCGTGCGCTGCTGGTTTCGCGCCCAACATGACCTCCCTGATCGTCATTAGAATCGTGCAAGGCGTGGGCGCCGCTATGACGCAAGGCACTTCGATGGCAATGATCGTCGCAAGCTTCCCACCCAAAGAGAGAGGGAAAGCCCTCGGCCTTCAGATGAGTATTGTTGGGGCGGGAGGCGTGGTCGGGCCCGCAATCGGGGGTCTCCTCGTGGAGGTCCTCGGATGGCAATGGGTGTTCTTTGGCACCGCAGTCATGGCTTCGGTGGCGATAATATCGGCCCTGGTGCTCATCGACTCGGCACGAGTGGGGCAAACAAGAGGCGCCAGAGTTCGATACGATTGGATTGGCGCAGCACTGTCTACCGGAGCCTTGATCGTGTTCCTCAACGCGATGACCTGGGCTCCGTCGGCAGGATACGGTCACCCGTTGGTCATCCTTGCGTTCGCGGGGTCGACGGCGCTCCTGGTAGCGTTTGTGGCGCAGGAATTGCGCAGCTCTTCCCCGATGATGGACATCCGGCTGTTCAAGCGGCGCCTCTTTGCGTTTGGCGTCCTCGCAAGCTTCCTGAATTTCCTTGGCATGCAGTCGGTTCGATTCCTGATGCCGTTCTACCTCCAGGCGGTACTAGGTCTCTCTCCGGGCCAGGTGGGTCTGCTGATTGTACCTGGCGCTGTCGGGATGATTGTCACGGGCCCGCTAAGTGGGCGACTATCCGATCGGTTCGGGTGGCGCTGGTTCACTATGGGCGGACTGCTGACTTCGATAGCAGGGCTACTAATACTATCGACTCTCAAGCCCGATACGCATTTCGCCTTCGCAATGGCAGGGATGATACTTCAAAGTACGGGCATCGGAATGTTCAACGCTCCAAACAACTCCTCGGTGCTCAGCGCGGTCGAGCCGAGCAAGTTCGGAGTCATCTCCGGCTTCCTGAACCTCGTCCGCAACTCAGGAAACCTGTGCAGCATAGCGATAGCGACTGCAATCGTGACTGCTACCATGGGGTCAATGGGTTATGAGCCGTCGCTAGCGGGAGTGTCTCAGGAGGGCAGCACCGGACTGCTGGCTGCGTTCACGTCCGGCCTGAGGGTCGCCTACACGGCGATGGCGGTTGTCGTTCTGGTCGGCGTAGTGGCGTCGGCGTTCAAGGGGCCGAGTTACGAGCACGTTGACCCTCCTTCAGAATCACCTGAAACTGTAGCTTCGGATGGTCGTCCGGTCAGGCAGGCTGCCGACTAAATTTCAGTTGACAGTCCTGCAACCCTTGAATACGCTGGCGGTCGTCCCACGCGCACCAGGATTGAACCATGACACAGTCTCAGATCGACGGTCAGGCACTCGGGCCATACAGGGTGCTCGACCTGACTGAAGGCGGGTTCAACTGGTGCGGGAAGGTGCTTGCTGACCTTGGGGCGGACGTAGTCAAGGTGGAGCCGCCGGGAGGAAGTGCTACTCGATCTGTCGGGCCGTTTGTGGACGGTGAGGCTGGGCCTGACAGGAGTCTGTTTTGGGCGGCGTACTGCGCGAACAAGCGTGGCGTGACAATTGACCTTGACTCTCGTGATGGTCGCGATCAACTTGTACGTTTGGTCAGTGGGGCAGACATCCTGATCGAGTCGTTTCGTCCGGGGCTGTTAGAGGGCCTAGGCTTAGGATACAGCGACCTCTCGGCAGTTAATCCCGGGCTGGTCTACACTTCTATCACACCATATGGCCAGACGGGGCCGTACTCTCAACACGAAGCGCCGGACCTCGTGGCGTGGTCGATGGGCGGTATGCAGTACATTTGCGGGGACGCAGACCGTCCGCCGGTCCGGGTCAGTGCCCCGCAGGCTGAGCTCCACGCCGGCGCCCACGCGGCTGCTGGGACTTTGGCTGCCTTCTGGCACAGGCAGAAGAATGGTGAGGGTCAGCACGTCGATGTTTCGATGCAGACCGCCGTCATCTGGACTCTGATGAACGCGACGCCGTTTCCGCCGCTGCACGGCGAGAACGTGGAGAGAGACGGGGCGTTTCGTTCGAGGGGAAAACTACCCGTCAGGCAGGTGTTTGTCTGCCGGGACGGTCACGTCAGCTTACTCATGAATCCGAGGACTCTCTCCGGTCTCACTGCATGGATGGCTGAGGAAGGGGTCGGACCAGACTGGATTCATCTGATCGACTGGGATGAATGGGACGTAACCACAGCGGCGAGGGGCAAGCAAAAGGCCATCGAGCAATTCGGAGCCATACAGCGGGAGGTGGAAGAGTACGTAGCGACCAAATCGAAAGACGAGCTCTTCATGAGAGCGATAGCCTACAGGATGCTGCTCGCCCCTTGTCATACGGTAGAAGACATCGCGCTCAGCGAACAGCTCGCGGCACGGGACTTCTGGCGAGAGATGGAGCACCCAGGGCTCGGTCGAAAGCTGACTCACCTGGGTCCGTTGGCCAAGTTGAGCGAGAGTCCGATTCAGGTCAGGCGTTCCGCGCCGAGCCTAGGAGAGCATAACAGTGAGATTCTGGGCCGAGACAATGCAGAAGTCACTCGCACCGAAAAAGGGCAAGGGTGTGTGAAGACGAATAGCAGCGCCATGCCTTTCGACGGCATCCGGGTCCTGGACTTCACTTGGGTCGGAGTCGGGCCGATAACGATCAAACACCTGGCTGACTTCGGCGCGGATGTGATTCGACTAGAGTCGGTATCCAGGCCCGACGTTCTGCGTGGTGGGGCGCCATTCAAAGACGGTGAGCCTGGGATCAATCGCAGCCAATTCTCGGCGAACTACAACTCCAGCAAGCGAGGGCTGGGGTTGAACCTTGCGACTCCAGAGGGTAGGGAACTGGTTACGGACCTGATTCGTGAGTGGCAGCCCGACGTAATCGCAGAGAGCTTCACCCCCAGAGTAGTGGCCGGGTGGGGACTTGCGTACGAGGACGTTCGACGTATCGTGCCTGAGGTCATTTACTTCAGCACGTGTCAGCAGGGGCAAACTGGGCCACACTCCAGCTTTGCGGGCTTCGGGCAACTTGCGGGGGCAATGGCAGGTTTCTATCACATCACAGGCTGGCCGGACCGGGAACCGGCCGGTCCATATGGAGCCTACTCGGACTTTATCAATCCGCCGAATGCGGTCGCGGCGATTGTGGCCGCATTGGAGTTCAGACGTCGCACGGGTAAGGGTCAACACATCGATCTTTCTCAGTACGAGTGCGCGACTCACTTTTTGGCTCCGGCTATCATGGACTACTTTACCAACGGTACAGTACTCGATCGGCGTGGTAATCAAGACGACGTAGCGGCACCCCACAACGTCTATCGATGCGCAGACCTTGAGCGCAGTTACACCGGAGACGGGGAGCAGTGGATCGCAATTGCTGTATCCACCGACCAGCAGTGGAGGGCGCTCTGCGGCGAGATGGGTCGAAGTTACCTTGCCGGTGACGCAAAGTTTAGGATCGTGGCAGACCGTCGCTGCAATATAGAGGAAATCGACGCACAGATTGGCGTGTGGACGCGCGACAAGTCTGCTCGAAGGCTGATGGTCCAGCTACAGGATGCCGGTGTGCCAGCGGGCGTGGTCCAGAGTCAGGCCGATCTGTGGGAAGACCCGCAGGTGGCTCACAGGGGATTCTTCCAGTGGTTGGACCATGCGGAATGCGGGCCAATGCCGTACGACGGGCTGACTTATCATCTATCGAAGACGCCCGGGGCGTTGAGAATGCCGCAGGCCCTTGTTGGTCAGCATAACGCGGAGATTCTGTCCGAAGTCCTCGATCTCGATACTGAAGCTGTGGCCTTGCTCCTCGAGAGCGGCGTCCTCGAACAGTCCTGACCGCGGGGGAATTACATGGAAACCGCACTAAAGGGAATCAAGGTAGTGGACCTGTCCAGGATGGCGCCCGGCCCGTTCTGCACCATGGCGCTGGGAGACCTTGGGGCTGACGTCATTAGGGTCGAAGAGCCGGGTGGTGGTCGAATGGCACGTGAGCGTGGGGCCAGGACAACACAGGCTGAGATCGAGCGGCGGGCTGCATTCAACGCACTGAATCGCAACAAGCGCAGTATCGCGCTCAACCTGAAACACCAGGACGCGCAGGGCGTGCTGCACCGGCTGGTTGAAGATGCCGACGTATTCGTAGAGGGGTTTCGTCCTGGTGTTGTCTCAAGGCTCGGATGCGACTACGAGACACTCGCTGAGATCAATCGCAGGCTTGTTTATTGTTCGCTGTCTGGATATGGCCAGGATGGGCCATACTCGCACCTGGTCGGACACGACATCAACTACATCTCCGTAGGGGGAGCGCTTGGGGTGATCGGAGCCTCAGAGGGTCCACCGGTAATTCCCTACAACATCATTGCAGATTATGCGGGCGGAGGCTTTCACGCGGCTATGGCGATTCTAGCCGCGCTGATGGCGCGTCAGCACACTGGCCGGGGCCAATACGTCGACATTGCGATGTCGGATGGCGTGGCCTATATGCTGGCTTCCCTGATATCAGAATACTTCGCCACTGGGACGGTACCATCGAGGGGAGAAATGGGCCTGAATGGGGGCGCTCCCTACTACAACGTGTACCGATGCAAGGACGGAGGCTACATCAGTGTC
Organism: Dehalococcoidia bacterium; assembly: GCA_965215735.1. Taxonomy (GTDB): domain Bacteria; phylum Chloroflexota; class Dehalococcoidia; order Lucifugimonadales; family UBA1123; genus VXRN01. The sequence goes on along the minus strand of CBDCEF010000004.1, from coordinate 2,236,792 downwards.
GGCTGTATAGAGCCGTGGTTCTGGTCGGCCCTTTGCCAAGCGCTCGGACGTGAGGACCTGATCGGAGGGCAGTTCGAGCCGGAAAGGGCTGTTTACGTGCGTAGCGAACTCGAGAATGTGTTCGCAACAAAGGGCCGTGATGAGTGGTGGGAGCTACTTTCAGGGCGCCCCAACATTGCGGTGGCAAGAGTGAGTTCACTGGACGAGGTTGTCGTTGACATTCAGAACGTGCACCGGAAGATGGTTGTGGATGTCGGGGAAGTAGATGGGCAACCTGTGCAGCAAGTTGGAATCGGCCCGAAGCTGTCTGAAACTCCGGGCTCAATTCGATCCCTCGGCGCAACCGTGGGTCAGCACACGGAAGAGGTGCTGTCCGAGCTGGGATACTCGTGTGAAGAGATCGTTGCTCTACGCGAGTCAGGGGCGGCGGAGTAGAGTCGTCAGTCTTTCCTCAACTCGTCCTCTACGTCCACGCCCAGCGCCCTGAGCGCCGTGGCAAGCATGGCGTAGTATCCGACCAGGACGACGAAGTCGACGACTCCGGCGGGGCCAATGAGATGTTCAATAGCCTGGAAGGTGCGATCTGTGAGGTCTCCGTTGCTTACAAGTTCTTTGGCGGCCTGGGCGAACACGCCTTCTTTGGCCGGCAGGCCCATCGGGGCGCGACCGGATTGAATGGCTGCAATAACTGCTGGTCTGACTCCGACGGCCCTGGCGACCGGCTCGTGGTGGAGCCACTCGTACTCGCTCTCGGTCTGTTTCGCCACGGATAGAATGGCGATCTCCCTGACTGTTGGGTCAAGCGATGAGTTGAATCGCAGGTACTCGCCCAATTGCCCGACAGCGGCTGCGGCGTCCGGGTTGTTCAAAAGTGTCCGGAACGAATTGGGCATTGGGGTGTCAGGTTCGACTGAGCCACGAGTGTCGGCAATTCTGTCATAGACTGCTTTGGCTTCACCGCTCAGCGTGTCGCGATTGACATATGGGAGCCTCGCCATGTTTTCTCTTCCTTTCTAAGCCCGAATCCACCGAAGGCGGGGGTTGGGTGAGTGTCCTGAAGCGGCAAGAAGGTGCTCCTTTGAATCTGGGATAATGGTTTTGTAAGACCAAACCGACCCCAGGAAGGGAGCACCCAATAGATGCTACCACGCAATCACCCCGACCGCATCAAAATCGCCTTCGACGATCATCGGCTGATGGCAAACGCCGGGCTGATTCTTCCGGCCACCCTGGCCCAGCACCTGGGTCTGGGTGAACTGGTCGACAACCACGTTGACCTGGGGAATGCGCCGGGGCGGGCGAACACGGGAGACAAGGTGATGACACTGGCTGCGTCTGCACTGGCCGGGGGAGACTGTATTGACGACGCGGACGTGTTGCGTACCGGGGGGACGGCTGGAGCCGTCGGCTGCACGCTCAAGGCGCCATCCACCCCCCGCTTTCGCGAGGGCAGGCTCTGGGGACCTTCCTGCGCAGCTTCCGGTGGGGGCACGTGCGCCAGTTGGATCGGGTGAGCCGGGAGCTGCTGTCGCGGGCCTGGGCCGCTGGTGCCGGACCCGGTGACGGGCCGTTGACCATCGACCTGGACTCCACCATCTGCGAAACCTACGGACTGGCCAAGGAGGGTGCCCGCCACCACAGCTACACCGGCCAGCGAGGCTATCACCCGCTGCTGGCCGTCGCCGCCGGAACCGGTGACGTGCTGATGTCCCGGCTGCGCGAGGGTCGCGCCAACACCGTTCGGGGTGCCGCCCACTTCCTGCGTGAGACGGTGGGGCGAGTGCGCCATGCCGGAGCCATAGGACAACTCACGGTGCGCGCCGACAGCGGCTTCTATGCCCACGCCTTGGTCGCGGTCTGCCGCGAGATGGATGTGCGCTTCTCCATCACCATCCGCCAGCACGCTCGTCTGAGGGAGCTGATTGAGACGATACCGGAGCAGGACTGGACGCCGATCCCCTACTGGATGGACGGTGCCGCCGACGTGGCCGAGACCACCTACACCCCCTTCCGGGGTGAGCCCGACGCCACCCCGGTGCGGCTCATCGTCCGTAGGGTGAAGCCCACGCCCGGCTCACAACTGGCACTCTTCGCCAGCTACAGCTATCACGGCTTCATCACCGACCGGGAGGGGGATACCCTGGAACTGGAGGCTGACCATCGCCGCCACGCCGAGATCGAGAACGCCATAAGAGACCTCAAGTACGGCGTGGGCCTCAACCATCTCCCCTCAGGACGCTTCGCCGCCAACGCCGCTTGGCTGGCCGTCCAGAGCCTGCCCCGTACTCGATACGGGGTGATGGCCCATAACCTGGCCCGCTGGACAGCGCGCATCGGTCTGGGCCAGCAGGTTGTAACCACCAAGACCCTCCGACGACGCTTCTTCTCTCTGGCCGGCCGGCTCACCCGCAAGGCGCGCCGCCTCACTTTGCATCTTCCCCAGCACTGGCCCTGGGAAACCCAGTTCAGTCGCGCCCTCGCTCGGTTGCGAGCCCTGCCATCTCCTGCCTGACGGCGCCTGACCCATCCACCAGACTACCCAACCGCCCCGCAAACTCGCGCCACCCCGGTCCGAGAGTGTCTCTTGCTGCGTCCTCTCCCCGCCATCTCGCCCTGCCAACGTTCGCAAACGGCCACAAGGTCTCCACGCGGCTGCTGAAGGCCGCCACCGGACCCATCTACCCGAAGTCCTGCCCGAACCATCGCCCCCTTTGCCACTCATCGCCCATTCGGCTGCTGTAACGCCACCCCTTCGGTGGATTCGGGCTAAGTGTTGCGTGAATCGGCGTTTGATTGCGTTCGGTTTCTTGCCTGTTCTGCCAGGGACTCCAGTTGAACTGAAGTGTCTACAGTGTACGTTCCAGTAGGGGTCGGGCCTCGAAGGTCCGTAGGGAGCCTTTCGAGCCTCTCGCGGTGATGTCTGCGGATCGCATTGACATATGGTGACTCGTTGATTGTGCGGCCATTTTCCATCACCCGATTGAGGAGTGGGCTTGAATTTGCGTTGCAGATAGGATTGTCCACATCTGTTATAACGTCACGCTCAAACATTCCTTCCGTGTCGCTGATCCTGTAGACCTGTTTGGGGGCAGGCAGAGACTCTTTGTCTTCACTGAGCTTGACTATCGGCGTCCCATCGTACTCGACCAGCTTGTAGACGAAGTCCGTGTAGGGGGCGTCCGCCGAGGTCCCGACGCGAGTGCCGACCCCGAATCCGTCAATAGGTGCCCCGGAACTCACGAGATCGGAGATCGAATACTCGTCCAAGCCGCTGCTGGCCAGTATCCGAACATTTCCGAGGCCAGCGTGATCCAGCATTTCGCGTGCATGTACAGAGAGCCGGGCCATGTCGCCGCTGTCGAGTCTGATGGCCCTTAGACTGCTGCCGTGAGTGGTCATGTCATGCGCCACTTTGATGGCGTTTCGCACGCCATTGAGCGTGTCATACGTATCAACCAGGAAAGTGCTGGAGTCGGGGAACGACTTTGCATAGTTGCTAAAGGCATCTGTCTCGGAGTCGAACGTGGAAATGTAGGAGTGCGCCATAGTGCCCACGGCTGGGATCTCGTACAAAGAAGCCGCGCGGACGTTGCTGGTGCCGTCGAATCCGGCGATGTAGGAGACGCGTGCAAACTTGATTCCGGCGTCCAGACCGTGGGTACGGCGTGAGGCGAAGTCCACGACCTGCTTTCCGGCGGCGGCATCTACGACGCGCGCAGCTTTTGTCGCTAGCATTGACTCCAGGTTGATCTGGTTTATCAGAAAGGTCTCAGCTATCTGGCACTCTATGATGGGACCGCTGACTTCGATTACAGGCTCGTTTGGAAAGAAGATCTCGCCTTCCCTCATCGCTCTCACAGAGCCAGTGAATTCAAACGACTGCAGGTAATCGAGCAGCGCAGCATCGAACAGTTGCATACGGTCAAGGACTTCAAGGTCACTTGCTGAGAACTTCAAGCTTGCGAGATAGTCGATGGCAGACTCAAGCCCGCAGAATACGTAGTATGCCCTGTCTGGAGGGAAGTTTCGGAAGAATAAACTGAACGTGGCGTTTCCGGTCTGGCCACTCTGCAAGTAGGCTTGGGCCATCGTCAGCTCGTAGAGGTCTACGAAGAGGGGGTCAGCGACTGGACTGGAGTACATGTGGATGTCAACTTTCTTCACTTGTAATCCGAAGTGTAGAATTGCCGAAAGTCTCGGTCAACCACAGTGGGAGGCACCTGCATGGCTACAGTAAGCGCAACAAGACCACTATTGCCCGTCGCGACTCCCGAGGAAGTCGGATTGGACTCCGAACGTCTTGGCAGGCTCGATCTTCTCATAGAAGAGCATATCGGAGGCGGACGGTATCCGGGAGCTCAGATCGCCGTCGCGAGGTACGGCAAGCTGGTTAAGAGCGCCACATTCGGGCGCGCGAAGGTCGATCCCGTTGCCGTCGGCGCTGACGCCGAGACGCTGTGGCTGATGTTCTCGCAGACGAAAGTCATAGTGACGGCTGCAGTGTGGCAACTCGTCGAGCGGGGGGTCCTGCGATTCGGCGACAGGATTAGCGACCACGTGCCGGAGTTCGCCGCCAATGGCAAAGGAGACATTACCCTGTTTGAGGTCATCTCGCATCAGGGCGGGTTCCCGTCTGCCGAGGTGACTGAGGCCGCATGGGAGGACCACGAGCTTCTCAGAAGTGTCGTCTCAGACTTCAGATTGGAGTGGACACCCGGATCTAAAGTCCACTACCACGGGCTGGCGGCGCACTGGGTAGCGGCTGTCCTGATCGAGGCGGTCACCGGAACCGACTACCGGGACCACATCAGGGAGTCTCTCCTAGTGCCGCTCCGGCTGGACGACCAGATTTTCGTGGGCGTCAGCGAGAAGGCTGACGGACGCTGCGCCGACATCCATGAATTCAAGGATGGCGCGATGGTCAGGTCGTCACGCAATACTCGTGCATGGCGGGCTGCTGGCGTCCCAGGCGGGGGTGGGTACGGGACTGCAACGGGCCTTGCTACGTTTTACCAAATGCTGCTGGCGGGAGGAGTACTCAATGGTAAGAGGGTGCTTGGTCCACGGGTAATCCAGTTCGCAACGCGCAATCACACCGGAGATCGGGTTGATGAGAACATGGGAATGCCCATGCACCGCGGGATGGGCCCGCATGTGCGAGGGCTGACGCCAACGATACGAGGTCTGGGGACGATTGCCTCGCCCTCGACGTTCGGACACGGTGGCGCAGGCACGTCTTACTCGTGGGCGGACCCAGAGTCCGGTGTGTCGTTCAGCTATCTGTCCAACTGCATGGCGCCCGAGCCGTGGCACAGCGTGAGACTGGACCAGGTCTCCAACATCGTTCATTCGAGCATTATCGAGCTATGAGCGGCTTCGCTCCTGTTCGACCAGTGTCCTCCGCAGGATCTTACCCGACGGATTCTTAGGCACGGCGTCGATAAACTCGACCTCGCGGACGTGCTTGAATGTCGCGACCCGATCAGCGACGAAGTTCATGACATCTTCGGCTGAGAGGTCGGCGCCAGATCTCCGCACGACGAACGCCTTGGGAATCTCTCCAGACTCGAGGTCTTCTTTGCCAATTACAGCGGCATCGGTAATGCCAGGGTGTTCGAGCAATACACCCTCAAGTTCGGCGGGCGGGACCTGGAAGCCCTTGTACTTTATGAGCTCTTTCAGACGGTCGAGGACCCAGACGTAGCCGTATGGGTCCATCCTCACAATGTCTCCAGTGTGAAGCCAGCCATCCTCAGTTAGCGTGTCGCGCGTCGCCTGCTGGTTGTTGTAGTAGCCTTTCATAACCTGGGGGCCGCGGACCATGAGCTCGCCGGTCTCGCCTAGTGCAACTTCAATCTCGCCGGTCTCGACGTCGACCACCTTCTGCTCAGTGTCGGGCAACGCCAGTCCAATGGACCCGGGCCTCGTCAGATGAGGCTCAAGGAAGTCGGAGTGAGTTACGGGTGAGGCTTCAGTCATACCGTATCCCTGGATGATCGGAAAGCCCATCACTTCCTGAATCCGCTGCTGCATCTCAGCTGATAGAGGGGCGGCGCCGAAGAAACCCACCCTGAGCGCTGACAGATCGTAGTCAGGCACGCCAGGGTACTGAGTTAGGCCGAGTCCGACAGGCGGGACGGTGAACAGCATCGAGACCCTGTGACGTGACATGAGATCCAAGAAGTGGTCCATATCGAAGCGGCCCATCATGACCTGGGTGCAGCCAGCTCCTATGGCCCCGTTCATCAACACGTTCATACCGTAGATGTGGAAAAGGGGCAGATGGGTCAGAAGGACCTCATCGGGTCTTATCACCGATGCCTCGTCCTGGCGGTTCAGGAACTGCTGGACATTGGCGACGAGGTTGTGATGTGTGAGCATCACACCCTTGGACAGACCAGTGGTGCCAGAGGAGTATGGCAGGGCCGCCACGTCGTTGACAGGGTCGACGGCGATCGAGGGCGGAGTGCTGGAGGCGTTTTCCAGCAGACCCCAGAAGGAGTCGGCGTCATTCGAGTCCGGGTTGATCACGATTTCGCGTTTGAGTGCAGGGATCTCGCTGCGGGAGGCGTCTGACATCGGTTTGAGCGCTGAGTGTACGATTAGCGTCTCGGCGCCACTGTCGTTAAGCTGATGGGCAATCTCACGCTCTCTGTAGCCGGAGTTGACGGTGGTGACGATGGCGCCTACTTTGACTATGCCATAGAAGGCGATCACGAACTCCACGCAGTTGGGAGCAAGGATTGCCACGCGGTCGCCGGCGTCTACGCCCAGTCCCGCTAGTGCGGAAGCGAGCCTGTCGGAGTACTCGCCTAGCTGAGCGTATGAGTATGTTTGATCTCCGTCTATGACTGCGGTCTTTTGTCCGTGCCGGGAAACGGCACGCGCCAACAGTTCCTGCAGGGGGAACTCTTCGTAGGGAGCGAGCGACCTTCTGAGTTGGGCTGCTGATGCCATCCTGAAGTCTCCTGTGGTTTCGGAATGTACGGGTTAGCTCAAGAACATGCGGACATTGGCGTGAGGAAAGACGACCTCGACCACGGCTTGCTTTAGACGCTCCATGGAGCGAGTGTAAGGGACGTAGGCAGGATCGTCCTCAGGGACCTTGTGAGGGCAGGGTCTGGCAAGTTCTGTTTCAGGGCACATGTGCGTGTCAGCGGCCTCGTCCCAGAACCCCACAAGGCGCATCGGGAAGTAGAGGGTCTCAGCGACGATACGCAGATCGCCCATGATCTCCGTCGGCCGGTACCTGGATTTAGTCTCTATTACGATTGTGGCTCTATCCATGCTGCCTCGAAAAGTGGTCCCATCCTGAAGTCCCAACCTTGACCTCATCTCCCTCGGCATCGAGAACCGTGACGCCAGTGCCATTATCGACCAATCTACCTATGACCCTTACGATCGGGCCTAGTTCGGTAACTACCTTCTCCATTGTTCCGTCGTCGGCACAGAACACGAGCTCATAGTCTTCTCCGCCGCCCAGGGCCAATTGAAGCCATTCGGTTGGGAAGGCGCTCTTCAAGAACGCGTCGGCTGGAACTCTGTCAGCCTCGATTAGAGCTGACAGGCCACTGGCAGCGCACACTTTGGCCAAGTCTGCTGTCAGGCCGTCGCTGACGTCCATCGCGCATTTCACGCCGAGCTTTCTGAGGGCGATCCCCTCTGCTACTCGTGGCTGTGGCCGGTTATGGGCCCTCGTGAGGTGAAATCGTGTGGTCGAGTTCAATTGCGGCGAGGCGGACTCGCCAAGGATCAGACGGAGTCCTCCTGCAGAACACCCCAAGTGGCCAGTCACTGCTACGGCGTCACCCGGTCTGGCCGAGTCGCGCCTCATTACCTGTGCACCGGATTCAGAGATCCCTTCGAGTGCCACGCTAACGAAGAAGGTCTGCGAGCGAACTACGTCGCCCCCGACCAGCGCCCCTCCGGTGCATTCAAGGACGTCCATCATGCCATCGTACATCTCGATGAGACCATTCAAGGGGAGGTCCGGCCTGAGGCCGAGTGTGACCAGGGCGAACGTGGGTTCGCAACCCATAGCTCCGACATCGCTCAGATTTGAGGCCAATGCCTTCCAGCCGAGTTCGCGCCAAGGTGTCCTGCCGACAATGAAATGGACGTTCTCGACCATGGTGTCCGTTGTGCTCACCACGGTGGACTCGGGATAGCGCCAGGCGGCTGCATCGTCGCCGATGCCGAGCTCTATATGGGCGCCGTGTTCGTTTAGCAGATCGATCTGCCTGTGGTTTCTTTCCCGAATTGACGACTCTAGGCGGCCAATGAGCTCGAACTCTCCGATGTCTGCTACCAACATAGGGCGATTATAGTTTGCGGTCGACTTCGCTCTCAACCGAGCCTGCCCCATTACAGAAGGCGGACTCTGCGTGAGCCCCCACCACCCTTGGATTCCGGCTTTCGCCGGAATGACGAAAACGTGAATCATGCAGGTGTGGGACAGGCTCATCTCAGGCGGGGCCGTTCTCAGATAGTCTGAATTGGGATAGTATTACTCAGGCCCACAGGCCAAGGAGGAATACGATTGCCGTTCACTGACATCATCTATGAGAAGGACGATGGAATAGCTTGGCTTACAATTAACCGTCCTGAGGTGTACAACGCCATTCGCGGACGCACGACGGACGAAATGGGCGAAGCGCTAAAGGATGCTGGAAGCGACAACTCAATACGAGTAGTCGTGATCTCAGGGTCCGGCCCCAATGCGTTCTGTTCCGGAAGAGACCAGGGTGAGGACAGGACCAGCCCCGAGTACTCCGGGAACGACGAGGGACTGTTCATGGACCTCGTAAAGCACATTCCCAAGCCGATAATCGCAATGGTTGACGGCTATGCAATCGGATCGGGAAACATCCTAGCGTATACGTGTGATTTCACGGTCGCGTCGAGCAGGAGCATATTCGGTCAGACGGGACCGAGAGTCGGGAGCCCGGCGTCCGGTGCCGGAGTAGGATATCTGGCCCACGTTGTTGGGCAGAAGCGCGCGCGCGAGATATGGATGCTCACCCAGCAGTACTCGGCCCAGCAGGCGCTAGACATGGGTCTTGCCAACTCGGTGGTACCGTACGAGCAGCTCCGTGACGAGACAATCAGGTACTGCAACCTGATCAAGAACAACAGCCCAGTCATTCTTCAGCTTCAGAAGATTACGTTTAACGAGTCTGCCGAGTACCTGGAGGCGGAGCCTAGTCCGACTGAGAGATACGCATCAGATTACCCGGAGACCGAAGAATCAGAGGAGCGCAGGCTGGCGTTCATAGAACGCAGGCCGATCAACCCTGACAAGAACCTGCCGATTACGCCCACAGAACGGCAAGCATCACTACTGGAGTAGTAGAGCCAATGACGGAGAAAGTTAGTCTAAACCTCTGCTTTCGGCTGCCGTTCGAGCGCGCCGGAGTCGAGTTCAATATAGAAGTAAATGAATCGGCCGACGACAGCAGTGGCCCAGGATTTTCCCTTGTTGCTCAGACCTGTGGATCTGGCGACCGTCTGGCATTCAAGTCGGACGTCTCCCCCGTGCTCGCAGACTGGGTCCGGGGTTACACGCGCTGGTTGTACCGAGCAAGAATTAGTGCCCAGCACACTGACGACGCAATTGTCGGTTCGTTTGCGTCCAACGTCACCGCCGAGCAGATTTTCGAGGGCCTACAGCTCGCCTGCGACATGATACGCCAGCGATTCGAGCCGTACAGGGAGTCCGTTCTGGTCAGCTAGTCCGTTGGAGGGCCGCCGTATCTGCGGCTGTGCTCTCGCAGAGTGCAATTGTCCATCACGACAGGCAACCCGGCCGTCCTGGCTCTAGCCGCGGCTCCATCGTGGATGACACCGTCCTGCATCCAGATGAACTTAGCACCGATTTCGATGGCTTCGTCCACGATAGGCGGCACCTGATTGGAGCGCCGAAAGATGTCCACGAGATCCACATCATGGGGTATCGCGGTGAGGTCAGGATAGCTCCTAAGGCCAAGTACCTCATCAATCTGAGGATTGACAGGGATGACTTCGTATCCCTGTTCCATTAGGTACTTCGCCACATAGTGACTTGGCCGGTCGGGCCTCGGCGACATTCCAACGACAGCTACAGTCCTTGTCTCCGTGAGGATGCGATCGATCTCGTCAATCATCGTTAACTCCTATTGGCTGCCGGGTAGTCCAGGGCGACGCTAACATACCTCGTCGGCAAGTGACAGTTCTGACGACAGAGGAGCAGTTCGTTTCTAACGTAGTCCGGTAGCGAGCTTCTCATGTGTCTATGTCTGTGAAGGTTCACACCGAGCAAATGCATGAGAGACTGCCTTCGGAGCTTGAACTGAACGTGCCACCGGTAGGTGTCGTGAATCGTCTCGGAATTGTTGGGGAATCGGCACACAGCCCGCCTACTTGTTGAGTTGCTCATTGCGCACACCTTCAGGGAATGTCATACTCAACCAGTCGTTCCACATTGGAGCATTCGTTGGTAAACAATCGAGACAGTGACAATTCTCGAGATGAGCGCAAGGCATTGCCTTTGGAACGCCCATCTCCGAAGAGATTCGACCTGTTCGGTCTGGGATCGGCATTCCGTCGCACGAGGAGATTCGGCGCCGGCGCGAGCAGCGCCGCAGTAGATGCTGTAAACGGCGCTATTAAGGCTACTGACGAGATTACGGGAGAGGCCACCGGCTTTGTACGCGACGCCGTCATCGGCGTAATGGAGGGTACGGAACGGGTTGCCAGGGTAGGACGGCCAGTCGTAAAGGACGTCGTCTCTGCAGCGGTCCGCAGCTCAACAGAGCTCGGGGGCAGCATACCGGAGGTCAGCCAGCGAGCTGTTGAGGGCGCGATCGTTGGCGCCGCTTCGATTGGCGTCGATTCCAAGGATGCCAGCGCACAAGCATCTGCGGGCGTCGTCGAGGCGGTGCGCGAACTCGGAGGAGAGTTCCAGGACGTAGTCGCACCTGCCGTCCATGGCGTTGTAATCGGGGTGATTGCTACTTCTGGAGACATGTTCCAGTCCACGCGAGAAACCGCGGCGTCGTTACTCGCCAGCGGCGCACAATCGGGAGAAGATGTAGCGCAAGTCGCCGAAACGATTGTCCGCGAGGTAATCAGGGCATCGAGAACTTATGGTGTAACCTCCACGGATGCGGTCATGGGGGCGGCTCAAGGATGCGTCGAGGGCGCGTACGCTCAGAGTACGGAAACTGGCGATTCCGTGAGGCTGGCGATAATGGCGGTAGTAGATGCGCCGATTAGTACTCTCACACCGACCATTAGGGACTCGATTACGGACGCTCTTGCTGATCTATCCGACCAGCTTCGCGACAGGCCACAATCCTGGCGCGGAGTCGCGCTCTGGCGGGCAATTAAGACCCTGATTGCGGTCAACGGGCTGGACACGAGCGCCGCGCTTGCATACTACATGCTTCTAGCCCTGTTCCCGTTGGTTGCCCTGGTTATCGTCGGGCTGTCCAGCTTCATAGATGCCACGGTGATCCGGACCACCGTGGCAGAAGTGGTTGTCTTCTACTTTCCCAGCTCCAAGGAATTCCTAGAAGAGGCCATCGACCATCTCTTCGAAGCTCGTCTAGCCGCGAGCCTCATCGCTATAGGCGCTATGCTGTTTGGTGCCCAGGGCCTGTTTATGGCCGCCAACCGAGGTGTCAACCGCGTGTTCGACTGTGCTCCCAGGCGGATGCTGGATGTGACACTTTCGACCTTCGCGATCGTGTTTCTCGGAGTCTGGCTGTTCCTTACGTCCGTTGGCCTAACTGTCGTTCTGCAAGTCTCGCTTAGCGTCCTTGAAGACCTGCCCACTGTGGGAGTCCCGCTAGACCAGTTCCTCATAGTGGTGGCGTACGTGGCCTCGGTTGTCACGCCTTTCCTGATAGCCGCGATCGTTTTCATCGTCGTTTACCGGTACCTGCCCAATCGGCACGTTGGCTGGAGCGACGCCACTTTTGGGGGCATCGTAACCGTCATCCTGTTCGAGATGGCCAAGTACCTGTTTTTCTGGTTCGCAAACCTTGCCAGTCAGCGGAGCCTCCTGTATGGCTCAGTCTCGTCAGTGATACTGTTGCTGGTCTGGTCGCATGTGGCCGGAATGATATTCCTGTACGGAGCGTCTCTGACCAAGGAGGCGTCCGATCTAAGGCCGCGAGGGTCGGTCTCTCTTAGAGCGATAAGGCGGACAGGCCCTGTGAGAACTGAAGGGCGGAGATATGCCGACATCGCCGCCGGCCGTGCCGCCGCCCAGCGCGGAAGGTGGTCTCGCAGATATGAATAGGGTGCTCCAGACCATGCGAAGCAGGCTGGGCTGAGTCTCTGTTCTGACGGTCAGGAAGTACGGTTCGCACGCGCCAGTGTCAGGGACAGCGAAGCGATCACGAACATGGCGGCCACGCTCATGAAGACAAACGTGTAGCTACCTGTGACGTCGTATGAGGCTCCAGCCAGTATAGGGCCTGCGAAGAAAGACACCAGCGTGGCGAAGTTTATCATTCCCATGATGCTGCCGAAGTAGCGCACGCCAAAGGCGTCCTGTATCACAAGTTGGAACAGCGCACCAAATGCGCCGTTGAAGATTCCGAGCAGCGGTACCACTGTCCACATGACGATCGGACTGTCTGCCCAGATCATCGCCACAAGGAACACTGCCTGGCCGACGAAGTTAGCCATCAGGGCGTACCGGGACGTGATTCTCTCTGCAAGAAGTCCCATAGCGAACTTTCCGACCATGCCGGCTATGGCGTACAGGCTCAGCACGAGGGACGCGATCGCCAGCGTCGTTCCACCATCGAGGAGATGCGGGATGATCTGCGGTATTATCGCTGAGTACGTGAACGTACCGAGGGTCACCGCTACCGAAATTGAGTAGAACGACCTGTCTCTGAGGGCCTCTGACACGGTCAGACCCGTGACCCGCGAAGCTCTCTCGGCGCCGCTCCCGACCGATTCAGCATCGGCGTCCCTACCCGCAGGGAAGTCGCGCACCGTGACGAGGGTGTACACAACGAGCAGCGCCGACAACCCGCCGACCGCCACGTAGGTGGCTTCCCACGATAACATGAGCAGCATCCAGCCCATTAGGGGAGGGAACACCAGACCACCGAAGTTGTTGCCCATCGCGGTCAGACCCATGACACGCCCCCTGGTCCGCCTGAACCAGAGGCCCACGAGTTTCCCGGCTGGCAGCATGGACGCGCCTGTGTAGCCAGCATATTGCAGCAGGCTCAGCGCGTACCAGTGCCACAGCTCGGTCATCATAGGACGCAGAGTGAAACTCACCGCGACCATTGCCAGGGATATAGCGATGACAGGCTTGGCCCCGCGCCGGTCAATGACCCTGCCAAGAAACGGGGCGAGCAGGCTTCCCACCGCCGTAAAGGAAAGCGACGCGCTGATCTGGGACCGGCTCCAGCCGAAAGTCTCTTCTAGCGGCTCGATGAATATCCCGAAGCCGTACTGCCCCGCACCGGTGCCGAGTGCAGCGGCCAGGAAGGGCGCGGAGACGACCCACCACCCTTGGTAGATTCGCGGCATCCTGGCCCGGAGTGTCAGGCGCATGTGGGCAGTTTGAGAACAGTACTGCAGCTAGATGGAACAGGTCCTCCTGCTACGTGCGTCAACATGGGTTCTCGGCAGCAGGCCATGCTGGGAAGGGTTACAGACGGGCGATTGCGGCGGCATCCATGACCTAGAGAAGGTAGGTCTATCATACGAGCCTAATCATCTGCCTCGGCGTGAGGGACCACTCGATGCGCCCGCAGCGACCGGTGCCCAGAGTGGGTATGCGTAGTTTGCAAAGCCCTCCCTTTCTGAGGCGAATCGCGGCATCAGGTGAGCCAGACGACACCAGCGAGACAAGGCTGCTCAGGTGCGGTTCATGACCTACGACCATCACGCTGGCAAGTGAGGAGTGAGTCCAGGCAAGCTCATCAAGAATGTCTTGAGGATCTGCCGAGGGAGTCATGGCATCTGACACTTCGAGCCTACAATTCGCCGCCAGACCTTCCATCACTAACTCGGCGGTCTGCATTGCCCTGGTCAGCGGACTGGATACTACTACCTCGGGAGTGAGCTTAAGCGAGTTCATGCCCCTGAGCTGACGCGCGAGCCTTGCCATCCCCTTGCGGGTCAGGGGACGTTCTCGGTCGTCGGGGTATTTCTGGTAATTGCGGTCTTCCGCCGGACCGTGTCGGAGCACGTACAGGTCCATCTCGTTTGGCCCTTCCGCCATTGGTATATCAGGTTAGCATATCGCCGATTATACGCCCGTAAGTGCCTGCTGATGTAGCCAGGTGCAGTCTCAAGTCTGCATGTCGGCACTCGACTTGTAGCCTTTTCTTACTGCTAGCATCTCTTCAATCGAATGTCATCTGTGGAAAATCTGACGATTCCGTCGTAATATAGCGGGAAGCATTTTATGACGGGTGGTGATTCCATGATTGAGAAGAAAGTGACCACAGATGATCCTCTTCTTGGGGCTCAAGGAGTTGTTACCACCGACGGGACCGAGCCTGATATACCGGATTCAGAGGAATGGACAATTCCCAACGCTGAGCCGATCTCTGACCCGCCGAACATCGGGGCGGAGAATCGCATCCGCTACTTCAGGGAGAATCTATACCCGTACGCTCACAGGATGCGCAATCGTGAATACAACGCTCTGAACAGGCCGCTCCAGGTTGAGCTGATCAAGTTGCAGAACTGGATCAGAGACGTAGGAGAGAGGGTGATAATCCTGTTCGAAGGGCGAGACGCTGCGGGTAAGGGCGGCACGATCAGGCGGTTCATGGAACATTGGAACCCGCGTCATGCGCGAGTTGTCGCGCTGGACAAGCCGTCGGATGTCGAGCTGGGACAGTGGTACTTCCAGCGTTACGTAAGGCACTTTCCGACGGCCGGGGAGATAGTGCTATTCGACCGCTCCTGGTACAACCGCGCCGGCGTAGAGAGGGTGATGGGTTTCTCTTCAGAGCGGGACTACCGATTGTTCATCCGGCAGGCGCCAGCGTTGGAGCGAATGATCGTGGACAGCGGAATACACCTGGTAAAGTTGTACTTCTCCGTCAGTCGAAGAGAGCAACTCAGGCGGTTCGACAGCCGCTCAAACGATCCGCTCAAACAGTGGAAGGTGAGCTCGGTGGACTTGCGGTCCAAAGATAAGTGGGAGGAGTACACCGAGGCCAAAGAGGCCATGTTCCTGCTAACTGATACCGAAGCTGCCCCATGGACGATCATCAAGTCTGACGACAAGAGGCGGGCCAGGATCAATGCCATCAGACACGTCCTTCACCTGCTCGACTACGAGGGGAAAGACGAGTCCGTGGCCCATGCACCCGATCCGTCGATTGTGGCGTCATCAACTGAAATTTACACTGCCGGCGCCCCCCTGGAGGATCGGTAAGGGTTCTGCTCGAAGCGGCCGGCGGTGTGGGGTGTGTCAAGACCTGCATCCCTCTCTAGAGTCAATCAACATCTACTGGCTCTCAGGTCGATTCGACCTAGCAGGGAGCAGTGCCGGGGAGTACCGGCCTGGCACGCAGGTCGTATAGGGCTGAGGCATCGAACGGGTTGTCGCCGGCGCTAAGTGATTCGATCCAAGCGGTGCGACTGGCAAGGTAGTGACTTCCGCAGGTGGCTATTGGAGACTCTTCTACCCATTCGAGGAATGCTTCGAAGTCTCCAATAGCTTGCTTATTCCGGCCGCTCAGTGCATTCACCACACCCCTGGCGTCCCTGGCGAGGCCGTCTGGGTCGTAGGCAACAGCGGTGTCGCAAAATGGCCACGCTCCTTCAGGGTCCCCTGATACACCCAACTGCCAGCAGAGGGTCCTGTTGTAGATCACGTCGTTCGGACTCAACTCGTGAGCCTGAAGGAGATCGCGCAGCGAACTGCTTACGTCTCCAAGTTCCGAATAGACGAGGCCCCGATTGAAATGCGCCAGAGGAGAGTCCGGAGCCAACTGGATGGCACGGCTGAACTCTGCGATAGCGATCTGCGTGTCGCCATCGGAGTCCCGAGCCACGTAGGCGTTGCCTCGATTCAGGTGAGCAGACGCCAACTCAGGCTCAATCTCCAGGGCTGTCTCGATATCGTCTAGTGCACGGTCTATATCGTCCGCAGTCCCTCTGACGATGTAGGCGCCGGCGCGATTCACATAAGCGCTGGCGTAGTCGGGGCGTAGCGATATCGCCTCGTTCAGATTGTTCAAGGCGTGCTCTATGTCGTCATATGGCCCGCGCTCCAGGTGTGCGACAGCAAGATTTAGGCGAGTTGCCGCACGCTCCGGGCTGATTGTCAGGGCCCTGTTCAGATCGTCGATGGCCAAGTCCGGGTCTCCGACCCTGCCGCGTTCCAAGTAGGCGAGGGCCCTGCTGTTGAGCGCTTCCACGGACCGTGGCTCGACAGCGAGTACTTGGGTAAACAGCCAGATTGCCTCATCGAAATCGGCCAGTTCCCCACCCAGATAGGCGCTACCAAGAAGATACCGGAGATTCGCTAAGGCAGCCGCCTCCGAGGGTGGTGGTTCCAATGCCCGGATCAGCAGAGTCTTTGCCCTATCCAACTGATTTTGCTCCAGATAGAGTTGGCCGAGGGTCGCCAGCGCGACGTAACGGACTTCTTCCGTAAGTCCGATGTTGATGGTAGCTGGCAACTGCGCGGGCGATGATGCAATGTCAACTACCTGATCACCGCGTGCCGACGTGCCGCTATTGGGTGGGGCAGTAAATCGGGCTACGACTCGGCCGCTGTCGTACTCTCCCCAGATGACAAGGGCAGCGTTGGACCGCCTGATCGCGTCCTCGGCTTCTGGCGCTCCGTCGATCTCCTTAGGCCACTCGACCGTTCGGACTGACGTTAGGCCCGCCATCTCAAGTTCGTCATCAACTGCGCCTCTCAATCTGCCGACTACATTGAATCCCTGTCCTCCTCCGGTATGGTTGACGAATGGGGACAGTACGATCAGGGATTCTCCGTCAACGGCTGCGGGATACCTTGTTGTGTCCCTGAGACTGAGGGCAATTCCGGCGACCAAGGCGGCGATCAGCAGAGTCGATGCAGCAACTACGGCCAGCGGCAGTTTGCGTCTCTTGGTTGAAATAACCCTAGTCTGAGGGACAGACGGTGCATCGGGCACTCCTTCGGAATCAGTGGGAAGAGGCAACTCAGCATCAGGGGAAGGAGGCACCGCCCCCGGGGAGAAACCGGCAGCGAGGAGCAACTCGTCCGTCTCCTCGTCGGTTAGGCGTAGGAGCTCGGCGCACCGGATGACGTCCTCACGATAGCGAGGCCGAGATGTTACGCCTTCTTTCCACCGGACGAGGGTCTGACGACTTACCGGGATGCGACGCGCGAGCTCAGCGTCCCGAATTCCCGTCCTGTCCATGTAGAGAGTCAGGAGTTCGGAGAAAGTCTGCAATTGTTACAACTTTGAAACGTGTATCTCACAGAGTGGTACGCAAATGTATCTCGAATTGTACCCTATCCCGTGTGATTCTGAGCTTGGCTGCGAACCAAAGCAGGCCCCGCCGTGATGTCGAATCTCTGGCGGAAGCAATCACACTCGGGAGGCTAGAGAGGATGATTAGTAAGCTCATTTCGTTGATGGGAATAACAGCGATAGTTGTGGCGTTTGCAGCCTGTAGCGCAAGCGAAGAAGGTCCAGAGTCATCGCAACAGCTTGAAACAGCAGCTCCTGCTCCTGTGGCTCCTGCGGCACCTGCACCAATTCAGCAACAGCTAGTTACGGCGCAGCCGGAAGGCTTCAACGCAATAGGTGGCAGCGCAACAGTAAATGATGCTGCCTATGACCTAACGTTTTTCAAGCACTACGGGGTCAACCCGTTCATCGACACAGAAGACGACCACCTGTCTACGTTCGCGATAGACGTTGACACGGCGTCTTACACGGTGGCTCGCAAGTTCGTGCAGGACGGCAACGTGCCCAACCCTAACTCGGTGCGCGTGGAGGAGTTCATCAACTACTTCGATTACGGGTACGAACCGCCTGAAGAGGAAGCATTCGAGATTCACGTTGAAGGGTCGCCATCACCCTTTGGCGGAGATAAGCACTGGCTGCTGAGAGTGGGACTGCAGGGCAAGACTGTTTCCGAGGAGGCTCGCAAGGACGCCACTCTGATATTCGCAATTGATGTGTCCGGTTCAATGGCTCGCGAGGACAGGCTGGAACTGGTGAAGAGGTCTCTCAGGCTGCTGGTGGAGCAGCTTCGGCCTGCTGATGAAGTGGGAATCGTGATCTACGGCGATCGCGGGTCGGTGCTACTGGAGCCCACTGATGGCGGAGAGAAGAGTTCGATCATGAATGCGATTGACCGCCTGAGTCCTGGTGGATCGACATATGTGGAAGAAGGGCTGAGGATCGCGTACGGGCTGGCTGCCGAGCGGGTGCAGCCGGGACGCGTGACACGTGTGCTTCTGCTGTCTGACGGCGTCGGCAACGTAGGACGGACTGGAGCGGACTCGATTCTCGAACAGATCAGGGATCACGTTGACGATGGCGTTACGCTCACGACTATTGGATTCGGAATGGGAAACTACAACGACATCCTGATGGAGCAACTCGCAAACGACGGAGACGGTTCGTATCACTACGTCGACTCGCTAACCGAAGCGAGGCGCTTATTCGTCGACAATCTTGTCGGGACGCTTCAGAACATCGCCAAGGATACCAAGGTCCAAGTGGACTTCGATCCTGAAGTGGTCCGCAGCTACAGGCTGCTCGGCTATGAGAACCGGGACGTGAAAGACGAGGACTTTCGGGATGACACTGTGGATGCCGGAGAGGTTGGCGCCGGTCACAGCGTGACAGCGTTGTACGAGATAAAACTGCACGATGACGCCGATGGCGCCTTGGCGACGGTCTACCTTCGGTACGAGGACCCGGACAGCGGTGAGGTCAGCGAGATCGATAGTGAGCTCATGAGCAGCGATCTGGTCACTGAATTCGAGGAGGCCTCGCCGAGCTTCCAGCTCGCGGCGGTTGTCGCAGAGTACGCCGAGATCCTGCGCGACAGCTACTGGGCACGGGAAGGAAGTCTTGAGGCGGTTGTCGAAGAGGCAAGAAGGATGCTGAGGCTGATGCCGGAGGACACGGACGTAGCCGAGTTTGCTGCCCTTGTCGCGCAGGCTGAAGAGATCGAGTCTCTTAGTAGGGAATAGGTAGAAGGGGAAAGAGGGCCAGGAGTGCAAGGGATCGGCCTGGGGTCGGTCCCTTGTTGGGTTGGTTAGTGGCGCTCAGTGGCAGAGAATACGCCGACATTCAAAGAAGTATGAATTGCGAGTTCGAGGAGGTCAGGGCAGTTCGAGTCCGTGGGCTTCCAGGAGTACCTGGTCAGAGAGGATGTCTTGCGTGGGCGCGTCGGCCACTATAGTGCCCCCATCCATGATAATGGACCGCGGGAATATCTCTTTGACCAGGTGCATGTCGTGAGTAGTTACGAGAATGGTCTGGTCCAGTTGGTCGAGGAGAGTGATAAGTCCACGGCGCGCTCTGGGGTCCAAGCCAGCGGACGGCTCGTCGAGCACGAGCACCTGGGGGCGCATTGAAAGGACAGTCGCTATGGCGGCACGTTTCTTCTCGCCTCCACTGAGATGGAACGGCATTCTGTCACCGTAGCCGTCGAGACCAACCTGACTCAGCGCCTGTTCGACACGTTCATTTATCTCGTCCTGTGGCAGGCCCATATAGAGCGGACCGAAAGCCACATCCTCGTACACTGTAGGGGAAAAGAGTTGATCGTCGGGGTCTTGAAATACCAGACCAACCATAGCACGGATGCGTGAAAGGGCCTTCTTATCGTTTTCGATTACACGGTTTCCCATGATATGGACGTCACCGCTTCCGTGAAGGAGGCCGTTCAGGTGCAAGAGCAAGGTTGACTTACCCGCACCGTTGGGACCCAGAATCGCGACCTTTTCTCCCGGCTTAAGGCTGAATGTGACGCCCCTTAGCGCCTGCCAACCGTCGGGGTAAGAGAACGTGAGGTTGCTGATCTCCAGCGCAGCGACGGCTTGCTGGACGGCTGTCGTGTTCACATCAAGACCCTTGCACTGACGGCTACAACTGCGAAGAGGGCAAATGGCAATAACATCTGCAAGGCGGAACGCATTCCGAGTTGGTGCGTGAACTGCTGCTTGATCCCGCCGTCAAAGCCCCTTGCCAGCATAGCCATGTAGATGCGCTCGCTGCGGTCGATAGTCCGAATGAAAAGGGACCCGGCCATTCCCCCCGCGCTCTTGGCCCGCCACGCGATCGTCCCTCCTGATTCAGAACCAACTGCAGCGCTCCGGGCGGCCCTGGCACGAAGCATCCGCTGAGTCTCCTCAACGAGTACGAACAGATACCTGTACATCAGCATAACAACGGCCGTCAGTATGGCGGGGAGCCTCAAAGACCTCAAGGCCGAGAGCAGTCCCATGGGCGGCGTTGTCGAGGTAAGCAGCACGGCAGCTGTGACAGAGCCCCAGGACTTTATCAGTACGCTCGTGAAGAACTCCAGACCTTCGACGGTGGCGGTCAAAGTAAACAGCCCCAAAAAGAGCTCAAACAGGGGCTCTCCGGGCTTTGTAAACACAGTAGGGAGGGCTATTGGTATGAACGGCACGGCGACGAGTGATCGCAGAAATACCCTGGGTATGCCAATTCCAGAGAAAGCGGCCGCAGTCCACACGATCAAAAGCATTGCGCCAAATGCGGGCCACTTGCCGGGCGGAATCGATGCCGTCGCGAAGATGAACGCAAGGGCGATGACGAGTTTCACTCGAGGGTCGGCTCGATGAAGAAAGCCACGGCCTTCAAGGTAACGGTCGAGGAGTACGTTAGAGGTTGAAATCGCCAGACTCAGACTTTTCGGTTTGAGGCAGCGCGGTATGCGAGAAAAGTCCCGCCGGCCAGAAGCAAGTAGATAATCGTGACCCCGATTACGCCGGCCAGGATCGTGGCAACAGCTTCGTTCTCAACTCCGGGGAAGACGTAGTCGGCAATCACGGCGTAGGGCGCCTCTTTTGCAGTGCCCAAAAATCCTTGCTCTTCAGCAACTCTCTCGAGGCCATCCGGCGCTGACGACGCAAACGGAGCGAGCAAGGTTACGCCAAGCGCGATGAAATAGCCCGCAATCCACCAGGTAGCCTTCATGTCACACTCCTTCGGGAAGCTGAGTCTGTGACCCCTTCCTTACCTGGAGAAGCTGAGGCCGTGCGACTCTAATGAACGAGAGGGCAAAGACTGTTATCAGAGCTTCCCCGATTCCGATCAGTGCGTGCACTCCGGCAAGGGCCGGAAGAGCAAGCGACAAAGGTGAAGTACCTGAGAAGGCCAGCGCAAATGCAGTAGAGACGGCCGCGATCATTACGGAGATCCAAGCAGCTGAGAATCCGCCCACGAACAATGAGCGCCGAGACGATCCACCTATCATTCTCACCAAGCGATAGACTCCGTAACTGGCGAGAACACTGACTATTGACAGGTTGACGAGGTTGATGCCAAGGACCACCAGTCCTCCGTCCTGAAACAGGAGCGCCTGGAGTCCGACCACGGAAGTCATAACCAAAATGGCTGCCCAAGGACCTAGAATTATCGAGGCGAGGGCGGCGCCAACAAGGTGGCCGGATGTCCCGCCTGCAACTGGGAAGTTGATCATCTGAGCGGCGAAAATGAAGGCCGCCATGACACCCATCATCGGCACCATGCGTTCGTTGAGTTCGCTATAAGTGCGGCGTATCGCGAAAGCGATGAAAAGCGCGGCAATGGCATATCCGGCGACTGCGAGTGGAAGGCTGAAGAACCCGTCGGGTGCGTGTAGCGGGAGCCGAACGTCCCAATTCAATACACTTATTCCGGCACTTAGAATCATAGTTGATACCTATTCTGTTGGTCTGGGAGTCTGTTCAAGCTGTCGCCTCGCGACAGTCACGACAAATACCGAAGATGGCAAGGTGGTCAATGTCTACTTCAAAGCCGTAAGTTTCAAGAATGTTCGAACCCAGCGACTCAAGCATTACGTCATCCAAGAGGACGACCCGGTCGCAGTCTTGACACACAAGATGGTGATGCCGGACCTCGTCGATCCACTCGTAGGAATGCTGGTCCCCGCCCATGTGGGTCTCGGACACCATTCGCATCTGCTTGAGCATATCCAGTGTGCGGTACACAGTTGAGAGGTCGATGTAGGAGTAGGACTCCTTGACCTGCTCCAAAACCTGTGATGCGGTGATATGCCCTGAGGAGTGGCGAAGGGCTGAGAGGATCATAAGACGCTGAGGAGTGGGCCTATGCCCCGACTCCTTGAGGGTCTGAACTGTCTGATCTTCGCAACTCACAGTACGCTCCACTAGCCCAAATCGTGTCCACGATAGTAGATTAGCAAAGGTGCGTCAAGAGAAGAACTAGGCAAACGCCAGATTTATCTTCTGCAAAAGGTTGCAGAAACAGTTGTGTTACTCTAGGCAGAGGGGTACGTCAGATGCCGCAGGGTCAGGACGCAATTGGGCCTATTCCAAGTCTATGTGGAACTGGTGGGCGATACAGGACTCGAACCTGTGACCTTCTGTGTGTAAGACAGACGCTCTAACCAGCTGAGCTAACCGCCCGAATGACAGACCGAGTATGGGGTGTGAGTGTCGGGAACGGGAAAGTGGCGCGCTTGGCGGGACTCGAACCCACGGCCTCAGCCTCCGCAGGGCTGCGCTCTATCCAACTGAGCTACAAGCGCACTATAGAATGGTTTCCTGGCCAATTGAGTTGATGGTGCCGAAGGAGGGAGTCGAACCCACACACCCGTAAGGATACTACGTCCTGAACGTAGCGCGTCTACCGTTCCGCCACTTCGGCCCATGTTGTGAAGTGTACCCCGTGAACTGTCTGGTGTCTGCGGAGCCTGCGATGCCGGGTTCCAGACATACTGCTTGTGGTGGGCGATCGAGGATTTGAACCTCGGACCTCTCGCGTGTGAGGCGAGCGCTCTAACCACTGAGCTAATCGCCCAGATCGGCACGGCGTTCAACTGTAAAGTACGTGTCGGCCACAGGCGGTGTTCCCGCCTTCAACCAATTGGTGGCAACGACAGGGTTCGAACCTGTGACCTAGCGCTTATGAAGCGCCCGCTCTACCGCTGAGCTACGTTGCCACTCGGGTCACACCCTTAGCAAAATGATAGAGTATCGCCGAAGAGAGTGTCAAACTTGCAGGGGGCCAGAAATGGGGTATCAGGAGTCACGATACGTGTGCCAGAATCGCGAGCCTATAGGTCACTGACTCAACCCAACTGTGGTCTGACTGCCAATATAATGGCCTCAATGAAATGAGAGGGGGTTCGCCATGAACATCGGTATATCTACTTTTCCTACAGACTACTCCATTGATATTGCAATTCTAGCCCGCAGGGCGGAGGAGATGGGCTTCGAGTCCCTATGGGTGCCAGAACACCCTATCATTCCGGTCACGACTTCCAGCCCCTGGCCTGGCTCTCCTGACGGTGTGATTCCCAAGGTGTATGCGGATATAGTCGACCCGTTCATCGCTCTGGGCAGAGCGTCCGCCGTGACTACCACAATCAAGCTCGGAACCGGCATTTGCCTTGTGCCGGAGCGTAATCCTTTGCTGCTGGCAAAGGAGGTTGCGACGTTGGACATGTACTCTGGCGGACGGTTCCTGTTCGGGATCGGGGCTGGCTGGCTCAAAGAGGAGACCGAGATCATGGGCGGCGACTTCCCACATCGTTGGACTCAGACGCGGGAGGCAATTCTGGCAATGAAGTCGCTGTGGACAGACGTCAAGAGCGAGTATCACGGCGAGTATTACGATTTCCCGCCCGTGTACTCGTTCCCGCGATCGGCCCAGCGCCCACACCCTCCAGTTTTGCTTGGTGGTATGGCACGCAACGTCTTCCGCAGGATCGTCCAGTGGGGCGACGGGTGGATGCCAAATCGGGTCACGCCGGATGACATCAGCGCGGGAAGGCAGACGCTGAACGAACTGGCGGCCGAGGCAGGGCGCGACCCGGCTTCAATATCCGTTTCCGTCTTCGGGCAACCTGCGGATAGGTCTCTCTTGGGCGAGCTGTTCGACGCGGGTGCGGACCGTGTGATGATCAGAGTGGAGACCGCCGACGAAGAATCGACCAACGCACAGCTCGATCAGATAGCGGAGGCCGTTTTGTCCTAATCTGCGAACTTGGGCATCACCTTTTGCCCGAACAGCTTGATGGACTTGCGAACCGCTTGGCTGTCCATCTCGCCGATGTTGAGCTTCATCATCAGGTTGCGGACGCCCAGATCGCGCAGGGCCGCGATCTCGTCCGCTACCTGATCCGGCGTACCTACAATACATGCCTTCTCGAAGTCTTCGCCCGCAGGAAGAGGCTTGGTAGGATCAAGCGGAGGAAATCCCTCCGGGTTATGGATCTCTCTTGCCTCACGAAAGTGCTTTCGCTCCCTACTGAAGCCCGGCTCGCACAACTCTCTGGCCTGTTCATAAGTCTCGGCGACGAATACGTTCTTGGAGAACCAACATTGATCGAGGGCCGACTCCACCTCGGTCTCGCTGAAACCGGCTCCGGCCATCTCACGCCCGAACAGGTCGATTCGTGACCTGATATCGTCGTCCTCCTGGACACCGATTAGCACCGGCCTACCTATGCGCGCCATCAGCAATGTTGAACGCTCGCTGATGCAGGCGCGCACCAATGCAGGGTGCGGCTTCTGGTAGGGCTTGGGCCTGAGCATTGGGAATGAGACGTCCCAGAATCGGCCCTTATGTTGGATGTCCTCACCGGTCCACGCCTTGACCATAAGCTCCTCGGCCTCGGTCAGTCGCTCGACCCCCTCTTCCATCGATATGCCGAACCCAAGGTATTCGTAGGTGTTGAAGGCCGATCCTCTGCCAATCCCTACGATCAGACGGCCGTGACTCAGATTGTCGAGCAGCGCTGTCTGTGCAGCGAGCCGAACGGGATGATGAAACGCCATCTCGACTACCGCGAAGCCGATCTTTATTCGGCTGGTCCTTGATGCGACAGCCGCCCCGAAGACAACTGGGTCTACATAGGCGCAAGCGCCGTCGAAGTGGTGCTCTGTCAGCCAAGCCGCCTCGAACCCAAGCGAGTCCTGAAGCTCTATCTCAGCCAGTGTGCTATCGATAATGGCGCCGTCACTTTCGGGACTGTGACTCACCGGAAAGACGAAGGAACCGAACCGCATTGACTTCTCCCGGGCTTCAATTGTGTGCAACCCAGTATATACCAGCGTCCAGACCGCAGGTTGCCCTAGTGTCCAGCCCGATATACACTGAGGCTACTCAGTCAGGTCAATAGTAGGGGAGTCCTAACATGGCCCAACAGCTAGATGTCGATGCGCTAAGACACAAGTCCACGAGATATTTGTGGATGCACAACCGGGACTGGATAACGATGGCCGAAGAGGGCGAGCCAATGATCGCCGTTGAAGGCGAAGGGGTTCGCATAATCGACGCGGAGGGCCGCAGCTATATTGACGTGAATGGCGGGTACAACTCAGTTAACGTTGGTTACGGTCGACAGGAGATCGCCGAAGCCGCATTCGAGCAGATGAGCCGAATATCCTATTTCCCCTACGGCACAACGACCGAGCCAACCGCTTTGCTAGCCCAGAAGCTCGCGCAAATTACGCCCGGCTCGCTCAGCAGGGTCTTCCCTGTTTCCGGCGGGTCTGAAGCTAACGAGACCGCGCTCAAGATCGCGCTTGCCTATCACAAGAGGCGAGGAGACACTCGCCGATACAAGGTTATCAGCCGAATGGGCTCCTACCATGGCACTACTGCCGGTGTCCTTTGGCTCGGGGGAACCGCTGAGACACAGCGGGACGATTTCGAACCTGGCAGGCCTGGTATGGTCTATGCGCCACAGCCATCCGCGTACCACTCTCCAATACCTGGCGAGACGGCATCCGAGTGCGCGGTGAGGTGCGCTCAGGCCATCGAGGACCTGATCAAGTTCGAGGGGCCGGAGACGGTCGCCGCGATTATCGGCGAGCCGGTTGCAATCCCACTTGGGGCAGTCGTCCCCGGAGACGAGTACTGGCCTATGCTGCGTGAGATCTGCGATCGATACGGTGTGTTGCTGATCGCCGACGAAGTGATAAATGGGTTCGGCCGCACAGGCAGAATGTTTGCGATCGAACACTGGGGAGTCGTCCCTGACATCATGAGCGTGGCCAAGGGGATCGTCAGCTCCTACCTGCCAATGGCAGCAACAATCGCGACTGAGGAAGTCGCAGGTGTATTCGCGGGAGAGGAAGAATACCTCCGCCACGTACTGACCGCGAGCGGGCACCCCGTATCGGCCGCTGCCTCCCTGAAGAACATCGAGATCATCGAGAATGAAGGGATGGTGGAGAACTCCGCGGCTGTCGGAGCCTACTGCAAAGAGCAGCTTGAGGCGATGATGGGAGACCACCCTTCGATTGGCGACGTCAGGGGTCTGGGTCTGCTTATGGCGATAGAGCTTGTTAAGGATCGCGAGACGAAGGCGCCGTTCGACCCGGAGGACCGGGTGGCTGACCGACTGAATGAAAGTTTCAAGAAGAACGGGCTAATCCTGCGGGCGGCCGGTCCGATCATACATATAGGTCCTCCAATCTGTATTACCAAGTCAGAAATCGACGAAATAGTTCACGCAATAGACCTCAGCCTGTGGGAGCTTGAGGGTGATTTAGGGATGGCCCAATATGCCTGATGACACTACAGCCACCATGAGCAGGGGAACGGAAGCAAGACAGGCCGCGCTGGACCATCTCTGGATGCACAACCGGAGCTGGACCTCTGACGCGGAATCCGGCAGGCCTCCCATAATCACCAGCGGCAACGGAATCCATGTGACCGACGCTGAAGGTCGTGAGTGGATCGACGTAAACGGCGGGTACATGTGCGTCAACATTGGTTACGGTCGCACCGAGTTGGCCGACGCCATGAGGGAGCAGATGTCCAAGCTGATCTACTTCCCGCAGGGCTCTACGACTGAGCCGCTCGTGAATCTCGCCGCCAAACTGGCTGAGATCACACCGGGTAACCTGACGCGGTCCTGGCCAGTCACGGGAGGCTCGGAAGCGAACGAGACCGCCATCAAGCTCGCGCGAGCATATCACAGGCGTCGAGGAGAGTCAGGACGGTATAAGATCATCAGCCGTGTGGGCTCCTACCACGGGGCATTGGGCGCAACAATGTGGCTTGGTGGGGACGGCGGTCGGGAAGACTACGAGCCCGCGTATCCGGGCATGCTGTATGCGCCTCAGCCCGACTCATACAACTCGCCTATTCCCGGTGAGACTGACTCAGAGTGCGCCGCTCGATGCGCCCAGGCGGTAGAGGACCTGATAAAGTTCCACGGTGCCTCCAGCGTTGCGGCCGTGGTCGCCGAGCCGATCTCCTCCTCTATGGGAGCGGCCGTACCGGGCGACGAGTACTGGCCTATGCTCCGGCAGATATGCGACAGGTACGGGGTCATATTGATCGCGGACGAGGTGATCACCGGATTCGGGAGGACCGGTTCGATGTTTGCGATGGAGCATTGGAACGTTACGCCTGACATTATGACGATGGCCAAGGGGATCACGTCCAGTTATGTACCGCTTGCGAATGCGATCGTAACCGACGAGGTGGCCGATGTGTTCGCCGGGTCCGACAACATCTTCAAGCAAGCGCTGACCTTCGGCGGCCATCCGGTTACTGCAGCCGTGGCGCTCAAGAATATCGAGATCATGGAGACCGATGGCCTGGTGGACAACTCGGCCTCGGTAGGCGCGCACATCGTGGGGCGTCTGAACGACCTCGCGAATGAGCACCCGATGATCGGAAACGTTCGTGGACGGGGGCTGCTTATGGGCGTCGAGCTAGTGGCAGACCGCGACACCAAAACGCGGTTCCCCAAGGACGTACAGCTTGGCAACCGGCTGTCGGATGCATTCGAGTCCGAGAACCTGATTCTGAGATGCGGAGACGACAGAATCGGCATTGGTCCGTCTCTCTGCATCACGCACGAAGAAGCCGATGAGCTCGTAAACAGGCTCGACCGGGCTATCACTAAGGTGGAGCGCGGTCTGCCGAGCTAGGGCTGGGAACTGCCTCCAACTTCACTTGCTGAGGGCGATCTAAAATCAGATCGCCCTCGTATTGTCTGTTAGTAGCCATGTGAATTTGATATAATAAAGATTGCGCGCGTTACCCGACGACGCCATCCTCTGATGTCCTCCGCACCGCCTCGATCACTCTTGGCGATGTAACGCGCCCGAAAATGCCTGCACGGACATGCTAAGAAGCAAAACATAGAGGTAGAAGGATGCCTGCATACGCGGTACTGGGCGCCCAATGGGGCGACGAGGGGAAGGGCAAGATAGTAGATGTGCTTGCAAGGGACGCGCATATCGTCGCCCGATTCGCCGGTGGAAATAATGCCGGCCATACTGTCGTCAACGACCAGGGCAAGTTCAGCTTTCACCTGATTCCATGTGGAGTGTTCTGGCCTGACGCGCTCAATGTGATTGGGAATGGTGTGGTCGTCGACCCCGATGTCCTACTAAAAGAGATAGACGACCTCAAGTCGCGTGGGATCGACATCAGCCATCGCATCGTCGTGAGCGAGCGCGCTCACTTGATAATGCCGTACCATGTAGTTCTCGACGAGCTCGCCGAGAAGGCGCGCGGAAGCGCCAGGATAGGTACGACGGGGAAGGGCATAGGTCCCGCGTACGCGGACAAGGCGGCTCGTACGGGATTACGAGCTGCTGACCTCCTCGATATCGAAGCCCTGATACCCAGGCTGGAGAACATTCTACAGTACACCAACGCGGTGATCACAAAGGTTCATGGTGGCGAGCCGTTGTCGTTCGACGAGGTATTCGACAAGTGTCGAGACTGGAGCGTACGGCTTGCTCAGTACATCGGTCCGGCTGAGAAGATCATCAACCAGGCGCTTGCTGCAGGGGAGAACGTACTCCTGGAAGGCGCACAGGGCGTACTTCTCGATCTGGACCATGGCACCTACCCGTTCGTTACGTCATCCAACCCGACCATCGGCGGAGCATCCGTCGGCGTCGGGGTGAGTCCAAGGCACATAGTAGGCATTACCGGTGTCTTCAAAGCGTACACGACTCGAGTCGGAACCGGACCGCTGCCTACTGAGTTGAATGACAGCACAGGGGAGACGATCAGGAACCTGGCGCAAGAGTTCGGTACGACTACAGGCAGGCCCCGCCGTGTGGGCTGGTTTGACGCGGTCGCTGCCAAGTACAGCGCGCTCATCAACGGATACACATCGGCAGTGCTGACCAGACTCGACGTACTCGATGGTTTCGAGACTGTCAGGATCTGCACCCATTACATCAACGAAGATGGTGACGTTACCGACGACTTCCCCGGTGGGGTCGCCGCGCTCGAAAAGGCGCGTCCGGTGTTCGAGGAGATGCCGGGTTGGGATCGGCCAACCGCAAGTGTCCGTTGCTATGAGGACCTGCCCAGGGCGGCTCGTGACTATGTCGAGCGAATCCAAGAGCTCATCGGCTGCCCCATCGACGTTATCTCGACCGGACCGCATAGGGACGAGACAGTGATGGTCAGGCAGATGATACACGTCTGATTGTGTTGACGAATCGACCAAAGTAAAGGGCGGAACCGCTTCGGTCCCGCCCGATTTGTTTCTGATCCTAAGCGACTCTAACTATGAGCCGCTCACCGGCAGGTCAATGTCGTACTGATCCATCAGTGGGTCGAACTTGCTAGTGAAAGCGTCGTCGGCCTCCCACAGGGGCAGCCTGGGCTTGCCGATGTCGAAGCCCGCGCGATTGACCGCGTACTTGATCGGGACCGGGTTTGTGACCCAGAAGATTGCCTTGAACAGCGGCAAAAGACGCCTGTGCTCGGCCGCCGCCGCTTCTATGTCGCCTTCAAGAATCCTGCCCATCATCTCCTTGATCTGCAGACCGACGACATGGGCAGCGACGCTCACGATTCCGTAGCCGCCGGTGCACATAATAGAGAATGTCTCATCATCGTTGCCCGACCACACTCTGAAGCCGTCCGGGGCGCCGTCGATAATCCTTGTGATCTGCACGGGGTCGCTGGACGCCTCTTTTACCCCGACTATGTTGTCGATCTCGGCCAGCCTGAGTGTTGTGGCTTCGTCCATGTTCAGCGACGTGCGTGAGGGGACATTGTACAGGATACCTGGTAGGGAAGTGGCCTCAGCAATTGCCTTGAAATGCTGGTACAGACCCTCCATGCTCGGCTTGTTGTAAGCGGGAACCGTGAGAAGCAGACCATCGGCGCCAACCTTCTCGGCCTCAACAGACAGCTCAACCGACTTGCGGTGGTTATTGTCGGTGGCGCCGGCTATCACCGCTGCTCCCTCACCGACTTCTTCCTTGACCTCGGCAAACAGCCGGATCTTCTCGTCGTCGCTCATCGACGGCGACTCGCCTGTTGTGCCGCCGATCACAAGGCCGTCAGAACCTGAGTCCAACAGCGAGCGCGCTAACTTGCGCGCCTTTGTGTAGTCGATCTCTCCCTCTTCGTCAAAGGGAGTCACCATAGCGGTCAACAGCCGTCCGATCTCAGCCATTTCCAACCTCCGGAGAACCTGAGTCCCTCATCGCCTCAGCAGCAGGTCACGCTCCATCATCTCCTCGGCAATCTGAATGGAGTTCAGAGCGGCGCCTTTTCTGAGGTTGTCGCACGATAGCCACATCGCGATACCGTTATCGAGGGCGAGATCGGCGCGTATGCGTCCGACGAATACATCGTCCTCCCCCTCAGCCTCGATTGGCATAGGATACACGTTGGATTCGGGATCGTCCACCACGCGCAGGCCGGGCGCGCCTTCCAGAATTTCGCGTACCTCGCCGGAGCTTATAGGATCAGTGAACTCGATGTTAACGGCCTCACTATGGCTCACCACCACCGGTACACGCACGCACGTCGCGGAGACCCTTATATCCGGCGCGTGGAGGATTTTGCGAGTCTCGTTCTGCATCTTCATTTCCTCGTTTGTGTAGCCGTTGTCCCAGAACGGCTCCACATGAGGCAAAACATTGAACGAAATTGGATGAGGATACACGGCGGAGATGACCTTATCGCCATCTAGGACTGCGCGAGATTGCGATCGGAGCTCCTCAGCGGCGGCGGCGCCGGTGCCTGTTACGGACTGGTACGTCGATGCCACGACGCGCCTTACGATGTTGTTCTCGTGCAGGGGGTTGAGCGCCATGACCAATGGTGTCGTAGTGCAGTTGGGAATTGCGACTATGCCATGGTGCCTGTCGAGGTCGTCGCCGTTAACTTCGGGCACTACCAGGGGAACTTCAGGATCCATCCTGAAGGCGGAACTGTCGTCGATAGCCACAGCTCCGTTCCGGGCAGCCAAGGGCGCCAGATCGCGGCTTACCGCTGTGGATGCAGCAATGAACGCGAAGTCGACCTCGCTGAGCAACTCTGGGGTAGCCAGCTCTACCGCGATTTCTTCGTTTCTAACCCTGAGCTTCTTACCTACAGAGCGCTCGGAGGCGCAGAGTCGAATCGTTGCAGCAGGAAAGTCGCGTTCCTCGATTATCCTCAGGAAAACCTGACCCACGGCACCTGTGGCTCCAACTATCGCAATGCTACATTCGTTCAATTGTCAGTCCTCGTTGGCAAGTCTTGAAGTGATAGTAGCAATTCTAAGTTGGCACGCGACAGTTCACGGTTTTCCGAGCAACAGACCTCGGAAATTCGCGTTAAGCGGCTGCTCCTCTAGCGCAAGTCTACCTAGGCCAGTCCCATGAGCTTTTCGAGACCCACAGTCAAGCCCGTGCGATTCACAACTTCGCGGATCGCCATCGTTACGCCTGGCATGAAGCTCTCACGGCTGATCGAGTCGTGCCTGATGGTGAGCGTCTGTCCCAGTCCGCCGAACACTAGCTCGTGATGGGCAACGCGGCCCGGCATACGGGCGCTGTGTACGCTGATCCCCTCATAGTCTCCCCCACGGGGGCCCTCTATAAGCTCCCTTTCAGCCCGGACGTTAACGAAGTCGCCGGACTTTCCCTCGACCGCCGCGCGCGCGATTGCGAGAGCTGTACCAGAGGGAGCATCTATCTTGGCCTCGTGGTGCATTTCGGTAAGGTCCGCATAGTCGAAGAACCTGGACGCCTCTTTCGCAAGGTGAATCATCAACACGGCGCCCATCGCGAAGTTCGGTGCGATAATAATGCCGATTCCATGTTCGTTTGCAAGGCCATCGGCTTCCTGATAGTTGCCTTCGCTCAGGCCGGTACTTCCCACTACGACGTTAACTTGGTGTGCCGATGCGATTCGTATTGCCGACATCGCTCCGTCCGCGTTGGAGAAGTCCACTACAACATCGGCGTCAGCCAGTACCTGGGCGAGGTCATTGGACAGCAGGACTTGCCCAGAGCCGTCAGGCAGAGTCAAGGTACCGGGGTCAGCAGCCAGATCGGCTGCGCCTACGGGACACATGCCTTCGGCACCAGTGACGGCGTGAAGTACCTCCTGTCCCATCTTGCCGAGAGCGCCATGTACGACGACGTTAATGTTAGACATGTGACACCTCCCTCGAAACTCGATAAAGGCAAAGACGGCCCACTGGGGGCCGTCCTTGACGATTCGCTAATTGACTCTAGTAGCGGTCCCTGCGACCGCGGCCTTCGCCCCGATCGCGGTCACGGTCTCCGCCACCGAAACCTCCACGAGGCTGTGGCCGGTTACCGGACCTGTTGCCGTCATCGTAGCTCCGCCTGCGGTCGCGATCTCGATCGCGACCACCTGGCCCACCACCGTCTCGATCGCGGCCACCTGGCCCGCCACCGTCGTAGTCGCGGCTCCGTCCGCGCGGCCTGCCGCCACCGAAGTCCCGGTCCCGATCACGGTCGCTGTTGCGCGGCGGCCCCCCGCGGCCAGGTCCATCCCTCCTAGGGCCCCTGTCTCCTCTGTCTCCACCGAAACCGCCGCCGCCGCGTCTCTGTCCACCTCCTCCGCCACCACGTCCGGCCCTCTGCCGCCTCAGTGCGGCTTCAACGGGGTCGCCTCCGTCTTCGTCGGCATCACTCAGCAGTGCACGGCGGGACAGCCTTACGCGTCCGGTCTGATCCACGTCAGTTACCAGTACGTTGACCTCATCGCCAACAGTGACCTCGTCCTCGACAGTGGGAACACGGTAGTTGGCAAGTTCACTGATGTGGACCATCCCGTCCTTGCCCGGCAGCAGTTCGATGAATGCGCCGAAGTCCGTAGTCCGCACGACCTTGCCAGTGTAGATCTCCCCAATCTCTATTTCCTTGGTCAGATCCCGGATCATCTGTTTCGCCCGCTCGGACGCATTTCCGTCGCTCGACCCAATGATGATCGTACCGTCGTCCTGGATATCGATTGTGGCCCCTGTCTCGTCGACAATGCCGCGGATCATCTTCCCACCGGGGCCGATCACGGCGCCTATTTTGTCGACCGCTATCTGTATGGACTCCATCCTCGGCGCGTATTTGCTCATCTCGCTGCGATACGCGGGTATCGTGCCTTCGATGTGTTCGAGGATCTCCTCTCTGGCGTCCCGGGCTTGATGCAGGGCGTCGTATATCACATCGTAGCTTATACTCTTGACCTTCATGTCGAGCTGGATGGCAGTAATTCCATTTACTGTTCCGGCGACCTTGAAGTCCATGTCGCCCATGTGGTCTTCTTTGCCCTGGATGTCGGTGAGTGTGACGTACTGCCCTCCCTCACCGGTTACCAGACCTATTGAGATTCCCGCGACCGGCTTCTTAATGGGCACTCCCGCGTCCATCAGAGCCAATGTGCAGGCGCATACGGTTGCCATGGATGTCGAGCCGTTGGAGCTTAGACACTCGCCAACTAATCGGATCGTGTAAGGAAAGTCCTCTTTATCCGGTAGCACGGCTGAAAGGGCCCGCTCAGCAAGAGCACCGTGCCCGATCTCCCGCCGGCCGGTGGAGCGCATCGGCCTTGCCTCGCCAGTAGAAAACGGCGGGAAGTTGTAGTGAAGCATGAACCGCTTCTCGTCTTCCGGGCTCATATTGTCGATCTTCTGGGCGTCTCCAACAGAGCCTAGCGTGCACACACCGAGTACCTGCGTCTCGCCTCTGGTGAACAGGCCCGTGCCGTGCGTGCGAGGGAACAGACCCACTTCGCTCGACAAAGGTCTAATCTCCTTCAGGCTGCGGCCGTCCGGTCGTTCGCCCGTTTCGAGGACCCTATGCTTGAAGGCGGCTTCAAATGCCTCTTCAAAAGCGGTCGCTACCATTGAGTCGTCGTGCTCTTTCCCGTATTTTTCGAAGACGGCGGCTTTGATCTCTGCCACCTTGGCGTCGCTCTCGTCATCGTCCAACGCGAGCGCCTCAGCGAGGTCTGAGACAGTCTCTTCGCAGACCGCAACAGTCAGATCTTCGTCGTACGAGCGTGGGACATACGTCATCGACGGCTTTCCGAACTCTTTGGCGAGCTCCTCCTGGAGCTCGATTATCTGGAGGTTGACTTCCTGCGCACGCTCTATGGCCTCGAGAACCACGTCCTCGGACACCTCACTTGCGCCGGCCTCCATCATGATCACACCGGAGCGCGAGCCGGCGACCATCAGATCGAGCTGGCTTTGCTCAAGTTGCTCGTATGAGGGATTGACCACAAATTCGCGGTCGATGTAGCCCATCCGGGTAGCGGAGATCGGGCCCTCGAAGGGTATGTCCGAGATGGTCAGTGCTGCCGACGCACCAATGATGGTGGCCATATCGTATGGATTGGTAGTGTCGGACGAAAGGGGTGTGACGATTACCTGGACTTCGTTACGGAAGTCTTTCGGGAACAGGGGTCTGATAGGTCTGTCCGTTAGACGCGCGATAAGGATCGAGTGCGTTGAGGGCCTGCCCTCGCGCTTGAAGAAGCTTCCGGGGATTTTGCCTCTAGCGTAGAGTCGCTCTTCTACATCTACGGTCAGCGGGAAAAAGTTAATGCCTTCCCGGGGCGTCGATGTCGTCGCGGTAACTAGCAGTACGTTGTCGTGGTATTTGACGAGTACCGAACCATTGGCCTGCTGCGCCAGTTTTCCGCACTCGAATGAAAGTACTCCATCACCAATTTCACGTTCAAAAAGGGTCATCATGTGGCGTCGCGCCTCCTAGTGTGGGGTAAGCCCAAGGAAGAAGAAAAGCACCCTTAGTCGGGTGCTGTGAGGGGAATTAGCCTCTGAGGCCGAGCCTCGAAATTAGCGATCTGTAGCGCGAAACATCCTCGCGATTTAGGTATCGGAGAAGTCTACGCCGTCGGCCCACCATCTTGAGAAGTCCACGCCTAGTGGACTCGTCGTGCTTATTCTCTCTCAGATGCTGCGTCAGCCTGTTTATGCGGGCCGTCAACACCGCCACCTGTACATCGGTAGAGCCGGTGTCGTTTTCGTTTGTTCTATACTCAGCGACTAGTGTCTGCTTTTCAGCCGCGTCCAATCCCGTCTCCTGGGTTCCTCTATTCTCTGTTCATCTCTCTTCTTCGAGCTTAATTCTAGCACGCGGCGAAACTCGACATCAAATATCGAGGGCATTTCCTAGCCTTCCACCTCGCTGAGGAACTCGGTGACCGCCCGCTCGAACCCAGAGGGATTATCGCCCATAACCAGATGTCCGGCCTTTTCCACGGTTGCCATCCGTCCATCGGGTATGCGCTTGTGCATTCCGTCGGCGGTATCCAATGCAATGATGTCGCTTTGCGCGCCTCGGACGACCAGTGTGGGACATGTGAGACTCTCCATGTACCCCCACAGCCTCTGGGTCATCTCTGGATCCTGCTGGAAACGGCGCCCGCCAGGCTGCCTGAAGCGCCTGTCGTACTTCCAAGTCCACTTGCCAGTAGGGAGTTGCTTGAGGTTGTGCATGATAGACCCACGCACCTGTACGGGATCTCTGAGTGGGTTGTAGGCCAAGACTCGCTGTACGAAGTCTTCAACCGAGTCTAGCTCGTCCTCCTGCTGTACGAAGTTTCTGATCTTCTGCGAACCGGTCCGCATGTTCTGTGG
The DNA here is from genome assembly GCA_965215735.1 of Dehalococcoidia bacterium. Taxonomy (GTDB): domain Bacteria; phylum Chloroflexota; class Dehalococcoidia; order Lucifugimonadales; family UBA1123; genus VXRN01. Next base: position 2,200,738 of record CBDCEF010000004.1, on the reverse strand, counting down.
TCCTGCGTCGACCACGATCAGGGCTCGAACGTCGTCCGGATGCGTCGCGGCGTAAGTGAATGAGTTGCGTCCCCCCATGGACAACCCCATCAGGACGAAATTTCTCAGGTCGATTGCTGAGACAACTGCTGCGATGTCTCCCTGCTGCGCTTCAGGAGAATAGTCGCCGTCCTCTGCCCAGTCACTGTCGCCGTGTCCACGCTGGTCAAGGGCAACAACGTGGTACCGATCACAGAAGGCCAGCGCGACAAAATCCCAGGAGTGGCATGTTTGCGCGAACCCATGAAGGAGGAGCATACCTGGAGCACCAGCGTTGCCCCAATCCAGGCAGTGGAATCTCATTCCGTTGGCTTCCACGAACCGATCTTCAGGGACAGCCTCACGCTCAAAGGTCACTCCCTGAGCGCGAGCGGCTTCGTGGAGCGATAGTCCCTGACTTTGTGGAGTCGTTGTCACGTCGGGTTCCTCCGTCCTACCGATGGTCTCATTCTTGTTGCAACCCGACCGTCGGTCTTCGCATGTGCCACTCAGTAGCCCTTTCAAATGCATTAGCGGCACGCAGCACAACCGAGTCTTCCCACATTCGACCTGCTAGCTGCATTCCGATGGGCATACCATCTGAGGTGAATCCGCACGCTACAGAGATCGTCGGCTGCCCGGTAAGGTTGAAGGGCCGTGTCAGACGCGACATCAGCGACAGCGCGTTTTCGGTCTGACTTCCGACTTCCACGAACTCCTGGTCTATGCGCGGCGCGCCGATTGCCGCTGTGGGCGCCAGAAGCAGGTCGTAGGTGTTCATCGCGTCGGCAAGTTGGGCGTTGTACGCAGCCCTGGCACGCTGGGCCTTGATGTAGTCCACTGCCGGAGTCATAGCGCCTAGATACAGTCGTGCGCGAACGTCTGCGCCAACGTCTTCAGGGCGCTCTCGGATGTGCCTAAACAGCGTCTCCGCCGCTTCTGTCACCAGTATCGTGCCCGAAATGGCCAGACAGTGGTTAAGCGCTGGAATCGAACAGCTTTCCACCACAGCTCCCAATTGAGCCAGAACTCCTGCGGCCTCGCAGATGGCTGACGAGACTTCTTCATCGATGACGTCGTAGAAAAAGTCGTCAGGAATGCCGATTCTCAGTCCCGTGACGCCATCGTCAATTCCCTCCGTGAAATCCTGGACAGGAGCATTAGCAGAAGAAGGGTCCCGCGAATCGTGTCCGGCAAGTGCGTTCATGACGATAGCCGAGTCCAAGACAGACCTCGTCATCGGGCCGACGGTGTCGAGACTCCATGAGAGAGGATGAACCCCGTACCTGGAGATCAGGCCGAAGGTTGGCTTCATGCCTACAATGCCGCAGAGCCCGCTCGGAATTCGTATCGACCCGCCCGTGTCACTCCCCAATGCGGCCATACACTGACCGGCTGAGATCGCTGAGCCTGAGCCTCCGCTTGAACCCCCGGTGATTCTTGAGATGTCCCAAGGATTGTGCGCCGGCCCATCGTGCGGGTTGACACTCGTCGCACCGAGCGCAAATTCGTGCATCTGGAGCTTGCCCATCAGAACTGCACCTGCATCGTCGAAGCGTTCGGCGACCGCGGAGTCGTAGTCGGGCACGAAACCCCGCAGGATCCTGGATCCTACAGTTGCGGGAATGCCCTTGACGTAGTAGAGGTCTTTCAGGCCGATAGGTATGCCATGCAGCGGGCCGCGATACGTTCCGCCTGATATCTCACGCTCAGCAGCGGCGGCCACTTCGAGCGCCTGTTCCGAGAGCAGAGTGATGAACGAGTTGAGCGCAGGTTCGGTGGCCTCAATGCGGTCCAGGTGGGCCCGAGTGAGCTCCACGGGCGAAAGTTCACCTGATTCGATGAGCCGAGCAGTCCCGGCCATGGTGCCAAAGCAGAGGTCGTCCTGGCTCATTGGCCGCACCGACCAGGCTCGAACTTTACTGCCGGCTCGTAGCTGCGCGGGCAGAGTTCATGAAGCCTGTCTAAGTCATCGAGTCCGGACGTCACTCTATCCAACAGTGCGCCGGCGTCAACGACGGACAGGTCCAGTCCCAGCACACTGGCCTGCATCTGCAGCCATTCCGGGGTAAGTTTGCGTGAGGAATCTGCCATAGGTACTCTTTCCGCAGAATTGGGAGTCGGTTTCCGTGCGTCTCTCGTCGAGGCCGCAATACTTACTACACGGATCGCAGGTTCGTGTCAACTTCGGGACGCGGTTCGCATCCGCCCGGTGTCAACTTGATGCGATTCAGCCTCTCGTTCACTCTGCATGAGGATGGAACCTAGATTACGCGCTTGCCGATTAATGAGCGCGGGACCGAGTGAGAACGCGGCCACCAGCGCTCCTCCAATCGCGATCGCGACGGGCACGCCGACGAACGTAGCTATTGCCCCAGCCTGCATCCCGCCGAGAGGCATAATGCTCCAAGTCATCCCGTAGAAACCCATCACACGGCCACGCATCCTGTCGGGCACCAGGAGTTGAAGCGAACTCATGATAGTGATCATGTAGGTCGAGCTAGAAATGCCCATCACAAACATGAGGGCCAATGCTAACGGGTAAGACCCTACGAACCTTGATGTGAGCGCGAACGCCACGATCGAAAGCCCGAACGCAACTCCACCACCGATTATCAGCAGTCCTTTCCTGTGGAAATTGCCTGCAGAGCTCAGCAGCATGGTCACACCAAGCGCTCCGACTCCGCCAACCGTCATGAGAAGGCCCTGGCCGCGAGCACCCACCTTCAGGATGTCTACTGCAAACGCCGGCATCATCGTGATGTATGCCATGCCGAAGAAGCTGTTAAAGAAAGTCATTGCGATAAGGAAGGAGAATATGGAGCTGCCCCCGATGAACTTCAGTCCCTCCCAAAGTGCGCCAAGGGCACCGCCTGTCGAACCCGCCTCGATCCTCGGCACACGGAGAGCCAGAATGACAATGGCCATCACGACGAACCCAGCCCCAGCCACGAACATAGCGGTGGCGGTCCCTATCAGCCCGATGATGATTCCCGCCACTGCCGGGGCCACGATTCGGGTGCCCTGCCATATGGCTGAGTTCAAAGCCACAGCGCTCATGATGACCCTGCGGTCAATAAGGTGAGGATAGAGGGCCTGACGAGCGGGTTGGTCGAAAGCATTCACCGCGCCTGCTGCGAAGGCAAGAGCCAGGATGTGCTCAACCCGCACCAATTCGAACAGGGTAAGGAAAGCGAGAGTGAAGATTATCGCGGCTGTGAGGATTTGCGTGAAGAAGATGAGCTTGCGCTTGTCGAGCCTGTCAGCGAACACGCCGCCGAACAAGTTCAATGCAATGGACGGCAGCGCGCTGGCAACGGCAACATATCCCAGGTACAGGGGCGAACCGGTCAGCTCAAACGTAAGCCAGCCCTGGGCGAAGATGAGCATCTGGAAGCCGCAAACGGACGCCAAGGTTCCGAACCAGTACGCTCGGTACTGCGGGTATCGCATTGCAGGAGGCACGGAAAGAAGCCTGCTCAAGAACGAGCCGGCCGGGCCATCCGTGCGAACCGAGTCCGCCACAGGGACCCTATCTCTCACTCCTCACCCCGCTGTCTTCGCTCCACCACACCGATCAGTCGAGAAGAGGAATCCTGCCCCATGTTACGCTGTCTGGATCCTCCGATATAGACTTCTCTCGGATCGTCTCTCGGATCGCCAGAAGAGTAGCGTTGACTTCGTTTGTCACGTACACCCAGTCGGGCTCTTCGGGGAACCAGTAGGGAGAGGTGATTCGCACCACCTTGCCTTCAGAGGCGTTCAGATAGATGCCGAACTTTTCTACGTGTTGCAGCAACTCTAGCTCCTTTGACGCGCAAACGGTAGCACACGCCAGCGGGCGCGGCAATCATTCACTCCACTGTAACGGTCTTTGCAAGGTTTCTTGGCTGGTCGATGTCACAGCCCCTTCGGACGCCCATGTGGTAGGCGATCAACTGCATTGGCACCGAAATCAGGAACGGGTTGAGCATTTCCGAGGCTCTCGGGATCGTGATCACGTCATCGGCCAGATTAGCGGTCTCAGTGTCGCCCTCGGAAGCCACAGCGATAATATTTCCTCCCCGGGCCTGCACTTCGCTGATATTTGACTGCATTTTGTCCCAAAGAGAGTCTCTGGGAGCGATTGCAACTACCGGCATGTCTTCGTCAATCAGTGAAATCGGACCATGCTTCATTTCACCGGCAGGGTACCCCTCGGCATGAACATAGCTGATCTCCTTGAGCTTGAGCGCGCCCTCCATCGCCAGGGGGAATCCGACGCCCCGGCCCAGGAAGAGGAAGTCGGATCTCCGACCGTACTTCCGCGCGATGTCCCGGTAAATGCTTTCGTCAGTAAGCATCGAGCCAATTGTGTCCGGAAGCCGGGCAATTTCGGAAACGATAGCTTGTCGGCGTTCGTCTCCTACCAGTCCCCGGCGGATCCCAAACTCCAACGAGAGCAGAAGTAAAGAGACGAGAGAGGACGTGAACGTCTTCGAGGCGGCTACGCCGATTTCGAGTCCGGCGCGAAGCAGCATAGTGCAGTCCGCGATCCGTGTGGTCTGAGTTCCCGGGTAGTTGCAGAGGGTGATCTGAGGGGCTCCTAGGCCCCTCGCAAGTTCCATCGCGGCCAGCGTGTCCACGGTCTCGCCGGACTGGCAGACGGAGACGACGAGAGTTCGCGAGTCCAGCACCGGAGAGCGATACCTGAATTCCGACGAGTTGTCGTACTCGCAGGGGATCCTCGCCAGCGTTTCCATCCAGTGTCTTCCCAACATCGCCGCGTGCAGGCTTGTGCCCATGCCGAGAAACACCACACGGTCAATCGACTCGACCAGTTTGTCGCTGAGATTGAGTTCCGAGAGGTTTACGGAGAGATCGTCGAACGACACGCGGCCGCCAAGGGCGTTGACTATGGCATCCGGCTGCTCGTGGATCTCCTTGTGCATAAAGTGTTGATGCTCGCCCTTTGATGCTGAGAGTGCATCGTAGGAAATAAGTGTGGCGCGCTTTTCAAGTGGCTTGCCGTCAACAGACGTGAACGCCATGCCATTGCCATTCAATACGACCATCTCGCCGGCGCTCAGATATATCACGCTGCGGGTATGAGGAAGCAGTGCCGGAAGGTCGGACGACAAAAAGACGCCATCATCGTTCTGTCCGGCAACGATCCCTCCGGCATTGCCCAGCCGCAAACCGACGATCTTGCCTGGGTCGCGGGTCGAGAAGGCGACGACTGCGTTCGCCCCCCTGATACGCTGTGCTACGTTGACGACTGCTTCCTCCAGCCTGAGCCCGTGGGCAAGGCAGTCTTCAATTATGTGAGGGATGCACTCTGAGTCGGTCTGTGACTTGAACACATGCCCTGTCGCGACCAACTCTCGCCTGAGGGTCTGGTAGTTCTCCACAATTCCATTGTGGACGACGGCGACCTGGCCTGAACAGTCAGCATGCGGATGGGCATTCTGATCTGTGGGCCCCCCGTGGGTTGCCCACCTGGTATGGCCGATGCCCAGGCTGCCCTCCGGCATCGCTCCGTTGAGCGACTCCTTCAGGTTCGAGAGTTTGCCTGCCCGCTTGTGCACTCTCGAAAGTCCGTCTGTGCCCACGACCGCAATACCGGCGCTATCGTAGCCCCGGTATTCAAGAGTGCCCAGACCTTCTATCAGGACATCTGCAGCCTGAAGGCTTCCAGCGTAGCCGATTATCCCACACATGACCCCACCAACCGATACCGATCCGAGTGAGTGAGTGTACTGAGCATGACTGCGCCCCCAGGGGTCCTGGAGATCAACGGTCCACACCTGCGGGAACATGTGCCTCAGGCCGGCTCCTTGCATAGACGCCGTGGTATGACTCGGGGAGGAGGTCGCAGATGCGATGCATCATGTCTGTCGTCATCGATCGCAACAACTCTCGGCTTGGGCGGCCTTCGATGCTGGGAAGTGAGAAGGGCTGTCCGATGTTGACTCGGATCTTCCCTGTAGGGTTAATCACTCTAAAGAATGGCTGCATCCGTTCCGTGCCGGTTATACCGACGGGAAGCACGGGGGCGCCGGACTTGAGTATGAGGGATACGGCTCCAGCCTTGGCCTCGTTGAGACTTGCCGTCCGACTCCGGGTACCCTCGGGGAAGACTACCAATGCGGAGTCCTGCTGAAGCTGGCGCAGTGCCCATCGGAACGCTCTGGCGTCCACACCGACGCGATCAATCGGGAAAGCTCCGTAATTGCGTAGGTACCACCTGCCCACAGGTCCGACGGCCCTGAAGAGACTGTCCTTTGCCAAATACTTCAATCGCCTGGGAACACTGGCTGCCAAGAATGAAGGGTCGAGATTGCTCAGGTGATTGGAGACTACTATCAATGGGCCCATGGGAGGAACATTTTCGGTGCCTGTAACTTTGTAGTCCGAAAAGGTGTGCAGAGTACATCTCTGAAGGATGTTCGTGACGTCGTAAACCGCTTCCATTATAGTCGCTCCACCAGGCTCACTACGCGTCCGACGACTTCTTGCAAAGCCAGACCGCCTGTATGTATGACCACCGCGTCGTCTGCGACGCGGAGGGGTGCGTTATCTCTCTGCGAGTCTATCTTGTCTCTCCTCTCCGTGTCGGCCAATACCTGATCAGGATCAGCGGTAACTCCGGCTGCAATTAACTCGGTGTAGCGCCTCTCGGCGCGTACATGCGCGGAAGCGTCCAAATACACCTTGGTACTCGCGTCCGCCAAGACGACCGTACCGATGTCGCGCCCGACCATCACAGTGGGGCCTGCCTCGGCTATCCTGCGTTGATGGGGCGTTAGCGCCCGCCTGACGCCCATAACTGCCGAGACCGCCGAAACGTTTCGTTCAACATCGGCATCCCTCAGGCGATCAGTGACGTCTGTACCATCCACGATCAGACGATCACCCCTGACCGAGGGCAGCAGATCAATTCGCATAGACTCTGTCATTTGGGTCAGTCTGGATGTGTCAGATATATCTATTCCAGCCTCGACTGCCTGCAATGTGGCAGCGCGGTACATCAGACCGGTATCCAAGAACGCGTATCTGAGCCTCCTGGCCACACATGCCCCAACGGTCGTCTTACCGGAGGCGACAGGCCCATCGATCGCGACCGCTTCGATCACCAATACGTTCACAGTCCTCCGGCAGTGGTTCCCCCTGATTATATGTTCGAGATTTGATGCGGGCAACCCGCCTGTGCCGGATCCACTACCGGTCGACGAACTTCCGTCTCACCTGTTCTTCGAAGTCGGTTTCCCACCTCACTATGCGGCCCTGAGACAGCAGCGTCTCGTTGGAGGCCTGTCGTGATGCCCTCGGAATTACGGGACTGGTGCCTATCACACCTGAGTCTCTCATTTCAGCGATTCGCACATCCTCGAGTCCAAGAAGATCGGAGAGGATGGAGCGGTTGTGTTCTCCAAGGGTCGGTGCGGCAGACCTGATCTCGCCTGGAGTCTCGCCGAATTTCCACGGTCGGCTGGCATAGGGCAGGGGAGGCATTCCAGATGATTCGGTGTGACTGACGACTTCATAGAAACCGCGAGCGTTCAAGTGTTCATTGAAAAGGAGCGCCTTGCCGTGCAATACAGCGCCAGCCGGGACACCGGCCGCCTGCAGCGCGCCCTGTAACTCATCTGCGGACCAATTGCTCGTGACTTCGGAGACCAGTGTGTCAATGAGATCGTGGTTTCTGAACCTTGAAAGACCATCGGCAAATCGGGTGTCGCTCACCCACTTGGGTCGTTCCAGTACTCCGCACAGGGCAGTCCACTCACTGTCTGATCTCACACTCAGGGAGATCCAGGCGTCTTCACCTATGCATGGATAGGTCCCCTGTGGGGCCCACCTGTCGTCCCGGTTACCTGATGTGCCAGTGACACGTCCGTTGAACGCGTAATCCAATAGGGGCTCGGGCACGGTAGCAGTGAGGGTCTGGGTCTGGGAGACGTCGATAAACTGGCCCTGCCCGGTTTCGGCCCTGTGCATGAGAGCCGCCATGATAGCGAAGACGGTGTGTTCGCCAGCGGTGTAATCTGCGTAGGGCAACTCTGGAATCGAGGGCGGACCGTCGATATACCCGGTAACGGCAGCGAGGCCGGACGCCGCCTCGGTGCCATAGCCAATAGCTCCGAAACCGCTCCATGGGCCGGTGTGGCCGTAGCCTGTAGATGAGACCATGATGATGTCGGGTTTCACCTTCCGCATGTCGTCGTATTCCAAGCCAAAATTGCTTATCACGCGGGGCGTGAAGTTCTCAACGAACACGTCGCTCACGGCTATCAGTTCGATCAGTGTTTCAATTCCTGAGGGTTGGGCGAGGTCCAGAGTCAAGCTCTGCTTGCCCCTGTTCTGCTCGTAGAAGTTGACAGCGCGGTTCCAGAATTCGCCAGATCCGTCGTTCTTATAGAATCCAGCGCCACGGTAGCCATCCATGCGCGTGCAGGATTCGATGCGGACCACCTCGGCACCCATGTCGCCTAGCATTTTGGTGGCGAACGGTATCGCGATGAGCTGGCCCATTTCAACAATTCGCAGACCGTCCAGGGCTTTGGGTGACGTCATAACTACACCACCCCCGCTGCTACGAGTTGGGCCAGTTCTTCTTTCGACAAGCCCAGTTGATCCACATAAACCTCGATGTTGTGCTGACCCAGCACTGGCGCTGGCCCATTAACCGACCAAGGCGTTTTCGACATACCGAACGGTGCGCCAGGATAGTTGGCTTTGCCCACGACTGGATGATCGACCTCCACGAAGTACTCCCGGTGTTTGTACTGCGGATTCTCGTGAAGCTCGGCGGCGTCCTGGACTATGCCATATATCAGGCCTCTGCGACGATTGGCTCGGTAGAACAGGTCCTCTTTACCATACTGCGCGAACGCGTCACGCAGAATCCTGTCGAGATCCGCGGCGTTCTCCATGCGGCCCTCTGCGGTTGAGAATCGTTTGTGGGCGAGCTCCTCGGACTCAAGAAATTCGACCGTTGCATCCCAGTCCACCCCACCGAACGCAATCGGGACGATGTATCCGTCGTTGGTGGCCACGGGTGATCGCGGCAACTCGCCAGCTTCGCCAGGCCGCCGCCACTTGACGGCGCCAGTAAACGCGAATGATGACGTAGTATCTCGCAATCCGGTCGCAATGCACTCCTGGATGGATATGTCGACCCACTGACCGGTGCCAGTCATGGCTCGATGATAAAGTGCAATTAGCGCGGCTGAGGCTGCGTCCGTGCCGGCTTTGAATTGCGCCTGGTTGAATCCGTGCTTGAGCGGTTCGCGATCGTTGTCTCCGAAGATGTACTGAATGCCGCTGAGAGCGTACTCAACTATGTCGGTCGCCTCGTAGTCCCGATATGGGCCGGTTTGCCCGAAGTTCGAGATTGAGACCATTACGGGGGATGAGTTAGTGGCACTTAGGCACTCATAGGTGAGGCCGAAGGCTGGCAACGCGCGGGGCCGAAAGTTCTCGACAATTAGATCAACTTCTTCGGCCAACTGTCTGAGTAGCTTCTGACCGGTGACGGATTTCAAGTCGAGCGTGACTGAACGCTTATTGGTGTTAAGGTACAGAAAGGGGAGTCCCTTATCGGGATGGGGGTCGTCACCCGCGAACGGCCGCATGCTGCGCGCAGGATCACCTGAACCGGGTCGCTCTACCTTCAAGACCTCTGCACCGAAGTCGGCGAGAAGTTTCGTACAGTAAGGCCCCGCAATATGGTGAGTCAAGTCCAAGACTTTGACACCGCTCAATGCTCCGGCCAACGCCCCCTCCTATCTATCTGATCTGTATGCTGCAGTGCCGAATTATACAGGTTCGACGATTGGCCACATAGTGTGTCCAGAGCCTCGGTTCACTGTACGGTTCAGTGCCGACGGGCTACTCAATTTGCCCAGCATCTACTGCGACCGTATAATCGGGCTGCCTCGGAACTTTGTATAGAAAAATCTAAGGAACAGGAGCCAAGATGGGAGCACAGGTAATCATTTACGGACCGAACGATTCACAGCTGGCCGACTTTCAGAGGGTTGCGCCTGAGGGTGTCGAAGTGGGATGGGTGGACTCAACTCAATCGCTCAACGACCAGGCCGCGGAGTTGCAGGACGCGCAGGTTGCCATTGTGGCAGGGGCACCCGTAACAGTGGAAGTCGCGAGTCGAGCACCGAACCTGAAGCTTGTGCAGACCACGAGCGCCGGCACCGATATGCTGGACAAGACGGCTCTGGGTGAGATGGGCATCCGCGTGTCGAACAACGGCGGGGGCAACGCGGTGGCAGTCGCCGAGCACACAATTGCCCTCCTTGTCAGCACCATACGAAAGATGCAGTTGCAGTTCAATGCCGTGAAGGCGGGCGAGTGGGCCGCAGACATCAGGCAGGCGTGGTTCTCCCAGGCCAACGAGATCCAGGGCAAGACCGTCGGCATTGTCGGACTAGGCCGAATCGGCTCTCGCGTCGCCCGCAGGCTCCAGGGCTGGGAGTGCGACATCATCTACTCCGACGTCGTCGATCCCGAAGCAGGCATTGAGGAAGAGCTGAATCTGAGACGAGTATCGCTCGACGAGCTACTCGAGGAGTCTGACATCATTTCGCTGCACGTTCCGCTCGGCGGGCCGACGTACCACATGATCAGCGACCGAGAATTTGACTTGATGAAGCCGACCGCGGTTTTCATCAACGCCTGTCGTGGGCCTGTCGTGGACGAGGCCGCTCTGATCCGGGCGCTAGAAGCCGGAAAGATAGCTCAGGCAGGACTGGATGTACTCGAAGAGGAGCCAACACCTGTCGACAACCCGCTCCTCAAGATGGACAACGTACTCGTCACTCCTCACCTCGCGTCATTTACGCAAGAATCAGGCGAGAAGAGTCGCACTTTCGCGACGTACAACGCGGCCAGAGTCATCCGGGACGAGGATCCTGAGTCGGTAGTGTTGCCTGACTAAGGCCACGTCAACTGACAGAATAAGTGGGCAATTCCTCGTTGCCCACTTCATGCTCGGGGAACGGGTACCCGATCTCGGCTCACTCCCACTCTGTCCAGCAGACCGAAGGGAGCTGAATCGAGCAGGGACACGGCATCCTCATGATCGAGACCCGATCCTCGGGCGACCTTCATTGCAAATTCGCGGCTGAGGAGGTCTTCAGGGGCGTGGGCGTCGGAGTCGAGAAGCATACTCGCTCCAGCGGCTCGGGCAGTCTTAACTACGTGCCCATTGGCCATTCCATGGCCCTTACGTCCCGACACTTCCAGGAAGACACCGTTGTGGGCTGCTATCCTGGCCTCCTCCAACGTGATCAGACCTGGATGAGCGAGGATGTCCACTTGCCCGCTGGAAACAGCGGCCAAATTGGTCCCTTCTACGACGGGCTCGGTTATCGTCTCACCATGAACGTTAACCACCGCCGCGCCCAGCCTTCTACACTCGCGCGCCAGTCTATCGATGTCTTCACTAGGCGTGTGCGTAATCTCGACGCCGGGCAGGGCCAGGATGTCCCAGCGGGATCTGGCCATCTCACAGTCGGCAATCAGCGTCTTGAGGATAAATTCCATGTTTCCCGGACCCACGTGGTCCGTGATCGCCATGACACGATACCCGGCATGAATAGCCCGACGTATAAGCTCAATGGGTGAGAGAACTCCGTCGCTCAGAAACGTGTGCGTGTGAAAGTCGAACATGGTGGGGAGCGCTAATCTGCCTGTAGCGTTTCGGCCAAGTCACGCATTTTCGGCCCCGTCTTACCCATGTAGAACGGTGGCGGAGTCGGCGGGTGATTGACCTTCAGACACACGAACACCGGGCCCTGCTGCGCCACGATCTGAGGCAGCTCACTAGCCAGATCCTCAAAGTCGCTAAACTCATAGGTGTGTTGGAATCCGGCATCTCGGGCCATCGCTGCGAAGTCGAACTTGCCGGAACCTGGTATTGGCTGACCGCCGGTGGTGAAGTACACGCCGTCTTCAAAGACGAAGTGAACGAGGTTCGACGGAGCGGTCTCAGCGATTGTAACGAGTGTGCCGAGGTTCATCAGGAGCGCGCCATCGCCGTCGAGACAGAGGACCTTCTTGTCTGGCTGAGCCAGCGCGATCCCCAGCGCGACTGACGAGGCCTTGCCCATCGCACCGAAGACAGGCAGGTCAAGATCGGGCTTTTCAGAGACCGATTCCCAGTACCTGTTGGGAGTCATGGTGCCTACGACAACGGCGTCGCCCCTAACGTCGCTGATTGCCTTTGCTGCGTCGAGTGAGGAGATCATAGTCATGCCGCTCCTTGGCTGTCACATCTGGCACGCAATTGTAGCCAGTGGACTAAGCGGGCACAACCACAAGGAACGCAGGCGCTATCCCCGATACTGAAACTTTTCCGGGAGTTGAGACGTGATGTTCAACGCCATGAGGGTGCGTTGAGCAGCGAATTCAGCTACGTCTTCAATGCTCTGTTGACGCAGGTAGAATGCAGGTTCAGGGGGGATAATAATCGCTCCGAGGGTGGCCAGTTTCGTGAGGTTCTCCAGATGGATCGCGCTGAGGGGAGACTCCCTGGGCACAATCACCAAGGGGCGGCGTTCCTTGATCGTCACGTCCGCTGACCGGCGGATCAGGTTGTCAGACATACCGTGCGCTACCGCGGCAACGGTCGCCATGCTGCATGGCGCAATCGCCATTCCTAGAACTGGAAACGTGCCGCTCGCGACGGGCGCCGCAATCTCCTGTGGAGCGTAGTATTCGAATATGCCCGAGTCTGACCATCTCTCTATTGCCGCACCGAAGGACTCGTCTGCCTCCTGCTTCCACACGATCCTCGCTGCGGCCGACGCCGACGCGATCACAGGGACACGCTTCAGCAGCAGGGCGTCAATGGTGTGGTGGGCAACTATCGAACCGCTCGCGCCGGTGATTCCGACAACCACTGGCAATTCGCGCGTCTCCAAGCGTTCTGCGTTAAGCGAATTCATCCGACGTACACGGCGCAGACTGTCCCGACCAACATAGTAGTCGACACGTAGGCATTTATCCGTCCGAACGCTACGCCCAAACGTGACAGGTCAGTCGGGGAGACGAGAATGTACTTGTACACGAGAATTCCGCACGCAACCACGCACGACAAGAAGTAGGGCCAGGAAAGACTCATCCAAATGCCCAATACAACGAGGCAAACGACGGCAGATACGTCCAATGTTCTAGCGATCGCAAATGCCTTGACGATCCCGAAGCGGGAAGCTACAGAGTGCAGTCCGTTCTGACGATGGAACTCAACGTCCTGTGTGTGATAGATGATGTCAAAGCTCCCTGCCCACAGCGCTACAGCAAACGACATCAGCACAGGCTCGAGGGCCAGGCTGCCGGTCACTCCAATCCAGGCTGCCGACGGAGATATGGCAAGCGCCCACCCCAGCAGCAAGTTTGCTGCCCAAGTAAACCGCTTGGTGTACGGGTAGAGAGTGAGATAAGCCGCCGCAACCGGGGCCAGAACGAGGGCCAGCGTATTGAGCTGCCAGGCGGCGAAGAGGAAGATGCAAAAGGAAACCAGCGCCAGGGAGGTCATCTCACGGGCACTCAACAGACCTTGCGGAATGTGTCGCATTGCAGCCCTGGGATTCATAGCGTCGATGTGCCTGTCTATTACCCGGTTCGCTGACATACCGACGGTGCGAGCGGTCACCATCGCCAGGGTAATCCAACCGAACGTGGCCCAACCGGGAAAGCCGTCCGCGGCCAGGGTCATTCCGATGTAAGCAAACGGCAGAGCGAATATGCTCTCGTGGAACTTGATGGCGTCAAGGAACATGGAGGCCCTGCGCCATATTGCCGATGTGTTTGCCGCCGTGCTCAGAACCCGTACTCCTGCCACCTGCTGTCAACGAGTAGCTTGATTTCCTTGCTCATAACGATGTCCGGGGGCCAATCTCGAATTCTGCCCTCGCCTGCAAATTTGGCGGTCGCGTCCACACCGACCTTGCTCCCGAATTTCGGCGTTGGCGTTGCATGGTCCAGGTCGTCTAACGGGCCGTCGGCAAATACAAAGTCAGTGGCAGGATCGATGTTGTTGGTTACTCTCCAGGCCACTTCGGATAGATTCTGCACATCGACGAAGTGGTCGACAACTACGATGGTCTTCACCAGCATCATCAGGCCGAGCCCCCAAAGCGCATGCATTACCTTTCGCGCATGTCCGGGATACTCCTTGCGAATCGACACGATGACGAGATTATGGAAGATTCCCTCGGCTGGCATATTGACGTCCGTGATCTCAGGTAGTGCCATCTGCATAATCGGAAGCATGACGCGCTCAGCCGCTTTTCCCATGAAGAAGTCTTCTGTCGGGGGTCGACCCACCATTGTCGTGGGATAGATTGGGTTGCGACGATGTGTCATTGCGGTTACGTGGAACACGGGATACGGTTCGGGCGGGGAGTAGTATCCAGTGTGGTCTCCGAATGGGCCCTCATCCCGCGTCTCGCCAGGTACTACGTAGCCTTCCAGGATGTACTCAGCGTGGGCAGGGACTTCCAGATCGACTGTCTTGCACCGGACTACCTCGACGGGCTCACCGCGGATGATACCGGAGGCTGCCAGTTCGTCCATGTCCGGGGGTAGAGGCATGGCACCGGTCCACATTGTGGTCGGATCTGCTCCAAGCGCGACCGCAACCTCCAGTCGTTCCAAGCCCTGCTCACGCGCGCGCCTGTCGTGCCTCGCTCCGACCTTGTGCGTCTGCCAGTGCATGCCCGTGGTGTTCCGGTCGAACACCTGCATTCGGTAGGTGCCCACGTTGCGCCTGCCCGATTCGGGATCGCGGCTGATCACCAGCGGCAATGTGATGTAGGGACCGGCATCTCCAGGCCAACAGGTGATTATAGGCATCCTGTACAAGTCAACGGCGTCGCCAGTCAGTACTACTTCCTGACATGGCGCTGTGCGTACGGTTCGAGGCTGCGATCTCGCCATGCCGACGATGTCTCCCAATGCCCGTAGTCTGCCACCAATGCCTGTCGGCGGAGTCTGCACCATACCAATGAGGCTTCTGACGCGCCCTACCAGCTCATTTATGTGATCGACTCCCAGAGCCAGTGCCACCCGCCGATGGGTGCCAAAGGTGTTGATGAGAAGAGGAGCGTCGTGGCCGTTGACATTGGAGAAGAGCAGGGCAGGGCCCCCGGTCTTCACCATGCGGTCGGTAATTTCAGTGACTTCCAACTCCGCGTCAACCGCTGCGTCTATTCGCATCAACTCACCGGACCGCTCCAGCAGCTCAATGAATTCCCGCAGATCCTTGAAACTCATGACGACTCCGGCCAGTATGCCGCCGATCTAATCTGGGTAGACGAAATGTCTTCTCGAAACATCGACTCTGAAATCGCAGTGAACATGTCCATGAGATCGGAGGGCACTTCGGCGTCATCGAGGGTCTTAAAACTGTCTCGCTCAACTCTTCCCGCCACCAGGAACGAGCAGCCCAGTGAGCGCATCTCAAGAAACGCAGACATCATCTGGGCCGGACTCTCCCCGTAGTACTTGGGATCTACGAGGCGGACGAGCGTGTCGAATCCGATTACAAATGTACACCCGGGTAGTAGTCGGGCCTTCTCATAGAATACCGGCACGCGCGTGGCGATCGCGCTCCCATGTCCCCGGAACTGGTTGAGGCGACGCCTGACCTCAGACAGTTCGAGTTCAGGTTTATCAACGTTCTTGATAGACAGCTCGAATGCCACTGGGGATCCCAGCAGGTCGGACGCCACCCGTGCCAGCCGGTCATGGCCGCTGTGCCTGGGGTTAAAAGAACCCGGAACGATTCCACCGCTGAAACGCGCATCGGCATACTGTCGGCCCTCTGAATCGATGAAGACATGGCCGACATGGCCTGTCGCCAGAGCATCAAGGGGGTCGTCGAGGCAATGTGAATCTGTCTGAACGGCCTCATGGGGCGACAGATTCAAGTTAAGCAGTTGTTGGATGCCTAGGGTCTCCGCTATGGAGTTCAAGATAAGACTGCTGACCACGGCGTCTTCCTGATCCCGACTTCTGAGGCCTTTGACGAAGGTGAGCGATGCCGACCTCCAGCTAGTTGGACCATAAACGCTGACATGGCATCTGTGGTCTCCACGCTTGGGTCGATCGGTGGCGATGGTCGCCGTGCAGGCTATTCCGAAGACCGGTTCCCGATCTTCGCGGAGTTTCACAGCACGGAAGTACGCGGCTCTGGCGAGAGCCAGGGCGGCATCGGTGGATACGTACTGCCCAGGTTCCCGGCCTAGATAATCTACGACTGCTGAAGAAGCGTACGGAACCTGGATATCCAAGACAGTTCTCGATGCTCCGGCAACACCGAGAATTGCGTTAATTGCCTGCGACCCGGCGCCCGCTATCACCAGCGAGGTCATGCCTGCAGTGCGATGAATGGACTCGACAAGTTTGAGTGACTCTGGATCCATGAGCCTTCCTGACATTTAACGTTACTATAAGCTGACCGCAAAGGCCGCGCAATTCCGCCTGCGAACGGCGGGCCATGGTGGTGAACACGGGGAGTCTGGCTTGTCGCTCCGAATACCCGTGCGCTAGTATTCGGACGGTGTGCCCCACGCTTCGGTCAAGGGGCCGCATACGTCCAATGCGAGATAGCCATTTGTACGACGTACTTATAGTCGGGGCCGGGCCAGCCGGCAATGCCGCCGCACTCGATCTTGCCAGACACGGTGTAGAGACCGCCGTAATTGACTACCGAGAGCGGATTGGCGACAAGCTCTGTACCGGCGTCATTGGGATTGAATGCGCCCGCCGGTTTCCCGTTTCGCCGCGCCATGTGAGGCGGGAGGTCAGGTCCGCGCTTATCCACTCGCCCTCCGGCCGTTGCTACAGGGTCGAGCGGGGCGGCACTCAAGCATTGATCGTTGACCGTGTCGCATACGTCGGCGAAGTGGCTGCCAACGCGGCGGCGCGCGGCGCACAGTATCACATAGGCTACAGGGCTACGGCGGTTGACAGAACGCGCCACGGGATTAGCGTGTCAACTCGGCGAGGGACAGCTGTGGAGCGATTCGAAGGCCGACTGCTGCTGATCGCGACGGGGTTTAGATCGCCGCTGACCCGCATGGCCGGGCTGCGTGACAGGCGAGAGCAGGACTATATATACGGTCAGCAGGTAGCCGTGGAAACCAACGGCGTTGACGGGGTGGAGGTCTTCATCGGCGGTGGAAAGGCACCTGAGTCCATAGGTTGGCTTGTCCCAATCTCCCGATCACAAGGGCTCGTAGGAACAATCTCGCGTCAAAGGCGTCCCGTTTGTCTAGACTCTCTCCTCGACCGGCTGCGTCGCCAAGGCAAGATAGAGGCAGGCACGCACGAGTTCAGTCGCTGGGGAATCCCTGTCAGACCCTTGGCGGTCACTTCTGCGGACCGGCTTATGGTCCTGGGTGACGCGGCCGGATTCACAAAGCCGACCACAGGCGGGGGCATCTACTACGGTATGATATCCGGCCTGATTGCGGCCGAGACGGCCCGCGAGGTCATTGACTCGGGAGACCTGTCGGCCCTTGCATTACAAAAATACGAACAGCGGTGGAAGCGTGAATTCGGCCGGGAACTCGAAGTGGGGTACCACGCCCGCAGACTGTTCGAATCGATGAGCGATGCACAAAAGGAGGAGCTGATGGACGTGTTCCTGTCGGACGACGTGCTGGCAGAGATTATGGCCGCTCCTGGATTCTCGTTCGATTGGCATAGCAGAACGATCATCGGGACGGTAGGACATCGCCGCCTGGCTCGCATGATCCTGGGTCTTGGCCCGGCATTAACGCCCCTTATCACGCGCTTGGTGAGGTCGGCGGCCGTAGGCTGACTCAGGAGACCTAAGTCCGAAACATCTCCGAGAGGATGCCCATTCTAACGTACAGTGCATTCTCAGCCTGCCTGTAGAATGCGAGCCTCGAATCGCTGACGTCAATCATGAAGTCGCCGCTGCGCTGCATAGGGTCCATGACTATCGCGTGCTGCCTAAGCGAATCCATGAACTCCCTGTCAATGACGAGCCTGCCTCGTCCCCTGGACTTGAGCAGCTCCATGTGGGCGGCCGTCCTGGGTCCGTTCAGATAAATTGCATCCACTTCGCTCAATACGCCCAGACCATCGCTGCTGTTGAACCGTATACCTCTTTCCGTGCAGTAATCAACGACATCGGCCGAAGCCTGACCGCTGAACGGAACCAGCACGACAGAAACGTCGTCGAATACGGCGAGTCCCTTCAGCAATGCGGAGACGTTTCGATGTTCGAGGCGACCGACGATCGCCACAGTGCGTCCGTCGATTCCGCCAATTTCGCGTTGAATTGTGTACAGGTCGGCCAGTGCCTGAGTCGGGTGATCGTCGACGCTCCCGCCGTTTACAACGCGCATCGCGTCCACGGAAGCGGCACGCTCGGTCACATGTGGGTCTCCGCTCCGTACGACGACAACGTCCATCTTAAGGCTTGCGAGGATACTCGTGATGTCGTCGACGAATCTAGAACTGTGGACGGGGAAGAACTGAGACGCGTCCTCGGTATGGTACGCCTGACCTCCCAGCAGTCCGACCGCTCTCTCGAACGACGTACGCGTGAGGAAGCTAGGCTCGTAGAATAGGCAGTACAAGGCCTTACCCCTCATGGAGGCCGGTACATCGTCGCCTGCTCTGAGCTCATCGCAAAGGGGGAACAACACTCCTTCCACCCATTCACGAGTGAGGTGAGTGGTGTTAATCAGGTGTCTTAGATGCTGCATTATGGCACTTTAGACCTTCTGGTAAGTGTTGGATTTCAAGCGGTGATTGTACATGAGGTAAACGCGCTGCGGCCATTAGAGGTTTGACACCCGCAGTCCCCGATGCTAGATTTATCGAGGTGATTAGCAGTCTTGAAAAGGCACTGCTAACGATTCAGACTAACGGGAGGCGGGAACTTGCCGAGGTACGACTATCGCTGCACGGCATGCGGCCACCAGTTTGAGTTGCGCCAGAGCTTTGACTCCGATCCGGTACAGGACTGTGTCAAGTGTGGCGCCAAGTCCAACCGCAAGATTCACGCTCCCCCGGTGATCTTCAAGGGCAGTGGCTGGTACGTTACGGACTACGGAAAAGGCCGTGGCAACCACGGGCTAAATCCGGACCGGCCAGAGTCGAAGTCGTCCGACAGTGAGCCGTCCGAAGGCGGCAAGTCTGAGAGCTCAGACAAGTCGAGTGAGACCAAGTCAGAGGCCAAGTCGGCGTCCGTTTCCAAAAGCGAATAGCCAATGCGCGCGCTGATCCAGCGTGTCACGCAGGCATCCGTTACAGTGGACGGTGAGGTCCTGGGTCAGATCGGCCCAGGACTCGTTGTTCTTCTGGGCGTGGCCGAGACAGACAGTCAGGACGAGATTGACTACATCGTCTCCAAGGTCGTAAACCTGCGAATCTTCTCAGACAACGAAGGGCGATTCAATCTCTCGGCGTTGGATACAGACGCTCAGTTGCTTGCAGTCAGTCAGTTCACGTTATACGGCGATACGAGACGGGGACGAAGGCCGAGCTTCAGCAGGGCAGCTGTACCCGAAGAGGCGGCTGGCCTGTTCGCCGATACACTGGATGCGTTTCGGGGGACCGGGCTGACCGTAGAGACCGGCCGCTTCCAGGCTTACATGAATGTGAGCCTCCACAACGATGGCCCCGTCACGATCATGCTGGATTCCGACGACCGAAACCGACCCCGTCGAGGTTGAAGTCAGACAGTCATTCGCTGTCGGCCACAGTCAGACCCATCGCTTTGGCCCTATCCAGTAGCGCATGGGCTCTTTTGACTACAGGCACGTCGATGACTTTTCCATCGAGAGAAGTGGACCCACGTCCCATAGCCACCGCCTCTTCAAAAGCCTCGATCTCCCTACGCGCCTGGGCCACCTCGTCCTCCGAGGGAGAGTACACTCCGTTGATTATGTCCAACTGCGCTGGATGGATGGCGAATCGGCCCTTGAATCCGATCGCGCGGGACATCTCCGAGTTTGCCTTGAGAGCTACAGGATCGCGAAAGGCGAAGAAAGGGGTGTCCAGCGCCAATACACCCGCCGCGCGCGCGGCTACGGCTATTGCCCCGCGCGCGTAAGCAAGCTCTGAGTCGCCGTCAGTTCGCTTAATCTCCATGTCGTTGGTGAAGTCTTCAGCCCCAAGTGCGACTGCTACGATCCGGTCAGAAGACTTGCAGATGTCGTACACCTTGACGATGGCCTCGGCGGACTCGATCCACGGCACAAGTCGGATGGCTCCACTCTCGACCCCGGCCTTTGATTCCGCACGGTCTAGTAACCTGGCTACTTCTGCGACGATTTCGGGGTTGTCCATCTTGCCGACCGATACGCCGTAGACGTGAGGACCAGCCACCGCTGAGAGGTCATCCTCCAGAAGACCCGTGTCCAGGGAGTTGACCCGTGGTATGACCGGCACTCCGGTGGCAGCCAACTCGGGGATGTATGCCGCAGTCACACCTCGGGCGTTCGCCTTCTCGTCCCAAGGGACAGAGTCTTCCATGTCAGGGACGAAGGCGTCCGGTCTGAGACCGATTGCCCGGTCCAGCATCCGCGGTGTGTTACCCGGCACGAACAGCAGGCTGCGCAAAATAGTCATCATTCCTCGATATCAGGGCGGCGCACCTGGGGGACTTCGACCTTGCAGGAAGTCAATAACCTCAGTGGGCCGGCGAAAGATTCCAGGTGTACAAGATCGTGGCCCCGACTAGCTCGGGTCTCCCTTAGTGCACGTTCATTCTTCACAGGTGGGAGGCGATAAACTCGTTCATTCTTTGCCGGGCCGTCTCAGCCAGCTTAGTAGGGTGCCCATCGAATCCGTGGGGACCGCCGGGATACACCCTGAGCTCGCTCTCATTGCCAGCAGCCATCCACCGCTGGTACATGAATAGAGTGTCATCCAAGAGCGGGTCAAGTGTGCCGACAGTAAAGAGGGCAGGGGGAAGATCATGAAGATCCGCGTACAGGGGAGACACATCGGGATCGCGGCGTATCTCAGTGGGCACAAAGTGATCGTAGAACCAGTCCATGATCGGCGTACTAAGCACGAGGGGGCGCTCGCCCCAGTTTTTCTGTGAGGGAGTCATGGCCAGATCGTATACACCATAGACGAGATTGGCACCCGAGAATCCAGTGTAACCGTGCCTGTCGCGCATCCGCAGTATGGTGGTGGCCGAGAGGTGTCCTCCCGCCGACTCTCCCCCAATCACGATGCTGTCTACACCAAACTCGGACTTCGCGTGTTCGACCACCCATACGGCGGCAGCTTCGCAGTCATCCAAGGGTGCGGGGTAGGGATACTCGGGAGCAAGCCTGTAGTCCACGCTGACGACAGCGGCTGAGCAAGTCTGAGCAATATTCTCGTTGCGGGGATCCTGAAGATGCGCTCTACCTAGAACCCAGCCACCTCCGTGGATGTGCAAATACACTCCTCGCGGTTGCTCCGGCACGAACGTTCGCAGCGTAATCGGCCCGTGGGGTCCTTGGATAACTCGCTGGTCTGCCATGTCCGACAGCACCAAAGGTCCTGCAACCCCTCTGCCCTCCTCGCGGGCGCTCCTTGTCTCTTCGACGGGAACCTCGTTTGCCGCAGGAGACTGCGCCAACAACTCTGCCAGCTCAGCGTTGAAATTCGCTGTCTCCGGGTCAATGGCATCAGGTTTGAAAAGAGTGTGATCGACCATGTGTGGTTCTCCTAGTAGGCTGGCGAATAGGTTAACACAGGGGGCAAAAGACAGGGCGCCCCCGTGAACTGTGGTGTTCGGATATAATGGGTGGTGCCTTGCCCGTATCACGGCGCAGGCTAATCTACGCTGCAAGACGGGGGTGATGAGAGACATGTTTAAGTCCGTTGCCAAGCTGTTCGGCGGCTCCGACGAAAAGGTGATCGCCAAGCTCCAACCAGAGGTTGATAGGATCAACAGCCACGAGCGCGAGTTCGAGCGGCTGAACGAGGATGCACTGAGCGAGAAGACGGACGAGTTCCGTCAGCGGGCTGCGGGAGAGGAGAGCCTCGACGAAATTCTTCCAGAAGCGTACGCCGCGGCGAGAGAGGCGGCGAAGCGTGCACTTGACCAGCGCCATTACGATGTACAGCTAATCGGCGGAATCGTCCTGCACCAGGGCAAGATCGCTGAAATGAGAACTGGGGAAGGCAAGACGCTGGTTGCGACGCTCCCGGCCTATCTCAACTCGCTAACGGGCAAGGGCGTTCATGTCGTGACAGTGAACGACTACCTCGCTCGTCGTGACGCTCACTGGATGGGGGCGGTTTACGCCAGGCTCGGAGTCACGATTGGAGCGTTGCAGAACCAGAAGGCGCTGGTGTACGACCCCGAATACACAGAAGGCGAAAAGGGGTTCGAACATATGAGGTCGGCAACCAGGCACGAGGCCTACAGAGCCGACATCACCTATGGCACCAACAACGAGTTCGGGTTCGACTACCTCCGCGACAACATGGTGACGAACCGCGACGAACGAGTGCAACGCGAGCTTGGATATGCGATTGTCGATGAGGTGGACAATATTCTCGTAGACGAGGCTCGAACACCGCTAATAATCAGCGGCCCAGCCGACATGTCACAGCGTGACTACGTGCGGTACTCTCGCGTAGCACCTACTCTGCGAACCGAGCAGGACTACACTGTCGATGAGAAGCATCGCACCGTTGCTCTAACCCAAGACGGTATCTCCAAACTTGAGCGTACTCTTAGCATCAAAAACCTGTACGGGCCGGAGAACTTCGGTGTAGTCCACCATATGGAGAACGCGTTGAAGGCTCAGATCATCTTTCAGCGCGACCGAGACTACGTAGTGCAGGACCGGCAGGTCGTCATCGTAGATGAGTTCACGGGCAGACTGATGGTGGGACGTCGCTACTCGGACGGCCTTCACCAGGCCATCGAGGCCAAGGAAGGTGTGAAGATCAGGCCGGAGTCGATCACCTACGCGACAATCACCCTTCAGAACTACTTCAGGCTCTACGCCAAGCTTTCCGGTATGACGGGAACTGCCGCGACAGAGGCGGAAGAGTTCGACAAGATATACAAATTGGATGTCGTCAGCATCCCAACTAACCGACCAATGGTGAGGGATGATACCGGCGACCTGGTATATAGAGACCAGAAGGCGAAATACCGGGCTGTCGTCGCCGAGATCGAACGCCGCCGCGACGCCGGCCAGCCTGTCCTGGTCGGCACAGCGGACATTGACAAGTCCGAGCTGCTCAGCGAAATGCTTCAGCGGAAGGGGGTTCCACATGAAGTTCTCAATGCCAAGCAGCACGAGAAGGAGGCGTCGATAGTTGCCCAAGCGGGCAAGCCCGGCGCAGTTACCGTCGCGACAAATATGGCGGGCCGTGGCACAGATATTGTGCTGGGGGGAAGCGCCGACATCAACGGTTCGGGATCACGCCGGTGGGAGGCCGATCACCAGAGAGTTCTCGACGTCGGAGGACTACATATCATCGGCACGGAACGGCATGAAGCGCGGCGCATCGATAACCAGCTCAGGGGCCGCGCCGGACGGCAGGGAGACCCAGGAACCACACAGTTCTACGTTGCACTCGATGACGAGCTAGTGCGCAGGTTCGGTGGAGACAGAATCCGGTCAGTGATGGACTGGGCCGGGCTCGACGAGGACGTCCCAATAGACAACGGCATGATCAACAAGTCGATCGAAAACGCGCAGGTCAAAGTTGAGGCCTTCCACTTCGATATGCGCAAGCATCTCGTAGAATTCGACGACGTGGTCAACACACACCGGGAGGTAATTTACGGAGAGCGCGACAAGATCCTATCGGGCGCAGATCTCAAGGGAAACATTCAAAAGATGCTGGCCGATCAGATCGGCGAAATCGTTTCAGGCACTCTCGGTGACAGCCGACCGACCGACTGGGACATCGACTTGTTCCTGGCTGAAGTCGGCACCATACTACCTCCTCCCGAAGAGTTCTTTGATGACGATTACCTAATAGGAATGGACGTGGACGCCGTCGAGTCCAGTCTGCTCGAACATGCCGAGCGGACGTATGACGAGATGGAAGCTGCACTCACTCCTGAGGTAATGCGCGACCTCGAACGTCACTTGCTATTGCGCTCGATCGACACCAATTGGGTCCAGCACCTTACCACCATGGAAAACCTTCGTCAGGGTATCGGTCTTCATGCCTACGGCCAGCGCGATCCGCTGGTCATGTACCGGAAGGAGGGAATGGACCAATTCCAGTTGCTGGAGCAGAAGATCCAAAGCGACGTTGCGCGCTCGATATTCCGCGTTCAGGTCACGATGGGTCAGTCCTTTGCCAACGGAAGCCGGTCGAGACGTCAAAGACCTGCTCCCCAGCCGATACGAGCCACAGCACCAAGCGCAAAGGGTGGTCGCAAGGTAGGCCGGAACCAGCCCTGCCCATGCGGCAGTGGCAAGAAGTACAAGCGCTGCTGTGCGGCGTGACGAGTGTCCGGTTGGCAATCTTGTATTCCGGGGCTTCCCAGGCGGCACATAAGTAATGAGCAACACCGGCAACGCCATTACGAATTCAGAGATCGCCGAAGCATTTGAGACCATCGTCAGTCTTCTTCAGATGAAGAGTGAGAAGGGATTCACTGTTCGGGCCTATCAGCGCGCCGCACGAACCATCGAGCGCCTTCCCCGAGACTTGGACGCCATGATCGGGGACGGAGAAGACCTGACCAACATACCTGGCATCGGGAAGGCAATCTCGGCCAAAATCTCCGAATTGGTCACGACCGGGGAGATGAGTTATCTGGAACGGCTCAAGGGGGAGTTCCCGGAGGGAATTCTCGACCTTGTCGAGATACCTGGACTTGGACCGAAGACGGTGGTGCGAGTCTGGAAAGAACTGGACGTCACGTCAGTGGAAGAGCTGTCGGCCGCGATTGAAGACGGCAGGGTCGAGTCACTCCCCAGAATGGGCTCCAAGAGCGCGCAAAACATACTCAGGGCAATCCAGTTCGCACGCTCAAAGAGTGACCGCACTCCGATATCCCGCGCAATCGAGGCCGCCCAGCGGGTTACAGCATACCTGGAAGCCACCTGTCCGGACATCTCGAAACTAGTGGTGTGCGGCAGCCTACGCAGGTTCGAAGAGACCGTCGGCGACCTGGACCTCGTTTGCGTAACCGACGACCCGCAGGCGGCCCTTGAGGCCCTGGCGACGATGGGGACTGTCGATGAAGTTCTTGGACGTGGTGACAGGAAGGCGTCTGTGATCCTGAATTCCGGTATCCAGGTTGACCTTCGGGTTGCTGAGGCTCAGAACCTAGGCGCGATGCTCCAGTACTTCACGGGAAACCTACACCACAACGTGCTGCTCCGGGAGGTCGCCACTGGGCTCGGACTGTCGCTGAACGAATACGGGCTGACCGACCTCGAAACCGGCGCGCTTGAGACCTTTGAGAATGAAGTGTCTCTTTACGCAAGGCTCGGCCTTCAGTTCGTACCTCCTGAGCTCAGGCAGGGTGGCTCCGAAATCCAAGAAGCCAGAAAGGGAATCCTCGCTGCACTAGTTCAGGTTTCGGACATCAGGGGCGACCTACACTCCCATACTGACTGGAGCGACGGGCGCGACTCAATGGAGCAAATGGTCCGCGCCGCACGCGATCGCGGACTCGAATACATTGCTGTCACGGACCATTCCGTAGGGCGGGGGATCGCCAACGGCCTCAGCATTGAACGTCTCGAGAGGCACGGTGAGAGGCTCAGGCAGGTCGCTTCGGACGTTGGCGGGATACATGTATTGCACGGTACTGAAATGGATATCCGAGCAGATGGAACACTCGACTATCCTGACGACGTTTTGGCCGGACTTGACTGGATTGTAGCCTCGGTACACAGCGCGATGACACAGGACTCGGACACAATGACCCGGCGGATTATCTCCGCAATGAAGAACCCACATGTCTCAGTGATCGGCCACCTCTCCACAAGACTGATAGGCGAGCGGAGACCAGTCGATGCAGACTATGAGGCAATCTTCCGGGCCGCCGCCGATACAGGAACGGCACTGGAGGTCAACGGCTCGCTGGAACGGCTGGACCTCAAGGACACACACATACGGCGTGCCCGCGAGGTTGGTGCACCACTCGTAATCGACACCGACGCCCACACAGTTGAGTCTCTAGGAAATTTGGAGTACGGAGCCCGCTTGGCCAGGCGAGGGGGATGTGAGCCGCGCCACATCGTAAACTGCATGGAGGCCAATCAGTTCTTTTCGTGGCTTAAACTGGACAAATCGGCTCGAAGTAAGGCATTATCGACGTATGGGCGAGTGTAATTCCAACACGGAGCCTTCGGACGCGGATGAGATATCCCATCTGAAGGCAAAGCTCGAACAAGGGGTGAATTGGCCAACAGCCCTGCTCGAGGCGATGGCGTCGTGGACGGCGCCAGAAGAGACGTTTCTGGACACCAGACTCGTCTATCTCATCGGTGCTGAGGCGTTCGACTGGCTGACTCTGGCCAATCGTCTTTGCTTTGAAGTGAGAGAATTGATTCCACGTGACGAGCTGGAGTCCCTGCTTTTCTTTGGACGCTTTCCTTCAACTTTTGACGAAGCGAAGTTCAAGGAAATTCTCGGGGCGGACAAATACAGCGCCTACCTGAACTATTTCTACGGTGTTGAGGTGGAATTCGCGCTCCAGAACGCTGTGGAAGACGAAGTTGGCAAGCGATTCTACGCGAGCGGGCGGCAGTACGCCGCAGATCACGCTGACGCGACATTCCAGAGGATATACCGCTCAAGTTACGAAGACCTTCTGACGGCATTCCGAGACAATGAAGGCATCTCCCAAAGGCCAGTAACGACGCTGACCGAAATCAAGGAGTTCACATACTGGCTGTTCAAGCGCAGGCTCAGAGTGTCTGACAAGGCCAAACTCGCCTCCGATACGCGCAAGGGCATTTCCGCACTGGACTCCGCCATACACATCCCTGAAGAAATTGGCGCGTTCGCATGAATCTTGTCAGAGGGCGTCAGGCTGCGGGAGTTCGAGAAAATGCAGCCCAAGGCTGCCCGCAGGCGTTCATCCGAAAGCGAAGGGCTGCGTAGGGAATCTGACGTGCGGAGCGGCAGGTTAGTCACCTGAACATATCGCGGGAGCGTTCACGGACCAACTGCCAGCTGTCGCCTTGACTACCTTGGTACGGGTATCCTCGGATCACTGACACGGGCACACCTATCGCCTTGAACTGCACGAGTTCGGCTGCTGCTGCCAACTCATCCGCGACGGCAATCGTCGTTACGTGCATCTCCCGTCCCTGTGCGTCCGGCATCCCCCTGTAATCCATCATCGGATCCATTCCAGCTACACCGACAGCGAAGTTCACGTGCCCCTCACGCCATGCGCGTCCGAACGTGTCGGAAATTATGACAGGCGTTTCCACACCCGATGCGCTTTGTATGTCGGAGAGGATCCGGCGGGCCGAACCATCGGGATCGACCGGCAACAGACAGACAACGTCGTCTCCGGGAATGTTGGACTGATCAATGCCTGCATTTGCGCACACGAACCCGTGATGAGTCTCCGAGATGATGACACCGCGGTCAGGATCCATCCTGACGACCGACTTGCTCTCCTTAAGGACCAGCTCGACCAGCCTGGGGTCTCTGCCAGCGATCCTGGCGAAATTGAGAGCGAAGTCTGATGGCTCCACAGTTGACAGCTTTACCAGGCGACCCTCAGCCTTGGACACGATCTTTTGGGTAACGACAACGACGTCACCGGTCTCGAGCGAAGTGCCTTGAACGGCCGCAGCCTCGACTATGGTTGAGCCGAGCCTGTCGCCCGGCTGAATCTCAGGGATTCCCATGACGCCGATTATCTGTATGGAGTTGATCGACTGTGCCATAGTCCTATGCACCTGTACAGAATAGTATCCCAGTCTACTAAAGTAAGCCGTAACCGTGCGTGTGACGCCGCAAAGATCTACAGGAGTCTACTTTCAGGGGAGTTCAACGGTAGAGTAAAGTGCCCGCTATTGATACAACAGAGCCGTTCGTCGGATCGGCAGGGCACTGATCGTACCCAATTTGTATCCCCCGCGAACCGTCCAGAAGCCTGAGCATCAAGTAGATCGGGGGTAGGCCGCATATCTTCCGCCGATCAGACTCATTACGTGAGATTTCCAGAAAGCCCCTGGCGTCTCCGGAGCAGATTGCGGAGATCGACTGGCTATCCTCTGATCTGATTTTGGCCTTCGCTACATCGTCAAGTGGAAGAGGGTCTCCGAATGCGGGACCGACGTGTGCGAGATCGCCCGCGGCGATGATGAGAGTCCTACGTTGGGAGATCACGCTCTCCAACACCTGAAGCGTCGCCGGAATGTGAGGCACATCATCAGGATCGGCTCCACTGCTGGTGAACTCATGGAAAGAGCCGCACAGGATAGGCACTAGTCTCAAGTCGCGCCCGCGGGCAAAGTGATGCAGCCAAACGGTGGCGAGCTCGATGGAGTGCTCCGTTCTGTGGTGCAATTCCTCTTCGAACGCCGCGGTTCCAATTGCCTTCGCGAGAGTATTCACGATGTCTTTGTCGGTCTCAAGGGTGCCGTATGGCGTCGCGTAGTTTTGTACAGTGGGCGTCAGTTGTCCCAAGCCCCCGTAGTGGTCGGTCCCCAGAATCACCACAAGTTCTATCTCAGACAGTTCAGTCTCGATGTCACACCAAAGCCCAGCGTATGTGGCATGTCCACGGCTGTAATCTATGTGTGGACACAGCATCCCGGCCAGGTCACCGCCCGGACGTGGGACGGGACCATTCGGACTCACCTCGCGACACCAGCCATCTATGGTGGTCTCAAGGGCTGTGACGGACTCAGGATATACCGCCCCGACATGGGACGGCGGCCGGTGGTCCGCCTCTCTAAACCTAATAATGGCCTGCCTGCGGGCCCGACGAAACTCACCGTTTCCGATCAGCAGGGCCTGGTCGAGCTGACCGACCATTGATCTCAAGTCCTGGTCGGGTACCCTCAGTCCGAAGCGTAGGGCAAGAGCAGACCGGATCTCGGGCAGAGTCCTCGATCCATCCAGGAGCGTCACCACCGGGGCGACCGTTTCAGGAATCATGACAGTAAGATCGGACATCGACAAGTGATCCCGTAGGTGAAGAAACCGCTGGCCGAGATGCTCGACCCACAATGGCTCTACAAGACGAAGAGCCGGTCTCTCGGGGATGTTTGAATAGTCTTCGGTGGTCATAATCCAGGTGACGAACCCGATTGAAATTGGGCCGGGACGCGACGGTCAGAGAGTTCGTACGATCCCCTAGCAGACGCTGGGGTATGCTAACACAGCTTGGTCGGCGTCTGGAAACTCAGGGCCATGGGCTAGCAGGGACTTGGTCTGGAATCCAGGCTCCGCAGATTACGGACTCTGTCCAGTCACCCGACCAATAGCAGGGCAAACAGAAGAGGAAATCAGAAGTGGGGCGAAACCGAGCGATTCAGGCCCCCAGTGTGTATTGAATCCAGGCCAAAGCGCTGTGCTACAATTTCAAGGCTTCGCGATCCTATGACTCAGCCCTCAGGGAGGCAACGCAATGCCGGTTGCTGAAGACCTTAAGGTGTTCACGGGCAACGCACATCCGCAGTTGACCCGCGACATTTGCTCCTACCTGGGGATTCAGCCGGGGTATATCGACGTCTTCAAGTTCAAGAACGACAATACGTTCGTGAAAATATTGGAAAACGTTCGCGAGCGCGACGTATTTATCGTTCAGCCTTTCAGCGAGCCGGTGAACGACCACATCATGGAGTTCATGATCATGCTGGACGCCTTTAAGCGAGCTTCTGCAGGTCGTATCACCGCCGTGCTCCCGTACTACGCCTACGGCCGTAGCGACAAGAAGGATCAGCCCCGGGTGCCCATAACAGCTCGCCTGATAGCATCCATGATCGAAGTCGCGGGGGCAGACAGGGTCCTGACGCTGGACCTCCACGCCGGTCAGATCCAAGGGTTCTTTGGCATCCCCGTCGATGAGCTAACCGCAATTCCGATGTTGGCGCGCCAGTTCGGCAACGGGAAAGAGGTAGTCGTGGCGGCGACGGACGTTGGCGGCGCACAACGCGCCCGCGAGACTGCCGACATCCTGGGTGCGGACATTGCCATCGTACAGAAACGACGCCTGGGCAACACCGATCAGGTAGTAGCAGACCAGGTTATCGGCGATGTCGCGGGAAAGAAGGCAGTCATAGTCGACGACGAAATCACGACCGGTGGGACAGTCGTCGCTGCAGCAAACGCGCTGGTTGCTCATGGCGCCAACGAGGTCTACTGCGCCGTTACTCACGGTGTGCTTTGCGACCAAGCTCCCCGACTAGTTCAGGACAGTCCGGTCATCGAAATGGCGGTCACAGATTCGCTCCCGATCGGACCGGAGAAACTGGGGGACAAGACACGTGTCATTTCGGTTGCCTCAATACTCGGAGAGGCAATCCATCGCATACATAGCGGACTATCTGTCGGCGCAATGTTCGAAGGTGCATTGCCGGTCGCCAGCTTGTGAATTCGTTCGCAAGGATGGTACAATCGAGAAATGGCAAAAGAACAAATTATCGCCGATCTAAGTACCGGAATTTACGCAGATATCCAGAATCTGCAGGAAATGGCAAAAGATGTTTTGCTACTGCTGATTCACCGATGGCCCACCGATAGACTGCCCAAGCCCACCAAACTGAATCTCTATATAAGGGCAGACCATGCACACCTATGGCAGGTATGGGCCAGCGACGCCTTTAGAGATCTTACGGTCACCGTGAAGGGCGTTCAGCACTATAGTCTCGCAGCAACGAAGAACGCCGCCGACATGGCCATTGCCGTGGATGCGATTAGCGATTTTAATCATAATCGCGTAAGCCACGTGGCAGTCGTGAGCGATGACAGTGACTTCATCTCCCTTTACGCCAAGCTCGCGGAGGAAGTAATAACCCTTCAGACTCTCGCGCCTGGTGATCCCGTCCCGTTCCTCTGGGTACTCACAGACCGAGTAGATACGAAGTCCTCGCTCCTCCAGGAGTTCTTTCCTGAGAGATACGTGCACGTCGTCGACAGGTACGCTGTCTGGGACGATGATGATTACGAATATGACGACGTGGAGGAAGACCTCGAAGAGGATGCGGTATCAGAGATTGACTCTGACGGTGGAGATCAGTCAGAGGAAGATGACCGATCGACCAATGATGATCGACCAAGGCCGAGCGTTCACCGTGACCTGCCCGTTATCGAACGCATAGCTCTTCAGCTAATCCGTGACATGCCGGTTGGCAAGTTCAAGAGCACTGACTGCCAGCAGATCATCCGCTCGAACTTCCCAGGTCACCAACTAGCTGGGGCAGACGGCCCTGCATTTGGCATCATCTTCAGGCGGGACCTGCTTCCCCATATGGGGAAGCGTGGGGTCCTGGAGCTGGGAAACCAGAGGCCCAGACAGTACGAGATGACCCTTGAGGCAAAGAAGTCGCTCGCCAGATTCTGAGCCGGTCTGAAGCCTGCCGCTAGCTAATCTCAAGCTTGGCAGGGGACTGATGCGCACCTGGAAGGGCGGCGTGCGTGAGCCTACTCCTGTGTTCGCAGCCTCTCGGCAAAGACCATGTAGCCGATTGAGACTGCAAGCCCCACTATTCCCATCGCGGCTAGCGCCAGCCTTACAGACGTAACGCCCGCGAACCATCCCACAAAAAGACTGGACCCCACCACGAACCCTTGGCCCAATCTTTGCAGGCTGGTGATCCGTCCTCTGAGTTCGTCTGGCGTGAGTGTCTGCGTCAGTGTGCCATTCGTTGTCCTGAATGCGGTCTGGCTAGCGGCGAAGAGGGCAATCACAAACAGCGCGACTGGTAGCCACGCGGCCTGAATCAGCACCAACGCCAGGATGGAACTGGCAGCTGCAGTAACGAGGCAAACCACGCCGCGCCTGATAAAGAACCCAAATGAGGCGATGGTGAGGGCCATCAGGAACCCACCGAAGCCGTTGACGGCGAGCATATATCCGCCCACATCCGCGCCCCGCTCCAAGATTTCATCAGTAAACAGCGGGAGAAGGAACATGACTGGCTGGAGAACCACGTTGGGTACAATCGTCAGGGTGATCAGTAGGAAGAGCACTCGATTTCCCGACCAGATGTATCTGAAACCTTCCGCTAGGTCCTGAACAAACCCTGCCGTCCCAGAACCGGTACGCGAACGTCGAGATTCGGCGAACGGAGTCCGCATTGGGAGGAACGCCAGTATCATTCCTACGTAGAGTAGCGACTCGATGGTGAAGTTCCAAAAGAAGCCATATGAACTAACAAGAATTCCGCCGACGAACGGGCCGACGGCCCTGGTGCCCGGTATCGTTAGTACATTTGTAGCGTAGGCATTGCCGAGCATGTGCCTCGGCACCGTGTTGGCGATCAGCGCCTGGCGCATCGGTTGCGTAATGGATAGGAATGCGCCGCTTACGATGGCATAGGCGAACACATGCCAGACCTCGATTGAGTCAGATTCTACAACCCAAGCAAAGCCAAACGCGAAAACAGCCATGATCGCCTGGAGGGACACGATTAGCTTCCGCCTATCGACGCGATCTCCAATGACACCGCCCAGCGGTCCGACGATCAGGCCGGGCAGGGTGCTTATGCCGCCGATGCCGACAACCAAGAGCGCTGAGCCCTCGGTGCCCTTGGTGAGGTCGCGGACCAGCCATCCGAGGGTGAGGAGCTGCAACCAGTGGGCCGTGTTGGCGAAGAAGTTGCCTACCCACAGAAACCGGTAGTCCCGATATGCCATCCACGCATCTAACGTTTGGGGTCTGGGTATCCAACGTAGTCCGGCTATCGATGTACTCCAAGGGTAGGCTACCCGCAATCATACACGAAACGGCAGCGAGTACCTTAGGATGCTACAATCGCGATCCGGAGTCGTCTCACCACGAAGACACGGGCAGGGGGGCTGAAACACAGCCAGTCCAGAAAGGAGATGCCAAATGCTGAGACGGGACGCACAGTGGCCGAATTTCAGCGAGCGCGACCTCGACTTCGTAGTCGAGAACGTCGCGCCGGGTTCGGCAGATCCGTCATATCTCAAGAGGCTCATCTCAGAAGACCCTCAGTTCCGCGCCGCGATGGTGGGAGAAGAGTCTCTGCTGCAACGAGTCCAGAGCGATGACGAGATTTTCCTATACATCTCTCCTGCGCTATATTTCGAGATTCTGCTTCGGAATTCGCATCGGGAGCTCGAGACCGCAGCCTATACGGAGGAGCGGGAAGGCCGAATGTCGATTCCAGTTTTTGACACTCCTGACGTACTGGAGTTTATGGAGAGTCAGGGGGTAGTGGAGTACCTCGCGTCGATGATGGCCTCGTTCACACGAATCAACAGCTACGTGGTGCCGGTCCGTGTGAGGAGGGGAATACGCAGGCGAGTGAAGTACAGTGACATGGACGTAGACAGCCTGGTGAGCTTTGCGGCCAAAGCAGAACCTGAGCAGAAGTTCGGCTACTACAAGCGCATCGCGGACGTCTGCCTGTTCCTGTCAGGTGTTTTCCCAGATAGCGTCCGAAGCAGGGCGGGGGCCATCGGCGCTTATCCGGCTCCTCGAACCTGGAGGATGCGGCGCACCTTGGAGGAGTATGAGCGCGAGGGGCGTATCTTTTATGGGCTTGCAGAAGTGCATCCAGCCGCCCGTGCGTTAGAGTTGACTCAGGTATTCGGAGCACTGAAAGA
Organism: Dehalococcoidia bacterium; assembly: GCA_965215735.1. GTDB lineage: Bacteria > Chloroflexota > Dehalococcoidia > Lucifugimonadales > UBA1123 > VXRN01. Next base: position 2,166,976 of record CBDCEF010000004.1, on the reverse strand, counting down.
GAATTTCAACTCCGCCCGTAAGCCGCTATCTTTTGTGGCAACCCGTTTCCTGCACGCGAAGAAGCAGCATCTGTTCGGGGTCGCCTCTACAACATAGCTGGTGCCCAGGAAGGGAGTCGAACCCCCACACCCTTACGGGTAGCGGATTTTAAGTCCGCCGCGTCTGCCATTTCGCCACCTGGGCTATCCACTTTTATTGAAGTCTACACGAACTTTCAGAGTGGCGGCCTGAGTCTATTCTATTGGCCAAGAGGCGGGATGGCATTGCAGTAAGACATCCTTCGGGACAACCGAATAACCTACTGTCCGGGGAAAGGTCCCAGGAACCGCTTGCCCATTCATCCCAACAAACTGGCTTCTTACTTCAGTTAGGCGACTCGAATTGTCACAGGAAGAGTGGAGCGAATACCAGTGCAACGATGCTCATCAGCTTGATCAGAATGTTCAGAGACGGCCCGGACGTGTCCTTGAACGGGTCTCCGACGGTGTCGCCAACGACCGCGGCTGCGTGAGGGTCAGAACCCTTGCCGCCATGAGCCCCAGCTTCGATGAATTTCTTCGCGTTGTCCCAAGCGCCGCCCGCGTTAGCCATCATGATAGCAAGCAGGAAGCCAGAGGAGATCGCGCCGATCAGCAAACCGCCTAATGCCTCGGCCCCGAGAATTGCTCCAATGGCGACCGGAGCCACGATAGCCAGAACGCCCGGGAGAACCATTTGCTTCATCGCTCCCTGGGTGCTGATATCCACGGCGCGGGTATAGTCGGCATCAGCAGTTCCTTCCAGTAGTCCCGGAATCTCGCGGAATTGGCGTCTAACCTCCTGCACCATTTCGTTGGCCGCACGGGCTACTGCCTGCATGGTCAGCGCGGCGAACAGGAAGGGAAGTAGAGCGCCAATGAGTAGACCCATCAGGACGTTTACGTCACGCAGATCAAACGCTTCGACGTCTGTTACCTCTGAGTACGCAGCCATCAGTGCGAGAGCCGTGAGAACGGCCGAGCCAATCGCAAAGCCCTTGCCCGTGGCCGCCGTAGTGTTCCCAAGTGAGTCCAGCGCGTCTGTGCGCTCGCGTACTATGGGATCGAGCCCCGCCTGCTCGGCGATTCCCCCCGCATTGTCGGCGACTGGGCCGTATGCGTCGGTGGCAAGTGTGATCCCAAGAGTCGAAAGCATTCCAACAGCAGCAAGCGCGACGCCGTAGGTCCCCGCTAGGTCGTTAGCGAGCCACATCGCCACGACAACGACAACCGCCGGTACCAACGTGCTCACCATTCCAAGACCAAGTCCAGAAATGATCACTGTCGCGGGACCCGTCTGAGCCTGATCTGCTATGTCACGTGTGAATTTGTACTCGTAGCTCGTGTACACCTCTGACGATGTACCGATGATCTGGCCGGCTACCAGTCCTGTAAGCACAACCCAGAATAGCTTGAAGTCCATATCCAAGAGCACTAGGGCGACGCCTGTAGCAATCAGCACCAGCACTCCCGCACCGAAGATCCCAAACCTAAGGGACCAAAGAAGGTTGCCCATACTTGCGCCTTCACGCGTCCGCACGAAGAACGTGCCGATGATCGACGCGATTATCCCTATCGCCGCGATGAGCATAGGCAGAACGAAGATGTTGGAGTCGAAATCGCCGGGGTTGGACATTCCAAGTGCCGCGGCACCAACTGCGCCGAGCGCAATGGTCGCGATAATCGAACCAGTGTAGCTCTCGAATAGGTCAGCACCCATTCCGGCGACGTCACCGACATTGTCGCCTACGTTGTCGGCCACCGTGGCTGGGTTTCGCGGGTCATCTTCATGAAGTCCCTGTTCGATTTTACCAACCAGGTCGGCACCCACGTCAGCCGCCTTCGTGAATATGCCTCCTCCGACCCTGGCGAACAGCGCAATTGACGAAGCGCCGAACCCAAAGCCGGCGACAACCTTGATGTCCTGGAAGATCAGGTACACGACAGTGATGCCAATTAGTCCGATGCCGACAACACTGACGCCCATGACAGTACCGGAGTTGAATGCGACTCGCAGCGCAGAATTCAGTCCAGTCTGGGCCTGTACGGTCGTGCGAGTGTTCGCGCGGACCGCGATGCTCATTCCTATGAAACCCGCAAGCCCCGAACCGATGGCTCCGACCAGATATGAGATGGCGGTGCCTGGAATTGGGTCGCCGTCGCCTTCCACCTTGTTCAGGATGTCATAGTCGACAAAGACCCATATTATGGCAAAGACGACGACCACGAAGACCGCCAGCAATCTGTACTCCCGAGACAGGAACGCCATCGAACCCTCACGGATAGCGTTTCCAATGAACCTAACCCGTTCGTTACCTTCGTCGGATTGCATGACCTTCCAGGCCAGGTACGCCGCAAAAGCCAGCGCAACGACACCGGCAACTATTGCCAAGAGTAAGATTTCCAAGAGATGGCCTCCGCAAAAAAGCCCCCCCGGTAAACGGAGAGGCCTTGATTGATTAGGCGTTCATGTCGCGCCAAAAGCTAGCACAGAGAATAGATTCTGGTCAAGACCGCGATGAGTTGATCTTCTGATTCAGCTCCTCAAGCTGACCCTCCAGTCTTCTCTGGCGAAGGGCGACCGTAATGTCGCCACGTGTTCGCTCGATCACTCCACGCATGACGTCAGTCGTCCGCCTCAGTCCACGGGTCACACCATCGGGGTAGTCAAGAGTAACCAGCACCGCGTAAATCTCGTCCATAATTTCCAGGAACGATTCGCACCGAGAAAACTCGTCGCCGCGGAGTAGATCGAGAACCAAGCGCCTCATCTCTCCAATGGCCTCGGCAATTCCATTCATGTAAACGGCAGCACTAACATTGAGTTCAGACATAGTTAGAAGTCTCGATCCCTCAGCAAAAGCCAGCGTGGCGCGCGCTTCAACATATTCCTTGAGCGAGTCCTCCACGTAACCGCCGTAGTAGACTGACGGGTGTGCCTGTCGCTCGCTCTCGAGAATGGACCTCAGTTCGGTCGCGCTGCCAATCAGCCGGTGAGCCTCCTCGAAGTCTCCCCGGTGGGTCGCCCGAATGGAGTTGGCTGAGAATCGGACAATCTGACGTGAATGAGTCAACGCCTTTTCACGGGCTTCGTGTGTGCCGCTGAGGACCCGGTCCGCCTCCTCACCCGCTCTGCGGACAGCGGCGACCAGCTCGGAGGTCGGCACTTCTGCCATCGAATCGGACATACTGTTTATCCGGTTATCTCGCTGCTGACTCATACAGATGTACCAACTCCTCTGTCGCCGCTTTCGGATCGTCAGCAAACGTAATAGCGCTTACGACGCACACCGAGTCGGCGCCCGCCCTAACAACATCCTGAATGTTGGAGCGATTAATGCCCCCGATCGCGACTATAGGCTGTTTGACGGTGTTCTTTACACGCGAAATCATTTCGGGTCCTAGCGCGTTGCGTCCAGACTTCCCCATTGTAGTAGTGGAATAGATCGCACCTACTGCCATGTAGTCGACGGAGTCCTTCTGCGACTGCAGCGCTTCTTCCATGGTCCCATTCGAGTTCCCAATCAACTGTTTTGGGCTCAGAATCTGGCGGGCGTCTCCTACCGGGAGATCCGTCTGACCAACGTGAAGCACTCCAGCATCGACGGCGTAGGCCAGGTCAGCATGATCGTTCATCACGAACAGCGCATCGTGCGCGTCGCAGAGCGCCTTCAACTCTCGGGCTAAGTCCAGCATCGGGCCCTTGTCGCTGAGCTTGTCGCGTAGCTGCACGACCCTGGCACCGCCCGCCAGGGACTGGGCTGCAACTTCGGTTACCGGTCTCCCCCGCGTCGCCTCCGGGTCTACAATAATGTAGATACCTTTGAGGTGGTTGGAGATTTCAGTACGGGCATCGATTCCAACTTCAAGCATCGCCCGGCCCAGGGTGTACCTTGCGCTCACGAGCATAGACTCGTCAACAGGCGCGTCTTGATTGACTGAGACCCCGGCCAGCGTTTCAACGGCCACTTTCATCGCATCAATGACTTGAAGCGTAAGGGACGCAGACATCTTTCCATGTTGGAGCCTGTCGCTCCCCGCAGTATCGGTGTCGGCTTGAACCTCGATTGACTTCCGCAGCTTCTCAATTTCAGCGCGGAGATCATAGCGGGTGCTCAGATAAGCCTCCAAAAGCCGCGATCCTTCGATCAGGGTTTGGGTCTGCGTTCTGACGTATGGGTTCAATGGTGATTCCTCTGCCTTATCCGACTGGCAATTGACGTCGGCGGGATTTTAGCACACTGCGGACGTGCAATCCGTTAGTTCGCAGCTTACAATACTCCAACATCAGCTTTGGAGGATCAAGTTCAGTTGTCGCACTATAACGTCGCTGTCATTCGGGGTGATGGCATTGGCATAGAAGTAATCGAAGAGGGAATCAAGGTACTCAATGCAGTCGGTCGTGAGTATGGGATCGACTGGACGTGGATCGAGCATCCGTGGGGCAGTAAATTCTATAGAGAACATGGGGTCGTCATGCCGTCTGACGCGCTCGACACTCTCACCGAGTCGGACGTGATATTCCTCGGGGCAGTGGGACATCCTGACTTCCAGGACCACATCACGCTCGGCGGACTGCTACTACCTATCCGTAGGACATTTGACCAGTACGTATGCGAGCGGCCCAATGTGCTGTATGACGGGATCAATTCACCGATAAAGGGTTACGAGGCCGGGGACATAGATATGGTGGTCGTCCGGGAGAACACCGAAGGGGAGTATGCCGACGTAGGCGGTTTCGTCTATCCGGACTTTCCCCAGGAAATTGGAATCCAGTCCGCTGTGTTCACCCGAAAAGGCTGCGAGAGGATAATTCGACACGCGTTCGAGGTCGCCCGGAGGAGGAACAAGGCAAGACACGTTACATCCATCACCAAGTCCAACGCCTTGGGTTATGGGATGCTGGTATGGGACAGGGCATTTGAACGCGTCGCTACAGACTATTCCGATGTTGAGACTAATTCGCTGCTCGTAGATGCGGCCTGTATGGACTTCATTCGAAGGCCTGAGTCGTTCGACGTCGTGGTGGGAAGCAACCTGTTCGGAGACATTCTCACAGACATTGGAGCGATCATCACAGGAAGCATGGGTCTCGCGCCAAGCGGCAACATAGACCCGGAGCGGAGATATCCGTCGATGTTCGAGCCTGTTCACGGCTCGGCTCCCGACATAATGGGGCAGGGGATAGCGAATCCCTTGGCGGCCATTCTTTCTGGTGCGATGATGCTCCGACACCTCGGCGAGGACGCGGCCGCCGACTCGATAGAGAGTGCCACGCTAAACGTCGTTGCGCTTGGTGAAACGCTTACACCGGACCTTGGTGGCAGCTCCAGAACTGAAGATGTGGGCGCCGCCGTCGTTGCCGCACTGACCTGACATTCACACACAGAGGAGGCTAAACATGACGCTCATCAAGGGAGGCCAGGTGGTGACGCCAGCTGGAGTTGGGCAGTACGACATCTGGATTTCGGGTGAGACCATCCAGGCTGTCACTGAGCCTGGAGCGATCCCGGCCGGAGATGAAGATGTCATTGACGCCACGGGCAAGCTGGTCATCCCAGGCGGAATCGAGCCGCACGCCCATATTGGTGGACCGCGCCAGCCCGAACGCTCAGGAGCCGAGCCTGTTTCAAGGGCCGCGATCTGGGGAGGTACCACTACCGTGCTGGACTTCGCCACGCAAGTCCCAGGGCACGACTTGAGACATGCCCTAGGGGAGGCGGCCGAGCGATGGGAGGGCAATGCGTACACGGACTACTCATACCACCCAATCTTCACCAGCGGAGCTGACCGGGCGTCAATCAATCAGATCCCGGGGTTGGTCGAGGAGGGTTTCCCAAGCTTCAAGATATTCACCACCTCAATCCGCCCGCCCAGTCCCCAGATGCAGAACAACAAGACCGACTTCGGACGACTGACCAGCATCATGGAGAAAGTTACCGAGGCCGGAGGCATTCTGCTCGTCCACTCAGAGGACGACGACATGGTCCACTACAACTACGACAACGCCCAGGACGACGGACTCTGGGACTGGTGGAACATGCATCACATCCACTCGAACCTGTCTGAGGACGTGTCCTTCAGGAGAGTCATCCGTCTTGCCAGCAAAACGGGATGCCCTGTTTACTTCGTCCACGTCAGCGCTCAAGAGGGGGTGGAGGCAGTTGGGCAAGCACGGATGCTTGGTCTCCCGATATATGGCGAGACGCTCCACAACTACGCCTGCTTCAGCGCCCAGAATTACCGCGAAGACAATGGTATGAAGTACCACACCTACCCCTCGCTCAAGGCTGAGGAGGACAGAAGCGCACTGTGGCAGGGGCTACTGGACGGTCGCCTGTCCACTGTGGCGACAGACTTGGTATCGACCACATGGGAGGAGAAGACTCGCTTCAAGACGGTGGCGGACGTCACTGGTGGTCACAACGGCATTGAGACCAGAATGGGTATCGCCTACTCCGTTGGTGTCGTCGATCTTGGCATGAGTCTGGAACGGTTCGTCGACATCACCTCAGCAAACGCCGCCAAGATATTTGGTATGTACCCGAAGAAAGGGGCGATCGCCGCAGGCTCAGACGCGGACATCTGTATCATAGACCCTACCTTCGATAGGCCGCTGACGCTGGATGACCTGCACCTGGAAGACTACTCCATATGGGAAGGCTGGCCCGTACACGGATGGCCTGAGACGGTAATCCTCAGGGGCAACGTGATGATAGACAGGGGCACGTTGCAAGGAACGCCAAGCGTCGGCCGGTTGCTGTCACGGTCTGTCCCCGCGGACGTGCGAGAGAAGCCGGTGTGCTGATCTGCCGAGTTCTCCAGCCTGTAATCCGTCAAGCTAGTTGTTCCTTCATGGTAGACAGCTTCTCGGAACGACTGACCGTAGAGTGGGACGGCTCAATTAACCTGCACACGTGGAAGCGACCGACATGCCGCCAACGATACAACAGCAGCGTGATAACCTTACAATAGGTCTATACCTAGCACACACTGGTGGAGCGACCCTAGACTATATCTTCCAAGCGGCGCTTGGCTACAGTCCTAACGGGCCAATCCCACAAGAGCAATTTGATAGGCGATTCCGTGCAGCCCAGCGTGTGGGCCGAGACGCATTTCGCAACCGCACTCCGGGATACTTCACGTTCAATGCCATGCCGTTTGGAAATACCTTTATCTATAAGATAACCTGGTACGTTTGGATCAATCCTAATTCAGGTTCTGCTCAGACGGTCCCGATGCCTGTGGCAGATCTGGCATCAATGAGGAGCCTTCGTGATAAGGACTTGGAAACTCGAAAGGCAACAACTAGAAGCATAAGGGCGGCGGACAATATCCTAGCGCAGCAAAGAGCGGTCACTCGCCTGGCCTGGCCGGCACTTCAGGCTATTCACGCGCAAATGGCAGAAGACGAAAGTCTGGGTGAGATACTATCCGGATGGTATGGACTACCGTATGCTGAAATCAAGGATATTCTTCCTCAACTCGCTAATCAAGGAGGCATGTTCAGATTCCAGCGGGATGCTTCAAGAGTCAAGCAGCACGAACGACGACTAAGGCAGGCACAAGCGAACCTGAGCCAACAATTGACTAGCTGGGTCATGCTCCAAACGGGCCTGCCGTCTAACGCACCTCAATTAGCTATCAACCAGGCTCAGCAACGATTGTTGGCACTTCCGAGTCCCTAGAACACATAAAGGAGTGGGCCATGAATCAAGTCAATTTGGAGGAATTGCTGACGCGTCCGCCAGGTGAGTGGTATGGCGAAGTCGTCGACATACCAGTCGAGCTTGTCAAACCCGATCCTGAGAACCTCAGAACGGAGTTCGACGAGTCCGATCTATTCGATCTGGGAAGGAATATACAGCAGGTCGGTCAACTTGACGAAATCACAGTGTTTCCTATTGTGAACGACGACGGTAAGTGGGCGGGGCACTTTGACCTTCACGACGGTGAACGTAGATGGCGAGCGTCTCAGCTAGTTGGTATCTTAAGCCTAACCTCTAAGATCGTACCCCGGCCATCGCCACTGGAGTTGATGTTCAAGAAAGTCAGCAGGGTCATGCAGACTCGTTCGCTGAGTCCTGAAACCAAGCTCTTGGGGCTTGAAAAGGCCCTTTCGGACTTGGGCATTATCGACCAACCTGAACAATGGGAATCATACAGGAGCAAGCTGGGAGGAGGATCCGATTGGCCACAGCTTGTGAGGGTTCTTCGCCTGCATCCACAAGTCCGAAAGATGTTCGCAGACCGCCTGATAAATTTTACGATCGCCCAGTCACTCGGACGCCTAACTCAGGACAAGCAAGTACATTTGGGCCAGTTCGTTGTCGTCAATAAAATAAACGGCAGGTTTGTGTCCACGGAGATGGTGCCTTACTTGCTGCAGAACCCTCAAACGAGCCCCGCGCAGGCATTCGAACATGCCCGGGTAGGAGGTTGGAGGCAATTCACCCGCAGCCCATACGGGAAAGGTGCTGAACCCCCAACAGAAGATCAGGCTGAAAAATTTCTCGGTGCATGTGTGGCATGGGAAAGAGCTTGGGAGTCTATGGTCATGGCTGGACTAAGTCCAGACCTTCAGGGGAATGCTCAGTACATGTACAGACTACAGGAGGCGTGCCGAAGGCTCGGTGAGAGAGCCGCAGGTCTGCTTGAACGCCTTGAAGCAACTGACCGCGACTCAGTAATGACAGGCGAGGTCCTGGCTGTCAATGGAGATACCAAGGTGTTGCCTCGGTACAGCCCGTCGAATGTCGGCAGTCCAGCAATTGAACTGGAGCGGAGCGAACAGACATGATGACACCGTTGCTCTTGCGCCGCGGTGACTCTTAAATGGTCATATTCCCTCCTCATAATCGGTTGCCGCTACGCGGACCCGATCGTGTGCAACTTCGATTAACCTGTGGTGGTGCCCGGCACTCTGTACACTTGAGATAAAGGCCAACTGAGTAAATTCAGTATCGTCTTCCAGTCTGATCTGAAAGGCTACCCTTACCACGGTCCAAAGTCACTCTTGACCACTTACTCGGCGAGCAGGAAGTCGAAGTCGCAGCCGGTATCTGCCTGCATGACATGTCGAGAGTACATGGAGGTGTAGCCTCGTTTGTGTACTGGGCGAATAGGTGGCGATTCGAACAGTCTTCGTTTGATTTGACGGTCATCCACCAGCAGGTCCAGGCGGCGGCTCGGAACATCCAGCCTGATCCGGTCACCGTTCCGTACGGCGGCCAGCGGACCGCCTGCTGCCGACTCCGGAGTAACGTGAACGACAACCGTGCCGAAGGCAGTTCCGCTCATCCTGGCGTCGCTGAGACGCACCATATCGCGGATCCCAGTAGCAAGTATCTTCTTCGGGAGAGGCAGGAAGCCCCACTCAGGCATTCCGGGACCGCCAATAGGCCCGCTTGACCGCATTACCAGTACATCGTCCGGGGTGACGTCAAGGTCGGGGTCGTCTATTCTGTCAAATAGATCGTCGTGGTCCTCAAAGACGATGGCTCGTCCCTCATGGGTCATAAGAGACTCGGACGCCGCAGTTGGTTTTATCAGCGCGCCTGTAGGCGCCAGTGATCCGGTAAGAACTGCAAGTCCACCCTCCGGGTCCATCGGATTGTCCAAGCTACGTATGACGTCCGGGTTGTAATTGATCGCGGCGTTGAAGTTATCTTCGAGGGTCAGTCCCGTGGTAGTGATCGTGTCCGTATGCAGGAGGGGAGAAATCTCTTTCAGCAATGCGCCAACTCCTCCCGCGTTGAAGAAGTCTTCCATCAGGTACTGTCCAGAAGGCTTGAGGTTCGACAGGAACGGCGTTGTCCGGGAAAGCTCATCAAACAGGGTACCGGGTAGATCGATTCCGAGCCTCCCAGCAATAGCGGTAAGGTGGATGACCGCATTGGTCGATCCTCCCAGTGCATGGAGGGTCCGGATGCCGTTTTCGAAGGACTGCCGCGTCATTATGTGAGAGGGGCGAATGTCCCTTTTCACCAGTTCGACGATCTGGCGACCGGCCATCTCTGACAATCTCAGCCTGCGCGAATCAACGGCCGGAATCGCGCCGTTGCCTGGCAGCGCGATTCCCATGGCCTCGGAGACTGACGCCATTGTCGATGCAGTGCCCATAACCATGCAGTGTCCCGGGCTGCGGACGATGCACGTCTGAAGCTCGGCCCAGTCGTCCTCGGTGATTCTTCCAGCTCGGAGTTCAGTCTCATAGCGACGGCAGTCGGTGCACGACCCCAGTTCTTCGCCTCGCCAGTTTGCTTTCAACTGGGGACCGCCAGTAACAAGGATGGATGGAACATCAGCACTGGCCGCTCCCATGAGCAGGGCAGGGGTTGTTTTGTCACAGCCTCCGAGAAGCACTACTCCGTCCAGAGGATTTGCCCGGATCGATTCTTCCACTTCCATGCTCATCAGGTTTCTGAACAGCATCGTCGTGGGTCGCATGTTGTACTCGCCCAGCGACATGACTGGGAACTCCATCGGAAATCCGCCCGCCTGCCAGACCCCGCGCTTGACAGCCTCAGCCAGTCCTCGCAAATGAGAATTGCAGTGGGTTAGCTCACTCCACGAGTTGCAGATACCAATAATGGGCCTGTTGTCGTATGCCTCCGGGCCATATCCTTCGGCCATGAACGCGGCTCGACGCAACCATCCATATAATTCGGGGGTATCGAACCATTCTGCGCTCCGAAGTCGGACACTCTGGGTGATTGGTGATTGGTCTGTCATATTGGAGTTCCTCGCGATTTCGTGAAATTGCCATGTTTTTCTTGCAGTTTCGTTATTAAATACCTCAAACTGCTGATACGATAACGTAGAGTTTCTTGGGCGCTTGCGGGGATGAACCCTACGCCCTTATAGCCCCTGCGCGTCCGATGAAGCGAGGCGATTCATCAAAGGCACAAGGGAAGGAGTTTGTAATGAACACCAACACTTCTGATCAGCAGGATTCTGTATTCGGACGGTTCTTAGTGCCGTACAAGGAGGAATTCTACCTGCTCTTCCGCCTCATCTTCGCCGTGCTCGTCTTTCTGCACGGAATACAGAAAGCCTTTCTCCTATGGGACTTCCCAGCCGGAGCTAACCCAAATGGGCTTGGAACACTGGTTGATGTGGCCGCATGGGTTGAGGTGATTGCCTCAATCCTGATCGCCCTCGGGATTTTCACCCGGCTGGGAGCGGGCGCGCTTGTCGGTATGCTGATCGTCGCCTACTTCGGCGTTCATGCCGCGCTCAGTCCTGCGTGGCCCTGGCCGCATCTGTATCCCAACCCTCAGACGGCGGAAACGCTTTTGTTGCCCACGGTGGCGAGGTGACGATCCTGTGGTTCGCCGTTGCCGGAATCATCGGAGTCATCGGCAGCCGTAAGTACAGCATCGAGCGCGCAATATTTGGTAGGGAAATCCTCTAAGCATTGTCCGGCCATACGCGCAGCTCTTATCTGAAGCGCCGCTATTCACGGGACGTCTGCATGGACTTGAAGTAGTCTTCGAGATAACGTTTCAGCGTATCTAAGGACGGCGGAGCGACGTAAAAGACCTGAACGTCGCTCGGGAACTGCACGTGATGGTCTTCCCGAATGAATAGTACGGCGCACTCGTCTTCGGCGAGATCATTGGCAATTCTGTCTGCGATACTCTGGTACCTGCCCGCCAGTGTCGCCTGGTAGCCCTCGATGGATGCCTGCAGAACCTTCTGGCTGGCGGGTCCCATCGACAGAATTCTCTGCCAGTCAGAGTGCTCAGCGACAAGTTCGGCATCTTCCAGTGACCGCATGGCGGCAGTGGACTGGCACATTGCGCGTACCAGAGTGCAGGCGGTTGGATTCAGGACATCGAGATGCTGAAGACCTTCGTCACCTTCGGCGCAGATCATTTCGTGGTAGACCCTGGAGACAGTACCTAGTGAGCGTTCAAGGTTGCCGATAGAGTCGCGAACATCGGACCAGTACTTCTCGATGAGTTCCTGGGCCTCTTGGGGCAATCCGGGGGCCGCGATGTAGTTCGGCACAAGGAATAGGTTCTTCTTGCCCTCGTATGAGCTAGCCCTGGGCCTCGGAATCTGTGAAAGCTGCTGAGTCATGCCGATGGTACCGGCGTGCGGCGTGCCCTTACACCTCTGTCTTCTCCGACCGGGTCAACACGAACGGCGCAGACTTTGTACTCCGGGATTCTCGAGTTGGGATCAAGGGCCGAGTTAGTCAAGAAGTTGGCCGCGTGCTCCTGGAGTTTAACGAACGGGACGAATATCTCACCGGCGCGCTGCCTCTCTGTATAGACCGCTCGGGCCTCCAAGTCGCCGCGACGAGACCTGACTCTGATCCACTCACCATCTGGAATTCCGTACTTGTCACCGTCGGCTGGATTCATCCCCACAGTGAGTTCGGGGTCACGGGCCAGCAGGTTGTCCGCCCTCCTCGTAATTGTGCCACCGTGCCAATGATAGAGAGTTCGGCCAGTGTTTAGGATTAGTGGGAACCGCTTTGATGGAGCCTCATCCGCCACAGGTCCCTGATCGAATCCGACGAACTTGGCCCTCGGCCCACGCGGGAAGTCGGACTCGTACAGGAAGCGAGTGCCGGGATGGTCGGGTTCCGGGCAAGGCCACTGAATTCCGCCCTCTTGCTCAAGCCGGTCATAGGAGATACCTGCAATCATCGGCATGAGGGAGGCCATCTCGTCGAATATCTCGGACGGATGACTGTAGTCGAATTCGTGCTCCAACTCAAGACCGAGCTTGGAGCTTAATCGCAGTGCGACGTCTCGGATAATCTCCCAGTCGGGTTTGCTCTCGCCAACGGGTTCGACCGCCTTACGGACGCGCTGCACACGTCGTTCGCTGTTGGTGAATGTTCCGTCCTTCTCGGCGAAAGACGTAGCAGGCAGCACGACATCGGCGATCTGTGCAGTCTCGTGCATGAATATGTCCTGGACAATCAGGAAATCCAGTTTCTTAAACGTCTCTTCAGCGTGATGGAGGTCCGGTTCACTCAGCAGAGGGTTCTCTCCGGTAACGTACATCGCCCTGATCCGGCCTGAGTCCATTGCGGGAACCATCTCTGTAATGACCAGTCCAGGCTCGGGAGGAAGGGCCTGGTTACTCCAGGCACTCTGGAACTTTGCAAGAGACTCGTCGCCGATGGTCTGGTAGCCAGGTAGGGAGTTTGGCAGGCAACCGGAGTCGCCACATCCCTGAACGTTGTTCTGACCTCTGAGTGGAGAGATGCCCGAACCAGGTCGGCCTAACTGTCCAGCGACGAAAGCGAGATTAAGTAGACCGTGTGCGTTAGCCGTCCCCATGGTGTGCTGGGTTATCCCCATTCCCCAGATCAGACACGAGCCACTGAAAGGCGGGCTGGCGTAAATGCGCGCGGCCTCAGCGATGTCGTCTGCGGCAACCCCTGTGATCTTCTCGGCGTAGTCAAGATCGTACTTTTGGACCGTGCTCCACCACTCGTCGTAACCTTCGGTACGATCCGTTACGAATGAGTCGTCCGCAAGACCTTCGTCCACTATGACCTTGGCCATGGCATTGAGGAGCGCTACATCTGTCCCGGGTCTCGGTCTGAGCCACAGGTCGGCGTAGTCACACATGTCTATCCTGCGGGGATTGATAATAATTAGCTTCGCGCCCCGTTCGACGACCGCGCGCCTCATTCTGGATGCCGCAACAGGATGATTGGAGTTCGCGTCTGAGCCTATGATTACAAGACAGCCCGACTCTTCGTAGTCGATGTATGAGTTGGAAGTTGCGCCGCTTCCGAGTGAGGTGAGCATAGCCTCGACAGACGGCGAGTGACAGAGCCTCGTGCAGTGGTCGATGTGGTTGCTTCCCATCACGAGCCTGGCGAACTTCTGTTGAATGTAGCCATCTTCATTCGTCGCCTTCGCTGAGGCAAGTGTACCGAAAGAGTCGCCGTGGTATTCTGACAGCCGTTCGGCTACGTAGTCGAGCGCCTCGTCCCACTCTACTTCGACAAAGTCTCCGTCTTTTCGGATAAGTGGTTTCTCGATGCGGTCGGGGTGGTTGACAAATGAGAAGCCGAATCTGCCCTTGACGCAAAGCATCCCCAGTGAGGACTGGTTTTCCGGGTCATCCAGTACCTCAATGATGTGGTCGTTTACGTCCACCTTAGCCTTGATGCCACAGCCCACTCCGCAGTACGGGCAGGTTGTCGCAACAGTACGGGCGGTCTCGGGAGGGTCGTTCTTGACTCGGATGGCGCCAGTTGGACATGAGGCGAGACAGGAGCCACAGGTGGTGCAAACGGATTCAACCAGCGGTCGATCCATGAACGTTCCTATTCTGGCCTCAGTGCCCCTGCCTAGAATGTCTATGGCTCCAATGAACTGGTGTCCATCCTGGCACGCCTGAGCGCACCGGCCACACATGATGCAAGAGTCCATTGCAATGTCGAACACGGGATTCGACACGTCGACTGGCTGGCGTGACCTGCCTTCCCACTTTGAAACGTCGATACCGTGGTGTTTGGCGGCAATAGACAACTCGCGATAGCTTCCGTTCGAGTTTTCGTCCGCATCCGGGAACATCGCCACCGTGAGCTCGAGGACGCCGCGTCGCAGGTCCCTGGCCCTGTCAGTCTCTGTCTCAACGGACATCCCGTCAGCCGCCGGCACCGAACACGACGCCGGGAATCCTCGAACACCATCAATGTTCACTAGGCAAGTCCTGCACGCGCCGATAGGCTTCATGTCAGGATCTTTGCAAAGCTGCGAAATGTAACTTCCCGACTGGTTGATGGCGTCCAGAACGGAAGAGCCGTCATTCACGGTGACCTGCTTGCCGTTGATTGAGAGAGTTACGCTCATCTGCCCGCTCCTTGACGCCCAGCGATACGGTCACCGAAAAAGTACAGACCGCTAAGAATTGGATTGCCTGCCGCCTGGCCTAGTCCGCATAGCGAGGTCTCGTTAACGAGTCGTGCCAAGTTTTCCAGCTCACCCGGCGAGGCCCCTTCCTCTACAACAGCATCGAGGAGGGCAACCATCCGGGGTGTGCCCTCTCGACACGGTGTACACTTGCCACACGACTCGTCGGCATTGTACTGCGCCAGATTGCGGACCACCTCAACAACGTCCATTGAGTCGTCGATTGCAATTACGCCGCCAGCGCCGAGCATGACCCCTGAGCTGTGCAGGAAGCCCGGCTTGATCGGTGTTTCCAGCATGGAAGGCGGGAAGACGCCGCTGGAAGGTCCGCCGACGCCAATTGCGGTGAGTGTTCCGCCTCCGCGGATTCCACCGCCAACACCGTAGATTATGTCGCGCAATGTTGTGCCGAATGGCACTTCAACTAATCCCGGGCGCTCCACCGAACCGCTTAGACTGATTATCTTCGTTCCGGTGTCTTCGCCATCGCCGACCGTGGCGAATTCGTCGGCGCCCCTTGTCAGAATCTGGGGAACGCTCGCCAGGGTCTCAGCGTTGTTGATTACGGTGGGAAGACCCCACAAACCGGACTCTGTCGGGTAGGGTGGTCGAAGTCTAGGCTCTCTGCGATAACCCTCGATTGTGTTAAGCAGTGTCGTCTCATCTCCACACACGTAGCCGCCGGCGCCACTGCGAATCTCGACGTGGACTTCGAACCCAGACCCGAGGACGTTCTCACCGATCAGGCCAAGGTGTGTTGCCTGCTCGATTGCCAAGGCCATCCGCCGATTCGACAGATTGGCTTCAGCGTTTATGTAGAATATGACGTCGTTGGCGTCGACGGCGTAAGCCGCGATCAGCGCACCTTCTATAATCCTGTGAGGAACGCCTTCCATGAGGTGGCGGTCCTTGAACAGCCCCGGCTCGCCCTCCTCGCAATTGACCACTACGTACCGGCGATCAGACCTGGTCCGTCTCGCGCCCTCCCACTTCACGCCGGCAGGGAAGTAGGCTCCGCCTCTACCCCTAATCCTTGAGGCCTTGATCTCTTCGATCACAGACTCTGGACTGGATTGAAGCGCAATTGACCATGCCGAGTATCCCCCCGTCGCGAGATAGTTATCGATCGACTCAACATCGAGCGAACCGCACCCTTCAAGGGAAACTCGCAACTGGGTGGATTGGAATTCAGCTACCGATGTTTCATCGTACGAACTCGCACCTGCCAGATCTGCCAAATCGAAAACGTCCGCCGATAGTCCTGAGACGTAGGATCGATTGCCATTGGCGGAAACTATTTCGAGAGATGGGGCGGCAAAGCATGCTCCGTCGCACCCTGCCACAATTAAAACTGCATCTTCGCCTATCTGCTGCCTGAGACTATCGACAACATCGCCGGCCCCCGTTGCCAGGGTGCAATGCCCGACATGCGCGATAACCCTAGTCTTTCCCCTCACTCGTCCCTCGAATCGCTCTATGGCACACGCGACCAGAGTTTCCATTCTCGAGTTGATTTCAGCGTTACGCATTGACTGCCCTCCGCACAATCTGCAGGGCAGACTCCCGGTCGACTCTACCATGCCACTCGCCGTCGACCTCCATGGTGGGCGCCATAGCACAGAGAAAGCCACATGGGACCTGCTCCAAGGTCAGCCTGCGATCTTCCGAGGTTGATCCGGGTGTGACATCGAACTCTGCACCAAGCGCGTCCAGAATCTGGCCCGACCCTGCTGAAGCACAACTCAGGGCCGTGCATACTCGCACAACTGAGGCCCCTGGTTCTTCCAGCCGTAGCTCAGTGTACGAAGTGGCAGCACCGTACACTTCAGACGACGGGATTCCCAGGTGCCAGCCCACAACTTCCATTGCCCAGTCCGGCAGGTGACCAAACTCGTGATGAAGATAGTGCAGGGCGGGTAGGAGCTGGCCGTGGTTTCTCGGAAACCGTTCTCTCAGCTCACGTCGTAGCGCGTTTCGGTCTGTAGGCAATATAGACACCCCAAGCGCGATCCAGAATCGAGCATCGAAATTCTAGCAGACTGGCTCGGTCGGATGCCTATTCAGATGGCCGGCTATTTCTTGCTGAAACTGCGGTCTCTTGCAGGGAGGCCAGCCTGATCAGCCCCAGATCTTCGAGCTTATTGTTGGGGATGGTACCATCAGGGTTCCATCCCCTCACCTGATAGTAAGATGTGACCATCATCTGGAGGTCGCCGTCTGACAGACTCACTCCGGCAGCGACACCGTCAGGAAGCGGCTCGGTCAAAACTCGTCCCGGCAGGGTGTCGTCCGCGCGCGTCCAACCCTCCCGAATGTTGAAGAGCTTCTTGAGGTTATTGATTCTTTCGCCAGCCCTCTTGAGCTCATCCGGTTGAACGTCCCAGCCTGTAATCAAGTTGAGCGAGTCGGCCGATTCGACCCAGAAGTCGTCAAACGCCTTGCGAAGGAACTTGCACCATATCAGCGAGTCCAGCACAGCAGAGAAGTCTTCACCTTCAGCAGTAATGCCTCCCCGCTTGGCATCGGCTTCCATTCGGTTGACAACGTTGGAAAAGTCCGCCTCGTATGCCGATGACCTGTTGTGGCAGGCGCCCCGTGTGCTCACCGCCAATGCCAGGGCCATGGTCTGCAGACTTCTGGGTTCGTAGCCCGGCATCTCCAAGCCCTTGACATGCATCGCCCACGCCTCTGAACCTTGTCCAATGGTCTCAGCGGCGACCCTCGATCCCTCCGATAAGAGACGACCAAGATTGCCAGATCGGGCAGCAATGGCTTCAAGGCAGGGGAGCAGCACCTCGGCGTTCCCAAACTTCAGGGCGAGACCATCCGTGTCGGTCAACGTCAGTACGCCTCGCTCAAAGCACTCCATTGCCCAGGCGATCGTACCGCCTGCACTGATCGTGTCCATGCCCACGGCATCACAATAGTGCGACGCGCGGATGATGGTTTCTCGGTCTCCGATACCGACCAACGGGCCGAGAGCGAAAGCGCTCTCATATTCCATGCGCCCGGTGGACTTGCCAGACCCGTCTCCAACTGTCAGGATTTTCTCACATCCAATTGTGCAGTTCGCGCAGTGAGCATTCTTGACGAAGTGGCCGCTATACATGGCCTCGCCACTCACATTGTCTGTCATCTCGAATGTGGACTGCTGGAAGTTGCGCGTCGGGAGCGTGCCGAGCCTGTCGAATACAGCAATGTTCGCCATTGTGCCGGTAGTCCGGTACTTCTCGGTGGCCGGCCCCAAACTTCGGACAGACAAGTCGCGACCGACTTCATTGAGCCGTTCGGCATCGAAAACAGGCGCTGGGTTACGACCTCTAACTGCGATAGCCTTGAGGTTCTTCGACCCCATCACGGCGCCCGTCCCTGTCCGACCAGCCTGACGTCCACCGTCGTTTGCGATGCTCGCGTACCGCACCCCGCTCTCGCCCGCGGAGCCTATGCAGGCAACCCTGAACCTGCGTCCTAGGTTGTTCTTGACAGCTTGCTCGGTGTCGAAAGTGCTCATACCCATCAGGTCGGAGGCATCGAGGAAGCGCACATCGTCGTCTTCCAAGAACAGCAGGGTGGGATGGTCACTCCGGCCCACGACCATGAGCGCGTCGACCCCGATCCTCTTGAGCTCGACCGCGAGAAAGCTGGAACTGAGGGAGTCGCCGATCATACCTGTCAACGGCGACTTTGCCGCCACCGCGAATTTACTGGACGTGGTCAATCTGCTGCCAACCAGCGGACTGCACGCGAAGATCAGCGGGTTCTCAGGCCCCAGCGGGTCGGCGCCCGGTGGACAGTGAGTGTACAGAAGGTAACTGGCCAGGCCCGTACCTCCTATGAATCGTCTGAGTATCCGCTCGTCCAATGGCTCTCTGCGGGCCGTGCGCGCCGAGAGGTCTACGACGAGGACGACACCGTGGTAGCCAAACAAGAGCTATCCTCCTGCCTGGCTGGAGAACACGAAAATCCGATCTCCGTCAGCGATACGCACGGCCAAGTTGTCAAGAAACGAAAGGCCGTTTATGTTGGCAGTGTAGCTAGCCATCAACCCTCGTCCAGCAGCGTCTACGACGACACCTCTCAGCGACGGGACTGCGGAACACAAGGCGATCGCAAGGTCTGAGGCGTCCGACTCGTAAGGCAACTCTACTTCGATTTGTTTCACGCCACACACAAAACGGGCGTGACCGAATATCTCAACGGTTACCGATGCTGCCCTGGAATCGGTTGCTTTCATTGGACCGGTGTCCTTGCGACGATACTCAACGCAGTCGTGAGGTCTTCCTGCGTGTTGACATTGAAAAAACTAAGCAACTCAGGATCGGTGCGACGAATTTGCTCCTCAGGAACCAGGCATACTCGAACCTCTCCGAAGAAGGACGAAATCTTCAGGTCATTTGCGACGATGCGCTCGCGGATCGGTTCGACGCAGGCGCGGGAATAGACCGCATGAGTCGGCTCTGGCCTGCCATCAACCACCGGTACAACGGCATCGTACCCGTCTCGGAACGAGAGGAGCAACTGGTACAGCTGCGGGTTGAGAAACGGCATGTCGCAGGCGCAAAACGTTGCCCACTCAGTCGGGGCTGTTACCAATCCGGTCAGGATGCCTCCGAGCGAACCCATGCCTGGGTAACGGTCAACGGCGGTTGTCACGTCTTCAGGAAGATCCAGCTCGGCCGCACGCTCAGGATCGTTCACAACCACTATAAGCGATTCGCCGACCTGCCTCATCCTAGCAATCACACGCTGGATCAGAGGCTCTCCCTGGAATGGCTCAAGCGCCTTGTTCCGACCCAGCCTGCGGCTCATCCCACCGGCAAGTATCACTGCCGTTACGCCACTATCGCTCTGTCCACGCCTGCTCATGGAATCAGACTAACAGAGGTCAGGTCTGACTGCCACCAATTGTCAATTTGAGACTGCCCATTTTCGCGGTGTCGTAACCTCCAAGGGCTTCAACCTCAATTCGGAACTCGGGAGAACGAATCAGATCCATCATAGGCCCCAATAAATCTGAGTCGTAGAACTCGGACGGAATGACCAGGTCGTACTCCTCGCTGAACAGTGGGATAAAGTCGAGGTCCATTGCGCGTGCCGCAGGTAGAATGCCCAGGCCCGTATCCGCCTTGTCGCCACTCACGGCGGCGGCGACGGCCAGATGCGTGTATTCCTCCCGGTTGTACCCTTTGACTTCGCCCGCATCAATACCCGCCCGGCGCAGCTCGTAGTCGAGCAGGACGCGGGTCCCGGAGCCTCGTTGACGATTGACGAACCTGACGTCGGGCCTTGTCAAGTCGGCCAAGGATGACACATTCAGAGGGTCTCCACGCTTGACCATCAAGCCCTGAGTTCTCGCTGCCAAGTGGACGAGAGCGACTCTTCTGTTCGGGATGTATCTCCTGATGTACGAAACGTTGTACTCGCCTGACTCCTCGTCCATCAGGTGCGTGCCCGCAATGTGGGCCTCGCCCCTTCTAATTGCCAACAGCCCTCCCATACTGCCGACATTGGCTGATGCCAGTCCCGGGCCTCCGGACGTCCGACTAAGACGACTGGCTATCAGGTCCAGCACCATATCGTGACTCCCGATAGCAACGATCGTTCTTAGCACCTCCTCAATAGGTTTGAGAAGCTGCACCTTCACCTCTGCCCCCGCCTCCAGACCCTCGACGGATCTTGGAATGAGCGTCAGGCCATCCGCCCTGACCAGCGAACTGATGACGCCGGCGCCACGCTGGACTGGTGTGGCCACCAGTCTGTCGCCTACCTGGCCGAGACGGACCCTCAGGAACTCGTCCTCTCCCATGGGAGACTGGACTCGACGAGTGACGATTGCCTTGACATTCGGCCTGGGGGGGACGTTCTTCCCCAGCATCGCCTCGACTACCGGTTGAACGAATAGCTCACAGGCAATTGCCGCGGACACCGGATATCCAGGTATTCCAATGACGGCGTTGTCATCTATGACGCCAAGCACGATCGGGTGCCCAGGCCTTATTGCGACCCCGTGGACCACCAGAGTGCCGAGTTCTTCGACTATGCCGGCAGTATAGTCTTCGGTTCCCGCCGAAGAGCCCGCGTTGACAAGCACGATGTCGAACTGGTCGACCGCCGTTGAGATCGCGCGTCGGAGCATGTCGGGATCGTCTGAAACCGGGGCAAACCTAACCGAATCAGCTCCCCACTCTCGGAGCATTCCTCCCAACACCAGCGAATTGAACTCCACAACGTCGCCCGGTTTGGGATCGGCGTCGATGTCCACCAGTTCCGTCCCCGTCGGGATAATCGCGACACTGGGTTTTCGCCGGACATCTACTTTAGTCACGCCGGCTGCGGCGCACGCTCCAAGATCAGCGGGGCGCAGCTTGTGATTCTCGGGGAGCAAGAGCTCAGAGGCTACGATGTCCTCCCCAAGTGCCCTTACGTGATTGTAGGGAGGAACAGGTGAGGTGATCTGAATCGTCGATTCGTCGATTTCCTGTACGACCTCGATCATAATGACCGCGTCAAATCCGTCTGGCACCGGCTCGCCAGTGTCCACCCATCGTGCCTGGTCGGGTAGGGTGAGCACTCGGGGCGATGTCTCAGTCGCGCCTTCTGTATCTCGCGAAAGAACGGCCGCGCCATCCATCGCCGCCGAGTCATAGTGGGGTGCAGATCTGGCTGCCCAGACGGGGGCAGCCGTTATCCTACCGAGAGCATCCTGAATTGGTACCGTCTCAGTTACCGTATGTCGCAGGGAACCCACGTCAGACAGCGCCTTCCAGTATCGAGCCTTGGCTTCATTCAGAGGAACGTCCTGAAGATAGTAGCGTCTGCCCTGTCGACCACGACCATGGGTCATGACCGGTGAGTCCTGACCTTCACTGTGTCCCCCGCGTAGATCCCACCGGAGTCTATCGGGACTCTGATGATTCCATCGGACCTAATCAGGGTATAGATCAGGTTCGACTTCCCGAATATGGGAGTCGCAATACAGCAGCCCGCGTCCCACGAAAGCGCTACAGGCACGTAGTCTTCGCGGCCAGATTCGGATGGCACATCCTGCGTCAGGACTGCCGTTACCTCTGGGATGATCAGGGCGCTCGTCTCTCCAGATAGCACTCGAATCGCCGGGGCGACGAGGAGGTCGAAAACGATGAGGGCCGATACCGGGTTGCCTGGCAGGCCAAACAGAGGCTTTCCGTCTGCTGCTCCGACGACGGTTGGTTTTCCCGGCTTGATCGAGATTCCGTGCAGAAGTACGCCCGGCTTTCCAAGCTGGTTGAAGACATCAGCGGTCATGTCTCTAGTGCTCAGAGAGCTGCCTGCAGAGAATACCAACACGTCCGACGACGACAGCCCCGCACGGGCCGCTTCCAATTGTGGCACGTACTCGTCTGGGATAATGCCCAGCGGCCGATAGTCCGCGCTGCATTGGGTAGCACGGGCTGCGATGGTGTAAGTATTGATGTCCCGAATCTTGCCCATGGGTGGCCGAATCGAGGGATGGGTGAGTTCGTCACCTGTGGAGACTATTCCGACGACCAGCTTACGATAGACCGGAACCTCTACGATACCCAGGGCTAGGAGCCCGCCAATGTCCTGGGGGCGAATCCGATGTCCGGCTCCAAGGAGAAGCTCGCCTGCGCGGACGTCTTCCGCCACCTGGATGACATTCTCGCCCGGCGCCACGGGTCTGAGTACTTCAATAGATGTCTCGTCAGCAGGTTGCGTTCTTTCGACCATAACGACCGAGTCGGCCCCGTCCGCAAGCGTCCCGCCAGTGTACGCTACTGCCGCCTCTCCGACTCCGATGCCAATGTTGGAGGACTTGCCTGTTGGAATGTCGGCAACTACCTCGAAGAGAGCGGGCAGGCTCTCGGACGCTCCATACGTGTCGCTGGCGCGTACAGAGAAGCCGTCCATCGAGGACCTCGGAAACGCGGGCAGGTTTTCAGGCGAGTGGATGTCGTGGGCTACCACACGCTCGAGAGCGTGCTCAGTCTTTAGGTTCTCGATGTCCGAAACTGGAACGAGGTGGGGCAGCAAGTCATGGAGCGCCTGCTCGGGAGACCGGACATTGAAGAAATCAGGCACAGTTCGGCCTCACCAGTCCCGATTGTGTTGCATCCCTACACTTCAAGCTCTGCTGTCGAATTCGATTCGGGGATCTGGTCGCCATATTCTTTCAGCAATGCCAAGTGGAGTTTGATTGCCTCTTTGCGTTTGCGTATCGCGCCCCTAACCTTTGGCATGGCCGTAACCACTTACAGGCCAAGAATCGCCCCTTCGTCGTCCACGTCGAGCTGACGAGGCGAGCCCGGGAGACCGGGCATCGTGACGACGTTGCCCGCGATTGGATAAATGAACCCTGCGCCGACAGAGGCACGAACGTCGGAAATCTGGAACGTGTATCCAGACGGACGCCCCTTCAGCGCCGCCCGGTGCGAAATCGACAGGTGGGTCTTCGCCATGCACACTGGCAGGTTGCCCCATCCCCTTTCTTGGAACTGTCGGAGCTGTCGGCCTGCGGCCAACACGTACGACACCCTCTCGGCGTTGTAAACACGCTTCGCAAGTGCGAGCACCTTGTCCCGGAGCGTTGCGTCAATCTCATACGCGTAGTCGATTTCCGGGTGGTCGCCAGCGCTTGTTGCTTCAATAACGGCATTGGCCAGGTCAATACCACCAGCACCGCCTTCAGCGAATACCTTGCTTTCCACAGCTGCAAAAGCTCCAGCCTCTTCTGCGCCGCGCTTCAAGATTGCTGTCTCTTCAGGGGCGTCAGTCGGGAAGTGGTTGAGCGCGACGACTACGGGCAGGTTGAAAGACCGAATCATTCCGATTAAGTGTGTCAGATTGGACATGCCTTTCTCAACGGCCTCGGTATTTGGGACTTCCAAATCCCGCACTCTAACACCGCCGTGGTACTTGACCGCTCGAACCGACGCTACTATTACCGCGGCGTGCGGCTCCAGACCGTTAAATCTTGCCTTTATGTGCATGAATTTCTCGAAGCCAAGGTCGGCTCCGAACCCGGCTTCGGACAGGACGTAGTCAGCGTAGCCGAGCGCGAGTCTGTCTCCGACCACGGACGAACAGCCGTGTGCAATGTTTCCGAAGGGCCCGGCATGAACGATCACGGGCTGGCCCTCGGTCGTCTGAACGATGTTGGGCTGGATCGCGTATCTGAGCAATGACATCATCGATCCGACGGCTTCGACGTCATTGGCAGTTACGGGTTCTCCCTGGTTCGTGTATCCGACGACGACACGGCTGATTCGCGCTCGCAGGTCAGCCAGGTCGCGTGACAGCGCCAGTATGGCCATAATCTCGGAGGCGGTCACTATGTCGAAGCCGCTCTCACGCACAGGCGCGTTGTTCGGACCGCCAACGCCCGTCATGATTGACCGGAGCGCTCGGTCCTCTACGTCAGTCACTCGCCTCCAGGTGATCCCCTCCGGTCTGAAACCATCGATCCGCCCTCGCTGCGCGGCGTTGTCGGTCAACGCTGCCAGAAGGTTGTGCGCAGAACCGACGGCGTGGGCATCCCCGGTGAAGTGTATGTTGACTTCATCTTCGGGTTCGACGAGGCTCTTGCCACCGCCCGTTCCGCCGCCCTTAATGCCGAAAATCGGGCCGAGCGAAGGTTCTCTGAGAGTTGCGACTACGTTCTTACCCAAGCGCCCCATGGCTTGAGTAAGTCCAACGGTCGTCGTAGTCTTTCCTTCCCCCGCAGGAGTGGGCGTAATGCCCGTTACGACAACCATTTTGCCCCGTCGCCCGTTGTCTCTTATGGCATCCAGAGGTATCTTTGCCTTGTAATGCCCGTAGGGAATTATTGAGTCGCGGGCCAGTCCGAGCTCCTCTGCGACGTCTACAATAGGGCGCATAAAGTTGCCTCCGATGTAACCTGGTGCGGTGAAGCGAACGAGCAGTCAGCTTGCGAAAACGCTTGCTAGAACGTTTGTCGAATTGTAGCATACGAGCCAGCCCAGTCAACTTTCCGGGCGTATCCAACCAGTAGTTTAAGGGGGTGGATATGAGGGGTGTCGTATTCGTAGGCGACCGCAGGGTCGAACTGAGGGATCTGCCCGAGCCCGAGCCAGGGCCCGGCGAAGTCCTGCTGAAGATGATGGCTTCCGGACTATGCGGCAGTGATCTCAGTAGGTATCGAATGGCTGCCTCCGATTTGACGCCACCCCTGCATGTTGCAGGGCATGAGCCGTGCGGAGTCGTCGCCGAAGTCGGCCCCGGTGTGAGCGAGGTCCAGGTCGGCGACAGGGTCATGATGCACCACTATACAGGCTGTAACACCTGCTCAATGTGCCGCATCGGATATACGCAGATGTGCCTGGTCCACCACGAAGTGTACGGCTCGACAGCTGATGGCGGACATCAGGACTTCCTTCTGTGTCCGGCGTCAACCTGCGTAAAGATGCCGGATGACCTGCCTTTCGACCAGGGCGCGGCCGTCGCCTGCGGCACAGGCACCGCTTTCCATGCCATTAAGCGCCTTGGACTCACGGGCGTTGATACCGTCGCTATCTTCGGACAGGGACCGGTCGGGGCCAGCGCCACCATGTTTGCCCGCTCAATGGGCGCGAGGGTAATTGCCGTGGACGTAATCCCTGAGCGACTTGAGCTTGCGGCTGAACTAGGAGCTGATATCGTAATCGATGCCTCTCGGGATGATGCCGAGTCCGTCATACGGGGCCTGACGGGTGGTGAAGGCGCCGACGCGACGCTTGATGCGACCGGGATTCCTGAAGTTCGGATCAACGCGGTCGACTCTGCTCGTTACTGGGGCCGAGTCTGCTTTGTGGGCGAGGGCAACACGACGACTTTCGACATAAGCGCCCAGATCATCCACAAGCAACTGACGATTTACGGTTCGTGGACATTCAGTCTGGCGGGCCTGGCAGAGGCCGCCGAATTCGTAATTAACCGTTCGGTACCGTTGGACAAGCTCATCACACACAGGTACGAACTGGACCAGGCAGACGAAGCATACAAGCTGTTTGATACCGGCAGGACAGGGAAACCTGTGTTTACCTGGGAGTAGCGCACGTTTAGGTTACCAACGCGGTATAATGTCGTGGCCAACCCATGTGCAAGGAGGACAGCATGAAGGAACGTGGCGACACTATCATCGGAGAGGCGGCGATCAAATTCGGAATCGAGTACAGAGACCTTCTGAACGATCAGGGAGTCTGCATCCATGTTCTGGGGGATGTCAGCGACGACGATGAGCACGAACTGCTGAGGTTCGACTGCTTCGATCACGAGCCTCACTATCACTACGGCCCGCAGAAGCGCAACCAACGCCTGATGCTGGACAAGACCACCGCCGGCGACTCGCTGGACTGGACTCTTCAGCAGATTCGAGACAGGTTGCCCGACATGATCGACAAGGCAGGGTACCCAGAGCTTGCCGAGGCTGCGAAGGAAACCGACCTCAGCGCAGCTATTGCCGACCTGGAGGCTCAGTCCCGCGAACTCGCGGTTTCTGGGCGCCGGACAGTGATGCACGATCGCGGCGACGTGATCCTGGAAGCAGGCCCCGTACGCTTTGGCGTGGAATTCCGCGAGCTAGCGAATGACCGTGGCGTAGCGATCCACGTTCTTGGGGACGTCGCAGGCCAGGAGTATGAGCTTCTCACGTTCGACTGCTTCGAGAGGGCTCCCCACTACCACTATGGGCCAAGAGCCAAGAACCAGCGCCTGTATCTCGACACCACGACGGTACCAGACCCTCTCGGATGGGCACTCGACCTATTCAAGGGCGGGAAGCTCGGTTCGATGCTCGACAGGGCCGGCTACACTGACCATGCGGCGCGGCTGAACCCGTCACTCGTCCATGGAGCGGTTGAAGAGCTCGAGACAGTCTCCCGAGAGATGGAGACCGCCAACGCGAAGTAGCGCCTGATTTCCAAGGCGGACTTCTCATGATAAGCGTGCTGCCGGTCGAACGATCGGAAGCGCGCTTATCCCATAGGCACAAACAGATTGACCTGGTAGCGTACCGCCTCGTGGCTACTGAAACTCCCTAAGGCGTTTCTGAGTCAGCAAGACAGCGGCTGCGACGGCCAGCAGTAGCCCACCCAAGATGCCGATTGCAATTGGGCCACCAAAGTAGTCCACAGCGAGCCCGGCAGGCAGCATCCCCAAGGGCATGAGTCCGAAGTTCATCATGAAAACGCTCATGACTCGTCCCCGATACTGGTCTTCGACGACTTCCATAATCAGACCCATGTTGATCGTTCTACGACCAGAGTCGCCAAGACCTACCAGAAGCATGATGACCGCCGCCGCGTAGTAGAACGGGAAGGCGGCGATCAGGAGCAATGCGACTCCTGACGCGAAAGCACCCACGATCAGCAGCATTCCTCGACGCCAGTTTCCGAGAGCCGCGATCGCAAGCGAGCCTACCAGCGACCCTCCTCCCATTATCGCTACCAGCAGTCCCATGGAGTCCGGCCCTCTGCCGTAGATGTCTACGACAAACACGGGAAGCAGCATCCGGAAGGGCGAGGCGAGCAGGGTCGTAGCAAGCCCCATTACCAGCAGCACCAACACCATTTGGTTGCCCTTGATGTATCTGAGTCCGGCGGCGATGTCGCTCAGCATGGCCCTCTTACGGGATGGCGCTGAGCCGTTTGTCGGTCTGATGAGCGTGGTCATGATCACCGCCACTACACTGAGGGCTGTGATAACGAAGTACACGTTGGCAGGACCGGCAAGGGCATAGAGGCCACCCGCCACTGCCGGCGCCAAAAGTGTCATTGCGCTCATGCCAGCGGCGTTCATAGCCATGGCGTTGCCAATCTTATCAGGGCCGACCACCTGCGGAATGATTGCCTGCCTGGCCGGCATCATGAATGACCAGATCGACCCTTGGATCAGTGACGCCAAGAGAAGATGGTACCAGCGTACCCACTCAGCGAAGATGGCGAACCCGACGGCCAGTGCCAACAGGCCAACGATAATCTGGCCGATCTGAATCAGTCGCTTGCGGTCAAACCTGTCTGCGATGGCGCCGCCAAACAGTGCCAGCACGAGCATCGGGACTGCGGCCCCGGCGCTAACTATTCCGAGGAGCGACGCCGACCCTGTGAGGTCGTAGACCAGATATCCTCGGGCCAGCATCTGCATCTGCATACCGCCCATCATCGCCATCATCCCGAGCCACAGCACCAGGTAGTCGCGACTCTTCAGCGACGAGAAAGTGTGGCGCCATCCTCTCTGAGGCTGGACTTCGGTCCGAGGGGGAAGCTGGGCACGAGGGCGTTCAGCGAGAGGAAGCCGTTTATCGCGGACTTGTCCGTTGACGGTCGCTGAACTCTGAGAATGATCCGATTCTAGAGGCTCGCCCGCTGGCGATGAGGCACCCTCGTCTTCTGAGGGCTTGGGTGAATCGGGTTTCATCAACTAAGTCTACCGGGAACCCGTTTGGCGGTTCAACTTCGGGGGAGAAGTGGACCCGGACTACGAGCCGCACTCGCCCGTGAAACACGGGAGGCGCTCGCAGGTGTTCAATCCGGGCCCTTCTTGACTTCTGCTGAAGTGAATCAGCACGCAGATGATAACATAACCTCGTTCGCGGACCCTTAGACCCGGCTCCGCCAGTACAGATCAACCTGAAACACACACTGAGATTGCTGGAGGCACCCTGATGGCAAACTCCTTTGGGCACAGCTTTAGAATCACGACCTGGGGCGAGTCCCACGGACAGGCCGTGGGTGTGACAGTAGATGGGTGCCCGCCGCGCTTTCCAGTTGAAGAAGGCGACATCCAAAAGGAACTCGATCGCAGGAGGCCGGGCCAGAGCGTGATCTCGACCCAACGTCGGGAAGGAGACCAGGCCGAAATAGTGTCGGGAGTCTTCGAAGGGATGACACTGGGGACGCCAATCCAGATCATCGTCTGGAACCGTGACGCCAGGAGCCGAGACTATGAAGAGATGCGTCTAAAGTATCGTCCGTCTCACGCAGACTACTCGTACCAAGCCAAGTATGGCATCAGGAACTGGATGGGAGGTGGAAGAGCGAGCGCAAGGGAGACAATCGGGCGTGTCGCGGGGGGAGCGATCGCCAGAAAATACTTGGCCCAGGAATTCGGGATTGAGATCGTAGCCTACGTGAAACGCGTCTGGCGCTTGGAAGCCGAAGTAGATCCGGACTACGTCACAGCGGAAGAGGTAGAGGCGAATATCGCCCGATGTCCAGACGGCGATATGGCTATCCGCATGGTCAAGCGCATCCAGGAGGCCCGCAAGGACGGTGATTCGCTAGGCGGCGTGGTCGAGTGCGTCGCGCGGAATGTGCCCCCAGGGTTGGGTGAGCCCGTATTCGACAAGCTAGAGGCCGATCTTGCCAAATCCGTTCTTTCTCTACCGGCATGTAAGGGCTTTGAGATTGGATCAGGGTTCGCCGGAACCTATCTCACTGGTTCGGAGCACAACGACCCTTTCTACAATGAGGCAGGCAGGATCCGCACACGCACCAACAATTCGGGTGGCATCCAGGGTGGCATATCCAACGGCGAAAACATCGTAATGCGAGTCGGATTCAAGCCGACCGCGACGATCATGAGGGAGCAGGAAACCGTAGACGTCTATGGAAACGAGACGACGCTGATGGGTAGGGGACGGCACGACCCGTGTGTGCTCCCGCGTGCCGTCCCAATTGTTGAATCTATGATGGCCCTAGTGCTAGCCGACCACACGCTCAGGCATAGAGGTCAGGTAGGAAGCTAGGAAGCTAGACCACCGGGGATGTCCCGCCGTCGATGTTGACGGCTATGCCAGTGAGATAGCTTGCGCGATCGGAAGCAAGGAAGGCGATCACATCGCCGGCCTCTTCGCCTTCGCCCACCCGGCCGATGGGAACACGGTCGCCCATGTCGGCGTAGAACTGGTCGAGCGTGAGGTCTGGATTGCTCTCCTGCATCGTCTTGAATCGAGTCTCGTGCTGGCCGCTCTTTATGAGGCCGATGCAGACAGTGTTGACAAGTATGTTGTCCGCGGCGAACTCCTTTGACATGGCCTTTGTCAGCGCGATGCCGGCAGCTCTGCTCACCGAAGTAGGCACTGAAGCGGCTCCGGGGGCCTTGGCGCCCAGATTGGTCACGTTGATGATGCGGCCGCCGCCCTGCCGACGCATGATCGGCACGGCGAGTCTGGAGGTCCTGATCGCACCGTACAGCTTCAGGTCGAGGTCGTGTTGCCATCCCTCGTCAGTAACGCCGAGGAATGGCCCACCCGCTGAGGTGCCGGCGTTGTTGACCAAAATATCGATCCGCCCGAACTCTTTCATAGTCTGATCTATCAAGGCCTGAACTTGGTCCGGATCCATGACGTCGGTAGGAATGGCAAGAACCCCGTGCTCGGATACCTCGCCGATCTCAGACGCGGCCGCCTCAAGCACATCGGCCCTGCGAGCGGCTATGACGACGTCAGCGCCTTCGGCACCCATGCTCGCGGCGGCGGCCTTACCAATGCCTTCGCTTCCTCCTGTTACTATAGCTACCTTACCATGCAGTCCTAGATCCATCGGTTGACTCCTTAAGTGGTGGTTGGTTGGAAGTCCTGCTTCTCGTGTAAGAAAGGCGCTCCCGGGCCTAACGGCTCGTATCTTCGAGTCTGTACGCCTCATCCAGCAGGTCGGTGACATACTTGACGTCTGCGGACAGTCCTCGGTCGCCAATGCCGTACTGAAGCTGTAAGAGACACCCGGGGTTGGCAGTTGCAATCACATCCGCGCCGGTGGTCTCGAAGTCATCCATCTTTGAGCCGAGCACTCTTAGCGAAAAGTCACGCTCCGTAATGGTGTACGTCCCGCCTGCGCCACAGCAGCGGCCGGCGCTGGGCAGCTCAACAAAGTCCACACCAGGTATTGAGTTCAGTATCTGTCGCGGGGCGGCCGTAATCCGCTGTGCGTTGCCGAGGTGGCATGAGTCCTGGTACGTGACCCTGTAACCAAGTTCAGCGGTCGGTGGTGCGAACGGTAGGTCAACCAGGAACTCATGGATATCTTTAACTGTATGGACGAATCGCTTTGCCTTCTCCGCGTATTGGGTGTCGTCCTTAAGCAGATGGTCGTACTCCTTCATTCTTGAACCACACCCGGCGGAGGCCACAACGACAGCATCTACGCCAGCACCAGAGAAGACGTCTATGTTGCGGCGAGCCATTGTTCTGGTGGCCTCAAGATCGCCTACGTGTGAGTGAATCGCCCCGCAGCAGACCTGTGCCTTCGGGACAACCACCTCGCATCCATTCCTATTCAGTACCCTGACAACGGCTTCCATCTCAGGACCGCTGAACAGCGGCATTACACATCCAGACAGCAGCGCCACCCTAGACCGAACCGCTCCCTGCGGAGTCGCCGTCTGGCCCCTGGCCCTGAAGAACCTGTCAGATGCAACGGGCATCGAGCTCTCCATGTCCGCCATTGAACGTGACACAAGTCTCAAAAGACCCGACTTCCTGACAAGCGCCTGCACTCCAGACCGTTGATAGATGCGGACGAGGGCCACGGCGAATTCGAGCAATCTTTGGTTCGGTATGACGTGGTTGAGGGCGAGTCTGGCGGCGAGCCTTGGAATGATACCAACCTGCCGCTTTCTCTCAACCTGCGCCATGGTTGCCTCGATGAGACTGCCATATGGTACCCCTGAGGGACACGCCACCTCACAGGCCCTACACTGAATGCACAGGTCCCAATGGCGCACGACTGAGTCAGTCATGCCGATTCTGCCCTCGTTGACAGCCTTCATCAACGCGATTCTGCCGCGAGGAGACTCGGTTTCAAGACCTGTCTCCAGATAGGTAGGGCACGCCTGCAGGCAGAACCCGCAGTGAACACACTTATACAGGTCTGCCTCTTCGGGAGCATCAGGCCCTGAGAATAGGAAAGAAGGGTCGATAACTGGTTTTGAATCGACCATCAGAGACGTCCCACGAATCGGCCGGGGTTCATTATGTTATTGGGGTCGTACTGCTCCTTCAACCGTCGCATGAGTCCGATCCCGGAAGGTTCGGCGCCCCATACATTGACGCGGTCTTTCAGCGCGGTAGGGCACTGCTGGACAACAACTGTGCCGGAAAGCAGACTTACTCCCTCACGCACATGTTTGACGATTCCGGCCAGCTCATCCATTTCAGCGGCGATCTCAGGGTCGAGCCAGATCGCTTCCACCGTTCCAAACCCCGGCTGTGAAAGAACGGCCACTTCCGAACGCCGCGTTGGAATTCCTTCAAACAGGCTGTGAACCTGCTCTACCTGGCCGGGAAGGACCGATACCCTCAGATTCAACGCAGGGGTCGAGTCAGGGTCCCATCCAAAATCTGCTAGCAAGCGCCAAATCCGGCCCGCGCCTGGGCCGTCTGTCTGATCCACATCGATCGCCAGAAAACGTTTGCAAATAGCCGTCACCTCTTCCACCTGACGGTCCAGTGTCCTCGGTCTCCCGCCCAGCCTGATCGCCACAAACACTCCAGGTCTCTCATCAGCCCCGATTGCCTCAGCAACTGAACTGTTGAATCCGGTGATTGCCAGAGGTGTAACCTGCGAGTTGAACACGTCCAGGGCACATTGAATAGCACGGTCCACCGTTTGGAACCTGGCTAGGATAGTGCTCTCATACATGGGGACCGGAGTCAACTTGAAGCTGGCCTCAAGAATGAGTCCCAAGCTGCCTAGACCGCCGATGTGGAGCCTCGACATATCGTAGCCGCTGACGTTCTTGACGACTTGGCCTCCACTCTTCGTGATCCTCCCATCGGGTTGAACAACTTTCATTCCGATCACTGTGTCCCTGAGATGTCCAAACTGCCACTTTGTGGGTCCGCTGGCGCCTGTGGCCAATGTACCGCCTATTGTCGCCCTGCCGGGCAGGGGCGGGTCAATCGCAAGAAGTTGACCAGCTTGTCCCAACACCTCGGAAGCCGTCTGAAGTGTGGCGCCTGCCTGAAAAGTGGCGGTCAGGTCCCCTGAGTTGTGGGCGACGACTCTGTTCAGGGAGGACGTATCTACGACAATTCCTGGACGTTTCGGGACATTCCCCAAAGAGATCCTTGTCCCGCCGCCCCATGGAAACACGGCCACACTATCACGATTCGCGGCCGCGACCTCTTCACAAAGCTGTTCCACAGTAGCTGGTTTAACCACAGAGATTGGGGCGACTTCGTCAATCATGTAGGATGGATGTGCGGAGGAACTATAGGAACCTCTTCCCACTGATTGACTACCGGATCGCTGTTGGAGACTCATTCGTAGAATCTGACTAGATGTACGCGCCGGGTCCGACACGCTGAATTGCGCCAGACTGCAGGAAATCGGCCGATGTTGAACCTGTCGGGAAGATCTTTCCAGGATTAAACATGCTGTTGGTAGCAAAAGCAGGTCTGAGTCCAGCCATGGCTTCCATGTCGGCGTCCGTGAACATCAGCGGCATGTATTCCTGTTTCTCCATTCCGATGCCATGTTCGCCGGAGAGGACGCCACCTACTTCGACGCAGAGCTCAAGGATTTCTCCGCCTATCTTCAGGGCGTTTTCTGTGTCCCCTGGCTTACGTTCGTCGAACAGCACAGAAGGGTGGAGATTGCCGTCGCCAGCGTGGAGAAGATTGGCGATCGGATAGCCTGTTCGCTCGGAAATGTCATTGATTCTCGACAGAACTTCGACGAGTCGTGTCCTCGGTACAGTGCCATCGACAAGCAGATAGTTCGGGGCAAGTCTGCCGAGTGCCCCTAGTACGCCTTTGCGACCGGACCATAGCCTGTCTCGTTGAGACTGTTCCGAGGCTGTCCTGATCTCGAGTGGATCGTAGAGGTTGCAGACTTCTTCGACAGCTGCTACTTCCTCTTCGACGGCTTCCTGCAAGCCATCTACTTCTACGAGCAACACCGCACCAGCACCCTCAGGATATCCCGCATGGACGGCAGCTTCGGCAGCGCTTATGCACAGGTCGTCCATCATCTCCAATGCTGCCGGTACTATTCCAGCACCGATGATTCCCGACACTGCCGCGCTCGCGTCGTCTAATTCTTTGAATATCGCCAGTAATGTCTTGACCGCTTCAGGTTTCCTTAACAGACGGACCGCAACCTTCGTCACGATGGCCAGCGTGCCCTCCGAACCAATCAGGATTCCCCTGACATCAAACCCTAACGACTCCCTGTGAGTGCCACCAACCCATTCGACGGTACCGTCGGCATATACGATCTCTAGTCCGAGGACATGGTGAGTCGTCACCCCGTAAGCGAGACAGTGGGGTCCGCCGGAATTTTCCGCAACGTTTCCGCCGATAGTGCATGCCCTCTGACTGGACGGGTCCGGAGCGTAGTAGAGGTCGTACTGGGAAACATACTCCGAGAGATCCAAGTTGATAACACCTGGCTCGACAACAGCTAAGCGGTTCTTAACGTCAACTTCCAGGATGCGAGTCATTCGTGTCAGAGGGAGCACAATACCGCCCTGTGAGGCGACCGCGCCACCGCTCAGCCCAGTACCTGCCCCTCGAGCCACAATAGGGGCACCATGCTTTGATGCAACTTTGACGCACGCCGACACCTCGTCGGTACTGTTCGGAAGAGCTACCACAGTTGGGAGAGACCGGTCCACCGACCCGTCGTACTCGAATACGATCAGGTCCTCCGGGCGATAGATGACGTAGTCATCACCGACGATGGACTGCAACTCTGTGACGATCGTGCTGATGTCCAGGGTCATATGCTTCGCTCCGGGGGATAATGGTAGTTTATACCCAACCGCCACGCAACAGACTCCAGCTCACGACCAATTACCGCAGATACTCTGCCATCATGGTGTCAAGGTCGTTCGTCGGAAGCTGGCAGGCGTAGTTGCGGCACACGTAGGCTGTCGGCTGATCGTTGCTTAGGGTCCTGCCGAAAAACACGGGCCAAGCGTCAGTAGTATTGTCCGCTCGAGACTTTGCTACAACGACTGCATTGGGCTCGTACGCTGAGGCCAAGCGTCTCAACATAGGAACGGGAGAACCTGCAACGTGATCCGTAACGATTACGGCTTCCTTGGACTCTGCTAGATAGCCGTCCAAGGCGCACAGCCAGTGGCCCGCCCCGGTCGGGAACTGCTCCATGATGCCGCGCACGCCACGGAGCGACTGGGCTGCGATCGTTCTGAGGTCCCTGTCGCCCGTCACGACAGCCAGCCGATTAAGGGCATCGGCCATCGCGGAGTGGCCGGATGGCAGAGCGTTGTCGGTAACGTCACGGGGCCGCACAATCAGGGCCTCTTGATCGCTCCCAGTATCATAGAACTGGCCCCTCTGAAAGTCCCAGAAGAGGTCGAGAGCGCTCCCGACCAACTTCTCAGCCTCGATGAGCCACCGAGAGTCGCCATCAGCGCTGTGCAGCACCAACAGACCGGCGATGAGCATGGCGTAGTCGTCAAGGAAGCCGCGCGAACCGTTCTCGGAGTTGCTGTCCGTTCTTCGCAGCCTCCCGGCATCCACCATCCGATCAAGCAAGTATGAGGCGTTCGTCTGGGCGACTTGCAGGTAGTCGTCTCGCTCAAATACAGCCGACGCCTCGGCGACCGCCGCAAGCATAAGACCGTTCCAGGATGTAATGACCTTTGTGTCTGTCATTGGCGGCACACGCAATGACCGCTCCTCGAGAAGCCTTTGGTTTGCAGTGTCAATGAGACTTTCAAGTTGGTCCGTAGTTAGTGAGTGTCGTGCAGCCACATCAGCGGGGACCGACGGCACGTTCAGTATGGACATGCCCTCGAAGTTGCCTGCGTTGGAAACTCCGTAGTAGTCTGCGACGACTGCGGCATCGTCGGCTCCCAAGACGTCAACCAGATGCTCGGGTCTCCACACAAAGAACTTGCCCTCGACACCCTCACTGTCGGCATCTTGGGCCGAGTAGAAGCCACCCTCGGGCGAGGTCATCTCCCGGACAACATAGTCGATTATCCGCTCGGCTGTGCGACGATACTGGCCGTTGGCCGTCACCTGGTAGGCGTGGGTATAGAGACGGGCGAGCAGTGCGTTGTCGTACAGCATCTTCTCGAAGTGAGGCACAAGCCAGAATGCGTCCGTCGAGTACCGGTGGAATCCTCCGCCTATCTGATCGTGGATTCCGCCCGACGCCATCTTGTCGAGAGTGAACTCCACCATCTCCAGCGCTAGCGGGATGCCAGTTCTTGCGTGGAAACGGAGCAAGAACTCGAGGGTGGTTGGCTGAGGAAACTTGGGTTGAAGTCCAAAGCCGCCGGATCGTTCGTCGAACTGTGGCAAGGCAGAATCAAATGCGGCTCTGAGAATTGATTCAGTCAGAGGCTCTTGGCCGAGATCAGCAGTGTATGCCTGCCTGAGACGTGCGACCAGCTGCTGACCACTTTTGAGGACATCAGAGCGTCGTGACTGGTAAGCCTCAGAGATAGCCTCCAGGACACGGACGAAGGAAGGAAGCCCGCCCCTCTCCTCTGGCGGAAAGTAGGTCCCTCCGTAGAATGGCTCGCCTTCCGTGGTCAAGAACACTGTCATCGGCCATCCGCCATGACCGGTCATTGCCTGTACTGCAGTCATGTAGACGGAGTCGACATCCGGGCGTTCTTCTCGATCAACCTTGATGTTGACGAACAGCCTGTTCATCATGTCCGCGATATCTTCGTCCTCGAACGACTCGCGCTCCATGACGTGGCACCAGTGGCATGACGAATACCCTACACTCAACAGAATGGGAACGTCCCTATTACGCGCGGACTCAAATGCTTCCTCGCCCCATGGGTACCAATCAACGGGGTTCTCCGAATGTTGAAGGAGATATGGACTCGTCTCCTTCGCCAATCTATTGGTCATGGCAGTGCGCTAGATTCCCGTAACATCAAGGGTGGTGACTTGCATTGAACCCATATCGACTACCCGGATAGCGTGATTGTTGGTGTCGGCTATGTAGAACCTGGCATCGAATTCGCTTATTCCAGCCGGCTCGAAGAACGAGGCTACGTCGGCGGCCCCGTCTTCGTGCCCGCTGGCCCCGGATCCGAACACCGATTGGCAGGCTCCGGAGACAGGTTCCAGTCGCTTAATCTTGTTGTTGTACGTGTCTGCTATCCAAAGCGAGCCGTCGTAGAGTTCAACGCCTATGGGGTGCTGTAGCCTCACGTCTTTGCCTATTCCATCCACATCCCCGAACGTAAACAGATCTAGACCCACTATTGAGTTCACACTGCCCATAGGATCGACGGTCGCTGTACGTATTGAACTGGTCTCACTGTCAGCGAAGAAAAGCGTATGCCCATCGCTCGCGATTCCACTGGGCTGCGCAAGCTCTGCCTGCGCCAGAGGGCCGTCGACGATGCGCTCCCTGCCATTGCCTGCATGGACAGACGTTTCTCTGGTGTTCAGATCAAGCTTCCAGAGTTGGTGGAAACCAGCCATCGCTATATATAGGTGATTGCCTACTTTGACAACGTCCCACGGAGAACTGAGCGCTACGAACCGTCCATTGCCGCCCGGGTGGAATCCTCGAGATTGTAGACCAGTCCCCGCGAGTGTCCTGACAATTAGGGATTCCAGGTCGATCTGCCGAATCGCGTGATTCTTGGTGTCCGCAACATACAGGTGGGGCCAGTCAAGGTCGCATCCCTGCGGATCGTAGAATCTGGCCTCATCGGCAGAGCCGTCTTTGAGTCCGCGCTCTCCGCCCCCTATGACAGCCTTGACACTTCCGTCGAGACCTGTCCAGACGATTCTGTTGTGGTTCGAGTCAGAAATGAAGAGTCCATGTTCCGAGGCCAGGACCTTACCAGGGAATGACAGAGGTCTCTGCCACTCTTTGGAGCTCTCCAGAGCGAAGTCGAGGGGACGCCGGTCGATCTGGCCCGCACGGTCATACTCCTCGACCATCGTACCTAACAGATTGTCCAGCGCTTCTATCGGGAACTCACCCTCGTGCTTGCCAATGACTTTGCCGTCAGGTCCAATGAACATAAAGGTGGGCCAGGCGCGGACAGCGTACTGCTGCCAGACCATGAAGTCAGCATCGTTGATGACAGGGTGCTCGATCTCGTATCTGAGAATCGCGCGGCGGACGTTGTCCGTGGATTTCTCTGCATTGAACTTGGCAGAGTGGACGCCAACGACAGCCAGCTCACCCCCATACTTTTGCTCCAGTTTCCGCAACTGCGGAAATACGTGCATGCAGTTAATTCAACAGTACGTCCAGAAGTCAAGAATGAGTATCTTGCCATTGAAGTCGGCTAGTTGCAGCGGGCGCTCCGTGTTGAGCCAGTCCAGCGTGGGAGGGAAGTCTGGCGCGTTTACTGTGCCTGCGAACTTTCGTGGACTCATTTCATCAATCCCTGCTACTGAAGTACGACAGCAATGCGGCCCCGGGGCCACTGCTATTCAATGCTATTCATGGGCCACTGTTCGAGATTATACGCCATAGTCCAGAACATGTGCTCATACTGCACGCTTGTGAGGTAGGCAGCAGTCATCCGGTCGCGCATGTCAGGTCCGGCAGTGTGTGCCAGGTCGTCCAGCATGTCGCTCCAAGCCCGGGTGCTTGCCTGAAGGATACCCTCAGAGTAAGTAGACTGCCACATTCTGAAGACTGGATGATCCGGTTCACTCAGGATTTTTCCCACCTCGTGGTAGATACGAGGGCAGGGGAGAAGTGCTGCAACACCGCACGCCATACCATCGACCCGCATGGCAACTTCCATATGATTCTGGTACGCGAGATTGGTAGGGGCTGGCCCACTACGGGAAACTTCGTCAGTTGTCACGCCAAGGGCATCAAACAGTTTGCCATGGAGTGGTCGCTCCACCGGTGTGGTGACTCTCTTAAGAAGTCGTCTGGCAGTCTCCGTGTCTGGAGCCGAAGACAGCGCGGCCGCAGCAGAGCGTCCAAAGCCTGCCAGATAGTGATAGTCCTGCACTATATAGAACCTGAACTTTTCTATCGGCAATATGCCTGCTTCCAACTCTTCTAAGAATGGATGCCGCTTGATCGCGTTCCACACCGGGTTTGCAAGTTCCCAAAGATAGTCGCTGAAATTCTGTTCACTCATATGTATGGTCCTAGGATTAACCCCAATTGCTGGCCTCGGAGTATGAGAAATTTCAAATCCGCCTCAATATCAATAGTGCGATATATCCCAAGCCTGCGAGTTGCGGATCTATCACTATTTCCATATTGCATCGACGAACGAGGCTGGGCGCGAAGTAGTCTTGCGAGGATGGAAAGAAAGCGTCCCTGGCAGGATTCGAACCCGCGACCCGCTGCTTAGAAGGCAGCCGCTCTATCCATCTGAGCTACAGGGACTCGATAGCACTCGCTCGAAAGTTTAGCACAGCAGCTTAGAAACCGGTCAAGGATGCGCACTTACAAGAGCCTGTGAAGGACTTACGGGCCCGGCGCCCGGCGCTCACCGATTGATCGTCAGGTCCCCTGGGAAAGAGCGCGAGGTTACCAGACACGATCGCAGAAGGGCTAAAAATGTTTAATCCATGACGGGTCCACAACTACTAGCTTAGGAGCTCGGACACGCGCCAATTCCATTGTCTACCTGCGCGGTGAAGAGTAGGGGAGTGGCAAACCTACGTTCCACATGAGCCAATCAAGGGGTCAGTTACCTCCCGGCGGAACCGACTCGGTCGAGAACCATATTACAGTCAATGGCGCCTTCTTCAGGACGCGCGCGGAGGTAATTTCAGTCCCATGAACTCTTGCCTCGGTAGTCAATCTACGCTGCAAAAGTTTTCCAACCGGCCGACTCAGGACGCTCGCCGTGACGAGACCCACCGCGGCACCGCGGACGCGAGGCCAGAAGCCACGCCCTTGGCCTGCAATGAGAGCGGCAACGCCGCCGAGCAACGCAGCGGCAACAAAATTTGTGCCGCAGTATGAAGAGACAGCCAGATCCGAGTGACCCTCCTTTAATAGAAGCAAAGCGTCCTCGGCAGCATCCAACACTGCACTATCAGGCGCTTTCGCCCAGATAATGAAGCCGGAGGGGAGGGAGTACCCGCCCAACGGGGGCGGAGTGCCGCGTTCCAGCAGAACCGCAACGGTAGCGTGTTCCAAGGCGTGATTCTTGCGGACTCTATCAATTCCTGCAATCGGCAAATCTAATTCCTCCCAGTCTGCTATGTGCTGTAGCGCGAACCTAGCACATATCTCGTCACTTCGACCACCAAGTGAAACACTAGTGTGCCCGCTTTACAGCCCTAGGAGTCTGTCCGAGTAACAGCGTTTGTGAGTGGTAGCGGGTAAGATAGGGGGAGCATAGCGTGTGGGGAGTCTCCGATGAGCAAGACCTATCGTCCCTATGATCCAGATCAGCAGTTGCTGTTGCCGGCTGCGTTGCAGGAGTGGTTGCCGGATGACCATCTGGCCTACTTCATCTCCGACGTCGTTGACCAGTTGGACATGTCTGAGATCACGGCTCGGTACGAGCGGGAAAGTAGAGGCGGGCCGCCCTACCATCCACGGATGATGGTCAAGGTGTTGTTTTTTGGCTACTGCGTCGGGGTGGCGTCCTCACGGCGGATCGCCCAGCGTCTCCACGAGGACATAGCGTTCCGGGTGTTGGCTGCGAACAACACACCGGACTTCCGCACGATTAGCGACTTCCGCAAGGACAACCTGGCCGCGTTGTCGGGTCTGTTTCTGCAGGTGTTGGCGCTGTGCCAGCGATCGGGGCTGGTGAAGCTGGGTCATGTGGCGCTGGACGGCACCAAGGTCAGGGCGAACGCATCGAAGCACAGGGCGATGAGTTACAGACGGATGAAAGAGAAGGAAGCGCAGTTGGCGGAGGAGGTTGAGGAGTTGTTGAATCGGGCCGAGGAGGCGGATGACGAGGAGGACCGGCGATACGGCCAGGACAAGCGTGGAGATGAGTTGCCGCAGGAGCTGGCCTTTCGTGAAGGACGGTTGGAGAAGATACGGGAGGCTATGGCGGCGCTGGAAGCCGAGGCGCAGGCGGCTGCAGAACAGGCCGAGACCGAGGGTCGTAAGCACCCGGGTGTGCCGGAGGACAGGTCCCAGCGCAACTTCACCGATGCCGAGTCGCGGATCATGCCCGCTCCAGGAGGTCGGGACTTTGTTCAGGCGTACAACTGTCAGGCGGTGGTGGACAGCGCCAACCAGGTGATTGTGGCGGCCCGTGCCACCAATATGACCTCGGACAAGCAGCAGGCCGTGACCATGATGGAGGAGACCATCGACAATGTCGGCGCAGTCCCGAGGGAAGTATCCGCCGATGCCGGCTACTACTCGACAAAGGCAGTTGATGAGATAGATGCGCTGGGAGTGGAGCCGTTCATTGCACCGGATAAGACCCGCCACGGCAGGGTGCCGACCGCAGCTCCCCGCGGTCGCATACCCGGTCGGCTGTCTCCCAGGGATCGGATGCGACGGAAGCTGCAGACCAGGCGTGGTCGTCAGCGATACGCTCTTCGAATGGAGACGGTTGAGCCGGTATTCGGCCAGGTCAAACAGGGCCGGGGCTTCCGACAGTTCCTGCTGCGGGGACTGGAGAAGGTGAACGGAGAGTGGTCGCTGATCTGCACCGGTCACAACCTGTTGAAGCTGTTCCGCTCAGGTGCCGATCTGCCCGACAAAGCACGGGTCAACAGGTCTGTCCAACGCATCAGCGACTTCGCCGAGATCGTGAACACGGTGAAATTGGCAAAGCGATCCGGGTCCGAGTGGCTGCGACCGGCGCCAATAGTCGTCGCGGTCTGTTCTCCCTGACCCGCCAGCTACGTCAGTCATTCCTCAGACAGGCTCCTAGCAACCGGCCAGATTGACCAACAGAGTCGATCCTCTGTCAGAGTCACTTATATTGACACACAAAATGACCGTATCATTAACTTCAGTGCCCACCTTCCCGGCGTTTCAAGTCCTATAGAATCGATTTCAATGCTATAGAATATTGTGGAATAAGTATTGAAAACTTGTTGACAGTCTTGATGGGGCAGGGCTAGGATAGTACCAAGATAAGTGAACAGGGAGGAATCAGATGATGCGCAAGAAGACTAAGAAGATGATGGCCGTTGAAGAGAAATTTCACCAACCCTTGGAGAAGATTCTTCCTGAGATGGTGACCGATCAGGGCCTCTCATCCACAGCCGATAAGCTGGGCGTAAGTAAGGCGACTCTGGGGTACTGGCTGCTGAAGCTGGGAATCAACGTCCGCAGAGTTGCTCTGGCACCAGGCGAGACCATTGAAATCAAGAGGGTAAGCCCGGTCTAGGTTCTCCCCCCAACAACCCAGACCATTCGGGACACTTACCGAAAAACGAAGCCGCTGGACGTTCGTCCAGCGGCTTCTTAGTTTCCCCTATGAGCTCCCCAACTGCAACTGCGTGAAGCCCCGCGGTCCCATAGTGGTCGGACTCGGGGCGTTACTGTCGTCCTATTGCAGCCTTCGCCTCACGCTCACGTTCGCGTTCGATGAGCGCCCGTCGCTTGTCGAACCGCTTCTTCCCACGCGCCAGCGCCAGCTCGACTTTGGCCACGTGGTTCCTGATGTACAGTCTCAGAGGGATGAGTGTGAGTCCCTTCTGATCGATCTGGCTACTTAAGTCTTCAATCTGAGCCCGATGGAGCAGTAGCTTGCGAGGCCGTTTCGGATCGTGGTTGTTGTGACTCGCCGGAGCATACTCATCGATATGGAGGTTGTGCAGCCACATCTGGCCATCCACGGGCCGGGCGTAGGAATCGCTGAGACTCACTTTGTGCCCCCGTATGGACTTGATCTCGGCGCCCTTTAGTACCAGTCCAGCCTCGACTGTGTCCAAGATTTCATAGTCGTACCGCGCCCTGCGATTGACCGTCACAGTTGACGAAGAGCGACGCCCGCTATTAGTTACGGCGTTCCTCGCCACGGCTCACGCTCCTCCTGTCGGCGACCCTGTGTCTACCTGGTTCTCAATTACCTCGACGGCCTTCTCCAGCTGGATGGTTTCTGCCCTTTGCCGATCCCTGGACGTGACTTCGTGATCAGGGTCAATACCGTTGCCTTCGATGAGCCTGCCGTTGGGCGTGTACCACTTTGCGAACGTCAGGTAGAGTCCACCTCCGTTTCCGAGGCGATACAGCCGGTTGAC
The DNA here is from genome assembly GCA_965215735.1 of Dehalococcoidia bacterium. Taxonomy (GTDB): domain Bacteria; phylum Chloroflexota; class Dehalococcoidia; order Lucifugimonadales; family UBA1123; genus VXRN01. The sequence goes on along the minus strand of CBDCEF010000004.1, from coordinate 2,123,965 downwards.
GCTTCCTTTTCCGAATGTCGTATCTCCGACTATCTCAGCTCGCTCATGGTCCTGCAGCGCTCCTACGACAATCTCAGATGCGCTTGCGCTGCCGCCATTGGCGAGCACCACTAGAGGGACATCCGCGAACTGCCCGGCACTTTGGGCTCGATGGTCTGTGCGACGCCCCGCTCCATCAAGTTCATACAGTATCAAGCCTTCGTCAATGAACATGCTGACAACTTCCACGACGCTCGACAGTAGGCCCCCGGGGTTGTCTCGCACGTCGAGGATCAACCCTTCGACTCCATTCGCTTGCTGTTCTTCAATCGCTTTTGCGAGATCTTCGGGGGTGTCGTTGTAGAACGTCGTCAGACGGATGTGGGCGAATCTATCTTCCGGCCTATTCCTCACCAGTACGCTCTCAAGCTCAATTCGGTCGCGGCGTACAACCAACTCAACCTCTTCCATCTGGCCAAGATGTCTTACGAGCAGCGTCACTTCAGATCCTCTTGGTCCTCGGATCTTGTTTACCGCTTCCAGCAGGCTGAGTCCTTCGATGCTTTCCCCATTTACTGCCAGGATCAGATCTCCGCTCCTTAGTCCGGCGGCCTCTGCAGGGCTTCCTCCCAACGGAGCCACGATATAGAGCTTGAGGTCCGCGTTCATCTGTACGTTGGCGCCGATTCCCTCGAAGGCCCCATATAGATCCTCGTTGTCGATTTGGAAGGCCTCCGGTGGTACGTAGTTGGTATGGGCGTCTCCCAGAGCCGCGATGATTCCTCTGATTGCCCCTTCGTCAAACTCTTCAGTGTCGAAGTTATCTCTATCGACGTGCTGCCCACTAATCAGAGACCAGACCTCCCAGGCGGTGGCTAGGTTCTCCGGGACGGCGTCGGGAATGTCTATGGGAACTGCGGGCAGGGCAGTGGGGAGGGCCATCGGATCGAACGGGACGACCGTTTCCGAGGCGGCCGGTTCCTCAGAAGCTGCCGGCGGGGCTGCGGTCGGCGCTGGATCGGACGTGCAGGCGCCCAACATCACTGTAAGCAGGGCGATCAGGACGATCGCCCCAAGTGACGCGGCTAAGTGTACTGGCAGGTTGCGGTTGCGAGTTCGTTTGGTAAGCATGTTCTTATTCTATCACCTGACGTTGCTGCCTGGTCTTGTCGGCACTTCTCGCTTCTGAACTTCGGGAATCATGCCAACGAAGTTGGCGTCTAGTACAAATTGCTCTTCGACGGCTTTGGCCCAGATGCATGACACTATAAGCACATTCGTTGACTTCAGGGCACGTGTTGATCGCATCTACCATTGTTTGTATTTACGATCCGGGACCCAGTTTCGGACTGTGTTGAGGCGTCCGCAATCCCGTCGCATAACTCGGGCCTTGTGCCCGGCCTGTTTTCAGAATGGCCTGAAACCGTGTTCCAACGTGTTGTAGGCTGTCCCAATATCCGCTAACATTATTGAAATGTTGTCGAATCTGAGTGAATCTAAACCTAATACGTTTTCAGAAATAGCTCTATGCGCTTTTTCAATGGCATTCTGCGGAGAGCCTTACAGTGGCCAGACGGACCAGACTTACCAGACCATATCCAGTGAATACGCTCGAAGAGGTTCTACCTATTTCGGAGACTATCCAAGAAGCAAACGGTGGGCAGCCTGTTCCCACAGATCTGCTAGCAGACGCTCTGGGGACCACGCCCAGGAGCAGTGCTTTTGTGCAGAAGCTTGGATCGTCGGCGAGGTATGGGCTGACGGTAGGGTCCCATACGTCAGAGCAGATCGAATTGACCGCTCGAGGGGAGTCTCTGACTGCTCCGCGCAACTCCAACGAGAGGGTGACCGCGCTCTGGAACGCTGCAATGGAGCCAGAGACATTTCGCAGTTTCTACGAAATCCACTCGGGTAAGCACCTTCCAGAGGTCACGTACGCATCCAACACGCTGGTCCGCGAGCTGGGGGTTCGCCAAGAGTTGACCGAAGAGTGTCTTCGTATCATCAGACTGAATGGACTGTTCGCCGGGATTGTTTCAGACCGATCAGGTTCACTCGTCGTCGACAATCTTGGCACGCTAGAAAGCGAAGATCAGCCGGCCGACATCCCTTTGGCATCGCCATTTGATAGCGTTGAGGAAAGCGATATCGCGCTAGGCGAAAAGCGATTCGTCCTGGTTCTGGCAATGGCCGGAGACACGGCGGCCGACGAGATTGTGCATCTATTGGGCGCTCTCTCAATACCCACAAAGGTCAACGAGATCGATGTGCATGTGTCGACGGGGGTCAGCCTGGCGAAATCAGCGGCTCTCCGGTCGGCACGCGGATGCGTGGTTGTCTGGCCCAAGACGAGTCAGTCGGACGACGGACGGCTCTTGCAGACAAGGACATGGCTAGCAATCGGCGCGGCTTCTTACCAACTTGGAGACCGGGTTGTCATTGTTGCCGACGGCGAAGACCAAGAGGATCTGGCTATGGCTGAAGCCCTCGAGTTAACAGTTGTCGACCCTCAGGCAGGTGGCGGCGTTTTTCCATCCGTGATTTCGGCTCTGGTCAGCAAGTCGATCGTACAGGTGTCAGTCGCGTAGGATTCGACGAAGGTTCATTGTGACTTTGTTATGTCAAGTCACCTGTCTAAGTAGACAGAATCCGCACTCTTAATTGACATAACATTTATAGTGCGAACCAACCACCGCGAGAGTCCAGCCCCCTGCCCTCAGGTTCGGACATAGGTCGCGAAGGACGTTGTAAGAGATTAGAGTCTCGCTAGGCGACGACAGGCACCGCGTTGGCGTCCGCGGAGGTTAACATCACATCGGCCCTCTCAAGCAGGAGGTCGACGCCTTCCCCAGTAAGCGCCGATACCCGGACCCAGTCCGCAGCCCCTGAGGACATCGTCTTCAGATAGTCGACGGAATGTCCCCCCCACCGAGATTCAGACTCAGAGGTAAGGTCTGACTTGTTCAGGGCAGCAATGACCGAGACGTCGTTGAGCCCAAGATCTTCCAGGATGGACTCTACAACGCTCACCTGTTCAGGTGCGTTGCGGTGAGTGGAGTCGACGACGTGCAGGATGAGCGACGACTCTTCGATCTCCTCCAAAGTCGCTCTAAACGCGGCGACCAAGGAGGTTGGAAGCTTATGGATGAAGCCTACTGTGTCGGTGAGCAGTGCCGGCCGTCCCGAAGGCAGCTGTATCCGGCGCGTTACGGGGTCCAGAGTGGAGAACATCAGGTTCTCGGCCCTGACCTTGGCGTGAGTAATCCTGTTCAACAGAGTGCTCTTGCCGGCGTTGGTATATCCGACCAAGGACAGGACCGGAATCTGGTTGGCCGCGCGTTTCGACCTGTGCTGCTTTCGGTGCCGCCTGACACCCTGTATTTCGGACTTGAGCTTCTGAAGCCTGCCGCGAACGATCCTCCGGTCGGTCTCTATCTGCGTCTCTCCTGGCCCACGAGTTCCTATGCCGCCTCCGAGCCGTTCCAAGTGAGTCCATTGGCCAGCGAGACGTGGCAGCAGATACTCGTGCTGCGCGAGCTCAACCTGAAGGCGTCCCTCCCGTGTCCTAGCCCTTGAGGCAAACACGTCGAGAATCAGCGCGGTCCGATCGAGAACTTTGCGCCCTCCGAGTTGGTCCTCCAAGTTGCGCTGCTGAGTTGGCGTCAACTCGTCGTCGCAAATGACCGTGTCGACTTCGAGGCGTCGACAGGTCTCGTCGAGCTCGCTGAGTTTTCCTTTACCCAGATACGTGTTGGACGGTCGGTCCAGGCGCTGAGCTACACGTCCGACTTCCGTTGCCCCAGCCGTTCGCGCCAACTCCGCCAACTCATCCAGTGAGTCCTGCGGGTCCAGGAGGGGTATCTTCCGCTTGAGGGTTACACCTACCAAGAGCGCCCTCTCGCGACGTGGCCGTGTGGTCTTGAGTTTCTTAGCGATGCTCTTCCTCCCGAATGCCCTGCATTCTACGTAGTAGAGCCTCTCCAGGTTGCGAGCCGCTTGAGGCCTTCCTCCATCTGGTCGTCAGGTATGGTAAGGGAGAACCTGATGTATCCCTCTCCAAAGGAGCCATATCCGGCTCCAGGCGTGACAACGATATCGCACTGGTCAAGCAACTGCTCGGCGAAGTCGCCGCTGGAAGACCCGTCCGGAACACGCGCCCAGACATACAGGCTCGCCTTCGGCGGATCGAACTCCAGGCCTATTTCGGAAAGCACTTCAAGAACCCTGTCCCGGCGGCGCTGGTACACAGCGTTGCGTTCGTCAATCCATTCGTCGGTAGTATTGAGCGCTTCGATGCCCATGTACTGAATCGCCTGGGGCACACCCGAATCTAGGTTGGATTTGACGATCAGCAGCGCATTGATCATATCAGCATTGCCCACAGCCATTCCCAATCGCCAGCCAGTCATGTTGTATGTCTTGGACAGAGAGTGAAACTCCATCCCAACATCCATCGCGCCTTCAGCCTGCAAGAAGGAAGGGTGCCTGTATCCGTCGAAGGTCACGTCGGTATAACACGCATCATGCAACACTGCTATGTCGTAGGACTTGGCGAATTCGACTACTTTATTGAAATAGCCAAGGTCCGCCACAGCTCCGGTCGGGTTGTTCGGGTAATTCAGCCACATAACCTTGGCACGTTTGGCGACGTCTTCCGGTATTGCCTCCAGATCAGGGAGCCATCCGTTCTCCTCTTTCAGACCCAGCCAGTGACAGTCTCCACCGGCGAACCAGGTTCCGACCGAATAGACCGGATACCCCGGGTCCGGCACAAGGGCGATGTCACCAGGCTCAATAAAGCAAAGCGCCGCATGGCCGATGCCTTCTTTCGCCCCTATTAGGGAGATTACCTCTGAGTCTGGATCTAGGGAGATGCCGAACCGGCGCTGGTACCAATTCGCGGTCGCCTTCCTGAACTCGGGAAGGCCATCGGACTCGGGGTACCGATGATTGGGAAGGTCCTCGGCCGTAGTACGTAGGACATCAACGACGCGTGACGGCGTTTCAAGATCCGGATCTCCGATCCCGAAGGAAATAACCTCTATTCCCTCTTGACGTTTCTGGGCAATCTTCCTGCTGATCTCCACAAACAGGTACGGAGGGATCTTTTCTACACGACTCGCAAATCTCATTTCTGCTCCTGCGCTAGCGTGACTGGTCGGATACATGTTAAGCCAACCGCGACTGGGGGTAAAGGAACAATTGAGGTATCAGCGCTTTTGGGGGAGGCTTAAATACCGACCCGACCCGCAGAAGTCAAATAGCTAGTGCGCAAGTTGATGAAGGACAAGTTGAAGAAGGAAGCGAAACTGTTCGTGCACTGAGCCAAGCGACACATGGGATTGCTATCTAAAACAACAATACGACGATAATATGTCAACCTTCCAGCCTACTATGGGGGCAAAACCGGGTGCAAGCCGCCGATGAGTCAACTTTAAGCGAAGTCGGCATTAGTTCCTGATTTCATCAGCCCGGCACTCACTAAACCACAGCGCAATTGCACAGATAGTGACCGCAAAACACCTTTACCTAACTACAATGGGAATACTGCGCATGGAGCACTTTTCAGCACTACTCAGTCCAATCCCCTTCAAAAACGCGCGAGACTGGCCCCTCCAGTGTCACATTTCCCTGGCCCGACCAGATGACAGTCAGCTCGCCCCCAGGCAGGTCGACAAAAACTTCGTCGTCGACTAGGCCGTGCAGCCGAGATGCCACAACCGCCGCACATGCCCCGGTCCCACACGCTAGGGTAATACCTGACCCTCGCTCCCAAACACGCACTCTGATGCGGCCTCTGTCAACGACGTTGACGATCTCGAAGTTCACACCTTCAGGAAACATTGCATGTCGTTCCACCAGCGGCCCTACCTCAGTCAGTGGAAAGCCTTCCACGCAATCCTGAAGAAACATAACAGCGTGAGGATTTCCCATTGAAACGCAGCTTAGCAACAGATCGTGGCCAGCTACAGTTAGCGGATGGTCTAGAACTTCGCCTTGTTCACCAGCGATGTCAACGGGAATCTCCGGAGCGGTCAACCTTGGACTTCCCATGCTCACCGACGCGCGCGCCATCTGGCCATCTGACCAGAGAGGGCGGACATTGAGCACCCCTGACGCCGTCTCGATATCGAACGCGTAATTGCAGGATGTCAGGGCTTTAACATCTAAACCGAAACGCACAAGACAACGGATTCCGTTACCACACATCAACCCTTCGGAGCCGTCAGCATTGAACATCTGCATCCTAGCGTCCGCAATTTCCGACGAACGGAGCAGGATCAGACCGTCAGACCCGACACCAAAGTGACGGTCGCTCACACGGCGTGCAACCTCAGGCCAGTCTCGATCTTGGCCGTGCGCCTCCAGGTTGCGGGCATCCATATAGATGTAGTCGTTACCTGCTCCATGGAACTTGACGAATTTCATAAGGATCCTCTGGTTTGTGTATATAAAGCATTCTTTATGCCTGCTCTTCAGATGACTCGATCCAAGACAGAGCGTATTCAATTGCCGCGTCAGTATCGCACTTTTCGAACCAGTTGATCCTTGTGTCAGAGCCCCTGAACCAGTTGAACTGCTGGCGGATGTAGCGATGGGTTCGATACTTTGCTCGCTGTACGACAACCTGCAAATCAGCACCGTTTAGTAGGTGATCAACCAACTCACTGTAGCCTATCCCACTCATCGCGGGCAATTCGGGAGCGTATCCTGCATCCAAGAGCCCTTCTACTTCAGCCAGGAATCCGTTGGTCATCATTGCATCGAGCCGGAGGTCCGCCCTGGCGTACAGCTGTGTCCGATCGTAGCTAAGGCCAATCACTACCGAGTCGAAGTTGGGTGCTACCTTACTCGGATGAGCTCCCCAGGGATGACCAGCTAGGGCCCTTTCAATGGCCCTGATCAGTCGACGTGGGTTCTTGATGTCGACTGCTTCAAGTGCCGCCGGGTCAACATTTCGAAGTTCCGCCACGAGTCGATCGATTCCGCTAGCCGCAAGATCGGCCTCAAGCCGGCTCCGTAGATGAGAGTCCGGGGGCACAGATGGAACTGTCCAACCTTCAAGGAGTGCCTTAATATACTGGCCTGTACCTCCAACCAAAATCGGCACGTTACCGATTCCATTTGCGTTTGTGATTGCTTGTTTAGCTGAAGATATATATCTTTCTAAACTGAATTCGTCACGCGGATCGATTATGTCCACAAGATGATGCGTAACCAACGCACGCTCTTCAGGCGATGGTTTGGCGGTGCCTATGTCCATGTAACGATACACCTGGCGACTGTCGGCACCTACAATTTCGACAGACACATGCTGCGCCAACTTCATCGCCAGTTCGGTTTTTCCGACAGCGGTTGGCCCAACTATCGCGACTAAGCGGTCTCGGCTGTCAGACCCTTGAAACGGGGCGGCCGTGGCTAACGGCATGTGGGCACTTCCTCCACCCGGGCAGCAGGGACGAGACGTGTCCTGAAGCCTCGACCCCAGAATCTCAGACCCCTACCCTACACAGACCCATTCTCTGCCCATGAGGGCAGAATTCTGTATGGCAGCACAACTAGGTCTCGGCGAATCCGTCTACTGCTGGGTCTCAGTCGCGGCCATCACTATGGCGGCGAAAGAGTCCGCCTCCAGACTCGCCCCTCCTACGAGCGCGCCATCGATGTCCGGCTGTTCGAGGAATTCAGAGATGTTAGCTGGGTTTACACTCCCTCCGTACAGGTAGGGCACCTCGTCCGCCACTGCTCCGTGGAGGTTTCTAAGTGTACTACGAAGAGCGCCAGCCACCTCCTGTGCTGCCTGCGAAGTCGCAGCCTGTCCGGTTCCGATGGCCCAGACCGGCTCATATGCCACAAGAATGCTGGAGACGTCCGCAACATACGACAGACCTTCCGCCAGCTGTCCTGTGACGAATTCCTCAGTAGTTCCGCCGATTCGCACTTCGGCCGGCTCTCCTACGCACAGAATCGGACGTAAGCCAGCTGTCACCGCGGCGGCTACCTTCCGGCCAATGAATTCGTCCGTCTCGCCGAAGAGCGTTCTGCGCTCAGAGTGACCGACTATGACGTACCTTGCGACTTCGCGAGCCATTTCAGCGGAGATTTCGCCCGTGAAGGCCCCATCGGTCGCCGAGTGGACATTCTGCGCCCCCACGGCGATCTGCGAATTCTCAAGCACTCTGCAGACCGTCGCGAGCGCAATGGACGGTGGGCAGACAACTACACGTGCTCCTGCATGGTCAGTCAGCCTATTCCTGATATCGGCCGCCAGAAGCTCAGCCTCTGCCGGCGTCTTGTTCATTTTCCAGTTTCCAACAATTGTCGCTCTACGCATGTTCTGTGTTCACTATCCAATCTCTATGGAGTCTTGCTTCTTTGCGCGAACTTTCGCACTTTCACGCGCCGAACTTCTTGAGCTTCCCAGCATGGGCAAGCAGCTGAAGCATCAGCGATGTGGCTTGCTGTGTGCCAAGCTGTCCCGCGGCACACGAACGCTCATTGAACGCAGCCGATTCGGCACCAGTAGTTAAATCCGAATTGATCAGCAGTGGAACGGGATGCCAACTGTGCGCACCAAGAACCGATGGCGTGGAGTGGTCTCCCGCCACGGCAAGGACATCCGCGCCAAGGCCCAATAGCCTTGGAATCCTACGATCCAGTTCTTCAAGCATTTTGACCTTTTCATCAAAGTCTGCGTCCTCTCCAGCGGCGTCCGCGGGTTTGTAATGCAGGAACACGAAATCATGCTCACGCATGTGCTCTTCCACGGTATCCAATTCTGCGTCGAATTCGCGGCCTGTCGACAATACTGTCATTCCCACTAGGCTCGCGAGCCCCCGGTACATGGGGTAGGCCGCGACCGCGCATGGATTCAAGCCATAGCTTGGTCCGAACTGAGGCCAACTTGGAATCCTGGAGAACCCGCGCATCAGCACCATATTCGCGGTTTGCCTAGAACCGAGAATATGCCGAGCGCTCTCAATGAACTGTGACGCTTTCTCAGCAGTCGCGCGTGACTGTTTGTCAGATCCCACTGGGTCCAGAGCTTGAACTCCCAAGCGCTGGGGATCAGTGTCACTCACATTCTGACCAAGGCCCTCAGCACGGAAGACGACAACGAACCTATAGTCCTGCACAGACTTTACTAACAGCTCTGCACCTTCGACTTTGATTTCTGCCAACTGGTGCACAAGTGGTTCGGAATCCGAAGACCTAATACGCCCTGCCCGACGATCCACAAGTAGTCCACGTTCGTCGACAGTGCAGAAATTGCCCCTCACAGCTATGTCTTCCGGTCCCAGAGCAATGCCGATCCCGAGTGCCTCGAGAACACCGCGTCCAATCACGTACTTGAGCGGGTCGTAACCAAACAGAGCCAAATGCCCTGGGCCACTTCCTGGCGTTATACCATGGCCCACAGGGACAGTCAGTCCACATGCGCTCTTCCGGGCCAATTCGTCCAAATGTGGAGTGCGAGCCTCCTCTAGCTCCGACCTACCTGTCTCGGGCCGCGCTAGTCCGCCGAGACCATCGACAACCAGCAGAATGATCTTACTGTCATTGGGAGCGCACAGTTCGGCCAGAAATGGATGATCGATCATTGGTATCGCAGGCTCACGGATACTCCAGGTAGTTCGACAGAGCAGGTCTAGTCCTGAACGTCGTCCAGCGCGTCGATCCCTGGCAGCTCTTTGCCCTCCAGGTATTCCAGAGTGGCTCCTCCGCCAGTCGATACATGTGAAAACCGGTCGGAGAGGCCCACTGAAGAAACTGCATCGGAAGTGGACCCGCCGCCAATTACGGTGAATGCGTTGTCGGCGCCGGCAATCGCCTGGGCGACGCCTGTAGTGCCATGGGCGAAAGGTGCCCACTCAAAAACGCCCATTGGCCCGTTCCAGACAATGGTCCGGGCGTCCGAGAGGTGTTCGGCATACAGTTTTACGGTCTCTGGGCCAATGTCTAAAATCGGGTGGCACGCAGGGGCGCGATCGGATCGACATACTTGCCACTCTGAGTCTTCGGCAAATCGATTTGCCGCCACGACGTCAACCGGCGTGACGACCTCATACTCTCGATGCTGAGCGTCATCCAAGATGCTTCTGGCGAGAGCACGTTCTTCGTGATTCCCCTCCCCTCTCCCCGACGCCGAGTGCGCTGCCGCAAGAAATGAGGCGACCATGCCGCCGCCGATTAGAAACATATCGGCCTTCGGCGCGAGATTCTGGATGAGAGGAAGTTTATCCATTACTTTGGCACCACCGACGACTACGGCATACGGTTGGCAAGGCTCCTCTATGACCCTGTTCAGGGCGACGATTTCTCGCTCCATAAGCAATCCAGCCACCCCAGGAAGGTGCTGGGCAACGCCATATGTCGAGGCATGTTTCCGGTGGGCTGCTCCGAACCCATCATTCACATAGCAGTCAGCCAGGCCAGCTAGTTGCTGAGAGAATGCGGCGTCGTTGGTCTCCTCCCCCGGGTGGAATCGCAGATTCTCGAGCAGAGTGACCGATCCGTGCGGCATCTGCTGAATCGCGGCTTCTGTCTCCGGTCCAACGCAATCGTCTACGAAAGTAACCGTCTCTCCAAGGATCTCGGATAGACGACGTACTATAGGGGCCAGGCTAAATTCCGTGCTGCGTTGACCGCGGGGACGCCCTAAGTGAGAACACAATATGACCCGGCAGCTTCGGGACTTCAGGTATCTGATTGTATCTACAGAAGCAGCAATTCGACTGTCATCAGAAATGATCCTGGTCCCAGGATCAAAAGGAACGTTGTAGTCGACCCTGACCAGGACCGCGGTCCCGGACTTCAAGGAGAGGTCACGGATACTCCTTTTTCGGGACATCAGGCAGACCTGACTACGTCGCGCACAAGATTTTCAAGGCTCGCATCGCTTGCGCCGCCTTCAAAGGCGGCCGCTAAGGACTCCCTAGCACGATCGATCTGAGAATCGACCAATGACCTAGTTTGTGCGGTTCCCCCAATGCAGTCAACCAGTTTTGCCAAGTTTCTGACATCAGATGGGTCCAGGACACGTTTGAAATAGAAGTCACCAAGCTGTCTACGCTGCCTTGAAGTGGCCGCCTCGAACGACCAGACTACGGGATACAATTTTCGCTTGTTCATCATATCATCGGATGGCGTGCCGCCTTCTTCGAGAGCGTTGACGATTTGCTCCAAATCATCGGCGATCTGCACGGCCACACCAAGGTTCGCGCCCCACTCTGAGAATCTCCTCCTAACGTCAGTATCCGCGCCCGCTACCAGGGCCCCAAATTCGGCCGCACAGGCAAAGAGGGAGCCAGTCTTCAATGAGGCCATGGCAAGATATGATTCGGACGACAGGTCCAGCCTCTCTTGTGCTTCAAGCTCCATAAACCTGCCTTCACAGGTCGCAAGGCTCGCACGATCCAGGATCTGAATCGCTTCGAAGACAGTCTCCGAGCCGAATCCCCTGTCCATCATTCCAAGCAGGGCCATGCGTGCAAGGGCGTGCATTCCATCGCCGGTGTTGATTGCTTGAGCTGGACCCCACTTCCACCAGACTGAGTCCCGGCCACGCCTCTCCACCCGTCCACTTTGTATGTCATCGTGGATCTCGCAGAAGTTCTGTACGAGTTCGATCCCGGCGGCAGCCGGCAATGCGTCCTCGATGTGTCCACCAACTGAGGCGCAAGTCCCCAAACAGATTGAGCCGAGAATTCTGGGGCCCAGGCTGGAGCCACTTTCAGAATCAGACATCCACCCCAATTGGTGGCTCATCATTGAATAAAGCGGCAGGTCGCGCCCAGCAACCGCACGCCGTAACTCACTGTCGACAAGCAGACTGTACTGGTCGAGGTGTGATGTGGATTCCAACAGTGCAACTTCCAAAGGAGAGTCAGGGTCGCCAGAGAGACAAAGGGAATGCCCTATCGGGCGCTCGAACCTCTGTTACGATTCTACATGCTAGAAACAGACCCTGTCACATGCTCTATCGCCGCTGTAGGCACCACCCCCTCGCGAAGAATCCTCGCCGGTTTAGAGGTCGTATCGACTACCGTAGAGGGCCTTGATGGAGTGAGTTGACCGCCGTCGAACACAAGATCCAGACTGGCTCCGAACTCTTCTAACACAGAGGCTGCCGAGACCAGAGACTCAGTGCCGCTAATGTTGGCGGAGGTGGCCGTAATTGGAGCGCCCAGGGACGAAATGATCCGGTCTGGCACTGGGTGGTCGGAAATGCGCAGACCCACGGTGTCGAGACCGCCTGACACGACGTAAGGGATCCGGTCGGACTTGGATACGACGATCGTGAGTTGTCCTGGCCAGAAGGCTTCCGCTAGGGCCACCGCCTCGTAACTAACGTCACTACCGTACCTAAAGAGGTCATCGACTTCACCGATTAGCACCGGTATGGGACTTGTATCTTCCCTGCTCTTTAGCCGGAACACTCGGCCCACCGCCTCCTCGTCAAGTGCATTAGCAGCGATGCCGTATACGGTATCCGTAGGAATCCCGATGACGCCTCCTCGCTGCAAAATAGCGACCGCGCGATCTATCGATGTGGAAAGCATGTTGTGGCGTTCGGATTCCTGCACGTCTCTCACTGCATGTGCCTAGCCAAGCGGAGGTGAGATAAATGGGAGCTCGCTTGACCCAAATATAACACAGGTGCTAGCCTGAAACCTGATCGGAGCCATGCCTGAACCCCGCCCTGAATCGTCACTTGGAACGCCTACTTCCAGTAGCAGTCTGGGGGCGTTGGCGCACACAAATCCCGTGCCTAAGAACAACGGACAGTTGCCAGGCAGCTCCCCCGAAGCACCCGCTTCGAGAGAGTCCATCATCATTATGGACTTTGGGTCGCAGTACTCACGTCTGATTGCCCGCAGGGTCAGGGAGGCCAACGTGTATTGCGAACTGGTTCCCCATTCTGCGCCCTGGGAGACGATTGAACCGCTCAATCCTAAGGGCGTGATCCTATCGGGAGGCCCCGCAAGCGTCTATGAGGCGGGCGCGCCGCTTGCCCCACAGTGGGTGTACAACTCCGGTCTCCCGCTTCTGGGCATTTGCTACGGTATGCAGGCCATGGTTCACCAGCTTGGTGGCCGTGTTGCCCCAGGGTCTCACCGCGAATACGGTAATGCAAAGCTGAGTGAGATCAGGCCCGGAGAACCGCTGTTCCTCAATGTTTCCGACTCCCCTCAGGTGTGGATGAGTCACGGCGACAATATCGTGGAGATGCCTGAGGGTTTCAGATCGCTGGCCAGCACAGACAACTCACCGATAGCCGCACTTGGCGACGGCTCGGGGCGTCTGGGCCTGCAATTCCACCCTGAAGTCGTCCACACTCCCGAGGGACACAGGCTGATTCGCAACTTTCTCTATGAAGTGTGCGGGTGCTCAGGTTCTTGGACTCCGGGAAACTTCGTGGCGGAGTCCGTTGCCTCTATAAGAGGAAAGGTCGGGGACGGAAAGGTCATCTGCGCACTATCCGGTGGAGTGGATTCCGCAGTTGCGGCGTCCCTTGTCCATGCGGCAGTGGGAGACCAGCTAACTTGCGTGTTCGTCAATAACGGTCTGCTGCGTCACAGCGAGCCAGAACGCGTCAGGGACACGTTCGAGAGCTACATGGAGATGAACCTGTCCTACGTTGACGCCACCGAGCGCTTTCTGGGAGCCCTCAGAGGAGTGACTGACCCGGAAGTCAAACGCAAGATCATTGGTGAAGAGTTCATCAACGTATTTGAAGAAGAGGCTTCCACACTTGGTCAGGTCGACTTTCTAGCCCAAGGTACGCTCTACCCGGATGTAATCGAGAGCCAAGTTCCTGGCGATACCGTTTCGGCAAAGATCAAGACACACCACAACGTGGGCGGATTGCCCGAGCACATGCGAATGGACCTGGTCGAGCCTCTGCGCTTCCTTTTCAAAGACGAAGTGAGGCAGGTCGGCCTCGAGCTGGGCCTACCAGAGGAGGTCGTAAACAGGCAGCCATTTCCGGGTCCTGGCCTTGGGATCAGGATCATCGGTGAAGTAACTCACGACGCGCTGTCAACGCTACGAGATGCTGACCGAATAGTCATGGAAGAAGTCGAACGCAATGGCCTCTATCATGAGCTTTGGCAGTGCTTCGCGGTTCTCACCGACTCCAGGTCCGTTGGCGTGACCGGAGATTTCAGGACGTATGGCAACGTGATAGCCATCCGCGCGGTCACCAGCGATGATGCCATGACTGCGGACTGGGCGCGAATTCCTCACGAGGTATTGGCGCGAATGTCGAGCAGGATCTCGAACGAGGTTCCCGGCGTCAATCGAGTCGTGTACGACATTACCAGCAAGCCTCCAGGCACGATAGAGTGGGAATGACTGTCGAAATGGAACACAAGGGCTTTAGAGTCTGCCCAAGTCTATGGCTTTCCCGCAACTTTCAGGTTGGGAAGTCGGGAGCTAGCTGTTGAAAGTTCTGATTGTAGGCGGAGGCGCGCGCGAACACGCCCTAGCCTGGAAGACGGTTCAAAGTCGTCACTGCCCAGAACTCCTCATTGCTCCGGGAAACGCGGGTACAGCCGATCTTGGTCGAAATATCGAGATTGACGCGGAGGACGTGGACGGGCTGTTGGAGCTTGCCCTTCGAGAAACCGTCGACCTTACAATAGTTGGACCGGAGGGACCGCTTGCGGCTGGCATCGTTGACAGATTCAACGACTGTTCGCTCCCCGTCTTCGGCCCAACGAAGGCTGCGGCTCGTATCGAGTCCAGCAAGGCCTTCGCAAAGATGGTAATGAAAGAGGCGGGGGTGCCCACTTCCCGAGCCAATGTATACACGGACCTCGAATCTGCCATACTCCATATTGAGACGTCCGATCCGCCGTTTGTCGTTAAAGCCGACGGCCTCGCCGCAGGTAAGGGTGTCCTAATTGCCCAAGACAGAGAGTCGGCGCGCGAGGCGCTGCACTCAATGTTTGTGGACCGTGCTTTTGGGAGCGCCGGAAACACCGTGCTGGTGGAGGAATGGATGGAGGGACAGGAGGTGAGTGTGTTCGCCTTCTTGGATGGCGAATACGTCTCGGAACTGACTGTCGCGTGTGACTACAAGCGCGCCTTCGACAATGACATCGGACCCAACACAGGAGGCATGGGGAGTTACAGTCCCCCACCCTTTTGGGACGCTGAGCTAGAAGAATCGGTCCGCAATCGAATCCTGCTCCCGGTGGCGAATGAGATGGCAGACATGGGATGCCCATTCCGTGGGATACTCTACGGCGGCATCATGCTCACGGAACAGGGTCCGAAAGTGTTCGAATTTAACTGCCGGATGGGAGACCCAGAGGCTCAAGTCGTCCTGCCCAGACTGAAGTCGGACCTGCTGGATGTAGTGTTTGCGGCGATCAACGGTCATCTATCGGAAGTCAGCGTCGAGTGGTCACCTGACCCGTGGGTTGGCATCGTCATGGCATCCGAAGGGTATCCCGCAGCGTACGAGACAGGAGTGGATGTTAGTAGACTCCCCTCCAACACGAATGACAGCGTAATCTTTCACGCAGGTACACGCATACATGCTGGAAGTACAGTAACGTCCGGAGGAAGGGTTCTTACAGCAGCAGCACGCGGCGCCGACATCGCCGATGCCCGACGCCGCGCATACGAAGTAGCACATGAAGTCGAATTCGCCAATGCCTATTTTAGAACAGACATTGCAGCATCAATCTGAGGAGGAATAATGCCGCTCGTAGGAGTTTTAATGGGCAGCAGCTCTGACAGGCCCGCGATGGATCCGACTGTTGAGGTTCTCAACCAAATGGGTGTCGACCACGAGGTTGAGGTAATGTCCGCCCACCGTACACCCGACAGGGTCCGTGAATATGGAATTACCGCTAGAGACCGAGGGATTGAAGTCATCATCGCCGGTGCGGGAGGATCCGCTGGTCTTCCGGGCGTGCTTGCATCGTGGACAACATTGCCGATTATTGGCGTGCCGATCCCATCCAGCGACCTAAAGGGCATCGACGCACTTTATGCCATAGCACAGATGCCTCCTGGAATACCTGTGGCGTGTGTGGCCGTGGGCTCTTGGGGAGCGCGCAACGCCGCGTTTCTCGCGGCGCAGATACTGGGTGGCAAGCACCCAGAGATCGGTCAGGCCTATGACGATTACCGAGAGGGCCTCAGAAACCGCTGACGATAACGGAAAGGCAACATGATTGAACGATACGCCCGGCCTCGAATGAAGCAGGTCTGGTCCGATGAGAGTAAATACGATAAGTGGCTGCTGGTTGAGCTTGCGGTATGCGAGGCGTGGACGGCCGCTGGGGTCATTCCGTCAGAGGACATGCACAAGCTGCGCAAGGCTCAATACGACATCGAACGTCTGAACGAGATCCTTCGCGTTACCAGACACGATATGACCGCCTTCCTCGGTTCAGTCACCGAGGGACTAGGGCCCGAAGGACGCTGGCTACACCTGGGACTCACCACCAGCGACGTGTGGGACACCGCGACCAGTCTTCAGATGGTGGCCGCAGCTGACGCCCTTGGCGATGAGATTGACCAGTGCCTAGATGCACTTGGAAATCGCGCCCGTGAATATAAGAAGACACTAATGATGGGTCGCACCCACGGAGTACATGCTGAACCGATCACATTTGGGTTGAAACTGGCCTTGTGGTGGGATGAGATGAGGCGAAACCGCGAACGCCTGTGCAACGCGAGAAAGGACATCGCGGTTGGAAAGATTTCCGGGCCGGTTGGAACGCACGCCACAGTGTCGCCTGACGTGGAGGCGGCCGTGTGCAATAAGCTTGGTATTGGGGTCGCGCCAGTCTCCAACCAGGTTGTGCAGCGAGATCGCCATGCCGCGTTCGTCACAACCCTGGCGATTATCGCCGCCTCGCTGGAGAAGTTCGCGACCGAGATCCGCGGACTTCAACGTACGGAGATTCGGGAAGTCGAGGAGCCATTCTCCGAGGGTCAGACGGGATCGTCGTCGATGCCTCACAAGCGCAACCCGGAACTGAGCGAAAGAGTCTGCGGCCTGTCTCGACTTATTCGAGGCCATGCGGTAACCGCACTGGAGAACGTCGCCCTTTGGGGAGAGCGAGATATCAGCCACTCATCGGCCGAGAGATTGATCCTCCCGGACTCCTGCATGGCACTGGACTATATTCTTGATCTGTTTACCGGGATCGTCACAGGGATGCGCGTTTATCCAGAGCGTATGCTTCAAAACATGGAACTAACCAAGGGACTGCTCTTCTCCCAGCGGTTGATGCTTACCCTGATAGAGAAGGGTGTCAGCCGCGATGACGCCTACAAGGTGATGCAAACAAACTCCGCTCGCACTTGGGATGAAGACGAGGACTTTCGAGATCTCGTTGGTCGCGATCCAACCGTGACCAAATACATCAGCCAGTCCGAGCTGAGCGGCACTTTTGACTATGGCTACTATGTCCGATTCGTGGATGAAGTTTTCGATCGAATCGGTCTGAGTTAACACCCCGAACCCACGGAGGATTCAAAGACCCCATGACAGCCATCACAGAGACCAATCTGCCCGATCTGCTCTATCGAGGCAAGGTTAGAGACACCTATCCGGTGGACGATGACAAGTTGCTGATGATCGCTACCGACCGCATTTCGGCGTTCGACGTTGTGCTACCCACAGGCATTCCCAACAAAGGAGCCGTACTCAATCAGATCTCCGCGTTCTGGTTCGATAAGACCTCCCACATCGTCCCCAACCACTTAATCACATTGGCGGCGGCACGTTCAGACCTTAAAATCCCTGACGAGGTCTCCAAGCGTGCGATGGTCGTCAAGAAGGCTGACAGGATCGACGTCGAGTGCGTCGTACGTGGCTTTATCACGGGCTCGGCCTGGTCTGAATACAGGAGGTCAGGAACAGTTCAGGACAGACCTATGCCAGCTGGTCTTCAGGAAGGCGACCAGTTTCCAGAAGTGCTCTTCACTCCTACTACTAAAGCCGAGGTCGGGCACGACGAAAACATGAGCTATGACGAAGTCGTTGACATGGTCGGACAGGAAATGGCCGGCCGGCTTCGTGACACCACGATTGAGGTTTACGAGTTCGCCAGAGACTTCGCGAGAGAGCGGGGAATCATAATTGCGGACACCAAATTAGAATTTGGAACAATCGACGGCGAGTTGACACTCATCGATGAGCTCTTGACGCCGGACTCCAGTAGATTCTGGGACGTAACCGGATACGAGCCCGGAAAGTCTCAGCCCAATTTCGACAAACAGTTTGTGCGGGACTGGCTGGATGCCTCAGGTTGGGATCACGAGCCACCGGCACCAGAGTTGCCCGAGGACATCGTAGCTAGAACAACCGAGCGTTATGCCGAAGCGTTCAGCAAGCTCACGGGGCTCGAGCTTCAATAGTACCCAGCCACCGGGGAGTCGAAATACACATGACAACAGCACCGGGAGGCAGTACCTCTCGCACGAGATTGACACCTACCCAGGCCCGTCGTGCACGACGGGCCCGTAGGCAAAGACGTCGTCGCATCTACATATGGGCTGGAGGCATCGCAGTCGGGTTGATCGCATCTACCCTCGTACTGTCGATTATTCTACCTGGACTCCCACTGCAGAACCTCTTCCAGGGAGGTACTCCCGACGGTCCAGGCCTCCGAATCGAGAATCAGGGCCAGACGCATGTGAGTCCAGGAGAGGGCCATCCTCAGTACAATTCGGTCCCGCCAACTTCTGGCTGGCACTACGACCTACCGCTCGCACCGGCCCGCTGGGGAGTCTACGACGAGCCAATTTCAGACGAGGTGTTGCTGCACAATCTGGAGCATGGGTATATCAACGTTCACTACGACTGTCCGGAGGGGTGCCCTGAACTCGAGGCGCAGCTTACCGGGCTGGTACAAGAGGGGATCGACGGCGGTGGGAAGCTGCTGATGAGCCCATACCTTGGTATGGACAATCGAATCGCCCTGACAGCCTGGACATTCCTGGATCGGTTCGATGAGTTTGACGAGGATCGAATTCGAGCCTTTGTCAACGCTCATGAGAGTTCACCAAACGCGCCTGAGTACAGGTTGCCACGATAAGCGTAATGTTTCTCGCCAGAATCTACATTACGCTGAAACCCAGCGTCAACGACCCTCAAGGCCTAACCATCCTTGGGGGACTACACCAGCTAGGCTTCGACACTGTCGCCGACGTGCGAGCGGGCAAGTACATGGAGATCAGGCTAGATCAAGAGGACGTTGACGAAGCGGGCGACCGGGTATCGGAAATGTGCGATCAGCTCTTGGCTAATCCCATTATTGAGGAATTCAGATTCGAGTTGGAATCGATCGAACCCGCTTCACCATAACTGTTCTAGGAAGAGATCGTCCCCTTGGTACTTGGGACCTGGCCTGACCTGCGGGGGTCGTGTTCAAGTGCTGACCTCAGAGACCTAGCGAGACTCTTGAAGATCGCCTCCGCCTTATGGTGGTTGTTCACGCCGGATACCAGCCGAACATGCAGGTTAAATCGCCCCTCCCTGGCAAGAGATTCCAGGAAGTGCCGCACTAAGTCGCCGGACAGTCCGCCCATATCGCTGTCTCCGATGTCAGCCTCGATGACAGCGTATCCGCGACCACCGAAGTCCACGGCAGTGAACGCCAGCGTCTCGTCCAGAGGCATGAATGTGTGCGCCGCCCTCCTGATGCCCGTTCCCTCCCCTACTGCTTCGGCCAGCGCTCTACCTAGTACAATCCCGACATCCTCAACCAGATGGTGCAGGCCCACGTCGATATCGCCCTCGGCGGTAACACTGAGGTCTATCAACCCATGCCGCGAGAGCTGTGCAAGAAGATGTTCAAACATGCCATTGGGGAGATGCAGGTCATACTCGCCAGTCCCATCGATATTCAGTTCGAGGGAGATTTCGGTCTCCGCAGTAGACCTCTCAATCCGCCCAACTCTGTCTCCGGAAGTCACTCGGCAATCTCCCGAACGGCGTTCAGGAAGGTTGCATTCTCATCGTGGGTCCCGATCGCGACCCTGAAGCAGTCTGTCAAACGATCAGAGCCGAAGCTCCTTACGAATATTCCTCTCGCCGCCAACTGATCGGCCATACTCGCTGCCTTTTCAGGCCCATCAAGCTGACATAGGATGTAGTTACCATGAGAGGGCCATGGCTTCAGCCCATCAACCTCTACAAGGGCCTGGTACATTGACTCGCGATCGTTCACGATTGACTGGACGTTTCCCAATAGGTATTCACTGTCTTCTAACGAAGCCAGGGTGGCGGCCTCAGCTGCAATGTTCACGTTGTAGGGAGACTTAATGTCGACTATGTGATCGACCAGCGCACTGTCCATGATGCCATAGCCAATCCGCAGTCCTGCCAATCCTGCCCACTTGCTCATCGTTCGCAGCACCACCAGATTGTCATACTCTTCAATCAGGCCGGCGGCCGTCTTACCACTGAATTCATAGTACGCTTCGTCTATCACCACGACGAGGCCGGTTTCCAATAACGCCCTGACTTGGTCTTCCGATGCCATGTTCCCAGTGGGGTTGTTTGGGGAGCTGATGAATATGATCTTAGTCTTTTCGTCAATGGCGTCCCTGACGGCTTGCAAGTCTATCTCGAACAGCTCGTCTCTCTGGATCAACCGCAGCTCTCCGCCCGCGACTCTTGCACAGAAAGCGTACATGGCGAAGGTCGGCTCACAGTCTAGGATGGTGTCTCCGGGCTCTATGAACAGCCTGAACAGCAGGTCAATCAGTTCGTCGCTGCCCGCCCCGGCAATGATACTCTCGGGACCGAACCCGGTGTATTCGGAAAGCGCAGCGCGCAGTTTGCGCTGAAACGGGTCCGGGTAGATGTGGAGATCCGCAGAATACACTGCCTCAGCGGCCTTGGGAGATGGTCCGTAGGGATTCTCGTTTCCATTCAGCTTAACGATCGACTCCGCCGGCATTCCGGCACGCTGCGCGAGAACCTCCGGTGGATCAACAGGCTGGTAGGTCTGAACCGAAGCCAGATGGGGTCTGATTAGCTTTTCTATACTCTTGTTTGCCACTGTTGTCTCCTCTTCTCCTCCGATGGCCTGTTAGGCCAACTCCCGCCGTATCTCGGCAGCCTCCGCGTGGGCTGTTAGACCTTCCGCGCGCGCCATAATTGCTGCCGCATCAGATAGCGCTATTGATTCTTCATTGTCGAAAGCTATAACTGGCGTTGTCTTCAAGAACGTATGCACACCAACGCCGGAATTGAACCTCGCAGTGCCTGACGTCGGCATTACGTGGCTGGGCCCTGCCACGTAGTCGCCAAGCACTTCGTGTGAGAAATCACCTATGAACAGCGCCCCGGCATTCCTGATGCTACCTATCCATGACCATGGGTCCTCAACGCTGAGACACATGTGCTCAGGCGCAAACCAGTTCGCAATCTCGATAGCGTCTGCCAAGTCGGAGATTACTGCGATGCACCCCTGCCCCTCCACGGAAGCGCTAGCAACCGAGGCGCGTTCGAGTCTTCGCAACCTAGCATCCACTTCGCGGCTTACACTATCTGCAAGAGACTTCGAAGTACACAGAAGCACCGGTCTCGCCATAGGGTCGTGCTCGGCCTGCGCCAGCAGATCCGCAGCGCAGAAGGTCGGGTTGGCCGTGTGGTCTGCAACAATCAGGGTTTCGGTCGGGCCATACAATCCATCGATTCCGACGTCTCCGTAGACAAGTTTCTTGGCAAGAGTGACAAAGACATTGCCAGGTCCGCAAACCATATCTACCTTGGGAACCGTCTCAGTACCATACGCCATCGCTGCCACAGCCTGCGCTCCCCCGATTGCAAAAACCCTGTCCACGCCGGCAATCCTTGCCGCAGCCAGAACCGTGGGATCAGGCAAGCCGTCTCTACTGGCAGGGGAACACAGAAGGACATCCCTCACACCAGCGACACGCGCCGGGATTGCAGTCATTAGTACAGTAGAGGGCAATGGAACACTGCCGCCAGGCACATAAATGCCCACTGATTCACACGCCCTGAAGATGCACCCGTAACCGGACATGAAGTCCATCCAGTCGCGAGGTTTAGCCGCTTCGTGAAATCGCCTGATCCTATCGGCTGCGTAACCGAATGCCTCGACCACTCGTGAGTCAACCGTGTCTGCGGCAGCCGAAATGACTGCGGCAGTAACCTCGAGGCGCTGATACTCCATACCCTCCAGTTGAGCGGTCAGAGTCCTAACCGCTTGGTCACCGTCGCTTCTCACGGAATCGATTATCCTGGACACCGTATCGATCGGTGAAAGCCTTTCCCCGAAGACTCGCTCGGTCGTGTCCAGAAAAACCGAAGGAACAGTGGCTAGATCAAGACGTCGTCCCTCTGACAAGGCTGCACGTGTGTCATTCACTCCAAGTACGATCCTCACGACAGGTATGTCCTGAGTCCGTCGGCCAGTGTGTCGATCGCATCCGCCGTAAACTCTTCAACTCTTGATCTGGGAACGGACTCATAAAGAGTCGCCAGCCAGCCATCTACTGAATCCAGGAAGGCCTCCGCGTGTCCAAATGCCGGATGCTGCTCATCGCCGGCCGCAATTCGCCGCGCCATAAACCGAAGGCGTTCCCAAGAGAATCCTCCATCAACCACTCTATGTACCCATTCATTCCACTGGAGGAGGTCGTCGGTTGGCAGAAACCTGACGTTAACATTCCCCAACTCCACCTCCGCCTGGGCAATGGCTCCTTTGACATCGTCCCAGACACGCCGGTCGAAGTCGAGCTGGAGCGCACGATCCAGAACCTTTGCTAACTCACTGTCCTCGAATACCCCGTCCGCTCCGAAGTACGGCCTGAACATCTGAACGATGTAAGACTCGTCCGCAAGCAGATGCGTTATGTATCCGGCCATGAACGCACGAGTAGGACCGTCGTGCTCTGCCGCATTCATGAGCTCTGGATAGGCGGCGAACATCGTTCTCACGCCCGTACCTACAGTCTCGAAGTCCAGATCCACAAAGTGATACTCGGAACGGGCTCTCTTGGTCAGCGCCCGAATATCCGGCGCGGTGGCTCCGATACAGAAGTATCCGATATTTGACTCGATGTCGGGGTGCTTAAGGCGCGAGGCAGCAGACTTAGCAAGCTGTATGTGTGCAGGTAAATTAGGCATCGGACACGGCCTGGACGAGCCGCGAGTATGAGGTTAACTCAGACTGAAAAACGTAGGTAGGCTTATCCACCGTGACGCTAGTGCCTCCGATTTCCCGGAGGGTATCGACGGCAGGGAGAAGGCGGTTCTCATCGATGATTACAGTCACGGCGAACCAGCTGGCGCCATTCGGTGTGAACACTCTGGAAATCGTAGGACCCTGCAGTCCTGATATGTCGGGGTGTCGCAGTACATATTCGGCGACCTCATCAGCTGTCTCGCCCTTCATGTTCGCAGTGACCCTGACAAAGGTCCTGGCTCCAAGGCGAGCCTCCATCATCTCAAGAAGAAGGCGTGCAGCGGCGAGCTGGTTGTTGTCAAGCTCAGGGTGCATTCTTCTGGCAATGACGCAGGCGTCCGAAGTCATGGCAGTACCGCCGCTGATCTGCTTCAAGCGATTTTCGCGAATGGTCGAACCAGTCTCTGTAATATCTCCGATAATGTCGGCGAACCCCATGGCTGGCGCAGCCTCGAGAGTGCCACTGGATTGAACTAGACTGAAGTAATTCACGCCGTGCGCAAGCAGATGCCTCTGGATTATTCTGGGATACTTGGTGGCCACTCTCAAGTCCTGGCCCGAACTACGAAATTCCGTAGAGATATCGGCAAGGTCAGCCATTGACGTGACATCAACCCAGGAATCAGGAACAGCCAGAACAAGGTTGCTTCTGCCAAAGCCTAGCCCGTCAACCACTACCCTGCTATCTCCATCCTCCCTGCGGTTTTCCAAAAACTGGTCCTTGCCGACTATTCCCATGTCGACAGTACCCTCGTCGATCTTCGCGGTTATGTCGGATCCCCTCTGAAACATTACCGTGACGCCGGGTACCGACCTCACCTCAGCAATGTACCGCCGATTATTGGTCCGTGAGACCGAAAGGCCACACGCACGCATGAATGACATGCTAGGCTCGTGCAGAGCACCGCTACTTGGTAGCGCCAAACGCAGCATCGAGTCACTCACACTAGTGTACCTACGGAACTTTGCTCAGAGATCATAGCCAACTCATCCAGGTTTAAGGCGAATCCACAGGCTGGAGTGACCGGCCCGCCGAATGCGCGCACAAGATCGTCGTACCTTCCTCCGCCTCCAAGTGACACCTCACCTGCATTGGCAGTAGACGTAAACTCGAACACGATGCCAGTGTAATATGCGCGTCCTCGCACGAACGAAAGATCCAGTTCAACGGTCACATCCTTGTCCAAGCGCGTGATGCTTTCCAATGTGGAACTGAGGTCTTCCACCGCCGCCAGTGACGCCCCGTTCGACTCCATTACGGACGCGATCGACTTCAACGGGTCTGTTGAAGTCTCATGTGAGTTCAGCAGCGTCGAAACATGTGAAAGTGCCGACCGAAATTCAGCCTCGGGGACAGCCTTCCTCATCCTGCTCGCGAGCCTGACCATAATCTGTTCCCGAGTTCGCCTGCCGGTAGATCCTGGCAGCGATCGTCCCAACGCCTCCAGAGCCGGAATCGCGTCGTCCCGTACAGGCAGGTCCATATGGCCCAGATCTGACCTATACACCAATCCAGCGGCGGCGGCCTGATCTGAGAGTCTGTCTATGTCTTCGTCTCCGGCCGCTATGCCATCTAGATTTGCGAGGATGAACATCTGTAGCGAATCGGACAATTCCAGCGACCGGACCAAGTCGCGCACCACCCCTATATGGCCCAGTCGCACCGTGTAGGCCGCGACTCCGGCCTTATCGAAGCACTGTGCCGCGCTCTCCAGTATCTCTGAGTCTCCTCGAGGACCCGGTACACCGATTAGCTCACTGCCGCACTGGGTAAATTGACGATTTCGCGCACCCCGCACTCCTCCATACCTGAACACCGGTCCAGCGTACTGGAGTCTGTAGGTACCCGAAGCTAGGCTGATGTTCTCAACGAACCATCGAATAACCGAGGGTGTGAATTCAGGCCTCAGACTGACGGCAATGCCGCCTGGGTCGGTAAATGTGTACAGATTTTCGGCGATCTCACCGCCGGACTTTCGCACGAACAGATCCGTCTGTTCGAGCAGCGGGGTGTCGAGGGGCAGGAAACCGCGGTCACTCAGTACCGAGAAGATACCATTAGCTATGCGCCGGTTGACTTCAAATGTACTCGGGCCATAGTCCCGCATCCGACGCAGCCTGGCGATCTGGTTGTTCTCCACTGGGGAGGCCCCTCCTATGGGCTGAATTCTACATCAGCGCTCAATAGCCATTCAATCAGTTGCAGGCGTTGACGATGTGCGTGCCCTATAACATAATCGGGTTGCAGCGACCTTACGGACATGCCATGCTCGTTGTAACCGAGAGAGCCGTCCAATAGACCACAGCTTCCACATTGCAGATATCCAACAACCGGCAGGTCCACCTGAACAGGTCGGGCCGCGTCGGCTTGCGCAGCTGACTGAGAGTCTCTAGCAGTTTGAGTGTCAGACAGCCGGAGCGCCGAGTCGCTATCGTCGTTGACAGCGCCGCTACGGTCCCTCACAGTTTTCACGACGACCAGTACACTTTCACTGTACCCATGCTGATCCACGTCGGTGATAGGACATACGAGGACGGAGTGGAGCTCAGGGCCGCCGACTTCTATTTGATACAGCAGCACCACGTCGGACAGACCAGCACGTCGGCGCCGACACCTGGAGCATTCC
Source organism: Dehalococcoidia bacterium (assembly GCA_965215735.1). Lineage (GTDB taxonomy): Bacteria > Chloroflexota > Dehalococcoidia > Lucifugimonadales > UBA1123 > VXRN01. Next base: position 2,098,164 of record CBDCEF010000004.1, on the reverse strand, counting down.
TCGCGGCATTCGAAAATGCTGCCAAAGTGGCAGAGTCCATTTTATGCATCACTGTTTCCAACAGATTCAGTTCCAGCTTGGACTCGGCTGAAAGTGCATGTCGGCAATTTCGGGCCAGGAGGCCCGGTATCGACCTACGGGTACTGGACTCCCTCACGGCAGTTGGTGCACAGGGTCTGATCGCGTGGGAGGCGCTAAAAGTAGCTATCAACGGCGCCTGCATCGACGAGGTCCAACGGTCGGCATTGGACATCCTCCAGCGGGTAAGACTGCTGGCATACGTGGATACGCTCTACTATCTGTGGAAGGGCGGCCGAGTTCCGGCTGTGGCACACCTGGCAACTACGATTCTAAAGCTAAAGCCGGTCTTCGAGCTCAAAGATTCAGGTGTGGTGCAGGTCGCTCGTCCCAGGACTGCGGCTCACGCCATATCCAAGCTGGTGACGCTAATGAAGGACAGGGCTGGGGAAGGCCCGATGCATGCAATGGTGATGCACGCCCAGGCGCAGAAACAGGCGGAATCACTCTTGACCAAGATCGCAAGAGAATTCGAGTGCGACGAGCTATTCGAGTCAGAGTTCACCCCCGTAATGGGGGCGCACATTGGGCCCGGGATGGTGGGGGTCGCATTCTGGTCCTAAGGTTGGCCCAAAACTCGAAGAGTCAGGTGAGCAGCATCGCGCTTGAAATGCATCACGGCACACCCCGCGCAGCATGAGAGTGTGGCGCGCCCGGCAGGATTCGAACCTGCGACACCTGGTTCCGAAGACCAGTGCTCTATCCACTGAGCTACGGGCGCTTGAACAGGACGCCTCAGACTTAGAAGACCACCCTCAGTTTAGCAATTCACGAACGAAATGGCGAAATTCCTCTGAGCCTGTACGGCGCAGCTTCGACTCATCCGTGAATTCGACATCACCGAAATCTTGTAATACCTCGACGTGGGCGACCACCTCCGACAGGGCCATAAAGAGGTTACCACCGGTCAATTTGCGTTGTTCGAATACGCCGTGAGTTACTTCTTCAAGCCCAACGGGGCGATCAGCGAGCCGCCGGAGGATCTGGGCCATGCGGTCTCCGTGATGGCTGATTACTTCACCTGCCCTGTCGACGGAGATGAGATTGAATTGGCCACGATTGTACAGCCGATGCGCCGGCAACACAGCGCGCTCCTCGCCCAGGTCGAATATAGTCTTCAAGGACTTCATGTAGATTTCCAGACCATACGCGTTGGACGGGTTGCTGAACGCTGCAGGAATGTCCCGCATCACGTGGTCTGAGTAAGCAGCCTTGGTCGTCGGATGGGGGGTTATCTCGGGCAGTACGTGATCCCCAGTGAACACAACACCGTCTAACGTAAGGCACAATTCGTCCGGCGAATGACCTGGGGCATAGATCACGCTCAGGTCGCCAATACTGTCACCGTCGTTCACCTCACGGTGGACGGTGAGACGTTTCCTGGCTTCTACGTATCGGCGGTTCCTGGCGGCGTATGACTCACTTCGGCGATCAATGCTGCCAGAGACGACGCGACTCATCTCGGCGTGGATAGGCGATGAAGTGCGACTCTGCACCTCCCAAGGGCTGTATGGGATCAGAGCGGCATACATGGTGTGCGCCCAAAGTTGGGCGGCGGCAGCATCGACGAGATCGGCGGTGGAGCCATCATGGTCGGAGTGGCCGTGCGTGACAATCACTCGATCGATGTCACATACAGCGAGGCCGGCCACGCGAAGCCCATCCTCCACTTCTGGAAAGGATCCCTGGGCGCCGGGGTCGATGAGGGTCGTCCCGTCGTCTTCGAACACGTAGCACCAGGTCGGACCAGTCCTGGATGGCCAGTCCTGCGGAACGCCTATCGCGTGTATCAAACGTCCATTCCGCGTGACTATGCGCAAGACCATCCGGTTGCCCTGTGGATCGCCCATTCGCAGCGTGTCCACAGAGGCAAATAGATGGGACATCAGGCGACTCTCCCAGCGAGTGGCGACATTAAAGAAACTACGGGGAACAATGATGAGTGGGGTGAGCGAAGGGATTCGAACCCTCGATCTCCAGGGCCACAACCTGGCGCCTTACCGCTTGGCCACGCCCACCATATCCACTGAGAAATTCTAGCACCGGCCGCTGAAGAGGGTCAACGAATCAGAAGTCAACGGCGATTTCTTGCTCGATTCGTAGGTCGGGACGCATTGCCCTGGCCACTACCCCCTTCACCACCCAACGCACTGACGATATCTCGGTCGTCACGCTTGGCACAGCCACATCTCCGACGTTCAACCGAAACCGCCATTCTCGAGTTTGGCCAGCTGGCAGCGACTCATCGCCTTCCAGCGTCACGTTGTCTACGGCATGGTCCTGCGCATCGCTGCCGAATTTTTCGACACGAATGAGCTCGACCCTAACCTCCGCCGCTACCACTTCCTGAAGCATCTCAGCACGCAGTGTGCCATCCAGCCTATCCCCTGAACGCGCCTCTCCTGATGACAAAGATAGAGTGAGATTGCATTGCCTATGGCCGGTTTCCGAGACGACCGATCTGGGTGAGACGTCGACGACTACGGGAGACTCGACGATTGTGACCTCCTGACTCTGGTGAAGGTCACGAGCGCTGGCCACGTCAAGTGACGCCCTGACATCCCACGAGATACCGGGCTGGATAGACCTGACCTTCGTACCACTTATTGAGCGCGGTGCGTCCTCCGGCACGGCCAGTTTCAAGTCGGTCGAATACTTCACCCCACTCGTGAGGGTCCCATTGTCCGAAAAAGTTTCCGCGACCTTGGCTCTGGTCTGAGTTTTCTTCCGATAGTGGGTGCCGTACTGACTGCTTGTTTTCTGCACGTATGTCTCGGTACAGATCAGTTCCACCCTGCCCTCCCGGACGAGGAAACTGCTCTTCGGGACGAGCTCGACTCGAGCATTCAACTCGTCACCGGCATGTAGTACGGTTCTGGTCAGGAGGACTCGTAGATCCGCCTCGGGACGCCGAAAGCGCGACAGCATAGTGCAAATCTCCACAATGCCTCTTGCTGAATCTGCCTATCATGGGCACCCAGGAGGGAATGTCTGCTCCTAGGCTGTCCATAACGGGGCAATTTACGGCAGCGACACAGTGTCGCTGCCGGTTTAGAGACCTGAAAATCCGTGTTGCTCTCTAGTGTCACCCAGACTAGAGCGAGTTAGGCGGGATCGGCACCATCAGGAAGCTCCATTATTTCGTGAAGGTCTCTGCGGGTCAGCGCCTCAAGCAACTCGGATACGATGATGTCTTTCTTCGTATGGTGACGCAGCGGCAGGTTGGGATCAACGCTATAAACGTTGCGACGCCCAGACTTACGGCGGTCGATATAGCCTGCCTGCTCAAGGTCGGAAATGATCTTGTGGGTGGTTCTCTCAGTAACCCCGATACTCTGAGCGATCTCACGAGCAGTGCTCGTTGAGTTGTGCGATATGTAGCTGAGCACGAGTCCGTGGTTCGTGATGAAGGTCCACCGTGAGGCGATAGTCAAGGCAATGGGCCTCCATAAAGGTTGCCTAAATACTAGCACAGCTAACGATCACGTTCAATTCACGTAGCTACATCCTTTTCTGCGAGTGTTGAGACCAACTCAATCAGAGTGCGAACTGGAACGCCCGTCGACCCCTTTGGATTGATGCCCTTAGTAGTTGTGGTCCTCGTCGTGGCGGCGATGTCCAGGTGAGCCCACTTGGCATCGCCGGCAAACTCTCCGATGATAAGAGCACCCGTGATTGCTCCCGCACCTCTTCCGCCGGTGTTTCTGATATCGGCTATGTCGCTCTTGTACTCCGCCTTATAGGAAGGGTACGTGGGAAGCTGCCACATTCGTTCCCCTACGCTGCCGCCAGCCTTGACAAGCTCGTCGACCCACGCTTGGTCGTTCCCAAAGACGCCCGTTGCCCCGTTGCCCAGGGCCACTCCTACCGCCCCGGTTAGAGTCGCAACGTCCACGATTCTACTCAGCCCATTTTCTACGGCGTAGCAAACTGCGTCCGCGAGAACGAGCCGCCCCTCGGCATCGGTATTGCCGATTTCGATCGTCTTGCCATTCATGGCACGGACGACGTCGCCAGGGCGTTGCGCTCGCCGTCCCGGCATGTTCTCGGTGGCAGGCACGATTCCCCAGACATTGATCCTGGGCCTGATCGCGCCAATCGCTTTCATCGCGCCAATGACGCACGCCCCGCCGGACATGTCGCTCTTCATCGTCAGCATACCTTCAGCCGACTTGAGGTCCAGACCACCGCTGTCAAAGGTGATGCCCTTGCCCAGCAGTCCAACGTTGTTCTCCGGCCTGTCAGGGTCGCCGTCATATCTGATAACGATAAACTTCGGTGGTTCCTCGGTGCCCTGGGCGACACCAGCATAGGCTCCCATCCCAAGGCGCTCCGCGTCCGAGCGTTCCAAAACAGTCAGCTCCATTCCGGATTCACGGGCAACATCCAAGGCGATCTCAGCCATGCGAGTCGGGGTCATGTAGTTGGCAGGCTCATTGCCCATCTCGCGAGCCAGGTTGACCGCCTCGGCAATCTGCGTGCCGCGGTTGACCCCCTGTGTGATGGCTTCCAGCTTGGACTGGTCGAACTCGATGATGTTCACGTCCTCGATGGATGAGTCTTTGGAGTCCGACTTGTACTTGTCAAAAGAGTAGAGGCCCAGCCCGACTCCCTCAGTGGCGGCTTGAGCCGACACTGCTACGTCGAGGCCACCTATTCCTGCCCCGTGAAGGATGGTCGAATAACTCTCTACCGCCTTCGCAGAAAGCAGGCGCGCGACTTCCGCATTGACCTCCCTGGCGACATCGCCATCGAAATCGGGCTGCTTTCCCAGTCCGGCGACGACAACGCGTCGAGCCGGCAGACGTCCCAACGAGTAGAGCAGCGTGCACTCTCCCCTCTTGCCCGTTATGTCGCCCTCTCGAATCAACTCGGTGAGGGCACCACCCAGCGCGCTGTCAACAGCACCAGTTGCGCCGCCTGGTTGTGATACACCTTCAAACAGGTTTACCACTATAGCCGCGTCTTCTCGCTCAGCAATATTTCCCTGAATCACATTTACATTCATGTCGCTTCTCCTGAGTAGGGGTAACGCCTGTCATTATATGGCAATCGGCTTGAATCGCGGGTGAGTGGGTGCTCTGGTATAATCCCCAAAAACCGCAAACTACCTTCGCTTCGACCCCTTCACCAGAATCCAGGAGCCACACCATGCCTCGCCCGCAGTCAGAGTCCGAACGACAACTGGTTACACGCGCCCATCGGGTACTGCCGGGTGGGAACCTAGGCAATGTCAGCCAAGACATCGTAATCGCAAGAGGTAAGGGCAGCAGGATCTGGGATGACAGCGGCAATGAGTATATCGATTACTTGCTGGGATCAGGTCCTATGGTCATTGGACACAGTCATCCGGAAGTGGTCGATGCCGTTCGAGAGCAACTGGCCAGTGGCACTACGTTCTTCGCCAACAATGAGCACGCGATAGAGCTCGCTGAGGAGATCGTAAGCGCAGTTCCGTGTGCGGAAAAGGTCAGATTCAGCTCTACAGGCACTGAGGCGACAATGTACGCCATGCGCGCTGCGAGGGCCTACAGGGGCAGGGACAAGATCCTCAAATTCGAGGGAGGATTCCACGGCATGAACGACTACGCGCTCATGAGCGTGTTTTCGGTCAATCCGGATGGCTACCCGCATCCCGTTCCCGACTCCGCCGGGATCCCAAAGTCGATCCAGAACGAGGTACTCATCGCTCCGTTCAATGACCTCGACACAACCGCTGAAATCATCCAACAGTACCACGAGGAACTAGGCGGGATAATCGTCGAACCTTTCCAGAGGCTCATTCCCCCGCTACCCGGATTCTTGCAAGGACTCAGAAAACTCGCGGACGAGTTCGAGATCCCGCTTATCTTCGACGAAGTGGTAACCGGCTTCAGGTTCGCATACGGCGGGGCTCAGGAGTTTTACGGAGTCCAACCAGACCTCTGCACGCTAGGGAAAGCGGTTGCAGGTGGTTTCCCGCTAACGGCGGTCGCTGGAAGGGACGATATTATGTCACACATGGACTCTGATTCGGCGCCCTCCGGCAGTTTCATGCCCCAGATCGGCACACTGAGCGGAAACCCGATAGCGGCAGTCGCGGGCCTGAAGACGCTGGAGATTCTGCGCAGGCCTGGCACCTACGAGACGATGCGGGCGACCGGAAACCAGCTCAGGGGGAATCTCCAGAGGATGCTCGACGAGGCGGAGATCCCAGCCCATGTGACCGGGGAAGCCGTGCTTTTCGACGTGTTCTTCACTGATCAGGAAATCACGGACTTCCGCTCTACACTGACTTCAGACGCGGAGACCATGGGTAGGTTCAACTCCGCTGTCGTGGACAGGGGTGTGTTCAAGGGCTCGTCCAAGTTCTACATTTCTGCGGCCCACACGGAGGCGGACGTCGATCAGACTCTCGAAGCATTCAGGGGAGCCGTAGACGAACTCCGCTGAAATCCGTCTAGTGCATTCCACACGCACAGGCCACTACCAGTGGTTGTGTTTTCGTGTCCGTCCCACTATGAGGGCCGCGCATTCTGCCAAAAATTATGCTTTGAGCAATTACGAGAATCGTAGTTGCTCTTCTTTTGTGTAACTGTTTTTCACTAATCACTACAGACATAAATATTTTACACACGTATATTACTAAAATATATACATTCTCACGCTTGACAATTACCTCCACGAATCCTAAAGTGGGAGGTGTGGGCTCCGGGGGGAAACGCCCAATCCGTTGAAGGTTCAGATGCGATCTAGAGGCACGAAAGTTGTCGCTTTCGCATTTCCGGCCCGGTTAACAGGCATCGCTCTTTAGCATGACCTCGATTCACTGGGTTGGCTTGTCCTACCAGCAAGATTGACACCCGCGCGTGTGACGATACGCGCATATTCAGTGTCACAGTGCGCCATTCTAAATTCGTTGGCGCCCGCTAAGGCTGATCCTTCTACATTCCGTTAAACGGATTGCGAAACCTGTCCCTGCCCACCGGTTTTAGACTGGCATCATCTTTTGTTTTTCTTGGAGGTTAGCCAGGTGGAAGTCGGAAATACTTCAATCAATCTACTAAAAGACGGTACTTTCATGGTCGATGGCGGCGTGATCTTCGGTCAGCTCGCCCGCACACAATGGGAGCAGTTTGTCAAGCCTGATCGCAGGAACAGGATTCGCCTGGGCCTAAACGCGGTCTTGGTCAGAACTCCAGACCTGAACGTCCTGATCGATACGGGCGCCGGCAACAAACGCATAGTCGAGCTCAAGGCAGACTACAGTTTGAACGGTAATAAGTTGTCCAAGGGACTGAAGTCCTTCGGACTAACGGCGAGAGACATAGACATTGTAGTGCTGACCAATCTTCGCTTTGAGCATAGCGGAGGCTGCACCAAGCTGGACCGAACCGGCGCCGCGATACCCATGTTTCCCAAGGCACGCTACATGGTCCAGAAAGCGTCGTGGGATGCTGCCAATTCTCCCAATGAGCGCTATTCCCAGTCCTTCTATGAGGATGACTTTGAGCCTCTTGCGGAGCGTGACCTGGTCCACTTCGTCGATGGGAGCGACGAAGTTGTCCCCGGCGTGACCGTGAAGCTCATGGAAGGCCCTTCCAAGGGCAATCAGGTCGTATTCATTCAGTACGGCAGCGAACGCATCATCTATGCGGGAGACCTCATCCCTACCCCATTCCATCTCCCTCTACATCACATACCAGCATCTGCTGAGTTTCCCAACGACACGCTGGTGCAGAAGCGTGAATTGCTGGAAATGGCGATGGGAGACGGATGGATAATCGTTTTCGGGCACGGCAACGACTGCAACGCGGCCTACGTGCGCGACCGTGGTGGTGTGCCGCAGCTTGTGCCAGTGGACATGTAGCGGACCTCGGTCGGCTTGCTGGCGCCTGAGGTTCTGAGAGCAATCAGTGGGTCCGTTCTACTCGAACTCACAAATGAACACTTCAGCAAGATTGACGCCTAAGTAGAGAGTTAACCCAGGATCGTCGGGAAGTCGGGGTGAATCCAGAATAGTCGCCCCGACTCTCGACGCCTAGCGGCATGGTTTCTAGTCAGGGATCTCTGCCTTCACCCACTCTCCGTAGATCGAGGTCAGTCTTGTTGTCGTGATCTGATTTGTCAGGTCTGCCTCTGTGGATGCCCGGACCCGGATGTAGTTGTCCGTAAGGCCCGACCAGAACTGATGCTCCGACGCATCTCTTTCAACGGCGCGCTCCCACAACACCTCCCTACTGCCACCCAAGAATCGATTCTTGAAGTTGCGTGAAAGGTCATGCGCCACCGCAGACAGCTCGGCCGCTCTTTCCGTCTTCATTTGGGCATCGACCTGCGCGCTGTAGTACGCAGCGCTCGTACCTGGGCGTATCGAATAGGGAAACACATGCACAGAGGCGAGTTCAGATTCGACGCACATGTCAACAGTATCGCGGAAGTCTGAGTCTGTTTCTCCTGGAAAGCCTGCGATTACGTCGGCGGTAATTGCGACGTCCGGGACGGCATTGTGAATTCGGCCGACAGTATCCGAGAAGTCAGTCGCATTGTAGCGGCGCCTCATGCGTTGGAGCACAGAATTGCTCCCACTTTGGAGAGGGACGTGGAAGTGCGGACACAGCCTGCTGTCACTCCACAACTCTAGCAGTTCGTCGGAAATATCCTGCGGCTGAAGAGACGATACTCTTATTCTTGGCAGATTCGTCTTAACCAGCAGATTCCTGATCAGCGAGGTGATATCAACATCGGCCAGATCGAATCCGTAGGAGCCAAGCTGGGTACCAGTTAGTACGATCTCCTGACACCCTGCCTGGCCGTATGCGTTCGCAGTATCCACAATTTTATGCAGTGGAATACTGCGTTCTCTACCCCGAACCTTGGGCACGATGCAGTAGGCGCAAACCTGGTCGCATCCCTCCTGAATCTTGATCATTGCACGCGACCGCAGTCTAAGCAGGGGCTTTAGGGCACTATCGTCACCGATCGCGCAGGCCGTAGCAGGCCCTTCGGCTGCATTGTTGAGCATCATGACCAAAGCCGCCTTGTCGGAATTGCCAACGACGAGGTCAACTTCGGGCATCACGCGCAGATCGTCGGGTGCCCGCTCGGCGTAGCATCCGGTTGCAACGATGATCGCGGTTGGATTTCGACGCTTCGCGGACCTCACAGCCTGCCTGGCTTTACGATCCGCGACATGGGTGACGGTGCAACTGTTGAGCACGTAGATGTCGGCGTGCTCGTCTTGGGAGACCACGCGGTATCCTGCCTCGACGAACTCCCTGGACAGCGCCTGCGTGTCGGACTGATTCAGCTTACATCCAAGTGTCTCGAGCCTTACGGTCTTCGAGCCAGTTCTACTGTTTGCTACGTGAGTCGTCTCGAATACCTCCGATTTGGATCAATGTATACTAGCATGGCACTCCGAAGTTGTCCCAACAGACGAATATCAGAGCGAGGTATAGTTGGCGGTCGTGACCAACGATGACTCCAGGTCGGAAATCAACATTTGGCTTGATCGCGCCCGAAGGATGGTCGACTACCGTGAGGAGGCAACCGACTTCCTCCGCAGAGCCAGCTCGACGCTCCCTGCGACTGAGGCTGATGTTGAACTCGTCTGCCAGCTATGGGCGACGGCTGACGAGCACGACACCTCTATATGTGAGGCACTCCAACGCTTCGACGAGGCTCTCTTCGACGTTCCGGGGCAGCTGGAGATTACTCGAGGGGCCGAACCTACACCCACTCCGGACAACAGTGAAGGACTAGCCTACCTGTGTACCTGGACACTCTTACGTCCAGATGGACACGGGACGAGTGTGGTGTTAGCGACTAGTCAAACCAGCGGGCGGCTGAACTTCGAGGTTAGGGGCAGTGATAACGCGGGGCGCTCGATAGGTTTCCCTATTGGCAATCCAGGCGACCTGTATGAACCTCTTATGCACAGCTTCTTTACTCTCCAAGGCCACTCGATCACTGGGTAGAGAGTATCGTCGCGACCGATAAAACTGTCTGCGCAGCTAATTCAGCTTTCTCTTGGTATAATCAACCGGCCTATACAGGCGAATCTGCTCTGGGCGTTCGCTGGCCGCGTCGCCCTAACCCCCATGGAGAATGAACTTGATGCACGCAAGCAGAGTGGTTGTTACCGGGTTGGGTGTGGTTAGCCCTCTGGGTTTGGACGCCAGTTCAACCTGGAAGAACCTCCTGGCAGGAAAGTCCGGCGTGGATCAGATTACGGCGTTTGACACGGAGGGATACGGCACTACTATCGCTGCGGAGGTCAAGGGCTTCGATCCCGACGCTCTTCTCGGTAGAAAACAGGCGCGAAGGATGGACCGGTTTGTCCAGCTAGGCGCCGCTGCCGCACTGGAGGCAGTGGACGCTGCCGACTTCAGCGTCACCGACGAAAACCAGACCCGAGTGTCCGTCATGATCGCGAGTGGTATTGGCGGGATTATGACCCTTGAGAACCAGATCGGGGTGCTTGGGAACCGGGGACCCAAAAGGATATCGCCGTTTCTAGTGCCAATGATGTTGCCGGACATGGCATCCGGTCAAGTATCCATGATGCTGGGTGCTAAGGGCCCAAACTACAGTACGGTGTCTGCCTGCTCAAGCGCGGCGGATACTATCGGACAGGCTTTTGAGGCCCTGAGACGTGGAGACGCAGACGTTGCTGTAGCCGGAGGTTCGGAGGCGGCGATATGCCCAATCGGAGTCGCCGGATTCAACGCTTGTCACGCGCTGTCCAAGCGCAACGACGACCCGGTACGAGCTTCTCGACCGTTCGATGCCGACCGTGACGGTTTCGTTCTGGGTGAGGGAGGTGCTGCCCTAGTCCTGGAAACATTGGAGCATGCCTTGGCGCGCGGGGCCGAGCCGATTGCCGAGCTCTCTGGCTACGGTTCAACGGCCGACGCCCACCACATTACGCAACCGGCTCCCGGAGGTGAAGGCGCAGCCCGTGCAATGGCAAAGGCGCTGAATCAGGCGAAGGTGCAGCCCGAAGAGATTGGCTACATCAATGCGCACGGGACATCCACACCAATGAACGACAAGTACGAGACAATGGCAGTCAAGGCCGTATTCGGGGAGGAAGCATACCGGATCCCGATAAGCTCAACGAAGTCGATGACCGGTCACTTACTTGGAGCAAGCGGGGCACTGGAAGCGGCCGTCACCGTACTCGCCCTTTCCAAGTGGGCAATTCCGCCAACCATAAATCTTGAATCACCGGACCCCGACTGCGATCTAGACTACACTCCTCACATGCCGAGGAGAGGTCGTATTAGATCCGCAATGAGCAACTCGTTCGGATTCGGCGGCCACAACGCCTCCTTGGTTTTCCAGGAGTTCGAAAACTAGCCGGTCTCAGGTTCACAACACGTTGGGAAACTGAAATGAAGCGGAACTGGGTCATCCTTCCAAAAGTCCCTGATAGTATCGTAGTTGAACTAGGCCTTCCGCAGTTACAGTGCCAGTTGCTCTTCAACCGCGGTCTGACCACGCGGGCCGCCGTCCAGTCGTTCCTGTCGCCAAACAGCTCGGACTCCCACGATCCGTGGCTTATGCCAGATATGAAGGCCGCCGTCCAGAGGCTGATGCTCGCATTCGACCAAGGTGAACTGATAGGAGTGTTTGGCGACTTCGACATAGACGGGATTAGCGGCACTGCGGTCATGACGACCGTGCTCCGCGATCTAGGCGCCAATGTAATTGCATACATTCCAGACAGGGAGAGCGAGGGACACGGGCTTGGTTTACAAGCCGTCCAGTCAATGGCTCGCCGGGGCGTTTCGCTCCTCGTGACCGTGGACTGCGGGTCGACTTCGGAATCGGCCATTGCCGAGGCCTCGTCACTTGGGGTGGACACGATAGTGACCGACCATCACGTCGTGCTGAACGCCCCCCCCTACCCTGTCGTCGCGATGGTAAACCCGAAACGACCAGACTCTGAATATCCATTCCAGCATCTCACCGGCGCGGGGATGGCATACAAACTTGCACAGGCCCTCTATGACTCCGCAGGTCGGACGGAACTGCCTGAATTGCTCGAGTTAACCGCACTGGGCACGATCGGAGACGTCGGCGACCTAGTCGGTGAGAACCGCTACCTTGTGTCTGAAGGAATCAGGCGGATGAACACTTCCCGTTCAACCGGACTGAACGCGCTAGCTGAAGTGTCAGGGCTCGGTGGCAGAGACTTTGATGCGAGTACGCTGTCGTTTCAGATTATCCCTAGGCTCAATGCACCAGGTAGGCTCGCGGATCCCGGTATCAGCCTCGACTTACTGACAACGTCCGATACCGCCCAGGCGCGCTCCATGGCGTCACAGATCGATCATCTCAACTCTCTCCGCAAGACTGCGACCGAGTCAGGCGTGAAGCAGGCTGAAGCCCAGATTCTGAGGAGATGGGGTGACTCTCCCCCAAGTATCATAATGGTTGGAAGGCGCGACTGGAGTCATGGAATCGTGGGGTTGATCGCATCTCGCCTAGCCGAAGCACATAACAGACCGTCGATTGCGTTGGCAGTTGGCGAGAGAGAGAGCAGGGCCAGCGCTCGAAGCGTCAGTCAATTCAATCTCATGGAAGTGATAGAACCGGCCAGCCACCTGATGACCCAATTCGGCGGTCACGCACAAGCGGCGGGGTTCACTATTCCTAACGAAAACCTGGTTGAGCTGGCGGCATTACTTGAGTCTGTTCCCGATTTGCGACCTCCCCTCGAGCGTGAGGCCAGGACCGAGATAGATCTGCACATAGACCCGTCGTTGGTAAAGCGTGAACTATTTGAATTCACTGAGCGGTTGGCTCCGTTTGGGAAGGCAAATCCACGGCCCAAGTTCATGTCCACGTCGGTGCGCGTTCTGGACTCCCGGAGGGTCGGCACGGGAGAGCACTTAAAACTGCGCATTTCAGATGGAGTTGAGACGTGGGACGCGATCGGGTTCAGACAGGGTGATCGCGTCTCCGACGCGACCGTAGGCTCAGACATCGATGTCATTTACCAGATGGAGCGCAACACCTGGAATGGCCGAACCCGCCTGCAACTTGTGATCGACGACCTAGCACGCTCCCAAAAGCCAACGCTGACCTAGCGGCGCTGCTGCCTGCGCCTTTCGGCCCTCGTTCGAGAGTCCCTCGGCTGTACCTCCTGCGAATCGAAGTCAATTGCACCAGCAGGCACAGGCCGGGCCTTGATAAGCAGCAGCGGAACTGTGATTGCCAGAACCAGCAGCGCTATGTACTGCGCCTCCTGCATCCCAAACGCCCAAACTGGATCTTCCCTAAAGAACGTAATTCCGAATCTGCCGATCGAGTACAGTGCAAGATACAGAGCGAACAGCATGCCGTCGGGTCGAATCCGGTCTCGCAGCTTCCAGACTACCACCAGCGCCAGCATGTTCCAAATTATCTCGTAGGCGATGACAGGTTGGACGGAAACACCAATTCCGTTTACGCATCGTCCTGCATCGGAAGCTGGATTCTGCCAGACGAACCCTAATGCGAAGTCCCACGCGTTGGCGCAGTGTTCCCCGTTGACGATATCTCCTAGACGCCCAATCGACTGGGCCACGAACAATGCCGGCGCCGTCAGGTCTGCTATGACGCCGACAGGGTGCTTCCGCCAGAGTGCATATGTGGCTCCTCCGGCGAATCCACCGAGTATCCCTCCCCAAATCCCGATTCCTCCGCTCCATATGGCGACGATTTGTCCCGGGGTGTTCTGATAGAAGCTCCAGTGGTCGATTACGTGAACGGCTCTCGCGCCAACGATGCCTCCGATAATCGCCCAAATGGCAATGGAGTATATGTCATCCGGGTGGATGCCTCGCAACGGTGCCCATCGGCCGACAAGAAACACTGCTGTGGCGACAGCAATAAAGCTGAAGAATCCGTGCCAACTCAGTACGAATGCTGAGAATGAGGCCAGATTTGGGCCGATTTCGATTTCAACCATGTGGGCGATCCTCAATCAATACGTCGTTCACCAACAGGAATCCAATCACTACAAATTGGGACCAAACCTACGATTTACAACACCTAAACGGCAATAGGGTGAGGCGAACCGTGTGCTAAAATCGAGTCTGTCTCCCATCTTGTGCCTAAAGGACATCCATGCAAGAACGGCTGGAAGATTTCTTTCACTATATGACCGTCGAGCGAGGCGTTTCACCCAACACACTCGCCGCTTACCGAAACGACCTCAGCCAGTTGATCGAGTACCTCGAACCTCAACGTCTGTGCGGATATGGACCAGCAGATTGGGTCGACGTGTCGGAACGGACTATCTCAGATTACGTGCTTCATTTGCACGAATTAGGATATTCGGAAACAACGAGGGCGCGCAAGATCGCATCGACAAAGTCGTTGTTTGGATTCCTAGTCATGGAGCAGGTCATTGAGAGCAATCCCACGGCAAACCTAAGCTCTCCCAGAGTCGGACGCTCGCTACCCGAACCGCTCACCATCGACGAGATCGAAAGACTACTCGAAGTACCTGCGGGATTGGACACGCCCGAGGCCTGCCGCGACTTGGCAATGCTGGATCTGCTTTATGCGACCGGCATGAGGGTCAGCGAACTGACAGCACTCGATCTTGAAGACGTGGATGTTTCGAACGGATCTGTCCGGTGCATGGGAAAAGGCGGTAAGGAGCGGATACTCCCCATCCACGGGGGCGCTGCACATCTGTTGAAGTCCTACATGCGGGATGCCCACCCGGTTCTGGCTGGAGCAAAGACACCGACGGCGCTGTTCCTCAATCGCAGGGGAAATCGGCTGACCCGCCAGGGATTCTGGCTGATCCTAAAAGGCTACACTGAGACGGCCGGGCTGAATGGGCGCGTCACTCCGCATACACTTAGACACAGCTTCGCCACTCACCTACTGCGAGGCGGAGCCCCACTTCGCCACGTCCAGGAACTCCTCGGACACGCCAGCATCACCACTACCCAAATATACACACACTTGACGAGCGAGCATGTAAGGTCCGAGTACGACAGCGCCCATCCCAGGGCGTGATTTTACAACGCTCGAGTAGACCGGTATCCTCAAAGGGACTGAAGCCCTAACAGGAGCAAATCCCTATGCCGAGCAAGAGTAGACGCGCAGCATCGCGCCAGGCACAGTTGAGTGGTCGGCGGCGGAGACGAGGCGGGAGTACCAGAGGGGCAACGACCTCTGCGACGACTGCGCCCTCGCAAGTACAGGAAGTCCGCAGACAGGCCCGACCTACGGGTATGACTGCCGAAACATCCACGTCCGCTGCCCCTGAGGCCGCACAAGCCCAGCAAGCGGCTGCCCCCGCAACTACTGCGACCCGGCGGCGGCCGTCACGACCACGTGCGCCCGCCGAGCCGTTGCAAATGTACCGGTATCTCGGGGCAGAGTTGCGTCGGATTGGCGCACTGACCGGCTTGGTTGCAGTAACTCTGGCTGTGCTGACCGTAGTTCTCAGATAACGCAACGGCCACACACTCAGCCCAACTCCTGTCCGGCCCCGGCATGGATGGGTTCAGCCCTGAATAGAGTGGCCAAACAGAACACGGGTATCCAGCATGATTGAAGTCCACAGGGCCGCCACAGGCAGCGTGGCCGTGGCCGAGACTCCAGATTTCACGCAACGCCTGCGTGCCCTGCCCTCAGAACCAGGCGTCTACCTGATGCGAGACGCTACCGGCGACATCATTTACGTCGGAAAGGCCGCCAGCCTACGAAACCGCGTTTCATCTTACTTCGGCAGTCGCTGGGGTCTGCCTCCCAAGATCAGGCAGATGGTGAGCAGGATTCTGGACTTCGAGTTCATTGTGACGGAGTCCGAGCAGGAAGCGCTGATCCTTGAGAGCAACCTAATCAAGGAGCACCAGCCCCAGTACAACGCCCGGCTGAAGGACGATAAGTCATACCCGTTCATCAAGATCGACACAACTGAAGCCTTCCCGATAGTTTACGTGACTCGTAGAGTCAGGGAGGATGGAGCGAGATATTTTGGACCTTTCGCCAGCGCGTCTAGCGTTCGAAAGACTCTGGCTCTGCTCAAGAAGCTGTTCCCCTACAGGTCCTGCACCAAAACCATCACGGGAAACGATGAGCGGGCCTGTCTCGACTACTTCATACATCGCTGCGTCGGGCCGTGTATTGGGGAAGTCAACAAGGAACAGTACCACGAGATTATCGATCAGGTAGCGCTTTTCCTTGAAGGCAGGACGGACCAGGTCGTCAAGGGTATCCGGAGTCGAATGATCGAGTCGTCTGAAAACCTCGAATTTGAACGGGCCGCAGTTCTCAGAGATCAGATTCAGGCGATTGAGAGAGTGCATGAAGGGCAGAAGGTACTTCACCTCTCCAACGAAAACATCGACGTGATTGCGCTGGCCCAGGAAGGACGGGACGCCTGGGTCGAGGTCTTTTTCATAAGACAGGGCAAGTTGGTCGGACGCGAAAACTTCCTGATGTACCGGTCTGAGGGAGATGAACCAGCTGAGGTACTAGCGGCTTTCGTTAAGCAGTTCTATACCGCCAACCCATACGTCCCTCGACGCGTACTCCTCCAGCACCTTCCTGAAGACGTAGAGGCAATTGGGGCGTGGCTGCGAACCAAGAGGCAGGGCGCTGTCCAGATACACGTTCCGCAGCGCGGCGAGAAGCGCAAGCTAGTGCAGATGGTGGCCCAGAACGCAGATCAAGGTCTCAAGCAGCTAAGGATTCGCCGTATTCACGAGTCCACAAACAACCACCAAGCGTTGGAGGAGCTTCAAGAGGCATTGAGCCTACCCGATCTACCTCGCAGGATAGAGTGCTATGACATCTCGAACATTCAGGGTACGAACTCGGTCGGCAGCATGGTCGTTTTCGAAGACGGCAGGGCAAAGCCGGCCCACTACCGGAGATTCAAAATTAAGACGGTAGCAGGGGTGGACGACTACTCCATGATGCGTGAAGTGCTCACGCGCCGGTTCCGTCGTCTGTCCGAGT
Source organism: Dehalococcoidia bacterium (assembly GCA_965215735.1). Lineage (GTDB taxonomy): Bacteria > Chloroflexota > Dehalococcoidia > Lucifugimonadales > UBA1123 > VXRN01. The sequence goes on along the minus strand of CBDCEF010000004.1, from coordinate 2,081,127 downwards.
CTCGAAAGAAGGACGCTAATGCGGCCGGTGTGACTTCAGATAGCCAAGATCTTCGCAATAAAAACGGGAGCGCCTGGGGAATCATCCCCAATCTCGTCCTTATCGATGGCGGCAAGGGTCACCTCGGCGCCGCCCTCCAAGTTTTCCTGGAATTGGGAATCAACGACATCCCCCTTTCCAGTATCGCAAAAGAGAACGAAGAGCTCTTCGTACCATACATTAGCGACCCGATAGTCCTTCCCCGCAACGCTCAGGGCCTATTCATGGTCCAACGCTTACGAGATGAAGCACACCGATTCGCAATCACCTTCCACCGTGAGCGTCGCTCCAAGAAAAGCGTTCAATCAACGCTCGACCTCGTCCCCGGTGTCGGACCCAAGCGCAAGAGAATGCTGATTAGAAGATTCGGCTCCGTAAGAGGTATAAGAGAGGCATCACTAGAAGAGGTGGCTGCCGTCCCCGGGTTGACGCTCACAGTCGCGAGGGCGATCAAGGACCACATCTAACTCTGCCCGATTTAGCTGTCAATAGAAAACTGACGGCCGCACTTACTCCAGAGACAGATTGTGAAAATCACTTCGCCGGCAAGAATTAGTCGGCGTCCATTGAACGCCCTACCCCACCTCCAGTCGCAGCATTGATGAACGGATTCAGCAGGTTCGTGAACTCCATCGGGAAAATGAACTTGGTGCTTTCACTGCTGCCGAGCGCCTTGAGCGTGTCAAAGTACTGAAGGCTGAGGGTGTTGGCGTCTATCCTTTCAGCCACCGTGGAGATTCTATCAAGGGCCGTGCTGAAGCCTTCGGCACGCAGCACAGCGGCCTGCTGGTCGCCTTCTGCGGTTAAGATTTCCGATTGGCGGTGCCCTTCGGCGCGAAGAATGGCAGCCTGCTTCTCGCCTTCCGCAACCGTGATTGCAGCCTGCTTTGTGCCGTCCGCCTCGGTGACTGCCGCGCGCCGGACGCGTTCAGCTGACATCTGTCGGTTCATCGCCTCCTGGATGTCGCGTGCAGGCTCAATCTCGCGTATCTCTACCTGAGTGACCTTGATGCCCCAGCGGGCGGTGATCTCGTCCAACTTGAGCCTGAGGTCTTCATTGATGCGCTCACGCTGCGACAGCACGTCGTCCATGCTCATCTCGCCAATGACCGCGCGTAGCGTCGTGGTCGCGATTCCCACGACGGCGTTGTGGTAATCGACAACATCGAGGACGGCCTTCTCGGCCTGGTCGTCCATAATGCGCATGTAGACGAGGAAATCGATTTCGATGGGTGCGTTGTCCAGTGTGATGTTGGTCTGGCGCGGGATGTCCATGACCTCTTCACGCAGATCAACCTTGGTGGTTGCATGGAAGGGCCAGAAGAGTAGGTTCAGGCCAGGCTGTCGCATCCCGGCGTACTTGCCTAGGGTAAAGATGGTCAGGCGTTCGTACTGACGTACAATCTTGATATATGGAATCATGTGATACTCCTTTCGAGCGCATCCAAGCTACTCGCCTTCAATACTTTGAGAGTTACACCGTCAAGTTCGGCTACTACAACGTCCTCCCCGGTGGCGATCGTCTCTCCAGACTCCGACTCCGCGGACCAAAGCTCCCCCACGACGAACACCGTACCCTTGAGATCAAGCGTAGATCTCACGACCCCAGTCTGCCCAACTATCTGCGAAGTGCGAGATACGACCTCTATGTGCTGTGCCTTCCGGGAGAAGTGGAACAGGCCGAATACGGACAGGGCGATAAACCCTGCGGTGCCCCCCAGAACGGCCCACCCGACTCTGACGTCCGGCGCCGGAAGACCGGGCACACTGGAGTCTCCGAAGAGGAGGAATCCGCCGAGTACAATGGCAATTCCACCCGCAGCTCCGAATCCGCCCCATCCAGGGGCCTGAAGTTCCATAAATACAAGCAGCAGACCTCCACCAATGAGTGCAAGGCCAATCCAGTTGACTGGGAGGTTGCTCAGACCTAGGAAAGCCAGCAGCAATAGACCCGCACCGGTTACTCCGGGGACCCATCCCCCTGGACTGACGAGCTCGACTAGTATCAGAATGCCTCCGATAGCGAGAAGTATGAATACCAATTGAGGGTTGGCCAACCATCCCAGGAACCGCTGGACAGGGGTGGGCTCAAGATACTCGACGATCGCCTGGTTCGTCTCCAGTTTCCAGATCGACCCGTGTACTTCGATCTCCCTACCGTCGAGTTGAGCAAGCAAGTCATGGATGTCCCTTGCGTAGGTGTCCACTACACCTAGCTCAATTGCCTCTTCCGCAGAGTACGACTTTGCCTCGAATATAGTCCTCTCAAGTGCGTCTGAATTGCGGTTTCGTTGTGCTGCGATGCTTCTAAGTAGCGCAGCGGCATCTTGGGAAACCTTTGCCTTTATCGTTTCTGGTAGGTCGTTTCCACCTCCAGTAACTGGCGAAGCTGCTCCAATCGTAGTTCCGGGAGCCATCGCAGCGATGTGACCTGAAGCGACTATGAACGTCCCGGCTGACGCCGCTCTCGCACCCGCTGGAGTCACGATTACAGCGACGGGGACCCTTGAATCCAGCAACGTGCCGGTCATGTCCCTCATGGAGCTGAGCAGACCCCCGGGGGTGTTGACTTCGAGAACGAGCAGTAAAGCTCCTCGAGTCTCAGCCTGTTCGACCCACCCACTCACCACGCGGGCTGATACGGGATCTATCTCTGTGCTGAGCCGACCAACCATGACGGTCCCGCTGCCCTGCGCGCCGAGCGCACCTCCCAGAGCGGAAGAGACAGCCGCGGCGACAGTCAGTGCCAGTAGTATTCGGCGGACCGTTGACATGGTCTCTCGTGGCCAATCGACTTCAGTTGAATGTAACAGCTTAGTGCATGATACGGCGAACTGAGCGAGCGATCCCAACTCACAGTGTCCGTCCGGCACATTATAAACTAGCTTGAGCCACTACTGTCGGGCACATTCCAGAGATTTCGGCCGTTCATAGTCTGCGAAAGACGTCGCTGCGCCGCAACTCCGTGGTATCCGGCAGAATCTTGCCTGGGCGAGAGGAGTTTTTCAGTCGATTTCTGCGATTCGGCAGCCCATAGCTGAATAGAACTCGTCGTCTAGGCATGCGACAGCTAAGCTAGTCTCCAATGCGGTGGCTGCTACTACCGCGCCCAACATTGCCTCAGGGTCCGCTGAATCCAGATCGCGAGCGATTTGACCTGCCCTTCGGGCGGTCTGTCCGGTCAGGTCCAAAACGTTGACCAAACCTATCAGCGCCATTAACTGTATCTCGGCCCGCCGGTCTGGAGCTCTCCGCACGAGTTCTGCATACGACGACGCGGTCACGGCGGCTTCAACATCTCCACTGACAACTTGGGCCAGCCATTGGGTGCCTAAGCCACCGATCCAGATACCCTCAACTAAGGCTGTGTCGAGAATGACCTCGTTACTCATCGCGAACCGATCATCCCTCTGTACGCTCCTGACCTAACTTGGGGCAGGTTTTTATGCGACCCTAAATCGTCCACATTTCTACTCCACGGTCACTGCTTCCCGCAGGATTGCCTTCGCCTCATCCGATGTAAGCTCGACCGGTGAACCGACAGGTTGTCGCAACTGCATTCCGAGATACTCATCGTCCCACACTGAACGGGGTGACACGGTACCCTGCTGTTCGCCACTGAGAGCTGACTCGAGGGCACTCTCTATGAACTCACGCAGAGGAACCCTCATCTCTGCCGCCCTAGCTTTGGCCGCAAGATACACGCCCTCCCTGATCTGAGCGTACAGTTGTCTGGTCGGTTGGCTGTTCTTCTCTCGCGGCAATTCGATCCTCCCCATATGTACACGGTCTCATATTACCACATGGCACGAATGCAAACAGTCTATCGCAATATGCGCCGCAATGACCATATCACACTATCTTTGCTATCCACATTCGATATCTCACTGGAGATTCACCTTGAGCCTTTTCGTATATTACAATGTGCCTGATATGAAAATTGTGATCGCCCCCCAGGCCTTTAAGGGAAGCATCTCCGCACTGGATGCGGCGATTGCTATCGAGAGTGGTGTTCTCAACGTGCTTCCCTACGCCGAGACCGTCCTTGTACCCGTTGCCGACGGTGGTGACGGTACCCTCGAAACTTTGGTCGAAGGGTCAGGCGGCACTGTGCGTACTACCTCAGTTACAGGACCGCTCAGGGAGCGCAGAGATGCCGCATGGGGAGCGTTGGGAGACGGTGTTACCGCTGTCATAGAGATGGCCCGCATGTCCGGTCTCGCACTCGTTCCCCTTGATGCCAGAGATCCTATGCATTCGACTACTTACGGGCTTGGAGAGGCAATTGGCACGGCCTTGGACGAGGGATTCCGTAGGTTCATCGTTGGCATCGGTGGTAGCGCGACCAACGATGCAGGAGCAGGAATGGCACAAGCCTTGGGAGTGTCGCTGACGAATCGAAGTGGGACCAGTCTACCCTCCGGAGGGGCAGCCCTAGCCGATCTGGAGCACATCGACCTCACTAGACTAGATAGCCGGATCGCTGAATCTACATTCATGGTTGCCTGCGACGTAACCAACCCACTGACCGGTCCCGAAGGGGCGTCGGCTATCTATGGACCCCAGAAGGGCGCTACACCTGAAATGGTCACCGAGTTGGACTCAGCGCTCGGAAACTTTGCCGAAGTCGTTCGCAGGGACGTGGGTGTGGACGTGGAGCCTATGCAAGGGTCTGGAGCTGCCGGTGGGCTTGGAGGAGGAATGGTAGCCTTCCTGAATGCGGAGCTGCGGGCGGGCGTCGACATCATCATGGAGACTGTGAACATCGAGCAACAGCTGGAAGGGGCGGACCTGGTGATAACCGGGGAAGGCGCCCTCGACTACCAGACTGTTTACAATAAGGCGCCAATCGGAGTCGCGCAGCGTGCACAGCGCTTGGGCGTACCGGTTGTGGCTATCGCTGGCATCCTTGGGGACAGGTACGAGTTGGTACATGAACACGGAATAGACGCAGCCCTGTCTATTCCAAATGGCCCCATGACGCTGGAAGTGGCCTCAGAGTGTGCCGCCGATCTGATTACCCAGACGACGGAGCGGATGCTGCGACTTATGCAGACTGGCGCCAGGGTGTTCAGCAACCCACACGCATAGCACCTGCTCCCTACCCTATCAGCACCATGTGGACCTCGCCAGGACCGTGGACTCCCGTTACGAGCTTATACTCAATATCGGCGGTACGACTCGGTCCAGTGATGAGGTTCATGTAGCTGCCCAAGTTACCACCCACAAAGTCCCGGCGCCGGAGGGTAAAAAGCTCGTCCAGACTCGGGAGCACCTGTCCACGTTCGACCAGAGCTATGTGAACTGGCGGAAGCAGCGACACCAGCCTGCTGGACCCAGTTGTCGGAACGATGACGCAGGTGCCCGTCTCGGCGATAGCGTAGTCCACGCCAGTTATTCCGAGATCCGCGTCAGCCATGGCGGTGCGCAGCCTACCCCGCGACTCCTCTTCGACAGAGGCATCTTTGCGATCAATCGCAATGGGCGTTAATTCGATGCCAACTCCCGTGAACAGGTCGCCACCCAGCGCGTCGCGTACTACCCTGTGAAGAGAGTGAACTGCGGACCTGGCCTCAAGGTCTTGCGCAACGTCGAGAACGTATCGACCCGCCTCTTCGACGTTGGAAACTCGAGCGACCCTACATCCTGAAGTCTCAGCAGCGCCGGCCAATTCGGCCATTAGCTCATCCGCGTCCGAACGCACCATCCTTTCAACAGCATCGACGCGGTCATCGAGTTCGTCTACAGGTCCCAATGCCGAGGGCGGAACACTGGTGGGAGCGTTTAATGGCTCCGTGCGGCCAAGTGCACCCCGTATTCGGCCCAGGAACCCGGCTCGCTGACTCATTCCTCGCTCAGTGTGCGCCAACGGGATCTGAAAGACTTCTTCAGCTCAGGCACATCCCGGTGATCGCTCCATCCAGACAATGGTCCTGGCAACTTTGAAATTCCGGGAGTCCTCGACATTAGCGACTGGCCGACTCTCCCAACCCAGTTTGCAGCCTGCATGGCGCCTCCGGTCGACACCGATGCTCGCCAGGCCTTCATTGCCATGCGTTCAGCGCCATCCACCGACTTCTCAGATGGGTAGTTGTCGCCTTGGGTCAACTCTTTGCGCATATATAGCAGCATTCGGGGAATGTCGATACGGACGGGACACGCCTCTTTGCACGCGCCGCACAGAGTCGATGCGTAAGGCAGATCCTTTCCTTCCGAAAGCCCAGTCAGCATGGGGGACACAATTGCCCCAATTGGTCCCGGATACACCCACCCATAAGCGTGACCACCAACCTTGCGGTACACCGGACACGCATTCAGGCAGGCGCCGCAGCGCAGGCACAAGAGCGCTTCTCGTAAGTGCTCGTCGGCAAGCAGACGCGAGCGACCGTTGTCTACGATCACGAGGTGAAACTCTTCAGGGCCATCTTCCTCTTCGGTTCCTCTGGGACCTGTTATTGTCGTTACATAGCTCGACAGCATCTGTCCGGTGGCCGACCGGATCAGAAGGCGAAGAAACAGTCCAAGGTCTTCCAACGAGGGAACAACCTTCTCCATGCCTGAGATTGCGATGTGTACTTTTGGCATCGATGTACACATTCGGCCGTTGCCTTCGTTGGACACTAGCGTGACGGTGCCAGACTCTGCGACAAGGAAGTTTGCGCCCGAAATGCCCATTCCTGCGGACATGAACTTGGCTCTAAGCTGACGTCTAGCCTCTCGCGTCAGTTCCTCTATATCTTCCATCCTGCCTGTTCCGAGTTTGTCAGCAAACAGATCAGACACCTGCTCACGAGACTTGTGAATCGCGGGAGCAATTATGTGAAAAGGAGTTTCCCCGGCCAGCTGAACGATGTATTCCCCCAAGTCTGTTTCGACTGGTTCTATCCCCTCCGACTCCAGCCGTTCGTTCAGACCCATCTCTTCCGAGAGCATCGACTTGCTCTTGACCACCATGTCGATTCCACGACTGGCAGCGACGGAAACAACATAGTCCGAGGCCGCCTTGGCGTCTTCAGCAAAGAAGACTTTGCCACCCGCTCTTTCTACGTTCTGGGCAAGCTGTTCGAGGTAGTAGTCGAGGTTTTCAATTACGTGCGACTTTATCTGCCGCCCTCTGTCCCGTAGCTCATCCCAATTCGACGTCGCAGCTGAGGCGGCGAGTCGCGCGCTGTGGAACCCGGAGTAGAGACCTTCGAGATTGCGCTGAACCTGGTCGTCCGCCAGGGCGCTGGCTGAGCCCTGCCTGAAGTTGCTAGTACGTGGCTCCAAGCCCTATGCTCCCTTGATTCCTTGCGCTATAAGCTCGGCTACGTGGGCGGTGCGAACTGCACTGTTACGACGCTGGAGACCACCAAGGATGTGCATCAGGCAACTCGTGTCGCACGCGGTCACCACATCTGCTCCACTTGCTTCGATGGCATCGAGTTTGTCGCGCAACATGGCGCCTGAGATGTCTGCGTACTTCACCGCGAACGTTCCTCCGAACCCGCAGCACACTTCCGCCTGCTCCATTTCGACGCGCCTTAGGCCGGGGATCGCGTCGATCAGAGACTTCGGCTGTCTATCGATACCCAGCTCCCGCTTGGCGTGGCAAGATTCATGGAAAGCCACCGTGACTTCTGAATCAGACTTCCGCGAGAGGCACTCTATCCGTGCGAGACCGATTCTGTCCGCGACGTACTCACTGAATTCATAGACGTTTGGAGCCAGCGCATTAACGCGGGCGAGATTTACCGGATCATCCGCGAACAATTCGCGATAGTAGTTGCGGATCATCGCAGCGCATGAACCCGAAGGCACCACTACGGGTACAGAGACATCCAACTGGCCCAGAAGCCTCCGGGCAACAGGTCGCGCCTCGTTCCAAAACCCGGAGTTGAACGCGGGCTGACCGCAGCAAGTCTGAGACGGATCAAACTCGACTTCTGTATCGAGATCACGGAGCACACTTACGACTGCCTCGCCCACCTCAGGGAAGAACTGGTCGACGACGCAGGTAACAAACAGTTGCACCCGGGCCCGATCAGGAGATCGGCTCATAGGTGACCCAGTCCAATGTCAGCAACATCCTGAGGTACATTGGTCGCGACTCGGATCACAGAAGCAGCCCCCTAATTACGAATCCAGTTATCCAAGCTATCATGAACACGCCGCTGCAGGCAAAAAGGCCGCCTTCCGTCTCTCTACGGGCCGGACCATGAAGCGCCAAGTAGGCGACGAACACGCCCAGTCCGATTGCAACCAACCACACGGAGACAGTGGTAACCTCGAGGGCCAAACCGATAGCGAGCCCCGCCACACCCCACGTGACCCATGAATCCAAGCGTCTCAAGGTCGCATTGACCCAGGGTGGTCTAAATCGTTCAGTCACGTTGTTATTCCCGTCCCACTCCAGATGCCTTTTTCTATCTATCGTGGAAGGATACACACCGGATCACGGCGATGCAACGCGAGTTGTTGGCGCGTGGCTGCTGGGGTAAACTCGGTGAACCCAACGCCGGGAGGAGAAACGTGATAACTGGGTTCAATCACTCTGGTTTTGTCGTTAAAGACATAGAAGCAATGGTGGCATTCTATAGAGACACATTAGGCCTTAGCGTAATGCGGGAGGTAGACAGTGTCGCGCCGCCAGAGGGAGACCACACTGGCATACCAGGTGCCCGCAGAACGCTCGTGTTCGTTGGGAAGCCAGATGGGGAGCATGCACTCGAGCTCGTGCACTTCATCGACCCGCCCAGCCCGGAGGGACACTTGCACAGACATCAGCTCGGGGCAGCACACATCTGTTTCAATGTTACGGATCTGGGTGAGCTTGCGTCCGAGCTCAAAGAGCAGGGAATCCGATTCGTGACAGACCCGATTTTCCACGAGATGCCGGATGGCAAGAGACGAGGAATCTGCTACATCCAAGATCCGGAGGGGAACTACGTCGAGTTAATCCAGCCCCCAGCGTAGGCGCAGTCGCTGTTATTGGGCTCGAAGTACGCCGTCAGGATGACTTTTGGTACACCTGGAAGCGGTGCCGATTCGTCTCCACAATGTACATCCTGTCATTACCGTCTAGGCGGACTGCCACTGGCCCCCAGAAATACGGTTCGACCTGTGACGATGTGTGGTACGGCGTCTGTAAGTGTTCAGGCAGGTCATCCGGCACAAGATCCGAGATCTTTCGAAGGTCCCACTCCTCAGGGTTGGAAGAGTAATAGTCCTCTGCCCACTTGGATACCGTTGCCTGTCCTCGCAGTGTAGCCACGGCGGAACCGTCCGACGAGAATACCTGGATGCGCTCGTTCCCCCAATCGGCAACGGCAATGACCCCGTCGGAGTCCACTGCGACGCCCGCGGGTCGACTCAATTCACCGAAGCCCCTGCCAGAAGACCCGATGGTCTGAAGGTGGTCCCCATCCGGAGAGAACTTCTGAACACGATCGTTTCGCCAGTCAGCGACATACACGGAATTGTCTGGACCGACTCCAACACCCCAAGGTAGGTCGAACTGGCCGTCGGCCGAGCCCTGTTCGCCCCACGCGAGGATCGGTTCCCCGTCCGTCGTCAACTTCTGAATGCGGCCATTCTGTTGGTCTGCGATATAGACGTTGTCCTGGGAGTCGATCGCAATTCCTGCAGGGCCATCGAACTTACCAAGACCTGAGCCACCCTCGCCCCACTGGGATACGAACTTGCCATCAGCGTCATACACGCAGACACGGTTGTTGTATTCGTCAGTTATGAACAGATGGTTGTGGCTATCGAATACCATCGCCACCGGCCAGATGAACTGTCCATCGCCCTGACCGTGGCCATTGCCAAACTCGTACAGGTAGTCCTCGTCGAGGTTGCACACACCGACCCTAATCGCCGAAGCGCGGGCGGGGTCGCAGCGATTCAGGACGAAGATGCGGCCGTCTGGGCGGAAAGCGATATCGTAGGGATTGGCGAAACCGCGGCCGTTGTTGCCGTTGTTGACTATGCCGATCGTCTTGACGTAGTCGAAGCTGAGCGTGGATGCGCTCTTCTGTATGGTCACGTTGTCTTCCCCGTCCGTTCGCTTCTCACGAAGAATTCACCAATGAGCCGGCGTCTATTAACACCGGCTCATGGTCACTTAACTCATTTTGCGGCTTGCCCCTAGGCCAGTTGGTACTCTTTCGAGGATGCGATCAGGCGCATGACGTTGGCGACAGTCTGCACGGACTCTTCAGCCTCCAGATCGATCTCGCCGAACTGCGAAGCGAATTCAACCATCGCGCTGCGCGTGTCGGCTTCGACCACGAGCGGGCCCATCAGGTCCAGACAGCCGTCTACCAACTCTGCGGGAGACTGCTCGGCGCCACCGTCGCGAGCCAGCCTGTCCGCTATGGCGCGAACACCTGGGTTGGATGGATTGCCAAGCTCTTTGGCGGCGAAATTAACCCGTTCCACCAGCGCCCCACTGTCGATCCACTCAATCCCTTCGTGCCACCCCTCTACTGTGGGCGGCTGGAGCAGTCCCTGCCCCATGAAGAACGCCTGGTTAGCGAGCTGGTTCACCCCCAGCGTCGGCGTGCGGTACGATCCCGCGAGTTTGACCGCGCCCACTACGGTCTCGACCGGAGCCTTGACCCTTGCATAGCGGGCCGAGTCGCCCTTGAAGTATTCTGAATTAAACAGGGTTCGCAAGACTGCCCTGATCTCGTAGTCGGACTCGAAGTACGACGCCATCATCTGCTCGATGGCGGCTTCACCTTTCTCATCGACCTCGTCGGCAGCGAAGAATTGGAATAACCGCGTGCAGACGAACCGTGCGGTCGCGTCCTGCTTGCAGATTATGTCAACAATCTCGTCGCCACCGAACTCGCCACGCTCCCCAAGGAATTCCTTCTCCCCGGAATCGTGATCACTCTCGCGGTACTCGAAGTGCCAAGCAATTCGTCCATACGGCCAGATCGAGTCCTTCATCGCGCGCATGGACATGTACTCGGCGTTCTTGAGCGTCCACCCGGTGAACGCTCTGGAAGCCTCTTTTATGTCGTCCTCGCTGTAGTTGCCGATTCCCAACGAGAATAGCTCCAGCAGCTCTCTACCGTAGTTCTCGTTGATGGCGCCATCGTGATTGTCGTTGTTGTCCAGCCAGATAATCATGGCTGGGTCCCTGGACAACTCGATCAGGATGTCCCTGAAGCTGCTGAACCCTGTGCGCTTGAACATTTCGATCTGATTCAGAAGCGCTCGCGCCTGATTCAGCTTGGAGTAGCCGGTCGCAAACAGGCCGTGCCAAAATAGCGCCAGCTTCTCCTCAAGGGGATGATTGGTGGTAATCATCTGGTACATCCAGTACGCGCCCGCGCCGTCCAATTGGCGCAGCTCAGACTGGTCGACATGATAGCGGCGGATCAGGTCATCGGGAAGGCTGTCGCGGTCATCGGTAGGGTGCAGCAGGTCTTCAACGACGTTCTCGTACCCCCTGACCGCCTTCTCCTCTAGCTCCTCGCGGCTTGCACCGAATCCGCCGCGTCGCATGAGATGGGCCATCAACGCAATGTCTGCAGTTGTAGTCATCTGCACTTTCCTCCTGCGTATAAATTCGTTGTTATCACTAGGCGGGCAGGAAGTCGAACTGCTCGAATCTGCCGTTGACGATCGGTTCGGGATCGATGTGGAACCAGCGATCAAGCAGCGTCGAGTAGGTCATCCTGAAGTCGTTATTGAAGTGCAGATCTCCCTCCAACTGCATATCAGGGGCGATTGAAGGGTACTGACCATACAGCCCACCTATCACATCGCCGCCGATGACGAAGGCAGTACCTCCGGAGCCGTGATCCGTGCCGGAGCCGTTGTCCTTTATGCGACGGCCGAACTCGGAGAAGACTAAGATCGCTGCGTCGTTCTCGCAACCATGCTCTCTGAGGTCGTCGTAGAAGTCCCCGATTGCGCCAGCGACCTCCTCCCACAGCTTCGCATGGCTGATAAGCTCACCTGAGTGGGTATCGAAGCTGCCGTGCTGTGTGTAGAAGACTCTGGTGCCCAAGTTAGCAAACATGACCTGAGCGACGCTCTTGAGGCTTTGAGCTATTGGGTTGGCGGCGTATTCAATCGACGACTGGTACTGCGCGGGAGCGGTCCTGAGAATATCGGCGCCCTTCAGCGCGTCCGTACCTGTCTGGCCAAGGAAATCCATGACAGCGTCCCTGCCCTGCCCGCCACCGTACATCTTGGCAAACGCTTCTAGCGCATACTTACGCATGAATTCGTCCTCGACGTCCGGGAACAGCCCGTATGTTTCGAGGTTGCCCACAGAAGCCACCGGCACGCCCCGGACACCCAGCGCTCGCGGGAGTCCCCTGCCGAAGTTAACGGCAGAAAGAACGTTGGCTCCATTCGGATCCAGTTCGCGCGTCGCCCTGCCGAGCCATCCTTCTCGCCCGATGTCATCAGGCATTGCTGTATGCCAGATGTCCATGGATCGGAAGTGAGACCTGTTCGGGTTCGGATAGCCTATGCCATTAATGACTGCTACCTTCCCCTCGTCCCACAGACGCTTGATCGGCCCCATAGTTGGATTGAACGCGAGATCGTCGCTGATCGGATGGACTTCGTCGCCATTAACATGCACAGTCTGCCTGAAATCGTAGTAGAGACCATCGTTGTAAGGCACGACAGTGTTGAGGGTGTCGTTCCCACCGGAAAGCTGAACGACTACTAGTGCCTTGTCGCGGTTGCCATTCTGCGAAACCATTGAAACGCTCCCTTTTTTGAACGATTCTAGAATTTGCTGAGTCTATAGCAAAGAATCTACTACTTCTGGCACCTCAACGCAAGGTTACAGAGCTGAAAACCGAGCTAATCGAATTGGTTTCGGCTAAACTCAGATGCCACGGTCTTACTACAATCCAAATGTGACTAGAGAGGCAGCGAACAGGTGAGGTCCACAATGGTAACTCCGGCGGCAGAATCGTGGAAACGCAGAGTTGAGTCGCACCACGCGCAGTCCTTGAGGGTAATGGATGAATCGTGGCGGCAGGGGGACTTTTGGAAGTCTCTGGCCCCGATGTTCAGGGCAGATCCGCACCGGACTGACGACGAGGCGCTAAATACGATTGCCCAGCTGGTCACCGCGGACTCGACAGTTCTTGACGTAGGGGGCGGGGCTGGCAGATATGCGGTCCCGCTGGCACTCAGGTCCCGATCGGTGACGGTGGTCGAGCCATCCGAATCCATGTTGGCGCAACTTCGCGAGGCAACCTCAAAGGCGGGTTTATCCAACGTCGAGACCGTCTTGTCAGACTGGGAAACAGCGGCTGTCGAAACCGCGGACATCGTTCTTTGTGCTCACGTCGTATACGGCGTTGCGGACGTAAGGCCGTTCTTGGAAAAGCTGACCTCTCACGCCCGCCGCCTCGTAGTACTGCTATCGTTTGTCGATTCGCCGCAGTCAAGCCTTGCGCCGCTGTGGGAGCCGGTGCATGGGGAGCAGCGCATCAACCTGCCAGCCCTCCCAGAGCTGATGAACGTGCTATGGGAAATGGACATCTATCCCAGTGTGCGCATGTTGACTTCCATGAGGGCGCAGTCGTTCGAGTCAGTCGAAGCGGCAGTCGACGAATTGAGCGGCAGACTGTTCCTTGGCGAAGACTCCGATGCCCGCGCCAAGTTGGAGTCGTTGGTCAATGACCACCTGGAGCAGCATGACCAAGGCTATCGAATCAAAGGAGCTAGACCAGTGAGGCAGGGAGTGATTTCCTGGGAAGTGTGAATCCCCTGCTGGGATTCTCCAATCTGGCTTATAGCCCCTCTGCGTAAGCTGAGTGAAACGTGTCCACGCCTGCGCGGAAGCTCGCGTCTCCGTCTCGCACAATGGCGACTGGGCTGGCGAAGCTGGCAAATCCTCCCTGGACGTGGTTGTCGCCAATCATGTAAATCCGGTGGCCTCGCGCCTCTAGCTCGGCAACCACTGCGGCTTGCATTCTAGGATCGACGCTCGTGACTGGCAGAGAGCAGTCCACTCGGGGCGAGTCAATTGCCTCCTGAGGCCCCATGCCGAAGTCAACGACCTTTGAGATCAACTGGGTCACACAGTTCGTAATCCGCCGTCCTCCTGAGGCGCCTACCGCCAAGCGGACCCCATCCTCCCCAAGCACCAGGGCGGGCGTCATATTGTTCAACGGGTACTTGCCTGGATTGATGGAGTTGATTCGACCGGGAATCGGATCGAACCACATCATGCCATTGTTCATAACTATTCCGGTGCCCCTGGGGACGAATCCGGAGCCGAAGCCAGCCATAAGCGTGTTGGTAAGCGACACACCGTTGCCATCAGCGTCCATTGCGCAAAGGTGGGTAGTACCAGAGTCCAATGCCGGGGCACTCGCCTCCATCCTCTCGCCAGGAACACCGTCATCGAAAGCCCACGGATCTCCCGCCTGGACCTTGCCCAGACGATGAGCGTCAATTAACCCGCGTCGCTGGTCAGAGTAGCCGTCAGAGACCAAGCCCTGCCATGGGGCATTGATGAATGCAGGATCAGCCATATAGGTGAACCGATCAACGTACGCCAGTCGAGCGCCGTAGATGTAGGCGTGGAGCGCGTCAGCGGAGTTGTGCCCCATCGAACTGACGTCGAATCCATCCAACAGCCGTAGAGTCATTGCCGAAGTTGTTCCCGCGCAGGCGAAGGGAGGCACCCTGACCGTGTGACCTCGGTACCCAAACTCAAGGCCAGAGTCCCACACGAACGGTCGATACTCTGAGAGGTCTCGCTCTGAGACGATTCCGCCTTTGGCCTGGATGTCGGACGCGATTGCCCGAGCAATGTCACCGGAGTAGAACGCTTCGGGACCTTCGCGTCCAATCGCCTCCAGTACGTCCGCGAGATCAGGCTGGCGGAGGAGTGCCGGGCTGGTCAGGTCGCCGGCCGGCAGCCTCCCGTCAGGCATGAACACGTTACGAAGCGCATCGAACTCGAAGAGCCTCGAGGCCATTAGTCCGAGGGAATACATATTGTGCCATCCAGGCGAGTGACCGTCCCTAGCCAGAGATACAGCTGGTGCTATCACCTCTTTTAGAGGCAAATTGCCAAGTAGTCTGTGGGCCTCGCATAAACCTGCCACGGCGCCCGGGACTGCGATCGAGCGGGGCCCATCAAGGTTCTCGTCGTTGACCACACCGGCCCAGCCAAAGTTGCCGACTGCCGCCTCTCCGGAAAGCTCGTACATGTCCGGCTGAGCGGCCAGAGGGCCCTTCATCGGGAAGCCTACCACGCCGCCCCTGTCGCCTACCTGGTAGACCAAGTACCCTCCTCCGCCGATTCCGCTGGACATCGGCTCTACTACGCCGATGGCGAAACATGCCGCAACCGCTGCGTCAACTGCGTTGCCGCCCATTTCAAGCATCTGCACGCCCGCCCTGGTGGCGTGAATGTCTTTTGTAGCGACCATTCCCTTCGTGGCTCGTGCCTCGGTCTTGTTGATGGTTGTAAGGGTCGGAGTGGCGGTTACCATAAATTAGTCCTCTTGGATTCTCTGGATCATTTGGCTTGAACAGCTAGATGCTCAGCCAGGCCGGGCACTTCGATCTCACCAGTGACAACTGTAACAGAAGATCCTTCGAAGTCGTCACCGACCGGCTCGTATCTGCCTCCTAAGCATCCGGCAAGGAATGCTTCGGCAATTGCCATAAAGGCTATGTGGTTCTCCGGTCTGCCGAAGCCGTGCCCCTCATAAAGAGTACGTAGGTCACGGGTATGCTCTGACTGGTCATCGCCTCAACTATCTGATCGGACTCAGACAGTTTGACTCTCGGGTCGTTGGCCCCCTGACCAATTAGTAAAGGCCTTGCTATTCTATCGGCGAAAGTAAGCGGCGACCTCTCCGCGAGGAAAATTCGTCCCTCTTCAGTCGAGTTATCCCCAACACGCGTCCTGAACATGGCCACTTCGGGCTCCCAATACGAAGGCATCTTGTCGAGCAGAGTATTGAGGTTAGACGGCCCGACTACGTCCACACCACAGGCGAATACATCCGGAGTTAATGTCAACCCGACCAGGGCAGCGTACCCCCCGTAGCTAACTCCCATAATGGCGATCTTGTCCCGGTTGGCGAATCCGTTTGCGACAGCCCAATGCACGACGTCAAGCAAGTCGTCGTGCATCTTTCCTGCCCACTCGCGGTTGCCGGCATTTACGAAAGCCTTCCCGAATCCCCAGGACCCTCTGAAATTCACAGAGATCACGGCGTAACCTCGATTGGACCACAATTGATGACTAGGTAGGAATCCCCAACTATCCTTTCCCCTAGGTCCGTCGTGTACAAAGAGTACGGCCGGCGGCGGACCACTTTGCTGGCCTCTCCATGTTGGTATTGTTAAGTACACAACAAGATCCAAGCCATCGCGCGACGTGATTGTCGTTGATTCCATTGATGCCAGTTTGTACTGTTCGAGCTCAGGTCGGCTGGTGAACAGCAACTGGAGTTTTTTGCGGTCTCGCTTATACAGGTAAAGTTCAGAGGGCCATCGTCTCGATCGTGTGCCACTACCCAATACCTGTCGTCGAGTGAGCGACTGGTCAACCAAAAATCGCCTTTGAACTCCCCCTGTAACAGGTCGATGTCTTCAGCTAGAGACTCGTCCACTGTCTCCCAACGCGCTCTTTCATGCTCGATCGAGACTGCCTGGGGACGCCCAGTCGTTGGGTGAACTATGAACCCTGCGATATCAGCCCGGCTATCGGCTGCCAACTCCCGCTCTGTGAGAGTATCCATGTCCAGTTCCACCAGGGCAGCGGTGTCACGATTCCTGCTGCCAATCATGTACAGCGAGCGCCCAGTCGAGTCGAGCCCAATCGGGTGGGTTGTAATTTCGTCCTCGGGTCCGACTTTCATGAGTTTGCGCCAGTCGCCTGAAGCCTCACGGTGAAGCACCTGGGACCCGCCATCTGGCATCGACACCTTGGCGAGCCGTACATTCATGTCCTGGTCGGCAACGAACCATGCGGCATCAATGTCATTCTCTAGAATCAGTAAGGACTCCCCAGTGACCACGTTGACTCTGTAGATGTCATGCAGACGCGGGTCACGATCGTTGATTTCTATCAGAATCTCATCTGGGTGCCTCGGCGAGAGCCCCAACACGCGGGCGTGGATGGCCTCGAAGGAAGTAAGGTCCTTCGTTTCTAGCGTGCTCAAGTGCGTCGCATAGAGATGCCAGTTCTCATCCCCAGCGGTGTCCTGGACGTGAAGAATGTATTCTGGATTGTATGGCCAGATGTAGAAAGACACTCCCCTCTCAGCGTCGTTTGTAACGGCACCAGCTTCATTCATTGCATCAAGGGGCGCTGCCCACACGTTCATAACCCCTTTAAGTGGAGCGAGAAATGCGATGCGCGTCCCATCGCGACTGACCTTAACGAAGTCGCGTTCAGAATTGCCGAACAGGACCTTCCGAGGGATCAGGCCCGGCCCGCTGCTGCGATTCAATTCAGGGGCCTCCTTGGATTAACTCTCTAAAGCAGTCCACAAATGGTACCGACAGATTCGCTGCTGCTTCAGCCGTGTCAACGCTGAGTGGCCCATCGGCAAATCGGCGAAAATAAGCATCAAAACCGGGTTGACACCTGGATATACTGGCGGTAGAGTTGGAGTACGTCCCAATGGACCGAGCTGAATGCGCGAGGCTACCCCGGTAGCGGCGGCCCACCCGCCGAGATCGGGAGAGCGGAAGGCAGATAAGCGAAGCCTGTTGGGGCGTTCTGTTTTACCTCAAGTCCCTACCGGCCTCAGCACTCCGATGAATGGCAGATTTCGGTAGGACTCCATGTAGTCGAGTCCATAGCCGACGAGGAATTCGTCTGGGGCCTCGAATCCTACGTACTCTATGTCCACGTCGGCGATTCGGCGGGCGCGTTTGTCAAGCAGCGCACAGACCTCCACGCTTGTCGGCCGACGCGATCGCAGTTGCGCAATGAGCCAGTTTAGCGTCATGCCAGTGTCCACAATATCTTCTATAAGTATGACGTCCGAACCGTCAATGTCCAGGTCGAGCTCCTTGGTTATCCTGATGTCCGGTCCATGCTCACCTGCATAGTGCGAAATCGACATGAAGTCCATTTTCGTCGGCAGTGAGATATGGCGCATGACGTCGGCCATAAAGCAGACCATGCCTCGCTGGACGCCGATCAGAACCGGTCGTCGATCAACATAGTCTCGCGAGATGAGCCTGCCTAGCTCTTGCACCTTCTGCTGGATCTGACGCTCGGTGTACAGGACGCGGGATATCCCTGGCAGATCGGTTTCGACGAGCGGCCCGAACCCGAACTTGGCGAGAAGCCGGTGGAAATCCCTGCGGTAAAGTAGCTTGATGTTTACCTCAGGGTACAGATGACGCAAACGCCGGATCTTGCGATTCTTTTGAGTGACCAGCGACTGCTTCATCGTAGTCAACTCAAGGTAGAGGTCCAGTTCAGGGAGATAAAAGTCGGGAGTCAACATTTCAACGGCGCGGTCGCCATCCCACTGGAGTGGGAAAGAGAGCGGCTCATAGTCCCAGCGGAGCCCGTAGAAGTCCAGAATCCTGGCGAATTCCTGCTCACTGGGATGCGCGAATCTCGGCTCAGCCCCGTTGACTATGTTTGGAACGGGGACGAACCTGGACGTTTCGACGTCTACCAATCGATACCTCCGCTTTTGCCCAGGCGATTGCGTGTATCGCCGCAAGTCTAGCACATGGTCCCGAGGTGTGGAATTCAGGGCAATGGCTTCCACTCTGACCTCGGATTGACCGGTACCTCAACGCTTCATATAATCGCCTATAAGTACCTTAGAAAGGCGCGAAATGACGGACACCCAGCTGAGTGCGAACCAAATTGAGTTCGACTCTTGGAACGGAGTCGTAGAAGGATACATGGACCGGGGGTGGACGGACGGACTTCCGATAATCCCGCCTACCCCGGAACTGGTTTCGGCCTGTCTGTACGCAGCGGGCCGCAGCCCGTCGGACATACTAGGGACTGAGCCTACAAAGGGCCGAGTGATAACAGCAGAGAAGGTGGCAATCAATACTGTCATGGCTGGATGCAAGCCCGAGTATTTCAGTATCGTCGCCGCTGCCGTTGAAGCCATGTGCGAGCCTCAGTTCAACCTGCACGCTATCACGGCGAGCACGCAGGGAGCGGCCGTGCTTGCAATCGTAAACGGGCCGATCGTCCAGGAGATCGGGCTGAACTCAGGGGTCAGTGTCTTCGGCCCCGGTCATAGGGCGAATGCCACAATCGGGCGCGCGATTCGTCTGGTCATTATCAACGCCACGGGGTCGCAGTCGGGGGAGATAGACAAGGCAACGCTGGGACATCCAGGCAAGTACACATGGTGCATGGCTGAGGCCGAGGACATCTCGCCCTGGGAGCCGTTCCAGACCGACAGAGGGTTCGCAAAGGAGCAGAGCACCATCTCTCTGTTCGCCGCGCTCTCCCCTATCCAGGTCGACAACCACGCTTTTCAGCAGCCGGAGGAAATCCTGGTATCGTTCCGTGAAGCGATGTTTGCCGGAGGAGGCGGTTGGAACCAGGGAGAGATCGTAGTGGTACTCTGTCCCGAACATGTCGGAAACTTGGAGCGGGCCGGGTGGAGCAAGGAACAGATCCGTAGTTTCCTCCACGATTCGGCCAAGCGCCCCATCGTTGAGTGGCGTTCGGCCGGACGGTTTATCCGAGACACTGTCGGCCCACCCGAAGGCAACTTGCACTCGGTTACCAGCGCTGAAGGCATCTCGATCGCTGTAGCCGGAGGAGGGGCCGGCGCATTCTCCTGCGTGATACCTCTGTGGAGCGGAGGAACGGGATCGAAATCCGTGACAAAGCTAATCTAGTAGAAGTAGGAGGAAGACACCAATGACCAGTTCTACAGGACTCGTAGTTTTGGATCCGACGGTAGAGCCGCTACCGGCAGAAGGGGTCGTCGCTGATCGACCCACGACCTTGGACGGCCTGACAATCGGACTGCTTGCTAACGGCAAACTGAATTCAGAGGAGATGCTGACCGCCATTTACGACGTGCTGGCCGACAGGTTCGAGTTCGGAGGAATTGTGGAACGCAACAAGAACAACGCTTCGCGCCCTTGTCCAGATGACATCATCGACGAACTTGTCGATGAGTGCGATGTGGTCGTCACGTCGTCAGGCGATTGAGGGTCCTGCTCATCGTGCAGTGTGCACGACGGACTGACCCTGGAACGGCGCGGAGTCCCTACTGCCGTGATCTGCACCGAACCATTCATTACAAGCGCAGACGCGATGGCGGCACTCGGCGGCGTTCCTGATTACCCCTATGCGGTAGTGCCCCATCCTCTGGGTAGCAGGACCATGGAGCAACTCCGGGATATAGCCGCAACGGCTGCGCCGGACGTACTGTCCATACTTCTCGCCCAAAAGTAGCCACCGGTAGTGTGAGGTAAGTCTCACACTATGGACTCGCCTAAAACTGAGTGCGGCCGCTCCCGAAATAGGAAGCGGCCGCACTGATTGGGTCCGCTGATATTGCTGGCGGGAGCGAGAGGGAGTCGAACCCACCGCGCCAACCGCTGGGTTGCCGCCGGACGGTTTTGAAGACCGCGAGAGCCACCAGGCCCTATCCGCTCCCGAGAATGAAATGTGGCCCAGAGTCAGCCGTTTGCGACTTCTTCGCCAGGCTGGCCTTCCATGAGCTAAGGCTAAGCGATCGCCTCGTCCACCCTCTTCTTAAGCATGGACTTTGGAACTGCGCCGACCACCTGGTCGACTGCCTTACCTTCGTTGAAGATGAGAAGCGATGGTATTCCACGAATACCGAACTGCATTGCGGTCTTGGGGTTGGAGTCAACGTCCAGCTTGGTGAATTTCACCTTGCCCGCGTACTCCCCCGCCAATTCCTCTACGATCGGCGCAATCATCTTGCAAGGACCGCACCACTCCGCCCAGAAGTCTACGACGACCGGAATATCAGCATTGACAACTTCCTCTTCAAACGTGGCGTCGGTGATCTCTACTGCATGTGCCATTTAGTTCTCCATTCAGGCTCTTCCATTAACAGACCTTCATAGTCATTATATTGGATGTTGAGCCGTTGCGACAGGTTCATATTGGCGCGAGTCCGCTCGCTAGAAAGCTGGACCACCAAGAGAACTGTGTCAAGAGATGTGGAACAGGCTAACGTCTGCGGTATTCCACGAAGTCTGCGACGACCTCGTCCACCTCATCCCACCAGAGCGTTCCGAGTGTAAGACCCTTGGGTACGTCAAATATTAGCCAACCCTGGACCTGGAAATTGCGGTCCAGCGGGATATCACCCCATAGCAGGGGAGCGTACTTGTCCTCTTTCGCGTCGGCTACATCGACAGTCCCGTATCGTTCGAACGGGTCAAGCGCCACAATCCGCTCACCTCGACGGTCTCCCAGTCTCGCAGCCTCAGGGTCCACGAGCAGAGGCATCACCGTACTCGTCCTGTTGACCACAGTGACTAGAACCGCCGCTAGCTGTCGGTTGGAAGCTCGTGGTCTCAGCACTCGGTGTTCACCATTCCCTGTGGAGTACGACACCTTTTCGAGCACAACAGGCCGTTCTGCGTGAATCTCGATACTGCGGCCTCTAACCGCCACGATATCCGGTTCACTTGAACATGCCACGGACAGCAGGACAGCTACCAGAGAGAATAAAAAGACAGGAACAGGAAGTTGAAAGAATCTCAATTTGGATGGTGAACTAGCCTTAGCATAGCTGGGATGTTTTTGAAGCAACAAGGTTACATACCTGGGTGCGCTAGACACTCGAAAGCGAGGGCATGGCCCTAAGCCTTCCTACCAGATTGGTCAGTGTCTCTATCATATACTCCACGTCTTCGTCGGTTGTTTCCCTTCCAATGGTGATACGCAGGCTACCCTGCGCCAGATCCGCTGGAAGTCCAATGGCCATCAACACGTGCGATGGCTCAAGACTTGCAGACGAGCAGGCCGAACCGCTGGACGCACAAATGCCTGCGAAGTCCAATCCGAGCAAAATCGGCTCACCCTCTACGCTCTTGAACGAGATATTGACGTTGTTAGGCAGCCTGCGGACCGGATGGCCGTTCAACTTCGCGTCTGGAATGCGCTCATAGACACTACTGATGATTCTGTCGCGGAGCCAGACTAATCTCGGCGAGATCTCGGACCGTTCCAGTTCGGCAAGCCGTACGGCTTCCGCCAAACCAACAATCGACGGCACATTCTCGGTTCCTGACCGCTTCTCCCGCTCCTGTCCACCTCCCAGAATCAGAGGCTCGAACGGAGTCCCTCGCTTGATATAGAGCGCACCGACCCCCTTGGGACCGTGCAGCTTGTGGCCGGACAGACTGAGAAGATCAACTCCCAGGTCTCTGACATTAACATCGATCGCCCCCACGGCCTGGACCGCGTCGGTGTGGAAATATATTCTGCGCCCGATGCTACGGGCTTCCCGTTCCACAGCGGCAGCGATTTCAGCGATTGGCTCGATGGTGCCTATTTCGTTGTTCGCGAGCATGACACTCACGAGAGTAGTACGCTCTGTCACTGCTCTGGCCACGTCTTTGGGATCGACCAGGCCGAACTCGTCCACCGGAAGGTACGTGACATCGAAGCCGAACTGTTCCAGTTGGTGACAAGCATGAAGCACGGCATGGTGTTCTATGCTCGACGTAATGAGGTGGTTGCCAATGTTCCGAAGCGCGGTGGCAACCCCTTTAACCGCGGCGTTGTCCGATTCGGTGCCTCCTGATGTAAATACGACCTCACTATTGCGGCACCCAAGCGCTCGGGCAATTGTCCTCCGAGCCTGATCGACAGCTCCCCTGCTCTGCTGGGCCATTTCGTAGATGCTTGACGGGTTGCCAAAGTTCTCTGAAAAGTACGGCAACATCACCTGCACAACTTCCCGACGAACCGGGGTTGTGGCGGCGTGGTCCATATAGATCAGTCTGTCGGTGGCTACCATTGTGGGAATCCTAGAGTCACTGCCTGCAAAGGCACACGATGAAGCGCATCCAATTGTAGCGTACCTCGCCTCATCCCGTCAGGGTGTACCCCATGACCTTGTATGCTAGCCTGGCCGCCGTGGCCGAACACGCTACAGGCCCCTCTTCTGGACTAAGCTCAACAATGTCGAATCCGACAATGCGGGAGTTGCGAGACACAGCCCGAATCAGGCCGGTCAGGTCCCACCAGCTCATGCCTCCAGGCTCAGGGGTCCCCACTGCTGACATGATAGAAGGATCCATAACATCCAGGTCAATCGAAACATAGACATGCGATGACAGCTGCCTGCACACAGCCTCGTAAAACTCCTGTTCCGGCTCATCCGGGGGCCAGAAATGCACCGATAGGTCCGGAGCGCTCTTAGCGAACTCGAACTCCTCTTCGCTGATGGATCTGACACCAACTTCCACGGTCGGACAGATTTCAACTATCCTCCGGGCGACCGATGCGTGTCCCCATCTCGTGCCCATGTAAGAGTCCCTTAGGTCGGCGTGAGCGTCCAGGTAGAGAACGGATAGGTCCCCATGAGTTTCGGCACACGCCCTCACGGCGCCCAAGGCTATCGTATGCTCGCCCCCTATCAACACGGGTATCTTAGCGCCCCCGAGTGTGTCCGCGACGACGTCACACACCTGACTCACAACTCGATCCGGGCCGGAGGCGTCTGGAGTAACTTCCGGCAACGTGTATATTCCAGACAAGGATGGATCGCATCGAAGCTCTACGTCAAAGTCCTCAAGGTGACGTGACGCATCGATGATCGAGGCTGGACCATACCGAGAGCCTGTGCGGAATGAGGTTGTTCCATCGTAGGGGACGGGGATCACAACGAAACGTGCTGCCTCGTACACATGCTCGTCCGGCGGAGTGTCGAGAAAGGTCTGCCAGGCATACTGCACCGGTATGGAGCTCACCTGGGCCCCTTGGATGGCTGAAGGCTGAGCCGTTCCCGCACCATGCCCGTGTACGCTTCGCCTGTGTCCAGGTACTCGAGCCCTCTATCGAGCACCCGACTCTCGGTACGCTCCAGGCCGAACCACTTCTTAACAATGCCGAGCGACTCATCTGCATCGAACTCGCGGCATGAAAAGATATCGACGTTCAGGTATGACCGGTCTGGAAACGTATGTACCGTAATGTGGCTTTCAGCGATAAGGACAAAGCCCGAGACTCCCCAGTCCTCGTCCTTACGACCCCGGTATGTGTACACTTGGGGTGGCGCTATCCGGGTCATTCCGATACGGTCAGGGAACCAATCCAGGAAATCGTGGACGAGATCCACGTCCTTAAGGGACGATTGGTCAGCCTGAAAACCGTCGATCACTAGGTGCAACGAGAGTGTCTCCAGCGAAAAGTGGTGTTTCGATCGCGTTAGTCTAAACGGGACTGCACACACCGGTTTGGGCCATTAGCTTAGCATCCGACAGGAAGCCCGGACAACCTGCCTTGAAAGGACGGAAGCGCTTGAATTAGAATCCCTATGGTTTTTGTAGCCGTCCACATGTGAATCTCAAGCGAGTGGACATACGTAACAGTATGGGTAGCAGGGGCATTTAGGTGCCCCCCAGCTTGAGAGCAATTATCCAACAGGTAATAGAGCCGAATGATCGAAGTCAATAACTTAACCAAATACTTCGGTAACTTCCCCGCAATTACCGATATTTCATTTAGAGTTGAGCCTGGGGAAATCGTAGGCTTCCTGGGGCCTAACGGTGCTGGGAAGTCGACTACGATGAAGGTGATCACCGGCTTCCTCCCGCCAACCGAAGGCAGCGCCACGGTCGCAGGGTACGATGTTGTGACTGAATCCCTTGAGGCACGTCGCCACATCGGCTATCTACCTGAGACGGTCCCTCTTTACACAGAAATGACTGTGCGAGAGTACCTTGACTATATGGGCAAGATCAGAGGGATGGACTCGGCACGGATCAGGACGCGCATTGACGACGTTGTAGAGATTTGTCATCTGGAAGACTACTTCACCTCGATAATAGGCAAGCTGTCGAAGGGGTTCCGGCAGCGCGTTGGAATCGCACAAGCGATCATCCACGAGCCAGACGTGCTCGTGCTGGACGAGCCCACAATCGGAATCGACCCAATACAGGTGGTCGAGACACGTCAGCTCATCAAGGACCTCGGGGGCGATCAAACTCTGATCGTCAGCACGCACATACTTCCCGAGGTGAGCCAGATCTGCGAGCGAGTGATCGTGATTCACGAAGGCCATATAGTCGCAATAGACGAGCCAGCCAACCTGGCGCACAGGCTGCTCGGACGTGAGCGAGTCGACTTGCAGGTGAAAGGTCCGCAGCAGGAAGTTATCGGTGTCTTGACCGACGTGCCGGGTGTGGAGACCGCGAATCGCGTTAACATTCAGCGCGGAGAGATCCCCCAGTACAGGGTGGAGTCGGAGTCAGGCGTGGAAATCGGGGCCGCGCTCGCCCAGAAGGTAGTGGAGTCAGGATGGGAGTTGCACCGCCTGGAGGCTGTCACCATGTCGCTAGAGGAGATATTCCTTAGGCTGACAACTGAAGAAGAGACCCCCATAAACGGAAGCGCGGAGTCTGCCGCGTGAACACATTCAACATAGCCTTGAAAGAAACGAAACTATACTTCGGGACACCTGCCGCCTACATCGTAGGCGCGATGTTTCTTGGCCTGACCGGTGTCTTTTTCGTCGCCGACGTAACAGCCCCCTTCGCCGAGGCGGGCGTCCGCGGCATAGTTGACTGGGCTAGCTTCTTCATAATCTTTCTAGCCCCCTTGCTGACCATGAGGCTGCTGGCAGAAGAGCAAAAGCTCGGCACCCTCGAATTGCTGTTGACGTCTCCGGTCCGCGACTGGGAGGTCGTATTGGGCAAGTACATCGCCAGCTTCCTCATACTGGCCGCCATACTTGCTGTGACCCTCTACTACGTGGTGATAATATACTCGTTCGGCGACCCTGACACTGGCCCAGTGTTGAGCGGATACTTGGGACTGCTACTGTACGGCGCGGCCGCACTTGCGATCGGACTGCTAGGCTCATCCCTATCCAGCAACCAGATAGTTGCAGCGGTCGTCGGTATTGCGATCCTTCTGATGCTCTCATTTGTCAACCTGATTGCGGACATCGTGACCGGAGTTGCCAGCGAGATATTCAACGGTATGTCGATGAATGAACACATCGTTGACTTCAGCCGTGGAGTAATCGACACGTCAAGCTTAGTGTTCTTTATTTCGCTGACCGCCGTTTTTTTGTTCCTCACGATCAGATCACTCGAGACTCGCAGGTGGAGATAGTTGACTAGACAGCAGGACCGTCGTCAATCAGTCAGCCTCGACCTGTTGGACACATTCAAGTCCACAGGCTTCTGGAGCGCAATCGGGGCCATTGTTGGAATCGTCGCGACAATTGTCGGCGTGGTTCTATTCCTGACCATAGACGAGCTCAGGAACTTCTCGATCTCGGTCCTCATAATAGGGCTGGTTTTGCTGTTCATCGCGCTCGTGCTGTCTCCCAGAGCAGTCGCGATATTTATGGCGGGGCGCCAGGGTCGCTACGGCATCAACGTGGCGATAATGACGTTTGCGTTTTTCGTCATTGTGATTCTTCTGAACTTCCTCCTGTTCCGCAGTCCGAGCAGGCTGGACGTGACGGCAACTCGCATCTTCAGCCCGGCCCAGCAGACACTCCAGGTCCTCGAATCACTTGAAGGACCACTCCGGGCGAACGCATTCTACTCACCCACGGACAGAGACTCTACTCTGACAAGACAACAGACAGAGGATCTACTGAACGAATTTGCACGCCGTAGTAACAACTTTACCTATCGATTCATCGACCCCGAATTGAACCGGAGCGTCGCCGTTCAGTACGACGTGACTGACTTCCCGGTCGTCGTGTTCGAAGACATAGATACGGGAGTGTACCAAGGAGTCTTTAACTTCACTCAGCAGGACTTCGTCACCGGCATTCTCGTGGTCACGGGTGTCCAGCAGAAGAAGGTCTACCACCTGGCCGGACACGGAGAGGCCTCTATAACAAGGTCTATTACAGGAGAGACCGACGACGAGGGCTTCGACTTCGCCATCCAGGGAATGCAGCGTGACAATTACAGGGTCTTCCCGCTCAATCTCAAACAGAATGGATTCGTTCCTGAAGACGCCGCCGTCCTAGTGATCCCGGGCCCAAAACAGAACCTAGGCGAGGACGAAATGCAGGCAGTCTCGGACTACCTGGGAGGCGGAGGCAAGCTCATTGTGCTGCTAGATCCCGACGCGCCGGATTCATACCGTCAGCTATTGGCAGTGTGGGGACTGGGAGTTGGGAACAGGAGGATAGCTGACCTTATCAGCAATGTCGCCGGCGAGACCACGTCGCCAATGATACAACGATCTAACGCGCAGTTTGGCACGAGCGGACTGACAGGCGTTCCAATTGCTGACCAGTTGAATAACGTCTTCTTCACTGACGCGACAGCCGTCCTCCCTGTCATACCATTGGAGGACCTCCCGGCGTTCATGTCATATACGGGTCTGGCGCGTACCACTCCCGCGAGTTGGATGGAGTCACACGACGAAGAAACCGTGTACAACCCCTTGGAGGACGTGCAGGGGCCTCTGGACGTAGCTTCAGTTATGCAAGCGGGCGCTTCGTTGGCCGGCCAAATCGTACCCGGAGAGAACAACATCACCAAGATCATCGCCATCGGCGACTCCGATTTCGCACGGAACAAGTTCTTCTTCCAGAGCGACAATGCCAACCTGCTGCTGAATTCAGTCAACTGGCTAGCGGAGGACTACGAACTGATATCCATTCGTGAGCCGGCAATTCCTATCCGCGTGCTGGTACTGAACCAGAGGGAACGCGACTTCATCAAGTGGACGGGCTGGTTCCTTCCTCCTCTTCTGATGCTGGTTATTTCGGTGGTCGTCTGGTGGCGGCGGCGCTGAGGCAAACGATTCCATGAATTTGAAGCTCACTGCCGGTCTCATATTGTTCGCCTTGCTGATGCTGCTGTTCGTCGGAGCGGCGGTAGGCGCACTAGGGGATACAGCATTTGGCGCGGTTGCTAAATACACCCCGTTCGCTACTCAAGAGGAGCGAACGGAGAAGTCGCCCTGGTTCTATCAGGTCAGCTTCGAAGACATAATCAGCATTGAAGTTAACGCGGAAGGAAACACTGAGCGATTCATCAAGAACGACCGCGACGCCTGGGTGTTCGAACGGCTTGACGGTATTCCGCCTTCTCACACCCGGTGGGGTGGTATCGTTCTCCTGGTCAGCGGTCCTCAGACGCGGCGCGATCTGACATCAGGCTTCGAAGAAGATTTTGCAACGGTTCGCGCCACCATTGACGACCCCGCCGAGTACGGGCTGGACCAGCCAACTTTGGTTGTAAAGCTCGGACTCACCGCCGACCGGGAACTGGAGTTCAGACTCGGTGACAAGACGACAGACGGAAACCACCATTACGGGCAAGTTATCGGTTTCGAGGAGCTGTTCCTGATAGCAGACATCTGGGGAGAGGTGCTCGCCCGCCTGGCGAATGAACCGCCGCTGCCAAAGTGGTGGGTGTACCGAGAGCCTGAGACCATCACTGAGGTCAACATATACGTGGAAGCTTCCGACGGCGCTGAAGGCCCATTCCTACGAATTCAGCAAGAGGACGGCGAGTGGTTCGCCCGCAATTTCGAGACCGACGAAGAAAACCGACCGCTTGATGCCGAAAAATTGGCCGAGTATCTTCCGTTGCTCGGGGGTCCGCGTGACTTCGCAGTGGAAGAGTACAGGGTCAGGAGCCGTGACTTCTTGGATTGGGGCATGGAATTCAAGGGCATTGACCAGCCCTATGAAGGGAGTTCCATCGAAATTCGGTTCTCAGGTGAGACCGAGCGCGGCACGCGATTCATAGACGGCGTACTGTTCGCCTTCGGGAATCTGACCGAAGACGGAACACACTACTACGCCACGCCGCTCTCCGACCTTGCCGCCACGCCGCTCGTGAAGATCAAGGCCGAGTGGGCAGACGCGCTTTTCGAGTTGATAGAAAACGTCCCATACGCCGAGGCGGAAGAAGAATCGGGTTGAGGATAAGCTCCTAATACGCGACTGTCTCAATCGTCGTGTAAGCCGTGTCAGATTGTTCCTCCGAATGTGTGCGGATATACTTGCGCTCAACTCCCCTACTGTCTCTTGTCGCAGGACATGGCGACGCACACAACACACTCCTGGCAGGGCCATCAACATGAATGCTGAGATCATATCCATCGGGACCGAGCTCCTGATGGGAGAGACCGTCGATACCAACTCGTCCTACATCGGCGAGCAGTTGGCTAGCATCGGAATCGACCTTACATGGGCCACCAAGGTAGGTGATCACCCGGACAGGCTCCAGGAGGCTATCCGGCGCGCCTGGCGCCGCTCTGACGTCACGATCACTACCGGGGGCCTTGGGCCAACCTCGGACGACCTGACACGCGAATCGATTGCGGCGGTGATGGGCGAACAGATGGAAGTGAAGGACAACCTGTTGGCCCACCTCAGATCTCAGTTCGAGACCCGGAGCATACAGATGCCTGAGACCAACATCAAGCAGGCAACCCTTATCCCTTCCGCACGGGTGATTCCTAACCCCATGGGCACAGCACCCGGGTGGTGGGTTGAGCGGGGTGGTCGCGTCATCGCCGCACTGCCCGGACCTCCCAGGGAGATTACTGGCATGTGGGAGGCTGACGTGGGCCCGGACCTGCGGGCCCTTAACCCCGGAGTCGTTATCGTCACGAGAACCCTTAAGACGTTCGGTATAACGGAGGGCGGCCTGGATGAGATGCTCTCCCCCCTCTTCAAGAGCGACAACCCGGCGCTCGGCATCTACTCGAAGCAGGACGGCATCCACTTGAGGGCGATCGCGCGCGCTGGATCTGAAACTGAGGCGAGACTACTTATAGAGCCCATGGAGGATGACATAAGGCGAATCGCCGGACACGCCATCTGGGGCGAGGACGACGACACCGCGGTTACAACCGCGCTCAGAGCGCTTGTGGACCGCCGCCTCTCTCTCGCTATCGTTGAAGGCTTCACCGGTGGTCTGCTGTCGAGTACGCTTCTTGAGTCGCCCCTGTCCACGGATGCCCTTGTAGGCAGCGTTGTGCTTGCGCCAAATGGGTCTGGGGTCAAGATATTTGCCGAAGTGGAAGGTTCAGGAGCCAGCCCGACTCCTGAGGATGCCATCGGGCTCGCCTCTGCGGTAAGAGAGAGCTTTGACGCGGATGTCGGCCTATCGGTGACCGGGCTGGTTACGGAGCCTACTCAACAGTCTGGCCCGGTCGGAACCACGCACATCGGAATTGTGACCGATGGTGGCAGCCGTGTCAGATCGGCTTCCTACCCTACCCGACGGCTGCGCATTAGAGGACGGGCCGTTACACACACCCTTCTGGAGCTGAAGCGTGTCCTGGAGACTGGCACGGGCGGTCAGGGGTCCAATTGGGGCTAGGCGTCCAATCGCCGTTGCGCCGGCTTCTGGCGGATGCAAAAGGGCCGCGACTCGATGAGAGCGCGGCCTCTTTGTTTGGCTGGTACCGGCAACAGTAAGCTACATCGTTAGGCGCCTGTACAGGTAAAGCAGGCGCTCAGGCAGATCGTATATGTTGTCGAGTACCTCGTATCCCATGTCTGCGCACATTGTCTTGAGGTAGTCGTGGCCGTTCTTATCCACGGTCAAGCAGAAGGCGTTGATATCCTTCCTGCGGGCCTCCTCGAGCGCCATTCGCGTATCGTGGACGGCATACTCCTTCTCTACCCCCTCCCGACTGTAGCCTCTGTCCTGCGGGCGTCCGTCGCTGACCAAGAACAGGATCTTTGTTCTGGCGTCTGCCTTCTCCAGCTTGGCGATAGTGTGCCGAATCGCCGGGCCCATCCGGGTGGCATGCAGAGGCGCTACGCGGTCGATTCGCCTCTTTACGCGATCCGAGAACGGCTCGTCGAGGTCCTTGATCGTGTAGTACTCGACGTTCTCACGACCATAGCCCGAGAAGCCGTAGATTCCGTAGATGTCTCCAATCGCCTCAAGAGCGTTGACGATCAGAACGATCGACTCTTTCTCGACGTCGATGATCCGCTTGTAGGAACGACGAGCCGCCTCGCCGCGGCGCGTCCGCAACCAGACCATGTACTCGACTGGATCGTCCGGCGCATCCCAGTCGTCAGCAGTCCGCTTGCCCTCGTCGATGGCCTCTGCGGTAGATGCGCTCGTGTCGATGAGGAACGCCGCAGCGACCTCGCGCTGCACCTTGTTCCTGCGCCAGTAGAATTTTTCGGACGGGCTTACTCCGGTCTTCATGTCCACGATGGCCTCGATGAGGTCGTCGATGTCGATCTCCTCACCGTCCTCCAGCTTGCGCACTCTGCGAAACATCTCGGGGACCATCATCTCGAACTGACGTCGAATCCTGGAAACAAGACCGCCGTAGCTGTGCAGAGTGGCACCGTAGAAGTTGGGGTCTCCTTCCGCCATGGTCTTTTGCCTGACAATGCACCAGCGTGGCTTGTAGTCCGCGGCCCTGAAGTCCCACTCATCGTACACAAATGTCTGAGGCTCATTGGCCTCGAGCGCGTCTCCGTCCTCATCGATATGAACGAAAGGACCGTTACTGAACTCGGGATTGTCCGGGAGCTGCATCCCAGCCTCTTTGAGCAGGTTGTCGGCGAACATCCCCTGCGCCTCCTGCAGGTCTCCCTCAACGGCCTGAAGGTCCAACTCGGCGCTGTTCTGAAGCAGCTCTTCAAGTTGCTCCTGCGTGATAGGCTCCCCATTGGCCTCAGCGCCGGCTTCCTGTTGCATCCGGAGCTGCGTCAGGAGCTGGACAAGCTCTGGCTTGAAGTCGCCACGGTAGTCCACCTCTTCCGAGGACTCGTAGTCCTGCTCTTCGTCGGGCCGCAGCTCCATGTCCATTCCCATGGCCATCTGCTGGAGTAGCTGCTGCATGTCGTCGGGGTCGGAGTATTCTTCCTCCTGCTCGTCTTCCACGTCCACATCGTCCCACTCGTCCGATGGAACTTCCTCGTTCGGGATCGAAGATATGATCGCGTAGAGGCGGAGCGTAGCCTCGGCAGTGTCTTCGACCGTAGCTTCGGCGTCCAGTATCTGGCGCGCGACCGCGGCGACCTGTAACGCTTGGTCCACGTAGTCGTGCGGCGCCGGGATCTCTCTGTATTGCTGCAAGCTTAGGCGGACCAGGAACTCTACGAGGGCCTCCCTTGCGGGCATTGTCGTGATTTCCGGACGCCCCTCCGATGAGTCCATCTGCACGCGGGCATAGGATGCCTTGATGCCGGGATACTCATATTTCACCCTAAAGTCCAGCCGACCATCCTCGATGACTGTGAAGATGTCCAGAGCGAGCTTGCGGTCTTCGAACAGGTTGAAGAACCGCTGCATGTCCGTGATCCAAGCTCGTTCCAATCCTTCACCGGAGAGGTCAGATTCATCCCGAGGCTCCGACGCAGTAGTCTGCACCGCCCGCTCTCGCTCGACCTCGCACCGGCGGTCCTCGAACAGGGCCGACGGACTCTCAAACTCAAAGAAGAAGCTCCCGAATTCAAGATGGGCAACCTGGTGGGTGGAGACGACCTTGAACCAGGAGAAATTTTCGTCCTTGGTTTGGTACCGATCAACGACGTCGGGTACGAAGACCGTCGAACCCTCGGTCGTCGGAGACTCGGCGGAGACCCATCCGATGTTGCGGTCCACTAGTTCGGGGGAAGATGCCAGCTTGACCTCTTCCCCGGCAAGACCCCGGCAATACATTTCCATGATGGCCTTAATCCGGTCGAACTCTACACCGGATGACAGCGCCTCGATCATCGTCTCCGAATGCGCAGACTCTATCTTGAAGTACGCAAGCCCTCCATCGGGATTCTGGCGCAGCAGGTTTACGCCTTCTTCGTACCATCTCTCGAACTGCGCCATGGTCAAGCGTTCCATGACTTGCGAAGAGGCCTCAATGAAGCTGGGAACCGCCTCCGGCGACTCGGATATTAGCTGTTCAGCGAGCGTCAATACCCTGGCGTGGAGCCCGGGGTCTATCTCCGCGAAAGCCTGCGATGTCTCCAGCATGACTCCCGGAATGTTGGAGCCGCCCTTGTGAACGAGGTCTTCCGCGATCTTCAGGAACCTGAAGCGCTGCTCCGGGTCGATCTTGGGAAGCGCCTTTGCGCCAGCGTCGAAGAAGCTCTTAACTTCACGCCATCCTGAGTCTACGAGCGCTGAGGCGAGTGTAATAAATGCAGTCTTGTCCTCACCTATCAGTGGGAATATCTGGGTGCCGAGCGCGAGGCATTCGGACGCGAGGTCGTACGACCGGTGCGCGAGCGCGTCCAGAAACGCGACAAAACGCTCCAGTTCAGGGAACGTAAGACTCTCCATCAACGCCGGACTGTACGTGAAGAACTTGCAAGCCAGCGTCGAAGACTTCCAGGTCCCCTTGTACAGACTGCCGCCGAGCGACGCCCAGCTTTCGATATGACGGGAGCGCAGCTTGCTCATCGCCGCAGGGGACGCCTCAAAGTATGCGGCCGCCAGCGTGGGAGACTCCTTGCAGAGCTTCGCCCCACAGTCGGTCCAATTCATGAAGTAACTGAATGGCATGTACGCGACCACTTTGGGGCTGACCCTAAAGTACTGCGACGTGGCCTCCCAGGACCGCACCGTCTGATCGGCGATCTTAAGGCCTGCCTGTCCCCATAGCAGGATGTTGCCGTCCTCCATGGTCCGCGGCATCTTGGAACGTGCCTTGTCGAACTCCTCCACCACGGGAGCCGGGAATCTGCGGAATTCGGTCCTGAGCTGCTCTAATGTGGGCGTCTGTTCGTTACTCACGAATCCTCCTTACACGGGCAACTCTGCGGTTACACTGAGGAACTGGTCCAGAATCCTTGCGGTAGCGCCAAATATAACATGACCTTGGTACACGAATACAGGCATTGTCCGAAACGAATCGCCGTCCAGGTGCGTCTCGACTCTGTAGGCGCTTGGGTCTCTGAGATGCGAAAGCGGAACGGTCAGCACCTCGGCAACTTCAATACTTGAGGGCACAAAGTCGTATTCGGATGGCACCAGGCCGACGTAGGTCGAGATCATAAATCCGGTTATCGTGGGTGAGTCGTCGAGTCGTCCAAGGACATCGACATCGTCGGGATCGATCCCCATCTCCTCGTGAGCCTCACGCAGGGCCGTGTGCAACAAAGACTCGTCGCCAGGATCGGCCATCCCACCGGGAAACGAGATCTCTCCCTTATGGTGCTCCACCTGCTGGGAGCGTTTCTGCAGCACGACGTGAAAGTCGTCCTCAATCGGGTACAGGGTTAGCAGGACGGCGGCCGGAGCCATCGAGTGGCCCTCCGCGATCGTCACCGAACGGCTCTCCAGAACACGCCTGGCATTGCCTATGAATTCAGAGCCCAAGTCAGGGCCTCACCCCACGCCCGCCACCCGCGGACGGTCTCTGCTATTCAAAAATCGACGTGGTCAACTCTTCAATGCTGCGCTGGATGTTGAAGTCGTCTGTAACGGCCCAGTTCACCGCAACCTGGCACGCGCGCCGCGGCGATATGCCCTGCGATATCATCTGGCCAGCATAGATCAATAGGCGGGTGCTTGCGCCTTCGGCCAGCCCGTGTTCCTTGAGGTTTCTGATCTTTTCGCCTAGCTTCGCGAGCTGGAGAGAAGTGTCTTCGTCGGCTCCCGATTCGTGGGCGATGATCTCAGCCTCGATGTCGCGTGGCGGGTAGTCGAATTCGATCGAGATAAATCGCTGCCTGGTGCTGTGCTTCAGGTCCTTGAGAGCGCTCTGGTAGCCAGGGTTGTACGAAAGGATCAGCAAGAACCCTTCCGCAGCCTCCAGCAGCTCACCACGCTTCTCCACTGGCAGAATCCGGCGATGGTCGGTCAGCGGGTGGATCAGTACTGTCGTGTCCTTGCGGGCCTCGACGATCTCGTCGAGGTAGCAGATACCGCCCGCCTTGACCGCTCGTGTCAGGGGACCGTCGATCCAGACCGTTCTGTCGCCCTCAAGCAGGTATCGTCCGACGAGGTCGCTTGCGGTGAGGTCCTCGTGGCAGGCAATGGTGACGAGCGGCATATAATCGGGCACGTCGGTCTCGGTGTTGCCGTTGCCGGACGCGCCAGAAGAAGGCTGCTGAAGGACCTTAGTAAGTGGCTGGCCGAGACGATACGACATGTATTCGACGAAGCGTGTCTTACCACAGCCGGTCGGGCCCTTGAAGATTACCGGTATCTTCTGCGCGTAGGCTGCCTCGAACAGCTCGATCTCATCTCCAACCGGAACATAGTATGGTTCCTCGGTGAGGTGATACTCCTCGATTATGTAGCTCCGAAACAGAGTCCGCGTTGGTGATGTCATCTGGCTTACCGGTCTCCTTCTACTCTTGTCTTGATGCGACCCGCCGGTCCCATTGTTCCTTGACCGCGCTCTGGAGCTCACCCTCGCCGGAGTCGTTGACTATGACGACGTCGGCATGGGTCACGCGCTCTTCCTGCGGCATCTGTGATTCGATTCTCGAGCGTGCCTGGTCACGAGATAGGCCCCGACCAATCAACCTGGAATACACCTGCTCTATCTGTGAAGTTATCACCCAGATATCGTCAGCGAGTGGGGTCCAACCCGCCTCTATCAGCAGTGCGGCCTCTACGACCACCGCCCCAATTCCATCGGCCTTGAACCCCTCGATACGGTCGCCGATCATAGCATATATTCGCGGATGAACGATCGTGTTGAGCTGCTCGAGTTTGGCAGGATCACTGAAAACGATCACGCCGAGTTTTGGTCGCACGATCTGTCCCTCGGGATCGAGTATATCCGACCCGAAGGCATCCACGACCGCCTGCCAAGTCTCGGTGTGAGGGAGGTAGGCTTCGTGCCCCACAAGATCCGCATTGATTACTGTCGCCCCGAGGTCACGGAGCGTTTCCGACACCAGCGTCTTGCCCGTAGCAATGCCGCCCGTGAGGCCGATAACGAACATACGATTGACCGTCAATTGGGAAAGTCCTCACATTCTACTAGAGCGGCTGAAATAGGGTCAACATGAGACGATTGCGGAGAGAGAGTCTACAGGGCACGACTCACAGCAACCCAGGCTTCGGTATATAATCCACGCATACACAAACTGCAGGAGTCCCATGGTCTCAAGATTCCGAGAGTTGCCGTCAGTCAACGATGTGCTCAGTCATCCACAGATCGCCGAACTGGTCGACCGGTACTCGCATGATGCGGTAGTGGACACTGTACGCGAGGAACTTGAGGGAGCGAGGGACACGATCCGCTCAGGCGGTGAGCCACCATCCACCGCGGAGCTCTTGAGCTCGGTCGCATCCAGAGCAGAGTCGAGGTGGAGACCGTGGCCACAGGGCGTTGTCAACGCCACCGGAGTGGTCCTGCACACCAACCTGGGACGCGCACCCCTGAGCCGAAGTAGCGTAGAGGCCATGCATGTCGCTGCCACGGGCTACAGCGATCTCGAATTCGACCTCGTTGAAGGTAAGCGAGGTTCGAGGCAGCAGCACGTATCGAGACTGATATGCCAGGCTACGGGGGCCGAGGCAGCCTTGGCTGTCAACAACAACGCTTCGGCCGTGATGCTGGGCCTCGCCGCAATAGCCACTCGCAAAGAGGTTATCGTCTCGCGGGGCGAGGCCGTGGAGATTGGAGGCGGTTTCAGGATTCCCGACGTCTTGGGACAGAGCGGCGCGACCCTCATAGAGGTCGGGACCACAAATCGCACCTATGCCTCGGATTTCGCAGCGGCCATCAACGACCGCACCGGCGCAATTCTCTCAGTCCATGCCTCAAACTTCCGGGTGATGGGCTTTACACACGCGCCGACAATCGCGGAGCTCGCAAGCGTAGGAGCACGGTCGGGAGTCCCTGTCCTCCACGATCTGGGCAGCGGCTGCCTTCTGGAGACGAGTAGGTACGGGCTGGCTCATGAGCCGATGCCTCAGGAGAGCGCCGCCGCTGGGGTCGAGCTTAGCTTCTTCTCGGGGGACAAGCTACTTGGCGGTCCACAGGCGGGTATCATCGCTGGGAAGCGCGAATTCATCAACACAGTATCTCGTCACCCGCTTGCCAGGGCAGTCAGGATCGACAAGCTCAGCATGGCAGCTCTCTCGGCCACGCTTTTGCACTACATCAACGGGGAAGCCGAGTCGGAGATCCCGATCTGGCGGATGATCTCGGCCCCAATTGCCGAGCTCTCGAAACGCATAGAGAGCTGGAGGTCAGGCGCTGGATCGTGGGCAAGCATTGTGGGCGCGAGGTCCGCCATTGGCGGAGGCAGCCTGCCGGGAGAGACCCTGGAGACTGTTGCGCTGCGTGTCGACTGCCAGGAACTGGGCACAACCCCACAGGCCACGCTCGCGAGTTTGAGACAGCAACAGCCGCCAGTAATAGGCAGGATCGAGGACGACAGCGTGATGCTGGACCCGAGAACCGTTCTGCCCGACCAGGACGATTCAGTCGCTGCGGCCATTCGGGACCTCCGGGGCATGTGAAGCAGCCGCATGACTCTCTTCGATCACAGTCGGCGGGAATACCTGCAGACTGTCGCGCCCCTCGCTGAGCGTATGCGGCCCCGTAGGCTGGATGACTTCGTGGGCCAGGAGCACATCGTCGGTCCTGAAAGCGTTCTCAGAAAGTCGATCGCGGCGGGTCATGTCCCTTCGATGATGTTATGGGGTCCACCTGGATCAGGAAAGACAACCCTTGCCCACCTGATCGCGATGCAGATCGACGCTCACTTCGAGCGTGTCAGCGCGGTTACGTCAGGAGTCGCCGACCTTCGCCGGATCGTGTCCGAGTCCCGCGACCGCCTGGGTATGAACAGCGTCAGAAGCATACTGTTCATCGACGAGATTCACCGATTCAGCAAGTCCCAGCAAGACGTGATCCTGCCACACGTGGAGGACGGCTCGGTCGTGCTGATAGGGGCGACCACAGAGAACCCGTCGTTCGAGGTGATATCTCCCCTGCTGTCCAGGGCCAGGGTCTACGTCCTAAAGCAGCTGACCGCCGAGCAGGTCTCAGACATTCTCGACATCTCGATGAGGGACGCCGACAGAGGTCTAGGGCGTCTCCACCCTCGCCTGGAGCAGGATGCGCGCGGTGCGCTGGTCTCCCTCAGCAATGGAGACGCACGCCGTGCGCTCAATACGCTTGAGCTGTCAGTGCACGCGACGAGGCCAGACTCGAGTGGTGAACGATCCGTCACCCTACAGACAGTCGAAGATGCGATCCAGCGACGCTCGTCCGTGTACGATAGGTCCGGCGACCAACACTACGACACCATTTCGGCGTTCATAAAATCGGTGAGAGCGTCCGACCCCGACGCGGCCATCTACTGGCTTGCCCGCATGGTTGTGTCCGGCGAGGATCCTGTCTTCATCGCCCGCAGGCTCGTGGTGCTAGCCGCGGAGGACATCGGGCTTGCCGATCCCAACGCGCTGTCTATCGCCGTTGCCGCCCAGCAGGCCGTGAGTCTCATCGGAATGCCGGAGGGCAGAATCCCGCTCGCTGAAGCGACAGTATATCTGGCGACCGCTCCCAAGAGCAACCGAGCCTATGCGGCCATAGGAGACGCCATTAGGGACGCGGAGAATTCTATCAACGAACCGGTGCCTCTTCACCTGCGCAATGCTATAACCGGGCTGATGCGCGACCTGGGCTACGGGCACGACTACGAGTATGCTCACGACCACGAGGGCGCATTCACCCCAACTCAGAACCTGCCGGACAATCTCAGAGGACGACGATACTATCGGCCCTCAGAGCGTGGTTTTGAGGCAGAGTTGAGCGAGAGGCTGAGGACATGGTGGGGTGAGAGAGGTATTGACTGAGCGCCTGGAAGTCACTGGCGTGAGCCTCATCTAGTTGCGCTCAACGGTCGTTTGGGCCGCCCGATACCGGACGGGGCGATCTAGAC
The DNA here is from genome assembly GCA_965215735.1 of Dehalococcoidia bacterium. Taxonomy (GTDB): domain Bacteria; phylum Chloroflexota; class Dehalococcoidia; order Lucifugimonadales; family UBA1123; genus VXRN01. The sequence continues at coordinate 2,042,110 of CBDCEF010000004.1, read as the reverse complement.
TGCCCGCGAATTTGGCGAGCACGATGCCTGCCATGACGACGACGGTCGCGCCAACGCCGATAGCGAGGGGCGCGCCATACACCGTCGCGATCGCGCCGGTGTGGAATCCGGACATACCGGAGACACCCCACAGCATGGTCTGGAAACTTAACACCCTGCCCCTCATTCGCCTGTCCACGCCGGACTGCATGATGGTGTCAGCTGCAGTCTCATATAGGGTAGTGAATGCTCCGGCCATGCAAAACAATGCCAGCGACAGCGGCAGGGACCTCGATAGCGAGAACAGTAGCAGGAAGCAGCCGAATCCCAGTATGCCACCGACCATGAGCCAGCCCTTGTAAGGCACATTACCTAACGCAGAAATTGTCAAAGCGGTGACGGCCGCACCGGCGCTGGCAGCCGCGAAGAGTAGTCCCAGTGCCGTCGCTCCGCCCCCAAGTACGTCTCTCACAACGACGGGTAACATTGGTTCGGACGACCAACCGAACAGCTCTGTTACGAGGATTACTCCGAGGATGATCCTGACCAATGGATGCCGGAGAGAGTAACCGATACCCGACTTAAGATCGTCGAAGGGCGACCGGTGTTCGGCGATCTCGGCCGTCTGTCCGGAGCGCACGAAGCTCATCAAAACGATGCAGGTCACGTCTGCGATTGCGATGACCGCGTATGCCCATCCGATGCCGACGGCATCCACGGCCGGTCCGACAGAGAGTGGCACCATGACGCCAACTACTGTCATGGAAGCCATGCGGGCCGCGGTGGCCGTCAGCAGATTCTCCGCCCCGGCGATGTCCATGGTCAGTGTCTTCATGCCTGGCACACGGATCGACGCGGCCGCCCCTTGGGCGACCGCGAATGCAAGCACATGCCACAGCTGCACAGAGTCGGTCAAAACCAGCGTTGCCAGCACGACTGCCATCGTACCGCGAATCGCGGACGCTATCCGCACGACGTCTATCTTGCTGAAGCGGTCAATCAGGACGCCGCCCCAGGGCGCGAAGACTGTCAGGGCGATGCCGCCAACCCCGGCGGTAGCCCCCACCCAAAACGGCGAGTCGGTAACCTCAAGAGCGAGCCATCCGTGGACGGTATAGTAGGCGATCATGCTTACGTCGCCAAACATCCCCGCCGTCCAAAACAACCTGAACTGCGGGTTTCGGAAGATCAAGTGCATAGAAATACCGTGCGCGGGTTGCGCCCAACGAAAACAAGCGGGCCACCCAGTTGGCGACCCGCTCTGTGTGGCTTGGAATCAGGTCCGACTCAACCGCCGGCGAACACGTCTCTGACAGTTTCCAGGGTGTAGTCGATGTCGTCTTCGGTGATACCGTAGTGGGTAACGTACCGCCAACGCTTGCCGCCACCCCCACCCTTGACGCCGCGCTCGACCAGTTGCCTGTGAAGGTCGGGCCAGTCGGCCCTTTCTATCTCAAAGAAGACCAGGTTGGTGGGCAGTGCGTCAGGGTCGATATCGATGCCGTCGATCTCCGCCAGGCCCTCGGAGAGCTTGCGCGCGTTCGAGTGGTCTTCGGCAAGCCTTTCCACCATAGTATCGAGAGCGAATACGCCTGCTGCGGCCAGAACGCCAGCCTGCCTCATGCTCCCGCCAACCATCTTGCGCCAGCGTCGCGCTTCCTGGACGTAGTCCTCGGACCCAACGATTACAGAACCTACGGGACAACCCAGGCCCTTGGAAAGACAGAATGTGACCGAGTCCGCGTCACGGGCAAGCTCGGAAACCGGGGCCTCAAGTGCAACCGATGAGTTGAATATCCGCGCTCCGTCGACGTGAACGCCAAGGCCGTACTCGCGCGCCACAGCAGCGACTGAGTGCATGTCGTCCTGCGTCAACGTGGCACCCCCGCAAGAGTTCTGCGTATTCTCAAGGCAGACAATCGCAGTGCGGGGCATGTGCGGGTCGACGGGACGAATCGCGGCTCGCACGTCTTCAGGATCCAGCATCCCGTGCTCATCGTTAGGGACCGTATGGAACGAGATTCCCCCGAGAGCGGACGCACCTCCGGCCTCGCTGCGGAAGATGTGCGCCTTGTCGCCGAGGATAATCTCGTCGCCACGCTGGGCGTGGGCCAATACCGAGACCAAGTTACCCATAGTGCCGCTGGCCACAAAGACAGCAGCCTCCTTGCCGAACCTCTCGGCCGCCTTGGCCTCCAAAAGGTTGATGGACGGATCCTCTCCGTAGACGTCGTCGCCCAATTCGGCCTCGTACATCGCCTTTCGCATTTCGGGTGACGGAAGGGTGACGGTATCGCTACGCAGGTCAACAACTCGCATTCTTATGTTCCTCCGGCTGGGGCTGGCGCGCGGCAGCTCCGCAACGCTCGCAACATTCTAACAACCAACCTTGTCAAACGCTACATCGTGACCTTAACATTGATGCTGCTTTGCAGAACGGGTGACCGAAATTGCTGATCATTGCCGAACCACTGTCCATATCGAGCGGCGACCTTCAACTGGAGGCGCTGCTGGAACTACCGAACGGCTCTTCTGGCGCCGTACCGGGAGTAGTGATCTGTCACCCACATCCGAGGCAGGGTGGCAATATGTACTCTGGCGTTGTCACTGGCGTCGCCGATCGACTTACTGCCAACGGCATTGCCATACTCCGGTTCAACTTCCGAGGAGTCGGCGAGAGTGAGGGCGAATTCGCCTGGGGGTCGGGCGAGACGGACGACGCCGAGGCTGCAATCGAAACACTTTCTTTGATGGAAGGTGTAGATGCAAGCCGCATCGGCATAGCCGGCTACAGCTTTGGAGCGGCGGTAGCGTTGCAGGCCGCAATGGGCTCCCCGACAGTCCAGGCAGTCGCCGCAATTGCCTGCCCCGCGGCCCAGATGCGCGCGTTCAGCGGACTCGAGTTGCTTCAGCCCAAGCTATTCATCCTGGGAGACCACGACCACAACTTCCCGGCAGACCAGTTCAGGTTCCTCACGAGGCGATACGCCGACCCGTGCGACGCCGAGATCATTCAGGGAGCAGACCACTTCTTCCGAGGATCTGAACCAGAGGTTGGAGATATGGCATCCCGATTCTTCACCACGTGGTTAAAACGGTAGTCATGAGACAGTCGGCCATTGGCTTCTACAGCAAGAAGCTCGAACTAGAGGGCATTTTTGCCTCTCCCCAAGACCAGGGGGCGCGAGACGTCCCCGCAGTAATAGCGTGTCATTCAAACCCCTTGCTCGGCGGCAACATGAACGATCCAGTAGTCGCCTCAGTCTGCCAAGCCGTGGTCCGTGAGGGGATGTGTGCACTGAGGTTCAACTTTCGTGGCGTTGGAGACAGCCAGGGAGAATTCACAAATGGCAAAGAGGAGCACAACGACGTCAAGTCCGCGTTGAATCTGATGCGCCAATGGCCTTCCGTACACGGAGGGCGGATCGCGGTCGTCGGCTACTCGACCGGTGCCACAATTGTCCTCGACGGACTCAGGCACCTGCGGCGAGCCAAAGCGCTGGTGCTGGTCGCGCCGACTCTAGGCGCGCTCCGCAGTCGCAGATTCAATCGGGACAAGCGCCCTCGCCTCGTGATCGCCGGCTCCGATGACAGGGTATCCCCTTCGCTGGAAGTCCAACGGATACTGGACGAATGCAGGGGCCCATTCCAATTCCACGAGGTTGTCGGAGCAGACCACTCAATGAGAGGGTATGAGTCCGAAGCGGCCGAGGTGACTGCTGACTTCTTAAAACGCTATCTTTAACCGATTCTAAGCAATCAAAAACGCCTAAAACATTAGAAAGCCAAGTAAAGCAGGAGTTGACAGTGTCTGAGTCCCAGCAGTTCAGGTTGGAAAGAGACTCGATGGGTGAGTTCAACGTACCCGTCGACGCCTACTACGGCGCCAACACAATGCGCGCGGTGTTGAACTTTCCCATCAGCGATTTACGGTTCAACAGGTCTTTCATAGAGGCAATCGCCTCGATAAAGCTTGCTGCAGGCGAAGTGAACCGAGAACTGGGCGCACTGGACCCCAAAGTATCTGAGGCGATTGAAACTGCAGCTCGCGAGGTAGCTGAAGGAGGCTTCGACGACCAGTTCGTCGTGGACATCTTTCAGACCGGCTCTGGAACATCCACCAACATGAACGCCAACGAGGTCATCTCGAACCGGGCGATTGAGAATCTCGGCGGCGTCAAGGGATCAAGAGACCCGGTGCACCCGAACGATCATGTAAACATGGGACAGTCTTCCAACGACGTGATTCCGACTGCTATCCACATCGCCGCTCTGAAGGCGATTCATATTGACCTCATCCCTGCCCTTCAGGAGCTTCAGGCCGATCTTGAACAAAAGGCAGACGAGTTTATGCCAATTGTGAAAACCGGTCGGACCCACCTCCAGGACGCAACACCCGTCCGACTTGGGCAGGAATTTGTTGGCTACGCGGGCCAGGTCGAGCGTGGAATATCCAGGCTCCATCGGGCTGAGAGCGAGCTTGCCGAAGTCGCGCTCGGCGGCACAGCCGTAGGTACCGGTGTTAACATGCATCCCGAGTTTGCCGAACGGGTCTGCGCCCGACTTTCGGAGATGCTCGGAGTGCCGGTCCGTGAGACCTCGAACCATTTCCAGGCACAGAGCACGCTCGACAACATCGTCGCCGCCAGCGGCGCACTGAAGACCGTCGCAGTCAGCCTGATGAAGATCAGCAACGACATCCGATGGCTGGGGTCGGGACCGCGTGCGGGCATTGGCGAAATCATGCTACCCGAGGTCCAGCCTGGCAGCTCGATCATGCCAGGCAAGATCAACCCCGTGATTCCGGAATCGGTCTGCCAGGTTGCGGCACAGGTTATCGGAAACGACGCCACCGTTGCGGTAGCAGGACAATCAGGCAACTTCGAGATCAACGTCATGATGCCCGTTGCGGCCTACAACCTGCTCCAGTCGATTGACTTGTTGGCGGCGTCTGCCCGCAACCTGGCACGCCAGTGCGTAAGAGGTCTCGCGGCGACGTCGGCAGGCCCTGACATGGTGGACCGGGGTCTGGCGATAGTTACGACTCTTGTGCCCCACATCGGGTACGATGAGGCGGCAGACATTGCCAAAGAGGCTCAGGCGACTGGGCAGACCGTGAAGCAGGTCGCTCTCACCAGGACTGAGTTATCGTCCGACGAACTGGACGAAATACTCGATCCATCCGGCATGACCGAGCCCGGGCTTGGCTCAGGAGTTGCCCTCAGTTAGTCTTCTCTCGACCTATTAATCAGCTTCTTGGCTAGCTCGAGCTCTCCATCAGCGTTAGAGACCTCACCATCGAGCCAGGCGCTCCGCAGACGCTCCAGGATATTCCCGACGGCCGGCCCCTGATGCACACCCAGATCAATCAGGTCATTCCCGCTCAGGTTCGGTCTGAGTCGCCGATGGCATTCCAGGTATTCGGCAAGTCTACGACCGCTTTCGCCACCTCTGGCCAGCGATGCGCCGAGCACAGCCGATGCCGTCAGCGGATCCAATAGCCTGGCAAGTTGGCTGTTCGAGCAGTCCAACAGATCGGACAATGCCATTCGGCCCAGCAGCGCCGACTCTCGAATCGCTCTGCAGGCATCCGAATCGGGTTCGAGCCTCACAATTACGCCGTTGGCGGCGGCGTCCGATAGCCCACAAGCCAAGACCGCGTAGCCCACGTTTACCTGTGAGCGACGCGGAAGAGCTCCAGTATTAGCTACGAACCTCCCCCACGAGCCCGAGGGTTCACCAAGCGATGGATGGATGGCAGTCAGTACATTCCACTCTCGTAGGCTTCGGAAGGCCGCGTCAGGGCCGCTCTCCGCGAACACCCGCTCCAGCTCGTTTCTCACCCGGGCCGGTGACACTTCATTCAGATACTTCACCGAGCCGTTCAGCTCGTCTATGGTCTCCGTAGTCGGTTTCAGATGGAGCCGCGACATGTACCTCGCGGCCCTCAGTATGCGGGTCGGATCGTCGCGAAAGCTCCCCTTGTACAGCACTCGGAGTCTCTGCTGTTCCAGGTCGGCCAGGCTCGTGTGATTATCATACAGATCCCCCCAGTCATCCGAACTCAGCGAGACCGCCATCGCGTTAACAGAAAAGTCGCGCCTGGCCAGGTCTTCCTCCAGAGTGCCGGGCCGAACGATGGGTAGGCTGCCCGGAGTGGGGTACTCTTCAGCCCTCGCCATTGCCAGATCGACTTCGAGATCGTCGATGCACAGCTTCGCAGTCGTGAACTGGGAGCGCTTGGAAACCGTACCGCCCGCAAGCGACGCGATTCGGTCGAACTTCCCGGAGACGGCTCCTGCAAGTGCGATATCGAGGTCGACGATTCCGGGGCGGTCCATTAACAAATCGCGCACCGACCCACCGACCAAAAAAGGTTGTAGTCCGATTGCTTCGGCGGCGAACCCCACCGACCTGGCCGTCGCGAGCGACGGCAGCCTAGACGCCATAAGGTCAGCGACGTTCTCCACCACCCAGCCTCCACAGCCGACGAGATGCTATGAAAGCGCGTTGGCAACCTTGGCCTGGAAAGCCAGCGCGCCCGACGCGACCCATGGGGACCACCCGGTCATCATGAACTTGACGCCTCTATTAACGTACGCCTCAACGTTGTCATCTGAGGCGAGTGAGCCGGGGTTACGTCCGGCCGCGGCGATTTTGTCGATCGCGCCGTTGATCGTGCTTACGACATCCGGATGGCTGAGCTGGCCTATGAGCCCCATCGACTGAGCGAGGTCGCTCGGAGCGACGAAGAAGACGTCGATGTTATCGACGGACAAGATCTCGTTCAGATTGTTCACCGCGACGATGTCTTCGATGAGTACGACCAGCAGGCTCTGATCGTTTGCCTCGGCGAAGTAGTTATCCACGCCGTAGCTTTGCCTGCTGCCAAACATCCCACGCTCGCCAATCGGGGCGAACTTTCCCGCGCTCACTACGGCCTCAGCTTCGGCCTTGTTGTTTACATGCGGGACCACGATCCCCTGCGCCCCGACGTCCAGCGTACGGTATATCACGCCGGGAACGTTCTGATTGACGCGGACCACCGAGGTCATTCCCCAGATGTCTGCGGCCCGAGTGAGATCGGGGATGTCCTTGTAGTCCACGGGACCGTGCTCACCCTCAATCCAGACGCCGTCGAAGCCCAACGGGCCGAGCGAGTCCACTATATCGGGCGTCATGTGCCCTGACAGTACAACCGACACTTCACCGCGGTTCAGCTTCGCCTTAACTCTGTTTTCTCGCATGGACGCCAATTGGACACCCCTTCTTTCTTCTGGGTTAGAACTCGCAGTATTACCGAGGCAGCGCCATTATAGGTTTGGCTCCGGTCACGGTCAAACGCCGTCCGTACGGTATAATCCTCGAGTAGTCGTAGACAGGATTCAGGACCGGACATGGCCTCAGACCACACATACTGCCATCGCTGCGGCGAAGTTCTGGAAGAACAACACGTCGCTGGCGCGCTTAGGCCGAAGTGCGGGGCGTGCGGCGAGGTAGTATTTCTGGACCCCAAGCTGGCGGTTGTAGTAATCGCCTCCCGCAACTCACGGATACTCATGGTTAAGCGGGACATCGATCCAATGATGGGACGCTGGAGCTTTCCGTCCGGATACGTGGACCGTGGCGAGGTTGTGGAAGAAGCCGCTGTCAGAGAGGTGCGCGAGGAGACTAACGTCGAAGTGTCGCTCGACGCGCTTCTCGGAGTTTACTCTCGCCACAATGCGCCCGTTGTACTGGTTGCTTACGCCGCCAGCATCGTCGGCGGGTCTCCCGAGGCGGGAGACGAGGCCCAGGCAGTCAAACTGTATTCTGCTGACGACCTACCCCCACTGCCCTTCCCAGACGACGCAAAGATCATCTCCGACTGGCGCCGATACATGGGCTAGATGCCCAGCAGGGGGCGCACGTCCCAGACATGATCGATGATATAGGTTGGACGAAGTGAGGCGATTTGCCACGATCTGCCGTGGCTCATCCATGCAGTCTGCATCCCGACCTCGCTCGCGCCAACGATGTCTGCCTCAGTATTGTCTCCTACAAACAGCGTCTCCGACGGCGTGGCTCCGATGCGTTCAAGCGCGTGGGCGAAGATCGAAGGATGCGGTTTGTTCACTCCGAACTCCTCGGATACGATGACGGCGTCCACAAGGTCTGCCACTCCGGTATTGCGGACTTTTGCCCACTGCATCTCTGTTGGCCCATTCGTCACAACCCCGACGGGCACCCCAGCGCTCCTGAGATCGCACAGCATGCGCTCAGCTCTGGCATCAAGAGAGACCGCGTTTGGTATGGCTTTATTGTGAGCCTCTAGCGCTGTCTCAACACTGTCAAATGACCCGGGCCATATCTCCAGCATCCTGGCGTAGAATTCCCAGGGACTGAACTGCTCCGAGATTGTTACCAATGTCCCGGCGATAAACTCCTCTTCGGTTTCCGGACGGTTGTCGCGCGGCAGGGTCCTGTACCAGTACTTATCGAGCTGGATTAGCGCTTCCGTAGTATCCACGAGTGTGTCGTCAAAGTCGAACAGGGCGGCCCTGATCGGTGAAGGTCTCGCTACAGTCATCGGTCTCCTTTCAACTTTAGCCGTCAGTGGAGTGGCGACGGATAGAATAGAGAGTAGCCACGGCGGGGATGGAAAGCAAAGCTACCGCGGTAAAGCCAACTCGCCACTGCAGCGCGTTGGGTACCAGGTCAAGTATCACCCCGACGAAGATAGGGCCGACTACCCCTCCCATGAATCCCAGGAACGCCTGGACTGCCATCGTTGATCCCAACGACCCGGCGGGCGCGGACTCGGTAATCGCTGTTGAGTAAATGGATGAGTCAGCCGAGATCGCCCAACCCAAGAAGCACGACACCGCGACGACCACAGGCCACGGCGCATCGTAAATCCAGCCGAGCGCCAGACATAGTAAGCCACTGAGGATGAAGACGCCTATCGCGCTGCGAGCGCGGCCGATCCGATCCGAAATGGCACCGCCGACCACCGGCCCCAGCGCGCCGGCGGCCAGGGCTATACCGCCGACCGTGGCAGCGGTTGCGGCGGCACTGGCGACATCATGTCCACGAGACACAAGCACCGCCGCCAGCAGCGCTGGGAGCCACACACGGACTGCATAGAGCTCAACAGCATGGAGCGAATATCCTACGATGAACGCTCGGGGCACCCGGCTCTTTAGCACATCAACTCGGAGCCGCCCCGTCCCTTGCGCTGTACCAGGACCGGCACGATCCCGCACTAAAAAGAGTGCCATTGGCACGCTAATCGCGGAAAGCAGTGAGAGAGCGAGATAGGCGCCTCGCCAATCCATGGTGTTCATGAGAATCCCGGTTGCGACCAGCGAGACGGCGTTCGAGCCATAGAACGCGGTAACGTAAAGGCCCATCGCTACACCCCGATGCTCAGGTGGGAACGTGGTCGAGATCAATCTTAGTCCGGGCATATAGATTCCCACGAGGCCGACACCGGCCGCGAGCCTCAGCACACAGGCTATCACCACGTTGTATGCGGCCAGTGGAAACAGCACATTGCCCACTACTGAAGTTGCGGCCGAGATCAGAAACACCCAGCGTGTTGGCAACCGGTCGGTAAGGGGAAGTACCAGTAGGGCCGCTATCGCATAGCCGGCGAGATAGCACGAAAACACCAGCCCTGCCGTTGTGTTGCTGATGCCCCACTCTGACCTAATAAACGGAAGTGCGGCCACATAGCTAGAAAATGGCAACAGAGCGAGCAGGAGTGTAAGGCACATGGCCAAGAGCCAGGCAAGTCTCATGAAGTGCGACCTGCCAAGCAGTGCAGATGTTCCTGACGGTGGAGTTGTCATGCTCTGCCGCGCCCTTTAACGAGGTGCGGCATTCGGCCCCCCAGTGCCTGCGACGCCGGTCAGCGCATAGCCGACAGAATCTGCCTCGCGGTCGTCACCAGTCGGTCGTCGTCCGATAGCTCCAGCACCTGGTGCAAGTCGGACTCTGCTCTGCCCAAGTCGCCTATCAGGAGGTACACTTGTCCGCGCACGAGTAGTAGTTCGGCGTTTTCCGGCTCCAGCCTTCCGGCTGTTCGCAGGTCGTCCAGCGCGGATTCCGCGTCCCCGATTTCGAGATAGACGCTGGCACGGCTGACGTGTGCGTCCGTCATACTTGGCTCTAGCTCAATGGCCCGCGTGAACTCCAGTATCGCCTCGTCATGGTTGTCGATCGCGTCAAATATCATGCCTCGATGAAGTGAGGTGAGGGGTAGATCGGGCTTGATCATATCCGCGCGACGCAGGTCTGCCGCGGCGCTGGTCAGATCGTCATATACGATGTAAATGAACGCGCGCCTGGCGTAGGCTTCAGCGTTCCGAGGATCGCTCTCGATTACTGAGCTGAACATCTCGAACGCCTGCTCGATGTGGCCGTCTTCCTGCAGCTCTTCGCCGCGCCTCAGGTCAGCGCTCTCAGCGTTCCCATTGTCCTTCCCACCACAGGCCAGGCAGATTAGCAGGACGGCAACAGCGAATAGGAGAACCTGCCTCCCCATCACAGTCAGCACGACTACACGTCAGCCGACACTATGCCGCCTGCGTCTGGGGCGGTGTCCTCTGGCGAGGCTGACTCTGTTCCCAGCAATTGACTTGACCCCCAAGGCGTCAAGTCTCCCCAGGAAGTCACACGCAGCGGTTTGAGCCTGATGACGTGCGCCTCGTCCGGTAGTAGCTCCTGGTATTGAGCGTACTTGCTTCTGAGAGCTAGAATCGCGTTGTATCGCTCGCCTTCGTCCGGGGCCAGAGTCGCCTCTGCGGCGATGAGAACGTAGCCAAGCTTGCTCCAGTCCTCGGAATATCGGTCCACAATTAACGCGGCCTGAGGATTGGAGATTATGTTTCGCACGCGTCGTAGCATCAGCACATCCACGGACTTCGGCTTATCATCCAGTCCCACGTAGATGACATCGCCGAGCATTTCAAAGCAAACGGGAACAACATGTGGTCGCCCCTCAGAGGTCGCAGTGGCCAGCCGCCCTACCCTCGCGCTCGCGACGAAGCGTCTCTCGTCGTCCGCAAGCACATGACGCGGCATTTCACATCACTCCGGCTGCCAGATGCGCCGTTCGCCTGCTCTGACGAACCTACCATAGCCGGGCTTCGGGAAGTGTCCGGATGCCACCAGGGTGCCGTCGCTCTCCAGCCTATCAAGTACAGAGTGCCGGGTCGTGCGAGCGAGATCCGGATCGACGTCGAATCCCGGGCTCCAGTCAGTGTACTGTGCCTGCGCCGGACTGTGTGCGACGTCTCCAAGAATGAACGCGGTCTCACCCGCTGAGGCGATCATTAGCGAAATGTGGCCGGGCGTATGACCAGGCGTCGGCAGCGTCTTGACCTCGGCGGTCACGTCGTACTCGCCCTCGATCAGGTCGAGCACGTTGAGGCCCTCGAGCGGCATCATCTGCGCGTCCACATGAGGGGCCTCTGCACGGACCTCCGCCTGCGTCCAGTAGTTCCAGTCGGTTTTCGACACGAGATATCTGGCATTGGGGAACGTTGGGGTGCCGTCGGACATGTTCCATCCGACATGGTCGGGATGTATGTGGGTGAGAACTACGAGATCGACAGAGTCACGTTCGACGCCGCTCTCGCTGAGCTGAGCAAGCAGCGTGCCGTCCGCTCCGCCCAGGCCCGTATCGACCAGTACCATCTTGCCGCCTGATTTGAACGCGAAAGACCCGAATCTTGGGTGAATCAGGCCCTCTTCGTCCAGGAGGTCGCCATACTCCGACCGCCAGATGTCTATGTCGCTGGTTGGAAACACGTCCGCGGGCGACATGTCACCCTGTCCATCGGAGACCGAAACTATCTCTATATTGCCGACTGTGACCTTCTTACCTGCCACGGCACTCCTCCAAGGATGTAACTGTCGACCGCGCTGCGGCCCGAGTGGGGAGTATTCTATACACCGATATGAGACCCTGCAAACGCGGCGGCCTTGACACCGCAGAAGGCCAAGATATGATAGCCAGCGAGACCAAATGGGAGGATGTGAACATGGCCGACAGGGGAGCAGACTACTTGATTCGGGGCGGCCTCGTCGTTCGTGGGACGGGCATCACGCGCGAGGACATCGCCGTTGAGGATGGGAAGATTATCGAGCATGACGGCAGCTACGCTGACGCCGCTACTGGGCGGATTATCGACGCCACAGGTATGTTCGTCATGCCGGGCATCGTCGACGCCCACAACCACCCGGTCAACGCCGACCGCATCGAGACGTTCTCGCTCAGCGCGGCGTTTGGCGGCGTCACGACCGTGGTGCCGTTTATCCAGAATATGCGCAGACAGGGTATCGAGGGAACAGTTACGGACATGATCGACGAGTTCATGGACGAGGCCGCGGCGGACTCGTACCTGGACTACGCCATTCACGCCATTCTGCTGGGCGACGATGACGTCGATGACCAGGTGCCCAAGCTGATGGACATGGGCGTAATCTCGTTCAAGATGTACATGACCTATCCAAGGCGCGGCATGATGATGCCCGACGACCGGATGCTCAGGGCGATGGAAATGGCCGCGGCCGACGGCGGCATCGCGATGGTGCACGCCGAGAACGGATACTGTATCGATCATCTTGTAGAGCGTTCCATCGAGGCGGGACACACAGGAAGGGAGCACTACGCGCCTTCCCAGCCCAGAATCCTTGAGATCGAGGCCGCCAATCGAGCCGCGACGTACGCCAAAGTGACCGGATGTCCACTGTACATCGTCCACCTGTCGGCCCGAGAAATTCTCTCCGTACTGGAGGAGTTCCGGGGTGAGGACATGCACCTGTTCGGAGAGACCTGTCCCCAGTACCTTGATCTCACCAATCAGGCTATGCTGGACCACGGCGCGCTCGCCAAGATTGGTCCTCCCCTAAGAGAACGGGAGGACAACGAGGCCATGTGGCGGGGTCTTTCGTCGCACCTGATTGACACAATCGCGAGCGACTTTTGCGGATTCAGGAAGTCACAAAAGGCGTCCTACGATGAGGAAGGGGACCACAGCAAAGAGGAGTCAATCTTCGATGCCACTTTCGGGGGAAACTGGGTAGAACAGATGCTGTGCGTCGCCTACCATGAGGGCGTCAATGCTGGCCGGATAACGCTCCCCAGGCTCGTTCAGGTCATGTGCGAGAATCCTGCCAAGATCTTCGGACTTTACCCGCAGAAGGGTTCGCTCGATCCGGGTTCCGACGCTGACATAGTGCTTTTCGATCCGACCGTTGAGCACACTCTCAGCGCAGAAACCCAGCACTGCAATGCCGACTACACTATGTTCGAAGGCAAGCAGGTGGTAGGCAAGCCGGTCCTGACGATGCAGCGGGGCGAGGTCCTGGTAGAGAACGGCGTGATGCAACGTGCCAAGGGGCGCGCAAGGTATCTGCCCGGGAATCGGGACCTGGCTGCATACGCCGAGTCAGGCTACGCCGTTTCCTGAAGTGAGGCCCCGCCTGTAGACAATAGCACGAACCGGTGCTGTGCTATACTGACGGGGCCTTTATTTCGCGTCCAATATTGGAGGGATTTACTTGGTCGAGACCAGCGATGCCATCCGGTTGACCAGCCTGGCGAGTTGCGCGGGTTGAGCCTCTAAGTTCAGCCCCGAGGATCTGGGACAGATCCTGAGTCAACTCCCACCCGTTTCAGACGAGAATCTGCTCGTCGGTGTAAACACTGGCGACGATGCCGCAGTGTATAGACTAGACGACGAAACGGCACTCATCCAGACGGTGGACTTCTTTCCCCCCATCGTGGACGATCCGTACGCATTCGGGCAGATCGCGGTGGCAAACGCACTCAGCGACGTGTACGCCATGGGTGGTACGCCGCTCCTTGCGCTGAACATAGTTGGGTTTCCGGTCGCGCTGCCCAAGAACATACTCGGATCGATTCTCATCGGCGGCGCACATAAGGCACAGGAAGCCGGTGTCCTGATAGTCGGCGGTCACACCGTGGACGACGAAGAGCCAAAGTATGGCCTTTCGGTCACAGGGATCGTCAGACCAGGCTCCGAGGTGACCAACGCAGGTGCGCAGCCCGGAGACCGACTCGTTCTTACCAAGCCCATCGGGACGGGGATCATTACCACCGCTGGGAAGCAGGGTGTCGCAGGACCGGAGGTCATCGAGACCGCAGTCGGAATCATGGGTGCGCTGAACGACGCGGCGTCCCACGCAATGACCTCTGTGGGAGTCCACGGATGCGTTGACGTTACCGGATTCGGACTTCTGGGTCATCTACGCGGCATGACGCGCGCAAGTGGAGTAGGAGCAACTATCGAGCTTAGTGCCATACCGCTCATACCCGGCGCTAGGGAGCTGGCAGAGCAGGGAGTTGCCCCGGGAGGAACACATCGGAACCTCGAATCACTGACACCCGATGTGACATGGGACGGCTCCATCACCGACATAGAGAAAGTGCTGCTCGCCGACGCGCAGACTTCGGGCGGATTGCTAATCTCCGTACCTGAAGCCGCAAACGATTCGCTCCTCTCGGCACTACAAGATCACGGCGTCGAGACGCGCGCGGTTATCGGGCAAATAACGGAGCGTGGCAATGGGGTCGGTCCGTCCATCCACGTCACGTCATAAGGGCAGTTCAAGAGAACCGAGTGAAAGCTGCTCAAAACGCATGACGACCACACTTCGTTCCGAGGTGGCACAGCTAGTCCGCAGCGCCGTTGACTCAGCCATTGGCTCAGGGGCTCTTCCCCACGTGGAAGTGGAAGATCTATCCATCGAAAGACCTCAGAAGGCCGAGAATGGCGACTTCTCATGCAGCCTGGCGATGAAACTCTCGCGCGCCATGAGAATGAATCCACGAGCGATAGGTCAGGCGATCATGGATGCCCTGCCCGACTCGCCCCTCATCGGCAGCGCCTGGCTCGCCGGTCCTGGATTCGTTAACTTCAGCCTGGACGAGGACTGGCTGAGCTCACAGGTGGACACCGTCATCGAAAGCGGCTCCACCTATGGCGACTCCAACGATAGCAGAGGCAAGACCGTTCAGGTCGAGTTTGTTAGTGTGAATCCCACCGGGCCCATGCATGTCGGCCACGCGCGGGGGGCAGTTCTGGGGAGCGCGCTCGCCAACGTTTTGGCAGCCGCGGGATTTGACGTGCAGCGCGAGTACTATGTCAACGACGCCGGTCGCCAGATGGAGTTGTTCTATGAGACGACTCACGCGCGCTACCTTCAAGCATGGGAGAGAGACGCCGAAGTGCCCGAGGACGGTTACCTTGGCGAATACATGATCGATCTGGGTCGTCAGATCAAGTTGGATCACGGAGACGAGTTCCTCGAACTGCCGCCTGAAGATGCTGCTGCCGCAATTGGCGAAGTCGGCCTTGAAGCAATGGTCGCGTCCATACAGAAGTCACTGCAAAGGATTGGAGTGACCTACGACAACTGGTTCAGAGAGCGGGACCTGTACAGGAATGGCGACTTCGACAGTGTGATGGCGCTGATAGATCAACAAGGGTACAGGATTGACCGGGAAGGCGCGCGATGGTTTGCGACGACCAAACTCGGAGAGGAGAAGGATGCCGTTCTGATCCGATCGAATGGCGATCCCACGTACTTCGCTTCAGACGTTGCGTACCACTACGACAAATTCGTCGCGCGAAAATTCGACCAGGTAATCGACATCTGGGGAGCCGACCACCAGGGCCACGTCAACAGGATGAAGGCCGCTGTAACCGCGATGGACGTCGACCCGGACCGACTCACGCTCATGATCTACCAGATGGTTACATTCAAACAGGGCGAGGAGTTGGTCAGGCTGTCCAAGCGCTCCGGCGACATAATTACAGTTGACGACCTCGTGGAGCAGGTCGGGGCGGACGCGTGCCGGTTCTTCTTTCTCTCGAGGGCCGCTGACACTCAGATGGAGTTCGACCTCGAACTGGCGACCCGCCAGTCTTCAGACAACCCTGTCTACTACGTCCAGTACGCGCACGCACGCATAGCCGGAATCGTCTCCAATGCGCAAAGCCAGGGCATTGAACTGGAGCAGGTCGACTTGTCGCTGCTAAGACACGAAGCCGAGCTTGCCTTGATACGAAAGATCTTGCAGCTTCCTGAGTTGATCGAGTTGATGGCGGACAACCTGGCGGTCCATCACCTGCCCCACTACGCCCAGGAACTCGCCACAGCTTTTCACTGGTTCTACCAGCAGTGCAGAGTCATTTCGACCGTCGAGGGCGAACAGGACCTCACACAGGCACGGCTGCGCCTCTGCTGGGCGGCCAGAATAGCACTCGGTCGCTGCCTGGAGCTGATGGGCGTGGACGCGCCCGACAAGATGTAGGCATGTATCAGGAACCCAGGCCGCCGTTGCGCAGGTACCGCTGAGTCTTTAGCACATACACCCCGCTGAAGTAGTCTCCCAGCTCAAGATGCCTGTCCTGTACCTCGCCTCTGATTCGGCCCGGGACACCGACGACTATCGACCTCGCCGGCACCTGCATGTCGTCCAGCACAACAGCCCCCGAGGCTATCACACACTCGTCACCGATAGAGACGCCATCATTGACGACCGATCCGTTGCCGAGGAGCGTTCTCGTGCCGACGTTCTTGGCGTGGCAGACGACCCTATGTCCGATCACGACATAGTCTCCGATCTCGGCGTCGGTGTCGCAGTGGACCACAGAGTTATCCTGGACGCAGGTGTACTTGCCTATAGTGATTCGGCCCATATCCCCCCGGACCACCGAACCCGGCCATACGCTGGAACCCTCCCCAATCACCACGTCGCCTATCACGTAAGCAGCTTCGCTGACGAACGCTGTGGGATGAATCTTCGGAGTTATACCGTCAAGAGACCTAATCACGTTTCCTCCTTACCACGGCTGGACGATTGACGGGCCTACTCTATTGCATCGACTTCCCTAATGGAACACCCAACTTGAAGGTCACTTGGGACGTTTCAATGTAGTGACGCCTACTTAATAAAGCACGTGTCATCCTCGCGGCTTCGGGCCGGGACCGTCACCTATGCTATTCTGTAGTCGTGAAATCTCAATGAATCAGCAGGCTGGCTTCATGCTGAAATTCGGACTATTTACCTCTCTAATCGTGGCGCTCTTGCTGGCGGCAGGCTGCAGCTCGCAGCCGCCTGAGCCTACCCCTACACCAGAGCCTACTCAGACCCCAATGCCGACACCAACCCCAGCGCCGACCGCCACGCCTGACCCGACTCCAACGCCGACACCTGTCGCCGATCCTACGGCCACTCCGCAGATTGCGGCGCTGTTCGAATACATGCGCGCGGTCAGGCTGCTCGAGATCCAGGAGTTTGACGACGCTGTAACAGCGTTCGACCTAGTGATCAGGAAACTGCCCGACTTCGGCAGGGCCTACTACGGCCGTGGTAAAGCCTTCTATGGAGACGAGCGTCCCGAATTGGCACTCGAAGACTTCGAGACATCCATTGGGTTAGAGCCGGATCACCCCGGCGCTTACATTGCCAGGGCGAAGTTGTACCTCGACAAGGACCAGCGAGAAGATGCACGTGCCGACCTCGAGACAGCGCTGGAAGTCGCCAACCCTATCAGAGACTGGTTCCACATCGCCGAGGCTGAGAAGATGATCGTCGATCTAGGCGGGTGACCCTGTCCGTTCCGGGCCACGAGTTCGATCTTGCGAGCGCGTGGAGTCCGAAATGCTGACTCGCCAGCTTGGGACGAACGTCCAACCCCAAGACAGCAGAGACACCTCTGGTGACCGCGTCCTGAGGGGGAGACGGCATTCCGCTGAATGCCTTCTCGATGCGTTCTGTCCCCGACCCGACACGTTGAAGCGAGAACGCGTGGAGGGCAGGTAGCACGACGTTCGCCACGACCGTGACCGCCAAACCACGGCCAATGTGTGGGCGTCGCTCTAATTCCCTTATCAGACCCAGCGCCTCTTCACGGTCGAACGCAGCATCCAGATTCTCGATGAGCCCGGCGCCCAGACTCCTTCCAATCAGCGGTGCAACACCGCGAATCCGTGCAACCGGAGAGTTGGAAGGTCTCACTCGGAACCGGCTCCAGGCGTCGGAACTCACTTGGCGTCTGATCCCCAGACTGCGTGCAAGTCTGCGCATCTGTAAGCTCTCAAACGGCTCAGTATTCAGCAGCAGTCCACCACCCACAACCAGCGAAGATACAATTGCAAACTCCGCAGACGAGCTCGGTTCATTAGCCAGACATTTGAATGTGCTGAACGGCACCCGGCTGGCAAGCGCACGGAATGGTCGCCTGTTGCGCGCGTATCCCATCGCGTCTAGCAGCGACGCATACGCAACCTGATCCGGGTCTCCAACAGACTCGAACTCGAGCATGAAGCCAGCGCTCTTGGCCAGAAAGCGTTGGACTCCGCGCGCCGCGAGATCTGGCACATCGTTGGGAAAGGACTGGTCGGCATCCCCATCGGGCGCGCGTTCAAACCTAGCCTCTGCGGTCGGAGGTGCCTTGGTACCGTTCTCGTCACCCCGGGCCTTCAACACCACTTGCAGGACGACTCCGCGGTATCCAGAGTCTCGGTGATGCCCATGCGCCCTCCAGCCGCGCGAGTCCAGATGAAGCTCGACGTCACCGCCAATCGTCTTGCCGTCGTGCCTCAATACCGCTCCCTTGAAGTCCGGTCCGGCTCCCTGGTTCCGTACACCGGGGAACAGGATTTCATAGGGCTTACCGTCATGCCCGACAACACGGGGTTTGAGATCCAGTGAGCGCTCCCACAGGTTAGAGAATGCCTTCTCCGAAGGGATCGACATTTCAGGACCAGCTAGGGGGGCGTCGTTCCGCTCCCTGACTGCCGCACTGTCTGGATGAAGCATCGCGGCCAATTCGGTTACACCAGAGGCCAGCGGGGGAGAAACTCTACCCCCGCCCTTTTCATCATATCCGAGCCGATAGCCTGCACCTTTTGGATCAACTCCCACTCGTCAACAAATGTTGGGACATGGTCGCGTACCACGATGCGGCCGTCGACGATTACGGTATGAACACTGCGCCCGTCGGCAGAATATACAAGAGTGTTCACCGGATTGAAGAGCGTCCGCCACTCTGGGCGTCTGGTGTCGAACAGCACAAGGTCGGCCCTTTTGCCCACCTCGATCGATCCGATAATGTCGTCCATGCCCAGTGCCCGTGCCCCGGTTCTCGTCGCCAACTCCACAGCGGTCTCAGCGGGAATCATGTTCACGTCCTCCCGACCGTCCTTGTACAGAATGGCGGCGAGATACATCGATCGCATAGTTTCGATCAAGTTGGAATTGTTCGCTGCGTCGGTCCCAAGGCCCACGGGAACTCCGGCCTCTAATAGCTCAGGCAGCAGCGCGGTCCTGGTCATGCCTGAGCCACCTTTGGTCGCCGCCGTCGGACACATGGCCACCGACGCGCCAGACTCGGCGATGATTCCTACATCTTCCCTAACAATACCCAGGGCGTGGGCCAGCAGCATCTGTTCGTCGAGCACTCCGATCTGGTTCAGGAACACAGTCGGCGTTCGACCGGTGCGGTCCAGCCAGCGGCTTCTCGACCCCGAAGTGTAGCTGTGATGGAGAGTCGTCCGCGTGCCGAGGTCTCCTGCGATCTCGGAGGTCCCGACGAGCAGCTCAGCCGAGCAGTAGTCCGGTGAAAATGGCATCGCCCACGCACTAACCATCCCACCAAGCGCGCCGTCGAAACTCTGTATTGTCTCCCGCGTTATCTGCAATGCCTCGGAAGTATCGTAGGTTGGAACGTTGAGCGGATTGTCTATGTCGGTTACCTGTGTTCCGGTAACGATTCGACACCCCGCCTGCCGGTAAGCGTCCAGACAGTCATCGATGTGCTTTGTGCTGCCGGGATCCACGAGGGTTGTCGTACCGTACTTGAGCAACTCGGTGATCGCCAGCAGAGAGGTCAAACGCTCCTCCTCGGCGGTCATCACGCTCTGAAGAGCGAACACATTGGGTAGATACGCACGACCCAGATCGTCCGGGAAAATCCCCCGCGTGGCGTGCGCGTAGCTGATGTGCATGTGCCCGCTGACGAAGCCTGGAGTTACGACGAAGTGGCGCGCGTCGATGGTCTCGTCAGCCACATGGTCTTCAAGATCGGAAGTCTTCCCAATAGCCGTGATTGTGTTCCCAGTTACAATGATCGACGCGTCGGTCAGAATGCGGCGCTGATCGTCCAGTGTCAGAACATAGTCGCAGTGCTCGATCTTCAGAGAGGCCGTCGTGGCAGTTTCAGGTGCCATGAATGCTAGCCCCAGTGCGCGGGCACAATAGGCTCGTCGAATCCAAGCTCGGACGCAACCCACCGCTCGACATACAGGCCGTCCTTGTAACTGGATTGCTGAGAAGCATAGATCGACGACCCGTCCGGAATCGATGCACCCAGTTCGGCCAGTGTGCCAGGTCCCAATGCCGACCCTTCCGGCCCGGCAACTATCAGTGTTGTAGCGTTGACCGCGGGCGCGAATGCTCTCAGGTCAAAGTACGACAGCGTGCGGGTCACATCATCTTTGCTCGAAGGTTCGAGGCGAAGGTAGTCGTTATATTCCTCCAATGGGTAGGAGTTTGATCTAGCCGCGAGCGCTAGAGCGTCGAAAAATAGGGCCGGGGTGCAGACCAGATGCGAGGCCACGCCCCCGAGGGCCACGGCCTGCAACGCGACATCGTTCCCAATGACAACGATGGACGATTCATCTACTTCCTCACGTGAACTCAGGAACTCAATGCCTCGCACAGCGTCGGCGACGATTCCTCTGAAGACGTACTCGTCAGGCGATCCTATTCCCCAGGTCAACAGCCCGGGAAACATCGCCGAGAAAGGCTGATCCGAGTTGCGCTGTCCCCTCCCGGCCAGTGAAAAAGTAACGAACCTGCTTCTTGTTCTGTTCGCGGTCCCCTGCGGGATAATCTCCAGTACGCTGCCGTACTTGGGCGGCCAGTAGATGGCTGGGAATGGCCCGGTACCTTTCGGGACACTCAGATAGCCGAAGAGTCTGTATGGCCCAATGCTGCTCAACCTCACTCCGTAGACCGTCGCGAAGTCGGTCTCGCGGATGGGTATATTCTCGAACTCCGGTCTCGAGGGAGTGTCGGCCAGCTGCGTTTTAACAGCGCCCCAGAAGTCATCTAAGTCAGCGGGTTTGGAGTAAGTGAGGCCAGTCATTTTATCCGACCTCCTTGAGGTGTCGGTCGAAGAAGGATGTCACGATTGCTTCATGTTCATGTCTTCCCGCGCTATGTCCCTGTCCGTCGTAGGCGTATAGGCGCTTGTCCCGGCTGCCAATCTGGTGAAACAGCGCGTAGCCAGTCTCGGGAGGACACACGTTGTCCTGAAGGCCGATGTTCACGATTATTGGACAGCTAATCCTGTCGGCAAAGTTTATGCAGTCAAAATAGTTGACCGTCTGTTCAACCAGGTCTCGGCTGCCTGGATGCAGCCTTAGATAGTCGTTGATCTCTTCATAGGGGTAAGTTCGAGTCAACTCGATTGAGTCCATAAATCCAGTCAGATAGGGACATCCTGCTGCTGCTGCTGCGATCTCGTCTCGCATGGCAGCCGTACAGATTGTTAGTCCCCCACCCTGGCTGCTACCTGTCACCCCGATTCGCGATCCGTCGATCTCGTCCCTTGACAGCAAGAAGTCAACAGCCCGCCAGGCATCAACGTAAAAGCCCCGGTAGGAGTAGATGTTTCGGTCAATTATGCCGTAGGTCAGGAGGCCAGGATAACCGGGGTTGAACTGCGAGTTGGAGCGCAACTTGCCCCGGGGCGCTACGGAAAGCGCTGCGTACCCTCGCCTGGCCCACTCCTTGGGTATGCCCGGGTCGCTCTGATAGCCGGGAACGACAAGGACTGCCGGAAGTGGCCCGTTACGTTCCCTCGGCAAGCAGTACCAGCCTGCAACGCGCACGTTGTCAATGCTGGTGAAGAACGTCTGAAAGACCTCGATCTCGTCCGAAGACCGCATCGGTTCCGGCACCGCCTCAGGGTCGAGATCGAGTTTCTCGACCTGCGTCACTACTTCAGACCAGAACTCGTCGAAGTCTTCAGGTTTGCGCGCTTTGGTCCGGTAGTTAGGATCGACGAAATACGTCATAGTATGCTCCGAATTAGTAGTTGCGATTGTATGAACGGTGCTCGATTGTGTCAATCAGACCTCTGCGTACTGCTACTTTCGGAGGTAGCCGTTCCGCCGGTCCCACTTCTCCGTATCCGGCGACCGCAGCCCAGGATCTCCGTACCCGCCGCCGCCGGAGGACAGCGCGACGATCCGGTCTCCCGGCTTGACCACCACGCCGGTCTGCTTAGTTCGCAGCACCGTCTCGACACCGCCAGAAACAATGGAGTACCTGTGCGGAAGACCGGGCTCCCCACCCAGCACGCCGAAGGGCGGCACTATCGCCCCGTCCCCAGCCGTGTTGAGCGAGGCTTCGCCTTCTCCTTCGTAGACGATTTCGCACACGGCTCCGAGACCGCCTCTCCACTGGCCGTTGCCCGCCGACCCTGGTCTCAGCTCGTGGTTTACAACGAACAGCGGGAAACGCTCCTCAGTGACCTCGACGCTGTTGGCGCGGATGCCTCCCGCGACGTTGACCTCGCCGACGCAGCTCCATCCGTCGTGACCGAGCGATGCCCCTCCACCACCTCTCGCCATGAAGAAGTGCCACAGAAACGATTCGCCCGTTCTGGGGTCGATTCCAGTGATGGCGTACCGCAGCCGGCGTGAGAACCCGGCGTTCACCGCCTCCGGTACAGCCTGAGAGAGCGCTTTAAAAATTGCCTCAACGATCTCCTCCGCACAGTGGTTGGTACTCATGCAAACGGGTGCCGGGGAGTTGGCATTGACTATCAGGCCGGTGGGAGCGATCACCTTCAATGGTCCCATCGAGCCGTCGTTCTTCGGAACGTCATACGGAGCTAAGTACATAATGGCGGCGTGGGCCAGAGACCTTGTATTGGCGTAGGCGCTATTTATGAAACCCGTAACTTGCCTGGCCGACTCGCTCAGATCGATGGTAAGCGTGTCCCCAGCGATGGTGACTTTCGCCCTGATGGGAATTAGCTTGGAGTCGAACCCATCGTCGTCCACGAGCGACTCGCCATAGTAGTCACCGTCGGGCCAGTCCGAAATGAAACTCCTGACCTGAGCCTCGGTGGCATGTAGGATACCGTTCACGATCCGCGTCAGCCTATCTGCGCCGTAGTGTTCTGTTAGCTCTCGAATACGCCTCTCTGCCGTTAGAATGGAGCCAATTTGCGCGTTGAGGTCGCCCAGGAAATTCTTCGGGTATCTGACGTTCGCCGCCATCATCTGAAGCAGGTCGTCACGGGGCACGTCGCGATCATGAATTCTGAGCGGCGGAATGCGCAGGCCCTCGTGGTAAATCTCGCTTGCCGACGGGTTGTACCCTCCGTGGGTGCCGCCGCCAATATCGGTGTGGTGCGCCCGGTTCACCGTCATGAATGCCAGCGCTCCATCAACGAAGACAGGCCGGATCACGGTGAGGTCCGGCAGGTGTGATCCGCCGAAGTAGGGATCATTGAGAAGGAACACATCGCCCGGCGCAATCCCGTCTCCAAAGTAGTCAAGCACGGCACGTCCCGCGACGGGCAGCGCGCTGACGTGTACCGGTATGCCCTCGCCTTGTGCTACAAGCCTGCATTGGCCATCCAGAATGGCTGTCGAAAAGTCCCTGCTGGCGTTCAGGATCTGAGAGAGCGCAGTGCGTAGCATCACGTCCATCATCTCAATCGCTATCGACTCCAGCCGATTTCCAACCACGGACAGGGTGACCGGGTCTGCCTCGGCCCCGTCGGCGTCGCGAGTCGCGCCCTCTACACCTATGTGAAGAATTCCGTTCGGATCGAAGCTCGCCGAGCAACCCTCGCCGACCACCACGGTGTTGTAGTCTGAGTTGATTACAGTCGGGCCATACGTGGCTGCATCTGCTACGTAAACGTCCTCATGAGCCTTAGAATCTTGGGTATCTGGCGCCTTTTGGTTTTCGATTGCATTATTGCCAACGTCGGTCACCGGAAGACGACCGACGGCACTTGCCCTCAGGGTAACGATTCTGATGTCCTGCTCTTGCTGACGATACGCATACAGCCGCTCGAATCTCTCGTGCATGTTCTCTGCCCAGCGCACCCGAAGGTCCTCGTCAGGAAGATTAAGGTCCGGGACGTCTACGGTTACTTCGTAGATCTGGTCCAGGTAGCGCATGTCTGCGGAGAGGTCCACGCTTATATCGGAATCGTCGGCCCCGGCAGAGCGAATCCTCACTCGCCCCTCCTGTACCAGAGAATCGAACGCCGAACGCAATCCATCAACGTCAACAGAGCTGAGGCTGGATGGATGCGACACCGCAAGGTCGTACTTCAGGTCCGAGGCCATCATTCCGAACGCCGACAGGACCGGACCTGCCGGCGGAATCAGAACGCGCCCTATACCGATCTCTCGCGCCACCCTCGTGGCAACAAGCCCGGCGGCCCCTCCAAATCCCATCAGGACGAACTCACGGGGGTCTAGACCACGACTTACCGACGCCAATCGGATCCCTTCGGCAATGGAGCTCGACACGACCCTGAGTATTCCTTCGGCTGCCGATTCGACGTCGAGACCAAGCGGCTCGGCGATCAATTTGCCGATCGCTTCCCTAGCCAGTCCCGTGTTCAGTGCGACAGTGCCTCCCAGGAATCTCTCAGTATCAAGTAGACCGAGAACCAAGGCGGCGTCCGTGACAGTTGACAGCGTCCCACCCCGACCGTAGCAAGCCGGCCCGGGGTCTGCGCCGGCGCTTGTAGGACCGACCCTTAGCACTCCGCCTTCGTCCACTCGGGCAATGCTCCCCCCACCGGCTCCGAGCGTGTGAATGTCAACGGTGGGGACGGCGATTTTCCAGCCGGATTCGAACTTTTCGCTCGCGACATGCGGCCTACCCGCCTCAATGAGCGTAATGTCTGTACTCGTTCCGCCCATGTCGAGCGCGATGACACGCTCCTCTCCCAGTTGGCGGGCAACGTGCGCAGCGCCGGCGGCACCTCCGGCCGGTCCCGACAGTATGGACCTTACGGCCTGCTCCGAGCTGTCCGCGACCGGCGCAATGCCACCGTTGGACTGGATCACGAACAGCGGCACATTGCCACCGGCCTCAGAGACCCGAGTTTCCAGACGCTCCAGATAGCTCGACAGTGACGGGCCAACATAGGCGTTCAGCGCCGTGGTCGATAGTCGGTCAAACTCCTTAATTTGCGGCAAGATGACGTGCGAGGCAGATACGTACGCGTCTGGCAGAATCTCCCGCACTACTCTTTCCGCCTCCCTCTCGTGATCCGAGTTCAGAAACGAGAACAGGAAGCAGATTGCCACAGAGTCCACGCCTTCAGCCTTAAGGTATTCGACCTGGCGCTTCAATCCTTCGACATCCAATGCCTGCCTGACATTCCCGCTGGAGTCCACACGCTCAGCCACTCCGACCCTGAGATACCTCGGAGCAAGTGGCTCGACCTGGTCCATTCGCAGGTTGTACCTGTCCTCCTTGAGACCCTCCCTTATTTCGAGCAGGTCCCGGAATCCTTCCGTTGTGACGAGCCCAACCTTGGCTCCATTTCTCTCCACAAGAGTGTTGGTGGCCACAGTGGTCCCGTGGATAATGACTTGCGCACTTTGAAGCAATTCACGAGCTTCCAACCCCATTGATGAGGCCAGCCCGTCAATACCACTGAGAACTCCGTCCGAGGGGTCCGCGGGTGTAGTTGGAGTCTTGAAAACAACGGGTGCAGAGTCTCCATCTGCCATCGCGACCAGGTCAGTAAAAGTGCCGCCGACGTCAATGCCGATTCTCAATCCCTGCGTCCTTTCAGATTCCTACCTGAGGAATGCGTGTCTCGAATTCGAGACCAAGCGTAGAATACTACAACAGACCACGATTGAGCAGCGGGGTAATTGGCCAGGACCGCATAGCAAGAGCCAATGGATCACATGCCAAAGGCCCAGATCTGGACAGCATCTCATTCAGGACCCCACTGTGGAGCAGGGTGACCACCTCGCCAGCCGGGTAGAACGTTCAGTTTTCTTTGTCGCTAGACCTTTCGTAGAACGCTGTCTACGAAATCTTCTATGATGGTGGTTGAGGTAATGAATTTGAACGACCATCGGAACAGCGATATCCGCAACATAGCCATCATAGCCCACGTCGACCATGGCAAGACCACTCTGGTCGACGCACTGTTGAAACAGGGCCATGTCTTTATGGCACACCAGCAGATGGGAGTCTTGATCATGGACACCAACCCGCTCGAGCGAGAGCGTGGCATCACGATTCTGGCTAAGAACGCCTCGGTCTCCTACGGGGGCATCAGGATCAACATTATCGATACGCCGGGCCACGCCGACTTCGGCGGCGAGGTGGAGCGCATCATGAACATGGCCGACGGCTGTCTGTTGTTGGTCGACGCCGTGGACGGCCCCATGCCGCAGACCACTTACGTACTGCGCCAGGCATTACAGCAGAACGTCATCCCAATGGTAGTTGTCAATAAGATCGACCGACCCGATGCTAGGGTGGCTGAGGTAGTAGAGATGGTCCAGGATCTGTTCCTGGACGTGGCCACGGACGCAGACCAACTGGATTTTCCCGTGCTCTATGCGTCTGCCCGTGACGGTTACGCGACAATGAGACCGGGCGAGACCGGGACGGATATGCGACCCTTATTTGAGGCGATTCTGGATTCGGTGCCGCCACCGACCGGGGACCCCGACGCCCCTCTACAAATGCTTGTTGCGGCACTTGACTACGATAACTACCTCGGACAGGTGGCCGTCGGCCGGATCACCAACGGCACGCTCAGACTGCGGGACGAAGTGGCCCTGCTGGGCAGCGGCGCGGAGCCCACTTCCCACATCGTCGAGCGCATATTTGTGTTCCGCGGGATGGAAAGAGTTGAAGTCGCCGAGGCTCATGCCGGAAACATAGTGGCAGTCACCGGTCCTGAGGGCATATCCATTGGCGACACCATTGCCTCTCTCGAAAGTCCGGAGGCTCTACCTGCAATTGACATCAACGAACCGACGGTGCGGATGACGTTTGGTGTCAACACCTCCCCTTTCATGGGAAAAGAGGGAGATTACTGCACTTCCCGCAATCTCCACGAACGGCTGACGAGAGAGCTGCGGACGAACGTCAGCCTGCGCGTTGAGACCACGCCCAGCCCCGACGTGTTCGTGGTTGCAGGACGGGGTGAGCTGCACCTATCCATCCTGGTTGAGACCATGCGCCGTGAACAGTTCGAATTCCAAGTGTCCCGCCCAGTGCCTATCACCAAAGTGATCGAAGGCAAGGTACACGAACCCTACGAGATCCTGAATGTCACCACCCACGAAGAGTACGTGGGCGTGCTGACCGAATACCTGTCGGCCAACATGGGCCAACTCAGGGACATGCGGTACGGTGAAGACGGTAACGTGTACCTGGAGTACAAGATTCCCACGCGCGGACTTATCGGTTTCAACGCCTTCTTTCTACGCACCACCCGTGGCGACGGTATGAAGAGCAGTATCTTTACGTCGTACGAACCGATGGAAGGTGAAATTCAGTCCAGACGCGGCGGCGTCCTCGTGGCATCCGACGGCGGTGTAGCTGTCACCTACGGTCTGTTAAACGCCCAAGGCAGGGGCGACACGTTCATCGACCCCGGCGCCAAGGTCTACTCCGGCATGGTAGTCGGCTCCCATCGCCGCGAGGGCGATATCGAGATCAACGTCTGCAAGGAAAAGAAGCTGACCAATATCCGTTCGTCGACGGCCGACGTGGCAAAACGCTTAAAGGCCACGGCGAGATTGAGCCTCGAGGAAGCACTAGCGTTCATCTCTGATGACGAACTCGTGGAGGTCACTCCGCAGAGCCTGCGACTGCGCAAGACGGACCTCTCCGCCGTTGACCGCAAACGCAGACGCCGGAAAGTGGTCCGCGCGCGCGACTAAGCGTCTCCGAAAAGTTGGCGTGAAACGGAAATGGTGGGGAAGGGGAGACTCGAACTCCCACGCCTTGCGGCACATGATCCTAAATCATGCTCGTCTACCAATTCCGACACTTCCCCGTATGTCTTCCCGGCGCGCGCAATTATAGTAGGCGCGCCGTTTACGTGTCGAATTCCGACCATGTAACCGCGGGACCGAAAATGCTAAAATATCTGCGTAGAACCTCCTTCTCAGGTGGCCTCTCACCAAAGGCCGCAACGAGCCAGTAACATACGTTAAAAGTAATCAAACAATTAGAGGTGAGGCATAGATGGCGAAGCAGTTTCGGTTCGACTCAGACGCCCGTCAGCAGTTAATGTCCGGCATCGATACCTTGGTGGCGGCAGTTGGAGTAACTCTCGGCCCTGCCGGGAGAAACGTTGTCCTGGACAAGGAGTTTGGAGCTCCATACGTCTGCAGCGACGGCGTAACGATTGCCAGGGAAATCGAGCTACAAGAGCCGTTTCCCAACATGGGCGTCCAGCTTGTCAAGGAAGCCTCCAGCAAGACCAACGACGATGTTGGCGATGGCACCACGTCTTCGACTGTGGTCGCACAGGCCTTGATTCGTGAAGGCTTCAGAGTGTTGACGGCGGGGGCCAACCCGCTGGCGCTCAAGCGCGGCATCGAGATGGCTGTCAGCGGCGCACGGGACGAGATCCGGGCGATGGCCAGACCCGTCGATGGCAAGGAGCAGATCGAGCAGATCGCTGTGCTCTCAGCCCACGACACCGAGATGGGCGAGCTCATCGCGGGCGTACTCGACAAGGTCGGCCCGCACGGAATCGTAACGGTCGAGGAGTCCAAGGGGCTAACCTACGAAGTCGACTACGTTGAGGGGATGCAGGTCGACCGCGGTTATCTGTCACCTTACTTCGCTACGAACCAGGACAGGATGATAGCTGAAATCGAAGACCCCTACATTCTGGTGACGTCATCCAAGATCTCGGCGGTCAGTGAGCTCCTGCCGGTTTTGGAACAGGTCTCCCAGGTTTCCAGGAATTTCGTGTTGATCGCTGAGGACGTCGACGGCGAGGCACTGGCGACCCTTGTGGTCAACAAGCTTCGTGGCACGCTCAACTGCCTGGCGATTAAGGCTCCCGCATTTGGAGACCGTCGCAAGGCAATACTTGAGGACATGTCAGTGCTCTTCGGCTGCCAGGTCATCAGCGAGGACATGGGAAGGACGCTGGATTCAGTGACGGTCGCCGACCTCGGCAGATGCGGCCGTGTGATCTCGGACAAGGACAATACTACCTTCGTTAATGGCGGTGGCGCACAGGACGCGATCCAGGCCAGGGTCAGCCAGATACGCTCGCAGGCTGAGGACACTACGTCCGACTACGACCGTGAAAAGCTCGAGGAGCGTGCAGCCAAGCTGTCCGGAGGAGTGTCAGTGCTCAGAGTGGGCGCTCCAACCGAGATAGAACTGCGCGAGAAGAAGCAGAGGCTCGAAGACGCGCTCTCCGCCTGCCGCGCGGCCATGGAGGAAGGGATCGTGCCCGGCGGCGGGACGGCGCTGCTACGCGCGGCCCAAAGGGCTGTTGCCAGCATCGAGGCCGAGGGTGACGAGCTCACGGGAGTAAACCTCGTGCGGACAGCCGCAGAAGAGCCCATTCGTGTAATCTCAGCGAACGCCGGCCTCAGCGGCGAGGTCGTGCTCCACCGAGTTTCCTCGCAGGAGGGAGACTACGGTTTCGACGCCGAGTCCGAACAGTACGGCAGCATGTTCGAAATGGGAATAGTCGATCCGGCCAAGGTGACCAGGGCAGTGCTGGAGAACGCGGCAAGCGTCGCCGGTATGGTGCTCACGACGGAAACGCTTATCACCGAACTGAATCCGATGAAGCTCCCCGCGCCGTACGATGATTAGTGGATGGTCGTGAGTGACTGGTTGATGGTTAGAACTATGTGAGTCGCAGTCTCGGCGCCGGAGGATCTTGGCATACCACCAGCGCCCTGCCGCTATCCGCTGACCACTGAGCATCTAAACAGGGCACACTTGCATGACTGATCAGATAGAAGATGGCTCCATAGTCGACCAGGCTTCAGATCCCAACGCCACTATTCAGGTAAAGGGTGTTACGAAGAGGTTCGGCTCACACGTCGCAGTTGACAACCTGTCGTTTGACGTCAGGAGGGGCGAGATCATTGGTTTCCTCGGCCCTAACGGCTCCGGCAAGACCACGACCATGCGAATGTTGACGTCCTTTTATACACCCGACCTGGGCTCAATCACCATCAATGGCACCGATACTCAAGAGAGCGACCTCGTCACGCGAGAGGCGATAGGCTATCTGCCTGAGAACAACCCTCTGTATGAAGACATGCTCGTAGCAGAGTACCTTGCCTTCGTCGCGGAACTTCGCGGACTGCACGGCTCTGAGCGCAAGACCAACATGGATCTTACTGTCGAAGAGACGGGAATCCAGGAAGTCTTCTACCGGCCGATACACGAACTGTCCAAGGGATACCACCAGCGAGTGGGACTCGCCCAGGCCATTCTTCACAGGCCATCGATTCTGGTGCTCGACGAACCGACAGAGGGGCTTGATCCGAACCAGCGGATCACGATTCGCGATCTCATCAGGCACCTCGGCGGCGAACGCACCGTGCTGCTCAGCACACACGTCATGCAGGAGGTTGAGAACACCTGCGAGCGGGTGTTGGTTATCAGACGTGGCAAGCTGGTTGCCAACAGCCCTGTGCAGGACCTGCTCCAGCAGACGCTTGAGCTGCGGACTGTCCATCTCGAAGTCGATGGCAGCCATGTCGAGGCCGGGCTGGCCGGGATTGAGGGTATTACTTCCGTTGAAAGCATGGGAATCGAGTCCGACAGGAAGCGCTACAGGCTGTCGGTGTCTGCGGAAGCCGATCCAAGGGGCGACATCTTCGAGCTAGCTAAGTCAAAGAGCTGGACACTATGGGAGCTGCACGAGGAGCGACCTCGGCTGGAGGATGTGTTCCACCACCTGACCGCCGAGGGCGAACAGTCTGGAGGCGGGACCTAGACATATGCGCTCACCACTGTTCGCACTGGTCAAGAAGGACGTAAAGAGCTACTTCGACCAACCCACCGCGTACATCCTGATTGTCCCGTTTGTCGCGGTTCTTGCCTACGTCTACTTCAGTCAAGCACTGCTCACGGCCGAGGCTTCACTCAGGCCGATGTTCACGGTGGACTTTCAAATCGACAGCCCTTCCCTACCCTGGCTGCTTGCGATTTTCGTCCCGGCCGCGACCATGCGACTACTGGCCGAGGAGAACCGTGACGGAACCATGGAACTCCTGTTGACCCACCCGATCCGTGGTTGGATCGTGCTGCTATCTAAGTTCCTGGCTGGATTCATCTTCGTAGGGTTCGCGATTCTAGCCACGGTAGGAATCCCAATAGCGGTGACCACTGCTGGAAACCTGGACATCGGCGCCGCAGTTGGACAATACGTCAGCAGCCTGTTTTTGGCGGCGGCATTTGTTTCCATAGGTCTTTTCACGTCGAGCCTGACTCGAAACCAGATCGTGGCCTTCATCCTCGGCCTCTCGTTCACTATGATTCTCATGGTCATGGGGTTAGACATCGTCGCGGTCACGCTGCCGCAGCGAATGGCTTCCCTTCTACAGGATCTCAGCCCGGTAACTCACTTTTCGAGCATCGCGCGCGGAGTCATACACCTTAGGGACGTACTCTACTTCGTCGCCCTGATATCTACCTTCATGGTCGCGACCTTCCTGGTCGTCAGGGGGCGCACACTCAGCCACGCGTCGACGCAGTACCGCAATCTGCAACTCGGCACAGTAGGTCTGATCGTAGTCAGCCTGCTTGTAGGTTGGTCGGGCAATTCAATAGGCGGCAGAATCGACTTGACCCAAGACAGGCTGTTCACCCTCAGCCCGGCCACCGCAGAGATTCTCGAAGGTCTGGACGACATCCTGACACTGGAGCTCTTCGAGTCCAGAGAGCCTCCCGTGCAGGTTGCAATCACGGCCCGCGACGTCGGCGACTTCCTCGAGGACT
Organism: Dehalococcoidia bacterium; assembly: GCA_965215735.1. Classification (GTDB taxonomy): domain Bacteria; phylum Chloroflexota; class Dehalococcoidia; order Lucifugimonadales; family UBA1123; genus VXRN01. Next base: position 2,010,087 of record CBDCEF010000004.1, on the reverse strand, counting down.
TCGCGGCCGGCTCAGGTGGGGACGTCAAACTTGTCAGGCGCTTCCCGGCGGACGATGAAGACGAGGCGCGCAAAGCGCAGCTTGCAGGTGTGCCTCCCGTGCAGTTCAACGTCCAGAGCCAGGGCGAGCTCCAAATCAAGACCGGCTATCTTGGCCTCGCAATGACCTACGTGGACAAGCGGCAGGTGATCCCATACGTCACGAGCTTCGATGGATTCGAGTATCAGTTGGCGTCTATCGCCAACAGAATGCTGGAAGAAGATAAGAAGACAGTGGCCTTCCTGACAGGCCACGGGGAAGCTGGACCGTCTGCCGGGTACCGTACGTTCGCCGGACTTCTACTCGACTCCTATCGAGTCAGGGAGTTGGATACCACCGAAGACCCAGACATTGACCTCTCCGATGTTGACGTCCTGATCGTCGGCGGACCAACGAGCTCGATACCTGACGAGACAGCCAATGCCATCAGGCAGTATCTGATTGGGGGCGGAAAGGCGATGGTCATGGTGAATTCCGTGGTCATCGACCAGAGCAGGCTGATCGCGTCCAGAAACCGTAACAGCTTCGGATATCTGCCCGAGGAGTTCGGAATAATAGTCGAAGACGACTTGGTCTTCGACCTCCAGTCAAACGAGACGCTTTCGTTCAATACAGGAGTCGGAAGCGTCTTCCTACCCTACCCGTTCTGGATGCGTGTGCCGGTGACCGACACGAAAGTAGCTGGAAATGTGGGATCTATTCTCCTGCCCTGGGCCAGTTCAGTCGGGATAGCCGAGTCTGAACGCGGCCGCGTCGAGGTCGTGTCTCTACTTGAGACGACGGAGTTCGCAGCGATCGACTTCAACTACGGAGACGTGCGACCCAATTCGCCCGTTTTCGAGGAAGTCACCCGGGGCAACTTTGTGCAGGCGCTGATGGGCGCAGCGATCGTACAGCGGGACGTTCCCGATGGTCAGGACGCCTACCGGCTAGTCGTATTTGGCGACTCTGAATGGCTGACCGACGGTGTTCTGCCAAGGGCTCAGGAGAATGTTGCGCTGGGGCTCAACCTGGTGGACTGGCTCGCGCAGGAAGACACGCTGGCCGAGGTGCGGTCCAAGGTGGTCTCATCGCGTGACCTGCTCTTCACGTCGTCAACCCACAAAACCGTGTCCCAGTGGGCAAACGTCGCGGGAGTTCCCCTGCTGATCGTCATGGTCGGACTGGTCAGGTCACTCCGGCGGAGAAGGTTCGGATTCACGTTGTACGGTCAAGCGAGGACGGGCGGCTTCGGTCTCAAGCGCAGGCGCCGGGACGAATCTACCCAGGAGGACGGCGAATGAAGAGCAGACAGCTCGGCTTCGTCCTGATGGCGTTGATCGCGGTCGGTGTTGCAGGTCTGATTTTCCGCATAATCGCCGCCGGTTCAGACGAGATCGTTCTGGAAGGGCTGGTCCAGGTATCTCCTCAGGCCAGCGATCGTGTGTTGGTTGCGGGAGGAGATTCCCAGACAGAACTGGTCAGACTTGGCGACGCGGAGCAAGCGTCTTGGTTCGTTGATGACCAGCCAGTTTTCTTGCCACGGCTCGAGCAGTTCTGGCAGGCCGTGGATGACCTTTACAACGCTCAGCTCGTCTCAGTAAACCCAGCGAACCACCCTCGGTTGGGTGTGGTAGACGGAGAGTCCATTGAAGTTTCGTTCTTCATAGGCGGCAGATCTCTCCAGGAGAAGTTTGTCGTCGGCGAATGGCAACCCGACGTACGCCTATGCTACGTGAGGAGGGCGGGTCACGAGGAAACTTACGGAGTCCCCTGCCCCGCCGGCAATATTTTCGATCCCGACCCGGATAGATGGAAGAATCCCGTTGTGACCTCGATTCCGCCTAACGACATCCGGGAGATTCAATACACATACCGCGACGAGGCTTTTGTCCTCCGACCTGACGAAGAGGGCGAGTGGGCTGCCTACGCCGAAGACGGCTCTGAGAATCCGATAGATCCATTGGCCTTGAATTCGATCATCGGCACCCTGCAACTGGTAGTGGCCTCCGGTTTTGCCGATGACGAAGAGGCTGACAGGCTCAATTTCGCGGTGCCGGATGCGATGGTCCGGGTTCTTACACACGAGGACGCGTCAACGCCGTCAACGAGGCTGCGATTCCTGCGCCGCGATGATCTGAGCATGTACCTGTCGATACCGACAACTGGGACAGTCTACATAGTGGACAACCAGGCGATCAGAGGCCTTCTACTGAGACTGTCGGAGATGATCGAGGAGCAACAGGAGGGAGGCTGATCTGGATGCGATTAGGTCTCTATCCGGTTTCACGTTGACTGGCAAGGTCTCCGCCAACATCATCATCAGTACGACGACGCCTAGCGTGTCCGAACAGGGCGTGTACGAACACAACGAGCGCAAGTCCACCCATCACCAGAGCGGTATCGAGGTCTCCAGTGCGGTTCTGGCTGAACAGGAATATAATGACGGCATACCCGGCGACTATGCAGAACAGGGATGAGTACGGAAGCTTCTGTCCGCCAAGCGCCACTGCCACCGCCACGACAACAGCAATGGTGCTTTCGTAGTACCCATGGTAGATTGGGAACACTGCGAGCGTGATGCCGCCGAGGGTAACAAGTCCGTCCCCGCCCTTGAAACCGGTAAAGACCGAGTTCCAGTGTCCAACTATGGTGGCGGCGGCGGGAATGACAATCCACGTTCCATCCACCCCGAGCGCTTGGGAGATCAGGATGGCGAGGATGCCCTTGGCCGCATCGCCTATAACCACCAAGCCAGCCGCGATTAGCCCCACGTTTCGACGGACGTTTGCGGAGCCGGCTAGTCTGGTGCCGGAGCTGAAGACATTCACACCGCGCCTCCTGCTGACACGATCGGCCAGAGGCAGCGCACCAAGGAAGTAAGATACTGCGACAGCAATCAGCAGCCTTACAATCTCTGGTATTTCAAGCATCCACAGTATCCCAGTCAAAGGGTCTAGCGCCGATCAATTGTATCACTTGACCCATTTCCTGAACACATGCATGCGTACACTCAGAGAAGATGCTAGCTGAGTCCCCACTTGAGAAGTCTCCGAGTGAGTTGCGGAGATTCCAACTTTGCCAGATCCTGGGAGAGGGCGCCGATATGCAGGTGTTTGCTGCGACGGACCTCGAAACCGGAGACTCATGTGTAGTAAAGAGGCCGCACCCTTCCCTCATTTCGAGGAACATTCATGACGACGTCGAGCGACGGATGTCGCTACAGGCAGAGCTGAGAACTGATGGCGGCGGAGTAGCCGGCCTGCCGGAACTGCTCGCCATGACTGTTCCGGATCGGTTCGACTGGTACTTCATCGACGATCCAGGAAACGCGTACAGTGTGCAGGTGGAAAGGCGCGCCAAAGGTGTCCCACTTCTGGGAAGCATTAGCGACCAGGTCCGAGGACTTCCCGTAGCGCTGCCCCTCAACCTTTTCGCGCTGCACCCTTCTACTGAGCACCTCGAACGGAACATTGAAAATCCGTCTCTAACAGGGCTCCGAATTATCGAGCGGTGCTTCGAGCTGGAATACCTCGCTGGCGACCTCGGACCTCGAAACCTGTTCTACTCACCTGGAAACGGGGATTCGACGCTCATAGATCTCGGGGCCTTGAGAAGACCCACTCAGGCAGGCCGACGTACCCGTCCATTAGACATCAACGACATTCTCTTCGAATTCTTCCAGTTCTACACCACACCGGAGAGCGTTCCGGTTTCAGTAGAAGGATTCGTACAGATCCGGGAGCACAGACACTCCGGCACGCTGGAAAGAATGGCGCAATCGATGGCGCAGACTTATTCGCGAGTGGGCGAAGCGGTGCAGAGAGATGCGGCGGAAGTCATTCTGAACAGAATCTCCCAGCGCTCGTACCAGTCGGTCGCTGACTTTCGTACCGACTTCGAGGTGTACTTGTCTGGTTCGGCGTCGAGACCCAGACACCCAACCACGGATGTGACTTGGGCATCCGCCCTCAACGGTCTGAGGGATGCTTACTGGACCAATTTCCTGTTCGACGCCAACCGTGAGCTCTCATGCTATGGCTGAATTGACTGCACAAACCTCTCGTGCAGGTATCTGCTAGACGAATATGTCCTCTGGAAGAAATGCCGAGACCGTGACGTTGGGCAGATCGACGATGTTGCTGATCTTCAGGTCGACCGCAACGGAACATATGACGTAAGCCTGTTCAGACGTGTACCCTCGATCGACCAGTAGGTCAATCATTGCGAGCAGCGCGTTGCGTGCCGCCAGTGTGACATCCTCCCCTTCCTGGGTGCCATCCTGACGAATGGGATATCCGACGGTGGCAGTAAAGTTCCTGGGCACCGCCGTCTGTGGAGGCAAGAAGTAGCCGGGGTGGGCAAACCGGGGCGTCACGATTCTGCGGCGCGCGGCCTCGCCCTTGTGAACAGTGAACCGCACTGAGACGGTCGCGCCCATCTCGATCGCGGTGATGCACACCTCACCGTCTCCCTGTGCAAAGTGACCGTCTCCCACGGAGAATAGCCCGCCCTCTACAGCAACGGGTATGTAAAGACGAGATCCTCGCGTAAGCTGCTTGACGTCCATGTTCCCGGCATTTTCCCGTGGAGGTCCCGTTCTCAATCCATCTTCGCCTATACGCCCTCCTGGGACAGAGTCCTGAATGTCGGGAGGCTGAACGTTCCCGCCGCGTTCGAGGAGCTCGTTTTCGCGAGCAGCCCAAGAATCCAGTTGTTCGTGAGATGGTGCAAGACCCGCAGTGCCCATGAACGATCCATCAGGCACGCGAACCCCGGGCACCTGCTGAGACGTAGCATAGCCATGCTCAATGTCCCAGTGGGCTACGAATGGCTCCGTGAACACGTCCCTCAGGAAGCCAGCGCCTGGCCGAAATCTTGTCCACCCGTACGGCTGTGGAAAGATATCGACGTACTCGATCTCCAGCAGGTCACCAGGTACAGCACCGCTCACGTAGATTGGACCGGTTAGCGGGTGACTTACTTTCTGGTCCATGGTTTCGAAGTCCGCGGGAACAGTTGCGGGGGTCACCTGGCCGTCGCTGGCGTCCTGTGTGTCGATGACGATGTTTTCGTTCTCACCAACTTCAATGATTGGAGGAATGTCGGGATGCCAGCGATTGTGGCCGGTCTCCGGCTGTTCTCTGAGCCTCTTGCTCCGATCTATTCTTACGAACTGGGTCACGGTCGATGTCTCCTGACTGGGATCACTAGGTGAACAATCGGTCGTCCGCGGAGTCCTCTGGCTCCCAACCCAGGACTTCCTTTGGGTGGGAAAGGTCGCGATAGTTCCATCGGTTGTTTGAGACTGCGAAGAATATGTCGAATTTCAAGCTATCCGGCGCATCTATGCACGCCTTCAGATGAGTTGCGACATCCCGGTGGCTTAGATAGATGGCGTTCTCCCTGGTCGTCCTGGGTCGATCCTCCTGCGTAACCGACCCTATTCGCACGCAGACCATGCTCATGTCATAGTCATCGGAGAAGTGCCGCGCTAGGGCTTCGCCCCAGACCTTGGCCGCTCCGTAGAGCGCTTCTGGCCTAACGTCGAGGTGGGTGAGTCGGCGGAAGTCCCCTGGCACCTTGTCGTATTCTCCCGCAGCGATGAGCGAGTACGGGAGAATACGTTCAAAGCCACGTATCGTGTTGCCGCTTGAAGCGAATATCACTCGCTTGACCCCGGCTCGTCGCGACGCTTCAAAGACATTGTACGTGCCAAGTACATTGCCGGCGTGCTGTTCTTCCCAGTCCTGCGAACCAAGATACGCCGCCAGGTGAACGACGACCTCCTGACCATCAAAAGCCGGCTGGATGGCGTCTATGTCCGCAATGTTGGCCTGGACGGTAGAAATCCCTTCGACCGAACGTCTATTCAGAGCTGTCAGCTCATATCCACCAGACTCGATTAAATGGTCTTTGAGCAGCCCTCCAATCAGTCCACTCATTCCCGTAATCAGCACTTTTTTGGGCATAACTAGTCTCCTGGGAACAACAGCATGGTTTTCGTGCTAGACCTGACGCAATGGACCATTTCGTGCGATGATGTTACAAGGATCATGCATCGACCGATCCGACATCCGACAGTTAACTAGCCGCACTGAACTATGTCAAGGCAGGCAATGAGGGGGGACTGTGACTGTATAATGCTCATAGCCTCCCAATATGAAGCAACTCACAGCAGAACAGAACTCTGAGAGACTAGATTACGTAGACACCATTGTTGAATGGTCATTCAGTGTCTGATATTGTCTGCTGAAGAGTTGAAGATCAGCCGAAGAGAGAAAATAACGGTGAGTCAAGAAAGATTGACAAATCAGCAACTCGACACGGGCGAAGAATGGTCCCTGATGCGCCCGAGAGGTCGCCAGAAGGCCAGCGAGGGCTCGATAGACCTCCTCAAGGCGTATGAGCGTGAGCTCGGCGACGAGCCTACCGATACGGTCAGAGAGTACCTGAGGTCGATCGGGCAGCACGCGTTGCTGACCGCTCCTGAAGAGTTGGATCTTGGCCTTGATGTCGAGCGCTGGATGCTGCTTAAGGAGACGCGTAAGCAAATGGTCGCCGAGCTCGAAAGGGAGCCGACGACAGCCGAGGTCGTCGCAGCGCTGGTGGCGGCGACAATAAGAGAGTTGCTTCTACTGAGGGCCTTGGCTTCCCAGACTGGTTTCGAGCTCCCAAACGAAGCTCCTATTAGTGTGCTGCTGGGTGATCCCGATGTCCGTGCCATCATGGACAAGCCTCCTTCGGACACGCTCAAGGATGTGCTGGCTGACGCGAGCGGCATCGCAGTTGAAGACACAGGCTCCACTCTCGCTGGGCTCTCTCGAGCATCGAGTCTGGTACCACCCAGTGTCTTTGAAACAGTCGAGCGGACCCTGGGCCCGCAGCTCTACGACGACGTGCTCGACATATCGGCTTTGGAAGCCGCAATCGTCGGACGGGACCAACTTCTAGAGCAATGGTGGGCTGAAATCACAGCCAGGGGCCAGGCCGCTTCCGAGCGGTTGACCAATTCCAACTTGAGGCTTGTAGTGAGCGTCGCGCGTCGGTACTTGCGCCGTGGTCTGCCATTGTTGGACCTGGTGCAAGAAGGGAATCTCGGATTGATGCGGGCAGTCGAGAAGTACGACCCTCACAGGGGCTTCAAGTTCAGCACCTACGCCACATGGTGGATTCGCCAGGCGGTTACACGCGCACTTGCCGACCAGGGCAGGACAATCAGGCTTCCAGTGCATGTTGTTGAACGCCTGCAGCAGCTCAACACCGCAGAGCGTCACCTGATGCGGGACAGGGACAGAGACCCAACCACAGAAGAGCTCGCTCGCGAGCTGGAATGGACTCCTGAACAGGTCGAGACCCTGATGCGACAACGGCAACACACGATCTCACTGGGAACGCCGGTCGGAGAGGAAGAGTCCACGCTTGAGGATTTCATCCAGGACACCAGCGGACGTACTCCAGACGAAGTCGCCATGCGACTGTTGACACGTGAGGACGTGATTGAAGCCCTGGACGACATTCCGCCACGACTGAGGATGGTACTCGCGCTCAGGTTTGGCTTTATTGACGATCGACCCCGTACGCTGGAAGAGGTCGGCCGTGAGTTGGGAGTGACTCGTGAGCGTGTCCGCCAGCTCGAGAAGCAGGCTCTGACACTTCTGAGGAGTTCCGGGAAGCTCCCCAAGATCGAAGAAGTGGAGCCGGACTAGCGTCCTATAACTATCCGCTTAAACGACTCGGCGAGCCCACCACCAATGCTCTTTCCCGTCTCGGCGGCGCGTTCCTTGGAACGCGATGAGGCTACATCCCTGGGCCTGGACATCTGACTCACATGGCAGTATAGGGAGTCCATCTTGGTCTCGAACGTGTCCGTAATGTCTATGTACGTATCTGGGTCTTCCGACCTGAACAACCAGACCTCACGCACATTAAACGGTTCGAGACCCTCGTCTATCAAATCGGGGAAGGCAAGGTGATCACGCGCGTACGGAAAAACCGCGTCCAACGTGACCCTCCCGGTCATAAAGTGGTCACGGTGCCGGATGTAAGGTCGGTTAGGGTCGATAGTCAAGACGAGGTCGGGGCGATGTTTTCTGATCTGCCTGACCAGCGCCTTCCTGAAATCGACACAGTCCTCTAGGTTCTGGTCCGGGAAGCGCAGAAACACAACCTCATCTATGCTGAGCATTTTGGCGGCGTTCAGCTGCTCCCTCTCCCGAGTTTCTGCGAGCGCCCTGGGTTCGATGTTCCGATCACTAGTCCCCTTATCTCCGTTGGTACATACGACCAGTACGACCCTTTTGCCCTCGGAAGTCCACTTTGCGATGGTGCCTCCGGCGCCACCTTCCGCATCATCCGGGTGAGGCGTTACAACTAGAAAGGTCTGTTGGGTTTCGGACATGGTTTCTGCTAGACTCCTGCGCTGAACTGCGACGTACTGTATCCTATCCGGGGCCGGGGTCCTTCGGAAATGCTGGGACCCAAACCCAAAATGACCACTTCAGATCAGTCAGATTTTCAGGCTCAATGAGGGATATTACCACACCAGAGCAGTTCCTGGGTTTCGAGGTCGGCTCGGATCGATCGCTTGCGGGTTGGCCGGAGATCGTTCAGTACCTTCGGTTGATCGAAGGCCAAACCGATCGGATGACGGTCACTGAGATCGGTAGAACGACCGAAGACCACCCCTTTCTGCTATGCACTATCAGCTCGGCGGATAACCTGTCCCGAATCGAAGAGTACAGGGAGATCCAACAGTCCCTTTCAGACCCCCGCAAACTGGAAGGAGTGGAAGTTAGCGGTGCCATCGAAGAGGCTCGTGCGGTCGTGGCCATCACTTGCAGCATCCACGCCACCGAGGTCGGAGCATCCCAGATGGCGCTGACCCTGGCGCACCTTCTGGCCTCGTCCAATGAGCCGCGGGTACAGTCAATCCTGGACAACGTGATCCTGCTACTGGTTCCCAGCCTCAATCCTGACGGCCTGGTACGCGTCAAAGACTGGTACGACGCATCGGTGGGAACACATTTCGAGGGTGCTATACCCCCGTACCTGTATCACAAGTACACAGGCCACGATAACAACCGAGACTGGTTCATGTTCACACAATGTGAGACACGGCTCGTAGTGGACCAGGTTCACAACGCATGGCGTCCCCACATCACGTATGACATTCACCAGACCAGGTCCGACGGGATGCGCATGATCCTGCCTCCTTTGGTCGATCCTGTTGGCCCCAATGTGGACCCAGTGCTCCAAAGCGAACTCTCCGTGTTGGGAACCTACATGGCCGCACAGCTCACCGCAGAGGGCAAGGCCGGGGTCGGCGTCAACATGGTCTATGACTCATACAGTCCGAGCCGTTCGTACCCGCACTACCATGGAGGAGTACGGGTTCTCTCCGAGGCGGCCAGCGTTCGGATCGCCACTCCAATCGAGCTGCCAAAGTCAGCGCTGAGAGACGACAGGGGCGAGCTGCCGAAGGTCAGGTCGTGGAACCATCCCATGCCCTGGCCCGGTGGACGCTGGACCCTGCAAGACATCGTGGAGTACGACCAGTCCGCGTCGATGGCATGTCTGGATCACGCTGCCAAAAACCGCGAGTGGTGGGTCAGGAATTCTTTTGAAGTCCTTAAGCGAGCCACCGAGCGCACGGGAAGCCCATTCGCTTTCGTGATACCCAGACGTCAGCACGACCGGAGCGCTGCAGACGAACTAACCGATATTCTTCGTTGGGCTGATGTCGATGTTGTTGAATCCGAAGAGAACGCAAAGTTTGACAGTCTGACCATAGAAGAAGGCGATAGGCTGGTGCTGGTTCGCCAACCCTATGGGTCATTCGCAAAGACCATGCTGGAGCGGCAGCGATACCCGGATATCCGGCAGTATCCCGGCGGACCGCCGAAGCGTCCGTATGACGCGACGGCGCACAGCTTACCCCTCAAGATGGGGGTAACGTGCCTTGAACTCGAACAGCCGATTGAGTTGAAGACCAGAGCTGTAAACGATGAGCCGGACAGTCACCGGACTTTCGCGAATCGAGTGGACCCCTATGCCCCTGCGTATGCTGTCTGCCCGCAGTCGAACGCCGGCTCGGCTCTAGTCAACAAGCTCCTGTTCGGACAGCACCCCGTATTCAGAGCGATGTCGACACTGGAATGCGATGACATCACCCTGAGACCCGGCACCTGGGTCGTCCCTGACTCAAAGGCATTCCAGGAGGTGCTCACAGATTTTTCTGCCAGCATTGACGTGGAGGCGCTGTGGCACAGACCATCCGAGGGTCTGAAGCTGATGAGGCCCCCGAGGATAGGCCTGTACGCCAGCTACGTACCTTGCATAGAGGAGGGCTGGACGCGGTTCGTATTCGACCAATACGGATTTGAGTACACTTCGATTGTCGATCACGATGTACGCGAGGACAGGCTGGACACGCGGTTCGACTGCATAATCATTCCCCATCAACTGGTTCGTCAGCTCCACCGCGGCTTCAGCCGCGCGCACTATTCATCGAAATTTTCAGGTGGCTTGGGCGACCGAGGAGTGGCCGGCCTTAAGCAGTTTGTCGAACGAGGAGGAACGATCATCGCGTGGGACGATTCAGCGCGTTTTCTGTCCAGGAAACTTGATCTACCAGTGTCTAACCCGTTGGCGAGGCTGACGAACTCGGAGTTCTTCGCCCCAGGGAGCCTCCTAAGCATCAAGGTAGATACGGACCACCCAATCGGGTTCGGGATGCCCGAACAGACCGCGGCGCTATTCATGAACGGTCCAGCCTATCGCGTTCAAAAGGGAACCGTGATTGCGAGCTTCTCGCAGGACGAGACTCTTCTGAGTGGTTGGCTAATCGGACAACGAAGGATAGCAGGGCTTTCCGCAATATCCTCCATCCCCTTGGGGTTGGGAAAAGTCATTCTCTTTGGTTTCAGACCGCACTTCAGAGCGCAGGCACGCGGCACCTACAAGCTGCTTTTCAATTCGATTTACCACTCGGTGAGGTAGCGTTGTCAGCAACACTCGTCAGAGGTCGTCAGGTAGTTTGCCGTGTCACCGGCAGGAGTGCCGCCGAGATTGTGCAAGACGGAGCAGTGGCTGTAGAAAACGGTGCCATTGTCGAAGTCGGACGATTCGACGATATTCGGCACAAATATCCTGAAGCTGAGGTCGTTGGCTCCGATCGTCACACGGTAATCCCCGGTCTCATCAACTCTCATCACCATGTGGGGTTAACGCCCTTCCAGCTCGGCGTCCTGGACGCGCCGCTGGAGAGTTGGATAGTCGCCAGGTGGGCAATCCGCGATGTTGACCCCTATCTCGACACCCTGTGGTGTGCGATCCAGATGATCGAATCCGGAATCACGACCGTCCAGCACAACCACATGGCGGCACGGCTTCCTCTCGGTGTCGACCTCTACGCCGCCGCTTCTGAGATCGTGAACGCCTATGAAGACAGCGGCATGAGGGTAGCCTTCTCCCTCTCAACTCGCGATCAGAACCATCTCGTGTATGAAGATGACGCCAGGTTTCTGTCCACGCTTCCTGCCGAATTGTCTGACAGGGCACGCGACCAAATCAATGTCCGGCCAATCTCGCTGGAAGAGTACTTGTCTGCATGTGGCGAGCTGCACGCTCGGCGTAAGGGTTCCCGCACAAACATCTTCGTCAGCCCTCACAATGTCCACTGGTGCTCTGACGAGATGCTAACAGCGATTAGCGACTTCGCGCGGTCGAACGGGACCGGATTCCACATTCACCTGCAGGAGACGATCTACCAGAGGATGTACGGCACGCGTCACTGGAACGGGACGCCTCTGGCGCACCTGTCAGAGCTCGGAATTCTAGGTCCCGAGGTGTCTTGCGCCCACGGCGTCTGGCTTTCGGAGTCCGATATAGATGTCCTTGGCGAGACAGCTACTGCAATCTGCACAAACCCAAGCTCGAACCTGAGGTTGAAGAGCGGCGTCGCTCCGATCAACCGGCTACTTGAGGCGGGAGTCACGGTGGCGCTTGGCATCGACGAGGCCGGGATAAACGACGATAACGACATCCTCCAGGAGATGAGGATGGCCCAGAAGGTTCACCGCGAACCTGGACTCGACTCCCCCTACCCCACTTCACACGATGTTCTGGAGCTGGCAACCGCTAATGGCGCAAAAGTAACGTTCTTCGAAGATGTCGGTACGATAGAGCCTGGCAAACAAGCCGATCTGGTCCTGGTCGAACTCGACCGCATCGAGGATCCCTACCTCCACCCGGACACGGACATCGTCGATGCCCTTGTGTATCGCGGCAAAGGACTGGACGTGGACACGGTTATGGTAGAGGGCGAGATCCTCTTGAGGGACGGCGAATTCCTCAAACTGGACAAGTCGGAGGTCAGGGCGAGGCTGCAGGAGTCCTTGTCGCGAGCCCTGACAGACCGGGAGCTTCAGCGCGCAGGTCTGTCGCGCGATCTGCTGCCGTACGTCAACAGGTGGTTCTCCGCATGGGACCTGGAAGAGGGCCCCCAGCACTACACGTACAATCTGCGGTAATGTAATGCGTTAATTCGCCGACTCTTCCTCAGGCGCCCTGATTGTTCTGAACATTGCATACAGAGCGCCGTTGTAGGCGAGCTTGATAACACTGCCGATTATGATTGGAACACCAAGTGCGGTTGTGCTGGCGACGAGTCCTGCAATTGCTGGTGTGACCGCCTGTGCGAGCGTCCTGCCTAAGTTCGTCATCCCGGCTGTTGACGTGCGGGCTTCAGGAGGTACTATCGCCATCGAGTAGGCTTGGCGTGTGGGGATATCCATGTCGTTGATCAGCTCTCGGGCCATGAAGAAAAGGACCGCGAGCAGCGGGTTACCAGTAAGGGCCAACAGAATCATCATCGAGTTCGCCAGACCCTGGGATCCAGCCATCGTCAGTATCAGACCGATCCGCCTAGCAGTCGGGGCTGCAAGGATTATGGATATGGAATTCAATAGCTGACCCACGAAGAAGATCACTGCTATGGTCTCGGCCCCCATGTCGAACCTGTTGGCGAAGAAGTACGACATGAAGCTATAGACCATAAACCCGCCGCCGAGAGAGTCGAGGCTGAACAGCAGCGATAGCTGGATCATGATCGACCTGGAACTGCGAGACATCGCCTGGGGCTCTTCGGCACTTGCCGATCGATCAACCAAAGGCTCGGCCTGCGGGCTGAGCCTCCAATAGATCGCGAGACCGCAGACCGCGGAAACTGCGTAAATGAGAAACATCAACTTGTATGACGCTACTTCGTCAACCCCAAACAGATACTGCAGGCCGGCCGGGAGCGCGATCATGAGCGAACCCACTGCCTTTGTCAGTCTTCCCGCCAGGTTGTACAGGCTGAACAGGGCCGTGCGCTGGGCAGGGCTGCCCGACTGCGCAAGGATCGCCATGTCAATAGAAAGAAAGGCCGTGCGGTCGCCGCCAGTCGATGTGGTCATCGCGATTAACGAGATTGCAACCAGTAGGGCTGTCTGCTCGGTAAGTGGAAACAGCAAACCGCCTACACCCATCAGAGCCGCCATGACGATCAGCATACGCCGTCGACCAATCGCGTCGCCTCGCCAACTCGCAATCACGTTGGACAGCGTCCCACCCGCCATGATCGCACTGAAGACCAGGCCGGCCTGGACCGGCGTGAATTCGAGCAGGTCCAGGTAGACGCCCAGAAAGACGCTGAGGAACCCGTATCCCAGAGAACGAACCGCAGCAGCGGCAATAACTACCTTGCCGTCACGGTCAACGGTGGGGAGGGCCGAGCGTAGGATTGCGGTGAACCTAGTGGACGGGCGTGTCGCCTAACCCGCCAGACGTTCAAGAATTTCGACCAGGCGACTGATGCGCATCCCGGTATCGGACAGCCGGTCTCGTTCCCTCTCGACTACTTCTTCGGGAGCGCGGCTTACGAAATTGTGGTTCTTCAGGTTCTTGGAAACTCTGGCCTGATACTTGCGAAGGTCCTCTAGTTCGCTCTTTAAGCGGTCTGTCTCTTCGGCGAGATCAACAAGACCTCCCAGCGAAACGGCCAGCGTTCCCGCGTTCAGCACCTGTACGGCCTGGTCGGAAGGACCTTGGCGCGATGTCTGCCCGGATTCGACCTCCAGGTCGATTCGAGCCTGTGACTGAATGAATCCCAGCGAGTCCTCGAAGAGCGAGGAGGTGGCATTGGCGACAGCCAAGTGTGCCGAAAGCCTCTGGCTACTATCGATCCTGAATTCAGCCCTGAGATTGCGAGCTGCGCGTACGAGTTCAACGACCGATTCAACTTCCCTCTCAGCCTCGACATCGTACTGAGATGAGTCTGCCTGTGGGTACGGCGCAACTATGGCCGCCTCTGGAGGGTCTTCCACCTGAGGAAGCGCTGCTGTCAGCCTGCTCCAGATCTCCTCGGTAGCGAATGGCAGGAACGGGTGGAGTAACCTGAGAGTCTTCTCAAGCACATGCGCCAACACCGGTAGGGGCGATGGCCCAATTCCCGACCTGAGCCTAATCTTGGACATCTCGATGTACCAGTCACAGTACTCGTACCACAGGAAGTCATGGATGACGCGCTGCGCCTCGCCGAACTGGTACGCCCGCATGTGCGAGTCCACCTGGTCAGCCACACGATTGAGCCTGCTGACTATCCAGCGGTCCTCTCGATGCTCAGGCGCACCGATATCTTGCCACCCCTCCAGACCGAGGGCGCTTTCAAGATTTGTTATGACGAAACGAGCGGCATTCCAAAGCTTGTTTACGAAGTTGCGGCTGGCCTCCAGTTTCTGCTCGTTCATCCGCATGTCATTCCCGGCGGACGTCCCGGTGGTCAGTGCGAACCGCACGGCATCGGCGCCATAAATGTCAACAAGCTCCAGGGGATCTACAACGTTCCCTTTGGTCTTGCTCATCTTCACGCCTTCGGGGTCGCGAACCAGACCATGCAGATAGACTGTGTGGAACGGGATCTCTCCCGTGTTCTCTATCGACATGAAAATCATTCTGGCTACCCAGAAGAACAGGATGTCGTGTCCGGTTTCCATAACGGACGTCGGGTAAAAGTAGTCGAAGTCTTCGCTGTCGCCAGGCCAACCGAGCGTCGAATGGGTCCACAGCCCAGAGCTGAACCAGGTGTCAAGAACATCGGGATCACGTTGGAGTTCGGCGCTACCGCACTCGGGGCACGAGGTCGGGTCATCGAGTTCTACGATCAGATGACCGGACTCGCAATACCAGACCGGAATACGGTGACCCCACCATAGCTGCCGGCTGATTGGCCAGTCCCTGATGTTGTCCATCCAGTTGAGATAAACCTTTGTAAATCGCTCAGGAACGATGCTGATATCGCCATCCACAACGGCAGCGCGAGCCGGCTCTGCCAGCGGCTCCATCCTAACGTACCACTGGTCGGTAACTATAGGTTCGACGACCTCGTCGCAGCGGTCACAGTGCCCAACAGCGTGCCTGAAGTCTTCGACGGCCTCGAGTATGCCTTCGTCCTCAAGACGAGCAACGACCTTTGGTCGGGCCTCGGTAACTGTGAGTCCAGAAAATGGATGGGCATGTTCGTTGAGCGTACCGTCCAGATTCAGGATGTTCACGGTATCCAGGCCGTTGCGCTCGCCTATCTCATAGTCGGTCGAATCATGGCCGGGAGTGACCTTCAGCGCACCTGTACCAAACTCAAGCTCGACCGCCTCGTCCGCAATAACTGGGATCGACCTACCAATGATTGGCAGCGTCACCCGCTTGCCAATGTAGTCTGCGTACCGTTCATCATCCGGGTTAACCGCCACCGCAGTGTCGCCAAGCATTGTCTCGGGCCTTGTGGTGGCAATGGTCAGATAGCCAGAACCGTCTTCAAGTGGATAACGAATGCGATACAGCCCGGATTTCTCTTCTTGATGCTTGACTTCGAGGTCGGAAAGCGCGGTCCGGCACCTGGGACACCAATTCGTTATGCGAGTTCCCTTGTAGATCAAGCCCTTGTTGTACAGGTTTACGAAAGTAGTCCTGACGGCCAGCGCCGGTCCGGGATCAAGGGTGAATGCCTTGCGGCTCCAGTCGCACGATGCGCCGAGTCGCTGGGTCTGCCTGTAGATCCGGTCGCCGTAATCGTCCACCCAGGACCAGACTCGTTCGATGAATCTATCACGTCCCAGATCGTGTCGGCTCATGCCGTCGGATGCGATCTGACGCTCTACAACCACCTGTGTGGCGATTCCCGCATGGTCCGAGCCTGGAAGATAGAGAGAAGGCTCACCGAGCATACGGTGCCACCTGACCATGAGGTCTTCGACGGCGATGGTCAGGGCGTGTCCCATGTGCAGCTCGCCGGTCACGTTGGGTGGCGGCATGATAACGACGAACGGCTTCTTTGAGTGATCGATCTCAGGCCTGAAGAACCCGCTCTCGTCCCAGAATGCATAGATCGGGCCTTCTACTGAACCCGGATCATAGGCTCTCGGCATATCGCCAGAGGAAGCCGACCTCGCCATAACAGTCCTCCTGCTCACTTAATCTGCCTCATTCTAGTTACGGGCAAAAAGTGGCGTCAAACAGGCGCAGCACAGTGGAGTGGTTACAGCGGGAATCTGTCAAACGAAGTCTTATGATACTGGAGGTATCACCATCACAGGGCGTCCTGAGTTGCGGATCACCGCGTCAGTAACCGAGCCGATGACCAGACGCCTGAAACCGGAACGACCATGAGTAGTCATCACGGCCATCGAGCCGGTTGTTTCGTGGGCAACCTCAGCTATCTGGAAGGCCGCGCTTCCCCTTAGAATTCTCGTTGCGACCGTTATCCCTCGCTCTGATAGAGCCTGAGCCTTATCGTCGAGGTATGGCTGCATCGTACGGTCAGACATCTCCTCCATGTCCACGTCGTCAGCAATGGACAGGAATGCGGCACTCACCGGTGTGTGAGTACCCGCGTGGTCCGCACTGCGGACGAGTATCACTTTTAGATCTAGATTCAACGCCAAATCACCAGCGGGACGCAGTGCACTCTCGGCTGTACTCGATCCGTCCAGTGGGACTATCAGTGTTTCCAGACGCTCAGACAGTTGGTTCAACGAGCTGGGCGCCGCAGTAATGACTGGTATGTTTGAGTGCCTTATGACCTCATCGGTGACACTTCCCAGGAAACCTCTTTGGATAGCTCCCCTAGCGTGAGTGAACATGGCGATCAGATTGTAACCATCCTCAGCCTGTCGGATTATTTCTCCGGAAGGGCGCCCAAACATGACCAGAGCTTCAATTTTTGACCGCTCAATATCGACGGAATCAGCCAGTTTAGTAAGTGAGTCCAGATACGGGCGTTCAATACGTTCTCTTCCTTCGTCAGTGTTAATCGCAGCCTGTTCGTCTTCACCCAGCGTATCTGGATCAATCACTGATAGCAGAGTCACATGGCTTTCCAATCCGGACGACAACTCGAAGAAGAAACGAAACTTGGTCTCGGCGGTATCCGAGGTCGCAACAGGCATCAGGATTCTGGTTGGCGATGTCTTGGACACTATGATTTACTCCCCTCGTCGCATTTGCCGATAGACCATCCCATTTTGAGGATAGCAAACCGCCGTTTCAAGATAGACTGGCAGACCGACGAGCCTCAGATCTCATACCCTTCCCGCGAGAACCGTACCCATGTGCTCCGTGCTGACCATGTCGCCTCCATCAGAGGCTATGTCAGCCGTGCGATAGCCCTCCGCAAGGACTCCTTCGACCGCCGCCTCGACCGCACTCGCCTCCTCGTCGAGTCCGAATGAGAGCCCGAGCATCATTGCCATGCTGAGCACCATGCCGATAGGGTTGGCTATACCCTGACCCGCTATGTCCGGAGCCGAGCCGTGGATTGGTTCGTAGAGACTGACGGTGTCGGTCGAAGATCCGGGCATTCCGGCAAGCGAGGCCGACGGTTGCATCCCCATCGAACCCGTAAGCACCGCCGCCTCATCCGTGAGTATGTCGCCAAACATGTTCTCGGCAACGATCACGTCGTAGTGGGCTGGGTTACGAATAAGCGCCATGGCAGCGGCATCAACCAGGATGTGCTCCAGTTCAATGTCGGGGTAATCCTCGTGGACCTCGTCCACGACCTGACGCCACAACCTGGAAGTCTCAAGTACGTTGGCCTTGTCCACACTGGTAAGGCGCCCGCTGCGAGACTTGGCCAGTTCGAAGGCGACCCTTACGATTCGTTCGATCTCATGCTCCGTGTACCGCAGGGTATCCACACCTCGGCGCCCGGTCTTGGTTGTCCAACGTCTCTTTGGCTTCGCGAAGTATAGGCCTCCGGTCAGTTCCCGCAGGACGATCATGTCGACGCCTTCCAGCAACGACGGCTTGATAGGGCTGGAGTTGATGAGCGCCGGGTAAACCTTTACCGGTCGGAGATTAGCGAAGAGTCCTAGGCTCTTCCTGATCGCGAGTATTCCGTCTTCAGGCCTGACAGTGTTCTGCGGATCGTCCCACTTCGGACCGCCGACGGCGCCGAATAGGATAGCGTCCGACCTCCGACAGAGATCGATAGTCTGATCAGGAAGAGGAGTGCCGAAATCGTCGATCGCGTTGCCACCGACCCTTCCGGTTTCAGTGTTGAAAGTGTGACCGAAACGACGACCAACGGCATCCAATACCTTCACGGCCTCGGCGATTACGTCAGGTCCGATGCCGTCTCCCGGCAGAACCGCAACATTGAACTCCATGCTTTTTCTCCCCTTGGTAGATCGCACCTGCGCGCATTGAATCGGAAGAGTTGAGTAACTAGTACGAGAGGAACACGCCGCGTTGTGCACTGTTCGCAGCGCGAGTATTATATGCGAAATATCACGGGAGGCGTAATTCGATGGCCGTAACAACGGATGTCGTCGTAATCGGCGGCGGTGTGATGGGTGCCAGCATTCTGTACAACCTCGCAGACAGAGGCGTCAATAACTCCGTGCTGTTGGAACGCGATACCCTCGGTTCGGGGTCCACCGGGCGATCCTCAGGCGCCATCAGAATGCACTACTCTACCGAGGTCAACGCGCGCCTCGCCTGGGAGAGTCTTCGCGTCTTCCAGAACTGGAGCGAGACAATAGGTGGAGACGGAGACCCTGGCTTCGTCAGGACCGGATACATGGTCATCGCCCCAGACCACGAATCGGAGGGCTTCCGACACAACATCGAAATGCAGCAGCAAGTGGGGATCGACACCCAGATTGTAAGCTGGCAGGACGCGAAGGTGCTTGCGCCCGACTTTCATCTCGGCGAAGACGAGCACTTCGCCTGGGAGGACCAGTCTGGACACGGCGACCCATCGGGGACAGCGCTGGCATTCACTACCCGAGCTAGAGAGCTTGGAGCCTCGGTTGTCCTGGAGTCGCCCGCTACGCGGGTAGAAGTAGAGAACGGCCGCGTAGTGGCAGTCAGAACGGCGACTGAAGAGTACTCGACCGATACCGTAGTGATTGCGACTGGCCCCTGGTCATCCCGATTCCTGGGGCATCTCGACATTGAACTCCCACTGCTTGCGACCCGGCATGAGGTAATCCTCATCAGAAGGTCAGAGACAGGCGTCGGCCATCACCCCGGCGGCGGAGACATGGCGAACCTGATCTACTTCAGACCGGAGGCCGACAACCTGACGCTGGTCGGCAACGGCAACAGGGAGGAAGAGGCAGATCCCGACACCTACAACCAGAGGGCCAGCACGGACTACGTGCAGGACGTCTGGAGCAGGCTGGCTCTGCGCATACCCGGGATCGCCGACGGGCAGCTGGCGCATGGCTATGCCGGTCTGTACACCACGACGCCCGACCTGCACCCCGTAATGGACCGAGTCGATGGAATCGACGGGCTTTACATCTGCACCGGATTCAGCGGTCACGGATTCAAGCTCGCCCCGGCGGTGGGCGTGTGCATGTCGGAACTGATCATGGACGGAGAGTCAAAACTGGTAGATATCTCAACGCTTCGTATGGGTCGGTTCTCCGACGGCTCGCTGAACACGACCCAGTACAACTTCAAGGTGATCGCGTAAACGAACACGTGCCGCCTACCCTAATGTAAGCGACACGGGAACGTTTCGTCTCGACCTATTGCCAGCTAGGTAGCGACCACGTTCACCAGTCGCCCCGGCACGTAGATGACGCGCCGTACCTGCTTTCCTTCAGTGTGTGCCGCCACCCTGTCTGACTCCAGTGCCCTCGTCTTGGCATCGTCTTCAGAGATGTCTGCCGGCACCTCGATTCGGTCTCGCAGACGCCCATTGACCTGCACAACCAGGGTAATCGTTTCGTCGGCCGCCAGGTCAGGGTCCCATGTGGGCCACGGCTGCTGGTGTACACTGAAAGGCCCTCCCACACGCTCCCAGATCTCCTCCGCAAGGAACGGAGTAACCGGAGACATCATCAGTGCCAGATTCCTGATCGACTCGTTCCACGCCGAAGAGTCGATAGCTCCCGAGTCCCACGCCTGACCCAAGACGTTGGAGAACTCCATCATGGCAGCTATCCCTGTGTTGAACTTGAACCGCTCCACATCTTCGGTGACTTTGCGAATTGTCTGATGCATGAGTCGCCTGAGACCGCGTACGGCATCTGGGTGAGTGTCCGACTCGTCCAGGACACCTGCGTCACGGTTAGCGAGGTCCCAAACTCGGTTGGTCCAGCGCGCCATGCCGTTGATTCCATCGTCATTCCACTCGCCGCCCGCCTCCCACGGGCCCATGAACATCATGTAAGTACGGACAACGTCAGCCCCAACATCCGAGACATAGGCATCCGGCGCAATCACGTTGCCTCGGGACTTGCTCATCTTCTGATGGTTGAAGACTATTGTGCCCTGGTTCACCAGCCTAACAAATGGCTCGTCGAATTCGACATAGCCAAGGTCACGTAGCGCCTTTACAAAGAAACGCGCGTACAGGAGGTGCATAACCGCGTGCTCGACGCCGCCGGTGTACTGGTCCACAGCGCCCCACTGTTCAAGAGCGTTGGGATCGAACGGGCCGTCCTCGAATTTAGGACTTGCGTACCGCAGGAAGTACCACGATGAATCGACGAACGTGTCCATCGTGTCTGTTTCGCGCTTTGCGGGGCTCCCGCAATCGGGACACGTAGCGTTGACGAATCCTTCATGCAGCGCCAGTGGGGAGTCGCCTGTCGGCAGAAACTCAGCGTCCTCCGGCAGCAGGACAGGAAGGTCGGATTCAGGCACCGGCGTCTCGCCGCACTTCTCGCAGTACACAACCGGAATCGGAGTTCCCCAATAGCGTTGACGGCTGATTAGCCAGTCGCGCATCCGATAGTTGACCGAGCGCTCTCCCCAGCCGTTGGCTTCTATGAAGTCTGCAATCCGTTCCAGACCTTCCGAGTTCGGAATTCCGTCAAACTGGCCGGAGTTGACCTGCGTTCCCGGAGCTATGTACGCCTCGTCCAGTTTGGAGCCGTCCCAGGCTGGAGGAGCGATAACGACGCGGATCGGCAGCCCATTTTTTGTGGCGAAGATAAAGTCGCGCTCGTCGTGAGCCGGGACACCCATTACCATTCCCGTGCCGTAGCTCAGGAGGACGTAGTCGGCCACCAGGATCGGGACACGCTCGCCATTCAGCTTGTTGACGGCGAAGGCCCCAGTGAAGACCCCCGTCTTCTCCTTCTCGGTTGACAGCCGTTCGATTTCGGTCTGAAGACGCGCCTGCTCGACGTATGCGGTCACTTCGTCGCGGTGCTCACTCGTGGTCAGCTTGTCGACCAGAGGGTGCTCTGGCGCCAGCACGATGAACGTAACTCCGAACACAGTGTCGATTCGTGTCGTGAAGGTGCGAATCGCCTGCTCATCCAGGCCGTACTCGGAAATGTCGAAATCTACTTCTACACCTTTGGAGCGCCCAATCCAGTTCGTCTGCATCGTGTTGATGCGGTCGGGCCAGTCCATCTTGGAGTGATCGAGCAACTCATCGGCATAGTCGGTAATTTTGAAGAACCACTGCTCCAT
Organism: Dehalococcoidia bacterium; assembly: GCA_965215735.1. Classification (GTDB taxonomy): domain Bacteria; phylum Chloroflexota; class Dehalococcoidia; order Lucifugimonadales; family UBA1123; genus VXRN01. Next base: position 1,988,091 of record CBDCEF010000004.1, on the reverse strand, counting down.
GTCTTTGTGGGCGACCGCCGTGTCGCATCGTTCGCAGAATCCATTGATGACCTGCTCATTTGCGAGAACTGTCTGGCATGATGGGCACCAGTTGACCGGGGCGTCGGCCCTGTACGCGAGCCCATTCTTGTAGAGTTGCAGGAAGAACCACTGGTTCCACTTGTAGTAGTCAGGGATACAGGTGACGACTTCGCGTTCCCAGTCGTACATCGGCCCCATCGACCTGAGCTGTCGGCGCATGTTTTCGATGTTGGACATGGTCCACGTGTGCGGGTGAACGCCGTTCTTGATGGCGGCGTTCTCAGCGTTCAGGCCGAAGGCATCGAACCCCATTGGATGGAGGACGTTATATCCCTTCATGCGCATGTACCGGGCGTGGACGTCCGCACCGGTCATGGCGAACCAGTGGCCAACATGGAGGTCTCCGGACGGGTACGGATACATATGGAGTTCATACCACTTTGGACGCGGATCGTCGTCAGCGACGGCGTAGATCCCGCCGTCTTCCCAGCGGTCGCTCCATTTCGCCTGCATATCCCGATGGTCGTAGGACATACGGGAACTCTGTGTTGTTGTTGCCATAGAGACACTTCCTCCGGCTGCCGCGAGCCTGGGTGCTGGCCCTCAATTGTCTATGCCCAGATTTTGTCCAACAAAAAAACCCGCCCCCTTCTAGGGACGGGCCATCGTTTCAATACCCGCGGTACCACCCTGATTTCCGCAAGCCTGCGGACACTCATTACGCTTTAACGGTGCTGACCGTCCAGCCTTACTGAAACCATGTTCGGGCCGGAGGCTCAAGGGCGAGTTCGAGTCGGTCACTGCGCCGGGCTCTCACCTTTCCCCGGCTCTCTTTGGGCCGATACCGACCTCTACTACTCCCCTTCACTGCCTTTAGCTATTTCAAGAAAGCTAGCATAGCGCAGAAATGAGAGTCAAGAATTCCGGCATGAGCTCAATCCTCGCGCCGATCCAAAGCCTCCCAGACCATCCTCCGGTGAATATGAGCCAGACTGCGTCCTTAGACCTTAACCGATTGGACAACGTGGGGTAGAATGCAATCACACTTTCAGGAATTAACTTGCAACTTCGGTCTGTTCATAGTCCAGAGCTTATTGCAGCGCCAAACTGACTTGATTCCGCCTCAGTTTCGACGGGGGACGAGAGATGGCTGAAAGCAGGTTTCCCACTAAAGCCAGAGCGGTCATTGTCGGCGCCGGGATCGCAGGCTGTAGCGTCGCCTACCACTTGGCTGAGCTCGGATGGCGAAATGTCGTAGTTCTCGAGCAGGGTCCTCTATTCGAAACCGGAGGATCGACATCGCACGCTCCGGGCCTGGTCTTCCAGATCAATCCGTCAAAGACCATGGCAAACTTCGCCAGCTACACCGTGGACCTCTGGAAACGGCTGGATTTAGACGGAGAGCCATGCGCGAAGTCGGTAGGCAGCTTGGAAGTAGCCTGGACGCAGGAACGACTCACGGACCTCAAACGCAAGGCTGGATATGGCATGAGTTGGGGTGTAGAGGCGCATCTGATCGGCCCCAGCGAAGCGCGGGACCTGATTCCAATGCTGTCAGACCGCATCAAGGGTGCGCTGTACGTTCCCTCAGACATCCAGACAAAAGCCACTAGACCAGCCGAAGCGATGGCGAGATTCGCCGAGTCGAATGGCACGGCATTCTACAGCAACGTCGAGGTCACAGGCTTTGACATTCGGAATGGCCGTGTCATCGCTGTCAAAACGAGTCACGGCGACGTTGAGACGGAGCTGGTAGTGGCTGCAGCGGGCATATGGGCTCCGAAACTCGGCGCACTGGCTGGCGTGCCAATCCCGTTGTCCCCGATGCAGCACCTATACGCCGTTACGACTCCCCTTCCCGCTTTGGCCGGAGCTACCGAGGAGGTTTCACAGCCGATCCTGCGGCATCAGGACGAGTCCCTGTACTTCCGGCAAGTCGGTGAGAGCTATGGCATCGGCTCCTACCGGCACGAACCTCTACTGGTAGAGGCGACTGAAATCCTCGCACATGACGAAGCTCCAGTCGCTCCGGCTGAAATGCCGTTCACGCCAAGCCACTTCGAGAAATCGATGGCGGCGGCGGCGGAACTGCTGCCAGGTCTCAGAGGCGCCGGACTGACACGTAAGTTCAACGGCATGTTCTCGTTCACCACGGATGGCTTTCCCGTCCTTGGCGAATCGTCCCAGGTCAAAGGGTTCTGGTCGGCCCAGGCGGTCTGGATAACGCACGCTGGAGGCGTCGGCAAGGCCGTCGCAGAGTGGATCGTGACTGGCGAGCCGACCACTGACCTTCGCGAATGCGACATACGACGTTTCCACCCATTCGCGTACAGCCGCCCATACGTCCGCGAGCGGGCCGCTCAGCAATACCGTGAGGTCTACGACATCATCCACCCGCGTCAACAGATCGAGAACCCCAGAAACATCCGACTGACGCCCTTCTATGTTCGACAGAGAGAATTGGGAGCCGTCTTCTTCGAGAATGCGGGTTGGGAGCGGCCGCAGTGGTACGACACTAACGAGGGTCTGCTGGACTCCCTGACCGTTACGGGCGAGTCGCGTTCCGGCTGGGAGGCGCGGGAGTGGTCGCCAACCGTCGCAGCTGAGCACGTCGCAACTCGCGAACGGGTAGCGATGTTCGACCTCACTCCCTTCGCCAAATTCGAGGTTACGGGCCCCGGCGCGCTCAACGCGCTCCAACGACTTGCCTCCAATCAGATGAACAAGCCGGTGGGAACAATTACATACACACCCATGCTAACAGCCACAGGCGGGATCAAATGCGACCTGACCGTAACTCGCCTCAGCGAGAACAGGTTCATGGTCGTCACTGGCGGAGCAATGGGACTCCACGACCTGGACTGGATCAAGACTCATCTACCTGACGACAGATCGGTAGCCGTGAACGACATCTCTTCGGGACTGTGCTGCATCGGACTGTGGGGACCAAGAGCACGCGATCTGCTAAGTCGCGTATGCGACGATGACGTGTCCAACTCCGGCTTCCCATACATGACTTCAAAGTCCATTACGATTGCCGAGGTCCCATCACTGGCCCTGCGCATCTCATACGTAGGTGAGCTCGGTTGGGAGATTTACACCTCTGCCGAACAGGGCCTGCGGTTGTGGGACGTTCTCTGGGAGGCGGGCCAGCCACTCGGTGTAGTCGCCGCCGGCGGAGGGGCATTTGACTCGTTGCGCCTGGAAAAAGGATACCGGTTGTGGGGCAACGACATCCACACCGAATACAGCCCATATGAGGCAGGCACTGGATTCGCGGTGAGAATGCGAAAGGGAGCTTTTGTCGGAAGGGACGCACTCGGGGAAGTTCGAGCAAAGGGCCCGGAGCGCAAGTTGTGCTGCTTGACTTTGGATGATTCCGACGCCGTCGTAATGGGAAAGGAGCCAATACTGGACGGTGACGAGGTGCTTGGGTACGTTACAAGCGCTAACTTCGGACACTCAATAGGCAGAGGAATCGTGTATGGCTATCTCCCAATGAGCCACTCTGAAGTAGGAACTGGCGTCGACGTGCTCTACTTTGGCAAGCGTCTTCAAGCTACCGTCGCAATGGAGCCTCTTTATGATCCATCGGGGAGCAAGATGAAGGCATAAGGTCCGGCCATCTACAAGAAGCTTGAAGTGTGAGTGTGAGACTGCAAGAAGCAGTGCTGCTATACGAAAAACACAAGAGCGAAGAGCACAGGAGCCCGACTCTCGATCATAAAGCGGGCTAAACCAGCGTAAACTCCACGTCACGGTCGTCACGGGAGGAGGGGCAAAGTGGTCAAGTCGATAAGTCACATCATTAGGAGACCCGGCAGAAGAGACGGCGACTCTGACATAGAGATCCCAGTCCCTGAAGATCTCACATCAGTCCCCGGCATTCCTCTGAAGCCAGTTGACGTTGCTTTCTACAGCAGGGAGCATCCCCTGGAGTCGCAGGCCGTTGACAAGTCTGCCGATCGTCAGTGGGCTGTGGTGACGCAGTCGAGCGACCTCGATGAGTTCAGGGCCGGCCACGACGCTCGGATGAAGCCGATGTACGAAGAGGGGCTGATGTCCGGCGACGTCGAGCCGACCGGTGCGCCGGTCGCTGGTGAAGACCTGACGGAGGACATTCGGCAGTTTGCGCGAGAGCTGGGATTCGGCGAGGTAGGTTTCACGAGGCATGACCGCCACTATACGTTCTCAGGCAAGAAGCGCTGGGCGAAGTTCGAGCACGCCGTCTGTCTGGCTTACGAGCAGGACTACCGAATGACGCAGACAGGTCCAGGTCCTGAGGCCGACCAGGCGCGATTCGAGACCTACGAGGACGAGCAGGCGGGCTGCCTAAACTTGGCGGAGTACATAAGGTCGAGAGGTTACCGCGCGCAGGTCCACGACGGATACGATTGCAGCGGGCCTTACATACCGCTATTCGTCGCCGCCGGACTGGGGCAGCTCGGCGCGAACGGACAGCTCCTGTCGCCTCATTTCGGATCGCGCTCCCGTCTGATGCTGGTCACCACCGACGCGCCTGTCACATACGACAAGCCCGCAGACTACGGCATCCACAATTTCTGCCAGGAATGCCAAGTCTGTGTGAACAGGTGCCCGGGTCGAGCGCTAACGCGTGACAAGGTCTGGTGGCGCGGAGCTGAGAAGAACAAGCTCATCTACGAACGGTGCCGCCCAGTCATGGTTACTTACCACGGGTGCGCGGTCTGCATGATTGTCTGCCCGATCCAGAGGTACGGAATGAAGCCGGTTATGGAACACTACGTAGAGACCGGAGAAGTGCTCGGTAAGGGCACCGAAAACCTGGAAGGGTACTCAATGAAGGGCGAGGGACACTTCGGTCCGGGTGAGCTACCCCACTTCGACAGGGAGTTCTTCGACTTTCCCCAAGGACGTGAGGAAGACTGGCTGTTCGAGATGTTCAAGGAGAAGCTCCGCTCGACAGGTGTTCCCGACGAATCGGAATTGGTTGAATTCGCGACCGATGTCAGGGAAGTGTTGGACAAGGGCGAGACGACCTACGACATCGCATGAGACATGTCGTTAGCCGTCGGACAATGGAGGCTCGATTGCAAACGTATGCCGAATCGTTGAAGTCCGGCAAGTTCGTGGTTACCACCGAGCTTAACCCTCCCAAGGGCACAGACCTGGGTAGGCTGTTAAAGCATGCCGAGTCCCTTAGCGGCATGGTAGACGCCTTCAACCTGACCGACTCTCCAGGTGCAAACATGACCATGGCGCCCATCGCTGCCGCCCATCTCATGCTCGACCGCGGCATTGAGCCTATCTTGCAGATTACCGGCCGTGACCGCAATCGCATTGCCCTCGAAGGTGAGGTCCTTGCCGCAGCCGCGCTGGGGATATCCAACATTCTCTGCATGAGCGGAGACCCCCCCGGACGCGGTGATCACCCAGACGCCGTGGGAGTCTTCGACCTCAAGGCTGAGACACTCCTTGAAGCAGTCAAGGCTATGAATGCGGGTGCCGACATGTACGGCAACGAACTAAGAGGATCACCATCCATCCTTGCCGGTGCCGTAGCCAACCCTGGTGCCGACGACCTGGACACAGAGCTATCCCGCATGGAGGAGAAGGTGCGCATGGGCGCGTCCTTCTTTCAGACGCAGGCAGTCTTCGACGCTGTGACATTTGAGACTTTTATGGACACGGCACGAGGCTTCGGAGTCCCTGTCCTGGCCGGCATGATCGTCCTGAAATCGGCTCGCATGGCTCGGTTTCTGAACGACAATCTACCCGGCGTATCAGTTCCTGCGAGCGTCATTGAGGAGATGGAGGGAGCCCAGGACAGGGCGGCAGCTGGGATAAACATCACGTCTCGCCTCATCCGTGAGGTGCGCGACATGTGCGATGGCACTCACATAATGGCAATCGGGGGGGAGTCGCGGATACCTGCCATTCTTGAGGGGGCGGACTTGGCCTGAGACATCTAGCTTAGACATCGACATCACCGCAATCAATCGAGGGAGAGTCTATTCTGACAGCAAGGGAGTTCCGATATTCAGTGGGTGTATTCCAACTTCAAGAGACAACAGACGCGAGAAACCGCTACCTGATCTAATTGCTGAGTGCTACTATCGCATCGAGTTGGCGTAACAGGCACAATAGCCGAATGGCTGGAGGAACTTGAATGGCGCAGACTCTTGTAATCGACGGCCTCAAAGATCGAATCCTGCCGATCAATCTGCGGCAGAGCGGAAACAGCGATGCCCAGATGCTGATCTCCACCAGGGTAAGAAAGTCTCCCTGGTGGCACATGTCAAAGGCTGCTGGCTGCTGGGCGTATACGACCTACAACCACCTGTATCATCCGAGAGCCTACATCAAACCAGAAGATGGCGGGCTGATGGCGGAGTACGAGATTTTGACCGAGCACGTCAGCATATGGGACGTGGCGGTCGAGCGCCAAATCCAGGTTAAGGGCCCGGACGCAGCCGACTTCGTGGACTACGTGATCACGCGCGATGTTCATCAGCACGTGCCTACGATGCAGGCTCGCTACGTTATTCTGTGCAACCAGTACGGCGGCATAATCAACGACCCGGTGCTCCTGCGCGTAGCTGACGATGAGTTCTGGTTCAGCATCTCCGACTCAGATGTCTTGCTATGGGCCCAGGGAGTTAACTCCTCCGGTAGGTTCAATGTGGACATTCACGAGATTGATGTGTCTCCCGTCCAAATCCAGGGCCCCAAGTCGGTGGATCTGCTAGAAAAGATGGTTGGACCCCACGTGAGGGACATCCCCTACTACGGACTCATCCACGACACGGTGAACGGACACCCTGTAACTATCTCACGCACGGGCTTCTCCGCGGAGGTCGGATTCGAGATCTACCTGCACGACGCTATGCTCTACTCTGATGAAGTCTGGCCCTACATCTTGGAACAGGGAGAAGAATTTAACCTGGGCGTGATCGCCCCCAGTCACATCCGACGACTGGAGGCTGGCATTCTGTCCTACGGGCAGGACATGGACATTGAGGACAACCCTTTCGAGGTCCGGCTTGGCTGGCAGGTGGATCTGGACAAGGGCGACTACATTGGCAAGAAAGCCCTAGCCGGGATCAAGGAAGAAGGGGTTCAGCAGCGGCTGGTCGGACTCAGAATGGGTGGAGAACCCATTACCTGGTACAACGAGGACTTCTACCTGGTCAAGGACAGCGATTCAGGCGACGACGTAGGTTACGTGACGAGCGCGTTCTGGTCGCCCAACCAGGACTCGAACATCGCTCTTGGCGTGATGCCGCGATCACACTGGAGACGTGGCACGCAGGTCAAGGTCCAGCTTCCGAAGGACGGCATAGTGGACGCCGAAGTAGTGCGCGTACCATTCGTAGATCCAAGTAAAGACATCCCCAAGACCGACCTCTAAGACGTCGGCCTTTCTGCGGATATCTGGACCTGTACCGGCAAGACCAGCAATGGAGGATAGAGTTCGAATTCGGGCTCTATCCCCTGACCCTCGCAGCTGACCTCGTCCTCACCGGTGGCTTCGCCATGAACACCAGGATCATGGAGACCAACGCGGCCACGGAAAATCCCAGAAAGGCGATGGTGTAGCTTCCTGTCGTGTCGAACACGTATCCGCTGATGATGGGTCCGACTATGATTCCGAGCATCTGAATGGTTGACCTGAATCCCTGGATCGTTGCGTAAGAACGACGTCCAAAGTAGTCTGCGATCAGCGACTGCGGTATCACGGAAATACCGCCCTGCGAGGCCGAAAACGCGACGAGAATAGGGATAACAGCGGTCACGCTGGGCGCCCTCGCCATGAACACAATGGACACCGCCATCAGAGCGAGCGACGCGACCATCACGTAACGTTTGTTGACGTAGTCTCCAAGAGCGCTCAGGCCGAACCTGCCAGGAATGCTCATAAGTCCGACCGACCCCGCAAGAGCGGCTGCGGTCACGCTCGACGCTCCCAGATCGATGAAGAACGGCACGAGGTGAAGTCCGATGCCCCCGCTGACGAGAGAGCGTGCCATGATCGACAGCGTAAGAAACCAGAAGCTGGATGTCCGCAACGCCTCTCGCGCCGTGAAGTCGTCGGACAGGTCCGGCATGAGCGGCCTGAGCGCTGCCCCTGACGCGCGGACTTCGTCTGGCACTATGCCGTCAGGGTAGTAACCATACGGCTCCGGTCTGTGGCGCATTACCGTTGCGACGGGAACGCCCAGCACGGCTATGAACACGCCAACCATCAAGGCTGCCGGGCGCCATCCATACGTCTCCACCAGCCAACCCAGCGCCGGCACGAATAGGCCGCCGATTCCCACACCGGACCACATGATCCCAAAGGCAAGGCCCCGCTTGCGATTGAACCAGTTCGCCACCGCCGCCGTGATCGGAGTGCTCATCCCCAGGCTGTTTCCCAGCGCGATCATGAACACGTATACGAAGAAGAAGGTCAGAAGACCGTCAATGCGGCTCATAGCGACGTAGCCGAGGCCCATGAGGGGTATTCCCACAGCGATCAGTCGGCGAGGGCCGACGCGGTCGACGGCCCACCCTTCCGCTGGCCCTAGTAGTCCTGACTCCAGCCGCGCGACACTGAAGACTACCGAAATCGTCGTTCGGCTCCAGCCGAACTCCTCACCAAGTGGAATAATGAAGTTGCCGAAGCCGTGAAAGTTGATGCCGGACGCGATCGACATCGCAGCCCCACCGGCGATCACGATCCACCAGCCGTAGAATATCCTGGGGTTGTTTACGACGTTAGCTGCCAGCGGTCAAAGATCGAAGCTTGTCCGTAATCATTAGACAGACACTTCTAGAAACCGATTGCGGTGCCATCACGTCTTGGGTCCGCCCCACCCTGAAATGTGCCTTCCTCGCGGTTCACCTGTATGCCCTGCGCGCCGCCGACCGTAGTGGAGAACGGTTCAGCCAGCTCGATGTCGTGTCCCTTCTCTGCTAACGCCATGCGTACGGGCGCCGGGAAGCGCTCCTCCATGACGACCCGCCGCTCTTCAAAGACTCGGAGCCGTGGGGCTTCGATCGCTTCCTGGACGTTCATTCCAAAGTCGAGTACGTTCATCACGAACTGCGGGGTCGTCTGAAGGATACCCCAACTGCCGGGTGTGCCGAGGCTGACGTGGAACTTGCCATCCTTGAAAGTCTGCGTGGGAGCGACACAGAAATCCACGCGCTTGCCACCTTCCAGGCGGTTGGGTGCGCCCTCTTCGAGGTCGAACCAGTGGGCCATGTTATTCAGGAAGAGCCCAGTGCCGCCTGGCGCAACGGCTGATCCGAATCCGCCGCCCAAAGTTTGAGTGACCGAAACGACATTTCCGTCGCTGTCGGCAACCGCGAAGTGCGTGGTCATGCCTCCGTCGAAAGCGTCTGGACTACCGGCCTTTATCGACCCTGAAGGGGTCATTCGGCTGAACTGCTCGCCTGAGACGATAGCGGCGCTGTTGCGGTCAATGCGGGTACGCTGCTGCTCAGCATAACCGTCTGACAGGAGCGCGTCGACCGGCGCCTTGACATACGCCGGATCCCCGCCCCACTTGATTCGATCAGCAACCGCAAGCTTTACGCTTTCAATGTAAAGGTGCAGAGTTTCGGGATGTTGAAAGATCAGGTCTGGACCTTCGAACCCCTCCATCAGCTTCAGGGTTTCAAGGAGCTGAAAACCTGTCGAATTGGGCGGCACGGAGAAAATTTCGTAGTCTCGATAACTAATGCTGATCGGCTCTGACCACTCGGCATCGTATGTCGCCAGGTCCTCTTCCGTGAACTGGCCGCCAAGCTCCTGTGCGCCTTTGACTATGCGACTTGCAAGCTCGCCCCGGTAGAACTCGTCTTTACCGCCGCGTGCGATTGCCTTGAGCGACTCAGCAAGCTGCGGCTGCTTTACTCTATCGCCAGGTCGCGGTCCGCTGCCATTCTTTACCCAGATTCCCGCTGAAGGAAACATAGAAAGCCGGGGCACAGAGTTCCCAATCGATTTGGCGTTGAAGAACGTGATCGGCGTTCCGTTTTCTGCGTATCCTATTGCAGGTTGGAATAGCTGTTCTCGCTCCAGCCGGCCGTAGGTCTCGTGTAAGGTCAACCAACCGGCTGCGTTGCCTGGGACGAGCGCCGAGCGAATGCCGACATCCTTGTCATTGTCCGTGTATTCGTCTGGGTCGGCCGCCGCCGGCATCCGGCCAGAGAAGTTGAGAGCTCGAACTCTGTCTTCGGCTGCGACGTAAGCGAGTGCAACGCCGACCCCGGCCGCGCCTGACATGAACGGCTCGCACACGTTGAGAGTCGAGGCCACTGCGACGGCAGCGTCAAAGGCATTACCGCCAGCCATCATCATTCGCACGCCCGCCAGTGATGCAAGCGGATGGGCCGAAGCCGCCATTCCATTTGTGCCTACAGCCGGGGGACGACCCGCCGGAGGGGTTACTGACAAGCTAACCATGAGTACACTCCTGCCTCGCTCTTCTTCTAACAGGGCTAAACGCTAATGGGCGCCCAATGGGATGTCAAGCGAGTCACCAAGTACTCGAACACGACAGTCTCCCCCTACACAACCTGCCAACCCTTATTGCCCGCCAAAGTACCAAATCGTTACAATTAGATACATTGGCGGAAATCGGGGCGTAGCGCAGTCGGTAGCGCGCCACGTTCGGGACGTGGAGGTCGCTGGTTCAAGTCCAGTCGCCCCGACCAGATTCACTATAGAGCCTTGCAAGTGCGCCCACTTACCGTGAGTAGGTGTGCTCCGCAAGGTTGCTTTGGCGCCGGATGGTCCGGGACCAGTCCAGTAGTCCGGGGAGAAGATCTTCTTGAACGGTGATGACGGCCGCGTCGGCATTCTGATGGGCGGCGGCCCGGCTCCGGGCATCAACAGCGCAATTAGTGCGGCAACCATAGAGGCGGTCAATCAGGGCTACGAGGTGGTCGGCATATTGGACGGCTTTTCTCACCTGATGGAGGGCCGGACCGACATGACTCTGCCTCTTGCAATCGCTGACGTGGCCCAGATACATCATCGAGGCGGATCGATAATCCGCACGTCCCGCGCGAACCCTACCCGCAGGCCGGAACACCTGGAAAACACGGTTTCCGCTCTAGGCCAGTTGGGAATCTCCTACCTAGTCACCATCGGTGGAGACGACACAGCCTTCAGCGCTTCCGAGGTCTCCAGGCAGGCAGGCCAACGCATCAGGGTTGCCCACATCCCGAAGACAATCGACAACGACCTCCCACTCCCAGGAGGAATGCCGACCTTCGGCTACGAGACCGCGAGGCACCTGGGAACGGAGATTGTCAGAAACCTGATCGAGGACTTCAGGACAACCAACCGCTGGTATTTCGTAACAGCCATGGGACGCGCTGCCGGACACCTGGCCCTCGGCATCGGCAAGGCTGCAGCAGCCACTCTTTCAATAATTCCTGAGGAATTTCCGGGAGATCGCATCAGCGTTAGTCAGGTATGTGACGTGCTGGAGACCGCAATTCTCAAGCGGCGGGTGATGGGAAAGAATCGCGGCCTCGCCGTCGTCGCCGAGGGGGTCGCTGAAAAGTTCGATCCCGTGGAACTGGCCGGCATCCCAGGTGTTGAAGTGTCCAGAGACCAGCACGGCCATCTGCGCCTCGGGGACATTCAACTTGAAAAGGCGCTCAGGCGCGAGGTACAGAGACGTTTCGCGTCGCGAGGCGAGTCTCTGCAGATAGTGGATCTCAACGTGGGCTACGAGCTGAGATCGTATCCTCCTATTCCATTCGACATCGACTATACGCGCAGTCTAGGATACGGTGCTGCGAGGTTTTTGCTGAAAGGTTTGGACAGTGCCTCGGACGCCACCGGCGGCCTGATTTGCCTGGTGGAAGACCGTATAGAGGTACTGCCATTCAGTCAACTCCGAGACCCGTCCACGGGTCGGACGAAAGTGCGCACGGTGGATATCAACGGGGACGCATACCGGATCGCACGCAAGTATATGATCCGTCTGGAGAAGTCCGACCTGGCTAACTATGACATGTGCTGCAAGCTGGCCAAAGTGGCGGGACTGTCGCCCGACGGCTTCGTCCAGCGATACAGGGGCGTGGTAGAGTTGGCCGGGGCCGTTTAGTGTAACAGGATGACAGGGATGACCGATCTATCGCTAGTTGGGACCGCCAAAGCGCTTGTTGCGCCGGGCAAGGGCATTCTGGCCGCGGACGAGAGCACTCGGACAATAGGCGGCAGGTTCGCGCGGCTCGGTGTCGAAAACACCGAGGACAATCGCCGCGACTATCGCGAGATGCTCTTCAAGAGCGCGGGCGTCGCTGATTTCATCAGCGGTATTATCCTTTACGACGAAACCCTGAGACAGTGTGGCGCCGATGGCACATCGATTGTTGAAATATTGTCCCAACGCGGAATCCTACCAGGGATCAAAGTGGACACCGGAGCGCAGCCCTTGGCCGGGGCTCCAGGAGAGATGGTTACTGAGGGACTCGATGGCCTGCGCGATCGCCTTGCCGAATATCGCGAACTGGGAGCGCGCTTCACCAAGTGGAGGGCGGTAATCAATATCGGACCCTCTATCCCCAGCGACTACTGCGTAGAGGTCAACGCCCACGCTCTGGCGCGATACGCCGCTCTGGCACAGGAGGCTGAACTTGTGCCCATAGTCGAGCCTGAGGTCATGTTGGACGGCGACCACAGCATCGATAGGTGCGGCGAGGTGACAGAGTACGCGTTGCGACGTGTGTACGACTACCTCCTTGAGCAGCGAGTCATCCTGGAAGGCACTCTCCTCAAGCCGAACATGGTCGTGTCTGGGCGAGATGCGCCAACCAGAGCCCCATCTCAAGAGGTCGCCGAGAAGACGGTTGAATGCTTAATGAGGGCCGTGCCCGCCGCAGTACCTGGAGTCATGTTCTTGTCCGGCGGACAGGGGGACGAGGAAGCGACCTGCAACCTCAATTCCATCGTGCTGAAGGGAAGAGAGGTCGGCGCGCCTTGGGAGTTGAGCTTCTCATTCGCCAGGGGCCTCCAGTCCGCGCCAATGAAGGTCTGGGCCGGCAACGGCGCCAATGCCGACGATGCCCAGGGAACGTTCCAGAAGAGGGTCCGACTAACCGCGGCGGCGAGGCGAGGCGAGCTTACCGCTGATTCGGTTGCGCCATAGTCGGCACTGCGGACGCAAATGGATGAAGACGAGTAAATAACAGCTACGGTACATCCATAGTCTTGAGCCGCCGGACAGTTAGCAGCCAGAATGCCGCCAGCACCAGGGCTGCACCGACAATCGCCGCCGGAAACTCTATCACCTGCTCGGCAACAGCCTCCAGAGAGCTATCGCTAAGTCGATACATGATCGACAGTGCGTACGCGCTGACGCTCATGTACTTCACACCCGGTACCAGCGCGCTCATGGCGCCCTCCCAGAGGAAGACATAGACGATCGCGAATGCGAGTGCCCGCGTTGTAATCAGGCCGGCCCAGGTAAAGACTGCTGCATACGCGGCGACGCCGATCAGAAGGCCAGCGCAGACCGCCAACACGGTGTTAAGGTCGCCGTCAAGTCCTATGTATATCGATACCGCTCCGCTGAGTACTACGAACGGGGCTGCAATCAGGATGGGCGCAATCAACTTGGAGAGCGCAATTTTCCACCTCGCAATCGGCATCAACATGACAAAGCTCAGAGTCCTGTCTTCTAGGTCGTTGCCGAATACGGAAGTTGCAAGTGCCATAGTCACGATCGGTAGAACCACGCCTACAATCAGTGCATTGACTACGTCGCGAACGAAGTCCTGAGCTTCCCCACTCTCGTCTGCCGAAGTCAGGCGCAATATCAAAGTCAGAGCGACTGGCAGCATGGCGAGCAGGCTGACTATCAGCAGGCGTCTGACACTTGTGATCTGTCTGAGGGACAAGACGAAGACGGGCACCATCTACCGCTCCACCATGTACTCGAAGAGGCTCTCCAGTGACTCGTCGAGGGGCTCGACCCTGGTCAGCCGAATCCCACGCTTTTGGGCAAGTTCAGGAATCGCGGTTTGGAGAGCCGCAACATCACGACTATGCACAATAAGTGAGCGGTCGTCGGAGAACGCGACAGAGTCGATCGAGTCCATGCCGACAATCTCGGAGGCCAGCTCATTGGGACGGTCAACGACAACCCTGACCTGGTAGGCATGTTCGTCCAGCCGCGCTCGAATCGCTCGGAAGTCGCCCGATGCGGCCAGTTTACCGCTGAGCACGAGAAGAATCCGTCCCGCTAACGTCTCAACCTCCTCCAGAATGTGCGACGACACCAGTATCGTCTTTCCCTCAGATGCCAGTCGCTCCATCGAGTCCTGAAACTCGATCCGCTGGCGAGGGTCCGTTCCATTCAGGGGTTCATCAAGGATGATCACGTCTGGATTGTGGACCAGGGCCGCCGCGAGACGAATTCTCTGTCTCATGCCGCGAGAGTAACCACCCATTGATCTGTTCTGGGCGTCCTGCAGCCCAACCATCTCCACTGCCCGGGCTGCAGCGTCCGACACATCTGGCACTCCGTGGAGCCTCGCTGAGGTCTCAACGTACTGCCGGCCATTCAAGAAAGGGTATATTGACTCATGCTCGGGCATAAACCCGACGCGTCGGTACAGGTCGGGATTGTCGCGGGCTGGCTGGCCCAGCACTGTGATGCTGCCCCTCGAACAACTGCTGAGGCCGGCGATCATATACAGCATTGTTGTTTTCCCGGCTCCATTTGGCCCAAGAAGGCCGGTGATACCGGGGTAGACCTTGAGAGATACGTCATTAACGGCGACAACATTGCCGAACCACTTGGATACTTCCGAGACGTCTATCGTTGCGGCGTCAGATGCCATAGGCTGTGTGCTCACGTCACCAACCTTTTGTAGCGACTCCAAAGGAGCGCACCAGGGACCGCGACGACGATAGCCCACCATACAACCGTGACTGCTGCTGGGAGTCGATTGTCATTGTTCTCGGGCGTAAGCTCTTCCTCGTACGTTCCAAAAATCAGATCACTTACCTGGAGCGGCACTCCACCAAAATCGACCAGGCGTGCCCACTTCCCGGCGAACCCAAATCGTGGCTCGCACACGGTGTTGGCGCCACCCGATTCGGATTCACTTCCGGCTCCAATCGTAACCACGAAACCCCCTCCAGAAGTCGCGGCATCGCCTGCGGCCTGACTCGCTGGACCGGGTGCTTGACCTGAAGTTGTAACACACTCAACCGGGCTCAGCGCTCCCACGATCACAGTCGAAACCACGAACAGACCGATCACTGCCAGAGATGCGTATGCCCGCCTCGTGGTCAGCGATGCCGCAGCCAGAGGGATGGTCGTCGTCACGGCAGCGATCGCAAGCCCAGCCGCCAGGAACCTAGGGACATGCGCCCAGTTGTCCCGGAGGTATTCGAGTGGTTGTTGGGAGCCCAACATGAGCCCCGTCAGTAGCACCACCTGTCCTGCGTAGATGAACACCAAACTGACTGCGAAAAACGACAGCCACCTACCTAGTACGTAATCACTCGACGATAGCGGACGTACGAAATAGAGGTTAATGACACCGTTTCTACGATCAGGGCAGAGAAGCTCCGGAGCGATTATCGCAGCAAATATCAGAAGAATTGGAGAGACGATTTCGTAGTAGTCCTGTGGACCTGGCAGGTTGAGCGCGTCTGCGAACACTTCCCCCAACAGTCCTGCCATCACCGACAGCACCGCTGCGGGAGCCATGACCGAAACCAGGAACAGTATCGGGAGCACCTTGGCCCATGGACCGCGCCCCAGTCCGAAGCAAGTACGAACGCCATTGATGAACAATGCCCTTCGCGCACGGACCCGGCCCTCGCGCGGACCCTCGTAGTGCCGATAGCCGAGGTCGAAGACCTGACCTTCGGGAGCAGTCATTGTTGCCCGCCTCGGAATATGTCGGACAGGCGCCTGCGACGGGGGCCGAGCCTCCTGAGTCTGGAACCGGTCTCAACGAGGGC
Organism: Dehalococcoidia bacterium; assembly: GCA_965215735.1. Taxonomy (GTDB): domain Bacteria; phylum Chloroflexota; class Dehalococcoidia; order Lucifugimonadales; family UBA1123; genus VXRN01. The sequence continues at coordinate 1,972,103 of CBDCEF010000004.1, read as the reverse complement.
GTCCCTGATCTTATCGTATTCGGCGTCCCCAACCCCTTCCACCGCAACCGAAACACCATCCAAAGACGACTCCAGCCCACGGTCAGAAAGCGCGCGAATTAGCCCTTCGACGTTGTCGTACACGTCAACATAGACAGTCTCGGACTCTGCTGTGAATCCAGCGACATCGCCTGATTCCGCCACGGCCCCGCCTTCGAGCACAATGATCCGATCACACGTCGTCTCAACGTCTCCCATAAGGTGAGTGGACAGCATAATGCTGATTCCAAACTCCCTGCCCGTCCGGCGGATCAATGCCAGCATCTCCTCCCGACCAACCGGGTCCAGGCCAGATGTTGGTTCGTCAAGAAAGACCAGTACTGGATCATGGACGAGCGCCTGAGCAAGCTTCACTCGTTGCTTCATCCCCGTCGAGTACTCCCCAATGGAACGGTATCGCTCTTCGTCCAGCCCGACGTGCCTGAGAATATCCGCAGTCCGACTGCGGGCCGCGCCGGAGGGCAGGCCGCTGATCTGCGCCATGTGTGTGAGAAACTCTGTCGCTGTCATAGCCGGCGACAGGCAGTCGTGTTCGGGCATATAGCCCAAATGGGTTCGAGCCATGATATTCTGGTATGGCTTCTCTCCCATCACCGTCGCTGATCCGGACGTAGGAATGAGCAGCCCCAGAAACAGCTTCATCGCTGTACTCTTGCCTGCTCCGTTGGGACCGAGTAAGCCGGTGATCCCCTGTTCCACTGTGAAGCTCACGCTGTCGAGTGCAATCGTGGACCCATAGCGCTTGGTCAAGTCGATAGCTTCCAGTAGAGGGGGCATGATCTGAGCATAATGGCGGCAAGAGAGGCGACGCAAGGCCGAATCAGCGTCAGCATCGACGTGCGCTAACGTCTGAACACCTTGTCGGGTCGCCATTGGCGCAGTGTACTATCAAACCGCAGGATGGCTACGAAAGCACCGTCAGTACCGTACGCTCGGACGCGCTCGTCGGGCGAGTCGCTCTTGTCGCCCACAACGACGGGCAATGGCCTGCCATTGCGTATAGAAATTAGATGCTGATTCCCTAAGACCATCGCCGGCATCGATCTCAGGACGCTGTCTGGTGCGTACAGCATTTTCCCGATGCAACCCGACTCGATTCTGCCTATCGTATCTTCCAGTGAGAAGGCATCATCCAGGTGAAACGGGCCAGTCCTGCGCCGGACTAGGGACATCAAATGTCCGCCACAATCGAGCGACTCCCCGAGATCATGGGCGAGCGATCGCACATAGAATCCTTTTCCGCAGACTACGTTTAGCGTTGCAATTGGAGGATCCCAGTCCATGAGTTTAATGTCATGAACAACGACTGGCCTGGCGTCAAGGTCGAGGGCAATACCTTCCCTAGCGAGCTCGTACAGGCGCTTACCCTGCCTCTTTAGCGCACTGTACATCGGCGGGACCTGGGCGATGTCTCCCTGGAACTTCTCCAAGGCAGACTCGACTCGCTGGCAGGTAACATAGGCAGGATTTCGTTCTGCGACAATCTCACCCATCGCGTCGTACGTATCTGTAGAAACGCCCATCTGAATACGGCATGTGTATTCTTTGGACCCGTCGAACAAGTATTCCATGACGCGCGTTGCCTGCCCAATGCAAATGGGAATGACGCCAGTGGCAATGGGATCAAGGGTGCCGCCGTGACCGACGCCTTTCTTCATCCCGCAGGCACGCTTTACTCTGCGAACGACCTCCATTGAGGTCATTCCATATGGCTTGTCAACGTTGAGAATGCCCGCGCCGGGCCCGTCGGTCATTGGGGTTGCGCAGCGTCCGGCTGAGAGGGTATTTGGTCAGCAAGGCTGTCTAGCAAGCGCAGCATCTCGTTGCCCTCGTCAAGTGTGTCATCAAGAACGAACCTGAGCTCAGGCACCTGGCGCGTCTCCAGTCTGCCTCTGAGTTGACGCCTGATGAACCTCGACGCGTCGCTGAGACCGGCGATGGCGTCCTCTTTCTCGCGCAGTGTGCCATAAACACTTACGAAAACTTTGGCGTGTTGGACATCCGCTGAGGTGTCCACCCGTGTGACGCTGAGCACGCCGGCAACCCGGGGGTCTTTGACCTCATTTCGAATAAGGTCGCTAAGGTCTCTCCGGATTAATGAATTAAGGCGTTCGGTTCTCCTGGACATCAGCAGATGTTGTCCTTCACCGCACCTGTTCGGAGCGATAGGCCTCGATCACGTCGTCCTGTTGCCAATCGTTGAAACGGTCGATTGTGACGCCGCCCTCAAGCCCGGTGGCGATCTCTCTGACATCGTTCTGGAAATGACGCAGGCTGGCGACTGGCCCCTCTACTACTACCTCTCCGTTGCGAATAACGCGCAGTTTCGCACCCCGCGAGATACGACCGTCATTGACATATATTCCACCCACTTTGACCGATCTCCCGAGCGAGAACACGGCTCGGACGGTCGCCCTACCGTCGAGGACGTCCCTGAAGACTGGCTCCAGCATACCTGTAAGCGCGAGTGCCACGTCTTCGGTCATGTGGTAGATGACGTCGTAGTTGCGTATCTCCACGCCCTCTTGATTGGCGAGTGACTGGGCGCCCTGCTCAGGTGGGCTGTTGAACCCAATGATGATAGCCTGTGAAGCCACCGCCAAGAGAATATCGCTCTCAGTGATGCCGCCGCTGGCGATATGGACAATGTTGACACGAGTACTATCAGTGTTTAACCGTTCCAGTGCGCCTCGAACCGGCTCGACTGTACCCTGCACGTCCGTCTTGATTATCAGATTGAGAGCTTTCACCTCACCGAGCTGTATGCGAGTGTGAACGTCATCCAGTGTCGGACCCGTCTGGCGTTCCCTCCTCATTTCACGTTCATACTCTTGCACGACCTGGCGGGCCTCGCGCTCATTCTCCACAACTTCGAATAGTTCGCCGGCCTCGGGGAGGTCACTTAGCCCAATTATTTCGACCGGAGTGGAGGGCCCCGCTGCCTGTATTCGATCGCCATTGTGATCGAACATCGCCCTGACCCTGCCCTTAATTCCTCCGATCACGATGTTGTCGCTGACCTCAAGCGTGCCGGTCTGGATGAGCAGCGTGGCGACGCTGCCACGGCTTTTGTCGCGCCTGGCATCCACGACTACCCCCAGTGCGTATCTGTCGGGGTTCGCCTGTAGTTCGCTGACCTCAGAGAGGACGACAACGTTCTCCACCAGTTCATCGACGCCGTCACCGGTCAGCGCGGACAGGGGGACCGAGATCACGTCTCCCCCCCACTCCTCGATGAGCAGGTTCTGCTCGGCCAGTTGTCTCTTCACACGTTCCATATCTGCGTTTGGGAGGTCGACCTTGTTGATAGCTACGACGATTGGCACCTCGGCGGCTCTTGCATGGTCGATCGCCTCAATAGTTTGCGGCATGATGCCATCGTCAGCGGCAACAATTAGAACGGCAATGTCCGTTACCTGCGCCCCTCTGGCGCGCATCGCAGTAAATGCCTCGTGGCCGGGCGTATCGATGAATGTTACCATCGTCCCGTTGTGATCTATCTGGTAGGCGCCAATGTGCTGCGTAATACCCCCTGCCTCTCCCTCCACGACGTTTGCGTTTCTTATCGTATCCAATAAGGTCGTCTTGCCATGATCGACGTGTCCCAGGATTGTTATTACCGGGGGACGCGGACGCAGAGCGTCCTGATCCTCCTCATCATCCGATGAAAAGACCAGCGAGGTCGAACCGCTATCTGCGGCGGACTCGGCGTCGAGGGGCAGTACGCCAAACCCAAAACCCGGAGCTACCAGAGATGCGACGTCGTGCTCGATCACGTCGTTTATCGTGAACATGTAGCCGTTGCGCATCAACTCCTTGATAACTTCAACCGCGCCAACCTCCATCACGGAGGCCAAGTCCGCGATGGTGACCGCGGCAGGTAGGTCCAAGGGCTCGAGTCCTTGAAGCCTGATAGCCGTAGAGATCTCCTCAAGGCTATGCTCGCGAACCGCTGTTGCTGTCCGACTAGACTGTGCTTGTTCGGTTGTCATAGTGCCCCATCCACCTCGTGTCTCGACAACTTCAGTTTACGGACCCTGTATCGGCAGTGATGACCACCGCACTTAACAGGCTTCCCCACTCTTCTTCTGTGATATCGGTCTTAAGCGAGTGTTCGATTCTGCCACGCCTTAGTTTTACTGGTTCGCTCCGACATTCAGCGCACAGATATGCACCACGCCCATTGAGCTTGCCGACACTGTCGACCTCAACGCGACCATCGTGCGAAGAAACGATCCGCAGAAGCTCACGCTTTGCAGCCTTGAGACCGCAAGATACGCACGTCCTGATCGGAATACGTTTGCGCTTCACCATGGGCGATACTCCATCCAATTCGCTCCAAGGCGGCGTCAACGAATGCGAAAGTTTCTAGCGCCGCCTTCTGGTCGATCGGCCCCTTCTTCTTCGTCCCCGCGAAACAGGAGCCGCGTCGTTAATTCCATCAGCGTTTCCCGCCCTCCTGGAACGTCTGACGGTAACACCTCCTCTGAGGCCTGCAATGTCCTCAGCGAACCTGATCTGGCTGGGATCGGACTGGCCCGGACCTGTCGGCATGGCCCAGACGTGCTCAGGCAGATCGCGAAGCGAAGTGGCTTCTACCTCCGGCGTCGGCTCAGCTTCACGCTGTCGCTCCTCGGCTTCAATCGCAGCAAGGAACTCGGCCTCTTCACGCTCGAGTTGAGCCAAGATCTCGGCTTCTTCACGCTCGCGCTCAGCTTGTGCTGTTGCTGCGGCCGCCTCATCCACTTGCTCTTCCGCTGGCTCAGGCTGTTCAAGCACCGGCTCAACCACTTGCTCAGGTTCCGGTGCCTCAACCGTTGTCGCAGCTTTGACAACGGTGATATCCCCAGCAGACGCGGCTACAACCTCGCCCTCGATCTGCTGTGCCTCAGCATCGGGAGCCACAGCCACAGCTTCGAGCGATTCGGCAGCCAGCCTGGCCGCTTCAGCTGCTACGGCGGCCGCTTCAGCCGCAATCCTCGCCCGCTCGCGTGCCAAAGCCTCGGCCTCAGTCGAGCTCTTGATATCCACACTCCAAGCCGTTAGTTTCGCTGCCAGCCTGGCATTCTGACCCTCTTTGCCTATCGCAAGCGAGAGCTGCCTGTCGGGAACTACTGCAATTGCCGACTGCGTGTCGGGGTCGAGCTCAACTCTCAGCACCTGAGCCGGATTGAGGCCATTGGCGATGAACCGTGAAATGTCTCTGTGCCATTCCAGAACGTCGATCTTTTCGCCCTGCAACTCATTGACAATGTTCTGGATTCTGACGCCCCTTAGGCCGACGCACGACCCTACGGGATCGACCCCATCTTGCCGGGCCCGAACCGCGACCTTGCTGCGGGAACCGGCCTCGCGAGCGACTGCTACCATCTCTACGGCACCGTTATAGATCTCCGGAACCTCCATTTCGAACAGCCGACGGAGAAAGTCCCTGTCGGCCCGGGATACTATAAGCTCAGTACCTCTCGGCGTACGCTCGACCGACCTGAGAAGCACTTTGAACTTCTGTCCCTGTCTATAGCGCTCATTGGGCATCTGCTCCGACTGCGGGAGAATCGCCTCACCTCTTATCATGTCGACCACGACATGTCTCGGTTCGATCCTCTGGACAGTGACCGAAAAAACTTCACCGACCCTGTCAGTGAACTCTTGGAAAACAAGATCGCGCTCGGCCTCTCTTAGGCGTTGAACAACAACCTGCTTTGCCGTCTGCGCAGCGATTCGACCCGCGCTGTGAGGAATCCTCTGTGTGGAGATCGCCTCTCCCACCTGGGCATCTGCTTTGATCTGGCGTGCCTCATCGATGATGATTTCGGTAACCGGATCTGTGACTTCCGCAACGACAGTCTTGAGTATATTGACAGTCACGTCGCCGGAACCAGGATCAAGCTTGACCGAGATGTTCTGTCCGGCGGCAATGGCGTCCTTCCGATACGCCGAGGCCAATGCTGCCTCTATGGCGGAGAGCACTATTTCCCGCGGCAAATTGCGCTCGGCGGCCAACTGGGTTAAGGCGATGAGAAAATCGCTCTTCATTGCTCAGCCACCTCCACTTTCTGACGAAATTGACATACCCGATTTAACAAAGAAAGTGGGCCGTGCCCACTTCCATAAGTCAAGAAATTCAAAGGATGGATTGCATCGCATAGTATAGCAGCAAAGGAACTGGTGGACAAGCCGATGGGTCACTCCGAACCTGTATCAATGTTGTAGGTCTGGCTATTTGAGCATGTTCCGGGCCGCGGGCGTCTCGCCCGCACACGCTCGTCCTGGACCAGCCGGAAGGCGTTTGCCAGTTGAGTCACCCGCAGAAATGTTAAAGGCACGATTCGGTGGGCAGCTTGGAGCGCGAATTCCCCACTGTGGTACGATTGAGCCCATTCCCAGAGGCTCAAGAATAGTATGTCACAACACTACCGCGTCCGGCACAGCAGCAGGACATAAGTGCATTTCTCGTTACCCGCTCTATTGACGGTGAGCATTCAGCTAGTGCTAATTCTTGCGCTGGCGGCGACAGGATGTGCAACAGAGGGATCGAGGATCGTATTCACGTCTGACCGCGACGGAAATCTGGAGATATACTCCATTTCATCGTCAGGTGAGGACGAAACGAATCTCACACAGTCGGCAATGGACGAATTCTCCCCTATCGTCTCTCAGAACCGTAGGCTCGTCGCATTTCTGGCCGGAGGAAGTGCGAACTCCACACTGGAAGTAATGAGTGTGGATGGTTCGAACCGCACCCAAGTGGCGGACGGGGAAATGTTGCTCACGGACCAACGCTGGAGCCCTGACAACGAACGTATCGCGTTTCTCGGAGTTCAAAGTGACCGTAAGAGCGTCATGGTAGGGTTCGCCGACGGCTCTGGCAGCGGACTATTGACATCTATCGAGGGCGATGAGGTCGGGGACTGGTCGCGAAACGGAGAGTATGTCGCATTCGCTCTTAGAGAATGGGACGGACAGGGGATATACGTCCGCAACCCTGACGGCGTGAACGAATTGAGGTTGTCCGACCAGCCGGACTACAGCCCAAGATGGTCACCTTCTTCCAAGCAGATCGCCTTTCTATCTACCCGGGATGGCAATCCGGAGCTTTACGTTATGGATGCGGATGGCTCCAATGTCCAAAGGCTTACAAAGACCGAACAGGCCGAATACGACATTGCCTGGTCACCCAGGGGACGGAAGATTCTGTTCGTCTCCGAGAGGGACGGCAACCCGGAGATCTACTCGGTTGCGAGCGACGGTTCTGAGATATCCAGACTCACCTATAATACGGTCGTTGACAATCAACCGACTTGGTCTCCATCTGGACAGGGGGTGGCGTTCGTCAGCTACCTTGACGGCGACGCGGACATATACATAATGGACGCTGACGGCTCTAAGCAACAGCGGCTTACCCAGAACGACGCCGAAGACACAGATCCGTCCTGGTAGCCTCGTCCTGACTTCCAAGACCAAGAAAACCTATTCCTGCCCTTCAGTGCACCAAGGTGATCGTCCTCGGAGGATCGAAATGTCGGATCTTAGTGTCCTTAGCGAGCGCGTCGGAGATGTCGGGGTCTTAACACTGAATAGGCCGGGCAAGATGAACGCCATCGATCGTGACTTGATCGAGAGCCTGGAGAGCGCGATCAAAGAGGCGCGGGACGACGGAGTGCGTGCGCTGCTACTTACCGGCGCGGGAAGAGGTTTCTGCACAGGCGCCGACCTGACCGCTCCGCCCGGACAGGGGCACACGCCTGGCACGGAGTCACTAGCCAAGAAGGGCATGCCCCTCGGCTACCCCTCACTGCTCTTGCAGCAATTCCCTCGGCCCACTATCGCTGCTGTTAACGGGGCCGCCGTGGGTGCCGGATTCGGACTCGCGCTCGCGTGCGACATTCGGATCGCGTCGGAGAGCGCTCGATTCTCCGCAATCTTCGCCAAGCGCGCACTCTCGCCGGACTACGGCTGCACACAACTGCTCCCAATAACCGTGGGAATGTCAAAGGCTTTGGAGTTGATGTACACAGGTGACATCATCAGACGCGGGAGAGGCGGAACGCATTGGTCTCGTTAGCTGCGTCGCGCCGGACGACGAACTTCTTGAACGCGCAATGGATCTTGCGCACAAGCTGGCGTCCGGACCTTCCGTCGCTCACGAATTGACCAAACGTCTCGCCTATTCAGCGTACTCCCGAGAATTGCACGACCAGCTCTGGCTAGAGGGGCAGGCCAGTCAGGCCGCAGGCTCAACGGAGGACAGGGCCGAGGGAATACGAGCGTTCCACGAACGTCGAGAGCCTGTGTTCAAGGGTCGATAGCGGCTGTTCCGCGCGCTAAACTCCAAGCAGCCGAGCGACCGTTCCACCCAGGATCAGATCGCGCTCATCCGCCGAAATCTGGTCGCTGTAAGTTCGGATAAGATCGATGTTCTGCTGGTAACTCCAGAATCTCATGACGATCGGCATATCCGTTCCCCACATGATCCTGTCGGCCCCGATCCGGCTGACGCACTTCTCTATCGCCGGCTGCACCTGCATCATCGGATAGTCCCACACTGCGCCGAGTGCAATGGGAAACAAGAACTGTAGATGCAGGTTGTGATGGTCGAATGGCGCGAACACCTCGTCCGGAAGATTAACAGAGTCGTTGGTCATAAACGCCCGCCACTCGATACCGTGGGTCATGACGACCGGGACGTCCGAGTATCTGGCCATCCAGCGCGTCAGCGTGTCCATCTCAGCGGCATAGCTCAGAGCTGCCGGAGGTCGACGCGGCTTTAGAGAGAAGAACACCGGTATCCCCAGGTCCGCCACGCCGTCCCAGAATTGGTGGAACTCAGGCGCGTCCCAGGGTCCGTCGTAGTTGTAGAGATCGAGCTGCGGAGGAAGGAACTGCAGTCCGACAAGCCCGCCTTCTTCCACTGCCCTCCTGACGTTGGCAAGCGAGCCAACCGGGTCCCTGTGGGTCCCCCACTCAGGCGTATGGGCCAGACCGAGCAACCTGTCGGGATACTGGGCGACACAATCCGCGATGAATTCGTTGCCGATGCCAAGGTAGGGAGTCCTGTGGAGAAGCGCCCTGGACACACCCGCGTAGTCCATTTCCGCCACCAGACGGTCGGGAGGATAGCTCATGTCGGCGATCGACGGCGGAAAGTACTGCTTGAAGTAGCGCTCTCCATCGTCCGTCCACTCGAAACGCCCGTTTGAGGCGGCATGGAAGTCGGAGGGATTCAGTGCATCCAGAGATGGCCATTTGTCTGAATCAATCAGTACCGAAGCGTCACCTGGAGCCAGGTCCCGCGCTCGCCAGACCGGTTGGTGGTGTACCGCCATTGCCTGCTGGAGATGGCGCCGGAAGTCTTCCGGGTCTGAGAATCCGCCATCGCCCGCGGTTGACGGAAAGCAATATGCGTGTCCATCGAAGATCATCTAAGCACCTCCGTCAGAACCCCGCCGTCTTGTTGCAGACGTATACGAAAGGCTCATTCGCCAGGAACCGACGAAGGTTCTCCTTGAAGATCTCTCGCCTGCCATTCCACATTTCCACCGTCAATGCAGATGCGTGCGGGGAGATGATGACGTTGTCGAGGTCCCACCAAGGGCTGCCCTCCGATAAGGGTTCGACTTCAAAGGCATCGATACCCGCGCCAGCTATTCGCTTGTTGCTGAGCGCGTCAAACAGCGCGTCTTCGTCTACTATGCCGCCCCGTGAGATGATTACCATGTGTGCAGTCGGCTTCATTAGCGCCAATTGTTCGGCTCCGATCATGCCTTTTGAGTCCGCGGTGTACGGCGCGGTGACCACGAACCAGTCCGACATGCGCAGCACGTCATCGAGCCTGTCCAGTCCCCAGACATCTATGACACCGGGGGGGGCTAGAAACGGTTCTTTGTCCACTGCATAGACGTCCATACCGAATCCAGTTGCTCGACGCGCGACTGCTGAGCCTATGCCGCCGAGCGCGAGAATTCCCATTGTGCTGCCTTCCATCTCGATGAAGGTGCGATCGTACTTGTTCATGTCCCAGACATGGGCCCTCTGGTCAAGCACCATCTGGTTGGTGCTGTGGGCGAAGGCCAGACACATTGACATGACATGGTCTGCCATCGGCGCGGCGTGGGGGCCTCGGGCGTTCGTGAGGACTACGTCGCTGTCGACGACCTCAGGAATCGAAGTCAGCTTGTCGATTCCAGTGCCCGGACAGTGCATCCAGCGAAGATGGTCGGCTGCAAGGAACACATCGCGACTCGGGGTCCCCATGAGGACGTCGGCATCTTTAATCTCTCTGGCCTGATCCTCTTCAGACGTCACGAAGGCAAAGTCGACGCCGGAAAACTCACTCTCCAGGCTGCTCTCGAATCCGTCGCCGAAGAGGCCAGTTACGACTACTTTCATGTACGTCTCCTGGGACCTGTCGCTAAGTAGTAAATGCGTGTGGTTAGCTCAATGACCGACACGGTCTTTCGAGCGACGCTATCATATCATTCAACCAGGGGGGAAGTGGTCGACATGCACTCCGCGCCTACCGCTTGGATCCTATCATGGCTATCAGTTGGCAAAGAACCTGGCGATTTCGTCACGTGGAAATCTGGGGAAGTCGAACGTTGTTGCCGTTGTGGTTAGCTTAACGTCTTGGTGACCGTCAGTAGCAGTCCCGATGACAGACGCTGGAATTCCCTCAGCGCTCAGCGCCTCGGTTATCGCGCGGGCATCCAGAGGAGAGACGGCAGCAAGGAGTGCGCCAGACCCAAGCAGTCCCAGTGGATCCAGGTCTAGCGCCTCGCAAATGACGGCGCATTCAGGCAGCACCTGAATCGACTCGAAGTCGATTTCTAAGCCTACCCCGGAGGCGGCCGCCAACTCATATAGCCCCCCGGACAGGCCGCCCTCGGTGGGATCGTGCATGGCGTGTACTTCACCGGAATTGCGGGCAATCCTTGCATCGCGGACAACACTGATACCTGGCTCGAACAATGCCGCTCCGGCCTTCTCGACTAATCCCGGGCTGATCCCTGCCTCGCTGAGACTACTCTCGGCCTCTCTCGCAAGAATGGAAGTCCCCTCGATAGCGATTCCCTTGGTCAGCAGAAGTGCGTCACCCGGACGAACGCCTGAGCTTAGTATTGCGTCCTCCCTTCGGACCTCTCCCAGCATTGCGCCGACCGCGATCGGCCTATCAAGGCCATAAGTGATCTCAGTATGTCCGCCGACAAGTGAGATGTCGAGATCCACGCAGGCTCGGTTGAGTTGATCGAAGATCTGGGACACCTCGTCCTCCGTGGTGCCCTCAGGTAGCAGAATGGTTGCAAGCAGCCACTTGGGCGTCGCCCCCATGACCGCAATGTCATTGGCATTGACGTTAACCATGTACCAGCCAATGAGGTCGGTCGCAAACGTTATGGGGTCAGTTTTCGCCACAAGATAGCGATCACCAAAGTCTATCAGCGCGGCATCCTCTCCTGGCCGCGGACCAAGGACGACGCGCGGGTCGTTTAGGTTGATCCGGCCCAGCAGACGACCTAGTACGTCTATGGGGAGTTTACCTGCCTGCATATGCCCTACAAGGTATCACCTGACGATTGAGAACGCTGTGCTATTATACGACGACTATGATTCAGGCCATTTTCTTTGACCTTTACGGGACACTCGCCGGTTTTCAACCCGACCGGTTTCAGATCCAGTCCCAAGCGTGCGCGAAGTTCGGAATCGAGGTTACTACAGAAGGGATACTGCGTGGCTATGCGTTCGCTGACGCGTTCATGTCCGAGCAGAACGCGGTGAAACCAGTCCGTCTCCTGGACTCCAACCAAAGAGACGAATTCTTCGCAGAGTACGAGCGTCGGGTACTGAGAGGCTGCGGCGTCGATGTCTCAGTGCGGCAGGCAGACGACATATGGAGGGCGGTCCGCCAGATCCCTTACCAGATGGAGCGGTTCGACGACGTACTGCCGGCGCTGGACCTCCTGAAGCAGCAGGGGTTTACGCTGGGACTGATATCCAACATGAACGTGCCGGGAAATGAGCTGGCTGAAAACATGGGACTGACACCATGCCTGGACTTGGCAGTCACGTCTGGTGAAGTGGGAGTTGAGAAGCCTCACCCTCCAATCTTTCACGAAGCTCTTCGAAGAGCCGGAGTTGATGCCATGGACGCGGTTCACGTAGGCGACCAGTTGTCGTCCGACGTCGATGGAGCAAGGAACGTTGGGATTCAACCTGTTCTTCTCGACAGGGACCGCAATCACACCGGCTATCGGGACTGCCCGCGTATAGAGACGCTGATGGAGCTTCCCATGATGGTAGGCACGCTCTAAAACTGTGCAGAGTACTAGTCTGAACTAGGTCCGAAACCCCTCAGGAAGCCGCCGCGCTCAGCATCTGGCTCAACATCTGCTGGTTGAACTCGGCGAGCTCGTTTACTAACTCCAGCAGAGGCTCCTCCCAGCCGCCGTCCACCATCCCCAATTCGAGACGTATCTGAGTATTGCCGATTTCAGCAGCCTGGGGGAGTCTGCGACGCAGAGCGTTCCGGGCACCGCCGACCTCATGCTTCATTCTGAGCACGATTCGTTCGCCTTCCCTGGTTATCGACTCGATGGCCGCCTTCTTTCCCACCATCCTGAGCTTCGCCGAGTAGAGTAGCGCCTGGGCCTGCCATGGCAGAGGACCGAACCTGTCTCGCAACTCGTCTTCAATGGCCTCTATCGCGGACGGCTCCTCGAGAGCGATGATTCGCTGGTACAGTCCCATCCGCGTGCGCAGATCGGTCACGTAGTCGGCCGGAAGGCTCGCAGGGATCCCTATGTCCAGACCTACTCCCGGATCCGGCTGGAGGGCTTCCGATATCGTGTCGTCCGCTCCGCCGCGGACGGCGTCAGCCATTTCCTGTGGAGTCAGGCCCGTCAGTTCGCCTGCCTCGCGCCGGACTCTGAGATCTTCAACCGCCTGCGAGAGCATCCTGGTGTAAAGCTCAAACCCGACAGCGTGGATATGCCCGCTCTGCTCAGCTCCGAGAATGTTGCCCGCTCCACGGATTTCCAGGTCCTTCATGGCAATTCTGAATCCCGCACCCAGTTCCGTTGCGGCGAGCATCGCCTTGAGACGGCGTTCGGCGGTCTCGTTGAGCGCTTGAGCGCGCGGGATCATCAGGTAGGCGTACGCGCGCCGGCTGCTCCGCCCTACCCTTCCTCTAATCTGGTACAGCTGGGCCAGCCCGAACGAATCTGCCCGATTGACAATCAGTGTGTTCACGTTGGGTATGTCCAGACCAGACTCGATTATCGTCGTGCAGACGAGAACGTCAGACTCGCCAGCGGCAAACGAAGCCATCGCTCGTTCAAGTTCCCCCTCTGCCATCTGGCCGTGGGCGATGCCGACCCGAGCCTCTGGGACTACCCGCCGAACGTAGTCCGCCATGTAGGCGATGTTGTACACACGATTGTGTAGGAAGTACACCTGCCCCTGGCGATCCAGCTCTCGCAGGATCGCTTCCCGGATCAGCTCGTCGCTAAACTCGGAGACGTACGTCTTTATTGGCAGACGCTCCTCCGGAGGTGTCTCGATCGTACTCATGTCTCGGACACCAGCAAGAGACATGTGCAGTGTCCGCGGGATTGGAGTAGCAGTGAGTGTCAGGACATCGACCTCCTGCCGCATCTGCTTGAGACGTTCTTTGTGGCCGACTCCAAACCGCTGCTCCTCATCTACGACTACCAGGCCAAGGTCTTTGAACCTGACATCTTTCTGAATCAGACGATGCGTGCCGATGCATATGTCGACCGCGCCGGAAGCGAGTCTCTCAACGATGTCTCGCTGCTCAGCTCGAGTTTTGAACCGGCTTAGAACCTCGACAGTAACCGGATACGGACTGAGCCGCTGCGCGAAAGTCACGTAATGCTGCTGGGCGAGAACCGTCGTTGGTACGAGCACCCCCACCTGCTTACCTTCCATGACCGCCTTGAACGCGGCTCTCAGGGCAATCTCCGTCTTCCCGTAGCCGACGTCACCGCAGACCAGACGGTCCATCGGCCTCGACTTTTCCATATCCGACTTGACCTCAGCGAGCGTGGCGAGTTGGTCCGGCGTCTCCTCGAACGGAAATGACTCCTCCATCTCTTGTTGCCAAGTGGAGTCCGGGCTGAAGCTGAGGCCGGAAACCATCTCCCGTGCGGCGTAAAGCGCTATCAACTCTGCCGCCATTTCGCGGGTTGACCTCTCGGCCCTGGACTTGGCCCGCTTCCACTCTTGAGTACCAAGTCTGGTTAGATGGGGTGGCGAGTCACTCGGAGCGATGTACAGGGCGACCCGATCCAGGTGCTCGAGGGGCACGTAGAGTCTGTCCCGATTGGCATACTCGAGCATCATGTACTCTGATCCGGTATCATCGTTGCCCGACGGTCTGCCTACGCCAACGAATCTGCCCACGCCATGCTCGACATGCACGACGTAGTCGCCCGGCGAGACCTCCGAGAGAAAGGCGTCCCAGTTCCCCCTATTTCGTCTCACTGTACGACGCTGCTTGGTCACACCGAATATCTCCGTGTCCCCCAAGACGATCAGCCTACCGCTGGGAACGGTTAGGACAAAGCCGTCGCCGAAGTTCGGACCGGCAGACTGCACCAGTGACAGCAAACCGGGCTCGGGTGTCGACTCCAGCGACGTCGCCAGAGTACAGGGAACGGAGTTTTGCGTCAGAATCTCCTCAAGCCTTCTTGAGTGGCTGGTGACCGCCACGATCCGCGCTCCGTCTTCCAGAAGTTCAGCCGCATCCTGAACGAAGTTCTCTACCCTGCCGATGAACATCGGAGGCGAACCAAACGGCATGGTGTGAATGTCGTCATAGACCAGGTTCCCTGCGCCCCAATGCAATATCTCAAGGCGTGCTGCCTGCCGAGACAACGTCTGACGAATCTCATCCCAAACTATGTGAAACGAAGGGAAGTTCATGGGCAGTTCGCCGCGCCGCTCCTTGGACTCCCGAAGTTCGTGGATTCGCTCCTCGTTATCCCATGCGGCCGAGGCTAAGCCGTCGGGCCTGATCTGGACCACAAGGGCGTTCTCGGGTATGAAGTCGACAAACAACCCGTGATTGAAGAATCCGGCGTACATGTTCAGGTCGTCGACTTCGTGTCCGTCAAGCAGTTGCGAAAACTCCTCTCGTATTCGCTCCTGGTGGGCTGACGTGCAGTTGGAGACGTCGATCCTTGCCATCTGGCGGTCGAGGTCTTCCCGGTCCACCATCGCGGGCAGAGTCTCGTGCGCGGGAATTATCCTCAGAGTATCCACGATGTCGGTTGAACGCTGGCTCGACGGGTCGAATAGGCGAATGCTTTCGATCTCGTCTCCCCAGAGTTCAATTCGGGCCGGGGCATCGGCCCCGACCGGGAAGAGGTCAATGATTCCTCCACGCCTGCTGACGAAACCGGGACCATAGACCGCAGACTCAAATCGGTATCCCATTCGACGCCAGCCTTCCAGCATGTCGTCGAGATCAACGACGTCGCCGACGCTCAGCGTATGTGCGGCGTCCTCGAAGTCCCGTCGATCCAGGGTCCGCTGCGCGATCGACGTCGCCGAAGTGACCACAACGGCATGAGGCGCTGAATTCGCTAGAAGCGCGTCCAGCGCACAGATGCGCTCCTGAACGGTCTCGATATCGGTGAACAGTCGCTCGAATGGAAGTGTCTCCGTCTCAGGGAACTGGTGAACACGCTGTGGCTCCCGCATCCACGCACTGAGGCGCTCGTGGATCCTCCGTGCCTCCTCCGGCCTGGGCACAACGATTACCGCTGGCACTTCCAGATCTTCCAGGAGTGCGCACAGGAAGAATGGCACAGAGTCTGATAAGACCTGGGCCCTGGTTCGTGAGCCGGACCTCGTGAGGGACTGAAGGAGTTTTTGGTACTGAGGAGCAGACCTGAGCACAGGAGCCAGGCGCTGGAGGTTGAGGCGGGAGGATACGTCAGTCCGTGCCTCTTCTGTATCTTCCTGCAGGTCAGTGGCGATCATCGACAATCTCGGTTTCCTTCCTGCCCGGTCTCTGTGAACAAGCCTGGCCAACCTCAATTGGGCGGGTACGCTCCGGAGACGCCGGTATGGCGTCGGGGCGCACTCGCCTGAAGGTGTCAGGATTGACTCTGGCCGAATCAGTCTATCCCTATTTCGTGTAGAGCCTCGTCGTCGATTCCGAAGTGGTGGGCAACTTCATGAATGATGGTGGCACGCACTTCAGCGACGACCTCGTCGTCAATGTTGCAGATGCTCTCAATAGCGCGTTGGAACAGCGTTATCTTGTCGGGTAAGACAAGATTGTAATCATAGCGATCTGGGAGCGGAATACCCTCGTAGAGACCGAGAAGCATCTCGTGCTCATCCAGTCCCGAGCCGACGAGCTGCTCGCGAGATGCCCAATACTCTACGACCACGTCAACATTCTCCATGCGTTCGAGGAACGCTGGAGGAAGTTCGTTGATGGCCCGTCTCACGAGGTTCTCGAATCTTCGGGTTTCCATGACCTTTATGAGTGTATCAGAACTCAGAGGTCTCACTTCAACAGCGCCAATACTATCCCCTTAGTCTATCTCTATTGAATAGTGTGTCTGGCGTTCTGCTAGAATCCGAGACCCCAAGACACCGAGGCAAGCATCCTGCCCTATGATTAGAAGCCTGCCATTCCTGTGCGTAGCTGCCATTGCGCTCGTGTCGTGCTCTCAGGTCGCTGAGTTGCTGCCGGCACCGACGACTACAACTGTTTCGTCCCCGATCGTACCGACGGCCGCGCCTGTACCGACATTTACGCTCCCGACAACTCCCAGCCCAATTTCAATTGTGCTGAAACTAAACGTTGCCGAGGTAAATTCGGGCATACCTAGGTATGATCGCGACGAGTGGCGGCACTGGACTGACGAGGACGGTGACTGCCAAGACGCCAGGCAGGAGACGCTGATCGCCGAATCGACTCAGCCGGCAGTCTTCACAGGAGATGACCGCTGTCGCGTACAGTCCGGGCTCTGGATTGGGCCTTACACTGGCACAGTGGTTACCGACCCGAGCGATCTGGATATCGACCACATGGTGCCCCTTGCGAATGCTCACAGGTCAGGAGGCCACAGTTGGTCTAGGGAGCGAAAGTCGGCATTTGCGAACAGCCTCGGGTACCCGGGCCACCTCGTCGCCACTGCGGCGAGGGCAAACCGCGCGAAGGGCGACAAGGGACCTGAAGAGTGGCGCCCGCCTGTTTCAGATTATTGGTGCCAATATGCCGTGGACTGGATCGAGATTAAGCGTAGCTGGGACCTGACCGCGACAGAAGACGAGATCGTCGCGCTCCGCGAGATGACCGCGACCTGCGACACAAATGTCTTCGTCCAGCCAGTCGGGGCCGGGCAGCAGACCGAAACGATTAGCATCACCGCGACTCTGACACCACGGCCTGCAGAGACAACTCAAACGTTTGTAGATCGAGACTGTACGGACTTTGACGACTGGGAAGGGGCTCAAAAGTTCTTTGAAGCAGCCGGAGGCCCGGATGAAGACCCGCATCGGCTTGACCGCGACGGCGATGGCACGGCCTGCGGTTCTTTGCCGGGTGCGCCGGGCAGTTCGACACCCACTGCCACTCCCGAGACTCCCAGCGCTGAGCCGACTTCGACCCCAACTCCTACTATGACACCGGCAACACCCACCCCAATGACGGTATCCCCCACATCAACGCCTTCGCCATTTCCCTCCACCCCCACCCCCACTTCAATTCCCGGCGGCGATCAGTCTGGCTTGAGGTACGACCTGAGCAGCCCCGACCGCAACTGCGGCGACTTCAATAACTGGTCGGAAGCGCAGACGTTCTTCCTGGCGGCCGGAGGCCCAGACATAGACCCGCACAGGCTCGACAGGAACTCGGACGGAGTTGCGTGCGAGTCGCTTCCTGGCGCACCGTAACTTAGGATGATGCGGTCGAATGGCCGGCAAACAGTAAAGTGAAAGGGCGAATCCAATGAAGGTCACAGCAATCAAGCCGTACTCAGTCGAGGGCGAAGGCGGCCGCGGATATTTCATTGTCAAAGTCGAGACCGACGAGGGCATCTATGGACTCGGCGAGGTGGGAATACGGAACTGGGGAGGAGCCATTACACAGGCGATTGAGCACCTCTCCCAGGTGGTAATAGGCCAAGACCCTTGGAGCACAGAGAGACTGTGGCAGCAGATGTTCAGAGGCGGCTTCTTCCCCGCCGACAAGGTGTACTGCTGCGCGATAAGTGCAATTGACATAGCGCTCTGGGACATCAAGGGCAAATCTGTCGGAATGCCTGTTTACAAGCTGCTGGGAGGGCCTGTGCGTGACAAAGTCGTCTGCTATCCACACACTCAGGGTCGGACCAGCGAGGAACTGGTCCAAAACTCCGTCCAGGCGGTCGCGGAAGGCTGGAAGTTCGTGCGATGGGGCCAGCCCGAAACCGGCGGCACGTTCGAATACAGCAACGAAGATCCCCTTGGCAATCCAGGCACCTTGGAGCCCGTGGAGTCAATACGCCTTGCAGAGGAGCAGATGGCAATGGTCCGAGAGGCGGTAGGCCCTGACATCCAGCTTTGCTTCGATGTCCATACACGTCTGGACACCGCGCACGTAGTTACCATGTGTCGCGCACTGGAGCCATACAACCCGTTTTTCATCGAGGACCCACTGAGATCAGAGAACCCCGCGAGCTACCGGACGCTGGCCCGGCACGTCTCCCTGCCGATTGCCGCCGGAGAGCAGTGGGCGTCCAAGTGGCCCTTCAGGGAAGTCATTGAAGAGGAGCTAATCAACTACGCCCGTATCGACCTGTGCATCGTAGGTGGACTGACCGAAGCGCTTAAGATCACGCACTGGGCAGAGACTCACTACATTGACATCGTACCTCACAATCCACTTGGGCCGGTCAGCGCCGCTGCGTGCGTAAACTTATGCATGGCCACCACCAACGTAGGAGTGCAGGAGATGCCCAGGCGACCTGGCAGCTTCGCCACCGATCTGTTCCCGATCCAGATCGAATGGGCCGACGGCTATGCCTGGACGCCGTCCGATCGTCCAGGTCTCGGCGTGGACTTCGATGAGGAGTTTGCAAAGGCTAACCCCGCGCCGCTCAACGGATGGCCACCACAGCTACGTAGAAACGACGGGGCACTTACCAACTGGTAAACCGGTCGTTGCCTCAATTCCGTGGCCTGGCCCTCGTCACGAGTCAATGGTAAGAGATCACTCTGAGCCCGTTTGCGTCCGGAACCAGCATCACGCTGGTTCCGGGCGCGGACGATACTCGCTCAGGCAGTTGTTCGATCTGCACTGGGTCAAGAGTTGGTACGAACGCGTCCTGATCCTGCCAGTGGACTCGCGTAACCGTGTACCCTAGAGAGCGCTCAACATGGTCGACCATCTGAGAGCCACCGGCGGCGGTCAATACCAGCACAGGCTTGGGCATTGGCACATCGATCGGCTCGGGCACATCCGGCTCAAGCTCCCTATCCTGGCGATATATGGCCCAGTGATACGGTAAGACCAGCAGCGCTGTAAGAACCACAGACAAGCCGGTCGAAAGGTCGCGAAGCGTATTCGCAGAGAGATCGGCGTCCAGAAGATCCCGCAAGAAAATAAAGAGCGTCGAGCTGGCTCCCCCGACGAGAGCAAGCAGTCCGAGGCACAACACACCCATGACGAACAGCTTGCGAGGAAGCGCAGTCCTCTCGACTTCGGGATCTGATGACGCGGCCAGTTGGATTCTGCGCCAGTGCATCCACCAGACCGGTGCACCGATCGCCATCAGCGTAAGAATGATCGCAAGCCGTGACCGCCACTCGACTTCACCCCGAACTACTACCGGCGAAGATTCCGAGATCAACCGCAGGAACGTATCG
Source organism: Dehalococcoidia bacterium (assembly GCA_965215735.1). Lineage (GTDB taxonomy): Bacteria > Chloroflexota > Dehalococcoidia > Lucifugimonadales > UBA1123 > VXRN01. The sequence continues at coordinate 1,952,180 of CBDCEF010000004.1, read as the reverse complement.
AGGATCGCTACCGAAGCTGATGCCACGATCAATAACCCGATCGCAGCGATCAGCAGGTCGTAGCTCCTGGAGACATGGGCAGACTCATGATCCGAGGCTTCGTCAGTCATGCGAAGCTTGAAGTAAGTCCACATCGCGACCCCGACAGCCGATATCGCAAGTCCTTCCGTTACGACCCTGAAGTGAGTAGCGGCAGGGTCGGTTGAGGCTCCCAGAGCCCATGAGAGCAGGACGTGCAAGGCGATTCCCAGTCCAACCAGAGCAGCGACTGTCCCACCGCCGATGGTTGCGACATACAGGTACAACCACCGCAGAACTGACCCTCTGTCGGCAGAGGCAAACCTGAACCAGTGCGCCCACCAGATCACGCCGCCCACGACCGCCATGGACAGCGCCGTCCGCGCCGCCTCACCCGCCAGCCTCTCACGGCCTAAACCAATAACGCTGGGATCAAACGCCGCCGAGTATCCCTCATGAAGAAAGTAGTACACCATGAATCCCACGCCGGAGGCGAGCATGGCTATACCCAGAGCGGACGCCAGATACAGATAGAGCCGGCGGATGCCGCGTGTTTCCCGCGTATTCTCCTGCGTCTCGCCCGACGCGATCCACCAGTGACAGACCCAGACAGGTCCCCAGACCAGAACAGCTGCCCACGAGAGGGCTGGGAAATCGCCCACCTGAAGGGCCCACTCGATCACGCGGTACCCGTTGTACGCAAGAAAGCCTAACGCTACTCCAGTTGCCACATAGAGATACAGATTCCGGAGTATCGACCATCTCTCAGAGGGCTGCGAAGATACGTTGCGCTGCACGAACCTCCAGTGGAGGCCCCACAGCGGCAGGCCGACTATAGTCAGCGCGAGGCCGGTCGCCAGTCTGGTCGTTGCCCTTCTGATGACTGGCTCCCCGAACAATTCGTCCAGCAGGCTCATCAGCACCATCATGACGCCGCTGACTAGCAGCATCAGGGCTATGAAAGAGATGGAATAGAAGTAAAAGCGACGCGGCGTCCCCATGCCCGTATCCGGACCTGAGTCCACATCTCGTCTGCGCCAAAGGAATACACCGTAGATGATCCCGCCGATGACAGCGAGCAGTATGAGGATGGGAACTATGATAAACGGGGTCATCTCTCAGCACTTCCTCTCGTCCGTAACACAGTTTCCGTTCGAGTTCCTAGCGATTCGTACCTAATTAAGGCGCCGTTGACGGGGGCTCCGGTAGGAAATGCGACCTGATACACCTGTCCGAAGGCCAGGTGTGTCCGGTGATTCTCCAATCGCCATCGAACCTTTGGACTCCGAAGTCATAAGTGTTTTCAAACTCGGATGGGCCGAAGACACCGCCTCCAGTTGTGCGGATTACCCTCAGCGATACGATGGTCGTTTCGCCAACAGCCTTGGCCTCATCTAGTGTAATCCTGGCCTCCGAGAGATTGTCCAGGCTTCTCCTTGCATCTACGGCGAATAGTGCAATAGAGCAATTTTCCCGGAGGTCAGGGGACCACATGGCCTCCGCAGCGTCGAAGTCCTCCCCTGCGAGCGCCTTGACATACTGTTGCACGGCGTGCTCCGGGGAGCTTGGGTCGAACCTCGTTTCTCCACCAGCCAGAGCTAATGCGACGCTCGCAACCAGAAGTACGGCCAGGACCACACCACCGCCAATCAGCCAGTATCGTTCCATTAGAATCACCTAACTTAAGTATGACACAGGAGCAGGGTACGCCAACTACGCGTGACTGCAAGGTTCGCCTGTACCCCTGATTCTGGGTACCTACGTACCTTCATCATTCGGATTGACACTTTTTTGAAGGCGTTGTTACACTGCCCTAGAGGGTTCCCTCAGCCGTTTGGGAGGCCATGATGCCCGAGGGCTACGACATCAACTGGATGGCCGTATTACTGGTAGCGGCAGTGGGCTTCGCCGCGATGGCTGCGCTGTTTGCAGTTTCGTACATACTGGCGCCGAGACGTCCGTCTGAAGCAAAGGACATCCCCTACGAGTGCGGGATACCTCCCGCGCCGTTCATGTGGTCGCAGATCCAGATCAGGTACTACGTTTTCGCGATCCTGTTCCTGATTTTCGACGTTGAAGCTGTCTTCCTCTTCCCGTGGGCGGTTGTCTTCCTCACGACAATCCCGGCGGTGTTCTACGAGATGCTGATCTTCATCGGCATCCTGTTCTTTGGAGTCATCTACGGATGGCGAAAGGGCGTATTACAGTGGAGATGAACTTGGGACAGGGATACCAGCCCAGTAGAGGCAACTCTCCCGCTGATAGTATCTTCAATCGCGCGCTTCCAAATGCGGTCACCGCAAAGTCCGACGAATTATTTGCGCTGGCCCGCAAGAACTCCTTGTGGACCCTCTCGTTCGGCTTGGCATGCTGCGCAATCGAGATGATGAGCACCCACATGTCCCACCACGACTTTGACCGCTTCGGGATAGTCACATGGCCGTCCCCAAGGCAGGCGGACGTGATGATAGTTGCAGGGACTGTCGTCAAGAAGATGGCCGATCCGATCAAGCTGCTTTACGAGCAGATGCCCGACCCCAAGTGGGTGATTGCGATGGGCAGCTGCGCGACCAACGGGGGACCATACTACCGCTCCTACTCGGTCGTGATGGGAGTGGACCACCTGATTCCGGTTGACGTTTACGTGCCGGGATGCCCTCCCAGACCCGAGGCGCTGATGCACGGCATCTTGCAGCTTCAGGAAAAGATCCAGATGGACGCCAGGCAGCGTGGCGAGACCTCCTAGGCGAGAGCCGACTATACCCGAAGCGCCCGCGGCCTTGGACGCTACGGGCGAAGCCCTGTCAGCTACGCTGGAGCAGGTATTCGAAGCCGACCCCAGAATGCAAATCGGAGCCGCTGTCGATGAGGTGACGTATACGGTCCCGCCCGACCGCATCGTCGACGTCTGCAACGTTTGCAGGACCGATCCGAGATTGGACTTCAACTACCTGCGTTGTCTGTCTGTTGTGGACTACGTCGAGTCCACCGGAGAATTCGAAGTCAACTACCACCTTTACTCACTGGACAAACGACACAAGATGGTCGTTAAGACCCGCGTGCCTGAGGACCAGCCCTCCGTCCCTACCGTGACTGGGGTCTGGGCGGGCGCGAACTGGTACGAGCGAGAGAGCCACGACCTGTTCGGGGTCGTTTTCGAGGGCCATCCCAAGCTCATTCCCCTGCTACTCTACGAAGAGTTCGAGGGCTTCCCAGGGCGTAAGAGCTTCCCATTCCATGACTACGATGAGTGGTAGATTGGACAAGAGGCGCAAAATGCTACGTCAGCTAGCTGGATAACCGAATACTCTATGCAACTCCAGGAACAGCCAACACAACAAGCCAATGCCATTGACCTCATGGTCAATATGGGACCCCAGCATCCCTCTACGCATGGCGTGTTTCGACTTGTTATTTGGGTGGATGGGGAGAAGATCGTTCGATCCGAGCCCCATATCGGCTACCTGCACCGCGGTTCTGAGAAACTGTGCGAGGGCGAGCAGTACAGCCAGATCATTACGCTGTTCGACAGACTCGACTACGTATCTAACCTCAACTGCGAGCTGGCCATCTGCATGGCCATTGAAAAGCTGATGGGCCTTGAGGTCCCGGAGCGAGCCGAGTACATCCGGGTCATCCTGTGCGAGCTTAATCGAATCGCCAGCCACATGCTCTTCTACGGAGTCTACGGTCTGGACGCCGGTGCGATGACCCCCATCCTCTACGGCTTCCGTGAGCGCGAGCGGGTTCAGGCTCTGTTTGAGGCGGTAACTGGCGCGCGCATGATGCATAACTACATTCGCATCGGGGGCGTCAACGAGGACTTACCTGACGACTTTGGCCAGCGCATGGCTACGCTGATGGATCAACTCGAGCGCGGAATAGAAGAGTGCGACGAGCTTCTGAGCCAGAATGAAATGTTCCTAGCGCGCACCAAGGGCATCGGTGCGATATCGGCAGAAGAGGCCATAGATCTGGGAGTAACTGGCCCCGCTCTCAGGGCGTGCGGCGTGCCTGAAGACGTACGCATTTCGGAGCCATACTCGATCTACGACCGCTTCGACTTCGGGATTCCGATCGGGACTTACGGTGACTGCTGGGACCGCTATTACGTCCGGGTCGAGGAGATGCGCCAATCGCTGAGCATCGTCAGGCAGGCCATGGAGCAGCTTCCCGAGGGCGAAATCGCAGCAAACGTCAGAAGGATTGCCCGGCCTCCCAAGGGTGAGGTCTATTTGCGGACTGAGTCGCCCCGAGGCGACTTTGGGGTGTTTCTGGTCAGCGACGGTAGCGACATGCCTTACCGGGTAAAAGTACGCGCCCCGTCGTTCTGTAATCTCCAAGCGCTCCAGACAATGCTCAGGGACGCCTACATCGCCGACGCGGTGATTATACTGGGGTCGATAGACATCATCCTGGGCGAGGTGGACAGGTGACTCCTCTCCAGGTCATCTACTACGCGCTGGGTGCGTCCGCCCTGTTCGGATTCCTGTCGTTTATCGTCTTGGTTCTGACGTGGGCAGAACGCAAGGCGCTCGCGAGAATCCAGATGCGAATGGGACCGATGCGGGTCGGATTTCACGGAACACTCCAGCCGGTCGCGGATGGCATAAAGCTTTTCACCAAGGAAGACATCCTCCCATCCTGGGCTGACCGCCGTGTGTACTGGCTGGCTCCGGTGGCTGTCTTCGTACCGTCGCTTCTGCTGTGGGTCACGTTGCCTATGGCCCGAGACCTCGTTCTGCGAAATCTCGACCTTGGTCTCTTCTATGTCACCGCCGTATCCGTGCTGTCTGTCATGGGCCTCGTAATGGCGGGATGGGGGTCGGCCAACAAGTACGCCATGCTCGGCGGACTCCGTGCGGCTGGTCAATTGGTGAGCTACGAGATCCCGTTTATCATGGCGATTGTTGGCGTTGCGATGCTCGCGCAGTCTCTGGACCTGACGGTTGTCGTGGACGGGCAGGTGAATTTCGGATACGCACTCGTGCAGCCTTTGGGACTGTTTCTGTTCCTGACGGCAGGCCTCGCCGAGCTAGGACGTACGCCTTTCGACATTCACCACGCAGAATCTGAGGTCGTCGGTGGCCCGTTCGTGGAATACAGCGGCGCCCACTGGGCGGCCTTCTTCCTGGCCGAATACCTGAACACGTTCACAATTGCGGCACTGACAGTGCTCCTGTTCTTAGGCGGCTGGAGATGGCCGTCGATGCCGCTGGAGGGACTTGCACACACTACGCTCTCGCTAGCATGGTTCCTGGTGAAGACGGCACTAGTGATCTGGCTCATCTTCTGGATTCGCGGGACGTTCCCCCGACTGCGCATAGATCAGCTTATGTCCTTCGGCTGGAAGCTGCTCGTGCCCCTGTCGTTCCTGAACATCATCTCAACAGCAATTGTGTTGTTCTACGACTGGCCCCTTTGGAGCCTCACAATCATCTCTCTGGTACTATTGGGTTGCACGGTCTATATCATCTTCAGAAACCCGGGAACGAACATGCGGCGCGACACAGTGCACATCGTCTCCGCGAGCAGCCTGCGCCGTCAGGAAATTGAACAGTAACTGTGGACTCCAGCCCGTTGCCTGGCAATTGGGAGAGCACATGAACGAGAAATCAGACAAGATTCTTCGGTTGCTACGCATTTTGCTCGGCCTGAGCGCTGTGTACTTCCTAGTGAGTGTCGCCGGTGTGGCGGCGAAGTTGAAGAAGAGATGATAGGATTCCTGGAAGGGCTCTATGTAACGCTGAAGACAGCGCTTCGCAAGCCCGTGACACTCCAGTATCCCGACCCCGACAAACGGCACCAGGTAGCCCAGAGATATATGGGCTTCCCTGCCCTCTTGTGGGACGGAGATGTCCCTGAACCTTATTGCACCGGGTGTATGGTATGCATCCGTGCCTGTCCGACGCAGTGCATGAGCGCACAGATGACGGACAATCCCAAATTCGCAGAAGACGAGAGTCGCCGGCGCAAGATTATCGAGACATTCGAGATAAATCTTGGCCGGTGTATTCTATGCGGCATCTGCGTAGACGTCTGCAACTTCGACGCGATCGAGATGAGCCACGAGCACGAGCTGAGCAAGTATCAACGCAACGGCAATCGTGTGGAATTGGATCTGCTGCTGGAAATGGGCCGGAAGTACCAGGACGAAACAGGCTGGCTCCCAACGAATCCTACAAAGAACAGCGGAGTACCGGTCAAGAAAGAAGACCGACCTGCCTCGGCCCGTGCGCGTGCCCCTGGAAGGGCTCAACGCGGACAGCCTCCAAGTTTAACTCATGTTCATCCGGTGCCAATCGAACTGCAGCTTAGACAGCGTGGTGGCTCTGACGCCTCCGAAGACGGTAGTTCCAGCGGCTGATGGTTTCGCAATCGCTAGTCCTGTTCTACCTCGCGGCCGCGCTGGTACTCATCGGCGGTCTCGGCGTCGTGCTTACACGGAACATTGTGTACGCAGCTTTCTCCCTGCTTGCTGCCATGCTGGGTGTAGCCGGAGTTTTCCTGCTGATGTTCGCCGAATTCCTGGCCCTGGTTCAGGTGCTTATCTACGGCGGCGCAGTTGTGATCGTAGTGCTATTCTCGCTGATGTTGACACGCATTCAGGATTTCCAACACCTCACAGATCACGATCAGTGGCCTCTGGCCGCGGTCTTTGCTACTGGTGTGTTTGCTCTTCTGACGGCAGCCATAGTTACTACGAGCGTCAAGGTGGTAGAGAGGACGAGCGTCGGCTTTCTGGAGTTGGGAGAGAGTCTATTCACGGACTGGGCAGTGCCGTTCGAAGTGGCCTCACTGGTTCTGCTGGTAGCGCTAATCGGCTCAATCGTACTAGTCAGGACCAGTGGTGACCGCGATTGATCGAACTCGCACATCTCCAGGTCCTTGCGGCTGCTTTGTTCTCTATAGGCCTGTATGGCGTGCTCGCGCGCAGGAGCGCCGTCCTGATCCTGATGTCTATCGAGCTCATGCTGAACGCCGTCAACATCAACCTGATCGGATACGCTACATTCGTCGACTTTGGTGAGGCACAGCGGGCTCTTGGGCAGGTATTGATCGTGTTTGTCATCACGGTAGCTGCCGCCGAGTTGGCGCTGGCCATCGCGATCATATTGAGACTGTACCGCAATCGGAGTTCCGTAAACGTGGACCAGATCAACTCTCTCCGGTGGTAGCCAGCACTTGGACACCCCTTGGTCAACAGGGTTTTGCCAACCTGAATGAATGACTGAAATCATAGGTACAAATTGGGCATGGGTAATACCCGCACTTAGCGCGGGTGCATTCATCATAGTTTTCCCTTGGCGCCGACATCTGCCACTCCAGGGCGCTCCCCTGTCGATTGCGGCAATTCTCCTGGGATTCGTGCTGTTCTGGTTTGTACTGGCAGACCTGTTGACCTCGGGAACAGCAGAGCTCAGCGTCCGTTGGCTGAGTGTCGGCGAGACCACGCTAACCTGGGGGGTAAGTGTCGATCAGATCTCCGTCACGATGTTGGGTCTGGTCACCTTCGTCGCCCTGCTGGTGCAGGTCTACTCGCTTGGCTACATGAAGCACGACGGCAAGTACGACCCCGGTCTGGGGCGGTACTACGCGATCCACTCATTGTTCGTCGCGGCAATGCTGGCGCTGGTCCTGGCCGACAACCTCGTGTTCCTATACATCACCTGGGAGTTGGTCGGACTCGGCTCCTATCTACTCATCGGATTCTGGTACGAGCGGCGGACTGCGGCAGAGGCGGCCAAGAAAGCGTTTATCACGACTCGAATTGGAGACGTGGGCCTTCTCATTGGTATTGTCCTCCTCTTCAGGGCCACAGGTACGTTCGACATCTCTACGCTGATTCACATCGCAGAGAACGGCGGCATCGAACAGGGGACATTGAACGCGGCCATGCTGCTGATTTTCCTCGGTGCAATGGGTAAGTCCGCACAGGTGCCGTTCCACGTGTGGCTCCCCGACGCCATGGAGGGCCCGACGCCGGTTAGCGCTCTTATACACGCGGCGACCATGGTCGCCGCCGGTGTCTATCTTGTTGCCCGCATGATGCCGATGTTCGAGCTGACCCCAACAGTGCTCGTCATAGTGGCATCTGTAGGCGTCGTGACTTTTGTGTTCGCCGGAACGATCGCATTGGTCGTCACCGACATCAAGCGGGTACTGGCCTACTCAACTGTGAGTCACCTGGGACTGATGATGCTGTCCCTTGGAGCGGGTGGCGTTGGCGCGGCGCTGTTTCACCTCGTAGCCCACGGCGCCGCCAAGGCAATGCTGTTCCTTGGAGCAGGCAGCGTGATGCACGCTATGGACGAAGAGACCGACATACGCAATATGGGTGGTCTCAGACGCCGAATGCCGATCACGGGTTGGACATTCGTTATCGGAGCCGCCTCCCTCGCGGGAGTCATCCCGCTAGCTGGATTCTTCACTAAGGACGAGGTGCTGCTCCGAGTTCTGGAACACCGCCATCCGATTTTCATCGTAGCGGCCCTGGTGGGCGTTTTGCTGAGTGCGCTATACATGGCCCGTCTGACGTTTTACACGTTCTTCGGCGAACCGAGGTCGGACCATAACGAGGTACACGAATCTCCTCGCGTCATGACACTGCCCTTGCTGCTGCTGGCCGTCCCTGCCGTTGGAGTAAGTTTACTAGCGTTCGGGTTTGGCGACGGCTTCAACGGGTTCGCAGCCTTCATCGACGGTCACGGCAAGTTCCACCTGAACGTCTGGCTCAGCGTCATCTCACTCGTCCTCGCCGGTGTAGGGCTGTGGATTGGTTGGGTAGCATACGTCCGCGGCACTATCTCCACCGAGAAAGCAATCAGTCGACTGCCGGCCGTACACAGAGTGCTTGCCGCAAAGTACTACGTCGACGAACTGTACCAGTGGGTAATCGACCGTATCGTGCTGGTACTTGGCCGCCTTGTCGCGACGTTTGATCGAGTTGTGGTAAACGATACCGCGGTTGACGGCTCTGCTGACAGTGTCAAGAGCTCCGGTTTTCGCATTAAGTTCATGCAGACCGGAAGGATCTACAACTATGGTATGGCAATGGCGGCAGGCGTCATTGCTCTGTCCCTGATCTGGTGGATCATTCAGACCTAGAATGATCGGATTCCATTCATACGCCCTGTTTTTGCTGATAGTGCTGCCCTTGGTCGGAGCAGGAGTGATTCTGGTCACTCCGGGTACCAGGGTGAAGGCGGTCCGGCTGGCGGCGGCTGTGACCTCCCTGCTGACCTTGCTCCTGTCAGCCTACGTGTTCCTGGCCTACGACCACTCCACCGGAGGCATTCAGTTCGAGCGAATCTGGCAGTGGCTGTCCATGCCCGGCCCCTGGCCTCTTGGCGACCACGCCATCACGCTCCATCTCGGAATCGACGGCATAGCCGCGCCCATGGTCCTGCTGACGGGCATAGTGCTCTTCACAGGAGTTCTGGTGTCGTGGAACATCGGAGAACGGGCCAAGGACTACTTCGTACTGTACCTGCTGCTGCTGTCAGGCGTGTTCGGCGTGTTCGTAACGCTCGACATGTTCTTCTTCTTTTTCTTCTACGAGTTGGCCGTGCTGCCAATGTACCTGCTGATAGGAGTTTGGGGCAGCAGCTCGAAGTTCCCGACATTCAGCCGCGCCAAGGAATACGGCGCGATGAAGTTGATGATCTACCTGGTCGCTGGCAGCGTGCTGATCTGGATCGCCCTACTCGCAATCTTCGTCGAGGGAGGTCTGGGCACATTCGACCTCGTTGCTCTCCAGGAGGTCACCTTCTCCGATGGCTTCCAGCGTGTCTTCTTCCCGTTCCTGATGGTTGGTTTCGGTGTGTTGGCCGGACTGTGGCCATTCCACACCTGGTCGCCGGATGGACACGTAGCAGCACCGACGGCGGTGAGCATGGTCCATGCCGGCGTGCTGATGAAACTTGGAGCGTTCGGGATCATTCGCATCGGGATGATGCTGCTGCCCGAAGGCGCGCAAGCGTGGATGCCCGTGCTCATCGGCCTGGGCACCGTAAACGTCCTGTACGGAGCATGGTCCGCAGTCGGCCAGAGCGACCTGAAGTACGTCATCGGCTACTCCAGCGTGAGCCACATGGGCTACGTCCTGATGGGCATTGCCACGCTCAACCCACTGGGGCTCAGTGGCGCGGTACTCCAGATGTTCAGCCACGGGGTCATGACCGCCCTTTTCTTCGCCGTGGTCGGCGCCATATACGACAGGACACACACCCGCGACATCTACACACTCGACGGACTCGCAAAGCGAATGGGATTCACGGCCACCATGTTCGTAATCGCTGGGCTGGCTTCCCTGGGCCTGCCCGGACTCAGCGGCTTCGTGGCGGAGCTGTTGGTGTTCCTCGGACTGTTCCAGACTTACCCGATTCTCGGAATACTTGGAATCATTGGCGCGGCGATAACAGCCGTATACGTACTCAGGTTGCTGGCAAGAGTTTTCTTCGGTCCGATGGGTGAGCAATGGGAGAACCAGACCGACGCTAGCGGACTCGAAAGGGTATCGACGCTGGTCCTTGCAGGGTTCATTCTGCTAGTGGGCCTATTCCCATTTCCGTTCATCCGCGTGATTGAGAGCGGGGTATTCGAAGTCCTCGCCAGGTTCGGAGACGTGGGATGAGCAACAACTTCCTGCTGCTCCTCCCAGAGTTCATGGCGACCGGACTGGCGTTTGTCGTGCTGACGCTTGACTTCGTCACCGGTAGAGACAGGAAACACTGGCTGGGTTACGTCGCTGCTGCCGGGTTGGCGGTCACACTCGTAATCATGCTTGCCTACCAGTGGAACACGACGGACAGCCTGTACGACGGCATGATCTCGATAGACGGCTACTCCCTGTTCTTCAGAGCGGTATTCCTCGTAATGGGCATCGTGGTCATCTTGTCGTCCATCGAGTACGTGCGCAGGAACCTGGAGTATCCGGGCGAGTACTACGCGATCCTGGTCTTTGCCGTCGTTGGAATGATGCTCATGTCAGCATCGAGGGAACTGCTGACGGCGTACATATCGCTGGAACTGCTGAGCTTCAGCCTCTACGTGCTCGTGTCATTCGACCGCTACAACCCAAAGTCAAACGAGGGCGGCACTAAATACATTCTGTTGGGAGCAGTCTCATCTGCTCTGCTACTTTTCGGCATCAGCCAGATCTTCGGTCTAACCGGAACTACGAGATTCGATGAGATTGGGAGTGCCCTTGGTGTAGCCCGCGAAATAAGCCCGGGGGTCATTGTCGGGCTCGTACTGATAATTGCTGGACTCGGATTCAAGGTTGCGGCGGTGCCATTCCACATGTGGGCCCCCGACGCATACGAAGGCGCCCCCATTCCTATTACTGCGTTCCTGGCAGTGGCGTCCAAGGCTGCTGCCTTCGCGCTAGCTCTAAGGTTCTTCGCGGAGTCGCTCCTGCCGGCCATCGCAGACTGGCAGCTCATTCTGGCGATCCTGGCGGCTCTGACTATGACCGTCGGCAACCTGGTCGCCCTTGCGCAGACCAATCTCAAGAGATTGCTTGCCTATTCGAGCATCGCCCATGTGGGCTACCTATTGATGGGACTCACCGCTCTTGCGGCTGTGGGGCCCGACGGCGACATTCAGGCACAGTTGTCGCACTTCGCGTCCAACGGCCTGATGCTCCACCTTGTCGCATACGGTGTCACGAACTCCGCCGCGTTCCTGTGTTTAGCGGCGTTCTACAACGAGACAGGCAGGGACAACATATCTGACCTCGCCGGTGCGGCGCGGCGTGCGCCTTTCCTGTCGATGGTGCTTGCGGCGTCCTTGTTCTCGCTGGCAGGGCTACCGTTCTTCGCGGGCTTCGTGAGCAAATTCTACCTGTTCAGCGCGGTTGCGGCTCAGGGCCTGCTATGGCTGGCTGGACTGGCTATCTTCACGAGCCTCATATCCCTCTACTACTACCTTCAGGTACTGCGACAGATGTATATTGAAGAGCCGAATGACGCAAGCGTGGTTCGTGTCCCGAGAGTCACGGTTGGACTGCTGGGTGCATTGCTGGCAGGCATGGTAATGCTCGGCTTATATCCTGCGCCTGTCATGGATGCGATTCAACATGCGAGTGAGGCGTTGTTTGCGGCCATCGGCTGATGGCTTGAGAATATGAGATCAATACGGATAGTCAGAGGAGTGTAATGGAGATCGAGAACGAATACTCTAGTGGGATGGTGGTAATCGCTCATGCGGACGACGCCGAGTATGGTTGCTCAGGCACCGTCGCCAAACTGTGCGCAGAGGGCTGGGAGATAACCTACGTCCTATGCACAGACGGCAGCAAGGGCAGTTCCGACAGGGAGATAGGCGAAGCGGAGTTGTCATCGATACGCCGCGAGGAGCAGATCAACGCGGGCAAGGTGTTGGGCCTCAAAGACGTGGCATTTCTGGGGTACCCGGACAGCTACTTGGAGCCGACCCTGGACGTCCGTCGCGACATCGCCCGCGAGATTCGCAGGCACAAGCCTGACGTCGTGATATGCCAGTATCCTTTGCGCGTCCTTGACGGCGGCTGGGGAGTCGGACATCCAGACCACCTCGCGGCGGGAGAAGCGACGCTCGCGGCTGTGTTCCCCACAGCGCGGGACCATATGACATTCCCCGAACTGCTCGACGAGGGTTTCGAACCGCACAAAGTCGCCGAGGTCTGGATCATGGGCCACCCGGAGCCGGACGTGATCATAGACGTGACCAACCACATGGTCACAGCAGTTAAGGCGCTGGCGGAGCATACGACCCAGACAGGTGGGCGACCGTACAAAGAACTCCTCCCCCGAATGCAAGAGTGGCGCCGCCGCGGCTCCGTAGGAACCGGGATGCTGTACTCCGAGTCGTACAAGCGGATTTCTTTCAGGCGGTAGAGACTCGGGGCAAATAGCCGCCTCTAATTGACACCAGAAGCAGCTTAGTCATACACTTAGCTAAACACTTCCCGAAAGAGGTAGTCATGCTGACCGTCAACGTTCACGAAGCCAAGACGCATCTGTCGCGTCTGTTGGCGCGGGTCGAAGCCGGTGAGGAAGTCGTGATTGCCCGCAACGGGAAGCCGGTGGCACGGCTGGTGGAGTGCGGACCCCGAGGCAAGCCGCGGTTCGGCTCATGGAGGGGCCGTATAGCCCTAGACGACAGCTTCTTCGAACCGCTTCCAGAAGATGAGTTGTCCGCTTGGGAGGGTTGATCGTTGCGTCTCCTGCTCGACACCCACGCGTTTATATGGTGGCTAGCCGGAAGCGAACGGCTGCCGCAATCTGCCCGTCGCGCGATAGTCGATGAAGCGAACGAAAAGCTGGTCAGCGCGGCGTCGGCTTGGGAGATCACCACAAAGCACCGTCTCGGCAAACTTCCGAGCGCGGAGGCGGTCTCCCTCGACGTTGCCGGCGCTATAGCGAGTCAGGGCTTTGACGAGCTGGCAATAACCGTGGATGACGCGGCGCGAGCCGGATCGCTGCCTGGTCTCCATCGTGATCCGTTCGACAGAATGCTCATAGCGCAGGCGTTAGTGAGCAACTTGGTGCTCGTTTCAAACGAACCGCTCTTCGATCAGTACGGTGTTCGACGCCTCTGGTGATCCGACTCGTTGACGGGTGGTGCACATAAGGTTCGTTGGAGCCGAGGGCGGAATTCAGCACGGAAGTGGCGGAACAGCCAGGGAGATGCGAGGGCATGGCCAGAACTGCTCGATCAGAGAGAGTCCCCCTGAAAATGCGGACGAAGTTCGATGAAATCGTGGTTCTCACCGATAAGTTCTGCAATGAGCGCCTGAACGATGAGTACCGCCAATTGGTGCGTGAAGCGACCGAGGCCCTGTGTAGGAAGCGTCCATCCCCCTTGGCGAAAGGGCGAATCGACATCTGGGCGTGCGGGATAGTGTTGGCGGTGGGGTCGGTGAACTTTCTGCACGACCGAAGCCAGGACCCTCACGTTAGCTCCTCAGAGGTTTGTGATGCATTCGGCGTCAAGCAGAGCACAGCAGGAAACAAGTCCAGAACCATCCGAGACGCGCTCGACATGGGGCAGTTTGATCCTAACTGGTGCTTACCAAGTCGGCTGGACAAGCATCCGCTAGCATGGTTGATTGAGGTGAACGGTCTGTTGGTGGATGCACGCTACGCGCCCAAGGAGATACAGGAGATCGCTTTCGAGAAGGGATTCATCCCATACATTCCCGGCGAACGATAGACGACGCGCCACCGCTAAATGTGCCATCGCGCGATGTACGCACGTCGAACGATATCAAGGAAGTTCAAGTATTCCTCGTCAACATCAAGCCCGAGGCTGTTGTCCCTATCGACTCGAGGAGGATTCACATTGTCGATGTGAACAGGAATTAACAACAGGTAGTCGAACCCAGCCTGATGTGTCAGGTTGGGAGTTCGAGTCGGCAGACTTCGGAAGCGCTCGGGTGTCTTTTCTGCATCGTCGGGACGGTTCTCGCTAATCGCAACGGGGAAATCTTCCCAAAGGGTGTTGTCTCCCGTCGACAGACGAGGAAGAACGTTTTGCTCAAACTCAGCGGGCTGACTCCGGTAGAGTCTCCCGACCTGATCTGCCACATTAAGGTATCGCCTAGCTGTGCCAATCATGACAGTCCCGAGTACGATCGCCTCCCGTCTTCGCTGCTGCACTTCTGATCTGAAGTTGTCCAGATCGCGGAATCGCTCACCCCTGTTTCGATGGGCTGTGAGTACCGATTTATTCTCCAGGCAGATTCGGACGCGACTCAAGTCCGGCGTGTCCGTTAACTCATTTGTTTCGCAGACGAGCAGGTCTGCTCTGCGTCTCTGGAGGTCAGGCGCGGGTTGATTCAGCCAATGGCCAATCCTGCCCCTGTCATAGTCATCTCGGATGTCCTCGCATCGCGTTAGCAGATCGTTCCAGATACCCGTGCATACAATATCTGAATGCTCGGCTGTCCGGTGGTTATGGTACCCACGTTCAATGATTCTGCGAATTACATTGTCGAAGGGTGTGTTCAAGCGACTTTCTCGAGCACCGCTTGTCGCGACTCCCCCTTACGTGCCTCGATCATCTCCCCAGATCGGCACCACTTGTCCGTGACAAGTTCAGCAGGAATTGGGAGACGTTTCAGCACGTTACTCTGTGTCCGTATAAACCCATTCGCTGCCCGTTGACAGTTCTCGACCAGCCAATCACGAGCCTGCTTCCCATTCAAGTATTCGCACAGAGAATCGAGTATGGACTCATCTCTGGGCACGATAAAGTAGGTCGAATGACGCGGCATCGTCGTCCCGGATCTATCTATCCAAAACGTTGGCCGCCGCGCGATATCCTTGCACAGGATTTTTGGCCGCAGGACTTGCGACATAGATGGCGTCTCGTGAAAGGCATACCAAGGTTTCCGGCTTACGCATGTCCGCTTCCACAGTCTCGTCGAGACTTGAGGCTCCATCAGATACTGCCCAAAGGGGCCCAGATCTTCCAAGGGTATGAGCGCGCCATCCGCATCGTACGGAACTAGCATTACTGAATGTGTCTCTATCCGTAGTCTGGATGGATCCAGATCTCTTCCAGCAACAGTCGGCCAAGCGAATTGACTAAATCCGGCAGGCAGTTCGTCTCGCTCGAATACAAAGACCCTATCTGCGCCAGTAGCTACACCGCAGCTAACGCGATCACAGACTGCCGAGAGAACATCCGTCATCTGTCCAAAACCAGAGTCTAGCCTGGAACCATTCAGTAAGGGACCCCAACTCGCACCACCGCGTGGAATATGGACCGACTTCTCTTCGCCTACTCTGTTCACGATTCGGGTCGTCCTGTTAGTCTTGCTCTTCTCTAACACGGTGACAAGCGGATAGGTAACTAGATTTCCGAACGAGTCTTCCGGCAAGAGTTCCAGTCTGCGGACATCACAGTCACCGAGTAGTTCTCGAAGAGAAGAGGCTGAATCCACATAAGTAATACCATTCCAGTCTGAGCGGGCCATATAGGATACTGGCAGCGGTCTGATGCTTCGTCTATGCTCGGGTCAACTCATCGAGTTGGAGGGCAGCAGATGATCGGTCGACCATTTCGGGTGAACTGGCGCCCAGAGGATACGCCAGAGGCACTGAAGGCAGCATATCGAGCAGAAAGAGACACCATGCTGCGTACCCGTCTGCATGGACTGTGGCTACTGCGTTGTGGACGACGGCTGGGTGAAGTGGCGTCGGTGGTAGGGATCCATTATCGGACGGTGCAGACATGGGTGTCGTGGTACAGAAAGGGAGGAGTGGAGGAGGTACTGTCGCACAGGATGAAAGGCAAAGGACAGCCTGGGTTTCTGAGCGAGGAACAGGAGCGGGAGTTGGCCGAGGAGGTGGAGAGCGGACGATTCAGGACAGCTGGCGAGATCAGGGAGTGGATAGAGTCGGAGTATGGAGTGAGCTACCGGTCGGGAAGTGTGTACAGTCTGCTTGAGCGTCTGGGATGCTCGCCGAGAGTGCCGCGTGGTCTTCACGTGAAGGCGGACGTAGGAGCTCAGG
Organism: Dehalococcoidia bacterium; assembly: GCA_965215735.1. Taxonomy (GTDB): domain Bacteria; phylum Chloroflexota; class Dehalococcoidia; order Lucifugimonadales; family UBA1123; genus VXRN01. The sequence continues at coordinate 1,935,657 of CBDCEF010000004.1, read as the reverse complement.
AGTCTTGGAAAAGGGGGGCCTGGGTGAGGCGCTCGCAGGTGCTGGTGTGACGACGGAGACGGTGCTGGGCTTTGCCGACGAGATGCGAGTGGGACTTCGTGGAATGGTGCGCAGGGTGTGGGGTCGTCGTGGCGTGAAGGTGCGTCAACGAGTGCAGTTGGTGTACGAGTGGAGGTACCTGTTCTGTGTGGTGGACGGACGTAGTGGGAAGCTGTTGTGGAACTGGATAGACTCGATGAGGTCTGAACGGATAGCAGAGGCGGTCAACGGTCTGAGGCATGGGACCGACGTTGGAGCGCTGGTGTGGGATGGAGCGAGAGGACACCGCAGTCGGCTGGTGGATGTGGTGGGACTGCCGACGATCGTGCAGCCTGCTTATAGTCCTGAGCTCAATCCTGCTGAGCGAGTGTTCGAGGAGGTCCGTCGCTGGGTGGAGGGCAGGATATACGGGAGCATCGAAGAGAAGGTGGAGGCAGTGAACGCCTATCTGCGTGAGTTGGAGTCTGATCCCGGACGGGTGCGGTCGCTTGCTGGGTGGGACTGGATAGAGGAAGCGGTCCAGAGCCTACCATCCCACTATGCGGCCTCCTCAGACTGAAATGGTATAAACTTCTCTGGCGTTACGAATACGAGCCGCCCACCCGGTTCGAGAGCCTCTATGGCCCGCTCAAAAAAGAGCATATACAGGTCGAATCGGCCCGTCGCAGTACGGTACAGGGACTTGTACTCGGTCTTTTCTTGTTCATCCAATCGGAGAATCGAGACGTAAGGAGGATTGCCTATAATGTAATGAAATTTCCTAGGGGACTCGGATCTCAGAAAATCCCCTTGGATAACGCTGACATGCGTGTTGCCTCGGAACTGAGAAGCAGTTTCAAGGGCTAGTCGCCTATCAATCTCTATGCCGGTAATATTCGGCAAGCTCGACCGGGTTGTTGAAGACCAGCGCAAAACTCCTTTTATGAAGGCACCTGCACCACAGCCAGGGTCTAGGAGCCAGGCTTCAGAGTTGGTGGAGCGCTCTTCGAACAAGAGGGAGACCATGTGATCGACGAGTGACTCAGGTGTGGGTACGAATCCTCGCATTTGCCAGTCTCTCCAGAAGCTACCCATATGTTGCAAACGAATCGAATCTGAATATTAAGATAGCACACATGTTCCCTAAGTGCGAGTCACCACACCTCATGCACCCCTAACCAGCACACACTATTCTACACCCGCCTCCTTCAATGCCTTCGTCACCACCGCTGGCGACATGGGCAGCTCCGTGAGCCGCACACCAGTTGCATCGTAGATGGCGTTGGCGATAGCCGCCATGGGTGGAACTATCGACACTTCGCCCACGCCTCGTACCCCGTAGGGATGGCCCGGATTCGCGACCTCGACGATCACCGTGTCGATCATGGGCAGATCAAGACTTGTGGGCATACGATAGTCTAGGAACGTTGAGTTATGCATCGTACCGTCCTGGCCGAAGTAGTACTCTTCGTTGAGCGCCCATCCGATACCCTGCACTGCTCCGCCCTGAATCTGTCCTTCCACGTAGCTGGGATGGATCGCCTTGCCCGCGTCCTGGAGCGCGGTAAAGCGAAGTATCTCGACTTTGCCGGTTTCGGGGTCCACTTCGACATCCACCACATGCACTGCGAAAGCGTTACCGACCCCTCCTGGATTTACAGTCGCCCTGCCGACAATCGGCCCCCCTGTGCCATTGAGCTGTCCTGCCAGGTCCTTGAAGGCAATACTCAGTTCGGTATCCTGGCGGTGCCTTAGGGTGGCGCCATCGTACTCGACGTCATCTGGGTCCACGTCCCAGATGCGTGCGGCGCGCTCGATCAACTGGACCTTGGCATCCTGGGCGGCCTCGTAACAGGCATGACCCATCTTGAACGTAACTCCGCTCCCCCCCGCGCCGGAGCTATAACCGATGGAATCGGTATCTACGATTGCCGGACGCACGTCACCTACCGGTATCTGGAGCACTTCTGCGACGTGCATGGCCATTGCTGCCCTGCTGCCGCCTACGTCCGGTGAGCCTTCGATCAGGCTGACCGTGCCGTCTGGATTGATCGACGCGACCGCCGATGCCGGTCCGGATCCATTGAACCACGCACCACCCGCAACACCGCGCCCCCGTAGCTTGCCCTCGAGCTTGGTCTGCACGTGAGGATGCTCACGCGCAGCCTCCAGAATCTCCTGGTTTCCGATGCGCTGGAATCTGGGGCCGGCCACCTGGCGCGTGCCCTCTTTGGACGTGTTGATAAGGCGAAGTTCTATGGGGTCGATGTCGAGCTCGCGGGCAAGCTCGTCTATAGCCTGCTCAGCGGCAAATGCAGCTGCCGGGGATCCCGGAGCCCTGTATGCAGCCGACTTCTGCTTGTTAACCAGCACGTCCACACCCTCGACGAGTGCATTCGGGATGTTGTACGGCGCGAACATGGTCCTGCATCCCGAGGCCACAGGCGACCCTGGAAAAGCCCCAGCCTCGTACGTGAGGTGAGCCTCAGCTGCAGTAATCTCGCCAGACGCGGTTGCGCCAATCTTGACGGTGATTTGAGTTCCCGACGTGGGGCCGCTGCCTACGAATACCTCCTCACGAGACATGACAATCTTGACTGGCTGGCCGGTCTTCTCGGACAGCTTGGCAGCAAGCGGCTCCAGGTACACTCCGCCCTGCCCCTTCCCTCCGAACCCGCCGCCGATCTCCATGGGGACCACTTTCACTCGCGAAACCGGAAGTCCGAGTATCCGAGAGGTGTGGTCTCTTACGCCGAAATGTCCCTGGCTGCTGCACCAGACAGTCACATACCCATCGCTCCCCCAATGGGCGGTGGCCGCGTGCGGTTCGATGTACCCTTGATGAACAGCCTGAGTTCTGTACTCGCGCTCGACTACGACGTCTGCCTCGGCGAAGCCGGACTCGATGTCCCCGATGCTGAATTCGAAACGGTTAGCTAGATTGGTCTCTTCCTCAGAGTCGCCCCAGCCGCCTGACCGTAGCGTCGGGCTGTGCACCGTGAGGAGACGTTCATGCAGAATTGGCGCATCAGGATCCAATGCGCTTTCAGCGTCCATTACGTTGGGAAGTACTTCGTAGTCTACGTCAATCAGGTCGAGGGACTGCTCGGCGGTCGCGAGATCGTTCGCGGCCACCGCTGCAACGGCGTGCCCCTTGTAAAGAGCCTTCTCGCGTGCGATTACATTGCGGCTGTAGAAGCCGTAGTTGACCATCGCGCCTTCGGCCTGATCGGTGAATTCTGCTGACACCTCTGGCATGTCGGCGGCGGTAACCACGGCCTTGACGCCGGTAAGAGCGAGTGCCCGAGTCGCGTCTATAGATCGGATACGGGCGTGTGCATGAGGACTTCTCAGCACTTTGCCGTGCAGCATTCCCGGCAGATGTATGTCCGCGCTGTACCGGGCGCGACCGGTAACCTTGTCGAGCCCGTCCGGACGGATGGGCCGCGAGCCGACGGTATCGAACTCCTCGTTACTGAGTACGAGGTTAGGTTCATAGGTTTGGGTCGCCATGAATCGCCTCCGTGGCATAGCTAATCGGATGTCTCAGATCGTAATGTATCATGGGTGAGGTTCCAGTGTTTAGTGACCGGTTGCAGGGAGAAGAACTTCAAATGCCAACTGTCAGTGCGATAAACCTCGCGCCGGTGAAGTCGCTCGGTCTGCTCAGCGCGGACAGTGTCGATATATCCTCAAGGGGCGTCGAAGGTGACCGGCAATTCGTCGTGCTGGACGGTTCGGGGCGGGTAGTTACACAACGCCAGCTAGGCTCCCTAACGCGAGTAACCGCCAGGTATTCAGCCGCTGAAAATGCGCTTACAATGTCCTTCCCAGACGGTCGAGTGGTCGATGGTCACCCAGAGTCTACAGAGTCCACCGCGACCGTGCTCTGGGGGCGCGTAGTCGAGGGCAACCTCATAGGAGGCAAGTGGGCTGAAGAGTTGTCCGAGTTCTGCGGAGTTGAGCTGAGGCTGTTCGAGTCGGACAAGGCCGGAGCGTGTTTCGACGAGTACCCTGTATCGATCATTTCCCAGGCGTCTATCGACCATTTGACAGGTCTGACTGGAGGCAGAAAGTCGTTCGAGGTGGAACGATTCAGACCGACGCTCCTGTTGGACGGCTGCGAGCCGCACGAAGAAGACACATGGCTGGGCAAGGGAGTCCGGATCGGTGAGCGCCTGCGGTTGCGACTGATCTCGCGAGACCCCAGGTGCGCAATCACTACGCTTGATCCGGCAACCGGCGAGCGAGATTTCGACACCCTCCGACTGATACTGAGCTACCGTCCAAGCGTGCGCGCCGCCTACTTCGGTGTGTACGGCATCGTGGAATCCCCCGGAACGGTGTCGGTCGGCGACGAGGTCTCCTTGACTATGTAGCGCGCTGCGGCCTGACCGGGGCCGGGAGATCAGGTGACGGACGGTCAGCGATGGTCCGCCGCGCGTAGAGAGGGGCAAGCTCTTCCTCACTCAAGTCTAGCAGCCCGCGGAAGACATAGGAGTTGTGCTCGCCATACAGCGGCGACGCGGCTCTTACAACTCCGGGAGTCTCAGACAGCTTCCACGGCATTCCGGGATAAGGGAACACCCCCATTTCAGGGTGTTCCATCGGTATGTAGAAGTTGCGCGCATGGAAGTGCGGATTGCTCACCATCTCCCAATTGGCGAGCACAGGCGCAGCCGGGACGCAGACCTGCTGAAGTTTCGCCGCGGCTTCGTTGTGATCGTACTGGCGTGTCCACTCCGAAATGGCGTTGTCGAGTTCGTCATGGCGTGCTCTTCGTCCTTCAGAGGTCGACAGGGCTGGAGCCCTTGCAAGATCGGGTCGGCCGATGATGCCTGCAAGTGACTTCCACTCTTCGAGAGTTCGGACGCACAGAGCCAGCCAGCTATCGTCGCCATACGAGGGATAACAGCCCTGGGGAGCGTACAAAGGGTGACGATTACCACGGACGCCGGGCAAGACTCCCTTTGACGGTGTATTCCAGTATCGCCTCCGGGAAGAAAGTGATGCCGTTTTCGTGTAGAGACATGTCGACGTACTGACCCTCGCCCGTGGTCTCGCGATGGTGCAGAGTCGCCAGAGTGGCGATGGCGGCGTGGGCTCCTGTGACAGGGTCGGCGTAGAAGAGGGTGCTCCGATAGGGCCGATCGTCGTCGGAATAACCGGTGGCGGCCGCGAGCCCACAGCTAGCCTCGACATTGGCGCCGTAAGCGACGTAGTCACGGTCAGGTCCGGTCTGGCCAAAACCCGAGATCGACACCATGATGATCTCGGGATTGGCCTCGCGCAAAACGGGATACTGGAGGTCGAAGTTGCGCATAACGCGAGGGCTGTTATTCTCCAGAACGACGTCGGACTCCGCGACCAGCCGGAGAAACAGTTACCTCCCCGCTTCGTCGTTCAAGTTGAGCGTGATCCCCAGTTTATTTCGATTCAGTTTGTTGAAATATGCCGCGCGATTGTAGTGATGCTTGAACGGGTCGCCGCCTGGATACCGACCTACGCGCGTCGCAGGACGATCAGGCGCCTCGATCTTGATGACCTCTGCTCCAAGATCAGCCAGGTGCCTTGCCGCGAGCGGCCCGCCCAGTTGGCGGTCAGCTCCAAGACACGCCCGCCGGAGAGCGATGCACAGCCAGTCATATGACCAAGTTGAACGGTCTTCTCTCGTTCAAGGGGTTGGAACGAGCGGTCACTTGAGACAAAGTTGAACCCGAATCCTGGTCCAACATTCGAGCGGGACAACGAATATTCGATGGGGTCTCGGAAAAGACATAAGGGAAGCCGGGCATCACAATGCCGCCAGCGGTGGGGTGATTGACCTCCTGAAACCAACTTCGATCTCCAAGCTGAGACGAACTCACCAGATCGGCTGCGTCATTCACAGGGGTAACGGGAATACGAAGCTCCTGCCCAGCCCTGAAGATCTCATCTTTAGTTCGCTCCGCGCACCAGTCGGTCAAGATTTCTACAAGTCGGTCACGGTTGTCGAACCAACTTTGGCGGTCTGCGAAGTCGCCATCATCCATCAACTCCGGTCGATCAATCAGAATAAAGAGAGTCGGGTCCCATCTGGACAGGAAGAACCACACCCAACCATCCTTGCAGGGTATGAAGTCCGGCCCCGTACGGCGCAGCACGATACCCTCGTGAGTCCACGACGTCGACGTCCAGGCGTGCGCAGACCGCATGGCCTCTACAGAAGAGACATCGACGTGCTGGCCCTCGCCAGACTTACGCGCCCATCTGAGAGCGGCCAGAGTTGCAATCGCAGACTGAGCACCCGCGTGCAGCATGGGCTGATTGTTGTTCATCATAAGCGGCTCGCGTTCCGCGTGGCCGCAGAAATACATGTACCCACCCATAGCGAAGTCCGTGACTTCGTCAGACTTCCAGTGTCGATAGGGCCCGGTCTGTCCGAAGTGAGTTACCGACGTGTAAACAAGTGCCGGATTCAGGCTCGAAAGCGAAGCGTAACCAAGACCAATCGAGTCCAGATAACCCGGCTGGAAGCTCTCCACCAGAATGTCCGCACGTGACGCGAGATCGCGCACCCGTTCGCGCCCGGCATTGGTTTCGATATCGCACGCCACACTCCGCTTGTTCGCGCCGTAGTGCAGGAACATACCGCTCGAATCGATGTCGGTGCCCGCCGCGTATGGTTCCGCCTGGCGCAGCGGATGTCCAGAATCCGGGCGTTCCACCAGCACGACCTTTGCCCCAAGGTCTGCCAGCAACTTGGTGCAATATGCACCGCCAATTGAGTCGCTCAGGTCGAGAACGTTAACGCTGTCCAGCGCCTTCGGACTGGTCATCTATCAACTCCGTCCGGTAAAGTCTGGAGCAGAGGATGGCAACGGATGACAGCTATTGGCCAGCGCCTCTAAACGGCCTCGATTGACGAACCTTGAATCCCTCCACTACATTCCTCAAACTGGAAAAGTCATACGGAGGCACGCTTGATGACCACTCAGGCTGACGAATTCCTGCGAGTTCACTCGTACCTTCAGGCTCAGGGCGAAAGGCACACATTCTCAGAACTTTGGTCGCGTATGATAAGGGCACGCGTGTCGGTCATGGACGCGGCCGAGGGCGTTAGCCAGGAGCAGGCAGAGTTCAGACCTGCCCCCGACGAGTGGAGCATCGCTGAGGTGCTTCACCACCTGCTGACCAGTTCTGAGAAGGTGGCCACGACTGTGGAAGCCCTGGCGCGAGGGGAGTCAATCAATCCGGGACGAATAGACCCCGCGCGAGAAGAGACCACACAGACCATCGACGAGCTCACAACGAAGCTGCGTGAGGACTCTATCGCCTGGACCTCGCTCACTCAGCGGTTGCCCGATGCGCCTCCGACCAAGCCGACCGCTCCCCATACGATGTTCGGCGAGCTGCACGCCCGCGCCTGGTACCTGTTCCAGCGCGTGCACGATCTCGACCATGCGAGCCAGATCGTCAAGAACAAGCAATCAGAGGGATACCCGGGGGCCTAGTCTCAACCGTGAAAATTGCCGTCAACGTAACGTCCGATTCTGCCGGTGACTGGGAAAGCGCCGCCTCGTTCGCCACGGAAGCCGAGCGGTTGGGCGCCGAGTCCATCTGGTCAGGCGAGTCCTGGGGGTTCGACGCAATTACGCCCCTCGCTTACTTATCCGCAAGAACTGAACAGATTGGCTTGGGTACTGGCATAGTCCAGCTCGGCAGCCGGTCCCCGGCCAACCTGGCAATGACCGCGATGTCCATGCAGTCGCTATCCGGGGGTCGGTTCCGGCTCGGCCTCGGCACCAGCGGCCCGCAGGTAGTAGAAGGCTGGCACGGAGTCCCATTCTCGCATCCCATTTCCCGCACACGGGAGATAATCGAGATCGTCAGGCTGGTGACCTCCGGCGAGAGGGTCACCTACAGTGGAGACGCGTATAAGCTACCTTTGCCCGGGGGAGAGGGACGCTCAATCAGGTCGAGCGCGGAGCCTGTTCAGGTGCCAATTTACGTCGCCGCCCTCGGACCCCGCAACCTGGAGTTAACCGGCGAGCTTGCCGACGGCTGGATTGGAGGATCGTTCATTCCGGAGACTGCCGAAGTCTTCTTGAAGCATCTTAGGACCGGCGCCGAACGGGTCGGAAGAAAGCTGTCCGATCTCGATCTCCAGATTCCCCTGTCGGTTGAGTTCACTGACGACGTCGCGGAGGCGGGCAAGAGGCACGCGCGGGGATACGGCTTCACCTTCGGAGCGATGGGGTCCCTCAGAAACAACTTTTACAAGGACGCATTCGCGAGGCAGGGTTTCGAAGAGGACGTAAACGAAGTCCAACGCCTCTGGATGGCGCGAGAGCGTGAGCAGGCACGCGACAGGGTACCGGTCGAGTTGGCCATGAAGGCCAACCTGATCGGCACGTCTAGTATGGTCTCAGACCGTCTCGAAGTCTACCGCGACGCCGGGATCACCACTCTTCGACTGGGCCTCGCTGGCGCCGATATGGAAGAAAAACTGGGAACTTTGGGCCAGGTCATGGACCTGGTTCATGCGATAGAAGTCCCGGACTGAGCATTCCTATCCTCTTCTGCGCCTTCGCCTGGACCGTCTGAAACCTGAACGTCCCTTCACATTCACGATCTGGGAAAACGCCGCAGTGACGCTTACGAGGTCGCGTGAGTGCTCCATCACCTCGTCGATGTCCTTGTATGCCTCTGGCAGTTCATCCAGGAATTCGGGTGACCGCCTCGCTTCGATGCCCTGCATCGAGCGATCGTAGTCTTCCATGGTGAATCGTCTGCGAGCCTCACCACGGCTGAATCGCCGACCGGCTCCGTGGGGTGCGGTACGGAACGACTCCGGCTCCCCGAGACCCCTGACACAGTAGCTCCTCGTGCCCATAGACCCCGGAATCAGACCTGGTTGTCCCTCACTCGCCTCTATCGCGCCCTTTCGACTCACCCAGACATCCTCGCCGAAGTGAGTCTCCCGAGCCGTGAAGTTGTGGTGACACATTACGGTCTCTACCCTCTCGATGCCGCGGTCGTCACCGTGTACGGCGTAGCTCAGCTCCGTGAGAACCCGCTCCATCATTTCGGCCCGGTTTTGCAGCGCATAGTCTTGGCACCAGTACAGATCGGAAATGTAGTCGTCAAAGGTCGGTGTGCCCTCAGTGAGAAAGGCGAGGTCGGGATCCTGCAGATCGACTCCAGCTTCCGACATCTCAGATTTGGCAATCCCAATGTGGTGCTCTGCTACCCGCGCACCAATTCCCCTCGAGCCGCTGTGCAGGAACGCCCACACGTCCCCTGTCTCGTCGAGCACCACTTCGATGAAATGGTTTCCCGAGCCGAGAGTGCCAAGCTGCTCTCGCCAGTCTCGCTTGACCCTGTCATAGAACAACAGCCTGTCGCCCGTCTCTCTCTCAATCAGGGCTACACGCGCCGCAACTCCCTCGGTCAAGCTCCTGTTTACCCCGCCTGCAGCCAGCGGAATCCGGCGTTCTATTCCCTCCCTGATGTTGCTCAGGTCTTCTGGCAAATCGACCCGCTTCAAGGAGGTTTTCACGGCCACCATGCCGCAGCCTATATCAACGCCAACTGCCGCAGGTATGATTGCGCCAACCGTTGGAATCACCGATCCGACCGTCGCTCCTTTGCCCAGGTGACAGTCGGGCATCACGGCGACGTGTCTGAACACGAACGGCATTCGGGAGACCATCTCTATCTGTTTGAGGGCCTCCTCCTCAATCTCCGATGGAGGAAGCCACGCCACCGCCGTGTCGTTTATCTCGTACATCGAACAACTCCCATCCCCGCAAAGGCTAATTGTATAAAAGACTTGGGGAGGGGGCCAAAGGCTGGTCAGCGTTCGGTGTCTTAATCCTCGGGCTGGACTCGCGATCGGACGGATCTGACCTCTTCTCTCAGGTCGGACAGCATTCGGCGTTCCTCCTCATCCGTGAGTTCCATCTCGCGCATAACGGCGGCAGCCTCAGACATCAATTGGCGTCTGACTATTGCGTAATCGGTGTCCAGCATATTTCCGAGCCCGTGATCGAGCTCTACGCTCGCCAGTCCTGCGGAGGCTGCTTCCCAGCGTCTCATCAGGTCCGCTTGCGGAGCGCCCTCGTCATAGTCGAACTCGTCTCTGCGAGAGCCGAACAGGAAGGGCCATAGGATGAACGCGGCCGGTACCAGCGCCAACAGAATGCAGATCAGGACCAGCACTCGAGCTATGCTCTCGCGGGCCGAGCGCCCGTGCCGACCGGCGCCGGTCGACGCCGTGGCGACAGCGCCAGCAGTGTTCCGAGAACGAGGACAGGCCCCGACGCCCACATCCACCACACCATAGGATTGATCAACACGCGGAAGATCGCCTGACCCTCGCTGTCGAGCTCGGAGGGCACTATGTAGAAGTCCTCGACAGGTGTGCTGTGAATCGCACCCTGGGTCGAGGCGATCCTGAAGTCCGGGTATTCGGCCCGCAGCGCCTCCATGATTCCCAGGTAGCTTTCACCCTTGAAAACCTCGAAACGCGCATAGTCCTCCTGCCTGTCCGGGAACGACGCGTGTCTCGTGCCTATGAACGTGAAACTATATTCTCCAACCGACGCCGTATCACCCGGCCTCATTGCGAAATCCCGCTGTACGCTGTAGAAGGACGATGCGATGGCCCCGCAGGCGAGCATTATGATCGCTAAGTGAACTACATATCCTCCATACCTCGGCCTGTTGGCCGACAGCAGCCGCACGAACGCAACCGGGTACGCTTCGCCGCCTCTGTGCCGCACCAAGGTTCCGCGAACCCACTCGTATAAGACTCCCGTGACGACAAGCGCGCAAGTCATGAAGGCCGCCAGGGCCACTGGACGAGTGATTCCAAGAGCCAGCAGTGCAGCCCCGGTGACAAGCGCCCCGGCTAGAGGTACGCGAATCAGCCTGAGCACATGAGAGATCGAGGCGCGCCGCCACGGCAGCAGCGGTCCCACGCCCATCAACAGCACTATGGCTAGAATCATAGGGCCATTCACTCTGTTGAAGAAGGGCTGCCCCACAGTGACCACAGTGTCGCTCGCGACGTCTGAAAAGATCGGGAATATGGTCCCCCAGAGGGTGACGAAGGCCACCGTGAGAAAGAGAACATTCTGTGCCAGGAACACGCTCTCACGTGACAGCGCCGACTCCAGCCGGCCGCGGCTCCTGAGCGTGTCGGACTTCCAGATGAACACCGCCACCGACCCGACAAGCGTTACCACCATGAACATAAGGAAGAGCCAGCCCATCGTGGACTGTGCGAAGGAATGAACGGATGGCACCGGCCCTCCGCGGTTTATGAACATGCCCATCTGGGCCATCGTGAAGCCGACGATGATGATTATCATGTTCCACATTCGGAACATGCCCCGGCGCTTTTGGACCATGATCGAGTGCACGAACGCGGTCATTGCCAGCCAGGGCATCAGGGCGGAGTTTTCGACCGGGTCCCAGGCCCAGTAACCTCCCCATCCCAGGATCGTGTATGCCCACCAGGAGCCGAGTAGAAGCCCCACAGTGAGGATCATCCACGAGATCATCCCCCAGAGCCGGCCCTGGTCGACCCACTCGTCGTTCCCTCCCCTATTCGCCAGCAGCGCCCCAATGGCGATAGAGAACGGGATCGCCACAGAGACGAGTCCCGCCATCTGCAATGGAGGGTGGATAAACATACCGAAGTGTACGAGCAGAGGGTTGATACCTTGTCCGTCAGCCGGAACGATTGCCAGCCGTGCTAGCGGATTGGCGAGAAAGACCATCACTCCCAGGAGAAAGGCGAGTACCAGCGCCATAACGCCCGTGGCATAGGGCGACGTATATGGAAGCGCTTTGCGGATTCCAACAACCGCAACTACCGCCATCAGTGAGAAGACGATAGCTATGTAAAGCATGGACCCGGCGTTGCCGGCGTAGAAGGCGACCCACGTATATGCCTGCGGCATCGCGAGGTTGCTGTTCTCAGCTACGTAGCGCACCGAGAAGTCGTTGGTCACAAAGGCGTAGACGAGGGCTGCAGTGGACACGAGCAACAGTGGCAGCACGCTGTAAAGCGCAAACCTGCCGCTGACCAGCAACTCCGATGATCGTCTCGCCACTCCTAGGATGGATCCCGACGCGGCATAGATCGACGCAATCAGGGCTAGGACCAGCGCGATCTGACCACCCTCTACAATCACCGCTGGGCCTTGCCTCTCTGCTGTTCGTCCTCCCGCGAAGTCGGTGGGACGTCAGATCGGCTCTCCGACCTCAGCGCGTCATCAATTCTGGACACATAATCGCGATGTTCGTTGTCTTCCCCCACGGCGCTCTCAGCACTTGCCGCCGCACTCATTCGCATCCACTTGAGAGTCAGAAGCAGCGCGGCAATGGCGAGTGCGAATGCTACCGGAGGGAGAATCCACGCCGCGAGACTGAATCCGGTCGTTGGGGGTTCCAGCAGGACGCTCGGACCATACCGTTCCACAAGGAAGTCCTTGACCTGCTGCTCAGACCAGCCTTCGGCCAACTTCTCATGCACTATTGCGCGCATCTGGACCGCCAGCGAGTTCTGACTCTGGTCTATCGACTCACCCGGACATACGGGACACATGATTGTCTTGTTCAGTGCGGTCGCCCTCTGATCGAGCTCAGGTATTCCTTGATCTGAAGCAGTGGCGCACGACGCGACTAGCACCCCAGCAATTAGCAGCGCCGCAAACCATGCGATTGTGTGTCCGTGTTTCACAGAAGTCAATTATAGCCCACCGGTCTCGGGCGGTGAGAGTGCCAGTTGACGAACGCTGCACCTCCCGTCCTATTACGGCCTAAGTAAGGTTTTAGACACTGAAAGCTGCTGACTGCATGGTTGGGAAGGATTTCGCCCTGCGCTGTTCGGCAAGTTACGGCTCATTGGTCAAGATAATAATCATTCAGAGGCCAACGTTCGGCATTGTCAGTACCGATCACGACACTCAATTTTCCAAGCAGTCTAGACTTTCTCCACTTGCAAAACAGGAGCGCACAACCCTCGACTCTCTAACCTCAGAAGGTGTTAGACAAGTTGGGCCTGCACTCAGTATGGTTTAAGCAATCCTGCAATCAAAAGCGTCTGGAAAACGTGAGTACAGTAATCACAACATTAACAGTGGACGACATCTCAGCTGTCGATCACCTCATGAAACGCAATAGTGCCACGCTCGGATTTCTTCCAGAAGTAGCTCTTTGCGATTACCTGACTAAGCCCGAATCCACCGAAGGCGGGGGTTGGGTGAGTGTCCTGAAGCGGCAAGAAGGTGCTCCTTTGAATCTGGGATAATGGTTTTGTAAGACCAAACCGACCCCAGGAAGGGAGCACCCAATAGATGCTACCACGCAATCACCCCGACCGCATCAAAATCGCCTTCGACGATCATCGGCTGATGGCAAACGCCGGGCTGATTCTTCCGGCCACCCTGGCCCAGCACCTGGGTCTGGGTGAACTGGTCGACAACCACGTTGACCTGGGGAATGCGCCGGGGCGGGCGAACACGGGAGACAAGGTGATGACACTGGCTGCGTCTGCACTGGCCGGGGGAGACTGTATTGACGACGCGGACGTGTTGCGTACCGGGGGGACGGCTGGAGCCGTCGGCTGCACGCTCAAGGCGCCATCCACCCCCCGCTTTCGCGAGGGCAGGCTCTGGGGACCTTCCTGCGCAGCTTCCGGTGGGGGCACGTGCGCCAGTTGGATCGGGTGAGCCGGGAGCTGCTGTCGCGGGCCTGGGCCGCTGGTGCCGGACCCGGTGACGGGCCGTTGACCATCGACCTGGACTCCACCATCTGCGAAACCTACGGACTGGCCAAGGAGGGTGCCCGCCACCACAGCTACACCGGCCAGCGAGGCTATCACCCGCTGCTGGCCGTCGCCGCCGGAACCGGTGACGTGCTGATGTCCCGGCTGCGCGAGGGTCGCGCCAACACCGTTCGGGGTGCCGCCCACTTCCTGCGTGAGACGGTGGGGCGAGTGCGCCATGCCGGAGCCATAGGACAACTCACGGTGCGCGCCGACAGCGGCTTCTATGCCCACGCCTTGGTCGCGGTCTGCCGCGAGATGGATGTGCGCTTCTCCATCACCATCCGCCAGCACGCTCGTCTGAGGGAGCTGATTGAGACGATACCGGAGCAGGACTGGACGCCGATCCCCTACTGGATGGACGGTGCCGCCGACGTGGCCGAGACCACCTACACCCCCTTCCGGGGTGAGCCCGACGCCACCCCGGTGCGGCTCATCGTCCGTAGGGTGAAGCCCACGCCCGGCTCACAACTGGCACTCTTCGCCAGCTACAGCTATCACGGCTTCATCACCGACCGGGAGGGGGATACCCTGGAACTGGAGGCTGACCATCGCCGCCACGCCGAGATCGAGAACGCCATAAGAGACCTCAAGTACGGCGTGGGCCTCAACCATCTCCCCTCAGGACGCTTCGCCGCCAACGCCGCTTGGCTGGCCGTCCAGAGCCTGCCCCGTACTCGATACGGGGTGATGGCCCATAACCTGGCCCGCTGGACAGCGCGCATCGGTCTGGGCCAGCAGGTTGTAACCACCAAGACCCTCCGACGACGCTTCTTCTCTCTGGCCGGCCGGCTCACCCGCAAGGCGCGCCGCCTCACTTTGCATCTTCCCCAGCACTGGCCCTGGGAAACCCAGTTCAGTCGCGCCCTCGCTCGGTTGCGAGCCCTGCCATCTCCTGCCTGACGGCGCCTGACCCATCCACCAGACTACCCAACCGCCCCGCAAACTCGCGCCACCCCGGTCCGAGAGTGTCTCTTGCTGCGTCCTCTCCCCGCCATCTCGCCCTGCCAACGTTCGCAAACGGCACAAGGTCTCCACGCGACTGCCGAAAGGCCGCCACCGGACCCATCTACCCCGAGTCCTGCCCGAACCATCGCCCCCCTTTGCCACTCATCGCCCATCCCGCTGCTGTAACGCCACCCTTTCGGTGGATTCGGGCTAAGGGCAACGTACTTGGTGCCCTTGATGAGCACAACCGACTCGTCGGCTACCTCCTATATGGCGCAAGCCAAGTATCTTTTCGCATAGGTCACCTCTGTGTGGCGGAGGAAAGCCGAGGTCAGGGGATCGCTAGAAGACTTGTAGAGGCTCTTAAGAAAGGAGCATCCACCCAAAAGACAATTTCGCTTAACTGCCGTCGTGATTTCCCAGCGAACGCACTTTGGCCGAAGCTAGGATTCATACCTCTGGGTGAGAAGCGCGGAAGATCTAAGGCTGGACACTCGTTGACGCATTGGTGCTTGACACTAACACCGAATGACCAACTAAGCCTCTTCCAGGCTGCCGTATCGTCTGAAGCAACTGACGTTGTCATCGACGCACAGATCTTCTTCGACCTTTTGGAGGCCGGCCGTAACAAGGCAGACGTCTCAAGTTCACTACTCTCGGACTTTTTGGTTGATTCGATTAATCTATGCATCACGGATGAGCTTCTTGTAGAAATCAATCGCAATACCAGCGCTGAAGGGCGACAGTTAGCCCGGGAGTTCACCTATGATTTCAGGACGGTAGCCCATGACATCGCTCAATCTGAATCTGTAATTGATTAGCGGCTTGGAGTCGGGGAGGAGCGGCAGGGGACGGGAGCGCCACTGAACACATTGCAGAGGCCATCCACCAGCGACTGATCGCCACCATTGCGGGCCAGCGTCCTGATTACACTGGTGAACGCACTGAACGCATCCGCACCATCTTTGTTCTTCGAGCAGTGCGACACCTTGCGCGCTATCACCGCCCCGCGCAGCGCTCGCTCAGCACGGTTGTTGGTCGGCTCTATGCCTGGATCATCCAGAAACCGCAGCAGGTTGCCACGGTCATCGTGCCAGCCAAGCTCGTTCTGAAGCCTCCCGTTGTCACGATCAGGCATCGGGCGGTCTCGCAGATGATAGCTCACCTCTCGTCTCAACCGCTCCGTCTCCGCAACATAGTCCGACGCCTCTCCCCGACGATATGACTGCCTCAGTTCCATCGCCTCTCTGAGCAGGCCGCTCAGACGCTTGCCAAAGCCATGCCCTCGACTCCGATCGGGGGTCCGTCCTCTACCCCTCTTGGTCTGGACCACCTCACTGATCGAGCGCAGCACGTGTGCCAGACATTTCTGCTGTTTCACACCGGACAGAGCCTGAGCATCGTAGCTCCGGCCCCGATCCGTCACCATCACTCCTCCATAGTCCGACGGCACCACCTCTCTCACCTCTTCGTTGCGGTGACGAGCACGCACCTGGTACACCGTGGCTTCATCGGTCTCGAACGCCATCAGGAAGGCGCCCTCACCGCCCACTCGCCACCCAGTGTCGTCGGTGTGGACGACCCGACTCTCACGCACCGACTCCCGAAGCCTCCGGTACGCATCTCCCACAGCGCCCTGGGCTCGGCGCAGTGAGTCCTGGGTGATCGCACCCTGGCTCAGCTCCACTCCGGTCAGCGCCCTCAGCACAGACGGCACCCTACGAACCGGTATGCCCACTCCGTAGTGCAGTACATGCGCCGCAGCCATCACTCTTCTACCCATACGGTGCGCACTCGCCCCGTACTGGTCCGCACCAACCTCGGCGTGGCGTCCTCGTACCCGCCTGCCGCAGCCACGACACCGACACACCTGCACCCGGTACTCAGTCACCTGCGGTCTGGGCATCGCGGGGATGTCGGTCACGTATGCAACATCCACTCCCGCCTGCTCGAGCACCCCTCCACATCCGGGACAGTTGTCGTCGTCCACCGACACATCCACTGGCGGCCCCGACAGCTCATCTGCAGAGGGCGGCTTACGGTAGCTGAAGTTCCCCATGCCAGGCTTTCGACCCGGACGTCTGGGCTTGTCGGTCCGTCCACCCTTGGAGAACGGCGCCGCCTGACGCTTGCCGGACCTCTGAGCGGCGGCGAGCTGCCTGCGCAACTCCTTGTTGGCCTCGGTCAAACTCGCATTCCGGTCTTGCAACCGGTCTACCTCGGCGATAAGGTCGGCGTGCTCACAGGGTGGAGGATCTCTGTCTGTGCACATAGCCGGAGTATAAGAATATGCCCAGCCTACCGCAACGCCTCAGCCGAAGCCGCTAATCAATTACCTGAATCTCTAGGGAGCGTGCTCGGCACCATCCTTCCAAGTAAAACCCCAAGGGCTTTATCTGACGTCCGACATCTGGCCAAGGCCGCCGCGGCTGGAGTGAAGTACTTTGTCACTCGGGACAGGCGCCTCTTGCGGGAAGCGCCTAGAGTTTCTGAATTAACAACACTGCAGGTGCTGTCTCCATCTGAGCTCATCGTGAAGACGCACGAGATCTTGAGCAAGCAGTCGTACGCACCAGGGAGAGTTTCTGGCCTGTCTCTTGAGTGGAAGCGACTGAACTCTGCTGAACTAAGTACATTTCCATACGAGGCATTCCTAACCCCAAGTGAGGGAAAGGGTGCATTGAAGGGAAAGTTAGAACGGTATCTCGCCGACCCCATTCAATACGCGTGCGAGGCCCTGCGGTTAGAGGGCTTGATCGCAGCGATAAGAGTACATGAGCGCGATGGGGCAAGATCAATCATTGTTCACTTGGTAAGAGCCGCTTCATCAATGGACAGAGGACTATTTGAGAGCTTCCTAGTTGCTGACAGCATCAGGAGCGCTGTAGAAACCAGAGTCGATATGGTTGAAGTCAGGGACTCGGATGCTCACAGCAGACTGGAGCCCCTTCTATCGAATATGGGTTTCACCTACTCGGGTGAAAACTACATACGATTTTGCTTCTCTCGTTGCTTTGAGCGAGAAGAAATCCTGACCAGAATCTCGGAACTCTCTCCCAAATCTGAACCTATTTTTCAGAGCATGACAGACCTTGAGCTGCAGCGGAAATGTTCCCCCGCAGCTGTACGTACCGCAGAAAACTATTTTCTGGTACCAATCCGCCCAGGGTTCGCGCTTAGCCTCGTTGACAGGCAACAGTCAGCCAATGACCTTTTTGGAGGTACGAATAGTGTATTTCTGCGTTGGGACCATGTGTACTATCGACGCAACACTCACTACAGGATGCTAAGGCCTCCTGGACGCATTCTTTGGTACGTAAGCGGAGACTCTCACAAGCGGGTGGTCGCCATTTCCCACCTAGACTCTGTAGAAGTAGGCTCTCCTCGAGAACTATTTAGGCAATTCAAGCAGAGTGGCATCCTAAATTGGGACCAAATCTTCGAAATGTGCGATGGGAGATATGATGCTAAGATCATGGCCTTGGCATTTTCCAACACCTTTCCACTCAGGGAACCGATAACCCTGGATGAATTGCGTACCACTTTTGCTGAAGATGGTGACAATTTGGTGTTACAGTCTCCTTCCAGGATTCCACCATCGACGTACTACAAGCTGTTCCAACTAGGATTTCCAGCGTAGCACTAAGCATGAAGTCCAGATTATTGCTGTCGATGAAGCCTTGCTACGCAGATATGGTATTTAGTGGAGCAAAGACTGCCGAGCTACGAAAGCGCATTGGCCCACACATGGAGGGTCGAGATGTCTTCATTTACGTCACGAGTCCTGTGAGGCAAGTACGGGGTGGCTTCCGTATCCAGCACGTGTGGAGTGGTTCGCCAGAGGAAGTTTGGAATCAGGTGTCTGACAGGGCCGGAATCAATAGGCAAGACTTTGACGACTACTATGAGGGCCGCACTACGGCCTACGGCTTGAAGATCACACATGTGTGGGAATATCTTGAGCCATTTGAATTGGCCACCCTTAGGAACCTGCTGAGAGACTTCGTAGTTCCCAGGTCGTGGCGTTATCTCAAACCAGAAGAAAACGATTTGTTCTTGCAGACAGCCGCGAACGGCGAATTCTGATGGCACGTTGCGCAAGAGCTTACTCTATTTCAGCGTTGCAAGGCACACCAAGTACAAGATAGTCCATCTCTTGCTCAATTGACTCGGGTATTTATCTGTCGCATCAATAGTTTGTCACTCACGTAACTCCAAACTGCAGCGAGAATCCTTTTCAAATCACCCCATGACGCAAGGCACCGCTCGGTTGCAGCTTTCTCGCACTCAACTAGAACATTGCTCCCTGCTGATGCGACGCAATGTAATGTCCGGGGCAGTACACTGGCCACTGGCCTCAAGCCACAAGTATAATCGGGCTGGCGTTTGCCGCTGTCTCGGACCCTACGAGTAGCCTGGACCTCAATTTGCGAATCAGGAGCTGATTATGTCTGTCCTACTAGTTACGTCCGACTGCCCGGGCGCAGGCAAGACATCTGTCACGCTTGCCCTTGCAGCGAGTGCCGCAAAGATGGGACGAAAGGCTCTCGTCTACAAGCCATTCTCGAAATATGAGACAGACGAGGATTCCAAGGTGTTCGCGAGGCTAGCGAACCCCGGACTGGACCGGTGGCCGCAGGCAGTCGCAGATCCAACCAATTTCGGCCAGTTGGACGACCTCCTCGGATCGTTAGAGTCATCTGGCTCGATCGGCGAGACCCTTACCATTCTGGAGTTGGAATCGTTGCACGGTGCGGAGTGGGTTGGATGTGTGGCTGACAGACTGAACGCCCATACCCTAGTCCTCGCACAGGGCCGTCGCGGACTCCGAGCGTCCGACTTTTCAGATTGGAGCGACGCTCTTGGCGACCGTCTGGCAGGCGTACTCGTAAACGGCGTCACGCGCTACATGGGCACCGAAGCTACAGACGGCATCGCCCCATCGTTCGACGAGGCGGGGATCGAACTGATCGGAATGATTCCTGAAGACCGCGCTCTTTTATCCGTCACTGTGGATCAGGTCAGGTCGAGCCTCGGAGGCCGATACGCTGTAGATGAAGGGGACGTCAACGGCCCGGTTGAACATTTCCAGGTGGGATGCATGAGCCTCGACTCCGGCGAGCTCAGGTTCGGCCTCTACGACAGGAACGCTGTGGTTGTTCGCGGCGACCGCCCCGACATTCAGATGCCGGCGTTGAACGCTTCGGTCTCCTGCCTCGTGCTGACTGGAGGCATAGACCCCATCGAGTACATCAGCTACGAGGCCCGCGAGGAAGAAACGCCGATTATGGTAGTCGAGTCGGACACGCTCACAACCATGTCGCTACTGAACGACGTTACGACGTCAGCGCGGATGGACACAGCCGCGAAAGTAGCCAGGTTCAGCGAACTTCTTGAAGCTCACTCAGACCTCAGCCACGTCTGGTCAGTCGTCTAGGCTGCCTGGGAAAGCGCCCTCGAACAGGTCGCCCTCTTCCGGCCACTCGTCCTTGGGCATCTCATAGTACGCCTCGATCTCGTTGCCGTCTGGGTCGGAGAAATAGACCCCAAGCGAAATTCCGTGGTCTCCCACGTTTTCGACCTTGATATCGTTCTTCTTAATGACAGCGTAGAGCCTCTTGAGATCGTCGAACGACTGCATCTCCCACGCCATATGGAACAGCCCAACCCTGGTGGACTCCGGCCCCGGGGCTTCCTCGCCCACAGGTACCAGCGCGAGTTCGTGCGACATACCTTCGTCCGCGCTCATGAACGTCATAACTCCAGACCGCTTGTTCATCACTTTCAGACCCAGCACGCTGGTGTAAAACTGCTCTGACTTCTCCAAGTCCCTTACCCTGATTACGAGGTGCCCAAGCTGCTTTGGAGTTACCATTTCAAGACCTCCGAATCGATTTTGTACCTTGTAACGAGTGTACCATAGGGGTGATAAATATGACTGAGAAGCATGACATCAGACTGGCAACCGAGGCCGACGCCAAGGCAATGCTGGCAATCTACGCGCCCGTCGTGCGGAAGACTGCGATCTCGTTCGAGCTTCACCCTCCGTCTGCAGACGAGTTCAGGTCTCGAGTCCGGTCCACTCTGGAGAGAGCGCCTTGGCTCGTCTGCGAGATCGGCGGCTACGTGGCAGGCTACGCCTACGCCGGTCCACTCAGGACGAGGGAGGCGTATCAGTGGTCTGTCGAAGTGACCGTGTACGTACATCCTGACTACAGGAGACATGGCGTCGGGTCGGCAGTGTACACGTCGCTGTTCGAATGCCTACGCTTCCAGGGTTATTTGAACGCCTACGGCGGCATCGCGCTACCGAATCTAGGCAGCATCGGCCTACATGAGAGCATGGGTTTCTTCCACATCGGGACGTACAGAAACGTCGGCTACAAGCTTGGCTCATGGCACGACGTCGGCTGGTGGCAATTGGCGCTCACGACTCCGCCGGACGAGCCTGCTTCTCCGAGTCTCTTGCCGGTGGTACAGGACACAGACGAGTTTCGTGAGTGTTTGTCGCGTGGCCTGACGAAGCTGAGGTCGTAAGTAGGGCACTGCCCGTCACAGCTGATACATGAACTAAGGAGCTACCAATGACTAGAGTTGCCATCCTTGATGACTACCAGTCTGTCGCGCTCGACATGGCAAACTGGGACTCGCTTCCATCAGAAGTCTTTGTAGACGTATTCTCAGACCACTTATCGGTCGAGAACGACTTAGCAAGTCGACTTGAGCCATTCGAAATCGTTGTCGCCATGCGGGAGCGAACCCCGTTCCCGCGGTCTCTGTTGGACCGGCTTCCGAATCTCCGGCTGCTGGTTACAACTGGAATGCGAAACGCCTCAATCGACGTCGCCGCGGCGCACGACAACGGCGTCACAGTGTGCGGCACGGATGGCGTGCCCTACCCGACCGCGGAGCTGACCTGGGGCCTGATCCTCGCCCTACTCCGACAAATCCCGACGGAAGACCAGGCAACCCGCCAGGGACATTGGCAAGTAACGATGGGCGAGGGACTGCACGGCAAGACGCTTGGCATGATCGGACTCGGCAGGCTAGGATCTCAGGTGGCGACTGTCGGCAACGCGTTCGGCATGAACGTAGTAGCGTGGAGCCAGAATCTGACCGCTGAACGTGCCGCGGAGTACGGCGCGACACTCGTGACGAAGACCGAGCTATTGTCCGAGTCCGACGTCGCCACGATCCACCTTGTGCTTAGCGGACGCACACGCGGCCTAATTGGAGCCAGGGAGCTCTCCTTGATGAAGCCCTCTGCCTACCTGGTCAACACGTCACGCGGACCGATCGTTGACGAGTCCGCCCTGATTGATGCGCTGACTAGAGGCACGATAGCCGGAGCCGGCCTGGACGTGTTCGACAACGAGCCTCTGCCAGTGGACCACCCTCTCAGGTCTCTGCCAAACATCGTCCTCACCCCGCACATGGGTTACGTTACATCAGAGACCTACCGCGTCTTCTACGGCGACGCCGTCGAGAACATCGAGGCGTTTCTGAGTGGAAACCCCGTCCGAGTGTTGACCGCTCCTTGAGATGCCCACAAGACTAACTTCGTGGCGCGAACGGCCAAGACACATGCGGTCATGCAGCATGTTCTTTCGGTTTCCCCAATCTGTCAACCTGAGGGAAGCGAAGGGTCTGCTGGCCAGATGCTTCGGCAAGCTCAGCATAACAATAGAGAAGCAGGCCGGAACGACAATCGAAAGTCCCTGGGTCACGCGGTTGACGCCGCATCGCCGTAGGATGCAAAACACTCCCATAAGGCAGCCTAAATGTACCAAGCCAGTTTGCAGCAGATCGATCCAGCGGATCCGAAGTGGGGTCCGCCTCCGCCGCGCCCACCGGACGTCTTCATGTCCGTGCCGGCTGCCACCGGA
This sequence comes from Dehalococcoidia bacterium, assembly GCA_965215735.1. Lineage (GTDB taxonomy): Bacteria > Chloroflexota > Dehalococcoidia > Lucifugimonadales > UBA1123 > VXRN01. The sequence goes on along the minus strand of CBDCEF010000004.1, from coordinate 1,912,986 downwards.
GACGAACCTGCCTCCCAACTCGTTAGGCGATGGCCCGGAAGCCTGATCGCCTACGACTGGACTGTCGAGGGTCGCGAGGAGTCGCTCCGTCCTGAGGACCCGTTCGATACCTCCGATATCGACACGCTTGCCATCGAGGAAGTTGACAGGGTGAGGTTCGAGATTCACAGCGCAGCGATTCCCACAACCATAACGGTGATGCGGATATTCGATCTGGGCGCTGAGAACCCGTCCGACTTCGACCCCGTTCTCGAATGGCTAGCGCTGGGGAATAGTGAACCGGAGGGCCACGAAGTCGTCTTCGAGGAGGCAGACGGCGGCGGCTGGTGGTGGCTGGATATCAAGTCATCTCCAATGCAGGAGGCATCCTATGTGGTGCTGCAAGCCAGGTGGTTCGGGATCCTGTCGCTAGGCAGCGCACACCACAGCGCCTCATGAGCGTTCGGGATCAGAGCGGATTCCAGTGGCCAAACGCGGGCCGAGAGAGTCGCGATTCGAGACCGCAAACATACCGAATCCGGCACCAAAAAGCCCACAGTGGGTGACGGCGGGCCGATTCAGTGGCGTGCAGACGGCGGAACGCGCAATTTTGAAGAGAACCTCGACTCGATGATGACGTCCCCGGTTGGTAGAGCGTTTGCTACGGTCGGGGCAAGATCCGGGATGAGTCCGGAAGATCTGGCTGTGCCGCAGACCAGCGTCTGGCTATGCGCGGCAGCATCGGACGAAATCGAAGTGTGGCGTGGTGACAGGAACGACCTACTCGCCTACCTCGACAAGGAATCGCCCAAACACCGGGAGTTCTTGCGTGACGTCATGAAACAAGATGGCGCATCCTGGTGGTTCGAGCCGTTGGACAGAGATCGGCAGATCTGGGTGTCGGACGATGGAAGTCTTCCCGAGAGAGAGTCGCTGATCGTTCCCTCAGAGCCTTCCGACGGCTGGGAGCTTTACGCGCAGAAGACCAAGGGTGGACTGTTCACATCGACGCTGATCGGGGACACATCGCCAATGTCGGCCGCCATATGCAGCGGGGTCGGTGACTTTCGACCCGGATTCGGTACTCCACCCTATGGGGTCTGGAGAATGGTCATCGACGATGCCGCGCGCATACTTGAGATTCATAGCGCTCACGACTGGCACAGCCTCTGCGTCCGGTACCCGGCGTCCGGTGACGAACGTCACCCCAGCGCGACTCCGGACTTCTCAGATACCCCGGGACGACTGGAGGCGGACTGGTCGAAGGTCGCTGCGGACTGGGACGCCGTCCACCTGTCGTTCGGTGGATACCTCACCGCAGACAAGGTGCGTGTCGAGTCAGAAACTGGCTGGACATACCACTGGGCCTGGGACTGCGAAAGTACTCTGTGGCTCCGGTGGATGTTCACGGGCTTCGAGCGAGTCGAAGATCACCATGACACCGGGGCGCACCTGGATTTCGGGCAAAGGTTATTCTTCGCGATGATGGACGAAGCCTGAGACTCACTGCCCGCCAAACACTACATGCGACCTCAGGAAGTCCATGTCTATCTCCACTCCCAGGCCGGGAGCGGCGGACACGAATAAGTCGCCGTTTCGGATATCCAATCCGGGCTCTATGAACGCGCCATATGCCCCGAGGTCGTATCGCATCGTTTCGAGCTTGTAGAAGTTGGGCGTGGTCATCATCACATGCGCTCCAGCGAGCACGTTGATCGGCCCACTCGCGTCGTGCGGAGACACTGGAACGTAGTACGCTTCTGCCATCGTTGAAATCTTCTTGAGCTCGGTGATCCCTCCAGTCCAGGTGACGTCCGGCATTATGAAGTCGGCGAGGTTGTTCTCCAGTATCGGGACGAACTCCCAGCGCGTGTGAAGACGTTCGCCGACTGAGATCTTGACTGGTATTTCCCGCCGCACATGCTGCAGAGCGCGGTAGCTCTCCACCGGCACCGGCTCCTCGAACCAGTGGATGTTGTGCTTGGCGAGGCGCTGAGCCAGCTCTATGGCGGTGGGCACGTTGTACATGCCATGCGCGTCTATCAAAATCTCGATGTCCGGCCCAATCGCGTCTCGCACCGCCCCCACGATTTCGTCGGCAGTGGCCATCCCTTCCCGGCTGAGCTGCCCGTCCAGGAACCCGTCATTGCCACCCGGGATGAATCGCATCATCGGATCGAACTTGAACGCTTCATACCCCGCATCGACGATTTGCTGAGCGTCGGCGATAGCGTCCGGTATGTTTCTCGGTTCGGGCGGATGAGTGTACAGCGCGATCCTGTCCCGTACCGGTCCACCCAGTAGCTCGTAGATCGGCAGTCCAAGCTCTTTGCCCCGGATGTCCCACAATGCGATGTCGATCCCGCTGATGAGCGCGGTCGTGGCGCCCCTTGTGCCAACGTAGGTAAACGACCGGAATATCTTCTGCCACAATCGCTCGAAGTGATTGGTGTTCTCCCCTTCGAGAAACTCGCTGACCTGCCCTATCATCGCCGCGACCGCCCTGTTCGCCACCGGACCCGGGTAGGTTGTTACCTCGCCCCAGCCCGTAATGCCCTCGTCCGTATCGACCTGTACAAGCACGAGCTGACGGTCATGCACTACCGGCTCCTGGTCGACGCCAATTCGCATCTCCCAGGGGAAGTTGATAATCCATGGTGTTACTTTCGTAATCTTCACTTTGGAACTCTCCGAGCGTCAGATGCTGGCGCCAATTGTACTCGAATGTTCGTGAAACCGAAGTTCTGAATTACCTTTGCGTAATAGAAGAGTTTCTGATAGATTGGGCCGCAGGCCAGCGACTATGGCTCATAGAGCGCGTAACACGCGCAGGATTTCTCTTTAAGGAGGGGATTGTTGTGGCTAAAGCAGTAAGTCATTACATAGAGCGTCCAGGCAGAAAAGTGGGACACGCTACCTATACGATCCCCGTACCGGAAGACCTGGTAACCACGCCGGGAATTCCGACCAGGGACAAGGATGTTACCTTCTTCAGCAGAGAGTATCCGATCGAGAACATGGCGATCGAGGAAAGCGCGTCCGTTGACTGGGCCAGGCAGGAGCGCGAGGAGTACACTCCCGAGTCGATCGAGTTCTTTGACGAGCACCAGAAGGAAATGGAGCCCATCGTCGAGTGGGTGAGGACAAGCGGCGAGCTGGAGCCGATGGGAACGCCCACCGGTGAAGACGTCACCGAGCTCATTCGCCAGAGGGCGCTGGAACTCGGCTACGGCGAAGTAGGATTCACCAAGAACGACGGTCACTACGTCTACGCCAGCCGAAAGCCTCAGCTGCGACGCGATCTGCCCAACGCGATCTGCCTTGCACTGGAGCAGGACTACCGCAAGACTCAGACCATCCCCAGCATGGAGGCCGAGGACACTCACTTCGGCACCTACTTCAACCAGGGTCCACTGACCATGGAGCTGACCGAGTACATCAGGTCGCTCGGCTACAACGTCCAGGTCTCCGGCCCGACGTGGCACTACGGCCCAATGATCCCGATGTTCGTGGCGGCGGGCCTTGGCCAGCTTGGAGCGAACGGCCAGCTTCTTTCGCCGCACTTCGGCTCAAGGGCACGCCTGCAGATCATCTATACGGACGCAAAAGTTACCCGTGACCAGCCCGTCGACTATGGTATCCACCAGTTCTGCCAGGAGTGCAAGGTCTGCGTAGATCGCTGTCCTGGTCGCGCCCTCATGCCGGACAAGGTCTGGTACAGGGGCGTCGAGAAGAACAAGCTGGTCTTCAAGCGCTGCCGACCCGTCATGGCCAGGTACGAGGGCTGCGGCGTCTGCATGAAGGTCTGCCCGATCCAGAAGTACGGTATGAAGCCGGTCATGGAACACTACGTTGCCACAGATGGAGAGATTCTGGGCAAAGGGACGGACAACCTCGAGGGCTACGCCCTGTCTGACAAGGGCTACTTCGGCCCCGGCCAGCTTCCGAGCTTCAAGAGGGACTTCTTCGATATGCCTCAGGGCAGGGCCGAGGACTGGATCTTCGTCGAGTTCAGAAACAAGCTGATGGACATCCACGGCGGGACCAATGGCCATGGCAACGGCAATGGCAACGGTCACACCGACGACGACATGTGGGACGAGTTCAGGAGCCACATCGAAGAGTCGATCGAGACGAGGCAGGAAGCCGCTGACATGGGAATGGACCGCGGTATCTAGTCCGCTTAGAGAGTCCACCTGAGTAAGCAATTTCAGGGCATCCTGGCAGGTCGGGTCGAACAGGCCCGCACGGGCCAGGATGCCCTCGGTCTTTTGTCAAAGAGTTGATTCGGTCGGACCGACTATCTTTTGAGGTCAGCCATGTTTGACGTAATCATTTCGGGCGGAACCGTAGTTGACGGAAGCGGCAGGCGCGCTTTCAGGGCGGACGTGGGAATCGGCGGCGACCGAATTACTGCCGTCGGAGATTTGGCCTCCTCCGAGGCCAGACGTGTCATCAACGCGACAGGTCTGACCGTCGCGCCCGGATTCATAGACACCCACGCACACTCCGACGGTGTCCTGCTGATCGACCCTCAACACGCCAACGGACTGCGCCAGGGAATCACAACCGAGATCCTCGGACAGGACGGCCTGAGCTATGCACCAATGTCCCCCCACAACTACCGCACATACAGGCGGTACCTGTCCGGCATTCTGGGCGAGCCGCCAGATGACCTGGACATGTCGAGCGTGGCAGCGTTCAGGTCTCACTATGACGGCAAGGTTTCCATAAATACGGCCTACAACGTCGCGCACGGGGCGATTCGGCTGGAGACCCTCGGATTCAGAGACGCCCCTCTGCGGGGAGAAGCTCTTTCAAAGGCGCTCGATATGGTTCGCCAGGGCATGGAAGAAGGCGCCGTCGGTTTTGCGACTGGCATGTCGTATCACCCCAACGCCTGGAGCGACACCGACGAATTGGTCGCAATCTGCGAGGTGGTCGCCGAGTACGGCGGCGTGTACACAACACACCTGAGGGACGTGAATACCGACCGAGGCTACGGCGGCGGTGGAGTCCCTGAGGCACTCGAGATCGGCCGACGGGCGGGCGTCAAGGTCCACTTCTCACACTACCGGACGCAGGCATCGAACGCCGGTCAGGTCGCCGAGCAGATGGCGCTAATCGATCAGGCCAAGTCCGAGGGTGTGGACTGCACTCTGGAGCTTTACCCCTACCCGACCGGAAGCTCGTTCCCACTCAGCTTCCTTCCGAGCGACGTCCACGAAGGAGGCCCCGACGCGATAATGGCCAGGCTTCGCGACGGACGCAGACGGAGCCGCCTAGTCAGGGAGTTGGAGGATAATCCTCGGCGAAGCCTCAACGACGCGGTCTTCACCTACATGAAGGTGAACAAGGACCTCGAGGGCATGAGCCTCCCGGACGTGGCTGCGCTCCGGGGCAGCGACAGCCTTGGAGAGACTCTGATAGACCTGCTTGAAGAAGAGGACGGCCAGATCTGCTATCGTGGTGCCCCGCCCGACAGCGTACGCATCTGGGACCAGATCAGCAGAGACGCAATGGAGTTCCTGTCACGCACAGACTACATGGTCGGCAGCGACGCCATTCCAATCGGCTCAATGCCCCATCCACGCGCCTACGGCTGCTTCCCACGGTTCTTGGGACGACTCAGAAAGAAGCATCCCATCATCAGCTTGGAACAGACTGTTCAGCGGATGACCGACAACGCAGCCCAGAGATTCGGCCTGACCGACCGCGGCCGAGTAGAGCGCGGCAGGTACGCCGACATCGTCGTCTTCGACGCTGAGCATGTGATCGACAACGCGACCTACGATGACCCAGTCCAATTCCCGACTGGGATACCATTCGTCTTGGTTAACGGCCAGGTGGCTGTAGATAGCGAGCGATGCACCGGAGTACTCGCGGGCAAAGCCGTACCGTAGCGTGACATAGGAAACACTGGCCTTACATGCCAGGTCTGATCGAGTCCGCAATCGCGGCCGTCGTCATGTTCTTGGGCTCGACTGTGCTTTCCACAGTCGGGTTCGGAATAGGGATGACGACCATTCCGTTACTGCTGTTCGTCTTCGATCCGCAGACTGTCATAGTAGTCGTCAACACGGTCTCCCTGTTGCTCTTCGTCCTGATCGTCGCCCAGAACCGGGACGAGCTTCCTGTCAGGCGCGTAGGCCCCATGGCGTTGGCCGGCATCGCGGCCGTGCCGGTGGGCGTATTCGTGCTCAAGGAAACGGACTCCCACCTACTTAAAATCGCGATCTCCGCTGTGACTATATTGCTGACGATCATGGTCGTCTCCCGGGCTGAGGCCCCCATACCGCGAGGAATGATCGCTGGCCTTGTGATCGCATTCGGAGTCTCCATCACGTTAAACGCACTGGGAATTGGCGGCCCCGTGATGGCGCTGTACGTGTTCTCACAGAATTGGAGCAGGAACGCTGTGCGCGGTGCACTGTCGCTCTACTTCCTTTCCGTCGAGGCCGCAGGAGTAATCGGCTACGCAGTGGCAGGCCTGATGACACCGGAACGCCTATGGTTGATCGCATCAGTCGCCGTTCCTGTCGGACTGGGCTTCTATCTTGCAACGCACTTAGTGCGACGCATGAATGAGTCAGTCTTTCGCAACGTGACCGTAGCGGCGATACTAGTCATGTGCGGTATGACACTGGCGAGAGAGATCATCTCTCTGGTATAGGATAGGGCGGTCGCATTCCATCTAGGGAGAGAATCACAGATGAAGATAACCAAAGTGGAAGCAATCGGCGTCAGCAGGTACCTGTTCGCCAAGATCCACACCGATGAGGGCATCTCCGGAGTCGGAGAGTCAGGAGCGTGGGGCTATCTCGAGGCGTCCAAGGCAGCTATAGAGTTGTATGGTCGCTACCTCGTGGGCAAAGACCCTCTGCGAATCGAGCACCACTGGCAGTACATGTACCGATTCTCTCACTTCAGGGGCGCCGCAATAATGGGCGCGCTGAGCGCGCTCGACATCGCCATGTGGGACATCGCAGGCAAGCACTTCGGCGTGCCGACGTACCAGCTTCTTGGAGGCAAGGTGCGCGACAAGGCACGAGTCTACTACCACGTCTTCGGCGACACAAGGGAGACCCTGGTAAAGGGCATCAAGGACGCCAAGGAGATGGGGTTCACCGCCGTCGGACACCTCACGCCCTTCTTGGACGAACAGCGGGACGTTCCCTACTTCAAGACCCACGCCAACAAGATCAAGGAAGCAATCGAAGCCGTCGGAATGTACCGCGACGCAGTAGGCGACGATGTGGACCTGTGCATCGAGATACATCGTCGTCTGTCACCCGCCGAAGCGATCGCACTGGCTAGAGGCATCGAGCAGTTCTATCCCTTCTTCTACGAGGATCCGATCCTGCCCGACAACTTCGACGCAATGGAGCTGGTAGCCCAGCACATCAACATCCCCATCGCCACCGGCGAGCGTCTGCACACGATTCACGAGTTCGAGATGCTGCTTAAGCGAGGCGCAGTTCAGTACGTACGACCGGACGTGTGCATGGTGGGAGGCATCACCCACGCGAAGAAGATCGCCGCGTTGGCCGAGGCCCACTACGTGGGCGTCGTTCCCCACAATCCCCTGAGTCCTGTAAGTACTGCCGCCTGTTTGCAGATTGCGGCCTGCATACCCAACTTCGCGCTCCAGGAGTACCCAACCGGCGAGCATGAGCCGCCCAAGTCAGAAATAGTTAAGTCCGCGGTTACCCAGGAGAACGGCTACCTGATCATCCCCGACGCGCCCGGCATCGGTATCGAGCTAGCCGAGGACGCCGCCGAACGGCACCCGTTCACCCCCAGAGCTGTATCCACCCGCCTGCACGAGGACGGGTCGGTAATTGATCAGTAGAGTGGACATTCAAATAAGGACAGTCGCAGAGAACGAGTTCCACGACTGGTCGTCCGCTGAAGCTCTTGGTTTCGCTACCCACGCGACCGAGGAATACATCAGTCTTGCCCACTCCATCGCAGAGCTCGATCGCACATTTGGCGCATTTGACGGCGATCAGATAGTCGGCACTACGACCACCAGAACGTCGGCGCTTACCGTGCCCGGAGGGATCGCCCAACTGGGATTTGTTGATGACGTCTCGGTTTTGGCAACACATCGGCGACGCGGAATTCTTACACAAATGATGCGCGCCCAGATGGACCAGATCCATGAGAGAGGCGAACCCTTCTCGGCCCTGACCGCGTCTGAGGGCCTGATCTACGAACGTTTCGGCTTCGGGATCGCTTCTTGGACAGATGGCTGGGAAATCGACCGGCATCATACTGCAATGAAGATCCCCCCGAGTTGTGGTGGCAGGCTCACATTTGTGGATCCACACAAGGCTCGCACAGAGTGGCCCATACTTCACAAGCGCCTCAGCCAGGACCGTGTAGGCATGGTTCACTACAACAGCGCATACTGGGGGGCGGCTCTCTGGGATTCTGAATGGCACCGTAGGGGGGCAAGTGAGTTCTTTCACGTCGCCTACTTGCGGGATGGATACATTTCAGGAATGTGCACTTACCGCATCCGCGACCGCCAGGTACTGGTGGTATTCCTGCTCGGCGAAGACGCCGAGGTAGAGGCGGAACTATGGCAGTTCTGCTTCGGGATCGACTTGATGTCTGAGATACAGGCGTTCGTACGGCCTCTGGACGATCCCCTGCCTTGGCGTCTTGAAGACGTGCGAAGGCTGCGTAGGACTAGAAGCGACCACATGTGGCTGAGGCTGATAGACGTGGGAGCCGCACTGGAAGCACGACAGTACGACAGCGAAGGTAGAGTCACGCTGAGGGTATCCGACGACTTCTGCGCATGGAACGACGGAGTGTACAGACTGGAAGCAGGACCCGGAGGCGCAGCATGCATCGCTTCTGACAGGTCCCCGGACCTGCACTTAACCGTCGCTGACCTTGCCGCCGTCTATATGGGTGGCGATTCTTTTTCCACTCTCGCGAGAGCCGGCCGTCTTAGGGCCGACGACAAGTCTGCCATAACATTGGCTGACCGCATGTTCCGCACGGAGCGGGAACCGTGGTTCATGGAACTCTGATCCTACCAGCCCGGAAAAGCGCTGTGCTAGAATTGTTCGTCGCGTCCCCCATTTCGATTTGACTGGGCAGACGCAGCGGGACAGTCTGAATCCGATCCACTGACAGGAGAACCCCATGGATGTTGCAACCGTGAAGCTCGACCCCAGAACCGTCACCGGCAAGAAGGTGCGGCAACTGAGGCGTGAAGGGGTGATTCCAGTACACCTATACGGCGCCCACATAGAACCGTCAAACCTTCAGATGGACGGGCGGATCCTCAACAGGCTGCTACCCCAAATCGGAGCGAACATCCCGGTTTCGATCGAACTGCAGGGTCAGGAAATAGAGAACATCTGCTTCGTGCGCGAGGTGCAGCGTCATCCCGTAACCGACGAAGTTCTACACGTCGACTTTCTTCGTGTTGATATCACGAGGACCGTCAGTGCCGAGGTCCCCCTGACCATCACCGGGATCTCCCCCGCTGTGACTGAGATGGCGGGCACCCTGCTTCAAAACATCCAAACTTTATCCATCGAGGCTCTCCCGATGAATATGCCGGCTGAGATTCCTGTGGATGTCTCTGGGTTGATCGACTTCGACACGTCGCTCCTGGTTCGAGATGCTGTAGTGCCCGGCAACGTTACCGTACTCAACGACCCCGACGACGCGATCGTACGAGTGGCGCCGCCTCGACTGGAAGTGGAGACCTTCGAGGGTGAGGAAGGCGAAGAGGGCGTCGCGGAAGGCGAAGAGGGTACTGAGGGTGCCGACGAGGCCGACGACGAGAGCTAGCGACAGCAGTTCCCCCAAACGACGCGAGTCGAGTACCTAGCCGACCCTGTAAGGCGCAAGCGCCTCCTCGTTCAGGTTGATACCGAACCCGGGACGGTCTGGCGGGCTGACGTGCCCATCTCGGACTTCTAGCGTCTCTTCGAACATCTGTCCCCACATCGGATCGGTCGAATTGCTGTAATACTCGACGGTTAGGCCATTGGGTATGGCAGATACAAGGTGTACGTGAACGTCCTGGTTGCCGTGGGGGGCGATCTGCAAGTCATGCGCCTGCGCCATCGCGGCAACCTTCATAAATTCGGTCACTCCTCCCATGATCAGACCGTCAGGCTGGACGATGTCGCAGCACCGGCCCTCGATCAACTCTCTGAACCCGTACCGCGTGTACTCGTTCTCGCCCGTTGCCACTGGAATCGTCGTTGACTGGCTGACCAGTCTATGGCCCTCATAGTCGTCCGGGTTCACAGGTTCCTCGAACCAGAATACGTCGTACGGCTCCATCTTCCGGGCAATCTCCTGCGCCTGATAGTGCCGATAGGCACAGTTGGCATCGACCATCAGCCGGACGTTAGGCCCTACGGCTTCGCGCACGACGCGCACTCGCTCGACGTCTTCGTTAATCGGAGCGCCGCCAATCTTCATCTTGACCGCCTGCGCTCCCATATCTAGTGCTATAGCCATCTCCTCGGCAAGCTCACCAAGTCCCTTACCCTCTTCGTAGTATCCTCCCGCGATGTACACCGGCACCTTATTGGTGTACCCTCCGAGCAGCTTGTACACCGGCAGCCCGGTCGCTTTGCCCTTGAGATCCCAGAGTGCGATGTCAATCCCGCTGATGACCCGCGTCGTGATGCCGCGCCGGCCAACTAGCTTGGGCTGCCACAGGTCATCCCAGATCTTTTCTGTGTCGAACGGGTCTTGCCCGACCACCACCTGAGCGAAGTGGTCGAGGATCGTCTTCCCAATCTCCTCGGCCCCCTGTACGCCACCGGCCAGCCCGACGCCAGTCACTCCCTCATCGGTCTCGACCTTAACCACGTTTAGTCCGGCTGTCGGGTACACGTACATCCCGTTACGGATCGGCTTGGCCCGCTTCCAACGATAAGTTTCCATGTATAAGGATGTGATCTTCATAATGATTCCAACTCCAGTATCACTGCCCGTCAGGCTCAATTCGAGCTCTACCGAGCATCTATGGGTCCTTCTCGTCTATTACAATCCGCCAATGGCCAGACGCGCTCAATATCTCGTTCCATGAGGGAGTTCGGGGCGGAGTATAGCACAGGGGCCCGTATCGGATGGTCAGTGGCACGTTTGACACGGTTGCACGCCATACTTATGATTGCGCCATTCTACCGAGCCGCCGGTTCGGCTGCATGGGGGTCCGACCAATGTTCGGCTATCGCTACTCCCGATGGGACGGTTCTCAACACCCTTTCGACTTCGATGAGGAAGACATACTCAACGCGCTTTCCGAAGACATTATGAACCACGGCGATGTCAACCGTGCAATGCGTAACCTGCTCCGAAGTGGCATGTCGGGTGAGCAGGGACAGCAGATCTCAGGGCTGCGCGAGCTCAGAGAGAGGTTGCGCCAGATGCAGCAGCAAAAGCTGCAGCAGTACAACCTCGAGTCGGCGATGGACGACGTCAAGGAGAAGCTTCAGGACGTTCTCGATACGGAACGCGCCGGCATCGACCGCCGGCTGTCCGAGGCGCGCGACGACCTCGAGAACGCAAGCGACGATAGCGATATCCTACAGCCGGCGATGGACCTGCTGGAGAGGCGGGCGCAGCAAAATCTCGAGACGCTGGACCAATTACCGGACAGCCCTGCCGGTCAGATGCGAGAGTTGTCCGACTATGACTTTATGGATCCGGAGGCGCGACAGAAGTTCCAGGAACTCATGGAGATGCTCCAACAGCAGATGATGCAGAACTTCTTCCAGGGGATGAAGGACTCGATAGAAGACATGTCTCCTGAGGACATGCAACGGATGCAGGAGATGATCCAGGCGCTCAACCAGATGCTGCATGACCGGGCCATGGGAGAAGACCCGGACTTCGAGGGATTCATGGAGCAGTACGGCCAGTTCTTCGACCCGAATCGGCCGGCAAGTCTCGATGAGTTGGTCGAGCAGCTTCAGCAACAGATGGCGTCGATGCAGTCCTTGCTGGACTCCATGCCGCAGCAGATGCGGGACGAGCTCACAGACATGCTCCAGTCCTCCATGGACTCATCCATGATGGGGGATCTGTCCGAGCTGGCATCCCTCATGAACGACCTGTTCCCCTTCGACGACATGGCGAACGAGTATCCCTTCATGGGAGACGAATCGGTAACACTCGAGCAGGCAATGAAGCTGATGGAGCAGCTTCAGGAAATGGACAGGCTGGACGATCAGTTCGAGTCGATTACGCGCCAGGGAAACGTAGAAGACATTGACCTGACCAAGGTCGAGGAGCACCTGGGCGAGGAAGCCAGACGCGAGATGGAACAGCTTCAGCAGCTGGTCCAGCAGCTGGAAGAGGCCGGGTACCTGAGACGCAAGGGCGACAGGCTCGAACTTACCGCGCGCGGGATGCGCAAGCTCGCCCAGAATGCCCTTCGGGAAGTGTTCTCCGAACTGAATAAGGACAGGCTGGGCAGGCACGAAATGTTCACTCGCGGCGATGGCGGCGAGTTTACCGGTGAGACCCGACAGTACCAATTCGGAGATCCGTTCGACATCGACCTGCACAGGACTCTTTTCAACTCAGTTCTGCGAGGGGGCCCGACAGTTCCCATCAACCTCTCGGTGGACGACATGGAGATCCGTCACACCGAGCACCTGACGCAGACAGCAACCGTTCTGCTGCTGGACCAGAGCAAGTCCATGGGAATGTTCGGGTACTGGGGACCCGCCAAAAAGGTCGCGATGGCGCTCTATTGGCTCATCCACTCCCAGTTCCCCAGGGACTACTTCTATCTGGTGGGATTCTCCGATTACGCGGTGGAGTTCAAGGAAGAAGACCTACCGGAGATTACGTGGAACTACTGGAACTCCGGCACAAACATGCAGCACGGTCTGATGTTGGCACGCAGGCTGCTGTCCCGTCAGAAAGTCGCCAACAAGCACGTAATCATGGTGACGGACGGCGAGCCTACTACGCATCTCGAAGAGGGGCAAGCCTACTTCAACTACCCTCCCAGCTACCGCACAATCGAGGAGACGCTGAAGGAGGTCAAACGTTGCACGCAAGACGGGATAACGATCAATACGTTCATGCTTGAAGCCAACTATTACCTGATGGACTTCATAGACCGTCTTACCAAGGTGAACAACGGCAGAGCCTTTTACAGCACACCGAACCAGCTAGGCGAGTATGTAATGGTGGACTACCTGAGGTCGAGGAAGCGCCGGCTCTCCTGACCACCGTTCAGTGGCGGACTAGCCGAACGGCCACCACCACCGGCGACGACTGCTCGTAGCAGTAGTTGCCTGCTGGGTCTGCTGTTGGGTCGGCAAACGGATAGGCTGTCTACTGAACAGGCCCATCTGTCCGAGCGCTCTGTGGAACTGCTCAAGCTGAAGCGGCTTCCTGGCGTATCTGCTCGGCGGAATGGAGTACGACTCTAGCAGACTGGACTCGGCCTCCGTGCCCGTGAGCAGCATTACCGGAATAGATACCAGGTCCTCATCCTGATTCATCTCGGCAAGGACCTCAGTGCCATCCATCTTGGGGAGTCGCAGATCCAGCAGAATAAGGTCGGGCCTGGCGGCGTCAGCGTACTCTCCCTGTTTACGGAGAATCGCGAGCGCAATCTCGCCATCCTCCGCGTGGGTTATGTTAGAACGTTGATTAGAACGCTCTATGGTGTCCTGGGCTAGTCGGAAGTCAGCAGGGTTATCTTCTACCAAGAGAATCTCAATGGGGCGATCACCGATGTCGGAAACCATTGGCACAACCTCCTGAGCCGAGAGCTCTAACTCGTTACCGGGATGTTAAAACGGAAAGTGGCACCATGCCCAACTTCTGATTCTACCCAGATCCTACCCCCGTGGCGTTGGGCTATCTTACTACACAGGGCAAGACCTATACCAGTACCCGAATACTTGGTGCGGGAATGCAGTCGAGCGAACATTCCAAATATCCGCTCCTGGTAGTCAGGCGCGATTCCGATGCCATTGTCCTTAACTGAAAAGACCCAGTCACCGCCTTGTAGTTCCGCCCAGATCTGGACCCGAGGGACAGCTTCCCCCGTGAATTTGAGGGCATTGCCAACTAGATTCTGAAACAGTCTCGCCAGTTGCGCTTCGTCCCCATTGATAATGGGCAGTGGCGAACATTCGACCCTTGCCTTCTGACTCTTGATCGCCTCGTTGAGGCTGTTCAGCACCCCATCCACGATACGCGAGCAGCTGACAGGTTCCAAGTCTTGGCCCTCAGTGCCGACCCTTGAATACTCGAGTAGATCGCTGATTAGCTGCTGCATTCTTTCAGCGCCGTCAACCGCGAAGTCCATGAACTCTACTGCGGTCTCGTCGAGCTCAGCGGCATAGCGCTCCTTCACCAGCCCGAGGTATGCAGTGATCGTTCTCAATGGTTCCTGCAGGTCGTGCGAGGCAGCGTACGCAAACTGCTCGAGCTCTGAATTGGAGCGCGCAAGATCGTCCTGAGCTCGGATTATGTCCGCATACAGTAGAGAGTTGGCGATTGCAGGCGTGATCTGCGCTGCGACGCGTGAGAGCATCTCAGCGTCCTTTTCTTCGTAGACGTTCATGCTCAGCGAGCGAGCGTTGAGCACCCCGAAAAGTTCTCCGCGATAGATTAGAGGGGCAAGCACGACCGACGGATACATGATTAAATTGGGATAGCGCCGCTCCATCTCGGCTGGGTCGCCCTGAACAACCATGGAACTCCGAGACCGCACAGCCTCTTCTGTAACCGTTCCTTCTAGTAAGGTTACTTCACCCGGGTTCCGACCTGGAATCTGATCGCCGATGGTGTACGCGTTCGTAAATGTATTCTCATCCATGTTAACCAGGCTGATCGATAGCCTGTCAAACTGAATCAGACTTCGGAGTTGGTCCCCGAAGCCGGCGTATACGTCATTGATGTCGAGGCTTGAGCTGACGATCCGGCCGATCTCTCCAAGAATCTCGTTTTCGGCGGCCAGTCTTCTGGCCTCCTCGCCCGTCGCAATCATCGCCGCATGTGCGGCTCTCATGCGCGTAACGTCGGTGGAGTAGATCCGAATTACGAAGTCTTCTGGAATGTAGAGAAACTTCTGCTCGTACGTCGAGCCCTGCACAGTGATCTCGCGGGTCAGCACACCGGCAGCTTCGCGCTGCAATCGGGCGCGGAGCGGTCCCATCTGGTTGGCTAGTGGATGCGAACTCCTGGACGCGCCCGGCTCCATCAGCTCCTCGGCCGCCGGGTTTATGTAAGTGACATTGCCGTCGAGATCGGTCTCCACAACAGGATTTGGGTTATGAAGTGGGAATGACGAGAGCCTCCTGGACAGCGCTTCAGCAGCAGCTTGAGCCTGTTCCTCAGACTGGCGACCCGCTCCCGCGAGACGACGGACAATGCCGGCCAGATGATTTTCTCGACTGTTCATCTCGGCTCCTGAGTAGACACCCCGCACCCAGACAGGCGGCGGTTCGACTTCGACTACGTTCCAAACCTCGATCCCGGATTCAGGCCGACTTGACCGGTCCAATCGGGCGACATTACCTTTCGCCCACCCTCTGGCTGGACCCTTCCCGCGAAGATGGCCCCGCCTTTGGCGGCGACTGTGAAACCTTCATCCGAGACTTCGACGACCTCTCCAGGTTGCTGCCCGGTTTCTCCGGCCAATTTGCTGGCCCTGAAGAACGCGACCGACGAGCCATCAAGGGTTGTGCTCGCACCGGGGCTGGGATCGCCCCCTCTTATCAAATTGTAAACTTCGTCAACGGTCTGGTTGTGCCAGTCGATTACCATATCCTCGGCTCGGCACCAGCCTTCATAGGTCGCTTCGGAATGGTCTTGGTCTAGTTTCGGCGCGTTCCCTTCACGCACCAATTGGACCGATTCGACCATCGCATCGACGCCCATTTGGTACAGCTTTCCAAAGTAGAGGGAGCCGAGGGTGTCATCTGGAGTTATTTCGACCTCCTTCTGCAGGAGGATGGGCCCTGTGTCGAGCCCCTTGTCCGGCCAGAAGATCGACAGACCGGTGACCGTCTCACCCCAGATTATCGGCCAGTTCATGGAGCTTGGCCCGCGATGCTTTGGCAGCAGAGAGGGATGATACTGGATAGTGCCATGAGTAGGCGCTTCAAGAATCTCGTCAGGAACGATATCAGTGACGAATGCCATCACGCAGAGGTCCGCTTTCAACTCAAGGAATGCGTCGATTGCGACCTTGCGCCGCATCCGCCTGAACTGGAGCACTGGGATACCCTGCTCAGTAGCCTCCTGCTTAATCGGGTCCGCAGGTCGGCCCTCCCGGTCAGGGGGACAGAACACGCCGACGATGTTCTCGCCATTTTCAGCCAACGCCGCCAGAACGTCTTTTCCAAATGCGGCTTGCCCTATTACGGCGATTCGCATGTCGTCAGCCATATTTGCCACCAATCAACCTTTCCACGATGAGTCTGACCGTCTCCCAGAATTTATCACTATATGCCAGTCAACGGCAATCCTGCGCCCCGGCAATCAGGTTACCTTAGCGTCCCTGAAGACAGGTCAGCAGCAGAACAGTAGCTGCCTCTCCCTCAGGGCGAGGGCTCGGGTGAGGGTGGTCCACACAACTTAACTTGTGCGATGTCCAGTAATGAAGAGATCCTGCCCTTGTAAACGGGCTCTTCCTGTCTTCATCACCCTTGTTGTCTTTCCAAATCCAATTGACTGAGGTTCGGCTGCATCGCTACAATTTTGTATAAGGGACGTTTCGTACTCCTACCTCATGACCCCGAAGGAGGGACGCTGCCATATGAACTCAAGCTTCATTAGGAAGATCGAGAAAGCCAAGGACTACGCACTTCAGAAGGAACGTGTCAGTTTCGAGAGTTGTACGGTCCGATTCCAAGGGGACAACGGCGACCACACGATCACCTATCAGGCTGGAAGCTGGGGATGTGACTGCGACTTTCACATCGGACGCGAAACATGCACCCATATCATGGCTATGCAGATCATGCTCGAGGGAATGCTCACGGAAGTAGCCGCAACCACCTGATCTCTGACGCTCAGACACAAAAGGGCCACGCAACTGTGCGTGGCCCTTTTCTTTTGGCAGCTAAATTGGTCGCTCGCCTATAGCGGCGCCGACTTCGCCAACCCCTAGGTCAGTCCAGGCGACTGAACATCACACAGGCGTTCTGACCTCCGAACCCAAAGCTGTTCGAGAGGACATGCGTGACATCGATCTGTCTGGCCTCATTGGGAACATAGTCAAGGTCGCACTTTGGATCGAGATGTTCGTAGTTGATGGTCGGGTGAATAATTCCCTGCTGGATTGACTTTACGCAGGCCACGCCCTCTATTGCTCCCGCCCCGCCAAGGGTATGTCCAATCATCGACTTGGTAGAGCTGATCGGTACATTGTAGGCATCGTCTCCAAAAGCCAGCTTGATCGCCAGTGTTTCAACAAGGTCGTTCTTGGGCGTGGACGTTCCATGCGCGTTAATGTAGCTTACGTCGGACGGTTCAAGCTCGGCGTCCTCTATTGCCCACCGTATTGCTCTGGCTGCCCCGGTGCCGTCTTCGTCTGGCTGCACGGAGTGGAAGGCGTCTGAAGAGACGCCATATCCAGTCACCTCCGCAAGTATGTCTGCCCCCCTGGCCACAGCATGCTCAAACGTCTCCATCACCAGGACCGCCGCTCCCTCTGAGGGAACGAAGCCATCCCGCTTGGCATCGAAGGGGCGGCTGGCTTTCTCCGGCTCTTCGTTCTGCCGGCTGAGAGCTTTGATTACGTTGAAACCTCCAAGGCCAAGCTGACTTATGCCAGCCTCGCACCCACCCCCAAGTATCACGTCCGCGACACCGCGTTGAAGCGCCACAGCAGCTTCGCCAATGGCTTGTGTCCCGGCAGCGCAGGCGGTTATCACGGTTGAAGTGTACCCCTTAAGTCCATAAATCCGACTGACGTTTGCGGCAGCCATGTTCGGCAGAATCATCGGAATGAAGAAGGGCGACATTCGCATCCCGCCTCTACGTACCAGGATACGTGCATTGTCTTCAGTTGTCGGGAACCCGCCGTTACCGTTGCCCATGACTACCCCGATCCGATCGGAGTCCTCCTTGGAGAGGTTCAGTCCAGCATCCTCAATCGCGGCGGCGGCGGCAGCGACGGCCATCTGAGAGAACCGCGCCATCCTTCGATGTTCCCTGCGGTCGATATAGTCGTCGGGGTTGAATCCGGTCACCTCGCCGGAGATCCGTGACGGGAAACTTGAAGCATCGCAAAGCGTCATTGGCCCTATCCCGGACTTCCCATTGACCAGGCTGTCCCAGTACTCGTCGACCGACTCGCCTAACGGCGTCATTGCTCCCATGCCGGTAATCACCACGCGGGTTGTGGCGTTCTTCATGACGATACTCTCCTGTTCAATCCCATCGACCTGACACGTCTTTCAGGACTGAGACCGGTTAACCGGCCCTCTTAGGTTTTCGTATATTTCGGGTTCGATTCCTTCCAACTCCTCTATCGCCTCGGCCGCTAGCGCTAGCGAACCTGAGCATAGTACGAGGTCCTCGGCTCGCGCCAGCGCTATAGCGTGTCGCAAACCACTGGCCACAGTCTTGGATTCGGCGATCAGGCTCAGTCCCATACTGCGAACGGTGTCCGCGGTAACGCTTGCATGAGCGGAGCGCGGGTGCCTCGACTGGACCGCGACGATGCCGGGAGATAAGCCCGCAAAGGCTTCCAACATCCCTTGCGCGCTATGGCCTCCAAGGGATCCGAACACTAGTAAAATTCGGCCCGGGTCGAAATGCTGTACGACAGTCTCCATCAGGCGCCCTACGGAATATGGATTGTGCGCCCCGTCCACGACTATCGTCTTTCCATCTCGTACATAGACTTGGAAGCGTGCAGGCCAGCAGACATCGCGCACTCCCTGCTCGATTGCCCTGTCAGGCACGCTGAAGCCCCTGTCGCGGAGCACCTCAACGGTCGCAACCGCCGTCGCTAAGTTCTCGATCTGATGGTCGCCAATTAGTGGAGTCCACAGGCGGTAGTCAGTCTTACTTCCCGAAAGCACGATTGTTTGACCCTTAAGATCTGCCGACACCCTGTGTGTCGTGAATTGGTCCGAAACGGAAACCATGAGGCTATTTCTGTCGAGCGCAATTCGTTCAAAGACATGCATGGCATCTGTCGACCACTGGGGAGCGATCACACACGGGATGCCGGGCTTGACTATTCCGGCCTTCTCAGTGGCGATTTTCTGAACGGTGTCCCCGAGCGTTGCCGCATGGTCGATACTGATGGACGTGATAGCTGAGACCTCGGGAGTTACGATGTTGGTCGAGTCGAGACGCCCCCCCAGGCCAACCTCCAGCACCTGGAAGTCGGCGCCGATGTTGCGAAAGTGCACCATCGCCAGCACGGTCATCATCTCGAAGAACGTGACTCCGCCGTAAGGTCCCTCAGACCCTACCTCCTCCACCGCCGGCCATACCTGCGCGACGAGTGCCGCGAACTCCTCGCGTGTAATGGGTTGGAGGCCGACCCGAACGCGTTCGCACACGGTATGCAGATGTGGCGATGTGTAAAGACCGACTGTGTACCCCGCGCTTGACAGGATGGAAGTTATAAGAGCTGACGTACTGCCCTTGCCTTTGGTTCCCGCGACATGGACCGTCGGCACGGCACAATGCACGCGATCCAGGCGTTCGGCAAGCAGCCCAATTCTCTCGAGGTGGAAGCCGGAATGTCCCGGAGAGTGCGTCGAACGCTCGAAGTCGGCAAGGCTCATCACCAGTTCGACGGACTGATCGAAGTCAAGTGTCTGTGGAGTAGCCGCAGTCATGGAATATTTGCTCGCAGTGGGGCTAGTCATTCCCGATATGCACGATTACTGTAGCGTACCCGTAAGATGGATTCCACCAATTTACCCGCACTCGGGTCCATCCACATTCAGAAGAACCTGCAAATGGTTGGTACTCACAGACTTCAGGCAAGTCTCTCGAAGCCGGAGGCAGCGAGATTCAACAGGTTCGGTATGTATGCCTCCAGTACCCGCAGATCGACCGACGGATACGCCAGGTGTACGACAATGTTCCTGTGGTAGTGAAAAGCCCTTTCAAGAGCGGCGATCGGTCCGGCGGCTTCGTAGGCTTCTTGCAAACGGTCCATTGCAAAGAACTCTGACCATTCTGCGAGAAAGGCGTCCGCCAACGAAGAGTCTCTGGCAACTTGCTGAATCAGTGCCGGAGCAAATAAAGGATTCGATATCGACGCATCCGACCAGTCCATGATGACAGGCGACTCTTCTCTCACAAACATATTGCCCGCATCCAGGTCGCCATGGTCGAGCGTCTGGGGAAGCCCGGTAGATTCGACCTTGCGGCAAAGTTGGTCCACTAGGTCGAGGTGCGCTTCGATGCGGCCCAGAGCTGACTGCGTACGCTGCGAGGCGTAGTGCAGACCCAGATCCCGGGGATTCTGTACCCACTGTCTGAGCGTGCCGGAAATAGCGGACGTGCTGCGCCTCTCCAGACCCAAGCTTTCGAGTGAACCAGGGTCGTTCGCGTATTCGATCTGGACTCGCGCCAACGCCCGCATCGCCTCGCGCCAGAGGTCGGGGCTGTCAGCGGCCCCAAGCGTCAGGTCTCCGAGGTCCTCCATGAGCATCCAGCCGCGAGTCCTGTCCACGGCCACTAGACGCGGGCTGAGTTCTGGAAATCGGTCCGCAACAGCAGCCGTCACACTTGCTTCGTTGGAGAAGAACCTCGGCGATGCCTTGAAATAGTAGCGTTCAGAGCTGCTGGCCGGCCCTGCCGAAATCCGGACCACGCGCGATATCGACCATGACCGCACAGGAGTGATCGTCCACCCATGCCGTGTGACACGCGATTCTAGACGGCTGGCGATCCACTGTCGCTCATCCCAATCCCAGCTACCTGGCCACTCCCACTCGGCGGTTGGTCCGTGGGGTTTCTGGCCGGTGACACGGTCTCGCTCTATGCGTATCGACGAGATCTGTGCATCAGTGAGACTCCTGATGCGGTCGACCTCCGTAGAGTCCATCCAGCGGAAGTCATCCTTCAGCTCGTCGGCTGAGCACCCTGCTGCTAGGGAGTACAGTCGACGGGTCCCATTCTCCCAATCACCATCATCGAGACACTTGAGTACAGACAGGTCTACACCGAGCGTACTGGTCGCTGTCTCGAGGAACTCTTCGATCTCAGGATAGAAGCGATTGGAGACGACAACTTCCGGTAGTGTTGGACGGTCTCGGGCTGTCACTGCGATCCGTTTCCCCTGGTCAGCGAAAACAATCGCCAGTGCCGGGATCGACTCCCCCTCTGACTCGCCGCGATCAGGGCTCGATGATTCCGACACCGTCCCGCACCCTGACTTCCACACCGAGTCCCTCGGAGAGCCGTCTGATCCTTTCCAGCGAGTGTCGGCTCGACTGACCGGACGCCAGCATGGGTCTGCCCCGCTGGGATCTTGCCTTGCCGTGTCCTAGATCGATCGGATGAAGCGCTATTCGGTGCAGGTCCCCTCCCCGGTACTCGCATTGTGCGACCACACTGTTCCAGTAGACCATGTCGCCTGGAAATCCGCGAGTGTCGTTTTCGCTCCGCCGGTCATAGAAATCGGCTGGAGTGTTCTCCGGCCCCATCCCGACGGACTCGTAGTTATATGCAGGTTGCCAGCGAACGGTGTCATTCTGGAATATGAAGTTCCCGAGACTATAGAAGATAGGCTTGCCTTCGTAAATCTCCACCGCGCGAGTAACGTGCGGTCCGTGACCCAGAAAAGCGTCGG
Organism: Dehalococcoidia bacterium; assembly: GCA_965215735.1. Lineage (GTDB taxonomy): Bacteria > Chloroflexota > Dehalococcoidia > Lucifugimonadales > UBA1123 > VXRN01. Next base: position 1,891,211 of record CBDCEF010000004.1, on the reverse strand, counting down.
CGCCGGCATCTATGCAGGCCCTCGCGAATATCCGCAAAAACTCTGGAGGAGTGTCTCTGGTGTCGCCACTCTCGTGACAATGGAACGATACGAAAACCCAGTCGGCCATCCGCTTCGCGTCAAGAATCCACTTCAGGTTTTCGTCCATGTCGCGCCTGTTCGGGCTGGTGGACGTGACGAACTCTTCACCGAGAACGAATTTCCGACCGAGAAAACCGATCTGCGTGTCGTTGTCCTCCATGACCGTGCCCTTTGGACGAAACCGCCTTTGTGCAGCGTTGCTCGCTTCAAAGCCTAGACTGCGGCTTACGCGCTTCATAGAGTCGAAAGCCGGGCGGTCCACGGTGTAGGTCACCGAATGACGAAGCGCGTTGAGGCCGGGCCTCCCTGGCAGATCGGGCCGCTGGTCCATGGCGCGCCCCGCCTCACTGAACGTGGAAGAGGCCGATATCAGGGCCACACGACCCACAGGTGTATCGAGATATCCGGGAGCGCGGGCCTCGCTCTGGTTGCGCCCTGTACCCGCAAATGCGATCCTCGCCCGCTTGAGGTGACCAATGTTGGTCAGCACGCCCCCTTCACCAAAGTCGTAACTGTGGTTGTTGGCAGTGGACACCAGGTTAATGCCCGCCCAGCTAAGCTCTTCGAGATTCGCTGGATCGGAGCCGGTAAACGTCCCGCCGGCCATTCCCGGAGAATGCTCGAAGTCATGCATAAGCATCTCCAGGTTGGTGTAGCCAACATCAGCAGTCCTGAAGAGGTCCACGAGCGATAGGAACCTCGGCTCCTTGAACACACGCAGGCGCCTGGTAATCATCGTGTCGCCGCTGGCGACCAAAGTCAGGTTGCCAGACTCTGCATCGTAAAGTGTCACGTGTCTTACCTGTCAGCCGGACTCTGTACTGTACTCAGCGGCCAGTATTCCCATGACGACCGAGTTGAAACGTGCGCCTCCGCGCGGTCTACTCTGACGCAACGTTCCTTCGTGGGTAAACCCGACTCGCTCGAACAGCGTTCGAGCAGCTAAGTTAAACTCCGGGATGTCAACCCAGACCCGATAGAGTCCATAGTCGTTGAATGCGAGGTCGAGCGCGGCCCGGACCCCTGGCAGGCCATATCCACGACTCCACAGCTGCCTGCGGCCCATCAGGATAGATAGCTGGCCGTCACCCAGGGCCTCGTCCAGTCCTAGGTGAATCTCACCGATATGCTCTTCCTCGTCGGTGTAGACTGACAAGGTCACGTGTGACGGGTCTTCCAGTGCACGAGCGAACTCCTCGTCCGTCGCCGCCTCCATCTCGGCAGGACGGTAACCCAGATGGGCAGGTTCACCGTAAGCGTAGCGTCCGAACCAACTGTCGGACATCTCTTCATCTTCTTCAAGCCATTGCCTGATTCGGGTCACGTCCTCTCGTGTGACCCCCCTGAGTGAAACCGTTCGTTGTCGAGCCATAAGTGTCCTCCGTAGCTTGCATACTAGGAAGAAGAAGTCGAATGTAAAAAGGGGTCTGCCGTCACCTGCCAGTGACTGTGTCTTCAACTGTATTATACATTGGGTAGGGCCCGCTTGTTCGACAGTGGGCTTCGTTCGACACTGCCACTCCAAGGACCGTGCCGACACATAGTTACCGGAAAGAGATCAAGCTAGCTATCAGCTGTGTCCTTAGTTACAAGCAACGTACATGACCCGGAGGAATTGTCCTAATGTCGATAGGTCCAGTAGTGCAGCAGGCACAAGAGTACATGAGTTACGAAGGTGTGGATGGGTGGCTAATCTACGACTACAGAGGCCTGAACCCTATCCTATCAGACACGGTGGGCCGCGTCGGTCACGTCACAAGACCCGTGTGGCTGTGGATACCAACGCAGGGCGACCCTCACATACTTTTAAGCTTCGTCGACCAGAGTCGCTTTACCCACTTGGGAATAGACACCACCCTGTTCGTCAACAGGCAGGACATGGTTGCGAAGCTCAGCAGTCAGCTCGGACCTGCCAGGCGGATCGCAATGGAGTACACGCCGGAGGGCGCGCTGCCCCGCGTATCCAAAGTGGACGGTGGTACTCTCGAGATGGTACGACGCCTGGGTGTGGACGTGGTGTCGTCTGCGGACCTGCTCCAGTACGCTACCCAGCGCTGGAACGACGAACAGCTCGCCTCGCATCTATTCGCCGCCGAGAAGCTGACAGAGATCGTCGAGGAGGCATTCGAACACATCGGGCTCTCGCTTGACGCAGGTATAACCGAATTCGAGACCGCGGAATTCATACGCACCCGTTTCCTCGACAACGGCCTCGTAGTGACCGACGGCCCGGCGGTCGCCGTCAACGAGCACGCCTCCGACCCCCACTTCGACCCCACGCCCGAGAACTCCGTTAGCATCCGACGCGGCGACTGGGTGCTGATCGACCTGTGGACGCGACTCCCCGGCGAAGACGACATGTTTGGCGACATCACATGGACAGCCTATGTCGGAGACGAAGTCCCTGCAAGACATCAGGAAGTGTTTGACATCGTCGTCGGCTCAAGGGACGCTGCGCTGGCCGAAATGGTAACCGCTTTTCAGGAGGGCCGCACACTGCAGGGCTGGGAGCTGGACCAGGTGGCGAGAGACTACATCGAGGCAGCCGGATACGGTGAATACTTCAATCACCGGCTTGGGCACAGCCTTGGCCGAGAGGTCCATTCCAACGCAGTGAACCTGGACTCATGGGAGACGCACGACACCAGGCAGCTTATCCCCGGCATAGCGGTAACAATCGAGCCCGGAATCTACGTTCCTGAGTTCGGCGTCAGGTCAGAGATTGACGTGTTTATATCAGAAGATGGGCCCCAGGTAACCACCGAGATGCAACGCGAGGTAGTGCTGATTTCCAGCTAGCCCTACGACTCAGCATTCATCTGGCTTGCCGTCTTTGGAAGCCGCGTGGCCCAGAGTATCAGGCCGCCGAGTATCACCAGCACGCCGCCAAAGATGAACGAGGCCGAATTCCCCCACTGGTCTGCCACCCAACCGGCCACCCAGGGAGAGAACGCTCCGAAAAAGCTGGCCCCGTAAATCAGGGACACTACCGTAGATTGCGCCTGGCCCTGGGCTACGTCCATTGCTCCCGCTATGTAGATGGTATGGAGCGAGTACAGGAAGGCTCCCATGACGAGAACTACGGTTACGAGCTGAACCCCCGGTTCGGCAAACCTCAGCGAAATGATCAGAAGACCCATTGCCAGCGTGCACGGTACGAGGACAATCTTCCTCCCGAACTTATCCGACAGGTAGCCCATCAGTGGCTGTGCAACTATTCCGGTTACCTGAGCGCCTGACATGAACAGCCCAATGACGACCTTTTCGTACTCGAGGTCTTCCAGAAGGTAAACGGGCAGGAACCCCATAACAGCGGACTGTCCGGAACTCCGGAGGGCCGTCACTAACACTAGAGACAGCATCGCCTTCCGTCGCAGCAAGGTTGCGAGAGACGATCCGTACTCACGCAGGGAGCCCGCGTCGGCCGCAGCAGCCGGTATGTTCCTCATCATCAGGTAGACGGCGACGGCGAAGAATAGGGCAGGGAAGACGCTGATGTGAAGCACGTCCCGCCAGTGGAACGCGACCAGGTACGTTCCACTGATGAGCCCACCAGTCAGTACCGGACCAACAACCTCTCCGACGCTTCCTCCGGTACCGTGGAGTGAGATGGCGAATCCGCGCCTGTCCGGAAACTTGCGGGATAGAGAAGCGATCGCGGGCGGATGGTACAGCGACGGCCCTATTCCCACGAGCAGCATCACCGCGAACAGCATCCAGTAGCTGGGTGCGCTCCCCAACAGGTAGAAGGAGACGCCCATGATGGCTAGGGACAGCATCAACATCAGGCCTGACTTGTTGGCAAATCGGTCGCCAAGATACCCCGCGACCATCGTAGTCGCCCCGCTGGTAACCCTCTGTGAGGTGGCTAGCAGACCGAATTGAGTCCCACTCAGCCCCAGATCGTCCTTTATCACTGCGAGGATGACCGACTGCAGACCCGAGTTATATATGTGCTTTACGGTGTGCCCGAGGACAACAGTGACCGCCAGCTGATTCCGGCCTCTCTTTATGTCCTCCGAGACCTTGATAGTAGTCATTTATTCAGCGACCCTCCAACTCCGGCTGTGCCAGATCGGATGCGATGTGAAGCAGATGAGTGTGTGTCACCCACGCAGGACACGTCACATTCCACAAGACGACAAACGGCGGCGGTTGCGAGCAACCAGTCTATACACTGGCCGCCCGATCAAGCCCGCGCCTGGCAGGCGCATTAACGCCCCAAGCAAGGACAGGGTTGGCAGTCTCGTCAGGGCGTCCCTGATCGCGTAGAAACCCTCTCTGACTTCACCAGCGTCAGAAACTAGGTACGCCGCCTGGTCCATCTCTTCCCACGTGATGCCTGTTGGCGGCTCGTCGAGGCTCTGGTACGGGGTCCACGTGATTCTGCTGTGGGAATCCATCCTCTCCAGCCGTCGCACGAGCCGGAGGCACATGCCGCAGTCGCCATCGTAGTAGAAGACAGCCGTACCGGAAGTCACTGGTGCCGTCTTCCTTCGTACGGATGCTCGGCATCCAGCAAATCGCCTTCAGCGAACCGCGTCGCCCTGAACTGTCTAATGGGATGGTCACGCGACTCTCCATGCATGACAAACTCCGCCATCATCCGCCCAACCACCGGGGACAATTTGAACCCATGTCCGCTGAATCCCACGGCCCAGTAAAGTCCCTCGACGGTCTGGGAACGGTCCAGGATTGGATTGCCGTCAGGCGTCATGTCGTAAAGCGAGCCGTATCCCCCTCTGCAGATTGCCGAGTCGAAGTCCGGGAAACGTAGCTTCGCGCGGTCCCAAAAGCGCGTGATTGTATTGTGGTCAGCGTTGAGTCCGAACGCGTCTGGGTTAGCTATCTCGGTCAGATCTTCCAGGGCTTCTCCTCCGATCACGGTGTCGTGGTCTGCGTACGTGCGGAAATATGCCCCCGTTGTGTAGTCGATAATGTTCGTATTCAAAGACTCCAACGGCGGAGGCCTTCTCATGTGCACCATCTGGACTCGAATGGGTGTCACTGGCAACGACTCGCCGACTGTAGCTCCGAGCTGGTGACACCACGGCCCTACGACAGCAACGGCGGTTGACGTTTCGATCATCCCTGAACTCGTCTCTACTCCTGCAATCCTGCCGCCTGCAGTAACGAGGCCGATAACCGCAGTCTGCGTGTGTATCTCTGCGCCGAAGTCCCGTGCTCGGTCCGCATAGGCATAGGTGGTGGCGACTGGGTCCGCGTGGCCGGCATCTGGTTCGTATGTGCCGATGGCTATGTCGCCTGTGTTCGCTTGAGGGACCATCCTCGAGACTTCAGCTTGCGTCAGCGTCTCGATGTTGACGCCAAGATCGCGGTTCATCTCGACGTTCGCGCGGACGGCGGGCTCGTCGCGCTCAGGGAACATGAGGATCCTGCCCCCCTGTACAAACCTGGGCTCGCCACCAATAGCGTCTCCAAAGTTCTGGAAGATCTCTCTGGCCTCCGTTGCCATCCTTACCAGCGTAGGATGAAGGTAGTGTTCTCGAACCATCGCGCCCGATCGCCCACTGGCTCCACCGGCGAGGTGCCCTTTCTCCACCAGCACCACCCTACCCGCACCCATCCGGGCGAGCTGCATCGCGACGCTTGTTCCATTCACCCCTCCCCCGATCACCACAATGTCCGCAGTTGTGTTTACCATCGCATGATTCCTTGCCGACGTAGGACTTACTGAGTGCACCATGAGTCAGGCGCCAACTGGGATTGTACGGGTAAGCGCCAGTCCATACAATACGGCCCGACCGCCCAAGGAGGAGAACGCAGAATGCCCAACCCAGACCCGATCTCGAACGAAACTCTGGAGGTGTTGAAGAACATCCCGACCCAGACTCTGATCGACGCCCTCTGGGTGAAAAACTGGCCCCAGAGCTATATCGAAGGCGCACGACCTCTCCAGCTGGGGCAGAGTATGGCCGGACGCGCTGTCACCCTTCGTTTCGTCCCGCATCGGCCTGACCTCGCCGCCGACAAGCCAAAAGCAGACCGGTCCGCCGAGTACGTGGCCATCGAGCTGTGCGGCCCAGGTGAGGTGCTCGTAGTCGACGCCATGAGATGGACATACAGTTCCATCGGCGGAGACATCAAGTTCTTCAGGATGATGCAGCTAAACGCGGGCGGATTAGTGACCGACGGAGCTGTCAGGGATAGCGTCGCGCTCAGAGAGTACGGCTTCCCCGTTTTCAGTGCGTCGACCACCGCCAAGCAGGGTCCGGCAGAATTCTGGCCCTGGCAGGTAAACGACGCAATGCAGTGCGGTGGAGTCCTGGTTAGACCCGGGGACGCCGTAGTGGGCGACGACGACGGCGTAGTCGTAGTCCCGAGATCCGAGGTCATCGAGGTCATCGAGATCGCCCATCAGCGTGAGGAAGTCGAAGAGATCGTCAAGGCTCAGCTTGAAATCGAACGGTGCTCCCCAGGCAAGTACTACCCATTCAACGACGAGACCTGGAAGCTGTACGAGGCCAAGACCGGCAGAAAGCGCCCGGGATAGTTTCCTACCTAGTCCATCCTGGAGCCGCCGGTGACGTTGATCGCCTGCCCGGTGATGTTCAGGGATAAGTCTGACGCCAGGAACACGGCCAAGTTCGCGATGTCCTCAGGCGTCTGCTCGCGCCCAAGGGGCATCCTCGCCTGGACCGACCGGTCAAAGTGCTCTCTCGGTGTCATTCCCGATTGGCTCTCGTCCAGATTGATGTTGCGCACTGCAATTCTCTCCCACATGTCGGTCCACAGCGACCCAGGGCAAATAGCGTTAACGTTGATGTTGAACGGCGCCAGTCCCAGAGCGTAGCCTTGGGTCAGACTGATGACACTGGCCTTGGATGCGCTGTAGGCTGGATTGCCCGGCGCGCCCTGGCGTCCGGCGACCGATGCGATATTCACGATCTTCCCGTAGTTTCGCTCCTTCATATGGTCGGAAATCGCGTCCGATGCCTTCGCGACCCCTTTAACGTTCACTGCGTAAATCTGGTCCCAGTCCTCTTCGCTGGGACTGTCGCGGTTTTCCCATCCCGACGCTCCGATGATCCCCGCGTTGTTTACCAATATGTCGATCTGTCCAAACAGATCTACGGAGTCGCTCGCCAACCGATCCATCGACTCGCGTTGTGTTACATCCGCTTGGAAGGCGCCGAACTCGGTTTCAGGGTGAGCTTCACTCAGCTCCGACGCCGTACGCTGCACATTTTCGATGTTCAAATCGCATATAACTACCGTCGCCCCGTATGCCGCCATCTTGTTGGCGATTGCACGCCCTATTCCACGTGCCGACCCTGTCACGATAGCCACCTTGCCATTGAGGTCCATGATCGCTCCTTGCATCGTCATCTTGGCCGCTCTGGGTTGCGATTGTAGCATCGCGAGTGGGAATACGCCCGGCTCGAATCACACGCTTCTCGTGTTAGAATACGCGCGCCCAGTTCATTCACGAGGAGATTCAACGTGCCGGAACTAACCGCAGATGAAGTCCGCATACTTGCGGAGACAATGGGTCTGGAGTTGGACGAATCACGTGCGCGCACTATCGCGTCTCGCCTTACGGGAATCATCGAAGAGCTTGACGAGATTCCCGACGACCTGCTCGAGTCCGTTGAGCCTGCGCACCGATTCGAAGTTGAGCGGGAGTAGTAACATGCCTGGTCAGGAACTGCACCTGCTGACCATTGCCGACCTTGGCAGGCTGATTCAGTCGCGCCAGCTCTCCCCTGTGGAGTTGACAGCCACGTATTTGGAGCGAGTCGAACGGCTGAATCCAACCCTTGGCGCATACATAACGGTTATGTCTGAGACTGCCAGGGCCGAAGCAGCCACGGCCGAAGATGAGATCGGACAAGGCCTGTACCGTGGACCTCTTCACGGGATTCCGGTCGCCCTCAAGGACATCATCTACACCCAGGGCGTTCTGACCAGCGCCGGATCGCGAGTATTAGCCGATCACGTTCCCGCCTTCGACTCCACGATCGTCGAGCGCCTGCGAGCTTCAGGGGCCGTGCTGCTGGGCAAGTTGAACCTGAGCGAGTTCGCGGTAGGCGGAACGATTGACCACCCATTCGGCACTCCCAGAAACCCTTGGAACCTGGGACGCTCAGCTGGCGGGTCGAGCAGCGGCTCCGCGGTCGCCGTTGCTGGCGGTCTCTGCGCAGGCTCGCTGGGGTCGGACACGGGCGGCTCGATTCGCGGGCCTAGCGCCTTCTGCGGCACGGTAGGACTGCGCCCGACGTACGGCCGTGTAACCCGCCATGGCGTGGTGCCAATGAGCTGGAGTCTCGACACTGTCGGCCCCATGACGCGCACGGTCGAGGACTGCGCGATCATGCTCCAGGCCATTGCCGGACATGACGAGCGTGACTCGTCGTCTAGTTCTGAGCCTGTGCCCGACTATGCAGCCTCGCTAGGCGGCCGATCAGACCCCTTGAAGGTCGCTCTGCCATTTGCAGCCTTCGAGTACGAAGGGCTCGATTCGGACGTACGTGCCGGCGTAGTGTCTGCCGTCGACACCCTGGCCGAGCTTGGCGCAGATATAGAAGAAGTCAGCCTTCCGGTTTCCGCCCACAGCGGAGCGGTCTTTCTCGCGACTGCGGACGTGGACGCGGCGACGTTCCACATGGACTGGCTCAAGACCCGGGGCGACCTCTACGACTGGAGCACCAGAACTCGGCTCGAATCTGCCGCCCTGACCCCGGCTACAACCTACCTCAGGGCACAGAGGGCAAGGACACTCGTAAGAGACGAGCTGATGACCGCTCTTGAAGACCACGACGTAATCGTCTTGCCCGCCAGTCCCACGCTTGCTCCGCCGATCGCCGAGTCGACAGGCTCGCCTGGAGGCTACTATCAGGGCCGGCTGGATCTCGGCAGACGCCAGTACACCAGTCCTGCCGCGCTCGCGGGTCTGCCAGCTATATCCGTCCCGTGTGGCTTCTCGGACTCCGGCTTGCCCATCGGCGTTCAGATAATCGGACGCCCGTTCGCCGAGGCCGATCTCCTCAGAGTCGCTCACAGGTACGAGCAGGCCGCTGGTTGGAGCGATCGACGCGCACCCGAACCCGCGTAATCTTTACCGGGCAATTCCAAAAGCGTTAGTCTTAATGCACGGGGTGTAGCGCAGCGGTAGCGCGCCTGTTTTGGGAACAGGAGGTCGGCGGTTCGATCCCGCCCACCCCGACCACTCAATTCCCACACCTACACGGACATGTCCATGCAGGGTTCTCATGATTTCGCCAATGCCTGCAATTCGGGCCCCTCTGCACTTGGCAGCGAGCAACTAAAAGTGCCCGAGTCAGCGGTCAACGACTGGTGGAAGCGCCCTTTCGACCTCCTCATCTTAATTGCCGTTCACATTGCACTCGCCCCCATCTGGGCGGTTCTCTGGACGGTCATCCCCCTGGCGATCTGGCTGCACGATCGCGGCCCCGTGTTCTACACCCAGGAACGCCTCGGCAAGAATGGAAGGACTTTCAGAGTCTTCAAGTTCAGGTCGATGATTCCTGATGCCGAAAGACACACCGGCGCTGTGTGGGCAGCAGACGACGATCCCCGCATAACGCCCGTTGGGGCGTTCCTGCGCAACCGCGCACTCGACGAGTTGCCACAGGTCATCAACATGTGGAAAGGCGACATAAGCCTCGTGGGGCCGAGAGCCGAGCGTCCGGAATTGTCCGAGCAATTCGAGGCTCTATATCCCGGGTTCGCCCGGCGGCTTAGTGTCAGACCTGGGATGACAGGCCTGGCGCAGATCTTCGGCCGCTACTCGACGAATCCACGGAACAAACTGCGGTACGACATGCTCTACATAGAGCGAATGTCGCCACTGCTCGATGTGCGCCTGCTGGCGTCCTCGGTCATCCTGACTCTTCACGCCCGCTGGCAAGACGAGCAACGTTAGCGTCACCCCGTTTCTGAGTAATCGACGCAGAACAGACCGTCATTCCCGCGAAAGCGGGAATCCACGAATTGAGTCATCGATTGGCAATACACTCACCGTGATAGCTTAGCGGGGACTACCTACTCTCCAACTGCTCCTGCTGCTCGGTGATACGTATGACCTCACGCGTTCTCGGTGCGAGCGAGGCAGCCTCGTCAAGGTGTTCCCGCGCGACAGCTAGGTAAGCTCTGTCCCTGGTAGAGGCAGCCTGGTAGAATTGCGCAAGCAGGGCGCGAATTCTCCAGTTCTCAGGCTCAGCTTCCAGCCCTGCCTGCCCTTCCGCCGTCACGACTTCCACGGCCGCTGCGAGCTCTTCTTCCGAAAATTCCCTGTGGCCTTCAGTAGCCTGGGAGATCAGGATGATTCTCGGATAGTTGCCAAGCCCCGGGAACTCTGAGATCGACCGCGTGAGGACCTCCACTTGTTGTGCCCAGGTTCCCTGGCCTATCGCTCCCCTGACCACGCTGGTGGCCGACGTGAATGGCCTGAACGTGAGCGCCAGAAGCAGGCCGGTGAGTACTGAAACTACTACTATTGCCACGGCGACACCAGCCGAACTACGCACAATGTCACTGACTCGATGCAGACGAAGCCGCTGCCCCAGACCTTCCGGTATGAGCCTGCGACCCTCAGTGCCAACACTGCTGCCGACGGCTCCGACCAGCTGTTCCTCTGACATCAGATAGGCAACAAGAAGCGCGAAAAGCATTGTCGTGGTCGTCGTGTCGAAGAGAAACAGGTTCTGGACGAAGTACGCCGCCGCGGTCGCTCCAATGACGGCGATAAACACCTGGTACATTCCACTTCTGCGTCGGAAGGCGGCCAGCAGAACGCAGGCCATTGCCAGCCAGATCAGCATATAAGTCGTCAGGCCGATCACGCCCTTCGTCGTGAGCTCTTCGAACACCTTGCTATGCGCCTGATCGAATCGCTCGCGGATTCCCGAATCGACATCGAAGTATCTGCCCCACGCGATCAGGAAATTCTCCGGCCCCCATCCAAGTATGGGCCGGTCCTGGAACGCCTCTAGCCCGGCCTGTACAGCAACCAGGCGACCGCGTGAGCTGTTGTCGTCCAGGCCGATGGACGCCAGACGCCTGAGAGTCGTGCTCGACTCCGTGATTGGGTCGAGCGCCGATGTGGTCTTCATCAGAATGACAAGGACAACCGCCAGTACCGTAGCGACGAGCACGCCCAGAGAGACCCAACGGACTGTCTTTATGTTTCCCCAGAGTAGATATACAACCCCGAAGACGACGGCCCCCGCCCCCATTCCTACGATAGCTCCCCTGGTACCAGTCAACCACAGCGCCCAAAGGTTAATGGCGACCGCCACGAGCCAGAAAAGTCGAAGCCAGGTTGTGAGATCGAGCGACCAGCCTCCTTGCTCAGCAACTCTACGTTGCCTCCGTCTCGCCGCACGCCTCCTTACCTCAACGCTTGGCTCGATATCGGGCTTATCGAACGAGTGAAGGATCAGACCCAGTCCAATCATCGCGTTGACCATTGTGTACGCGCCGACGTAAGTGGCATTGCCCAGGGTGGACTCTATTCTCTGGGACGAACCAAGAATATCCAGTGTGAAGACGTCGAAGTGGTGTCCCACACCCAACACCGATACTACGGCCCCTATGGCGAGGTTGGCCGTGAACGGCACGTACCAGTCCTTCAGTGATCGAAATACCGAACCGGCGATCAGCACGAACGCGAACCAATGAGCAAGATCGAATATGCCCTGCATCCGCTCGTAGGTAGACCAGAAGCTTCTCGTGAAGCTCACTCCGGTAAATCCCGCAACGAGTGTGACTAGCAGCCACGCCCCAAACGCGACGAGAATCCATGATCTCGAAGGGCGATAGTCGGAGTAGTACAAAATCAGGATCAGCCACAAAGCTAACGTGATCTCAAGGACGACGCGCGCGTATATCGCCTTCCCAACGACGTAAGGAAAGTACGTCGATGTCGTCACCACCAGCGGCACGATGAGTACCGCCATCACCCCGATGCGTACTGCCCAGAGCAGCAACTGCTCGATGTCTGAAGCGCGAATTGTGCCACTCTGCTGCTGTGTCATATAGGCCCGACCTGCAAAGAATGAGAAACTGAAGCGATTATATGGACGCCTCCGTTTCGAGGTCAACGAGCCTGATTGCTCTAGGCTTGCATCCCTTGAGGCTCATAGTCAGAATACACGACACCAATGTCACCGGGCGCAGGACTGGAGAAGATATGAACTACGACACGATAATCGTAGGAGCCGGCTCCGCAGGATGCGTTCTCGCGTCTCGCCTCAGCGAGGACCGAAATAGGTCTGCCCTCCTGTTGGAAGCGGGTCCCGACTACCCAGACTTCGACACACTGCCTAACCACATCAAGTACGGCGTCCATCCCTGGTACGAGTCGCTCGACCCTCTTGCCTACACTTGGGGATACGAGGCCAGCGCCGTCCCCGGAAGAGAGCCGTTCAGGCTTCCCCGAGGCAAAGTCACTGGTGGCTCCAGCGCGATCAACGGCCAGGTATGGTTTCGAGGAATTCCAGAGGACTTCGACGAGTGGGCCAACGCAGGCAACGACGGCTGGAGCTACATCGATGTACTGCCCTACTTCCGCAAGTCCGAGACCGACCTCGACTTCTCCGGAGACGACTTCCACGGCTCAGACGGCCCAATCCCCGTCCGCCGCTACAAGGAAGACGAGTTGCTCCCAAGTCCAAGGGCATTCCTGGAAGCGTGCGTAGCGGCCGGATTTCCCCATACGCAGGATGTGAACCATCCCGAGTCCACCGGGGTCGGATACTTCGCGTTCAACCGAATAGACGAAATCCGAATGAGTACGGCTCTGACCTACCTCGACATGGCTCGCAGTCGGCTCAACCTTACAGTCCGCTCCGATGTCCTGGTACACCGAGTGACGTTCGACGGCCAACGCGCAGTTGGCGTAGAAGCCGAGTCGGGTGGAGAGGTCTTTAAGGTCACCGCTAACAACATCATTCTCAGCGGTGGCGCGATAAACTCTCCCCAGCTTCTCATGCTCTCTGGCGTTGGCCCCCCCAACCACCTCGCACAGCACGGGATACCAGTAGTAGCTGACCTCCCCGGCGTCGGACAGAACCTTCGCGACCATCCTGCTATCTTTATGCACTACGAGAGTCCAACTGAACCTCCTCCCCGACCGCCGGGGCTCCAGATCGGAATGAGGTATACCACCCCAGGGTCACCATATCGCAACGACATGCAGATGCGCCCCCTGCAGATTCGAACCGAGCACATCCCGCCGGACTTCGATCTTACGCCGGGCCACACTCCAACCGGCTTCAGCATAGCCATGCAGAAGGCCCTGTCTGTCGGCGAACTGAGGTTGGCTAGCGGGAGTCCAACCGACCAGCCGGTCCTTGAATATCGCTATCTCAGAGACCCGTTTGACCGCGAGAGGATGCGAGGCGCCATCAGGCTGTGCGCCGAAATCTCAGCCATGCCCGAGTACGCCCCCGCACAGATGTCGCGGCTCTCGCCATCCGACGAGGTACTAACCTCAGACGAAGCCCTCGACGCCTGGCTCTTGGAAAACGTGACGACTCAGCATCACTCCTCTGGCACCTGCAAGATGGGACCGTCGGCCGACCCAATGTCTGTTGTGGACCGAAGCTGCCGCGTGCGCGGTGTAGACAACCTGATGGTGGTTGACGCTTCGATCATGCCCGACGTCATCAGGGCAAACACCAACGCGACCACCATCATGATCGCGGAGAAGATCGCCGCAGAGATACGCTCTAGCTAACGGTATTACTCCTGCGGTCTCGGACTATTCGTGCCAGGATAGACTGAGGTGGATCTCTGATCGCGCCCATTGAAAAAGCACACTTGTATCGCACTCCACGATTCACTATTCTCAATTTGCAATCTTGAGCAAATGAGGGGTAATCGTGGTAGAGACGCCAACGCAAGTTGACCTTGACCAGCTAGTCTCGCTCTGCAAGAGGCGTGGCTTTATTTTTCAGAGCAGCGAGATATACGGAGGCATGGCAAGCACTTGGGACTATGGCCCGCTGGGCGTCGAACTGAAAAAGAACGTCAAGGACTCCTGGTGGCGCACATTCGTGTGGAGCCGAGACGACGTCGTCGGGCTTGACGCTTCGATACTGATGCACCCCGACGTATGGCGCGCGAGCGGCCACGTCTCCAGCTTCACCGACCCTCTCGTCGAGTGCAAGTCGTGCCACCAGAGATTCAGAGAGGACCATCTCGATGGCCCCGAGTGCCCGAATTGCGGCGGCGAGTTAACAGAGGCGCGCCACTTCAACATGATGTTCAAGACCTTCGTCGGCCCCGTTGAAGACCAGGCCTCAGAAGCCTATCTCCGCCCGGAGACGGCCCAGGGAATCTTCGTCAACTTCGACAACGTCCTTACCGCCACGCGCAGTAGACTGCCGTTCGGAATCGCCCAGATCGGCAAGGTGTTCCGAAACGAGATCACCACGGGGGGCTTCATATTCCGAACGCGCGAATTCGAGGCGATGGAGATCGAGTACTTCGTCATGCCTGGAGAGGACGAGGACCACCACGACAAGTGGATCAAGGACTGCGTCGAATGGTACACCGGCCTCGGAGTCAGCCCCGACAGGCTCAGAGTGCGAGCACACGACGCAGACGAGCTCTCACACTATTCCAAGGCCACGCATGACATCGAATACCTGTTCCCCTGGGGCTGGGGTGAGATTCAGGGCATCGCCAACCGGACCGACTACGACCTCAAAGCGCACACCGAGGCCAGCGGACAGAATCTCACCTACTTCGACCAGGCCAGCGGTCAACACATCGTGCCGTACGTGATCGAGCCGGCGGCCGGAGTGGACAGGGCCGTTATGACCTTTCTTGTCGACGCCTACACCGTAGAACAGGTTACGTCGGCCTCAGGCAAGTCAGAGACCCGCACGCTCCTGAAGCTGCATCCCGAGATAGCTCCAGTCAAGGTGGCCATCTTGCCACTCTCCAGGAACGAGCGTCTGACGCCAACTGCTCGTGAGGTGTTCGAGACTGTAAGGCGCTCGCGGCGCATTCCGGGCTTCGTCCAATACGACGACACGCAGAGCATTGGCCGACGGTATCGTCGCCAGGACGAGATCGGCACACCGCTCTGTGTCACTGTCGACTTCGACACAATTGACGACAGGGCCGTCACAATTCGGCACCGCGACACCATGAAGCAGGACCGTGTACCGATCGAGTCGCTGCCCGACGAGCTTGCCCGGAGTTTGGGAGAAAGTTAGGTTTTCAAATTCAGCCGGAAACCGACGGTCAACCCAGGCGCGTAACACATGGCACAAACCTTCTCGGGTGCCGAATCTCAATTGACGACAGTTTCGATCAAGTGACTCTGATGACAGACAGGTTGAAGTTCAACACTCTTCTGGTGGCCGGCCTGCTGTTGGCCCTATTCTTGGCGGTCGTTGCCTGTGCATCCGAAGAGTCCCCGACCTCTCAATCCGGTCAGGAGGATGCAGTCGGCGACGAGACCTTGGAACAGGCGCCTGATTTCGAACTCGTCCTCTTCGGCAACAACGACCACCAGCCTGGCGAGACAATCAGGCTCTCTCAGTTCGAGGGCCAGCCCGTAGTGCTGAACTTCTGGTTTCCCTCCTGCCCGCCATGCGTGGCGGAAATGCCCGATTTCGAGACCGCCTACCAGAAGTTCAAAGGAGAGGGAGTCGAGTTCATCGGCGTCCAGCTGGTGGGCCTCGACTCCGTTGAAGATGGTCAGAACTTCGTTAACAAGCTCGGCGTGAACTACAATCTGGGAGCTGACAAGATCGGGGACAAGATGGGTGGCATCGTCATGGATTACAGTATCTCGGGATTCCCGACGACTGTTTTCATAGACAAAGACGGAAACATCCAGCAACGTTGGTCCGGAGCACTCGACCTGGAAAAGCTCGAGGAGCTTATCCAGGATATTTTGTAAGCTCCAGGTCCGACTGGAGCATGGCTCTTACCAGCATCCCAGGTCCTACTTCGATGCTACAATGTTTCGAAGATGCTGGGAGCCGATAGTTGACTCTGAACGAAGCGTTCCTGCTCGTCGTCAGATGGGTACACCTGACCGCATCGGTGGCATGGGTAGGCGGTAGCATCTTCTACCTTTTCGTGTTGAGACCCGCGTTGCGCCGCTCGGCCGACACAGGTCGAGAGGTAAACCGAAACACGGCCGCCGAGTTCAAGGTGCTGGTCGACGTCTGCTTCTTCATTATCGTGGTCACCGGTATCAGCCTGACGTTCGACCGACTTAGCCAGGGCGTTACGGGATCCGCCTACGTCATGGTTCTCGCAGTCAAGATAGTGCTGAGCATCTGGATGTTCGTCCTGGCATCGCGGCGTAGGCGACGCACCGTATTGACCGAGGCCCACGTTGCGCCGACCGAGGTCCCCATAGGTCGCTTGCACAGGGTTCTGAGGACGGTCTCAGGCTACAACACTATTATCATTCTCGGCGTAGTTGTGTTCTTTCTGGCCGATCTGCTGAAGGTGATGTACGAAATGGCGCTGCGCTGAGCCTAGGGAGCTTTCAAGATGCGAATTGAGCTTATGGAAATTCTGGTCTGCCCGATGTGCAGGAGCGATCTAGAACTCACCGTAACTGAGCAGGTTGGTGAGGACATCGTCACCGGGAGTCTACGCTGCGAGGGCTGCCAGGAAGAATACCCGATAGAAGACACAATCCCAAACATGCTGCCTCCGTCGCTGAGAGGCTGAGTATCCGGTTCCAATGCTGCAATTTCAGCCCGCGAAGCCCTCGTACAACTTGCTCTTCAAGAGGTCGACGGCTTGGAACGGCAGACCAGATTTGGAGACCACGCTCTCCCCTTCCGGCGTCACTAGCAACGTACCTCCCGTCGCTATAGACCGGCCATCCGACATTATCATCGACCCCGCCACGAAGCTCATCACAGGAGCATTGCGGTCCGGGTCCACGACGGTAATATCCGCGTCTGCTCCGGGCGTGAAGTGGCCCTTGTCGAGCAGTCCCATCATCCGCGCCGGCGTCCAGGATAGCTTATCAGCCATCTCCAACGGCGTCAGCACGCCGAACTGCACCAGTGCCATGGTGCTTTGTATCGCCACATTTCTCGGATGCGACCCTCCATCGGTGCTCACCGCATCCACCGTGAATCTACCGTCGCTGTCTTTCGCCGTTGTAAGCGTAAACGCTGACGACGGCACATTGACCGGAAAACTCATGCCCACGTTGCTGTCGGACTCGTCAAACAATCTCAGCGCCTCTTCACGGTGGGCATAGTAGATGTCTCCCCCAGACTGCGCCACAACTGTTCCATATCCGTCCATAATCGCCTGCCGAAGTCCCTCCCTGGTGGTCTCATACCCTCGGAGTCTTAAGCAGTTCCGAGGCACGTCGGCAATGACGTTCCCCTTTTCATCGCACCGCCCGCTGGTGCCGTTCTTTACGGCGTGATACACCTCGGAGTTGAGCTGGTCCCGCATTCCTTCCAGGATGTCCAGCGCCTCAACGCACTCGGACGCCGCGTCGTCGATCACCCCCCGGCAGTAGCTGTTCACGTGGCAAACATGTAAACGTCCATGGCCAACAAGTTCCGGGACTTCGCGCAGCCCTTCGAGCTGACTACCGGACTCCGTCGTCCCGAGATGGAACGCGATGTAGGCTAACTGCGCATTCGCCTCCGCGATGATCGAGGCCGAGTCCTCCGGCGAGAACGGGTGATAGCCTCCCAGTATCTTCAATCCGAAGCAGCCCTGACGCAGCGCGTCCGTTACGATATCTCGAATCGCCGAAGCCGACAGATGCCCGCTTGGAATAGTCAGGCCCGGGATGAGAGCAAAGTTCCCTGCGACGTTTAGGCCTGCACCGCGCCTCTTGATGCCATCGATCAACGAAGGCCCCGTACCGCCCATGTCCATTACGGTCGTCGTGCCTGCGCGAGCCAGCATCCTGTATCCAAGAGCCGGGTCCCAGTTTCGAGAGAGGCCAGCCACATGAGCGTGGGTATCTATCTGTCCCGGAATGACCCACAAGCCGGAAACGTCCACCACTTGATCTGCGTTGACAGGTTCCAGACCCAGCTCGACACGGTCTATCGCGCCGTGGCGTATTGCGATGTCGGCCAGTCCTTCAAAGGCGTTCTTCGGATCGAGGACTGTTCCCCCGGTGAGCAGCAGGTCGTAAAGTGCCATCGGTCTCCAGTATCACGTAAATGGATTGAAGGGCTGGCAAATCCATTCGTATAGTACACTATGCGCGAGCCGATACCGAAAGAGAGGTCATGTATAAATGAAGCTAGGAGTCGTATTCCCGCAGACAGAGATCGGAAGCGACCCCGGCGGCGTGCGCGAGTACGCTCAGGCCGCCGAGGAGATGGGCTACAACCACATAGTCGTGTTCGATCACGTTCTCGGCGCAAACGCCGAATCGAGGCCCGGTTGGAGCGGCGCATACCGCCACACCGATGCCTTCCACGAGCCGTTCGTTCTGTACGGATTCCTGTCTGCAGTGACCAGCAGGGTCGAGTTGGTGACCGCGGTCATCATCCTGCCGCAGCGTCAGACAGCCCTCGTCGCCAAGCAAGCAGCCGCAGTAGACGTCCTGAGCCGGGGACGACTCCGACTCGGAATCGGGGTCGGATGGAACCCCGTTGAGTACGAGGCCCTCGGGAAGGACTTCCACGACCGTGGGCAGCGGTCCGAAGAACAGATCGACCTGATGCGGAAACTATGGACCAACGAACTCGTCAACTACGAAGGCAGGTGGCACAAGGTCACCGACGCCGGCCTCAACCCCCTTCCGGTGCAGCAGCCTATTCCAATATGGTTCGGCGGGGCCGCCCCCCAGACCATCAAAAGAGTAGCGACAATCGGAGATGGCTGGTTCCCACTCTTCCGCCCGGACGACCACGGACGCGAGCTGATTGCCAGCATGAGGGAACAGGCGCAGGCTGCAGGCCGCGATCCCGGTTCGATAGGCGTGGAAAGCTGGGTATCAATCAGGAACTCGTCGGAGGACGAACAACGCCAACTGATCGACACGTGGCGTGAGTTGGACGCCACCCACATATCGGTTAACACAATGAACGCGGGGATAAACTCCGTCGAAGGCCACATCGAAGCCATACGCAGGTTCAAAGAGATGGCTGAAGGCTAGCGTCTTAGCTAGGTTGTGTTGACATTTGCGTTATGCTGAGTAGATGTCAACAGTCACGCTATCTCCACAACAATGGTCAAATGTGTTTGAGTTCCTTCGTAGCCAGTCAGACCTCTACGTCGGACGGGAAGCCGAATGTAGACGGTTCATCGAGGCCATCGTCTGGATGAGCAGGTCCGGAGCGCAATGGCGGCTGCTTCCCTCAGAGTATGGGAAATGGAACAGCGTCTACAAACGGTTTGCCCGATGGTGCGACCGCGGAGTGTGGGAGAGAATGCATCAGCATTTCGTTGACAACCCTGATATGGAGCATGTCATCATAGACAGCACAATAGTCCGGGCCCACTCCTGCGCGGCGGGCGCACCCCAAAAAACGGTGGTCAACAATCTCAAGCGCTCAGTCGAAGCCGAGGCGGGTTCACCACGAAGGTCCATGTGAGTGTGGATGGTCTTGGCAATCCCTTGAGGTTCACGCTGACCGCAGGTCAACAGCACGATATCACACAGGCAGAGGAGCTCATAGCCGGTATGGAGAGTGAGCATGTGATTGCAGACCGTGCATACGACTCCAATCAGTTCCGCGAGTCGATCATCGGCAACGGGGCCATCGCGGTGATTCCACCTCGCTCGAACCGCAGAAAACCACACTCATACGATGAGTGTCTTTACCGAGAGCGTCATCTTGTGGAGTGCTTCATCGGCAAGATCAAACACTACCGACATATCTTCTCCCGATTCGACAAGCTGGCACATAGGTATCTCGGCTTCCTCCATTTCGTTGGTGCTCTCATATGGCTGAGATGAAATGTCAACACAACCTAGTCTCCCACTCGAATACGGCCGTAGCTGAACACAACCCCACAGGTCTCTGGGTTCACCGCAAATCGGGCCCAGAGCGACCTGGACTTGATGGCAATGGCTAGCAGGCCGCCACCGGTGTGGGAGGATTGTCGAAGATATCAGCGAAGTTCTCGCCCTCAATGGTCTCGTTCTCAAGGAGATATTCAGAGACCCGGTCGAGATTAGGCTTGTACTCTTTGAGGATGCGCATAGCCGTGTCATACGCACCTCCGATGAGGCTCTGTACCTCATCGTCGATCTGCTCGGCGACACTGTCTGAGTAGTCGCGCTGCTCCGAGATCTCTCGCCCCAGGAAGACCATCCCGCCACGCTTGCCAAACGTCCGGGGTCCCAGTTTCTTGCTCATGCCGAAGCGTGTGACCATGGTGCGGGCGATGCTGGTTGCCTGCTCGAGGTCGTTGCTTGCGCCAGTGGTAGTCTCACCGAAGACTAGCTCTTCGGCAGCCCTGCCTCCCATCGCCATTGCGAGCCGGGCTTCAAGTTGATCGTTCGTGACCAGGTTTCGGTCCTCTTCAGGAACCGTCTTTGTGTATCCTCCGGCCTGGCCGCGCGCGACAATCGACACCTTGGCAACAGGGTCGGCATCGGGCAGAACATGGGCTACCAGCGCATGGCCAGCCTCGTGGTAGGCAGTAATCTCTTTCTCGTGCTCACTAATCACCCGGCTACGCCGCTCCGGTCCCGCGGACACCCTTTCGATGCTCTCGGAAAACTCATCTGGGCCTATAAGCGTCTTAGTACGACGAGCAGTCAGGATTGCAGCCTCGTTCACCAGGTTCGCAAGATCAGCCCCACTGAATCCCACCGTCTGGCGCGCTACCCGCTCCAGGTCGACATCCTCATCCAACGGCTTTCCGTTCGAGTGGACCTTCAGTATCTCTGTACGACCACGCAGATCAGGATTGTCCAGGATCACCCTCCGGTCAAACCTCCCAGGCCTCAATAACGCTGGGTCCAGTATGTCAGGCCGGTTCGTAGCCGCTATCACAATCACGTTCGTTCCAGTTTCGAACCCGTCCATCTCAACCAGCATCTGGTTCAGCGTCTGCTCTCGCTCGTCGTGACCTCCACCCAGTCCAGCTCCACGGTGGCGTCCCACAGCGTCGATCTCGTCCACGAACACTATGCACGGTGCATTCCGCTTCGCCTGATCGAACAGGTCTCGAACCCGACTTGCTCCCACACCCACGAACATCTCAACAAACTCTGAACCGCTTATGTTGAAGAACGGCACTTCCGCCTCTCCCGCTACCGCCCGAGCCATCAACGTCTTTCCAGTTCCGGGAGGACCTACCAGCAACACTCCCTTCGGTATCTTCGCTCCCAACGCCAGGAACCGCTCCGGGAACTTCAGAAACTCCACCACCTCCTCCAACTCCTCCTTCGCCTCCTCTACACCCGCCACGTCGGAGAAACTCACCTGCGGACCGTTACCCATGAACATCCGCGCTTTACTCCTCCCGAAACTGAACGTCTGGTTCGAGTTACCCTGAGCGCTCCTCATCATGAACAGCAGCACCGCACCGAAGAAGACCAGCGGCAGGAAGTTGAACAGCACACTCAGTATCGAAGAAAGACCGCTCTGTCCCCTCGGAATGATCTCCACGTTCGACGTGGCCAGATCGACACCGCCCCGCTGGAGTATCTCAACGATCGACGAACCGCTCTCCTTCCGGGACGTGAGCGTCTCACCCGACGTGGTCAATATCATCAGGTTGTCGCCCTTGACCTCGATGGCGTCAACGTTGCCCCGCACGGTCATGGCCACAACGTCATTTATCCCGATCTCCTGGTCGCTACCTACAGCGCTGGAGAGCAGGTTCACCACGATCGCAACTATAGCCACCGTGATTAGAAGATAGATGAGGGTCTTGCGCATGGAAAGCCGGGCCATCCTCCCTTACATTCGTTACGGGGGCCGTGCTCTCAAAGTATATCAGATGCGCCCACTAAAGCACCCAGAACACTTGGCATTGACCTATTGTGTTCAGTCCCAACGCATATGTGATATAGTCTGGCCCGTAGCTGCGACAAGGTTGACGTAGCAGGTTGTCGAGTCGAAACACACAAGCGCCCACTGCCGGAGACCACGTTCCCGGCTCTCTAGGGCAAATAGCTATTGGTCGAGGCCATTCAGAAGCGTTGAAATGGGAGGATGCCAGATGAAATTGGCACTGAGTATATCCGCCTTGGCGATGATCCTGGCCCTTGTGGTTCTTGGGTGTACCAGGGAGGTCGTTAAAGAGGTAGAGGTTCCCGGCGAGACCGTCATCAAAGAGGTCGTCAAGGTCGAGACCGTAGAGGTTCCCGGCGAGACCGTCATCAAAGAGGTCGTCAAGGTCGAGACCGTAGAGGTTCCCGGCGAGACCGTCATCAAAGAGGTCGTCAAGGAGGTCGTGGTCGAGAAGCCCATAGAGGTGGTTAAGACCGAGATCAGAGAAATCATCATTGAGAAACCGATCACGCAGATCAAGGAGACCGTGATCATTGCCACACCGTCGCCTGCTGATGCGATGATGGACGAGCGAATTGTGCCCGCAGGCACGTTCACTGGCGCTATCGGCAGCTTCTCCCCGATTTCAGGATGGGGCCCGTCATGTACGGCATGCTCCCAGCTCGTCGGTGCTAGCGTTGGTGAAGCATTGTTCGCTACTGCGCGCGACGAGTCTGGCGCCATCGGGCTAACACCCTGGCTGGTGGAAAAGTGGGAGTTGGCCTCCGACGCTTCGTACAGCGACTTCAAGCTCCAAGAAGGCATCCAATTCCACCAGAACTTTGGTGAGTTGACCGCAGACGACGTCGCATGGTATTTCAACCTGATCAATACAAACACCAACCCCGAGTCCAAGCACGACACCGGCGTCCAGATCTTTGACCTCGCTATGGCCGAAGCCATCGACCGGTACACCGTGCGCTTCAACTGGGCCAGCTACGGCGGTTACACGCTCATGATGGAGTTCACCGATCTCCAAGAGGGTGTGGAGACCATGTCCAAGAGGGCCTTCGACACCAAGGGCCAAGAGTGGATGTCAGAAAACGTACCCATTACGACCGGCCCCTTCGAAGTCCAGAAATGGACACAGGGCGAGGAGATCCGGTTGATCGCGGTCCCGGACCACTGGCGCAAGACCTCTAATATTGCCCGGGTAAGCATACTGGGCGTCCCGGAAGGCACCACCAGGAGAGCAATGCTTGAGTCCGGTCAGGCGCACGGAGCACAGATCGGCCTCAAGGACATGCCCGCAATGATCAACTCCGGATTCAAGCTGGCCCCGGAGCTGATCCAGAACCAGGTCAACCTTGGATTCGGCGGCAACTACTGGGAGAGCGTCCACGCCAAGACTGGCGAGCCCCTGGAGAGGTCGCGCGACATTTCGGTCCCGTGGGTAGGTGATCCGTATGAAAACGGCGACACCTACGACGAAAATACGCCTTCTATGCAAAATTCCAGGAAGGTCCGCTGGGCGCTGTCCCAGTCGATCGACCGGGATCTGATCGCTGAGACAGTGCTGAGCGACCTCGGTTGGGGCTTCCCAGTCGGGCACATGTCAACTGACGATCCGCTCTACCTGAACAATCCGGGCAGATGGGATATTCCCTACGATCCCGAAGCTGCACGGGCGCTGCTCGACGAGGCAGGCCACGGCGGATGCAACGGCCTGACGCCAATCGTGTGGACAGGACCCAGCGGCGTTGTAGTGGAGGTCTGGGACGCTGTCGGCGTGATGTGGCAGACTGATCTCGGCTGCACAGCACAGTTCGACCGGACCGACTACTACGCACAGCATCGTCCGGGAATCGTCGCTAGGACAAGCATCAACATCTACAGCGGCTGCTGCCCGGGAATGGGAATCTGGCCGATGGAGTGGAGCTTTAGCTCGGAAAACTACCCCGGAGGCTTTGGTGTCGGCATCGAGACGCCCACCCACTCCCGGATCTACACGACCAAAAAGCGGACGTCCGATCCGGAGGCGGTGATCAATCTCGGCCTCGAACAGCATGACTTCAACCATCAGTGGCAGCTGTTCTCGGGCGTCGTCAGATTCCCTGACGGCGCGATGTACGATCCCGGCACGGTGTACTGGGAAGACATGCGGCCATTCCAGTGGAACAAGATCGGCGGACTCAGGAGCTTCGAGGACGCCAAGCTGGTCGAATAAGTCGCAATTGAGCGATTGAATAAGTTGGGCAGGACGCAGCACCATGCGTCCTGCCCAGTTGGTACGCACGATCATATCTTATGTTCCCTGACTTCTCTTGGCGGTACCTAGCTTGACCACTTTCATTCTCAGACGACTAGTCACTTCCGTAATCGCAATTGCGGCTGCGGCTATGCTAGTCTTCGGCCTCTCGAGGGGTCTGGCCGACCCCAGGTATACGCTGATCGGTCAGGCCGGCTACGGAATGTCCGCTGAGACCTGGGAGAAACTTGGCCGGGAATTGCATCTCGACAAGCCAGTGCCGGTGCAGTTCCTCTACTGGGTCGTAGCAATTACCCAGGGAGATTTCGGCAAGGATCTCCAAGACGACAAACCAGTGCTTCCCAAACTCGCCGAAAAGATCGGCCCATCAGCCAAGCTGGGACTGGTCTCGTGGGTCATCGCCACGATTATAGGCATCCCTCTGGGCGTGATTTCCGCGGTCACCAGAGGGTCGCTCCCAGACTACCTCGCCAGGGGAATCGCACTGTTTGGACAGGCCGTACCCACGTTCTGGGCCGGAATCCTTGCTATCATGCTGTTTACGGTCTGGCTGGGCTGGCTGCCCGCTGCCGGCATGGGAGAGGGATTTGCCGTTCGCAACTACATAATGCCGGCTACGGTCTTGGCCTGGTTGCCGGCTGCCGGATACCTACGCTTTACACGATCGGCTATGCTCGAAGTGCTTGACTCCGAATACGTCAAGCTGGCCATGGCCAAGGGAGTGCCCTACCGCACGGTCGTCTGGAAGCACGCCTTCAGAAACGCTTCGCTGATACCTCTAACCGCAACCGCTCTCGTACTGGCCGGATTCATCACCGGTTCGGTGCTGGTCGAGGCAGTGTTCGCCTGGCCCGGTATCGGCTTCTACGCTGTACAGGCCGTCGCCACCAACAACATCAACGTCCTCGTCGCAATCGTTCTCATCTTCACGGTGCTGTTCATCATCGCCAACTTCATTGTTGACATATTGTACGGACTACTGGATCCACGGATCAGGTACTCATGACCGTCGATTCTCTGCAGCCCCAGCGCTCCGGCCTCATCGGTCGTCTGGGGGGCGCATACAACTTCTTTACCCGGTGGCCGGTCATTCCGATTGTTATACTTATCATCTTGGTATTCGCGGCGGTTTTTGCGCCAGTTATCTCCAAGCACAGTCCCCTGGACGGCAACCTAAGGGAGAGAAACCTTCCACCGTGGGGAGCCGAGGAGGGCACTACCAACCACATCTTCGGCACCGACCACGTTGGTAGGGACATATTCAGTCGCGTTGTGCATGGCTCTAGGATTTCGCTAATGGTCGCAGCGGTCGCTCTGGTGACCGGGACCTTGGTCGGGACGATTCTCGGACTTGTCGCCGGATACTTCGGCGGTGTTATCGACGAAGTCATTATGCGGATTGTCGACATCTGGTTCGCATTCCCATTTCTGATGATCGCGCTCCTGATTGCGGCGGTCGTAGGCCAGGGAATTTCAACGATCATGGGGCTCCTCGCCCTTTTGGTATGGTCGAGCTACGTGCGCTACGTAAGAGTCGAAGTCCTGACCCTCCGCGAACGCGACTACGTCTCCCTCGCTAGGGTAGCGGGCGCATCAACCACTCGTATCCTGGTCAGACACTTGCTGCCAGGTGTTACGAACACCGTTGTCGTCGTAGCCACACTGCGCGCCGGACAACTGGTGCTGGCCGAAGCGTCCCTTAGCTTCTTGGGAGCCGGCGTTCCGCCTCCCACGCCAACGCTGGGCTCCATGATCGCCGACGGCAGGGACTACCTGAGAGACGCATGGTGGATTTCGGTGTACCCAGGCATTACCATATTCTTAATGGTGATGTCTCTGAACTTCCTGGGCGACTGGCTACGAGACCGGATCGATCCACGTCTGAGACAGCTTTAGGAACGACAATTCCCGGTCGTCAGACGGCCGTAGCATCAGAGGTCAGATGTCTAGCGAATCAACTCCCCGACGCACGCCCCTGTACGATGTCCACTCCAATCTCGGAGCGCGATTCGTGCCGTTCGCCGGCTGGGAAATGCCGGTTCAGTACGGCAGCATTATCGAGGAGTCGATGGCGGTACGTAGCGGTACCGGCCTGTTCGACGTTTCGCACATGGGTCGCCTGGACATAGCAGGCCCGGGCGCTGCCGGTTTGCTGAACGCGACGCTCAGTGTGAACATCGACCACCTTGGAATGGGGCGCGCTCGGTACAATGTCATCTGCGACGAGAGCGGCGGAATAATCGACGACTGCATCGTGTACAGGCGGGGCAGGGAGCGTTTTCTGCTTGTCCCGAATGCTTCGAACACAATTGCGGTGACGGAGTGGCTGGAGAAATGGACGCTGGACGAATCGGGCGTGACTATAAGGAACGTGACGGCCGAGGTCGCAATGATCGCCTGTCAGGGGCCGGACGCCGAAAATACGCTCCAGCGTTTGACGGACTTCGATCTGTCTCTATCGAATCTGAGGCCGTTCAGGGGCAGAAGCATGACGATCTACGGCGCGGCGTGCTACGTGGGCAGAACGGGGTACACTGGGGAAGACGGCTTCGAGATCATGGCCCCCTCGGATGACGCGCCGTCAGTGTGGCAAGCCCTGGTAGAGATAGGCGCGGTCTCGTGCGGGCTGGCAGCGCGGGACGTTCTGAGGCTTGAGGCCGGGCTGCTGCTGCACGGAAATGATATGGACACGTCGGTCAACCCATACGAAGCGGGGATAGGGCGGTTCGTGGAGCCAGATCGGGAAGAGTACGTCGCAGGGGAAGCGTTGCGCCGGATACGGGACGAAGGGGTATCACGCAAGCTGGTCGGGTTCAGGATGGAGGGAAGAGGTATCGCGCGTCACGGCTACCGGATACTGGACGGGGGGAGTCCCATCGGGGAAGTGTCTTCCGGCGGGCCTTCTCCAACTCTTGACTTGAACATAGGTATGGGCTATCTTCCAGTCGCATATTCGGAGCCGGAGACTCGAATCGACATTGAGATACGGGGCCGCCCTGTGGCGGCTCAGGTGACCGACCTACCTTTCTATGCTGGCGGTAATGTCTTAGTCGGTGCATTGTGAATCCCTTTGAGGCACGGGCGACTGCCCCGCCTTTATCAACCGGTGAGGACTCATGAACCCAGACAATCTTAAGTATTCGCGCGAACATGAATGGGTGATCGTCAGTGCCGACGGCTTTGCGCTCGTCGGCATCACCCACTTTGCCCAGGACAGCTTGGGCGATGTCGTCTTCGTCGAGTTACCCGACGTTGGCGGCGAAGTAGGCCAGTTCGAGAAGATGGGCGAAATCGAGTCTGTCAAAGCTGTTTCGGACCTCTTCTCACCTGTAAGCGGCAAAGTAGTCGAGCGTAACGACAAACTGCTCGACCAGCCGGAGTTGGTCAACGACAGCCCTTACGAAGACGGCTGGATGTTGAAGGTCGAGATGGACGACTCGTCTGAAATAGAAAAACTCATGAGTTCGTCCGAGTACGACGCGCTACTGGAGTCCGAGGCCTAGTTCCGCCCATGACAGAGAACGGATTTCAGTCCCCTTACGTCCCAAATACTGAGCCGGACAGGCGCGCAATGCTTGACGCTATTGGTGTCGACTCGGTCGAGGAGCTGTTTGAAGACATTCCCGACGGCTATCTGAACTACGATCTGGATATCCCCTCCGCACTCAATGAGCTGGACCTTAACCGCTACGCCCAGAAGCTCGCTTCTATGAACCGTACCCCAGGAGATTATGCCTGCTTCCTCGGCGCCGGATCGTACAGGCACCACATCCCAGCCGTTGTACGGCAGATCGCCAGTCGAAGCGAGTACATGACTGCCTACACTCCGTACCAGCCGGAGGTTTCACAGGGCACGCTGCAAACGGCGTTTGAATTCCAGAGCCTCATTTGTCAGCTTACGGGCATGGACGTTGCAAACCTTGGCATGTACGACGGATCCACGTCGTTGGCCGAGGCGGCTCTCATGGCGGCGAGGATCACTCGAAGACACCGAGCGGCCGTAGTGGACTCGGTTTCCCCCCTGTACCGCGAAGTTCTGGACACATACGTCCAGGCCCCGGGCATAGAGATTGACTCGATTCAGGCGTCGGTGGAGACCATTCCCGACGACACAGCATGCCTCATCGTTCAACAGCCTAACTTCTACGGCTACATGGAAGACGTCGAGAGACTCTCTCAAGTTGCACACGACGCCGGAGCACTGATGATAATCAGTGTGGACCCTATATCGCTCGGAATGTTCAGACCGCCGAGCGAATACGGTGCCGATATAGTAGTCGGCGAGGGTCAGGCTCTGGGTGTCCCCACAACCTATGGTGGGCCATACGTCGGGTTGTTCGCGTGCAAGCAGGCACACATTCGCCAGATGCCGGGTCGAATCGTCGGTCGCACTGTGGACACACGCGGGGAGGAAGCCTACGTGCTCACCCTCCAGACGCGCGAGCAGCATATTAGACGCGAGCGTGCGACATCCAACATCTGCACTGCTGTCGCCCTGATCGCACTGATGTCCACTATCTATCTCGCATCGTTCGGCAGGCGCGGACTGCGTCACGTTGCGGAACTCTGCTACCACAAGGCTCACTATGCCGCCGCCAAAATCGACGAAATTCCAGGCTACTCGGTCCCAATGAGTGGCACATTTTTCCAGGAATTTGTGGTCGAGTGCCCCGGTTCCCCATCCGATATCAACGAACGACTGTTGGACTACGGAATCATCGGTGGCGCAGATATCAGCGCTCAGGAGCCCAACAGCATGCTCGTCTGCGTGACGGAGATGAATTCCCGAGAAGAGATCGACAGGTTGGCTGCCGCCCTGAATGAGATAGGTGGAGCGGCATAGATGACCTCCCTTCTTGAAAGATCAGGTCTCGACAGGCGAAAGCTGCTCATGGACCGCAGCAGACCCGGCAGGATTGGTACCACTCTCCCGCCGCTCGATGTCCCAGTGTCCCAGCTACCCGACGAGTCCATGCTCCGCGACACTCTTGATCTCCCTGAAGTTTCCGAGGGCGAGATAGTACGGTACTTTTCCCAGATAAGCCAGTTTAACTTCTCAATAGATCACAACTTCTACCCGCTCGGCAGCTGTACGATGAAGTACAACCCGAAGCTCAACGACGAGGTCGCCTCCCTGCCTGGCTTCTCTCAGATACATCCCCTCCAGCCTGTTTCAACGGTCCAGGGGGCAGTCAAACTAATATGGGAGTTGCAGGAGACGCTGAACGAGATCGCCGGCATGGCTGGCTGCTCTCTGGCCCCAATGGCAGGCGCGGACGGAGAGCTTGCCGGATTGCTGATGGCTCGCGCCTACCACCTTGACCGTGGCGATGGGCGGCGAAAGAACGTGCTGATCCCCGACTCGGCCCACGGCACGAACCCGGCATCCGCAGCAATGGCAGGTTTCAATGTTGTAACACTGCCTTCAGACTCAGCCGGCAACACCGACCTCAACGCGCTCAGGGACTCCGTCGACGATGACCTGGCCGCGTTGATGATTACGTTGCCCAGCACGCTTGGACTGTTCGACACTAACATCCTGGATGTAACCAGGATCGTCCGGGACGCAGGCGGAATCGTGTACGGCGACGGTGCCAACCTCAACGCCATCGTCGGGAGAGTCAAGTTCGGTGATTTCGGATTCGACGTAATCCACTCCAACCTGCACAAGACCTTCACACAACCTCACGGCGGCGGCGGACCAGGTGCTGGCCCCGTAATCGCCGGGCCGAGGCTGGTAGATTACCTCCCAACTCCGATCGCAGGACGACATGAGAACGATGGCCAGGAGAGCTTCTCACTGGATACTCCAGCCAACTCGATAGGCCGAATGGGAGCGTTCCACGGGAACTTCGGCGCGCTGGTCAGGGCGTGGGCATACATTTGCACGCTCGGTAAAGAGGGCATCCCGCAGATCAGCGAAGACGCCGTGATCAACGCCAACTATATTCTCAGCCAACTGAAGGGATACTACGATCTCCCTTACGACCGAACGTGTATGCACGAAGTGGTCTTCTCAGCCACCAACCTCAGACGGGAACACGGCGTGCGTGCAATGGACGTGGCTAAACGCCTTATCGACTATGGGATACACCCGCCCACAATGTACTTCCCTCTAGTTGTTGATGAGGCGCTGATGATCGAGCCAACTGAAACTGAGTCCAAGGAGACCTTGGACTATTTCATCGAAGTAATGAAGCAGATAACAGTCGAGGCCGCACAGGACCCTGACCTGCTCCACGACGCCCCTCACAACACTCCAAACACCCGTCTGGACGAGGCGCGCGCAGCCCGCAGACCCGACCTCCGATGGCGACCAAGAGCCGGTCGACAGGAGTAGGTAGATATAGCTTTCAGGCTTGAATCTCAATCATCTACCCCTTCTCCCTCAGGGAGAGGGTTGGAGTTGGGGTGAGGGTAATTAGCTTGGACACATACCTCAATCAGCCCACACGGGGCGAAAAGACTTTGCAAACCCTCTCACAATAGGAGTTAGGAAGAAAAAATGTCAGAAGTAGGCCAGTTGGCCCCCGACTTCACTCTACCCGCCCACAGCGGCGAACCGATCACCCTGAGCGATTTCAGAGGAAAAAAGAACGTCGTCCTGTCGTTCCACATTTTCTCCTTCACAGGCGGTTGAACGCACCAGGTCTCCTCGATGCGCATTCACAACGCATCGCTCGAGGAGGCTGGCGCCCAGGTTCTGGGCATAAGCTGCGACTCCCGTCCCACCCAGGTGGCATTCGCCTCGTCCCTGGGATCGATCCCCTACCCGCTTCTGGCAGACTACTGGCCTCACGGCGCGGTATGCCAGAGCTTGGGTATTTTGAATGAACAGCTCGGCGCGCCATTTAGAGCGATCATAATCGTCGACAAAGAGGGCGTCATCCGCTTCAAGCAGACCTACACCGCTGCCGCCGATGTCGATC
Organism: Dehalococcoidia bacterium; assembly: GCA_965215735.1. Taxonomy (GTDB): domain Bacteria; phylum Chloroflexota; class Dehalococcoidia; order Lucifugimonadales; family UBA1123; genus VXRN01. Next base: position 1,860,027 of record CBDCEF010000004.1, on the reverse strand, counting down.
CGCAGAACATCTTGGCAGAGCTCGGGAAGCTCCAATAGAAGAGCAGTCAAACGAGCAGGCCGCGCCGAAGGGCGCGATCCATCGGCGTGGACCATTCCGGGAAGGCGAGTACGTTCAACTGCTCGACCGCCGAGGTCGGACCTATCTCGTCCACATCACCCCCGGCGACCTTTTCGAGACGCACATCGGCAACTACCCTGTCGGCGATCTGATCGGTCAACAAGAGGGCTCTTGGATCTTCACCAATAGGGGCCACCGTCTGATGGCCATCAGGCCTACCCTGTCCGACCTGACCCTTCGTATGCCGAGGTTGGCAACTGTCATGTACCCAAAGGACCTCGGCGCGATGCTGGTGTACGCCGACATCTTTACAGGCGCGCGCGTACTCGAGGCCGGCGCTGGCTCGGGGGCCGTCACCATGATGCTCCTCAGGGCTGTCGGAGAGTCGGGGCGTGTCTACACCTACGACGTCCGCCAGGACATGATCGACCAGGCTCAGACCAACGTCGCCAGGTACTTCTCACACTGGGACAACTTGGAGTTAAAGCTCGGCGACGTCTACGAAGGCTTTGCCGAAGACCATCTGGATAGGGTCATCCTCGATCTCCCGGAACCCTGGCACGTCGTACCTCACGCATCCGAACGCCTGGTTCCTGGCGGCCTCTTCTTCGGGTTCATACCCACGGTACCACAGGTCGACGAGCTGGTACGGGCACTCCGCGCCCAGCGCACCTTCGGCATGATCGAGACAATGGAGATCATGATGCGCCAGTGGAACGTCAGCGGTCGCAGCGTTCGGCCTTCCCATCGCATGGTCGGACACACGGGTTTCATCATCACTGCCCGCCGAGTCAGTGAGCGGTCAACTGCCGACGAAGAGCGATACTGACCTATCGGCAAGTGCTGGTTCACCCGGCTGCTGCAAAGTTGAGAATACACGCACTTCACGGCATTCCCACGAAAGCGTGAATCCATACATCTTCATTCAGATGTAGTCGTTTAACCGAATGACTCTGTCGGCATGTGAAACTTTGTCGGAAGCGGTACCGTCAGGCCCGTGACAGAGTCCGCGCACGGGACGAGATCAGAAGCCCGACTGATCCCGCTGTCCTTGTCCTGAACCAACACCTTGAATTTGCCCAACCCTTCAGGATCGACTAACCGGCGCATTGCCCGCACGTTGAAGCGCCGCTCTGCAGATCCAATGGCGGCCGCCTGGAGAGAGTCCTCCATACGTGCATATCCAAGAGACAGCAGAAACTCCCCTTGGGTCGTAAGAAAGACCGGACGGAGACCAACCGACCTTCCCTCGTCGATCAACGCCGTAAAGTCAACGTGTGCAGTCATATCCTGTCGGCCTATACGCTGGTAGGGACTCCCGCTATCCGTGTGCTTATAGTACGTCTGAAGCGTTCCCCCGCTACGAGAATCCGAGTACAACTCCTCGACCTCATAACCGTAGTCAATAGTGAGGACGAATCCACGCTCCAGTCCCTCTGCGACAGCGGCGACCCACGGCCGGACTCCGGCGTTTACTTCCCCCCTGAAACCAAGGCGCAACTCCCTGCCGATGGATTCAACGCACCCGGCTATCAACTCTGTCGATGACTCGTCGAGCAGCTCGATAAATCGGCCTTCAGAATCCAGACTGACGTACACTTCACATGGTCCACATGCGGTGATCTCGAACCTGTGGACCGGCATCGCGTCGATCAACTCATTGGCCACAACGCATCCTACGATGCCGCCAGCTGGGATTCCGACTGACTGGATCCACTCGACTCCCCTGCTCATACGAGTGGCATCGACAGGGGGAAGGCGATCTACCGCAACGTATCTGATCGCCTCTGAGAACAGCGGGAACTGCCGACTCGCAAAGTCGACGATATCGGAAGCTAGAACTCCGTCGCCAGCTCCAGCCTCTATCACCCAGAACGGGTCGGGCTGGCCGAGAGTCTGCCACATCGTTTGAAGCTGGACACACACAAGAGCGCCGAACGCGGGATGCGCTACAGGGCTAGTGAAGTAATCTCCGCCGACCCCTATCGGGCCACGACTGGCATAGTAGCCGCCGGGGTGATAGAGCGCGACCTCCATGAACTCCGCAAATGTAACTGCACCGGATGCGGCAATCCGTCTTCTGATCTCGTGTTCCGCGCCGGTCGGCACACTATGGTCTCCGTTGAACATTGGAAGTCACAGTCGCACAAAGCATAGACACCAGCCGGTGGGATGGGTCCCTCGCCACATTCGCCATAGCAAAAGGGACATTGACGTATGCAATGTCCCTTACTCGACTGATTGAGCTTGGTGCAGCCCTACTTGTTCAGGTCGTGGAGCCTTGCTGCTGCCTCGCTGCGCGTCTCCTTCTGCCATCTCGGTCCCAGCCCGATCCCTGGATGGAGTTCTTGAACTCCCGAATTGCTCCGCAGGCTTTACATTTGCCGTTGCTGGTTGGGCCGTTGGGTTGTTCAATCACCCAGTAGTGCTGGCAGTCGGAATCATCTACATACTCATCGATCAATTACAGACCTTCTTCCCTGGTTGTGTGCGGGCAATTAGCCTCGCTCCTCGATCGGCACATAGGGTACGTCCATCGGACCCGTGTAAAGGAGCCTTGGCCTGAGCAGAATATTGTTGTTGAACTGTTCTACGACCTGTGCAGTCCATCCTGGGACTCGTCCCATGGCAAAGATGGAGATGAACAGGTCATCTGGAATATCGAGCAGGTAGTAGATCGCTCCAGAGAAGAAGTCGACGTTCTGGTAGATTCCACGCCTGCGGTAGGGCTGCATGACTTCTATCACGGACTGCAGGATCTGGAACCACCTGGGCTCGCCTTTGCGCTCACCAAGCTCGCGCGCGTCGTCCTGAAGGTGGACCGATCTCGGATCGACAGCCTTATAGACCCTGTGCCCAAACCCCATAACGCGACCGCCGCCGCGGATACGCTCTCGAACGTAGTTCTCGGCGTTCTCCTCGGTGCCAATCTCCTGGGTCATCTTCATGACCTCTTCTGCCGCCCCACCGTGGGACGGTCCTTTGAGGACCGATATCCCTGTGGTAACGGCGCAATGTAGGTCCGCCTGTGTCGAAGCGGCAACACGCGCTCCGAAGGCCGAGGCGTTGATTCCGTGCTCGGCGTGTAGCACGAAGTCCTTGTCTATCAGGCCTGCGTCCTCGTCGGATGGCTTCTCCCCGAACAGCATGTAGAGGAAGTTAGCAGCGTGCCCAAGACTGGGGTCCGGATCCAGCGCCTCGTTACCGTCCCTGATTCGGGCGTGCGCCGCAACGATTGTCGGCGCATGGGCTGTCAGCCTGACACCTTTTCGCAGGGTCGCTTCTTGAGAGTTATCCTCAGTCTCTGGATCGAATGCAGAGAGCGCCGACACTGCTGTCCGAAGCACATCCATCGGATGGGACTTTCGCGTAAGCCTGATTATGTCCAGTATCTCGCCGGGCAGTCCGCGGTATGCCTTCAGATCGGCGTCGAACGCATCCAACTCGGACTGCGTGGGCAGGTGCCCGTTCATTACCAGGAAAGCGGTCTCTTCAAAGGTGGACTTTTCAGCAAGGTCGTGGATGTCGTACCCACGGTAGAGCAGCTTGCCCACATCGCCGTCAATGAAGCTGGACGTGGTCCTGTCTATGTAAACTTCGCGAAGGCCGCGATGAAGCTGGACCTTCCTTTCCGTCATAACTTGTCCTCCCAACTTGCGGCGAAGTCCTGCCGGAGGGGCTGAGTCATGCCAAGACAGTTTACCGTAAAGGCGTACTCTTGACGGATGACAGGCTTCAAAATCAATCGTCTGCTGCTGCCCCGAGAAGCACGAAAATTCTAGCATCGGGCCAATATAGTGTCAAGAAATCTGAAGCATCCATAAACGCAAGTTATGATACAATTTTCATGATTTCCAGCGCACTGTAAACCTCATTGGACGTAGGTAACCAGCAATCTTATGGTGTGTTACGCAGTTCACAATTGCACATTGAGATTATATACTATTGTCAAGCCCCACAGATTTTATACGGCGGCGCATACCTTCCAGACGGAAAGTGGAAAATACCGACAGATGGGCGCATTGACGTGCATAGCACACGCGCTAATCCCGCACTGCCGCCAGCCTTGGTTCTCGGGCGGAGTGATAGAAAGTGATGCAGTCAGTTGAAGTACCTGAAGTCGTAGTACTACGCCTCCCGCTATACGTCCGAGCGCTCATGCAGCTCCAGCGGGAGGGAACCTCTGTCGTCAGCTCCCAGCAGCTCGGCGAACGACTTCAGATGACGCCCGCGCAGATCCGAAAGGATCTGAGCTATTTCGGCAGGTTTGGTAAGCAGGGACGTGGCTACAATATCGAGTTCCTGCTGGATGAGTTGAGGGATATCCTGGGCCTGAACGGCGAATGGCGCGCCTGCCTCGTAGGCGTCGGACGCTTGGGAAGGGCTATTATCAACTACACTGGCTTCGCCCCCGAGGGTTTCACGATAGTCGCCGCATTTGATAGCTCCGACGTCCAGGTCGGTGCGTCAGTGGGAGACCTGTCCGTTCAGCCCATGAGCGATCTGCCAGATGTCGTCGATCGCCTTGACGTGTCGATAGGCATCGTGGCAGTCCCTGCTGCCGAGGCTCAGTCGGTCATTAACCGACTAGTCGATACTGGCATCAAGGGTATCTTAAACTACGCGCCCGTAGCCCCATACGTGCCGAGGGGAATCGTAGTCAGGAACATAGACCCCGTGCTGTCCCTTCAGTCAATGACCTTCTACCTGAAGAACAGGTAGGGGTGGCTCAGGCTACTTTGATAGGGTCCGGGACGCATACATAGCTACTTGGACACGGCACTATGAGCGCGGGCGTAACGCCCGCATTTCCCCCTAACTGACACAGCCCCATATCCGGATTCTCAGGATATGGGGCTGTGTCCTGTTTAAGACAGAATAGGCAGAATCACCTAGATGCGGTACTAGCCGATTGGCTGGTCCGACCTCGGACGACGTCGACGTCTGCGTGCGACGCCAAGCCTGGCTGCAGAGCGTCGCATCGACGCCAATGCCCGCTCCAAGTCCATGTCGGTTTCGGCAGAGGCAACGCGCTCCTGGGCCCTCTCGAGAGCGGTCTCAGCGCGGTCTTCGTCGATCTCGTCGGCGTACTCGGCAGTGTTCGCGAGAATAGTGACCTTGTTGCCCAGCACTTCCAGGAAGCCGCCGCTTACGGCCATGAAAGACTCTTCGCCGTCTTTCGTCACCTTGATTTCCCCAGGAGCCAGAGTGGTCAGCAACGGAGCATGACCCGGAAGCACGCCGAGTTCACCGTCCGCTCCGGGCGCGACCAGAACGCTGACGTCTTCAGAGTACACGACTCGCTCGGCGGTAACAATTTCTAGTTTCATCTCTGCCATGTTGATTCACCATCGAGCTGGCGTCCGCGGACACCAGCCGACCGCTGCTACTCTATTGCACTCATTCGCTCCGCGTTTTCTACCGCTTCCTCTATGGGCCCGACCATATAGAAAGCCTGCTCGGGCAGGTCGTCGTACTTGCCGTCCAGGATCTCCCTGAACCCCCGGACCGTGTCGCGGATGCTCACGTAGCGCCCTTCCTGGCCCGTAAACTGCTCCGCAACGAACATTGGCTGTGACAGGAAGCGCTGGATTTTCCGCGCACGGGCGACGGTCTGGCGGTCCTCCTCAGATAGCTCTTCGATTCCCAGGATCGCAATGATGTCCTGGAGATCGCGATACCGCTGGAGCACCTGCTGGACTCCCCTGGCGACGTCGTAGTGCTCCTGCCCTACGATTGCGGGTTCGAGGATCCTTGAGAAGCTGGAGAGTGGGTCCACCGCCGGGTACAGGCCCTGCTCTGAGATCGCTCGGTCAAGGGAGACCACCGCGTCGAGGTGGCCGAATGTGGTCACGATTCCCGGGTCAGTGTAGTCGTCTGCTGGCACATAAATCGCCTGGAAAGACGTGATCGAACCACTCTTGGAAGACGTGATCCGCTCTTCGAGCGCTCCCATCTCCGTCGCGAGAGTGGGCTGGTATCCAACCGCTGACGGCATTCTGCCCAGGAGCGCCGAGACCTCCATGCCCGCCAGGATATAGCGATAGACGTTGTCGATGAACATGAGCACGTCCTGGCCGCGCTCTTCCTTGAAGTATTCAGCCATCGTTAGGCCGGTTAGAGCGACGCGGGCGCGAACTCCTGGAGGCTCGTTCATCTGGCCGAACACGAGCACAGTGTTGCTGAGAACCCCGGACTCCTGCATCTCATGCCAGAGGTCATTCCCCTCTCTGGACCGCTCTCCAACGCCCGCGAAGACAGAAACGCCCTCGTGGACTGTACCGATGTTGCGTATCAGCTCCTGGATGACGACGGTCTTCCCCACTCCGGCTCCGCCGTAGGCGCCGACCTTGCCGCCCCTGGTAAACGGAGTGATGAGATCCATAACCTTGAGGCCCGTTTCGAGCATCTCGATTTCGGTCGCCTGCTCATCGAATCTGGGCGGCTCCCGGTGGATCGGCCAAGACTCACTGGCGTCGACCTCTTCAAGGTTGTCTAGAGTCTGCCCTAGACAGTTGAAGAGACGTCCCAGAGTGGGGTCTCCTACAGGGACGGAAACGGGCTGACCGGTATCTGTTACGGATACCCCACGCCTGAGGCCCTCTGTCGGCCCCAGAGCCAGGCAGCGCGCCCAGCTATTGCCAACGTGCTGCTCCACTTCGAGGACCAGTGTCTCACCGTCGATCTCTGTTTCCAGAGCGCTGTAAATAGTTGGCATGCCCTCGGGCGGGAACTCCACGTCCACCACCGTTCCGATTACCTGTGTGATCTTTCCGTCTGCCATATCGTCTCCCCTGTCTTCAGGTCAGGGCTTTCTCTTTATCAATTTTCGAAAAGTCGCCCCTTCTGCAGTGCCCCGTTAAGCCTCGACCGCCGCGGCCCCACCGATGATGTCGAGTAGCTCGGTTGTGATGGACTCCTGCCGCGCCTTGTTCATTACCAAGGTCAGGTCCTCGACCATCGCGTTGGCATTGTCCGTGGCGCTCCGCATCGCGACCATCCTGGCAGACTGCTCACTGGCAACCCCTTCCAGGAGGGCGTGATATATCTGCATCTCGACATAGCGTGGCAGTAGTTGAGATAGCACCTCGGCCGGGTCGGGCTCATAGATGTACCCGACCTGGTCTTGAGGCCTTAGCTCAGCGGGCTGAACGGGCAAAAGCTGCTCGACTACGGCCTGCTGCAGCGTTGTGTTGACGAACTTCGCGTAGGCGATGAAGACCGCGTCTACCTCTCCAGACGAATAAGACTCCATCGCGAGCCGGGCTACCGGCGTGATGTCAAGTATGGTCGGCCTGTCGCCGATGTCGGTGAAGACCGCACGGACGTTGCGATTGTAGCGGATCATGAAGTCGCGGCCCTTGCGCCCCACAGCTATGACCCTCGCGTTATCGCCATATTCAGCTATGAACTGTCCGGCCGCCCTGTTGATGTTGGAGTTGAGTCCCCCGGTCAAGCCGCGGTCCGGAGTGATCAGAACGACCTCGATTCTCCTGATCTCGCGGGAGACCAGCAGCGGGTGGATGTTGTCGTCATCCTCGTGAGGCTGAGCCGCCAGGTCGGCCAACAGGTTGTTGAGATCGTCCGAGTAAGGCCTGCTGGTAAGCGCCTCGTCCTGAGCCCGGCGCATTTTCGAGGCTGCGATCATCGACATCGCATTCGTGATCTTCGCGGTATTCTCGACGCTGCGTATTCTGCGTCTTAGCTGTCGAACACTAGCCACCATGGCTGGCCGTCCTTAGGTAGATTCGGTCTAGTAAGGAACGCTGTCCTTGAAGTCTTGGATCGCTGCGCCGAGCGTTGAGCCGGTCTCGTCGCTGATGATTCTTTCATTGCGTATGGTGGCGAGAAGCTCGGGGTGATTGGCATCCATGTAGCTGTGGAACGCGTTCTCGAACGCGATTACGCGGTCGATCTCGACGTCGTCGAGGAAACCGTTGACGAGTGCGTACATCACCGAGACCTGCTTCTCGACTGCCAGTGGCACGTTCTGTCCCTGCTTGAGCACCTCAGTCGCACGCTGGCCTCGCTCGAGCTGCCTTCGAGTGGCCGGGTCCAGGTCGGCTGTTCCGAACTGGGCAAACGTGACTAGCTCGCGATACTGTGCGAGGTCCAGCCTCAGTGTACCGGCGACAGATCTCATCGCCCTCGTCTGGGCTGAGCTCCCCACTCGCGACACCGAAAGACCCGCGTTGACCGCGGGGCGTATGCCTGAGTTGAACAGCTCGGTTTCGAGGTATATCTGTCCGTCGGTTATCGAAATTACGTTCGTGGGAACGTATGCCGACACGTCACCTGCCTGTGTCTCGATGATAGGCAGAGCGGTAATCGAACCGCCTCCGTGCGCGTCGTCCATCTTGGCCGCCCTCTCCAGCAGTCTGCTGTGGAGATAGAAGACGTCTCCCGGATAGGCCTCGCGTCCCGGAGGCCGTCTGAGCAGTAGCGACATTTCACGGTAGGCCCAGGCGTGTTTTGAGAGATCGTCGTAAACGATGAGCGCGTCCTGACCTCGGTCCATGAAGTATTCGGCCATCGCGCAGCCCGCGTACGGTGCAAGGTACTGCAGCGGCGCCGGGTCGGCGGAGTTGGCTGCGACAACAACCGTGTGCTCCATCGCGCCGTGACTTTCGAGCAGGGCTACCGTCTGCGCCACCTTGCTGGCCTTCTGGCCTATGGCAACGTAAATGCAGACCAGGTCGCCGCCGCGCTGGTTGATGATCGCGTCAAGGGCGATCGCCGACTTGCCGGTGGACCGATCTCCGATTATTAGCTCTCGCTGTCCGCGACCAATGGGGATCATGGCGTCAATCGCCTTGATACCAGTCTGAACGGGAGTATTTACCGAAATGCGGGTGGAGACGTCGGGGGCAACTACCTCGACCGGCTTGGTCTCAGACGTTTCGATCGGCCCCTTGCCGTCTATCGGCTCCCCGAGCGCGCTTACCACGCGGCCCTGCAGGTTTTCTCCGACCGGAACCTCGACAATTCTGCCGGTGCTGCGGACTCGGGACCCTTCCTTAACCGTGAGAGGGTCGCCCATAATCACCGCGCCCACCGAGTCTTCTTCGAGGTTGAGCGCCATTCCCATGACACCACCCTCGAACTCCAGGAGCTCCGTGTAGCCCGCGCCCGCGAGGCCGTGGATCTGGGCAACACCGTCCCCGACTGTGATCACCGTACCTTCGTCGACCGCTTCGAGCTGCTGCTCCCAGTTTTCTATTTGACTCCGAATTACGGAGGCTATGTCTTGTCCTCTGACCGCCATTTCGGCCTCCCTGGAACGTCGTCCGCTTCAAGATATCGGGTGAACCGAGGTTTCACCCTGTAATTGCTATTTGGAGGTTCCTCACTCAGCGCCGCTGGGCAAGCTCTCTACGCATGTTCTGGAGCCGGGACCGCGCACTTCCGTCCATAACCCGGTCCCCGATCCTGATTACAAGTCCTCCGAGAATCTCAGGGTCGATACGAGTCGTCAACCTGACGTCCTGTCCCGAAAGATCGTTTAGCATCTTCGTGACTTGCTCCCGCTGCGCGTCAGTTAATGACACCGCTGAGACCACCTCAGCACGCTCGACACCTTGATGTGCATCGAGCATCTCCTGGAACCTGTCCGCGATTGCTGGCAGTACATGTATCTGCCCGCGACTGGCCAGCAGGCAAATGAGGTTCAAGGCCAACGGCCCTACCGTTGCCCGTAGGCTCTCGCGTATCAGGACCTCTTTCTGCGCCATTGATATCCGAGGAGCCGACAGCGTCCGACGGAACTCCTCGTTCGCAATCGAGTTAGCCAGTTGGGTGAGATCATCCAGCCAGCGTTCAAGTTCATCGCTATCAACTGCGATCTCGAACACCGCCTGAGCGTATCTTCTTGCTGAAGCTCCTGCCGGCATCGATCCTACCTGTACTTCCCCACTGTCATGAGTGCCAACCCACCTTCGCGGGAACGGCGCTAGTTTCTGCTAGCGTTCTGCAAACCCTCTTCCAGCACCTGCTCAATCAGTACTCCGTGGTCCGAGTCGTCCAGCGTGCGCCTGATGACCCGCTCGGCAGCGACGACTGCGAGACCGGCAAACTCCCGGCGTAGCTCCTCGATCGCGGCGTCGCGCTCGCGCTGAATGTTCGCCTCCGCGCGCGACCGCTCAGCGGCGATCTCTGCACGCGCCCTTGCCAGCTCCTCTTCTCGGAACCGGTCGGCTACCTCACGCGCCTGCGCTATCATCTGTTGACCCTCGGCGCGAGCCGCCTGGAGCTGCCCCTGCATCTCTTCTCGCGATTGCGCAGCCTCTTCCTGGGCACGCTGTGACGCTTCAAGACTCTCTCTGATCCTGTCGGACCTTTGGTCAAGAACGCGTATCACCGGCCGGTACAGCAGGTACGTCAGCAGACCGACCAGAATGACAAAGCTGATCAGATGGGTCAGCAGCCCCGATAGGTTTATTCCTAAGGCTTCCATGCCTTCACCTCGCCTGCTTACGATGTCTTACCGGACTGAACACACAACACCGGAGAATCAGTGCCGCAACCACCAGCCGACCAGGACTGTGCGCCAGCCCCACACTGTGACGTTATGGGGCTTCGATCATTCAAATGTGCTCTGTGTTAGACGAACTTGATGATGATCGCGACGACCAGCGCGTAAATAGCGATAGCCTCGGTGAAGGCGATTGCCAGGATCATGTTCTGCTGAATCGGGCCAGCCGCTTCAGGATTACGACCCAGCGCTTCCATGGCCTTGGCAGCCAGCAAACCGATCCCGATTCCGGGTCCGATTGCGCCCACGCCTATGGCCAGTCCGGCGCCTATGTTAAGAATGTCTCCCTCCATTGTTCCTCACTCCTTGATAGATGATAAGAGGTTGACTGCTTGCTCGTTTCCCCGGAGGTGGACATGCCACCATTCGGGCCTTGAGGACTTGGTTAGTGCTAGTGATGGTCTCCATTGTGGGCCACTGTTGCCGCCGCCGCGAAGACCAGGGTGAGCATCGAGAAGATGAACGCCTGTATGAGCCCGACGAACAGTTCCAGTCCCAGGAACGGGATTATGCCGATCAGCGGCACCAGGAAGATCATCGCCGCCAGAAGAACCTCTCCGGCGAAGATGTTCCCAAACAAACGGAACGTGAAGCTGATAAGCCGGGCAACCTCAGAGATCAACTCCAGGATGCCGACGAAGAACCCAATTGGCCCCTGCTTGAAGTTGATGAACTTGCCCACGTGCCCGAACACACCGAGCGTCCGGAATGCCCAGAAGTGGATCATCACCATGGCGACTATCGCTATCGCGAGCGTCGTATTCAGGTCGGTGTTTGCGCTTCTGAACCACGGCACAAGTATCCCCGCCTGCTTGCCGGGCTGGGGATGCTCTTCCCACTCCTTGACCGTAACGTCGCTGCCAATAGAGCCAGGAGCAAGGAACCCGAAAGCTCCATCTCCCTCGAATACCTGGACCTGGGTGTGCTCCAAACAGTCCTCGTACTTTGCTGCGTCTGCTTTATAGTCGTCGCAGTGGTGGTGGGCGACCTCTTCAGCGGTCTCGATCCTGCCAATCGTGCCAAAGCCAGGAAGAATCCCGAGCCAGTTGGCGACGAAGATAAACAGGAAGATGCTCATCACCAGCGGGAAGAATATGCGGGCACGTTCCCGACCGGCGATGCTCTCCGCGAGGCTAAGGAAGAATTCGAGGATGACTTCCACGAGGCCCTGGAACCTGCTAGGCACATCGGAAAGCCCACTCCGGACCTTGAGGGCGATTATCAGGAGAACGACAATCGTGATCCACGTCGCGACCATCGTATTCGTGACTTCGAAGCTCCCGATGATGGGATCGGCCAGGACAGGTTCTGCGGGGATCTGAATCGCGGCGAGCGGCGCACCGAGAAATCCGAATCCGAATGCCTCGCCCAGCGCTCCACCGAGCAATGCAATAACGAAAATTACTACCGCCGCTGCCAGTATTAGTAACGCCTTAGGGCTGCGCAGCAACTATAATTTCCCCTATCGTTTTCGCAGGCCGACAATCAGCCCGCAAGCCGTCTGACTATTGCTCCTCAGGGCTGGCCAGCACGGCCATGAGCATCCGGTACATTCCCACAACCGCCGCCGCAATTCCGACACACAACCCAAATAGAGTCAGGATTGGGCCGGTCTCAAGCTGGCGGTCTAGGAATAACCCTCCAACAGCTCCCCCGCCGATGCACATGGCCACGTACCAGCCTATACCTACCAGACGCAGGACCAAGGCCACTTTCTGACCGCGCATCAGGGGTCCCCTTGAAAGCTTGTGTAGTATATCACAATCGAAAAAATAGGGTCAACGAAGACCCGATTCGCGCTGGCACAACGCGAGAGCAACCTTGTGGGGAGACCCACGCACCCCGACCATTGGAGACCACCTCCGGAGCGACGCGTCGTTACTCCAGTTGTCCCCGCAGTTTTGGGTCGAGATGGTCGCGAAGCGCATCGCCGAACAGGTTGAACGCAAGAATTGTCAGCGTAATGGCGCAGCCCGGGAATACGACAAGCCACCACGGCGGCTTGAATGACGCCACCAGAATGCCGCCCAGCATGTTGCCCCAGCTCGGGTCCGGCGGAGGAACCCCAAGTCCCAGGTAGCTCAGGGCCGCCTCTGTAAAGATCGCCCCACCAAGGCTCGCACTCGCCACCACGAGCAGCGGAGCAACACACTGCGGCGTGACGTGCCGCACCATGATTCTCACGGGGGACGCACCGATCATCCGCGCGGCTAACACATACTCCGATTCACGTATCAGAAGCGTTACCGATCTGATAATGCGCGTCGTACCGGCGATCCCGGTCGCGGCTATGGCAATGATGACAGTATTGACTCCGGCTCCAAGCGCGACCAGCAACAGAAGGGCGAGAATTACGCTGGGGAACGAGATCAACACGTCCAGCAACCGCTGGCTTAGCAGATCGAATCTGCCGCCGATGTAACCGCTAAGCACACCCCACGAAAAGCCTATGATCTTCGAAATCACGATGGCTATTGCAGAGACCATCAGGCTCAAACGAGTACCGGCAATCACCCTGCTTAGCGTGTCACGTCCGAGGCCGTCCGTTCCCATCGGGAACTCAAGGGACGGCGTCCGTAACAGGGCGCTATAGTTGGCTTTCAACGGATCCTCAGGGGCCAACACCGGCGCGAACAGCGCGACGAACACCATGAACAGCAGAACCACTGCGGCCCCGGTTCCCAGGACGGAAGACCGCGCGAATCGCCTGGCATTCTCGAAGAGCAATACAATCCGCGTCTGCCGTTTGGGCTGAAGCTCCCCAAGAAATTGTTCGGTGTTTTGGGTCACGTTCGCCTACTCTGTACACCGACTCAGCAGAATACTGTCTGGCCGGAGCTACTGATACCTGATGCGCGGGTCGATCAGACCGTAAGCTAGATCGACAACTAGGTTGATGATTACGAACACGATAGCGTACAGGAGTACAAGGTTCTGAATTATCATCCAGTCCCGCTCCTCAATTCCCCCGACCAGCGCGGTGCCGAGTCCAGGCACCGAAAACGCCCTCTCGACAGCCACAGACCCGCCAAGCAGGAACGCCAGTTGGAGACCCGACAGCGTAATTACGGGGAGCAGAGCGTTCCGGACGACGTGTCGCCACATCACTATGCGCTCGCCCAGTCCCTTCGCTCTCGCGGTCCGGACATAGTCCTCCCTGAACACCTCCAGGAGCTGCGTTCGGGCCATCCGTGCGATGAACGCTCCCAGTCCGATGCCAAGCGCCAGCGACGGGCCGGCCATGATCTGAAGGTTCTTTACTGGGTCGTCCCAGATATTGTAAACCGTAATAGGCGGCTTCCAACTGAAGAAGATGACAGTGAAGAGAATGAAAGTCATTCCCAGCCAGAAACCAGGAATAGCCATGAATAGCGTGATAAAAAACCTGGCTGCGTAGTCAAGCACGGAGTTTCGCCCCGCCGCCGCAAGAATCCCTATCGGCAGACCAACTATCCACGAGATAATCACTGCTGCTATGCCTATCTCCATAGTCAGCGGGCCCCGCCGGAGTATTGTCGCGCTTATCGGCTGATCGGTCCAGAACGAACTGCCCATATCGCCCCTGGCAACGTCCCCTATCCAGGTCAGGTACTGAATGACCAGCGGCTTGTCGAGCCCCAGGCTCTTGCGCGCCGCCTCTAGCTCCGCCTCACTCAGAACGTAGATCCCCGTATTCTCACCAAAGATCTGCTCGAGAGGGTCTCCGGGAAGTAGCCTCATTGCGATGAAGATCAGCACCGTGACTCCGAACACGGTCGGAACGGCGAGTACCAGCCTTCTGAAGATGTACGTCTGCATGGGGTTTGCTCCCAGACCCGTCAGACGGGCTCAGGGTGTGGTCTCAACCAGCCTTTGGTCGAGATGGTTCAATGTAGGTAGCGACGAAGGCCGGGGCCGCACGCACTTTGCGCATGGCCCCGGCCGCAAGTTTTCCCGGACGACGGCTTTCTTTAGTTATCTATCCAGCCAGACGGTCTCGAACCGGCCCCACTCGGTCTGCACCCTGTTCTCAAGTTGCAGGCCCTTGACGTAGTCTCGCCACATGGGCATGTGCGCAGTAAAGCCGAAGTGGAACTGGGGCGGGTTTTCGTCCAGCATTTCCTCGCCCTGTCTGAACAGCTCGGCACGCTTCATCGCGTCGAGCTCGCCATTCAACTGCTCTACGAGTGCGTCGAACTCAGGCTCGGAGTACTTTCCGAAATTCTGGGACGCCCCGGTGGTCCAGACCACCTGCCAGAGCGGCGTGTGATTCTTGACCGGTGAGTGGAAGATCGTGCTCAGCACAAGGTCGAAGTCCTTCTTGTACTCTTCGGAGACAAGAGCCCTCTCGACCACGCTGATCTCTATATCCATCCCCAGGTTGGTGCTGAGCTGGTCCACGAAGAACGGCGCAAGCACCTCGGCGTGACCTGGAACGGACGCCGAGACGAGTTTGAAGGAGCGGAGACCCTCGCCGCCGGGGAAGCCGGCTTCGGCTAGAAGCCTCTGTGCCTCTGCAATGTCGTCCGCGTTGTCACGCTTGTACCCGGGTGTCTGGAAAAGCTCCTCGTCAGGCGTTGCGCCCTCGCCACCCTTCGACATCCAGCGGCTTACGATATTGGTCTCTTCCCTATAAACGTCGACCGCCTGGTGACGGTTGATCGCCAGGTGCACGGCTCGCCTGACCCTGGGGTCGTCGAACGGTGCCTTCTCGTTGTTCCACTTCACCTCTAGCGCGCCGAAGTTGTCGAGAAGTGCGACGAAGACGTCGTCACGTTTCTCTCCCTCTTCCCAGGTGTCTCGGGAGACGTTCCAGGAGAAGTCCGCGTTACCTGTCAGCACCGCCGTGCCCCTATCGGTCCAGGCTGGAACGTGCTGCATTATCACGGTATCGACGTACGGCAGCTCAGGGTTCCAGTAGTCTGAGTTCTTCTCAAACTCCCAGAGTTCGCCCGGCTTATTCTCTACGAACTTGAACGGGCCGGTTCCCGGCGCTACGATCGTTCGCAAGTCGTTGTTGTTCGCCTCAAGAAAGTCCGAGGGGTATATGACCGCGCTGGTCATGGTGAACAGGTCGAACTGCCACACCCTGGGCTTGCTGAGAGTGAACTTGACCGTGTAGTCGTCCATCTTCTCGATCGAGCCAATCGCATCGAACAGGCTCTGGCTGACGCTTGTCATGCCCTCGTAGTTCTCCGGGAAGATGATCCGGTCGAACGTTGCCACCACGTCGTCGGCGCTGAAGTCGGAGCCGTCGTGGAATTTGACACCCTCGCGAAGGTCAAAAGTGAAGCTCATACCGTCGGGAGCGACGTCCCAACTCGTAGCAAGCTCGGGAGTCATCTCCGCGAGCCCCACCGTAGGATCAAGGCCGATCAGCTTGTTGTAGAACGAGGTCATGATGTGACCCGCGCCACCTTGGTGAATGTCAAAGTGCTTGGTAGTCGCGCCCCAGGCCGTCTTCACGGTCCCGCCCGACTTGGGGTTGGGATCGGGTGACATCAGGCACCCAATCTCGCAATCCATCATAGCCATTTCAGCTTTTGCCACTGGGGCGGCGGGCGCCTGTGTAGGCGCTGCCTGAGCCGCCGGAGGCGCCGTAGGGGCGGGCGCTGCAGGTGCAGCCTCTTCCTCAGATGAGCTGCAACCCACTACTGCCAATGCCAATAGCAAGACCGCGCTAAGAACGAACAGACTAACTGATTTTGCCGACAAGAACCTAAGGGTCACTTGCTAACCTCCTGAACACGGGCTGCCCGGAGCATGTCAAAGCAGCCCTCTTGAAACGCGCAACCAAGAATAATTCAATAAATCTGATTCTTCAATACCGTTTCGCCAATCGACTGAAATCGCGATTCGCTGCCCTAGGATGGGGGCTGAACGATACGATTGTCAACTAATGGCTCCTGAACCATAGAAACACGCCATCACATATTTTCCTCCTCCCTAACCACACTGCTCTTTTCCGCGACCCGGTCATACCTGTATCGTGAGTATGGAATCGCGACGGCGGAACAAGCCATGAGGAGTTGTATGCAGATTAGGAGCAGCTCGACGCCGGATCCCGACCTGCGACGCACCCGGGCACAGTTGATGGTCAGGTGGTGGACAGAGCCGACCGGCTATCGGTTTGCTTCCAGGCGTCGTCTCTGGATAGTGCTGACGCTGGTCCCAATTGCCATTGCCCTCTCAGTAACAGCCACCAGCCTCTGGAACTATCACGGTCTGTCGCTGCAGGTACCGACACCCACCAGCGACATCTCGGCTCTGGAAACACCCGTGCAAATTGGGTCGATTGCCAGACCGTCCATCGCCAGCGAATGGGTATTCGACTCCGGTGAGCCACTGTCAGCCCCGGCGACGTACGCCGACGGCTCGATCTACATCGTCGCAGGCGACACGATGGCCACGGGCGCCATTGCGTCGGTGACGGCCTCTGAAGGCTACCGGCACTGGCACGTCAGTCTGGACAGTATCGCTGACTACTCTCCCGCTGTCACAGGCGACATGGTGTACGTCGGCACACGATCCGGAGTCCTGACCGCGCTCGACCGCGAAACTGGCGAGGCGCTCTGGGCATTCGATCTGGAGTCCTCGGTAGTAGGTTCTCCGATCATCCAGGCGGGAGTCATCTACATCGCCTCCGATGACGTGTACGCCATCGACGCCGCCACCGGCAAACAGCTCTGGCGACACACGATAGACGGGGACGTCTCGCGACCCATACGGCTCTCCGGCCAGATCATATCGGCCATCAGCTCGGACGGTAACGTGAATCTCATCAGCGCCGAAAACGGCAGACGTCGCCTCACCTTTCCACTGTGGTTCAGCACATCCGCCGCCCCCGTCGTGTCAGGCACAGCCCTGGTTGTTCCTGGCGACCGTGCCTTTGTACAGGCTCTCGATATTCAGGAGCGCGATGTTCCGATGGAGAAGGCAATACGCTTCTGGTGGACAAAACTTTGGCTGTGGGACATGGCCCCCCGCCCTCCTCTGCCTCGCGCTTATCTCTGGCAGAACAGGACCATCGGCGGCGATACCGCATACGCCCTTGGCGCTGACGACTACTCTGTCTTTCTAGGCGTATCAGAAGTCGACGGCAGCCGCACAGTCGTTGCCCTTGATCTGTCCACAGGCCACGTGCGTTGGGAGACGCCAGCGGCTTCCACGGTATTCTCTCCCGCGATTCTGACAGACGACTCACTGATCGTGGGCACCAACGGCGCCGGAGTGCTGGCAATAGACAAGCTGACTGGAACACTACTCTGGGAGTTGGATGTTCAGGGAGGCCTGTCCACCGCACCAACACTAACAGGGGGCGGAACTATCCTGCTGCCAACTGCGGATGGCGTACTCAGGGCGATTCACTAGCCTTCCGCCACCCGGGACGCTCCACGTGGACTCTCCAGTAGCGGCTACGACCTCTGTATAGGGCCGCCGGCAATGTGAGCTCTGGTGATGTCTATGATCAGCGAGATGTCCTGACGCGCATCCGACACGGGCGAGCGGCACTCGACGCCTTCAGCGATGCACTCGTGAAAGTGGCGAAGCTCCCGCCTGAAGGGACTCTCCCAGTCCATGGCAGGCTGCCGCTGCACGGTGGCCCCATTGTCATCTATCTCGTGAACGGTCAGCGTGGACACCCCCCGAGAGAATCCTGTCGCGTACTGTACGATGACTCGCTTGCTCGAACCGTAAACCTCCAGAGTCTCGTGGAAGTCCCAGAGCCTCGGCAGATCCACCCACGTAGCAACGCACCGGAGTCCCGACGGGTACTCGAGCGTTGTACTGAACGCGCTGCCGTCGTTCCAAATGTCAGTATGAAGCACTGCCGACGGAGAGCCGAATAGCGCTCTCAGTCCATACAGATCGTGGATCAAACTGCCTGAGAGCGTCACGTAAGCCCTCTCGACGTACGGAGGCACATTACCGATCGCTTCCCTTATAGACGCCCGACGTGCGTCGGCTGCAGCCTGCATTGCTGAATTCGGCACATCGCCGAATTGCGCTGTCCTGAACTGCCTGATGTGCAGAGAGTTATCGGGATGCAGATGGTTGATTTGGACGAACCGAACGTCATCCATACCCTCCACCTCTGGAACTGCCGCCTCGAACGCGGGCTCAAAGAGCTTCACGTAACCTGCCTGGGCGACCACTCCGGCCTTGTCGGCTGAAGCGACAATCCGATCGACGTCTTCCACTGACAGGCACACGGGCTTCTCTATGAATATGTGCTTCCCGGCGTCTAGCGAAGCTACCGCGACCTCAGTCTTGGGATCAGTCTGGCAGAGCAGCACGGCATCGACGTCAGAGGCCAGTAGGTCCCGATAGTCAGTAAACCTATTACCGACATTGAACAAATTACCCGCATGTGCAGCAGCGGATGGCGAGACATCACAAACGGCAGTCAACTCGAATTCTTCAGCCAGTTCCGACAAGAAAGGTAGATGCTGAATCTGGGCTATCGCTCCACAGCCAACCACACCGATCCGTACACGGCTCATTGAACTCACCTCACGTCGTCTCGTTGCCAATCCCCGCCACGGCTGGCCGGGAAGAACTGAAGAGTGCCCCGGTCACTGGTGGACAGTATAACCCGGGCCGACCGGCTACTAGGTCTTACCGGCCCGCGGAGCGATCGAATTCCATGCGTCCGCAAGCTCTGCACACTGGCGAAACAGCGGAGAAAGCGCGTCCCACATCTCGTCTCTCAGTGCTGACGCCGCGTCCAGGTCATTGCCGTCTACAGTACCCCGCAATTCCGGCGCCAACTGGGCCTGGACACGGTGAGCCTCGTGGGCCGCCTTGGAGACGGCCTCGGCATTATCAACTAGTCGCTTAACTGCATCTTCGAACGGCGTCGTGTCAGTTTCCTGGTCGTAGGCCGACGCTGGTACGAATCGGTGCGGCATTCTGTCTCCGCCGCGCCACATTGTGTGGGTAGGCTGGATGTGGGGCGTAACGGACAGGTACATTGTCATCGGACCGTCCCCCACCACTCGTATTCCGTGCAACTGGTCCACTAGCGCAATGCACATCTGCCCAGGGCCTAACACTCTCTTATCGCCGTCGATCTCGAATTCCGCGCTGCCCTCCAGCACTAGGAAGACCTCGTGGCCGAGATCGTGACTATGAGGTGCGGCGACCTCCCCGGCTTCCATCCTCATGAACCTCGACCTCAGTTGAGGCGTTACCAGAACGTTTCTGACGTCCTCGCGGTAGTCATAGACTTCAAAACCCAAGATGACCCTCTCCCAATTCGTGCTATTTAGCTAAAGTTGACAGGACTGCCCAGGCAATAGCGTAACCGTAACCAGAGTACCGACTGCTTTACAGAAAATCCGCCTGAACGATACAGGCCTCGCCGGGTGGGCGAGGCCTGTACCTATGATGTGCCTTGGAATTTACTTATGTCCGTTGTTGCTGCGGCTTGTCCCCTTCACCCAGATCCTCAAGATCGAGGCTGTCAATGAAGTCGGAAAACGCGGACAGGCGCTTCAGCTCATCTTCATTTAGCTCGCGTCCCTCTTCTTCCTTGCCATCCTGCGGTATGACCGCCTTGCCCGTCTCCTCGTCCATCTGGACGCCTACCTTTTCGATTACGGACTCCTCGGCAAATATGGGCGCTTCCGCACGTACCGCTAGCGCGATCGCGTCGGATGGCCGGGAGTCTATCTCGACTTGGCTGCCATCGTAGTCCAGGACGATCTTGGCATAGAACGTGTCGTCACTCAGGTCCGAGACGATAATATGGTTCACCTGTGCGCCGAGCGACGTGATGACCGAACCGAGCAGATCATGCGTAAGCGGACGAGGAACGCTCATGTCCTGCAGCTTCAATGCAATTGCGTCGGCCTCGTTGGCGCCGATCCAGATGGGTAAATAGCGATCACTATCCTTGACCTTGAGAATTACCACACGTTGGTAATTCATCAAGCTGACGCGGATACTGTCGATTGACATCTCCCGCATTTGTCTTCCCCTTATTGATGGGCTGAGCCAATTCTAGTTTTCGACTGGGGTAGTGTCAACGCATCGACTAACGTCACAATGACCTCAGCTAAGCTCGCCACCAGACGATACGACCGTCTTCACCCTCCTGTCCAGCGCAGAACGCGGCATTAGAATACGCCTTTTGCACGTTAGACAAAGAAGACCGATGTCCGCCCCAAGTCGTACGACTTCCCAGTCAGTACCACCGCACGGATGCTTCTTGCGAAGTCGCAAGACCCACCCCAGGGCATAGTCGGTCACCATCCCCTGCCCTCTCTGGCTAGTATCCCGTTGATGTCCTCTCTGAGACAGGAGGCGGCCGAGCGCGCGGCGGATGCGAAACTCTCCCGTTCACGCGAAGCGTAGGTTATGCCTCTGGACGAGCTTATCAGTAAGTTCGGCGCATCTTTGTCGAGCCCGTGGGTGAGGCTTGCATCGAGGTCACCTCCCTGCGACCCGACGCCCGGCACAAGTATGGGCATCCCCGGACACCGGGCGCGAACAGCCGCCAGTTCCGATGGGTATGTCGCGCCCACCACAACTCCCACGTTGGACGACCCTCGGTTCCACTCAGCGGCTTTGATTGCCATCCACTCAAAGAGCGGCACCGACCCACCAGCGAAGTCGACAGGGACGTCTTGGAACTCCGCCGCGCCGGGGTTGGACGAACGGCACCAAATGAAAACACCGCGGTCGCAATAGTCGAGGTATGGCTCTACCGAATCTCCCCCGCCCCAGGCATTGACAGTCGCCGCGTCGAATGCCCAGGTGTCGAACAGCGCGCGCGCATACATCTTGTTAGTCGAGCCGATGTCTCCACGCTTGCAGTCCGCGATCAGTGCTACGTCCGGCGCGACGGCTCGAATGTGTTCGACAGTTCGCTCCAGCGCGCGCAACCCAGCTATCCCCATGGCCTCATAGAATGGAAAGTTTGGCTTGTACGCGCATACCAGGTCGTGGGTCGCGTCTACGATCCGGGTGTTAAATTCAGCCACATCAGCGATGGCCATCAATTCCGGGTCTGGGTCTAGCCCAACACAGACTAGGCTCCGGTTGTTGAGCGATGCCGACTTAAGACGTTCTGTGAATCCGGGCATGGTCTGAAGCATTGCCTCTCGGTCCCCCCAGGTTGATCCGTGATGTTAGTGTACGTGCGACGCTTGGATCAAACAAACGGTATCTACGTGGATCCGTCTGCCATTCCTTAGAGGCGCCCAGACAGGAGAACCATACAGTGCCCGTTTCACTGACACACATCTATGATAGACTCCTGCATTACTACGGCCCCCAAGCCTGGTGGCCCGCCGACTCAACATTTGAGGTATTGGTGGGCGCGATTCTGGTGCAGTCAACAGCTTGGAGAAACGTCGAACACGCTATCGCCAATCTCAAGTCCGCAGACGCCCTGTCTCCATCAGCTATCCGAGACATGAACCCCCAAAGACTTGAGCGGCTGATCCGCCCTTCAGGGTTCTTCAGAGTGAAGGCGAAACGGCTCAGGTCCCTTTGCGAATTCCTCGGCCACCGTTACGAGGACGACTTGGGACGCATGAGCGAACATCCGACCGCCGACCTGCGACGCGATCTGTTGACCGTACACGGCATTGGCGAAGAGACAGCCGACGACATCCTCCTCTACGCGCTTGGCCGGCCCGTCTTTGTGGTAGATGCGTTCACCCGCCGAGTGTTCCATCGGCTTGGGTGGTCCGCTCCTGATTCGAGCTACAGCGATCTCCAGAGCATGTTCCATAACGAAGTGCCCCAAGAAGTTCGCGTGTACAACGAGTACCACGCCCTGATCGTTCGCCACGGCAATACGACGTGCAGGAAGAGACCCGACTGCCCTCCGTGCCCGCTACTCTCCGACTGCCCCAGAATCGGCCTCTGATCCGAATACCAGGATACTGTTGGACTTGATCACGACGTGGACATCCTGGCCGGACCTCAGCCCTAGCTCAGACGCCGACGCCGGCGTCACCTCCGCGACAAACCTATCGCCGATGTCCAGATTGACAAGCACCCTTCCTCCGACTTCATGAAGGTCCCGAATAACAGATGGCGCGGCGTTGCGAGCGCTCATCAGGGGGGGCACGCCAAGGCTCAGAATGATGTCGCCGGCACGGATCGATATGGTCACACGCTCCCCGGGAACCGCGGTCGTAGGAGGCCCCACCAGTGTGGTGTCCCCAAGCCTCAGCGTCGAAGTGCCCATAGATGGATCGGAGCTCACGACCTCGGCCTCCTGAATGTTTTCTAGGGTCGAGTAGTCAGCATAGCTTGCTACGTCGGAACGGGCCATCACCTCAGCGGTTGGCCCATACGCCACTCGCCTACCCGCCGCGAGAGCAAGTGTGTTGGACGCCAGCGCCATCACCTCAGAAAGTGAGTGCGACACGTAGACCATCGGTGTCCCGAGTTGCTCGGCAACGTGTCGGAGATAGGTCAGTATGGACGCCCTATGCGCCGCGTCCAATGAGGCTAGGGGTTCGTCGAGCAGCAGCAGTCTAGGCGACGCCGCAAGGGCACGGGCAAGTGCCACCCGCTGACGCTCCCCCCCTGACAGGTTCTTCACAGTCCGATCCATCAGGTGCGAAATGCCGAGCAGGCTCACGACCTCGTTTGGATCGACGCGACGTTCGGAATCCGGCGTCAGGGCATACCCGTACATAACGTTCTTACGCACCGTCATGTGGGGAAACAGAGCGCCGTGTTGAAAGACGTATCCGAACCTGCGTCTCTCGGGAGCATGGTCCTCTCTGGAATCCGACGAGTACACCGAGTCTCCCTGGACCCGAATATAGCCCGTGTCTGGCGAAGTCATACCTGCAATGCAGTCCAGGAGAGTTGTCTTGCCGCTGCCAGAGGGTCCGAACACGGCTGTAACACCGTCAACGAAGTCCGCTTCGCAGTCAAGGCTAAAGTCCCCGTACGACTTCCTCACCCTGAACGAGATGAACGAGTCCCCTATGTTGTATGGGGGCTTGCCCAAGTGCTGACCTCCCTATCGGTTCGACCGCGCCACTAGCCAATTGTGAACGGCCAGCGCAGCAATAGCCAGTACAATTGACACGGACACCAGGATCAGAGCGTCCTTGTCGCGTCCAAGCTGGACGTTGTGGTAAATCGCTACGGGCAGCGTCCGGGTCTTCCCGACCAGATTTCCGGCCACTACAATGGTCGCACCGAACTCGCTGATGGCCCTGACAAAGCCGAGCAGCACTCCTGCGAGAATGCCCCGATAAGCAAGCGGCAGAGTGATCGTAAACACGACCCGGAGTGGTCCCGCCCCCAGGCTGCGCGCAGACCTCTCGATTCGCTCATCAACCCCCTGCATCGCCACCATGATCGCACGCGCAGTTAGCGGGAAAGAGACGATCGCCGCCGCGATCGCCGCCGCAACCCATGTGAACACTATGTCCCAACCCAGGGCAGCCTCTAACAGCCTCCCCAGCGGGCCCCTGCGGCCAAACATCAGCAGCAGCATATACCCCACAACGACCGGAGGCACCGCTAGCGGCAGAGACGCCAGTATGTCCAACAGGAATGCGCCCCTAACACGCTTCTTTACCACGAGCCAGCTCAGGAGCAACGCAAGAGGAAGATTGATAAGCGTCGCGACAAACGCGACCTGAAGCGAGATCAGTATGGCGTCAAGCATAACGACCGCTCAACGAGCTTACCTAACCCTGGAAGGCGCAGCCAGGAAGCCGAACCGTCTGAACTCATCTGCAGCATCGTCCGACGTCAGGAACTCCAGCAGCATCGCGGCAGCCTTCGCTCCGTCCGCGCGCTCTGGCACTGCCCCCAGATATCTGATCGGCGAGTGAAGCTCGGAGGGAACCGCAAAGGCCACACTCAATCCGGATCTCGTCGCCGCGTCGGTTCGGTACACGATTCCGGCGTCCGCATTTCCAGATTCTACGTAACTGAGAACTGCCCTCACATCGCTGGCAAGCACGACCTTGGGAAGAAGCGCTTCCCACGTCCCGGCAGATTGCAGTGCCTGTTCGGCGTATCGTCCGGCCGGCCCAAGTCCTGGGTCTACGATGGTGACCCTCGCATATCGGTCACTCAGCAGTGCCTCGAAAGTTCCAGGCTGGCTGCCTTCCGGCCTCGTCACGACCACCAGTTCATTGCCAAGCAGCTCTCGCACATCAGGTTCGGCGACAAGGCCCTCCTCTACCAACAGATCGACGGGCGCCTCCCCAGCCGACAGGAAGAGATCGGCTGGTGCACCCGCCATGATCTGGCGAGCCAGCGCGGTTGAGCCGCCAAAGTTCAGATCGGCCCGAATGCCCGTATCTTCTTCAAATCTCCGGGCAAGCTCTGTCACCGGATCGGTCAGGCTCGCGGCGGCAAACACCAGGATGGGGTCTTCAGTATCACCACCGCACGCCGCCACACCGACCGTGCTGAACACGGCCACGATAGCCATGAGCGCATAGCCTACGAGCTTACTTAGGTCCAACACACTGCTCCCAATCCAATAAGACCATGCATCTGCATCCATCTACGCCACGCATTGTCCACACTGTGACCAGTCCTAGTAAAGGCCCATTGTCCGAACCTGTATCAGATTTTGTAGGTGTGGCTATTTGCCCGTGTTCTGGAGCGCAGGCGTCTCGCCCGCATTCGTTCGTCCAGGATCTGCCGAAAGTCGATTGCAGATTGAATCACTCACAGAATTGTTACAGGCTTCTGTTAGCCACGCGGGTTTGCACTCGACGGGACCTTCCTGTACGTTTCTTACGCCCTGACAGGGGTACAGACCGTAGTGAATCGGAGGCGCCTGTTGAGTCCCAGCCAGTATGCCGATGTAGTAGTCGTTGGAGGCGGGAACGCCGCACTCTCAGCGGCCCTCGCCGCTATTGAACAGGGCGCGACCGTACTCGTGCTCGAGAAGGCTCCCGAGTACCTTCGCGGCGGCAACTCTTACTTCACGGGTGGACTCTTCAGATTCGCCTACGACGGAATCGAAGACATCGTTGCACTGCTGCCCGAAATGTCTGAAGAAGAAAAGTCAGGCATCGACGTCGGCTCCTACTCCCAGAGCGTCTTCTACGAAGACATAATGCGCGTAACAGAGGGGCTTTCCGACGCCCAGTTGGTCCAGACCCTGGTGTCACGCTCTCACTCCACCATGAGCTGGCTCAGGGACCAGGGCGTGCCGTGGATCCTGGCATACGGCAGGCAGGCTTTCCGGCATGAGGGCATACTCAGGTTCTGGGGCGGCCTGATCGTCGAGGCCGTCGGCGGCGGCAAGGGCCTCTCCGACCGCCAGTTCGAGCTCGTCGACCGCAAGGGCGGAGCCATCAGGTACGGCACTAAAGCCACTGCCCTCTCGACTGATCGTCAGGGCCGGGTGACAGGACTCACTATCCGCGACGAAGACGGCTACCACGACCTGGAGTGCTCCTCAGTCGTGCTTGCCTGCGGTGGCTTCGAGGCTAACGCAGAGATGCGTACCCGGTACCTCGGCCCCGGATGGGAGCTCGCCAAGGTTAGAGGCACCCAGTTCAATACTGGAGACGGCATCAGAATGGCCCTGGACATCGGCGCCCAGTCCTTCGGCCACTGGAGCGGATGCCATGCGGTTGCTTGGGACCTCAACGCCCCGCCCACCGGGGACCGCAACGTCGCCGACCTTTTCCAGAAGCACTCATACCCGTTCGGCATCATAGTCAACGTGGACGGCGAACGATTCGTGGACGAAGGAGCCGACTTCCGTAACTACACCTACGCGAAGTACGGCAGGGAGATTCTGTTCCAGCCCCAGCGTGCCGCGTTCCAGATATTCGACCAGAAGACCAAGCACCTGCTCAGAGACGAGTACGACATCCCACAGGTGTCGAAAGTCGAGGCCGGCACCATCGAGGCCCTCGCCGACGGACTAAGTGTCGACCGTGACGGCCTAGTAAGCACCGTCCGAGCGTTCAACGCTGCCGTCCAGCCCGGCGACTACAACCCCACTGCACTCGACGGCAAGGCAACGGCGGGTATCGAGCCTCCCAAGACCAACTGGGCGCTGCCAATAGACTCACCCCCATACATGGGCTTCGCGGTCACCTGCGGCATAACGTTCACATTCGGCGGCCTAAAGATCGACTCCGAAGGACGTGTACTCGACACCGAGGACGCCCCCATTCACGGCCTGTACGCCGCTGGCGAGCTCGTCGGAGGTCTCTTCTACCACAACTACCCCGGCGGCTCCGGTCTCATGGCCGGCTCCGTCTTCGGCAAGATCGCCGGCGAAGGCGCCGCTACCCGCGCCAAGGGTCTGAGATAGACACCTCGCTACTGTCCCAAGCCCTCGGATCTCACGAGATGCCTCTTTCTGCCTAGCTAGAAGGTAGCCAATGCCCTGGCTGAGGAGCGAAGGGCGGTCTAGGCAATTACCCTACCGAACGACGAGTCCTCCGTCTATCGTCATCATGTGTCCGACTACAAACGAGGCCTTGTCCGAGCAGAGCCAGATGACGGCCTCAGCAATCTCCTCGGGCTGGGCGGTACGTCCAATCGGCTGCCAGCTATCAGCTTCCGCCTTCAACTTGGGGTTGCTCGCATAGATACGTTCCATGAGTGGCGTGTCGACCAGACCCGGACACACTGCGTTGATGCGTATTCCCCTGTCAGCGTACTCCACGGCGACCGACTTGGTCAGTCCTGAGACCGCGTGCTTGCTGGCTACGTAGATTGGTTGACCAGATATGCCGACCAGACCCGCGATTGACGAGGTGTTGACGATCGCGCCGGATCCCTGTTCCAGCATCTGGACGATCTCGTACTTCATGCAGAGCCAGACACCTTTGAGGTTTATATCGATCACGGACTGGAACGTCTCCTCGGCGTGTCGCTCGTCCGGGTTGGTGAATTCGCGCTCAAGACCTGCGTTGTTGAACGCGCAATCGAGTTGGCCATAGGTCTCGACCGCCTGGCGGACAAGGGCCTCGACCTCGTCCGAAATCGATACGTCGGCTTTGACGAATGTTGCTTCTCCACCCGAGTTCTTGATCATGCGGACGGTCTCGTCGCCGCCGTCGACGTCTACGTCGGAGACGATCACCTTGGCTCCTTCACGAGCGAAGGCCAGAGCTGTGGCTCTACCGATGCCGGATGCGCCACCGGTTACAAGTGCGACCTTGCCTTCGAACCATTTCGTCATTTTTGTTCCTCCCACGTGTGGTTGTTTCCTGCGGCGGCGGTGAAAAAGTCCTGCGCCTTCCCAGCCAAAGTTTGCCCGTCTCCGACAACACGGCTATTATAAGGACACATGGTACCAACCGTGGCAGCCGGTAACCACTGGCGAGGGAGCTACTGATGGCGCGAATCCAGACCATTGGGCGGTCGGAGCAGTTCAAGATGAACGCACGAGCGGTCGTTAATTGGATCAACTCTCTCACTGACGCAATCCCACCCTACTATGTCGCCGAGGGTCGGCTGGACATGAAGGGGAAGGCGGATGACGGCAGACATCGCATCCACGTAAACGGCGCTTGGCTCTCCGTGGATGAACCGACGTTCGAGCTGCTCGCTATCGGCGAGTACGTCCGTGTCAGATACACTCGCCGGGTCAGAGCCATCAGTATCGACCGCTACGTGAGCCGCAACGGGCACTGAATTCCGCGCTGCCCTGGCAGCAACTTGATACGGAGGTGAAGAGATGAGATTGGAAGGCAAAGTCGCAATTATCTCTGGAGCCTCCGGCGGAATGGGCGCCGAGGAGGCCCGCCTGTTCGCGCGCGAAGGCGCTAAGGTAGTCCTCGCCGACATCGTCGACGACGACGGCGAGGCCGTTGCCCGCGAGATCGAAGACACAGGCGGAGAGGCGACTTACATCCACACCGACGTCACCAGCGCCGAATCCTGGGAAGCAATGGTGAGCGCAACCATCGACAAGTACGGCAAGGTCGACATCTTGGTCAACAACGCCGGAATCAGTAGCGGCTCCCATGAGGACCCTCTCGACATCGAGGGCTGGACCAGGATCATGGGCGTCAACTCAACCGGCGTCTATCTCGGCACCCGCGCGGTCATACCCACCATGCAGCAGGCCGGAACCGGCTCCATCGTCAACATCTCGTCCATCATGGGATTCGTGGGCGGCGAGGGAGGCCATCCCGCCTACCACGCCTCCAAGGGCGCGGTTCGCATCTTCACCAAGGCGACCGCCGTGCGCTACGGCCCAGACGGGATCAGGGCGAACTCGGTCCATCCCGGCTTCATGCCCCCTATGCGCTCATCCCAGTTCAGGTCCGACGGCCAGCTTGAAGATCTGGTCCGATTGACACCCCTACGTCGCACCGGCGAGACCATCGAAGTGGCCAACGGCGTGCTGTTCCTTGCATCGGACGAGGCTTCGTTCGTTACCGGCACCGAGCTCGTCATCGACGGCGGATTCATTGCCCGCTAGAGCTCGCCGTACGCCCAGGCCTTGACTAGATGGTGCGCGATAGCGAGCGGCTGAGGTACGGCCAGGCTGGAGTTCCGACCCTCTAGCGCGTCGATCACCTCTTCCCTGTCGAACCAGCGCACGTCCGTCATCTCCTCGTCGTCCATGTGGATGTCCGTGGTCGCCGCCTCAGCATGGCACCCGATCATCAGCGATGACGGGAACGGCCACGGCTGCGAGGAATGATACCGCACGTTCTTGACCTCGATCCCGGCCTCCTCTCTGATCTCCCGCGCGACAGCCTCCTCGATAGACTCGCCCTGGTCCATGAATCCCGCGAGCGCCGAGTACATCCTCATGCGCGACAGGCGTCCCCTCGACTGCCCCATCAGGCATCGGTTGCCGTCGTGCACCAGCATAATGGCTACGGGGTCTGTCCGAGGGAAGTGCTCGGCCTTGCAGCCCATACAACGCCGGACGTGACCGCCGCGCCCCATGGTCGTGAGCTCGCTGCACACGGAGCAGAACCCGTGGCGGTTGTGCCAATCGAGCTGCGCACGCGCCTGTGCGATGATGCCGGACTCGCCGCCGCTGACGATTGGAGCCGCGGTCCGAGCGTCCACAAATCTGATAGACGGGTCATTTCTCAGCCGCGCCGCCGCAACGCTGGAAGCCGGGACGAGTATCGCAAAGTGGGCGACCCCGTCCTGCAACCCCAGAAAGACCGGGTCGCCCTCGATGCCGAACCACGCCACGTCCCTCGGACTCATCCAGGAAATGGCTGGGGCCTCCCCCTCGGTCAGCGGCACGTCAAGCTCCGGCATCACCAGGATCTTGGTGTCTGGGTCCATGACCTTATGCGCAAGCCACGTCTCGTCCCTGCGTTCGCGGTCGCCACGGTCAAGTGGGTTGTCTGCGAATATATGAGGCCTGTACGGCATATCGGCTCCCTGTATCTGCTTACCTAGGACCAGTTCGTGTCCTGCATCGATGCGATGTACCCGTCTCCCGCTCGCCAGACCGCCGCATTCTCTCTCCACGGATTCGCCTTCAACACGGGTGTTCAGGACAGTGCCCGTCCTAGACACTTTTGGCAACTACTAACCTATCCTCGCCCCAGCCCAAACACCACATCGATCTCAACCTCAAACCCCTCCAACGTCGGCGACCTGAAAGTCTCCCCCTCCCCGAACGTACCGAACACCTCAAACCCGTTCTCACCGAGCAGCAACACCGTAATGGTCGCCGATTCGACCCCAGCCATCCAGTACTCTCTCACACCATGCTGGGCGTACAGAGTCCGCTTGTAGCCACGATCACGACTCGCAGTGGACGACGAAAGCACCTCGATTACCAAGTCCGGTGCCCCCTGGATGTTGAGCTCCGTGATAATGCCCGCCCGCTCCTTAGATATGAACGACAGATCAGGCTGCACCACGTCAGTGTCCGTCAGGAACACATCGGTTGGTGCCGTGAACACCTCGCCTAAGTCGTGATTCTTGACGTGTAGACCCACGTTTAGTGTCAGTTCGAACAGAGTCCTCTGATGCGTCGTTCGTGGGGCTGGAGCCAAAACTAACTCTCCATCCAGCAGCTCATACCGCTTGTCATCCGGCGTGGACAGGTAGTCTTCATAGGTCAGCTTGATTCTCGGCTTCTCAGTTACCATGCTCTCCCCCTAGTACCACCTCTCCTTGTCCACCACGTTCGTCAACGGCTCATCCTTCAGGAACCGACGCGCATTGTCCAGGATGATCTGGAACCTCCGCTCTGGGATGTTCTCAGCATCAGCAACCGCCACATGCGGCGTGATCAGCACGTTCGGCAGACCCCACAGCTTGTGCTCCGACGGTAGCGGCTCCTGCTCGAACACATCGAGTCCGCACCCAGCGATCTCCCCACTCTCCACCGCGTCCGCCAGGTCATCGATCTTGCACACCATGCCCCGTCCGATGTTGATGAAGTACGCGCTCGACTTCATCAGCCTGAACCGCTCCGCGTTGAACATGAACTCCGTCTCAGGCGTGTGAGGCACCGTCGTTATCACGAAGTCCGCCCTCGGCAGCACCTCGTCCATCTCCTCCGGGGTATGGAACTCCACGTACGGCAGATCGTACTCCGGCCTTGGCTCGATGCCGATGACCTCCATCCCCAGCTCGTTGCACAACCGCGCCGTCTCGTGCCCGATGCCGCCGACACCATTGATGAGCGCCGTCGACTCGCCCAGATACACATACGGAGTCTTACGCGCTCCCTTGTCCCACACACGCCTGCGCTGTGCGTCCACGAACCACGGCAGCCCGCGAGACAGCGCGAACATGAACATCAGAATATGGTGCGATATATGGTCGAAATAGATCCCCCGAGGATTCGTGATGGTCATCGGATGCCGAATTAGCTCTTCGTAGTAGTAGCCAAAGAACGGACCCGCGTCCGGGTTGTGAAGCCAGCGCAGCTTTTCAGCCACCTCAAGCGCAGCCGGAGGCACCCACCCGCACGCCGCGTCAGCATCCCTGATCGCCTCCACCGCCTCCTCGTCAGTCCCCGGCGAGACCACGTCGTACTCCGGCACCGTGTCCGCCAGCCTCGCGGCAAACATCGCCTTCAGATCGTCCTGAGGCGGCATGAAAACAAACTTAGGCAAAGCGAAATACCTCCATCAACTCACGTCGGCCCAATTGTATCCTAGCGCCTAGCCGCGCGTACCCTGCCAAACCGGTCTCTGTTTCATCCGCCATGGCCCTAACCCCACTATCGTCATACCGGCGAAGGCCGGTATCCAGCGGGCGGGGCGCCGCACCCACACCCGCCGTTGTCCACCCTCCAACGCTATGTTACCTTTCGTATACACACACGATACTCAAATGACGCAGCTAGGAGGCGCGCCATGACAAACGGAACTGGAATCAAGGACCGCTACGAGCTCCCACTGACCACCGAGTCACCCAGGGCAGCCGAGCGATACGTCGAGACCATCGACTGCTTCCTCGCCCAGATATACGGCGCGGACAAGGCAATCAGCGAGGCGATTGAGGCCGACGAGGGTCTCGCTATCGCCCACGCCGCCAAAGCCCTGTTCCAGATGTACGCCATGAACATGGCCGGGGCCAGAGAGACCATCGCCCACGCCAGGAAACTCGCCGTCAACACCACAAAGCGCGAGCAGCAGCATGTCCAGGCCATCAGCCTGATGATCAAAGGCGACGGCCACAAGACGCTCAGGCTCATCCGCGAGCACCTCGACGAGTTCCCACGCGACATGCTCATGGTCAGGCTCGCCAACCGCCTGCTGATCCTCGGTTGCAGCGGCGCGGGCATCCCCAACTTCCCAGAAGAGCTCCTGTCCATGCTCAAGCCTCTCAAGTCCGAGTACGGCGAGGACTGGGCGTTCCTCGGACAGTACGCATTCGCCCACCACGAGACCGGCTACTTCGACGACTCACTCAAATACGCCCAACGCTCACTCGCCATCAGACCCGACAACGGCAACGCCTCCCACTCGGTCGCCCACGTCTTCTACGAGACCGGCGACCCCGATGGCGGCGCCGACTTCCTCGGCGACTGGCTCGAAGACTACGACCGCCGCGGCCCGTTCAACGTCCACCTCTCCTGGCACCACGCACTCTTCCAGCTCGCCACCGGCAGGCCCGAGAACGCAGTATCCCTCTACGAGGACCACATACGTCCATCGGTGGTCAAGAAGAACCTGGGCTCCCTCGCCGACAGCGCATCCCTGATGTGGCGCATGAAGATATACGGCGACGGCCAGCCCGCTCCGTGGAAAGAAGTCCGAGAGATCGCCCTGCCCGCCGCCGAGAAGCCGGGCCCCGTATTCAGGGACGCCCACGCTGCTCTGGCCTTCGCCGCAGGCGGATTCAGCGAAGAGCTCGGACGGATGATTGACGGACTCGGCGAGGCTGCCAGCGGAGGCAACGCGCTCTCATCCGAGGTCACCCTGCCATTGGTCAAGGGAATCGAGGCATTCGCCCACGGAGCCTACGACGACGCTGCCGACAACCTCGACGGCCTGGTCGAGCAGCTCCCCCGCATCGGAGGTAGCCACGCCCAGCGAGAGGTCTTCGAGGACACCATCCTCGAGTCCTACATCCGCTCCGGCCGCTACGACAAGGCCCAGGACCTCCTCAACACCCGCCTCAAGCGCCGAACCTCAGTCCGAGACGAGCTCTGGCTAACCCGAACCATGCCCGAAGCCGCTGACTAGGCCTAGGCCTCGCTTTGGCAAAGAGTAAGCAGCCTGCTGTTGGCTATCCAACAACGGGCTGTTTGCCGATAGACTCGGCTTCGGTGACAATGCCGCCGATTCGGTCGGTGAAAGTTGGCTCGTCTGACACCTTGTCCTTGACGTACGCAATCTCCGCCAGAACCTCATATACGAGTTGACTGTCTTGGTCGTCAGCCTTGAACGCGAGTCGGACGACCTGATCCTCAAGAGAATCAAGATCCATTTCGCCATTCAGATAAAGTCTTAGAATCTCAAGGACTCTCTTGTCCATGTCCACCTCGCCTGAACGAGAAGTGTCCTTCACAACTACCGACTTTGAACGTTACAACCTATACCGTGTACTCGATATTAGGAAAAAGCTCGCAGACGGTCAAGAATATTTGGAAGAGATTCGAGTCATGTCGCGGCCACCCTCGGGTAACTTTCCGCCAGGTACCCGCAGCCGTATCGTACGGATCAGACTGGCGGTCAACGACTATCCTATCTGTCTGGCACATCAATATGTGTCGGCGACCGGCGCGGATATCACAGGCCCCGATCCAAAGTGGATAGCAATAGACGACGTGATCTTCAAACAGGGCGACTCATCCATATGACCCACGGCTCCCGCTGGACACGAGACCAACTACTGGTCGCGTTCTCCCTCTACTGCCGCCTGCCCTTCGGCAGACTCCACAGCAGAAACCCCGAAATCATCGCCATGGCCGAAGCCATCGGTCGGACCCCAGGCGCACTCGCAATGAAGCTCACTAACATCGCCAGTCTCGATCCCGAAATCACATCCACAGGCCGCAGAGGACTGACAAGGGCATCCGCCGCTGACCGCGCAATGTGGGACGAGATGCTCAACAACTGGGAAGCGTTTGCCATCGAGTCCGAGCGAGCCATGACGGCAACAAAGGCGGACGAAGAACCCCTTGAACCGTCACCCGAGGATGACGCCGACGCGCCCATCGGCGAAGACCGAACCGTGATAACGACTGTCCGCGTAGGTCAGGACTTCTTTCGCAGAGCTGTGCTGTCGGCATACAACGAACGCTGCTGCATAACCGGACTGTCCATCCCAACGCTGCTCGTGGCAAGTCACATTATCCCCTGGAGAGACGACAGATCCAACAGAGTGAACCCGCGAAACGGATTGTTGCTTTCAGCCCTCCACGACAAGGCATTCGACACAGGGCTAATCACGGTCGAAAACGATATGACCGTCCGAGTATCCGACCAATGCCCGCGGAGCGACGATCCGTACTTCTCAGATTCCATCCAGCACTACCACGGACGCAGAATCAACCTACCAGAGAAGTTCGCGCCCAAGCGGGAATTCCTCACCTACCACAGAGAGCACATCTTCATAGGTTGAAGTAGGAATCTGCCGACTGAGGAAGTGTAAATCCTTCCTTCTCCGCACACGATCCAATTGCACGTTCGCCAGCTCTGAACGTAGATCACTCGACCCTCGGGGGAAGAAACGAGGCGCTTATGGAATGGCGATCTTGGCTCAAACACCTTAATGTTCCTGAAGTCGCAGCGCGGACCACCTAGTGAAGTCTTCTTTCTGACTTCGAGTTCGTCTAACCACCTCAAGCGGCAAACTGGATTGGGGCTGTACAAGAGTGCGAGCCTTCTTCCGACTGAACCGAGCCATGCCAGCGGTGGCAGACTGCCACCCTGAATGTCGTCCGTGGATTGATCTCAGGTGTCGATCATAATGTCACTCCACCCGCTGGTGCGATCCTAAACGGAAACACTCTTGATTTCACCTAGAGCAACTCTCAACGCAGTCTTATACCATTCCAGTCTGAGCGGGCCATATAGGATACTGGCAGCGGTCTGATGCTTCGTCTATGCTCGGGTCAACTCATCGAGTTGGAGGGCAGCAGATGATCGGTCGACCATTTCGGGTGAACTGGCGCCCAGAGGATACGCCAGAGGCACTGAAGGCAGCATATCGAGCAGAAAGAGACACCATGCTGCGTACCCGTCTGCATGGACTGTGGCTACTGCGTTGTGGACGACGGCTGGGTGAAGTGGCGTCGGTGGTAGGGATCCATTATCGGACGGTGCAGACATGGGTGTCGTGGTACAGAAAGGGAGGAGTGGAGGAGGTGCTGTCGCACAGGATGAAAGGCAAAGGACAGCCTGGGTTTCTGAGCGAGGAACAGGAGCGGGAGTTGGCCGAGGAGGTGGAGAGCGGACGATTCAGGACAGCTGGCGAGATCAGGGAGTGGATAGAGTCGGAGTATGGAGTGAGCTACCGGTCGGGAAGTGTGTACAGTCTGCTTGAGCGCCTGGGATGCTCGCCGAGAGTGCCGCGTGGTCTTCACGTGAAGGCGGACGTAGGAGCTCAGGAGTCTTGGAAAAGGGGGGCCTGGGTGAGGCGCTCGCAGGTGCTGGTGTGACGACGGAGACGGTGCTGGGCTTTGCCGACGAGATGCGAGTGGGACTTCGTGGAATGGTGCGCAGGGTGTGGGGTCGTCGTGGCGTGAAGGTGCGTCAACGAGTGCAGTTGGTGTACGAGTGGAGGTACCTGTTCTGTGTGGTGGACGGACGTAGTGGGAAGCTGTTGTGGAACTGGATAGACTCGATGAGGTCTGAACGGATAGCAGAGGCGGTCAACGGTCTGAGGCATGGGACCGACGTTGGAGCGCTGGTGTGGGATGGAGCGAGAGGACACCGCAGTCGGCTGGTGGATGTGGTGGGACTGCCGACGATCGTGCAGCCTGCTTATAGTCCTGAGCTCAATCCTGCTGAGCGAGTGTTCGAGGAGGTCCGTCGCTGGGTGGAGGGCAGGATATACGGGAGCATCGAAGAGAAGGTGGAGGCAGTGAACGCCTATCTGCGTGAGTTGGAGTCTGATCCCGGACGGGTGCGGTCGCTTGCTGGGTGGGACTGGATAGAGGAAGCGGTCCAGAGTCTACCATCCCACTATGCGGCCTCCTCAGACTGAAATGGTATTAGAGACGGATGGCTTGCCTCTCCCACCTAACCCCGGACATAGTGCACACCTTTCAGCCTAGTCAATCGGAGACTGCTCGGAACATTGAATGCCCGGTTGGTTTTGTTCCGCAATCCCCCTTGACCCCACACCCCAGTTCCCCTATCCTAATCACCCGAACATATATTCTTACAGCCAGCAACCACTCTTACCATGACCATAGCCACCTTCATCAAAGACAACACCGACGACGGGCGCAACATCGTCCGATTCCTCATCGACGTCATGAACGGCAACATCGAGGGCTGTAGCTTGAGCCACCGACTCACCGCAGCCAGGCTGCTCACCGTCTATGGACAGGACGACGCTCCCGACTTTATCGTCGAAAACACCCCCGACACATCAGAAGCGGAGACGGGCCGTAAGATCTGGTTGACGATAGACCCCGGACTAAGGACGCTCATCAAGGCCAGGACCGACGACGGTCGCGTCATCTGCATGTTCCTTATCGACGTGATGGAAGGCAGAATCGAGGGCATCCACGTCGGGCACAGGGTCTCCGCAGCCAGAGAGCTGCTGAACCGCGCGTTCGGCAAGAGCCCAGGCAAGTCGCTGCCACGAGCCTCACGACCGGCTGCACCACGCCGGGCCAATCGGAAGAACCAGATGTCTCCCGAAAGTGCCCGGTTCCAGGCCGCCGTTGACGAGAGGCCTGCTGCTCCAACAGCAGTCCTGGACGAACCCGAGCCGGAACCAGATCCTGAATCCGACGACGAATTTGAAGCCCGCGTGTACAGGGCCGCAAGCAGGTGCATAGATCCAAACTTCGATCCCATGCTCGCTGCCACCGACGATGACTACTTCTGGAACTACGACGGCTGCGATGACATCAGGTGCCCGTACCACGGCGACCCCGAAGATCCCGACTTCTATTCAGACCCCAACGACCACCACTACTGACCCCAGCCGGACCTGACCGGCGCCAATTCGGGGAGATGACTGGGCTGGGAGGCTCTCACTCCTAACTCCTCTCCACTCACTCCTCAGGAATCGCACTAGAGCGATTCTCTACCCTCCCCCCAAATTGCATTTTCCACTCCCCTGTTGCATCATTGGGCCTGATGTCTGATGCCCCTATCTGAAGCATGTACATTCAGACGGCATAAGATGTCCCCAACCAGCCCATTTCGTGCGCGACAAGGGAAAGAAAAATGCCTGTAATAGACCACAGCACCCAGCCGATGCCCGAGCCGGTTGACAAGCGCAGTGCGCGCGCCATGATCTCGGAGGAGCACGGAACGCACTCGCTCACCATCAGCGAGCTCGTCGTCCACCCCGGCTCCGTCGGCCGGCTGCACACGCACGACTCCGACGAGGCCATCATGGTCACGGAAGGCTCCATCCAGTTCATCGTCGGGGACGAGGTGCGCACTGTTCGCTCCGGCTACTCGATGATCGCCCCGCCGGGCACTCCCCACAAGCTCGTCAACAACACTTGGGTGGCCGCGCGTATGCTCGTCACCCACCCCACCAACGACCTCAAGACGACCTACGTCGAATAGCCTCCACCGAGGAGACCGCATCATGACCACCGCACGTACCCGCGACGACCAGCCGCAGCTCATTCCTACCAACGCGGGCGGACGCTCGTTCGCAGGGCCTCCCAAGGCGCTCCAGTCCCAGATCACCCCGACGGACCTCTTCTACGTCCGTAATCACTGGAAGGATGCGCCCGAGATAGACTCCGCTTCATACCGGCTCGCCGTTGACGGCGAGGTCGCAACCGACCTCGCGCTCACTCTCGACCAGATCAAGGGCCTGCCCCACCGCCGCTACCAGTCCACATTCGAGTGCTGCGGCAACGGCCCCATCCCCGAGTACTGGGCCAAGCAGACCCGCTCGGTCATGGAAAAGGTCACCGGTCACGGCATCATGGGCAACGCCGAGTGGGTCGGTGTGTCCGTTTCCGACGTCCTCAACATGGCCGAGATTGGCCCGAACGCCGTCGAGGTAATGTTCGAAGGCGCAGACCACGGCCCGGATGAAGTCGTCGGCGATCCCGCTGAGGTCACCTACGAGCGCAGCCTCCCGTTGGAGAAGGCGCTCCACCCGGACACGATGCTCGCCTGGGAGATGAACGGCGAACCGCTCACTCCCCTGCACGGCGCGCCGCTACGCCTCGTTGTCCCCGGCTGGTACGGCATGTGCTCGATCAAGTGGCTTGCCGGTGTCCATGTCCTGGACCGTCCGTTCGAGGGCTTCTACCAGATCGAGCGGTACCGGGTCATGAACGGCCCCGACGCCGACGAATTCTACTCCTACCTGACCGGCATGAAGGTCAAGTCGATCATCACCGACCCGGCTCCCGGGGACGAGGTCCCGTCCGGCGACTACGTCGTCTCAGGCGCCGCATGGTCCGGCGAGAGCGACATCACCAGGATCGAGGTCAGCACCGACGGCGGCGACTCCTGGACCGACGCCCGCGTGACCGTCCCCCGAAGCGGCTACTCGTGGACCCGCTGGGAGCACGACTGGTCCATCCCCGGCCCCGGCCACTACGTCCTGATGTCCCGCGCCACCAACGACAAGGGCGAGACCCAGCCAATGGAGTTCCCCAACAAGTGGGACGGCATGGGCTACGGCAACAACATGGTCTTCGCCCACGAAGTCGAGGTCGTCTAACACATAACCGTCATTCCGGCGAAGGCCGGAATCCAGTGCCCTCTCCCCTGATGGACTGACATTGGTAGGTAAGGGTCTACAAACAGACATAAATGCCAACCGACGTACCCCCTCTCCCTCAAAGAGAGGGTGAGGGTGAAGAATTAAACCACCCTCCCCTTGAACCAATTCCAGGAGTGAAAGGCAACCCAATGAGCCTCAAAACAATAGCAATCCTTAGCCCAGGCGACATGGGCCACGGCGTCGGCAAAGCACTCGGCGAGCACGGCTACGACGTCATCACTTGCCTCGACGGACGCAGCGACCGCACTAGGCAACTCGCCGCAGCCGGAGGCTTCCGTGATGTCCCGGACCTTGCGGACATGGTCACCCAGGCCGACCTCATCATGTCGATCCTGGTCCCGGCCCAGGCCCTGGGTGTTGCCCAATCCGTCGCAGACGCTCTGCGCGAGGCCAACGTCTCTCGCCCGTTCGCCGACTGCAACGCCGTCTCTCCTCAGACAGCCGACCGGATGGACTCGATCATCAGCGCGGCCGGCGGCGAGTACATAGACGGCGGCATCATCGGCGGCTCGCCTGCTCACGGAGCGGTGCCGCGCATCTACATCTCTGGCCCGTCGGCGTCCTTGATGGACGAGCTCGATGGCAAGGGCATCAGCGTTCCAAACCTGGGGGCCGAAATAGGCCGCGCCTCCGGTATCAAGATGTGCTACGCCTCCATGACAAAGGGCACCTCGGCCATCAGAGTTGCGATGCTGACCGCCGCCCAGTCACTTGGACTCTACGACGAGTTGGTCGCGGAGCTGTCTGGAAGCCAACAGGGACCTCTCTCTGCGATGGAGTCCGGTATCCCCGGCCTGCCCTCCAACGCGGGCCGCTGGATCGGAGAGATGGAAGAGATCGCGGCTACGTTCGACGCCGTAGGCGTCACTCCCCACTTCCACCAGGGAGCCGCCGAGATTTACCGGCTGCTGGCGTCCACGCCGTTCGCCGACGAGAGTCCGGAAACAGTCGACAGAAACCGCTCGCTTGCCGAGACGATCAGGGTAACGGCCGAACACCTGCCCCATCCCGCGCGCGGAATCGCCGATTGAAGGCGCTCTTCGTCAAACAACCCGGGCCAACGCCCGAGTTCGAGATCCGCGACGTCGAAACCCCAGAAGCCGGACCCAACGACGTTGTCATCAAGGTCCACGCAGCGGGTCTCTGCGGCCACGACATCGCCATAATGACCGGCCTCCTGAGGCGAGGTGTCGACCACAGTGTAATCCTCGGTCATGAGGTCTCAGGCACAATCGCACAGCTCGGTTCAGACGTCACCGGCCTCTCCGAGGGCGACCCTGTCGTCGCCTCTCTCACCGCGTCCTGCGGCCAATGTGACCGCTGCCGCTCAGGGCTAGACTACCGGTGCAGGTCCGGTTCCGGCGTTGGGCACGGCGTTAACGGAGGCCTCGCCGAGTACGTGAGGCTCCCAGCCACGAGCGTGACCGTGTTGCCAGCAAACCTGGACCTGACGGGCGCGTCCCTGATCGCCTGCCCCATAGGAGTTTGTGTTCGCGCCGCGAAGTCGGTCGCCCGAATTTCCGCTGGGGAGACAACCTTGGTCACCGGCGCCGGTGGCGGACTCGGCGTTCACGCCGTCCAAGTGGCTGGCGCGCTCGGATCACAGGTCTTCGCAGCCACGTCGTCGCCCGAAAAGCTCGAAGCGCTGGACAGGTTCGCCCCCGGTGGCTCGATTCTGGGTGGTGATCTCGACTTCTCGGAGCTGGTGCTCGCATTCACCGAGGATCAGGGTGCAGACGTCGTGATCGACACCGTGGGGTCTGCCACATTCAGAAGCGCGATTCGCAGCCTGTCCCAGTACGGGCGCATGGTGCTCCTTGGTGAGGTAGAGGGCAACAGGACGACGCTCAATCTGACCGACATCATGTTCAGGGACGCTGCTATCTACGGCTCAACCGGCGCAAGCCGTCCCGACATCGAAACCGCCATTGCGATGGTCACCTCAGGAACAGTTGAGCCAGTAGTCCACGCAGCCATGCCACTTGAAGACGCCACAGAGGCAGTTCGCCAAGTCACGTCAAGACAGGTCACAGGCAGGATCGCCCTGACCCCTCGGTGAGTCGATAACAGCGAAAACCTACGCGCTAGCGGTCCTCGTCCGCCGTCCTCGTCCGAACAGCCAGGGTATGTCGCCATACTCCCACGAGATCAGCACCTGGCTCGCCACCCCGATTGAGCTGTACGTACCCGCGACCACACCAATCAGAAGTACCAGCAGGAACTCCCTGATCGTCGTACCGCCAAACAGGTACAGGGCGAACAGTGTAATGAGCAGCGTCAGGCTG
Organism: Dehalococcoidia bacterium; assembly: GCA_965215735.1. Taxonomy (GTDB): domain Bacteria; phylum Chloroflexota; class Dehalococcoidia; order Lucifugimonadales; family UBA1123; genus VXRN01. The sequence continues at coordinate 1,818,867 of CBDCEF010000004.1, read as the reverse complement.
GTGTTGAGCGACCGTCCGATCGTCTCCGAGATACTAAGGTTGACCACCTCGGACAGCTCACGGTTGGGATGTATGGTTACGTTCTCTCGAATCCGGTCGAAGACAACGATCGTGTCGTTGACGCTGTAACCAATGACTGTCAGTAGCGCGATCAGGAACATGGTGCCCACTTCGATCTCCAGCAGTGCGCCGAGAATCGCGAACACGCCGATCACTATCACCGTGTCGTGTATGAGGGCAGCGATAGCGGCTGCGCCGTACCTGAATGGACTGGGGACGTTCCTGAATGCCCACCAGACGTAGATGAAAATGCCCACGGCAGCCGCTACTACAGCGTATATGGCATTGACAACCGTCTCAGAGGCGACCACCGGCGATACTAAGTCGAACGACAACTCGGTCAGGCCGTCCGGTGACAGTCTTGCCTCCAGGCCACCAGTGAGCGCCGCCTTCTCCGCGTCGTCTAGCTCCTTGGTACGGATGAAGTAGGTGTCGTCGCCTAGCTTCTGGACCGTGGCCTCCGGATAACCAAGGGCAGCAAGGCGCTCACGCAGATCAGTCTGATCGACGCTGGACTCGAAATCGAGCGTCAGAGTCGAGCCTCCGGTGAAATCTATCCCCGGCCTCAGCCCTGGCGCAATCGCCAAGAATACGACTCCCGGCACGATCACCAGTAGTGAAATCAGGTAGAACCACCCTCTCAGGCCTACGAAGTTCAAGTCAAGCTCCTGTGTTCAGTCGTTGGCCATCTGGGAGATCTCGCTTCCGCCAGACGGCAGCCAGATCCTGATAGTCCTGGTTGCCCTGGTGGTTGCGAGGAACCTTAGCAGCGTGCGGCTGACGGTAATCGCGGTGAACATGCTGATGCCGACGCCTATCGCCAGCGTGACGGCGAACCCCTGAACGATGCTGGCTCCAAGTTGGTCGGCGAACCAGAACAGTATGGCGCAGGTAATCAGCGTCGAGACGTTACCGTCACGGATAGCTGGCCACGCCCTGTCGAACCCGATGTTGATGGACATGAGCAAAGTGCGACCGGCGCGTAGCTCGTCCTTCATTCGTTCGAAGATCAGGACGTTGGCATCCACGGCCATGCCGATCGACAGGATCAGCGCGGCCACACCGCTCAAAGAGAGAGTGACCGGCAGCATCTTGAAGATCGCCAAGACCAAGGCAGAGTAGATGAGCAGGGCAATGGCCGCTGCAAGCCCGGGTAGCCGATAGTATAGGGTCATGAACAAGAGCACCAACGCCAGACCGACGAGTCCTGCAACAACGCTCTTGGACAGCGAGTCAGCACCGAGAATGGCGTCAACGTCGCGCTCCTGTATTAGCACGATGGGTACCGGCAGGCGTCCGCCCTCGAGAAGAAGTGCAAGGTTCTGAACGCGCTCAATTGTAAAGTTGCCTTCGATAATGGCCGTTCCGGCCGTGATCGCAGACCGCACTTCCGGCGATACCAACTCCTGATCGTCGAGGAAGATCGCGATCTGGTCGCGCACGCCGGTCGCCTGCTCCTTGGCAATGATGTCCAGCGTAAGCTCGCCGAAAATCCTGGTGCCGACGTCATTGAACTCGAGGTTCACTATCGGTGCTCCGGAGGCGGTATGCTGGCCCGGAAACGCCCTCGCCAAGTCGTCACCGGTGAGTCCAACGGTCTCGTCCACGGAGCCCTGGATCTCGGTGAAAAAGATGGACGGACTCTCCCCAACACGAGCTAGCACATCTTCAAGCGCCGCCAGCTCTCCCGTTGGCGAGCTACTCGGAATCGCAATGGCGTAAGTGGTGCTGGTGGCAACTTGCTGAATAGAGAAAACATACACGTCCGAGAGTCGTAGTTGGTCCGGACCCTCGAGGGTCACGTCCAAGTAGTTGGGAACTGTCGGTAGCGGCGGTAGCGGAGTCCCCTCATCCTGGGCTTTGGTCAGCTCCCTTTGACGTTCCTGAAAGATCGCGAAAGTAATGAAAAGACGCTGGTGTAAGGCCTGGAACTTTGCCGCGCCATCTTCCGTGAACTCGACCAGCGCGAAGACCTGCTTGTTGGAGTCTGCCTCCGCAGGTTCAGGTTCGAGAGTCGCCTCTGTCGAAGTGGCTTGCTCGTCTGTAGACTCAGCCACCGGTTCGGGTGGTACCGGGAAGTAGTCGATGGTGACACCCACGACGTCATCGGCGGTGATCTCGGTAACGTCTCGCGGGACAAGGATCTCACGGCGCTTGAACTCAAGCCGTGCAGTCTCTCCGAGGATCGCCTTGGCTCGTTCGAGGTCGCTGACTCCTGGCATTTGCACTAGAAGACGATCAGATCCCAAGATCTGGATGATTGGCTCGCCGAGGCCGGCGCCGTTTACTCGCCGCTCGATAGTGCGCTTCAGAGATTCCATCTGCTCCGACGAAACTTCAATGGACTCTCCGGTGTCGGAGTCTGTCAAGTTCGCCTGATAGACGAGGTGTCCGCCACCCTGAAGGTCCAAGCCAAGGCTAAGGCCGAGAGGTGTGTCTGCGCCGCGCTGAAAGTCCCCAATCGAGATCGTCTGGAAGCCGAGGATCAGTCCGGCCAGAACGACGATCACGCCAATCATAATGACCGTGCGACCGTATCTACCCACTGCTGTCTCCTACTTCCAAGAAATTCCTAGCCAAGCTCAACGCCTCAGTTCTAGTGCTCACCAAGCCGTCCGCCTCCGCCTTCGCAATCTCCCCCAAGAGCCGTCCCACAAGTGGACCCGGGCCCAGACTCAGCTCGCTCATAATGTCGTGGCCAGTCAATAGTCCCCTTCTGCCGGGCAGTACGGCTCTGGGCTTCTGAGGCCCGACTGCAAGAATGTGCGCGATGGCTCGCGCCTGAACCGCCATCTCGTCGGCTGTCAGTAGCGGGCCGCGCGCCGCAAGAAAGTCTGCCATGTTCAGGTAGAGCGTGTCCAGCGCAGCATCTCCCAAGTCACGGTAGTAACGGAATACAGCCCGTTCAGTTGGAAGCTCTCGAGGCCCCGCCATCTGTCTCGGTCTGAGGTGATGCCGGATCATAGAACAGACGAGACGCTTTCCCCTTCGCCCAATGCGTAAACGATGCAGAATCTGGCTGGCTATCTGCTCTCCCTCCTCAGAGTGTCCAAAGAAACGGACTCGCCCGGAAGGCTCAACTGTCTTGGTCTGAGGTTTGGCTATATCGTGCAGAAGCGCGGTCAACTTGAGAATCGTGCCTCTCGTGTGGCCGTCGGAGACCTCCTGCGCGAAGTAGCCGTCCATGCCGTCAAACCTCGGCATCATATCTTCGACGAAGCCAGTGTCGTACCAGCCAGTAACGATCTGATCGGCGAAATCTACGGCAGCAGTCAGGTGGCCGAACACGTCGTAGTAGTGCTCCTTTGGTTGGTCAATGCCCCTTGCGGCGTCCAGTTCGGGAATCAGAGCGGACAGAACTTCGAGACTGTCCATACGCATGATCGCCGAGCCGGCGCCAGGAGTTGCCAGAGTCCGTAGTAGCTCTTCTCGCAAGCGTTCGGCTGAAGATTTCTCAAGCAGTCCAGCGTCCCTGCGAATCATGGACTGGGTTGGCAGATCGATATCGAAGCCTGTTACAGCTGCTATTCGCACGGCCCGCAGCATCCGGACCGGGTCATCTGTGAATACGCTGTCAGAGACGGCGCGGATTGTCCGCGAGTCTATGTCGGCGACGCCGTTGAGAGGATCGATCAGCTCGTAGTCGCCGGAAAGCGCTTCCCTCAATTCTACCGCCACGGCGTCTACAGTGAAGTCGCGTCGAGAGAGGTCATCCTCGATGCTATCTCCCACCATTTTTGCCAGGTCTATGTCAGTCATGGACGAGTCGGACGCGATCACGATCCTGACCACGTCGCGAGGCACGTCAAAGGACACCAGCCGGCCTTTGAGGGCCGAGGCAAGCTCAGGGCCGACCTCGTGAGGCGACCCGTCTATGACGATGTCAACGTCGTCCGTGGACTTGCCCAGCAGGTGGTCTCGTACACAGCCACCCACTATGAACGCAGGAATGCCGCGGGCGGCCAAGACATCGGCAGCGCGCGCGGTAAGTGCGTGAGTGCGGCTGTTGAGAGATTTCATCTGGGTATTACGGCACTGTCCATACAAGAAACGCGCCACCCTCACGGGTGGCACGCGCGATTTTCTCTTAAGATTGGGAATCTATTAAACTATGTGACTTTCATGGTCGCGGGAGCGTCTTCGAATTGTGCAACCTCACGGTCGTCCGGGTTGTCCTCTCCGAGTTCGTCGTGGTCTTCCACATCCGGTTCGCCCTGTTCGTCAATTCGATAGAGTTGAGTATGGTCGCTCAGGTGGTCGAGGTACAGAATGCCGTTCAGGTGGTCGACTTCGTGTTCCATCGCCTGCGCGAGCAGGCCGTCGGCGTCCACCTCAATCTCCTTTTCGGTGTGATCGAGTGCGCCGAATCTAACCCACATCGAGCGTTCTATAATCGCCCTGTAACCTGGATAGCTGAGACAGCCTTCCTCGACCTCACGTTTACCCTCCCGGCGAATGATCTCGGGATTGAAATATATGCGGGCCTCTTCTTCGTCAGCAAGTTGGATGACGATCAGTCGTCGGAGTTCTCCGACCTGATTGGCAGCCAGGCCGACGCCGCCCGCCTCACGCATTGTGTCCACCATGTCGTGTGCGAGCTCAAGTATCCGCTTGTCTATCCGCCTAACTCTCCTGGCGCGCTGCCTCAGGATCGGGTGCGGAATCTCTAGTATCTGTCTGACCGCCAATCTTCCACCTCGGTCACGTCTGGCGCCCTCCACCACGTCTGGGACGGGTTCAGGTTATATCACCGGTACGAGTCGTGTAAAATTTGAGCAAGGAACAGGCGGGGCAAGCCATCTCACAATAGGAGGCTTAAGGTGACCAGGACACTAATCTCAGGCTCGACGGGACTCATTGGACGTGCGCTGGTCGGCAGACTTGAGTCGTCCGGCCACGAGGTAGTACGGCTAATACGGCCCACTTCCAGAAGAGGTGTTACCGGTGTCAAATGGGACCCAGCCGCAGGGCTGCTGAACACCTCCGAGCTGGAGGGGTTCGACGCGGTCGTTCACCTCGCGGGTGAGAATATCGCCGACCGGCGCTGGTCGGAGGAGCAGAAGCGTCGGATTAGAGACAGCCGCGTCATCGGAACAACCCTGCTTGCAGAGACGCTGGCGGGGCTGGACAGCCCACCGTCGGTTTTTGTGTGCGCGTCGGCGGGCGGCTACTATGGGGACCGTGGCGACGAGATTCTGACGGACTGGGCAACGTCCGGAACGGACTTCCTCGCTCAGGCGACGAGGGAGTGGGAGGAGGCGACAGCACCAGCGTCTGAGGCTGGAATACGGGTGGTCAATATGCGAATAAGCGTCGTACTGACGGCGGCAGGAGGCATGTTGAAACGAATCTTGCCGATATTCAAGCTGGGGCTCGGCGGTAGGCTTGGATCGGGCTCTCAGTACATGAGCTGGATCACACGCAAAGACCTGATCGACGCTTTTGTGTGGGTCATGGAGGATGACGAATTGTCCGGAGGAGTGAATATCTCATCGCCGAATCCGGTGACGAACGCAGAATTCACTCGGGCGCTTGGGAGAGAAGTCGGCAGGCCAGCAGTATTTTCGGTACCGCGATTCGCTCTGAAGATCGTCCAGGGCGACCTGTCGGACGTTGTGCTATCGAGTCTCAGGATGGCGCCGGAGCGCCTGGATGAGAGCGGGTTTGAGTTTGTTCACCCTGAGATCGAGGGGGCGTTGAGGTGGGCGCTAGACGGCAGCAGCGATTAGCACTACATCCCGGAGAGACTAGGCAGTTGTGATGCCGTGGGTGGGGAAGATCAAGCGCTGGACGGACTGGACGCTGGCCTCGGCGAACTGGCGGGAGTCGGCTAGGATCTGGTCTGTGAGGCGGAGGTCGTCTGGGTCGCGCAGGGCGTCGACTCCGTGTTCCGCGCTGTACTCCGTTGGGATGCGATCGTCGAAATTCTGTCCTGATAGGACGCCGTAGGCTAACGTCCAAGCGCGGGCGACAGCCTGAAGGTCGTATCCACCACCACCCAGGGCGAGCCAACGATCAGGGGCAAAGTGGGCGAACTCGGAGACAGCCGCTGCGAAACCCTGTACGGTCAACGCTAAATGGGTGATCGGGTCCCTGTAGTGGGAGTCGATTCCCAGTTGGGTGACAAGGACGTCCGGCCTGAATGCTTCAAGAAGGGGCACGACAGTCTGCCTGAAGGCCCAGAGGTACACTTCGTCCGACGTGTAGGGATACAGGGGGACGTTTACCGAGTATCCTCTGCCGACCCCGGCGCCAGTCTCCTGCACGAAACCTGTGCCTGGAAACAGGAACGCGCCCGACTCGTGGAGCGAGATCGTCAGAACGCGGTCGGTCGAGTAGAAGGCGTGCTGAACTCCGTCACCATGATGGCAGTCTATGTCGACGTAGGCGACCCTCATACCCTCCTGAAGGAATCTGTGGATGGCGATCACTGGGTCGTTGAACACGCAGAAGCCGTAAGCGTGGTCGGGCATTGCGTGATGCAGGCCACCTGAAACGTTAAACGCTGCATTTACCTCGCCGGCGACCAGTGCTTCAGCAGCAACCATCGACGCTCCAGTGGACAGCACAGCGGCTTCGTAGATGCCCGGGTAGGCGGGGTTGTCTCCGGGGCCAAAATTGAAGGCAGCAGGACTGGCTTCCGGTCGGTCCGCGCTGATGTCTTCAACGCCGTCGATATACTGATCGGAGTGGAACCAGCGCAGCTCGTCCTTGGTGACTTCCCTGGCTGGTGCGACGCTGGAGTGCTGAGGCAGAAAAGCGCCGTAGCTGTCCAAGAGCCGGTGAGTGTACTGAAGACGTACCGGCTTCATTGGGTGAGTATCGCTCAGGGCGTGGGCTGACATCCGATCGTCGTATACGAAGAGGGCGCGTCTTGGCATGGGGAAACCTTGGCTGGAATGGGCGCGGGGGTAGCTGAATCGCGCGCCATTGTAGCACAGGGGGATTTGCCCAAGCGGCGAGCCTATACGAGGAAGAGGGGGCCTGGCGGTTGGCATTCGTGCTTGTTTGTGCACGCTTACCTACCCCTGTCAGCCCTGAGGGAGAGTGGGATCCTATCCTGCTGGTCAGCCTACCCACAAGTAAATGAATAGACCCTGTGACGAGAGACGATCCAGAGACTTGGAACTATGGTCATCTAAGCTATACTCGCCTCGCTGGATACCGGCCTACGCCGGTATGACGAGTGTGCGCGGTTGATGAAATGCGGAATGTCAAAGGCTAAGACTGGAGCAAGTATAATGGGTTTTGCGTTTTGTTCTAGTTATTCGGACGGTTCTGACGGGCGTAGACGCTTGATCCATCCGACGGTGGCCGCGGTGGCCGTGGCGAGCAAGGCACCTCCGATGATTGCGGAAGTGCCGAGGCTGCCGGGGTCGGCAACCTCCAAGATCGATCTTCGACCTGAGAGGTGCGTGCGCCAGGCGGCATCGAGCTGGTCGATGTTCATTCCATAGGTCGAGACAAGTGCCTGCTCGACAGTCTTGCCGTCGCCGATGGCGGTGAACAGGGATGACAGGCGGTCTTCACCGAAAGCGTCTGCGATGAACCGGACTATGCTCGCCGACTGCGAGTAGAACAGCCGGACATGCCTGGGCCGGCCGGGGACGGAGCTCATGTGCCGGAGTCGAATGAGATCGTCACGGGCGAATGCGCGCCTGACCTCGGACTCGCGTTGATGGCCGTGCGGCTCGAAGTACATCGCGATACCTTCGTTGAGCCACGCGGGAATCCGCGTACGCCCGCGGCGAGAGTCGAGCGCCTCATCAACCATCAGGTGGGTCAACTCGTGGACGAGGCCGTCATGATTCAGGCCAGCCAGTACCAGTGCACCGTGGTCGCCCAGCGCAAATCCAGCGTATAGGGACACGTCCTGGGACGTCTGGCTTACAGGTGGGAAGCTGCGGTCGGCCTCCGCGCGATCATTGACCAAGACGGCCTTGAAGTTGTATTCCCCATCGAGGCCGAGTATCCGTTTGACGCGAGCCATTCTATACGAGACATCGGCACCGACGCTCCGCACAGCGCGTTCGGACCGGTCGTGCCAGAGCAGGGTGAAGTCTTCGAACTCTATCCGACTCCAGTCGTACCTGTGATCCAAGAACTCGAAGCTAAACCTGTCCGACTCGGTCTCGCGTCCTTCAGAGTCGGTGAAGACGTAGAAGTACTCAATGTCGACGCCCTGGGGTATGTAGGCTCCCCTGCCCGTCTGAATAACAAATCTCGCGGAAAGTCGCCCGGAGTTGCTGATAGACCTGGGATAGGCGTACACACGCGCGTCGGCCTCCCCGACCCTGTAGAAGATGCGTACGTTTTGAATGTCGGCAGGAGCGTCGGCGGTCAACTGGATGACGATCTGCTCCGGAAACTCGATCCGGTGGCTGGACGATATTATCCGTACACCCGCGCTGGGGGCGACTTCGGGCAGAACATCCAGCCCGGCGGTCAGGCCGCCGAAGGCCGCCGCCGCTGTCAGAATGCTCAAGAGAACAGCGCTCAAGTCTCTATGCCCTTCCCGCTAGTATGCGATCTCAGTATGCTCTCGGCCTGTGGAGGCCTCTCCCAGCCCCTGGATTCCGGCCTTCACCGGAATGTCGAATGGGACAGGTAAACCTCTCGATGGGATCGTAGTCTCAACTTAGAGAGAGTGTGTCTATATTCCTGATATTTTGATGGTGGAGTGGGCCCTATAGATTCTGTTGATGTTGATCAGGAGTGCAGTGAGGCTCTCCACGTAGCGGGAGTTGGCGAGACCTCCGCCATCCACTGCTCTAACGCCTGCGATCAATTCGGCCAGTCCCATTACCCTGGACTTGGCTGACGGGTCATCGCCACAGACCACAACGTCGGCATCGATAACAGTGTCCGGTTCAAGGAGCTCCTCTGCGCTTAAATTGTGAAACGCTCCAACGACCGTGCAGTTAGCAAGAATCTGCTGCGCCTCCTCGGCAGCAGAGCCCGCTTCCGGGATTATCGCCCTTGCGACGCCGCGATTGAACGCGAGGGGAGCTACGACGTCTACGATCAACTTGCCTTCAAGCTGCTCGTAAAGGGCCTCCAGAGTCGGACGGTGCCCTGAGTACGGAACAGCAACGAAGACGATATCGGAGTCAGACGCGACCTGCTCATTGAGGCCACCGGTGACGGGCAAGTCCGGAAGGATTGCCGTGACAGAGGCTGCCGCATCGGTCGCGCGTTCTGCGTCCCTGGACCCGATCATGACCGACTCGCCAGCCATCGCGAACCTCAGCGCCAAACTTCTGCCTTCAGGACCTGTACCGCCAATGAATCCAATCATGTCGTCGTCTCCGCATCTGTTGTGTGTTGATATCGCTGGGACAGCGTAACGTGTCACGCCGGGTGTGTGAATCCTCATGCGGGACCATCGCGGCAGAAAACTGTATCTGGCCTGTGGGTGACTTGGCGAGTAGTTCCCCCTACGAACTCAGGACGAACCAATGAGGGCGAGGCGCCAGCGCTCCGGTCTGGGCCGCTGCCCGTTTGTAGCGTTGCGTGGGTGACGGTCTTTGAATACAATGCGAGACAGCCAATTTGAACCCAAGGAGTACAGGAATGCCCAAATTCACCACTGAGCGCATCAGGAATCTTGCTCTTCTGTCGCATAGTGGAGCGGGCAAGACTATACTCGCAGAGGCCATGCTCCATACAGCAGGTGTCTCGACCCGGATGGGCACAGTCGAGGACGGAACAACCGTATCCGACTACGAGCCTGAAGAGCACAAGCGCAATACGAGCGTCAACACGGCGATACTGAACGTTCCGTGGAACGGGCACAAGTTGAACGTCATCGACACACCCGGTTACGCGGACTACCGAGGTGAAGTCGTTTCCGGAATACGAGTCGCCGACGCTGCGGTGATACTTGTTGCGGCGCAGGCGGGCATCGAGGTAGGCACACGCCAGATGTGGAACCTCGCTGGTGAGCGGGACCTGCCTCGCATTGTGTACATATCAAAGCTCGACAGGGAAAACTCCGACTTCGGCGGGGTCGTGGCGGCCCTCCAGGAGAGATTCGGGAGGCATCTGGTGCCAGTGCACCTGCCGATCGGGTCTGAAACTTCGCTCGCAGGCGTTATCAACCTACTCGACCCGGACTCGGACGTTCCCGCAGAATACGAGTCCGAATTCGAGGAAGCTCGTGAGCGACTGATCGAGGCAATAGCAGAGATCGACGATGACCTGGCAACCAAGTATCTAGAAGGCGAAGAGATTACGCAGGAAGAGATGCTCGGAGGCGTCAGACAGGGTCTGATAGAAGGCACATTGGTGCCGATTCTTGCCGGATCGCCGCTGAAGGGAATCGGCGTAACGGAGTTCATGGACTTCGCCGCCGCTTATCTGCCCTCGCCGGCCGACTCACCGGCCGTGCCGGGCAGAGTGCCGGGGTCGGACGAGACGTCCGAGATCGAGTGCGACAACAATGGCACTCTTGCCGCGCTGGTCTTCAAGACCGCTGCCGACCCATTCGTAGGTAAGCTGTCTTACTTCAGGGTATATAGCGGCACGTTCCAGAGCGACTCCCAGCTTCAGAATGCGAACCGCGGCGAAGCAGAGCGTATCGGCCAGGTGTTCGAGATCAGAGGACGCGATCAGGATGCTGTGCCCGAACTGGCGGCCGGTGACATTGGGGCCGTGACAAAGCTGAACTCGGTGCTCACAGGAGACACGATTAGCACCCGCGAACGGCCATTGATACTCGGCGGCATGGAGTTCCCATCGCCGGTATACATGATGGCCGTCTATCCGAAGACCAAGGCCGACGTGGACAAGATGACGTCTTCGCTGTCCCGAATAGTGGAGGAAGACCCGTCCATCGTCCTGACTCGCCAACCTGATACAAACGAGATGATTATGGGAGGCCTGGGGGACACTCACCTGGACGTTACGCTAGAGAAGATGCAACGCAAGTTCGGCGTCGAGATGGTGCTTGAAATACCAAGGGTGCCGTACAGGGAGACCATCAGCGGAAGAGCGCGCGTGGAGTACCGGCACAAGAAGCAGACCGGAGGACACGGACAGTTCGGTCACGTCTGGATCGAAGTGGAACCGCTTCCAAGAGGTTCAGGGTTCGAATTCAACAATACTATTGTGGGCGGCTCTGTGCCGCGCGAGTACATACCTTCTGTCGAAAAGGGAGTCAGGGGCGCGCTGAGCGACGGCGTGGTTGCCGGATTCCCGGTCGTGGACATGAAGGCGACCCTAGTGGACGGCAGCTTTCATACAGTGGACTCATCGGGCGTTTCATTCGAGATCGCGGGCGGACATGCTACGACCAAGGGTTTGCAGCAGGCCAGGCCGGTGATCCTAGAGCCCATAATGAGCGTGGAGATCAGCGTTCCAGACGATTTTACTGGGGACATCATCGGTGACCTGAACAGCCGACGAGGCAGGATCCAGGGAATGGTGCCCAACGGAGACGGCACGACTTCGGTGCAGGTCGAAGCGCCACAGTCGGAGATGCTTACCTACGCGACCGAGCTTCGGAGCCAGACTCAGGGTCAGGGCAGCTTCACAATGGAGTTCGACCATTTCGAGGAGGTGCCGTCGCACATGGTCGACAGGGTCGTGAAGGTCACTCAAGAGCTGGCCGAGAGGGCCGAGGCCCGACTCTAGCCAGAAATTCAATAGTCGTCCCTCCTGGCGATACGCAGAGTCTTCAAGTATGCGGCTGTGCTCCCAAGCACCGCCGCTTCACTTTCAAGTGATACTACAAGCCGGTTAGTTCCCGAAGACAACCTTTGGGTCTCTACCCTCGACTCTTTGCATTTGTAGGAGACTGCTCAATCGTCGGCCAGCGTCGCTTTCGATATTCCTGCTGACGATGTTCCAGACTGTTGCTAGCGACCAGATCCAGGGCCGCGTGCTTAGCATGTTCAACGTCGTAACCACGTCGTTTCCGCTGGGATTCATACTGGGAGGCGCGCTCGCATCGCTGTTCGGGAACGAGACGGCGATCGTCATGGGAGCCGTTGTGAGCACACCGGTCGTGCTGGCTACTTATGCGATGTCGCCGGCACTGAGGAGGATGTGAACCGGGGCCCAAGTGTTCAGTTTTGGGCTATCAGTTGGTATGGTGTGTCATGTTTTCCGACGACCAACAGTCGGCACCTAGATGTGCACTACAAGGAGGATTCAGGCAGTATGACACGCATTCACGTTCTGGGGGCGGGGACCCCGACGCCGACGCCGACTCGGTTTGGAAGCTCGTTCGTGCTGGAGACCGGCGACGATCGGGTCATGGTGGACTGCGGTCCGGCGGCCACACACAAGCTGGTACAGGCCGGGCTGTGGCCAACCGAGATCAACCAGCTGTTCTTCACACACCACCACTTCGACCACGACATCGACTATCCGTGCTTCCTACTTTGCCGCTGGGACCAGAGCATCGGGAAGGAGAAGCGCCTGGAAGTGTACGGGCCGACTCTCACGGAGCAGATCACCGAAGGAATCCTGGGAGAGAATGGCGTGTTCGCGCACGACTGGAAGGCGCGGATCGGTCATCCTTTGAGCCAGAGGGTGTTCGTAAACAGGGGCGGAACGCTGCCCCGGCCGGCGCCGGACGTGTTCGCAAAGGACGTCGGGCCCGGTCGTGTGTACTCGGGGTCAGATTGGGAGGTCACAGCGGCGCCAGCGGAACACGTGCAGCCGTTTCTCGACTCGCTCGCCTACAGGTTCGATACGCCGGGCGGTTCGGTTGTATTCACCGGAGATACTCAACCATGCGATACGGTGAGAGACCTCGCCAAGGACGCGGACGTGATGCTGTGCATGTGCTGGGACGACCAAGACGTGATGGACGAGAACGGGGAGGGTGACTTTCAATGCGGCACAAAAGGGGCCGCAAGGTTGGCGCAAGATGCGGGAGTCAAGAAACTCGCCCTGGTGCATATCGGGCCGAACCTGTCGGGTCATGGAGTAATGGAGAAGGGCATCGGGGACGTGCGAAGGATCTATGACGGGGAGATCGTGTTTACGGACGAACTGTTGTCGTTCGAGGTTTGAGGCAAGGCGGAGTCGAGTCGCTGCGTACCGCGCCTCGTCGATTAATCGTCGAGTGTTGACTCGTGCAAGGGCGTGGATGACGAGGCCGCGCGCAAGGTGTCCCACTCGTGGCGCCAGATCTCCATCTGGATGAAATCCAATCCGCTGCGTCGTACCGGCCTCACTTCCTTGAAGCCGGATTTTTGAAAACTCTTCTGAGCGCGGTGGTTCCAGGAGAGCGTGTGCAGATAGACTCGGTTGAAAGGGTACTCATGAAACATGTGGTCAAGTAGGAGGCCGACGGTCTCGGTGCCGTACCCCCGGCTCCAGTAGTCCTTATCGCCGATCATGATGCCCAGTTCAGCCTCCCCTGAGCGCAGGTCTATGTCATAGAACATGACGTTTCCGATGTGGGAGCCGCAGGTAGTGTCCACAGCCAAGCGCTTAGAGCGGGTCGCAGGGTAGTTCAACTCCTCGACCGAGTAGCGCTCAAAGTCACTATAGCTCATCTGGAGCGGGCGTGTGGCGTCAAGCTTTGCCAGCTCGGGATCGGTGCGCCACTGGTAGTCGTCAGCTATGTCGGAGACCTGCTTCTCGCGCAGGATCACGCGCTCTCCCTTGACGAAGACAGGATCCCGACCTTCAGTCTCCTCGGACTCCCTCCCCGACCATGGAAGCACCCTTCTGAACAATTTCCACCTCATTTTCGTAGGTGAGCGTCCTGCAGGCCTCGGTGGACGACGCCCACTCGACAAAATCGAACTCGTGATCGTGCCGGGACAGATCGCCACCAACAGGCCTCATCAGGTAGTAGTGGACGACCTTATGGCATCTAGCGCCGTCTGAGGCGCGGACGAACCAGTACCTGATGCTGTCGATATAGCCCTCGATTAGGACGTCGAGTCCGGTCTCCTCCCTAACCTCACGCAGTGCCGTCTGCTCCTTGGCCTCGCCAGGGTCGGGCGTACCCTTTGGGAGTCCCCGGACTGCCGGGTACTCCCTCCCACAAATCACTACCTCAATCCCACTTTCGCCATCCGTGCGGTAAACTAGACCGCCAGCGGACATAAGCTCAACCGTCTGTCTCTTTCTCATAGAACCTCAAACTGGTTAATGGGCGCATTCTAGGTTCTGAGTCGAGGTCGGTCAAGAGAGTGGGCGGCGCAGCCTCGCCCAAACTCCGCAGGGTTCATTTCGACCGATGACATTCGCATCAAGTTCCGCAACATGAACAACATAGCAGTTGCCGCAGGCCTGTAGCTCAAACAAGTCCAAGTAGTTCCGAGACGCTACCCGACCCAGCCAGAAGGAGCAACTGAATCATGGTCAAGATGAGCGGAGGCTAAGCGCTAGCAAAGTCGCTGGTTAGGGAAGGCGTCGATGTCGTATTCGGGATACCGGGAATCCAGATGTACGGGATCATCGCCGCATTGCGGGACGAGCCTGGCATCCGTATGATCACGTCCCGCCATGAGCAGGCCACGACGTACATGGCCGACGGATACGCTCGGGCATCGGGAAAGCCGGGAGTAGCCCTGGTGGTCCCTGGAGTGGGTCTTTACAATGCCGCCTCCGGCATCGCCACAGCATACGCCCGCTCATCGCCCGTGCTCGTCATTGCCGGCCAGATCCCCCAGGGCCTCTATCGGCAGGAATCTGGGCGCCGTTCACGAGATCGCGGACCAGCCGGGCACGGTGCGATCCGTGACCAAGTGGCAGAATCTTGCTCTTACGCCCAAGGATATCCCCTACGCAGTGTCCGAAGCGTTCAGATAGATGCGCAGCGGTCGCTCCCGTCCAGTCCTAGTAGAAATCCCGCCCGAGGCTGGGGTGGAACAAGACGACGTTCAGCTACGAAATCCGGCTCCTGCTTCCAGAATTGTGCCGAGCCCCGAGCAACTTCAAGAGGCCGCCCGCGTCATTGCCCAGTCCAGTCTACCCTTGATATACGCCGGGGGCGGCGTGGCCCGGTCAGATGCAGAAGAGGCCCTCGTTGAACTGGCCGAAGCAACAAACATACCCGTAGTGACATCCAGTGGCGGCAAGGGGACGATTCCGAACGACCATCCTCTATGTTACGGCTCCTGTTTCAGTCCTCGGGGGGAGAGACTGGAGATGAACCAGCTCTATGAAGTGATGCAGTCCGCTGACGTGGTGATAGGAATCGGCGCACGTTTCTCACTAGGCAATCCGGCCGGCGAGTCGTCGACACTGGTGAACATCAACATAGACGACAGTGAGCTCACCAGAGTGCAGGCCAACACCATTCCCCTGCATGGAGACGCCAGGGCTACCATCGAAGCGCTACTTCCATTCCTCACCGAGGCCGATGAGGGAGACCGCCCGTCGCCCGTCGAAGCGGTCAGAGCGGCTCGCAGCCTGATAGCCTACTATGACATCCGGCTCAAGGAGCCACAGTACGCGGTCCTGGAGGCAATCCAAGGCAGCATTCCTGAGGATGCTTTCATAGCTTGGGACGTCACGCAGTTCGGCTACTATGCCCGCACGCATTACAAGGTGAAACACCCAAAGACATACATAGATTCCGGGTACCAATTCAACCTCGGCTATGCGTTTCCGACGGCGCTGGGCGCGAAGGTGGCGAAGCCAGACCGTCCAGTGCTGTGTATGGCCGGAGATGGCGGGTTCATGTTCAACTCGTCCGAGCTTTCCACGGCAGTGAAGTACGGGATCAACGTAACGACCGTGGTCTTCAGAAACGACTCCTATGGCAACGTCGCCCGCGACCTCAACGACTTCTTCACAGGAACCTACGAGAACGATCTTCACAACCCGGACTTCGTGAAGTTTGCCGAGTCGTTTGGCGCGGTCGGCATGAGGGCAGAAGATCCCATGGATCTGGCACGCTGATTCCGCGCGCTCTGGAACTCCAGGCGCCAGTGGTCATCGACGTTCCATTTGGAGAGATGCCGATACCACGCGCGCCACAATTTGCGCCTCTCTACAACTTACCGTGGACCATGCCACAGGAAGGGCTGATAGGGTGATAGTGTCCTGAGCCTAAAGTACTCAATCGAGTGTTGGCACAGCCCCTTCACGCTACGTCGGTTTATGTGTTATCAGTCTGGGACAATCAGACGTAAATGCTGGCAGTTACCTGTAGCACTTGTGAACTTAAGCGTCACTGCAATGCCGTGCCGTCAGGGCATATCGGGCTACTGGAGTCATTAGCATCCTGTTATGATTGGGCTGAACCGGGCGCAGGAATTGCCCAACCCTACGATTCTGAAAGTTACGGCCAAGTCGCTATACTCGCTATATCAAGGAGATGGGACCGATGGACATAAGCACCGAGCTGAGAGGCGAGGTACTGATCGCAAAAGCCCAGGCCCGCATCGACGGCGCCAACGCCCGGGAGTTCCAGGACGCTTTACAGGCCGCAATCGACGAACACGATTGCGCCATGGTCCTCGACATGGAAGACCTCACATACATCAGCAGTGCAGGCCTCCGTGTCATTCTGCTGATCGCCAGAGTACTACAGAGAAATAACAATGATCTTGCGCTCTGTTCGCTAACCGGTCCGGTCCGCGAGATATTCCAGATCAGCGGATTCGACAAGATCATCAAGACCCTTGATTCTCAGACGGATGCCGTAGCCTCCGTAGGTGGCTGACCCAACACGCTGTTTGCAGTCTAGCCTAGACTAGGCCGCGCCAATTGAGTTTGGACCCCTGTTGTCAGACGGCTGCTTTCGCTGCTCGGGCGTGATTGGCGCGACGCGCCGGATTGGGAGCGCAGCCAGCCACGCCTGACGACTCCCTTGCCCCAGAAGCCGAGGGTGGGTTAACCTAGGCGACGTTTGGAGCGTCCCCTTCTTATAATCACGTTACAAATGGGTGAGAAGCCGGATCGGACACGGCGTGTCCGCCGGTCTACGCTCGTGAATCAATTCAGGAGGTCAGCAACAGTATGGCTGATATGTCAAGATCCGTAGCCATCGTCGGGGCCGCAGAGTCCGACGAAATAGGCAGGGTAGAAAACAAGTCGTCTCTGCAACATCACGCCGAGGCGGCGTACAACGCACTCGAAGACGCCGGTCTAAAGATGAGTGACGTCGACGGGCTGCTATCGGCCGGGTTCGGCACGCTCACGCTGGCAGAGTATCTCGGAATAGAGCCGACCTACACCGACTCGACGTCGGTCGGGGGATCGTCGTTCATCATCCATATAGCGCACGCAATGGCGGCGATCAACGCCGGATACTGCGAGGTCGCGTTGGTGACGCACGGCGAGGCAGGGCGGAGCGCCCGTTCACGAGCGGGAGGCAACGCGTCGGAGCCGGGGCCGCAGTTCGAGACTCCGTATGGCTTCATCGGCGCGCCGATCAACTACGCAATGGCGGCACGCCGCTACATGCATCAGTACGGCGAAGACTATACCCGTCAGGGCATGGCCGAAGTCGCTGTGGCCACGCGCAAGTGGGCGAACCTGAACCCCAAGGCGTACTTCAAGGACGTACCGATGTCCTTCGACGACTACCACGATTCGCGGTGGATTGCCTGGCCGTTCCACCTGCCGGACTGCTGCCTAGTCACCGACGCTGGGGGAGCGTACGTAATCACCAGCGCCGCGCGAGCGAGAGACCTGCCGAAGAAGCCAGTGTACGTGCTGGGGGCCGCCGAGGGTCACGACCACGGCTTGATAAGCACGATGCCCGACCTGACACGCACCTGGGCACGGTACTCCGGCCCCAAGTCGCTAGAGATGGCCGGCGTCACACACGACGACATTGACCTTGCGATGATTTACGACTCGTTCACCTACACTGTGCTTGCGACACTGGAGAGCCTCGGCTTCTGCGGACCCGGAGAGGGACCGGCATTTGTGGCCGACCAGCGCACCGCGCCGGGCGGCGACTTCGCCATGAACACGAGCGGCGGCGGTCTGTCCTACACTCACTCGGGCATGTACGGCATGTTCCTGGTGGTAGAGGCCGTCAGACAGCTTCGTGGGGAGGCCGGTGACCGCCAGGTTGACGATCCGAAGCTATCACTTGTGCACGGCACAGGAGGATCGCTGTCGTCAACCGGCACGGTCGTACTCGCAGTCGATTAGAGCAAGGTAACTCCAGGAGCAAATCAAGATGACTCAGGCATACAACAAGCCAATCCCCGTCCCGCAGGGCGAGTCGGACGTATACTGGAACAAGGCGAAAGAGCACGAACTGTGGCTCCGTAGCTGCAACGAGTGCGGCAACGCCTACTTCTACCCGCGCGACATCTCACCATGCTGCTTCTCGAAGGACACGACGTGGGTGCAGGCGAGCGGAAACGCGACGCTGTTCACCTACGCGATCGTCCACCGAGCGCCGCATCCGGGCTGGTACCCGGACGGCGTGCCGTTCGTGACGGCAATCGTGGAGTTGGAGGAAGGGCCGAAGATGGCGTGCAACATTGTCATCGACGATCCGACTCCTGAGAATCTCCAGATCGATATGCCGCTCAAGGTAGTGTTCGAGGACATCACGGACACGATCTCACTTCCCAAGTTCGCGCCAGCGTAGGTAAGGTCAGCAACCAGACAGGGATCTGGTGAAAAGCGGGGGAGCATTGGCAGCTCCCCCGTTTCTGTTTCCCGCTTAATCGGTCATCTGCCAGCCGCTACCCTCGTCGATGTACGAGGTGTCGCCCACGGTCGACACCCTGACGGTCTGGCAGTACATTCCCGAAGATGTTTTTCGTTCGGCTCGATGCGTTGTGGACGACCAGTCGACCGAGTCCTTGCCATCTGCCAAAGCCTCTACCAATGCTCGGCCTTCCATGTGATCGGGCGCAGGGATTCCCAGTAGTCTCAGTACGGTTGGCGCGAGATCCACGTTGCCGGTGGGTGACTGAATACGAGAGGCCTGTTTGAAGCTGGGACCGCGGGCGAGCAGGACGTTGTGCATCTCGTGGCGGCTCATGGAGCCGTGTTGGCCCTGGCCGGGCTGACCGCCAGATGAATAGGCATAGCCTTTGTATCCGGCGTCGTTAGGGCGTGAGTCCCATCCAAAGGACATTGCCAACTCGGGAGCTCTGGGGCCTTCTGCACCCGCGAGGGCCATTGGTAGCGCACCTTCGATCTCGCCGGCTGCTTCCGAAGCGAGCAGCGCACCGCACCATGGGCGCTCGGTTAGCCACGCGGCGAGTCGTTGTGTGACGTCCTGAGACCGGCAGTAGAAGAGGACGCTGCCGCCGTTGGGAGCGACGATTACGTCCTGCGACGCAAAACCGGCGTCGCGTGTGTACCATACGACGTCAACAGTCTCCTGGATAGTCGAGTAGCCGTGGTCTGAGATGACCAGTACGTCCGTATCGGACGCGCGCCCGTTATTCTCCAGCCACTCGAGAATGCTGCCGAACCTCGCATCGGCCTGTCGGATGGCGCGGTCGGACATCTCGGAACCGACGCCGTGGGCGTGCTGGGCCTTGTCGGGTTCTGACGACCAGATCAGAGCGACCGAGGGTTGACGCTCAGGCAGGATGTGCTCACAAAGAATTCTCACGGCGTGATCCAGTCTAGGCGTGTTTGGCATAGCCTCATCGGGCCATGAACCGAACCTCGACTCCAGCCTGGCCGACAGTTCGTTAGGCAGAGTGAATTCGGGATGGATGGTTGCACCGCCGGAGTCGTCGGCGCGCGGGTTGTGGACATAGGCGTTGCCTGACGTTCCCACGCCGATTGCGGTGTACTCCATGTCGTGTTCCGCGAGTATGTCCGCCAGTGTGGGAGCGAGAAGCACCCTGCCCGTCTTTCGAGCCATGTCCGCCAGCGTCGGCTCCAAGGCGGAGAATGCAGATGTGGGGTCGTAGTCCCGCGCGACCATGGTATTTGCGGCCAGGCCATGCTTTCCCGAGTACGTGCCTGTCACCATACTTGCGGCGTTGATGCGGGTGACAGAGGGGAAAACCGGATGGTGGTTCTCGAAGAACACACCCTCGGATGCGAACCGAGCGAGGTTGGGCATAAGGTCCGGGCGGACCTGGGCCGGCTGAAGGCCATCGAAGGCGGCGATGAGGACGGATGTCATGGTGCTCTGCTTTCGTTCGTTAGGGCGTAGCCTGGTGAAAGTTACTTGTCTATGTTTGTTGTACGGTGGTCCATGGGGGCATTATACGAGAGTGGCGAGTAGGATCGGACAGCCAACTTGGCATCCATGACAGTATGACCCTCATCTTGGCCATATGCAGTCCTGATAGAATGGGGCCGCTCAATGCTTGGAACATGGGAGATTGGAAGCGCATGAATGAGCCTAGACTGACTGAAGAGGCGCGGGCGTACCTTGAGGCGGCGGAGCGTACGCGAGGCTACACGCTCGACTTCCATCGAGTGATGGCCGCCGCGGACTTCGAGTGGCTTCAGAAGTACAATCAGTTCATCGAAGCAACATACACTGGTCAGCGAACGCTGGACCGGAAGACGAAGGAGCTACTTCAAGTGGCTGTGGAGGCCGCGCTCAGGGCAGACGTGTCGCAGATCCAGGAACACGTTCGGCTCGCATTGGAGAATGGCGCGACACCGACGGAAGTACTGGAAGCGTTGGAGGCAGTGATCGCCCCTATGGGGGCGCTTGCGTTTCGGCGGGGACTTCAGGCGTGGGCGGCGGAAGTGGGAATTGACCCGAACCAGCTTGAAGTAGCCGAGCAGTAGCCATCCCAGGCGGTTTCCTAGCGGCAAGGCATATCACTCACCAACTTCAGAAGAGGAAAAAACCAATGGTCCATCATGAGCTAGAGACCGCATTTACAATGGATACTTCGTCGATCAAGTTCGGGCCCGGCTCGACGAGAGAAGTGGGGTTTGAGATTGCGCGGTTGGGGGCCAAGAGGGTGGCGGTGGTTACCGATCCTCGAATGGCGCAGCTACAGCCGGTCGCGGTGGTTCTTGAGTCGTTGAGGGCAGAAGGTATCGACGCGGTGCTGTTCGACGAGGTTGAGGTCGAGCCGACAGACAAGTCTTTCAAGGCAGCAATAGAGTTCGCGACGGAAGGCGACTTCGACGGGTTCATCTCAGTTGGTGGCGGGTCGAGCATAGACACGGCGAAGGCGGCGAACCTGTACTCGACGTATCCCGCCGACTTTCTCACGTACGTGAACGCGCCCATCGGCCAGGGCACGCAGGTACCGGGCCCTCTCAAGCCGCACATCGCGGTACCGACGACGTCTGGGACAGGCTCGGAGACCACAGGAGTGTCGATCTTCGACCTGCTGGAGATGAAGGCGAAGACCGGCCTCGCGCACAGGGCGCTGAGGCCGACAATGGGCGTGGTCGATGCCGACAACAGCCGCACGCTTCCCAGGATGGTCGCGGCGTGCAGCGGCTTCGATGTGCTGTGTCACGGCCTTGAGTCGTACACTGCCCTGCCCTTCAGTCAGCGGGAGGCTCCACCAGATCCCGGGTTGAGACCATCCTACCAGGGGTCCAACCCGATTTCGGACGTTTGGGCAACGCGGGCCATTGAGATGGTGGCGCGGAACATAGTCAGCGCGGTCGAAGACCCGGAGGATATCGAATCCAGGTCCAACATGATGCTGGCGGCAACGTTCGCGGGAGTCGGTTTCGGGAATGCGGGCTGCCACCTGCCGCACGGGATGTCGTATCCGGTGTCCGGCATGGTCAGGGAGTTCATGCCAGAGGGATACCCGGACGACCACCCGATCGTGCCGCACGGTATGAGCGTAATCCTGAACGCCCCGGCGGTGTTCAGGTACACCGCGCCGACGAATCCAGAGCGGCACCTGCACGCGGCGCGACTAATGGGCGTGGATGTGTCCGACGCCGGACCGGAGGATGCGGGAGACGTTCTGGCAGACGCTATCATCAGTCTGCTCAGGCGTATCGGTGTGCCCAACGGACTAGGGGGCATAGGATACACGGCTGATGATGTTCCGGATCTCGCAGCGGGCGCGATGCCGCAGCAGAGGGTCATCAAGCTGTCGCCACGTCCTGTTCAAGAGGATGACCTGCGTCAGCTATTCCTGGACTCGATGCGGTTGTGGTGACCGGGGTCGGCCAGGCCGATTGAGGGGGCACCACAGTGGATCCGCTCAATCCATGAATGGGGAATGAAGCTCAGCGACCAATCAAGCTCGGCTTTCGGGGCATGTACCTTGCCAATGTCTGCGGCGAAGGCGGAGAGGTCCCGGGAGACTGGACGCTGCAAAATGACATACATCAAAGACTTTTCACGTCGCACACTGCTCTAGGCGCGTACTACCCTGACGCGGTGGTTGTTGCTGTCGGCGATATAGATCGAGCCGTCTGCGGCTATCTCTGCGCCGTGCGGACGGTCAAGTCCAGCCTCGGTGGCCGGGCCGCCGTCGCCGTGCCCGCCTAGCCGCCCGCCCGCGATGGCGGTCACGAAGTTGGTGGAGCGGTCTATTCGACGGATCGCGTGGTTCTCGGTGTCGGTGACGATGACGTTACCCTTTGAGTCGCAGCGTATCCCCTTGGGGCCGGCCCAGGTGGTGGCGAGTGCGTGTCCGCCATCGCCGGAGTAGCCCAGCTCTGTGGTATCCCCGGCAAGTGTGCGCATCAGGCCGTCTGCACCGACCATACGGACGCCGTTGCCCTCTCGTTCGGCGATGTAGGTGTTGCCTGTGCTGTCCATGCAGACCGCCCGGGCTCCCAGGATACTGGCCTCTCGTGCAGGTCGTCCGTTGCCGGAACGCTCCTTCTCTCCGTTGCCGGCGAACGTGTCGATGATCCCGGTGGTAAGGTCGAGCCTGCGAATGCGCTGGTCCTGGATATCGGCAATCAGCAGGCCTCCTGAGTTATCCAGGAAGCAGTCGTTGGGTTCGCGCATCTCAGCCTCTGAGCCAGGGCCACCATCCCCGGAGTAGCCCATCTTGCCAGTGCCAGCAACGGTCGTGATGATGCCGGTGGCGCCGTCCACCCTACGGACCACAGCGTTGAGGCGGTCCACGATGTAGATGCTGCCGTCGGAGGCGATGGCCAGCGAGTATGGCTCATACATCGTGGCCTCGGTTGCGGGACCATCGTCGCCGGAGTAGCCCTGTTCGCCAGAGCCCGCTACTGTCGTGATGATGCCGGTGGCCGCGTCGACGCGGCGTACGATGTGGTTCGTCGCCTCGCAAACGAACAGGTTGCCCACAGAGTCGAAGGCGCACATGAAAGGCTCGCGTATCTGGGCGGCGTCCGCAGGACCACCGTCGCCGGAGTAACCTGCCTCACCTGTGCCGACTGCGGTGCTGATAATGGGTGTGCTGGAACTCATGGCTGCTCCTTGAACTCGGGTCGGCGACTAGGCGTACGGCTGGCCGTATCTCTCGGAGTGGGCGATCTGGGACAGCGGCTTACGGTTCTTGACGCCCTGGCTTCCGTCATTGCCGTCCAGTCTGTACCCGAACGGCAACACCGTAACCATTTCGAAGGAGTCCGGGACTCCCAGAAGCTGCTTGACCTGGCTGTTCTGCTCTGCGATTCGAAGGCCGACGAAACAGGTGCCGAGTCCTTCTTCCCAGGCAACGAGCTCGATCTGCTGCATGGCGCGGCCTGTATCCAGATCGGCGCGGTCGGCGCTCTCCATAGCTATTGCAATTGCCATCGGAGCGTTGGCGACGAAACGGCCTGAGGAGGCGATGTCTCCGAGTTTGGCGAGCGTGTCGCGATCCCTGATGACGATGAAGTGCCAGGGCTGGAGGTTGCGGGAGCTGGCGGTCCACTGTCCGGCCCTTACGAGTTTGTCGACGACTTCATCGGGAACCGGGTCCGGTTTGAACTCTCGCACGGTTAGTCTGGATCTGACGGCTTCATAGACGTCCATTGGGGTCCTCCTGTGGGGGTGTTGGTCACAGGATACACGGGAATCTACATATTTTTCGGCAGAACCACCGAGATCTACCGAGATCTATGGAAGATGGGCCAGCATGAAGTGATGCCGACACAGACGAATCAGAACGGTGGAGCGAAGCCGTCCTTGCCTTCACCCAACTCAGGGAGGCCATCCTGAAGTACGTCGAAAACGGCCTGATAGTGCTCAAGATACACTTCGCGGAATGACTCCCGATCGGTTCCCAGCTTGGTTGCCATCAGGTCGAATGCCTGATCGCGGGTGGCCGCGACAAACTTGCCACGCTGGAAGTGGAACGGCTGAACGATGAACTTCTCGACCCCCGTGGCTAGTAGGCTCTCCACGAAGAAACCAGGATCGTTCACCAGCAGCAGAGGGGTCATTGTTATACAGGTGTCGACTCCGAAAGCCTGAACCTCTCCTATGGCCTGCATACGTACCATGTTTGACGGGCAGTAGGGCTCGAAGGTGCGGCGGACGTCTTCATCGTCGGTGGTGACCGTCATGTTGACTCGGACGCGGCCTCCGTTTGCCTCGATCTGCTGGAACAGGTCGCAGTCTCTAACTACATCAGGGCTGCGGGTCTGAATGACTAGTTTTGGCTTAGGGGCAGGAGGATCATCGTCATCTAGCATGTCCAACTGTCGTTCACCGAGTTTACCTCGGCCTGCCATTGTTTCCAAGAGCCCCCTTGTCACTCCGAGTTTGCGCTCCACAGGCTGGTAGGGGTCGGTAACGCTGCTCATATAGATCACTTTGCCGTCAAGGTAGTCAGGCGATCGATCCAGCCTCTTGTTCAGCAACTCGACCGCATTTGACTTCACCCTTACCCAGTTACCCCAAGTGTCGCGCAACGTGGCATCACGACTGAAGAAGGCGGCATAGCAGTAGGTACAGCCGAATGAGCATCCGCTGTAAGGGTTGAGCGTATAGTCGTAGGCATCCATAAAGCCTGAGGCGCGGGTCAGAATCTCGCGGACAGGCGCATGGATGACTCTGACGCGACCGAGGTTAAGGACTTCGTGGTATGTCTGCGATATCCTGGCAGGGGAGTCAACCATAGCTTTCACCTAAGGATGTCCTCAATTCACGATGACTTGAGGTAGGCTTGGATTGCCGGGGAACGATACTCCCAACTCACGGGCTGATTCAGCATGTTTTTTATGAACCAATAGTTAATGCCCTCCGCACCGAGGGGTAAATTCAATGAACGCCACAGTGTTTTTCTCCATTCGAACACCTCCTTAACGGTGCCATCAAACTGGCTCTGTACCCTGATCGGATTGGGAAATCCTGTTGTTCGCTCAACATATCCTGGGGCACCGCGCAGTGGCGAAACATCGTCCAATAGTTGCCAGTATCCAGAGTAAGTTGTCAGAAGACAGCCGTTTGGTCGAAGCCTACGGCCTAAGCGCCGAAGGTCCTTCTGCACAGGCTCTTTGTTCGCATCGTAAACAGCATGGATTGCTGTGAGTAACTGTGAAGCACCATCTATGCGTTCGATTGACTTGACCGATCTGTGCAGCTTGACATCCATAGAGCCCACAATTTCGGTAAGAGGGTCTCCTGGGTGAAGTTCCTCCAAGGTAGCCCTAAAGTGCAACCACACCCGAGCACCCATCTTCATCATTGCCGCACTAGTGTCGAAAGAGTCTACCCTTATTAGGTCCAATCTCTTGCCACTCTTCAGAGTGTCCGCTGCTGCCAGCGCTACGGCAAATTGCACTGCCAATGCCCCGCAACCAAAGTCCACTACCTGCACACTTCCAGCACGCGAACTGAAGGCGCCTCTTGACCAAGGCATCTTGTTCGCCCACTTCAGGACACTGTATGCAAGATTTACTTGACTAGGGTCTGTTCACACTAGCTGAGTTGAGGATGCTAGCATGGGTACATGGAACTCACACAAGGTCAATACGAACTGATTGAGCCTCACCTGCCTGTGCAGCGTGGCAACGTGAGGATTCCGAACCTGCAGGTGCTCAACGCTATTCTGTACGTTGCCGAACACGGCTGCAAGTGGCGAGGACTGCCAGAGCGCTTCGGCAGATGGCACACTGTCTATATGCGGATGAACCGCTGGTCCAAGAATGGGGTTCTCGACCGGGTGTTCGAGCAGCTTGGGCAGGAAGGAATAGTGGAGGTCAGTCTCGATGTGCTCTCGCTGGACAGTACGACGGTCAAGGTGCATCCGGACGGGACTGGAGCGTTGAAAAAAACGGCCCACAGGCCATAGGTAGATCGCGTGGTGGGTTGACAACGAAGATTCACATGGTAGCCGCAGATGAGCGCACACCCGGTGATCTTCTCGTTGTCTGCCGGACAGGCTCACGACGCACCCGAAGGCCGCAAGCTCCTGGAACGTCTGGGGCCACAGTGTGGGAGTCCGTCCATGGTGATGGACCGTGCATATGAAGGTGACGCGACACGTCAGTTGGCATCGGGTTTAGGATATTCAGTTGTCGTTCCGCCTCGCAAGAGTCGCAAGGTCCCTTGGGAGTATGACGAGGAGCTGTACAAGAGGCGCAATGAGGTGGAGCGTCTGTTCCGCAGGATGAAAGGCTTTCGTCGTATATTCACTCGGTATGACAAGCTCGATGAACTCTACATCGGGTTCATCCTCTTTGGAACGATCTTCGATGCACTACGTAGTGTGAACAGACCCTAGCCTGATACCAAGTGACGTACATAAGCGGGTCCCACTTGTCGTAGTCTGGCATTTCGCCATTTTGGAGCCGACCCAATGACTTCAGAGACTGCTCGATAGATTGGGCTGCTCGAATCCTGTCCCTATCTACGTTCGGAGCGGATACCAAATCCTTAGCTTCATCATGAGCAGCCTTGGCGATGGCCAAAGCCAGACAGGTCTTAACCTCTCTAACATTCATGTCTGGCGATTCGCTCCCTTCAGATCGTGTTTCCCAGATTGTAGCAGAAATAGGACACAAGTTCTTCAACGCGACTGCGCTCTATTTCAGTGAGATCATAATTCTGAATCTACACTGACACAGAAGAATTTCTGCCTGGACTGGACGCTAGTCTGTTCGGCTCGTACAATCGCTGCGGCTTTGGAGCCGAGGGGAGTGTGTTTCTTGGATTCAGATAACATGCGGCCTGAGCAGGCGCAGAACAGGTCCACGATTCTTGGGGTCATGTCTGCGGGGCATGGGGTCGCGCACCTATACGATCAGGGCGTGCCCGTGATGATGCCCTCGATCTCGTCGCACTTTGGGCTGAACACTTTCCAGATATCGGTGCTGCTCGCGCTGCGGTTCGTCGGGTTTGGTGTGGTGAACATCGGTGGCGGGCTGATCGTAGACATGCTGAAGCGGTACTGGGGCATCATGCTTACGGGATGCATGGTGGCTGCAGCGATCTTCTTTGCTCTCCTCGGTGCCTCTCCTGGGTACATCGCGCTGATGCTCGTGGTGCCTCTGGTGTCGATTCCGGGCGCGCTGTGGCACCTGCCGTCGGCGGCATCATTGTCGCAGATCTTCGCAGACCGGCGCGGATTTGCGATCTCGATACATGGACTCGGCTCGAACCTGGGCAACATGGTGGGGCCAATCGTCGCCACGGCACTGCTGTCAATTCTGACGAAGTGGCGAGGGCTCAGCTACGGGGGCGCGACCGTTATACCGGCATGGGTCGTTCCAGTCGTGCTGAGAGGCTGGCGTGGGGTGATGTACATATACGTCATTCCCGCACTTGTCATGGGAGTGCTGGTCTGGATCTTCCTGCGGCACGTTGGCAGGATCGGCTCGGTCGAGACCCGTAACCTATCGACGCAGATCAGGGATTCGGTCAGCATCATGCGGCACCCGGCAGTGGTACTGCTGGTAGCCGCGGCAATGCTACGCGGGGTCGGGCTCGACGCGGTGTTCGCGTGGTCGCCGTTCTACCTGACCGACACACTCGGCAAGGTGGACCTGGACTACGGGTTCCACTTCGCGCTGATCACCGGGATGGGGGTCGTGTCGGCCCCGATACTGGGGTACCTGTCCGATCGGTTTTCGCGCAAGGCGGTGATGGTGCCGGGCTTCATCCTCGCGGCGGCGATTTCGCTGGTAACCGTGGCAGCGGGTGACGGCATTTGGCTGATTCCGGTGCTGGCCGGAACGGGTCTGTTCAGCTTCGCGCTGCACCAGATAGTGCAGGCGGCGGTGCTGGACGTGGTCGGAAGGGGCACCGAGGCGACCGCTGTGGGCCTGATATTCGGGCTCAATGGGTTACTGGGCGCGGTGTCGCCGTTCCTCGGCTACTTTGTGATCGAGAACTTCGGGGGATACGGCTCTGTGTTCTACTACTCCGGTATCCTGACAGCGATTTCGGCGGTGCTGGTGATAGTCGCACCGATGAGGGACATGGGGCCGCGCTAGGGGGCGATTTCCGCCAAAGCCTCGGGCACGCGACGCTCAGTCAGGTAGCGCATCCACGATCGCGGTCAGAGGGACGTCGGACTGTGTGCTCTGGGTGAGATCTCTGAGGGTGGCGACGCCATTGGCGAGCTCGTCGTCGCCTATGATGAGGGCGTGGGTCGCGCCTGTGTTCGATGCGTAGCGGAGCTGGGCGCGCAGACCGCGGGGGGGCGCGAGAGTGGCGGCGATTCCGGCAGAGCGCAACTCGGAGGCAATGCGGACGCCAGCGCTCTTGGCGGCGTCGCCGAGGTGGACAACCATGACCCGTGTACGAATATCTCCGTTGAGCTGAACATGCTGGTTCTTGACGTTCTGAATAACTCGTTCGAGTCCCATACCGTAGCCGATGCCGGGAGTGGGCCTGCCACCGAGCTGTTCAATCAGGCCGTCGTACCGACCGCCGCCCACTATGGTGACCATGCGGCCCTCTTCAGGAGGGGCGATCTCGAATACCGTGCGGGTGTAGTAGTCGAGGCCACGCACGAGCCTATGGTCGGTCTGGAAGTCTATTCCCGTCTCTCCGAGGTAGCGTCGGAGGTCATCCCAGTGAACTTTGCAGTCGGCGCAGAGGTGGTCGGCGCTCGCCGGGGCCTCATCGATGAGCGGTTGGCACTGGTCGTTCTTGCAGTCAAGGAGCCTGAGCGCGTTGCGGTCAATCCGGCGCACACAGTCCTCGCAGAGGGTGTCTCTGTGGCTGGAGTAGTATGACCTGAGCCGTTCGATGTAGCCGGGCCTGCACGCTGGATCTCCTATGGAGTTGATGGTCAGCGTGAGGTCTGACAGGCCGACCTGCTCCAGGAAGCGCCATCCCACCTCGATGACCTCGGCATCGACACTAGCGTCGACTTCGCCGATTACTTCGATTCCGAACTGTGTGTGTTGGCGGTAGCGGCCCAACTGCGGTCGCTCGTATCGAAACACAGGGCAGATGTAGAATAACCTGACAGGCTGGGTCATGTTTTGCATTCCGTGCTGGAGGTACGCACGGCAGACAGGAGCAGTACCCTCGGCTCGAAGAGTTAGCAGGTCGCCGCCACGATCCTCGAAGGTGTAGGTCTCTTTCTCAACGATATCGGTGGTGGACCCTACTCCCCGCTCGAACAGTCCGGCATCCTCGAACAGGGGAGTGTCTATGCGCCGGTACCCGAAACGGTTCGCGACGTCCTCTGCCGTGGTTCGGACGAAGGACCAGTAGGTTTCGTCTTCGGGCAGCACATCGGTTGTGCCTCGTGGGGCCTGAAACTGCAATGCAAAACTCCCTGCTTTCAATTGTGAAACATTGTACTATAATCATTCAATCAGGCCGTTGCTGTGTACAGGGTCTTTTAACTATTGGACATCGCACGTGCTAAGCCGCGTAGATGATCCTCACCCCCGTATCAAGTATGGGGCAGGCTCCAACCCTCTCCCTGAGAGAGGGGGCTGTTACCCTGGAGGTCAGGGCATGCTCGAAACGCTCATAGGCAAAGCCAGGGAGTACCTCCCTGAAGAGCGGCTTGGAGTTGTGGAGGAGGCGTTTCACTACGCTGCCGAAGCCCACGACGGTCAGTTGCGAAAGTCAGGGGAGCCTTTCCTGGAGCACCCTTTCCAGACGGCAATGGTGCTGGCCGATCTCAAACTCGACCCTGACGCTCTTGCGGCAGGTCTGCTGCACGATGTGGTCGAGGACAGCCCCGATGTGCTGATAGGGGATATCCAGAACAAGTTCGGGAACGACGTGGCACGTCTCGTCGATGGCGTGACAAAGTTCACTGAGGCCGAACTTGTGGCTGCGGGCGCCGTAAATACGCTAGAGACGACACACGCGCAGGCCGAGACGATCCGCAAGATGCTGATGGCGATGGCGGAGGACATCAGGGTCGTGCTGATTAAGCTTGCCGACAGGCTCCACAACATGCGCACCATCCGGCACCTGCCCGAGGCCAAGAGAATAGAGAAGGCGCAGGAGACATTGGACATTTACGCGCCACTCGCCCATCGTCTCGGGATCTGGGAGATTAAGTGGCAGCTCGAGGACATGGCGTTCCAGCAGCTGAACCCGACCGATTACAAGGACATCTCGCAGAGGCTCAACTACAAGCGTGACGAGCGGGAGACCTACATCGAAGGCGCCAAGGATATTCTGCAGGCAGAACTTGGCAGAGCATCGATCAGGGCGGACGTGTTCGGTAGACCGAAGCACCTGTACTCGATACACAGCAAGATCTCGAAGTACGCTCGGCAAAACAAGACAGTGGACGACATAAACGACCTGTTCGCCTTGCGGGTGCTGGTAGACACCGTGGCGGACTGTTACGCGGCGCTGGGAATCATCCATACGAGATGGCACCCGGTCCCGGGCGAATTCGACGACTACATAGCCAACCCGAAGGACAACCTATACCAGTCGATTCACACGACGGTCATCGCAGAGGACGGACATCCGGTCGAGATACAGGTGCGGACGCACGAGATGCACCAGTTGGCCGAGTACGGTGTAGCCGCACACTGGCTGTACAAGGAGGGAGTGGGCAACAACGATCCGTTCGAGCAGAAGATGGTGTGGCTGAGACAGATCATGGAGTGGCAGCGCGACGTCGCTGCGGCGGAGGACTTCGTAGAGTCGCTCAAGACCGACATATTCCAGAACCAGGTCTTTGTCTACACTCCCCTTGGTGAACTCAAGGAGCTACCGTCCGGGTCGACCCCGTTGGACTTTGCGTTCAGGGTCCATTCAGACCTTATATTCCGATGTATTGGCGCCAAGGTCAACCAGAAGCTGGTGCCACTGACTTACCAGTTAAGAAATGGCGACACGTGCCAGATACTGACGTCCAAGACCGTGCGTGGCCCGAGCCTGGACTGGTTGAACGAGGATCTCGGATATCTCGGGACGACGTCCGCGCGGGCGAGGGTGCGTCAGTGGTTCAAGCGGCAAGAGCAGTCCGTCAACATCCAGCGGGGGCGAGACCTGTACAACCGTCACATCCGCAGGCTGACTACAGCGCCGGACGACCAGGTCGCATCGATGATGGGAATCGCCAGGGTCGACGACTTCCTGGCCGCTCTCGGAGACGGTTCGGTTTCCGTGGTCCAGGTAGTCAACAAGCTGAGCTCAAGAGAAAAGGGCGCCGCGGAAGAGGAAGTGCAACGCCAGCAGGAGCTTGGGCTTCCCATCAGCCCGAGTACGGGTATTGAGGTGTTGGGCGTAGGGGACCTGCTGACGTCCATGGCTCGCTGCTGCAACCCTATCAACGGTGACGAGATCATCGGCTACATCACGCGCTTCAGGGGCGTAACGGTCCACAGACGAAGTTGTCCCAACATCCTGCACGAGGACGAGCCGCAGCGACTGGTACAGGTCTCATGGGGGAAGACAGAGGTCAAGTACCCTGTGAGAATCCAGGTCAGAGCACAGGACCGAGTCGGTCTGCTCCGCGATGTGACATTCGTAGTGTCGGGGGAAAATGTCAACATAGCTTCGTGCGTGTCCGAGGAATACGACAGCGTGTCGATCATCACCCTGACATTGCACGTGAGCGGTATCGACCAGCTCAGCAGGCTGTTCTTCAAGCTGGAAGCAGTCAGAGGAGTGATGACTGTCACTCGGAGCAATATGTGAGGGGGATTGTTCCGAACTGGCCAAGGCTTTGCACAACGCTGCCTGAAGGGTGAATCGGTCTATCCCCCTCCCCAATGGATACCGGCCTTCGCCAGTATGACGAAATAGTAGCGCCTACCAATCTGGGACAGTTTCCACATCGAACTTCAGTTAGAATGGTGCATGTCAAACCTGATACAATACTTGAACACTTGTGAAGCGGAGTAGCGCAATTGCCTTCAGCCAAGTCAAATCGAGCATCAGTGCGCAAGCGGGAGCAAAACCAACCCCTACGCACGCGGGCCAGAACGTCCATTAGAAACGCGCGAAGACTCATCGATGAAGGTGACGTGGACAGCGCGGGCCAGGCCGTACGATCAGCCGTGATGGCCCTGGACAAGGCAGCCGCAAAGGGCGCATTGCATCCCAACAACGCCTCCAGGCGAAAGTCACGGTTGATGAGTCAACTCAGCCAGGCTAAGAACAGGTAGTCGTACGCCGGGACAGGGATTGACCACCCCGGCGCTACCGAATGCAGCGGTGAGCCGATATGTGGGTTCTCGTCTTCGGGTCGATGACCAGAACGGCGTCCTGGTGACGCTGACGGACGACTTTCCAAGGATACGCTCAAGTAAACCAAACAATCGTTGAGAGTGGACTAGATGCTCAAGATCAGACTCAGGAGAACGGGAGCCCGGCACCAGCCCAGCTACCGAGTAGTAGTGGCGGATTCGAGGGCTGCGAGGGACGGTGCGTTTGTGGACCACTTGGGCCACTACAATCCGCGTACGGATCCTCCGACGGTCGTCATCGATGAAGAAAAGGCTCTGAAGTGGCTCCGACAGGGCGCTCAACCGTCAGACGCCGTCAGGCAGCTGCTAAGGACTCTAGGTACGTTGGAAAGAGTCAAAGCTGAGGTTGAGGTTGAGGTTGAGGCTGAATGAAAGAGCTGGTCGAATTCATAGCGAAGTCGATAGCCTCCGAGCCGGACGAGGTCAGGGTTACTGAAGAAGAGGACGAGGACGGTCGAATAGTCGTCAGGCTCGAAGTTGCTCCAGACGACAAGGGCAAGGTCATCGGCCGCCAGGGGCGTGTCGCGCAGTCGATCAGGCACCTAATCAGGGTGGCGGCTGTCAAACAAGGCACACGAGCTACGCTCGAGATAATCTGAAAGTATCGTCCATGCCTGCCGGTTCCGGACCGAATAGGCCGACAGGTACCCACTCCCGCCGTGGATCGCCAAGGTCGCAACGCAACGTTAAGTCCGCGTCCCGGAGCCGCCCAGAGCCGCCCGACGGGCATGTGATTGTCGGACACGTCACGGGAGGCTGGGGACTTAATGGAGACCTCAAGGTCCAACCCCAGACCGACTTCCCGGAACGATTCTCTCCCGGGTCCGAGCTTCACATCAAGGGCAGGCGTGAGACTGTTGTGTCTGCGCGACCAAATCGGGGCGGGTTTGTAGTCCGCCTGACGAATGTGACCCACAGGACAGCGGCAGACTCCATGCGGGGAGCGTTGCTCACCGTTCCTGAGGACAATCTAGCTCCGCTGCCTGAAGATACGTACTACCACTTCCAATTGATCGACTTGCATGTGTTCAGCGACGAAGGCGAGGAGCTTGGCGTTATTGCGGAGATACTCGATACTTCTGCGAATGACGTGTACGTTATCAGGAACGACGCTGGTCCAGACCTGCTGATTCCTGCCATTCGCGAGGTCGTGCTAGACGTAGATGTGGATGGCGGTCGGATGACGGTGCATCTGACGCCCGGTCTTAGGTGAGAGTCTGCTGCGCATGGCGTCACCTAGATCGGCCCGACGTAAGCAGCGACCGGAAAACTGCTAGATTCTCGCCAAAACAAAAGGCCCCGGTCTTGTACCGGGGCCTCTGTTTCATGATTGATGGGCTGTTCTAGTTGTCGTCAGCTGGAACCAATGAGTCCAGCCTGCTCCTGACAACTGCCCGCAGCTCCTTGACGCGGTTGAGGTGAGGCGTTTGCCCTCCCTCTTCTGCCTTGTCGTAGATCTTGTCGCCGTCGACGAATACCTGAAGCACTCCGCCCACGCCGGTCTTGACCTCGATTGCTACGTCCTTACCACCTTCTGCCACGAACTCGTTGACCATCCAGGCCGCAACTCCGTGATACTGTCAAGGAACGCAGTAGATGATCTCAATGTCCATTCTGCCTTCGCCAGCCATCCGACACCTCCTATAGATTTCTTTGGCTCAAGCCACAGTTTATGGATCCATAAAAAACCCTTATGTCACGAGCCAATAATTACAGTGCCAAGTTATCATAGCGTTGTGGTCGTGTCAACCGGGTAGTCATCGTCAACAGCCGTTTAGGTCGGGAGTCATGTGGTCCACTCGGGTCGCCTCTTTTCCAGGAAGGCGTTGATGCCTTCGGTGGCGTCGGGATGTTGGAGGTTGTCGACC
Source organism: Dehalococcoidia bacterium (assembly GCA_965215735.1). Taxonomy (GTDB): domain Bacteria; phylum Chloroflexota; class Dehalococcoidia; order Lucifugimonadales; family UBA1123; genus VXRN01. The sequence continues at coordinate 1,784,551 of CBDCEF010000004.1, read as the reverse complement.
ATGACTTTCTGGGCGACCTGGTAGGCCTGCGGCCGGTCGAGGGCCATCTGGCGGTAGAAGGCGGACTTACCTATCGAGATTGTGCTGGTAGGAGCGGACGCGACCTTGAGGGCGAGGGACTGCGTAGCTTCCTTGAGTTTGTCGCCAGGCACCACTCGGTTTACGAGCCCGTACTTAAGCGCGTCCTGAGCAGATACCAGATCTCCGGTCAGCAGCATCTCCATTGCGACCTTAGGGTGGACCGCCCTTCCGAGGGCGACTGCCGGGGTCGTGCAGAATAGTCCGATGTCTACACCGGGAGTGGCAAACGCCGCTTCCTCGGAGGCTATCGCAAGATCGCACGTCGCAACGAGCTGGCACCCGGCGGCGGTTGCGAGGCCTTGCACACTCGCAATGACCGGCTTGGGGATCAGTCGGATAGACTCCATGAGGTCGGTGCAGAGGGCAAATGCAAGCGTCTGTCCTCGCGGTCTAGTTCCGCCAACTCCCTGAGGTCGTGTCCCGAACTGAACACCGGGCCGCGCGCGGCGATCACCACGACCCTAACGTCGGCGGCTTTGTCAGCGGCGGCCAGGCAGTGGCGAAGTTCCTCCATCATCGCTGATGACAAAACGTTGCGACGTGCGGGATCGTTGAGGGTCAAAAGCGCGATACCGTCGCTGATGTTGCAGGTTACAAGCGAGTCGGACATTGCTACGTCCTTTGCCTTGGTATATCAGGTACGATTATACAGTGCGGGCGTTGGTAGAATGGGGATCGGCGACAGAGTGAGTGAGGATATCCGTTGGTTCGATCAGAGACTTTCGTAGGGATGGATGGGCAGGACTGGCTGTTGAACGGTGCGCCGACTCATTCGGGTCGAGAGTACCGGGGCTGGGGCTACTTCGATCCAGGAGCCGCAACTGGTGGACAGTCCGCATCGGGCAACTATACAGACGGGTACCAGAACAACCCAGTCAACTGGGACATCAACACGCCGCGCAATTGAGGATTCTTCGACTTTCCAAAAAGATAGCTGGAGCTTGAATATGCCTATAACTGCACCTTATGGATCCTGGGAGTCTCCGATAACCACGGACTTGATAGTCCAGGACTCGGTATCGCTAGGGTCTATTCAGATAGACGGCAACGACGTTTACTGGGTTGAGATGCGTCCGCAGGAGGGTGCGCGAAACGTGATTGTGCGTCGCACTCAGGGCGGAGAAATCCAAGACGTGACGCCGGAACCCTACAACGTTCGCACGCGAGTGCACGAGTATGGCGGACTTTGCTTCTGGGTACTGGACGGTGTGGCCTTTTTCTCCAACTTTGCAGACCAGCGTGTCTATCGGCAGAATCCAGGCGGTCAGCCCGAGCCGATCACTCCTGAGGGCGTGGACCTGCGGTACGGTGATGGGAAGATCGATAGTAGCCGGAATTGGCTGATCTGCGTGAGGGAAGACCATCGTGACTCCGAGAGAGAGGCGGTCAATACTGTCGTCGCCCTAGACATAGACGGAGGAGGCGAGGGCGAGGTCCTCGTTGACGGCAGCGACTTCTACGGGTATCCGTCAGTCAGTCCGGACGGTTCGCGGATTGCATGGATGTCCTGGGACCACCCGAACATGCCCTGGGACACCTCGGAACTCTGGGTTGCTGAAATCCAGGACGACGGAACCCTGGCGGAGGCCACAAAGGTAGCTGGAGAAGAGGGCGAATCGGTGTTCCAGCCGGAGTGGTCGCCAGACGGGACTCTCCACTTCGTCTCGGACAGGACCGGATGGTGGAACCTGTACCGCTGGCGTGGCGGGCACATCGAGGCCTTGGCACCTATGCAAGCTGAGTTTGGGGCTCCCGCCTGGGCACTTGGAACACACACTTTTGCGTTCGAGTCGGCCGACCGCATCGTGTGCAAATACGTTGAGAACGGGTTCTGGAAGCTGGCCACGTTAGACACTCAGAGGACGCAGTTTACACCAATCGAGACACCGTACACAGAGATGTCGCGGGGAGACATCAAGGCAGCGCCCGGCCAAGCCGTACTAGAGGCAGGATCAACCGCCCTCCCCGACTCACTAGTCGCGCTGAACCCTGATACCGGCGAGTTGAAGCCGTTGAGAGAATCTCGGCCCATTCCGGTAGCAAGTGGCTATATCTCGGAGCCGCGAGCTATCGAATTCGAGACTACCGGTGGGAAGACCGCTCACGCTTACTATTACGCCGCGAAGAATGTCGACTTCGTGGGTCCAGCGAGTGAGAGACCTCCCCTGCTGGTGGTCAGCCACGGTGGGCCGACGGGGTCGGCTGCAACGTCTTTCAACCTCTCGTACCAGTTCTGGACGAGTCGGGGCATCGCGGTCGTGGACGTTAACTACGGTGGTAGTACGGGCTATGGCACCGAGTACCGCCGCAGGTTGAACGGGCAGTGGGGAATCGTAGATATAGACGACTGCATTAACGCGGCACTACACCTCGTCAGAGAGGACGAGGTAGACGTCGACAGGCTGATGGTGCGGGGCGGCAGCGCAGGCGGCTACACGACCCTGGCGTCGCTGACGTTCAGGGACGTGTTCAAGGTCGGAGCGAGCTACTATGGTGTGAGCGACCTCGAAGGGTTGGCCACAGAGACCCACAAGTTCGAGTCGCGCTATCTCGATTCGATGATTGGCCCATACCCCGAGCGGCGCGATCTGTACCTGGAACGGTCTCCGATACATCACACGGACCAGCTTTCGTGTCCGATCATTCTGCTGCAGGGGCTGGAAGACCGCGTAGTGCTTCCCAATCAGGCCGAGAGGATGGTGGACGCTCTGCGGGATAAGGGACTGCCGGTCGCCTATATTCCATTCGAGGGCGAGCAGCACGGATTCCGAAAGTCTGAGAACATCAAGCGGGCGCTAGAAGCAGAGCTATACTTCTACTCTCGAATTCTGGGGTTCGACATCGCGGACGATTTCGAGCCTGTGGAGATCGAAGGTTTGTAGGAGGGGATACTTCTAAACTGAGGTTCGCACGTCGTACTAGAGGCCGTCAGCCGACCCGACGTATTTGACTCCGTCGGCGATAGAGGGGCTGTATGAGACCACGTTGGCTGTGGGGTGTTTCCAGCGGAGGTGAAGGTGGTCGGGCATCTCGAATATTGACTTCAAGCCGCTGGCGATTCTCACCGAACTTTTCCGAGCTAGAGGGTCACCTACACTGTTCCGGCTGATGTCTTCTCTTTGTTGTCCAGACGTACTTTTGAGAGACTGACGATGTCCTCGGCGATGAACTCTGCGCACCAGAGATCTGTGTCCTTAAAGCAGGCCTCGACCGTCTGGGAAGGAATCGCGGAGCCGTCCAGTTCGCCTCTTTCGACTTTACGGAGTAATTCTCTAAGATTCGCATCATGGCCGCGTTGGAACATATACCTCGGCTTGTTCTCGGTACCGCATCCACACATGCAGAACCGTGTGCCTAGCTTATCGTCGCGCCTAGCTTTCGGGTTGATCTTTACTTCGGCTTCGGCGGCTCGGACGTCCTGCAACAGGATGTCGGGGACTTCGGCTTCTATAGCCCCTACTACTACGTGAGAAGCGTGCTCTCCCGGCAGAATCTGTTCCTGGTGCGTTTCCGCATAGTCCTCCAAGATCAATTCAAGGCACTCTTTGGCCATCTCAAAGGCATGCTCGGGAGTCTTCCCCCAAGTGGTAGCTTCTGGGTAGTGCGGGATGATGACCTGGTACCCATCTCCATCGGGGAACAGAAAAATCGTAAACTTGTGCTTGGTCACTACAGTACCTCGTCTGCAATGCGGTCGAACTCCGCGTTAGAGATTCCTGCTCGTCGTTTGATGTTGCTGAATGTTCCTATATTTACTTCCCTATCCGATGTTGGGACGGTTACAACGTTCGGATTTCCCGACATTCTAAGGTTAACATGAGAGCCGCGCTGACGTCTGACCTGCTGCCAGCCGAGGCTCTCCAAGACTCTGATGACTTCGCGTGGTCTGTATCTTTTCGGCATGTGGGCTAGCCCTCGGACAGGCGGCGCACCATGTCTTCGTCAAGTTCCACGCCCAGGCCGGGGCCGGTAGGGACGGCTATGTGGCCGTCGACGACTTCAAGGGGTTCTTTCAAGATGGGCCACTCATCTCGTATTGAGATCGGCTCGATGTTGTACTCCTGTGAGTACGGGACCATCGCGCTTGCCGCGCAGAAGTGCAGGTGTGCGACGGTACTCAAGACAGGCTGGGTATTGTGGACAGTGATGGGAACGTTGAACGCCGACGCAAGCGCATCAATGCGCAGGAACTCGGTGAATCCAGGCACCTTGACTATGTCAGGCTGAATGATGTCCACCCTACCCTTGAGGATCAGATCCCGGTACTCGTGGTGTGTGTAGATCATTTCGCCAGAAGCGATGGGAATAGTCAGGGCGTCGGCGATCTGGGACAGCCCCTCAAGGTCCTGGGCCGGACGCGGTTCCTCGAAGTGGAACACGCCCAACTGCTCAAGCGCCCTACCGATCTCGATTGAGTGGTGGACTGAGAACGCGCCGTTGACGTCGACGAGGATGTCGATGTCGTCTCCGACAGCGGCCCTGACTTCGGTCACCGTGTCCACGGTCTGATCGGCGGGGTGGTCGATCGCGCCGGGCACTGCACTGTGCAACTTATAGCCAGAGTATCCCTGCTCTACCAGGGAGGCTGCACGCCTGCCCTCCTCGACAGGTGTCAGGTCACGTCGCATTGAGCTGGCATAGACGGGAATGCTGTCGCGGCGCGCACCTCCGAGCAAGTTTGAGATGGGAACGCCGAACGCCTTCCCTTTGAGGTCCCAGAGCGCAATATCAAGACCTGCAATAGCGCAGAAGATAGCACCACCCATCTCCACGGCGGAGCCTGCGCGCATCATGTCGTCGAACCGCCGTGAGGTCTCGATCGGGTCCTTTCCCACTATGGCAGGCGCCAGGAGATCGTCAATGAGGGTCTTGGTCACGGAGGGCTGACGGCGGAAGCACTCGCCGATTCCTATGAGTCCCTCGTCGGTGTGCACCCATACGAAGGGGAAGTCTCCGTCGAGTATCCGGCACTCAACAGACGTTATTTTCATTGGGGTCCTCCTCAGTTTGACAAGTGTTCACATGCTGTCGAGGCGTTCGTTCCGGAATCAAGTTGGTGGAGAAGTCACTCTCACCCTCACCCCAGCCCTCGCCCTGAGGGAGAGGGGGTCTGTTGGGTGGCACCTGGCTATCTGGCACAGCTACCTCAGGATAGCAGGAGCGCTGGAGCGGCGCTGATGCTCTGCTACAATTGGGGCGCTAATTTTCACTCTACGCATTACTACCGAGGGGAGTATCGGCATGGCAATGGAGAACATCTCACCTGGGCAGGAGGCAATCCTAGAGGTAGAAGTCACCAAGGAGCTGACGACCAACCGGATGGGGAGAGAGGGAGCCGACGTGCTCTCAACCCCGCATCTGCTCGGACTGATGGAGAACGCCAGCATCAAGGCAACCGATCAGCATCTTGCCGACGGCTATACGACAGTCGGATACGCGGTCGATGGACTCAGGCACATTGCCCCCACCAGTGTCGGAGGGATAGTCACGGTCCGGTCGGTGCTCACTGAGGTTGACCGCAACAGACTTACGTACGAGATCGAGGCGCACGAGGGCGGCAAGCCGATCGGGAAAGCGATCCACAAGAGGGCAGTTATTTCGTCTACGGGTTAGTCAAGGATGTCCGCAGAAATGTCCGGATTCTTAGACGGGCTCAGAGTGTTAGATCTGAGCCACTGGGTTGCGGGTCCGTACGCAACCCGGCTGATGGCCACGCAGGGGGCCGAGGTCATCAAAATAGAGAGGCCGGACGGGGGCGATCCGGCAAGGCGTGTCAGCCCGTTCCCTGGTGGGATCCCGAACCAGAACGGCGGGGCGCTGCACCTGTATCTCAATTCATCCAAGAAGAGTGTTACGCTCGACATCAGGACGGAGACAGGAAAAAGGATCCTTCGAGAGCTCGTGGAGTGGGCAGAGGTTGTCGTGGAGAACTTCCACCCGCAGGTCATGCCCTCGCTCGGACTAGATTACGTCAGTCTCAGCGCAAACAGGCCTTCGCTGGTGATGGCGTCGATATCCAACTTCGGGCAGACCGGGCCGTACAGGGACCGCCTGGCTATGGAGATCAACCTGTATGCTGCGGGCGGGCTGATGTACATTACCGGCGACCCTGAGCGCGAGCCGCTGCAAATGGCGGCTCGTCTGGCGCAATACGGCGCTGGGCAGAACGCCTTTGCGGGGACGCTATCGGCTCTTTGGCACCGAGATTCGACGGGCATAGGTCAGCACGTGGACGTCGCCATTTCTGAGTACCTGGCGACAATCCTAGAGAATGCGCTGAGCATGTATTCGTACGCGGGGGCGAACTTCCAGCGCACTGGAAACCGGGGCTACGGACGCGCAGCCTGGGGGCCTTATCCGTGCCGAAACGGGTACGTCGGCGTGATCGCGGGACCCGACCACAAGTGGCCAGAGATGTCTGAGCTAATGGGCATACGGGAACTCAGCGACCCGAAGTTCGGAGATCGAGCAGGACGCGGAGCAAACGCAGACGAACTGGACTCGCTGATGCTGCCGTGGCTCATGGAACACGACAAACACGAGATCTTCGAACGGGCCCAGAAGCGCGGGTTGGCGTTTTCGTACGTTGCCACACCTGAAGACATTCTCGGGTGGGAGCACCTGGACACCAGGGGTTTCTTTGAGGAAATCGAGCACCTGGACGGGGGCTCGTACCGTCATCCTACCGGGCCATTCAGAACAGACGAGATGAGTTGGCGATTGGAGCCGGCTCCCACTTTGGGAGCACACAACCGTGAGATCATCTGTGGTCTCCTGGGATATTCCAAGGGCGACCTGATCCGGCTACGGGGGATGAGGGTGATGTAGCTTTCGCCGACTGGGCTTTTGCCAGTTTAGTGGCACCTCATGCTACTCGACTTCCAATGTGTGGATTCCCGCTTTCGCGGGAATGACAGAGTTGCCAGCCTATGAAGATCGTAGTTGAATTGTGGTAGTCTCGAAATGGAGTTGATCGTGTCCGACTGAGATGTGAGGTACAGTTTGAATGTCCAACACAGTCCTCGTAGTCGAAGATGAGCCCAACCTCCTGATGGCGTTGAAGTACACCCTGGAGCAGGAAGGGTACGACACCCTGACTGCTGTCGACGGTGAGTCCGGGCTGAGAATCGCGCAGTCGAGGAGCCCAGATCTGGTGATACTCGACGTTATGCTGCCCAGCCTGGACGGGTTCGAGGTGTGCCGTATCCTACGCCGGCAGTCGAACATCCCGATACTGATGCTGACCGCACGCGGGGAGGAAGTGGACCGCGTCGTCGGTCTCGAGCTGGGCGCGGACGACTACGTGACCAAGCCGTTCAACATGAGAGAGCTACTTGCGAGAGTCCGCAACATGCTGCGGAGGTCTTCTACTCCAGCCCTGGAGAGTTCGCCAGGGGACGATGAGGTCATCAGGTCAGGTAACCTCAAGATCGATCTGGCCAGTCACTCAATCACCCTCGATGATGAGGATCTCGCGGTGAAGCCGCGAGAGTTTTCGCTAATATCGCTGCTCGCCGCAAACAGAGGGCGTGCATTTACAAGGGACCAAATCCTGGAACGGCTGTGGGGGCACGATTACATCGGAGACTCCCGCACGGTCGATGTTCACATACGCTGGCTTCGAGAGAAGATCGAACCAGAGCCTTCGCAGCCCCGACGAATAGTGACGATTCGTGGCGTTGGCTACCGATTCGACGGATGACCGATGAAGTCGCGAGGTCAACTCAAGCGATCGGTCCTTGCCTACATTGCTGTCCCGCTTCTGGCGTTGAGCGTGACCGTGATGCTGATCACGTTTCTTGGTCTGGGCTGGCAGGTCTCTGTCGATAGGACGGTAGCCGCTCTGGGGATACTGTGCAGCGGTGCCGGACTCGCTACGGTCATTTACATTCTCGTGAGAGCGTGCAGCGACGCTGGCGTTATGAGAAACGTAGCCGAGGGCGCCAGGCGGATGGCGGATGGCGAGCTAGACCAGAGGGTTGCGGCAATTTCTCCGCAAAGAAGTAACCAACTGGTCGAAGAGTTCAACCGGATGTCGAACGTGGTCGACTCGAGGGTAAGCAACCTAGAGGCCGAACGTCACCAAATGACGATTGCCATAGACACCATGGCAGACGGCGTGATCGTCATCGACTCAGAGACACGAATCACGTTAATCAACAGGTCCGCCGAGTGGCTATTGAGTGTCAGCGCGCAGAACGCCAAGGGGCGTCCCCTGGCGCAGGTCGTAAGAGACCCACAGATACTGCGCGTGGCATCCACTGCCGCCAATACACGCCAAATACAGAGGGCTGACATAGACCTTCTGCACCAGCGGCGATTCCTTGACGTAATCGCAACACCCGTCTCTGGCCGTGACAGGGATGACGTTGTACTCACCCTCCAAGACGTCACGAGGCAAATGCAGATCGAGACGACGCGGCGAGAGTTTGTGAGCAACGTATCTCACGAGCTGCGCAGCCCACTTGCATCAGCAAGCGCGTTGGTTGAGATCCTGGAATCAGGCGCAATTGACGACAGGAAAACCGCTATTGATTTCCTCCATCGGATTCGCGGCGACGTGGCTCGAATGACCACGCTTGTCGAAGAGCTTCTAGAGCTTTCCAGACTAGAGAGCGGGCACATGCCAGTGCATCTGGCTCCGATGAAGTTGGAAGAGGTAATCGAGGAGATAGCCAAGCGGTTCCACTTTGCGGCGGCTTCAAACGGTATTGAACTGGTCAGCTACCAATCGCCGGGGCTGCCTTACGTCATGGGCGAGCGGCGCAGGCTGGAACAGGTGCTGACTAATCTTGTCGAGAACGCGCTCAGGTTCACGGGTTCCGGAGGCAGGATCACCCTCTCCGCCAAGGCTGAACCCGACTGGGTTGTCGTGACGGTCACGGACACCGGAGTAGGAATCCCACGAGAGCACCTTCCGCATGTGTTCGAGCGCTTTTACAAGGTCGAAAGGTCTCGCAGAGACCATGGGACGGGGCTCGGCCTCGCAATATCGAAGCACCTCGTACAGGCGCATGGCAGCGACATCAGCGCCACGAGCGTCGAGGGCGAGGGCAGCGAGTTCACGTTCAAGCTCAGAAGGGCGATTTGAACTTCACTGAAGCACTCCTGCTGGGATCTCTCCAGGGAGTAGCTGAGTGGCTCCCGGTCAGCTCCGAGGGCCTGGTCACGGCGGCCTATTCGCTGGTATGGGGCGGAGACCTGTCCGAAGCGGTTGGATTCTCGCTGTGGCTACACCTTGGCACGGCCATATCCGCGCTCGCAGCGTTCAGGTCGGAAGTCGCGCTCTTAGCCATGGACGTCGTGAGGTCTCCCCGATCGCCGGGACCGCTCACAAAATTCTTTGTTGCCGCAACCGTTGTGAGCGCTCCAATTGGGTTTCTGCTGCTGGTAGGCCTGGAGGGATTCTCGGAACGAGCCGGGGGGCTGGCGATGTCAGTCGTAGGGATATTCATGATAGTAACGGCGGCAATTCTGTACATTGGTCGCTCGGTAGAGAGACGCGGGCGACTTGGCGTTACATGGTTGGACGGAGGATTGACAGGCATTGCGCAGGGGCTCGCCGCACTTCCAGGACTGAGCAGGTCAGGTCTCACCCTCTCCGTGCTGCTCGGACGCGGGATCGACAGGGGCGACGCACTGACGCTTAGTTTCCTGCTCAGCATTCCGGTCAGCATTGGCGCCGGAATCTACGCAGGCGTGCGCACCGGTGCACATGCCTCTCCTGAAGCCGGAGTTGCGCTGGTCGCGGCGGCAGCGGTCGGATATGTCTCGATCAGAGCATTGCTCAAGCTGGCGCAGAGTTTCAACTTCGGGTGGTTTGTAGCTCTCGCAGGCATCGTCATCATAGTCGGAGGTTTGTGGCAAGCGTTTGCATGATCACGGAGTTGCTAATCATGCATTATCAGGCTCCTAACCTTCTCTTAACTTCTTCTTAATTGTCCGTTCATACGCTCGCGTTAGAGTGTTGCATCGAGTGTAGGAGCCGAGAGGCGATTCTGTCATTGGCCGACCGAACTCAGAAGTAAATTGAACTCAAGATCGCGGAGGTATGAGCAACCATCATGTTAAGCGAGATGCGAGCCAAGATGTTCGGACTGCCAGGGCTGCTCGTATTGGCAATTGTAATTGGAGCCTTGATAGTGGCCGCATGCGGCTCGGAGAGTACCTCCGAGGCGCCGTCGGCCCCAGCCCAGCCCGCCGCTGCCCAACCGGCTGCCCCCGGAACAGGCACAACCCCGCAGCAGCCTGCCTCGGCGGTGCCCGCGGCGACCGCGCTACCGCCGATGGTGGGAAGCGTTCCTACACCTACAGCGAAGATAAAGGAGCAGCGTGCCGGGTTGCGCGGTACGATTGAGATCGATGGCTCCAGTACTGTGGCTCCGATCACAGAGGCCGTCGCTGAGGAGTTCAGGAGCGTCGCGCCAGACGTGCTAGTCAACGTCGGAATCTCCGGCAGCGGCGGGGGATTCAAGCAGTTCACGGTCGGTGAGACCGACATCTCCGACGCCTCCAGGCCAATCAAGGAGAATGAAGCCGCGACAGCGGCCGAGAACGGCGTCGAGTACTACGAGTTCCTCGTCGGACTTGACGGACTCTCAGTCATGGTCAACTCACAAAACGACTTTGTAAACTGCATGACGGTTGAGCAGCTGAACATGCTGTGGAAGCCGGAAAGCACTATCACCAAATGGAGCGACCTAGATTCATCGTGGCCTGACAGGAAGATCAACCTGTACGGTCCGGGCACAGATTCCGGCACCTTCGACTACTTCACAGAAGAGGTAAACGGCGAGGCCAAGCTGTCTCGCGCCGACTACACAGCGTCAGAGGACGACAACGTACTCGTCCAGGGCATCAGTGGCGACAGGAACGCGCTCGGCTACTTCGGCTTTGCCTACTATGCAGTCAGTGCCGACAAGTTGAAGCTCCTTGATATAGACAACGGCAACGGCTGTGTCGCTCCTACCATCGAGACAATTGCAAGCGGAACCTACTCACCTCTCTCCAGGCCGCTGTTCATCTACGTCAACAAGGAGCGCGCGCAGCAGAGGGCTGAACTGCGCTCGTTCGTAGAGTTCTACATGGAGAACGGCGCACAGCTCGCTGAGGAAGTCGGCTACGTACCCCTGCCGCAGGCGAGCTATCAGCAGAACCTGGCCGTCCTGAGCGGGCAACAGGTCATGATGGAAGCCGGGCCCAAGGTCGCGCTGAGCGGGACGATCGAGATAGACGGCTCCAGCACTGTCGCACCGATCACAGAAGCTGTCGCTGAGGAGTTCAGGAAGGAACAGCCGGGCGTCCTCGTGAAGGTCGGCATCTCCGGCAGCGGCGGCGGTTTCAAGCGATTCATGGTCGGCGAGACCGACGTCTCCGACGCCTCCAGGGCAATCAAGTCCAGTGAGGCAGCTACAGCGGCAGAGAACAGTATCAGCTACTTCGAGTTCCTCGTTGGCGTCGATGGACTGTCCGTCATGGTCAACCCGGATAACGACTTCGTGAACTGCCTAACGCTTGAGCAGCTAAACATGCTGTGGAAGCCGGAAAGTACAATCAGCAAGTGGAGTGACATAGATTCATCGTGGCCTGACAGGGACATCAACCTGTACGGACCGGGCACTGACTCCGGCACCTTCGACTACTTCACAGAAGAGTTAAACGGCGAGGCCAAGCTATCCCGCGCTGACTACACTGCGGCCGAGGACGACAACGTTCTGGTGCAAGGCATCAGCGGTGACAGGAACTCGCTAGGCTACTTCGGTTACTCATACTACGCGGCCAATACCGATAAGCTAAAGCTGGTAGCGGTCGACAGCGGGAACGGTTGCGTGACCCCGTCGCTCGACACTATCGCGAGCGGACAGTACACACCTCTGTCGAGGCCGCTGTTCATATACGTAAGCAGCGAGAGCCTGCAGAGGCCTGAGGTCAAGGGATTCGTCGAGTTCTACATGCTGCACGGTCAGCAGTTGACTGGCGAAGTCGGATACGTGCCGCTGGCGACCCATGCGTACCAGAACAACCTGAACGTAGTGCAGGCGTCCGTCCGTCCCGAAGGGTCCCTCACTGGGACGATTGAGATCGACGGCTCAAGTACCGTCGCCCCGATTACAGAAGCTGTCGCAGAAGAGTACCGTAAGGAACAACCCGGCGTGCTCGTGAACGTTGGCATCTCAGGCAGCGGTGGCGGTTTCAAGCGATTCACCGCTGGCGAGGCCGACATCTCCGATGCCTCCAGAGTCATCAAGGACAGTGAAGCGTCCGCCGCCAAGGAAAACGGCATCGAGTACTACGAGTTCCTAGTGGGTGTTGACGGCTTGTCCGTCATGGTCAACCCTCAAAACGACTTTGTGAACTGCATGACCACCGAGCAGTTGAACATGCTCTGGAAGCCTGAGAGCACGGTCGATTCGTGGAACGACCTCGACCCATCCTGGCCCGACAGGCAGATCAACCTATACGGACCGGGAACGGACTCCGGCACGTTCGACTACTTCACCGAAGAGATTAACGGCGAGTCGAAGCTGTCACGAGCGGATTACACGGCCTCGGAGGACGACAACGTCCTGGTCCAGGGCGTCAGTGGTGACCGGAACTCACTCGGCTACTTCAGCTTCGCATACTACGCAGCCAACGCCGACAAGCTGAAGCTAGTTGCGGTCGATAGCGGAAACGGCTGTGTCACGCCGTCTCTCGACACCATCGCAAACGGGAGCTACTCTCCCCTGTCGAGGCCGCTGTTCATATACGTGAACAAGTCCAGTCTCGAAAGGCCCGAGGTCAGAGACTTCGTAAGGTTCTACATGCTAAACGGGCAGTCGCTAACGTCCGATGTAGGGTACGTTCCTCTGTCAATGCAGTCCTACCAGAACAACATGGCCCTGTTGAAGTAGCGGAAGTCTGAAGAATCACAGGGGAGGAACCGATCCCCCGTTCCTCCCCGTTAATGTAAGATGACGGGCGGCGAGGCGATTGCCTTTCCAGGTAGCCCTCACCGCCCGTTGTCGCATCCGAGGAATTCGGATGGAGGCACAGGTGGAATCCACAGCACCAGGCGCCCGTAAAATGCCCGCGAGTTCGCGCAACGAAGTAGATACTGGCAGATTCCGCCGAGGCCGCGGGAGCAGCATCGAAGGTACGATCATCCGTTGGACATTCTTCGGCTGCGCGCTCATTTCGATCTTCACCACACTGGGAATCGTCTTTATCCTGATCGGCCAATCGATCGGGTTCTTCAGTGAGGTGTCCATCGTCGAGTTTCTGACGGGAACGCGGTGGACTCCGATTCTCAAGCCAACGGCTTTTGGTGTCTTACCGTTGGTGGCCGGGACATTACTGGTGACAGTGCTTGCGGCAATGGTAGCCATTCCAGTTGGACTTGGCACTGCGATTTACCTCGCCGAGTATGCCCCGGACAAGGCTCGCAGGGTCCTTAAGCCTCTGATCGAGATACTTGCAGGGATACCGACCGTCGTTTACGGTTACTTCGCGCTGACGTTCGTTACGCCTCAACTCCAGAGGCTGTTCCCAGACATGATCGTGTTCAACGCGCTGAGCGCGGGCGTCGTCATGGGAGTCATGATAATCCCGATGGTGTCCTCACTCAGCGAGGACGCGATGATCAGCGTGCCGAGGTCGCTTCGGCAGGCATCGTACGCTCTGGGGGCGACGAAGTTGGAGACGAGCATCAAGGTCGTCGTTCCGGCAGCGCTGTCTGGAATAGTGGCGTCGTTCATACTCGCGATTTCGCGGGCCATTGGAGAGACGATGCTGGTGACCATCGCAGCGGGAGCTACCCCACGTATAACAGCAAATCCGCTTGAGAGCATCCAGACGATGACGGCGTACATAGCACAGCTCGCGCAGGGCGAAGCATCTCACGACTCGGTCGAATACAAGACCATCTTCGCGGTTGGCCTGCTCCTGTTCCTGATGACGCTGTCGCTAAATCTAGTCGGCCACTGGGTGGTCCGCCGGTGGAGGCAGGCTTACTAATGGCCCACTTATCCAATAGCTTCAATCCGAGACTGGCCCGACGCAAGACTATCGGGGGAATCTTCTACTTCCTCTTCGTGGCGGCGGTCATGGTCGGTATCGTAGGCTTGGCCGTGCTACTTATCCAGACCGCAGTGGTAGGGTTGCCGTGGCTGGACTTCGACTTCCTGACCAACTACATGTCAAGGAAGCCCGAGCTTGCCGGCGTGAAGGCCGCCGTCATGGGTACGCTCATAACGATTTTGTTTACGGCGTTGTTCACGGTGCCCATTGGAGTGGGCGCGGCTATATACCTCGAGGAGTACGCTCCAAAAAACCGGTTCACCCAGATCATCGAAGTCAACATTTCCAACCTGGCCGGCGTGCCATCCGTCGTGTACGGCCTGTTGGGACTGGGAGTGTTCGTGCAGCTGATGTCGCTTGGCAAGGTTGTGCTGGCAGGTGCGCTGACGCTGACGCTGCTGGTGCTGCCCATAGTGATACTCGCTTCCAGAGAGGCGATCCGGGCGGTACCCAACGAGTACCGCCTGGGCGCGTTCGCGCTGGGTGCCGACCAGTGGCAGGTCATCAAGAGTGCGGTATTGCCGTCTGCCCTACCGGGCATCCTGACGGGGACCATCCTGGCGCTGTCCAGGGCAGTGGGAGAGGCTGCTCCGATCCTGGTAATCAGTGGGCTGGTGTATGTGACGTTCGTGCCAGGTCCTTTTGATCGATTCACGGTTCTGCCACTTCAGATATTCACCTGGGTTGGTCGCCCGCAGGACGAGTTCAGATCTCTCGCCGCAGCCGGAATCTTAGTGTTGCTGATAATTCTGCTGTCGATGAACGCCGTCGCAGTTTTGCTGCGAAACAAATACCAGATCAGATCAGAGGACTAGAGTGACGCAGACTGCCCCAATTTTCAAAGTCAACGATCTCGACCTGTACTACGATGAGTTTCGGGCGCTGAGAGAGATCAGCATGGAGGTCAAGCGATACTCGATCACCGCGCTGATCGGACCGTCCGGGTGCGGTAAAAGCTCCCTGCTGCGCTGTTTCAACCGGATGAACGACCTCATACCAGCGGCCCGAATCGACGGACAGATCCTGTTCGAAGGCTCGGACCTGTATGACAACGATGTGAACGCGACCGAGATCCGCTCAAAGATCGGCATGGTGTTCCAACGTCCCAATCCGTTCCCCAAGTCCATCTACGACAACGTCGCTTTTGGTCTGAAGGTCAACGGCTTCCAAGGCGACATGGACGAGGCCATTGAGCGTTCCCTAAGACAGGCGGCACTTTGGGAAGAGGTCAAGGACCGACTCAGAAGCAGTGCACTCGAACTGTCGGGCGGACAGCAGCAGCGACTGTGCATCGCCCGCGCGCTGGCGGTAGAGCCTGAGGTTATCCTCATGGACGAGCCGGCGTCCGCGTTGGACCCAATCGCAACGCTAGCAATCGAGGAGCTGGTCCGGGAGCTGAGCGAGCACTACACGATAGTCATCGTAACTCACAACATGCAACAGGCCGCACGGGTGTCCCACGAGACAGCGTTCCTGATGATTGGTGAGGACAGGGCCGGCTACCTCGTCGAACATGGAGACACCAACCAGATCTTCACGACTCCCAAGCACGAGCGCACGGAGGCGTATATAACGGGCCGGTTCAGTTAGTGAGCATCCAGTTGACACCCACCACAGCGAGGCAATAGAGGAACGCACCTCCACGTAAGTCCTGGATGAATTTTCGAAGTACTGAACTCGGGGCAATAACTACAATTCTGGATTCCGGCCTTAGCCGGATTGACTGCAAGTAGGGCGGCTTAGGAGGTAACGATGCTACGAGCGCCAAGAGCTGAATTCGACAGAGACCTAAGAGCCCTTCAGGATGAGTTGCTGGCACTTGGCGGCATGGTCGAAAAGGCCATCTCCAAGTCCCTCGACGCGTTGAAGAACCGTGACCGTGAGCTTGCTGCTGAAGTCGTCCGAGAAGACGACATTATCGACCAGATGCGCTTCGCACTCGAAGAGAAGTGCATCGACCTTATCGCCACGCAGCAGCCCCTGGCGGGAGACCTACGCATTCTGGTGACCGTGCTGCACGTCTCGGTCGAACTGGAGCGGATCGGCGACTATGCCGAAGGTATTGCAAAGATCAGCCTGCTGATGGGCGACGAGCCTCCGCTCAAGCCACTGATAGACATTCCCAGAATGGCAGACCGGGCAATGGATATGCTCCGCCGCAGCCTCGACGCCTTCGTCGACCGCGACACCGACGCCAGCCAGCAGATTTGCGACGACGACGACGAGGTTGACGCGTTATACGAGCAGGTGTACCGGGAACTCCTGACGTATATGCTCTCGGATCCCGGCGCAATCAGGAGAGCGACGTACCTACTATGGGTCGCCCACGACCTCGAGCGCATCGCCGATCGTACCACCAACATCGCGGAGCGGGTCATCTTCCTTGTAACCGGGCAACTGGTCCAAACGGGTGTATCCACCTATTAAGACCGGATTACTCTGAGGCGTGGCTCGACTCGGTCACGGCAGACCGGTACTATGTTCGGAGCATCTCCAATGTGTACCCAAACGCCCAAGGCGCTCGACGGCGTCCGAATCCTTGACTTTTCCCGCATCTGGGCAGGACCCCACTGCACCAAGCTGCTCGCTGACATGGGGGCTGAGGTCATCAAGGTAGAGTCGGCCCGCAACTGGGACCCCCACCGGATGATTGTTGGCTCCGGAAACCTGCCTGACGGCGAGCAGGGAGACGACCCCTGGAACAGGTCGGGGTGGTTCAATACGCTGCACATGTCCAAGTACGGCATCACTTGCGAGATTCGGCATCCCTCCGGGAAGGCAGTACTGGAGGAGCTGGTGTCCATAAGCGACGTTGTTGTCGAGAACTTCAGGGCCGGGCTGATGGCGCGCAGGGGATTTGACTATGAGACTCTGCGGAGTATCAGGCCCGATATCGTCGTGCTGTCGATGCCTGCGTTCGGCAACACCGGCCCCTGGCGAGACTTCATTCAGTATGGAATCGGGCAGGAACAGATGGGCGGCATCTCGTCCATGAACGGGTACCTAAACGAGGACGGCCCCGTGAAGTCGGGAGTAAACTTCGGAGACCCAATCAGCGGGGCACATGCCGCAGGGGCGGTGCTGTCGGCGCTGTACCGTCGTCGTCGGACCGGGAAGGGGGCGTTCATCGATGCCTCACAGCTTGAATCGTCGATCTCGGTAGTAGGTGAACACATAATCGGCTACCAGATGGATGGAAAGCTGCCTGAGAACCGCGGCAATCGCCACCCTGCCATGGCCCCGCATGGCGCTTACCCGTGTCGAGGGGACGACAGGTGGATTGCCATTGCAGTTAGCAGGGATGAAGAGTGGGCGCGCCTGTGCGGAGTCATGGACAGGCCGGAACTCGTGGCCGACGAACGCTTTGCGGACATCCTGTCCCGCCATCGAAACCAGGACGTCCTTGACGAGATCATCGGAAAGTGGACGGCCGGGCAGGAGGGATGGGAACTAGCTGAGAGGCTTCAGGGAGAAGGCGTAGCTGCCGCTCCGGTGATGGCCGGAGGGGACATATTCAACGATCCTCACTACCAGGAGCGCGGACTGCTGGAGTTGGTGGACCATCCGTCTGCCGGTGTGTACTTCCTGCCGGGAGTTTCGTGGAAGATGTCAGCCACGCCAGGGTCGGTCAGATGGCCAGCACCGCGTCTTGGTGAACACAATGAGAAAGTGTTCGGACAGCTAATTGGGATGACCGATTCAGACATCGCTCGGCTCGCTCAGGATGGAGTGAGCGGGACGGAGCCGATCAGATGATCCCGGAACAGTGCCAGCCGTTGTTGCCCATTCGTTCCTCTGATATACTAATGCCGGTTTCGGAAGCTGTCCGAGAGGTGGGTTTTCGAGTCCGATCAGGTACGCGGCGATGCTGCCGTCACCGTATGTCCACAAGCAGGACACGGCTTTCCAGCCCATCGTCGTAGCCATGTTACACAGCCGACCCATACTTCCACTCAGGGAAGTGTTGCGAAACAAGGAGGTAACGATTGAAGTGGATCGACTATGAGGCTCCCACCTCTGTAAGGGAAGCGGTTGACCTGTTGAATGAGGCAGGGGACCGTGCCCGACCATTGGCGGGAGGCACAGACATCCTAGTTCAACTCAGGGGCCAGGGGTTTGACCTGGATCTAGTGGTGGACGTCAAGAACATACCCGAGCTCAATGAGCTCACCTACGACCCGGACAACGGGTTGACAATAGGCGCGGCGGTACCGTGCTACAGGATCTATGGTAACTCGACGGTGCGGAGCGTATATCCAGGCATCGTTGACGCCGCGAACATCATCGGTGGCACGCAGATACAGGGACGCGCCTCACTGGGCGGCAACCTGTGCAATGCGGCCCCCAGCGCCGACTCGGTTCCGGCGATGATCGCCTACAGTGGCGTTGCCCGAATTGCAGGCCCGAACGGCAGCCGCGAAGTCGCCCTTGAAGACTTCTGCACTGGTGTCCGCCGGACTGTGCTGGAGCAGGGCGAGGTCCTAGTTGCCATGCACTTCCCTACGCCAGCGGCCAACTCCGGCGCGAACTACATTCGCTTCATACCAAGAAACGAGATGGACATCGCGGTGGCCGGTGCCGGTGTATCAGTGGAACTGGACAACGGCAATATTCAGTCTGCCAGGGTGACGCTAGCGTCGGTTGCGCCGACGCCATTATTCGTCGCCGAGGCTGGCGAAGCGATCGCCGGCAAGCCAGCGACCGAAGAGACGGTCCGGATTGCGTCCGGAATTGCCAGGGACGCAGCCGTACCGATCACCGACATGCGCGGCACCATCGAGTACCGCAAGCATCTGTGCGAGGTGCTTACCCGCCGAGCGCTGCTGACGGCCATCGAGCGAGCCAATAGCTAAGGAGAACTAGATTGCCCGCCAAGACCTATGTACAGTCCATAATCAACGGTGAGCACATGGATTTCCTGTGCGAGCCTCGCCAGAGCCTGCTCGAAGTGTTGCGAGACGTCGTCGGCCTGACCGGTACCAAGGAAGGCTGCAACGACGGTAACTGCGGCGCGTGCACTGTCGAATTCGACGGGCGCATAGTGACCTCCTGTCTCGTCCTCGGCGTCGAGGCTGACGGCAAGGAGATCACAACAATCGAGGGAGTCGCCGAGGGCAGCACACTGCACCCGTTGCAGCAGGCGTTCCTGGAGAACGCCGCACTGCAGTGCGGGATCTGCACTCCAGGCTTCATCGTTGCCGCCAAGTCGCTCCTCGAACAGAACTCTGACCCGTCGGAGTACGAGATCCGCTTCTGGCTCGCTAACAATCTCTGCCGTTGCACCGGCTACGACAAGATCGTCCGCGCGGTCCAGGACGCGGCTGTGAGAATGCAGGAGGCCTAACCCATGACCCAAACTATAGACTACGAGCCAAACATGGTCCTGGCCACCCAGACTTATAATGTGGTGGGCACCCGTCCGGTAAGGCACGACGGCGCCGACAAAGTGACGGGACGCGCGCTCTACGGCGCAGACTTCGACACCGCCGGTCTGCTGCACGGGAGTATACTGCGCAGCCCATACGCCCATGCGCGTATCAAGAGCATCGACACCTCTGCGGCAGAGGCGCTTCCGGGCGTTTTAGCCGTGGTGACCAACGCGGACTTCGGCAGTGAAGAAGACGCAATCGTCGATTTCGGAGAGGGCGCGACCAGCCTGAAGTGGCTGCGTGACAACGTGCTCGCTTCAGACAAGGCCCTTTACCGCGGTCACGCCATTGCAGGCGTAGCCGCATCCAACCCTCACGTCGCCGAAGAAGCAGCACAGCTCATCGACGTGCAGTACGAAGTGCTACCCCCCGTCATCACCGTCGAAGACGCGATGGCCGAGGGTGCGACGATCCTGCACGACGACCTCAAGACTGAGGAGCTCGGCGAGCAGACCGATAAAGTGAGCAACATCGCCCAGCACTTCCAGCACAAGAAGGGCGATACCGCAAAGGGATTTGAAGATGCCGACGTGATCGTGGAGCGGGAGTACCGCAACAAGACGGTCCACCAGGGCTACATCGAGCCTCATAATGCGACCGCGCTGTGGAACAACGACGGCAGACTGCACATCTGGTGCAGCACGCAGGGCGCGTTCACGGTGCGCGACGCGATGGCGCAACTTCTCGAAATGCCGGTGTCCCAAATCAGGGTCATTCCCATGGAGATCGGGGGCGGCTTCGGTGGCAAGATACCGGTATATCTCGAGCCTGTTGCCGCTCTGCTATCCAAGAAGACCGGTCAGGCGGTCAAGATTCTGATGAGCAGGGCCGACGTGTTCGAGGCCAGTGGTCCGACATGCGGATCCTGGGCCCGCGTAAAGATAGGCGCCAAGAGCGACGGCACGATGACGGCTGCCGAGGTTGAACTGGCCTGCGAAGCCGGAGCCTACCCAGGCTCACCTGTCGGGGCCGGCGCCATGTGCGCACTCGCAGCTTACGACCTCGAAAACGGGACAGTAGACGGCTATGACGTGGTTGTGAACAAGCCAAAGACGGCCGCATACCGCGCCCCCGGCGCTCCCAACGCCGCATTCGCAGTCGAGCAGGCAGTGGACGAGCTGGCCGAGAAGCTCGGCATGGACCCGATCGAACTGCGGTTGAAGAACGCTGCCAAGGAAGGCACGCGCCGTGTCGATGGTCCGACGTTCAACAGGGTCGGGCTAGTCGAGACGCTGGAAGCGATGAGAGACCACCCGCACTACAACGCGCCTTTGGGTGAAAACCAGGGTCGTGGAGTCGCAGTGGGATTCTGGTTCAACATCGGGTTCGACTCCGCAGTAAATCTGGCGGTAAACGCCGACGGAACGGTCAACCTTACGGAGGGCTCCACAGACATCGGTGGAACCCGTGCTTCGATCGCCATGCAGGCGGCTGAGGTTCTGGGAATCGCCGCTGAGGACATCCGACCAACGGTCGTGGACACAGACTCGATCGGCTACACCGCGGTAACAGGCGGGAGCCGGACGACGTTCGCCACCGGCTGGGCGGCCTACGAGGCAGCACAGTCTGTCAAGCAGCAGTTGATCGAGCGAGCTGCCACGATCTGGGAGGTCGACGCGGACTCGGTTGAGATGACCGACGGGGCAATCAGTTCAAAGTCAGACCCTGAGTTGAGCATGACGTTCAAGGAACTGGCGGGACAACTTGGCAGGACCGGCGGGGGAATCACCGGCACGGCGTCCGTCAACCCAACCGGAGTTGGCGGTTCATTTGCCGGCAACATCGTCGACTTGGAGGTCGACCCGGAGACCGGCAAGACCGAAGTGGTCCGTTTCACCGCTTTCCAAGACGTTGGTAAGGCCATACACCCGTCTTACGTCGAGGGGCAGATGCAGGGCGGCTCGGTACAGGGTATCGGCTGGGCACTCAACGAAGAGTACTACATGAACGATGACGGCGGCATGGACAACTCGACGCTGCTCGACTATCGGATGCCAACCAGCCTCGACCTGCCGATGATCGATACGGTTATCGTGGAGGTCGCAAATCCGGGCCATCCGTTTGGCGTACGTGGTGTGGGCGAGGCGAACATCATTCCTCCCACCCCTGCGGTCGCCAACGCGCTGCGCGCGGCCATCGGCACCCGCCTGTTCGAGACGCCAATGAACCCGGTAGCGATCACCGCAGCTTTGGGCAACGGAGGCTAGGCATACTGAAGTAGGCCAGCCGAAATAAGCACAAGCAAGCGCACGAGGGCGGGTTTCTTAACTGAGACCCGCCCTTTTGCCAGACTCACTTTTCGTGGGTCTCCAACGGTCATAGGAGGGACAACAGGATGGCTACAGTCTACATCCCTTCGCTGATGCAGAAGCTCAGTGACGGCAAGAGCAAGGTTGAGATCGAAGGGGCAACAGTACGCCAGATCGTCAACAACCTGGAAGCGCAGTATCCGGGTTTCAAAGAGCGCCTCGTTGATGACGGACGAATCAAGGGGAATATCTCGGTCGCCGTCGACGGCGAGATCACCCCATTGGGGATGCTCGAGAAGGTGGCGGAAAACAGCGAGGTCCACTTCCTTCCCGCACTAGGCGGCGGAGCATGACGTCCGACTCATTCCAGCCGCTCGATGAAAACTGGCAGACTGGACTCGTCATCGTAGCTCATCCTGACGACATCGAGTACGGTGCCGCAGCAGCAGTCTCGAAATGGACATCAGAGGGCAAGAACGTAGTTTACCTACTTGCTACTCGAGGCGAGGCCGGAATAGACGGCATGGACCCGGAGCAGGCCCGAGAGGTCCGCACTCGCGAGGAGATCGAGGGAGCAGCAGTTGTAGGAGTCGACACAGTCGAGTTCCTGGACTACACGGATGGCGTTGTCGAGTACGGGCTGCCACTGCGCCGGGACATTGCGCACGCAATCCGCAGACACAGGCCCGACGTGGTCATTACTGGCAACATGGAAATGCGCTTCGGTCAAGGCCTGGCCAACCAGGCTGACCACCGGGCAGTCGGGCTGGCGGCGCTAGACGCATCCCGAGACGCAGGCAACCGGTGGATCTTCCCTGAACTTCTCAAGGAAGGACTGGAGCCGTGGAACGGCGTGAGGATGCTGCTGGTCAGCGGTTCCCCCAATCCAACTCATGCGGTGGATGTGGGCGATCATGTGTACAAGGGCGTCGAGTCGCTCGAAAAGCACGACGCGTATCTCAAGGGTCTTGGGACGGACGTGGACCCTGAGACGTTCCTGACCATGAACGCTAATGCGACAGGGATCGAGTTCGGGTGCGATTACGCGATCAGCTTCGAGGTGTACGAGATCTAGGAGTACTCCCTGTATAGAATAACTACGTGAGCTGATGGAGTTCCAAGGGTGACTCGAGGAGAACAGAATGACAGACAGAGAGATCAAGGGCGTAATTGTTCCGATGGTGACGCCGCTGAACCCGGATGAGACGGTGGACATCGGTTCGCTGCGCAGATTGGTCAACCATCTGATCGACAACGGAGTCCATGGGCTATGGGCATCCGGCACGACCGGAGAGTTTGCAAACCTGCCTGACTCGGAGCGGATCCGCGCAATGGAGGCGACGGTTGACGAGGTCGGCGGTCGGGTTCCTGTGATCTGCAACATATCCAGTACATCTACCAAGCTGTCCGTGGAGCTTGCCAGCGAGGTTCGCGAGCTTGGAATGGACGGGATCGCGCTGACGCCTCCGTATTACTACCCGGACTCGCAGGATGAGTTGGCGGACCACTATAGATACGCGCAAGATCAAATTGGACTGCCACTGTGGGTCTATAACATACCGCAGACAGTCAAGACAGTTGTAGAACCAGGTACTATTGCTACGCTCGCAGCCGAAGGGACCGTAGTCGGTGTGAAGGACAGTTCCGGCGCCGGAGAGTTGCTGGCCCAACTTAACGTGCTATGCGACCAGGGTGAAATCTCTCTTCTAAGGTTCCTGGGCACGGTTTTCCGGGTTGCGAGCGCAGGCTCGGTCGGTGTTCACGGCGTCATTCCCGGCATCGCGAACCTAGTCCCTAATGTCTGCGCACGGGGTTGGGAAGCTGGGGAGGCCGGAGATACCGAGACCGTGCGCGAGTGCAACGCCAAGTTGATAACGGCGCAGAAGGTCGGAGCGGTCGCAAAGGGTGGAGGCGCCAATGCTGCCAGCTTTGGTGGCATGAAGTCCGCACTCAAGCACATGGGCGTCATCGATCATGACACCACTTCCCGTCCCTTCCGGCCATTGACTGATGAAGAGAAGGCGGAGATTCCAGCGATACTGGAAGAGTTGGGGCTGGTGTGATGTTAGAGAAGGTGTTATTTAGACTGTTACCTGGTCGGTTCAGTCAATACTCGAATTGAGCGTATCGCAAGGCCACCTGGTCAAGGTGGGTGTCAAAGCTGTCTCTCCTCGTTCGGCGCGGGAGGTCAGATGTCGCGGATGGCCCCAGGGTTGAATAGTTGACAGAACTCGGGAGTGTCTTCGTCACAGTCAACGGCGTCAAGCACCACCTCGTCGACTGGGGCCGACCATGCGGGTATGAAAACTACCCAACCGTGTTTTTGCTGCACGGGGATATGCGTACCAGCAGGTCATGGGACGCGGTGGCGCGGTATCTGTGTGGGCAGTTTCATGTGACTGCGCTTGACTCGCGTGGACACGGAAACAGCGACTGGCCCGAGTCGGGCTACACATTCGGGCAGCGAATTGACGACCTTGAGGCCTTCGCAGACGCTTTTCAGATGCAGGACGCTGTGGCTGTCGCGCATTCGACCGGAGGTGTGGTCGCGGCCAAACTCGCGGAGCGCAGACCGGACATCTTCAGCAGGCTCGTGCTGCTAGAGCCCATGGTTGTCGTGACGAAAGGCTTCCAACTGATGGTGTCGGAGCGTGCCAAGAAGCCAAGGCGCACTTGGGGCAGCCGGGAAGAGATGTACGACTATCTCAAGCAGCACCCAATGACAGGCAAGTGGCGGGACGACGTCATCAGGGACGTGGTGGCACACGAGTCATACGAACTTCCAGATGGACGACTGGACATGAAGTGGGCGACAGCCAGTATGAACTGGAAGGAACGTGAGGGGGACTATCTCGACCTGAGACCGACACTCAGAACGCTAGGTAAACCGATACTGTTTGTAGTGAGCAACTCGCGAGCGCAAAGTTTTCGGGACGTGGCCCCGATCGCGGAGCAGACGACGGCCTTTGATATGCTCACAGTCCCGGACAGTGGTCATAACATGTATATGGACCAGCCTAAGCTGGTTGCTGAGGCGGTCAGCAGATTCGTCAGCGGCACGTAGTCAGCTGACGATTTATCGACTTTGGTCGTCCCTGGGCTCCGACCGTGGGCCGAAGGGCTCGGGTCTGTAAGGATCGTCCCTGACTTTGAGAAAGCCGCGCATTCCGCCCTCTTCGGCGGCATCGAGCATCTCACGGCGGTTGTAGTCTGGACGCTGGGACGAGTGGGCGATCGAGGACAGCAGCCAGTTGCTGGTGATGGCATTGCGAAGTCCCATCATCTCAAGCCCGAGCGTGGCGACGTATTTATTGGCGGCGACTGTTTCGGGGCTGACCATCGCGATTCGCTCGGCAAGTCGGAACGCTTCGGCCATCATCGCGTCCTTGTCCTTGAACACCTCGTTGACCAGACCGATTCTGAACGCTTCCTGGGCATCGATGTGGTCTCCGGTCAGGGAGTATCTCAGCGCATTCTTGTAGCCGGCCAACAGGACCCAGAGGAAGCTGGTGTTGGATATCTGGCGCACCTCCGGCTGGGCGAAGACGGCATCTTCGGAACAAAACGTCATATCGCACGTCAAAGACAGCCAAGTACCGCCGCCCATGCACCAGCCGTGGACGCAGGCTATCACGGGCTTGGACAATTCCAGGATGTGGGTCTGGTTCTTCAGCATGTTTCGGTCATGATAGAACCAGCGTGAGACGTGGTCGGCGGCACTCGACCCCTTCGGAATCATGGTTTCAGGGTCTGTCTCCTGGAACGAGGCGATGTCGTAGCCTGAGCTGAAGGCCCTACCCTCTCCGTGAATAATAATCACGCGCGCCTCTGGGTCGGCCTCGGCAATGTCCAGAGCTTCGTGCAGGTCCGCCTCCATCGGCTCGGTTATGGCGTTGAGGGTCTCCGGGCGGTTGAGCGTAATTACCCTAGTAGTGCCCTCGGCTTCGTATTTGATGTATTCGTAGTCCGGCAATTGGCGTCTCCAGGTGAGTGTTAGCGACTGCGATTCTGACTCAAGGCTATCGAGGTACTTTGTAGCCGCCCGTCTGCACTCCCGCGAGGGTGTTCTCGTCCCATGGATGGGCGAGCGCTACTTCCTCGTTGATATCAGCGCCCCAGCCAGGGCCTGTCGGGACGGTCATGTAACCGTCGATTATCTCGGGCACTGTGGTTATCAGTTCATCCTTCCACGGGACGTCGTCAATGTCGATCTCCATGATGCGGACGTTCGGGAGCGTTGCACACAAGCTTGCGCTGACGAAGCTGGACAGGTGGCTGTAGTAGTTGTGAGGCGCAACGTTGTGCTGATACACCTCGGCGAGGTCGCCAATCTTCTTGGACTGGCTGAAGCCGTTCCATGGAACGTCGATCATGAACATGTCCGCAGAGTGATTCTCGAAGTACGGAATGAAGTCGCGCATGTAGAACAAGTTCTCGCCCGTGCAGATACGGGTGGTGGTCGAGTCCTTAATCTGGCGCAGGCTCTTGGGCTCGTACATGTCTATCTCGAGCCAGAGCATGTCGAACTGCTCAAGTACCTTGGCGATGCGCAGTGCGCCCTCCGTCTTGAAGTGGAAGTTCAGGTCGAGGTTGATGTCGATGTCGTCGCCGACGGCGTCTCGGAACGTGCCGATCAGCTTCTCGACGTGTGGCACCAACCACTTGGGGGCGTACTGGTCGGTCGAGCCTATACCGCCACTGAAGCCTCCACCGAACGTGGCGTCCTGTCCGGGCATAAGAATGTTCGTCTTCAGGGCGGTGAATCCGCGCTCTTTCACTTCGTGGCCCAGGTTGGTTACGGCCTCCCACGAGTCGATTGGAGGAGTTTTAAGTATGTCGTGGTGTCTTATCCGTGAGCTGCCACAGTGGGACCAGTAGACTCGCACCTGTTCCCTGGTTGGACCTCCGAAAAGCTCGACGACGGAGATGCCCAGCGCCTTCGCCTTGATGTCTATGAAGGCGCAGTCAAGACCGGCGATTGCCTTCGCCGCTATGCCTCCCGGACTCTGGCGTGTGATGCGGTACATGTCCTGAAAACGCATCTCAAAGGCCCTGGGATCCTTGCCGATGAGAAGCGGCTTCATATCGCGGATGGTGCCCTCGATACCGTGGGGAGATCGGCCGTCGCTGCACTCTCCCCAGCCGGTGATGCCCTCGTCGGTCTCGACTTTGACGAACATCCAGGGTCTCCAGCCGGCGTCAACGATAAAGGTCTCGATGTTGGTAATCTTCATGGTTGAGTCCTTTCCAAGGATTCGTATTCCGGCTCGGATGATACCACAACGCATTGCGATTCATTGCCGCCCACCGGTATGGGTGTCATAATGAGCGAGTGGACGGAGTGGCCCTTGTGACTGTCAACAAGCTGACTTTGACAGCCACGGGCGTCGATAAACCTGGCCACACAGATAGTCAACATAACGCATCCGCGTCACCAGGAGAACTTAATGCCAAATCCGGTTGCATATTTTGAGCTCGGTGGGAGACACGCGTCCGAGTTGCGGGAGTTTTACAGGAACCTGTTCGGTTGGAATGTCGAACCTTTCGGCCAGTCGGCGGCGGGAACCGACTTCTTCCACGTTGAGCCCGAAGAAGGTGGGATTGCGGGCGGAATCATGCAGACCAGCGGAGATATGCCGCCCAATTACGTCATGTTTTACGTAGGTGTAGACGACCTGAAGGCGACTCTGGAAAAGGTCGAGAGCCTGGGAGGCAAGACAGTTGTCCCGCCGATGCCCATTCCGAACGACATGGGCCACATCGCGGTGTTTATGGACCCAGACGACAACGTCATTGGATTGCATTCGTCCTAGTAAACGCGCCCATACGGAGATACGGGACGATCGCATGGTGGAGGTCCAGACGAAGCTTTACGGGTAGGAGGACAAAGTGCATTCACCCTCACCCCAGCCCTCTCCCTGAGGGAGAGGGGGTCTGTCGGTTGACATTCAAGCTTGCCGGCACACTTTTGCGTACCCATGTCAGCCATCAATTGAGAAGGGCTATAGAAGTTAGGAGTCTAAGATGACCAACACAGATCAAGACCTCGCATTCGCACCAGCCACGGACCTACGCGATCTCATCTCAATCAGGCAGATCACGTCTGTCGAACTGACGGAGCTGTACCTGTCCAGGATCGAGAGGCTTGACGGACAGCTCAACTCCTACCTGACACTCACTCCTGAGATCGCGCTGGCACAGGCGCAGCGCGCCGACGAAGCTACTGCCAGGGGTGAGAGTCTGGGACCACTTCATGGTCTGCCAATCTCGCTGAAAGACCTGCAGATGACCAAGGGTGTCCGCTCGACGGGTGGGTCGCTTGCGTTCGCCGACAGGGTCCCGGAGGCGGATGCTGCGTGTGTGGAGAGCATCCTGAACGCGGGCGCCGTCATGCTGGGCAAGACCAACACTCCTGAGTTCGGTCTGCTCGGCGCTAACGAGAACCGTCTGGGCGATCCCTGCCGTAATCCCTGGAACCCGGAGCGGACTTCAGGAGGTTCGAGCGGCGGAGCGGGCGCGGCTACGGCCGCCGGGCTCTGCGCTCTAGCCACCGGCGGCGACGGCGGAGGGTCGATCCGCATTCCGGCCAGCTTCAATGGCATCTACGGAATCAAGCCCACACAGGGGCGGATCTCGAGCTACTCGGGCGTCGATGCACCTCGGGCAGCTAACATCACCAGCCAACAGGGGCCTATGACGCGCACGGTCGCGGATACGGCGATGCTGCTGCAAGTGATGGCGGGCTACGACTCGCGGGACCCAAGCTCTCTGAGGCAGCCTGTCCCCGACTTTGTGTCCGCGCTAGATCGGGGCGTCGAAGGTCTGCGCATCGGGTGGTCCCCTGACTTCGGATATGCTCCAGCAGACCCTGAGGTCAATGCGGTATCCGAGGCGGGCGCTGCACTGTTCAGGGAGCTAGGATGTAGTGTGGAGGACTCTGACCTGAGCCTAGACAACCCTTTTGATACATGGATTGTCTTCTTCGCAGGGAACGCATACGCGACCAACGGGCACCTGCTAGATGATCCCGACGATCCGCTCAGCTGGTACGGACGTTGGGCTATCGAACTGGGAGCGAAGGTGACGGCGGCGGACTACATCCGGGCCCTAGGCGAGAGGGACCGGATGATTCAGCAGTTCATGGACCAGTTCGACAAGTTCGACCTACTGCTGTCTCCGACGATGGCCACGACGGCGTTCTCTACCGAGCGTTATCCGGAAACGGTCGGAGGGCAGGAGCCGTACCCGATTCCAGCGTGGGGCTTCCTGCCGTACACGCACCCGATCAACACCATCGGGTTCACAGCAGCGAGCGTGCCCTGCGGCTTCGACTCAGACGGAATGCCAATTGGGCTGCACATCATAGGCAAACCCGGAGATGAAGAGACTGTGCTGGCAGCCTCCGCCGCCTTCGAGCAGGCGCGTCCGTGGGCGCATCTTCGGCCGCAGGTTTCGTAGTGATGTGCGTTGTGGTGGAGTGTCCCAAATGCGGGTCGATTCTCAGGAGATCTTAGAGAAGTTCCTTGTACTAATCGCTCACGCGTTACTTGGGCTGTTTGCAGCTGGCGTACTGGGACTTCTGCTGTACATTGTGATGCTCCCTATCGTGCAATCGTTCTGGAGCGTTGCCGATATTAACTTCGCGCTTGTGGGTGTGCTGACTATTGGATTCGGCGCGACTGCCGGAAGTTTTCTGGGGTGGCTGAACAGAGACCTGGGCAGATCGACCCTACTAATCATCCTGTTTCTTACATTGGCAGTCACACTGCTGGCAGCGTGGGCGGGGCTTCACAACAGCAGGGACGTGTTCAAGCTCGTGGGCAAGCCGGGAATTCCTGCTCTTACGGGAATAGTGGTTGGCGCAATTCTGGGTGGTAACGCGCTCAACCTACTGCTGTGGATGGTGAGGACGGTGCGCGATCCGCGGCTATAGGAAGGAAGGAGTTAGCGTAGAGGAGCGAGGAGAGAGATCTCCCTCCACTACCGTTGGCCGACTTCCCCAAGTTCGCCAGAACGATACGTTGAGACTGGTCGCTATAGCTGGCGCAAACGTGGGTCGAAACGGTCGCGCATCCAGTCGCCGAGGAAGTTGAGCGACATCACCACAAGGAAGATTGCGAGGCCTGGGAAGAAGGTACTCCACCAGGCGGTGGTGACGTAGGACCTTCCCTCGGACACTATAAGGCCCCAAGCTGGAGTGGGCGCCGGGATTCCAGCTCCTATGAAGCTCAGCGTGGCCTCGGTCAGGATCAGCTGCCCTACCCTAAGCGTTGTTATCACTATGACCGTGTTTAGAACTCCGGGCAGGATGTGTCGCAGGACAACTCGTGCGGTGGACGCTCCAGCTACCTTCGCGAGAGACACGTAGTCGCGCTCCTTGAGCGACAGTACCTCGCCCCTGACGAAGCGCACAAAAGAGGGCCACGTGAACATGGCCAGCAGCGCTATTACCAGCCAGAGGCTGGCACCAAAGATAATTACCGCAACGAGCGCCAGCAGCACGAATGGAAGCGCGAGCCAAACATCGACAAGGCGCATAATCAGCTCATCTACGAGGCCACCCACGTAGCCTGCTACCAGTCCGAGGGACGTTCCTATAATCACACCGGTGGTCAGAGACACCGCGACCACGAGGAGTGAAATTCGAGCTCCGTAGATGATGCGGCTCAGCACGTCGCGGCCAACATGGTCAGCGCCCACGAGACGAGTGGTCGCCTCAAAGTCATCCTGCTCGGCCCAGTATTCGGTGTACCAGAACGGCGGCGCGTTTCTTAGAGGCAAGTGCTGTTTGTAGGGATCCTGGGGTGCGATCTGCGGCGCAAACAGTCCAGTAATCACAAGCAGTGCCAACACGATTAGCGGCAGGATTGGCCAACGTCTGAGCGCGTACCACACCTTTCCGAGTGGATTGCGCGCCTCGAAGCTGGATTCAGTAAGGAGTGTAACTCCCGATTGTTCGGCCATTCCGATCCTACCTAGTCATACCTGATTCTCGGATCTACCAGACCGTAGAGCACATCAGCAACAAAGTTGAAGAAGGTGTAGGCCACCGCAAAGAACAACACGATCCCCGTCAGAAGAGCAAAGTCATTGTTGTTTACGGCAGTCAAGGCCAACCTGCCGACACCGGGCCAGGCGAATACCAGTTCCACGACTGTCGCACCTGTGATGAAGCTCGCAAGAAAGAGGCTGGAGTACGTGATCGGCGAGATAAGAGCGTTTCTGAAGGCGTGTTTCCAGACGACGGTGCGGGCCTTAATGCCTTTGGCCCTAGCGAGCTTTACGAACTCCGAGTCCATCACTTCGAGCATGGAGGAGCGGACAAGCCGCAGGTAGGTGGCGGAGCCGAGCCAGCCCAGAGTGACCGTGGGCAATATGAAATGCCTGATCTGCTTCCCTATATCTTCACCGGGGAGCGCGCGTCCGGCAGCAGGCAGCCAGTCGAGCTGCACCGCGAATATAACGACCGCCATGATCGCGATCCAGAACTGAGGCAGCGCCTGGCCGAACAGGGCGAACCCCCTACCGAGATAGTCGGGAAAGCCTCCTCGTCTGGTGGCTGAAAGAACTCCGAGTGGGACACCGGTTATCACGGCGAAGACCCAGGCGGCAACGGCCAACTGGGCAGTCGCGCCCAGCTTTCCCTTAATCAGGCCGGACACAGGGGCACGATCCAGCAGCGTCTGACCGAAGTCGCCCTTGAGAGAGTTGCCCAGCCATACCAGGTATTGGATTACTAGGGGCTTGTCGAGGCCCAGATATCGGGAGATCTCTTCCTTCTGCTGCTCGCTCAGGCCGTATCCGCCACCCTCCTGAGTGTAGACCAAGAGCGGGTCTCCCTTGACCCTGGACAGCCCGAACACGATGATCGTCGCGGCGAGCAGCGACAGAATCGCAAAGTAGGCTCGTCTGATCAGGAAATGCCTCATTCGGGTTTCGGCCTCTGGTTATTGGTTCTCTGGGCGAGGGGTTTATCCCCTATTTCTTGGCTAGGGGATACCGAGGTGAGGGTGATATTAGCTGTATCACCCTCACCCCACCCCTCTACCTCAAGGGAGAGGGGGACTTGCAACGGTTGTGGGCCGACCCTACCTTGAGGCAGGGACGATGTTCCAGAAGGCCGTTGTCCCGAACGGGCTGGGCTCCATGACCCAATCGCCGATGGACTTGGGGTTGTAGATCGTCAGGTTGGGGACTGCGACGACTCCGGGCTTGAGCGCCCAGAAGTGCATCAGATCGAAGTATGTGCTGTTGAGGTCGATGCGCGTCTGAAGATCGTTCTCCTCGGCGACGTCGAGGTAGATCTGGCTGATCCAATCGGTCTCGTAGCACATGCAGTAGCCGCCCCTTGACAGGCTCGACTCCTCGATGCCCTTGGGCCAGTCGAATGGGTAGATTGTCTGTCCGTCGTCTCCGGAGGTCAGGCGCGGCACGGTAGCGCTACGGTTGACCAAGCCAGGGCGGTAAACGGCGTAGGGGAACTTGAGGACTTCGGTCTTGATGCCGATGTCGGTCATCATGCCGCCGATAGCGTCGCCGATCTCCTCACCGAGACCACCAGTGTGACCGGAGGAGATGAACAGGGGCATCTCCATCCTGACGCCGCTGCTGTTCTTGGGATACCCAGCCTTATCCAGGTACTCTTCGGCCATTGCCGGGTCGTAGGGGTACTCCCACTTTTCTTGCCAGAACTCGCTCTTTTCGTCAACGTATCCGACGTGGACAGGCCAGCCGAGACCGTTAAGCAGGTGTTCGTTGATGGTGTCTTTGTCGATAGCCATCGCGACCGCCCACCGGACAAGTCGAGCCTGCTCCATGTCGCCGCAGCTCTGATCCATCTGGGTAGGGTCAGCCCCCTCAGGGCAGGCGAGGTCATCGGGGTCATCGCCGTCGTTTGGCCTGAATGGGTTGCCGATCCACTGAATGTCCCGGGCGTACACGCCGTTGGCAGGTGTGTTGAGGTCCACGCCGGTCAGGGCGTTGTGCGTCTCCCAGAGGTTTCCTGAGAATATGACGCCCTGCTGGCTGGCGTTTCCAGAACCGATGATGGCAAATCCAGCGTCGAGGACTTCCGACACGCTCTTGATCGCCAACTCGGCTGTGTCCAACTCACCAGTCTTGAGCGCGGCTACGCGGGTTGCGTCTTCCGGTATGGCCTGGATGACCACTTTTTCGACCGCAGGGTCGAATCCCCAATGTTGTCCGGTCTTGGTGAACACGGCGCGGTCGTCCCTGATCCACTCATCTACCTGGAAAGGGCCAGTGCCTACGAAGTTCTCGCGCATCCAGTCCTCGCCGTTTTCTTCCTGGGCCTTCTGAGGGTGGACAACCATACCGACGAATCCGTTTCCGTTCATCATGTAGGTGTGCCAGTGTGAGTCAACGGCCGCAAAGGTGTATTCTACCTGGTTGCCAGAAGCGACAGCAGGGTTCTCTCCGAAAAGCGTCGAAAAGTAGGATGCGCTGGGGGCGATGCTGTGGGTAGTGATAAGCGGGTTTACCTGGTTGTAGCTCCACGCTACGTCCTCAGAGGTCATGGTGCCCCAACCCTTGTGGAACTCGACACCCTGCCGGATGTCCACGACCACCGAAAGGCCGTCCGAGCCAAGTTCCCACCCGGTAGCTAGCTGTCCGGCCGCGTACTCCACTGTGCCGTCTTCTCGCCAACGCCAAGTGAACAGGTCCTCGCCAACACCCCAAGCGACCGCTCGGTATTGTTCGCAGAACACAGTGCCCGCGCCGGGGCTGCAAATCAGGTTTGACCGAGCGAATCGGATAGTCCCCATAGGGTTCTTGGGATCCGGCGCGTCGGCCGTGCCGGCGGCTATCGGGACCGAAACCGCAGTTGGAGCCGCGGGTGCGGGCGCCGTTGTTGGGGCCGCTGCCGGCGCGGGCGCCGGTGCTGTGGCCGGTGCAGTCGTTGGGGCCGGCGCAGGGGCAGGGGCTGTCGTAGGCGCCGCCGGGGCGGGCGCGGGAGCTTCTTCCGCGTCGTCGCCGCAAGCCACGACGAACAGCAATGCAGCCATCAATAGTGTCAATAGCGGAAAGACACGTAACATTCGCGTCATTTCATTCCTCCAAACTAACTTTCAGGGCAGGAATCGATCAGGCTCCTCAGATCAGCTACATTCGGGTGCTGTCCCACAGGACGGACAAAGCTCGTGGGCGCAAGCCGAACGCACCGAATCCGAGGGACCCGTTCCTGTGTGCGCACTTATACGTGAGAGAAGGATAGATGTCAAGACTCAGGAATCGGTTTGAGATAAGTGCAAAACTCCGTCGGAAGTAGTCTCGTCACTCCCGCTTTCGCGGGAATGACGGGTAGGAATTCGGAGTTTTGCACTTGTCTCCTCAGTTCGCAGGTGTTCAGTAGGCCAGAGTCACGGCGACTACGCCGCCAACGGTCATCACAATTGATAGCGTTTTGATGACAAGAATCTTCCGATCGAGGGGCTCGTTGAGGACGTTGGAGACTCCAACGCTGAGGATGATTCCCAGCGCGAATACGAAGAGGGGCCTAGTTGCCATGACCGTAGATACGAGCGAGACAGGGCCCGAATAGATGGCCCCTAGTAGAAATGATAGAGCGACGAATACCAGCGCTCCCTCGGTGAACAGTATCAGTCCGACCGATGCGGGTCTTCGCAGGGTGCTTATGAGGTCGCCCATTCCACCTGGCTTGAACGTGAAGGCTACGCAGGCGGCACCGTTTCCGATCGCTCGCCAGAAGAAGAGCGTCCAGACATCCATGTCGTCCGCGACCATCTTGCTGAAGATTTGACTCAGACCGAATCCGAGACTAGCGAATATCAGAAGGGTAAACGGGAGCAATTGGCCTCGCCCTCTGTCGCCGGGCCTAGCAGTCGGGCCGAGGGACATCAGAGCGGCTCCTGCAACCGTAACGACCACCCCGACCCAGGCGAGCAGCCCAATCTGCTCCCCAAGTAGGAACTGAGCGAGGATTGCGACGAAAATTGGGTAAGTAGATGTGACAGGAACGACTCTCGAGACGTCCTGAGTGCCCATTACCCAGAACATGAGCACAAGGTATCCGCCGGAAGTCAGGCCGGAAACAACCGCAAGCGCAACGTCTGCCTGCGTATATCCGCTCCACTCCACCCAGGGGAGTATGGCGACTGCCAGTATAAACTGAGTCAGGCCGACCATCACGATGAAGGTCCGGGGGTTGGGGGTGAACCGGGCTATAAGAATCTTGTCCAGCGCCGATATGAAGGCGAAGATGATCGTGCTGCCCAGGGATAAGAGGACCCAAGTCATGGAACTAAGAATCGAGAGTTGGAAATGGTGTGCCGGAGCGTGGGAGACTCGAGTGTATTGCGGAACATGTGGCGGAGCGAGGTATCGCTAGAAGGTTGCTTGGTCGCCGAGGACGTCGCGAATCATCAGGCGGGACCGCTGGCTGTCTTTGATTCGCCGGTCGAGTGTGTCCGGATCGCCCCAGATGTCCAATACTCTGGCGGTTAATCGCTGCTGCACCGCGGTGTGCCTGCCGTCGTTAGCGAGGTTATCGAATTCGCCAGGGTCGGTCTCCAGGTTGTATAGCTCCAAGTCGGGAGATTCGCGGTTGTGGCTGTATGAGAGTTTCCATCTTCCCTGTCTGACCATCGCGCGGGGCCGGTCGGTACCGTGAGCAAGGTGCTCAACAAACGCATCGTCTCGCTGGTGGTCTGTGGCGCCAGTCATCTGTGGGAGCAGTGAAACCCCATCGAGGTTCATGTACGAATTCGAAGTCTGATCTATGGACGCGGCATCCAAAATTGTGGCGGTCGCGTCAACAAGGGAGACCGCGCCAGAGAATCTCTGGCCGACCTCTATTACTCCTGGCCACGAGATCTGGAGAGGCACCCTCGCCGATTGCTCGTAGAAGTTCATCTTGCGCCATAGACCATGTTCTCCTAGCGACTCGCCATGGTCCGAAGTGTGAACAATTACAGTGTTATCAGACATCCCCGATTCTTCAAGGGCATCCAGGAGACGGCCGATCTTGTCGTCCAAGTAGGTAATCAGCCCATAGTAGGCGGCGCGAGCGGTACGTATTTCGTCCTCGGTGTAACCGCTGAAGTTGAACGCCTGGCGGAGCCGAGTCGCAGCCGCTGGAAGGTTATCCAGGTGTCCGGGAGGATTGTTAGGCAGGTCGGCGTGCTGCGGCCAATACATTGAGAAGTACGGTTCTGGCACGACGAAGGGGAAGTGAGGAGCCACAAAACCTACACACAGCGCCCAAGGAGAATCTCTGCGGGCGGGATCGCGGAGGTACGCCAGGGCAGCATCTTCAATGGCGTCGTCAGCGCTGATCATGGGCCCTGTTCCGGCCCTAGCCTCCCTGACGCTCGGCCACGGCTCGTCTTCGGTCGGTACCCCTTCCTCCCAGAGGTAGATGGGGTGCCTTCCACCCGTGGATAACCCTAGCTCGGCGTCGGAGCGATGGCCGCCGCCGTGTGGGTCGTAAGCGAGCTGCTGCCTGAAGCCGTGAAACTGGTCGGGGCCAATCAGGTGCATCTTGCCAGATAGAGCGGTGTCGTACCCCACAGACCTGAGCAGGTAGGGCCAGGTGGGAGCGTCCGACGGCAGCGGCTTCGCGTTGTCCCATCCCTCGCACCTTGACACGTAGCGGCCGGTCATGAAGGATAGTCTCGACGGAACGCAAAGCGGCGAGTTGCAGTAAGCGGCGTCAAACGTCGCACCAGATTCCGCGATTCGCTCCATGTTGGGTGTCTGGACGAATGGGTGTCCGTAAGCGGACGACCACATCGGACCGTGCTCATCGGACATTATCACTAGGAAGTTGGGCCGGTCAGTCACAGGGCTGTCCCGTAGATGCGCTCAGGCACGACGATGACAGCAGCGCGACGGTCGTCGATCATCGCCTGATCGTACTCGTCCCAGTTCGGATGCTCCTGCCCAGAGGCAGAACGGTAGATGCCGCGAAGGGCGTCGCGGAGTTCGGTCTCGTCAGACTCGCCGCGTCGCAGAACCCTTGCACGGCCCTCCAGCACAACGTATCCCCACCAGTCGGCCTTGGAGACCAGCAGCGAGCAGCGCGGGTTACGCGCCAGGTTGTGCAGCTTGGCGCGGTCTTCGGTAGTCGTGAAACCGGCGCCATCACCGTAAGGTCCCACGGTAACTATGCTCATCTGGGCCGCCCCGTCCCTGCGGAACGTCGTCAGGACGGCTTGATGATTGTTTGAAACGAACTCGATGACGTTTTCGGGGAGCAAGTTTCGACCTCCAGGCTAACCTACAAAGTCTATCTCGTACAGGTCATAGTGCGAGTGATCCATGCCGAGGCTCTTGTACGTCTGCTGCGCCCCGACGTTCGTGCGTTCCACGTAGAGCCTGACGCCGCAGATTCCGCCGTCGGACTCTGCCATATTAATCACATGATTGTGCATGGCGGTGTAGACACCCTTCCGCCTGTGCCCCGCATCGACGAAGACACTCTGAATCCACAAGAACGTCGCGTTTCGCCAGTCGCTCCACTCGTAGGTTATGAGTAGGCTTCCGACGACCGTACCGTCGATCTCGGCCACGATGTAGAAGCCCTTCTCAGGCGAGCTGAGTACGGCATCGACTCCGACGGTCACACGTGACTCGTCCAGCCTCTTGCCCTCGGTTTCGAGGGCCATCGCCTGTTGGAAGTCTACGATCCTGGTAGAGTCGTCGGGACTAGCCTCACGGATCGTGGGGGTTGATCGGGCCACAGTGTCCTCCGCAATGAGTGTTCACGAGCGAGCGGATTGTAACACACCGTGATTGCAGGCCTCGGAATTGACCTGCTCCTTTCGCAATGCTATCGTCCAGCAAGCACACTGGTTCCAAGACAATTAGATGTGAGGTCCCCATGCTGCCCAAACCTGCCAAAGACGAATTCCGACGCTCGACATCTGTATCTTCTGAGACCAATGCCGCGGTGCCCATGAGGGATGGCGTGGTTCTTCGCGCCGACGTGTACAGGCCGGCGGGCGGCGGGCGGCACCCTACCCTCCTACATCGGATTCCCTACGGCAAACACTCGCCACGGTATCGAAGCATGTACCTCGATCCGATGAGAGCGCTGGCCCGAGGGTACGCGGTAGTGATACAGGACGTACGGGGACGTCACGCCTCTGATGGGGAATGGTATCCATACGTCAACGAGGCGCGAGACGGTTACGACACAATAGACTGGATCGCCTCCCAGCCGTGGTCCGACGGCAACGTGGGGATGTTCGGAATCTCGTACCACGGGGCAACGCAGTGGCTGGCCGCCACTGAAGCGCACCCGGCCCTGAAGGCGATCGTTCCGGGTGTGACGGCGGACTCTTACTACGATAGCTGGACGTATCTCGGAGGCGTCTTCCAACTGTTCTGGATAAGCGGCTGGGCGTCCGGTTTCGTGCTGGACGACTTTGCGCCTCGGTCCATGCGACACCCAGAGGCGCGAGCGCTGCTGCGCGAGTGGCGCCGTGATCCGTTCGCGATTGCCAATCACCTGCCGCTGGGCGACATGCCGGCTCTCAGAGAGGTCTGCGACTACTACTACGACTGGCTCGAACACTCGACATATGACGACTATTGGAAGTCGTTCGCTCCGCGCGAGAAGTACGATCGCATAACAGTGCCTGCTCTAAACCAGGGGGGTTGGTACGACGGCTTTATCCGCGCCACGCTGCGCAACCATGAGGACATGCAGGAACAGGGAGGGAGCGAGTTAGCACGGTCCCAGCAGCACCTTGTAGTGGGACCGTGGCTGCACCAGGCACTCCCAGAACCATCGGCAGGAAATGGCTACTTCGGACCGTCGGCGTCGGGCGCCGCAATTGATTGGCACGGGATGCAAATCGCCTGGTTCGACCGGTGGTTAAGGGGCGAGGATAACGGAGTCGACACCGACCCCAGCGCTTACCTGTTCGTAATGGGCGCGAACGAGTGGCGGGCCGAGGAGGCCTGGCCTCCGCCAGACGCCGAGACCATGACGCTGTTCCTGCGGAGCGGGGGCAGAGCGAATTCTCTGAACGGAGACGGGGAACTGTCCGCCGATCCGCCCGCGGTGTCGGAATCGCCTGACCACTTTCTGTACAACCCTGCGAATCCGGTTCCGACGAATGGCGGCGCTCATCTTGGCGGCGTCCCTACGCTCTTTAATGTCGGAGTCCAGGACCAGCGCGGGGTAGAGTCACGGGGCGACGTGCTCGTATACACGTCGGAGCCGCTGGAACGGGACACTGAAGTGACAGGCTACGTCACGCTCGACCTGTGGGCGGCGACCACTGCTGAGGATACCGACTGGACAGGCAAACTGGTCGACGTGCATCCTGACGGACGGACGCTTAACGTGTGCGACGGAATTCTCAGGGCCAGTTATAGAGACTCGCTGGAGGCGCCGTCACTGGTGAAGTCAGGAGAGATCTGCCAATTGAGGGTGGAGGTCGGTCCCACGGCGATGCTGTTCCGCAAGGGCCATAGGATCAGGCTGGAAGTATCTTCCAGCAACTTCCCGGCGTATGCGAGGCACACGGGCTCACCTCACGATCAGTCGGCTGAAATGACTCCGGCAACACAGACTGTTCTGCACGACGCGGACCACCCGTCGGCGCTGCAACTGCCGGTATTGCGGAGGTAACGCACGGGCTATTCTGCGGACGAGTAGTCGGCCACGTGAGTCGCCACGAGACGGAAAATGACGACATCAGGGTGGTCTCCTCGATAGCCCTCGGCGAACGCGCGTCCCTCTTCCTCTCCGTAGTATCGGGTGGCCATCGAAAGCACGAGGTCGTACAGGGGTCTAGCGACCTCTTCCACCGTGCCATCGACTATCACCGACCTGTACGGTGGCACTCGCCAGTCTACGCATAGCGATGCGTGAGGGTCTTGCAGAAGGTTGCGCCACTTGAGTGTGCGGCGTCCTGTGAAGAAGTAGGCCGCGCCGTCCTCCCACTGGTACCAAATCGGAGCGGAGCGAGGTCTGCCCTGAGCGTCGACGGTACTGATGACGCCGACCAGGGTCTGGCTTAAGAATTCGTCTACATGCAGGCTTACGTTTGTCATGTGGGCTTGGCTCTCTCAGACTGGATAAGTGGGCGTAACGAATTCACATGTCGGACCAGCAGCGCGACTGAGTCGTCGGTGCAACGTGATTAGCGGACAGTCGAGCATCTTTGCGAGAGCAAGGCACCAAGTATCGTAACACGGCAGGTTGTGCCTCAACTCCCATAAATGATCAGCAAAAGGGCCGAACGAATAAGGCTTGCCTCAGTCGGCTGCCTGTGCAGGCTCCAGTTCGAGGCTCGGCAACACATTTCGCAGGTAGTGTCCTGTCTGTGAATGGTCCATCGCGGCCAGGTCTTCGGGTGTGCCCTGGGCAACGACGTCGCCGCCCTTGTCGCCAGCGCCGGGACCGAGGTCTATCAGCCAGTCGGCGCTCTTGATGAGGTCGAGGTGGTGTTCGATCAGCACCACACTGTTCCCAGCGTCCACGAGACGATGGAGAACGCGCATCAGGTGTGAACAGTCCTCGAATGACAGGCCGGTGGTCGGCTCGTCGAGGATGTACAGTGTCTGTCCAGTGGCGCGCTTAGAGAGTTCGGTCGACAGCTTCACTCGCTGGGCCTCGCCGCCGCTGAGCTGGGTGGCCGGTTGTCCAAGTCGGATGTAGCCGAGACCAACATCGTACATGGTCTGTAGCTTTCGCTTGACGCGCGGTATGTTCTCAAAGTGCTCCAGAGCCTCTGTAACAGTCATGTTCAGGATTTGGGCTATATTCGCGCCTTTCCACTCGATCTCAAGTGCCTCGCGATTGTAGCGCGCACCGGAGCACACCTCGCACGGGACGGTTACGTCGGGGAGGAACTGCATCTCAATGTTGATGTAGCCATCACCCGTGCACGCCTCGCATCTGCCCCCCTTGACATTGAAGGAGAAACGGCCCGGTTTATAGCCCCGCGTTCGGGCTTCGGGGACGGTCGCGAACAGCTCACGGATGGGAGTGAACGTGCCGGTGTAGGTCGCCGGGTTCGAGCGTGGGGTGCGACCGATCGGCGACTGGTCGATATTGACCACCTTGTCTATGTTTTCAATGCCGTCTATCGAGTCGCAGTCGCCAGGGCGCTCACGGGCGCGGTAGAGCGTCTGCGCGAGCTTCTTGTACAGAATCTCGTAGATGAGAGTGCTCTTGCCGGAACCGGAGACGCCTGTTATGCAGACCAACTGGCCCAGGGGGACCTCAACGTCGATGCTCCTGAGGTTGTTCTGTCGAGCTCCCCTGATAGTTATGGACTTGCCGTTGCCCTGTCTTCGCTCGCCGGGCACTGGAATCTGCTTCGTGCCACCCAGATATTGGCCGGTGAGAGACTCCGGGGTATCGATGATCGACTGTACGGTACCTTCAGCTACGATATGTCCGCCGTGCTCTCCGGCGCCAGGCCCGAGATCGACGATGTGATCGGCGGCACGCATTATCGCCTCGTCGTGCTCGACGATCAGCACCGTATTTCCTATGTCGCGCAGGTTCTGGAGAGTGCGGATCAGACGGTGGTCGTCCGCTGGATGAAGTCCTATGGAAGGCTCGTCGCATACGTACAAGACTCCCATCAGACCAGACCCGATCTGCGTGGCAAGTCGGATTCGCTGGGCCTCACCGCCGCTCAGTGTCGAAGCAGTTCGGGAGAGCGTGAGGTAGTCCAGACCTATGTTCAAGAGGAATCTCAGCCTGGCTTCGATCTCCTTCAGAATCTGCTCCGCAATGGCTTTTTCTCGGTCGGTCAAAAGGTCTTCCGGGCCGGTACCGTTGATAGAGGAGGCATTCCCAGAGATGACATTGATCCATTCCAGTGCCTGAGATATGGACCGGTCGGTCATGCTGGTGATGTTCGATCCGGCTATGGTGACTGCCCGCGCCTCGGGCCTGAGCTTTTGCCCACCGCAGTCGGCGCACGGCCGAGCCGACATGTATCTTTCGATCTCCTGACGGACGTGGTCGGATTCGGTCTCCACATACCGACGCTCAAGGTTGTTCAAAACGCCCTCAAAGCGCGTGTCCCAGCGGTAAGTACGTCCACGCTGAGTGCGGTGGGTGATACGAATCCGCTTTCGGCCTGTACCGCGAAGCAGCGCGTTTAGCTGTCGCTTCGTGAGCGTCTCGACAGGGTCGTCGACGGTGAAGTCGAACTCTCTGCCGAGAGACTCGAGTTGGCTCATATTCCACGACGCCACGGTGCCCGTCCGCGACCACGGTTCGATCGCGCCCTGGGCTATGCTCTTCGACTTGTCTGGAATAGCCAGATCGGGGTCGATTTCCAGCTTGTAACCCAACCCAGTACATGTGGAACAGGCTCCGTGGGGGTTGTTAAAGCTGAAGGTGCGCGGCTCCAACTCGCCCAGGCTGATACTACAGTGGACACACGCGAAGTGTTCGGAGAACAGCATCTCATTTTCACCGGCCACATCGACGAGGACGATACCCCCTGCCATTCGCAGAGCAGTCTCGACAGAGTCGGTGACGCGGCCGACGTCTGCGCTGTCCCCGGACACCAGACGGTCGACCACGATCTCGATCGTGTGCCATTTCTGCTTGTCGAGATCGAACTGCTCGCTGAGATCGTGGACTTCGCCGTTCACTCGCACTCTGACGAATCCAGCCTGGCGCGCGTTCTCGAAGATCTCTTTGTGCTCGCCCTTGCGTCGCCTGACCATCGGCGCGAGAATCTGCAGCCTGATCCTTTCCGGCAGACCTAGGACTGAGTCAACGACCTGCTGAACTGTCTGCCGCTCAACAGGGCGTCCGCACTTGTAGCAGTGGGGACGCCCTACCCTCGCGAACAGGAGCCTCAGGTAATCGTAGATCTCAGTAACGGTTCCGACGGTGGAACGCGGATTGTGGGAGACTCCCTTCTGATCAATGGAGATAGCGGGCGACAAGCCCTCGATGTACTCCACATCCGGCTTGTCCATCCGGCCCAAGAACTGGCGGGCATATGCAGACAGAGACTCGACATATCGGCGCTGGCCCTCCGCGTAGATGGTGTCGAACGCCAGCGAACTCTTGCCAGAGCCAGACACACCAGTAATTACTACCAGCTTATTGCGAGGGATAGTAACGTCGACGTTTTTGAGGTTGTGCTCGCGCGCTCCGCGAACCACGATGTTCTCGAGGGGCATATTCTGAGAGCGTCCTCCGGGCGGGGTCTGGGGATGCGAATAGCGCCGTCGGGCGGCCGACATCGCAACCTAGATTCTACCACCAGCCGGGCGAGGGTGTAAGGCGTTTGCGAGTGAATACGCAGCATCGCTACTATCTCAATGTGGGCTCAATGCGGGCTCAATGCGGGCTCAATTCGGGGCGCGGCCAGCTACACGCACGGGCACCGGCAGTGACGCGCTCGGCTTGTTCGCATTATTTGGCAGGTGCTACAATTCGGCAGCGTGTGCCTGCGAATAGTCGCTCGTGCATACTTGGAAGACGACCCGATCCAGATGCGAGGCAGGTGGAGCAAGTTGGCTGACATCAACGTGGCAATAATCGGCGTGGGGAACTGCGCATCTTCTCTGGTCCAGGGGATACACAAGTACTCCGACACCGGTCCAGAGGACAGCATTCCGGGGATCATGCATCCTGTGCTTGGGGAGTACGGGATAGGTGACATAAAGGTAGTCGCAGGATTCGACGTCGATGCCAACAAGGTCGGACTGGACCTGTCAGAAGCCATTTACGCTGAACCCAATAACACAGTGAAGTTTCACGATGTCCCTCACACCGGCATCTCGGTCCAGCGCGGCATGACACTGGACGGTGTGGGCGAGTACATGTCCGACATCATTGAAAAAGCTCCTGGCCCGACCGACGACATAGTCGGAATCCTTAAAGAGCGGGAAGTAGACGTTGTAATCAACTACCTCCCAGTTGGGTCCGAAGATGCCACGAGGTGGTACGCCGAACAGATCCTTGCTGCCGGATGCGGGATGATCAACTGCATTCCGGTTTTTGTCGCCAGCGGGGAGGGAGACTACTGGCAGCGGAGATTCAGGAACGCAGGAGCTCCGATTATCGGCGACGACATCAAGTCACAAGTCGGCGCCACGATTATTCACCGAGTACTCACGAGGCTGTTCATGGACCGCGGCGTCGATCTGGAAAGGACTTACCAGCTCAACTTCGGCGGCAACTCCGACTTTCTCAACATGCTTGAGCGCACCCGCCTGACCTCGAAGAAGATCTCCAAGACCAACTCGGTACAGTCCCAGGTTGATGTAGACCTCGATGCTGACAACATCCATATTGGCCCTTCGGACCATGTGCCCTGGCTGTCAGACCGCAAATGGGCATATATCAGGCTTGAGGGCACCAGTTTCGGCGACGTTCCCCTTAACGTAGAGTTGAAGCTGGAAGTGTGGGACAGCCCCAACTCAGCAGGGGTCGTAATTGACGCTATCAGATGCGCGAAGATCGCAAAGGACCGCGGACTCGGAGGTCCGATCCTTGGGCCGTCGGCCTACTTCATGAAGTCCCCTCCGGTCCAGTACACTGACTCAGTCGCTCGACAGATGGTCGAGGACTTCATAACGGGAGTGGACAACTAGGCGGAAAGCCTGCCCTGCGTCAAACGTCCTCAAATTCAGGCGTGAGTCAAGGATCACGTCTCACCTGTTTTATCTATTTGTCTTGACGTATGACTGGTCATTCGCCGCGGATACGGATAGAATGGAGGCGATCCGGCACTTCGACGATCAAGCCCCCGGAGCTGCCAACCCCAAG
The DNA here is from genome assembly GCA_965215735.1 of Dehalococcoidia bacterium. Lineage (GTDB taxonomy): Bacteria > Chloroflexota > Dehalococcoidia > Lucifugimonadales > UBA1123 > VXRN01. The sequence continues at coordinate 1,739,984 of CBDCEF010000004.1, read as the reverse complement.
TCAGGCGGCTCAGCCTGCTGACAAACGCTCCGGATCGCCGACTCAAGGAGAGGGTATGGACCGACCTTGTAAAATCGGCCTATTCTCACCGTATGACCACGCTTACAGCGGCGGAGTTCAAAGTCACATTCGTGAACTCGCTGACCAATTTCGTACGTGGGGTCACACGGTACGAATTGTTGCTCCGAGCTCCTCGCCGCTACCTTCGGACGATCCTGATTTCATCCCGATGGGCCGTGCGGTCCCTCTACGAAGTGCGGACTCAATCGCCAGGGTTTCGCTGTCAGTTTGGCTTCATCCTCAGATCAAGTCGCTACTCGAGAGAGAACGATTCGACATAGTCCACATGCACGAACCGCTTGTAGGGTTCGTGCCATTTAGCGCTCTTCGCCACATAGATACCGACAGGACAGTCACCGTCGCAACATTCCACAGCTATCGACGCAGGCGTGTCTGGTGGGCTATAGGCCCGGACAGGTTGGCGAACCGGCTGCTCAACCGGCTACACGGAAGAATAGCAGTGTCCAACCCGGCTGCCCGTTTCGTCAACAGCCACTTCCCCGGCGACTACAGGATCATCCCCAATGGTGTCAGGGTGGATGACTTCAAACGTGCAGAGCCACTTCCGGAGCTGATGGACGGCAAAGTCAATATTCTGTTCCTAGGCAGGCTCGAAAAGCGGAAGGGGTTGAAGTACCTGCTCTCCGCATATAGCCGTCTCAAGTGGGACCGGCCCGAGTTGAGGCTAATCGTAGTCGGCGCAGGTCAGCCGGATGCTGACTGCTATCGAATCATGAGCGAGCGCAATCTTCAGGACGTCGTCATAGTTGGACGGACTTCAGACGAGCTGCGGGCGAGGTACTTCAAATCCGCCCACGTCTACTGCTCACCGGCGACTGGAAAAGAGAGTTTCGGCATTGTGCTGCTGGAGGCTATGGCTGCCGGGGCGCCTGTACTCGCAACCGAAATAGAAGGATACGCAAGTGTGGTAGAACACGGGCACAACGGTCTTCTAGTCCCTCCAAAGGATGACGAGGCCCTTGCGAAAGCGATGGCTGCGCTGATTGACGACGGTCGTCTGCGACAGCGGCTGAGCGCGGAGGGAATCAGGACTGCCGACAGTTTCCGCTGGGAGCGCGTGGCAAGACGGGTCATGGACTACTACGAGGAGTTCGTCCCCGAGCGGACCGTAACCGCAACTCTGTAGCGCCAGATTTGACCGTGTCGGTTCTGCCTGCCTAATATGTCTCGATACCCAGACCATTGTGCGGTGAGACTATGAAGGGGCGGGACAGCGCTCGACAGGCGGTTGCAGACTATGTAGAACGACCCGTCGCGCGTCTGCTTGCCCGGCTCGGACTTACCCCAAACCTAGTGACGCTGATCGGGCTTGCCATCGCGGGCGCGGGGGCCTACCTGATCGCTACCGGGCACTGGTGGGGAGGCGGACTTATCGTACTGTTCGCGGGCGCCTTTGACATGTTCGACGGTGCCTTGGCGAGGGCGACCGGCAAGGCATCTGACTTCGGCGCTCTGCTCGATTCCACGATTGATCGGGTATCGGAGGCTGTCGTCCTTCTGGGACTGCTCGCATTCTACCTATCCTCGAACGACGATCTCGGCTCTATTCTCGTCTACGTCGCGCTGGTGGGGTCCATCATGGTCAGCTATATGCGTGCAAGGTCTGAGGGACTTGGAATCGACTGCAAGGTCGGAGTAATGACAAGGCCTGAGCGGGTTGTCGCAATTGGGACAGCACTGATTGTCGGTCACTGGCTGCCGATCACGATGCTTGTCGTGCTGGGTGCGATTGGCGCGCTGACGACTGTCACGGCGGTCCATAGGCTGGTCCACACTTCACGCATGATTAACTCAGAAGACCGGGATGTTCAATGATGGCTAGCGCAATCTCCGAGCATGGTTGCAGACGTACATTGACTATGGCGACCCTTAAAGTTCGCCATCCCAAGATGTCTGAAACGGACGTTGAGCCTGAAGCGCGCTTCGAGTGCTGCAACCGTTTTCCTGTCGCAGGAGTTTCATGTTGACACCAAGCCGAATCGCCTTGGTCCTTCCGCGGGTCACGCTCGCTATCGTAATCTGCATCGCCTCCGGACTGGTATCCACTCGGGCAACGTCAGCGTCAGCAGAGTCGATTAAAGTTGCATCATCCGGCGTGGTTAGCGAATTTCCAGATGGAATGAGATTCTCCATAGATGTGGAGTCGGAGCACGAGGTCGAGGAGATTGCGGTCAAGATTCGTACAGGAACTCAAGAGCGGGAAGTGTACGGTTACATGGAGTTCGATGATGCCAAGCTCGTGGACTCCGAGCTCTTCTGGAGAACCAACACTTCCGGCCGCTATATTCCTCCGGGAACCATTATCTACTACTACTTCGAGATACGGGACGCGGCGGGCAACGAACTGGTAACCGAAACCGTTGAGTTCATATACGAGGACGCCAGATTCACTTGGGAAGAGGTCTCGGACGGGCCGATAGCGGTCGCGTACCACGGGCCCGTCAAGACCAGGGCCGACATCATTCTGGAAGCGATCGTGGACACTCTCGACTTCATGGGACCAATCCTGGGCGCCGACACGACGGTGCCGATCCGCGTAACTATGTACAATAACGTCAAGGAGATGCTTGAAGCACTTCCTCCGGGGTCGAGCACGATCAGACGCGAGCTCATTACCGAGGGACAGGCGTTCACCAACATCGGCACCCTTCTGGTTCTAGGGGGAGGCAGACGGGCTAAAGGTACGGCCTCACACGAGGTGACGCACATTCTGACACATCGCGCCGGAGACAGCGCCGCGCGGAGCATTCCGTCGTGGCTGGACGAAGGACTCGCAGAATTTGGCAACGTCGATCCTGGGTTCTCCTACGACATCGCCCTGGAATTCGCGATGGCGACCGACAGGCTGCTGCCGATAACCTCTATGCCCATACTCCCAGGCGACCCTGAGGACGTAATCATCTTCTACGGTCAGGCACGAAGCCTGATTCAGTTCATGGTGTTCAGGTACGGGCCGCAGGCCATGCGCCAACTCCTGAGTACGCTCAAGGGGGGTACGAACATGGAGGGCTCGATTCGAGATATCTACGGGGTATCTCGAATCGAGCTTGAGAACCAGTGGAGAGACACGATCGGCGCCGAGCACTACGTCCGCCCCGACAGGGAGAGTGCCAAGCCCACTCCTATCGCGAGGCCTACTCTTAGTCTCTTCAGCTTGACGCCGCAGGCAGGGTCAGAGACTGTCGGCAGCGTGGAGCCGACCCCGACACCTGAGCCTGCTGCTGCGGCAGCGCCCGCGCCGACGGCAACCGAGCCTCCCGCGGTCTCGCAGTCAACTGACACACAGACGCCTGAACCGGAGTCGGCGAGCGATTCCGAGACGAGTGGCGCGGAAAGAAGAGAAGGCGGCTCCGCCTGCTTCGCGCCGGCGTCGCCGACCATGCGGCTATCGGACCTGGCTATCCCGCTGAGCGTTCTCGGCCTGGTCGGGCTGGGTTTGCGTCGCCGTAGGAGCCGGTAGATGGAAGACCAACTCGATTGGATCAGGGCCGCGGAGCAGACCTGGGTGGTCAGATATCCTGCTCAGAAACTAGCGACGTTTGGCATCACTTCTCTCTCATACTACGTGGTGACCGAGCCAATCTACAGGGACCTGCAACCGGACAGCAGGGAGGGAGTGGTGAGAACCGGCAAGGTCGTCGCGGAGGAGCCTTCCATCGTCACGCCCTACTATGCGATGAACCTGGAAGGGTTCAGCCCGGAGGCATATCGCTACCTGGAGTATGTGTCGAATCAGCATGGGCCCAACAGTCCGGGCCTGCTGTACCAGTACAGGAACGAGCCTGAGGGTACGGAGATTGTCAACGGGGATGCTGGAGAAATTGCCCACCGGATTGACGAACGGCTGACAAGGGAACAGGCCAACCTCGCCGTCGTGATGGTCGGCGTGGACGAACTCTGGGACGTGTCGCTGATAAAGTTCATGTACGAGTTGACTTCCAGGTCTGCTCCGCACCATGTCGAGGAGCTTGGTTCCAAGGGCCTCTTCGACCCGGCGCCCGGTGCTGGCGGACTTCCCATGGCGGCTGTTCAGAGGATCGAGCGCATGTTCTATGACGTTTCCAGAGGCGGTGATCCGGAAGTCCTCAGACGCGAGCTAGACCGGTGGGGGGCATTCGACTTGTACCAAGACAGGTTCCTTAACCTGTTTCGTCGTTGACCGGATCGGCAAGTCGCCCTTTCGTGGATGACATGCTGGATGCGGATGCGCGCTGATCTTCAGCTAGATGGCTGAGTCCCGGAATCACAGCGGACTCAGGAGATCTGCCATTGCCAGGTGGATGGCGATCACTCTGATCACTCTCACGCTCGTTGGCTTTCGAGGTGACGGACTGGCGTTGAGCAGTACGCAGTCGGCCTCGAAAGCCTATGCGTACGATCTCGTTGGATGGCACCTGGCCAACTTCCACTCGAAGTGGACCCACTGGCTCCGCAGGGTAGTTCCGTGCTTCATGATTACAGACTCCGAGCGTCTGCGGAGGGTCGCTGTGTATTTCGAGCTAGGAGACGGGATAAGGCAGCTCACAAGCCAGTTAATGTCGGCAAGCTCCAGGGGTGACAGCAATGCAGTAGTCCGAGAGTTGGAGGACCAAGTCCGACAGCTTCGTGGCTCACGCGCCTCGATCCGCAACGACGTCGAGGAGGAGATCGAGTCCGAAATCAGCACCGTGGTAAGGGACCAGAGACTAGGGCTAGTTGGCAGGCTGGTATTTCCTCCAGTTGATGTCAGGCTGGAGGAGCCGCCAATGGTGCTTGTCACATCTCCAAGGGACAGAATTCATCGACTGGATGACGTGCTGCTGGAATCCAGCATGACGATGCAGGAGCAGGAAGAAGTCGAAGAACGAGTTAGGGAGGAGCAGGACATTTCGCCGCTCGTTCTGGAGATAGGCGGTGTCGCTACGTATCCGGCGTCGGTCCACAACGGAGTCGATCTGCGGAACACGCTGCGACTGGCGGCCCACGAGTGGGTGCATCACTATCTGTTCCTGAAGCCATTGGGACGCAATCCCTATGCCTCTTCTGAACTCATGGTACTGAACGAGACTGTCGCCAGCATCGCGGGCGACGAGATTGGCGATCTTGCCTACGCGACGATGCAGTCTCGGATGCCTGCGAAACCGGAGTCCGTTGATGAGATCGCCCGCGAGTTTCACGTTGCCGACCTGACGGAGCACACCGAGATCGATTTCGGATCGCTTATGAGGGAGACCAGGGTGACAGTCGATCGGCTGCTGGCCGACGGAGAAGTCGAGCAGGCGGAAGCCTACATGGAGGACCAGCGGAGATTACTCACTGATAGGGGCCATCCTATTCGCAAGCTCAACCAGGCGTACTTTGCCTTCTATGGCACCTACGCTCACGGTCCTGCATCGGTCGATCCGATCGGCCCCCAGATTCGGCGACTAAGGGAATTATCTGAGGATGTGGGAGAGTTTCTTACGCTGGCCGGATCAGTCACTAGTAGTGATAATCTACTGGAGCTACTTGATCGGAAGGAAACCTCCGGTAGTTCTCGGTGAATTGCTTCGGCACACACGAAGATGAAGGCGTGTGCATGGCGTTGACTGGTGTTACGGAGAAGTCAGGGCCTGTGCAGAGTATGCAAACAAAGAGAAATACCTTCCCCGCATATAGGAACAGTGAACTCCGCTCATCGTCATGAATCAGTTTGAGGTCTTTCGGATATCCGGATTCACCCTACCGGCAGCAAATCAACGGCTAGTTTCGTGGGATTAACGAGAAGTTCCGACACAGCTAGCCCGCGGAGATCCATTCGGCGGCGCGTTCGGCGACCATGATTACGGTGGGGTGAATACCGCCTGACCTCGGAATCCTCGGCATTACCGATGCGTCGGCCACCCAAAGCCCCAGTACTCCCTTTACACGGCAGTACTGGTCAACCACCGCCATGGAGTCTGAATTAGATCCCATCCTGCATGTCCCAGATACATGGCGGGCTGTTCCCACTGTCTGCCGTATCCAGTGATCCATGGCGTCGTCGTCCGTCAGAAGGTCGTCTGTTGGATTGATTACATGATCTACCACATTTCTGTACGCCTCGGATTCGAGAAGTCGTACTCCAAGTCGCAGACCCTCTCTGACGCGCCGAATATCGTCCGGGTGCCGGAGGTAGCAGTAGTTGAATTCCGGCTGGACGCCGGGGTCGGCAGAGGCGAGCCGAACATACCCCGAACCCTTGGGAAGGCCGAGAGTGCAGGATATCCGCACCGCCCTGTCGGGAGAGACTTCCCCCGTCCTGTATCTTGTGCGCAGGCCCGGAACACGCTCCTGCCGCTCGTCCACTACGTTGCCAGTTCTCAAGACCATGTCGTTGGTCTCGTCAGAGCCTCGTGACGTGTAGTGCAGACTGAAATGCGGCGCTTCAAGATCGGCAGTGAGGGAGATGCCGCCCTTGACCTTGAAGGTGACATGAGCACTGAGGTGGTTCCAGAGTCCTTGCCCCACGCCTGGGAGGTCGTTGATCTGCGGTATTCCAATTTCCTCAAGGTTGTCTCCAGGGCCGAAACCGGACAGCATGAGGATATGGGGTGATCTGATAGCTCCTGCACTCAAAATGACTCTATCCGCTGTGACTGTAAATACCTCCCCTTGACTCTCGGCCTCCACGCCAACGGCCTTCGATCCCTCGAACAGTATCCTTCGGACGAACACCTCTCCTCTGATCGTGAGGTTTAGGCAATGGCGCATCGGATTGAGGTAGGTCATGGCGGCGCTCATCCTGACGCCTCCCAAGTTGTTGGTGGGAGACACGCCGACGCCGGCGGGATTCGGGCCGTTGGTATCCTCAGTTACGCCATACCCTTCCGCTACGCAGGCATCGTGGAAGGCCTTCTGGATGGCGGGCCATGCACCGGACTTGCGTCGTCGCACCGGCATCGGCCCATCCGAGCCATGGAAATCGTCTTGTATGTCCAGGTCGTGTTCCATCTTTCGGTAGAAAGGAAGCACCTTTTCGAAAGACCACTCGTCGTTGCCGAGGGCGGACCATGAGTCGAAGTCTTCGGGGAATCCGCGCTGCATTGCCTGACCGTTGATAGACGATCCTCCCCCGATCACCTTGCCCTGAGCCACATGGATCTCGCCCTGCTCTTCGGTAACAGTGCCGCGCAATGCCCAGTTGTGTTCTGAGTCAGGGGCTTCCGCAAACCTGGTGTGGCCGAACTTTATCTCGTCCGGGAGCCTGTCGGGATCTGGGTAGTCCTTCCCTGCTTCAAGCAGCAAGACAGAGGTATTCCGGTCTTCAGCCAACCTGCTCGCCAGGACCGACCCGGCCGCTCCTCCACCGACTACAATGACATCGTACTTCATGGATCCCCCCTGATTCTCGTTACACAGGCAATGCCGACGCCAGCACAGAGGGTATCAGGTTCGCCTCGTGTGTCAACGGAGAGACGTTACCCAGATCCTGCGTCAGGATGGTAGGTGGGGATTTCACCCTCACTCTAGCCTTCTCTTGAGGAAGAGGGAAATATCCTTCAAATGGGAGGCCGCAAAGACATTGATACAGGCCCTCGCGGAGAAGTGCCCTCATACGCCCTAACATCGTGTGTTACCATGTCGTTATAATAGACGACAGTTTAGCAATCACGCGGGGTTGTCCCAGAGCATGTATCGGCCAGAAGAACCAGAAGTAAACTTCGATCAGATCCTTGAGAGAATCAGGGGTTTCTTCGGCCGGTTCAGAATTGGCGGGATCGGCCGAGGTGGCGGGATATGGTCGATTATCATACTCGCCCTGTTCGGCATAGGCGCGCTTGTGTGGGCTGGGAGCGGTTTCTTCACCGTACAGCCCGGGGAAGAGGCAGCCCTCCGACGGCTCGGAATGTTTGACAACATTCAGGGTCCGGGACTTCACTGGTGGTGGCCTACTCCGATAGGGGCAAGAGACATCGTCAAGGTGGACGATATCCGCAAACTGGAAGTTGGAGTTCGAGGCGGGACTCCGGCTCTCGACGAGTCACTCATGATAACCGGCGATCCTGACGAGGCTGGTCAGCCTGGGGAGGCGCCGAACATCGTTGATGTGCAGCTTTTGGTCCAGTACGACATCAAGGAGCTCCAGAAGTTCCTGTATCGTGCGGTTGATCCAGACGGTCAGACCATCAAGGACGCCACCGAAAGCGTGTTGCGCCAAGTCGTCGGCAGCAGGCCAATCGACGACCCTCTCACCGACAAGAAAGAGGATACGCAGGCCGACACCAAGATTCTCCTCCAGCGTCTGCTAGACGAGTACGAGACCGGCATAAACGTCCGCGAGGTCAAACTTCTCAACGTGTTCGCACCAGAACAGGTCAAGGACGCTTTCGACGACGTGGTACGTGCCAAGGAAGACAAGGCAAGAATCATCAACCTCGCCGACGCATACAGGGAATCCGTTCTACCAAATGCCAGAGGTGAGGCCGCCCGGCTCACAGAGTCCGCGGAAGCGTACAAGCAGGAGCGAGTCGCGTATGCGGATGGTCAATCGCAGCGGTTTCTGTCGGTTCTGAGTGAGTACGAACTGGCCCCGGAAGTCACACGACAGCGCATTTACCTGGAAGCGATGGAAGACATCCTTCCCGACATAAGAAAGTACGTCATTGACGACGATGCGGGCGGAGGCCTGCTGAACCTACTAAATCTGAACGACACCAGCGAGCTTCCAACCCAGCTCGGCAGGAACCAATAGGAACGCTATTCGATGAAATTCCTGGCATTAGCCCTGATCATAGTCGCGGCTGTAGCGGCAATAGTGGGGCCACAGCTCTTCTTCATCGTAGATGAAAAGGAGCTGGCCATAGTCACACGCTTCGGCGAAGTGCAACAGTCAATTAGGAGCCCCGGTCTCTACACCAAGACTCCGTTCATTGATACTACGACGTACTTCGACAGGCGCCTGCTGAGCTTTGACGCGCCGCCCGAGTCGCTGCTTACGAAAGACAAGAAACGACTTATCATCGACGTGTACGCGCGGGGACGGATTGTTGATCCCGTGCTGTTCAGGGAGACCGTACAGACGGAGAGCCAGGGCAAGGCCCGTGCAGTGGACATCATCACGTCCGAGCTGCGGCGCGAGATCGCGAGCGACAACCAAGCCGAGATAATCACGACCAAGCGCGAAGACATCATGAAGCGCGTCCAGATTCTCGTCCAGCCCAAGCTCAGAGAATTCGGAATCGACATCATAGACGTTAGAATCAAACGCGCTGACTTCCCGCCCGAGATCGCAGAGTCCGTGTATGCAAGGATGCAGTCCGAGCGAAAGCGAAAGGCGGACAAGGAACGCGCCGAGGGACAAGAGATCGATGCGCAGGTCCGCGCCGCCGTGGACCGTGAAGCCGCAATTATCAAAGCTACCGCCCAGAGGAAAGCCGAAATTACACGCGGTGAGGGCGAGGCTGAAGCCATAAAGATCTTTGCGGCCGCAATCGCAGCCGATCCGGAGTTCTATGGCTTTCAGAGATCCCTGGAGGCCTATCGCAAGATATTCGAGTCCAACACGACGGTGGTACTTCCAGCTGACAGTGACCTGTTTGAGTTCCTCCAGTCACAGGACGGGCTCAACAAGAGCTTTGACACGACGCCCTGACCAAGCCTTCAGTACGCGCACAGGCTAATCCTTGCCGTGGCTGCACACCGCGCGGCAAATACCCCCAACGACGCTCACGCCAAAGTCGTGCGAAGACGGTGAGATAAGCCCCAGGTCATGGTCCAGGTCCAAGTCAGAGTGTTTGACGAGTTCGTAGAATTCGTCGACCCACATTGGCTTACGTCAGTGGCCGAAATCGCACTCGCCGTCGAAGGAACTGAAGGCGAAGGGCTTACTACCGTGGTGATCGCAGACGATGAGACGGTGGCCGATCTCAACGCCGAGCATCGCGGACTCGACACTACGACAGACGTGCTATCGTTCTCCAACGTTCACTCCGGCACTTACTACAGCGATGACACCCGGGACTCTAGCGAGTTCGAGTTCGTTCTTCCTCCGGATCATCAGCCTGAAGTCGGCGAGGTGATTATCTCGCTACAGCAGGCAGAACGGCAGGCGCTGGAAGTTGGGCATACGCTCGAGAACGAGGTCGCGGCGCTGGTTGCCCACGGGATATTTCATCTGCTAGGTTACGATCACGAAGATGAGTCCGACGCCGTCATCATGCAGGCGATAGAGGTCGACGCGAAAGAGGAGATGCGGCGAACGGGACTTATCGAATAGCGTCTACCCTCCCCTGCCTTACAACCAAGAATCGACTGCTGTAATGGCTGAAGTGCTCTACAGAAAGTGGCGTCCGCGTGCCCTGGCTGAAGTCGTAGGGCAGGAGACCGTCACCAATACGCTCAAGAACGCCGTTTCGAGCGGCCGGCTCACTCACGCATACCTGTTCTGCGGTCCTCGCGGGACCGGGAAGACCAGCACCGCGCGGATACTGGCCAAGGCAGTCAACTGCCTGAACCCACAGAACGGAGAGCCGGACAACTCCTGCGACCATTGCATGGCGATAATCGAGGGCCGTGCGCTTGATCTGATAGAGATCGACGCTGCCAGCAACCGCGGCATAGACGACATCCGAGACCTCAGCGACAAGATCGGCTTCGCGCCCAGCCTGTCGCAGTACAAAGTCTATATCGTGGACGAGGTCCACATGCTGACGGACGCCGCGTTCAACGCACTCCTGAAGACTCTTGAAGAGCCCCCTCGACACGCCATCTTCATACTCGCCACGACCGAGGTCCATAAGGTCCCCCTCACAATCGTCTCCCGGTGCCAACGGTACGACTTTCGCCGGATTCCGATTGACGCGATCCATAAGAAGTTGGCTCAGCTCAGCGACGCAGAGGGAGTGGAAGCGGAAGGAGACGCGCTTGATCTGCTGGCGCGTCACTCTACCGGCAGCTTAAGGGACGCCGAGAACCTGCTGGAACAGGCGGTTGTCTCATACGGGTCTCCGCTGACGGGCGACCAGGTAAGGGACATGCTGGAGCTTACCGGTGACGAGGACGCGCTCGACCTCTGCGAAATGGTGGTCGGACGCAAAGTTTCCGAAGGGCTCAGTCTGATCAGCCGGATTGCCGATCAGGGTTCGGACCTCAGACAGCTGCAACGCGCCGTTACGGAGTTTCTGCGCGCTGTCATGCTCATTACCTCCGGCGCAGGAGATGCGGCCCGATTCTCGGACGCGACCGCCGAGCGGCTGGCAAAGATCGCCGCGGGAACCGACGGCAGCCTGGTACTACGCGCCCTGAGAGCTTTCGCCGAGGCCGACGTGAGGCAGGACGTATCATCGCCACTGCCGTTGGAGCTCGCACTCGCCGAGTCCAGCCTAGAGCCTGTGGTCGCCGCCGCTCCGCCGCCGCCTGTCAAGCAGCCATCCGGAAGGCCGGCTCCCCGCGGTGCGGACCCCGGCACCAGGCCGTCGGCTCCCCAGGCGCAGCAGCGTCGTCCACCTCCGGCGCCGAGGGCGGCTCCCCGCCCTGCTCCAGCACGGAACACTGGTCAGCCTCTTCCAACCAAGCCGGATGAACGGCTGGCCGCCGTGTGGCCAGACCTGTTGAGGGCGCTCCGAAACACCGGTTCGCGGTTCAAGTTGGGGCCGTTGCTGCGCAGCGCACGAGAGTATAATCTTGAAGACAACCGGATTGTCGTCAGATTCGCCCACAGCTCGCACATTGAACGGGCTGAGGAGGAGGTCGGCAATCCGACGGTCAAACGAGAACTGAAACAGGCCATCGCGCAGGCGATGGGGAGCGAGTTCGATCTCGCTGTAGAGCTCGTGTCAGGAAGCGAAAGGGCGTCCAAGCGACAGACTGACAAGAGCCACCTGGTCCGCGCGGCCCAAGCGATGGGAGCGAGACTGGTGGAAACAATCGAGGAGGACACACCTCAATGAACCGCCGAATGCTGCGTCAAGCTCAGCAACTACAGAAAAGAATGGCGCAGCTTCAGGAAGAACTTGAAAGCGCCTCAGTTACAGCCACCGCTGGAGGCGGCGTCGTGACTGTAGTTGTCACGGGTAAGCTGACATTGGAATCGATCGAGATCGACCCGGAGGTCGTCTCGCCCGATGACGTCGATATACTGCAAGATCTGATAACCGCTGCTGTGAACGAGGGGCTTTCCAACGCGCAGGAGATGGTCAGCTCCAGGATGAGCGAGCTAACAGGCGGTCTCAACATCCCGGGACTTACGTAGAATGACAAGTCCGGTCGTATATTCGGTCGCGCCTATCGCGAGGCTGATAGAGGAATTCAGTAAGCTGCCCGGCATCGGACCTAAGTCAGCTCAGCGGCTGGCGTTCCATCTGATCCGGATGCCGGAACAGCACGCCCACGATCTAGCGGCGGCGATAATCGGGGTCAAGGACAGTGTCGCAATGTGTTCTCGGTGCTTCAATCTCACCGAGGATGACCCCTGTGACATCTGCGCTGATCCGGGGCGCGACCCTCAGCGGATATGCGTTGTGGAAGAAGCACTTGACGTGCACGCCCTCGAGCGCACACATTCCTACCGAGGACTGTATCACGTGCTGCATGGCGCGATCTCACCGATGAACGGCATTGGCCCCGACGATTTAAGGATACAGCCACTACTCAGGCGACTGTCCAATGAGCCTGTCCAGGAGATCATACTCGCAACCAACCCCAACGTAGAGGGCGACGCCACTGCCATGTACATCCACGGCCTGATCTCCTCACTGGGAGTGTCGATCACACGGCCAGCGCGGGGTCTACCGGTCGGAGGTGACCTGGAGTACGCCGACCAGTCAACCCTTGTCCGCGCGATTGAGGGCAGGCAGGTCTTCTGACAGCATGAGTCGAGTGAGGTCGCGGACGTACAGGACAAGCGGAGTTGTCCTGCGACAGTACCCTCTGGGGGAAGCGGATCGCATCGTTTCAATTCTCACTCCAGATTTGGGGAAGGTAAGGGCGGTTGCCAAAGGCGTTCGCCGCCCCAACGGGCGTCTGCGAGGCCACCTAGACCTCACCAACGTAGTGGACTTCGCCGCAGCATACGGGCGAAACCTCGACGTCATCACTGAGGCGGCGCTGCGCGACGACCACCCGGCCACTCGGGAAGACTTGGCTCGTCTGTCTCACTCGATCTATATTTGTGAGGTCGCAGACCTGTTCTCACAAGAGCGATCTCCTGGTCGTGCGCTGTACGCGCTGGTTACGGCGTCCCTCGAAGCGCTTGAAGACACCAGCGACCCCTGGCTTGTGGGCAGATGGTACGAGTTACGGTTACTCGACGTAACCGGGTTCCGTCCGCAGCTGGAAAACTGCGTGGAGTGCGACGCAGCCGTGGAGCCGGGAGACCACGTTCTCGACCTTGCAGCCGGCGGAGTGCTGTGTCCCGATTGCCGAGCACTGGGTATCGGGCACAAGGTTCCGGTGTCAGAGTCTGCCATGCGCGTTCTCAGGCACTTCCAACGCAATGTAGCAGTCGATGGAATCGGCGAACCTACGCTCAGCGATAGCGTGCGCAATGAAGTGGAGCGCATCACCTCACGGTACATCCGCTCGATAGTCGAACGGGACATTCGAAGCGCCGAGTTCGCGCGACGGGCGGGTACGGTCTGAACCAAGCGATGCTGTCCCAGATTGGTAGGCGATGGCCGGAATCCAGGGGTAGTGAGGCAGCCATCGCAGAGCTCACCTACCAACCTGGGACAGGTTCGCGGTTCGAGAACAGCCTATACAGAGTCGTTTCGCCGGGACTTCGAGGACCTTCGAGACCTTTTTCGGTCGCCTGAAAAAAAGTTTAGCCGCTAGAGGACGTTACCCGATACTCCGATACGGGGCGGAAATCCATTGGGGGCAGCCAGCGGAAGCTGTACCAGTTTAGTCGAAGACCTCGACAGGGCAATCGCATTCTCTAATAATACCAATTATGGATGATTACGCCGTATTCTCCCTCACCGGGGTCGATGGACCCCCGCTTTCGCGGGAATGACGGACGGGGGTCTACGCATGAGAATGTGTCATGGCAGGGTCTTTCGGTTATCCCCAATCTGTCACCCTGAGAGGAGCGAAGGGTCTGCTGACCAGATGCTTCGGCAAGCTCAGCATGACAATATGGGAACAGGCTAGAAAGATAATCGAAAGACCCTGTGTGTCATGGTAGGTTTGTGGCGTAGTCAAAGCGAATTGGTATAAGTCCGTTCGTGGTGAGTCTGTCGACCCATGAACGGCCCTTCGACAAGCTCAGGGCGAACGGGTTTGAGATTGCTCTGCGACTTCATGTTGGGAGAATGCGATTGCCCTGAAGACCTCGATAACACCGTTGTTTTCATCCCCAGTCCCCCTCTGTATTCCGACTTTCCCCGTAATGAAGTCCTGGTCCAGACAATTGCGCCGATAGTAGGGACGCTCAGCGAGTTGTCCCTACTGAACGCGAATCGCGGCTGAATTATTTTTCGCAGGCCGAAAAAGGTCTCGAAGGTCCTCGAAGTCCCCGGAAGTCGCCCTCTGAGCGCCGCCATTGGTGGCTAACTCTTTTTTCAGGCGACCGAAAAAGGTCTCGAAGGTCCTCGAAGTCCCCGGAAGCCGCCCCTATGAGGAGGTTCGCTAACGGCCGCTACCCCCCAAGGTCAGGGCCTGCGTCAATTTAGTAGGCGTAGGACAACCCTTGCGGCCTTAGGACAATGTCTAGACTGGTGGCGACTGCTAATGTGGGACAGGCTCGAACCAACCTCGTGTGTTGACACGGAGCGCCGGCCCCTGTCAGAATTTTCGTGCGGTCGTGCTCACGGCCCTGAACGCTCACAGTCCACGTGCCCCTGTAGCTCAGGAGGATAGAGCACCGGTTTCCTAAACCGGGTGCCCCGGTTCGAGTCCGGGCAGGGGTACCAGATCTACTGTACTGTGAACTGATTCCCCACCCGCTCCACTCGTCTTCGAGTAGACTTCGGGCTGACGACGATGCCCCGCTCAATTGTGTTGGTTCCCTGTAACTGGACCACGCCAACTCGTAGCGTCCCGGTTCCAATTTGACCTCCTCGTAAGTGGCAAGGTGAGCAGCGACAATTACTTTTGCCGGCGCGTTGCGTCAATCAAGCGGTTCCCTCCCGACATGCTGTTACCATGAGCAGGGGAAACCGGAACGCGGACTTCGACCCAAGCAAAGAGGACGCCATGAGACTTACACCACGAGAGTTGGACAGGCTGACTATCTTCAGCGCGGCCGAGCTTGCTCGACGCAGGAGAGCCAGGGGACTGAAGCTGAACCATCCGGAGGCGACAGCCCTGATTTGCGATGAGATAATGGAGTTTGCCAGAGACGGCAACAGCTACCAGAAAACGCTGGAGCGCGCCACGCAAGTCCTCCGACGCGAGGACGTGATGGAAGGCGTGCCCGAGCTGGTGGACCCCATAAGGGTGGAGGCGAGCTTTCCGGAAGGCACGAAGCTCGTCTTCGTGCGGAACCCCATCCGCTGAATCGGGAGGAGGTCATCATGATACCAGGAGAGGTTATCTCCGCCGGCGAGGGCATCCTCTGCAACCAGGGGCGGGACGCGGTCGTCCTCTCGGTGGAGAATACGTCGCGCTATCCAGCATACGTGACCTCACACTACCACTTCTTCGAGGTAAACAGGCGTTTGAGTTTCGACAGGCGCGCGGCGTACGGCAAGCGTCTCGACGTTCCATCAGGAAGCGGTGTCCGGTGGGAGCCAGGGCAGGTTGTGGAAATCCGGCTCATAGACATCGCGGGCAGGCGGAGGGTGTACGGGTACCAGGGCTTTGTGAACGGCGCCCTGTCGAAAACGCAGGTCGGAGACGCGCTGGCCCGCGCCCGCGCTCAGGGTTTTCTCGACACAGGTGAGTAAACGTGCCATTCGAAATTGATAGACAGAAGTACGGGTCCATGTACGGTCCCACCGCCGGAGACCGCGTGCGGCTCGGGGATACGCACCTGTTCGCGCTGATAGAGAGAGACTACACGGATTACGGCAACGAGATACTGGGAGGATGGGGCAAGAATCTCAGGACGGGGATGATGTATTCGCATCGCCCCGCGAGAGACAGCGAACTGGATAACGTTATCTCGAACGCAATCGTCGTGGACCCAGTGATGGGGATATTCAAAGGAAGCATCGGCATAAAAGACGGGACCATCGTTGGGGTAGGCAGGGCGGACAACCCCGACATAATGGACGATGTCGACCTCGTTATCGGCCCGAACACCGTCGTCTATCGCGGGGACGGCCTTATCGCCACGCCCGGCGGCGTGGACAGCCACGTGCACCTCGGCAACAACCCCAAGCTCATGGACGTGGCCCTGAGCGCGGGCCTGACAACGCTCGTCGGTGCTGGTCTGAACACCACTGGGCGCTCCACAATACAAGGCTGGCTGCGGTCGTTCGAGAACATCCCAGTCAACCTCGCGCTCCAGGCGAGGGGCAACGCGAGCCATCCCTCTCCAATGGTGGAGAGCATTGAGGCGGGGGCCGCGGGATTCAAAATCCACGAGGACGAAGGCGCGTATCCCTACGTCATAGACGCATGTCTGCGAGTGGCGGACGAGTACGACGTGTCGGTTGCCCTCCATACCGATGGCCTTCACGAGTCCATGCAGGTGTCCGACACCATCGAAGCGATAGGCGGACGCGCAGTCCACGCCTATCACGTCGAAGGCGCGGGCGGTGGTCACGCGCCCGACCTCATCAGGCTGGCGGGAGTGAACAACATCATCACGTCCTCCACCACGCCTACGATTCCATATACGGTCAGCACATACGAAGAGCACTTTTACATGACGGCGCAGGTGCACAATGTTAACGTGGCCGCCCCACCCGAGGTCGCCGCTCTCGACGAAAGGCTGCGGCGCGAGACCATGGCCGCCGAGGACGTGCTCCACGACATGGGCGCGGTCCCTATCATCAACTCGGACTCGCAGGGCATGGGACGGATTGGAGAGGTAATCACTCGCACATGGCAACTGGCGCACAAGATGAAGGGGGAGCGAGGAGCGACTCACCCTGAGCACGACAACGAGCGTATCCTGCGCTACCTCGCCAAGTACACGCTCAACCCCGCCATAACCCACGGCCTATCGTCCTACGTGGGCTCGCTGGAGCCAGGCAAGATGGCCGACGTGGTGCTCTGGAGTCCCGCATTCTTCGGCGTGAAACCAGACATGGTCATCAAGGGCGGCCTGGTGGCGTGGTCTCCCTCCGGCGAGGGAAACGCCTCCATTAGGCAGTGCGAGCCTGTGACGTACGGGCCATCGTTCGGCGCCCTGGGAAACTCCGCCGCCAGCTGCAGCGCATTCTTCGTATCTCAGGCTTCACTGGAGTCGGGCCTTCAGAGGCGATTGGGCACACGACGCAAGCTCCTGCCAGTGAAGGACGTGCGAACGGTAACCAAGCGGAGCATGGTAAGAAACAGCTTCAACCCCAGGATAGAGGTGAATCTCGAAAGCAAGCGGATAAGCGTGGATGGAAGCGTTGTCACCTCGAGTCCAATGAGCGAGGCACCCCTGAACCGGCTCTACACGCTGGCGTGAGGAATTGGCCAAGGTGAACCTCCTCGGCACAGTGGGCCCGGGATTTCCCACATCTCTATCAGGTACGTGCGGGGTGCCGTAACACTCGCTCGTTGTGCGCTTTAGTCTGCTAACATTGCCGCAACATAGACGGGAGGCGCTTACCATGGCTGAGAAGACGAGGGTCGTCATCGTTGGCGGCGGGCACAACGGCCTGGTGGCAGCAGGCTACCTCGGACGGGCCGGGCTGAACGTCCAGGTGCTGGAGCGGAGGGACGTCGTCGGAGGCGCCGCGGTGACAGAGGAGTGGTTCCCCGGCTACAAGATCTCCACATGTTCCTACATCTGCCACATCCTTCAACAGAAGGTGATCGACGACCTGGAGCTGCGCAGGTACGGCTTCCACGTCTACCCTATAGATCCATCCCGAGTCCATCCTTTCCCCAACGGTAAGGCGCTGACCCTCTGGCACGACGATGAAAAGACGGCCGAGGAGCTCCGTAAGCTATCGCCGGAGGACGCCGACGCCTGGCTCGAATGGGCCGAACTGTGGCACCGCGCCGTGCGCATCCTCAGCGACTACTATCTCAGCACCCCTCCCTCGCTCGCCGAGCTCAGTGAACGGTTCCGCCAGGAGGGCGAGGAGGAGCTCCTCGAGACGCTGCTGACCGTCCCGCTCAGGGACCTGATCAACCGCTACTTCGTCTCGGACGAGGTCAAGGCGGCCGTAAGCACAGGCGCGATGGACATGGGAGACATTAGCGCGCCGGGCAGCGCCTACATCTCCGCACTCTACAGGTACAGCGCCTTCCGCGAGGACACCGAGAACTACGGAATCGTCCGCGGCGGCATGGGCTCCATCACCCAGTCGCTGGCGCGCTCCGCCGAGGCGGCGGGCGTGTCGATCAGGACGGGAGCCGAAGTGGGCCGCATCCTGACGAGCAACGGCAGAGCCACCGGCGTCGAGCTTGTCGACGGAGAGGTGGTCGACGCAGACGTAGTCCTGTCAAACGCGGATCCGAAGCGGACATTCCTCAAGCTAATGGACGGGGCCGATCTCGACGAGGAATTCGTCGACGATGTCAAGGCGCTAAAGACTCAGTCGGCATCCGCCAAGTTCCTCTGCGCACTGAGTGAGCTACCTGATTTCTCCGGACACCTGGGCTCCGAGTACAATCCGGAACACCTCGCCATGATCAGCCTCTGCCCCACCGTGGAGCAGTGCGAGACGAGCTGGAACGACGCCAAGAACGGCCGGATCACGGAGACACCGATAATCCAGGTCCAGATCCCCTCCGTGTACGACAAGACGGTCGCACCGGAGGGCCGTCACGTGCTGTCGATGTGGGTCTATTTCCTGCCGCCCCATGTCCGGGACGGCTCCTGGCCCGAGATGCGGCAGCAGTTCGGCGAGCGGCTCATCGACGAGGTGTCCAAGTACGCACCCAATTTCAGGGAGGCCATAATCGACTG
Organism: Dehalococcoidia bacterium; assembly: GCA_965215735.1. Taxonomy (GTDB): domain Bacteria; phylum Chloroflexota; class Dehalococcoidia; order Lucifugimonadales; family UBA1123; genus VXRN01. The sequence goes on along the minus strand of CBDCEF010000004.1, from coordinate 1,720,948 downwards.
GACACTGCTGACCCCGGAGGACATCGAGGAGCGCATCGGCCTCACCGATGGCAACATAAGGCATCTCGACATGATCCCGCAGCAGATGATGTCACGTCGGCCCCTGCCGGGGTGGTCCGACTACCGGACACCGGTCGAAGGCCTATACATGTGCGGCGCCGGGACGCATCCTGGCGGCGAGGTGACGGGCGCGCCCGGACACAATGCCGCCCACGTTGTGCTGGGAGACCTGGGCCGTTGAACACACGCAGCGTCTGGCGGCCCGACAAGGACGAGGTCGTAGTCGAGCACGGCGCTGTCGCCACAGCGCACCCCATAGCCGCGCAGGTCGGCGTCGACATCCTCATGAGCGGCGGAAACGCCGTGGACGCCGCCGTCGCGACCGGATTCTGCCTCAATGTGATCGAGCCGTGGAACTCCTCCATCGCCGGCCACGGTCAGATGATCGTCCACATGACAGCGGAGCGTCGCACCATAGCCGTCGACTACGGCCACCGAGCCCCAAAGGCCGCAACGGCCGATATGTTCCGCGTCGTTGGCCAGACGGTCGAAGGTAACGGCATATACGAGGTAGAGGATCGCGCCAACGCTGTCGGACACCGCTCGGTAGGCGTGCCGGGGATCACGGCCGGCATGTGCCGCGCCCACGAGCTGTTCGGCGTACTCCCGCTGGAGCAGCTGCTGGAGCCGGCTGTCCACTACGCCAGGGAGGGGTTCGAGGCCGACTCCACCGCCTGCCTGATGATCGCCAGATCCATGCACAACCTGGTCCGCTATGGCGAGGCCGCGCGCATCTTCCTGACGGATGGATACCCTCCGCCGCCCGGTGCGAAGATCGTCCAGCGGGACCTTGCCGACACCCTCGAACGGATCGGCAGAGAAGGCAAGGACGCCCTCTACCGGGGCGAGATCGCGGCTGCCATCGACGAGGAGATGAGACGAAACGGAGGCGTCCTCAGCGCGAAGGATCTCGCCGCCTACGAGGCGCAGGTGCTCGAACCTGTAAGCGCCTCCTACAGGGGGTACGAGCTGCTCGGCTCCCCCGTGCCGGCCGGCACGATCACGAGTCTGCAGACCCTCACGATCCTGGAGAGCTTCGATCTGCATCGCCTGGCGCACGCCTCCCCAGAGCATCTGCACCTGTACACGGAGGCGGCAAGGCACGCCTTCGCCGACCGCTACAGCTTCGTCGGAGACCCCGACTTCGAGCGCGCACCGCTCGACGGAATCCTCTCCCCCGTGTACGCCCGGGAGATCGCCCTCTCCATCGACCGCGAGGCCGCTAAGCTGGAGGAAGAGCGCGAGCTACAGCCGTGGGTCGCCTACGCCGACAGTCCCCTGCACGACCCCTGGCACTATGACCCTCAGCTGCGGCCAGAGCGCGCCGCCCCTGCGTCGCCCCCCAGCGAGGGCGACTGCACCACCCACCTCAGCGTTGTAGACCGCGACAGGAACATGGTCGCATGCACGCAAACCGCGGTGGGAGGCTTCGGCTCAGGAGTCGTCGTGCCCGGCACCGGAGTGCTCCTCACCAACGGCATGGTCGTCTTCAATCCAATGCCCGGCGCGGCGAACTCAATCGCCGGTTACAAGCGCGGGATGAATAACATGGCGCCCGTGCTGCTGCTCAGGGACGGTATCCCCTTCCTCGCCGTTGGAGCGCCAGGCGGCCGCAGGATCATCTGCCGTATCGCCCACGTCATCTCCAACGTGATCGACTTCGGGATGAGCATCCAGGAGGCGATCACGGCGCCCAGCGTCGACGCCGCCGAGCGCGAGACCTTCGTCGACCACCGGATCGACCCGCAGACGGTCGAGGCGCTGGCCCGTATGGGCCACAACGTGGAGGTCGTCCCGGAGCCCTTCACCGGCGGAGGCTTCTCCAGACCCCGCGGCGTCATGATCGCCCCCGTCACCGGCCTCCTCCACGCAGGTGTGCAACCCTCCGGCCCAGACGAAGCCCGAGGGTACTAGGGGTCGTTAGCCTTGGTCGGAGCCAGTGCCGGGTGGTATCTGTATCATCTCGCATGAAGGTAATCCCACAGCTAGAGTCGTTCAAAGCGATCAAGGCGACATTGCCAGCCGACCGACAGAACCCCGATAATGTGAGCCGTACCTAGCCTTCAGTCGGGCAGGATTGACTAAGCGCGGGGCCTCATCTGGGGTCCGACAGAAAAGTTCCTCTTGCCCTTCCGATGCACCAAACCTCTAGGTAGAGGCGGTTCTCATCATCATTTCTACGAACCTCTCCGACGCACTGGGTACATCCTTGCGATCATCTGTCAGAGTGAGGGTATAGAACATGGGGCATGAGCGAGTAGGCGCTCTTCCTCACACCAACAAGTGGCAGGATGTCGTCGCACAGTTGGAAGAGTCGTCCGGCTCTCCAGAGGACGTCGCAGCCATAGCGAACGCCACCCTTCAGAACGTTCGTGCTCAACTCAGGAAGATCCATTCGGATGACGGGGTGGTTGCTGCCTTCCAGTTTCTAGTAGCGCTGACCAAGAGCGCATCTTTACAAGATTCCGGGGAGTCCACTTTCTCACCAAGGATCGACCTTGAAGGGAGTCCATCCACCCTAAGGCTTATTGGGCAGCTTCGATCATGGGTAGAAGCCCAAGAAGGTTCCAGGGAATACGCCGACATTGCAGCAAAGGCATCCGCCGACGCCATCTCCCTTTGGTCCGCTCAGCAGAGCATGCAAGCAAGCCTGTTCACTGATCCAGGCGATTCCAGAGACATTTGGCAGCGTGCGAACAATGGAGCGGGATTCTGCGAGGTATCAAGGCTATTCTTCTCCAAGTTCACTGAGAGATATCTGAACTATTTCTTGGAGCGAGAGGCTTCGGCTTCGATGGCGAGTATCCCAGAGCGTGACCGTTTCTCCTCTCAGCTGCGAGACCATATAGATGGTGTTTCGAGATTCGCCTTCGAGACTTCCCGCATAACGCAGTCATTCGCTGCCGGTTGGTTCAACAACCATGCTCGTGACAGATACCCGTCCATAGACGAATCAAGAGACTTCCTGTCCATCGCGTTCGGCAAGATGAGGGAGGAGTTGAGGCGGGAGGCCAACGCTCATGAGTAGCGGCACTCCCGTGCTGGTCTTGTGCAACGGGGCTTCCCCACCAGATGAGAACTCCGGCGAAAAGGGCGCTATAGTCCTAGACTATCTGGATAGCGAAGGCGGCCTGCCCAACGTGAGACTCGGGCTTCCGAACTTTGTCCGAAATGTGTACCACTTGCCGGACCGAACACTCGACCTGCTCGAACTAGCCGCATATGTCTATTGTGCTGACAGGATGAGTAGCCGTGGCCCGAAGGTCGCCGTAGAGTACCACGCTTGGGCAAGATCTTTCCACTTCGTCGTCAAGGTTCGTGACTACGCCTTCTGGAAACGCAACGATGTCTCCGCCTGCTTATCGCGGGCGTTGCAGTTTATGACGGGCGATCGAGAGTACAGGTTCTCATTTCAGCCCGGCCATTCCACTCCAAGGACCGGATTGTTCGACGATGAACAATTCCAAATGGAGAACTCACAAGTCCTAAACGTGGCGCTATTCTCAGGAGGCATAGACTCTCTCGCAGGCGTCCTCAACTACCTTGAAGTTACCAGCGAACAGGTCTGTCTTGTCAGTCACCAGTCCCAGCCGGGGACGGTGAAGACTCAACGACAATTGGTTGCTGCACTCAATGACCACTACCCAGGAAGAGTCTCCCACTACAAGTTCGAGTGCCACCTTAAGGGCATCCGCGCAGTAGAGGAGACTCAGCGTTCTAGGGCCTTTCTGTACACAAGTATCGCTTTCGCCATTGCTCAAGCATTCGGTCAAGACGGTTTCAGCGTGTATGAGAACGGGATCACAGGCATAAACTTCCCCCGTCGAGCTGACCTTGGTGGAGCCAGAGCCAGTCGAACTACGCATCCCAGGACGATACACCACCTGAAGCAGCTTTTCTGTCTGTTTGGCGAATGCGAGATGCACATACAACTGCCGTTCTTGTGGAAGACGAAGACAGATACGTTGGCGCTACTGAGGGACGGTACGCACCCGGAACTGATACCGAGTTCGGTATCATGTAGCAAGACGTTCCAGAATCTTGGACAAGCTACGCATTGCGGAGGATGTTCACAATGTGTAGATCGTCGATTCGCCGCATATGCGTCTCAGGCTGACGACATCGATGACTCTGGGATCTATGCCAACGACATCATATCCACCGCTATCCCAGACAGAGAAGTCAAGACGACGGTCGTAGACTATGTCCGTCAAGCCAAGAACTTCAGCACATGGAACGAAGACCATTTCTTTATGGAGCTGGCGGCTGAGCTATCCGATATCGTGGACTATCTTCCGGATAGAGGGAGTGAATTCGAGCGACTCGGCCTAGTCAGGGACTTGTGCAAGCGGCACGGGGACCAAGTGGCACTCGCCATGAAGCGGATGAGAGATTCGCACGATGACTTGTACTCCGTCGTCGCCCGAGATTCGCTGCTTGGCCTAATCTCTGAACGTGAGTATTTGAAGGACCCTGTATCGCTATTAGTGGACAGACTCTGCGAGTTGCTCAGCCCGGCTATTGGAAGGATGTTTGGTGCCAATCCGCCAAAAGACGAAACAGATCTGAACACCAAGATAGGGACTCTTTTGAACTCGCACGAGATTGACCTGCGCAGGGAACATCCAGCGGTCTCATTCGCGGGAGGCCACACCGTACCTGATCATGGGGGTGACAACTCAGATATCCTCGTCGAGGCCAAGTATGCACGGGGCGCTACAACACCCAGCAAGGTGTCTGACGGTATCGCCGCCGATATGACGAAATACCCTCTGGACAGGCACATTCTGTTCGTAGTGTATGATCCCCAGCGAATTATCAGGGACGATCAGCTCTTCAAGAGTGATTTTGAATCCCGCGGGCGATGCACCGTATTGGTTGTACGATGAATAGAGGTGGGTTGCGTACTATCCCATGTGAGCCCATATGGTTACGCGCAAGTAGAGGAAGGCCGCAGATGACGGTGGCCAGAACTGTGGGGCCTTGGACCAATCTAAACCATTAGAGGATGTCAATATGAACCACTATGAATGTCGAAATCTCTTCGGGGCAGGGAGAAGTCTGTTGGAATCAAGCGGGCTCGTTCGCTACTGCGGTGATTCTTTCGTGTGCAATAACGACGAGGATGACTTTGAGGAATGGTGGAGGGAGAACTTTGACCCTGATTTCGGCAGGTACATGGTGTGGGTGTGGTTTTCGGTCGGTGCAGAAAATTTAGTGAAAGCGGCTCTCGTCTGCAATGGGCTGGTAAGAGGTGAGCCTCAGGAGCTCGGATACCCAGTCTATTCAGATGAGACAGAAAAGGCGAGTTGGATTGACCAGGTACTACAATCCCAAAAGTCCCCGAAAGGGGGGTATGGCATGTTGGGGGACATCTGGAGGGTTAAACTCGATAAGTTGTCCGAATGTCGTGGGATCGCAGAATCCGAAAGCAAAGGATTGAAGGCAGCACACAAGTACCTTACACAAGTGATTAGGAACCGGGACGCTCATTCATACATAGAGAATCAGCGAAGAAGGGACTTCCCAGCTGTAGAAGGAATACTCATACCGGCGTTCAACACTCTAGTCCAAACCATGAAGGACAGAGGGCATTTCACGACAGTTTGAATGCTTGACTCCAAACTGCTGTCCGGTTTCAAGACGAACGGTGACCAGTAAGCTGGCCTCAGAGAATCGGTACGCAGCCTCAGTTTGTGCTTCGGGCCAAAAGTGGGAGTGGGAGGAGTGCGGCAGCAGTGACCGTCATCAACTATATCGTTACCTCCTATTGAAAAGATCGCAGTACAGTCCGGGCAGGTGTACCACGACTTCCAAATTACACTCGCCGTTTCAGTGCTCGTGGCCGCTCAGTTGGGCGGCGGCCGCAGAATTGACTGTGGATCGGGCCCGGTGTTAGCATCCGCTGGTCATTTCGCCCGCTGACTGAGAATGCCCACGGACCTTCAGTGAACCTAGCTCCTCGACTCGCACACAGGACCCCGTTCTTCTATGGATGGGTAGTTTTGGGGTCGGCCAGCAGCACGCAGATCGTCAGGAACGCGGCAGCCAGCCTGACCATAGCGGTGTTCATGTTTCCTCTCGCGGACGACTTGGGATGGAGTCGCACGTTGATAGCGGGAGCTGCCAGCTTCGGTGGCCTGGCGGCATCCGGGGCATCGCCGGTCGTGGGCTGGTTGATCGACCGGTACGGCGCTCGCATTGTGCTCGCTTCGAGCGTGTTCATCCTGGGTCTGTCCACTATTTCACTGGCGTGGACTACTGTGCCGATCGCGTTCTACCTGGCTTACGGCGTAGGGCGGGTCATATTCTCCAGTCCGGTGCAGATTGGCGCGTCGGTGGTGGCATCGCGCTGGTTCATCAGAATGCGCGGCAGGGCAAGCGGGGTCTTGTTCCTGTCCCACTCTATCGGGATGATCATGTTCCCGCTGGTCGCGTCCATCGTGATAGACATGCACGGCTGGCGGTATGCGTGGGTTGTGTTGGGCCTGATCGTCTGGGCGGTCGCGCTGCTACCCGCGACACTACTGATTGCTCAGAGCCCTGAAGACGTGGGACTGAGACCGGATGGCGACGAGGCGGTCGAGTCTGACAAGGGGTCGAACGGGTCGTCGTCGGACGAGGAGCCCGAGTGGACTCTGAAGGCCGCCACGAAAACGCCAGCACTATGGATACTGGCCACAGGAACCGGACTGCTGTTCCTAATGCAGGCCGGAATAAACACCCACCTGGCAGCATTCCTGCGCGACGAAGGGCTCAGCCCCGTGTTCGCGGGAGTAGGGGTCGGACTCAACGCTGCGTTCCTCGGACTCGGGAGCATTGCCTGGGGCTGGATTGTCGAGCGAGTTCCCGCTCGGCATGTCCTGACTATGGTAGCCGCGGTCATGGTGCTCGGCTCGGTCCTGTTCATGACGACAAGCTCGACTACCCAGGCGCTGGTGTATTCAGCCCTGTTTGGGTTCGGGCTAGGCGGAATGCTCTCGGTGCCGCCGGTCGCATACGCCGACTACTACGGGCGTCGCTCACTCGGAACGATTAGAGGCGTTACGGAGCCGTTAACCAGCTTTGGTCAAGCAATTGGAGCGTTGGCCGCCGGCGCTGCATTCGATCTGACCGGCAGCTACGAATACGCGTTCATTGCGTTCGCCGCCCTGGGAGCTAGCACCATGCTGATGGTGCAACTGGCGCGGCCACCGAGATACGTGCCAGAGGCCGCGCCGGAAGACTCCTAGATTAGTTGGAGCCGGGGCCCCGCTCCATCGAGTAGGGCTGCCAGCGGATCAGGTCGGTCTTTACCAACACTGCCGGGTTGACACAGGTCCTGGGCCAGCGTCCGCTAAGCACCAGCGATATCTCCTGCCCTACCCTGCGGCGTGCCTCCGGTGACATCCTTGCCGATGCAGACGCAACGTGCGGCGTCAGGATGACGTTGTCCATCTTCAGCAACGGGTTGTCCGGATGCGGCGGCTCTATCTCGGTCACATCGAGACCAGCTCCGGCTATCCACCCTTCATCGAGTGCTCTGATCAGGGCAGCCTCATCGACCGTAGGACCGCGCCCGTTGTTGATGAATAGGGCGGTCGGCTTCATGCGACGGAAGTGCTCTTCTGTGAGCATGTGGTGGACCTCAGAGGTCGACGGCGCGTGCATCGAGACGATGTCAGAGCGCTCCAGCACCTCGTTCAGGCTGACCGGCTCGACGCCGTAGCTGGTAATCGTCAGCTCTTCGATGTATGGATCGAACGCGATCATACGTAGCCCGAATGGCGCCGCGCGGAGGGCAGTCGCCCTGGCCACATGGCCGAACGAGACGAATCCAAGCGTCTGACCATACAGCCTCGGGAACTGGTTGAGGTAGGGTCTCCCTTCCCCGTAGCGCCCGGTGCGGACCATCTCATCCATCAGCGTCAGGCGCCGGAACGTCGCGAGCAGCAACATCATGGTGTGGTCAGCGACCTCTTCGATGAAGGTGTCCGGGACATTGGTAACGGGTATGTTGCGCGCCGTGGCGGCCGGCACATCGACGGTGTCTGCACCGACACTGCCGAGAGCAATTATCTTGCAGTTCTCAAGACCGTTGATGATCGACTCCGAGATTCGGTCGCCACGAGCGATCAGGGCGTCGCAGTCGCGAACCTGTTCTATAATTTCGCCCTCGCTGGCTGCCTCAAACTCAACAATCTCGGCGTCAATAGTGGACAGGTACTCCATCTCGTAGTCGTACCCACCGCCGCCGAGGGCGTAGGTTACGTTTGTGGGCCTCTGAACGGCGACTTTGAAGCGGGCCATGTGTTTAATCCTCCGGGTGATACTGTGTGATTGCTCTCGTTGGAGCGGGACGGGGTTAGGATAGAACGACGCGTTCAGAAATGTCCAGATCATTGACACTTGGGAGGCCCTTTGCTAGCATTCTCGAAAGTGGACGACTTATCTGATAGATCTATCAGCAGCTCCGCGCCTGACTTGGGCATTGGCATCTGCCCTTCAGTTAGGCGTTTTTTTGTGTCCGCACCATGACCTCGTTCGCCGCCGTCATCCTAGCTGCGGGAGAAGGCAAGCGGATGAAGTCCCGCATCCCCAAGGTGCTGCATACTGTCTGTGGCAAGCCAATGGTGTCGATCGTCTGTGAGGCTGCGCGAACGGCCGGGAATGATCCGGTCGTCGTCGTCGTGAGAGACGCTTCGTCTGGTGTCGTCGGCACATTGGGCACCACCTGCGAGTACGCATTCCAAACACAGCCTCTCGGGACAGGAGATGCGCTGTCTCGCGCCCGGGATGCCGTAAAGGATCACGACAACGTCCTGGTCATGAACGCTGACATACCGTTGATCCAGTCAAGTACATTGACTGCGCTGACTGAGGCCCACTTACGTTCAGAAGTTCCCGTTACCATGCTGACCGCGAAAGTAGACAAGCCCGATGGTCTCGGTCGCGTGGTCCGTGACTCGGCAGGACAGGTCAGCGCTGTGGTCGAACACCTGGAGGCAGATGCCGAGGAGCTACTGCTACGAGAAATTAACGCCGGAGTGTACTGCTTCCGTTCAGATTGGTTGTGGGATAGTCTTCCGCGCGTCCAGGCTTCGACTACAGGCGAGATTTACCTGACCCACCTCATTGGCATGGCCGCGAACTCAGACCTGGGAGTAGCAACGTACTACAGCGAGGATCCAACAGAAACGCTTGGAGTCAACACGCGCGTCGAGCTGGCAGCGGCCGAGTCGGTCATGCGGAAACGCATACGAGAGCAATGGATGCTCCAAGGAGTATCAATGCCAGATCCGACGTCGGTCTATATCGACTGCGACGTCGAGGTGGGTGTTGATACTATCGTGCTGCCCAACACGCACATCCGGGGAGCAACTCGAATTGGCGTCGAGTGCGAGATAGGACCGAATTCGATCATTGAAGACTCGAACATTGGGGACGGTGTGCAAGTTGTCGCCTCAGTCATTGAGGAGGCGACCCTGGGGTCTAATGTCGACGTCGGGCCATTCAGTCATATCAGACCCGGCACTTGCCTGGAAGCCGGGGTCCACATCGGGAACTTCGTTGAAGTGAAGAACAGCCGTATCGGGCAAGGAACGAAGGCCGGCCACTTCAGCTATATTGGTGACGCACAGGTCGGATCCAACGTCAACATTGGCGCAGGGTCGATCACCTGCAATTTCGACGGTGAGCACAAACACCGGACCGTAATTGGCAATGACGCTTTCATAGGGTGCGACACCATGATGGTGGCGCCGGTTACCATAGGGGAAAGGTCGTATACATCGGCCGGATCGGTGGTCAACAGGAGCGTCCCTCCAGACTCAGGCGCCATTGGCGCGCCGGCACGCATAAGACGCAAGCGCTTCGACGGAAGCGACTCTGAGTCCAACCGATCCTCGGGTCCTCCGACACTGGAGCACTAAATTGGAGAGCGACAGTACGTTTTCGGCGCTGGCACTAGGCATCTCGGTATTGGTGTTCGCCATCACTGAGTTGGGAGCCGCTTCCATCGCCGGCAGGATCCAAGCACTGACTTCGAACGTCCTGAACGGTCAAGCAGGTCAGTCCAGGCCGCTTCGGCTTGTAATGGACCTCCCTGCCGGACCCACCGCTCCACTTCGACTACTCAACCTCATAGCACTGGCGGCGGCGATGGTCTCCGCAACGGCGGTAATCTGGTCTGGCTGGGGCGTGAGATGGGACCTGACTTCAGCCGGCGCCGTGGTTATGCTACTTGTTCTCGCGGCAGTTACCTATGTTGCCCGCTCTCTTGGCGTACGTCACGCGGACCGTCTCTGCAAGTTCATGCCAAGGGTCGCATGGCTTCTATCCTTCCCGCTTCGACCTGTTCTGCTTATCGAGGCCATGATCATCAAGAGCCCCCTTACGGAGGCGTCCCCTCCGTCCGATCCTTCACTGGACTTCACACTTGCAGTGGACTCGACCGAGGAGATGCTGGATGAGCACGAGGTCAGGATGATCCGGGGAGTGTTCCAGCTCGACCAGACTGTGGCGCGCGAAATCATGGTACCTCGGGTGGACATTGTCGCTGTTGACTCGAATGACTCGCTGGAGTCCCTTGTGGACAAGATGAACTCCGCCGGTCACAGTCGAATTCCGATATACGGCGGAGACCTCGATCACATTGTCGGAGTCGCCCACGCGCGGGATGTGCTGCAGGAACTTGCCAGAACCGAAGACGCCTCGAACACAGCGGTCCAGCAGGTTAGTAGGAAACCCTTATTCATCCCTGAGTCCAAAACCCTTGAAGGCCTTCTTGAAGTGTTCAGGGAAGAGCGAACTCACCTCGCAATTGTGGTTGACGAATACGGGGGCGTTTCAGGAATTGTGACGATTGAGGATCTGCTAGAGGAGATCGTCGGGGAGATCCAGGACGAGTTCGATGCGGAAGAGCCGGAGATTCAGCGTACAGGCGAATCCGAATTCGTTCTGGACGCTGGGATGCCGATCGATGAGCTCAACGAGTACCTCGGTGTGAACGTTGTCGGCAATGGGTTCGATACCATCGGAGGATTCGTCTTCGACCGGTTGGGAAAGATTCCGGTCGCGGGTGACAGAGTCGACCACGCAGGTCTGAGCATAGAGGTCATCAGGACGATGGGTAGACGGCCGACAACTCTGAGGATCACTCTGGTTCCATTACCCAATAAGCAGGCATCCGACGCAGAGTAGATCAACCCAGGATCGCCTGTCAGAGATCCTCTAAAGCGTGTAGACTCTCATACTCCCGTAGCACTTATGGATGTAGCCTTCGGCTAGTTCCAGTTTGGTGAGGCGACAATCAGCGGGGCAACCGCAATCGATCCCATGCTGCCGGCCGCTCTGAGCGTGTATACGCCTTCTGCGAACGGGCTAGCCGCATTTCACCGTGGAGGCACCGGACTCGTTCGCTGTGTCACGCCACCGAATATACGGTTGCCTTCGTCGGCTCCGACCGCGATCAGGGAAACAACTTCATTGGGAGCACATCCCCGCGCCCCAGATTTTGATCGGTTCGGCGGGTGGGGTCGCGGTGGAAGGCAGCGATACGAACCGGCCATTCAGCACGCGCGCTTCTGGTGCCTCTAATACAGCAAGCGACGCCTCCCCTTGGCAGGAGAGGCGTCGCTTAAATTTGCTGAAGAAGGTTCGTCGCGAACCTTACGAGTTTGCGCTACTACTTATCTGCGATGACCAGTGGGGCCGTGGCAGTGGATCCCATGTTGCCAGCCGCTCTGAGCGTGTACACGCCATCTGCGAGCGGGTTAGCAGCATCAACCGCGAAGGCACCGGACTCGTTGGCAGTCACGCCACCGAATATGCGGTTGCCTCCACCTTCGGCCGCTCCGACCGCGATCAGGGATACGACTTCATTGGGAGCAAATCCCGCGCCCCAGACCTTGATCGGTTCGCCAGATGGGGTCGCGCTGGCCAACAAGCTGGTGTCGACCGCAGTCGTAGCCTCAGGTACGCCGACGACCTTGACTGGTGCGCTGGCCCTGCTGCCGTCTGCGCCCTGGGCAAAGAACGTCCGCTCTCCAACGGCGCGAGCCTGGGCCGCAGAGGCGCCACCAATCTCATCAAAGGTGATGCTGAACGCGCCGGCCTCGTTGGCCTGCACCTGGGCACCCCTGGCACCGCCAGCGATAATCGATAGATTCTGGTCGACCATTAGTTGGAGTACAACGGGCTCACCGGGTAGGAACCCGGAGCCTCGTACGGTAACGGCGTCGCCCATGGTTGATATTGTGGACTTACTGAGTTCTATTGCAGCCTCAGGTGAGACCGCCGGAGCGCCATTCGCGCCTGCAGGGCCTGGAACACCCGGAGGTCCCGCTGGTCCCGGGTTACCAGGATGCCCTGGCAGACCGGCAAAGCCCGGGTCTCCCTGAGCACCTTGAGGACCGGAAGCGCCCGCGTTACCCGGGCTTCCTGGCAATCCAGGCTGCCCAGATTCTCCTTGCGGTCCCTGACATGCTATCAACGCCAACACAAGAACTGAAGAAAGCAGGGCTATTACTACGCCCTTTACGGGGAAGTGCCTTCTCATCTGACCCCCTCTCGAGATGATTCCTTTTTGCTAATGTCCATCCGTCGGACCGATTGTTGAGACTATCGTCAATCGGACATACAACTCTCCCGCCGGTAGAGCCGACGGTACACAAATGCGGCATAATCATATTCACCCCGTACCTGTATGTCAAGTGCTTGAGCACCCACTTAACGGCCCTTATGGAGAGCTTCGGGAGGCCCTTACAAGCGCCACAGAGACTTCACTCCAACCAGGTTCGCCGAAGACTAGCACCGGCGCCAATTCACCTTGTCCCTCAAGGGTGCACTTGCTATATTAGGTAAGCCAGTACGCCCCCGTAGCTCAGCGGATAGAGCACTGGCCTCCGGAGCCAGGTGCGTGGGTTCGAGTCCCGCCGGGGGTACTCTCTCAATCCTGTCGCCAGTGGCTCGGTGCATCTTTCAGCCGCTCCAATCCGAGAGAGTCGCAGAGTACGACGTAATCGTCGCGGCGAACTCCGGACCAACGCAAGTCATTGAGGTCCTCAACCAGAGGCACATCGGTGCGCAAAGTGGCCAGCGTCCGGTACAGTTCGGCATCTGCTCGCCTCTCTGCGAGATTCGCGGCCAACGATCTAGCTCCTCGCACCGAAACCGTCCACTCCTCGTGCGATTCCGGGATCCTCTCCAAGTGGCCGTACTTGGCAAGGACAGTCGCCGTACCTTTCGCGCCCCAACGCGGGACGCCGGGAATGCCGTCCGCGGAGTCCCCCACCAACGCCAGATAGTCAGGGATGGACACCGGGGGAACTCCGTACCTTTCGATGACGTCAGCCTCGTCGTATGTGATGTCACGCCTGCGGTCCCAGACCACGACCAGAGACCCGTCTACGAGGTTCATGAGATCCTTGTCGACAGAACAGACCACGACCTGGTCTATTTCCGGCGATTGCTTCCAGCGCGTCACTGCCGTGGCGATGGCGTCGTCAGCCTCGAACTCCGCCATTGGCCAGGTCACAATACCCAGAGATTTCGAGGCCTCTTCGGCGAGACCAAACTGGGCGGCGAGGTCCTCTGGGACACCGGCGCCGGTCTTGTAGCCCTCGAAAAGGTCGTTTCGGAACGACTCGACCACATGGTCGAAGGCACATGCGACATAGGTGGGTTGCTGCTCTCGGAGCAGCAGCAGCAAGGTCTGGAGAAGCCCCGCAACCGCGCCGACCGACCTTCCGCCTGGGGATGTCCTCGGAGGCGCCCCATAGTAGGCTCGGAAGAGCTCGTAGGTGCCGTCGATAAGATATAGATTCGCCATCAGAACGGTAGCCCATTCAAAACTGGTTTACCCACGCTAGGACACATATCCCACGTCCACCTGGATTCCGGCCTTGGCCGGAATGACGAATTGGGTTAGAACCAGTTGGCCTTGTCCACGATATTTTTCAACTCGCGGCCTTCGTTGAATCTGACGCAGTTCTCGATGAACAGCTCGGTCCTGCGATCGTCCAGATAAGGTCCCGCTCCCGCACAGTGCGGGGTGATGATGACGTTCGGCATCTTCCACAGAGGATGATCGGAAGGCAACGGTTCGATCTCAAAGACGTCCAGAGCCGCTCCCATGATCTCGTTCGCCTCAAGTGCGGATACCAAGTCGTCCAGGACCACAGTGGCACCGCGACCGATGTTGATGAAGTAGCCGGTCGACTTCATCAACCTGAAACGTTCGAGAGAGAACAGACGCTGAGTTTCGGGCGTCTCAGGCACTGTGACGATCACAAAGTCCGCTCCAGGCAGCACTGTGTCGAGGCCGTCAGAGGTCACGAGCTCGGATACTCCAGGCGGCGGAGAATCTATCCGGGGGTCGACTCCAATCACGTGCATACCGAATTCGGCGCACAGCCTTGCGGTCTCGCCTCCAATGCCGCCAACGCCCACTACAACGGCGGTCGCGTCGGGCAGGTTTACGATCTCATAACCGGGGCGCCACTCGGATTCGACCTGCTGCCTGATGTAAATGTGCAGGCCCCTGGCGAATGCCAGAACGTAGGACATGACGTGGTTGGAGATGTGATCGTTGTAGATGTCCCTGGTGTTGGTGACGACGACATCGCTGTCGATCAGATTCTGATGGTAGTATCCGGCGCTAGGGCCCGCCTGCGGACATGCGACCCACCGCAGATTGTTGTGGCGCTCGAACACCTCCGGGATTATGTTGCCGAAGGCGGCGTCGGCTTCGCCGATCATCTCCATAGCCTCACCGACGGAGGTGGCTACGTTGACCTGGATGCCAGGTATCCTGTCGCGCAGAAGGTCCGGCCACTCGTTTGCGCGGCCTCGCTCCGGGGCGCCTTCGTCGAAGATAAGAAGATTGAATGACATAGAACCCTCCGGGGATAGGTGGACTTACCAGTTAGCGGGTTCGCGGGTTGAGCACGTCGTTCAGCGCGTCGCCGAGCAGGTTCCAGGCCAGCACGAGAGTCCACGCCACGAGTCCGGGAGTGAGCAGCATCCAGGGCACCTCTCTGAGGGCGCTGAGGCTACCTGCCTCCAGGAGCATGACGCCAAGGCTGGGCCTTGGAGGCTGGATTCCGAGGCCGAGCCAGCTCAGAATTATCTCGGTCCCTACCATGGAGCCCATACCCATCGAAACGAGTACGACGATCGGACTGATTGCGTTGGGAAGCAGGTGTGCGAACAGGATTCTTGGCGTGCTTGCACCTACAGAGCGCGCGGCGTCTACGAACTGCGTCTGCTTGAGGGCGAGGACCTGTCCGCGGACTATCCTTGCCATGCCAAACCAGCTGAACGACACAAGCGCGATGGAGATGACCAGATAGTCAACGACACCGGCCTTTATCAAGCCATCAAGAAAGGTTGTGTCTTCCAGGTTCCTGACAAAATCACGAAGCCTGGGGCCTAGCGTGGCCGCCAAGATTATGACGAGCAGTATGTCCGGGAAGGATGCGAACACCTCCCCGACGCGCATGATGAGCGAGTCGACCCACCGACCGAAGTAGCCAGACAGCAGGCCAAGGGTTACACCAATCAAGAGGCCGCCGGTCGCCATGGATATGACCGTGATGATTACCGTGTTCTGGATTCCCCACAATACGCGAGTCAGCAGATCACGGCCCTTGAGGTCGGTGCCCGCCCAGTGCTCAGCGCTCGGAGGCTTGCGTATGGCAGTGTAATCCTGTGCAGTGTACTCGTAGGGCGCAATGAAGGTCGCGAAAATGCCTACAGAGTACAAGAAGACCAGAACAATCACGCTGACCATCGCCAGTTTCTTTCTGACGAGCCTCGACCAGGCACGTTTAAGATGACCTCTGCCTTCCCGGTTCTCCGTTGGGATTTCGAGGTCTGCGATGACAGTTCGGGCGGGCTGCTGGCTCACCGGTACCTGATCCTGGGATCGACGAACGAGTAAGAGATGTCTGCCAGGAGGTTAGCAAGCACGAAGGCGGTGGACCCGATGATGGTGATTGCCATGATGACGGGGTAGTCCCGGTTGAAGATGGAATCTATGGCGAGACTTCCAACTCCGGGGATACCCAGTAGGCGCTCGGTAATGAACCCTGTGCTCAACATACCGGCAAGCGTGAAGGACAACACAGTGATGATCGGGATCATGGCGTTCTTCAGTATGTGGCGGTAGTCGACCGCGAAGGAAGTGAGGCCCTTGGCGTAAGCAGTCCTGATGAAGTCCTGGCCCATTACATCGAGGGTGCTGGCGCGCATGAGCCTTAACAGTCCTGCAACACCGGGAATGCCCATTGTGACAGCAGGCGTGATAATCCTGGGGTCCCAGAACCCCCCCCATCCCGAACAGGGCAACAGGTCCGTCTTGAGACAGGTCACCCAAAGGAAGGCAGGGATGCTGACCATGATGGGAATAGACATTAGGACAAGCGCAGTTGCAACTGAGCTAGGATCAATCCAGCCACCCTGTTTGTGGGCTATAAAGAAGCCGAGCGGCAGTCCAACAGAGAGGCTGACGATGAGCGCGGCAAGGTTGACCTGAAACGACACCCACATCTTGGAAGTCAGCAAGTCCCTGACGGGCCGCCCCCTGAAGCGATAGCTCTCGCCGAAGTCGCCTTGCAGGACACCCCACATGTAGCTGCCGTACTGGACCGCAAAGGGACGGTCGAGTCCGAGCTCTTTTCTAAGGCTCTTGGTTACGGCCGAGTCTGGATCGTACCTATTGCCGAGGATGACCTGAACAGGATCACCGGGCCCGAACCTGCCGAGTGAGAACGTGACGAGCGACGCCGCGAACAGCAACACTGGCAGCCATAGCAGCCTTCTGGTGATGTACAGCCACATTTCATCTTGGGGCGCCCGTGAGAGCGCCCCGATCCTCGCTTCTGCCTGCGCAGTGGACGGTTGTTAGTCGGTCAGGCGGATGTTCTTCAACTTCGGCACGATCATAGGGGTAACGCGGTAGTCTTTTACGTAGTCCTTGATGAGTACGTACCGTTCACCAGAGTACCACAGTGGAAGCCACGCGCCATCCTGAACGATCAGTTCTTCAGCCTGCTGGTAGAGCTCTACTCTCCGCTCGACATCGGTCTCGGTCCGAGCCTCTTCGAGGATAGCGTCAGCTTCGAGATTAGAGTACATGCCGTGATTGAGCGAGCTTTCTGTGTGGAATAGGATGTCCAGGAAGTCCTGAGGGTCTGGGTAGTCAGCCTCCCAACCCAGACCGGCATAAGCCTGGAACTTGTGCTGGTTCAGGTCCTGAAGGTAGGTAGCCCACTCAACCTGCTGGATTTCGACCTCGACGCCGAGCTCCTGCTTCCACATCTCGATCACCACTTCGAGGTCGAGTCCAATAGTGCCGCCAGTTCCGGGTACGGTAACCACGATTCGAGGTCTTGTCTCGGGATCGGCGTACTCAGACTCCTCCAGAAGTTGCCGAGCGACGTCGGGGTCGTACTCAAGACCCGTCAGGTCCGGGTTGAACCCGGGGAATCCGGGGGGAAGAATACCGTAGGCGGGTTCAACGAGGCCGGACAGCACCTCGTTGGAGATCAGATGCTTGTCAACAGCGTGATTGAGCGCCTGCCTGAACTTGGGATCGTCGAATGGTGGCATACTCGCATTGAATCCCACGTACGAGATACTGAAGTCCGGCGGGGCTACGACGAGCTCTTCATGCAGTGGCTCGGAGGGGTCGAGGACACGATCAAGATCGAACAAGC
The DNA here is from genome assembly GCA_965215735.1 of Dehalococcoidia bacterium. Classification (GTDB taxonomy): domain Bacteria; phylum Chloroflexota; class Dehalococcoidia; order Lucifugimonadales; family UBA1123; genus VXRN01. The sequence continues at coordinate 1,703,189 of CBDCEF010000004.1, read as the reverse complement.
CGACTCCTGTTATGTCGATCTCGTCGTTCTCATACATTGCCATCGACTGGCCGCCAGCCAGGTTCATAGCGATGGAATCTACGTTGGCGCGCTCGCGATAGTAGTGCTCGTTCCGTTCGAGTATTATCCGCTCGCCGATCCGGTATTCTTTGAGTCTGAAAGGGCCGGTGCCGTTGGGTGTATCGGTCCAGGTCCTGCCGCCGGACACCACGTTCTCACTATCGAGCACATAGGCGGTCGGATACGTGAGCTTTGCAAGGAAGTACGCCTTTGGGGCGTCGATCTCGATCTGGAGTGTGGAGTCGTCGATGACGGTGATTCCGCTGATGTCTTCGGTTTCCCCTTCGAGGACCGCCTCCACGCCGACTATGTCGTTCAGGTACGTATCAGCGACAGGGGAAGCGGTATCAGGGTGGGCGGCTCGCTGCATTGACCACTTGAAGTCGTCGGCTATCACTCGCTTGCCATCGTGGAACTTCGCATCGTCGCGAATGTGGAAAGTGTAGACCGTCCCGTCTTCGTTGATCTCCCAACTCTCTGCAATATCGGGCACGAGCTGCAGATCGGTGTTGAGCGCGACGAGGCCACTGAAGATCTCGACGACCAGACCCGCTGACGTGGTATCTGAAGTCAGGTGTGGATCGAGAGTCGGGGGGTCTGCCCAGAGACGTCTGAAGACTCCGCCTGAGAGCTCCTCACTGGAAGTCTCTTCGTCAGCGGCAGCCGCGGCCGCAGTCGGCGCTGCGTCGGTGGTCGGCTCCTCGGTTGGGGCGGGAGTGGACTGCTCAGACTGAGTTACGGGTTCGGGCGTGGGCGTCTCCGCCTCACCTCCCCCACAGGCGAGCGCCAAGGCCAGGGTTAGGGTTGTCAGTAGTATCGCAAGTGTTCTCATCGGTTTCCTACAATTGCTTGGCTGGTCCAATGACGAGCTATCCAACGGTTGACTTAAGGTACGAAGTGATGAAGTCGTCCAGATCGCCATCAAGAACCGCAGCCGCATCGGAAACGGAGTGATCGGTCCTGTGGTCCTTTACCATCTGATAAGGGTGAAGGACGTAGCTTCTAATCTGGTTGCCCCACTCAGGAGAGATGTGCTCCCCCTTTATCCGCGCCATCGCCTCAGCGCGCCTCTTCATTTCCAGCTCGACGAGCCGGGCCATGAGAATCCTCATCGCAATTTCCCTGTTCTGGTGCTGGGAGCGTTCGTTCTGACAGGTTACTCTGATCCCTGATGGGAGATGCGTGATCCTTACGGCTGTAGAGTTCTTCTGGACATTCTGACCACCGTGGCCGCCAGCCCTGAAAGTGTCGATTCTGAGATCGTCCGAGCTGATGGTCACTTCGGAATCGTCTTCGACGTCAGGCATAATCTCGGCGAGCGCGAACGAGGTATGTCGCGCGTGATTCCCGTCGTATGGAGATATACGCACGAGTCTGTGTACCCCCTTCTCTGCTTTGAGAAAACCATATGCATTCAGGCCGTTTACCTGGATCACTGCGCTCTTGATGCCTGCCCCATCCCCCATTGAAACGTCCAGTATCTCGGTCTTGAATCCCCTGCGCTCAGACCATCTGAGGTACATCCTCATAAGCATTTGCGCCCAGTCCTGCGAGTCGACCCCGCCGGCGCCGGCGTGCAGCGCGAGGATGGCGTTATGGTCGTCGTACTCTCCAGAAAGCATGAGCAGGAACTCGAGATTATCAAGTGTCGTCGTCAACTCGACAAGCTCGTCGCCCATCGTCTCGGCCAACGAGTCCTCTTCCTCCAGGAGCGCCAACTCTATCAATTCATCAAGGGCTTGCGCCCTGGACATTAGGCCGGTCAATGACTCGACTTCGTCCTTGAGTCCGGCCATCCTGCGCATTACGATCTGCGCTCGCTGGTTATCCTCCCAGAAAGAGGGGTCGGAGGCCCGCTTCTCAAGTTCTCCTATCTCTATCCGCTTGCTGTCGAGGTCAAAGCCGCACCATTAGATCGGATATTCGTGCGATCAACTCAGCTACGTGACCTTTCAAGTCTAACATTTAATACGACCTCGACTTTAGCTGCGGATTCTCATAAGAATTTGCCGGAGCGATTAGCGGCATAACGAAACGATTATATCAACCCATGATTTGGGCCTACCACCGCACACTGGGCCGACAACGTTGTACAATCGCCGCCGAAGCGAGAAACCTGAGGTGAGAACATGCTAGACATCCTGATTCGCAACGGACTGATCATCGACGGAACGGGGAATCCCGGCTACTACGGTTCGGTCGGGGTAGACGGGGCTTCTATCCAGATGTTTCGAGGGTCCATCCCGGATGTTGAGGCATCCCGGACGATAGACGCTACCGGCCTGACGATCTGTCCAGGATTCATAGACATGCACGCGCACTCGGGCCTGGTGCTGCTGTCAGAGCCTGAGCACAAGCCAAAGGTCAAGCAGGGAATTACGACAGAGTTGATAGGCGTCGATGGCAACTCGTACGCGCCGTTCAGGTCTCAGAAAGACTTCCGGAGGTTTGTCGAACTAAACTCAGGACTAGACGGCAACCCTCCACTGCCAGGATCGTGGTCGACAGTCGAGCAGTATCTCAACATGTTCGACCGGAAGTCGGCGGTCAACATCGCGTACATCCTAGGCAACTCGCCAGTGCGTATCGACGCTATTGGCTGGGAGTCGACACCAGCTACGGCGAACGACATTTCAAACATGAAGGCGATTATTCGCGAGGCGATGGAAGAGGGCGCGATCGGTATGTCGACCGGACTCGACTACCCACCGGGTGGGTACGCCTCCACAGATGAGCTTGTAGAGCTATCGAAGCAGGTTGCCGACCTTGGCGGCATCTACCACACCCACGTTCGCTACAAGTCGGGCGACATGTTCATGGACCCATTCAAGGAGGCGATAGAGATCGGCGAACGGAGCGGCGTGCCCGTGCACATCACGCATTTCTACCAGAAGGCACCGTCTCCGGGTGGAGCGCCGCAGCTACTGGGTCTGGTTGAAGATGCGTCGGCTTCGGGACAAGATGTTACTTTCGACAGTTACCCGTACAGTCTCGGCAGCACGCGAATACTGATCGTTTTTCCAGACTGGGTACATGAAGGAGGGCCAGAGCGCCTCAAACAGGCACTGGCAGACGAGGATGCTCGCGAGCGCCTGCGAGGCGAAGTCGTGCCGCGCGCACCCACCTGGCATGACATGTGGCTGACTTACTTCAAGCGTCCTGAGAATCACCAGTACGAGGGAAGATCTGTCGCCGAGATAGCCGAAATGCGAAGACAGAACCCAGTTGACGCGCTATGTGATCTCCTGATCGAAGAGGACCTTCAGACGTGCTACGTGGCCGAGGGGCTGAATCAGAAGACGCTGCCCGCATTCGTCACTCACCCGCTCTCCATGGTGGGCAGCGACGCAGTGCTGCTCGGCGACTTCCCGAGTCCGCGTACCTACGGCTGTTTCCCAGTCATCCTGGCTGAGTACGTGCGAGAGGAGCGGCAGATGTCATTGCCGAACGCCATCAGGAAGATGACCTCTTTCCCGGCCCAGCGGCTGGGCCTCCAGGACAGAGGTGTTCTACGCGATGGCATGAACGCCGACATTACGGTGTTCGACGCAAGCTCCGTCCGGGCTCCAGCCACTCGAACGGACCCGAAGCAGTTCCCTGTGGGCATCGAGTACGTCATCGTCAACGGGACGGTGGTTATCGATGGAGGCTCGCACACGGGTGCTCTGCCAGGAAGGGCTGTTCGATAGAGGCGGACTATCTAACTAAGACTACTCACCCACTCGGTATCGCAGTTTCCGAGCCTTCAATAATGCTTGTCCATTCTTCACGGTGTTGGTACTCTCCTTGTTACACGATGAAACAGTCTTGTCTCGCATTAGGAGAGGACCATGGCCCGTGAGGGCGGCCCAATTTGCATATCGGTCATTAACATGAAAGGCGGCGTTGGCAAGACGACGGTTGCGGCGCTGCTTTGCCGTTATGCGACCGTAGTACGAAGGTCCCAAGAATTAGGGCCCGCGAACGTTCTGGCAATTGACCTAGACCCACAGGCAAACCTGTCCCAAGCGTTGATGGGGGAACAAGGGTACCGTCAGTTTATATCAAACAAGTCAAATTCGATTGTTGAAGTTTTCAACGGATACCAACCGCCTACGGCTAGTACAACGTCGGCAAGCACTCTAGATGTCAATGACATTGCACGCCGAACCAATAACCAAAACTTACAGATCATTCCTTCGAGATTTGATTTCTCAGACAATCTGATCGATGTGGTCAGACCGGACGAGCACGTACTTGCGCGGCTTATTGCTAACCACTTCCAAGATAAGGATCTCATCATCATAGACTGCGCTCCTACCGAATCAATTTTGACGCGGGTAGCCTATCACGCTTCTAGATACATTCTTGTACCAGTCAGACCAGAGTATTTCCCAACAATTGGGTTCCCACTTCTGAGCGAATCTCTCTATACATTCAGAAGACGCAACCGGGGACATCAGATCGAGATCATCGGTGTCGTTATCAACGATTCGTACTATCGCAGCGGAAATCATGGTGGGCCGGAAAGAAGGAGGGCCATAAGGGACATACGCGATGATGCGAGAGAGAACGGCTGGGACATTTTCAAAAATGAGATCCCCCTTTCCCGAGGCTTCCCTAAACTGATGCGGGGCGACTACAGTTGGAGCGGGGATGCTCCCGTTGGATTCGCTCATTTTGCCATTGAGTTCTTTAAGAAGTGTGGATTGTAGCCTGAAGTAGTCATAAGGGAGCAGAAGTCCATGATAGACTCCAGACATCTTGAGGATACAACGCGGGCGCTAATTCAGCAGTATGGCATTGAGCAGGTCCAACAATGTCTAGAGGCCCTGATGAAAGATAGGATGTCGGGCCATGATCCAGAAAGCTCCAACCAAAGCGCTAGGGTTTTGAATAGGAGCACCAGACCCGAAGTAAAGAGGAGATCACGACCCGCTGCACCAAACTATGTGGAGAAAATGCCTCTGCCCCCAGAGAAACGACCGGGCATGACCGAGCTCGCTAGGAGATTTCATTGTAAGTCTTTTCTGCCTACCTTTGGCGACATTGCCAACTTCTGCCAGACCTACAACATTGCTGAACCGGCGTCCAAGTCCCGCTCTAGCGCAATTCCAAGGGTCTTCAAATACATTGCGGCGATGGAACCGGATGAAATCCAGAGAATGTTGGACGAAGGCATGTTTTCCGGCCCGGCCCGACTGGGACCTATCGCGGACGCGATCCGAAGCAACGGTAGAGGCAGGGCTACCGCCCCACAGGTGTGACGTCTTCTAGAGCGTGTCCTTGAGAATCTCCCATTAGGGATGGACTTATCTGGAAACGGGCAGCACTATATGAGATGCTAGGCCCGGGCTGTGGTGAATTGTCTGATGAGCCGTTTCGTAGGTCCGATCGACGCCTAGCGGCTCGCCCGTGTTGTGATTCACGTCGAACCTGGGCCAGTTGCTTGAGCTGATGTCCACGCGGATGCGATGCCCCGCAGCGAAAGTGTTCGACGTGGGATACAACTCGAACTCGAACTCGTATATCTCTCCGGGCTCCATGAATTCGGGCTCATCGTAGCCGTTCCGGTAGCGCACACGAATGATGGAGTCGGTGATGTTGATTGCCAACCCCTCCGGGTACTCGGGGGCGTCCGGGTATACGTCAATGAGCTTGGCCGTGAAGTCGGTGTCAACCACTGACGATGACGCCCACAGGCTTACGGTTATGGGGCCTGTGACCTCTACGTCAACCTCAAGCGGCGGCGTCTGGAACGTGAGCACGTCCGGACGAGTGTTCAGAGGCTGGTGGTCCTCGGTGCCGTAGAAACGAGTAGGATCGCCGCGCTGGTCGTATGCGCCCGGCTCCATAATGGGGTTTGCTGCCGAGATGCCCCCTCCGATCGTGGGAACAGGGTCAGAAGGATCGAAGACGTAGGACGTAAAGGGCCGCTCATCGCTCCCCGGTTGTTTGCGGGACAGGGTGCCGTCGCCGTGAACGTAATATGGCACGAACCGGGTTCCCGGAACGGGCCAGTCATCTGCGCCTGTCCAGAAGCCGCCGTGGTTCAGCCTGTGCTCGTCGTTGATGCGGCCGCCACCACCACCCATCGTGAAATATCGGACTGGACTCCAGTCGGCGACCTCTGTGCGCATCCCCTTGAGATAATGGTCGAACCAGGCCAGTTTGAGGTCGTTGTAGTCGATGTGGGCGGTCAGGCCAAAGTCGATATCTCCTGAGTATGTCAACTCATACTGGCCGTGGGTCCATGGTCCCATGAGAAGTCTCTGTGGCGAGTCCTTAAGCCTGCTCAGCTTCATGTAGCACTCGGTGCTGTTCCGGGCGTATGAGTCGTACCATCCGCCAAGATAGAGAGTTGGGACGTCGGCGTGTTCGTCGTAGTACTCGACGGGAGCGTAGCCTCGCTGTTTCCAATAGTCTGTGCGCTCGCCGACAGTCTGCAAGTCGACGACCCACTGCTCTACAGTCGGGACCCTCCGGAGTATCGACGTGTCCCTGAGAATCGGGAAGTTCTCGACGACTTCTGGCATCCCGTTCTCGAAGATGTTGAGGAGCGCGGCACCTAACGCGGGGTCCGCTTTGGCCTCCGGGCTGGTGGTGGCCATTCTGTAGGCGTATATGAGAAAGCGCTGTTCCAGGGCGCCGTTGTGGCGCATGGAGCTTGAGAAGTAGTCTGACGCGCCAACAGCGACGATCATTGTCGATAGATGCGGCGGATTCAGTGTCGCCAAGGCGGCCTGGTCGGAGCCAGCGTACGAATCGCCCATGGTGCCGACTTTACCGTCGCTCCAGGATTGAGTACCCAGCCACTCCACCGTGTCGTAGCCGTCCTCGGCTTCGTCGAAGAAGGGCAGCCAATCGCCCTCTGAGTTAAACCTGCCACGGACATCCTGAATCGCAACCACGTACCCGCGTCGCGCGAAGAACTTGCCTTTCGATGTCTGCCTGGAGGCAAGCTTATCGTAGGGAGTGCGCTCGAGTATCACGGGGAAGGGACTGGGGGCAGGAACGCCGTCAATGGCAGGGAGGTACAAGTCGGTTGCCAGACGGGCGCCGTCGCGCATCTCGACCATAACGTCTCGCTGCACTACGACACTGTGTGAGATCGCCGACCCGCGATACAGGCCGTCGTCGGGCGCCTGGCCGGAAACGTCGGACACTGTGGGGCTTGTCTCAACGATAGCCGGTTCTGGGACAGTCCTGATTATCTGTACTGACTCGGCATCTTCCTGGATGCGCTCCCAAGAGTAGGTGGCCGGAATCAACTCAACGTCGGCCCAGATCGGCCCCTGGTCCGCGTAGTGCGGGCTTCCGGCGTGGCCCGACGAGCCAAATGGGACTATCCAGCGAGAGTTGTCCCAATCTGACGTGTCCCAGACGTAACGAGCAACCGACGTGCCGGTTATGGTGAACGAGTCCCAGATTGTACTCGAAGAGTCCGGGGCAACGAGTCCGTAGCTTCCGGCCTGCGGGGTGTCACCGTCTCCGCTCATACCGAAGCCAGGCGGGTCAAGAAGATCGGCGGCGTCCGGGAAGGCCGCCGAGAGCGGATGCCTTGGCCTGGTGCGGTGGACGTCACCCCACTTCCACGAATCCACGTCTCTGCCGAGTCCTGCACCAGACCTTGAGAGCCTGTGAACAGCTTCATAGAAGCCCTGGTACAGCTCGCTATCGAAGTCCCATTCCCAGTCCGGGTCTGGGGGTCGCACGACCTCTACCCCGCTCTGCAGGTCGGCCACCAGGAGAGACGCAAGCTGTCTGAGATGACCGGGAGCCCCCCGCCCCTGCGCGCCCAGAGCGTCTTGGGACAGTCTGCCGAATAGCCTGGAGAAGTACCGACCGTGGATCTCCGATCGGATCGCACTGTAGATCGTTGGGGCGACCAGGTCCCTGTCCATACTGCCATCCCAAGTCTTGAGGTGCTCGATGCTTGCTTCCTCGATCTGGGACATGCCTTCAGGCGATAGATTCGCAAGGAACTTCGAGTACACCTGCGCGGGGATAGATACTATCTCCGAGTGTATGGCGGCCATGTCCTCCACGGTGGCGTTATGCAGTCCGCTAAGCCTGTCGAGAATACGCCTCGCGCGGTGATCGGGAGCGTAGCTGAGTGAGATGTAGTACGGATAGTCTTCACCTACGATGCGGTTGTTAGCGGTGACAACCAGCCCATCCTCGGGGTTTCGGATACGGGCAAGATCTTCGAATGGAATCACGCCTTCCCACTCGTGGTCGCCCGTCCAACCGGGAACGGGAAGCCAAGCGTTGGCCATCGAACGCACGGGAACCTGACCACGGTTGAGATATCCGATGTCTCCATGAACGTCAGCGAAAACGAAGTTGTTGCACGGGTCAACCCAGTCGCGCATGGACTCGTCAATCTCGTCCACGTTCTGCGAATGTAACATACGCCTCAAGCATTCGAATCCGAGATTCGGCCCCGTCGTTGCGGTATATCTGAAAGCCAGACCAATAGATCCGTCTTCACTGCCAGCGATTATGGGGCCATGGCCGGTTGACACGACATCAAGCGCTACAGGGTCTTCGCCCCTGACCGTGATGGTCTCGCCGCTAACGATTGCCGGGTGCCACTCGCCTAGAAACTCGTACTCAGGGCCCTGTTCGCTGTAGCGGAGATTCTCTACATAGAGGTCCTGATAGTCTGCACCGGCGTGGGTGACGCACCAGGCCACGTTCTCGTTGTGACCGAAGTGAGGGAAACCTGGACATCCGGGGAAGGACAGACCGATTACGTCGAAGTCGGGACAGGCGACATGGTTCTGATAGTAGACGTTTGGGGTGTCCAAGCCGCGGTGAGGATCCCCAGCGACGAGAGGCTTGCCGGAGGCGGTCCGAGAGCCGTGAACGGCCCAGTTGTTCGAACCGCTGTCGTCGTCTTTCAGCCACTCTACCGCGGCGAGTCCGTTCTCCAACTGCTCGATGCCGTCGATCAGATCGGACTCGGACTCCGTGCCCGGTGGCACGATGACGAGCTGACTGGAAAAGCTCGCAGCTCTCTCGTCGCCCCATATGCTCTTGACACGATCTCGCCACTCGTTACCGTACCCTTTAAGGAGGCTGGTGGCTCGCTCAGGGCCGAAGGTATTGACCAGCTTGGCACGCCAGGTCTTGCCCTCGAACACGCCCATCATGATGTGTCTGACCTTGAATACCGCGAGGCAGTCCCAGGGCCTCCAGGTTTCAGGCTCAGCACCGATCAGTGCGTACTCCACGGGTAGAGTGTCTGCTGACTCGATGAATGCATTGACACCGTTCGCGTACGCCTCGAACATCGCACGAGTGTCCTCCGACAGAGCCGACCAGTCCTCCTCGACGGAAGCGCAGATTTGGAATCTGCGCATCATGAGGTCATGTTCTATGCCATCGGGCCCAATGAACTCAGCCCATCTGCCGTAGGCGCGGGCACGATCGTAGTCCATATGCCACAGTCGGTCCTGCGCCGTTGCGAAGCCCTGACCGAAGTAGGCATCGTGCTCCGACTCGACTTTGACGTGCGGAATCCCGTAGCTGTCTCGCGTGATAACGATCTCTCCCTCAAGGCCGGGCAGAGTCATATCTGAGACAGTATCTGGCAGCGCAGAGCTGAAGGATGGGGACTGATGTGCCGGTGTTTGCGTCATTTCTGGCGTACCTCGACAGGAAGCAATGTGGTCATCGACATCCTAACAGCTAAGTCTGGAGTCGAGTAGCAGTGTCCCAATTTGAGGCTGGTTCAGACAGGAGCATCGTGCGGGGAACCCGAAGTCAAGACGGCGGTCAGAAAGGCTGCCATTTGTGCTCGGTGGATCGGATAGAAGCGTTCGAACTCGCGGAGGTTGCGTTCAGCTTCCTCAGCGGGATCGAAGTTGTCGCCCATCAAATGGTAGTCGGATGCCAGCTCCCGATTCCACACCCTCAGTTCGTCCAGTGTCAACTGTGGCTCGAACTGCACACCGTAGGCGTTCCTGAACCTGAACGCCATGTCGAAGCGACGATAGCGACCGTCCCGACGGAGCATGAATCCTTCGGCCAGCCGAGTAGCGCAGGGCGGCGTCAAGAAGCACTCGCCGTGCAACGTGGGCACGAGTGGAGTTGCTATCGCGCCAAATGCGGAGTCGTTGTGACCCTGTTCAGAGACCCAGATCTTTCTGAGGCCGAACTGGTAGCCACCGGTGGGCTCAACCACCCCTCCGAGCGACCGGGCGAGCAGTTGCGCGCCCAGACATACTCCGATGACACGCACTCCCTTGTCGGCAGCCTGTCGAAGATATTCCATCTCATGCTCAAGAGCAGGCAGTACGTCGTTTGCGGACATAGGTCCTCCAAGAGAGATGACAATGTCACGCCGCCCGGGACTTGGCGCGTCGAACGACTCGAAGGTCGGAGCGGCTGAGTAGACTGGTACGGTCACGATGCGGAAACTGGCATCAGTCAGAATTGACTCGAAGTTGGAACCCAGAGTCTCGTACCTGTGATGCTGGATGACAATGGCGTTTATGTCATATCTCCGGTGAGTATTGCGCTATGGTAGCATTGGACTGCTGAACGGAATGACATTGGCGTCGTTTGGCAATCTGATGAGCAGCCCAAAACAAGATTCCAGCGAACTTTTGCAGAGTCACGAGTGAGAGGTCAAGAATGCCCAGGGTCCCACGGATACAGCAGCGCAGTGATGTTCCCGCAGAGGCGGCACATCATTTCGATTCTATCGCGAGCAGTAGAGGTAGAGTCAGCGGTCCGTTCTCGGTGCTTCTCAACAGCCCCGAGGTAGCGGGACGGGCGGCCCATCTCGGAGCGTACATCAGATTCGAGTCCACTCTCGACCCTGATATCAAGGAGCTCGCAATCATCACGACCTCACGGGAGTTCGACTGCCACTATGAGTGGTCGGCGCATGTGGTATTGGCCCGGGAGGCGGGGGTCAGAGCGGAAGCGATAGACGCGGTCGCCAACCGTGGACCCTTAGAGGGACTTGAGGCGGACGAGTCGCTAGTGATCCGATATGGCCGCGAGATGTTCCAGAACAAGCGCGTATCGGACGGCACGTTTGAGGCTGCCAAGGATAGGTTTGGAAACCAGGGCGTGACTGAACTCACCGCGACAATGGGCTACTACGGGATGCTGGCGTGTGCGTTGAACACGTTTGAGGTCGAACCCGCCCCTGATGCGGAACAGCTGCCCTAGCGAGCCTGCACCTGGCGACGAGGATTGTGCCTATCCTGTGACGCGAGGTAGTACCTGTTCGGCGAAGGATTCCTGGACTCGGCAGATTTGGTCCACGTCATCGGTGCCGACTTGCAGCACGATTTCTGACACACCTATCGACTCGTACGCTTCGATACTCCTGAGCAACTGATCGGGGGTGCCGATCATCGGAGTTGCCGGGTCTTCGGAGGGCGTATCCAGCACCTTCAATTCGCCGCGTACCACGAGACTGAGCTCATTGGGATCTCTATCAAACTCAGCGCACATGGTCTTGACCACGTCGAATCGGTCTCCCAATTCAGAAACGGTCCCGCCGTTGGGATGCCAACCATCACCGAGTCTTGCAGTGCGGCGCATTGCCGCCCTACTCATTCCGCCTATCAGAATCGGGACTCCTGGGGACTGCACGGGCTTGGGCGAAAACTTAAAGCCCTCATAGTCGAAGAACCGGCCACTGTGGCTCGGATCGTCCGATGTCCACAGGTCGCGCATCACCTCGATCGACTCGTCGGCATAAGCTCCGCGTGTGGTGAAGTCGCTGCCTAGGGCTTCGTTCTCCTCACGAAGCATGCCAACACCAACTCCTAGCGAGACCCTGCCACAGGACATCACGTCGAGAGTGGCGATAGTCTTGGCCAGCACGAGAGGGTTCAGGTATGGGAGTACAAGAACGGTGGTGCCCAATCTGACGCGTTCCGTTCTGGCTGCCACCCAGGTGAGAACGGTCAGCGCATCATAGTATGGGCGGTCCTCAAGGCGGTCGTAGATGTACCCGACGTTCAGTATGTGATGGTTGACCCAGACCGAGTCGTACCCTAACTCCTCAGCGCGGATCCCGAACTGGACGACGTCCTGAGGGTCGGACAGACCCCAGTTCTGCGGAATGACAAATCCGAACTTCATGGAGCCTCCAGTATGGAGTTCACAGTGGCCACGTCTTCGGCAGATAATTCCCAACTCGCGGACGCGGCGTTGGATTCGACCTGCTCGGGTCGGGTCGCTCCGGCTATCACGGAGCTCACGGACGGACTGGCGAGGAGCCAAGCGAAAGCGAGCTCGAGTATGGTATGGTCGCGCTCCGCACAGAAATCTTCCAGCTTTTCGAGTATGTCGAAGTTTCGGTCAGTGAACACTCCCCTGTCGTTAGCCGCAAGTCTAGTTCCTTCAGGGGCCGGGGCATTTCTACGGTACTTGCCGGTAAGGAAGCCGTTTTCCAAAGGATAGTACGGCAGGACTCCAATTCCATATCGCTCGCACAGCGGAAGCATCTCATCTTCAGGTTGTCGGTAGAGCATGGAGTATCGGGGCTGCATACTAACGAATGAGTTGATACCGAGGGACCTGGCAAGCCAATCGGACTCGCAGACCTGCCAAGCTGTGAAGTTCGAGCAGCCCGCGTATCGCACCTTGCCCATGCGGACAAGGTCGTCCAACGCTCTGAGCGTTTCTTCCAACGAGGTATCCGGATCCCACCAGTGAATCTGGTAGAGATCGAGGTAGTCGGTCCGGAGCTTGCGGAGGCTGATGTCGACCTGGTCGAAGATGTGCTTGCGTGAGTTACCAGAGTTGTTTGGGCCATCGGCCACTCGGCTTGATACCTTGGTAGCAATTACCGCCTGTTCGCGGCGTCCCTTCAGGGCATCACCGAGGTACTGCTCGGAGAGGCCGGCACCGTAGCTGTTGGAGGTGTCGATGAGGTTGACCCCGGAATCGAGAGCAGCGTGGACGACCGATTTTGTACGCTTGGCATCGACGCGACCGCCGAAGTTATTGGCCCCCAAGCCTACCGCTGAGACCTGAAGACCTGATTTACCGAGTTGTCTGTATTTCAAATCCTGTTCTCCTGTGCCATAGGGCCTTGCTTTGCTCAGGCTGATTCTTTGCGGGCGACCAGCAGACCCTGCTCCTCGGTCACTCTAATGGCGAAGTTGTGCGAGTCGATGGTCGCGGCCATGTCTCGATCCTCGACCGGGAAGTGGGGCGTGGCTGGGTTGCCGTACTTACGGGCCTCGCTTCCGGCAAGCATGAGGGAGCGAACGCTGTCATGATCTGGAGTAACTCCCAGTAGCAGGTTGCGTAAATACAGAGCGCACTGCTCGTCTTCATCGGTGCGAATGCGGCCCTCTGAGCCCATCGCGACAATAGTGACCAGTGGCGGGGCATGGTGGCGAATTGCTTCTACTGTGGCAGATGCTATGGCGAACGATCCACCATAAAGCTGGTCCGCCCCCTCTGCGGCATTCATCCCAACAGTGCCTGCACGAGTGGATTGAATAATCGTCTTGCCCCGTACGTCCGCCAGACTGAGCTGCGAGGGGGAGTTTCCGAAGTCGAAGCCTTCAGGACGCATCCCTCCGACTTCACCCATACACAACTCCCCTACTCCATCGCTCCTAAGTGCCAGAGCCTCCTCTACTTCAGCCACCAGAACGATCTTGCTGGCTCCGCGAGAGAGGGCTACAGCGGCGGTGGTGTACGCTCGGAGGACATCGACAATGACGACGATACCCCTAGCCCGGCGCGCGCCCTCCAGCAGGCTGTCTATGACTATCTCCACTGGTGCAGTCCCCGATGCGCCCGACTAGCCGACCGGCAGTCTCAGGACCTGAACTCGCGCGGCAGGACAAAGCTAACGTCCTCGTCCACACCGTCGATCGTGGTCACTTCGTCGGGTGCAAGCGCGTCGATTACGGCGAGCACCAGGTCTTCAGGGGTGGACGCGCCGGACGTAATTCCGACGTTTTCGACGCCCTCAAGCCAGGCGGAGTCCATTTCGTCGGGACCATTTATCAGATAGGCGGTCACGCCGTTTGCTTCAGCTACTTCTCGCAGTCGATTGCAGTTCGAGCTATTCTGGGCCCCGACGACGAGCACGAGATCGACCAGGGTTGAAAGTTCCTTCACCGCTGCCTGTCTGTTGGTGGTCGCGTAGCACAGGTCGTTCCGCACGACAACATTGGAGAAACGATCTTCTATGTGTGCAATGGACCTACTGGTGTCATCGACCGACAATGTGGTCTGGGTCAACACGGTAACGGGCGTGTCATCGTCCCAATCGGGCAATTCAACCGGCTCCCGGTCGTCCACTAGGTGCATTCCAGTCTGGCCCATAGTGCCTTTGACCTCCTGGTGGCCGCGATGGCCGACCAGAATCAACCTGCGCCCGTCAGATGAGTATCGCAGGGCTTCGTTGTGAACCTTTGTGACGAGCGGGCAAGTGGCGTCGATGACGTTGAGGCCGCGCTCTTCAGCCTTCTGAAAGTCCTCAGGCGGCGAGCCGTGCGCGGAGAAGACGACAGTCGACCCTTCCGGGATCTCTTCAACGTCTTCAACGGTTCTCGCACCCTTGTCTTCCAGAGATTTCACGACGTATGGATTGTGAACGATCTGGTGCTTCACGTACACAGGGTGGGGATACTTCTCAAGCGCCAGCTCGACGACGTCAATGGCGCGAACCACGCCGGCGCAGAATCCTCTTGGTATCCCCAAAAACACCTTCAATGAAAGGACCTCCGTATTTGTGGCTAGCGCAGGCGAATTGTATCATAGGGTGAATAGTTGGGGTTATACTGTTGCCGGAGCCGGAATTTGCCCGCGCGTTCTCCGACAACTCGGACTGGCAGTGGGCATCTTCGCGATCATTGAGACGTTAAACGAGAGGAAAGCCGCATGAAACTCGCCCACAGGATGGCGCGTCTTGGAACGGAGACCGCTTTCGAGGTTCTCGCAAAGGCGCGTCTACTAGAAGCTGAAGGCATGGACGTCATCCATCTCGAGATCGGAGAGCCGGATTTCGGCTCTCCGTCTCATGTGGTAGAGGCGGGCAGACAGGCACTGGTTGACGGGTACACGAACTATGGACCATCTCCTGGCT
The DNA here is from genome assembly GCA_965215735.1 of Dehalococcoidia bacterium. GTDB lineage: Bacteria > Chloroflexota > Dehalococcoidia > Lucifugimonadales > UBA1123 > VXRN01. The sequence continues at coordinate 1,688,065 of CBDCEF010000004.1, read as the reverse complement.
TTCCTGAGTTGCGGGACCGCATCGCTGAAGAGATAAGCAATACACGCGGCATCTCGATGACAGGAGATCAGGTTGTCGTTACACCCGGCGGCAAACCGATCATGTTCTTCCTGATAATGGCGATCGTCGATCCTGGGGATGAGGTCCTGTACCCGAACCCCGGCTTTCCGATTTACGAATCGATGATTGACTTCATGGGCGGCGTGCCAGTGCCGATGCAGCTGCATGAGGACAAAGGGTTTAACGTCGATGTGGACGCCATCGCGGACAGCATCACCGACCGCACAAAGATGATGATTGTCAACTCGCCGAACAACCCGTGCGGCTCGATCATTCCTAAGAGCGACCTGGAGGCGCTCGCCGATCTCGCCAGGGAGCACGATATTCTGGTCCTATCGGACGAGATATACAGCCGATTCCTGTATACCGGCGAACATCACTCAATAGCCAGCTTCCCGATGATGAGGGAGCAGACGGTTATCCTGGACGGGTTCTCCAAGACATACGCGATGACGGGTTGGAGAATCGGCTACGGTGTGATGCCAATGGAACTGGTCGAACCAGTTTCCAGACTCGTCACTAACAGCGTTTCCTGCACCGCCAGCTTCACACAGATCGCTGCGCTAGAGGCGCTGAACGGCTCTCAAGAAGACTCCTACGCAATGGTTGCCGAATTCAAGAAGCGGCGCGACATTGTCGTCGAAGGCCTGAACTCGATTGATGGCATACGTTGCCCGGTTCCACAAGGCGCGTTCTACGCCTTCCCCAATGTGGAAGAGACCGGGCTGCCCAGCCAAGAGTTCGCCGACCGACTGTTGAGAGACGGAGGCGTCGCCTGCCTATCGGGAGAGTCTTTCGGGGAGTTCGGGAAGGGATTCGTGCGCTTCTCATTCGCCAACTCGACTGAGAACATCGAGAAGGCACTGGAGCGTATCGAGGACTTTGTCAGGGGCATTCGTCAGTGATGTCGGCACATTGATTCCCTTGAGCGTGTCATCATTGCCGGGCCCACATCACACGCAATTTGCCCAGGTCTCGGGCAACCACACAACCTAGTCGTCAAGGCCAGCAGATGCCCATGCGAAAGTTCAGAGTCGCGCTGGCGCAGATAAACGTCACGGTCGGCGACCTCCCTGGAAACACATCGAAGATTCTCGATGTCGTTGATCAGGCCAAAGAATCAGGGGCTAACCTCGTAGCATTCCCCGAGCTCACAGTCCCCGGATATCCTCCAGAAGACCTGCTGCTTAAACCGCAGTTTCTCGTTGAGAATCGCCAGTGCATGGATCGGATCACGCAGGCGTCGGAAGGCATAGCTGTCATCGTTGGCTTCGCTGACTTTGTAGGCGGAGAAGTGTACAACGCTGCCGCGGTCGCCTACGACGGACAACTCGTGGGCACATACCACAAGCAGTTCCTCCCTAATTACGGTGTGTTCGACGAGGACCGCTACTTCAGATCGGGGGACTCCTGTCCAGTGTACGTTCTGGACGGAACCTCCGTGGGAGTCAACATCTGCGAAGACATCTGGTACGCGGTCGGACCCTCAGTCGTTCAACGGTCAGTTGGAGCGGAGGTGATAGTCAACATCAACGGGTCGCCTTTCCATGCGGGCAAGTGGCGGTCGCGAGAGAAGATGCTGGCCACTCGGGCGGCTGACAACGAGGTATTTCTGGCATACGTCAACATGGTCGGCGGTCAGGATGAGCTCGTGTTCGACGGCGGGAGCATGGTGTTCGATCCGACTGGAGAGATGATAGCGTCGTCGAGCCAGTTCGAGGAGGACCTGCTGGTCGTCGACCTGGACGTTGAGGCGGTGTTCAGATCGCGGCTCCGGGACCCACGCCCTCGCAAGGAGGACCCGGCGTCGATCAGGCAGCTAGGGAGAGCGGAGGTAGTCGATGTGTCAGCCTGGGACAGCGCAAACGGTCCCACTGGCCTCGCAAAGTCTCCGCCGGGGCAGTTCCATGACGGCCCCGCGGAGGTTTACCGCGCACTAACGCTGGGGACTCGCGACTATGTCAGGAAGTGCGGATTCGAGAAGGTGCTTGTAGCCCTATCCGGCGGAATTGACTCGAGCCTCGTCGCCGCGATAGCGGTGGATGCACTTGGCAGCGAGAACGTCGTGGGTGTGTCGATGCCGTCACGATTCTCCTCCGAGGGCAGCGTGGTCGATGCCAAACTACTGGCAGACAATCTAGGTGTGGAGCTGTGGACTCTGCCTATCGAGCAGCCGTTCGAGGCAATGCTGGATACACTCGCGCCGCAGTTCGAGGGCACTGATTGGGGCATCTCGGAAGAGAATATCCAGTCCAGAATCAGGGGCAACCTGATAATGGCACTTTCAAACAAGTTCGGATGGTTGGTGCTCACCACCGGAAACAAGAGCGAGATGGCGACCGGTTACGCGACGATATACGGCGACATGTCCGGCGGCTTCGCCGTCATCAAGGACGTGTCGAAAGTCATGTGCTATGAGCTTTCGGAGTATCGAAACAGCCTGTCGGACAGTCCTGTGATTCCTGTATCGGTGATCGAGAAGCCGCCCAGCGCGGAGTTGCGCCCGGACCAGTTCGACGAGGACAGTCTGCCACCTTATGAGCGCCTGGACCCAATTCTCAAGGCGTACGTTGAAGACGACATGAGCTTTGAGGAAATTGTCGCGACCGGCGAAGACGCCGAGGTAATCAAGCACGTGATCAGGCTGGTGGACAGGTCCGAGTACAAGCGACGTCAAGCGGCGCCGGGAATCAAGATAACACCGCGAAACTTCGGAAGGGATCGCCGGATGCCGATTGCGAACAGATGGCGGGCGTGGCAGTAGGCGTCAGGGCTAACAGACCAGCCGGCCCCACGCTCCCACCAATTCCGCTGGAGCAGAATTCTGGAGCGACCGGCCTCGGTAAGGTGAGACTCGATTTTGGCCTTGAATTCCGCGAACGTCTCGTCCACGGTCGATGAACCTGTGTCCAGGGCAATCTAGTGCCTGATTGTCGACCTTTCGAAGGCGTCAACCACGGCCTTGATGTCATCGCGCTTCAGGGGGTATTGGGGTGCGGGGTGTCCTTCATGCGCCGCGCAATGACCTCGGCGTCGGCGCTGACCTGAACAAGGACTATGTCGGGGGCGAATTTAAGTGTTGTTGTGTAGTTTACTAACGACCAACATCGGCGGGCGTGACGACCGCTCCCCCTCATGTCCTGGTGATTTTCTATGCTGTAGGACTGGGATGCAAGTGGGTAAATCTTGCCCGCTGTCGGGAATATAGCTACACTGATGCAGTATTTCGTAGGGTCAATTCCAGTTCCAACCGAGCATGGTCATTAGACGCAAAGTTGACAGTCGCGCCCAATTGCGCAGTATGCGCGAGCAGTCTCTGCTAGGCGGCGGTCAGAGACGAATCGACGCACAGCACAGCCGAGGAAAGCTGACGGCGCGGGAGCGAATCAAACTGCTTATCGACGACGGCACGTTCCAAGAGCTGGACACGTTCGTGGTGCACAGAGCGACTGACTTCGGGCTCGCGGACCAGCACTTCCTGGGCGATGCCGTAGTTACAGGATACGGGCAGGTGGACGGGCGGCTTGTGTTCGTATATGCGCAGGACTTCACCGTGTTCGGCGGCTCGCTCTCGGAAGCCGTCGCGCAGAAGATATGCAAGGTGATGGACCTGTCTATGACCGCAGGCGCTCCTATCGTGGGCCTCATCGACTCAGGCGGGGCGCGCATCCAAGAGGGCGTGGATAGCCTGGGCGGGTACAGCTCGATTTTCCACAAGAACGTGTGGGCGTCGGGAGTGGTACCGCAGATTTCGGTGATACTAGGGCCGGCGGCCGGCGGCGCGACCTATTCCCCTGCCCTGACCGACTTCATCTTCATGGCGTCGGGAATCGGGCAGATGTACATCACAGGGCCGGATGTGATCCGTTCGGTCACGGGAGAGAACGTCAGTCACGAGGAGTTAGGCGGCGCGAACGCTCATGCCTCACGAAGTGGCGTCGCGCACTTCGCGGTCGAGGGTGAGGAGGCGTGCTTGTCGGAGGTGAGGCGACTGCTGTCGTTTCTACCACTCAATAACATGGAGGACCCGCCGAGGAGGCAGTCAACCGACGATCCTGAGAGGCGAGACGAAGACCTCGCCTACGTCATACCAGACAATCGGAACCAGCCGTATGACATGCTGGACGTGATTCATCGTGTAGTCGACGACAGCGAGTTCATGCAGGTACATGAGAACTTCGCTCCGAACATAGTGGTGGGTTTTGCCCGATTCGACGGACGGACGGTAGGCATAGTGGGGAACCAGCCCGGTCAGCTTGCGGGGGTGCTTGACATAGACGCCTCGGTAAAGTCGGCCAGGTTCGTCCGCTTCTGCGATGCTTTCAACATTCCATTGGTTACTTTCATCGATGTGCCCGGGTTCATGCCCGGCACTAACCAGGAGTACGGCGGCATAATCCGGCACGGCGCCAAGCTGATATTCGCATACGCGGAGGCCACGGTGCCAAAAATAAGCGTGCTGACGCGCAAGGCTTACGGCGGGGCGTACATCGTCATGAGCAGCAAGAACCTGACCGGTGACGTCAACTTTGCGTGGCCGACGGGTGAGGTTGCGGTTATGGGCGCGGGTGGCGCGGTAAATATCATTCACAGAAACGAGATTCGAGCATCCGATGATCCTGATTCGACCCGGTCGGAATTGGTCGCCGACTATGAGCAGCGTCTGATGAACCCATACGCGGCGGCGGCGCGGGGGATGATTGACGACGTGATAGACCCGCTCGATACCCGACCGAAGATCATCGCCTCGCTGAAGATGCTTGAAAACAAGCGTGAGCAGCTCCCTCCCAAGAAGCATGGGAGCATTCCGCTTTGACCTCGGCGACGCTCAACGGATCAGACGGGATCTACGGCGAAGTCGTCGCTGCTGCGATTGCCGCTGTCCAAGCGTACCTCGAGAGTGAACTGCAGGTGCAGGCACCAACGCCGAGGCATGGTATGTCGTCATGGCGAATGGCTCTGCCCGACCAGCCGACAGTCCGCGGATTCGGCGCAAACGTGTCGTGGCGCGGGCGGGACTGGTCGCAGCCTACGACAAGATTCAGGTAGACATGAACGGAACTCCCCTCAAACTCAGCGACACCACATTCAGGGACGCGCACCAGAGCCTGATGGCGACGCGGCTGCGGATCGAGGACATGGCGCCGCTGGCGGAGGCGATGGACTCGATAGGGTTCTACTCCATGGAGGTCTGGGGGGGAGCGACCTTCGACAGCGCGACCCGGTTTCTATTGGAAGACCCGTGGGAGCGGCTGAGGATTTTCAAGTCGCTCATGCCCAATACGCCGCTCTCGATGCTGCTGCGAGGCCAATCGTTAGTCGGTTACCGCAATTACGCCGATGATGTGGTGGATGCGTTTGTGGAACGTTCCGCCGAGAACGGAATAGACATATTCAGGGTTTTCGACGCCTTGAACTACGAGCCGAACCTGGAACGCGCCGCTGCGGCAATCAAACGCGCCGGAAAGCATCTTCAACTCGCAATTTGCTACACGGTCACCGACGAAGGCCGGATGGGCGGGCCAATTTACAACCTGGACTACTACAGGTCCAAAGCACGAAGTCTGCGGAACATGGGCGCGGACAGTATCTGCATCAAGGACATGGGCGGTCTGCTGGCCCCATACGACGCATACAAAATCGTGACCGCGCTCAAGGAGGACAGCGACCTCCCGATCCAGCTTCACTGTCACTACACGAGCGGGATGGCATCCATGAGCGCGCTAAAGGCAGTCGAAGCGGGCCTCGACATCCTGGATGTCTGTCTGGCGCCACTGGCGCTGCGGACGTCACAGCCGGCGGTGGAACCCATCGCGGTAACCCTGGGCGGGACTGAGCGCGATCCGGGAGTCAATGTCGACTCGCTCCTAAAGATAGGCGACCGACTCGAAGCGGTGCTCCCGAAGTACGCAGAGCACATGCAGCCAACCCGTGCGGCGGTAATAGACCCCGGCGTGCTTAAGCACCAGATACCTGGCGGTATGGCATCCAACATGATCTCGCAGCTCAGAGAGGCTGGAGCCGTGGACCGACTTAACGAGGTGCTGGAGGAGATTCCTCGAACCCGTGCCGACCTGGGGTATCCTCCGCTGGTGACTCCGATGAGCCAGATGGTCGGAGCGCAAGCAGTCAGCAACGTTCTTTTCGGTCGCTATGTCGCTGTTTCGGAGCCGGTAAAGGAGTACGTTAGCGGGGGCTATGGCAAGCCCGTCTCTGAGTTGAGCGACGAGCTTGTCGAGAAGCTGAGAGGCGAGGGGGTTGACGCTCCAGATACCAGCCCCGATCGACCTGGTGACGCGATAGAGCCGGAGTTAGACTCCGCCAGGGAAGCTGTCGCGGGCTTGACCACCGACATTGATGACGTGCTGACATACGCTCTATATCCGCAGACCGGTGAACGCTTCCTGCGAATCAAGCATGGCATCGATCCGGCTCCCGTCGAGGATGAGAAGGCTGCGACAACAGCCGAAGAGTCACAGCCAGCATCTGAGGCGCCCCCTCGAAGTGCGAGCGCACAGCGTTTCAACGTGTACGTGGGCGACCAATTCTTTGAAGTGGACGTCGATCCGGTAGGCGGCGACATCGGTGTTGCGCCATCGTACCGTACTTCGCCAGGCTCAAGAGGAACCGCTGCCACCACGCCAACTCCCGATCAGGTCACTACGCAACCCACTGAGGGTGAAGTCCAGGTGGCGGCTCCAATGCCGGGGATTCTCGTGAGTCTGGCAGTCGAAGAGGGACAGCAGGTCAGCGCTGGACAGACCCTGCTGGTGTTAGAAGCTATGAAGATGCAGAATACAATCCCCAGCCCTTCGGATGGCAGAGTCTCGTCTTTGCCTGTAGCTCCTGGCGTCCAGGTTACCCGTAATCAGGTGCTCGCAGTAATTCAAATTTAGGAATCTCTATCAGGTCGGAATGACCTGACGAACATCAGGAAAGGAGCCTATCGTGGCTGACAATCAGATCATAGAGGCCGCCAAAGAACACTTCGGCAAGGTTGTGGCGCAGCAGCTGGAGCGGGTGGAGCGCCTCAAGAATGAGCCCGATTGGGTAGACTATTCCTCCGTGTCTCCCATTGTCGTCGGGATGCTCGGCGGCGACGGGATCGGTCCATCGATCAGTGCCGAAACGCAGACAGTCCTGGAGCATTTGCTGAGGGGCGAGGTTGATGCCGGCAAAGTCGAGTTCAGGGTCATTGACGGCCTGACTATCGAGAACCGCGCAGAGAAGATGCAGTCCATCCCTGACGACGTGTTGGCCGAGATCAAAAAGTGCCACGTAACGCTCAAGGGACCGACCCACACTCCCGAGCAGGGCGACGGGTGGCCGAACATAGAGAGCGCGAACGTGTCGATGCGCAAGGAGCTCGATCTGTTCGCGAATATCAGGCCTGTCCGGATCCCTTCTCAGGGCATCGACTGGACATTCTTCCGAGAGAACACCGAGGATATGTACGCGGTGGGAAGCCAGGGGATCCACGTTACAGAAGACCTGGGCATGGATTTCCGGGTGATAACTTCGCAGGGATCAAGGCGGATCATCGACGCGGCGTTCGCACATGCGCAACGGACCGGCAAAGACAGCGTGACTATCGTCACCAAGGCCAACATCGTCAAGACCACCGACGGCAAGTTCCTGGACATGGCCCGAGAGGTCTCGGAGAATTACCCCGGTATCGAGTGGGAAGGCTGGTACATCGACATCATGACGGCCGCGCTGATAAACCCGGCCCGTCAGAAGGACTTCCAGGTCCTGGCTCTGCCCAACCTGTATGGTGACATACTCACTGACGAGGCAGCGCAGATACAGGGCGGGGTCGGCACGGCCGGGAGCGCGAACGTCGGCAAGCAGTACGCGATGTTCGAGGCAATTCACGGCAGCGCGCCGCGGATGGTCAGGACGGGACGTGCCCAATTCGCCGATCCCAGCTCGCTGCTGCGCGCCGGCGCGATGATGCTGGAGCACATCGGCTACACTGACATTGGCGCCCGACTGCACAAGGCGATTGACGTCTGTGGGCAGTACGAACGCAAAATCATAATGACCGGACGCGACACCGGCGCCACCAGCGCCGAGTTCGGACTGTACCTCATGGAAACCGTCGCCGACTCGACTCTCGACGACAGGTGGCAGGAGTACGTCGAAGCAAGCAGCTAAGCTGCGGCGAGGCTCGACGCGTAAACCGTAGGACAGCAGGGGGCGGGCATATCTGACCCGCCCCTTCAGGCGTAAGAGAGGCGCGGACGCGCCGGAGGTTTGAACCGATGGCAAGGAACAAGGTTACAATCGTTGGCGCGGGCAACGTCGGCGCGACAGCCGCCCAGCGCATATTTGACAGGGGCTACGCAGACGTGGTGCTGGTCGATATCGTAGAGGGTCTGCCACAGGGGAAGGCTCTGGACATGCTTGAGTCCGGCCCTGTACTGGGCACGGACGCCAAGGTGGTCGGCACGAATGATTATGCCGATACGGCGGGATCGGATGTGGTCGTTATAACGTCGGGCATTGCACGTCGACCTGGCATGAGCCGAGACGACCTGCTGCTCACGAACATGAACATCGTGACATCGGTGACTGAAACGGTGGTTGCGGCATCGCCCGGTTCGATACTCGTAATCGTGACAAACCCACTTGACGCGATGGCTCAGAGGGCGTTTCAGGTGAGCGGCTTCCCCAAGGAGAGAGTCGTAGGCATGGCAGGGATTCTGGACACTGCGCGGTTCCGGACGTTTCTTGCTGAGGAGCTCAACGTATCGGTGAACTCCGTGGAAGCATACGTACTCGGAGGTCACGGCGACACGATGGTCCCGGTGACGGCGAGCACTACGGTTGGCGGTAGGCAGATCGCGCAGGTGTTGTCGGAAGAGCGGATCGCCGAGATAGTTAAGCGCACCCAGGACGGGGGCGCTGAGATAGTCAACCTACTCAAGACGGGAAGCGCATACTACGCCCCGTCAGCGGCGATCATGCAGATGGTTGAGGCGATCCTGTTCGACAGGCAGGAGATACTCCCCTGCACCGCTTACCTCGAAGGCGAGTACGGAATCGACGGGCTGTTCGTCGGCGTGCCGCTGCGACTTGGCGGCGCTGGAATCGAGGAAATCATCGAGTTCGACCTGACTGAAGACGAGCAGGCGGAGTTGCAGAACTCGGCCGAGGCGGTCCGTGAGCTAGTCGAGGTGATGGCGGCGAACAGCGGTTAGCCCTCCTCCCGCGCCCACATGCCGTACATATAAACCCCTGCCGAGTCCACCTGCGTATAATCAGTAGCGGTTGCTGACTAATTCAGGTGGTCGATGCGCTTCCCGTGGGCGAACATACTCCTGCTGCTATTCCTGTTCCTTGAGCTGGTGTCGGGTTTCTTCGGGCTGACATCGGGGTCTGAGGAGCGGGCGTTTCATATCCAGATTCACCGCATTGCAGGATACGGTATCCTCGTGGTCGGCGGCTGGAAGATCCTGAACGTACTCAGGTCGCTGAAGTGGCCGCGAGCAGGTTCAGTGCGAGCAGCTTCACTGGCTCTGGTGGTGGGGCTGGTGGCGACCATGGCGCTTGGGCTTATCTGGTCCGTAGGCGGGTCGTACCGGTGGTGGCTGTTCAGCGGAATGAGCTGGCACATCTACGCGGGCGCTGCAATCGTTCCTTTGCTTGCATGGCACTCGTTGTACATGCTGAGCAAGTTCCCGATTGCCTTCTGGGTCGAGAGGCGTCTGGCGCTCAGGGCATTCGGGCTGGCAGTCGTGGGCTTCGTTGGGTGGCAGTTGGTGGAACGGACGGCCTCAGCCACTGAACTTCCGGGCAGCAAGAGGCGGTTCACGGGATCGTACGATCAGGGCAAGTTCACGGGGAACGCATATCCGCGAGTCTCCTGGCTGAACGACCGGCCCTCGCCGATGGACGTCAATCGCTGGCAACTCAATATCACAGGCGCGGTGGCCCGTCCTCTGACACTAGCGTATGACGATCTGGATACGGATGGTGAAGTGACAGCTACTCTCGACTGCACGGGCGGCTGGCACACCACACAGAACTGGAGCGGCGCACGACTCGCAGGGATTCTCGACCACGCAGCACCTTCTATCAATGCCAGATCCATAGTCGTGCGGTCAGTGACAGGCTACTATAGGCGCTACGCGATGAGGGATGTAGACGGCCTGATTCTCGCCACGCATGTAACAGGCGAGAGGCTGTCGCACGGTCACGGTTTTCCGGTCCGGCTCGTGGCACCTGGACGACGAGGGTTCGAGTGGGTGAAGTGGGTCACGGAGATCAAGGTGGATGAGAACCCGTCGTGGTGGCAGCCTCCGCTACCGTTACAGTGACCGCCTGTCGGCGCCAAAATCCGGTAGCCAATTCAGGAAAGGCGGGAAGTACCAGGTCGCCGCGCCGAGTAGCTTCATGGCAGACGGTAGCAGGATCAGTCGGACGATGACCGCGTCTATCAACACGGCCACTGTTAGCGCGAATTCGACCTGGTGGAATACTGGCAAGTCTCCCAGAGCTAGCACGAAAAACACCCCGACCATGACCAATGACGCCGTGGTCGAACGCAGCCCGCGTACGTCACCGCCTCGATGCTGTCGTCGGTCTGCACGTATTTTTCGCGGATTCGAGCGGCCTGGTACAGATCGAGGACTACATATACTCCGAATATGAGAGCGAAAGTAAGCACTACTCCCCAACTTTCAATGGTCGGGATGTGGTGATATCTCAACAGGCTCAGACCTGCACCGATTCCCTGCTGAATGGCGATTACGACTATTCCGTAGGCCGCGGCGAGCGAGAGCAGATGGGCAGTGGCGGCTAGGAACGGGAACAGCACCGACCGTGTCGTAATCAGTAATGATAGAGCGCTGAATATCAGGACAATGGCAACCACGTAAGGGGCATAACGCTCGACGACTTCAAGGTAGTCGGCGGCGCGCGCTGGGCCCCCGGTCACGAGGACATCAACACTGGTGTCAGCGAAGATCTCGGGGATGTATACGTCTCTCAAACGCCTGACTGCTTCATGAGCAGACTCGGTCTCTGGTGAGTGGCTCGTTGGAACCGTGATCAGGACCACTTTAAGGTCCGGGCTGTTTTGAATGCGGGAAGCCCCGGCAAAGTGAGGATCAATTGCTACCGCTGCTTGGAGTTCGGCGACTCTCAGTTCGATGTCAGGGTCTTTGAACGGGGCGTCTATCACGATCTCAACGGGCGAGATAACTCCTGCGGGAAAGTCTTCCGTAACCAGGGAGTACGCACGTTTGACCTGAGGACTGTACGGCCCACCGTCCGGTCGTTCTGGCAGTAACTCGACGCCGATCAGACCGTGGTTCAGACGAGGCGCGAGAGCCGCCAATGCCAGCAAGACGACTGAGGCTATGGCAACACTGAGAACGGGCCGCGCCAGGGCTTTTTCAGCAACCCCTGTCACCAGACCCTGAAGGTCGAACCGGCGCTGGGGAAGGGCCTCCGATTCGTCGTCCCTACTTGGCGCCTGAATCCACTTAACCGGTCATTGGGCAGTGCCAGCAAGGCCGGGGTGAGCGTAACGGATGCCAGCAGGGGAACGAAGGTCGCCACAACGGCTCCTATTGCGATGCTGGTGAATGTATTCACTGGAATAATCGCCATGCTTGCCAGTGCAAATATGGCTACTGAGCCACTTAACAGGACGTCCCTGGTAGTGGTCGCACCAGTCCTTTTAATCGCGTCCAGCCCATTTAGACCCAGTGCTCGCTCCTCCCTATACCTGGAAGCAATTAGGTGCGTAATACTCATACCGACCGCCAGTCCAGTTACTAGAATTATCGTGCAAGTGAACAGGGACATCGGATACACCATCGCTACCAACAAAGACGCACCCGTCGGGACGACGACAGAGACCACGCCGATGACGATCGGCAGACGCGAGACAGGCACCGGTGAGAACATTAGCAGCGGGACAAAGGCGAAATAGATGAGAGGCCATTGGAACACCAGGTGGGACAGATCCGCGACCCGGTCGGCTGTGGTAGATTCGCCAACAACGCGAACTGTGAAGTCGTCCTGTCCGCTGTGTCTTCGGAGGGCGTCAATGATAGAGGATGCGTTGGCCCGCGCTTCGTCCAGAGTTCCGGCCATCGTGACAGACATGATGGTGGAGTGGCCATCTTCCGAGACTTGGTATTCGGATCGGGAGTGGTAATACTGGCTTATGCTGGCAACAACGTTGCGGCCTAAAGCTGCTAAGTCGAAGAATAGGTTCTGGACCGTAGCCTCGAAATGGGGATCGACGATCGTGTAAGTTTCGGAGTGAACGACTACGATCTCTGTGAATCGGCGTGGGCCGCGGAAACGCTCCTCGAGGAGCCTGTCAGCAGCGTTGGATTCAGAATCAGCCAGCACTTTGCGTTCGGCCGTAAGGCCTTGGCCCCAAAGCGCTCCCGCAATCGCGATGGAGATGACGAAGACGAGTGCCCAAGCCGCAATGACGATCCGAGGGTGACGGGCCGACGAAAGAGCGAGCGAAAGCGGAGACACGTTCAGATTACTCCGCAACTGTAAGATGGGGTGGTCTAGGGCGTCAGGGCAAGCTCTGAGAGCAAATTCTTAGTGGAGACGATGTGGCGGTTGAGGCGCATTGCCTTTGGGTCTATTCCCATGGCCAGACCGATGAGCTGGGGCAGGTGCAGGATGGGGATGTCGATAGGGGCCATGGGGCTGTTGGCCTTGGCCGCCTGGGGCTGGTAGCCATCCAGGTTCAGGTGACACAGCGGGCATGGGGTGACCATCGCGTCCGCGCCGAGGCCCTTGGCGTCCATCGTATGAGCGGCAACCATCTTCAGCGAGTTGGTCTCATTGATGGTGAGGATGGGGAAGCCACAGCACAGCGTCTTTCCCGCAAAGTCCACGACCTGCGCGCCCACGGCCTCTATGACCTGTTCAAGGGCGTTCTCGCGCTCAGGGTGTTCAGCGAACTTGAGGTCGGACGACGGCCTGACGATGTAGCAGCCATAGAAAGGGGCCATTCTAAGATTGGGAAGCGGCCGGACGACCATCGACTTCAGCTTGTCTATGCCGATCTCTTCTACTATGACCCAGAGCAAGTGCCTGGGGTCGGCTGTACCGCCGTACTGGAGGCCTTCCTCAGCCAGATCCTCGTTGATCGACGCTCTGTACTCGTCGTCTTGAAGCCGGACGTTCGCCTGGGACATCACACCCTGGCAAGTTGAGCAGATGGTCATGATCTGCTGACCTGCACGCTCGGCCATTGCAAATGTTCGAGCGTTCAGAGCATCGCCGAGCCGAAGGTTCTTCTCCTGAAGGACGCCAGCACCGGTGCACGAAGCGCCCTGCATGGTGATGAGGTCCAACTCGATTCCGAGCCTGCGGCACACTTCAAGGGTAGCGTCGTAGAGTTCCGGGCATGCTCCGCGGGAAACGCAGCCTGGGTAGAGGGCATATCTCATAGTCTGATTTCTACCTTCTCGATGATTATCGCGAGTTTCGGTCAGGCACCGATAGTTAGTCTTCCTGGCGGCTTTCTACCTTCTCGAACACGCGCTGGACGTTCTCCACGCCAGGGATGCTCTTGTGCACCAGCGGAGGCATCTTGCGGGCCTTCATCGCGCGCAGGCCTACTGGAACTAGCTTGAGCATCTCGCGGAAGTTCGTGACGCCGTGGCTCTTTACTACAAGCTTGGTCTCGTCCAGCCATCCGCTGTGCTCGACAGATTCGGCGAAGGCGTTGGCGTGACGCGCGCCAGTCGTGTTGACGTAACCAGCCTCCATCGCCAGGTCCCGCAGGGCCATAATCCTACCCATGGGATCGACGCCCTTCGGGCAGACCTCGACACACTGCATGCACCGTGTGCAGTCCCAAACGCCTCCGTACTCATTAAGTGCGCCAAGGCGTGAATCGTCCGCATCATCCCGTGGATCGCCGACGAACCTGTACGCTTTGGCGAGCGCCGCCGGACCGAGGAAATTATCATCGACGTTCAAGACGGTGCAGTCGGAGACACACGCGCCGCACATGATGCAGGCCGTGACGCCTGTCAGGTGCTGCATATCGTCCGCTGGCGCAAGGTACTCGGTTTCCGGCTCAGGGCCCTTGGGTTGAAGCCAGGGCTGGACTTCGCGCACCTTGCTCCAGAACGGCGCGAAGTCAACGATGAGATCCTTCTCCACTTCCAAGTTGCCTGCCGGCTCGACGACGATAGGCCCGCCGTCCTTGGGCATTGCGTGGATCAGCAAGGTGTTGCAGGCGAGACCCGCCTGGCCGTTGATGCGCATTGCGCACGAGCCGCAGATTGCGCTCCTGCAGGAGCAACGCAGCGCGAGTGTGCCGTCCAACTCTTCGCGTATACGGATCAGGCCGTCCAGCACCGTGTTGGACTCGGTCATCTCAAGCTGGTACTCGTCGTATCTGGCGACAGGACGGTCGGCGTCTGGATCAAACCTTCTGACCCTGAACGTAACTTGCATGTGTGTTCCTTCTAAATGGTTACAGAGACAATCTGCCTGAGATCAGGTAATGGGATGGGTCGGCATGGATACCCCTGGCATCAGTAGCTTCTGACCTGGGGCTCCCACTGCGTGATGGCGACGGGAAGCTCAGACAGGGCCGGGCCGTCCTCGGTCTGCTCGACGAGGATGTGTTTGAGCCAGTTTTCGTCATCGCGATCAGGGAAGTCCTCGCGCGTGTGCGCACCGCGGCTCTCCTTGCGCTCAATTGCGGCGAGGGTTACCGCCTCAGCACAGTCGAGCATGAAGCCGAGCTCCAATGTGAAGACCAAGTTGGTATTCCAGGTCCGTCCCTTGTCCTGCACGTAGACCGACCGGTAGCGTTCGCGAAGCTGTCTGACCGTGTCCAGCGCCGACTCCATGCCAGACTGGTTTCGATAGACCGCCAAATGCTCGTTCATCGCGCCGCCCATGTCCTGCCTGATCTGGCCGAACATATCGCCATTCTTCTCATTGTCGAGAAGACGCTGGATACTGGCCTTCTGGCCTTCAGCGGCGGAGTCGTCCACCGAGCCGTGGGACTTGGACTTGGCGAGTTCGGCGGCGTGCTCGCCGGATCGGCGACCGAACACCAAAGTGTCCAGGAGCGAGTTCGCGCCCAACCTGTTGCCACCGTGCACGCTCACACACGCGACCTCTCCGGCCGCGTAGAGTCCGGGAAGCTGAGTCTGGCCGTCGATGTCGGTCTTGACCCCTCCCATCTGATAGTGCATCCCCGGCCGGATCGGGACAGGTTCCTCAAACAGATTAACATTGGCAAAGTCGCGGGCGATGTCGAGAATCTGAGTCAGGCGTTCGCGAATAACGCGCTCGCCGAGGTGTCTCATATCGAGGAGTACGCAGCCGTCCACTCCACGCCCTTCGTTGATCTCGGTCTGTTCGGCACGAGAGACGACATCTCGGGAAGCCAACTCCATCATGTTGGGAGCGTATCGCTTCATGAAGCGCTCACCTTCAGAGTTGAGCAGGTGTGCGCCCTCGCCACGTGCGCCCTCAGTTATCAGCACACCGCTGCCCTTCAGGGTAGTCGGATGGTACTGCACCATCTCCATGTCCATCAGCGACGCGCCGGCTCTGTAGGAGAGGCCCATACCATCGCCCGTGCAGATGAGAGCATTGGTTGACGGCTCGAACACCCTGCCTAGCCCGCCAGCGGCCATGATAACGGCCTTGGCCCGGATGACATGGACGTCGCCGGTCCGGATCTCCATGACGACCGCGCCGGCGCACTGGCCATCTTCGACGATCAGGTCGAGTACGAACCACTCCTCGTACACACGTACTCCCACTCTCATGATCTGTTCGTACAGGACGTGAAGCAGGGCCTGACCGGTGAAGTCAGCGACGAAGAACGTGCGGGCCTTGCCCTGTCCGCCGAAGGCGCGCGTGCCGAGGCGTCCTTCTTCATCGCGGCTAAACGTGACGCCGTAGTGTTCCATTTGAATCACTTCGGAGCCTGCCTCGCGGCACATTACCTCTATGGCATCCTGGTCACCGAGGTAGTCGGACCCCTTGACCGTGTCGTAGGCGTGATCGCGCCAATCGTCTCCGGCATGTTCGAGCGCGGCGTTGATGCCGCCCTGGGCAGCGTTGGAGTGGCTGCGAACCGGATGGACCTTGGAGATGACCGCAACGTCAACCCCGTTCTGGCCTGCAGCGAGCGCCGCTCTCATGCCGGCCAAACCGGCGCCTATGATGAGCACATCGTGGGAGTACATTCAGGGCCACCTCTAGGGTCGCAAATTCCGCAAATGAACATAGCACACCGTACCTATCGCGTCCACACACAGGACGTCTAGGTACGGCCGCGTCTGAATACATGGCTGCGGGCAGCACGGGCCTCGGCAGCTTCCTTGACGGCCATGAAGTGCTTGCGAATGACGCGGTGATACATTGGCCTGGTGTAGACGATTCCACCAAACCATCCGAAGAATGGGAAGTGCTTCCAGATGAAGCTGCCTGAGTGAGTGAGCAGAGTGTTCCCGTCGGCTGTCTCGTCGAGGGTGAACGTCTCTACTGAGAAATCGAGTGGCCCTTCGAGGTGCCTGAACTCGATTCTCTGGGGTCCGAAGAGAGTGACCTCCTCGAGTGTTCTGTATGAGAACGGTCCAGCTTTAGTGATGAGTTCTACGGTCTTCACGTCTCCGTCTTCGGAGATAAGCCGAGTGGACTCGGCGTTGTCTCCGGCTATCCTGCCGCGACGGAAAGACGTGAGCATCTGGAAGACGAGCTCGCGGGGCGCATCAATTTCGACAGATTGGGGTCTGAGCAAGATCGCGGACACAGCTTTTATCCGGCCGCGCGAACCGCTGCGGCGAATGCCCTGATCTTGGCGGGGTCCTTTAGGCCATTGGTCTCGACACCACTGGAGACGTCTACTCCCCAGGGTTTTACTGTATCAATGGCCTCGGAGACATTGTCCGGGGTAAGGCCGCCAGCAAGCACAACGCGGTAGTCTCTGGCTATGTCGCGTGCCAGGCTCCAGTCGAAAACGATGCCAGTTCCACCAAGGTGACCGACTTGATGCTTATCTAGGAGTGCGTTGTGTCCAGCGTCGAGGGCCTCCTCGACCTGGGTGCAGGCGATTTCAATTGACTCGTGGCGCGGAAGGTCTTCTCTAACCTTGACCTGACGGATCACCGAGACATCAAGCAGATCCCACATTTCAGGCGGTTCGTCGCCACACAGCTGGACATAGTTGAGGCCGCACAACCTGGTAACCTTATTGACGAACTCAGCGGACTGGTTGGCAAATAGACCGACGATACCTGGGCAATCGGTCGACATGCTTTCACGAAGGTCCGAGATTATCTTAGCGCCCTGCTCAGGGAGCAATTGACGGCGAACGCCTTCGACGAAGGCAAATCCGAGACGGTCGGCTCCAGACTCAGCCGCGACCAGCGCATTGGACGAGTCGCGGAGACCGCATATCTTGAACATGGTCACACTAGCTCCCTGAGCTTCGCGCCGGGATCGGGAGCTGTAACCAGGGCATCTCCGATCAGTACGGCTGACGCGCCGGCCTCACGCACCTTGTCTATGTCCTCAGGCGTACGCAGTCCACTCTCGCTGACCAGGATGCAGCCGGCCGGGACCTTGTCAGCGAGCTCGAATGTGGTGTCGAGGGTGGTGTGGAATGTTCTCAGGTCGCGATTGTTGATGCCAATAATCTTCGCTTCAGCTTCTACAGCGACCACAAGCTCTTCGTCGTCGTGAATCTCGACCAGGCACTGCATTCCCAGCTCTTCAGCCTGTTGCTTGAGGCGCGCTAGTTGATCAGGTCTCAGCATCGACGCGATTAGCAAAATGGCGTCTGCGCCGTGCGCCCGCGCCTCAACCACCTGATAGGGATCGTAGACGAATTCTTTTCGCAGCACTGGTATGTCGTTCCGGTGCGCGATCGCTCCTACTGCCTCCATGTCGTCGAGGCTCCCGTGGAAGTGGTCCCTGTTAGTAAGAACCGAGATGGCGGCTGCACCGTTCTTGACATAAAGGTCGGCCAGCCACTTGACATCGAGGTCCTCGCGCAACACCCCGCGCGACGGAGACGCGCGCTTGATCTCTGCGATGACCTTTACGCGGCTGCCAGACAGCGCGCACGCGAAGTCCAGAGGCTCCGGCTGCTCCTGGAGACGCTCCTCAAGTACCTCGACCGGCACTTCGGCCTTCAGACGGTCAACCTCGCGGCTCTTGACCTCGACTATCTTCTTGAGGATATTGGGAGAGTCGGTTCTGACAGTCATGATCGGAGCGCGCCTTTCTACAGCGAACCGGCTGGTGGCGTGACCATTTTAGCAGAAATGGGATTAGTCCCCAATTATGTCCGCGACGCTGTCGATCACGGCCAAATTGGGATAGGCGTCGAATGTTTCGGCGGGCGTGGTGCCTGTCCGCACGGGGAGGAAAGGCATCCCAGCAGCCTGGGAGGCACGGGCGTCGACTTCGCTGTCCCCCAGATACACACAATTTTCCACTGGCAGGCCAAGACGGCCAGCCGCCTTGAACAGGCCTTCCGGATGAGGCTTGTGATCGGTGACGTCCTCGCCCCCAATAATGACTTCGATGGTATCACGGAGCTCATCGCGTTCGAGCACAGTATGGATACGGTACCTGTACTTGGTTGAGACAATAGCGAGCCTGTAGCCAAGTTGGCTCAGAGTCTTGAGTGCTTTGTCGGCGCCAGGCAGGAAGAACGTACCCTCAACCATGACGTCGTCGGCCTTGACCGTGAAGTATCTCAGGAACTCATCGCCTCGGGGCCGGAACCGTTCGCCCTTTAGCGACACGAGGGCCTCCGGGAGATACAGTCCTACCGTCTTGTTGATGTCTTCGGTCGATGACTCGCCGAGGCCCATCTTAGAGAGAGCGTAGTTGATGCATGTGATGATACCAGCCGAAGAGTCTGCTAGCGTGAAGTCGAAATCGAACAGCACCGCTTCTGCGTCAGCCACAGCTGGATGGATCACGGGGCGCGACCTCCGATTACTTTCAGCGTAGATGTTCATCCTGGACTCTCGTGTCATTCTAATGACTGGCTTAATTCGACCAACTGGTCGAGCTTGGCGAGGGCGTTGCCGTGGTCTATCGAGCGCGCAGAGAGCTCTACTCCCTCGACCAAGTCTGCGGCGATGTCAGCGGCAACCAATGCCGCAGATGCGTTCATCAGCACTACGTCGCGCGCCGGCCCATTTTCGCCAGACAGCACGCCGCGTGCCATGGCCGCACTCGACTCGGGACTGTCGATCCGGATCGATTCAAGTGAAGCAGGCCTAAGTCCAAGCTGCTCCGGCGAGACCTCGGACTCGGCAACTTCGCCGTTTTCGAGGCTCCATACGGACGATGGAGCCGAGATGGACAACTCGTCGATTCCGTCCCTGCCATGAACGATGAGCGCTTTGTGGCTGTCCAATCTCCCGAGAGCTTCGGCCATGCGGCGCGCTAGAGAAGGGTCGGCGACGCCGATCACCTGCCGATCTGCGCCTGCCGGGTTGGTCAACGGCCCGAGTATGTTGAACACGGTACGTATGCCAATCTCGCGGCGTGGTCCTGCGGCGAAGCGCATCGAAGGGTGAAACCCCTGCGCGAACATGAAGCCGAAGCCGACTTCAGTGATGCACCTGGCGACGGACTCAGGCGAGAGCGCGATCTTCACTCCCAGGGCCTCCAGTACATCAGCTGAGCCAGTCGAGCCGGACATAGCACGGTTACCGTGCTTGGCGACCATTGCGCCCGCCCCGGCCGCGACCAGTGCTGCGGTCGTCGAGATGTTGAAGCTTCCTGATCTGTCGCCGCCTGTGCCGGCAGTGTCTACGATGACGCCGTCGACTTCGACGTGCAGCGACTTCGCTCTCATTACGCGGGCCATGCCGACGATCTCATCGACGGTCTCGCCTTTCATTCGCAGCGCGGTCACGAGAGCACCGAACTGCGCGGGCGTTGCCTCACCCGTCATGATCTGTTCCATGGCCTCAGCAGCCTGTTCGGTTGACAGAGAACGCCCGGATACAGCGGACTCGATTGCGTCCTGAATCATTTGCTCACTCCTCCCTATTCGGCGGTCCTGGCAGGCGCCGGCATGTCAAGGAAGTTCCTCAGTAGATCCTTGCCGACCTTGGTCATGATCGACTCCGGATGGAACTGGATGCCTTCGATGGGATAGTCGCGGTGCCGAACTCCCATCACAAGGCCGTTGTCGGTCCACGCGGTGACGCTGAGTTCTTCCGGCAGGTCGTCTCTATACACGACGAGAGAGTGGTAGCGGATGGCCTCGAATGGGTTCGGGAGGTCCCTGAATACACCCTCCCCATCGTGGTGAATGAGCGACATCTTGCCGTGCATGATCTCTCCGGCTCCGCCGACGGTGCCGCCGAAGGCATATCCAACGCACTGGTGACCAAGACACACGCCGAGGGTGGGAAGGCTGGACCCGAAGTGACGGATAACGTCGTTCGAGATTCCGGCCTCGGCCGGCGTGCATGGACCAGGCGAGACTACGATCCTTTCAGGCGCCATATCCGCGATCTCTTCGAGCGAGATCTGATCGTTGCGTGCAACTCGGACGTCCGCTCCGAGCTCGCAGAGGTACTGGTAGAGGTTGTATGTGAAGCTGTCGTAGTTGTCTATGAGGAGTATCATCGTTGCTTCTCCGTGCTGGTCCGTTCGAGCGTGGCGAGTGCGTCCACAAGGGACGCCACCGCGGGATCGTCTGAGATAGACGTCAGATATCAATCTCCTGCTCGGCCTGGTCTATTGCGGTCAGGATGGCGGACGCCTTGTGCAGCGTCTCCATGTACTCGAACTCAGGTGTCGAGTCGTACACGATGCCGCCGCCGGCCTGGACGTGGGCGACGCCGTCCTTGACGACAGTTGTGCGGATCGCGATAGCAGTGTCCATGTTGCCGGAGAAGTCGAAATAGCCGACCGCTCCCGCGTACACGCTGCGACGGTCCGGCTCAAGCTCGGCAATGATCTCCATTGCGCGTATCTTCGGTGCGCCGGAGACGGTCCCGGCCGGGAAGCAGGCTCGGAGAGCATCGTAGCTGGAGTAGCCCTCCTGAAGTTCCCCCGTTACGTGCGACACGAGATGTATGACGTGTGAGTAGCGCTCGATGTCCAGGATCTGCGTTACGTCCACGGTGCCTGGTTTAGAGACCCGCCCAAGATCGTTGCGGCCGAGGTCGAGCAGCATAATGTGCTCTGCCTTCTCCTTCTCGTCGTTGCTCAGCTCCTCTTCGAGCGCGAGATCCTCGGCCTCGTTCCTACCCCTTCTTCGGGTTCCAGCGATGGGGTGGACAGCCACCCGGCCGTCGACCACCTGCACGAGCAGCTCCGGTGACGCTCCCACGATCTGGAAACCGTCGAGGTCGAGGTAATACATATACGGCGAAGGGTTGATTGCTCTGAGAGCTCGGTAAATCTGGAACGGGTGCGCCGACGTCTTGCGCGACATGCGCTGAGCGACGACCGTCTGGATTACGTCGCCCGCGATTATGTACTCGCGGGTCTTCTCGACCATCTCCTCGTAGTACTCGCGAGTCATGTTGAACTCAAGGTCGGCGTCGGTCTCACCTTCGAGGTTCGGTTCAGGGATCTGTGGCTGCTGTTTGAGCCTCATGATTACGTCGTCGATCCGGTCTATGGCGTCCTGGTAGGCGCGCTTGGTGTTTCCTCGCAGGTGGGCGTGGCTCACAACCTTGATCCTGTGGCGTAGGTGGTCGAACACCAGGTAGGTGGTCGAGAGCATAAACACCGACTCAGGCAGACCGAGCGGGTCTTCGTCAGGTGTCGGCAGCCGCTCGAAGTGCCGGACTGCATCGTAGGATATGTAGCCGACTGCGCCGCCGTTGAACTTGTCAAGGTAATCGACATCGGCCAGCTTGTATTTCGATAGCATCTGTTCGATAGGGTAAAGGGGGTCAACTTCGCCCAGAGACTCTTCGGCACCGGTCTTCAGGATTTCCACGGGATCGGTGCCGATGAAGCTGTACCGGGCAATCCGCTCACCGCCTTCTACGCTTTCGAGCAGGTATGAGTAAGGTGGTCTCGCGACCTTCAGATACGCAGACACGGGAGTCTCCAGGTCGGCGCTGATCTCTCTGTAAACAGGCACCAGGTTCGCGCTCTGCGCGTACTCCTCCACCTGTTCGAGTGTTGGGTAGTACATTGGAGTAGTCCTTCTGTTGGGGAGGTCAGCCGGGCAATACGAAGCCGACCCGTTCTTTAATCTCTTTGAGTTTGGGTTCTGAGACCTCGCGAGCGTGGTCAGCGCCGACGGCCAGCAGGCGGTCGAGCTCAGCCACGTCGTCTATCAACTCGTAGTAACGCTTTCGGATGGGTCTGAGTCCTTCGATCACGACCTCAGCAACGCGACGCTTCAGATCGCCGTAGCCTCGGGCGTCAACAAAGTCGCGCACCACCTCGGCGTCGGGCTTGTCTGTCATTACCTTGTAGATGCCGAGCAGGTTGTTGACCCCTGCTCTTTCGGGGTCGTCGCTGAACGATATGTCGTTACCGGAGTCGGTGACAGCGCGCATGATGGAGCGCTCGATCTCGCGGGGCTCGTCGAGCAGCCTGACGGCGTGTCCCCTGATGTGAGAGTAGCTCTTGGACATCTTCACATTTGGGTCGTTCAGTCCCATGACACGGCCGCCTATTTCGGGAATCATCGCTTCGGGGAGGACGAACGTCTCTCCGTAAATGCGGTTGAAACGGGCCGCGATGTCCCGTGTCAGTTCAACGTGCTGTCGCTGATCTTCGCCGACGGGCACCTCGTGCGCGCTGTACAACAGGATGTCTCCTGCCATCAGCACCGGGTAGTCGAGCAGTCCAGCGGACACGCTCTCCTGCGCGGCTGACTTCTCCTTGTACTGAATCATGCGTTCCAGCCAGCCTACAGGGGTGACGCAGTTGAGAATCCAGCACGCCTCTGCGTGGGCGGTGACGTGGCTCTGAACGAACAGCGTGCTCTTGTCCGGGTCGATTCCGCACGCAAACAGCACGGCGGCGAGCTCACGAGTCTGGCGGCGTAGCTCCTCGGGGTCGATTTCCACAGTGATCGTGTGCAGGTCGACGATGGGGAAGAAGTTCTCCTTTTCGTCCTGCCGCTCGACCCAGCCCTTGAATGCGCCGATGTAGTTGCCGAGCTGCGGGTCGCCGCTCGGCTGGACTCCGCTGAGGACGCGGCGGCGTGTTGGTGTATTAGGTCCGGTTTCAGTTGAGGGTGTGGTTAGTGTGGTCATGGTTTCTCCGTTGAGTCTAGTTTGCCGCACGTCTCGACAAGCAATGAGCGAGTCGAGAGTTCGTTCAGGCGTTTCCTCAGTGCGGAACCCACAAGTGTCGGCGGACTGTCCAGTACACGCCTTCACCTCCAATGCGCTAAATTCGTGCAAACAAAAAACCCGCCCCCCTATAGGGACGGGTATCGTATATCCGTGGTGCCACCCTAGTTCGCTGACCGCCGCGGGACAGCCTCTAATCAGGCACAGGGAACGCATCCTCGATGCCCTGGACGTTGGTAACGGCGCCCTCTCCGTCCAAGCCTACAACTCGCTCAAGCGAGCTTCAGTTGGCGGCTCCCAGGTCCATTCGGTCCCCTCGTAAGCGCCGGGCTCTCACCTATCCCGACTCTCTGAGGCTCCGTCAGAGGACGTACTAGTCCTGATCTCGGCCTTTTGGTATGTGGGGAAAGTATAAGGGATGACCGGATGCAGGTGTCAAGAAGGGCTACGCATTCCCTGACGTGTCAACTCTGGACATGATCTCATCGGCGAAGTGTGACATTCGATCTTCAATCTCGCCGGGGTCCGGACTTCGGAAGTCGAAAACCAAGTGCGTAACGCCGACGTCCTCGTAGATGCTGATGTCCTCTAGCACATCTTCGGGACTCCCTGAGAACCGCCGACGAGGGCCTGTCTGGTCCATCGAGGAATCGTAGAGCGGGGCCTTCATTGACACGTCGATAGAAGTGGGGTCACGCCCGGCCCGTTCCGCCAACTCCCGAAGAAGCGCGACGTTTCCGGCGAGTTCGTCAGGCTCTAGTGGTGTTGCGGGGATTGCGCCGACCGGATGCCAAGCGTTACCAAGTCTGGCTGCTCGCCGGATGGCCGGACGGCTCTGTCCGCCTATCCAGATGGGCGGATGCGGTTTCTGGACAGGCTTGGGCAGGAAGGTCAAATCCGAGAACTGGGTGTACTGCCCATCGAAAGTTGGATTGTCCTGGGTCCAGAGCTCGATAAATGCCCGCAGGTACTCGTTGGTAACTGCGCCCCGCTCGGAGAAGGGCGGAGAGCTCAGCAACTCGAACTCTTCTTCCATCCAGCCTACCCCGGCGCCCACGATCAGCCGACCCTTCGAGAGCACGTCGAGCGTGGCAAGCATCTTGGCGGTCAACAGTGGGTTGCGATACGGGACGATCATCACGCTCGTGACCAGGCGTATGCGCTCTGTCACGCCGGCCAGGAAGGCCAGCGTGGTTATCTGTTCAGGCCACTCTCCCTCACCCATGTTGCCGCCGGACAGGATACTTCCCGTGAGGCTGTAGGGATAGACGGATTCAACCTGGTTGGGCTGAAGGATGTGGTCCGGCGCGACCGTGCAGAAAAATCCCAGCCGGTCGCCGAGCCGAGCGATTGACGCGAGCGCATCGGGCTGAGCGCCTACGCCGCTGTTGGGGAGATAGAAGCCGAAGTGCATTTTCCTACCTCGTGCGGGCTAGACGGTCTTATTGAGAATGGCAGCAACAGACACAAGTCGAGGCGCACGTAGAGCGCGTTCCGGTTTGTTGGACGAAGGCCGAGCCCTGGGACAGGAAGCTACTCGTCCGACGCGAGTGTGCCCGCCTGTGCCCAGTTCTCCCTTGGGACGTCGTCGAAGATGACGAAGGTGGCCTCTGCAGGGGCCTTACCTATGTTCACCACGGCGTCGGTTATTGCCTTCGCTAGCTGCTGCTTCTGCTCGTGGGTACGTCCGGGCCACATTTCTACTCTAACGATTGGCATTTCTCTTTCCTTTCAAAACTCTCTGGGGTTTGACCTGTAGCTGCGCGTTTTGAGGGTTTTATCGTCGGAGCAGGGGGACCATTCGGTCGAGAATCTCAACACCGACATCGTACTTGGACATCAACGGCAGCCTGTCTATTCCGCCCTCGCGGTTGAGGATTATCACACGGTTGTCGTCGACGGCGAAGCCAGCGTCTTCGGCTGTGATGTCGTTGGCGACGATCATGTCGAGGTCTTTGGACAGCAGCTTGGACTGCGCGTTGGCGATCAGGTCCTCGCTCTCGGCGGCGAAGCCCACCTTGATCACATTCTCGGAAGCGAGGCCGGCGATGAGATCAGGGTTCTTGACGAGATCGATTGTCCAGGTATCCGCCCCGCCCTTCTTCACCTTCTGGTCGGCGACTTCGGCCACTCTCCAGTCTGCCACCGCGGCGGCCATCACGACGGCGTCGGCGTTGGCGCACTCGTCGTAAAGGGCGTCGCGCATTGACAGCGCGGAGCTCACCCTCACGACCTTGATGCCTGTCGGGTCCGGGAGCGCGGTGGGCGTTGCCACAATGACCGCATCAGCGCCCCTATCCCTGGCAGCCTCAGCGACCGCGTAGCCCATTTTGCCTGAGGAGTGGTTGGTGATCACCCGCACGGGGTCGATCGCCTCCTGTGTGCCGCCAGCAGTGACTACGATCTTGCGTCCAGCGAGGTCGCCGTTCCTGCCGAGCACGATTCGTATGTGCCCGATTAGATCGGAGGTCTCAAGCAGCCGCCCCTTGCCGATGAGGCCAGAGGCGAGTCGTCCCTCGGAGGGACCGGCAATGTGGACACCGCGTCGACTCAGAAGTTCGACATTCGACTGAGTAGCAGGACTGTCGAACATGTTGGCGTCCATCGCAGGGGCCACCATCAGGGGAGCACGAGTCGCTAGAACGGTTGCCGTGAGTGCATCGTCGGCCATCCCGTGGGCGATTCGGGCAAGGGTGTTAGCGGTGGCAGGCACGACGGCAACGATGTCGGCGCGCTCAGCGAGGGCGACGTGATTGATGCTCAATTCTGAGTCCGGCTCGAACATGCTGGTAATCACAGGCCGGTGGGTGATGGACCTGAACGTCAGCGGGGTTACGAAGCGTTGGGCGGCCTCAGTCACAATCACATCGACACTGGCACGGAGCTGGGTCAGCTTGCTTGCGAGATCAACCGCCTTATAGCAGGCTATGGAGCCGCTGACGGCAAGAACGACGTTGACGCCCGAGAGGTCCTGCGGCATGGCTCAGCGCCCGTCCCTATTCATGTCGAAGACGATCCTGAGTCCCGTCAGAGTGAGATCGGGGTCAACTGCGTCGAACACACCGGCTTCAGGAGCAACGATATCGGCCAGACCTCCGGTTGCGACTACGTGGGAGTGCTGGCCGAGCTCTTGCTTGAACCGTCCGACCATTCCCTTCACCAGTTCCGAGTAGCCGAGTACCAGCCCCGCTTGGAGCGCGTGGACGGTGTTCTTGCCGATTGCGGCAGGGGGAGGAGCCAGCTCCACTCTCCTGAGCATTGCCGTGGAGTGAAAGAGCGAGTCGGCGGCGATAGCGATACCCGGTGCAATCGCACCGCCGAGGTAGTCACCCTGGTCGTTGACGGCGTCGAACACGGTGGCGGTGCCTACGTCTACGACAATCACCGGTCCGCCGTACATCTGGAAGGCAGCGGCCGCATCGACCACGCGGTCAGCACCGACATCGCGAGGGGCATCGTAGAGCACTCGTATGCCTGTTCGCGTTCCAGAGCCCACCTCAAGGGGTTCGACACCGAAGTAAGTCCTGGCGAGATTCACGAAGCTCGGCGTCAGAGGTGGCACTACGCTGCAAAGGGCGACCGCGTCGATGTCGCTTAACGACATGCCCTGAAGGGGGAGAAGCTGATTGATTGTCACCGCGTACTCGTCCGGCATCTTGCGGGTGTCTGTGGCGAACCTGAAGGTCGTTCGGAGATCGTCCCCGTCGAACACACCGATGGTGACGTTTGTATTGCCAATGTCGATCGCGAGCAGCACAGTCTATTGCAGGGCAGGCATGACCTCTTCGCAGAACAGCCTCAGAGACGATTTAATCTTGTCAGGGGCAATCTCTTCCCCAGCATTGAACTCAGCAACTACGCCTGTCAGGCTCAACTGATCTCGGAGCCTGGCAAGCTGCTCAGTGACCATGTCCGGCGTGCCGACTGCGACCTTCTCTTTCTTGACATTGTCCCAAGTGATCTCAGCAAGCTGTGAACTACGTTCCGCGCGGTCCTCGCGGGGGTCTGTACCGGCGCGGGATACGGAGGCCGCAAGCTGGGAGCCGAGCCTCTTGAACTGCTTCATGAAGCTGTTTTCAGGGGTGTTCACGCCGTCGTCCTCAGTCTCACCGACGTACACCGGAATGCGGAGCGATATGTCTACTGGTCCGTCATGACCTGCACCGTCCCATGCCTGCTTGTACGTGGCGACCTGCTCCGCGACCTGGGATGCTCCAAGACCGCGTACGCCAACGAAAATCGGGTATCCAAGCTCACCAAGCAGAGGGAAGGTGTCGGTCGTTGTAGCGGCAATTCTGAACGGTGGGTGAGGCTGCTGGTAGGGCTTGGGAGTGAGGCAGACGTCGTCGTATGAATAGAAGTCGCCCTTGAAGCTAAAGCTGTCCGATGTCCAGGCTCCCCTGATGATTTGCAGGTACTCGTAGAAGCGTTCACGGCTCTCGCCATAGGCCATGCCGTAACCCTCGTAAGAGCCGGGGAACCCACTGCGGCCCACACCGTATTCGAAACGGCCCTGGCTGACCTGATCAAGCGTAGCAGCCTCCTCAGCCATTCTGATCGGGTTGCCGAGGGGGATAACGTGCACGGCTGTACCAATCTTTATCCTGTTTGTGCGTCCCGCTATCGCCGCGCCAAGTACAAGAGGCGCAGACAACACAGACCGCTGCGGATTGAAGTGGGACTCCGCCATCCAAACCGAGTCCAAGCCTAGCGACTCCGCAGTCTCGATATGAGCGAACCCTTCGCTGAATGCCTCAGCCTGTGTCAGACCTGGCCTCGTATGAAACTCCATGAACGAACCGAATTCCATTTGAACCTCCGAGCGACTGCGGACGGCGCCTATTACCTGCCCAAGCGTACGCCTTCACCGAGATTGCGGTCAAGATTCGGGTGGCCGAGTCGTTTTGCTTTCGCACCGGCGACAGACCTCGTCTAGAATAATAGAGTGTGATGACGCTGGCCACAGCAATTGCGAATCCCAGACGAGACACGGTCCAAGGAGACTCATACTAATGTCAACCGGTGAACAAGAGACGATAGTCGTCGCGAGCCGTGTCCACAAGACCTACAGCAGTGGCAAGGGAGTGAAGGTTCATGCCTTGCGCGGCGTCGACCTCGAGGTGAACAAGGCGGAAGTCGTGGGCATCATGGGGCCGAGTGGGTGTGGGAAGACGACGTTGCTGAACTGTCTGTCCGGAATCGACAACATAGACGAGGGTGAAATCACAATCGGCGGCGTCTCACTTGGCGCGATGGACGATGACAGCCGGACCGACTACCGTGCCCAGGAGATGGGTTTCGTCTTTCAGCTATATAACCTTCTGCCGGTGCTGAGCTCCGTCGAGAACGTCGAGCTCCCGATGCTTGTCAGCGGGTCAAAACCCAGCGTAGCGCGCTCAAGGGCGATGGAGTCGCTGGAGATGGTTGGGCTAACCGACTGGGCAGGGCACAGGCCCGCGGAGCTGTCAGGAGGACAGCGGCAGCGCGTGACAATCGCGCGGGCGCTGGTGAACGAACCTGAGATTGTCTGGGCAGACGAGCCGACCGGGGACCTGGACTCCGAGACGGCCCAGGAGATCATGGACCTAATTCTCGACCTGAATCAGCGAAACAGGCAGACGTTCATAATCGTCACCCACGCTCCGGAGATCGGCGAACAGTGCAATCGGATCGTTCGGATGCGCGACGGGTATATAGAGAGCGACGGGAACGGGGCTAAATGAAGCCCCTCAGCTGAGCGACCTTGACCACCCGCCCGACACCGACCAAGAAAGCAGCGTCGCGGTAGCTGATGTCCTCGGCGAGGGCCGTCTCCCTGACCGTCCGGTACGCCTTGGTGATAATCGCATCCAGCTCTTCGTTGACCTCTTCGAGCGTCC
This sequence comes from Dehalococcoidia bacterium, assembly GCA_965215735.1. GTDB lineage: Bacteria > Chloroflexota > Dehalococcoidia > Lucifugimonadales > UBA1123 > VXRN01. The sequence goes on along the minus strand of CBDCEF010000004.1, from coordinate 1,658,856 downwards.
ACCGGTGCTGGTACAGGTTCTGGGTCCACTCGAAGTAGGAGACTATGACTCCGCCGGCATTGACCAGGATGTCGGGGATGACCGTCACACCACGATCTTCGAGTATCGCGTCAGCCTCCGGCGTGAGCGGATGGTTGGCTGCTTCTATGATGAGCCCTGCGCGAACGCGCGACGCGTTTCCTTCGTGGACGACCCGGCCGATTGCCGCTGGAACCAGGACCTCGCAGTCCAGTTCCAGAAGCTCGTCATTGCCAATGGAGTCGGCGCCGGGGAATCCGACCACGGTTTCGGCCTCATCGGAGTGCGCGACCAGGGCGTCGATATCGAGTCCGGCGTCGTTGTGAACTCCACCGTTAACGTCGGAGACCGCGACCACCTTGCACCCAAGCTCACCGGCGATGCGCGCGGTCCATGATCCTACGTTACCGAATCCCTGTATCACTATCCGAGCGCCATCAGGGTCCATTCCAAGGTCCGCCGCTGCGCTGCGCAAGACGAAGACCACTCCCCTGCCTGTCGCCTGTTCACGACCCACCGAACCGCCGAGTTCGACAGGCTTTCCAGTGACGATCCCAGGTGTGTAGCCATGGATTTGTCCGTAGGCATCCATCATCCAGGCCATGGTTTGCGCATTGGTGCCGAGGTCGGGTGCCGGGATGTCCCGGTTTACGGCGATCAGATGCTCGATGTTGGTCGTGTATCTTCGGGTGAGCCGGTTCAGCTCTCCCATACTCAGCGCACGTGGGTCGCACTGAACACCGCCTTTTGCTCCGCCAAATGGGATGTCCACAATCGCATTCTTCCAGGTCATGAGCGACGCCAATGCACGCACTTCTTCCTGATCGGCCTCGGGGTGGTATCGCACGCCGCCCTTGTAGGGCCCTCTCACACCGTTGTGCTGAATCCGGTACCCATTGAAGACCTCGATGTTTCCATCGTCCATCCTCACTGGGACCGACACGCTGAGCTCCCGCCAGGGTCTGCGCAGCATGTCGCGCACGCCGTCGGCAAGACCGAGCCGTTCAGCGGCGCGGTCGAAGAAGACGTTTACACTGTCGAATGTGGATTGGTGGGTGTTGGTTGTCATTCTGTGCAATACCTGACAGTGCCAGTATTAACGTGGGGCCACCTTCTTACATATTAGCACCGCCAGAAGCGTGGAGGACTTCTGCCAGACTAAGGTAGCCGTTCCAGATCGGCGGTGAATGTCGCGCTCCACCTGGACGCGGTGTTGCGCTCAACGATCTCGTTCATGCGATGCCAGCGGGATTCACGCTCGGCAAGCGGCATCTGCAGCGCGGCGTACAGAGATCGGGCCATGCCGTCAATATCGAACGGGTTGACGATGACCGCGTCTGTGAGCTCGGCTGAGGCGCCAGCCAGGCTGGAAAGCATCAGTACCCCTGGATCGGCCACCTGCGAGGCGACGTACTCCTTGGCTATCAGGTTCATGCCGTCCCTCAGCGGCGTGACCATATTGACGTCAGCGTCCCTATAGAATGCCGAGAGACTCTCCTGGCTGAAGTGGCGGTACAGGTATCGGAGCGGGACCCAGTCGCCCGCTGAGTAACGCCCGTTTATCTCACCGACTAGACGTTCGACGGCCTCTCGCTCACGCACATATTCGGGGACACGAGCGCGAGACGGGTTCGATATCTGGACGAACGTGACGCTGCCGTGCAGGTGGCGGTGTTGATCTAGCATCCGCGAGAACGCCTGAAGCCGATGTGGGATGCCCTTAGTGTAGTCCAGCCGGTCAACCCCAATGATTACGCGAGTCTCAGTGTCCAGTCCGAACATGCCTCTCAGAGTTTCATGAGAAGTGCGGGCCGAGTGCTGGAACGTCGATGGGTCTATACCGATCGGATAGACTCCAAGCCTCGCTGACCGACCTCCATAGGCGAAGTTACGTCCATTCCAGTCTCCGCCTAACTCGGAGCCGAAAGTGTCCACGAGGTTGAGCATATACCGGCGGGTGTGCACGCCGATCAGATCGAATGACAGCATAGCGGTGAGAAGGTCTCGCGACCATGGAAGGACTGAGAAGATGTCCGCAGCCGGAAATGGTGTATGAAGAAAGAAGCCTAGTTTTCCTGACCATCCCAAGTGACGCAGCTCTTCGGCTACAAGGAAGAGATGGTAGTCGTGAATCCAGACCACGTCGTCGTCGTCGAGCACAGACCGTAGTGCCTGGGCGTATCTTCGATTGACACGCCGATACGCTCGGTAGGTGTCGTGGCGGAACTGGGTACGCTCAACGAAGCTGTGGAGAATGGGCCAGAGCGTGCGATTGGAGAATCCGGTGTAGAAAAGATTGGACTCATCGGAGGTAAGGTCGATGGTCGCGAGCTCCACCGCTCCGGGAGTGCGCGCAACCTCGGCTTCTGCCATGGAGCGTCGGGGAGCAGTCCGTCCGCTCCATCCCACCCACATGCCGCCGGTCTCGATCAGAGAGGCACGAACCGCGCTCACAAGTCCGCCAACCGCGCCCGTTCCCCTGCTGGAAGGGTCCAGGTCAGCGGCCGACGGGACACGATTGGATACCATTACGAGGCGTCCCACTAGGTTAAACGCTCCTGCTCAGATCATCAATCCAAGAGCTTATGTACTTGCGATTTCCATTGGACATCAAGTGCGCTACTCCGGCTCCTCTGCATGGTTAATCATCCACTCCCCATCGACTTCACGGAAGCCCATTCGAATACGCCGTGTGCCGAGTGGCTCCTTCATGTTCAAGTACATTTCTCTTTCATCCTCGCTTACTACATGAGGTGGAGTATGCTCGCTTACTTCCAATCTAATGCCGAAGAGCTGGACCGACTGTATCTCGACGCGAACTGTATCATCTCTCTGTTGGCGGTAGTCGTCCTCCAGATACCCCAATGCCTTGACGGCATCATAGGAGTTGAAGGCATCCCAATAGGCATATGCCAGCTGTCTCAGGGCTTCCGCCTCTTCGGTGTCCTCAACTGGCCCTGGCTTCACTGCGGCTTCTGACTCGGCAGCGGGCGCTGAGACTGTAGAGTCTCTGCAGGCAGCGCCGACCAGTGTCACCAGCGCGAATACCACGAGGGTTACGAATAGTTGGGGAGTCATACTCACACACCTCCAAGCATCCCTCTCGACAACCCAATCAAACTCAGCCCGTGGGGTCGACTCGATTTCCCTAGTATCGCTCCCCGTGAATGCTCGCATACACACACATTATACTGCATACTGCCAGAACAATTGTGCGTGCTGTTGAAGCGGTATCGGGCCCATGCTATACTTGCGGTAGCTACAGACCGCTCATCCACGAGGGGAATAACAGCCTTGTCCCGGTACGTTTCAGCTATATGCGCTTGTTGCAGCACCCGTCTCTGCGCTCGGCGTTCAGACAGGTTGGCCGCACACCGGTAGCTAGCTAGCGGCCACGGCCATCCGTGGGATGGCCCCGGTTATAACTGGCCTCCAAGTCAACGCCTTGCGTTCGACATGGGAGGCTTTTATTTTGCGCTGAGTTTCCAAGGCTTCGAGCGGCGTCCAGTACACAGCCAACAGATCGGCGAACCAGATTCGGAGGACGTAATGACAACTACCACGGTTAGGCCCCTGACTCCCTACCAGGTGAGGAGGTACAGCCGCCACATCATCATGCCCCAGGTGGGCAGCGTCGGACAGCGAAAACTGATCGACGCGAAGACGCTGATCGTCGGAGCGGGCGGCCTGGGGTCACCAATTGCGATCTACCTGACCCTCGCCGGTGTTGGCACGATAGGACTGGTCGATTTCGACACAGTTGACGTGACGAATCTCCAGCGCCAGGTGCTCCATTACGACAGCGACATCGGCAAGCCAAAGGTGCAGTCAGCAGTCGAGACTCTCAACGCCTACAATCCAGAGACCAATGTCATAACGCACGAGGCCCCGCTCACGTCCGACAACGCAATGGAGATCATCGGGGACTACGACATCGTCATCAACGGCGCTGACAACTTCCCGGCGAGATACCTCGTGAACGACGCCGCATACCTGTCCAACAAGCCGCTCGTGGACGGCAGCATCCTGCTGTTCGACGGCATGGCGACGGTCTTCCTCCCGGGTAGAGGCTGCTACCGGTGCCTGTTTCCGACCCCGCCTCCTCCGGGCGAGGTGCCAAGCTGCGCCGAGGCCGGTGTGCTCGGAATGCTTCCCGGAATGGTGGGCACTATTCAGGCCACCGAGACCGTCAAGCTCATCCTTGGCATCGGTGAGTCTCTGTCGGGGCGGCTACTTCTGATAGACGCCCTCGAGATGGACTTCAGGACCGTCAAGCTGCGGCGCAACCCCGAGTGTCCACTGTGCGGCGACAATCCCACGGTCACGGAGCTGATCGACTACGTTCAGTTCTGTGGCGGGGCACCGCTCACAGGATAGACCATCAATCTTGGAAATGAGTACCTGACGAGGAGGGACACCAACAATGGCAGAACAACCCGCACACCCTGAATCTATCGTTACCACAGATTGGGTCGCCGACAACCTGGGCGACGCCAACGTTCGGCTGGTCGAAGTGGACGTGGACACGGCCGCGTACGACCAGGGACACATCCCCGGCGCCGTCGGCTGGAACTGGACCACCCAGCTCAACGACCAGCTCACCCGCGACATCCTGACGCGCGAGCAGATGGAGAGTCTCCTCGGCGAGTCGGGAGTCGCCTCGGACACGACTGTCGTGCTATACGGCGACAACAACAACTGGTTCGCCACGTATGCGTTCTGGCAGATGAAAATGTACGGTCATGGCGACCTGAAGATCATGGACGGCGGTCGGCAGAAGTGGATCGACGAGGGCCGAGAGGTCTCGACAGATGCCCCCTCCGTTGAGGCAACTTCGTACTCAGCCTCCAACCCCGACACCTCCATTAGGGCCACCAGGGACTATGTGCTCGGCGTTGTGTCCACGGACAACAACACTGGGCTCGTGGACGTCCGCGCTCCGGACGAGTACAACGGAACGCTGCTGGCTCCGGCCAACCTGCCCCAGGAGGGATCACAGCGCGGCGGGCACATCCCAGGCGCCGCCAACATACCGTGGGCGTCGGCTGTCGCCGCGGACGGCACCTTCAAGTCGGTCGAAGAGCTTCGCGAGATCTACGAGGGTCAGGGAATAACCGGCGAGGGCGAGACCATTGCCTACTGCCGAATTGGTGAGCGCAGCTCGCACACGTGGTTCGTGCTCAGTCAGATCCTTGGCCACAGCAAGGTGCGGAACTACGACGGCTCGTGGACAGAGTATGGGTCTATCGTCGGAGCGCCAATCGAGAGGTAGGGTCAGCTACTGTGGCTGTACGGGCCCTCTGCCCAGCCACGGAGACTCTGCATAGATCAATCAAGTAGGGGCAACCCAAGGGTTGCCCCTGTTCGTTTCCCCGTTCCAGACGGGCACCCACAAGGGACGCGCCTACGCATGCGCTAGTTGCACTGGCCGGAGATGCGATAACACGAACGGCCGCCTGCCGCTAGACCAGGGCCTGCCTGTCAACGCGGTTCCCGGCGAGGTACACATCGGCGATGTTGCGGAGCGCGTTTATTTCCTGGTCGGGGTTACCGTTGACGACCAGCACGTCTCCCTGCTTGCCCGGCTCCAGCGTTCCCACCGAGTCGTCGATCCAGCAAGACCTCGCCGCGTCCCTGGTTGCGGACACGATCGCCTGCATATTCGTCATTCCCGCCATGGCGTGGGCTTCGATCTCGGTCTGGAAGTCGCCCATCTGGTAGAAGCCCCAAGCCGTGTCGGACCCGGCCGACATGACGACGCCCGCCTCCACCATGCGCGCGACGTTGTCCATGCGCACCTCCGACGCCTCACGGCTGGCGTCCAGATCCGCCTGTTGAGACGGTGAGAGGTCAGGAGTGTTCTCCAACATGCGAATGCGGGTGACCCCTCCTCCCAGAGTGGGATTGACGTACACGCCCTGCTCGGCGATCTTCTCAGAGATCTCCGGGTGGTACACGTCTGAGCCATCGGCCTCCTTATGGATGCCGTGAATGATCGTGTCTATGCCGGACGCGAGCACGTTGACCATACCCTGGGAAGACGCGCAGTGGGCGGCGGCGTGTTTGCCGAACTTATGGGCCTCCTCGCAGATCGCCGAAAGCTCGTCCACGTTGAACGACGGCCGAAGCGAAAAGCTGGTACGGGTGCTTCCGCCGGTCGCGGTGATCTTGATGAAGTCTGCGCCTTCTTTGACGAGCTGTCGGACTGCTGCGCGACACTCGTCGGGTCCGGTCGCCTGGATGCCGAAGTAGCTCAGGTGGCCTCCGATGATCGCCACCGGCCTGCCGGAGAGCACCAGCCGCGGCGACGGCACGATGCCCATCTCGACCGCGTCGCGCAGCAGGAAAGTCGTACGGTTCTTCGCGCCGCAGTCGCGCACGGTCGTCACGCCTGAATAGAGGTGTCGCCTCACGTTCTGGGCCGCCTGGACTGTGAGCACCTCGTCAGGGAGAGTCACAAGCTCGTCGCCGGCGCGTCCGTCGCCGATCCCAATGAGATGGACGTGGCTGTCCACGAGTCCGGGCATGATGGTGGCGTCGCCGTAGTCCACCTCGCGAACGGCCGCCCCCTCCGGCGCCTGGACCGTCTCGTGTGTCCCAATCTGGCTAATACTGTCGCCGTGCAGCAGAACAGCCGCCTGCTCCGCAACCGGCCCGCCGTTGCCATCGATCAGCCTCGCGGCCTTCAGGATTGTGAATTCAGGGCTGTCTGGCATTGGTGCTTCTCCCACTGCCGGTCAGTCGGGGACCGGCGCTCTATTAGTGTCGAATGGGTGCGAACAAACTTGTGCATGTTGGCGCGCTGAGACCTCCTGAGGCGATCACAGATCCGCCGGCTGCTGACGGACCGCGGCTAGCGAGTCGTCCGAGCCGCGCTCCAGCTTCCGGCCCTCGAAGAACACGTCGGCGACGTTCCAGAGGTCGTTGACGTTTTCGGCGGGGTTGCCATTGACAACCAGCACGTCGGCCAGTTTACCGGCCTCCAGGGTCCCGACCTGGTCGTCCATGTCCAGGGCGGAAGCGGCCCAGCTCGTAACCGAGAGCACGCCCTGCATGTTCGTGTATCCAGCGTGCACGAGCATCTCGGCCTCATAGACGGTGTTTCCGAGCTTGTAGTTCCCCCACGAGGAGTCCGAGCCCGTGATTACCCGCAGGCCCATTTCGATCATCCTGCGAGAGTGGTCCAGTTTGACGTCCATACTACGTCTCGTATCGTCCAACGCGACCTCCTCTTGGGCGGTCAGGCCGACGTCGTCTCGCTTATGGCCCATGACCCATGCGCTCGATCGCCCAACATGGAGTGTAGGGTTGACGTAGACACCCTGTTCACCGATGCGTTCAGCAATGTCCTCTCTGAAGTTGTCGGCGCCGTCTCCGTCCTTAAAAGCGCAGTGGATTATCATGTCCACGTCCGCATCCAGCGAGTTCGCGATTCCCTGTGAAGACAGGCAGTGGGTCGCGGTCAGCTTGTCGAACTTGTGCGCCTCTTCAGTCACCGCCTTCAGCTCGTCGACGGTGAACGATGGCTTGAGTGGGAACGACGTACGGGTGCTGCCGCCCGTTGCGGTGATCTTTATGTAGTCCGCGCCCTCCTTGATGAGCTGCCTCGTGAGTGCGCGCGTCTGATTCGGCCCTGTGACCTCTCCACCGAAGTAGCCCATGTGGCCACCCACGATCGCGACCGGGCGTCCGCACAGCACCATGCGGGGGCCGATGGTCAGACCGGCGTTGATTGAGTCTCGCAGCCTGAACATCGTTACGTTCTTCGGGCCATTCTCGCGGAACGTGGTGACGCCTGAAAACAGGCTCGCGCGAGCGTTTCGGGCCGCCTGCACAGTGAGAATCTCGTCAGCTAACAGCGTCAGGTCGTCGCCTGCCCTACCGTCTCCAAAGCCGTTGTGATGAGTGTGACAGTCAACCATTCCGGGAAGAGCAGTACACCCGGGATAGTGGTGGGACTCCACGGACGCGCCTTCCGGCGCGGCGACGTCGGCGGCCCGTCCTACGGAGACTATCTCTCCGTCTCTGACGAGCAAAGCGCCGTTCTCAATCGGCGGGCCACCCTTCGAGTCGATGACGCGGTCAGCGGTAATCAGTAAGTAGTCGGAGCCTGTAGGCATAGCAGCACCCTCCTGAACTGTCCTGAAGTTAGCACGAGGACGCCGAGGACGCAACGGCATATGCGCTGGAACTGCCGGGAATGCTATGCTTATTCGGTCATACGACCCGAGGGCCAACGTAGCTCAGTGGTAGAGCAGCGGTTTCGTAAACCGCAGGTCGGCGGTTCGAATCCGCCCGTTGGCTCCATGCACTCCCCCGATTCTAGTACCCCCTGTCTCCCTGGACGTCTTTAAGGTACTCGCGAATCATGAGGGCGGCTGTAGCTCCTTCGCCGACGGCGGCAGTTAGCTGCTTGGTACTACCGGTCCTGGCATCCCCTGCTGCGAAGATACCCTCGACGTTGGTCTCCATCGACGGGCCGGTCTGAATTGCGCGACGTGGGTCAAGCTTAACGTATCCTTCGAGGAACGCCGTGTTCGGGTCGAGGCCGATGAAGATGAAAGCGCCAGCGGCCGGTATCTTGCTCACCTGACCGTCGTCGTTAACCGCGACGACAGACTCCAACCGGGGGCTGCCCGTGAACTCCTGCACCTGCGTGTTCAGGCGCACTTCCATGCCGGGGTGATCGGCGGCTTTCTCCTGAAGGATGCTACTGGCTGTGAGCTGGCCGCCACGAGCCAACAGTGTAACCTTATCCGCGAACCTGGTCAGGAAAAGGCCTTCTTCGACTCCACTATTGCCGCCGCCGACAACTACGAGATCTTCGTCTTTGTAGAAGGGACCGTCGCAAGTGGCGCAGAAGTGGACGCCTGCACCAATGAGGTCGTCCTCGCCGGGCACGTTGAGCCTCCGATAGCGGGCTCCGGGGGCGAGAAGAACCGCACTTGCAGAGTAGTCGTCGCCGCTCTCGGTACTGACGATCCTGTACTGACCCCGCGACTCGACCGAGGTAACGGCCTGGGCGGGGAGCACCTCAACCCCGAAGCGCTCGACCTGGGCACGGATCCTGTCGGCAAGGTCGCCGCCGCCGATGCCGTCCGGGAAGCCAGGGTAGTTGTCGATTCGCTCAGTAACACCGGCCTGGCCACCAATACCGCTGCGTTCGATGACCAGCGTGTCGATACCCTCGCGAGCGGCGTACAGCGACGCGGTGAGTCCGGCGGGGCCTCCGCCTACCACTATGAGGTCGTAGTGATGACGCTCGGCCTTGGGACTGATTCCGAGCTTGGAGGCGAGCTCCGCGTTGGACGGCTCCGCGATGAATGACCCATCCTCGAAGACTATGGTCGGGATGATCTGCTTGCCACTATTGATGCTGCTGACGTACTCACGCGCGGCCTCGTCATTGTCGATGTCGATCCATTCGTATGGCACGCGCAGCTCACCCAGAAACTGCTTGGAGCGCCTGCAATCGGGGCACCAGGGAGCGCCATATACGGTTATGGCTGAACTGGTCATTGTTCGCTCCTACCGTTCGCGGGCGGATGTTGAATTCGGCCAGCGAGAATTGTGTCAGAGGTAGTGACGCTGGACCTCGGAGGCGTAACGTTGGCCTAGTCCTGCTGCGTTCTGATCCAGCCATTCGGATAACCTCGTCGGCGCAGGCGGCTCGGCACCCGACCTAGACACCAGGAGTCCAGCGGAGAGACCCCTGATCTCATCCATCGTGAGAACGATGTCGTACAGGAAGATGCCCAGAAACCGTCCGGCAGCGTAGGTGAGCCACTTGGGGGACGGGACTACGACGCACTTGGAGCCGGTCTTGTCCCGCACCATTTTCACCATCTCAGCGTAGGTGAAAACATCGGGGCCGACCGCGTCGACCTCGATGTTTTCATGCCCGCGAGACGCTTCGACGGCCAGTTGAGCCAAGTCCTCAACGAAAATCGGCTGGATGCCGTACCTGCCCGTACCAGGGAGCAACACGAAGGGGAACTTTCGCAGCGTCCATGCGATGTTGTTCAGAAGTATGTCCTCGCTGCTGTACAGGACAGTCGGGCGGAGAATTGCGTATGAGATGCCGAGTCCGCTCAGGACGTCTTCCAGTTGTCCCTTGCCTTTGAAGTAAGGCAGGTGCGAGTTCGGATCTGGATTGGTAACACTTATGTGGACGATGCGCCTAACTCCGGCGTCCCTCGCAGCGTTGAACAGGATGCGTGTCTCCTCCACGCAACGTGCGTGAGTGCGTCCGCCGTAGCTGACCCGGATCCAGTAGGTGTTAAACAGGGTATCGGTACCTGCGAGGGTCTCCCTCAGCAGATCAGGCCGATCAAAGTTGAAGGGGTGAATGGCAACCCGGTCACCGAATGGGCTGGGACGGTCCGGGTGTCCCGTAATAGTCTGAACCGTGTGCCCTTCTTCGAGAAGGAATCGAGCAATATACCGTCCGGTGTATCCGGTTGCTCCGGTTACGGTGTGGGTTAGAGGCCTGCTCATACCAATTCCTTACTTCCCTCATGCCGAATTGATCGGTTGCAGGACGGTGTCCCTATTTAGATCGTAGGTGAGGATTGAGACGCAGACAATGTTAATAGTTGGACTGACCGCAAATATAGCTGTCCTATTAACAAAGCCGGCCTAGCGCGTGGAACCGTGGGGAGCGCAGGGCGATACGGGGCTGACCACCACGATTAGAGAATGTGTTTGCGCGATGTAACTACCGCAGCGTCCACTCGGTGCCAGCGGGCGTGTCTTCAAGGGTGACGCCGAGGTCGGCGAGCTCGTCACGGATGCGGTCGGCCTGGTCGAACTGCCGGTCGGCCCGCAGATCTGAGCGAAGGTCCACGAGAAGTTGGATGAACGGCCCAGCCGATGCTTCAGCATCATCGGTCGAAACCGACAAGTCTAATCCTAGAATCGCGGCAAGGTCCAGGAGCGTGTCCTGGGCGGGCGAAACGTTCGCTCCTCGTTCGCGTCCACGGTTGATTTCGCGGGCGAGATCGAACAGTGCCGCCAGGGCGCGTGGCGTGTTGAGGTCGTCGTCCATAGCCTCAACGAACCGGGCGTGAAAGCTGCCGGGTTCGACTTCTGGGCCATCTCCGGAGTCGACTCTCAACGCCCCGCGCAGCCTCTGCAAGGCGCGCTCCTGGCTGCGCACGACCTCTTCGCTGTAGAAAAGGGGCGACCTGTAGTGTGAACTCAGGAAGAAGAGGCGCAGCGCTTGGGGGTCAAATCGGTCGAGTGCCTCGGGCAGCGAGATGATGTTACCCAAGGACTTGCTCATCTTCTCGACACCGAGTCGGAGCATCCCGTTATGGAGCCAGAATCTCGAGAACGGTTCGACGTCGGTAAAGGACTCGGACTGCGCGATCTCGTTCTCGTGGTGTGGGAACACGAGATCCTCGCCTCCACCGTGTATATCGATCGACTCCCCCAGGTACTTTATCGACATCGCCGTACACTCGATGTGCCAGCCCGGTCGCCCAGGACCCCAAGGACTATCCCACGCTGGCTCGTCCGGCTTCTGCGACTTCCACAACGCGAAGTCCAGCACATCCTCTTTGCGCTCGTCTACTTCTACACGGGCGCCGCTGAGCAGGTCGTCTATGCTCCTGTGGCTGAGCTTTCCGTAGTCGTCGTCCCGTCTGACTCGAAAATAGACGTCGCCATCGACAGCGTAGGCGTAGCCTTTGTCTATTAACGCATGGATGATCTCGACAATCTTGTCGATCTCCTGAGTTGCCCGGGGATACTCGTGTGCCGGAGCTACATTAAGCGCGCCCATCGCGTCGATGTACTCCCGGATGTTCGAGTATGCAAGGTCGGACACTTCGATGCCGCGCTCGTTGGCGGCGGCAATCATCTTGTCGTCTATGTCTGTGAAGTTCTGAACGTGCCTCACGTCGTAGCCGCGGAATTCGAGATACCGCCTGACGACGTCAAAGGACACCGCGGACATGGCATGACCGATGTGAGACGAGGAATAAGGGGTGATCCCGCACACATACATGCGGACCTGCCCGTTGGGGGAATCGAAGTCGTGTAGCTGACCCGAGAGGGTGTCGTAGAGTCTCATACTTTCGAGATGGTGACGACTACGATGCAGCAGATCCCTTCTTCCCTGCCGACGAATCCGAGGTGATCGGTGGTAGTCGCTTTCACGCTGACCAACTCACGGTCAATCTGTAGAGCCTCGGCGAGCGAAGCGCGCATGTCGTCAATGTGGGGCCTGAGCTTGGGTCGTTCGGCGACAATTGTAGCATCAACGTATTCGGGCCGCCAACTTTGTTCATAAAGCATCCGCACGGTCTCGGACAGCATAACTGTGCTGCGGACTCCAAGGTACCTTTGGTTAGACGACGGAAAGTGCCTACCTATGTCGCCCAGGTTTGCTGCTCCCAGGCAGGCATCGATGACCGCGTGGACCAGAGCGTCTCCATCACTGTGACCCTCTAGTCCCCGATCGAATGGAATGACTACTCCACCGAGTACGAGATCCCTGCCGCCGACAAGCGGGTGAACGTCGACGCCTATGCCAGTCCTGGAAATCACGCGGACGAAGTCTCGAGTCTGCCCCTGGCTATGGCCTCTGCCACAGGGACGTCTTCAGGGGTTGTGACCTTTATATTGTCATGGGACCCCATGAACAGCTTGACTGGACGGCCGAGCATCTCGACCATCGCTGCGTCGTCAGTCACGTCGTCGCTGATCTGCGAATGAGCCTTACGGAGCAGTTCAGAGTCAAAGGACTGCGGCGTCTGAGCCGCCCAGAGTGTATCTCTCGGAGGAGTGGAGGCGACAGTCATGTCTGGCGAAGCGACCTTGATGGTGTCCTTCACAGGCACCGCTGCGGATGCGGCACCACACTCTCGTGCCGCGTCTATGGCCCTTGCGATGACCGCATCGTCCACAAATGGCCTTGCTCCATCGTGAACCAGTACGATGGCCACATCGTCGAGGGCGTCAAGGGCGTTGGCGACTGAGTCCTGCCTCCTCACGCCACCTGGGACGACAGACGCCACCTTGTTTATGCCATGTTCAGAGGCCAGATCGCGAACGCGAGAAACGCTGGTGGGCGAGGTCGCGATCGCAATACGGTGAACCAGGGAAGAATTTTGAAAGGCTTCCAGGCAATACAGCAGCAGCGGTCTGGCTAACACTGGAATGAATAGCTTGTCACGGCCCTGCATACGTCGGCTGGCTCCTCCGGCCACAACCACGACTCCGACGGTTGGCGCCAATCCGGTACTGTGATCCTGGTCGGACTGTTCCAAACGAAACCAGACCTAAGACGGGCTTGCGAAGATCATGCAACCGGCAGCTGTCTGCAGAACGCGCGCCACCGTAACGTCGAGTTCAGTGTCAATGTAGCGCACGCCGGAGTCCACGACGACCATAGTACCGTCTTCCAAGAATCCGACTCCCTGCCCAGGCTCCTTGCCTTCATGTAGAATCTTGAGCCGGATACTCTCTCCGGGGATCACAACCGGGCGGAGCGAGCTTGCCAGTTCGTTCACGTTTAGAACCATGATCCCGTCGATCTGGGCGACGCGATTGAGATTGAAGTCGGTGGTCAGGATGGAGGCGCCGATCTCCTTGGCAAGCCCAACGAGCTTCGCATCTACCTCGCGGGCCTGCGGATAGTCGATCTCAAGCACTTCGGTCCGTACGTTGCCCTCTTCCCTGATCTCGCGGAGCATCTCCAGTCCCCGGCGACCGCGTGCGCGCTTTATCGCGTCCTTGGAGTCCGCGACGTGCCTTAACTCGTCCAAGATGAACCTTGGCACTACCAGAGTTCCCTGGAGGAATCCAGTCTTTGAAATAGCGGCTATCCGTCCGTCTATAATGGCACTGGTGTCCAGGAGCACTGGCCCGCCATAGCCATTTGTAGAAGAAGCCACCACGCCATTGACAGTCGAGAATACACGGTTATCCTGAACGAATCTGTGGAATATGTCCCGGGAAGGCGCGAACATGAGCGTAGCGCCAAGATATGCCAGGAGCAGGCTTATGGCGACGGGAAGGATCAGACCCACCCAACCGGGCACCCTGAAGAGAGGAATCGACACGAGTAGTGCGACTATGAGCCCTACGACCATGCCTGCAATTGACGAAAGCAGGCGCGATGTGGGAATTGAACGCGTCTGTTCCGCAATGCTTTTCGACAGTCGCGCGGTGGCAAAAGGCGTGGCGATGAGTCCGATAGCAACGCCGGCAATAGTTAATCCGAAGGCCCAGAACACGAAATGTTGCGGGCCCCACACATCTGCTATGTAATTACCGAGGCCCCATCCGCCCACCGCGAGGATGGCGCCACCTGCAATGCGGGACAGTATATCCGCGACCATGCTTCAGCACCCGTCCAATAACTTCAGCGGTCCACCACCTCGTAGGACCAGGCAACCACGCCCAATGGAATGATCTACGACCAGGAATCTAATCCAGATGTACTTCCGGGGCGCAGCCTGTCCTCCCGAATGATGCCGGAGCATTGACCACTTTAAGAATAGCATTGGCCAAAAGTAGTGTCAAAGTAAGAAAAGACCTCAATACAATTATCTTGTGGAAAGTCCGTGCAAGTAATCAATGCTTAACTTATGAGCGTTAGTGGCAGAACTGAAACAACGAAACCTCGCCGCGGGTGGAAGGCCGGCTTCCAGAGACTGGGTCGGCGCATCGCGATCGGACTCGCTGTGGCGCTGGCTCTGATGTCACTATGGATCGCGGCTACACCAGAGGGACGTGTCGCATGGAGGACAGCGCTCTTCATACCGCAAGTCGTGGGATCGCTTCCCGTGAACCCTCAGCCGTGGCTGATGGGTGCGCCGACCAGGGAAGAGGTCTTCTACGATGTCAGTGGAGGGCTCGGCAGCGCTGATCTGTACACCCCTGCAGGGGACGGCATTAGCAGCGGTGTCCTGCTATTCCTTGGAGTGAACCCGGCCGGCCGGCACGACCCAAGGGTGGTCGGACTGGCAGAGGGCCTGGCACGTTCCGGAGCCGTCGTCCTGATCCCGTGGTCGGAGGAGATGACCTCGCAGCGGGTCAGTCCTGAGGAGGTCGAGGACCTAGTGCGGGGGTTCGAGTATCTGATGACTCATAAGCGCGTGGACCCGGAGCGTGCCGGTGTGGCGGGATTCTGCGTCGGAGCGTCGCTAGTGGCAGTCGCCGCGAGCGATGCCAGAATACGAGACGAGGTCGGCTTCGTGAATTTCTTCGCCGGATACTATGACGCCCGAGATCTCATTGCGGCGGTCCTGTCGAAGAGCAGATTCTACAACGGGATCGTCGAGCCATGGACGCCCGCAGAGCTTAGCCGAAGCGTAGTAACCGCCCAGCTCATTGAGGGCATGTCGGACCCCGGCGAGGTCTCTCTATTCAATCGTGTATTCGTAGACGGGGATGCGGCGCTCGATGCATCGACGCTGACGGCGATCTCGGAAGAAGCTCGAATAGTTCACAGACTGCTGTCCGGGGTCGATCTGGAAGAGGCGCGGCAACTTGTCGACAGCCTCCCGGAATCTACGCTTGAGACCCTGGCGTCGATTTCCCCAAAGGCCACCATCGACGGTCTGAAAGCGCGTGTCCTGATAATGCACGACCGCGCAGACCAACTCGTTCCGGCCGCCGAGTCAAGGCGATTGGCCGAGGCGCTGGTGGACCGCGGGGACGTGCACCATACCGAGTTTTCGCTGTTCAAACACCTTGATCCGACGCAACCTGTGGGCCCGGCCGAGTACGTGAGGGAGCTCGCTAAGCTCTACAGGCACATGTACATGGTCATGCGCGAATTGCGCTGACGCCACCGGTTGGCTGACAGAGAACTGTTGATATAGACTGCAATCGCACAAAGAAGGAGGCACAGACTTCAAAATGGGATATGAGTTCAATCACGTTCACCTAAAGGCTCCCGACCCTAGGAAGACCGCTGAGTGGTATGCGGAGGCGTTCGACTTCACAATTGTCAGCGACATAGTCCGGCCGTACGGAGACCAGTTCGTCGTGACCAGGACTCCAGACGGGGTGACCGTGAACATTTCAGGAGCGCGGACCGGCGAGTCAATGGGCGACGGCAACGCTGACGTTCATTGGGGGCTTGAGCACATCGGCATTACCATAGACGATCTTGATGCCGAGCTGGAGCGACTAACAGGCATGGGAGCAGAGCTCAAGGAAGGCCCGATCGATGTGCCGAACGGACCGCGTATAGCGTTCATTGCAGGCCCGGACGACACGCGGATCGAGCTTCTCCAACTCCCAGGGTAACGACAACCTGGGCAGGGCCCACCCCGCATGTTCCTTTCAGGCAAGAGGTCAAGCTATGCCAAGACGATCTTACTTTCCGAATCCCAACAACAAACCCTCAGGATTTTCGCCGGCTGTACGGACAGGCAATCTCATCTTCGTATCGGGTCAGGTCTCAGTGGATGCAGATGGCAACCTGGTCGGCGAGGGTGACTCCTATGCTCAAGCCGTCCAGTGTCTTAGCAATGTGGAAGCCGGTCTGCGCGCTGCCGGAGCGACGCGGGCGGACGTTACCAAGATCACGGCGTTCCTAATCAACTCGGAGGACTACGCCGGCTACGCGAAAGCCAGGCTGGAGTTCTTTGAAGGAGATCCCGGCCCTGCGTCAAGTACAGTGTTCATCAAGGGTCTCGTCAGTCCCAGCTACCTGATAGAGATCGAAGCGATCGCAGTTGTAGGCGTGTAGCGACGCAGGGGTTGTCATGGTCGAGATCTGCGTTTTCTGCAAGATCAGAGACGGCGAGATTCCAAGCGATATCCTCCACCGGGACGAGCACTGCTTCGTAATCCGGGACATCAACCCGATGGCGCCCGTACACCTGCTGGTGATTCCTGTGGAGCATATCGCGCTGCTTTCTGAGGTTGAATCCGATCTCAATGAGACGGCAGGGGCTATGTTTGACGCAGCCCGGAATATGGCTGTCGCCGAGGGAGTGGCGGAGAGCGGGTACAGGCTGGTAATCAACCAGGGGCGCGACGGTGGCCAAGAGGTGCTCCATTTGCACATGCACGTTATGGGCGGACGCCGGCTTGGGCTGCCGGCGTAGATTGGAATTACGGGCGTGTCCGACCTTCCAGACGCGATTGAGTCCAGACTGAGGAAACTCCCGACAGAGCTACGTGACCATGTGGAGCGTTCCAGGGTAGTTGGGCAGGAGCTTGCAATTCGCCACGCCGTCGATTCCGTTGAGGCTGACACCGGCGTCGCGGCCCACGATCTCGCCAGGGCAATCAAGCGACCTGTCCTATTGCGAGAGGCCGAGCGACTAGGACTGCAGATCAGCTTCGTCGAGAGACAACAGCCACTACTCCTACACGGCCCGGTCGCAGCTGCATGGCTCAGCAGCGAGGACGGCTACGACATCGGACCAATCCTGGAGGCAGTGGAGTTTCACACAACTGGCCGTCCGGGCATGGCAGACTTGTCCAAGGTCGTTTTCCTAGCCGACAAGCTGGATCCTAGGAAGGTGGAGAGGGCACCGTTCCTGAACCGAGTCGCAGAGTTGGCGAGAGACGATCTTGACGCAGCAATTGTCCACTATCTGGACCGGACCATCGAACGGCTGGTTAAAGACGGTCAGATGGTGCATCCAACCGCCGTGGAGTTCCGGAACCATCTGCTCGCTCGCGCAGACAGGGCCTAGACTGCCGAGGACTTGAACCGGTCAGTGCAGTGCAGGCTCCGATCAGGGCGATTCAGTCAGTATGGCGACCCTATCACCGATGGTAGAATTCAGCGTCCTCGCCGCATTTCCGTTGCCGACTGCTATCTCGACGGTTCCCTCGCTTCCGATTATCGCCAAGAGCTTCCCGACGGCTTCCGAGTACGAGGCACTAAGCCCCTCGATCCTATGTCCCGCCACCTCAAATGCTGATCCAACTGGAACTGAATCGGCCGGAATGTTAGTAATCAGGTTTCCGTACCTGTCGATGTGGACTACTGTCCCGCCGGAAAGGTTCGCGCCGTCTGAAGATACATGTGGCAAGACTCCAATGGATTCCAGTGGCGAGCCGAGGTCGGAAATCTGCACACCAGACGCGATATGGGCAGACACCGGCGCGAAGACATCGCGACCGTGAAATGTCCGGCTGACATTAGGCAGCCAGAACGACGGATCGTCCAGCACGACTCCCCTGCACTGCTCAGACAGCCTAGTTTGTTTGAGAACCTGCCAGGTGTCTCCCGCCGCACCAATATCATCATTGGGCTTGGCCGGAGTCTGGATATACTCGCAGATCGCAAGGGAGATAAGTCCGTTGTCGGGGCCAACGAAGGTGCCGGACGGGGTGTGGACAGCTATAGATCTTCGATCTGACCCTACTCCCGGATCTACCACTGCTACGTGAATCGCATCAGGTGGGAAGTGCGTTGCCGCAGATGCGAGAACGTAGGCGCCCTGTGGGATAGACTGCGGCTTGATTTCGTGGGAGATATCGACGATATTTGCCTGTGGACACCGGCTCAGAATCACTCCCTTCATCGCACCGACATAGGGATCGCGAGTGCCAAAGTCGGTTGTGAGGGTGATGACTGGTCGATTCACGGCCAGAGGCCTAGAAGAGTCGCGCGCTCGCTATCGAGAGCCCAAGGAACACGACAATGAGCGCAACGGTGAATCTGAATAGTTGGAGCTCGATGCCGCGCCGGGTCCTGAACGAGTTGTCAGCCGCGCCAAACAGCCCGGTGCCCTGTCCTTTCACCTGCATCAGGATAATAATCACCAGCAGAATTGAGACCAGAATCTGAATTATGTTGAGAACCGTCATGTTTGGCTGACCCCGGTGTTCAGGTGGAGAGTAGTTCTATGCAGGATAAGTTTGCACCTCAGGCGACGATCGACGTCTGCCGTTGGTGGAACCGTATATGTCCATGATAGCGGAAGCAAGCTTGTGGGCGTCGTGCCGGACAGGGTGCGAAGCGTCGGCCATGTCGGCAAGGACGACCTGGGCGTGGGGAATCGGGTTTCCATCGTGTACGACGGGCTGCCCAGCAAATCGGTCGTCAAGTGGGAGAGGGTTGCTGTTGGCAAGAATGCAGCCGGCGATGGAGTAGAAAGTGTGTTGCTGGAGCGCCATGACGTGGTCCCGGACGGCGTATGAATCGGTCTCGCCGACCTGGGTGGCAACGTTGCACACGTAGATTACCGTTGCGTCCGTGTTTGCAAGAGCGTCCGAAATTCCCTGCACAAGAATGTTTGGCAAAATACTCGTGTACAGGCTGCCCGGGCCAATGACGACTATGTCCGCCTCTTTGATGGCCTGAACGGCTAGGGGGTGCGCAGGCGCGGACGCGGGTTCGATCATCAGTCTTTCGATCTCTCCTCCGCGTTTGGTGATGCTGGACTCGCCGAGTACCACGCTCCCGTCACTGAAACGCGCAGACAAGCGCAGGTCGGCAGACGTCGAGGGCAAGAGACCTCCCCTGACAGCGAGTACACGGCTGGACTCCACCAGCGCCTGATCAAAGCTCTTGGTCACGTTGGTCATCGCTACTATAAAGAGGTTGCCGAAGCTGTGCCCCTTCAGGCCGCTTCCCTCGTCGAACCGGTACTGAAACAGCTCTGTGAGCAGAGACTCGTCTTCAGACAGGGCGACCAAGCAATTGCGGAAGTCTCCGGGCGGCAACACGCCGAGCTCACGTCGGAGTATGCCAGAGCTCCCGCCATCGTCAGCGACGGTAATGATCGCGGTCAGATTGTCGGTGTGCAGCCTGAGACCTCGAAGCAGTACGGACAGGCCGGTACCGCCGCCAATCGCGACTATCTTCGGGCCTCTTCCCCTGGACCACCTGTTGTAGACAGTATCTGCCACGGAGTCGATTGACTGCGATCGCATGAACAGCGGGCTCAGCGCCCTGTAAAAGCCGTACATGGACAGCAGTATTGCCCCACCACCAATAGCCAGAAGGAAGAACCCCTCAAAGTACCACGGTAGAAAGTCGGGAAAGCTGACTGAGAAGAACTTCCTGATCAGATACGCCACACCTATAGAGCAGAACGCGACGCCCACTGCACCAATCAGAGCCCATCGCTTGAGGCCCACTCCGGGATGCAGCAGGCGCAGGAAGCGTTGAAGACGACTGACAGGCGCTCCGTTCAACGCCGAGCCAAGACTGGCCCCATTTCTCAGAGCCGCCATCAGCGCATCGCTTCCAGGTGCTCACGAACCATCTGGCTGGCCATGCGAGGGTTTGCCTTGCCGCGCGTCGCCTTCATCACCTGGCCCACGAGGAAGCCCATCGCCTGTTGTTTGCCTGCCAGGTAGTCCTGGACGGGGTCCGGGTTAGCTGCAATCGCTTCCAGAACTGCGGTCTGAACTGCGTCAGTGTCGGAAATCTGAACCAAGCCTTCGAACTCAGCAATCTTCCGTGGCGGCAGACCCGTTTCGAACATCTTCTCGAACACCGTCTTCGCCATTGTTGAACTCAGTGTAGAGTCATCGACCATAGTCTGCAGTTCAGCAACCTGGGCGGGCTCAATTCTTACATCCGAGATGTGCTGCCCTGACTGGTTCAGGAGGCGCGCCATCTCCCCTAGCATCCAGTTGCTGATGGCTTTAGCAAACTGGCCGCTTAGGTCAGGACCGCTAGGTGCGGCAGTCAGTACGGCCTCGAAGTAGTCGGCAGTCGACTGAGATGCCGTGAGAAGTCCGGCGTCATACTCAGGAAGCCCAAGTTGATGCACAAATCGATTCTTTCGCGTGTGCGGGAGCTCGGGAATCGAAGCCTGGACCTCGGTTACCCATTCCGGCGAAATCCTGAGTGGGGGCAGATCTGGCTCAGGGAAGTACCGATAATCAGATGCGCCCTCTTTGATGCGTTGGGAGAAGGTCACGGACTCTTCCTCGTCCCAGCCACGCGTCTCCTGGACGATCCGCCTCCCCGACCTTACCACTTCGATCTGGCGCTCGGCCTCGTATTCCAAGGCTCGGAATACCGACCGGTAGCTATTCATATTCTTGATCTCGACCTTGGTGCCGAGCTCGACCTGGCCCACGGGGCGAACGCTGATGTTAGCGTCACAACGGAAGTTGCCTTCTTCCATGTTGGCGCTGCTGGTGCCTATGTACTGGAGTATGGAATGAAGCTGGACCAGATACGCGCGCGCCTCTTCTGGACTTCTGAGATCTGGCTCGCCTACAACCTCCATAAGCGGGACGCCGGCCCTGTTAACGTCGAGAAGCGAGTATCCCTCCCCGAACTCCTCCGTCCGGTGCATGAGCTTGGCGACGTCCTCTTCGAGATGGACGCGAGTTATTCCAGCGCTGCGCCGTACGCCGTCGACCTCAATGGGCATCGAGCCGTTAGAGGCAATCGGCAGGTCGTACTGGGATATCTGGTATCCCTTCATGAGATCGGGGTAGGGGTAGTTCTTCCTGTCGAATTTTGTGTAGGAGGATATTTCGCAGCCCAGGGCGAGTCCGGTGCGAATCACATGTTCAACTGCCCTGCGGTTGATTACGGGCAACACGCCGGGCATACCCATGCAAACGGGGCAGACTACCGTGTTTGGCTCAGCCTCCTGGTAGTCTGAGCTGCACGCGCAGAACATCTTGCTTTCAGTCGATAGCTGGGCGTGAACCTCCAGCCCAATGACGACCTCAAAATTCATGGCAGAAGCAGGCCTCGGCAAACCTGAACAGTGGGGCTTGAATCAACGTAAAGTATAGGTAACGGCACTGAGGATTGACAACGCTGTGAGAAGTCCTACCCCACTTCCGATTCGGACCAGGCATCACGTCCGATCAGCGGAACGAACCGACACGCCCCAAGCGCTCGAGTTACGACGCCGTCCACGGTCTTTACAATCTTCATTAGACTCTGCTCACGTAGGCTACCGACCGGGATGATTAGTCTGCCCCCGACTTCGAGCTGGCTTATCAGCGTCTGGGGCAACCTCGGCGCTGCCGCAGCCACGACGATGGCATCGAACGGAGCATCTTCCGGACGACCAAGAATCCCTCCCGCCTGCTCAATCCGGATGCTGTCGTATCCCAGACGACCCAGCAACTGTCGCGCCGATTCAGCTAGCTCCGGGACTCGCTCGACGGTCACCACCTCCCGCGCCAACTCGCCCAGAATAGCAGCCTGGTACCCGCTGCCAGTGCCGATCTCAAGCACTCGGTCGAACCTTCGCAACTCCAACTCCTGGATCATAATAGCGACGATCGTCGGTTGGGAAATTGTCTGGCCCCCAGCGATTCCGAGCGCGATGTCATCGTACGCCACGTGCCGGTCTGCCGCCCGCACGAACCGCTCCCTCGGTACCGAGGCCATCGCGTCCAGGACCCGCTGGTCAGATATTACTCCAGACAGCGTCCGAAGGAGCCTATCCCTTGCTCGCTCGACTGGCATGTACGTAACGGATCCCTTTCGCGACGATCGTATTGCAATTCACCTGACACCTTACCAGAACTGAGTCCACCCAAGCCTGAACCCTCCTCAGGAACACCGGTACCCTGATGCGGTAAACTAAGTTGTATTACGTGAAAGGTCGAACCGGAGGATTCCGTTGCCGAGATATTACCCGGCCTTCATCGACGTCCGAGGTCGCAGATGCGTGGTTATTGGCGGTGGCGCGTTGGGAGAGGAAAAAGTAGTCAAGCTGCTGGAATGCGACGCTCGTGTAATAGTTATTGCGCCAGAAGTTACGTCAGTGGTCAAGGGTCTGGCCGCTAAAGGTAAGGTCGAGTGGCTCATGCGTCAGTATCGGAGTGGAGACCTTGCCCAGGCATTCATTGCCATAGCATCCACCGAAGACGATGAAATAGACCGCCAGATATACGGCGAGGCGGAAGAGCGTAACGTGCTGCTCAACGTTGTAGACGTGACCCATCTCTGCACGTTCATCGCTCCCTCTGTGGCGCGACGAGGTGAAGTGACTGTTGCAACATCCACCGGTGGAGCAAGTCCGGCACTCGCGAGGACTTTCCGGGAGAAGCTGGAGTCCAGCAGGATTCTGGAGTACGCTGACCTGGCACCTGTACTGGCACGCGGGCGGGCTGAGCTGCGTCAGAGAAAGTTGAGAGTCGCGCCGGACCATTGGCAGAGTTGCATCACTGAGGAACTGCTGGATCTCGTGCAGAGGGGGGATGAGACGACAGCCTACAAGATGCTGATTGACGGGCTGCTTGCTGAATCGGGACCGATAGGGCCCACATGATCAACCGCGTCATCAGGATCGGTACGCGAGGAAGTGCCCTCGCCATTGCACAGTCCGAGGAAGTCGTTGCCAGCCTCAGGGCCGCATGGCCGCAGATCCAGATCGAAGTCATCCCAATCATGCCCGACGGCGATCGGCGAAAAACAGCGCCGCTTCAGACACTCGGCAGGGGTACTTTCGTAAAGGGACTGGAGGAACCGCTACTGAAGGGCGAGATCGACCTAGCGGTCCACTCCGCCAAGGACATGCCGTCCACACTCCCTGGGGGGCTGGCTATTGTCGCTTATCCAGAGCGCAAGGACCCCAGAGACGTGATTGTCAACAGGTGGCACGCACGATTCGAAGATCTACCTGCCGGGGCGAAGCTCGGCACCAGCAGCCCACGACGCGCGGGTCAGCTTCTCTCCGCCCGACCAGATATCAATATCGTACCAATTCGCGGAAATGTGGATACACGTCTTGGCAAGGTCGGCGAGGACGCATACGACGGCGTGGTACTGGCGTCTGCCGGCCTGGAACGGCTCGGGCGAGGGGGCGAGATCTCAGATCTGTTGGACCCCGACCTGTGCGTGCCCGACGCGGGTCAAGGCGCTCTCGCAGTGGAGGCCCGAGAGGACGATTCCGAAATCGCTGGTCTGCTTACACCCCTCAATCACGCTTCTACATGGTCCACAGTGACCGCGGAGCGGGCGTTTGTAGACGCCACCGGTGGGGGATGTCGTGTGCCGGTTGCAGCCTACGCGATAGAGTCCGAAGGCGTTCTGGAGATTTGGACCATGGCGTGCCTGCCGGACGGCTCGCGATTATTCAGATCCGTCCTGGAGGCCCCAATTGACGACCCTGTCGCCGCCGGTCGTGCTGCGGCGAAGGCACTCGAAGCTACAGGCGCGGACGAGATTATGTACGCAGAGCGAATCGGTTAAGGCCTTCTTTCCGCAATGAACGAAGTCGCGGATTGCCCCGAGAGCGAGGTAGAAGAAGACTTGAGCAACGTCGAGAAGGTCTCACTTGTGGGCGCCGGACCAGGGGAGCCAGAGCTTCTGACGGTCAAGGGCCTGAGACTTCTTGAAACGGCAGACGTGATTGTACATGACCGCCTGATCAACAGTCGGCTGCTCGCCATGACCAGACCTGATGCCGAGGTTGTAGATGTCGGCAAGATCCCAGGCGGCGGAAGAAGACAGTCGGACATCAACAATTTCCTGATCAGCACAGCCCGCCGGGGCAAGCGTGTAGTCAGGCTGAAGGGCGGAGATCCGTTCGTTTTCGGCAGGGGCGGCGAAGAGGCTGACGCGCTAGTCGCTGCCGGAGTTCCATTCGAGGTGGTCCCGGGAGTTACATCGGCTGTGGCGGCGCCCGCCTACGCTGGGATACCACTCACGCACAGAGAGCATGCATCATCCTTTACGGTCGTCACGGGAAGTCTCTCGGGTAAAGGTGGCGGCAACTCGCCCGACTGGGAAACACTCGCAAAGACGCCCGGCACACTTGTGATTCTCATGGGGTGGAGAACTCTGTCGGATATCGCCGCGAAACTTATCGCCAACGGGCGATCGGGGGCGACACCCTCTGCGGTCGTGAGTTGGGGCAGCGAGCCGTGGCAGATGACGGCGACGGGCCGCCTGGACTCAATCGCGGACATCGCTAAGTCCCAGGGACTGGAAGCTCCGGCAACGGTTGTGGTCGGAGACGTTGTCAGGCTCCGGGAACGGCTCAATTGGTTCGAATCGCTGCCCCTCCTGGGCCGCCGAGTGCTGGTGACACGCACGCGGAACCAAGCCGGGCTACTGTCTCGACACCTTGCGGAGCTTGGAGCAATTCCGATTGAAGTTCCGACCATCGACCTTCGACCTCCACATGATTACGCGGAACTGGATAACGCGCTCGCAGAAGTGTCTGGGTTCGACTGGATAGTCTTTGCGTCGGCAAACGCGGTTCGAGCGGTGTACGATCGTCTCGTAGCGACAGGCCGCGATTCCAGATCGCTGCATAGCGTCCGCGTGGCCGCAATAGGCCCGGCGACCGCTGACGCAATTAGTGAGTGTGGAATAGTTGCCGACCTGGTGCCTGAGACGGCGACATCCAAGGGCTTGACGGATGCCCTGGCGAGAGAGCATATCCACGGCAGTCGGATTCTCCTCCCCAGAGCTGACATCGCAACACAGGATATTCCCGAGAGGTTGATCGCACTTGGCGCGGTCGTTAAGCAGGTGACCGCCTACCGAACAGTTATTCCTGAAGGATCCAAGGGTCAAGCGGCAGAGGCTCTCCAGTCCGGCATAGACGTGGCTACATTCACTAGCTCGTCGACGGTTAGAAACCTGTTGGGATTACTTGAAAATGAAGCCGACTCTCTCGCAGGCGCCAAGATAGCCTGCATCGGTCCGACAACTGCGTCGACTGCTGGCAGTTTCGGATTGAAAGTTGATATAGTTGCCAAGACTCCAACGATCGCTGGGCTGGTTGAGGCCCTGATCGAACACATTGACATGAGGAAGTAAGACGGCAATGGCGGGATACCCCACAACAAGGATGCGAAGGCTGCGGGAGAATCCCGGTCTCAGACGTCTGGTGGAAGAGACACGTCTCTCGGCATCGGACTTCACCTACCCGCTCTTCGTGACTCACGGGCGCGACACTCGCACGGAAATCCCCCCGATGCCAGGAATCTATCAGCTGTCCCTGGACCACCTGATTCATGAGGTAGGCGAAGCTGCCGACGTGGGTGTCGAGAGCGTACTGCTGTTCGGTATTCCGGCTCACAAGGACGCAACAGGCTCCGAAGCATACGCTAGGGGCGGAATAATCCAGGAGGCGATCGGAGTAATCAAGCAGGCTGTCCCGGGTATGACTGTCATCACGGACGTGTGCTTGTGCGAGTTCACCGACCATGGCCACTGCGGCGTAGTTGACGGTGAGCGAATAGACAACGACGCCACCCTGGAGCTACTTGCACAGATGGCCGTAGTCCAGGCAGAGGCCGGAGCTGACATGGTCGCTCCATCGGCAATGATGGACGGTCAAGTGGCAGCTATCAGGAGTGCGCTGGATGATGCCGACTTGCCAGACATCCCGATAATGGCATACTCGGCCAAGTACGCCTCAGGTTTCTACGGCCCGTTCCGGGTCGCCGCCGATTCTGCTCCGAAGTTTGGGAACCGCGCCAGTTACCAAATGGACCCGCCCAACATCCGGGAGGCGATGCGAGAGATCGCCCTGGACATCGAAGAAGGGGCGGACATAGTAATGGTGAAGCCCGCTCTGGCCTACCTCGATGTGCTGAGGGCCGCCAAAGAGCGCTTCGCGACGCCGATCGCCGCTTACAACGTGAGCGGAGAGTATTCAATGGTGAAGGCGGCGGCCGAGAACGAGTGGATAGACGGCAGGCGTATCACTCTCGAGATACTGACCTCGATAAAGCGCGCGGGCGCAGACGTCATCCTGTCCTATCACGCCAAGGAAGTCGCCGGCTGGCTGAGTTCAGACCTACCCTGACACGGCGGGAGAGTTATGCCAACGTACATTCTTCTTCTTTCCCTGACACCCGAAGGGCGTCATCGCCTGCTCGACAATCCTGACCGCATCCTGATGGCCGAGGAATCCATAGATATCCCACAGACGCAGGTGCATGGACTGTATGCGGTGCTGGGAGAATTCGACTTCGTCACCATACTGGACGCCCCGAATAACGAGTCGGCTGCGCGGTTTTCGATGGAGCTTGGTGTAACCGCTGGGGTCCAGATCACGACGCTTCCGGCAATCCCCATCGGCAGATTGCAGCAGGCGCTAGGCGAACGGGAACCCGAAATGGACTTCGCTGGATCACCTGGACCAGGCGACCTCGAACCTGGTGACAGCGACTAGCGTATCCGAAAGAGCTTACCTCGACCTGGCGGCCATAGTCTCGCGATAGCGACTCCTACCAGAGATTGCATCGGAACAGGCCCGAAGTCCCTGCTGTCGGTGCTGTGCGCACGGTTGTCTCCCAGCACAATGAATTCGTCAGAACCCACTAGCCAAGACCGAGATCCGGTTCCGAGGTCTGCTGGTAGTCCCGCCAGGTATGGCTCTGGACGGTGTGTGCCGTTGATGAACAGGAGACCGCACTCAAACGAGACCATTTCGTCTGGCAACCCTACGACCCGTTTGACTTGCCACTCTACGTCGATGCGGCCTTCTGTACTGACGACGACAAAGTCGCCACAGCGTGGTTTTCGTCGGACTCTTCTGACCAAAAGCACGTCGCCATCGAACAGCGACGGCTCCATGCTGGACCCTCTTACGACGTACAGCACACCACATCCTCCTCCGTCAGGCTAATGGTAAAAGATATCACAGCCCTGCCTGAAGGGATCGAAGATAGATCAGTACGGGTGAATGGGGACGTCATCCCCTATCTATCTGCCGGCGATTTCGGGCCCTGGGTCATTATGATTCACGGCGCAGGAGGTACCAGGAGGGAGTGGGTAGAAAGTATGGGCACCCTGGCGTCGGGCCATCGCGTGGTCGCACCAGACCTGATCGGCTTTGGCGACTCTCCCAGGCGTGACATCGTTCACTCGACCAAGTACTTAGGGGCATTCCTAACTTCTTTCCTCCGGGAAGTCGGCATCGAACGAGCTACTCTGGTAGGTCACTCACTTGGGGGACGAGTCTGTCTCGAAGTAGCCCTGCACGAACCAGTGGCGGTCGCTGGCTTGATACTCATAGTCCCTATGGGCTTTGGAAAGCTGTCCATGATAGGCAGACTGCTAAGCACGGGCGCATGGTGGGTGAATCACATTCTGAGACGAAGTCAGCCCTTTTCAAAGCTTGAAGTCCGCCTGGAAGAGCCTGACCTGGCCATCTTCGCCAGTGTCAGGTGCGACACCCTCCTGATCTGGGGCAGTAGGGACATATACTTCCCGGTTGCCCACTCCGCACGGGCGCTGGAGGCCATCCCTAACTCCAGTCTGACCGTGTATGAGGGTGGCGGGCATGCGGTCCACCTTTCTCACCTTAAGCAGTTCATGTCGAGCGTAGAGGCCTTCGTTGCCACGCGCGAGTGATCCTGCGTCTCAGGGTTGCGCGCCTACCTGTATTTCTGTATCTTCATACCGAAACCATGAGGCAAGCAAGACTGCCAAGATAAGAAAGGAGAAACGCAGGCTATGACATTTACGTCTGCTTTGAGAAGACTTTGGGGGATGCGCGAGGCTAGCGCGCACTGCGACATCCCTTGCGGTATCTACGACCCTATTTCAGCGAAGATCGCCGCCCAAACCGTACAGAAGATGGTGCTTCGCATCGGGCAACTAGAGGGTGACGACGTCGCCTCTCAGAACTCGCTGTCCCGCTACATCACCGTCAAGGAAGAGCATGCTGAGCTGTGCAAGCACGAGCTCCGCGTACTTTGGGCCGACTACACATGGCCAGGCACCGATGCCAACGAGATCGCGGCCAAGTTCAACGCGGCCCTGAAGCTGGCCGGACAGTGTAAGCAGACCGTTAGCATGGACAACGCCGAGGCACTGGTCGCAGCGGTGGACGATATCGCCTCCACTTTCTGGGGCACCAAGGGCGTAGAATACAGCGACCCCGTCGCCGAGGCCCGATACGGCGCATAGGCTGCTGTCCTAACGGGATCTGAGTCTCCTTAGAAAACCGGAAGGGGCGTTCAGTCGAACGCCCCTTCTGTTTCTCGCGACGAAAGCAAGCGTTTCAGTCCATGTAATCCTCACGCGGAGGACTGAATATGTCCAGCGCCTTCGATGGCTGATCCGTAGCCACGAGGCCATGCTCTACGCCGCCTGGAATGATGTAAGTATCGCCCTGCTTCACCCTCGTGGTCACGCCGCCGATGGTGAAGTCGAACTCTCCCTCCAGCACCATGCCGGCCTGCTCGTGCGGATGCTCGTGCATCGGCACCTCGGAATTGGCATCAATCTCGACAACGCTCAGCATGATCTTCTTACCCCATATTGTTCTGAGAAACACTCCTGGGGCAAGTTCTCTAAGTTTCACTTCATTCGGATCGTAGGTATAAGTCAACTCGGTTCCTCCGAGAGTTACTTGGATATAGAAGTCAGGGTCTGTCGAACTGGGTTACACACCAGCCAGTGCGCGCTTGTGCTGCGGAATGAGGCAGGCAGTGATGAAGTCGTTGATCGGCGTCGGCACCCCAAGCTCGTGGCCCAATTCCGACACCTTGCCATTCAGGTTGCCGAATTCCATCGGCCTGCCAGCGGTCAGATCAGCGTGCATCGAGGATATCAGATGATCGCCTTCTGCGACGAAGATCTCCATAGTCGTCTCAGCGAGGTCTGGCGCGAGATTGACTCCCGCCGCTTTGCCGACGGCAGTGGCCTCGCACAGGACGCCCAACGTCATTGCCCGTGTCTCGGGGGAGTCCATCACCTCAGCGAATGACGAATGAGTGATACATGTCATCCCACTCAGGCCGCAGATGTAGACCAGCTTATTCCAAAGCGCCTGCTCTATGTCCTCAGCGATCTCCGAGTCGATCCCAGCGTCGTCGAAGGTCTGCTTGACCTCCGTGCTACGCCTGGAAGAACGGCCGTCCTGCTCTGCGAAAACGATGCGGCACGCTCCGCCCATCTCCTGAAACAGGCCCGGCCTGGGATGGGCGGCCTCAACGTAGGTGGCACCCAGCATTACACCCTGCGCGCCGAAAGTTGCCGACAACTCATCACCGCTGCCAATGCCATTCTGGAGCGTGAGTACGGTCGTATCAGGACCGACCGCGGATGAGACCGTATCGATCGCGACGCTGTTGTGGTAGCTTTTGACGCAGAAAAGGACGAGGTCGGCAGTCCAGGGGCCGTCCGGGCGGTCCACGGCTCTCGCTTCCACCGTGAAGTCTCCAGACGTCACACTTTCAACTATCAGGCCCTCACTGGCTATAGCGGCCAGATTCTCCCCTCTTGCTACGAACAGGACGTCGTTTCCCGCCTTGGCGAGGAGACCACCGAAGTAGCCTCCGACCGAGCCGGCGGCCATCACGAGGACATTCATGTGCCGCTCACTCCTGCCCTTTCAGTTCGACTAGGACATTCACATATCGCGTATCGGAATTGTTCACGACGCGGTGAATCTTGTGCTCATCATGATACCTCCAGGTACCGGGACCTGAAGGACTGTCGTCGGAAGTACCGTCGTCGTATTCGACTGTGAGCCCAGCGCCTTCGACGACGATCGTCACGTAATCTCGCCTGTGCATATGCCAGTCGCTTGACTCACCTGGATCTACGACCAGGTTCCATATCTTTACCGCGTCGTTCTCGAACAGAACGTCGGTGGCTATTTCGCCGAGTGGTGCATCGCCTCTAGGCATGGTGGGGTCCTCCTCTTAGTGATCAGTCCTGCTTAATCTCGACTATCGAGTTACTGTAGAGCTCGTCCCCGACGTTGGTGACTCTGTGGATCGATCCACATTGACCCTGTACGATTTCGCCGAGGGTGTAGTCCCGTTCCGAAGACGTTCCATCGTCGTATTCAGCCTTGAGCCTGCCGGGGCGGGTCACGATGAACACATACGGCCTCGCGTGCTGATGCCAGTCGCTCGACTGACCAGGCACCAGCACGAGATCCCACGTCTTGACGTGCTCGTCCTCCCATTGCATCTCGGTACCGACATCCCCGAGTTGTCGCTCGCTCATTCTAACCTCCAATGTGTATCAGAATCCTAGACTTCTCGACTTCATGCTTACTACATCGGGCCGACCCACCACAATGTGGTCAAGCAGGTCGATGTCCATGAGCTCCGCGCTCTGGTTCAATCGTCTTGTGACGAGGATATCCTCTGGGCTGGGAGTCGGGTCACCCGACGGATGATTGTGGACAACCAAGATGGCCGGGCAGTTCCGCCTGATCGCGGGACGAAGTATCTCTGCGACTCTTATGGACGCAGAGTTGACCGTACCCTGATAGACAGTATCCACACCAACTACGTGGTGCTTGTTGTTCAGCAGAACCACCCTCAGTTGCTCCTGATCCAAGGCCGCCATCTCTGCTCCAACCAGATTCCTCACGTCCTCGGCGCAGGTGATTATCGAACGAGCGTCGGGAACCATGCTTGCGGTGCGTCGGCCAAGCTCAATTGCCGCCAATACCTGACTGGCCTTGGCTGGACCGATGCCGTGAAATTGGCATATCTCCTCCAGATTCGTCTTTGATAGCCCCTCTAGCCCATGCAGTTCTGCCAGTATCCTGCTCGACAGCGCAAGGACGTTCTCGCCTCTGGTGCCATCGCGAAGCAGGATCGCGATAAGTTCGCCATTCGATAGACTTCCAGGCCCACTGTCCCGGAGCCGTTCGCGCGGCTTCTCTTCAGAGGGCATATCGTGAATTGTTGGAGTATAGCTGGGCTTGCTCTGTTCGCTCATGAATTCAATGAATCTCTGGGCAACTACGATTGTACAACGAAATTCGTACACAATACGCTTGGTCAGGCCTACTTTGCAGAATGTAGCACACGTGTTCCAAAGCAGTCAACTCCTTCTGGGGCCGATTTCGTCCATCTGGCTAGGACCGGGTTGACAGGTGACCGTGGGCCCATACAATTGACGCGACTCAATTAATTGCAGACCATGAGCAGGGGCATTCAATGATCAAACGTGACAGGATAGTGGAGACATTCTGCGAGCTTGCCAGGATCGACAGTCCATCGGGCGAGGAAGAGGCAATGGCGCAGCACCTTGTCGCCAGGCTTGAAGGACTGGGTTTCAACGTAGTTCGTGACGACTACGGGAACGTGGTCGGCAGTGACGGAGGTGACGATCCCATCATTCTCTCCGCACATATGGACACGGTGGAGCCGGGACGCGGTATTCAGCCATCTGTTGACGGAGAGCGTATCGTCTCGGACGGCACCACGATTCTGGGAGGCGACTGCAAAGCGGGAGTTGCCGCGATTATCGAGGCGCTCGAATCGATCAAGGAAGACGGTGTCCCCCGCAACCCCGTCGAGGTTGCGTTTACCCGCGAAGAAGAGATCGGTCTTGTCGGGGCGCGCAACTTGGACTTCTCCTTGCTCAGCGGCAAAGAGGCAATCGTATTCGACGGGGAAGGGCCGCCCAGTCAGATTACATCGTCCAGTCCGGAGTACATCGGATTTGACATCGAGATCACCGGTCGCGCCGCCCACGCTGGCGTGGAGCCCGAGAAGGGGCTCTCGGCAATACGCATCGCCGCCGAGATAATCACCCGACTGCCCCAGGGCAGACTCGACGACGAGACAACGTTCAACGTCGGGACGATCGAAGGCGGCTCCGTGCGCAACGCCGTCCCGGAGACGACGACGGTACACGGCGAATTCCGCAGCCGAAACATCGAGTCGCTCGACGGCATACGCATTCAGGTGGACGAAGCAGTGGAACAAGTCAGGACAATGTACCCGGAGGCGGTGATCGACTGCCACCTGCATACTGAGTTCGTAGCGTACACACTGGAAGAGGACGATCCAGCGACGATTCGAGTCAAGGCCGCTCTGGAGTCTCTGGGACTGACACCGACGATGCAGCCGTCAGGAGGCGGTACGGACGGGAACGTGTTCAGGCTGAACGAAATAAGCGCAGTCGTGGTCGGCATGGCCGATCACGGTATGCACACGGTCCGCGAGTACGTGACTATTCCCGACCTGGTTGACGCGGCGCACCTCTGTGAGACCCTGCTGCGTCGGGACGGGTAGACGATGTCGGTAACCTATCTCGGGCACTCCGCTTTTCTGTTCGAGGATGCGTCTGGAGAACGGGTACTGATCGACCCGTTCGGTAACGACGAGGACAACTACTGGTTTCTCACGACGTTCCCCTCGTTAGAGGTCGATCTGGTAGCCGTGACTCATGACCACTTCGACCACAACGCAGTTGAAGCGTTGCCAGACGACACACCCATGATAACGCACGCAGGGGAACTCCTTGTCGGAAGCACGACTGTAACAGGCGTTGGTGATCTGCACTCCGGGGCATCAGGCAGAGCTGGCATGACCAACGTGATCTTCATCATCGAGCATGAGGGAGTCAGATACTGCCATGTGGGAGACAACAGGCATGACCTCCCCGACGAAACGGTCCGGCAGTTGGGAAAAGTGGACGTGCTAATGACGCCTGTAGACGACTCGTGCCATCTGCTGACCTTTGATGAGGTCGGCGCACTAGTGGAGGCACTCAACCCCAAGGTCGTTATACCGATGCACTACTACATCGAGGGTCTGACTACCCGTGAATCGACGCTTGGAGGTCCAGAAGGGTGGGTAAGGAAGCAGTCACCCCGCCGCACGCTGAGAAAGTCGCGAATGCGGATTGACAGGCGAGGGCTGCCGTACGAGCGTGAAGTTTGGACCGTCAAAGCTGAGTTGGCACGTTGAAGGTAAGGCTGGCGTACGGCAGGAGCGGACTGATCATAGACGTCCCGGAGGATCGCACGACGGTAGTGCAGCCTCAGTATCTTCCAGGTCTGCCGGACCAGTACGGCGCTATCAGGACGGCCGTCCGGGATCCGGTGGGAGGGGCGACTTCGCTCAGAAGGATCGCGGGACCGTCCGATATCGTCGCCATCTCAGTCTGCGACATCACCAGACCGATGCCTACCAGCACCGTCTTGCCTGTCGTACTGGAAGAGTTGAGGCATGTTCCCGATGAGAACATCGTCATTCTTATTGCAACCGGCACACACAGGCCCAACTCCTATGGCGAACTCCGCGACATGCTTGGAGCGCAGATCGTCGACCGATTCACGGTCGTCAATCATGACGCCTTCGATACGACTGGGGTTGTACACCTCGGAGACACACCCGGAGGCATTCCGATCCTGCTCAACCAGATGTGGGCGGAGGCTGACGTCAGGCTGACGCTGGGATTCGTGGAGCCCCACTTCTTTGCGGGCTTCTCCGGCGGGCCCAAGATGGTCGCGCCTGGACTCGCCGCATTCCAGACAACCATGATGCTTCACAACGCCGAGATGATCGGACATCCTAACGCAACGTGGGGTGTTACGGTCGGCAACCCAATTCACGACTCAATTAGGGAGATTGCGGCCCAGACGGGAGTGGACTTTTCGGTGGAGGTCACGCTGAACCGGGACCACCAGATCACCAGCGTCTATGCCGGAGAGCCTGAAACGGCGCATCGGGCGGCCAGCCGATTCGCCAAGTCAGTTGCAATGCAACCGGTAGAAGAGCCATACGACGTGGTCGTGACGACCAACAGCGGATACCCGCTCGACATGAACCTGTACCAGGCGGTAAAAGGGATGTCGGCGGCGGCCCAAGTCGTCAAGCGTGGCGGGACTATTATCTGTGCGGCCGAGTGCTCCGATGGAGTACCCGAGCACGGCGAGTACAGCAGGCTGTTGAAGTCGAGGAGCAGCCCAGAGGAGCTACTACACATGATCTGCGCGGCCGCCCACAACGTACATGACCAGTGGCAGGTGCAGATACAAGCCCAAATTCAGTTGAAGGCAAGCGTCATGGTCAAGACTGGATTCCTGAGCGACGACCAAATTCGGGAAGCACACCTGGAGCCGGTGGATGACGTCGAGCGCGCCATGCGCCATGGGCTTGATGCGGCGGGGCCTAATGCACGACTATGTGTGATCCCAGAGGGACCTCAGACGATTCCCTATCTTGCCTAGTTCCAATGAGACGACTAAAGGCTACTCCCACAGGGAAGCAAATAGGCCCGCGCCAATGGCGTGGGCCTTTGGGTTCAGCATATAGCTAGTCGAGGTTACGCGACTTCTACGACGGCTCCTGCGCCCTCGAGCTTCTCCTTGAGGGAATCGGCTTCGTCTCTTGGAATGGCTTCCCTGATCGCGGTGGGCGCGCCCTCGACCAGGTCCTTCGCCTCTTTGAGTCCGAGCGTCGTAACTTCGCGGACGGCCTTGATGACCTGAATCTTGTTAGGGCCAATCTCTTTGAGGGTGACGTTGAACTCGGTCTGCTCTTCGACTTCGGCTGCGGCTTCCGCGGTTCCGGCAACACCTGCAACGGTGGCCATTTGGATCGGGGCCGCCGCGCTGACACCGAATTCGTCTTCGAGGGCCTTGACCAAGTCTGCCAGTTCCAATACCGACAGTCCCTTGATTTCGTCTATCAGCTCATCCTTAGTTAGCGGCATTGTAGTTCACCTCCATGTGGGCTGCCATTCTTCGTATACGTCGACGGTTGATGTTATGCCTCTTGCTCCTGCAGATTGTCAATCCGACCCTGGAGGACTCTGGCAAGTCCGGCGATCGGGCCATTCAGCACATTCACCAACCCGCTGATGGGACCATTCATTCTCATAAGCAACGTCGCGACAAGCTCATCCCGGGTAGGCAAGGAAGCTAGACGTTCAACGTCGGCACCGGATAAGGCGCGACCATCCATCTCACCTCCCAGGATCGTCAGGGCCGACCGGGTGGAGCGAATGAACCCGCTCAGGGCCTTCGCAGGCTCCGTAGGCTCTCCATAGCCGAAGGCAACGCCGGTTGGTCCATCTATGACATCCTTGACCGCAGGCCTGCCCGCCTCATCAGCGGCCAGAAATGCGAGAGTATTCTTTATGACGCGATACTCGACTCCGGCCTCGCGGAGCGCGCGCCTCAATTCCGTCATTTCATCCACCGGAAGACCGGAGTAGTTGGTTGTGATGACAATTGTGCTATTTTGGAATTTCTCGGCGAGTTTGTTTACCGCATCGACTTTGGCTTGCGTCGGCACTTCGGAACTGCCCCCTATCAAAATACAAATGCCCTGAGCCAGATGCACAGGGCACATACGTCAATCGAATTCGTTCGAATGCTTTATCGTGCGGCCTCGGCGGGCTGGAATCTTCGTCCCTCGGGGGAACCCGCTGTCTCTGGCAATTGAGTCTATTCTATACGAAGGTCAGACAGTCTATCAACGTCCATGGGTACGCTCGGCCCCATAGTAGCAGTGAGGTA
The DNA here is from genome assembly GCA_965215735.1 of Dehalococcoidia bacterium. Taxonomy (GTDB): domain Bacteria; phylum Chloroflexota; class Dehalococcoidia; order Lucifugimonadales; family UBA1123; genus VXRN01. The sequence continues at coordinate 1,622,728 of CBDCEF010000004.1, read as the reverse complement.
CGCCGCCCGGATGTACTGTCCTTTCACGCCGCTGGGCCTTGCACGTATTATGTTGTCGACTAGGGTCACGAGATTGTCCATCAGCCTGTCGTCATCAAAACTGGCCTTGCCAATCGGCACATGTATCAGGCCTGTTCTGTCGAGACGGAACTCCACCCTGCCCTTCTTTGCGTCTGAGATGGACTGCGGGATGCCGTCCTGCTGCACCACCGTCCCGATCCTGGGATTGGGCATCAAGCCTCGGCGACCGAGGATTCGGCCGAGTCGGCCGACACGGCCCATCATATCAGGCGTCGCGATGGAAACGTCAAAACCCAAGAAACCGTTTTCGATCTCGCGGATCAACTCGTCGCTGCCGACGTAGTCCGCACCGGCATCTCGAGCGATGGTCTCAGCCTCGCCCTGGCAGAACACCAGTACTCGCACAGGCTTGCCGACTCCATGAGGCAGAACGGCAACACCGCGCACCATCTGATCAGCATAGCGAGGGTCGGCTCCGGTACGGAGATGCAACTCTATGGTCTCATCGAACTTAGCATTGGCCGTCTGTTTGGTTAACTCGATGGCTTCCGGTGGAGCGTACCTCGCCTCCTGATCCAAAAGTCCGACCGCCTCGTTATATCGCTTTCCTCTAGTTGCCATATGCATAGCGTCCTTGTTCGTAGTTCAGGATATGCGGGAGAGTCGCGTGTCAGCTGACCCTGAGGCCCATGCTGCGGGCAGTTCCCTCGATGATCCGCATGGCTCCTTCGATGTCAGCAGCGTTGAGGTCACCGATTTTGATCTCCGCTATCTCCCTTACCTGGTCTCTGGTGATCGTGACAGCCAAGGGCTCGGCCCTGGGGTTGCCACTCCCCTTTTCGACCCTGGCGGCCTTCCGGAGCAGTTCCGACGCCGGCGGGCTCTTGGTCACAAAAGTGAAGGACCGATCCTCGAAGACCGTCAATTCGACCGGAACTATCGTCCCAGCGTTTTGGGAGGTTCGCTCGTTGTACTCCTTGACGAACGCCATGATATTGACGCCGTGCTGTCCGAGCGCGGGACCCACCGGAGGCGCAGGGCTTGCCTTGCCACCTTCGATCTGGAGCTTAATGAGTGCGCGTACTTTCTTGGCCAATGGTCTATCCTGAAGAGTGTAGTGTTATGGAAGAAGCAAAGGTGCTAGGCGCGTTCGACCTGCAGGAAGTCCAACTCGACGGGTGTCTCGCGTCCGAAGAATGAGACAAGCACTTTGACCTTCGCCCGTTCCTGGGAAACCTCATCAACTGTGCCCATGAAGTCCACGAACGGGCCGTCCGTGATGCGGACACTCTGTCCTTTTTCAAGGCCGATTCGAGGCCTCGGTGTGTCCGTCTCGATCTGGCGCAGGATTGTCTCGACCTCCCGCTCCTCCAATGGGACGGGCTTGGGACGATTCTCGCTCTCGTCCTCGGCCGACACGAATCCGGTGACTCCCGGCGTATTTCGCACGACGAACCAGCTCTGGTCATCCATTCGCATCTGCACGAGAATGTAGCCGGGAAAGATCGTGCGAGCAACGGCCTTGCGTTGACCTCCCTTGATCTCTATCTCGTCCTCTGTAGGCACGACCACTTGTAGGATCTTGTCCTGCATATCCATGGTCTTGATGCGCTGTTCAAGATTGACCTGGACACGCTTCTCCTGGCCTGAGTAGGCATGGATTATGTACCAGCGGACTTCGGGATCGGAGTGTGTGATCTGAGTAGTCATTGGATCAATTCCCCAGCAGGATAGCCATGATTCGAGCGAAACCCAGATCGACCAGACCGAGGAACGCGCCGACGGCAACAGCGACTGATATGACCATCAGGCTGAGCCGAAGCGTTTCCTCTCGGGATGGCCATGTCACCCGGCGGAGCTCACCGACGACTTCGCCTACCATACGAACGCTAAACGCGCGACGGGCGACCTCGCCTCCGACTCTACGGGTTACACCTGGGTCCCTTGCCACGGCTATCTCACCTCGCGGTGCAACACATGCTCGCGGCATCTGGGGCAGAACTTCTTCAACTCCAGCCGCTGCGGGTCGTTACGTCGGTTCTTACTGGAATGGTATGTCCGCTCGCGGCAGGTTGTGCAACCAAGCGTTACAAGAATTCTGGCTTCTCCCCGACGGGCCATCTTCTATCTGCTCCTGGTCCTGCCAGCGAATGTAAAGATCAATAACCGGTGTCCGGCCATCGGATCATGTAAGTAATTTCGGCTGACGGGGGCTCTATTTCGTCAGCCCTCCCCAGATCATCGCGACCAAGGAGAGGGCACGGATTTTATCATTCGGTTTCGACGATACGGGTATTAGTCCAGAATTTTCGTGATGACGCCGGACCCGACCGTCCTGCCGCCCTCACGCACAGCAAATCTGAGCTGCTCTTCGAGCGCGACGGGAGTGATGAGCTTAATGTTCATCTCGATGTTGTCGCCGGGCATAACCATCTCGACGCCTTCCGGAAGCTGGACCTCGCCGGTCACGTCGGTAGTCCTGATGTAGAACTGGGGCTTGTAGCCGTTGAAGAACGGCGTATGCCTTCCGCCCTCATTCTTGCTGAGGACGTATACCTGAGCTTCATATTCACGATGCGGAGTCATACTCCCCGGGGCGACCAGAACCTGGCCACGCTCAATTGCATCGCGGTCCACTCCTCGCAGCAGTACACCCACGGCATCTCCCGGCTCGCCCGAGTCGAGTATCTTGTGGAACATCTCAACGCCGGTGACAACGGTGTTGGTGGTCTCCTTGATGCCGACGATTTCGATGTTATCACCCATCTTGACGATGCCCCGTTCGACGCGCCCGGTGACAACGGTGCCTCGGCCCTTGATGCCGAACACGTCCTCAATAGGCATAAGGAAGTCGAGGTCTCGCGGGCGGTCCGGGACCGCGATGTAGTCATCGACGGCGTCCATGAGATCCCATATTCCCTTCGACCACTCGCCGTCTCGGGAGTTGTCATCGCTCTCGAGGGCATTAAGGGCGCTAACCCGAACGATCGGGATGTCATCGCCTGGGAATCCGTACTCGGACAGAAGCTCAGCCATCTCTAGCTCGACGAGCTCAAGGAGCTCCTCATCTTCCATGGCGTCCACTTTGTTGAGAGCGACGACGACGGCAGGAACTTCCACCTGTCGGGCGAGCAGGATGTGCTCACGTGTCTGTGGCATTGGACCGTCCGGAGCGCTGACCACCAAGATGGCACCGTCCATCTGAGCGGCGCCGGTAATCATGTTCTTAATGTAGTCCGCGTGGCCTGGGCAGTCCACGTGCGCGTAGTGGCGAGTGTCGGTCTCGTACTCTACGTGCTGGATCGCAATTGTCACACCGCGTTCCCGCTCTTCAGGAGCGTTGTCGATCGAGTCAAAAGGACGGAAGTCTGCCATTCCAGCTGCCGCCAACACCTTGGTTATGGCAGCCGTCAGGGTCGTCTTGCCGTGGTCAACGTGACCAATGGTACCGACGTTAACATGTGGCTTCGTCCGTTCAAACCTCTGCTTAGCCATTTATCCTCTTTCCTCCGTTGTCTGGAGCCCACAAGCAGACTCGAACTGCTGACCTCGTTCTTACCAAGAACGCGCTCTACCTCCTGAGCTATGTGGGCCCGAACCTTATTTGGCGATCTGAAACCTCTTTGGGTGGTGGACGGGGAGGGATTCGAACCCCCGTAGCCCTTCCGAGCGCCAGATTTACAGTCTGGTGGTATTAACCACTCACCCACCCGTCCACGGCTATTGTCAGGTAGTTTAGCATAGCGAACTTGACCAATCCAAGAATAGCTGAAGGAGCAGATGCGTGTGGGAAAAGCCCCAGGGGGGATTCGAACCCACCAACCTCCCGATTACAAGTCGGGTGCGCTGCCAATTGCGCCACTAGGGCCCGCTAACTGCGTATATGACTTTAAGGCAGGGTTGGTTTTGGGGTCAATAGCAAGTCTTCAGCGCTGCGCTGAACCATGCGGAACACCTCATTCAGTGAAAGACCGTGCTCTACAGCGATTCTATGGCAGTCCTCATACTCCGGGTTGGCGGACACCGTCTCACCGTTCAGTATCTTCAGCTTCACGCGGGCCTGACCAAGTGGGGTCTCGATTGTTCGTATCTCCCGTTTGGCTTCATACCGTTCGATGGGGCGCACCCTTACGCCAAGCGTGGTCGTTTCACGCATGACCAGGTCGACGGCCTGTTTCTCAGTCAGCTCATCCACAATGGCGCACAGCATGGTTGCAGGCCTGTTTTTCTTCATCTGTATGGGGGTGAACCACACGTCCCTAGCGCCTAACTCGAACAGTCTTTCGTGAACGTAACCGAGCACCTCCCCAGTGGAGTCGTCCAAGTTAGTTTCCAATAGCGAAAGGCCGCCCGTCGTCGATCCTTCCAAGATCTCGCCAACCCACAGACCGAGCACATTCGGGTACTCTTTTGGATCTCTCGATCCGAGACCGTAGCCGTGCGCCTGCATCGCCATAGTAGGCTGGCGAAACTCAGCGAGTGTCGTGATGATTCCGGCACCTGTCGGAGTCACCATCTCGCCTGTCCTCACGGGATTACCCGGTGCTTGAACTATTGGAGCATCCGCCATCGTAAACAGCGCCGAAGTCGCAGGCGACGGCACAGGCAAGACACCGTGAGCACTCCTGAAAACACCCGTACCCATAGGGAACGGCGACGCAAAGACCCGCTCAACTCCAAGGTGTTCGAGTCCGGCAACGCTTCCGACAACATCGATGAGGGTGTCGAGAGTCCCCAGTTCGTGGAGGTGAAGGTGGTCTACCGTGGTACGGTGTACTCTAGCCTCGGCTTCTGCCATCCGCCTGAATATCGCCGTCGATTGCGTCTTAACGTGGCCCGAGAGTGGCGACGACCGCACGGTTTCGATGAAGTCGTCAAACTGATGGGTCTTCCGAGCTTGCTCGTCCAACTCGACGTGCACAAACGTGCCGACTACACCGCCGCGCTGAGACTGTTCGGCACGCAGATCGACTCCGACGATACCCATCGCGGCCATAGCGTCCGTGATGGCCTCAAGAGGTGTCCCAGCATCCACAAGTGCGCCGAGGGCCATGTCCCCGCTGGCTCCACCTATGCACTGGAAATAGGCTGCTCTCAGTTAACTACTCCCATATCTGCTCAGACGATTCCGACGGGCGGCTTGGATCGTGACCGCGACATCGAACCGCCGATTGCCTGCCTCAGCGTCGCGGCCGGCACCAATTCGAGTGCTTGCTTCGGACTTTCAAGCGCCGAGCCTCCCGGCGCGACACAGGTCGTCAGCCCCAGTCGTGCAACCTCCTGAACTCTCCTGTCCGGCTGGGACACAGGACGAACCTCCCCACCCAGCCCCAACTCCCCGAATACCGCGGTCCCAGGGTTGATAGGTACATCACGCACCGAGGAGACTACGGCGAGAGCTATTGCCAGATCGGCGGCGGTCTCGACCACTCTGACACCCCCGGTAACGTTCACGATTACATCCTGGCTTGAAAGGGAAATGCCAGCTCGCCGGGTCAGTACGGCGCAGACCAGCAGCAGTCGATTGTAATCTACTCCCGACGCCACTCTCCGCGGTGTTGGCAAGAGGGACGGATTTGTCAGCGCCTGGAGCTCCACTAGGATCGGGCGCGTGCCCTCTATGGCGGGGACGATCACCGAGCCGATGGAGCCGGAAGTGTGATGGGAGAGAAGCTGAGCCGAGGGATCTTTCACGTCTCTCAGACCCGTCTCGGTCATTTCGAATACACCAACTTCGTTTGTGGAGCCAAATCGATTCTTAACAGACCTGAGAAGTCTAAATGAACTTACAGGGTCACCCTCCAAGTAGAGGACCACATCGACGACATGTTCAAGGACTCTCGGACCGGCTATTTCTCCGCCTTTGGTCACATGCCCTGTCATCACCACCGAAGTGCCTGAGGACTTGGCCCACTGTGTCAGACGGCGTGCGCACTCTCTGATCTGCGCCATACTGCCCGCCTCAGACGGCAAGTCCTCATCGAAGACCGTCTGGATCGAATCTATTACGACCAGCGACGGATTCAGCCCTTCCATGTGAGTCATGATTTCCGTGAGTCCGGTTGTGGGCAGCAGGTACAGCCCCGGGGTATCAATGCCGAGTCGATCGGCCCGTAACTTGACCTGCGCCGCCGACTCTTCGCCGGTGACATAAAGGACCGGAGCCTGGTCGGCTGCGTCAGCGGCGGCAGCCAGAAGCAAGGTGGACTTGCCAATACCGGGGTCGCCCGCCACGAGGGTCACGGACCCTGGAACCAGTCCCCCACCGAGAACGCGATTGATTTCGGATGACCTGAACGTAGTTCTCGGGTGGTTTTCGAGTCTCACTTCGCGGAGCTGTATGGGCCCGCTCGACGACGCCACAGCCCACGGGCCACGTCTGGACCCGACAGTATTTACGACCTCGTTCAGGGTGTTCCAGTCGCCGCAATGAGGGCAGCGGCCCTCCCATCGGTGCGACTCGCTACCGCAGGCGGAGCAGACGAAAGTAGATCTAGCTTTTCTGGCCATTGGCTCCTGAATACACTGAAGGTCTGGCCGTATTCCGTCCAGACCTTCAGCAGTTGTTCGCGGATGTAGCCGGTGTTAAGTCGTCGACGCCACAGAGAATGGCGATTCTGCCCTGACTACGAGGCCGTCCTCATCATCGACATCGACAATTGCGGTATCCGCCGGGCCTAGCTCCCCGCCCAAGATCGCGTCCGAGAGTTTGTCTTCGACGTGATCCTGGATCACTCTGCGGAGAGGTCTGGCCCCGAAGACGGGATCGTACCCCTTCTCCACAAGCCAATTCTTGGCCGCGTCGGTAACCACGAGGTCTATGCCCTTCTCGATCAGGTTCGATGTAACATCCTTCAACTCGATAGGAATAATCTGGTGCATATGCTCTTGGTTCAAGGAGTGGAACACGACAGTCCCGTCGATTCTGTTAAGGAACTCGGGGCGGAAGAATCGCTTCACCTCATCGAGCACGTTGTTCTTCATGCGCTCGTATGCCTGGTCCTCGGTCTGGCCGAGCCCTGATCTGGCCGCGAAACCGATGGAACGGTCCTGCCTGATGAGGTCGGAGCCGATATTGGATGTCATTGCGACGATGGTGTTTCGGAAGTCAACTTGCCGGCCCTTCGAGTCGGTCAGGTGCCCGTCGTCAAATATCTGAAGCAGGATATTGAATACTTCGGGATGAGCCTTCTCGATCTCATCAAGGAGGATTACGCAGTACGACTTACGCCTGACAGCCTCTGTGAGCTGACCTCCGTCATCGTAACCAATGTATCCGGGAGGGGCGCCGACTAGCCGGGCAACCGAGTGCCGCTCCATGAATTCGGACATGTCGATCCTGATAAGGGCATCCTCTGAGCCGAACAGGAACTCGGCAAGTTTACGGACCAGCAGTGTCTTGCCGACGCCGGTCGGTCCAAGGAACATGAAGATGCCAGTAGGGCGTCTCGGGTTTTTGAGCCCGGCGCGCCCGCGACGTACAGCCTTCGAGATCATGGTGATCGGCTCGGCCTGGCCTATGACCTTTTCATGGAGGACATCCTCCATGTTAATAAGTCTTTCAGTCTCAGTAGCCGCGAGGCGGGTCACCGGGATCGAGGTCCACATGCTTACGACCTCGGCGATGTCCTCCTCGGTAACAACTGGGATCTCATCCGCCTGTTCATCTTTCCAGGACTGTTCCAGTCCCTGGAGCTTCTCGGCTATGCTCGCTTCCCTGTCCCGAAGTTCGGCAGCATACTCATACTGCCTGCCCGCGATCGCTTCGTCCTTCTCCTTGCGAACGCTCTCGAGCATCTTGGTCACTTCTTTGACCGAGAGCGGCGCCGTGCTGAAGTTGATCCGGACTCTGGAAGATGCCTCGTCAATAAGATCGATGGCCTTGTCAGGCAGGAATCGGTCGGAGATGTACCTGGAGGCGAGAACTGCGGCCTGCTGAAGCGCCTCATCGGTGATTGTTAGCTGGTGGTGCTCTTCGTAGTGTTTCTTGATGCCGCGCAGGATGTCGACCGTTTCCTCGGTGGTAGGTTCCTCAACCCTGACGGGCTGGAAGCGCCTTTCAAGTGCGGGGTCGCGTTCCACGTACTTGCGGTAGTCATCGAGAGTCGTGGCGCCGATGGTCTGAAGCTCACCGCGGGCGAGCGAGGGCTTCAGTATGTTGGCGGCATCTACCGCCCCCTCTGCAGCTCCTGCGCCGACCATTGTATGGACTTCGTCTATAAACAGGACGCAGTTGCCAGCGTTGCGGATCTCCTCGACCACCTTCTTCAGGCGTTCCTCGAACTCACCCCTGTACTTGGTGCCAGCCACGAGGGCGCCCATGTCGAGGGTAACGAGGCGTCTACCCTGAAGGGTGCTCGGAACATCGTTGTTCGCAATTCGCTGTGCGAGTGCCTCGACGATTGCCGTTTTGCCGACGCCTGGCTCCCCTACGAGCACTGGATTGTTCTTGGTTCTACGGCTGAGTATCTGGGTGACGCGCTGAATCTCCTGCTCTCGGCCGACGGTTTCGTCAAGCTTACCCGAGCGGGCAGCCTGCGTAAGGTCAATGCCGAGCTGATCGAGGGTTGGCGTGCGGGAGGTTGATCTCCCACTTCCGCTGCTCTGGGACTGCTGAGTGTTCTGGCTGAGTATCCGGCTAGTTTCGGCGCGGATCTTGTCCAGTGTTACGCCGAGACTCTCCAGGACTCCGGCTGGCACACCTTCACCTTCGCGCATCAGGCCGATCAGGAGGTGTTCGGTGCCAATGTAGTTGTGATTGAGTCTTCGCGCCTCGTCGACGGCCAACTCGATCACTTTCTTGGCTCTTGGAGTAAGTCCGATCTCGCCGGACGGCGTCCGTTCTCCTCGCCCAATTATGAACTCGACAGCGGAGCGAACCTTGGTGAGTTCTACGCCAAGGTTGTTAAGCACCTTGGCGGCAACCCCATCGGTTTCACGGACAAGGCCAAGAAGGATATGTTCGGTCCCAATGTATGTATGGTTGAACCGCTGTGCCTCTTCTTGCGCCAGGGAAAGGACTCTTCGCGCCTTTTCCGAGAATTTCTCAAACCTGCTGGCCATTGGAAGCGTCTCCTCGTCGGAAAGTCAGATCGGCAGAAGGCTAACTGTAAAGAAGACCTAGAAGAAGCGTTCTTCGCTCGCCTGCTTGAGGCTGAGACCAAGTCTTCTACGTTCGGGCTCGATGCGCAGAATCTTGACTTCGACCTGTTCGCCTTCCCTCACGACTTCCCGAGGGTGGTTTATCATTCTTGCGGAAAGTTCAGATATGTGAATCAGACCTTCGATGGAGTCCTCCACTCGCGCGAAGGCACCAAAGTTGGTCAGCTTTGTCACAGTAGCATTTACGATGTCGCCGATGTTGTGACGCTCGTGGATAGTCTCCCACGGCTCGGGCTGGAGCCGCCTCAGACTCAGGGCGATCTTCATGTTTTCCGCGTCCACCCGTAGGACGTAGACGTCAACCTTCTGGCCGACGCTCACGACCTCCTCGGGCGAGTTGACCATGCTCCACGACAGCTCTGAAATATGGATCAGGCCATCAGCGCCACCGATATCGACAAAAGCGCCGAAGCTGCTAATGCCGGTCACAGTGCCGTTTCTGGTCTGTCCCTCTTCCAACTCTTCGATCAGCTTGGCCTTGCGTGCGTCGCGTGACTCTTGCACGGCCTGTCGTTCGGAAAAGATTGCACGATTGCGGCTGCGATTGACTTCCAGAACCTTCATCGGTATCTGACGACCGATTTCCGCGTTCTGGGCCTCTTGCATGTTCTCCTGCTCTTCCTCCGCCAGTCCTTCGCTACTGTCCTGGTAGATGCGGAACCGCTCGCGCGGCACCGAAACCAACTGAGACATGGGGACAAAGCCCTGGACGCCCTCGACTTCGACAATCGAGCCGCCCCTGTTGAATCCCGCGATCTTGCCCTCGATGACTTCTCCGGCCTCCATCGCCTTTTCAAGATACCGCCAGCCCTGCTCACCGATTGCCCTGTCCACTGACAGGATCGCCGGGTTGTCGCCCGACTCCGGGCGAACTACCATCGCGATAATAGAGCCGCCCACGAGTCCTTCGATGTCAGTCGAGTCTATCGTGCGCATTTCGTTGGCGGGCACTTGACCTTCGGCTTTCTGCCCAATATTTACAAACAGACCGTCGGAGGTGTCCGCTCTCATGACAACGCCTTCAACAACATCGCCCCTACGAACGTTCTTGATTTCCCCCATCATCTGATCGAGCAGTTGCCCCATGTCTTCTTCTTCAGGGGCCACTTGCTCTCGCTCTTGTTCAGTAGTCATTCGTTCAACTTTCCGGTTAAGAGTCAGGTAGGTTCATTATATGTAATGATTTCCGACTGGTAAAGCCGCGCCCATCGCACAAAATGCCCTAATGCGGGCATTTCGACAGTGAGCACATGGTAGAAGTCGCCGCCCCGACTTTCCCCCTGTTTGTAGTGAAGTCTCGTGATTGTATCATGGCGAGCATGGGCTGCAAACCCATATTTTGGGCGGGCGGCACAGCGCGGCTGCAATGTGGGAGAGGTCAGCGACCGGCGTGAGGATTGAGATATACCGCCAGTGCAGGGGATACCCTGGCAGTGGCCTATTTTCCCACACCCTTGCGAGTGCAGTATCGTCGGCGCTGAAGCGTTTCACTTCCGTGTTCGGGATGGGAACGGGTGGGGCCGCCTCGCTCAAACCACCAAGGAATCTGGCAGGGAGTATAGCGTGGCCGCGAAGCGGATGTCAACGAAATTCTTGACTGTCAATCGGCCCCATGCTAGCATTGCGGTCAAGTAGAAACCTGCTGTAAAGAGCCTAGCCTGCGGAGGTAATGCACGTGGCGACAACCCAGCTACTAGAGGTCAGCGAGCTGGCCGCACAGAAGTTCCAGGACATTCTCAATGAGGAGGGTGATGGCGCGGGTCTGCTCCGTGTAATGGTGATGCCCGGACCCCAGGGCGGCATCCAGTATATGCTCAGCGTAGAGGCCGAAGCAGGCGATGACGATTTCGTCATCGACACGAACGACATCCAAGTGCTGATTGACGCGGACAGCGCTCCTCTGCTCGATGGCTCCACCATCGATTACATGGAAGGGCTGATGCGGAGTGGATTCGTTATCAGCAACCCCAATTCCCAGGGCCAGGGCGGATGCGGCTGCGGTGAAGGTGGTGGTGGATGCGGCGGCGGCGGTGGTGGATGCGGATGTGGTGGCGGCGGTGGTGGATGCGGCGGCGGCGGTGGAGGATGCGGGTGCGGCGGCCACTAGTCACACGACTGTTTAGCCAAAACAAAGAAAACGGAGCGGACGATTCGCTCCGTTTTTGATTTCCGCCCACGTTGTTAATTTCGACTCTCGACCTCTTCACGAGAGACCCCCTCTTGGGCCTGGTTACTGTTGCGACGCTGTGCGCGTCGCTGGTAATCGGAATCACCGTGCATGAATTCAGCCATGCATACGTGGCCACGTCACTTGGCGACCGCACGGCTCGTGGGCTTGGAAGGCTTTCGCTCAACCCGCTTCGACACCTCGACCCTGTGGGAAGCGCGCTGATCCTGCTGGCAGGATTCGGGTGGGGAAAACCCGTTCCGGTAAATCCTATCTATCTGCGAATCGGCGAGAGACCGGGAATGGCTATGGTCTCGCTAGCTGGGCCCTTGTCCAACATCATCGCGGCTTCCGTGTTCGGGATAGTACTGCGAGCAGACATTGCCGGCCTCACTTCATCAGAACTCACTGTCGCTGGGTTTCAAAGTGGTCGACTGACCGAGTTTGCCCTTGAGTCCCTCGTCAGGTGGAACTTGGTACTGGCAGTATTCAATCTGCTCCCCATTGCGCCGCTTGACGGATTCAAGGTCGCTCTGGGACTTCTGCCCCGGGATGTCGCCCGTAAGTATGCGCAGACGGAGCGGTACGGCCCTGGAATTTTGATGGTCCTGATCCTGGCGGGGATCGTCCTGGGATTTCCGATATTCTCGAATCTGATAGGGCCCGTCGTGAACCTGTTCAGCCAGATCATCCTTGGCTGGCGCCTTCTATGATAGTCTGTTAGTGACGATCAGTGATAACTCGGATCCCTTGAGGTGTCAGGTTGGAACGAATAACTATAGTGGGAGTCGGTCCGGTAGGCGTGTCGATCGGTCAGTCTCTAATGAAGCGCAACCTCAAGAACACAGAGGTCGTCATCACGTCGGGAGACCGTGCCGTAATGTCAGCGGTCTCGAAGATGGACGCCGCCCACAAGACCATTGGTGGACTCCGGCAAGCGGTCGAGACTGCACAACTGGTGATCCTCGACGCGCCGCTTGGCGAGCTTCACGAACTCATGGAAGTGATTGGACCCTCTATCGAGCCCGGGGCGGTTGTTACCGACACCGTCAGCGTCAAGGGTCCAGTGATGAAGTGGGCGAGCGAATATCTGCCGTCGGACGCTAGCTTCGTCGGGGGCCATCCGCTGTTGAAGGAAGTTCCGCTTTCCATCGAAGATGCCGATCCGGCGATCTTTGCCGGGGCAAAGTACACGGTAACTCCGGGGGACTCGTCCGATGAGCAGTCGATCAGGACAGTCGTCGGACTGATCGAAGCTCTGGGCGCCAGACCCGTCTTCCTCGACCCGGCAGAGCATGATTCTTACGCCGCGGCGATGCATCACCTTCCCGTCGTGATATCTTCAGCGTTCGTGAACTCAACCGCCGGAAGCGAGGGTTGGCGCGAAATGCACATGCTCGCCGAATCACAATTCGAGATGTTCGGCAGACATGCTACCAACGATCCCTTGGACAACGAGGCTGTGTGTCTTGCTGATCCGGAATCGCTCGTTCACTGGATAGACGCGTTAATACTTGAACTCTACGCGTTCAGAAACGAGATCAAGGACAGTAACGAAGAACTTATCGAACGTTTCGTCCATGCGTGGGAGCTAAGAGCGAAGTGGGAGGCCGACGCAGTCGTTCCCCAAGATGGGGTGCGGATACCGAGCGCGGGAGAGTCCATAGCCAGCGCCATGCTGGGTGAAAAGCTCGCCGAAAGACTCGGGGCTCTCAGGCGCAAGGAAGAAGAGTCAGAGAATAAGTACAGATCCAGGAGATCAGGTAGTTGAATCGCACAGTTCGGCATAGCTCCCGGCTGGAGGGAACGGTCGTTCCACCTGGGGACAAGTCGATCTCGCATCGGGCAGCCTTGCTAAACGCTATCTCAGAAGGAGATGCGGCGGTCTCCAACTTCTGCGTTGGCGACGATCGAACTTCAATGCTCGGCTGCCTGCGCGGCCTCGGCGTGGAAATCAATTCGCACGGTGAGCACGGTGAACCGGGCGCATCCGGCGATAGAGAGTACTTCACGATTTCCGGCAGGGGCAAATCGGGACTCAGCGAGCCATCCGATGTGCTTTACTCGGGCAACAGCGGCACGACGATGCGGCTGGTCTCAGGCCTCCTCGCCGCACAGCGATTCTTCAGCGTTGTCACAGGAGACTCGTCGCTCCGTCGACGCCCAATGAAGCGAATCCTGACCCCGCTCTCGATGATGGGAGCGAACGTGATGGGTCGGGGCGGCGGTTCGCTTGCACCACTTGCGTTCAGCGGCGGCGATCTCAGGGGCATCGTGTACGACATGCCAGTGGCAAGCGCCCAGCTCAAGTCGTGCATACTCATTGCGGGACTATACGCAGATGGCGAGACAACGGTGGTACAGTCCGCTGAGTCGCGAGACCACACCGAAAGGATGATGGCAGCGATGGGCGCAGACATCGAAAAAGATGGTCTGCGTATTACGATCAGGCCATCAGAGCTAAAGTCCCTTGACATCCGGGTGCCCTCCGACATCAGTGGCGCAGCCTTTTGGCTTGTCGCAGGTGCGGCCCATCCGAACGCGCGCGTCACTGTCAAGAGCGTTGGAATCAATCCTTCGAGGACCGGCGTTCTGGATGTCCTCCGGGAGATGGGCGCAAACATTCGATTGGAGAACGTGCGAGAGGATGGAAACGAACCCTCAGCAGACCTGATCGCTGAGTCGAGCGACCTCAGAGGCATCGAGATCGGCGGAGACATCATCCCAAGGGTTATTGACGAGCTTCCGGTGCTGGCGATGGCAGCCTCGCAGGCGTCGGGCCGGACGGTCATCAGAGACGCGGCGGAGCTCAGGGTCAAAGAATCAGACCGGATTTCGGCGACTGCTCAGGGCCTTGACGCCCTTGGAGCTACGATCCGCGAGGTCGAAGACGGCATGATTATCGAGGGAGGCTCCAAGCTTACTGGCGCCGAGGTGTTCAGCCATGGAGACCACAGAATTGCGATGTCTATGGCAGTGGCAGGACTGGTAGCTGACGGGGAGACCTACATAGGCGATGCAGAGGCCGCGGATGTCTCCTACCCATCGTTCTGGGAGACGTTGGAAGGCTTGAGGTCGCGAGGCTAGATTGACCCGCCGGACGGAGTATAACCAACCTGGCGGGAGGTTGTTCGTCCTGTCAGGGCCGTCAGGAGTCGGTAAGGATGCTCTGCTCTCCAGAATGAGGCAGTTAGGCAGGGGCTACCACTTCACCGTTACAGCTACCACGCGTCCCATCAGGCCGGGAGAGCGCGACGGCGTAGACTACATATTCACCTCTCCAGACGAGTTCCAACGCATGATTGCCGAGGACGGTCTACTGGAGTGGGCCGAAGTGTACGGCAATCTCTACGGCGTCCCTAAGCAACAGGTAACGGATGCCCTACAGCATGGTCAGGACGTGCTGCTGAAAGTTGACGTTCAGGGAGCCGCCACGGTCAGCAAGCTATACCCTGAGTCGGTGTTGATATTCCTGGAGCCTCCGGACATGGAAACGCTCGACAACCGACTGAGAGAGCGCGGTACCGAGAACGGCGAGGCGCTTCGCATCAAGATCGAGACGGCTCGCGAGGAGATGAAGGCGGCAGCGTGGTTCGACTACCGGGTGGTCAACCATGACGACATGCTCGACGATGCCGTTAGGGCAATTGACCGGATAGTAAGCCGAGAGACGACGCCCGTAAGGGGGCGTTAAGGGCGCACTCGGCTCAGACGAGGGGGAATTGGATGGACCAGGCGCTTTCCAATATCAAGGTACTAGACCTCACACACGTTCAGGCGGGGCCTTCATGCGCTCAGATGCTGGGTTTCCTGGGTGCGGACGTCATCAAGGTCGAGGACACGCGTGGTGGTGACAGCACACGTGTAGACCTCGCGCACCGCGAGGACTCGGACAGCGTTTACTTCCTGATATTCAACAACAACAAGAGAGCGATCACACTCGACCTCAAGACAGACAAGGGCAAGGAGTCTTTCATCGGACTGGTGCAGTGGGCAGATGTCCTGGTCGAGAACTTCTCACCGGGAATGTTGGACAGGCTGGGCCTGGGATGGGACGTGCTGCACCGACTCAACCCGAGGTTGGTGTATGCCACCATTAAAGGCTTCGGAACCTACGGGCCATATGCTGACTACAAGGGTTTTGAGTTTGTCGCTCAGGCCGTGGGTGGCGCGATGGCGACCACCGGGTTTGAGGACAGGCCCCCTGTGATGGTAACTCCCGGTGTCGGAGACTCAGGCAGCGGACTGCATGCTGCTATTGGAATCCTCGCCGCCCTTCACAGACGGGAGCGCACAGGTGTCGGTCAAATGGTCGAGGTCTCCATGCAGGACTCAGTGGTAAACCTGATGCGAATGTTTCTCACCAGGACGCTGGGGCACGGGATCGACCATAAGCGCCAGGGCCATCAGGGTACACGGGGCCTGCCAATGGTGTTCCCATGCGCCCCTGGAGGTCCGAACGACTACGTAATGATTCACCCGCGTGGGGACGGCTGGGATCTGATGCTAGCGGCGATAGACAGGCCCGAACTAATCGGCGACCCTCGATTTGACGACGAAGAAGAGCGCGTGCGAAACGGCGAAGCGGCCACTGAGATCATTACTGGGTGGACATCCCAGCGGACCAAGTGGGAGGCGATGCACACACTCGCTGGCGCGGGTGTGCTCTCTGGGGCGACCATTGGCGCGTCCGAGGTGCTGGAGAACGAGCACCTGATCGCTCGTGAGATGATTGTGAACGTGGCAGATGACGTGCGCGGCGACTACAAGATGATAGGCATACCTATCAAGCTATCGGACGAGGCCAACACCGTGACCAGAGCACCCCGCTACTCTGAGCACACCGATGAGGTACTGAAGACAGTCCTCGGATGTTCGTCTGAAGATATCGAGCAGATGCGACAACAGGGAGTGATCGTCTGACGAATCAGACGGTTCTCTCCTCCAGCCAGTCCAGGTCGAACTCCATTCCAAATCCAGGAGCATCGCTCGGGGCCACGTAGCCGTCTTTGATGACCGGTGTGCCCGGTAGCAACACCATCTCCTCCAGTGGTACACCCGGAGGAGAGACGCCCTCTGATCTCTCTCCCCACGGAATTACCGGCATCGCATAGGCAAGATGCTGTCCGTAGGGGTAATTCATTCCGCCGTGTCCGATAACCGTGACGCCGTGCGCTTCGGCGATATGGCAAATCCGCACGCTCGCGGTAACTCCCCCGACCCACGAGATGTCGGGTTGCAGAATGTCCACCAGGCCCTGGCCGGCCGCCAAGGCGAATGGATGTATCGTGTACCAGTGTTCGCCGGTTGCCAGAGTCTGTCCCGGCACACGCTGGCGGACCTTTATGTAGCTGTCCATGTCCTCCGGCAGAAGGTAGTCCTCCAGCCACTTGATCCGATATGGCTTCAGAGCCTCGACCAGCCGGACTATGTACTCGGTGTTCAGGGACATCCAGGAGTCGACTGCGATTTCAACGTCCGGCCCGACCTGTTCGCGGGTGCGGGCGACGAGCTCCTCGTTCTTCCTCAGACCCTCGATGCCGTCCTCAGGGCCATGTCTCACGAACAGCTTGACCGCCTTGAATCCGAGCTCCAGGAACCATTCGATGTAGTTCTCTGTGCCGTAGGTCAGCATGGTGTTCGAGGCGTAGCAGAAGATGCGGTCCTTCACCGGCCCTCCGAGCAGCTCATATACGGGTCGGCCAAGCAGCTTGCCCTTCAGGTCCCAGAGAGCGTTGTCTACCGCGCTGATCGCGTAGCTGGCCAGACCGTGCGTGCCGTATGGAGACGACGCTCTGCGCATCAGGTCCCAGTGTTTCTCGATCGCCATGGCATTCTGCCCTTCAAGCAGAGGCGCGAAGTGGTCGTTGATGATCGAGAGAACGGGGCCGCTCATCGGCGAGAGTCCCAGACCCCAAGTGCCGTCTTCCGCGGTCACAACACAAGCCGCGCGGCTCCAGTCGGCGCTCCATCCTCGCCCCGGGAACTCCCCTTCGTAGCGCGCCATTGGACTGGTGAAGTGTCCGGCGCCAGGTATAGGCGGGACGCGCGGCTCGGTCACCATAGGCGGTCTCAGATTCACGCCCACTGCCCTGATGTTCTTGATGTTCAACTCATCCTCCGATTGACTCAGACCTCTATCAGAACCCGGCAATGCGAACTTATTCACTCTGAATGAAGCTCAGCGATCATTCCTGCCAACATCTCTTCCTCCTCACCGGTGCGCGTCGGGATGTCGAAGCTAATTGACGTCGCATAGTCAGAGTGCGCCTGCTTCAACTTGTGCACAATCTCGTCGTGAGTGCCTATGACCGCAAACGTCTCAAGCATATCGTCGGTTATCTGCCCGGGCATCTCTCCCCATCGGTTGTCGACCGACATTCGGTACAGTCTGGCGGCGGTGTCTTCCCAGCCGTGCGTGCTCATCACCGACTCGTAGCTCCTTGTTGAGGCGTAAAACGATATCTGCCCCTTCACGCCAGCCTTCTTGGACTCAACCTCTTCTTCCGTGGCCCCCGTGATGATGAAGCCCCCGGCGTTGATCTCAAAGTCGTCGAGAGGCCGTCCCGAACGCGCGGCCCCGATCTCCAGGTTCGGGATAATGACATCCCTCGTGTACTGAGGCGTGCAGAAGCCGTGAAGCAGCACACCGTCGCAGACTTCGCCGGCTACTCTCAGCATGTATGGATTCACCGCGGAGACGAACACCTTGACGTCTGGTTTCTCAATTGGTCCCGGGTTGAAGAATGGAGGCATGAGATTGAAGTCGAAGTGGTCCCCGTGGAACTTAACCGGCTCTTGTGTCTGCCACGCATTCCAGATGTGTCGAAGCGCTTGTATGTACTCGCGCATCCTCGGCGCTGGAGCAGACCAGTTCATACCGAACCGACGGACAATGTGCCCTCTGACCTGGCTGCCCAGTCCGAGCGTAAACCGACCGTCGGACATGGCCTGAAGATCCCAGCCTATGTAAGCCACGTCCATCGGGCTTCTGGCAAACGCGAGCGCGATCGACGTGCGCAGACCTATGGTTTCTGTGTGCTCGGCGGCTATGGAAAGCGGCAGAAACGGGTTGTGATTGGTCTCGGATGAGCTGTATGTGTCAAACTCCAGACGCTCCGCGCGTCGGGCCGATGCCGCAATCTGCTGAGGAGTCCGGCCGTCCAATCTGGCTCCGACTTTCAATTCAAGGCCTCCAGATTCAGGTTGTGGCGGTTGGCGGCCACATGATAGCAGAGCGCGGGAGAGTTTGAAGAGAGACTGTACCAACCTAGTCGGAACGCCTCGCGGACGCCATCACAGCCGCAGGGACGACCTGTTCGTCCGGCTGCCCGACGGGAAATGGGGGCTGAGGGCCGGGCGACGAGTGTCCCGGACAAACAGGCGGGACACCCTTGTCCCGGACGTGCCTCAAAGTGTCCTGGAATGCCCCGGACGTACCTACGTGACAACGTGACAGGACACATTCTCATAGGAATGTGTCCTGTCACGTTGTCCCAGCGGTGTTACTGATGGAACCTGTATCAACCTAGTCGGTACAGCCTCCGCAGTCTGAGACAAGTGCAAAACTCCGTCGGAAGTAGTCTCGTCACCCCCGCGAAAGCGGGAGTCCAGCATTATGAACGGTGGTTGCTGGCCTGTGGATTCCCGCCCCGTATCTGAGTACGGGGTGACGTTCTTTCGCGGGAATGACGGGTAGGAATTCGGGGTTTTGTACTTCTCTCCAGTCTGACGAAGGCTGGGGAGCAACCGCGGTCCATGATATAGTGAGCAGGGACAAATAACTCAACAGACTGGAGGGAGGTCAGATGCCAAACTCCAAGAAAACGAAGTAGAGAACGGACGGTAGAAAACCTGCCAACCCACGTATCGCTTCGACGGTACAGTCGAGACCCGCGGCGGCGGGTCTCTTGTCTTTGTAGAGTTGTAGGAGTCAACCAATGCCAGACGACATCGGCCTGTTCGAGGCCATCTACTCACAGCGCGCGATACGGTACTTCAAACCTGATCCGGTTCCCGAGGAGCTGATTCACAAGCTGATAGAGGCGGGAACAAAGGCTCCCAGTGGGGGCAATCGACAGGGATGGAAGTTCCTGGTGATCACGGACCTGGAGACCAGAAAGAAGATCGGAGCGTACTACGAGCAGGGTTGGGAGCACGCCTATGGCTCGGCGAATCCCAGTCCATCTCAACTCCAGCCGCACGTGCACACGTCGGCGGAACATCTGGCGCGGACTATGGCAGAAGCTCCGGTACTCTTGATGGCGTGCATCGAACACGACGGCGGACCCTCGACAATGGGCCGTGGCGGTTCGATCTTCCCGTCGGTGCAGAACATTCTGCTGGCCGCGCGCGGAATGGGTCTGGGGAGCTGCTTAACGAGTATTCACAAACGGTACGAGGACGAAATCAAGGAGATACTGAGCATACCCGAAAACGTGGAGACGGCAGCATTGTTGCCGATTGGTTTCCCGGCAGACAACAACAGGTACGGCCCTACACGACGGCAGCCGGTCGAAGACGTCGCGTTTAGAGAGCGATGGGGCGATAGTTGGTAGCTTGGACCTCTGCTATACTCTGCACGGCCTGAAGCATCCCACTTCGAGGAGACACGCATGTCATACGAGTTCATCACATATGAGCAGAAGGGCCGAATCACATACGTGACCATCAATCGTCCGGAACGCCTAAACGCCCTCCATCCCCCGGCGAACGCCGAGCTACATGACGCGTTCAACAGATTCAACGACGACCCGGACGCCTGGGTTGCCATCCTGACCGGCACCGGAAAGCGAGCGTTCAGCGCCGGCAACGATCTCAGATACACTGCCGAGCGAGACCAGGGCCAGCACGGCGACCAGGACCCCAGCGTGCGTTACGCTCGTGTGCCCTTCGGCGGAATAACGTCGAACTTCGAGTGCTGGAAGCCAATGATAGCGGCGGTCAACGGGTACGCGCTCGGAGGGGGGTTGGAGACCGCGATGGCCTGCGACATTATCATCGCGGCCGAGCACGCGCAGCTCGGCCTGCCCGAGCCACGTGTCGGTCTGTACGCCGGCGCCGGCGGAGTGTTCAGGCTTCCTCGCCACCTTCCCACGAAGATAGCGATGGGCATGATGCTCACCGCGCGGCGAATCAGCGCCCAGGAGGCACATCGAATCGGACTGGTGAACGAGGTCGTGCCTCTGGCTGACCTCATGCCCACTGCGGAGAGATGGGCCAACGAGATCCTGGAGTGCGCTCCTCTCTCTATTCGTGCCAGCAAGCAGATGGGATACATGGGCCTGGACTGGCCGCTCGACGTTGCCATGTCTCGCAACTACAGCGAGGCTCAGAAGCACAACTCTTCTGCGGACAGGATCGAAGGGCCTCGCGCGTTCTCAGAAAAGCGCACTCCCAATTGGACTGCATCCTGACTCTGGCGCAGGTGCTCAGCGACAAGTAAGCAAAGGACCCGGAATGGAATCATCAAACGAGTGGCAACTGCCAGCTGGCGTGCGACCGACTCGATACGCCCTGAACCTGGAGCCCAATTTCGACACTTTCAAGTTCGACGGCTACGTTTCGATCGACATCGAAGTGTCAGAACCGACTTCAGAGATCGTGCTCAACAGCTCGGAGCTCGAAATACACTACGGTCGCATCACCCTCGAAAGTGGTTCGTCTTATCGAGCGACTGATATCGCTTTTGACGAGGAGCGCGAGACTGCGACCATCTCTTTCGACAGCCCCATCCCGGCTGGCACAGCGCAGCTCGGGGTCGACTTCACAGGTGAGCTTAACGACAAGCTACGCGGCTTCTACCGGTCTTCATATACGGACGTGGATGGTAATCAGCGTTGGATGGCGACGACCCAGTTCGAGTCCACGGACGCGCGCAGGGCGTTCCCATGTTGGGACGAACCGGCCACCAAGGCTACGTTCGACGTAACACTCATCGTCCCCGAGGAGCTGGAGGTTATCTCGAACACCGAGCCGGTCACTACGACGGTAGGAGCGAGCGGCAAGAAGTCGGTCCGGTTCGCGGAGACGCCCATCATGTCCACGTATCTGCTCGCGTTCATTGTCGGCGATCTGGCGTGCGTCGAAGACCGTACCGAGGACGGTGTGCTCATGCGGGTGTGGGCAACCCGGGGCAACGAGGACAAGGGCCGGTTCGCGCTCGAGACCTCGATGGAACTACTGGACTACTTCCATGAATACTTCGGTGTCCCCTACCCTCTGACTAAACTGGACCACATAGCAATCCCGGACTTCGCCGCTGGCGCGATGGAGAACTGGGGAGCGATCACATACAGAGAGGTTGCTCTACTTGTCGATCCTGAGAACAGCTCGGCTGGCACGCGTGAGATAGTCGCAGCGATCGTCTCGCACGAGATGGCACACCAGTGGTTCGGAAATCTCGTAACGATGGAGTGGTGGGACGACCTATGGCTCAATGAGAGCTTCGCGTCGTGGATGGGAGATAAGGCTGTCGATTACCTCCATCCTGAGTGGGACATGTGGACGCAGTTCCTGACCCACGACACTGGCTCAGCTCTCAATCTCGACGGGCTGCGCAACTCGCACCCAATTGAGCAGGAGGTCGGCAATCCGGCTGAGATAGGTCAGCTATTCGACGCCATCAGCTACTCGAAAGGCGGATCAATTCTCAGGATGCTGGAACACTACCTGGGAGCAGACGCTTTCCAGCAGGGGCTCCAGATATACATCAAGCGACACGAGTACGCGAACGCCCGAACGCGGGACCTTTGGAACGCGCTCGGAGAAGCATCCGGCCAGCCCGTGGCTGAGATCATGGATACGTGGACATCGCAAACGGGTTATCCGGTGCTGGACACGACTGTCAGACGCTCCGATGACGCCATCGAGGTTGGCCTTGCCCAGTCCAGGTTCTTCTACGACGATGTCCTGGGGGATGGCGGGGTCGACGAAACCCGGTGGAAGGTTCCAATCACCGCGAGGACCGCATCAGACGCGGAGCCGGTGCGAGAGCTCATGGACGGCGCCGAGGCGACGCTGAGTTTGAAGCCTGCGCCTTTCGGGCAGCCTGACGAATGGATCAAGGTCAATCCCGGTCAGTCCGGCTTCTATCGCGTAAAGTACGCCGATGACGAAATTGAGCTACTCAAGGCACCCATCAGAAATCTCACGCTACCAGCCCAGGACAGACTCGGATTGCAGTCTGACGCCTACGCACTGGCCAAAGCCGGACACATCTCGGCGTCTGCCTACCTGAACCTTGCAGAGGCATTTTCCAATGAGACAGACCCGTCCGTCGCCAGCGATCTTGCAGCATCGCTCAACGCGCTGGACAACTTGCTGTCGGACGAGGAGTTCTACGCCGCTTACCAAGCGTTCGGACGCAGCATCTTCAAGCCCATCGGCGAACGCGCAGGATGGGATGCGAGAGAGGGAGAGGGACATAGGGATGCGCTTCTCAGGTCAACGGCGCTCGGCCAGCTAGGCCGATTCGCAGACGGGGACACGCTCGCCGAGGCCAGCAGGAGGTTCGCGAATTACAGGCAAGACCCCGCAGCAGTCCCAGCGGACCTCAGAGCGGCGACTTTCTCGATGGCCGCCCAGCAGGGAGGTCGAGACCTCTACGACGAGATGTGGGAGTTGGAACAGGGCACGGCGCTCCAGGAAGAGAAAATGCGATTCCTGCACGCTCTGTGCAACTTCAATGACCAGGCGCTTCTCCAAGAGACCCTTGGCCGATCGCTTGACGACGACTACGTTCGCAGCCAGGACACTATTCGGGTCATGGTTTCGGTTGCGTCCAACCGAAGTGGTCGAGAGCAGGCATGGCAGTTCCTCAAGGACAACTGGACAGAGTTCGACCGCCGATATGGCGAGGGAGGATTCGCCATCATGAGGCTGGTCAGCATCCCGTCCCTTTTCACGACCGAAGATAAACGCCAAGAGATCGAGGAGTTTTTCGCCTCCAATCCGGTTCCCGCGGCGGAACGAACCATCCGCCAGGGACTTGAGAGGATGGCGATCAACATCGCATGGCTTGATCAGAATCGAGAAGACCTTGCGCGTTGGCTGGTAGCATAGAACTGCAGGACGAAGACGAGTCACGCCAGCCGGCGACAGGGGCCGACCTTTCGGAACACAGTCATTCCGGCGCCGGCATGCGCTGGACAATCGCTGCGGAGCGTATCTGGCGCGCGGCTCTGGATGTAGTGTTCCCCATCGATTGCCTCGGATGCGGTTCTCGTGGGCGGTTCATCTGCCCCACTTGCGTTGGTCGTATGCCAACGCTTGATCGCCCGTTCTGTACAGTGTGCGCAAATCCCGGCGTGAGTGGGACCTGCTCTTGGTGCCATGCGCACGCGCCAGCGATAGACGCGATTCGCTCTCCATTCCTATACGTGCCGAGCAGTCCAGTCCACAGGGCGATTACGATGTTGAAATACCGGGGTATGAGATCCATCGCACCAGAGATGGCAGACCTTCTGCACTCGTACCTGGCAAGCCGTCGCTCAGGCAGCCCAGATATCGTGGTCCCGGTGCCAAGTCATGCGTCGCGAGTCAGGCAGCGAGGTTACGCTCAGGCAGCGCTGATTGCTACCGAACTGGGGGCCAAGATGAAACTGCCTGTGGGTACACACGCGCTGGTGCGAGTCAACAACGCGCCATCCCAGCTTGAGACCGAGTCACGTGAGGGTCGATGGGCGAACGTCCAGGGCGGATTCGAGTGTAGCTCAAGCCTTGAAGGTGCAAATGTGCTTCTGGTCGACGACCTGGTTACGACCGGCTCAACTGCCTCGGCGTGCGCCTCAGCCCTGAAGCGAGCAGGCGCGCGCCGAGTAATAGGTCTATCGGTGGCAAGAGCGCCGTAGGTTACACGCGGACGAACTTGGAAACACGCTCACCCTGGCCGATCTCGGTAACGTAGACGCTGCCGTGGGAGTCCACGCAGATGCCGTGACCGCCGATCAGAGTTCCAAGTCCGGCACCCTCGTTACCACGCCAGCGCGTGATCAACTCTCCGTCCAACGTCCAGATGCTGACGCCATTACCGCCGCCCTGCTCGATGACATAGATGATGTCGTCGTGGATCCAGAGATCGCCGGGCGCGACCATGTCGGTCCACTCTTCGATGAAGTTTCCCTCATCGTCGAATATCTGCATTCGGTTGTTCTCGCGGTCGGCTATATAGACCCTGCTGTTCTTATCAACCCAGATGTTGTGGACGAGCGCGAACTCTCCGGGGCCGGTTCCCTGTTTGCCCCACGACTTGACGAGCTCGCCATCGGCGGTGAACTTGTGGACGCGGTGGCCTCCGTATCCATCAGACACGAACATGTGGCCATCAGGCGCGATTGCAAGTCCTGACGGCATGTTGAACGGCATTCCCTGGAAAGATGGCGACGGGGCGAGCTTCTCACCGAGAGTCCGTAGTACCTCTCCTCCGGGGGTGTACTCGGTGGCTATGTGGTAGTCACGGTCAACCAGCCAGACGTTGTCGTTGGGGGCGATGTAGATCCCGTGCGGATTAGCGGAGAACGTCCCTTCTCCCCAGGAGCTGATGAAGTTGCCATCAGTATCCCAGATGGTCAAGGGGTGAAGGCCGCGGCTGAATATGTACACCTCATCGTTCGAGTTCACGGCACCGTCCGAGGCTGCTCCGAACTCCCAGTACTTGGGCATGTTCGGCCACTCGGGTACGCGCTCGTATTGAAAGTCGCCAGATCCTACCACTGCCATCGCGGCTCACCTCTCCTGTTGAATAGCTCCGAAAGCACGGCGATTGTATTTTGGGCCTCAGTGCCCGGTCAACCCGACGTATGGAAGTGACATTTGAGGTAAGAATGGCGCTGCAAGAGTTGGAAACAGGCCGAAATCGGGCAATTTTGGAAAATTATCAAAATAAGTATTGACAATTATTCATAACTGGTATAGTCTTGATTATGCCCCAAGTGGTTGAGGCTGAAGATTCGACAAGGCGGTTACAGTAGGCGGGACGCCGCAGGTTGCGCCGGTCGGGTCGGAAGGTCCGGCTCTCGAACGAGCGGGCGATGCGTCGCAGGCTCACGGGAGGCGGGTTCGAGGAACCGGTTGCGTCGGCGGCGCATCGCAGGACGAGAATGCTGGTTTCACGGGCGAGGTCACTCGGGGCATTTGCTATTCCAGTTTTTCTTCCCTTACCTGACCTTCTGATTCCTCATGTGCCGTCCATCGGCGGCGAGCACTTCTAGCCTCTCCTCTATCAGACGTTCATCTCCCTCACGTCACGCAGGTTACGGTACGCGCCGTTGTAGTCCAAGCCATATCCGACTACGAAAACGTCAGGTATGTCGAATCCCCTGTAGGACACTTTCAATTCGTGGACCCTCCTGGAGGGTTTGTTCAGCAGCGCACACACCTTGACCGACGGGGCTCCCAGCTTGATTAAATGCTGCACTAGGTAGGCGGCGGTCGCACCAGTGTCCACAATGTCCTCCACCAGCAGGACATGTCGGCCTGAAACGTCTTGTCGCGAGGGAAGCCACTCAACATTGAGCGCGCCGGACTGTGTTCCGTTGTAACTCTGGACGCGGGCAGTCGCCACGTCCACAGAACCCGGAAATGCTCGCATGAGGTCAACGAGGAAACACATCGCACCGTCCATAACTCCAACGAGCAATGGTTCGGTGTTCTCGTAGTCTTCGACTATCCTGCCAACCAGCCGAGGGATCGCCTTGGCAATGTCGGCTTCGGATATCAGGACGTCTCCCAGAGGCATAATCGACTCCTTGACGAGTTGCTAATCAACAGATGCCAGTCCAGCGTGGCCCACGGTGGACTGTACTATCCTACATTGCACTTTCGATCTCAATCATCAGATCTGCGAAGGGAGGCCGCTAGGCAGATAGAGGGTTGAGAGCTCGAAACCTGTCACGAAGTTTACCCGATATGGTAATCTCGGACGGGCAACGCCAGCCCTCAATTCTCTACCTGGAATAACTTCTCAGTGCGGAAAAGCGTTTTCAGACCCACCTCGGCCAGACAGGCCGTCGCTGATATGCGTGGAGTCTTCTATGGGTGGTGGCTGGTAGGGCTAGCGTCGTTCATGCTGACGCTGATGTCGCTCACCGTGTTCCAGGGACTCGGCACCATGCTCGTTGCCTTGGAGCGACAGTTCCTGTGGAGCCGCACCGCGCTTTCGGGCGCATTCTCGCTTGCCAGAGTCGAAGGGGCGGTACTCGGCCCAGTCGAAGGCGTCCTGGTGGACCGGATCGGAACGCGCCGGATGGTGCTGATCGGTTACATCATGATGGGTCTGGGATTCGTCTGGATGTCGCAGATCGAGCCTGCGGCGACGCTTGGACTGTTCGCATGGATGGACTTCACGCTGACCGTGTTGCCATTCGAGGCGGTGGACGAGCGCCTCATCCACTTCTACGCGGCGTACATGTTCATTACACTCGGCTCGGGTCTGGGCGGCTGGCTCGCTCTAATCGCCATGGTGAACAACTGGTTCAATCGAAGGCGTTCGTTTGCGATGGCGACAGCCATGTCCGGCATCCACTTCGGCGGTCTGCTGATTCCGCTGCTTGCCTTGCTGATCGAGTGGTTCGAGTTCAGAGGAGCGTCACTCGTAATAGGTATATTTCTGCTGGCCGTCATCGGGCCGGCGTTCATGGTCATTCGAACGAGACCGGAGGACATGGGGCTGAACCCCGACGGGGATGCCAACGCACCTCAGAGTGAAGGCATCCCCGAAGCCGAGGCGAAGATCGACGACGAGCCTGACTTCACAGCGAGGCAGGCTCTGGTGACGCCGGCCTTCTGGCTGCTGACGATCGCGCAGGTTGCGTCGAGCGTGGCGATCGTGACGCTCGCGCTGCACCTGGTTCCGAAGCTCACAGATACCGGCATGTCGCTGCCGCAGGCAGCCCTGGTTCAGACGGTGTCCACGATCGCCGCGCTTCCGACTCAGTTCGCGTCAGGGTATTACGCCGACCGGCTTCCCAAGACACAGCTTATCGCCTTGTTCATGCTGATCCAGGCGGCCGGGATACTGGTTTTCGGGCTGCTGGACGCGCACTGGACGGCATACGCCGGGGCGGTGCTGTACGGGATCGGCTTCGGCGGGCGTAGCCCACTGTCGACAGCGATCCGCGGCGAGTACTTCGGTCGTAAAGCGTTCGCGACTATCATGGGCATCTCGCAACTGCCAATGAACATAGCGATGATCTTTGCGCCGCTGTTCGCGGGGTACATGTTCGACACAACTGGGACGTACGTCGTGCCGTTCACAGCCTTCGCGGTGCTGTGCTTCCTGGGCTCGATCCTGATGCTGTTCGTACGGAAACCAGAGTCCCCTCTAGGTACAGTACAGCCCGACGCCTCGACATCACGCACGTCCACATAGGTCGCGCAAGATCCGACAATTAGGAGCTGAACCCCACTAACGATCAGTCGGGACAGGTATGCCCGGAATGTTCACTCGGACACTCCCAACCATGTTCCAGGTAGTGAAGAACAGCGTCTTCCAGTCCTCTCCACCGAAGGCGACGTTGGTTGTTGCGGCCTCGCCATGGGCGACTGTTCCCAGATGGTTGCCCTGGGGACCGATTACCCAGACGCCACCGGATCCTCCACAGTAGACATTGCCCTCCACGTCCACCTTCATACCGTCGGGCACACCGGAACGGTCGCCGCTGAGATCGCACAGAACGCGATCTGATGCCAGCGCCAAGGTGCCATTAGGCTGAACGTCAAAGGCCCGAATGTGTTGTCTGCGGGTGTCGTTGATGTACAGCACACTCTCGTCCGGTGAGAATGCAATCCCGTTGGGAGTCAGGAAATCGCCAACGATCATAGTGATTTCGCCAAGGTCGGGAGAGACCATATAGACGCCTGAATAGTCGAGGTCGAAACCTGGACCGGGCGCTCCGGGATCGGTGAAGTAGATACTGCCATCTGACTTTACTACCGCGTCGTTCGGGCGGTTGAGCCGTCGTCCTCGATAGCTGCCGGCGATCACGGTGACTTCGCCGTCGGAGTCCTGGCGTGTTACCCTGCGGGCGCTGTGCTCACATGCGACGAGCCTGCCCTTCAGGTCACGAGTCAGGCCGTTTGCATGGTTGGTAGGCTGTTGGTAGACGGACACTCCCGCGTCAGGCGCCCACTTCATGCGGCGATTGTTGTGAATGTCACTAAACAGCAAGTAGCCGCCCTCGTGCCACCACAGTGGCCCCTCCGCAGGTCCACCACCACCACCATAGCCGCTTCCCAGCCATTCGATCGGCTGATCGGTTGAAAGGAGACGCTGAAGTTCTGGGGAGTTCTGCTCGATGGTCATGATTGAGTCCTTTGGAGTCGTTGCTCAGTTGTTGTAGATCACTAGCCTAATCAGACCGAAGGACACAGTCAATCGTCACTGAAAGGGAATGCGGGATGTACACATTCAACTTGACCAGTTCAGTAATCGTGTATACTCCACACCGCGACATACAGGTGCACGTTGATCCTAAGATGTGTATGAAGGTTCACCAAGAAAGGAAACTCATGGCAAGGAACAAGCATGCGGCGAACATCGCCTTAGCACTAGCGATCTCGATAGTTGTAGCGCTCCTGCTCGGCTGCTCGTCCGAACCCGGGACGGTGAAAATAGTCGAGGTGGAGAAGGAGGTAGTAGTGGAGAAGGAGGTTGTGAAGGAGGTCCCGGTTGAAACGATCTGACCAGAGAGGTCATAAAGGAAGTCGAAGTGCCGGGCCAGACCGTCATCAAGGAAGTACCGGTTGAAAGAGTTGTGACTAAAGAAGTCCCGGTCGAGACGATCGTGACCAAAGAGGTCGTTAAAGAAGTTCCAGTCCAAACGATCGTGACCAGAGAGGTTGCCGTCGAAAAGGAAGTGGTGAAAATCATTGAGGTCCAGGGAAAGCGCGGCGGTTCCTTAGTAGATGCCCGAACCACTGACGCCACCAGTCTGGACCCGCACAACGTGCCTGCCGCCGCAAACTTCCGCATCAGAGGTCACATCTACAGCGGTCTTGTCGCACTGGACTCTGGAATGTCGGTCCAGCCCGATCTTGCTACGAGCTGGGAAATTCCCGACCCGACGACCTACGTATTCCACCTGCGCGAAGGCGTGACGTTCCACAACGGCGAGCCGCTCAGCACTGAAGACGTCAAGTACACCTATGAGCGAATTCTGGAGGAAGGCACAGGCTCTTTCATTAGAGGCGGGATTCTAAACATTCAAGAGATCAATGCGATCGACGGACAGACAATTGAATTCAAGCTCGAAAACCCAGAAGGTGGTTTCCTGAGCAGGCACTGGTCCATCGGAGTCGTTCCCAAGTCAGTCGGTGACCAGCCCAAGGACTGGCTGAACAGCAACGCGGTTGGGAAGCGGGCCCTGGGTGCTTGACGAATGGAAGACGGACGTAGAGCACAGCGTCTCCAGGAATGCGAACTACTATGAGCCGGGAATCCCCCTGATGGACGGATTCAAGGTCCAGGTCATTCCCGAGGAGTCCTCCATCATTGCGGGCATACGGACCGGCATCATCGACCATGCCAAGCTGGAGGACGCACAGAACTTCAGCCTCCTTCAGAAGAACCCCAACGTTGTGCTGTACCAGACGCCATCGATGGGCACCAACTTCGTCAACATCAATCACCGCTCAGGCACGGGTCCCGGCCCGGCTCAAGGCCCTCTCAGCGACATCAGGGTGCGCCAGGCGCTATCCCTCGGTATGGATAGAGACGCGATCCTGAACTTGGTGGGCGCCGGACTGGGTACAGTGAGCGGACATGTTCCTCCCTCGCTTTCGGAGTACTGGGTGCCTCCGGAACAGCTGCCGTTCTTCGAACGGGACGTCGAGCGGGCCAAGCAGCTATTGGCGGATGCGGACTATGCAGATGGGTTCACAATGGACATTATCTACATACCTGAGTTCGCGGTGATGCAGTTCTCTGCAGAACTGCTGGCGGAACAGTGGAAGGAGATCGGACTGGACGCCTCTGCGAGGTCCACAGAATACGGCGTCTGGCTCGACGAGAGAGTAGAGACATTCCCGTATTTCGTAAGCACAAACTTGACGTTTAACATGGCGGACCCGGACCACGTCCTGTACAACTGCTTCCACTCGTCCGGTAGCTGCGCTCAGTGGGATGCGTGGTCCGACCCCGAGATGGACGCTCTGCTGGAGCAGGCACGCCAGGAGACCGACCCCGCCATGCGTATCCAACTCTGGAAGGATGTTCAGGTCATGTTGGCCGAACGCATCCCGGCACTGACCTCTTTTGCGCCCATCGAGATAGACGTGGTCCAGAAATGGGTCAAAGGCTACACTCCACACCCGTCTGCGGTGCAGTTCGGATTCAAGTGGACGTGGCTGGACAGGTAGGTTCCTAAAATTACGAACCGAGGCTGAGAGTCGTACGTTTGCTTTCGGCCTGGGGCAGTCTGAGCCATATACAAAGAGGCCGTCAGATGTGGATACGTCTGACGGCCCCTTCAGTTATCGACTTCTCACATTTACTGGCAGGACATTTCTGAGAGTCCAGTTAGCCCATGCTGTGTCTCAGCTTGACTTGCCGACGCCGAGCTGCTGGCGCAGCCGGGGGTCGAGAATGTCTCGGAGACCATCCCCCAACATGTTGGAAGGCCAGCACGGCCAACATGATCGCGATTCCCGGGAATATCGAGGCCCAAGGTGCTTTTTCCAGCACGTCGCGGGCGTCACTCAACAGTCTGCCCCATGATGGGTTCTCTGCCGGAGTTCCCAGGCCCAGAAAGCTCACTGCGGCCTCGATAAGGATGGCCCCAGCAAAGGTCACGGAAGCTTGGATAATCACGGGGGGCGCCACATTGGGCGCTATGTGACGTCCCACTATGCGTAGGCTGCTTGCGCCCAACGCCCGCGCGGCATTGACATACTCCTTTTCCTTTTCCACTAAGACAGGACCGCGCACTACTCTGTACAGCAAAGGAGTGAAGACAATGCCAAGAGCAAACACCGTGTTCCGAATTCCGGGACCCAGCATTGCAGCAACAGCAATAACGAACAACATGAATGGGAATCCGAAGATGATATCCATGAGCCTACCGGACACGTTATCCCAGATACTGCCGAAGTAGGCCGAGAACAGCGCCAGCGAACCATCCACGATGATGGCGAAAATAACGGAGAAGAATGGAATTATCAGGGACACTCGGCTCGCATGTACCACGCGGCTGTATATGTCCCGGCCCAGACGGTCTGTGCCGAAGAATGCCTCTGGGCCAGGGCTACTGAACCCGAGGGACGCCTTGGGTTCAAGTGGTCCTCTGGTCGCGATCAGATCGGCAAAAATGGCCATGACCAAAAAGAGGCCGATGATTATGATGCCCGCCAATGTTAGTTTGTTGGCAGTGATCGCTCTCAGAATATATCGCCCTTGCCGTCGCGGTGGGCCGCTAATCACGGTCCCTTCAGTACGACCTTCTCCTCCAATAGCCATGTATTTACCTCACCTTAGAAGGTGGCATTCTTGTCTACGTCAGGGAATCGACGCAGATAACCGGACTGTAGGTTTTCCTATTGAACTCCGGCAACGAACTGGACATGCTACTAGCCAAAGCGTATGCGCGGGTTCACATACGCATACAGGACATCCACTAGTAGATTGCTGAACACGAAAATCGTGGCAATAAACAGCACGACTCCCTGAATGAGCGGGTAGTCGCGTTGCGAAATGGCAAGCAGCATTAAACGACCCACTCCCGGAAGTGTGAAAACCGCCTCCATGACTACAATACCGCCCATCAGGTATCCGACTTGCAGTCCAGCAATGGTTACCACGGGGATCAGTGTGTTCCTTAGTGTGTGTGAGTAAACCACCACCCGATCATGCAGTCCTTTTGCCCTGGCCGTCCTGACATAGTCCTGGCTCAGCTCCTCCAGCATGGTGGCTCGCGTCATACGTACGATGTTGGCTGAAGCCACGGTCCCGACCGAGATTGCAGGAAGTATCATGATGCTCAGATTGGTGACGGGGTCTTTCCAGATGTCCACGTACTCCAGCGAAGGTATCCACCCCAGAGTAATGGAGAGCACCAGGATCAGCATGATTCCCTGCCAGAATTCGGGAATCGACAGACTGAACATGGACATCACTCGAACCAGGTAGTCCAATGGTGAGTTCTGTCTCGTGGCAGCCACTATCCCCAGCGGCACACCAAGGCCTATAGATACCACCATAGCCAGAATGGTCAGTTCAGCCGTCACCGATATCCGGTCGAGAATCAGGCTGGTGACGGAGTTTCCGCTCCGCCAGGATGTGCCCAAGTCGCCCTGAAGCACGTCGCTCAGCCACCGTCAGTACTGAATGTGGAGAGGTTGGTCCAGGCCAAAGAAGCTTCGTAGCTCGTTAACCATTTCAGGGGTGCGCTCAGCCTGTTCCAAGCTGACCTGAACTACGTCGCCGGGTATCAGTCGGGCCAGAAGAAACACCAGGATAGACAAGCCCAAAAGGGTAAAGACCATGCTGATGAGTCTGACCACAATGAACTGGCGCATGCGTGTCTATCTCGGCGTGCTGGACTGTAACCCTGAGTCGACGATGTCCACGATACTATCACCGTAGAACCGCGCTTGCCATGTTTGCGACTGCCATCAGCTTGACCGTTGACACGGCTGCACATAGTATCAGCCGCACAAACAGAGGAGTGCACATCCATGTTTCTGATGCGCTTTACAGAGCGAGCCTACTTCCACTACTCGGAGGAGGACGTGAGGAACAGCTATCGCAGCGCGGTGCGGCTGACTTTCCCGAACTCCCACTTCGATCCCGAGATTGCGTCGGACATGTACAACTACTATCTCGACGAGTACGAGTACTGCGAGCAGATGGGGTTCGACGGCCTGATGCTTAACGAGCACCACAACACGCCGACGTGCATGGGCGCCGCCATGAACCTGGAGGCCGCGATACTGGCACGCGCGACCAAGAACGCCAAGATCGTGCTTCTGGGCAACCCGCTCCCCATCTCGGACAACCCGGTTAGGATGGCGGAAGAGCTGGCCGAGATAGACTTGATCTCGCGCGGCAGGCTCGTTTCCGGTTTCGTACGCGGGACCGGCGTCGAGTCGTGGGCCACGAACACAAACCCGGTCCACAATCGCGAGCGTTTCCAGGAGGCCCACGACCTGATCATCAAGACGTGGACGACCCCCGGACCGTTCAGGTGGGAGGGACGACACTACGAGTACCGTGTGGTCAACCCATTCGTACGTCCACTCCAGGACCCGCACCCGCCGGTGTGGGTGCCAGGGAGCGCCAGCCCTGAGACGATGATCTGGGCGGCCAAGCATCACTATCCGTACGTGTTTCTGGAGGCCGACCCTGAGGTCGTCGGAGACGCCAAGGCGATCTACGCCGAGGCCGCGAACGAGGTCGGATATGAACCCGGACCGCAGAATTTTGGTTACCTGTTCCGCATCCACGTCCAGGACACCGACGAAAAGGCGTACGAGGTTGGGAAGGGATTCCTGGCTGGCAATGCCGGAGTCGGACGAGTCCCCATGCCGCCGGAGTATATGAACCCTCCCGGCTACACGTCGATCGAGGGCCGGAGGCGCAGTTCTCAGATCAGCCTCCGTCCCGACAGGCTGGTCGGAGGTGTAGACTCCGCAGGCTACGACAGGGTCGTTGGGCTGAACCGGATAGTGGTAGGCAACCCTGACACTGTCGTCCGTAAACTGCGGGAGGTGCTTTCGGTAGTCAGGCCGGGCATTCTGGCGGTCTGGACGAACGACGGCACGATCAGCCACGAAGATACCATGAGATGCTTGGAGCTGATGGACGCGGAGGTGCTACCAGCGCTGCGCGAAATCGGGGAAGAGTTGGAGCTTCCGGGACCGTTCGAGGTGGCGCCATGAGCGCGACGTCCGTAGTGGAAGATTTCGTTGAAGTGGGAGGTGCGAAGGTCCATCTCCTCAAAGGAGGTGAAGGCCCTCCCTTGCTCTTCCTGCACAGCATCGAGGGCAATCTGGGCTGGCTGCCCTGGATGGAGCGGATCGCCGAGTCCGCAACCGTGTACGCTCCGACGCACCCGGGCTTTGGAGTCTCGGAACGCCCTGAGCTGCTGGAATCGGTCTCGGACATGGCTCGCTTCTACCTCTGGTTCATCCAGGAGATGGGGCTCGAAAGAGTGTCGCTGGTCGGTCACTTCTTGGGCGGATGGATCGCGGCCGAGATGGCGACAATGAGTCCAGGCGTCCTACGTAACCTGGTCCTCGTGGACGCTGCCGGGGTTAGGCCGAAGAACGCTGAGATCGCAGATATCTTCCTGCTGGGCGAGGAGGAGACGACAAGACGCGCGTTCCACGATGCGTCGAGCGTTCCTGGTTACGCCGATCTGTTCGAGCGTGACCTCTCCCAAGAAGAGCGCGAGGCGCGCGTCCGCAGCCGCGAAATGACAACGCGGCTGAGCTGGAAGCCGTACATGTACGACCGAAGCCTCATCTGGCTACTGCAACGAGTCAACCTGCCGACACTTGTGATCTGGGGAGCTGATGACGCGATCATCCCAGTGGACTCAGGTCGCCAGATACATGAAGCGATTCCGGGGTCGCGCCTGGAGATCGTCCGAGAGTGCGGTCACCTGCCGCACGTAGAGAAGCCGGAAGAGTTCTCCAGGCTGGTGGTGGGGCATCTGTCGGCGGGCTGAATGCACGTCACGGAGCGAGGGTAACAAGTGTCGCGCCAATCACTTGACCCATTATTCTCTCATGGGCCGTACCGCACCGCCCAAGCAAGGTGACCGCAAGTTTATAGGGAGTCGCCTGATGAGGCTTGCCATAGTTGTCATGGCCCTCTTATTCACAGCCTGTAGCAACTCCACTCCCACACCGGACATAGAGGCGACCGTTGACGCTCAAGTCGTCGCAACCCTGAAGGAACAGGCTGAACGACAGGCCGAGATAGCCGCAAGTGTCCGGGCCACCGCCGAGGCGGTCGCAACTCCTACGGCCACTGCCACACTGCTACCGACTCCTACACCAGTACCCACAAATACACCAATACCCACGGCGACCAACGTTCCGACGCACACTCCTACACGCACAATCAGACCCACATGGACACCCACGATTACGCCTACACCCACCGCCACCTTCACGCCGACGGCAACTCAGACTCCGCTGCCGACAGCTACGCCTACCCTGAACCCGACTCCCACCGCAACAAGAACGAGAGTTCCAACTCCCACACACGTTCCAACTCCGACCCGCACGCGAATCCCGACGGCGACTCCCATTCCCATACCGTCCGTAGCAGATATGGTGGAGGAGGTCAGAAAGAGTGTTGTCCACGTGGTACGCAGTACCGGCGGAAGTGGGTCGGGATTCATCGTGGACCAACGTGATGGCGTTGGACTCATCCTCACCAATGAGCATGTAGTCAACGCGGGCGGGCGACTGACCGTCGTACTTGACAACGGAACCAAGATGTCCGCACTTGTCATAGACAGTTCTCCAAGTGAGGATATGGCGTTGCTGGCAATCAAGACCAGCAAGCCGTTGCCGACAATGGAATTCGCGGACAGTGCTCGCGTGGGTGAGCGAGTTGTGGCCCTTGGCTATCCGTATGGCGATGTGCTTGGGGAGGAGATAACGATCACCGAAGGCATAATCTCAGCCTTCCGTACATTCAGCGGCGTCGACTATGCACAGACGGACGCAGCGGTAAATCCCGGGAACAGCGGCGGTCCCTTAGTGAACATCCGGGGTGAAGTCGTCGGTATGAACACATGGGAAATCAGAGAATCGGAGGGACTTAACTTCGCAATCCACTATGATCACCTCGAGCTGAGTCTAGCGCTCATGATAATTACCATGGGGGCATTGCCCACCCCGACACCGTTCGCAGTCGTCAAGGACAGGTTCGGACCAGTCAGTGGATCTATCCCACTTGACCCCGAGGATGGCCGCATAGATGGTTATAACAGTAACACCTGGCTAGCAGACGGCATCATGGAAGCCCGGTTCTTCAACCCTTACTCTGTGCAGATGGGATCATGGAGCAGCGGCCTTCTGTTCCGCTACTCTGAGTACGATGTCTTTCAAATAGTTGTGATAACTTCCAGTGGCTACTGGTATCACTACCTGAGTAAGGGGAGTGTTGAGCAAGATCAACTGCGGGCACACGAGTGGTCTGCGCACATAGCTACCGGTGCCTACGACTACAATGACGTTCGGATCATTGCTCTCGGAACTGAAGGGACATTGTTCATCAACGGTCACTACACTACCACACTGGATCTGAGCGACTTGACCAGTGCCGGTACTGTGTACGCAGTAGGTGGTTACTTCAGCAACGATGGTATCAAGGGGAAATCCACGCAGTTCGAGGATTTCAAGATTAGACCGCTGGATTAGCAAGCACTGAGAAGGTCGGCCTGCGCTCTCGCCACCGCGGCGGCCTTCTCAGCCTCTCGCGCAGCGCAGCGCTCCCATAGCTCCAGGTTGACTCTAGCGTTCTCGTCCACCGGTACGTCGATCATCATGGTGGTGCCGGGATAGGGAATCGCGGCTGTGCCACGCGCTACCCCTTCGGCAAACAGGCGTCGTGTCTCCCGGTAGAACTCCAGCCTATCTCCCGGTGGCGCGAAGGCACGGTTGCAGTGTTCGACCCAGGATGGGTCGGGGCAGATCGCACCAGCAAAGCCGAGGTTCTTGGACCTAAGCGTAAGACGGGCGATTTCACCTTCATCGTCGAATTCAGGCAGCACACCATACGGATGACTCATCCCGATTGGCTGAACTCTCGCGGCTCGGGCTTCGATCACCACCCTGCCCTTCGCGTACTCGAACGGGTCGAACTCTGCATTCGGGACGATCCCGAGGCTCCGGCACAGTCCCAGTTCATCGATTCCAACGGAACTGACCCGGTCGGACGCTCTGACGATCTCCCTTATGTGCCAGACACCGGCGCCTGAACTGAGCATAACGATGACGTGAAGCGTGTTCTCGGCGATGCCCGTCGCCTTTTCGAGACCTGACAGCCAATCGTCGATCTGCACGATCTCAGCTTCCGACTCGGCTCCAGGATAGACCACGCCCTTGAGGCCGAGCCTGACTGCTGATTCGATGTCCGCATATGCGACGTCTCTCTCAACAAGTACGAACACGTCAGCGCCGCCCAGCGAGGCTGTGTTGACCGCCTCTGGTAGTTGTCCATGCGCTGTTGATCGCTCTTTGGCCCCCGACGGCATGGTAAGAATCACGGCGTCCGCGTTGTACGTCCACGATGCTTTGACTACGTCAGTGTCCGTGACATCGACAAGCAAGTGAGACCTTCTGACGAATGGCTTCATGCGGAAGACTCCTCGGCAGCCTCTGTCCGTTGGCGCGCAGCGGCCTTTTCCGCGTCGCGTTGGGCGCAGAGGTCGGCCCATTCGATGAGCTCTAGGGCGCGGGCGGTCTCGTACGCGTCTATGATTTGCCCGTCGAACTCACCCTCGGCCTCGCCCGCTTCCTCAAGCTCATCAAAGCAGGTAAGAACCCAATAGGAGTGCTCGACCTCTTCTGCCGTTGGTGTCAGGCCCTCGTTCTGTGGGGCGACTACATTTGGATGGAGTCCGCCGCCGGAGCGTAGGCCCGCCTTCCTGTTTGCAATTGCGCGATTGAGCGCGAGGTCGGCGTTTCCCACATTGCCGGTCGTATCCGACATATAGACGCCGCCGTCTCGTTCCAAGCCCAGTGCAAGAGCGATCAACTCGCCCTCGCCTCTATTGTAGAAGAACTGGTCGAATCCGACGAACATCTCAACGCCCATGTCCATAGACATGTCATAACCTGTGCCGGGGCCGAAAGAGTCGATTCGCGGGCTGGCGGACGCGATCTCATATGAGTTCGCCACTCCGAGCGTGGTCTCGACCGTAGCGCCTATCCGCACTGTGCCGGGCCTGATGCCATGGAGTCTCTCCATCTTGGTGATGAGCGCGTCGAGATTCTTGATCTGGTCGGCAGTCTCGGCCTTCGGGAAGTTGATCTGCGTGACACTGGGCAAGACGGCGGCCGGAACGTCCGCCTCGGGGTAGGCGCAGTTGATTCTGACGTTGATCTCCGCCGCGCCCTTCTGGCCCTGGATGATGGCGTCGCTGACCAGCGTGCGCGCGTGCTCCTTCTGGGATTGGGGCACCGAGTCTTCGAGATCGAAATTCAGGTAATCGCAGTCACGAGTCCAGGACCTGCCCACGAATCGAGGGTTGTTGATGGGCATCGTCAGCCCGGACCTTCTCACTCTTCTGCTCATCTCAATCAACCTCTATTCAGACGAGGCCCGCGACTGGCCACGAACCAGCTCTCCGGCCCGGTCTCGCGCAGAGCAAGCGTCGGCCCATGCGAGCACACCGGACGAGATTTCAGCTAATGTAGGCGGGCCATCGGATTGTAGCGAGACGCTGTGACTTTCGATCTCTGACGCATAGGGCGTGAAGCCCCGGTTGAGTGCCTCTACCTGGTGGGGTCTCATGCACAGCGCTCCACGGAATCCAGCCGATCTCCCCGTTGTTGCGGCCTCCAGCGTGTCGTCGTAGCTGGCCACGAGTCCGCGTGATGTAGCCCGCCACCAAGCACCGACAGGCTCGACGCCTGTCGCGTTTGCAATGACAACCAACCGCTGCATCAGGTATGGCAGTAGATGTAAGTCCCCGGACGGCTCTTCTCGAAGGTCCATAACAAGGTCGGCGCGGCCCAGGCTGATCGACTTGACGCGGTCGCTGGCACGAATCAAATCTTCGGCGTGCCAGTTGCCAGGACCGGTATCGAGCGACAGGTGGATCTCAAGCGCCTGCTCAGGACCCCTCGGATCGTCTGCCTCTCTAACCTGTCCGACCGGAGGCGGTTTCACAACGCCTCTCACAGCCTCGAACTTCGACAGAATCTCATCGGCTTCGCGCACCTGATCGGAGCTGGTTACGCCAGGCAGCACGACCCCTGAAAGCCCCCGCCATACTGACGCATCGAAGTCGGCGTACACGAGCTCGACGTCCGAGCGCACGAAGACTTCAGACCCAGCGTCTCGCATCGTGTCTATCGTGTCGCGCACGTTGGCACGGGCTTCATGCTTGCGGCGCTCGTGTACGGTGTCCTGCAAGTCAAGTACGATCACGTCGGCCCTGGAGTCAGCGGCTTCAGATATAGCCTGGGCATTGTGGGCCGGTACAATCAGCCACGATCGGCGGACCGTTTGAATCATGATGCTTCTCGATTCAGCGTCACAAGCGCGTCCAGTGCTTGCACCCCTTTACCCTCGGGAAGCACCGCTAGCGGGTTGATGTCCAATTCTTCGATGACTCCGTCCAGATGTACGGCCAAGTCGGAGACGCGAACCAGTGTGTCGACCAGAGCCTGGACATCGGCCTTCGGACGGCCGCGGAAGCCGTGCAGCAGTCTGCTGCCCTGCACCTGCGCGACCATCTCCTCTGCATCCAGTCGCGAAACTGGACACACTCTTAAGGAGATGTCACGCACCACCTCGACGAGTATACCCCCCATGCCGAAGAGCAGAACGGGGCCGAGCTGCGCGTCGTAGTTCACGCCGACTATGACTTCGGTGCCACCTCGTACCATCTCTCCGATAAGCACACCGTCGATGCGCGCTCCGGGCGCATACGCCTCTGCATTTGCGAGTACCTCGCCGTACGCCGCTCGTAACGCGTCCTCATTGGTCAGGCCCACTCG
Organism: Dehalococcoidia bacterium; assembly: GCA_965215735.1. Taxonomy (GTDB): domain Bacteria; phylum Chloroflexota; class Dehalococcoidia; order Lucifugimonadales; family UBA1123; genus VXRN01. The sequence continues at coordinate 1,582,698 of CBDCEF010000004.1, read as the reverse complement.
CAACGCTCCGGCCTCTGTCTTGTGCAGAATGTCTGGAGAGTTGACCTTGATCACGACTGGGAAGCCATTGTCACGAGCCGCTTCCACAGCCTCATCCGCCGTAGAAGCAAGGCGCTCGTTCACGATGGGCACGCCCCACTGTTCGATGAGGCGTTTGGCTTCGTACTCGGATAGAGTCGCCCCTGGACGCTCGCCGAGATCGTTAGATAGTGCACTCTGGGAATTGTTCATCGGACCCGCCGTGCCGAACCCGGAGCGGGCCCTGGACTCTCGCCAAGTGTGGTAGTCGTGGAACTTCCTGAGCGCGGACGCCAGATTCTCTGGACTGTGAAACACCGGCACTCCGGCGTCCTTCAGTCGTTCCAGCCCCGTGGACGCGCCCAACTCGTTGCCGGTGTACAGGAACGTCACCAGCTCGTCTCGCCTGTCCCGGACGTCGACAACGTGCTGCGCCTGTTCGTCCGAGGCCGAGCTCGCGACCACCAGTGTGCCGACTTCAGGTTCGGCGATCATGTGTTCCATGATGGGCAGCACCGTGCCGCGGCTGGCATGTCCAGTGATGTCCGCCGGATTCGCGGCCCAGCCAAAGCCTTCCAGGATGTCGTTGATGGCATCTCTAGCCGGATCGGTCAACTCTGGCAGTTCGAGACCTGCGTCGCCCAGGTTGTCCGCGGTAAGCGAGCAGACACCGCCTGAGTGTGAAACGAGCGAGATGCCGCGCTGTTTGGGCGGCTTGCCTACGGACAAAAGCTGCGCGACCTCCAGCAGTTTGTCCCAGTCATGCACACGGACAACTCCGTACTGTTCGAACGCGGCGTCATACACCTCGTCCACACCGGTCAGAGCGGCAGTGTGGGAGCGGGCAGCCCTGGTGCCAAGATCGGAGCGACCTATCTTGACCGCGACGATGGGTTTGCCGCGCTCGGCGGCGAGCTTCGCGAGTTCAAGAAACTTGCGCGCGTTCTTGAACCCCTCGATGAACATGGCGATGACTTTGGTGTCGTCGTCGTCCAGCAGATACCTTGCGAAGTCTGGCGCATCGAGGTCTGCCTCGTTTCCGGTAGAGACGATGTAGGAGTAGCCCACACCCCTGCCGACAGCCCGTGATAGGAACGGCCCGAAGGCAGATGCACCACTCTGGCAGACTAGGCCAACGCTACCGCTCCTGAGCTCGACGCCCTCCAATCGCGAGGACGAGCACGCCCAGATATCGTCCTTGATATTAGCGAGTCCGAGGCAGTTCGGTCCTGAAATCCTGACGCCGGTCTCCCGTGCGACTTCCCCAAGCTCTGCCTGAAGCTCCCGTCTCTCGTCCACACCACGCTCGGAGAAGCCGGCGGATATGACAATCGCAGAGCCCGCGCCTCGCTCGGCACTCTCGCGCAGCACCGGAATCACGCGGTGGTAGGGAACTATGATGCCGACGGCGTCGGGGGCCTCGGGGAGGTCCAAAACGCTTGCGTAGCACTTGTGTCCAAGTAGCTCGTCGTACCGTGGGTTAACCGGATAGACGCGCAAACGGTCGCCTGCCTGGAGAGCGGCTCTCAGGAACCTGCCGCCATACTGCGGTCGCTCGGTCGCGCCAACGACGGCGATCGAGCGCGGGTTCAGCATCTTGTGAATCGAGGCTAATTGCGCCTCAGACCAGTAGTTCATTGTCAGTAAGATGGGCTGGCCTAGACTAACCCTAGCATCTCCTCAGGGCGCTAATCTCATACAATCTAGAAACCACCCCAATTGTTGCTATCCATAGGCCCGTGCAAATCAACATGCCGACGAGCTTGGTTACGCACTTCATTTGAGAGTTTGCTTTTGGGCGACCTCATTAGGAAGTATCGAAATGCCGCACTGCAGACTACGATGAAAACGATGGCAGCGGCAATAAAGATAAGCATATCCACGTTACATGTTTCCCAACTGGGCTAGAGATTCTCTGGACTCTCAACTACTCTCATGCTCGTATCCGCCAGGTACTAGTCTGCGGTCGCGACGGCCTTTGACTTCTCCATCTCTCGGATCACAGGGAAGACCTCCTTGCCAAAAAGTTCGATCGAACTCATGACCTTCTCGTGTGGAATGGTCTCGGTCTGGATTATCATCATGACTTCGTCAACGCCGATCTCCTGGTACTGCTGAATAGCGCGAATGCAGCTATCGGGATCGCCGGCGATGGTGACGGCGCGGTCGGCCAGCGTATTGGCGTCCAGCTCCGCGATGGCAGCGCGAGCCGCTCCGGGGCCGGAGTCCAGTGAGATGCCAACTTCTTCGGCCTGCTGCTTGTGCGCCTCGTCCGACTGTCTGAGCCAGCGCCCGAAGTCGGCTTCGAGGTGCTCGGGGACGCCACCCCATGCCTCCAGCAGCTCTTCATACGCGCCGATGCGGCCTGAGATGTAAGGCTTGTCCGGCCCGAAGAAGGTCTTCATGGAGAGCGCAGCAAGCTCACGCGCCTCCTGGTTGTCGGTGCCGCAGAATGCGTGGACGTTGTTCGCCCAGTAGTCGGTCACAAACGCGCCCACCGGGTCGGCGTGCTTGACCTTTTCTTTGTAAGTCTTCACGTGGGACTCGAGCACTGTAGTCGCGTACGAGGCCGATGACAGGACGCCGATACCCTTCTGCGCGGCCAAGTCGAAGCTGGACGACTGCGTGCAGGCCAGGTACATATTCGGATGGGGCTTCTGAACGAGCTTGGGAAGTACGCGGCGCGACGGCACGTTCCAGAACTTGCCCTCCCATGAGAACTCGTCCGACTGCCAAATCTGCGGCAACATCGAAATGGACTCGTCCCACATTTCCCGCGTGTCCCTGGGGTCAACTCCGAGACCCATCTGCTCGTAGGCGTTGGACCGCCCAGTCCCAAATTCGACTCGGCCGTCAGTTAGCTGATCGACCATGGCCACGCGCTCTGCGATCCGAACCGGATGCGCGTGCGGGAGGATGGACACGCCGAAGCCTATCCGAATGTTCTTGGTACGCTGGCTGAGTGCCCCAAAGATCACCTCTGGACACGGCGAGCCTGAGAATCCAAGGAGGAAATGGTGTTCTACGAACCAGGCCCTATCGTAACCGACCCTATCCGCTAGTTCGACCTGGTCAAGGGTCTCCTTGTACAGCGTGTTCCAGTCAATGTCGGTGCCCTCGTATGGGCGCTGCATCTCGAATAGCAGACCGAAGTTCATAGTGTCTCTCCTTGGGGATGCGCTTGTGAAGAAAGAAGTACGCGGTCCCTGGCGCGATTGACGAGACTATCTCGCAAACCAGTCACGCCAATCCTACTACATTCACACCGCGGCGGCGTGGCCGTCAGTTCTTGGATCGGAGCCAGCGGTCCGGACGCCGGTGGCCGGATCGATTACTATCAGCTTTGCCGAACCGCCAAAGGCGCGGCCCGGGCTCTCAGAAACGGTATGGCCTCTGGCTCTGAGCTCGTCGACTTCACCAGGCGCCATTCCGCCTTCGAGCTCGACCGCGAATGGCTTGTCGACGTCGTGGGGATCAGTGCTGGGGAACGACGCCCACCTGGGAGCCTCAACCGCCTCCTGCGCGCTCATTCCATGATCGATGACATTGGTAATGACCTGGGCATTCCAGGCGATCTGCCTGTCGCCGCCCGGTGTGCCACCGACCAGATAGGGGCTGCCCCCACGCATGACCATGTAAGCGTTGAGCGTGTGCATAGTGCGCTTGCCGCCCTCGATGACGTTGGGGTGTCCCTTGACAAGACTAAACCCGCGGCCGAGGCGGTTGTTCAGCAGCACTCCCGTGTTGCCGGCTACGAAGCCGCTGCCGAATCCCATCGACAGGCTGTGAATGAAAGAGAGCGCGTTGCCCTGGGCGTCCACGACGCAGAAATAGCTCGTGTTGCCGTCGCCCGGTATCGGAGCGGCAATCGGTCCGGGTTCGTAGGAACCGGACATAGATGAGATCAGTTGTCTGCGCTGCGCTGCGAATCGCTTGGAGATCAGCTCATCCACCGGTGTCGAAACGAACTCGGGATCGCCCGCGTAGCGATTGCGGTCTGCAAAGGCGAGCTTCTTCGCCTCGACCATCGTATGTACAGACTCAGCGTTGTAGAATCCGAGACTCGCCAGATCGTATCCCTCGAGGATGTTTAACATCTCAAGCAGCACCAGTCCCTGCGAGGGAGGCGCAGTCTCGTAGATGGTGTTGCCCCGATAAGTCGTGGAGATCGGGGGCTGATACCAGATGTTCTGGTGACCGGCTATCTCCTCGGCGGTGTACAGTCCTCCTGCGGCCTGGATGGCGCGGGCCATCTCCCTGCCGATGTCACCTTGGTAGAACGCCTCAGCGCCGCCTCCAGCAACGGTCCGCAACGTCTTGGCGAGGTTCTTCTGCACCAGCACCTGGCCTCGCTGCAGTGGACAGCCGTCGTTCGTAAAGACGTCTCTGGAGTCGGGGAATTGGGCAAGTTTGGCGTTCAGGACGTCGAACCCGCCAGCAAGCTGATCGCTGATCGGGAAGCCGTCCTCGGCATAGCCGATAGCGGGTTCCAGCAACTTTGCCAAAGAACGCGAGCCATGACGCTCTACGATCTCTTCCCATGCCAGTACTTCACCTGGAATTGCCGCCGCGAGAGATCCTGCGAGAGGCATGAAGTTGTGACCATGCTCGATGAAGAATTCGCGATTGGCTGCAAGCGGTGCACGTCCACTGCCCGTTAAACCGTGGACGTCGCCGGTGCTCGCATCGTACATGATAACGAACGGCTCACCACCGACTCCGCAAGCCGGCGGCACCGTCACGGCCTCGACAGCAGCGACAGCCACCGCTGCGTCGAATGCGTTGCCGCCATCGGCCAGCACGCTAGCCCCAGCGGAGGCGGCTAGCGGCGATATTGACACCACCACACCACCACTGGAGTAAACCGTGCTCCTACCCGTCTCGATCTGCGGTCTGGTTGCAGCTGCGGTGGCCACTTTCGCCTCCCTTAAGGTTGGTTTCGGAACGTGGCGCCAATCCTATCACAAGGCTGCATTAACCTTGAACGATTTAACTTCCATTGACCAACGATGAACCCTTATGCTGAATCTGGAATCCATATCTGAATCGCATGAACAGAGGTAACAGTTGCAGGCACCAACACTACACGACGTAATCCAGGCCAAAGGACGCATCTCAGGTCATGTCACGCGGACTCCGCTGCACCGCTACATCGGGCTGGAGAAGCTGCTCGGAGCTGAAGAGGTCCGTGTTAAGCATGAGAACCACCAGCGCTTGGGCGCGTTCAAGATGCGCGGCGGCATAAACCTATTGTCGCAGCTCTCCAGAGACGAGCTCGATCGCGGAGTGGCCACCGCGTCCAGCGGAAACCACGGTCAGTCGATAGCCTACGCCGCGAGCGTGTTCGGGTCGAAGGCTTACGTAGCGGTTCCGATGAACGCCAACCCGGGCAAAGTGGCGTCTATGCGCAACCTCGGCGCGGAGGTAATCCACCACGGCGTTTACTTCGACGAGTCACGAGAGTACATCGAGCGGCTTTCGCGCGAGGAGGGTTATCGCTACATCCACGCTGTAAACGAGCCGAGCTTGATCGCGGGAGTCGGCACGTACACCCTCGAGATACTCGAGGATATGCCTGATGTAGATGTCATCGTCGTTCCCGTAGGCGGTGGCAGCGGCGCGAGTGGCGCGTGCATCGTCGCCAAGTCGGTCAACCCGCACATCCAGGTAATCGGTGTGCAGGCCGAGCAGGCACCGGCGGTGTACCTGTCATGGCGCGAGGGCCATATTGTTGAGGCACCAATGAAGTCCTCAGCCGAAGGACTCGCAACCGGTACTGGATACGAGTTGCCGCTTAGCATCATGCGTGAACATTTGGACGACTTCATTCTCGTGACAGAGGGTGAGATGAATGCGGCAATCGTCACGCACCTTCAGGAGACCCACAATCTGACTGAACACGCGGGCGCGGCGTCGCTCGCCGGAGCGGTCAAGATCAAGGACCGTCTGGCAGGCAAGAAGGTCGTAATCATAATGAGCGGAGGCAACCTATCGCTCGAACATCTTAAGATCGCGCTGGCGCAGGCGGATTGAGATTAGGGACGAGACATCTAGTCATGACAGACCAATCAATCACCAATGAGTCGCCGGGGTCGGCGCTCTTTCCCGAATTCGACACGCTCTACGAGTTGATCGCGAACGAGGTGGAAGGGCTGACGGACGACCAACTCGACTGGACATCTGAAGAGTACGGATGGGCGGAATGGAGCATCCGCGTTCAGGTCAGCCACATGGCGTCCCTGATCTACCGGTGGCTGATACTGCGCTGGGGGGACGTGACATTCCCTAACGATGAGCATGGAGTCGTAGATGTCGACGGGCTGGCCACGTCGCCGTACGACCGCAGAATGGACGACACGAAGTACTACGAGCTCCCGGTCATCCTGACCAAGCTGCAAGAGGGCATCGACCTCGCGCGTCGGGTGCTCAATGAGAGAGACTTGCGGTTTCTCCGGTCGCACACAGTGACCGTAACTTTGGACGGTGGCTGGAGAACGATGATCCAGGCTCATGCAACAGCAGTCACACCCACCGAACAAGCCAACACTGTGACAATGCAGTTAGAGGGCTCGATACGTCACATTTACTTCGAGGAGATCACGCACCTGTTCAACATCCAGCGGCTCAAGCGAGCCCAGGGGCTACCGACAGTGTCAGATCTCCCGAGGGTGGGCTACTGGACTCTCGACGGCTGGGACGTAAGCGAGGCTCAGTCGCTCCCGCTGTACGAGTGAAAATCATACGGCATCTTTCGTCATCCTCGCCCTGACTTCCGGCGGCACTTCCCGCACCCGCTCCCGCGCGGGGGAGGAATTGCGGACCGAAACGCTAACCGCGGCCTCAGCCAGAAGTTCTACACCGCCCAGGAAGTCTTCCACGCGGATGTATTCGGCGCCAACGCTGGATTTCGGGTCGCGAATCCCAGTTGTGGCATTGTGGTAGTTCCCGAGAGGAAACGCCATGCCTGTGGCGCGGTATCCCCACACAGCGAAAGCCGTTCCCTCACACACGCCGCCGCTCATGAGATGGCGCTGGCACCTGTACTCCGGCTTCCTGCCCCGTATGGATTCTCGCGCGACTATCAGGACTTGCTCCGCATCGGCGTCGAAAGTGTAAAGTGCGTCGCCCGTGCGAATCACAGGTCCGGCTCCCTGCTCTACACCTGGGATCAGAGGGCTGGACTCTATGGATACGACCAATGTCTCGGTTGGGAGAGTCCTCGCCTCGGCCATCAGCCTTGCGCCGAATAGCCCACCCTCTTCGGCGCGGGTGAACACAGCGTACACGTCAGCCGCAGCGCCCTCAGGGACGATCCGTTCCATCGCAGCCATCGCTGCCGCGCATCCGGCAAGGTCGTCGGCGGCGCGCATCCTGATTAAGTCGCCGTCCAGCTCAAAGTCAGGCAGATCGAAGACCACCGGGACTGGCGGTACAATCTCGACATTCTCGCTGATGTCGAACCGGACTCTTCTGGATGCTACGTCGAGCTCGACCGTCTTCGCCTTCACTCTGCGACCATCCGGCATCAGTACCAAGACATCGGCTGACTGAGACAGCGACACTTCCGGGACTCCACCGAGCGCGACGCCCACAGGTCCATCGACGTCCACTTCATCAATCTCGAAGCCAGGATGGTCCATGTGCGCGACGAAAGCGATCGGCGGATCGTCGGTTTGAGAATTGGAGTAGTGCGCAATGACGTTGCCGAAGTCGTCCCTGTAAGGTGACAGACCAATGGCAGCAAGTCGACTCACAATATACCGAGCAACAGGTTCCTCATGAAACGGCGCGGCAGGACGCTCTCCGAGGTCTTGTAGGATGTCTAAAGCACGTTGATCAATGGCGCTGGGCATTTGTCACTCCGATGTGGAATTGAGGTCGATAGAGTTTACAACGGATCGAGTCCGTCTGAGCCATCTGGTAACATTCAGACCACCATCAGTTGGGTTCCGGGCATTTCGGACCGAGACCCGAACAACACAGATACCACATGGAGGCGCTCAAATGCGGGTCGGATTCTTCACTATGCCATTGCACCCTCCGGGGTCCGATATCACACAGACACTCGAGGACGACCTCCACCAGATCGAGGTGCTGGACAATCTCGGCTACGCCGAGGCATGGATAGGTGAGCACTTCACGACGGTGTGGGAGAACATCCCCGCGCCTGACTTGTTCATCGCCAACGCGCTCGCGCGCACGAAGAATATCAAACTGGGCACTGGGGTGACCTGTATGCCCAACCACAACCCGTTCATGATTGCGCACCGTATCGCCCAGCTCGACCACATGGCACGCGGGCGTTTCCAGTGGGGCGTCGGCTCTGGCGGGTTCCCGGGTGACTTTGAGGTTTTCGGATTCGATCCGCGCGGAGACGCTCATAGGAAGATGACCCGCGAGTCCATCGACACGATCATCAGGATCTGGAACGACCCCAAGCCGGGAGTGTATGAAAGCGAGTTCTGGCGGTTCACAATCCCCGAACCGGTGGACAATCTCGGTCTGCGGTTCCACGTCACGCCATACCAGAAGCCACACCCGCCGATTGGCGTCGCGGGAGTGTCCCCGAACTCCGACACGCTGATCCTCGCAGGCGAGCGAGGATGGATACCGATGAGCATCAACCTCGTACCATCGCGCATCCTCAGCACACACTGGGACGCGGTTGAGAAAGGGGCCGCGATATCCAGTCTGTCCCCGAGTCGCGCTGAATGGCGAATTGCCAGAGAGGTGTATGTCGCCGAAACATCCGAAAAGGCGCGGGAAGAGGCGCTCAACGGTGTGCTCAGACGGGATTTCGAGCAGTATTTCCTGCGGCTTATGCCAAAACTTGGGATGTTGGACCTGTTCAAGGTGGACCCTGACATGCCCGACTCGGACGTAGATGCTGAATATCTCGTGGACAACGTGTTCGTAGTGGGAAGCCCGGACGAGGTGGTGGACAAGCTCGGCACTCTGTACGACGATGTGGGCGGATTCGGCATGCTGCTCGCTATGGGACACGAGTGGCAGCCCTACGAAAACTGGGTGCGTTCCATGGAACTTCTGGCCAAAGAGGTGGTTCCCAAGCTGCCAACGCCAGCCTGACACAGTGACCGACACCGATCCGCCACCCATGTATTTCACATGGTGGAGATGAACGGCGTCTGACGCCCTAGGAACAGAATCCATGCAGCCAGGAGAAATCCTCCTAATACAGTTAGACGCCGGCCCGCGCCTGGCTCGATACATCGAAACAGCCGGAAACCGGCTACGTGTAGCCATCGGTCGCAACCGTGAGGCGAGGATTCCACAGTCGCGTGTTCTCCACGAGACAGGCGTCAATGCTTCATCGTACGAGGCTGTCGAGCAACTTAGGCAGCAAGCCGAGGCAGCTCTCAGCGAACTAGACATCGAGGAAGTTTGGGACATCGTCTGCGAAGATGGCGACGTGCTGACCCTGTCTGACATAGGAGAGCTGTACTTTGGCACTGAGCCATCAGTACAGCAAACTGTGGCGGTTCTGCTGCACCTCATAGACGACGACCTGCTGTTTATTCGGGATGGGTCGCACTTCTTGCCCCGTGACCGCGAGACCGTCGCCACGATGATCGAACGACGGCAGAGGCAGCAACAGCGCACTTCGGACACTAACGAGCTATCGACAGCGTTCCGGGCAGGCGTGATTCCAGAAAGTCGCACCGAATATCAGTCGGTGATCCTGGAGCAAGTCAGAGCCTTCGTACTGCACGGGGATGACTACACACGCGCCAACTTCGTCAAGCAGTTCCTGGAGACTGCTGGAGTGCGTGGACGCGACCTTCAGCGGGCCGCGTTCGAAGCGCTAGTGGACCTGGGGCTAATGGACCCCGACGAGCATCTGGCTTTAGCACGGGAAGAAATCGTGGCTGAGTTCCCGGAACAGGTCACCGTTGAAGCCGGGTTGGCGGACCAGTTGCGACTGCTGTCAGATGACGATCGCGCAGACCTGAGCGGACTGCTGACGATCACAATAGACGACTTCGAGACACGAGACCGCGACGACGCGCTGTCAATCGAGCCACTGGATGGAGGCTCGCATCGTGTCGGCATTCACATCACAGACACCGGCGGGCTGATCGAGGCTGGTTCTGCCCTGGACATAGAGGCTGACCGCAGGATGTCGTCACTTTACCTGCCCGAGCAGACCATCAGCATGTTGCCACCCGCGGTGTCGGCCGGCTCAGGAAGCCTGAACCCCGGAGAGCTGAGAGCAGCCGTGAGCGTGATCGTCGACCTGACTGAAGACGGCGACGTGGGCGACTGGAAGGTCCTAAAGTCTGCTATTCGCAGCGATCACGCGCTTGCGTACGCGGAGGCAGACGCCGCGATTGCCGACCCATCTCACCTGCTGCATTCGGAGCTGGGCGTCCTGCACCGATTGGCCAAGTCACTCAGGGCGGCGCGAAATGCCAGGGGAGCGCTCAGCCTGGACAGGGACGAGTTGTCGGTGAAGGTAGACGCCAGCGGAAAGATCAGCGTTGGAGTCGTGCCCCGGTTCGCTCCTGCCCGCAGCCTCGTCGAGGAGTACATGGTGCTGTGCAACTCGCTACTTGCCAGGTACTGCGTTGAAAACGAACTGCCAGCCCCATTTCGAGCTCAGGCCCTTCCCGATATGTCTGACATTGTTACACAGGTGCCCGAGGGAGCTCTCCGTACTTACATGATGACCCGGAGACTGACGGCAGCGACAGTCAGCATAAAGCCCGGACGTCACGGGGGACTCGGCGTCGATGCCTACACACAGGCGACATCCCCACTTCGACGCTATCCAGACCTGCTGGTACAACGGCAGATCTCACATCACCTGCGCGATTCCGGAACGCTGTACGACGAGGAGGCCGTCACGTCTGTCGCACACCGCGCAGATTTGCAGGTGCGACAGATGTCCAGGATCGAGAACAACAGGCGTATGTACTACTTCCTGAAGTGGCTGGACATGAAGAGGCGGGATTCCGAAGCTCAGGGCGACGACGCTGTCCACGATGCCGTAGTGCTGGAGAACCCCGGCCGTCGCGCTGCCGTGGTTGAAATGGTCGAGTGGCCGTTCCGCGCCCGCGCCGCGCTTCCAGCTTCAATTGCGTCTGGTGAGGTGGTGTCGCTTCACCTTCACGGCGTAGACCTGTGGCGATGTACTGCCCAGTTCACATACGAGGGATGATGCAAAAAGTCCTACTGCCTTACCCGTCATGGCATACAGCGAATCAGGTGTTTGACACACCAACAAGACCCTATGGTTGGCATCCTGGCCTATGTGCATTATTATCTGTCAGGATCACCTGACGAACATTCGGCAGGATACTCAAAGTATCTGAAACCAACGTGATTTGACCAAGGGAGAGGAACATGGTGAAGCAGGGTATAGTACCCGACGAGTTGACGAAGCCTTTCTGGCAAGCTGCGAACGACGGGCGTCTCGTCATTCAAAACTGCGTCGCCTGCGATAGGCTGCAGAACCCACCTCAGCCTATGTGTGCACAATGCGGCTCAGGGGACAGCCTGGAGTGGAAGCAGATGAGCGGACGCGGCACGATATACAACTATTGCGTTATCTACGATTGCCCGATCAGACTGCTTCAGGAGGACCAGCCATTCAACCTTGCGGTCATTGCGCTCGAGGATGACCCCGGTATCCAGATGTACTCCGTCTTACCAGGAACCCCGGTTGACGAGGTGCCTGTGGGAGGTGCCGTGAAGGTAATCTTCGAAGCAACCGCTAACGGACAGAAGGTACCCGAATGGCAGGTAGTTGGCGGTGGGTGAGAGTTCCAATCCCAAGTGACAAGGCACCGGTTGCTCGCAAGCATCAAGCTGGCAGGCTTTCAAAACAAGGGAGTGTTAAGTATGACGACGATAGATGCCCCTGAATCTATGTACCGATCTGTTGAGGGCTTGGGTGTGTGGGAACATCGAGGAAAGGTTGCAGCCGTCGGCGTTGGCCACTCGCCGACCGCCCGGCGATGGGACGGCAGGCCTGAGACCACCGTGGGCGCGGGCAGCATCCAATCGATGCGCCAGGCGATGCAAGACGCAGGCGTCAGCCCAGACCAGGTGGACGGTCTTGTGATAGTCCCGGTTACAACTACTGGAGCGCCCTGGCCTGAGGGGACGCCCGTGCCTATGGACGTGGTTAACACGTTCAACCAGACTGACGACCCGTTGGACGGTATAGGTCAACTCAGTGCCGAGTGGCTTCTGAAGAACATGCCTGAACTTACGAACGTAAAACTAATGATGCACGCGCCTGGGTGCATGTCAGCGGCCATAACAGTCGCCGCACAGGCCATTGGCGACGGGCTGGCCAACACCTGCCTGGTAGTCAAGGGCTGGCATAACTACGAGGGACGATACAACCACGGCGGCATAAGTGCCGCTGACGAGGTGCCGGGCTCCTACGCGCTCGGCGCCGGTCGATCACTGTGGGGTCCCCCAGGATGCTACGGGACGGCGCTACAGTTTGCCCAGTACTGCACCAAGTACGGCAAGAACCACGACATGATGGCCCCATTCATGCAGAACTCCAGGCGCAACGGACTAAAGTTCCCGGAGGGTTACTGGGCACAACATCGGCCTGAGGATCTTCCTCCGGAGGACTACCTGACCTCGCGCTGGATTGCCAAGCCGGCTAACCTGTTCGACAATGACATTCCCATCATGTGCACGGCCGCCTATCTGTTCACAACGGCTGAGCGGGCAGGCGACATGAAGCAGAAACCCGTCTACATACTCGGCCACGCCTCGAGTCGGGGCAAGCCCAGAAGCCTCACGCCCACTCTTGAAGAGGTAGAGGCGGAGACCGCCAGCACGGGACGGAAAATCTACGAGAGCGCCGGCATCACAGCCGACGACCTCTCTTTCGAGAACATGTACGACGGCTTCGCCCAGTTCCATCAGTTCCACGTAGAGGGTCTGGGTTACCGAGGAATGGGATTTGGAGACGCCCTGGACTTCTACCAGACGGACATTTCAGTCGAGGGTCCGAATCCGATTCTGCCCAGCGGCGGCAACATCGGGAGCGGACGGAGTCGTTTCTGGATGCACACCGATTCAATCCAGCAGCTCCAGGGACGTGCAGGAGCGCGTCAGGTGACCGGCGTGAAGCCGGAGGTAACGGTATCAGGCGGGCCCATGCCGTTGGGGGGCAATTTCACAGTATGGAGCGCCACGCCTGATTAGCAATCCTATTGCGCCTATTTCCACCACAGAATACCAAGACCGGAGATAAGATCTCTCTGTAAACTAACGATATTGGGCCGTGAAACCACGTTCCAATGCGGATTGACGAAAAGGAATTCACTTGGCGATTTTGATCAGCTTTGACATCGACGGCACAATGGAAGTAGGTGACCCGCCTGGTCCATTGACCATGGATATGGCAAGAAATGCCCAGAACAACGGCTTCTTGATCGGGAGCTGTTCCGACAGGCCTCCCAGCGCACAGAGAGCAATCTGGGAAGCGCACAACATCGCTGCGGACTTTGTCATCCCTAAGCACATGCTCGCCGATGTGAAAGCTAAGTTCGAGGCAGAGGGGTACTACCACATTGGAGACCGTGAGGACCTCGATAGGCAGACCGCACTTCGGGCTGGGTTCGAGTTCCTATGGCCTCACGAAGCCGTCACCAAGCCATGGTTCTCCTCGAATTCCAACCCTAATGGTGAGGGCACAGTCTAAGATCCTTGCTGATGGCGGGCGTATGCTCTCCAACGCGCTGGACGATGCGAGCTGGACTCTGCAATTGAGCATGAATTCAGCAGGAACGGCTATTCAGGAGTAGGAACCGTGGCTGAACCGGACGGAGTTCAACACGATGACTTGCAGAAGGAGCCCAATCTTTTCCAGAGAACCGGCGGTCACTTCCAGAGCAAGACAGTGTCTGGCCTGCTGGAACTCCTTCCAATAATAGTCCCACTCGTGGTCATCATGTACATCGTCAACCTGGCGGACTCCGCGATAATTCCCATCTTAGACGTCATAAGCAGGGAACTCTCGGGCGGGACCCGGGATATTCCTGCTTTCTGGGGTGCCGGGCTGGTTGTGATAATCATAGTGTTCTATCTGGTCGGGCTACTTACTTCGACAAAGTTCGGCAAATCAATAATGGCTTTCCTGACAGATGTGTTGGGTAGCATCCCAGTGGTCAAGGGCATTCTTGGAGTAACACGACAGGCGACCACTGTAATGACATCGCGGTTCAACTTCAGCCGAGTCGTGTTCCTTGAGTGGCCGAGGGAGGGAATGATCGCACTGGGGTTCGTGACAGCGCGAATTGTCAAACCCCAGTCGGACGTGTCACTGGCTATCGTCTACATTCCCACCGTCCCGAACCCGACTTCCGGAAACATGGCTGTTGTTTCTGAGGATGACTTATTCGAGACTGACCTTTCGGTGGAGGACGCCATGAAGTTGGTGTTCTCGGGGGGCATAGTGCCTCCCGACTCAATCTCCCTGGGGAGATTGCCGATAGAGTATAGGATCAACTCAGAGATTATTGGACGCTTCGAGACCGATCGCTAGAGTGTCAGTTGCCGACGACCGGAGCGGGTTCCTCCTCAGTTATGGTCTCCGGCTGAGTAACTGGGATCTGGATAATCATCTCGGTATATTCGCCCGGTTCCGTTTCGACCCTGATTGACCCGCCATGCTGACGAACGATATCAGCGCAAAGCGCGAGTCCGAGTCCCGTCCCCTGATTCGGGTCTTTAGTGGTGAAGAACGGATTGAAAATGTTGTCGATGACATCAGGCGGGATGCCAGTGCCATTGTCCTTAATCCTGATCTGGATCTCTTCATCGAGTTTCTTCGTAGCTAGATAGACTGTCGGCATGAAGGACTCGGCACCAAAGGATTCCTCGCCCATTTTCAGACGTCTCTCGTTGGTGGCAAACCCAGCATTCGTGACCATGTTGATGATGACGCGGCCCATGTCTTGGGGAATGACTTCGGCTTGTCCAACGTCACTATCGAAGTCCGTTACGAGATCGAGCTGAAATTCGGTATTGGTGGCCCGCGCGCTGTGGAATGAGAGTCGGGCGTTCTCCTCAACCAAACTATTGATATCGGTGAAATGAGGCTCAGAGGCACCCCGGCTCATCAATAGCATGTCCCGAACTATCCGTTCCGCGCGGTTGGTATTGTTCTGGATGCGGTTGAGGCTGTCTTTGAGCTCACCTGAGATCTCCACGATTACGTCGCGTTGGCTCTCCACAAGAGTCTCCGCCGCTTCATCGATTACTTCAGTCAGCTCCTCGAGTATCTCCTCAGAGCCCTCAGCAAAGTTCTTGATGAAGTTCAGCGGATTCCTGATCTCGTGAGCCACGCCCGCAGTCAACTCGCCGATGGCGGCCAGCTTATCGCGCTCTACTATCTGGTTCTGCGCCCTTTGGAGATCATCCAACGCGCTGTCACGCTGCTGGACCGTTTCCGTAAGCTCCTCGTTGGTCTGTTCCAATTCGTCGTTGAGACGTCGAACCTCATCCAGTTCACGGGCATCAAGGGATGCTCTACGGAAAACCTCCAATGCATCCGCCATTTCCGAGACTTCGTCACGTCCGCTGGTGTCCACCCCGACATCTAGATCGCCGTCGGCCATGCGTCGCATCGAACCCAAGAGAGTCTGGAGACGACTCAACAGAATCCGCCCAATGAACAGCCAGGCGATAAGTGCGGCGCCGCCTACGCTGACTACGCTCAGCGCGGCGAGAACGATCTTGCCGGCGAAGACAGCCTCATCCGAAGCAACAGCCGCGTCCCCTACGCCGGCATTGGCAATCTCAACGAAGCCGTCCACTTCCTTTAGCAGCTCTACAGCAATGCCACGGTTTTGTGCTAACAGATCACTCCGGGTCTCCAGAACTCGGAAATGGCGATCCAAGAGTTCCAGCGCCCCCTGCTCCCCTACGCCTAATTCGGACAGTCTGGCGATGAGCGGCTCAATCTCTTCGCCAAGATCCAGACCCTTCAGAGCCCCGAGGTTGTGAGCCATACGGCTGATTGCTGACTCGAAACTCTCGCGCAGGGGTTCGAGGGTGGCGGAGTCCGATACGCCGAAACCGCTCTCCAGTGTCTGCTTGGCATAGTCTGTATCAGCCACGAGCGCGGATAGGTGGCGATACTGAGACAACTCCTGCTCTGTGAGGCGTTCCGTCATAGCGACCGGTGGATCATCGGCATTCCTGTAGCCGGTCATCATATAGAACCACTGGTCGTCCGCAGCCGGCGCCAAGTGGGCCCTGAGTTGGCGGTCCACGTCAGCAATGTCGGCTCTAAGGTTTTTCAACACTATGCTACGAGGAAATGACTCGACCATCCCAGTCTGAATGGCGTGTGTGTTGGATGTCAGTTCGTCTATGTGCGAACGCATACGCGCGAAGCGATCATCAAAAGCGTGCTGACCCTGCAAGAACGCAAGTTGCCCAACAAGCGCAACGTTGGCCTCCGAGATGTCAGCGGCGACAATTTGGAAATCCGTAGTGTTGGTAGTCGCCGCAAGACGAGGACCAGCATCCACCAGTGAGTTGGCAAGCTGGGCAATTCCGAAGGCGGCGGTCATCTCAGGTACACTTCCCTCATTGACACGCGCCTGTTGAATGCCCACTCTGTCGAACGAAAACCAGCCGACGAGGCTCGCGGCAACAGTGAGAAACACTGCCCCACCAAAAGCCAGGTAGATCTGAGTAGAGATGCGATAACGACTGTCCAACACGCGCTTGAGTCGTTCGCCCAACTCAGCAATATCCAACAGGCCCCCTAGGGTGCGCTGAGACAGCCCACTTCCAGGGCCGCTATCACAGTGTTCCAAGTGGTCCGACTCGGCACTAGGATTGGTCTCGGAGTCGATCGTACTTTCTGGTCTCGCGTCGGCATCATTGTGTCGAAGGGGGTTGTTCGATCGTTCGCTCACGGCACTTCGTCCTTCAGAGAATCCACGGAGTGGTATTGGCCGTCACTGCCAATCACGCTCAGGAAGATGGCGTCGGAACCCTGATTGTCACCGACGCCGTACACAAGTTCGAAGCCATCTAAATTGATGACCCCGGATCCACGAATACCCGCGAAGAAACATTCTCGATTGACCTCGCTGCCGCAGCTTTGAATACCGGCTATGGCCAAACGGCCTGCGAGGTATCCCTCAAACGAGACGAAGTCTGGCGTTGCGCTGGGGTCGTAAAGTGACAGCGCCCTAAAATAGGTCGAGACCACAGGAATCGAGTTATCTTTGGGCGATGGTACTACCTGGGTGACGTACACGCCTGAGCCATAGGGGCCCAATTCCTGAGCAAGCGCGATTCCCCCAACAAAAGACAGTGTCATGAACACACTGTCCATTTCGGTTCTTCGCGCCCATGAAATCACCGTGGCGATGGGTTCGTACGCACCGATTAGAATGACCGCCTCAGGTCTGCCCTCCCAGATATCCAGAAGGGCAGTTTTGACTGCCGTCGTATTCCGGGGATAGACACCCGTTGAGACCACGGTCATGCCCCTTCGATCCAGGGCTGCGGTTACGCCCCGGTATCCGGCTCGCCCGAACGAGTCATCCTGATACAGCAAACCGATGCGTCTGATGCCTAGGTCCTTGGTGAGGCGCTCAACCATCTCCTCGGCCTCTTGGTTATAACTTGCTCGCAAGTTAATGACGGTGTTCAATCTCGAGGCGTCCCGCAGAAAATCTGCACCAGTAAACGGTGCTAGGTACGGGACTCCAGCTTCCGATGCAATTGGGGCAGCTGAGCGTGAGGTGGGAGTTCCAACCGCCCCGATGAGCGCGAAGACCTGTTTTTCTTCAATGAGGTCGATTGTGTTTGTAATTGCGATGTCGGGCTCATAGGCGTCGTCCATGGAGATCAGCGCCAGTTGCCGCCCATGAACCCCGCCGCTTAGATTCGCCTCGTAGAAGGCTGCCTCTATGCCTCGTCGCATGTTCAGGCCAAGACCACTTGCAGGCCCGCTGAGGGCTGCGGACTGTCCGAACACGACATGACTGTCAGACACTCCCGGGGGGTCTTCGTTGGCATCAACTACCGGGGCTGACGGTTCCTCGACATTGCCTACACCACTGCTGCCACCCCCATCCCAAGGGGCACCAACCACTATGAAAAGGCCCAATACGACCGCACCCAGCAGGATTGCTAGTCCCCCCAGACCGATCGTGAGAATTCGGAATGTCCGTTGGGGGCGAGGTGTGTTCATTCAGGACAATGCGGAGTCTCAGTTCTATACGTGGTCAGAGTCAGGCAGTTCCTGCCATCAACTCTCCGATAGTCTGACTGATCCATCAGGGTGCGGACGAGGTGAACCCCGAGGCCGCCCACAGGACGACAATCCAGCGAAGAGTCGAGGTCGGGTGCCGGAGTCTCAGTCAATGGGTCGAATGGGCGCCCGTCATCTACTGTCTCGATGGTAACGGACTGAGCATCTGACGTTACGATGATCTCAAATTCGTGCGAGCCGCCGTCGAAAGCGTATTCAATTATGTTCAGACCAATCTCTTCAAGAACCAGATTGACCTTAAACAAGAGATCGTCGGACCAGTTGTCCTCTCTTGCGAGGTCATCTATTGCGACGACGATTCGGTCCAGTTCTTCTCGCTCGGTCTTGACCTTGAGAGTCAGCTTGGCGGCCAATTGTCAGCCTCGGCAGAGAGTCAGGCAAGTTACGTCGTCGGATTGGGGAGTGTCACCGGCGAACGTGTCAACTGCGTCGAAAATCAACCTAGTAATCGCATAAGGTTCATGCGGGTTAGACTTTTTGAAGATATCCTGCAGGCGCTCTACGCCGAACTCCTCTTCGTCTCCGTTCATGGCCTCCGTCACACCGTCGGTGTAGAGCACGAGCGCCTCACCCGGGGCCACGGTCACAGTTCTCTGCTGATATTCATAGCCGGGTACCAGCCCAAGCGCCAGGCCGTCCGTTGGCGGAAGTAGTGTCGAAGAGTTGTCGCTGTGTACGATGAGTGGCGGGTTATGTCCGCCGTTAGCGTAAGTCAGGCGTCCGGTCTCGGGATCGTAAACTCCGTAGATGAGGGTGACGAACATCGCTGCTTCGTTGTCCTCGCAAAGAAGCTGGTTTACGGTCCCTATCACGTCACCCGGATTTATCGCTCCTATTGCCGCCCCCTTCAACAGAGTGCGTGTCGACATCATAAACAACGCAGCGGGTACACCTTTGTCGGAGACATCCGCGATGGCGAGCCCGACCCGCCTGTCCGGCAGGCGGACTACGTCGTAGAAATCTCCTCCAACATTGCGGGCGCTTTTCATGCTCCCGAACATCTGATAGTCATGTTCTTGAGGAAGTTCAGTGGGAAGTATGGACTGCTGGATATCGCTCGCGACGTCCAGTTCGTTCTGCAGCGACACCAGCTTATCGCGCGCGGACAAAGCTGCTTTCAACTCTTCTACGTGATTCAGCGTGCGATCGATTGTGACCTGGAGATCCTTGAAGTCGATCGGCTTTGTGACGAAGTCGAAAGCGCCCCGGTTCATGGCGGTCCGAATGTTCTTCATGTCCCCATAGGCAGATATGATGACGGACCGGATGTTGGGGTTGACCTCCGGGATCTGATCGAGAAGTGTCAGACCGTCCATCTGGGGCATGTTAATGTCTGAGAGGACCATGTCAATGGTCTCATCTTCATCGAGCTTGTGAAGCGCCTCCAGCCCGTTGCCGGCGAATACAAACTCGTAGCGGCCCGCCCTGATGGCACGCCGCATACGCTGAAGTAACAGAGGTTCGAGATCCGGTTCGTCGTCGACTACAAGTATCTTGTATTTCTGTTGCAATGTCATCCTCATCTCATGAGAGCATCCCCGACCCGACTGGGGCTCCCTCGATCGGAGGCCCTAAGTTTTGAAGCTGGCGATTGCGTCGGGGCGAGAATCACGGACCGGTATGATCTTGTCAAATCCGCTGATTTCGAACACCTCGCGGATCGGTGCCGAGAGCGAGCAAACAGCTAGTTCTGCATCCTGTCTCTTGAGTGCTCTGGCCATCAGCAGAATGACGCGGAGTCCGGCGCTGCTGATGTATGTGATCTCACCAAGGTCCAGAACCACAGCGCGATCTGTAGGGTCGATCGCATCTGTCAGATCTCCCTGAAACTCCTGGGCATTGGCGCCGTCCACTCGGCCATCTGCCATAGCGATCAATATTCCGTCGCTGCGTTCAATGCTGAGCCCCATATTCTCATCTCTCCCTAGGTCATCTTGATAGCGCAAGGCTGGCTGCCCACAAGCAAAGTGCTCTAGGACAACACTCAGAGAAAGCTGTAAGTGATGCTACACTTGAGTTTTCTGCAAGTCAACGGTCTGGCCGCTTGAGTGGCTCTGTAGATCGGCATATGACGGACAGCACGTTTGGCTGGATGTTCTTGTATAATCGTCACAGACGCAGTCGGCGCATCTGGGATTGGGAGAGTCACTTGCAGGAATTCGACAGTGTAAGAGATCTGGCTCAGCGGATAATCGACAATGTAGAGCGGGTTATTGTCGGCAAGAGCGCGGCCGTCGAGCTTGGAGTGGTGGCGCTGATGTGCCAAGGCCACGCGCTCATCGAAGACGTGCCCGGCGTGGGCAAGACCATGCTCGCTCGTAGCATCGCTCGATCAGTGGGATGTATGTTCAAGCGCATCCAATTCACTCCTGACCTGCTGCCGACGGACGTGACAGGCGTGTCGATCTACAACCAGCAGACCGGCGAGTTCCAGTTCCGCGCAGGGCCGATCATCTCCCAACTCGTGCTCGCTGACGAGGTCAACAGAGCAACTCCGAAGACACAGTCGGCCATGCTTGAGGCTATGGACGAGCGACAGGTTACGGTCGAGGGCATCACTCACAGACTGCCCAGCCCCTTCATGGTAATGGCGACACAGAATCCCGTTGAGTACGAAGGTACGTTCCCACTGCCTGAGGCCCAGTTAGACCGATTCCTTCTCATCGTCCGCCTAGGCTACCCGACGATAGAAGAGGAACTGGAAATCGTCAACCGCCAGGAGACTTCACACCCGATTGACACGCTCAGACCTGTCGCAGAGGCTGACGAGATCATAAACCTTCAGAGAAAGATCCGGGAGATATATGTTGACGATCTCGTGAAGCGGTACATCGTGAACCTTGTGAATGCAACCAGGACTCACCAGGACATCGCTCTGGGAGCGTCACCAAGGGCATCTCTCGCACTGTTCAGAGGCGGTCAGGCAGTCGCCTTGATACGCGGGAGGGACTACGTTCTCCCGGACGACGTGAAGGAGTTGGCCGTACCGATGCTCAGTCACCGCATGATCGTTACCGCGGGAGCGCGCATGAGAGCTGTTGGCAGTCAGGAAATTGTGGAGCAGATTCTCGAAGAGACTGCTGTACCCGGCGGCGGCGCTCGAGCTGGCGCGGCTGGATAGTACGGTCCTCCATTGAAATTCTCTGTTCAGACGCGACTGTTCCTTGTTCTGGGGTTGATAGTCGTCACTCTGTTTACCGGTCTGGCCACCGGATTTGGTCTCTTTTACCGGCTTATCTACGTTCTCGGCCTAACTGCTGTAATGGCCTTCGTGTGGAACTGGATAAGCGTGCTTGGCCTCGAGGTGAGCGTTGACAGGCGGACGAAACGGGCCAGAGTAGGTGACGACATAGAAGAGCGGATAACCGTCCGCAACCTAAGCTCATGGCCGAAATCTACTATCGAAGTCGAAGACGTGACTGACATGCCCGGCTACTCGAACGGACGAGTGCTGAGTCTTCCAACAAGGGGGTTTCGATCATGGCGAACTCTCGCACCAGCGCGCAAGCGCGGAGTCTACAAGCTGGGACCGGTCCGCGTATCTAATACCGACGCCTTTGGGCTTTTCAGACGCGACAGAGATTTCGGCGACCAGGATGACCTTATAGTGTATCCCAGAGTCTATGACCTTGCGGACTTCGAGATGCCTCCCGGCTATCTGACCGGTGATAGCTCAGCCAGGCGCAGATCCCACGACCTCACGCCACATGCTGCAAGCGTCAGAGAGTATGCATTCGGCGACAGCATCAGCAGAATCCACTGGCAGAGCACCGCACGGACGGGACGACTCATGTCCAAGGAGTTCGAGTTGGGGATGGCAAGTGACGTCTGGGTGCTGGTGGACCTTCATCGTGAAGTTCAAGCGGGCGAGCTCGACGAAAGTACGGATGAGTACGCAGTCTCTATGGCCGCGTCGTTGGCGCAGAAGTACATCCGGGCACAGTTGCCTGTCGGCCTGCTCGCTTACGGCGACGAGAGATACCTGCTTCCCGCTGATACCGGTGAAGCCCAGTTCGAGCGGATCATGGAGCACTTGGCTATGAGCAAGGCTGAGGGCGCTGTGTCGCTGGCGGAGGTGTTGTCCAGAGAGGAACAGCTCTGGGGAACACACAGCTCGATCATTATCTTGACGTCATCGCACCGCGAAGACTGGACTGTCGCCATCAGAGAGTTGGTCCGCAGGCGATTGCGAATAGCCGTCGTTCTCATCGACGGCGAGTCATTTGGCGGTCTGTTCGAGACCTTGACCGTAACGCCTGCGCTGTACGACGCTGGGATAGCGCCGTTCGTGGTTCGAATGGGCGATAACGTCCCCGTTGCATTGTCACACACGTATACGGTTGACAGATCGGCTGAAATTGCAGAGGCAGCAGATTGAGCACTCCCAGCATAGGGGTCCTGCTGGGCCGACAAGGCAACCTCCAGGAGCGTAGGAGCCACCCCGTCATCTCCTGGGTGGTGAAGTATTCACCAAGCCAGGGCTGGGCCACGTTCGCAATCTTGCTCGTTACGTTAATCGTCGTGGCCGACTCGATTAACTCGGCGGGATGGGTCGAATCGGATGGTCTCACGGCACTCCTACTTTGGTCCGCGATCCTTGGACTCGCACTGGCAAAGGTCAGGGTGCCCTGGTTCATATTGATACCGGCAGGATTGGGCATCGGCCTGTTGGGGATCGTGTGGCAAGCTTCTCGGACGGTCGAAGGCGACTCTCTGGTTGAGCGGCTCGCTGAGACCAACAACCGACTCGATCTGTGGTGGGAAGCTGCTACAACCGGCGGAATAAGCACAGACCTGCTCCCGTTTTTGATGATGCTCCTGACACTGGGATGGATCGCCGGATTTCTCAGTTCATGGTTCATATTCAGGTGGAACAACGTATGGGTTGCGGTGGTCCTTCTTGGCACCGCGGTTCTTACGAACCTGAGCTTTCTGCCGGACCAGTTCGCGTCTCGATTCTTCATCTTCGTCTTTTTGGCAATGGTGCTGGTCGTGAGGATGAGCATCATCCAACGACACGATCGATGGAGGCGCCTGAACGTCCAGTTCACCCCCAGCACCGGGTGGTTAACTCTACACGCAACGATATGGTTCAGCATCGCAGTGCTGATAATCGCGGTTGCACTCCCGATGAATGCCTATACTCATAGTACGGCCGCCCAGGTGTGGAACATCGGACGAACCCCGGTTGCGACGGCGGAAGACTTCTTCGCCAGATTGTTCGCGGCGCTGCCCTCCAAAAAGGACCAGCCTGGCCGGTTCTTCGGCAGATGGCTGCCCTTCATCGGGAAGATATCCTTCGGAGGAGAGGCGGTCGGCTGGGCGACTTCGGACTACCCATCCTACTGGCTGTCACAGACCTACAACCAGTACACGTCCAAGGGGTGGGTAGCCACTGGCTCTGAGCCGCTGGAGATTGGACCCGATACGCTGCCCCCACCTCAGGGCGACATGCTCAAACGCGTTCCAAAGTCGCAAGTGCTGCAGCTTGGATTCGCTTCAGATAAGTTCCTGACCGGGGGCGGATACGACTGGGTTAGCCTCGAGGGTACTGCTGAGTCTCTCGAACCCATGCAGTTCGACATTCACCTGGAAGATAATTCGCTAGACGAAACTATGCCCGCTGACATCAGGGAGTTGGCTGAGAATCTGAGGGCCGACTCCATCGACCACCTGACACCGCAGGCTGTTCAGACCCTGGCTTCCCAACTGGCCCCGGACGACCTAATCCTTGTCGAAGTGCTCACCGACGACTCCGACGATGCCGAGCGGGTGGTCTTCCAGCGAAAGGCTCCCACCACGCCTGATCTGGTTGCCTGGGGATTCAAGGAAAGCACTGAGGAGAATGAAGCGTACCGTATGACGTCGCTGGTATCAGTGGCCACCGACGACGATCTCAGAGGTGCAAGCATCGAGTACGACAACTTCCTTACGGATCACTACCTTCAACTCCCGGAATCGCTGCCGGACCGGGTACGAGACCTCGCAGACCGCTTGACGGCGGGATCCGACAATCCCCTGGACAAGACACTGGCCATTCAGAACTACCTTCGCGGCCCCGAGTTCACGTACTCTCTGGACATTGAAGCTCCGCCGATTGAGGCTGACGGCGTCGACTGGTTCCTGTTCGATTCCAAGGTCGGGTACTCCGACTACTTCGGCTCTTCCATGGCGGTCATGCTTCGATCGGTGGGAGTTCCCACAAGAATGGCGGCGGGTTACGCTCCGGGTGAGCTGAATGAAGACGGCCAGCGAGTCATTAGAGACTCCGACAGCCATGGCTGGGTGCAGGTCTACTTCCCCGGATATGGCTGGATTGACTTCGAGCCGACCCCGAACTGGCCTACGCATGACAGAAATCCCAGAGTATCGCGCTTCGCGGGCGGCCTCTCCGACCCCATTCACGATGACCCCGAAGGGTTGCTGGCGGAGATGGAGTCGGACCCATTCATCGAGGGCCTATTCGACGATGGCGATGGCTCATTTTCCACGGGCACAATGCTAGTGGACCAGTACGGCAATTATGTGATGTGGGCCCTGATCGTTATCGCGTCGATTATCGCGCTTTGGCTGCTCGGATACCTGGCATGGAACTTCGGACTGGGGCCGCTGGGGCCGGAAGCGCGTTTGTATGCCAAGCTTACGAGGCTCGGTTGGCTGGGCGGCATTGGCAGAAGGCCCAATCAGACTCCGATGGAGTACGCCGCGCAAATCGGCCGGCTCGTACACAGTGCACATGATGGAGCTACACTGATCGCTTGGGCTTATTCTTCCGTGCGCTACGGCTCTGCGGAAGACGACGACGAGAGGCAGGCTGCGATCTCCGAGACGTGGAAGTCCGTCCGGTTGAGCATGGTGCGCCGGATCTTCGGTAGATTCTCCACCGGAGCACGGGCACAGCCTGGATGAGCACAAGGTTCTACGACGTATTCGAGACCACGCAGGGCTGGGTAGGGCTACTGAGCTCGGAGTCCGGCATCCGGCAGAGCACGCTACCGTGCGAAACGCCGGATGAAAGCGTCCTTGATCTGGGGCCAGAGATGAGCGGAGCTGTGCGCGACAGGACGATGCTGAGGGATGTTCCCGATCGGCTAAAAGCGTACCTGGAAGGCGAAGAAGTTGATCTCGCGGACATCGATTTGGACGTTGGCGACGCAACGGATTTCTACGTCAGATCTTGGAACGCCTGCCGGTCAATCCCCAGAGGCGAGACTCGCACTTACGCGTGGCTGGCTCGACAAGCTGGCCGTCCAAGAGCGCCTCGCGCAGCGGGACAGACAATGGCCAGAAACCGTGTCCCATTGATCGTGCCATGCCACCGGGTAGTCGGAAGCGACGGCAGCCTGCGAGGATTCGGAAGTGGCAGCGAGAGGCTGGACCTCAAACGTTGGCTGCTCGATATGGAGAGCGGGAACCCCCGGTTACTGTAGAGCAGGCCTTGTCGGCCTTAACGCCAGGCGGCTACGACCACCCAGTATGACTGGGGAGATCCATATCCCTGGGTTTCCTACACAAAACAGAGTGCAACTATCGCAAGGATAGGTGCATCACGCTACGGAAGGCTGAACGCTGACCGAGCCCGACCCGGTTAGTATTTCCTGGAGACGGTCTCTCAGTTCGTCGCAGGCATCCACCTGGATCGCAGACCACTCCAGCCGGTAAATGTTACCCTGCGTTGCGATCTCCAACATCACCTGGTCGGAACCGGAGTACTCGAGAAGCAGCCTTTTCACGTCATCCAAGACCATCTGGTCATTGACGGGGTCGTCCGATTCCCGCATTCTCAAGTTTAATTGGTTGGACACAATCGGCCTGGAGTGGGCCAGACTCGACGAGTCGCCATTGGTCGGAGGAGGCTGGGATGATGAGCCATTGGCCTTGTCGTTCGTCATGCGGTCCTTTCGAACTTGTTCCTCCCCAGATGTTTCGCTGGACGCCGGGACCAAACTGCGCGACTCCGAAGCAGGATCGTCCGGATCCCCTTCGTCAGCCGGGGCCGCGGGACTTTCGTCGGTCTGGTCTGGCGTGAACAGGCTGGCGTTGGAGCAGCTAATGCTGACCTGATCGTCGCGCACCCGGACAGTACCAGCCACGGCCACGGTCTGTCCGATCTCCCAGATACCGTCGGAGTCCTGCATCTGCTCTTCCCACACGAAGACCTCGATCTGGCCGTCCATAAGGGCGAGTCCGGCGATTATGAAGGGCTTGTTGTTCTTGGTAAACCTCTGGGTCACAGAGGCGATCTGTCCGACGATCGAGACCTTCTGTCCGGCAAGGTTCTGGTCTAAATCGCCCCTGAACACAATGTGTTCAGAGTCTGCCATTCTCAGGATCGATGAGAGCACGCTTATGCTTGATAGCGACACTCCCAGCAACTCCCTCTCCCACTCCTCTCTCTCGCGATCAGTGGCGCGAACGTCCGGCAGAGAAATAGTCGTAAGAGGAGCGGAGACCGATTCGCCAAACAGATCGAACATCGTGGACTGGCTGGAGTCGCGGAGCCTGGCCTCGCTCTGAGCCAGAGAGATGATCCTGTCCGTAGACTCAAGTAGCGCGCCTCGATCCCCAAAGTCGTCGAAGGCGCCCACCTTGATTAGACACTCGAGGGTCTTGCGGTTGGCGCCCGCCATCTCAGACTCTCTGCACATCTCCTCTATAGACGCGAATTGGCCGAGACGCTCCCTGGAATCAACCACGGCATCAACCGATGCGGTGCCAACATTCTTGACAGCTCCCATCCCGAATCGGATTCCCGTAGTTCCGTCCTGCTGGTTCTCAATTGTGAAGTCCGTGTAGCCTTTTGTAATGCTCGGAGGCAGCACCCGCATCTTGAGTCGCTGGCACTCAGCAATTGCGGAGGTTATGCGGTCTGTGTGGCCCACATAGGAGTTCAGTAGTGCGACCATGTACTCGGCCGTGTAGTTCGCCTTGAGATATGCGGTCCAGTATGAGATCAGTCCGTAGCTGACCGAGTGGGCCTTGTTGAACGCATATCCGGCAAACGGCTCGACCAGGGAGAAGACCTGCTCGGAAAGCTCCTGCGTGAATCCCTGACCAGTGGCACCGGTAAGGAATTTCTCCCTCTCCTCAGCCATAATCGCCGGAATCTTCTTGCCCATTGCCTTCCGGACGATGTCGGCCTCGCCAAGGGTGTACCCGGCGAAAGTCTGCGCGATGTGCAGCACCTGGTCCTGGTAGACGATTACTCCGTACGTCTCTTCAAGGATGTTCTCAAGATCAGGGTGCAGGTAAGACACCGGGGTTCTGCCATGCTTGGCGTCGATGAAGGTCGAGATATGCTCCATGGGCCCGGGGCGGTAGAGGGCAATCATCGCGGCAACGTCGTTCAACGTCGTTGGTTTCAGATCCTTGATGTACCGCGTCATTCCGCTGCCTTCAAGCTGGAACACACCTACTGTCTCGCCCCTGGAAAGAAGGTCGAAAGCCTCGGTGTCATCCAGCGGGATCTCCGTTAGGTCGAAGTGGATACCCCGCTGTTCGGCGATCAGATCGCGAGCCTTAGCGAGCACGGTGAGGTTGACGAGCCCGAGGAAGTCCATCTTCAGTAGGCCGAGCGCCGCAACCGGGTCCATGGCGTACTGCGTCGTGGTCGCGACAGAACCGCTACCGTCAGCCTTCTGAGGACGCTGAAGCGGTACGACCTCGTCAATCGGCTGCTGGGAGATGACTACTCCGGCCGCATGTGTGCTCGAATGGCGGGTTACCCCTTCGAGCCCCTCGGCAGTCTCAACAAGTTTGCGGATCGACTCATCTGCATTTACAGCCTCTCCAAGCTCCGAACCCTGCTCAGACTTGGCATCCTTGAGTGTAATCCCCAGTCGAGTGGGTATCATGCGGGCCACGCGGTCGACGTCCGCGTACGGCATGGCGAGCGCGCGCCCCACGTCCCTTATAGCCGCGCGCGCGCCCAGTGTGCCGAACGTGATGATATGGGCAACATGCTCCCGCCCATATTTGGAAACGACGTAGCTGATTACCTCCTCGCGTCGGTCATCCTGGAAGTCCATGTCGATGTCAGGCATCTCCTTGCGTTCCAGATTCAGGAAACGCTCGAAGACCAATCTGAACGGGAGAGGGTTGACGTTGGTCACGCCGAGGCAGTACAGGACCAGACTTGCCGCGGCGCTGCCCCTGACGGCGAAAAAGATGTCGTGCTCGCGGACGAAGCGGGCTATGTCCCAGACCACCAGGAAGTAGTTATCGAAGTTGGTCTGCCGGATGACTTCAAGCTCATACCGCAGACGGTCCTTCTCGCTGTCACCGGCGTCCGGGATTCGCTCGCTCAAGCCCTCCCAGCATATGTTGGACAGGTACTCGAACGGTGTGACACCCTCTGGGACCTGGTACTGAGGCAGTCTGAGCTGGCTGAAGTCTATGTCCAGGTCGCACTTGTCGGCGATTACCTGGGTGTTGGATATCGCTTCCGGCAGATCCTCGAAGAGCTGTTCCATCTCTTCTGGACTCTTCAGATAGTACGAAGCCTCCTCCATACGAAGGCGCTTGCCATCCTCGACATTGGTGTTGGTGTGAATGCAGATCAGGATGTCCTGGAGACGCGCGTGCTTCTCGAGGATGTAGTGTGAATCGTTGGTCGCGACGATTGGGATGTCCAGGTCCCTGTGGATGTCCAGCAGGCCGCTATTGATCGCAGGAAGCTCGGGCACGTCGCCGTGGCGCATGATTTCGAGGTAGTAATCGCCAAATACCTCACGGTACCAAGACGCTGTCGCCCTGGCTTCGTCGAGCCGTCCCTGAGTAATGAGAAGGGGGACCTCGCCGCTCGCGCATCCGGACATCACGATCAGGCCCTCGTGGTAACGCTCCAGGACCTCACGATCCACCCGTGGACGGTAGTAGAAGCCTTCGAGGTGGGACAATGTGACGAGTTTGACGAGGTTCTGATAACCCTTGTAGTCGCGCGCCAAGACGGTCATATGGAACAGGCTGCGCTCGCCGGGATTGCGCTCGTGCCGGCTGCCGGGCGCGACGTACATCTCGCAGCCTATGATGGGACGTACACCCTCGCTCTTCGCGAGTCTGTAGAAGTCGATCGCTCCATACATTCCGCCGTGATCGGTGATCGCCAAGCTTTCCATGCCTAGCTCGCGCGTGCGTTCGACGAGAGGCTTGAGCTTGCTGAGCCCATCGAGCATCGAGTATTCGGTGTGGGTGTGAAGGTGGGTGAACATCTGGGCGGACTCTCAATGAGACTGCGTACGTGCACGCCGTAGGCGACCCGAAGTCGGCGTGGCCGTCGAGCGGAATTGTATCACCGGGCGAGCGGCGGCTCGCTAGGGGCTAGTACCGAAAATACGAGGGAATGTGAAAGGGCGAGCCGACCTTCTACGACGGGCCTGCCCGCTAGCCCTGGTCCGACAGCGGTGCGACGCTGAATATGACGTGGAACGGCATGCAGTAGATGATTACCGAGCCGATTGAGTTGGGGTCGATGTCGGACGGGACCTCGTAATTCTGGTCTCCACGATTCCCCTTGAGCTGTCCCAAGGTCGAGTAGCCGGCATCCTGAAGCTCGCCCTTGGTCATGGGATCGGAGTGCGTCGAGACCAGGACGTGGAGATCCGGGCCGTTGGTTACGTCCAGGTCCTCGAATCTCAAAACTGAGTCCCCGTTTGCAAGCCGGTACAAACTGACTCCCCCGCTGCCCTTGTGGAAGCTGTCGCCGTCCCTGAACTTGCCGGAGGCCAGTACCGTCGCTTCCGCCATCTTTTCCGGCATAGGCTCGACCGCGTCCATATTGATCTTCGCCATACCCTCCATGATGTCCTCAGCCTCCTGCTGAGTGACACCGGAGGGCATATCTGCAATTGCGGAGAGCGGGAATTCTTCGCTGATCGTGGTATTCAGGAACAACGGAGAGAGCAGCCACCAGGCGAATGCCAGAATCGGGATTGCTATGACTGCCAGGATGATGAGGACCGTTCTCTTTGAAAGCAGGCTCATTGCAGACCTCCTATTCCCGATGCGACCGGTTGATTCAGATCAGACGACCCAGAGTGGGCAACGGCCCCACAAGGGGCTTCAGATAGTCGATAAAGCCCTGAGACACAAACGATTCGTCCTCTAAGAAATACGAGTCCGGCATCTCTCTCACTTTTCCCCCAACCTGATCGAGAGCCGCGGTGCCAGTATAACAATTGTAACCGTGGGTATCGTCGCGTTCCAGAGTTATCATGACTCCCCGACCGCCATCTCGCGCAACCGAGACGGCCGCCCTGCCCGCCATCTCAGCCTCATGCAGGTCTGACTCTGAGGCCGCCAGGATAAACGAGCGTTGTATTGTCCCGGGCTTCTCGTATCTGGCGCGGACGCCGAGCGTACGACTGAGACGACCGGCAAGATATCTCGCGGGGCCGTCGTAATAAGGATGACCGAAGTCGTCGACAAACCAGGGATCGTCCTGCCCTCCCAATGGCAGCCCATCGGGATCTCTCGCATTCTCCGAGATGACAGCCACGCAGAAGCCGTACTTCGCATAGGCATCTTCAACTCGGGCCTGTAGATCGTCCTCTGTGACCGGCACTTCCGGGACACAGATGATGTGCGGCGCGTCTCTCTCTTCTCGTCGCGCGAGCGCTGATCCGGCTGCAAGCCATCCCGCGTCTCGTCCCATGACCTCCATGATCGTGATTGGCGATGCGCCGCGCATGGCCTCCGCGTCACGGCCTGCACCCATCACCGCAAGCGCGAGGAATCTGACAGCGCTACCGTACCCGGGACAGTGATCGGTGAGGACAAGGTCGTTGTCGATGGTCTTCGGCACGTTGACGACGCTGAGGTCGTAGCCCCGCTCGTCGGCCAGCGTCTGGAGCGTGTGGCCTGTCTCGGCGGAGTCGTTGCCGCCAATGATGAACCAGTAGCCGACGTCGAGCCTATCCATGTACTCGAATACGGGAACTATGTCCTCATCGCGCAGCTTGCGGCGTGTGGATCCGATGGCAGCACCTGGTGAGTCAGCCACTGTCGCCCACTGGGACTCGGACACCTCGGAAAGGTTGACACGCATGCCTTCGAGTATACCCTCGAACCCGTTGGGAGCGCCGTACAGGGTGCCGGGACCGGTGCGGGAGAACTCGGACGCGAGTCCATACAGGCTCCGATTTAGAACGTTCGTGCAGCCGCCGGACTGCATGACAAGCGCGTTCCGGCGACGGGATACCATCTGACGTGGACTCAGCCGTGCAATCCGCGCGCCTACGTGCCCATCTTGGCGGCCAGGTCCTTGAAGTCGGTCGCCACGACGTCCATCCAGTCCTCAGAGGAGGTATCGATCTCGTGACGCGGGCCCCGCTCCATGGGACGCGGGATAAACGCGGTCTTGAGACCCTGCGCACGCGCTGCCTTGAGGTCGCCCTTGTGAGCGGCGGACATCATGACCTGGGACGGTTCCAGTCCGAGAATGTCGGCGGCCATCAGGTAGGCCTCAGGATCCGGCTTGTAGTGCTTGGCTAGCTCCGCGGACAGAATGCAGTCCCAAGGCAGCCCTGCGTGCTTTGCCATGTTGGTCAGCAGGGCCACGTTGCCGTTGGAGAGCGTGCCAATGACGTAGCTGGTCTTCAGGCGCGTGAGGCCGGCTGCGGAGTCCGGCCACGCATCGAGCCGGTGCCACGCCTTGTTGAAGTCATCCTTCTCGTCCTCGGTCAGACACTCGATTCCGAACTTCTCCAGAAGCTCGTCGAGCACCTTGCGGTGAAGGTCGTCGATCCTGGTCCAAGGGAGCTTGCCGGTGCGTACCAGGTTCATAGACGGTCCGTACCCGCCGCGCCAGGCGTCCGCGAACTCCTCCCAGTCCACATTGGTGATCCCCTTGCGCTTGCCAAGCTTCTCGCCCTCGCGGGTGATGCTGGAACGCCAGTCGACCACGGTACCAAAGACGTCGAACACCAGGGCTTTGACTTCATCTTGGAGCATGTTTCGGCCTCGTATAGGTTCTGAGTGCAACGTGGGTGAATCTTACGGTCAGCCCATATGAGTGTCAACAGGCTCGAGCGAACCCGACGGTTGACACAGAGAGTGCGGGGTGCGAGATTATCCGGGCAACAACCAGCCACATCAAAAGGGGGCAACCGTGTCCACACTCGCCGACATACTCAATGGACATCCGGCAGACTGCAACGCCGTAGTAGTCCCAGACGGACCTACGGCAAGCTACGCAGACCTCAGAGATGAGGTCGAGCGTACAGCCGAGACGCTCACGGCAGCCGGAGTGGAGAGAGGCAGAGCAGTCTCGATCGTCCTTCCAAACGGTCTCGACTTTCTCGTCACTTTCATGGCCGTTGCCCGCGCTGGAGCCATAGCCGCGCCGCTCAACTCCGCATACACCACCGACGAGTTCCGGTTCTACATGGAGGATGCTGAGGCGCAGCTCGCGATACTGCCGCCCGGGGACCACGCCGGACGCGATGCCGCCGAGGGACTGGGCATCCCCACGCTGGACGCATCTCTGGACGCCAGCGGCAGGACTGTCCTTGAGCGCGACGGTCAGGCTCTCACTGGACGAGTGGACGTCGAAGGCCCTTCGCCGAACGACATCGCGCTGTTCCTGCACACATCGGGCACCACCAGCAGACCGAAAGGCGTTCCGCTCACACACGGCAATCTGGTCGCGTCTCTGGGAAACATCGGCGACACATACACGCTGACACCAGACGACGTTTCGCTGGTAGTCATGCCCCTGTTCCACGTACACGGCCTGATCGGAGTCGCGCTCTCCACCCTACGGACGGGTGGGAGCATCGTCGTGCCCAACAGGTTCAGCGCCAGCAGGTTCTGGGACCAACAACGGTCGACCGGCGCGACGTGGTACTCGGCCGTGCCGACCATACACCAGATTCTACTCATGCGCGCTGACGACGACGAGGCCCCACGGGAGAGTTTCAGGTTCATACGTTCCTGCTCTGCGGCGCTGGCCCCGTCGGTGTTCTACGACCTCGAAGAGCGTTTCGGCGCGCCGGTCCTGGAAGCATACGGGATGACGGAGGCCGCGCACCAGATGGCGTCGAACCCGCTGCCTCCCGGAGACAGGGCGCCTGGCACCGTCGGGCGAGGCACCGGCGTGAACATCGGCATCATGGACGATAACGGCGGCCTTCTTGCGGTCGGCAGCCAGGGCGAGGTCGTGATTCGCGGCCCGAACGTGACGCACGGATATCACAACAACCCGACGGCAAACTCGGAGTCGTTCACCAACGGCTGGTTCCGCACAGGCGACCAGGGACTGCTGGATGACAGCGGTGTACTGACACTTACGGGCAGGCTCAAAGAGCTAATCAACCGGGCAGGCGAGAAGATCTCGCCCCTGGAGGTAGACGCGGTGCTCTTGCAGCATCCTACAGTGGCCGAGGCAGTGTGCTTCGGGGTCCCCGATGTAAAATACGGTGAGGCCGTTCAGGCTGCTGTCGTGTTGACAGGGTCGGCGTCGGAAGACGACATCCTCAAGTACTGCGGCGAGCACCTAGCGGACTTCAAGGTGCCCGACAAGGTTTACCTGGTGGAGTCACTACCGCGGACCGCTACCGGCAAGATCCAGCGCCGGAACGTGGCCGCGCAGTTCGCGGGGACGGAGTGACCTGAAGACGGTCAACAGTCTTGGCGCGTAGCGAGAAACACATGGTATAATCGCAGCGTCCGGCACATGTGGGGATATAGCTCAATTGGGAGAGCGCGGCGTTCGCAATGCCGAGGTTGGGGGTTCGAGCCCCCCTATCTCCACCACCCACCCTTTCGAAACCCCGGCGATCTTCCTGTAACACCTGCAACAGTTCCGCAACACGTATCGGGGCTCTTGAGTTACCATCGGGGAAACGCGATCGAGGAGGTGGGTGCGGTGAAGGAGATATTTCCCGATCTTGACCTGTGGCAGAGCCAGGGTGAGGACATTGCCCTTGCGACCGTGGTACAGGTCAGGCGTTCAGCCCCAAGACCTCCCGGCGCTCGTTTGTGCATAACCCGCAGCGGACACATGTCCGGCTCTGTAAGTGGCGGTTGTGTAGAAGCCGATGTATTCGAGCGCGCGATGCAGGTCCTGGACACCCGCAAGTCCGAGGTCGCCAACTACGGCATAGCCGACGAACTGGGGTTCGAGGTAGGCCTGAGCTGCGGAGGCTCCATCGACGTCCTGATCGAGCCCTTTGCCAAGGATTCGGAGTGGGATGCCCTGCGTCGCTGTGTAGAGAACAACCAGACAGCAGTTCACGCAATTGGGCTCGCCCCGGAGTTACTGCTCGGTCGTAAGATGGTCAGATTGGATGCAAGTTATTCCGTGGGAACGATTGACCCATCTATCGACGGCCTGCTTGCCGATGAGAGCGACCGGCTACTGCAAACTGGTGGGACAAAAGTGGTCACGCTGCCCTGGCAGGGAGAGCAGGCGCAAGTGTACCTGGAGGCGTTTCGCCCGTCGCCCGGCCTGCTGATCGTCGGCGCTACCCACGCTGCGATGTCTCTTTGCCGACTGGCCGTCGAGGTCGGTTTCCAGGTAACCGTCATTGACGTCCGAACCGCGCTGGCGACTACAGAGCGATTCCCTGATGCCAGCCGGATCATCCACGCCTGGCCTGACGAGGCGCTGTCGCAGGTGCCGCTGGACCGGTACTCCTCGCTGGTAGTCCTGACACACGACCCCAAGTTCGATGTCCCCGCTCTGGCGTGCGGCCTCCGGTCGCAAGCTCGATACATAGGAGCACAGGGCAGCCGGGTCACCCATGAGGGAAGAAAGCAGCAGCTAGGACAGCAGGGCTTCACCGACGCTGATCTCGCCCGAATCCGGGCTCCAATCGGACTGGATTTAGGCTCACGCACTCCCGCTGAATTAGCACTGGCCATTCTGGCCGAGGTACTGGCAGTTCAATACAACCGGGCCTGAGATACCTATACGACGGTGAGTGCGTGTCTCTCGGGGGCCTGCTCGAACTGGTCCTTGCAGGCTAGGCAACAGAAGTGGAAAGTAGTCCCATTGTAGTTGGAGTGGTACCGGGAGTCGGCCACTTTGACCGTCATGTTGCAAATGGGGTCTATGACTGTGAACTCAGCCACGGCGGCGTGAGTCTCTTGGTTCAACGACACCCTCTGAGGCTCGGCACGCATACGTTGGACGATCTCGGTCAGGATGCTTAGAGCGATCTCTTCCGGCGTCTCAGCGCCGATGTCCAGACCCGCCGGATATCTGACGCTTCCCAACGCCTCTTCGGAGACGCCCTTGGCCTGGAGATAGTCGATGACGGCTCGCCCTCTTCGCGGACTGGCAACCAGCCCGACGTAGCTGGCCTGACCGCCGAGGGCGGCTTCAAGGGCCTCCTCGTCGTAGTGCCCCATTGTCGCGACTACCACGTAGCTCCGCGGGCCAATCTGCCCGCTAATAGCTCCCAGCTCCTGAATCAGAGTCTCGGCATCGGGGAACAACCCACTTGTGGCAGACGGGTCGCAGGCTGAGACCTTGAACCCCAGTCGATCTCCGAGCGCCACCAGGCTTCGTGCCATTGGCGACTGGCCGATCACAACGAGCCCGGGCTTGGGCAGCCACGGCTCCAGGTAAATGGCCAGCGTGCCCTCGCTCTGGCACGTCATGGGAATGAGCACTGCACCCTGCAACCCGACATCCACTTCATTGGGGTCAGGAGCCAGGAGCACAAGACGGGCCTCGCCGTCCTGTAGAGCCTTGAGCGACTCCTGTGTAACCAGCGGCTGGGCGCAGCTTCCGCCTACCCAGCCGTAGAAGCTGCCGTCCGGCTGCACGATGGCCTTCGCGCCGGGTTTCGCCGAGGTCGGCGGCTTACACGCCACAACGGTCGCAAGAACGTACGGCTTGCCGTCGCCCTTCAGCGCAGCGGCTTGTTCAAAGATATCGTCAAACATCTCTGGTTACTCGGTCACACCGTTCTCACGCAGCACTTCCCAAACCTTGTTCGGGGTGATGGGTATGTCGATGTTGCGTACGCCCAGGTGCCACATGGCATCCACAACGGCGTTCGCGATGGCCGCGGGAGCGCCAACGGTGGCGGACTCGCCAATGCCCTTCGCGCCAAGCGGATGATGCGGAGAAGGAGTGACGGTCCTGTCTGTCTCCCAATCCGGCGTTTCGACGGCGGTCGGCAACAGGTAATCCATAAAGGTGCTGGTGAGATTCTGGCCGTTCTCGTCGTACACGATCTCCTCTAAGAGGGCTGGGGCCAATCCCATCGTCAGACCACCGTGGACCTGTCCTTCGACGATCATCGGGTTGATGACGTTGCCACAGTCGTCAATAGCTACGAAACGGCGTATCTTGACCTGGCCGGTGCCCTTGTCGATGTCAACGACGCAGATGTAGCTGCCGAACGGGTACGTGAGGTTGGGAGGGTCGTACGAGGAGTGCGCCTCCAGTCCGGCCTCCATGCCCGGTGGGTGGTCGGTGTACGCCGCGAACGCGATCTCCTGGATGGTCTTGGACAGGGACGGTGAATCCCGCACGAAGAACCTGCCCGGCTCCCATTCCAGGTCGTCCGGGCCGACGTCCAGAAGGTAGCTGGCGATGGCCCTCGCCTTGTCCAGTATCTTTCGGGATGCTGTGGCCGCGGCGGCTCCGGCGGTCGCAGTACTCCGGCTGGCGTATGTCCCCAGACCGTATGGCGCGGTGTCGGTATCGCCCTCTTCGACGGCGATGTCTCCGACGGGAATGCCGAGCTCCTCGGCGATGATCTGGGCGTAGGTGGTCTCGTGACCCTGGCCCTGCGAACGTGTGCCGAATCGGGCGATCGCCTTGCCGGTCGGATGTATCCGAATGTCTGCGCTGTCGAACATCTTGATTCCCAGGATATCGAAGTGGCGCGATGGTCCCGCACCGACGATCTCGGTGAAGCTGGATATGCCGATTCCCATCAACTCGCCCTGCTCGCGCTTCACGGCCTGCTCTCGGCGCAGGTCTTCGTAGCCGATCATATCCATCGCCTTTTGCAGCGCCCCCTGGTAGTCGCCGCTGTCGTACTCCCAGCCCAGAGCCGACCTGTATGGGAAGGCTTCTGGCTTGACGAAATTCTTCATGCGGAACTCGGCGGGATCGATCCCCAGCTGGTGGGCCACAATGTCCGCCATTCGCTCCACGGCGTACACCGCCTCGGTTACCCTGAAGGAGCAGCGGTAGGCGATTCCTCCGGGGGGCTTGTTGGTGTACACGCCGTCGACCTCGACGAAGGCGTCTTTAAAGTCGTAGGAGCCGGTGCAGATGTGGAACAGGCCTGCCGGGAACTTCGACGGATTGGCGGCCGCGTCGGTGTAACCGTGGTCGGCCACGGTCTTGATCCTCATCGCCTCCATCGTACCGTCATTACGGGCGGCCACTTCGGCGGAGATGTGGTAGTCGCGGGCGAAGGAGTCCGCTATCAGGTTATCCATGCGGTCCTCGACCCACTTCACGGGATGGCCCGTGAGGAAGGAGGCCGCTATGGCCAGCACGTACCCGGGATAGACTGGCACCTTGCCGCCGAATCCGCCGCCAATGTCCGGCGATATGACCCTGATCTTGTGCTCGGCCAGTCCCAGGTGTCCGGCCACAAGCGCCAAGACGGTCCTAATGGCGTGTGGAGCCTGTGTAGTCATATATACGGTCAGCTTTTCCATGACCGAGTCCCACTGGGCCACGCAGCCACAGGTCTCGATGGACGAGACGTGGATACGCGGTATGTAGATGTCCTCTTTGACCGTGACGTCGCTCTGGCGGAAGACCCGGTCGGTGCTTTCCTTGTCGCCGACCTCCCAGTGCCAGATGTGGTTGCTCTGCTCCTCTTTGTCTTCCCTGACGATTTGAGAGTCCGGCTCCAGCGCCTTAAAGGGATCGACCACGGCCGGCAACGGCTCGTACTCCACCTCGACAGCGTTGACGCCGTCGGCAGCGATGTACCGGTCGGTGGCCAGCACTGCGGCAACCTCCTGGCCATCGAATTTGACGGTGTCGACAGGCAGCACCATCTGCGTGTCGCCCATCAGGGTGGGCATCCACGCCAGGTTGTACTGCTCCAGGTCCTTCCCGGTTATGACAGCCAGCACTCCGGGGATTGCCAAAGCCTTCTCCGAGTCGATGCTCTTGATCCGGGCGTGCGCCAACGGACTGCGCACTATGTCCAGGTGGAGCATCCCAGGGAGTTTGATATCGTCCACAAAGTTGCCCTTGCCCCTGATGAAGCGCGGGTCCTCTTTGCGTCGGACCGAATGTCCCATGCCGCCGATTTCGGGCGGTGTTCGCATAGCCATCACGCACTCCTCTCACGTAGCTTCTCAGCGGCAGATTGGTAGGCTTTGACGATGTTTACATACCCGGTGCATCGGCACAGGTTGCCGGAAATGGCTCTCCGAATCTCGTCGTCTGACGGGCTGGGATTGGCCTCGAGGAACGAGATGCCCGTCATCATCATGCCCGGAGTACAGAAGCCGCATTGCAGGCCGTGCTCCTCTGTGAAGGCCTCCTGGATTGGGTGAAGCTCTCCACCCTGCTCCAGGCTCTCCACGGTCTTCACCTGCCTGCCGTTTGCCTGGACGGCAAAGATGGTGCAGGACTTGACGGGGATTCCATCCAAAGTGATGGTGCAAGCCCCACAGTGAGTCGTATCGCAGCCGATATGAGTCCCTGTGAGACCCAGAGTCTCGCGGATGAAGTGGACCAGCAATAGTCTGGGCTCCACATCCGCAGTTTGTTCGTCTCCATTGACGGTTACATTGATCTGGACCATGGCACCCTGACCTGCTTCTGTGGTCTTGTTCGATTTCTCAGTGTGAGCGACGTTATCAGTGCCGCTAGCCCGCTCGCTCCAACGCCAGTCGCAGCGCTCGTCCGGCCAGCACTCTCACCATGTCGCGTTTGTACTCTTCGGAGCCCCGCAGGTCCGCGCTCGGTTCGGCTGACTGCGAAGCCAATTGCGCGGCCTCTCGAATGGTATCGTCGTCAAGAGTCCTGCCCATCAGGAAAGACTCGGCGGTCCCTGCCTTGACGGGGGTCGAGCCCGCGTTGGTCAGGCCGATTCCGGCCTGCTGGCACACTCCATCGACGACAGTGACCAGGGCAGCCACGCCCGCGATGGCGTAGTCACCCACCTTGCGTTCGAGCTTCAGGTATGCGCCTCCACTGCCCTGAGGCGGTGTCGGAATCCTGATCTCCGTGAGGATCTCGCCATGCTCGAGGGCAGTCGTGAGAGGTCCTTCGAAGAAGTCGGACACCGGGATGATCCGCTCTCCGGCGGGTCCCACCGCGACCACCTGCGCTCCCAGCGCCAGCATTGTAGCCGGATGGTCGTTGGCCGGGTCTCCATGCGCCAGGTTGCCCCCCACTGTGGCCATGTTGCGCACAAGCGGGTCGGCGATGACGACTGCCGTGTCGTACAGGATGGGATACCTGGACTGGACGATTTCCGAGCTCTCCAGCGCCGCCTCGCGGGTGAGGCCTCCGATACGAAGGAAGCCATCGTCCTCGCTAATGCCTGCCAGACCGGGAATGCCGTTGATGTCGACGACATGTTCGGGCAGGGCAAGCTGCAGCTTCATGAGAGGGATCAGACTCTGGCCACCGGCTAGCACGACGGCATCGGGTCCGTGTTCGCCAAGCAGGGAGATCGCTTCATCCAGCGTTTCAGGGGCGGAGTACTCGAATTGGGGCGGAATCATGAGGCCCTCCTTTTCAAGCTCAAGCCGATGGGCCCAATGTATCCGTGACAGGGTGGAAAGTCAATCGAGTCGTTCGCCGCCCTACTACCTCATGCCCAGTACCGCTGTTATAATCGCGTTCATGAACTGGAATTCAGGATGACGCGCAACAAGCTGCCGAACCTTCGCCAAGCCGCGAACATTCCTCATCTGGCAGCTCTCAGGCATCGGGACTACCGGTTCACCTGGCTGGCGAATATGTGCTCGGGCGCGGCCATGTGGACCTTCATCGTCGCCATCTCGTGGCTTGTTCTCGAAAGGTCGGACAAGTCCGGCGACGTGGGCATCGTCACGTTCGCCTCCATGCTGCCCTTCCTGCTCGTCTCGCCAATTGCCGGCCTGATAGCCGACCGGCTGGACCGGCAATCGATTGCAAGATTCACATTCATAGCAAATGGCGCTGTAACGGCAATCGTGGCCATGCTGGCGTTCGCAGACGTGCTTGAGTTGTGGCACCTCTCGCTGCTGACCTTCGTATCCGGGACGATGCGGTCCACACAGGAGCCGGCAATAGCATCGCTGATCCCAAACCAGGTGCCGCAGAGAGACCTGCTGAACGCAATAACTCTCAACGCGGCAACCCGGCATGGCGCGCGATTCTTCGGCCTGCTGGTCGCCTCTCCACTGTTGGCGATCGACTCGATTGGCGTCACGGGCGTCCTCGTGCTGAGCACCGTGTTCCAAGCCGTCGGCACGCTATTCATAACCATGACGAAGACACGCTCCACAGGGGAGTCCACTCCCCAGCACGGCATGGCCCGCAGCATGATCGACGGGCTTGTGTACATCTACACCAACCGCATGATCTCGATATTCATCCTGCTAGTGGCGTTCCACTGCGCGCTCGTCATGTCGTACGACTCGGTCCTGCCGGTGTTTTCGAGAAACGAGCTCGGCGCCGTGGATGGCTCGGTCCTCGGGTACATGGTGATGGGGTTCGGCCTGGGCTCTCTGTTTGCCACCGTACTAATTGCGGGCGTCAGGGGTGAGCGCAGCAAGGGTCGGTGGCTCTTATGGACAGGAATCATCAGCGGCGCAATACCCATCGTGCTGGCGTTCAGTCCCAGCATCGCGCCAGCGGTGGTTGTCTCCGCAGTAATGGGCGGCGCGCAATCCGTGTTTATGGCGCTGACGACGACCTACGTTCAGACGCTCGCTCCGGACAGGCTAAGGGGTCGCATATCGAGCCTTTACATCCTCCACGCGGGGGGAATAATGGCATTCGCCAACCTTGGATACGGATTCATCGCGGACGTATTCTCGGCGCCGCCGATACTCTATGTAACCGGCGCGGCATTCCTTGTGTTCATATTCTTCGCCAACGTGAGCATCCCGGACCTGAGACGTGTGTACAGGACCGGACAGGCAGTCGCTGCCTAACTGACCTCAGACAACGAGGAGAGGCATGTCGATCCGCAAGGCAGTTATACCGGTGGCCGGGTTCGGGACGAGATTCCTTCCTGCCACCAAGGCGGTCCCAAAGAACGTCCTCCCGGTGTTCGACCGGCCGTCCATACACTTCTGCGTAGATGAGGCGGCACAGGCTGGCATCGAGGAGGTCATCCTGGTCGTGTCGCGAAAACAGGAGGCCATCCCCAGGTATTTCGAGGAGTGGCCTGAGCTGGAGGCCGCACTAGCAGGTCGGGGCAACTCAAGCGCTGTTGAGGAGCTACAGCGAATCACCTCCCTCGCCAGGATCACTTGCGTAACGCAGACCGAGCAGAGGGGGCTCGGTCACGCGGTGCTGATGACGCGCGAAGCCGTCGGGGACGAGCCGTTTGCGGTCTTCCTGCCCGACGACATCATCTGGGCCGAGCGTCCGACGATTGGCGCAATGATCGACGTCTGGGAGTCCACCGGATCGTTCGTGCTGGCGGTCAAGCGCGTCCCGGACGAGGCCATCCCAAACCTGGGCATCGTCTCACCGGAGGGAGAGTCGGTCACCAATCACAGGCTGGTCGGAATGGTGGAGAAGCCACCGTTGAAGGAAGCGCCATCGAATCTGGCAATCATAGGTCGGTACGTGCTGGGTCCGGAAATCTTCGATACCCTTGAGAACGTCGAGCCGGGAGCGCTCAACGAGATCCAGCTCACCGACGCGATCGCTGCTCACATGGGTCATCCGGGCGTGTACGGGCACGAGTTTAGCGGAGAACACTTCGACGTCGGCACCCCGCTTGGGATGCTGAAGGCTTCGGTCGCCGCAGGGTTGAGACGAGACGAAGTTGCAGGAGAGCTGCGCGACTGGCTCGCAGCCGCGCTCGAATCGGGGTCATAGGCAGGCAGGAACGGACCGGGCGCTGAACGGCGTGCGGGTTATCGATCTAACGCAGTTTGAAGCAGGCACGTCGTACACGCAGATGCTCGCCTGGCTCGGCGCAGACCTCATCAAGATCGAGAACCCACGCGAGGCGATCCGGGCAGACAGTCATGGGCTCGAACGGCGCGGGACATGACTAGTCGCCCACCGAAAGACTCTCGTCGAGGATTTCGAGAAGGTCCTTGGCCTTCTTGCGATTGTCCTCTCCGAGCGATCCAATACCCTCTTCGAACATCTGGAGACAGAACGGACATGAGACGCCCACGGTCTCGGCCTCTGTCTCGAAGAACTGCTCTGTGCGGGCGTGGTTGATCCGCGGGCCTTTGGACTCCTCGATCCACATGTGACCGCCGCCCGCGCCGCAGCAGAAGCCTTTCTCGCGGCAGCGCGTCATCTCAACCAGCTCGACTCCGGGAATGGCCGACGCGATCTCTCTTGGCGCGTCATATATGCCATTGTGACGTCCCAAGTAGCATGAGTCGTGATAGGAGATGGTCTCGTTGATCTCGGCGACGGGCCTGATGCGGCCCTGCTGGATCAGGCCGTTGACAAACTCGGTGTAGTGAACGACCTTGAAGTCGCCGCCGAGGTGGGGATACTCGTTCTTGATGGTGTTGAAGCAGTGAGGGCAGATCGCGACCACGGTCTTGACGTTGTATGACTTCATGGTCTCGATGTTCTGCTGGGCCAGTACTTGGTATAGGTACTCGTTGCCCATGCGCCGCGCAGGGTCGCCGGTGCACGTCTCCTCGTCGCCGAGGATTGCGAAGTCCACGCCCGCCCGCTTGAGTATCGAAGCCATCGCCCTCGCGATGCTCTGACTGCGCTGTTCCAGCGCGGCGGTGCATCCGACCCAGAACAGGATGTCGGCGTCGGGATGATCAGCGAGAGTCGGGACGTCCAGCCCCTCGGCCCAATCGGTCCGCGCGTAGGTGGTGCCGCGCCACGGATGCCCGCGCTGCTCCATGCTCAATAGCGCGCCCATCGCGGTCTCCGGCATCGAGGCCTGCTCCATGACGAGGAACCGGCGCATATCTACGATCGATTCCACATGCTCCACGCCGACAGGACACTCCTGGACGCAGGCGCCGCAGGTCAGGCAGTCCCACAGCGCTTCCTCTTCGACCCAGTTGCCAATCAGCGGCTTGGACTCCTGCTCATCCTCTCCTGACGCGACTCCGTCGCCGAATTCGATGACGTGCTCCTTCATGTTTTCGACGATGTGCATGGGAGAGAGTATCTTGCCGGTGAGATTCGCGGGACAGCTGTCCGTGCATCTTCCACACACAGCACAGGCGTAGCCGTCGAGCAGCTCTTTCCAGGTGAAGTCCTGGATGCGGCTGGCGCCGAGCGCCTCTTCGTTGTCGAGCGCGGCCTCCAGGTCTGGTGTAGGGAGAGTGCCTCGTGGTTCTAGTTTGCGGGTGACGAAGCTGATAGGGGCCGCGACAAGGTGCATGTGCTTGGACAACGGTATATACAGGGAGAATCCGAGTATGACGCCAAGATGGAGCCACCAGAAGACTCCGTGGAGGCCGTTGGCGAGGTCGCCATCGATCCCGGCGCTGGCAAACGCCTCACCGATCGGACGTCCGATGAGTGCGTCGGCATGAGGGCCGGTCCCTCCGGCCGCAACGAAGAACGCCTCCGTAAGCAGCGTGAAGAGCATCAGCGACGCGATGAGAAGCAGGATGATCGCAGACTCGCCTTTCTGGGTGAGATCGAAGCTGAGTCTGTTGGGTCTGACAACCCACCTGCGTACTGCGGCCCAGACCAGCAGAACAAAGAACACCAGCGCCAGGATGTCCAGATAGGCGGTGAACGCACGCACGCCAGTGTCCGTAAGCAGCGTCGCCGAGAAATCGTGCCAGATCACGTC
This sequence comes from Dehalococcoidia bacterium, assembly GCA_965215735.1. GTDB lineage: Bacteria > Chloroflexota > Dehalococcoidia > Lucifugimonadales > UBA1123 > VXRN01. The sequence goes on along the minus strand of CBDCEF010000004.1, from coordinate 1,538,487 downwards.
GCCAAAGATGTACAGGACGTAGCTGGTGGTGAAGGAGAGGAATCCCCAGAAGATGATGAAGTGAGCGATGCCCGCTCGGTCACGGAGCGAGACACTTTGCAGGACTTTACTCTGACCCAAAATGTACGGGAGCGCACCGAACAGGCGGCGCATTGGCTGGTCGAACCGACCCGGGTCCTTGCCCAGGAGAATCAGGCGGAAGACGCGATGGTAGAGAACGAATCCCGCAGAGGCAAATATCCCTATTGTAAGTAGATAGACTACCGCCCAGGTGGGTATCACACCGAAGACACTGTCGGGAGGGATCATTGATTCACTCCTGTAAATCCAGGTTCAGGCACTCGGCGCGGATTTCGCGGAGTTTAGCACACTGAGTCCCTTCTCGTTCCCAGTTATTGGTGAAGCTAGTCGGCCATCAGCAGGATCGCAGCGGAGACGATTACCCACAGAACCACGGAGATGGCGAGAGGGAAATCCGAAGTCAGCATCTCTTCCGGATTCTCGCCGGAGTCGCGGGTGTGCACGAGGTAGATGTACCTGAGAAGCCCAAAGGCAACGAATGGTAGCGTCAACATCATGGCATGGTTGCCCGGGAGACTGTCCGCGATGAAGGTATATAGCGCATAGGAGACCAGCGCCGAGGCCGCGACGACACCAATCATCTGATCGAGCATCTGCATCGTGTAATCGCCAAGGGAGTCGCGTTGTCGCCGGGCCGACTCGCCAGCGGCTGAGAGCTCGCTTCTCCGCTTCGACAGGGCTATGAACAGCGCCCCCAGTCCTGAGCAGATGTAGAGCCACTCGGACACTGGAACCTCGATCACGGCAGCCCCCGCCATCACCCGGAGGACAAACCCGGATGCAACGCAGAATACGTCGACGAGCACAACCCTCTTGAGGCGCACTGTATAGGCGTCCTGGATCGCGACGTATGCGAGACACGTCGCACCGAACAGTGGCTGAACCAGGAAGGCCGCGACCAGCCCCAGAACAGTCAGGACCGATGCCGAAGACAGGGCCACCTTGACGGGAAGCCGACCCGACGCGACGGGCCGGCGCCGCTTTCTGGGATGGGCTCTGTCACGCTCAACATCAATGCAGTCGTTGAGAAGATATACAGACGCGCTCAACCCTATGAAGATAACGAAAGCTGCTACGGACCGTAGCCCAAGCACGAGCACGCCATCGAAGTCGTCGAAGCTCCACGCCTGGTTGACCGAGAAGAACAGGGGGAGAAACACCAGAAGGTTTTTGCTCCACTGGAGGGGGCGCGTCGCGAAAAGAAGGGCGCGGGCGGCCCGTACGAAGTCAACCGGCTGACTGCTGTCTCTCAGTCCATTCACAGGTCGATGATAGGGTTGACCTCCAGGGGGCGTCAACGACGATTCGCAGCAGCAAAGAGGACGACTCGAATCCAATGGATTGGCGTTGACACTCTCAGAAACGGTTCGCTATCATTCGATTAGCAGTCTACTGATGAGACTGCTAAAATTGAAATCGTCAAATAGCAGGAGACAAGCAATACAGGAGGTCGAATCAGGTATGGCGACTGAAACACAGGTCACCTTCAAACCCCTGGGCAACCGCGTAGTAGTGGAACCCCAGGAAGGTGCAGAGCAGATGACCGCCGGCGGCATCTACATCCCGGACACAGCCAAGGAAAAGCCCCAGGAGGGCGTCGTGATCGCAATCGGTCCAGGCCGGCTGTCCGATGACGGCACGCGCGTTCCGATGGAGGTCGAGGTCGGTGACACCGTCATCTATTCCAAGTACGCGGGCACCGAGTACAAAGAGGGCGAGGTCGAGTACCTGGTCCTTCGTGAGGACGACATTCTCTTCAAGAAGTAGCCCCTTTCATCTGGGCTTTTAAGGAGGTCTGAACCAGTATGGCGAAACAGCTTCAGTTCAGCGAAGAAGCAAGAGCCGCGATGAAGCGCGGTATTGACATCATGGCCGACACTGTCGGCGTAACCCTCGGCCCACGAGGACGAAACGTGGTGCTCGACAAGAAATTCGGGCCACCCCAGGTCTGCTCCGACGGCGTCACGATCGCCAAGGAGATCGAGCTTGCGGACCCGTTCGAGAACATGGGCGCCCAGCTTCTGAAAGAGGCCGCGAGCAAGACCAACGACGTGGCGGGCGACGGCACGACCACGGCCACTGTTCTCGCGCAGGCGATCATCCACGAGGGATTCAAGAACATCGCCGCCGGAGCCAACCCCATGGCTCTCAAGCGCGGCATCGAGCGCAGCGTCGTAGCGATGCGGGACGCGATCGAAGGCATGTCCACGCCGGTCGAGGGTCGTACGCAGATCGCACAGGTCGCGTCGCTCTCGGCTCATGACGACGAGATGGGCGAGCTCATCGCCGACGTCATGGAGAAGGTCGGCAAGGACGGGGTCATCACGGTCGAAGAGTCCAAGGGTCTCTCCTACGAGCAGGAGTTCGTGGAGGGGATGCAGATCGACCGCGGTTACATCTCCCCCTACTTCATCACCGACCAGGACAGGATGGAAGCGTCCATCGACGACCCGTACATCCTGATTACAGACAAGAAAATCTCGGCAGTCGCCGACGTGCTCCCCGCCCTTGAGAAGATCCTCCAGGCCGGCAAGAACGTCGTAGTAGTAGCCGAGGACATCGAGGGCGAGGCCCTTGCCACGCTCGTGGTGAACAAGCTACGCGGCACGCTCAACTGCATCGCCGTTAAGGCACCCGGCTTCGGCGACCGCCGCAAGGCAATGCTCGAAGACATGGCCATCCTCACTGGCGGCCAGGTCATTAGCGAGGAAGTGGGACGCAAGCTAGACTCCGTCACGGTCGAAGACCTGGGACGCGCACGCCGAATCGTCGCCTCCAAGGAAGAGACCACGTTCGTGGACGGCGCAGGCTCCGAGGACTCAATCTCGGGCCGGATCAACCAGATCAAGGCCCAGGTCGAAGAGACCACCTCCGACTTCGATCGCGAGAAGCTCCAGGAGCGCCTGGCCAAGCTCTCCGGCGGTGTCGCCATCATCAAGGTGGGCGCCGCTACCGAGGTCGAGCTGAAAGAGAAGAAGAACCGCGTCGAGGACGCGCTTTCGGCCACGCGCGCGGCCGTCGAAGAGGGCATCGTTCCGGGCGGCGGACTCGCAGTTCTGCGGGCCAGCACGACCCTTGAAGGCCTGGGTCTCTCCGGAGACGAGGCCACCGGCGCTGCGATTCTCAAGACCGCACTTCAGCGCCCAATCAAGCTGATCTCCCAGAACACAGGTGTGTCGGGTGAGGTCATCCTGGCGGACAGCCTGAAGAGCGAAGGCGACTGGGGCTATGACGCGGAGGCAGGCGAGTTCTGCCACCTGCTCGAAAAGGGCATCATGGACCCGGCCAAGGTCACCCGAGCGGCCATCGAGAACGCTGCCTCCGTAGCGGCGATGGTCCTCACGACCGAGTCCCTCATAACCGACATTCCGGACCCCACGCCCGCGGGCGCCCCGGCAATGCCGCCGATGGACTACTAGGCCTATCCACAGTCGAATAGTTAACTAGCAAGGGGGCGGGTCGCAGGACCCGCCCCCTTTGTCGCAACTCGGCAGACCATCCGGCTCCGAAACTGTATCAGTTTAGTCGGCGCCGCTCTGCGGGATCGAAAATCTCCTCTCCCTCAGGGAGTAGGTGAGGGTGAGGGTGAAATGTTCACCTACTAAACTGGTACAGCTTCTCCGGCTCCTCAACGTTTGACAGCCCAAAGTACTTCGTTATACGATTCCAACCGTAGACAACAGAATAATCGTGGCTCTTATCCAGAGTGGCGGAGGGACCGGCCCCTTGATGCCCGGCAACCGGTCTAGGCGCTTCGGCGCAAGACAAAGGTGCCAATTCCGGCGAGCGCATGGACGTTCGAGAGATGAGAGTGGTGGCGCAGCTACCTGAAGGCTTCTCTCGTTCGAGAAGTCTTTTTGTTTGCCCTGTGAAATCCGAGCAAACGGTGGTGGAGAATTGAAGGGGACATTGGCTGAACTCACACCGATCCAGTGGGGAGGGGACTCGCTGCGCATTCTCGACCAGCGCCGGCTGCCCGCCATCGAGATATGGCTCGAGACCTCAGACTACAGGGACGTTGTCGGCGCAATAGCAAACATGTCGGTGCGGGGAGCACCCGCGATTGGAATCGCTGGAGCCTACGCTCTGGCGCTGGCCGCGATGGAGCTGTCTCAGACTGCCAACGGCGACTTCACAGACCGACTGCACGTTGCGGCGCGAGAGATCAGACTTGCACGTCCGACTGGTGCAAATCTCGGATGGGCTGTCGACAGACTGCTATCGTCATCGGCGGCCGCTCAGACGACCGAGGAGGTCGTGGCGGATCTCATCGAAGAGGCCGTACGGATTCACCGAGAAGACGTCGCGAGCAATCTCTCGATCGGTAAGCTTGGGGCCAAACTGATTCCGTGGGGGAGCGCCGTACTCACACACTGCAACACCGGCGCGCTTGCGACCGGCGGCTACGGCACGGCCCTGGGCATCATCCGCACAGCCTGGACCGATGGGAGACTTGACCGAGTTTACGCCAGCGAGACACGACCGCTCCTTCAGGGCGCCCGGCTGACAGCCTGGGAGCTACAGCGAGAGGGAATCGACGCGAGTCTGATCGCCGACTCAGCGACAGGGCTGCTGATGCGACGAGGAATGGTGCAGTGCGTCGTCGTCGGCGCGGATCGTATAGCCCTCAACGGCGATGTGGCAAACAAGATCGGCACCTACAGTCTCGCGGTCCTGGCCAAGGAGAATGGCATACCCTTCTACGTTGCTGCGCCTACCTCCACGTTCGATCCGGGAACCGCGTCGGGAGACGAGATCGTCATTGAGGAGAGAGACGAAGGCGAAGTGCTGGGCTACGCAGGTTCGAGGGTTGCTCCCGAAGGTTTCGGAGCGTTCAATCCTGCATTCGACGTTACCCCCAACAGGTACGTCACCGGGATCGTCAGTGAGACAGGCGTCGGTCGGCCACCATACAGGCGAAGCCTGGCCAGGCTGTTGGAGGAGTCCAATGCCTGAGCCGACAGTCGGCTTCATAGGCGGTTCCGGCCTCTACAGCATGGAGGGCCTCACGAACACGCGCGAGGTTGAAGTCACTACGCCGTACGGCAGTCCGAGCGATTCGATCGTCACGGGAGATCTGGACGGCATTGCTGTCGCGTTTCTGCCGCGACATGGTCGCGGACACCGCATCTCTCCCAGTGAGCTACCTGTAAGGGCCAACATCTACGCCATGAAGAAGTTGGGCGTGAAGCGTCTCATCTCGATCAGCGCGGTTGGAAGCCTGAAGGAGGAGCTGAAGCCGCTGGACCTTGTTGTGCCGGACCAGATCATAGACCGCACGCGGGAACGTCCATCGACATTCTTCGGGGAAGGACTGGTGGCACACGTCGGGTTTGCCGACCCCTTTTGCCCTGACCTACGCCGCGAAGCGGTCAAGGCCGCTGCCGGCGAGACGGCGGTCCACGACGGCGGGACGTACGTCGTGATGGAAGGACCCCAGTTTTCTACCAGGGCGGAGTCGGAGATGCACCGCTCATGGGGCGCGAGTGTAATCGGCATGACGGCGCTGCCCGAGGCGAAGTTGGCCCGTGAAGCGGAAATGTGCTACGCCACTCTCGCGTTCGTCACGGACTACGACGTGTGGCATGAGGCCGAGGAGGACGTGTCCGTCGAACTGGTGGTGCATAACCTTATGCAGAACGTGCGGACCGCCCAGTCCATAGTCAGGCGTATGTCGTCTTCAGCGCACGGCGCACGGTCGTGCGGTTGCGACAGAGCGCTCGAAAACGCGATAATCACAAGCCAAGAATTGATTCCGCCGGCAACGCGAAAGAGGCTCGGGCTGCTGGTGGACAAATACCTAGACTAGCAGGTGTTGAAAGGGAGGGTGGGCAGATGCCCAAGCAGATACCGGGAGAGCCATATACGAGGATCACGTCCGATGAGGCTGCGGAGCTTCACGGCACCGAAGACAACGTGTTCGTTGACGTCCGTCGAATGGACGAGTACGTTGACGGTCATGTCAAAGACGCTGTGTTCATCACCGTCGACGACCTTCTGGGTCGCGTCGACGAGCTCCCACAGGACAAGAACCTGTTGTTCATCTGCGCCGCGGGCGTGAGGAGCGGCCTCGCTTGCGAGATGGCCGCGGCGATGGGTCTCGACACCGACCGGCTGTTCAACATAGAAGATGGCACTCCTCCGTGGATCGAGAAAGGCTACCCCACCAGTTACGGGATGGAAAGCTAAGTTGTCCCTATTGGTAGTGGGATCGGTCGCATATGACTCGGTCCAGACGCCGGTCGGCCGCCGCGACAGAGCGCTGGGTGGATCGGCAGTCTACTTCTCTCTAGCCGCCAGTTATCTGACCAAAGTGAGCCTCGTCGGCGTAGTCGGCGACGACTTCGACGACCGTCACGTGGAGCTTATGAAGTCACGCGACGTTGACCTGTCCGGTCTGGAGCGTGTGAAAGGCCGGACGTTCCACTGGTCAGGGGTCTACTCCACTGAGGACGTCAACCAGCGAGAGACGCTGGACACTCAGCTTAACGTCTTCGCCGAGTTCAGCCCGGCGCTCAGCGCGGGCCACCGCGCGTCAGACATCGTCTTTCTCGCCAATATCGACCCCTCTCTGCAGATGGACGTGCTGGACCAGCTGGACGCGCGGCCCAAGTTCGCGGCTCTCGACTCCATGGACTTCTGGATAGACGGAAGCCGGCGCGAGTTGGAGAGGGTGGTTTCAGAGGTTGATCTGCTCTTCCTGGACGAGGGCGAGGCGAGAAGCTTCGCGGGCGAAATCAACCTCGTGAGAGCAGCGCGAAACATACAGAAAGCGGGCCCGCGCACTGTTGTAATCAAGCGTGGCGAGCACGGGGTGCTGATGGCGGACGGTGATGAAGTGTTCAGCGCCCCGGCTTACCCGCTCGAACGCGTAGTAGACCCCACCGGCGCTGGCGACTCGTTCGCCGGCGGCTTCATGGGAACGATCTCCGCCACAGGCGACACATCGAGTGAGGGGCTGCGTCGCGCCGCCGTCGTCGGCTCGGTGATGGGTTCGTTCACCGTGGAAGACTTCAGCACAGAGAGACTGGAGTCGCTCACTATGTCTGACATCAAGCGTCGGTTCAGTGAGTTTCAAAGCCTAACCACATTCGAAGGATTCGACGACTGGTCGGTCCTCGCAAGAGCCGGAGAGATCGAGACCCGGGTCGGGAGCATTGGCTGACCAACTTGGCAAACAGGAGGAAAGGGTGACCACATCGAGTACACGGCAGGGCCACATTCTGGACAGTTCGCTGGCGTCGTCCGGTGTTCGCAGAATCGAGTGGGCCGCCAGGGAGATGCCCGTAGTCCGGCAGATCAGGCAGCGGTTCAGCGATGAGAAGCCGCTGAACGGCTTGCGTGTGTCGGCGTGCCTGCACGTGACGACGGAGACCGCCAACCTGATGCTGGCGCTGAAAGACGGCGGCGCTCAGGTCGCGCTGTGTGCGAGCAATCCACTCAGTACACAGGACGACGTCGCAGCTGCGCTGGTCGCCGAGTATGGCATCCCAACTTTCGCCATCAAGGGCGAAGACAGAGACACATACTACGGCCACATCCAGTCTGCGCTCGATCACGGGCCCCACATCACAATGGACGACGGCGCCGACCTGGTGGCGGTCCTGCATACAGCGAGGACGGACAAGCTGGACGACGTTGTCGCGGGCACGGAGGAGACGACTACAGGCGTGGTCCGTCTCAACAGCCTTGCAGCGTCGGGGGACCTCAAGTACCCGATCATCGCGATAAACGACGCGGACACCAAACACTTCTTCGACAACAGGTACGGTACCGGCCAGAGTACGCTCGATGGCATCACACGGGCGACGAACGTCCTGTGGGCAGGTAAGAACGTCGTCATATGTGGCTACGGTTGGTGCGGCAGAGGCGTGGCGCTCAGGGCCAAAGGCATGGGTGCGCACACGATCGTCACCGAGGTCAATCCCATACGTGCGCTGGAGGCCGCCATGGACGGCCACCAGGTGATGACGATGTCCAGGGCCGCTGAGGTCGGGGACATATTCATCACCCTGACCGGCGGCCTGAATGCGGTCGGACGTTCACACCTTGCGGCCATGAAAGACGGCGCGATTTTCGCGAACAGCGGACACTTTGACGTGGAGATCGACCTGGCAGCCCTGGAGGAGATGTCCGACGGCAAGCAGACGATCCGGCCTTTCGTGGAAGAGTACCTCATGGGAGACGGTCGAAGGCTGTATCTGCTCGGCGAGGGCAGACTCATCAACCTCGCAGCCGCCGAGGGCCATCCATCGGCGGTTATGGACATGAGCTTCGCCAACCAGGCACTATCGCTGGAGTACCTGGCGCAGACGGCCCATACGCTGGCGCCGGAGGTCTACAACGTTCCCAGAGACATCGACGAAGAGGTCGGCAGGCTAAAGCTCCAGTCCATGGGTGTGGAGATCGACACGCTCACATCGGAGCAGGAGCACTACCTCGCGAGCTGGGACATCGGGACGTAAGTGGCGTGGGGAGTGCAAGCCTTCCAGATAATGGCGTACGAGAGTACCCAAACTGCTTCGGATGTGGGAAGTCCAACTCGTCAGGCCTTCGTCTGGACTTGAAGACCGATAGAGAGTGTCTAACTGCCGAGTTCACTCCGCAGCAACGACACGAAGGCTGGCCTGGGATAGTACACGGGGGAGTGATCGCCGCAATCCTGTACGAGGTGATGGAGAACTGGCCGTACCTGCACGGGATCACTACGATGATGCGAAGCATGGATACCAGGCTGATCGCGCCCGCTAAGGTCGGTGAGACCATCCAGGCAGTGTCGTGGCTCAATGAGCGCGATGGCCGCGAGCTATCCGTGGGCGGCAGGCTGACAGATGTCGACAGAACAATCGCAGAGGGTACGGCCTTGCTCGTGGCGCTCTCTCCGGAACAGCGACAAAGAATTGGAATATAGGACGCGCCAAAACAGGCGCGAACATTATCGGCAGGAGACATCTGATGGCTAACAGCTTCCTGGAAAGTCCCTCATACCTATTCACGTCCGAGTCGGTCACAGAAGGGCACCCGGATAAGCTATGCGACCAGATCTCGGATGCCGTTCTCGACGCGATACTGACAGACGACCCCAACGGGCGGGTAGCGTGCGAGACGTGCACGACCACTGGTCTGGTACTCGTCATGGGAGAGATAACCACGTCCACATACGTCGACATTCCATCAATAGTCAGGCACACGATACGAGATGCCGGGTACCAGGACTCATCGTACGGATTCGACTACCAGTCTTGCGGCATCGCGGTGTCGGTACACGAACAGTCTGCCGACATTTCGCACGGCGTGACGCACTCACTAGAAACGCGTCAGGACTTACCGGACGAAAACCACGAGGACGAAACCCTGGGTGCTGGAGACCAGGGGATGATGGTCGGATACGCGTGCAATGAGACGCCTGAGCTCATGCCTATGCCAATAGCGCTGTCGCACCGCCTATGCCAGAGAATGGCGACCGTACGCAGGGAGCGCGAGCTGCCGTATCTCAGGCCTGATGGTAAGTCCCAGGTAACAATCGAGTATGAATACGGCGTGCCCAAACGCGTCCACACAGTGGTCATGAGCGCACAGCACAACCCGGAGGTGAGCCAGGACGTAATCGTGCGAGACCTCATCGAGGCTGTGGGCAAGCGTGTCATTCCCAGCGACCTGTTGGACCGCAACACGAGATGGGTGGTCAACCCCTCAGGCAGGTTCGTCACTGGCGGCCCAGTTGGAGACTCAGGGCTGACAGGGAGAAAGATCCTCGTCGATACCTACGGTGGCATGGCCCGTCACGGAGGCGGGGCGTTCTCTGGCAAGGACCCAACCAAGGTAGACCGCTCTGCGGCGTACGCAGCGCGCTACGTCGCCAAGAACGTCGTCGCAGCGGGTCTTGCCGACCGTGCCGAGATCCAGTTGTCGTACGCCATTGGCGTAGCTCATCCAATCTCGGTGTCAGCCGAGACATTCGGTACCAACAAGGTCCCGGACAGCAGGATCAATGACCTAATTGCCAAACATTTCGACCTGCGCCCGGGGGCCATTATCAGGGATCTGGACCTGCGCAGGCCGATCTACACCAAGACCGCTGCCTACGGCCACTTTGGCAGGCCGGAAGAAGACTTCCCCTGGGAACGCACAGACAGAGCGGCGGCCCTGAGGAGAGAAGCATTCATGAAGGCCGCCGGAGACGCCGCGTCCTGAACGGTCAACACTGGCGGAGGTCTGGATGGCAAGTATACGGTTCGGAACAGACGGCTGGCGCGCGATTATCGCCGAAGATTTCACCTTCGACAACGTGCGCATCTGCGCACAGGGGACCGCGGACTACGTCAATTCCGTCGGTGTCGCACCCAAAGGGTTCGTCATCGGGTATGACACTAGATTCGGTTCCAGGCAGTTTGCGGAGGCAGCCGCGGAGGTAATGACCGCGAACGGCGTGCCCACTTTCCTGTGCGACCGCGCGGCTCCCACACCTGTTGTTAGCCACTCGCTGGTGTCGATGACGGCAGGAGCCGGTGCCGTCATAACTGCCAGTCACAATCCGGCCGAGTGGAACGGCTTCAAGTTCAAGCCCGAATACGGCGGCAGCGCGTCCAATGAGATCGTAGCGGAGCTCGAACGGCACATAGGCAACGCCGAGCGGGCCGGCAACGTCCGCAGAATGGACATCCGAGAGGCCGAGAGGCGTGGGCTGCTTGAGAGGTTCGATCCCAGACCGGACTACCTCAATCATGTGGCCCAGTTCGTCGATCTGGTTGCAATCCGAAACGCGGGACTGAACGTGGCCGTCGACTCGATGTACGGGGCTGGGGCGGGATACTTCAGCGACCTTATTTCCGGAGGCAGCACCCGCGTCGTCGAGATCCGCTCGGAGATCAATCCGGCGTTTCCGGGAATGGCCCAGCCCGAGCCTATCGCTCCGAATCTCGGACCACTGGTGGGCGCGGTCGATGACAGCACCGCCGACATTGGTCTCGCAACCGACGGCGACGCGGACCGACTCGGCGTGATCGACGACGACGGCCGTTTCATGACTACGACGGAGACGTTCAGCCTGCTGTGTATGCACCTCCTCGAGGTGTTGCATCAGTCGGGCCCCCTGGTGAAGTCGATCACGATGAGCAGCATGATTGACAAGCTGGCCGAGGCCCACGACGTCGACGTGATCGAGACCCCGGTTGGATTCAAGTACCTTGGTCCGCAGATGATGGCCGTGAACGCGCTCGCCGCTGGTGAAGAGAGCGGCGGCTACGCATTCAGAGGCAACATACCGGAGAGAGACGGTATCCTGAGCGGTCTGCTGATGCTCGAAATGGTGGTCAAGACGGGCGAGAACCCGGCCGATCTTCGCGCGCAACTGTTCGAGCGTGTGGGTGCTCACGTCTACGAACGATGGGACGTAGAGTTCGACCCCCGGCTCCGGGATGACATCATGCAGAGGGTCAGCTCGTCTCGGCCCTTCGAGATGGCGGGACGCCCCGTGGTCGGCATCGACAACCGGGACGGCGTGAAGATACAGCTCGAGGACGGGTACTGGGCGCTGATACGGTTCTCCGGCACCGAGCCGCTGCTGCGAATCTATGCTGAAGGACCGTCAACGGCGGACGTGGCCGCTATGCTGGGCGAGGCGCGCGCGCTGACCGGAGTGTAGTCAGCAGTCCCCTACCCTGTCAGTCACCGGCCGAATCCCCTCTATCGGTACGGCTTCTCGCTGGAACGCTCGACTAGGTACGCCTGTATAATCGGGCTATGTCCCCGGAGGTTAGCCCATTGTCCACTACCGGTTTCCCCACCATGTTCGACCATAGTCCACTGCTGCTGCTTATGGACGGTCACGCTCTCGTCCACAGGGCATGGCACGCGATCCGTGAGCCACTTAACGTCCGGGCCACTGGCGAGGACGTGCGCGCCATCTTCGGGTTCCTGAACATCTTTCTGAAGACTCTGAACGATCGCAACCCGACGCACGTCGCAATAGCGTTCGATGTGTCGGCTCCTACGTTCAGACACGAGTCGTTCGAGGAGTACAAGGCCCATCGCCCGCCCACTCCACCTGAGCTTCGCCCCCAGTTCGACCGCGTTAGGGAGCTCATGACTGCATTCCGCGTGCCAATCTTCGAACAGGCTGGCTATGAGGCCGACGACGTGCTGGGCACGCTCTGCAGACAGGCCGAAGAGCAGGGGATCAACACGCTCGTTCTGACTGGGGACACCGATACGCTTCAACTGGTTTCGCCGCAGGTGAACATTTTGCTCAGCCACGCGGTCGGGAAAAGGACCGTCTACGACATCGATGCGGTGAAGGAACGCTACGACGGTCTTGGCCCCGAGACCGTAGCGGAGATCAAAGCCCTGGAAGGCGACTCGTCGGACAATATACCCGGCGTGCCGCGAGTGGGCAGAAAGCGAGCGATCGGGCTGCTCCAGGAGTACGGCAGCATCGACGGTATCTACGAACATCTCGACGAGGTGAAGCCGCCAAGCGTAAAGAAGAGCCTCACCGAGAACCAGGATGTCGCTCTCAGGGCGCTGTTCCTGACAACCATCAAACTAGACGCTGACGTCGCGCTCGACCTCGATCACGCCAGATTCGGAGACTTCGACCGAAAGGACGTAGTAGATCTTCTGACCTCGTTGGAGTTCTACAGCATTGTGTCCCGGATTCCGGCATCCGAGAACGATACAGGCGGGGCGCAGAGATCTTTCGACCTCGCGCCTGAGTCTCCACCCGTCGACTACAAGATCGTGGACACACGGGACAAGCTCGATGACCTGTTGGAAGTGCTCGACACGCCCAATGGATTCTCTTTCGACACCGAGACGACCTCGCAGGACCCGATGGTCGCCAGGCTGGTCGGCCTGTCGTTCTCGACGGAGCCGCGCTCAGGCTGGTACGTCCCGGTGGGACACCTCGAGGGCACACAGATCCCAATCGACGACGTGCTTGAGAGACTTGGGCCGATCTTCACGAATCCCGATGTCCCTAAGACGGCTCACAACGCCAACTACGACATGATGGTTCTGGAGAACCACGGCTTAAAGGTCGAAGGACTCGCCTTTGACACCATGCTGGCCGCTCATGCCGCGGGCCGCCCCTCAGTTGGACTGAAGAATCTCACACTGGACATGTTTGGCAAGGAGATGACACCGATCACCGATCTGATCGGACGTGGCCGTAACCAGAAGACGATGGACCAGGTCGACATCGCCAGCGCAGCGGACTATGCGACTGCCGACGCCGACTTCACCGAGCGTCTCAGGCGCAAACTGGAGCCGGAAGTCAGGCAAATTGGAATCGACGACATGCTACAGCGGTACGAGCTGCCACTGGTCCCGGTCCTGGTCCGAATGCAGCGGGACGGCGTCGCGGTGGACGTCGATCTTCTGAACAAGATGTCGACTGAGCTCGGGACCGATCTCGACGACATCCGCCAAGCCATGTACGAGACCGTCGGTCACGAGTTCAACCTGAACTCGTCTCAGCAGCTCGGAGGCGTTTTGTTCGACGAACTCCGGCTGCCGCCGACTCGAAAGACCAAGACGGGCTTCTCCACCGACGCCTCATCTCTGGAAGGACTGAAGGCGCAGCTCGACACCGGGACGCTGGATAGCGTGGACCCAAGTGCATACGCTGTTCTGGACAACATCCTGCACTTCCGTCAGCTCTCGAAGATCAAGTCTACTTACGTTGATGCCCTGCCCGGCATGGTCAACCCTGTCACGGGCAGAATACATACCAAGTACAACCAGACAGGGTCAGCAACCGGACGGGTGTCATCGAACGACCCGAACGTGCAGAACATTCCCGTGCGGACAGAACTCGGACGTCGCGTTAGACAGGCCTTCGTAGCCCAGGACGCTCCCGACTGGACGCTATTGGCCGCCGACTACTCACAGATTGAGCTTCGAGTGCTCGCCCACTTCTCCAAGGACCCGTCGCTGCTGGAGGCGTTCCACAGGGGTGAGGACATACACAGCGCGACCTCTTCGCTCGTATACGAAGTGCCGATAGAAGGCGTGACAGGTGAGATGCGCCGGATTGCGAAGATACTCAACTTCGGCGTCTTATACGGGCTGACGGCTTTCGGAATTTCCCGGCAGACTGACCTGAGTCCACATCAGGGCCAGGAGTTCATTGACACTTACTTCGAACAGTATCCAGGCATTCGGGGCTACGTAGACGAGACCATCAAGACCTGCAAGGCGCGCGGCTATGTCGAGACCGCCCTTGGGCGGCGGAGGTTTCTCCCGAATATAGACGTCCGCAACTTCCAAGTGCGCAGCGCAGCAGAGCGCGCGGCGATCAACATGCCGATACAGGGCACAGCCGCTGACATCATTAAGATCGCCATGACCCAGATCATGGACAGGATGATCGACCTCAAAATGAAGTCGAAGATGATTCTCCAGGTGCATGACGAGCTGATATTCGAGGTGCCGCGTGAAGAGCTGGACCAGATGTCCGAGATCGTCATGGAGCTGATGCCCGCGTCAATGAGCCTGGAAGTCCCTCTGGCTGTGGAGCTAAAAGCCGGAGATAACTGGGGAGATCTTGAGTGAGTGGTGCATAGCGAGATTTATCAGAGATAACCGGGGGACACTTGACCCCAACTGAACTGATACGGTGCCAATCACACAGGTCGTTTGACAACATTGGGCTGAAGTCTATAATCACCCTCACGGAGCAGACAGTGATTAGCTTTGAACACGCATTCAGAGATACAGAACGAGCGGCGGACTCGGCCAGAGAATCCTCCAGACGCTTGGGCCTCCAGGCCGGGGCGCTTGCGAGGGCTGCCAAGACTGGAAACGTGGCTGCGATCAGGCGCGCCCAAGACAGGCTCAGCGACGCTCTCGACGAGCTGCGGCAAGAAGTAGCCAACGCTTCGTCGTCTTGGACGCTTGCCCCGGAGTCCGAGGAACAATACCTCGCTGACGGATACGCCGAGGAGCTTATCAACGCCGCCTCGGAGATCGAACTTGATATCTACGAGCGCGATGGAAACTTGATCTCGTATCCGTCGATAGTGAGAATTCTGCCGGGCGAACGCGCGGTCAGAGTCGACAGAAAGAAGGAATCCAACATCAGACCGTCCCACCTGGCTGGTCTGTTGCTCAAGAATCAGCAAAGGTCAAGCAGCTTCTCATCGGCCCAATTCTTGGACTCTCTGTATAGAGTCTATTCCGACATCGTGAGCGGAGAATCTTCAGGCCGCATGATGGATGGCAGTGGGCGTGTGGTGCCCTTGGTCAGGATATACAGTCTTCTCACATCTTTGCCGGGTAGCAGCCGCGAGTATGACCGCACAGACTTCGCCAGGGACATCTACATTCTGGAGTCCGAGGGTCCCCGAAGCACCAGAAGGGGTGCTGTCGTCTCTTTTCCGTCCTCTACCGGCACCCGTAGGCGTTCGCGTGACCTGTTCTCATTCACCGGGCCGGATGGACAGGGTGTCGAGTATTACGGAATCCGGTTTACCGAGGAAGGCTGATGCCGAACACCATTCCCGTTCGCGACTGGCTGAAATTCCTCGATGAGGAGTATCTATCCACGTTCATTATGGATGGCGGCGCTTCCGTCAAGTTCGCGGTAACTACCGATGACCTGAAAGCGGACCTTTACGAGACGGTGAAGGGGCGATCTAGGAAGTTGAACTACGTATTCGTAGATCTGAACGCGGACAATATGCGCGCGTACATGCCCCAGGACATCTTCTTCGGACTGGCCTCACAGATCGATTGGCGTCTGCTGGCTCGTCGGCTGATGCTGAGTCTGGCCTTAGAAAATGGCTATCAGACCGACGGCGCAGACCGTGACGGCGCTGGCAACCTCATCGACGCCATTGCAACAGCCAATGATTTGGATTCATCATTCGTCCGCCTGACCATGAATCGGGCTATACAGAACAGCGTCTATAGAAACCAGAACATGGTCAGGGACTTCCGGGTATGCATGACCCAGCTCTGCCTGATGAATGGGGACATCGGGACGCAGGGGGATTACTCTGATCAGCCGCTGATGGACTGGCTGACGGGGGCCAATACGCGGATTGGCAACGTCCGTCCGTTCGCTATCCGCACCAGCATCAATCGAACCACAGCCCGGTACTTCATTGAGTCAGCCTTGTACTGGGTGCGTCACGTAGGGTATTCCGGGACGGTGATTCTTCTGGACAATTCCCGCGTAACATTGGCCCGCAGGCCCAAGCCCCCCGATGGCAAACGGTACTACACCAAGGCCATGACCATGGAGCACTATGAACTGATGCGGGAGTTCATCGACGATGTCGGCAGGCTGTCGGGAACGCTGTTCGTGGTGGTGACCAACTACGATTTCATCGACGAACAATCTGCGAGGGGATGGAGCATTTACTCGGCGCTGCGTACTCGCGTGATGGATGACGTTCGCGACCGGAACTTAGTCAATCCAGCCGCATCCTTGGTTCGACTGTCTGAAGATGAATCGGAAGAGGAGGATGTGCCATGGTAGCTCGCGCTGAGGAAGATTACGTCCTCACCTGCCGGCGGGCGTTGGAAGCGCTCCGCAACGGCGTGCCCAACAGGGAGGCTGTGCGAATCATGGGCTGCAACCAGCCGCGCGCGGAAGCCCGATTTGACGAGATTTTGGGCGGGGCTATGGACACTGATAACCCTCCGGCCAACTCTTTGGGGATGCTAGTTTCCGGAGACTTCGGTTCGGGCAAGTCCCACCTGCTGTCTCACCTTGAGCATCAGGCTCTTTCGCAGAACTTCATTTGCAGCAAGGTGGTCATCAGTAAGGAGACGCCGCTGTACGATCTGAGCAAGGTGTTCACATCCGCGATGGAGAACGGTCGGATACCGGAACGTGGCGGGCGACTCATTGAAGAATTAGCACACGCCATGGACACGGACTCCGAGCAGTACGCAGACTTCTTCCGTTGGGCAAACGATGCCGCTACGAGCGGCCTCATAAGTCCAATGTTTCCCGCAAGCCTCGTCGTTCACGAGAGATCCGGAGACCTTGAGCTTAACGGCGAGATTGAGTCGTTCTGGGCGGGAGACCGGATACTGATTTCCAGAGTGAAGAGTGGACTGAGACAGATCGGACAGCATCTGACCCACACATTCAGCGCCCCCAAAGCCGCCGACTTACCGCCGCAGCGCCTTCGTTTCGCCGTCGAACTCATTAAAGTCGCCGGATATCGAGGTTGGGTAATCCTGCTGGACGAGATCGAACTTGTAGGATCCTACTCCATATTGCAGCGAGGCAGGTCTTACGCTGAGCTAGCTCGGTGGATGGGGCAGGCCGTCAGTGAGAGCTACCCCGGTCTGGTAGTCGTCGGCACAGTGACCGACGACTTCGCGTCCGTGGTCATCAGCCCTGACGGTGCGAAGAAAGATCACGACTACATCGGGGCGAGGCTGAATGCCAATGACAGATACAGGAGTATCACCGCCCGCGCTGAGACCGGCATGAGGATGCTGGAACGGGAGTGTGTACCCTTGAGTCCTCCCAACGACGATGACGTTAACTCCACTGTAGAGAAGCTGCGGCAGCTATACAGCGAAGCCTACGGATGGGACGCACCGCAGTTGACAGGAAAGGCTGGCGGCGCCGGGTTCCGAGGAAGAATGCGTCACAAAGTACGCGCATCCATCAACGCATGGGACCTGCTGAGGCTGTTTCCGGGATCTGACCCTGAGACCGTAAGCGACGAGTTCATTTTCACGTATGAAGAGAACACAGACCAGGAACGGGCTTCCAAAGACGACGACGAATAAGTGATCCAGAAGCCCTTCTCGGCACGAGGATTTGCTGAATTGTCGATACCCTTCGACGACCCGACCGATCGCTATCCGCGCGACGCGGTGGCGTGGTTGAGGTTCGTCGAAGAGGCCGGCGGCAAGGGCATCCGGGCCGCGCTCTTCCAGACCTCGGCGCAGGGAGAGCCGCTGACGTTCTGCTTCACACGCATGGACGCGCGGGACCCGTCGCTCGGACAGAGTGTGAACGGCAGACTGACAGCCCTGCCGGCTCTTGCCAAGTCTCTGTTTCGAGCGACCTCCATATCCCCGGCGCTTTTACTCGGCTTGGCCGATGAGATACCGGCAAGGATGTTCGCCGACGACCTTCGGGTCAAGCTGCCCTCCTGTCTCGTCAGACCCATTGACCCCATAGTGTACAACGGCCCTGAGTCCATCGGTTCCCGTAACGAGAACTCCCAACGTCTCCTATGGGCGACAGAACAGCCAGTCAGGGTGTCCGACGCTCACCGGGTTCTCGACGATCTTATGGAACGTGATGATCCATTCGAACCATTCGATCGGGTCACCGAGTGCATTTCCGAAGCGTTCGAGCATCAGCAGGTGTGGGGCTTGGTCAATGTTTCAGGGCTGACCACGGTGGTCAGCCTGTTCCCTCCAGCGGAGCGCACGCGACATACTGCCACTTCCTTGATGAGAACTCAGCAAGGCATTCGGGAGTCGAAACCACTATCGAGGCTAAGAGAGCCGTCCGACCTGAGATTGGCAGAGCGGTTGTGGGCAATTCTAGCCGCTCCTCAACAACGCTCCCCGTCCGGGAGGGACATCCAGCTAAAGTGGCCCGGGGAGCTGATGCCTTTTCAGGAAGACGGTGTCCGCGCGCTGCTCGACATGGAACGGCTGCTGTTAGCCGACGACATGGGACTGGGAAAGACCATTCAGGCCGTTGCGGCTATGCGGATTCTACGGACCAGGCGGGAGGTCGACTCGTGCTTGGTGGTGGCTCCGGCCGGTGTGCTGGACCAGTGGCGGCGTGAGATAGCGAAGTGGGCGCCTGAGCTTTCCGCCATCATCATCAGAGGCCCGGCGGCCGACCGTTCCTGGCAATGGTCAGCGGAGAGAGACGTGACCTTGGTTAGTTACGACACGTTGCGCTCTGACTTCGGCCATAACTCCCAGTCACCGGTGATGAGAACGTGGGACATCGTCGTTGCCGATGAGGCCCAGCGGATCAAGAATCGCAACGACACTAGTAACGCGCTCAAGGGGCTGCGAAGGGTCCGCTCATGGGCGCTGACGGGCACACCCATCGAGAACCATGAAGAGGAGTTGGCCTCGATACTGGAGTTCGTCGATCACGACGCGAAATCTTCGCCAAAACGCTACAGCCAGGGCCCGGAGTTGCTGAAGCGACATCGCGAGCTGCAGCTTCGACGCAAGAAGAGCGACGTACTGGAAGACCTGCCGCCCAAGCAGGTCACCAAGTTGACCATCGACCTGCATCCCAGGCAGCGCGCCAGCTATGACAAGGCCGAACAGGACGGCATTATCTACCTGAAGTCCCTGGGCGCCGAAGTGGGTATTGTGCACGTGCTCGAGCTGATCGTTCGACTGAAGCAGATCTGCAACGCAGACCCGAAGACCGGCGAGTCCAGCAAGCTGAACGACATCAATGACCGAATCATGCAGTTGTCCGCGCAGGGACACAAGGCACTGATCTTCTCCCAATACACCAGCGATACCTCCGGCGTGGCCGCCGCGGCCAGATACCTGAGAGAATTCGACCCTCTCACCCTGACGGGTGACATGCCTCAACATGAGCGCACCGCTGTCATCGACCGGTTCAAGACCAGCAACGAGCACAAGGTGATGGTACTGTCCCTGCGCGCCGGCGGACTGGGCCTGAATCTGCAGGAGGCGTCCTACGTGTTCCACCTGGACCGCTGGTGGAACCCAGCCGTAGAGCGGCAGGCCGAAGACCGGAGCCACCGAATCGGTCAGACCGTCAAAGTCAACGTCATCAAGTACTCCTGCTCTGGAACCATCGAGGAACGCATCGACCAAATTCTGGAGCGTAAGCAGGACCTCTTCGACCAACTCATCGACGATGTGTCGCTGGATCTTTCCACCCAATTGAGTCGCGAAGAGTTGTTCGGCCTCTTTGGTCTGGACAGGTAGTGTTCAGAGAGAAGTGCAAAACTCCGAATTCCTACCCGTCATTCTCGCGAAAGCGGGAATCCACAGGCCAGCAACCACCGTTCACCATACTGGACTCCCGCTCCCCGTTTTCACGGGGACAAGCTTCGCGGGAGTGACGAGACTACTTCCGTCTGTTCACCCAAGCAGTTGACCGTCTCCGCTCCGCCTACGTATCCTAGTAAGAGTGAGCGGGAGTAACTCAGTGGTAGAGTTCCTGCCTTCCAAGCAGGCTGTCGCGGGTTCGAATCCCGTCTCCCGCTCCAGACCCCTTTCCCCATCCGAACCAGCGTAAACCACTCCGAACGCGGTACCCAGTCCCACAGGAGAAGCGAGATCAAGCGCGTTGGATTTCTGCTGAAGGTAAAGCAGGAGCTGCTGCCTGAGTACACGGAGCATCATCAGGCGGTGTGGCCGGAGATGCTGGACGCGCTCAGCCGGAACGGTTGGCGAAACTACTCGCTGTTCGCACGTCCCGACGGTCTGCTGTTCGGCTACTTTGAAGCCGAGGACGACTTAGCGGCATCCCTTGCGGGCATGTCCAGGGAGGAAGCGAACGCGCGTTGGCAGGAGTTCATGGCGCCCTACTTCGAGATCCCGGAAGGCGCCTTGCCCGACCAGATGATGGTGGAGCTGGAAGAGGTTTTCCACACAGACTAGATTTAGTTCTCACCTAAGGAGTGTGGCATGAGACTCGACGGCAAGGCCGCAATCGTAACCGGCGGTGCGGCAGGGATCGGCAGGGCGATATGCGAGCTGTTCGCCTCTGAAGGCGCCAAGGTCGTGGTCGCAGACATCGACACCGACGGCGGTGAGGCAACAGTGGACATTGTTCAAAATGCTGGCGGCACAGCCACGTTCGTCGCCACCGACGTGTCCAAAGAGCCCGAGGTCGAGAGCCTGGTTGAAGCCTCAGTCGCGGCCTACGGAGGGGTTAACGTCCTTGTTAACGACGCGGCAGCGTTCGTTTTCGGCACCGTAGAACAGGTCACAGACGCCGACTGGCAGCGGGTGCTCGGCGTCAACGTCCTGGGGCCTTCGTACACGGTAAAGCACGTTCTGCCCCACATGCGAAACGCCGGCGGCGGGTCGATCGTGAACATAGCGTCGGTGTCGAGCTTCCTTGCACAGCAGGCATTCGTTCCGTACAACACCTCAAAGGGCGCGCTGCTCCAGCTGACTCGTTGCCTAGCATTGGATCTGGCCCCCGACAACATTCGGGTCAACTGCGTCTGCCCAGGCGCGATCCTTACCCAAGCCACTGAGCTCCACAGGCAGTTTACCGGGGAGGATCGAGAACAGTTCCTGGCCGACGCGGCGAACTCGAACTTCATGAAGCGCCACGGCCAGCCGAGGGAGATCGCTTACGGCGCGCTGTTCCTCGCTTCCGATGAGTCGTCATTCATGACCGGGCAGCCTCTGGTGCTTGACGGAGGTGCGTCGGCTCAGTAAGAAGGGCAGGCTAAATTGCGTCCACTAATTGCCCCTACCTGCTAGCGGACGTTTGGTCGGTCACGCCTTGCGGGATGTCCCAGCAGCATACGAAGGTGGAGGGGCCAGGGTCGCCCTTCTGCGCATCCAATCCGTAACTTCCGGCATCTCATAGCTCTGAAGATTGACACCCATTGCGGGCTGTCCAACGCTTGGGCTCGTAGGGCTATCCGTCCGCCGCCCACCCCGGGAGGAATTCCCTTCCTCTGATCCTTGGTTCATAGCATGGGCAAGTGCTGGACTCGTCGTGGGAGATTGCGGCTCCGGAACCGGAGGATGGTGAGCATACTGGGGTCCAGCCATCGCCTTATGAGCCTGGGCTGCTTTTTGCCTCCGCAGCTTTCGGGCTCCTCGTCTGGCCTTCAGTAGCCCATACAGGCCCGTAGTCATCCTCAGCAAGAACTCGATCACTACAACGGCAACGAGATAGTAGATCACAGTCTCCCATAGGAGTGCGGCTTCCCAAACACTCTCGGTCGGTTCCACGAACCTTACAATCGAGTTGTCGATCAGCATGATACCCAGCAGTGCGAAGGGGACAATCTTTGCGATGTCGACCGCAAGCGCTTCTTTGTAATACGAACATATTCGAATGGCGCCCACAACTCCCATCGCGACAAGCATGACTGTTTCTGTCGTATGATTCCTGCTCAATACGTAGAGCAGTCCAGCCATTACGCAGAACCAGAAGAATACAAAGACGGGATAGAGTATCAGGCACTTGAATATATAGAAGATAACCGAAATGCTCTTTCTGAGGGCGCGACGTTTGGCCTGATTGTGCTTCTGGAGGTCTAGGGTAATTATGTCCTTACGGGCGAGGAATCTGTAGAAATTGAAGACGAAGACCCCGTACGCAACGATGCCCAGCACAATGAGCGCTAGAGGCCCCAAAGCCTCGTAAGCTTCCATCAGGTCGATTGTTATCTGAGGAATAACCATGGTAAAACTCGTCCTGTAGTGAGGATGTCATGGTCGATCATATAAACCTATCGAAGAGGATGGCTAGCGGTATTTGGTAGTGAGGGTGACCAAATCCGAACCATTCACTGCTGGCGAGGTGTCACACCCCGCAGCTGCAACGAGCTCAGAAGAGTTCGGGACACAGTAGTGACGTCATCCACGGCTTGATCAAAGACAGCCGTGTTGACCTTTGAGGGCTTTCTATATCCGCTGATCTTTCTTACGAATTGGAGCGCGGCTTCTCTTATCTCTTCATCGGTGGCGGGTCGTTCGGAGTTTCTAAGCTGCTTGATGCTCCTGCACACTTGCACCCTCCGTCGAGTTTACCCGGTGAATTCGTAGATCGTTACCTCTTTCGTATGGAACACTGGCGTCAGATGTGATTTGAGAGCGTCGTCGAACTTCGAGATGCCAGGTTCGGGGTAGTACAGACGCTCGACCTGGCCCACGTAGATGTACTTCACTCCGTAGCGATCAAGCAGATCAACAGCCTCGGAAGAGTCGGTAGTCGAGTATATACGGTCCACGTCGCGGATCCGACGGTCAACCTGGTGTAGATAACCCCATCGCTGTTGCTGCTGGTGCCATCGCCATCCAATAACACTGGGAAGTCCCGTGTGGATCGATACTCTCCCGCCCCACCGGTAGAGGGGCGTGTTGCCCTCCAGAATCACGGGAGACCCCTCAACGTGCTTTCGCAACCAGTGAACGCCCTCGAGGTCAGCCTCAAGGTCTATTGGTCCCTCCCGGTCCCGGTAGGTTGTGCCCGAAGCGTAGGCGAGCCCATCTAGTGTTAGTGGAACTGCATTAATGTCAAAACGGTCGCGGAGCCTGTCCTGGCTGCCGAGCACAGTAAACACGGCGGCGCCTAACACCAGCACGGCGAGACCACCCATCCATATCCGGCGATAGTTCCACAATGTAGCTCGGCTACTGCCCGACGGACCGATCATGCGCCAGGTGAAATACGCGGCCGCCAGAGCGAGCAGCACCCAAACCTGGATGTAGAACTTGAACACGCTGTTCATCCTCTCGATGTCGCCCTCAACCCTGACAAAGTCGAGCCCGATGACGATCGCGAGAGCAGTTCCGCAGGCGAGGGCGACGAACGTGGCACTGGGCGTTTCCACGTTCCTGTAGATCAGTGACCTGAGGGCCACCAGTCCTACGAGTACGAGCAGAACGCAGGCAAACATGACGGTCCCCCATCCTGACCCCGAGAGCAGGGCCGTCAGTAGCAGCCCTGCCAGCAAGGCCAAGGAGACAGCCACTAGTGCTAGGCTCGGACCGACATGCATGTGCAGGCCAGACACAACCACACTGTCAGGCATAGCTTCGCCCCTCATGGTACGGGAGAGTGCGTTGCTTCCCCGCCGGACCGTACTCCAGCAAGCCGCCACTTCTCGTCTCAGCACCCATAGACAGTAGGAGCCGATCACGTACACGAACACTCCAAAGATCGCAAGGAACTGCCAAAGGGCTGTCTGATTGGTTGTGCGTTCTACCCCAAGAAAGAAGGTCTCGTTGGTGAGGTGGAATGGCAGGAAGACGATGAACCCCACTGCCAGTATCAGCACGGACTTGGCCGCTGCGCGGAAGATCATCCCCCCTGACAGGCCGCCCTGGGCCAGGTACTCGGCGAGCGTGACGGCCGCGAAGCCAAACAGAAGATACGTGGGATAGTCCCATGTGTTCAGAAGACGCAACGCCCCTACCGCTATTCCTAACATCATGAGCGTGAGTAGGTGGCCAGGTCTCCACACCGAAGACGGAGAGCCGCCGCGAGCAAGATCCATGACAACTGACGCGGAAATACCGATGCAAAGTATCGTAAATGGAAGAGCCCACAGATGCGCGTGGGGATCGGCAAACAGGAATGTGAAGTACGGAAACTCTGTTATCTCGTGGCCCGGAGGGTCGGGCGGCATCATGCGACTGGAGCGCCAGAAATCGAACTCACTGGCAGGAAGCCCCTGGATCACTGCCCTCCACGCGGACTGACCGAGCTGAATCGCGCCGTCCAGGTTCCCGAGAACGGTAACGAATAGAACTCCCCCCAGTCCCGCAAACACAGGTGACGGCGCCGCCCTGCCTCCTGACTTTCCTACCCACGACGCGAGGTTGTAAACGACCGAGTATGACAGCGCAGCTGTCATCGCGAAGAAGGTCGGCACGGCAAGATTGACTGCGACCTCGGGAACTATCCTGGTCAGGTGGATCAGTGTCGCCACCAGGAACTGCCCCCAGTAGTAGTAGTTCAGGTATCCCCCTGAGAACCACGGATCATAGGGCGGCATATGGACCGACTTCAGCACGGCGTTCAGATAGGCGAAATCCATCGGCTTTTCGCCGCCGCGATACGGGTGCCACAGATCAGGATTCGCCATTCGGATGATGATGAACGCAATAAACGCGGCAAGGAAGACCATCTCTGCCACGGCGATTGTCTTCCAGCGTTGTCTCAAGAATTCAGCGAACTCGACGCGGTTGGCGATCAGCAGCACTGTGTTGATAGCCGCGAAAGCCAGAAGTACCGCGAAAGCGGTCGACCTGCTGAACGACAGTAGCTCCAGGCTGGCGAGCAGCCACGCGCCAAGGCCGACAATCAGCAGCCCCACAGCTTTGGACATGAGCCAGCCCCGGTCGGCAAATGGTCTGAAGACTACGAAGCATAGCGGCACTGACACGAGAGCAATTACCTCGACCACTACAAGCCATAGCAGCACCGGGGCACGCCCAGCCATGCCGCCGGTGTCGACTATCTGGCTCCATGTCCCACCCGCCTGACGATCCGCGGACTCTTGCTCGGTGAGCATGAGCTGGCGGCCGGTGTCAGTTTCAACTTCCTCCCAGTCTCTAAGTGGGTCGACCACCGGATACCCGCCTGACCCTTCGACGATGCGTCTCATGATCTCATCCGAGTCGAGTCGCTCGACGTTGCCGAAGATCAGCACCTTAGGATGGTCATAGACGGAGAAGCTCTCGTCTGCGTATCCGAGATTGATCGAAACGGAATGCGGGCGCGCATCGGCCAGATTGCCGGCCAGATTGCCGGGTGGCGGCAAGTCGGGCCGCTCGAAAGTCTCGTCCACAAACCCTACGCCCAGCAGGTTGGCATAAGACGTGAAGTGTGTCTCCAGCTCGTATCCAAGACCCCCATCAAAAAGCTGCTGATAGTACGCCCTGCTCACGGGGTAGCGATCGGGCAGGCGGGCGACTGTGCCATAGAGCCGGTTGCTGTAAATCACGACGTAGTCCGCCTCTGACAGTAGTTCGCTCATCCGCCTGACTTTCGCGGGCAGGTCCGGTTCATACATCGGCATCTCTTGGATTCGATAGTCGTACAGGCCCGGCAGACCCTCCTCCCAATGCTCCTTCAAGATTATCGAGCCGGCAGGTACGTTGGCAGTGATCCACTCAGAAGCTCGAACCGCCGGGTGTCGCTCAGAATAGATCCCCATGTAGGACAATCCATAGAACGCGGTAACCGCAGCGCCTGCGATAGCAAACGCAATGACCGCAGTACGTATGCCGCTGTGAGCGCGCTTCGCCCACGACCAGATATCGACCACCATTCTTGCCCCAAACAGGGCGAGCACCGGCATG
Organism: Dehalococcoidia bacterium; assembly: GCA_965215735.1. Lineage (GTDB taxonomy): Bacteria > Chloroflexota > Dehalococcoidia > Lucifugimonadales > UBA1123 > VXRN01. Next base: position 1,512,411 of record CBDCEF010000004.1, on the reverse strand, counting down.
ATCGGAAGCATATAGCGCATGAACTTCACGTCGAACGCGCCGACGATCAGAAAGTACGGCACCACCCAGGAGAGAAGAATCGTGTCCAATCTGGTGTTCGCCGACCGGAGGGGGACGGTGACAACAAGGGCGCCCACGGCGACGGCCGAAGCCAGCAGAGTCGCCATGACGCTGCTCGACAACATCAGAATGGATGCCGGAACCGCGATGCCAAAGATGAGATAGGCGGCCGCATACCAGACCCGCAGACCCTTGACTGCCGCATAGACGGAGCCGGCCCAGGCAATAACGCCCAACGGCAGTCCAAGACCCCATATCGCCAGCTGCTGCACATGGTAGAGGTACGGTGTGGTATCGATGTACTGGCGCGTGTACGGGTAGTCCCGAATCCTGCGCACCATCTCTGACTGCTCTGCGAAGTCGCTGTAGAAGCGGCTCCAGTCCAGGAACGCGTAGGGCTGGACTACCAGGACGGTTCCGACCATTACCACTAGACCAAAGAGCGCGCCCTTCATGCCCGTCGACATCCGGTCGAAAATCGACGAAGGTCGGCCAGCGTTAGTGGACACGAGCCCGGTCGCGAAGATGAAATGGCCCACGACATAGGCAGCGAGTATTGGAGCGACACTAACCTTTGTCGCCAGGCCGAGACCTATGCAGAGTCCGGCGAGCGCGGAATCGGAGTACCGACCTCGCCGGGCTACTCTGATCAGGAAGTACAGGGTCGCCGTCGCGAACAGGGCCATAAGAGTGTCGACGGCGAAGAAGTGGCTTAGCTGGATGTGAATGACGGAGAACGCAATGAGTCCGGCGGCAAGGACACCCACCCGGCGAGACCACAATGCCTTCCCGATCAGATAGGCGATCAGAATAGTGACAACGTCTGCCAGGGCCGAGACCGCGCGTGCGGGAACCCTTAAGTCCTCAGACCCAGACCCGGTCAGGTCGCTACGAAGTATGTCGAGGACTTTCAGGAGATAGAGCGGAAAGCTACCGTAAGGGAACCATCGCGGGTTCCACGGACTCTCCTCGGCGTCCAGGAGGACAGATAGCTCGCCAAGTCCGGGCGGTTCGATCTCGATTACCTTGAATAGAATCGCCCGTTCGTCTGGATGCGGAGTCCAGCCGAAACCTTCGTCCCAGTTCAAACCATACAGGCGGAGCGCGAGGGCGATCAGGAGTATTGCCGCCAGTACAATCGTAGTCGCGCGCTGAGAAAGGTCCGAGCGTCCCGTCTTGCTGCTCAGACTAGCCGCCTCCGGTGTTGGACGGTCTGGCATCAGCTATGACTGGGTGGGCGAGTCATGCAGTGATTCAGGATCGCGCGAGCAGCGCATCCACCTCATGCCGGAAAGGCATTGCCTCCTGCGCGCCGCTCTTTGTGACAGCAAGAGCGCCGACGGCCGAACCGAACATGACTGCATCCGGAAAGGGCTGACCTTCGGCGAGAGCGACTCCCAGTCCGGCAGCAAAGGCATCGCCGGCGGCTACTGAATCGACGGCATTCACGTCAAACGCCGGTACGAATCCACTCCCATCTGCGGCTGAGAAAAATGCTCCTCCCTCGCCCAATTTGGCGACGGCGGCGGGCGCCCCCTGATCGACCAGTGCCTTAGCCGCACGCTCCGCTGAGTCTGGGTCGGTGACTGCGATCCCTGTCAGAAATTCTGCCTCGACCTGATTCGGAGTCAGCACGTCGCACAAGCGATAGGCATCCTGGCCCATATCTAGTGCGGGAGCAGGGTCCCAGACGACGGTCACTCCCAACTCCCTAGCAAGCCCTGCCGCCCGTAGTGCGACAGGTAACGGGACCTCCAACTGTAACAGCAGCACGTCAGCGCCTTTGAGCGCATCCCGTACGGACAAGACCTCTTGCTCGTCGCACGCCATGTTCGCCCCATAGACAGCCACGATGATGTTCTGGGCCTGGTCGTCGAGCAGGATCAGTGCGATCCCCGAAGGATTGACCGGATCGACCGAGACGCCAGACACGTCAATGCCCTCGGAGCGCATTTCCTCAAGCAGCATAGGTCCGAACTGATCATCGCCGACTCGTCCCACCATGCGCACCTCAGCCCCTAGTCGGGCGGCAGCGACAGCCTGGTTCGCCCCTTTGCCGCCGGGTGCGGTGTGAAACGACCGGCCAAAGACGGTCTCACCGACTTCGGGCATCCGTGCCGACGTGGCAACGAGGTCCATATTAATGCCGCCCAATACCACTATCACGGGAGAACCCGACGTATTCATCCCACGCAACCTCCATCAAGCAGGTACTCGAGCACCCTCGCAACGCCATCGTCTTCCATTGACGGCGCCACAAAGTCCGCGACTGCCATAGCCTGCGGGACCGCTCCATCAACTGCGACACCCAGTCCCGCCTCGCTGAGCATCTGTATGTCGTTGTACCCGTTGCCGAACGCCAGGGTGTCGCTGGTGCTGATGTTCAGGTACCTGCACAGCCATTCGATCGCCTTGTCCTTCCCCGCTTCCGGGTGGAGTATCTCGCAGAAATACGAGAGCGATCTCGTGACGTACAGAGAGCCGTTGAACCGTTCTTTCAGTTCGGTCTCAAGTAGCTCGATCGCGTCATCGTCGCCCCTCACTACCAAACGAGTCATTGGACCAGCCTCGATCTTACTGGGATGTACGACATGGATCGGAATGGAGTTCCGTTCACCGTAATCTATCGCCCAGTCAGACGGTTCCATCACGAACACCTCGTTTCCGAAGTAGGCCATGACGTCGAACTCAGCCCTGCCCGACAGTGCGGCAAGCGCGGCGCCGGTCATCTCGGAAGTGAGCGGAGTGTGCCAGAGAATTTCGCCGTCCGGCTCCGCAACGTGTGCCCCCTGAAAAGTGATTAACGGACACGTCAATGCCAGATCTGTGGACGCGCTGAGTGCGCTGAGGAACGTTCTACCCGTAGCCAGCGTGACGTAGGCGCCTTTCTCACGTGCACGATCTATGGCGGAACGAGTCCGTTCGGAGATCTGCCGATCTCGGTCGCGGATAGTGCCGTCGACGTCTAGCGCTATCAGCCGGAAGCGTCTCCTCATCTGGCCTCCGAGCATTCGAGGGCCTGTGCCGGACTGGGTCCGGTATCTGTGGTAACATTCCGTCGGCGCTGCGTGATAGCAGCAGCGGAGGTCGACATGTTTCGATTCACTCCACGAAGAGCACTCTGGACTGTGGTTGTGCCGATAGTGGTCACACTACTGGTTTTGGCGCTTCGGGGAAACTCCTGACGCCGCGCCGCTGACATTCTAGCCTAGCGCTCCGAAAGTGTGAACGGAGAATAGTATGATAGACAAAGCGCGCGTTCTGGTTACGGGTGCGGCCGGGCAGATCGGCGGCATCGTCGGCAGCAAGTTGGGGTACAGGTATGACCTGGTCGGTCTGGACTTGACCGACTGCGGATGGCCGAACTCCCACGTAGCCGACCTGAGCGACCTCGACTCGGTCCGTCCCGCATTTGAAGGCGTTGAAGTCGTCGTGCACCTTGGCGCGGACCCGAGTCCAAAGGCGTCTTGGGAATCGACGCTTAACAACAACATAGTCGGTACCCGTAACGTGTACGAGGCCGCGCGACTGGCTGGCGCAAGGCGCGTTATTCTCGCCAGCACCAATCACGCGGTGGGCTTCTACCCGCTGAAGGACGACCCGTACAAGGCAATCTACGAAGGCAGATTGGCTGAAGTCAGGCGTCCGTTCAGGATGCTTGACCACAAGGACCTCCGACCCGACAGCCTGTATGGAGTGAGCAAGGCGTTCGGGGAGGTTCTGGGCAGCTACTACCAGGATGAGTACGAACTCTCCGTGATCTGCCTGCGAATCGGCTGGGTGATGACGCCGGACGATCCCACATTCCATCCCGCCGCGCTATCGCTGTGGCTTAGTCACCGAGATGCGGCACAGCTGATACAGAAGGCTGTCGACGCCCCGCCCTCGGTAGGCTTCGCGATCGTGTACGGAATGTCTAAGAACGATCTGAGAATTTGGGACATCGAGGCCGGTCAGAGCCTCATCGGCTTCTCTCCACAAGACGGCGCAGATGAGGAGTGGACTGCCGGCGAGGATAGCAGGAGCTTCATGGGATGACGCTCCGATGACCTTGGGGATTCGAGCAGGAACTTCACGGAAGGCAGACGGCCTGAGCGATCTACTCGCCGATGGTGGACCGATACCCGTGGCGGGTGTGTTCAATCCTCTCTCTGCGCTGATTGCGGAGGACGTAGGCTTCAAGGCGCTCTACTTCTCCGGCGCGGCCTTCTCCGCGAGTTTGGGGGTACCCGACGTCGGGCTGTTCACGCTCGATGAGCTTGCATCAGCGGTAAGGTGGGTGACGAGAGCAACCAGCCTGCCGCTGATTGTTGATGCGGATACGGGATTCGGCGAGGCACTTAACACCTACAGGACGGTCAAGGAGCTGGAAGCCGCAGGCGCGGCCGCAATCCAGATCGAGGACCAGGTGATGCCCAAACGGTGCGGCCACCTCGACGGAAAACAGGTGATCGACCCGTACGAGTTCTCCACCAAGATAAGAGCGGCCACTCACGCGCGGTCCACTTCACTGATCGTGGCCAGGACAGACGCCAAGGCGATTTTCGGCATGGACGACGCGATTGAACGCGGTCGCATGTATCTGGAAGCCGGCGCGGACATCGTCTTTCCTGAGGCCCTCGAATCGGCGGACGAGTTTCGACACTACTCTAGATCGGTAGGCGGCCCGCTGGTGGCGAACATGACCGAGTTTGGCAAAACTCCCTACTTGAACGTATCCGAGTTCGGAGCCCTTGGATATCAGCTAGTTATATTTCCCGTTACATCGCTGCGAGTCGCTGCTCAGGCGATGCGGACCGCCATGAAGGACGTTCTGCAGCTCGGCACCCAGGCAGGTCTGCTGGACACGATGCAGACGCGCTCGGAGCTCTACCAGTTGATCGGCTATCAAGACTACGAGGACCTGGACGCGCAGTTGTCAGCGTCTCCAGTTAGAAGTCACCTGCAGGCAGGCTCAGCGCAATGACAGAAAGTGAACAAAACAGGCCCGCGAGACTCGGCGACGAGGTCCGAGTCCACTACGTCGGCACTACGGGTGGAGAGCAATTCGACTCGTCCCACGAACGCGGCGAGCCTCTGGAGTTCACACTGGGCGCGAGACAGGTCGTGGCCGGCTTCGAGAGCGCAGTGCTCGGCATGTCTCCCGGCGAAAAGAAGACGGTCAATATACCAGCAAGCCAGGCATACGGCCCCCACAATCAGGACATGATGATGGAGGAGGATATTTCTGAACTGCCTCCCGGTGTCGAGTTAGGTGTCACCCTGGTGGGCCAAGACGCCGACGGACAACAGCTCCGTTTCGTGGTCATTGACATAATAGGCGATAGGGTAATACTTGACGCCAACCACCCACTGGCGGGACGCGGCCTCACGTTCGACCTGGAATTAGTAGAAATCGTCGAAGGCGGAGGCGCCGACGAGGTCGAGTTGCCGTGGGGTGGACCCCAGACCTAGTCCACTGCGTAACGGGCCAGCTTCTCTTCGTCAAACTCGACCCCCAGCCCCGGAGTCTGTGGCAGAACGATCTGTCCGTTCTCAACCTCTGGTTCCTCGGTGAACATGTCGAACGTCCAGGGCATGTGCTCAACTGTCAGACCGTTGGGAGCCGCCGCTATCGCATGAACGAGCACCTCCGTCGCGAGGTGGCTGACCACCGGCAGGTTGAACACCTCCGCCATGTGCGCCACCTTCATGAACCCGGTCAGCCCGCCTACCCTTAGCAGGTCGACCATTACGATATCCAGCGAGCGGCGTTCAACCATGTGTCGGAACGGCACAGTGCCATAGTGATATTCACCTGTCGCGATGGGTGTATCCAGGGCATCCGCGATGCGCGCATAGCCGTCATAGTCCTGGTGATGTATCGGGTCTTCGAGCCAGAATAGGCCGAATTCCGACATGAGGCGTCCAATCCTCATGGTCGTGTTGATGTCCCACCCCTGGTTGATATCCACCATGAGGTCGATGTCGTCGCCGACTGCTGAGCGCATGACGCGCATACGCTCGATCTCCTTCGCGTCGGTGTCCTCGCCTCCCATCCTGAACTTCATTGCTGTGAACCCCTGCTCCACCAGTTCAGGGCCGGTTCTGGCGAGCATGTCCAGGTCATACGTCCGCCAGAGATGTCCGCTGGCATATGTCGGAACACGATCAGCGAACCCGCCGAGGAGCCTATAGACTGGCTGGCCGAGGGCCTTGCCGCGGATGTCCCACAAGGCCACGTCAATTGCGGACACGGACCTTGTCACCAGGCCGGCCGGAGCGCCGCTGCCACCGAGCGCCATAAGCCGAGCGCTGATCTGCTCTACCATCATCGGGTCCGACCCGACGGTCTGCTCAGAGAGGCTGTCCACCGACTGTTTCAGCGCCTTGAGCATCACATCTGAGACGAATCCGGCGTAGCCAATCCCCTCGACGCCTTCGTCGGTCCTGAGTTTTAGTGTGACAAAGCTGGCGGTCACGCTGCCGGGACCTGAAGAAAGCGGGCCCGACTGCCTGGGAAGTGCGACAACTCCTGTCTCGTAGCCTGTTATCTTCATTGGTGCTCCTTCCGAGTTACACCCAATGGTGCTGCTGGTCGGACGAAAGTCGGGCCAATTCTATTGGCGGGTCCGATGGTGGTCAACCAAGTTGATCGAACGGAGTTCTAGGGCCTAGCGATCTCCGACCGCACACGCCGCGTCAACCGCCGAATCCACCATGAGACCAGGCCATTTGAGCGTCCCACTAGCAGAGACACTCCTATCATCCTGAAAACCCATACCCTGGACACCTTGGCGCGCACTTTCGGATTCAGCCAGTACGGATTTCGAGCGACCTTTTCCAGGGTGGCAAGGCCCATCAGCAACGGCCAGATGGCAGCTAGACGCAGCCGGACGCAACTGGAAGGAATCGCGGCAACGTATCGTTCTGCCTCAGCGAAATGCTCCAACGCCACCTCCACGCCGCGCGCCAGAACTGGCCTGGCCGCAAGTCCGACGCGGGGATCGGACAGGTCGTGCGGAGTAAGTCCAATCTCAGCGAACCAATCAGCCGGCAAGTAGCTTCGACCGGAGCTAAGGTCCGCAGGGATATCCCTAAGAACGTTTGTCATCTGAAGTGCCTGCCCGAACCTGACACTGATCGCGCACATTCGGTCAATGTCCCATGCCGAGAGCTCCCGCGTGTGCGAAACTGTGATTCGCGTCCAGAACTCGCCGACACAGCCCGCGACAAGGTAAGTGTACTTGTCCAGCTCGCGGGAGTCGGCTAGTGATCGGATTCCCCGGGACTCTCCAGGTGGAAATCGCCTCAGATCGAATTCCATCCCCTCGGTCAGCTTGACCACAATGGACGTCACAAGGTCACGGTCTCCGCTGAGCAATTGACCGAGGCCAAATAGCACTCCAGGGATCGCGCTCAGCAGATCGCGCTCAGCCACGGTCGGCTGGTGCTCCGTCATCGACTGCAGGAGACAGATCTGCTCACTCTCACACTTCCCTGACACCAATATCTGCCGGAATGTGAGCAACATGGAGAGGCGCTCGTCCGGCGAGACGGCTTCGGTGTCAGCTATCGTGTCTGCCGCTCTGGCAAGCAGGTATGCAAGTCCGACAGGCTGTCTGATCCGTTCCGGCAGCACCCTGATCGAGAGGTAAAACGCCCGCGAGACTCTCTTTAGGAGCGGCAGAAGCTCAAGAGATTCCGAGCTTGGACCGACTTCGGCGCAGAGGCGCGGACCTCGGTCATCTTCGCCCGACATCAGACCGCGGGAGCCACCGTCGTGGCGAAGTGCTCCATTGTACGAACGCAGTCGTCGACACCTGAAGTTCGGAAATCGAACGTGAGTTGATCGATCCCAATCTCAATGCAAGACCGGACGTCTTCGATGACTTCGCCGGTGGACGCGATGAGCGCGCCGTTCGAGCGATTGGCCGGCCCCTCTTCCATTCCGAGATCGGTGAAATGCAGCGTGCGCTTCAGCGACATCGTAATCTCCGCCGGATCACGGCCTACGGTCTCGCAGTACTCGCGCATATACGGGAGGTGATGCGCGACGAAGTCAGGAGTCTGTCGCGTCGGATGCCAGGCGTCACCGTACTTCACCGTACGCCTGACTGCCCTTCGGGTGTGACCTCCGACCCAGATAGGAATGTGGCCGTCTCGCACCGGCTTGGGAGCAAAGTAAATCCCGTCGAAGTCGTAGTGCTCTCCGTGAAACTCAGGTTCATCCTCGGTCCAGAGCGTTCTGAAAATCTGGAGATACTCGTCAGTCACCGGACCGCGGTCCGGGTAAGAAGCGCCGAGTACATCGAACTCCTTCTCCAGCCAGCCGACACCGACACCACAGACGGCGCGCCCGCCGGTAAGGACGTCGAGCGTGGCGAACATCTTGGCCTGCAGAATCGGATTGCGGTACGGGACTATGGCAACCGTCGTACCGATGTCGACTGTAGACGTGGAAGAGGCGATGTAGCTTAGAACTATGAACGCGTCGAGCTGAGGATCGTCAGGGCGGGAGACGAAACGACCATCCGGCGTGTAGGGGTACTGATTAGTCTCCTCAGCGGGCAGCACTATGTGGTCTCCTACCCAGACCGACTCGAAACCAAAGTTTTCTACGGCCTTGGCAAACTTGACCAGCTCTGAGCCGTCGGTGCTTTTGGGGAGGGCAAATCCATATCGCATGAGTGACCTTCCTAGAGAAACGTCTCAAAGTTGGAGAATACGTCGATGCCGTCAGATACCTTGGCAAGGTCGTCTGGAGCTAGCTGTCTTACACTGGTTCTGTAGCCGTCGCTGTAAGTCATAAACACGGCGATGTCGTCTGAAGGGGTCTTGTCCAGAATCGGGAGTAAGAAATATGGGCTATGGGCCGATACAAAGTACTGGTTGCCGCCGTCGTCAAGCGCAATGCTCTCGGCCAGGTACGTGGCGTGGTCTGGGAACGCCCTTCCCTCCGGATCCTCGAAGACAAGAGTTGAATCTGAGTTGGTGCGCAACGCTGCTAAGTGGAACACGAACCTCTGAAGTGTCTCGGAAGTCAGGTGGTAAGGATGAGAAAAAACTGCACTCCCGAACTGCTTTGAGACCTCGATTCTGTCGTCATCCGCGTCTAAACTCAGGCGCATTCCCCTCGACGCGAACAGCTCCATCACTTCGGCCAGCAGTTCCTGGTCCCTGAGCAGCACTGAGAGCAGGTTCCCACCGTATGGCGGTAGAAGATATCCGCCGGCCTTCACAGGAAAAGTTGACGTTGGAGCAAACCTGTAGTACTTGCAGTCCGACACGATGCCAAGTGTGTCGCCGCCAAGTCTGACGCTGAGGGTCTCACTATTTCCCAATATCGAATATGCGCCAAGTTCCATACGAGAACGAATCGGCTCGGAACCCTGCTCCCGTATCATGCCCTCCTCGCCCACACCGCCCCTGAATCGACCCCTTAGGAATCCCAGTCGAAGACCGACACGCTCCTGTACGTGGAGCTCGCCGGCGAGAGGGCGGGCCCGGTTCAAGGTTATCTCAAGGATGCGATTGAGGTTGCCTTCATGGAACAGATCCCCGATTTCGCCGAATCTCACATACGCTCGGAGGTCGCTCATGCGTTTGGAATGCACAACGTAAGAGACGAGCCCAAGCGCCTCAAGAATGTTGGATTTGCCCGAATTGGGCTCTCCAAGGAAGACGTTGACTCTTCGACAATTAAACTCTAAGTGCTCGACGGATTTGAAGTTCCTGATTTCCAGGTGGTCGAACATGCAATCCCCCGCATGTCAAAAGCCCGCTGGTGTCCCGGGGCATAAACATCCCGACCAAATAGCGAGAGGTCGAGTTTCTGAGCATTCGTTGGAGTCTACCAGAACAGGAGACCGTGTTCCTTCCCAACGATTAACATGCTACGCGAAGTCCTGAATTCGGAAGTGACCCGCCTCGGACTTGAACCGAGAACCTACTGATTAAGAGTCAGTTGCTCTGCCGAATTGAGCTAGCGGGCCCAGTGAGTTATCAGGAGCCGCAGGAACAGGTCGGCGTGCTGGAGCCGTTCCTTCGACTGGCTAATTCTAGTTATGAGCGCCGTTGACAGTCAAGAAAAGCCAAGTCGTTACCTTACTTGCCACATGGGGCTCTGTCTGATTGACGATGGTACGGCCCTGTGCTATCCTTCCGTTCGTGAAATATTGCACATTCGGCATTCTCTGCCGCCGGTTCCAGTAGCTCATTCACAAGACTCCTGAGACGTTGTCAAGCGACAGGGCACAGATCATTTTCCGCACAGTCGTGGTCGCCGCCGCGATTTCGGCATTCGGCCAGGTCACACTTGGGGGCGTGGTGAGAGTCACTGACTCAGGACTGGGTTGTCCCGACTGGCCTCTGTGTTACGGTCAGATCATCCCTCCGTTTAGCGTGCCGACGATGATCGAATATAGCCACCGCCTGTCAGCATCAGTTCTTAGTCTGTTCGTAGCGGGCACGGCAGCTCTGGCATGGCTGCACTTCCGCGAGAACGCGGTCGTCTTACGCAGCAGCGTCGCCGGGCTGGCCTTGGTGTTGGCGGCCGCCATATTGGGTGGAGTCACGGTGTTAACTGAGCTGGCTTGGTGGGTCGTGCTGATTCACCTCGGGATTGCAGAGCTGCTGCTGGCCTGCCTGATCGTTACGGCGATTTCAGGATGGAACAGCAGCCGTGTCCGCGAACATGCGATTACATTATTGAGGCCAAGACCACGTACCGAAAAACTTGCACTCGCGGCACTCGCCGGGGCGTTCGTCCTGATTCTGTCAGGATCGTACATGGTAGGTTACGGAGCAGGCACATCGTGCGCTACGTGGCCGCTGTGCAGAGGCAGCTTCTGGCCGGACGAGGCGGTAGCGTACATGATTCACATGGGCCACCGGTATATCGCGGCGGCAGTTGGACTAATTGTACTGGCGGCGGCGTGGCATGTGATACGCACGTTTTCCGATAACGGCCCGGCGCGTTTGGCGGCCGTGGGCGTCATCGTGGCATTCGTCGTACAGGTAGTGGTCGGCGCGGCAGTGATCTGGACGGCGTTCGGTGCAGACTTCAAGGCAGTTCACCTGAGCGTAGCGACACTTGTTTGGGCCTCACTGGTGACCATGGTCGGCCTGACCTACCTACCGCAACAAAGTACTGCGACCGCAGCCGCAGCCCTGCGTTACCGACAGGCTTAATCAGGCATTATGTAATGGCAACCTCGACCATAACAGTCCAACGACCCCAGTCGATACTTCGGTCCTATGTGGCTCTCACAAAGCCAAGAATCATCTCCTTGCTGGTCTTCACGGCATTGGGCGGGATGTTCCTCGCCTCTGGTGGGACGCCCGACCCGCTGCTGACAGTTATCGTCCTTTCAGGTGGCGCGATTGCAGCTGGAGGAGCGAACGCCCTCAACCACTATCTGGACCGCGATATCGACCAGCTTATGAGTCGGACCGCAACACGTCCGGTCGCCAGCGGCAGTATCCCACCGATACACGCAATGTGGTTTGGCATCACGCTCAACGTCTTTGCTTTTGCAATCCTCGGATGGCTCGTGAATCCGCTTAGCGCGGTTCTCACACTCTCAGCCACCCTGTTCTACGTGTTTGTTTATACGATGACACTGAAGAGGAGCACGCCGCAGAACATAGTTATAGGAGGCGCCGCAGGCGCAATCCCACCGATGGTCGGCTGGGTTGCGGTCACCGGCAGCCTGGACCTGCCGGCGCTCTACATGTTCGCAATCGTCTTCTTCTGGACTCCGCCCCACTTCTGGGCCCTCTCGCTGCTGATCAAGGACGACTACTCGGAAGCTGGCGTGCCGATGCTGCCGGTAGTTGCAGGAATCAGCGAGACGAAGCGGTCCATTCTACTGTACACAATCCTATTAACTGCTCTGACAGCGATGTTCTTCACGACCAGAGCAGTCGGGTGGGTTTACTTTGTAGGCGCGCTCGCACTGGGAATCGGGTTCGTCTATTCAGCTTACAGGTTGATGCGCAGGCCGGGGATAGAGGGAGCTAAATCCACCTATCTGTATTCGCTTGCGTATCTCGCGCTGCTGTTCACGCTCATGATGATAGACAGCATGGTCGGAGTATGATGGCGCTTTTGCAAAGGACGTATGCGCCGGTTTCACGCGCTCAGACCGGGCGCGGGAACCCTGTCGTTCAACGAACATCAGCAGGCGTTCGATCAGCCGCTGACATCCTTGACTGGCATAGGGCGCTTTGATAGATTTTATCACTGGTGTCACCAGCGATTTCTAAGTCATTAGGCACCAGTCAGAGGGATTCCGGGAATATGTCCAGAGTGTTGTTGAAGCGAAGTGGGATATTGGTCGGCCTTGCAGTGGTTGGCGTCCTGCTGGCGTTTGTGTTCGGTTGCACGCCCAACGATCCTCAGTCCACGTTCGATGCCCAGGGCCCGGTCGCACAGTCGCAGTTGAACCTATTCTGGGTGATATTCGCCGCCGGCACAGTTGTCTTCATCCTCGTGGAAGGCGCACTCGTCTACTCGGTTATCAAGTTCCGCAGGCGCAGAGCGGACGAAGTGCCGGAGCAGATCGAGGGCAATAGCACGGTTGAGTTTGCCTGGACAGTGGGCCCGGCGGCGCTGCTTATTCTCGTAGCTATCCCAACCGTATTCACGATTTTTGACAACCAGGTCTCTCCGGAGCCACACGCTTTGACGGTAGAGGCGATCGGCCACCAGTGGTGGTTCGAATTCAGGTACCCGCACCCGGACGATCCCACCCAGGAGGTGGTCTTCGCGAACGATCTTTACATACCCGTCAACGAGGTCGTCAACGTGAACCTCGAGTCCGTGGACGTGATCCATAGCTTCTGGATCCCGAAAATCGCGGGCAAAGTCGATATGGTGCCCAGCAATGGCAACACCATGTGGATCAAGGCCGATCGAACAGGCAGGTACTACGCCCAGTGCGCCGAGTTCTGCGGAGTTCAGCACGCCAACATGCGCTTCAAAGTCGTTGTCCAGACGCGAGAGGACTTCGATGCCTGGTTGAGATACCAGGCATCGCCGGCAGTCGAGTCGCAGGACCCGCTGATCTCGGAAGGCAAGAGCCTGTTCGTGAAAGCTGGCTGTAGCGGCTGCCACGCTACTGAGTCCGTAACTCCGAATGGCACCCCCGGGCGCGACGGTCCGAACCTGACACACGTTGCGACTCGTACGCAGCTCGCAGGCGGTGTTTTCGAAAACCTCGGGGAAGATGGGAAAGTAAACGACTCGATACTCCAGCGCAACCTCAGGACCTGGATCGAGGACCCGGAGGCAGCCAAGACGGGCAACATAATGGCACGGCGCGGAGCGCCTTACATAGACCCTGCCAATAAGCTGACCGAAGCTGAACTTTCAGCGTTGGTCGCGTATGTCTCAAGCCTCAAGTAAGGCTCAGCAACTGTGACGCAAATGTTCGGAGGAACGGGATGACGACCATTCCCCTAACGATTCCAAGACCAGTCCACCCAACGGGGATCTGGAACTGGTTGACCACAATCGATCATAAACGCATAGGCGTCCTCTACGGTGTGACGGCTTTCATCATGTTCTTCTCGGGCGGGATTGAAGCCATAATAATCCGCACACAGTTGATGAGGCCTGAACAGAACCTCGTCACGCCTGAGATATTCAACCAGCTCTTCACTATGCACGCCACGACGATGATTTTCCTTGGCGTGATGCCGCTGTCCGCGGCCTTCTTCAACTTCGTGGTCCCTCTCCAGATAGGGGCACGTGACGTCGCCTTCCCAAGGCTCAACGCATTCAGTTACTGGACGTTCCTCGCAGGGGCGCTCATTCTCAAACTGAGTTGGTTCATGCACGCCGCGCCCAATGGAGGCTGGTTCGGCTATTCGCCGCTGACCGGAATCACGTTCAACACCGGGCACGGGATCGACGTGTGGATCGTGTCGTTGCAGGTGCTGGGAATAGCGTCGCTGGCAGCGTCATTCAACTTCATCGTTACTATTGTCAACATGCGGGCACCGGGCATGAGCCTGATGAGAATGCCGCTGTTTACGTGGATGACGATGGTGACAGCGATACTGCTTGTGCTGGCGTTCCCGGTAATCACCGTCGCGCTGATCGAGCTGCTGTTCGACCGCGCCTTTGGAATGAACTTCTTCAACGTCGCGGCCGGGGCCAATCCGGTGCTCTGGCAGCACCTCTTCTGGGTATTCGGACATCCAGAGGTCTACATATTGATACTGCCGGCAATGGGAATCGTCTCTGATGTCATCCCTGTGTTCTCCAGAAAGCCCCTGTTCGGGTACCAGACGGTCGTGCTGGCTGGAATCGTAATCGCCTTCATGGGCTGGATGGTCTGGAGCCACCACATGTTCACAGTGGGACTCGGGCCGGTCGCGAACTCGGTCTTCGCGTTGACCACAATGGCGATCGCGGTGCCGACGGGCATCAAGGTGTTCAACTGGATGGGCACAATGTGGGGCGGGTCGATCAACCTGAAAACTCCAATGCTGTTCGCGATCGCGTTCGTGTCGATGTTCGTCATCGGTGGAATCAGTGGCGTGATGCACGCGGTAGCACCTTCTGATGCTCAGCAGCAGGACACGTACTTCGTCGTCGCCCACATTCACTATGTGCTCTTTGGAGGGGCGATCTTCGCGATACTTGCGGGCGTGTACTACTGGTTCCCGAAACTGACCGGGCGCATGTACGACGAGAAATTGGGCCAGATACACTTCTGGCTGATGTTCATTGGGCAGAACGTCACGTTCTTCCCGATGCACTTCACTGGCCTCAACGGTATGCCGCGCCGGATCTACACCTACTATGGAGGGATGGGATGGGACTTCTGGAACCTGGTCTCGACGCTAGGCGCGTTCATGCTGGCCGTCGGATTCGTGTTCTTCATCTACAACATGTGGAGAAGCTGGACGAAGGGGGAGCTGGCGGGCGCGGACCCGTGGGACGGACGGACACTCGAGTGGTCGATTCCGTCTCCGCCGCCTGAATACAACTTCGCTGAGATCCCGCACGTACTGGACAGGGACGACTGGTGGGAAGAGAAGCAGCGCAGGCGCGAGCGTACCACTACTGACGTTCCCGTCGTAGCAGGCGGTTCCGACGAGGAGGACGAGCACGACATACACCTGCCGCAACCGTCGTACTGGCCGCTCTTCGTCTCGCTCGGACTGTTTATCGCAGGGTTCAGCTTGGTATATCTCATGAACGTGGACGCGGCGGGTATCCGGTCGCTGAACTGGGCTGCTCTGACGTTCACGGTAGTCGGCGTGGTGATCGGAATGGTATCTGTCTATCGCTGGTCGTTCGAGCCGGTCAACGACCCTGATCCGGACGGCGCGCACGCGGCCTACTAATAGCACGGAGGCTTCTTAAGTGGCACAAGCTGATGCCGCCATCCACGGTGAACACGAACCAACGACGACGGGTCTGAACCACAGAAAGCTCCTCATGTGGGCGTTCTTGGGATCGGACTGCATGTTCTTCGGCACCCTGATTGCCACCTATCTAGTGTACAAGGGGAAGAGCCTCGTTGGTCCCTACCCTATCGACGTCTTCGACATCCCTGTCACGTCGGTAAGCACTTTCGTACTGCTGATGAGCTCGATGAGCATGGTGTTGGCATATTCCTGGTTGGTCAGGGGGAACCTGAAGGCATTCCGAATATGGCTTGCAGCGACCGCGATCATGGGGGCCACGTTCCTCGCCTTCCAGACGTTTGAGTTCAGGGATTTCGCGGTCCACGGACTTACGCCGCGGACCAATCTGTTCGGATCTTCATTCTTTACGCTTACGGGATTCCATGGCGCGCACGTGACGATTGGCGTGATCTGGCTGCTGTCGATTCTGTTCCACTCGTTCAGGAAGGGCGGCGTGACCCCAGAGAAAAACCTGGACGTGGACCTCGCGGCACTTTACTGGCACTTCGTTGACATCGTTTGGATCGTGATTTTCACGGTCGTCTACCTGTTCGGCATATTCGAAGGGTTCCCCGGGGCAGCAACCGCGGGCGTCGCGCATTGAGTCAGCAACGATCTTAGTCCCTGCACGTGAAACGAGAGTAACAGATTCGGGGAGATGGCATGAGTCAGGAGAACATTCAGGTCGAAGAGCACGGAGGCGATGGCGGCACCGTCCACACGGGCCACCCGACACCGGCGACGTACTTCAAGGTAGCAATGATCCTGTCGGCGCTGACTGCCGTTGAAGTCGCGATCTTCTACATCACCCCGCTGAGCTACGGGATCATTCCCATACTGGCAGTACTGTCGATTGGCAAATTCGCCTTGGTAGTCCTGTACTACATGCACCTGAAGTTCGACTCGAAGGTGTTCTCGGGGATGTTCTTCTTTGGAATGTTCGTCGCGACAGGCGTCATTTTCGCGCTTATGGCCCTCTTCAACTGGTTCCTGATCTAAGCAAACTGGTCGTGGAGGACGTGCTGACGCAACTTTCTCTAGGCCGTTGGCACCGGAAGGAGATGAGGGATGGGACTCGGCACAGGGTCGCTGTGGACGATGTGGCAGGCCGAACCCGAGTCGGTGGTGCTACTGGTCGCCATAGAGGGTCTGTACCTGCTCGGAGTCGGTCCTCTACGCGAGCGAAACGACTGGGCAGACTACGTGGACCCCAGACAGGTGGCCACATTCACGCTGGGAGTACTGGTACTGTTCGTTGCGCTTGTCTCTCCGATCAACGTAATCAGCGACAACTACCTCTTCAGCGTTCACATGCTCCAGCACGTCCTGCTGACGCTGGTCGCGCCGCCACTGCTGATCCGCGGTTTGCCTCACTGGCTTATTCGCCCGTTCCTGCGCCCGGACTGGGCATTCAAGGCAGCGCGGACCATAACGCATCCGATCGGAGCGTTTCTGGTCTTCAACATAGTCTTTTCGCTGTGGCACGTCCCGGCACTCTACAACTCCTCTCTGTCGAACAACGTTGTCCACGTTGTCGAGCACATGATGATGATTTCGACGGCCATGGTCATGTGGTGGCCCCTTACTAGCACGATGGCGGAGCTCCCAAGGGTGTCGTACCCGATGCAGATGATGTACCTGTTCGGACTCTCGGTCGCGCAGATTATCGTCTTTGGAGCGCTGACGTTCGCAGGGGGACCACTCTACGAGTTCTACATAGATGCACCAAGGATTACGACGCTGTCGGCGCTGACCGATCAGCAGATCGGCGCGATTATTATGAAGGTCGGAGGCGGACTGCTCTTCCTCGGCCTACTGGTAGTGACGTTCTACCGGTGGTACGGCGAAGAGGAGCAGTTGCGTCAGGCCAACCGAAGACAACGCATGAGTTACCTCGGAGACGGCACTCCCGGGCTGGAGGAGACCCCTAGATGAGCAAAGAGTTTAGATTCTCGATACTATTCCCGTTCCTGGCGATCTTGCTGATCGCGATCTATGGCGGCGGACTTGGCACGCTTTTCATTGTGCTGAACGAGGTCATCGGCGTCGAGGCAGTAATTGTGCTCGGAGCTGCGCTGGTTTTGCTGGTTCCCATTGTCGCGTACCTGCTTACCCGCAACGAGCCGGCAGAGTAGTCCCCGCCTAGCAGCCGCCATGCGGCCCGAGCAGAGCGATCCGTCGCCCA
Organism: Dehalococcoidia bacterium; assembly: GCA_965215735.1. GTDB lineage: Bacteria > Chloroflexota > Dehalococcoidia > Lucifugimonadales > UBA1123 > VXRN01. Next base: position 1,494,761 of record CBDCEF010000004.1, on the reverse strand, counting down.
ACCCCTTGCGCACAGGCCCTACGCCAGGGTACTCCCTTTACCTGACGCTGTTGACCGTCACCGTCGTGCTGCTACTCGCCCTGGCAGGATGCGGCAACGAGCCGTCAGATGCCGAATTCAACGGCACAGTCCTCAAGAACACTGACCGCGCGCCTGCGGTAAGCCTGACCAACCAACTTGACCAGCCTGTCAAGCTTGAGAGCCTCCAGGGTCGAGTCGTGGTCCTCACGTTCCTGTATACCTACTGTCCAGACGTGTGTCCGATTGTCACGACCCAGCTGAGGGACGTCCAGACACAGTTGGCAGCCGATGATGCGAGCGAGGTCGAGTTCGTTGCAATCAGCGTCGATCCCGAGCGAGACACGGTGAAGACCGCGCGCGAATATCTAGATCGCTGGGAGCTGAAGGACGAGTGGCAGTTTCTAGTAGGCAACCAAGAGACGTTAGCCCCGATCTGGCAGAGTTACTACGTCGATCCATACGCGGAGAGCCCGAAGGAAGAGACTCCCACGCCGGAGCCTCGCGGGGCAGTGGACAGTCTTAGCGCCGCGATAGCCGAGCGATACCTGGTGATACACTCGGCCCCCGTGTTCCTGATCGACCGGGAAGGTCGGAGGCGGGTGGTGTTCACCTCGCCTTTGGACCCGTCAGAGATCGTTCAGGACATCAGGGTGCTGCTCAGATAAGTCGTGAGCGCTTATCAGGCGGCCGCGGCCGGCTCGAGGTGCTGCTTTACGGTCTCGACTATCTGCGTGAACCCTTCCGGGTCCCGCATCGCGACATCGGCCAGCATTTTGCGGTTGACCTCAATGCCGGCGAGCCGCATGCCATAAATGAGCTTGCTGTAGCTTATGCCGTTGGCGCGGGCGGCAGCGTTGATCTTGATGTTCCAGAGCTTGCGCATGTCACCCTTGCGCTCGCGCCGGTGAGCGAACGCGTATGAGTAGGCCTTCAGCATCGACTCGTTGGCCTGCCTGAATAGGGAGTGTCGCCCACCCTGATGACCCTTGGTCATCTTTAGTATCTTCTTGTGACGCTTTCGCTTAGTGACACCGCGCTTGATCCGCGTCAATTTGGTTACCTCTCTGCTCAGACATGCAACCGCCCCTGCACTTGGAAGGGGCGGCGTGGAGTTACGGCCGGACTTGAGATTCTAGCAGTTAGCGAAGCCCGTATGGAAGCGCACGCTTCAGCATTTTGACATCGGACGGGCTCGCCTCAATCTTCTTGGCGAACAGACGCTTCGCCCTAGCGGTCTTCTTGCGTCGCAAGTGACTTCTGTGTCCCTTCATCCGGACCAGCTTGCCTGTGCCCGTGATTCTGAACCGTCGCTTGGCGCCTTTGTGAGTCTTGAGTTTAGGCACTGACTTTCTCCGGTTGACGTTCTGGCCCTTGCTCCCTGGGAGCTGGGGGTATTATTGGCGTCAGCACCATCGAGAGCATTCTTCTGCTCTCGAACCTAGGGGTGCTTTCGAGCGCGGCGTCGTCCACGAGCGCTTCGGCAACCTTGCGCAGCAACGCCATTCCAATCTCAGGATGGTCATTCTCGCGGCCTCGGAACATAACCGAGACCTTGACCTTCGATCCCTGGTCGAGAAGGCGCTTTGCGAGACGTGTCTTGGCTAGGCGATCGTGCTCGCCGATGCGCGTTTTCATCCTGACCTCACGCAGTTCGTTGGTCGGCCTGGACCTGCGGGCCTTGCGTGCTTCGCGCTCCTTGCGTGTTGCCTCGTACTTGAACTTGCCGAAGTCCATAAGGCGACACACGGGCGGCGCGGCGGCTGGAGCGACCTCAACGAGGTCGTATCCGCGTTCGTCGGCGATCTGGAGCGCATCGCGGGTGTCCATCACCCCCAACTGAGTACCCTCCTCGTCAATGACGCGGACCTGCGGAATTCTTATCTGCTCGTTGGCTCTGTAGTCCCGTGGGGGTATCCTGACACCTCTTCTTTAAGCTTTTCCCAAATAAGGCTAGCTCAGGCCCGTACCTGAGTTTCACAGAATATATCATAGATGCAACAAACGGGCAACAACGTGAGACAAGTCCAAAACTCCGTCGGAAGTAGTCTCGTCACTCCCGCGAAAGCGGGAGTCCAGTATGGTGAACGGTGGTTGCTGGCCTGTGGATTCCCGCTTTCGCGGGAATGACGGGTAGGAATTCGGAGTCTTGCACTTCTCTCAACAACGTGTAGAGCGGCCGTTGAGGTCAAACTTGCCCTCAACCGTCGCCCAGGCCGCCAGCTGGTCAGCCAGACCCAGAAGTCGTCTCCTCAACGATCCTGTCAACGAGCACAGACACGGGCGTGGCCCCGAGATCTTCTCCCGAGCGTAGGCGAACACCTACCGCGTCAGCAGCGATCTCACGGTCTCCGACGATCAGCATATACGGCACCTTCTGCATCTGGGCTTCCCGTATCTTGAAGCCCATGCGCTCGTTGCGCAGGTCGGTCTCGGCACGTATTCCCGCATCGGACAGCGTACCGCGAACCATCTCGGCGTATTCATGGTGGCGGTCCGCAATAGGAATGATCGATGCCTGCACCGGCGCCAGCCAGGTCGGGAAGGCGCCGCCGAAGTGCTCGATGAGTACGCCCATGAACCGCTCCATGGAGCCAAAGAGTGCGCGATGGACCATGTACGGCTGGTGCTCAGCGCCATCCGCGCCGATGTAGGTCAGCCCGAATCTGCGGGGCAAATTGAAGTCGAACTGAACTGTCGTACACTGCCAGAGACGCCCGATGGCGTCTCTTATGTGGACGTCTATCTTCGGTCCGTAGAACGCTCCCCCGCCCTCCTCGACTTCGTACTCCATGCCACGCTCTTCGAGAGTGGACCTGAGTGAGCTGGTGGCAACCTCCCACTCCTCTTCGGAGCCGACTGCCTTGTCTGGCCGTGTCGAAAGCATGACAGAGTAGTCGGCGAAATCAAACATGTCCAACAGGTGGAACGTGAGATCGAGAACCCCATTTACCTCGGCAGCGATCTGGTCAGGTCTGCAGAAGATGTGGGCATCGTCCTGGGTCATACCCCTGACTCGGAGCATCCCGTGGAGCGTGCCGCCGCGCTCGTACCGATACACGGAACCCAATTCACCGATCCGCATTGGCAGATCGCGGTAGCTGCGCAGACCATTTCGATAGTACATGATGTGGAACGGGCAGTTCATGGGCTTGAGATAGTACTCCTGCCCTTCCATGTCCATCGCAGCGAACATGTTCTCCTTGAAGTTCTCCAGGTGGCCGCTGGTCTCCCAGAGCGTAGACCGCCCGATGTGAGGGGTGTAGACGAGATCGTAGCCCCATCGATAGTGCTCACGCTTCCAGACGTCTTCCACGAGTCCGCGGACACGGGCCCCCTTCGGATGCCAGATGATGAGTCCGGGGCCGGTCTCGTCATGAACGGAGAACAGGTCGAGATCGCGTCCAACCGTCCTGTGGTCCCTTAGCCTCGCCTGTTCGAGTCGTTCGAGGTGTTCGTCCAGCGCTTCCTGCGACTCGAAGGCCGTGCCGTATATACGCTGGAGCATGGGACGGTTCTCGTCCCCGCGCCAGTATGCGCCTGCGACGCTGAGTAGCTTGAAAGCCGGGATGCGGCCTGTGGAATCGACGTGGGGGCCGGCGCAGAGGTCCTCGAAGTCACGGTGGGTGTAGGTCGAGATCGGCTCGTCGTCTGGGATCCCGGCTATGACTTCGAGCTTTAGCGGCTCGTCCGAGTTCATCTCGTTCATCTTCTCGCGAGGGTACTCGGCATACTCAAAGGCGTGGTCCTCAGAGATGACCACGCTCATGCGTCGCTCTATCTCCTCGAGGTCTTCAGGCGTGAAGGGATTGTCAATCATGAAGTCGTAGTAGAAGCCGTCTTCGGTCGGGGGGCCGATAGCCAGCTTGGCATCGGGGAACATCGTCGTAACCACATCTGCCATCACGTGAGCGGTGGAGTGTCTGATCCTCTCACGAAGGCCGGAGAGGTCCTGCTCGGATTCAAGTGCCATGTTACGTCTCCTATGTGCCTGCCCTCAGGCTCGTTTCCCGCACAGCAAGGTGAGGCGAATACTCAATGTGTCTAGGGAGTTTCGGCCCGGAACACACAACAGCCCCTCGCTGCGCCCCGGGCCGGGCACGCGAGAGGCTACGTAGTAGTCGTGGTGGTGAATCTGAGGGAAGTTACGTGGTTCCCAAGGAAAATACGCCGTCCGTGAACTGGTGTGCAGTCTCATTCTAGGTAGAAGGCGGCGCGGCTGGCAAGTGGAGTAGTGGCCAGGGAGCCTGTTCGAAATTGGTAGGTAGCCTCGGAGTAAATTGCCACGCCCCTTGGATTCCCGCTTTCGCGGGAATGACGACTGACGGTGTGTGCTCACGGACTAGGTTAATACAATTTCGGAGGGGGTCGACAGTTTGACATCCACCACCGACCCAGATAGACTTCCGCTCAGCATAAATACAGCCCTGGGGGAGCTTGGAATTGCCAGGCTGAGAGGGCAGCCGAGACGCTGTCGACCCCTGAGAACCTGATCTGGGTAATGCCAGCGTAGGGACTGTGGCGAAGTCCGCCGACCACGTGCAAACCGCCCACCCAGACAAGGTGGGCGGTTTTGCGTTTGGGCCGATGGTGACATTCAACAGGACAGACGAGAAAGACGCTGACGCAGCCTTCGGGGCACAGTCGTCGCAGTCAGCAGTCTATGCCATCGAGACAGCACACGTCTCAAAAATGATGGAGCGTGACTCGCGCCCACTTCAAGTTCTTCGAGATGTCAACTTTCACGCCGAGGAAGGGGAATTCGTCTCCATAATCGGACCGTCCGGATGCGGCAAGAGCACTCTCCTGAACATCATCGCCGGCCTTGACAGCCCGACCTCTGGAAGCGTCGCGCTCCACGGCGGCACCGACAGGCTACGACTGGGCTCGGTCGGCTACATGCAGCAGAAGGACCTGCTGATGCCATGGCGGAGCGTCCTCGACAACGCCACTCTCGGCCTGGAACTCCAAGGTGTGTCCAAGAGAGACGCAGGCCAGCGCGCCAGGCAGCATCTCGGGCGATTCGGACTCGAGGGCTTCGAGAACGCATACCCCCACGAGCTCTCCGGCGGTATGCGCCAGCGTGCCGCATTCCTGCGAACCGTTCTGGCCGACCAGGAAGTGTTCCTTCTCGACGAGCCTTTCGGCGCGCTTGACGCGCTCAACAGGACGCAGATTCACCAGTGGCTCACCAGTCTGTGGGAGTCCATGCAGAAGACCATTGTCCTGGTCACGCACGACGTAGATGAGGCCATCCTCCTCTCGGACCGCGTCTATGTCATGTCCGCGCGGCCGGGCAGGATGAAGATGGTGCAGAGCGTCGACCTTTCCAGACCCCGGAGCATTGACGTATTTTCGACACCGGCGTTCATGGCTCTGAAGTCGGCGCTTCTGAACTCTATCAGGGAAGAGGCCCCGGAGGAGAGCTACCTATGAGCGTAGAGGTCCACCACTCGCGGCCCGCCTCCGGTACCGACGCCAGTACGCTGGCGAGGTCTCTCGATCGCGCCGCCCGGCAGTGGCTTCCGTCGCTTCTCATCGTGGTCGGCATACTCGGCGTATGGGAGGCATACGTAAGGGTCTTCGACGTGCAGACGTGGCTCCTGCCCGCACCGTCAGACATAGGTACGGCGCTGTACAACGACGCAGGGCTTCTGTGGAAGCACACACGCGCGACCCTGTCTGAAATTGTCGTGGGATTCGGGCTGGCGCTGGCCTGCGGAGTGGCGCTGGCGACAGCTATCAGCCTATCACGAACCCTCGAACGTGCCATCTACCCGTTTGTGATCGCTTCCCAGACCATCCCGATCATAGTGATCGCGCCGATGCTGCTCGTCTGGGTCGGGTACGGGCTGGCGCCGAAGGTAATCGTCGTCGCTCTCATCAGCTTCTTCCCCATCGTGGTGAACATGGTAGACGGCCTGAAGTCGGTCGACCGAGACATGGTAAATCTCATGCGAACACTGGGAGCGCACAGGCTTCAGGTCTTCTTCAAGGTGCAGGTGCCCACATCCCTGCCCTACCTGTTCAGCGGGATGCGAGTCGCCATCGCGGTCAGCGTGATAGGCGCAGTAATCGGAGAATGGGTCGGATCGAGCGAGGGTCTCGGATACCTGATGATCCGCTCCAAGCCGCAATTCCTGACCGAGCGGGTGTTCGCCGCGATCGCGATCCTTTCCGCTATGGGTGTTGGGCTGTTCGCGTCCGTAGGAATCTTCGAACGGTTCGCCATTCCCTGGTGGCGCGCGACAAAGAATTCGGAATTGTGAATCTGGATTGTTTGTATAAGGAAGGATGGAATCTGATGAAACGTACGATCACTCTGACTCTTGTGCTGGCGGCAATCGCACTGATGTCGATGGCGTGCAGTAGTGAGGAGGAGACCATACCAGTCAAGTTGGCTCTGGACTGGTATCCCAACGCCAACCATCTCGGCCTGTTTATCGCACAACAGAAGGGCTACTTCGAGGACGAGGGGCTTGACGTCACTATGTACACGCCGTCAGACCCGTCGACCGTCCTACAGACCGTCGCTTCCGGGTCGGACGACTTTGGCATGAACTACCAGCCCGACGTCATACTGGCGCGCAACAAGGGGGTTCCGGTGGTGTCGATCGCCGCGGTCGTCCAGCATCCGCTGAACTCAGTGATGGCGTTGGAGTCATCGGGCATCAGCCGGCCATCGCAGCTCGCCGGCAAGAAGGTCGGTTACCCGGGCATTCCCACGAACGAACCCCTGCTCGACACGATGCTCAGGGCAGACGGTGTCGCGGGTGGACTCGCCGAGGTTGAGCTCGTCAACATCGGCTTCAACATCGCCGAGTCGCTGATCTCTGAGAAGGTCGATGCCGCGGTGGGCGCGTACTGGACACACGAGTCGATTCTGCTTGTGAACCAGGGGCACCCTGTCAATGTCATGAAGATGCAGGACTGGGGTGTGCCCGACTACTACGAGCTGGTGCTGGTGACGAGCGAGGAGTACCTGGAGGAAAACAGGGATGTCGCCGAGCGCTTCGTGAGGGCAATCACAAAGGGCTTCGAGGAGGCGATCCACGATCCTCAGGCCGGCGTGGACATTCTGGTGGAGGAGAACCCGGACGAGATAGACGAGGCCATCGATAGACCCGGCGCGGACCTGCTGGTACCCCAGTGGCAGCTTCCATCCGGCGGTGGATTCGGCACGCAGGAGTCTGCCAGGTGGCAGGGCTTCGTGGACTGGATGAAAGAACGGGGAATGATCGACACTGGTTTCGTCGCCGCGGACTCATACGACGCTGGTCTGACAGGAAAGTAGGAAGACATGTCACTGATCCAGGAACTCAGAGAGCGCCACCATGAACTGTGGCACAGGATGACCCATCATCCATTCGTGGTCGAGATGGGAGACGACACGCTGTCACTGGAGCGCGGCAGACGATACTTCCTCCAAGACTATGTGTTTGTCAACGACCTCGTCGCAATGATGAGCCTGGGAGTAGCGAAGGCACCCGATCTCGTTTCGGCCAGCCACCTCCACTCCTTCCTGTCCGGGATACTCGACCCGCAGGCGGCGGCCGAGAACGAGTTCTTCCTGAAAGCATTCGACGTGCTGCAGGCAACCAAAGAAGAGTACTCGGCCGTGAGCGCTTCGCCAGTGACCCAGGGCTTCGGCGATTTCCTTGTTAGGACAGGGCTCGAAGGCAGCTTCGAGGAGATCGTGACTGTCTGCTACGTCACGGAAGGGACGTACCTGGACTGGGGTTCACGACTCCTCGAACAGGGCAAACGACCTTCGAACCCAATCTACCGCCGGTGGATCGATCTGCATGGCCCCGCCGTGCTTGGCTACTTCGTGGACTGGTGCAGGGAGTACCTGGACTCTATGGACATGGGCACTCAGCGGCCCAGGATAGAGCGGGCGTTTCGTACAGCTCTGAGGTACGAGTACCTGTTCTGGGAGGCAGCCTACAACGGAGATTCATGGCCGGAAGGTTAGCTGTGAGTGGGCTGCTATTGATTTCCTACTGGAGTCGATATACTCTCTGCCAGTCAAATTCTCGGCTGGACAGGCATCGCGAGGCTGGTGCGCGGCCAGGTGCTGATGATACGCGAGATGGAATACGTGACTGCCGCCAGTGCGCTCGGCGCGAGTGACTGGCGCATCCTGACTTCCCACATCCTGCCGGCGACCATGCCGTACGTGGCAGTAGCCGGAACGCTAGGACTTGCCAGCGCGATTCTCATTGAGGCTGCGCTGAACTTCTTTGGGCTCGGTGTCCAGATTCCCACGCCGACCTGGGGCAATATGATGACAGCGGCGCAGTCGATTCATGTCATCCAGAACGAGCCGTGGCTCTGGATACCTCCGGGGCTTGCTATCGCGCTGACGGTGCTCGCGGTCAACTTCGTCGGCGACGGCATACGTGACGCGCTCGACCCCAGGATTCAGATCGAGTAGGTGGCCGACATGCGAAACGTAGTTATCTCGGAGCCGTATAGAGTCGCCATCGAACAGGCCGAGACGCCTGAGCCTGAGCCGGGGCAGATCCTGGTCCGCACTACAGTGTCGGGAATCAGCGCCGGTACCGAGATGAATCTGTATCGCGGCACCAATCCCGACCTGGTCAGGAGACGCTGGGGTGAGCGGTTCGTCTATCCGTTCGTGCCCGGCTATGAGGCCGTGGGCGTCGTCGTGCATCGGAGCCCGGACGTAACGGGATTTGAGATTGGAGACCGTGTCTTCACCGGTGGGAGCCACTCTGAGTTTACCGTCGCGGACGCTCACAGATGCTACAGGCTGCCCGACGATCTCAGCGACGAGAAAGCGTCTCTATTGTCTGTTGCGCGGGTCGCGCTGCACGGTGTCCGCAGGGGCAGGATCGAGTACGGCGACAGCGTTGCAGTGGTGGGAATGGGTCTGATGGGCCAACTTGCGATCCAGCACGCCAGACTCGCCGGAGCCGCAAAGACCATCGCAGTCGATATAGACCCGTGGCGTCTTGAGATCGCACGCGAACTGGGCGCCGACCATGTCATAGATCCCAGTTCAGGCGATCCGGCCGATCAGATCGGGCACTACACCGAGGGAGGAGCAGATGTAGTGCTTGAAACTGCCGGAGTGGCTTCAGCCGTTCCCGTAGCACTGGCACTTGGCCGATACGCGGCTAGAGTCGTCATCGTCGGATGGCATCTTCAGCCCATATCCATAGACCTGGCCGAAGACCTGCTGTACAAAGAGCTCGATCTGCTACCCTCTCGCGCCGGTGGGCTGAGCAATGAAACGCCTCCGTACATACTGAGATGGAACACGCGGAGAAATACTGAGTTGCTCATCGATCTGCTGGTCAAGGACAATCTGAACGTGGACAGGCTGCTCACACACATCATGCCGGTTGAAGACATTGCGCGTGTTTACGAGATGATACACACCCGGTCGGAACAGTCGCTTCACGTCGCACTCGACTGGAGACGGCTCTGACCCTCAGGCAGAATCGGTTGAAGATCCGGGCTCCGTACGTAAGCCCTACAGGAGTATGGTCGAAGTAACGACAGGGTCAAAATTGGGAGTTTTATACGCCAAATTCATTAACGAAATGTTGACACTTTCGATTTCGGCTCCTAACATACGCTGCAACATAGTTCGGCATTGGCTTTTTCGATGAATTGCCTTTGATTTGGCGCACTCGACACTAGCCAATATTCAGGAAAAGGCAAGCTTGGAACATAGACATTCAGAAGGAGAAAGAAACATGCGACTGAAGAGGATAATTCTGGTCCTCCCACTTGTGTTGCTGTTCGCTGCACTTACATTAGCAGCGTGCAGCACGTCAGATGAGGACACCGCTGAACCGGCTGCGCCGTCGCAGCCTGCTCCGGCGGCCACACAGGCTCCGGCGCCCGCCACACAGGCTCCGGCGCCCGCACAACCCGCTCCGGCGGCGACACAGGCGCCAGCGGCGCCCGCACAACCCGCACAACCCGCTCCGGCGGCGACACAGGCGCCAGCAGCGCCCGCTCCTGCCATGCCCTCCACTGAGACTGGCCTGGTTGGAAAACTTGAGGGGCCGTCGGTATTCACCGACGAGAGCCAGTACCCGTCCTCTTTTGGAGAGGCACCCCAGCTGGCGGCTCTGGTCTCAGCCGGTAAGCTGCCTCCCGTCGAGGAAAGGATACCAGTACGCGAAGATATGATGGTGCTGGAGCCGCTCCATGGGACCGGCCAATATGGTGGCATACTGCGGCGCGGATTCACCGGCCCGGCGGACAAGTGGAACGGCTATCGCTGCTGCACCGGTCCAGACCACATGCTGTTCTGGGACTACACTGGCAACAACCCTGGGCCAAACGTGATAAAGAGCTGGGAAGTTGCTAATGATGGCCGAGAGTTCACGCTGCACCTGCGCGAGGGCATGAAGTGGTCGGACGGCGCCCCGTTTACAGCGGACGACTTCGAGTTCTGGTACGAGTACATGTACAACAACGACGAGCTGGTGCCCACCAAGTCCTCGTGGTTCTCCATTAACAGCAAGCAGGGGACGCTGGAGAAGATCGACAGCACTACCATCAAGGTCACTTTCGAGGACCCCTACCACTTCTTCCTCGACGTTCTGGCAGGATCTACGCACCTTGGAGGCCACGCCTACCAGGGCCCGGCTGGCCTCGGGATGGTAGCGCCGAAGCACTACATAGAGCAGTTCATTCCCGCACTGGCGGGTGAGGACGAAGTCCAGGCGATCGCTAAGGCTGAAGGCTACGACAACTGGGTCAACCTGGTTAAGTTCAAGAACGACTGGGCGCTCAACTCCGAGCTGCCGGTCATCACGCCTTGGGTCACGGTCACTCCGATAAACTCAGACACTTGGAAGCTGGAAAGAAATCCCTACTACTGGATGGTTGACACTGACGGCAACCAGCTCCCGTACATCGATAATGTCATCCTGACACTGGCTGAGGACCTGGAGATCATCAACCTGAGGGCGATCGCAGGGGAGTATGACTGGCAGGCCAGGCACCTGAACATGGCTAAGGTGCCGCTGTACATCGAGAACCAGGAAGAGAAGGGGTATAAACTCCACTTCGACACCCAGGATGCAGGATCTGACGCAACTGTCAAGTTCAATATGTCCTACACCGACGACCCCTATCTGGGTGAGTTGTTCCTTAACCCCGATTTCCGTCGCGCACTCGCGCTCGGCATCGATCGTGAGCAGATGAACGAGGTCTTCTTCCTCGGGTTCGGTGTTCCAGGCTCGTTCGCACCTGCACCAGTCAACCCGTTCTCGCCGGGCCCTGAGTCCGAGTGGCGAGGCAAGTGGGCGACACTCGATGTGGAGCTCGCCAACCAGATGCTCGATCAGATCGTTCCTGAAAAGGACGCCGACGGGTTCAGGCTGCGAACCGACAACGACGAACGCTTGGTTGTGGACATTGCCGCACGGACTGCGCAGTTCATCGAGTTCGTGCAGATGGCCGAGATGACCGCGGAGCACTGGGGGAAGAATCTGGGCATCAAGACCAACGTTCTCGCACAGGAACGGAGCTTGGCCACAACACGAGAGGGCGCCGACCAGAACCAGATCACCGTGTCCTGGGGAGACGGCAGCGAACACCTCTTCACCTTCCCTGGCCACATCTTCCCCGCCTTCACCAGCACCCCGATGGGCTCCGCCCTAGGGTTGTGGTTCCAGTCCAACGGTGAGAAGGGCCAGGAGCCGCTGGCTCCGCTGAAGGAGGTCATGACTCTGTACAGGAAGGCATTTGGCGTTCCTGAGGCGGAACGGATAGAGCTCGGAAAGGAAATCTGGCGGATCGTGCTCGATGAGGCATGGTCCGTGGGTCTCGTTGGCCAGTCGCCCGCATCGCTTGGAGTGAGAGTCGTGAACACGGATCTCGGTAACGTGCCGGAAAGGCAGTTCAACAGCCCCGACGTCAAGACGCCCGGGATCTCCAGATTGCAGACAATCTACTGGCAGAGTGCAGAGAACCGGAAGCCTCAAGCGCTGAGCTACGAGTAGACCTGCTTTAGCACGGTCCGCCGCCCACCCTGCCCGGGTCGCGTGGGGGGTGGCGGACCGACTCAACAAGGGGACTTTTTCATTTGATAGCTTTCGCGGTGCGGCGTCTGCTTCTCGCCCTCCTGACGATATGGGCGATCTCCGTCATATCCTTCGGAATAATCCAGCTTCCACCGGGGGACTACGTCACTTCGTACGTGGCCAACCTAATGTCCACCGGAACACAGGTCACCGACGAAGAAGCCGCGAACCTGCGTGAACAGTACGGACTGGACAGTCCGTTTCCCATTCAGTACACGAAGTGGTTGAACCAGATAGCCAATGGCAACTTCGGCCTCTCGATGGAGTACCAGAGGCCGGTCATTGACGTCATCGGCGACAGGCTATTCCTGACGGCCGCGCTGGCGTTTGCGTCGATCATATTCACATGGATACTTGCAATCCCGATTGGAATTTACTCCGCAGTGAAACAGTACTCTGTCGGAGACTACGTATTCACGTTAGTCGGTTTCCTGGGCCTTGCAATTCCGAATTTCCTACTGGCGCTGGTGTTGCTGTACATTGGATTCGTCTTCTTCAATGCCAACATAGGCGGCCTGTTCTCACCGGAATATGCCGAGGCGCCGTATAGCATCGGCAAAATAATCGACCTTCTGGATCATCTCTGGCTGCCGTCCATCATTCTGGCCGTAGCCGGAACGGCGCAACTGATCCGCGTACTACGGGCAAACCTGCTGGACGAGCTGCGGAAGCCATACGTGGTGACCGCGCGCGCTAAGGGACTGTCTGAATGGCGAGTGGTACTGAAATACCCCTTCCGGGTAGCGTTGAACCCCCTGATCAGCACAGTCGGCTACCTGCTGCCACTGCTCGTGTCCGGCAGCATCATCATCTCGGTCGTCATGAGCCTGCCCACCGTGGGACCCATGCTGCTGCGCGCGCTTCTGGCGCAGGACATGTTCCTGGCAGGCACCATCATCATGCTAATCGGAATAATGACGGTGATCGGCACATTCATCTCTGACCTGCTACTAGCGTGGATCGACCCGCGCATCAGACTGGAGGCCACGTGATGGCTGAGAGAGCGATCCCGCCCGTAGAGGGCTTGATAGATCCGACACTGGATGACAGGTCCTCAGAACAGGTATACGTAGCCTCCCAATGGCAGCTCATGTGGTGGCGGCTGCGCAAGCACCGCCTCGCAATGGGGGCCGGCATCGTACTGGCTGTGATGTACGTCATGGTCATTGGCGCGGACTTTCTGGCGACTTCGGACCCGTTCTTGAGCGAGGCGCGCCGCGGCGAAATGCCGCCGCAGCCAATCAACTTCTTCGACGGCTGGAAGCCGAGCCTACATGTGAACGCGGTCAGCGGTCAGCGGGATATCAAGACTTTCAAGCGTATCTACACCCGCGACGAGGAATCCAAGACTCCTATCAAGCTCTTCGCGCGCGGCTTCGAGTACAGGTTCATGGGCCTGATCCGGACCGACAGGCACCTGTTCGGAGTTGATGCGCCGATGAAGGCGGAAGAGCACATCTACATTCTCGGCACAGACGTCCAGGGCCGTGACCTGTGGTCGCGCCTGATGCTCGCCACGCGCATTTCGATGACGATCGGACTGGTCAGCGTGGCGATCAGCCTATTCTTGGGAGTACTGCTCGGCGGCCTTTCAGGGTTCTACGGTGGCTGGATCGACACGGTGATCCAGCGTGTTATCGAGATACTGCGATCTATCCCGACCATCCCGCTGTGGATGGGGATCGCGGCCGCTGTGCCGCGAGACTGGTCGATCCTTAAGGTTTACTTCGCCATCACGATAATAATCTCGCTCATCGGCTGGACGACCTTGGCGAGAGAGGTGCGAGGCCGCTTCCTGTCACTTCGCCAAGAGGACTTCGTGACAGCCGCGGAGCTGGCAGGCGCCAGCCAAATGCGTATAATCTTCCGACACATGGTTCCGTCATTCCTCAGCCACATCATCGCAGCGACTACCCTCGCTTTCCCGGCGATCATCATTGCCGAGACTTCATTGAGCTTCCTAGGGCTGGGACTCCGTCCACCGGCTATTAGCTGGGGAGTGATGCTCCAACAGGCGCAGAACGTTCAGGCTGTCGCGCTGACCCCGTGGTTGCTGGTTCCCGCAGTTCCGGTAATCATCGCGGTTCTCGCATTCAACTTCTTAGGAGATGGTCTCAGAGATGCAGCGGACCCCTACGGCTAGTCCGGTAACCCAGACTGAACGGACAGGAGAACCACTGCTCTCCGTTCGGGACCTCAGAACCCACTTCCCGCTCGACGAAGGAACGGTGGTAGCCGTGGACGGCGCCAGCTTCGACCTGTACCCGGGCCAGACGCTTGGCATCGTTGGGGAGAGCGGCTGCGGCAAGAGCGTAACGGCCAGGTCGATTCTCGGCATTCTGGACAAACCCGGCGAGATCGTTGGCGGACAGATCCTGTTCAGGCACCGTACGGGTAACGACGGGGAAGAGATGATCGACCTCACTTCGTTCGATCCCGACAGCCAGGAGATGCGCGACATCAGGGGCGGCGAGATCTCCTACGTCTTCCAAGAGCCGATGACATCGTTCAGCCCGGTACACACCGTGGGCAACCAGCTCATTGAGGCGATCAAACTACATCAGGACATGTCCAATGCAGAAGCGCGCGAAATGGCTGTTGAGCTGTTGCGCCATGTCGGGATACCCCTTCCAGAACAGCGTGTCGACGAGTACTCGTTCCAGCTCAGCGGCGGACTCAGACAGCGCGCGATGATCGCGATGGCGCTCTCCTGCAATCCGCGGATACTGATCGCAGACGAGCCGACCACAGCGCTCGACGTCACAACGCAGTCACAGATCCTCGACCTGATGATTAGCCTGCAAGGCCAGTACGGCATGGCGATCATACTGATCACACACGATCTCGGCGTCATCGCTGAGATGGCAGATTACGTGGTAGTGATGTACCTCGGCCGGGTGGTAGAGAGCGCACCTGTTGACGACATTTTCCACAATCCGCAACATCCATATACACGGGCATTGCTGGAATCCATCCCTCGCATCCAGTCAGATAGATCGCAGGACAGGCTGGCGTCTATTACCGGATCGGTGCCTCACCCATACGCCAGACCCACCGGCTGTCCTTTCAACCCGAGGTGCCCGTCGTTTATGGGCGGAGTCTGCGATACCCAGTTCCCTACACTATTGCCGTTCGCCAAGAATCACGAAGTCAGCTGCTTCCTGCACCACCCCCCGTCGGGAAACGGACACGGAGGAGAGTGAGCCTTGACTGAATCGGTCGAAACGAATGGATCGCCTAACACGCTGCTCGAGATCAACAATCTCCGCAAGTACTTCCCGATCAAGCAGGGCCTGCTGCGACGCGAGGTCGGCGCCATACGAGCAGTCGACGATGTCAGCTTCGACATCAAAGAGGGGGAGACACTCGGACTCGTCGGTGAGAGCGGATGCGGAAAGACCACTACTTCCAGGTGCATACTTCGCGCCGTGGAACCCACGAGCGGTGAGGTGTTGTACAGGTCGCCTGATGGATCGGTTGTCGATGTGGCGTCTGCTCCTCGCACCCAGTTGAGAAGTCTGCGTCGCGAGATGCAGATGATCTTCCAGGACCCATTTTCGTCACTCAACCCCAGAATGACGCTCCTGGACATAGTAGGCGAGCCGCTATTAATCGATGGCATGGGACGAAGTGAGCGTGAAGACCGCGTAGCCGAGCTCCTCGGATTGGTCGGTCTCAGATCGGAGTTTATGCGCCGCTTCCCACATGCTTTCAGCGGCGGTCAGAGGCAGCGCATCGGCATCGCACGGGCGTTAGCTCTCAACCCTCGACTGATCGTTGCAGACGAACCTGTGTCCGCGCTGGACGTATCGGTCCAGGCACAGGTGCTCAACCTGATGATGGACCTACAGAGTGACCTAGGGCTGACCTATCTATTCGTGGCCCACGACCTGAGCGTCGTCAAGCACATCAGCGACCGAGTTGCTGTCATGTATGTCGGCAAGTTGGTCGAAACGGCTCCGACCGACGCCCTCTTCGCAACACCCAAGCATCCTTACACGGCTGCGCTCCTGTCGTCGGTTCCTGAGCCGGACCCTAGAGTGCAGCGAGAGCGCATGGTGCTCCAGGGCGAGGTGGCGAACCCCGCCAACCCGCCGTCTGGCTGCTACTTCAACCCACGATGCCAGTACGCAACCGACCAGTGCCGCATAGAGACTCCGGAGTTAAGGGAGATCGCTCCCGAACACTTCGTGAGCTGCCATCGTGCCGAGGAGTTGGAACTGGCCGGCGTGATCCCGCCGCAGTGACAGCAGGCGGCTGGTTGACGCTGACCAGAATCCGACGTTTCCGAATCAGCTCGGAAGCTCTTTGTTCAAGAAGAGGACGGCTCGTCATCTCCCTGTCGATCTACGGAGGGGCGGTGGGAGCCGCGTCGCTGCTCGTGAACCTGCTATCGCGTTCGGATTTCCCAAATATACCCGAGCATATGCCAGCCGACGCGACCCTTCTACTATCAGGAGGAGCGGCGTTCGTATGCGCGATTCTCGCAGGGCTGATCGCGTTCTGGCTGACCGGCGGGGACGAGCGGAGAAGCGCGCGAGGGCTGATCGTCTGGCTTGCTATAGGCTTCGGATTCGGAGTGCTTTCACCAGCGGTCACTGGCGCGTCTCTGCCGATGACGACGATGTTGCTTGGGCTGGGAAATGGGCTGATGGGAGTTGGAGAGCTCCCAATCGAGATCATTTCGGCGATCATGCGTGCTCCATCGTTCGTATTCACCCACGGCGTATTCGGACTGTTTACCGGGTTCATGGCGGGGGCACTATTCGGAGCGGGAGCGTGGCTCGTTGATAGGGCCGCTTACTCACCAAGCCGCCTGGTATCAATATACGCGCCTTACGCCATTGCAATATCGCTCGGCAGCCTGCTCTATGGGATCGCTGCCTTCGGACCACCGGAGACACTTGCCCGCTTCGGATAACGACGCGCAAGGGGATCAGGCCGCGAAATCAGCGTGGCCGGGGTGGCCGGGCATTCCGAGCATCGGACGCCCGACACATGATCGCTGCTCTCCACATGCCGCCGTCGACTGCTGAGCGGCTGCATCGGACGTGGAGCGGCGCATCTCGTCCTTGTTCTGTCCGAACAGGTCCATCCGCAGCTGCTTGGCAGCCGGAGGGCGGTACCCGGAAAAGACAATGAACGGCCATGCACGCTTTCGCACGACTCCCATGGCCTGCAGGTCTCTCCATGCGTCAATGCTGTGCCGGATCCTCGTATTCACGATTCTCTGCGCCGACTTTGGTCCAACGCCAAGGATACGAAGCAACTGATCGTGGTCCGCCAGATTGATGTCCATTGGGAACGCATCGAGGTTCTCAACAGCAATGGACGTCTTGGGGTCCTGGTCGAGAGGCAGGTATCCGTCTGAGGCGAATGCCAGTTCGAGCTCATCGTTCTGGAAGCTGTACACACGCTTCAGCCAGTCGAGTTGGTAGAGACGATGACTCCTCGCCATCGGCGTGGCCGGATGCTCCTCCAATGGCTATGCCGAACCGGGCGGAACGGCGCGTAGTAAATCCGCTTGAGGCGCCATTCGGTGTAGAGCTGGTCCATCCGGTCGAACACCTGTTGGTCCGACTCGTCAGCAGCGCCGACGACGAGCTGAGTCGCCTGTCCAACCGCGCCCCCGAGGCAGGACCCTGTCAGCTCGTGAATCCAGCGCATCGGAGCCAAGATATCGTTCTCGAAGTCTTTCATTGCGCTGAGCTTGAGCATGTGTTCCTTCGTGGGCGTCTCCATGTTCACCGACAGGCGCGTCCCCAACCGGTGTGCCGCCTCGACGTGCTCGAAGTCTGCTCCGGGCATGACCTTGAGATGGATGTATCCCTTGAAGCCGTGACGATTGCGTATCGCGTCCACGACTTTCACGAGGCGTTCCTGCGTCCTGGAGCCGTCACCGGCGATCCCCGAACTCAGAAACAACCCGCTGACCATGCCTCTCTGCTGTGCCTCCATGAAGACTTGCGCAAGTTCGTCGACCTTGAAAGCGTATCGCTTCCTTGGCACCCAGTGGCTGTTCGGGCAGTAGGCGCAGTCCATTTTGCAGAAGTCGGTGAACATCACCCTCATAAGGTTGATGTACTTGCCATTGGGCAACGAGGCCCGATAGACGCCGAACGAAGGGTTCTTCTTGGGCTGGGGATACGGTCCTTTGCCCCCACCTCGCTGCTCAGGCGGGTACAAGATGTCGTCAGACGCCATTCCACCAAGAATAGCGAGCTTTTCGTAGCGGTCCGGGGTGCGCTTGACTAGCATGATACGGAATACCTTCTGATGAGATAGTACGTATGTTCTCATAGATGGCAATTGCTGTCAACAGAAGCGGCGAGAGGTGCAGAACCGAGTGAGTGGGAGGTCAGTTAGTTTAAGTGTAGGGATTCCGAGTGGCCAGGAGTCACCCGTCGGCGGGTTCAGATCAGAGGAGGCTTCCGCTGGTATATCTGGATTCTGTGGCGGTTGCTCTCGGTCACATAGACCCTCCCGGCATCGTCCAGCTTCACGGACATTGGGGCCCAGAACAGGCTTTCCACATGCGCTGACTGTGCGTGCGGGTCGTCACCATACACATCAGGCAAGTCCGGCGCCAGGTTGGCTGAGGCCCTTGCCTCTGCCTCCTCGCGATTGGTCTCCATGAAGCTGGCCGCCCACTTGGAGAGAGTCGCCTGGCCTCTCAGGACCTGAATCAGGCTGCCATCCCCGTCGAGGACCTGAACCCGCTCATTGCCCCAGTCCGACACGTACATGTGGCCCAGCTCATCTACAGCAACCCCTGAAGGTCGTCGTAGTTCACCCTCGGCACGTCCTGACTTCCCAAAACTCGCGACGAACTCGCCCTCTGGCGAGAACCGTTGTATCCGGTCGTTGCCCCAGTCCGCCACGTACAGGTCACCATTCGGAGCGACGGTCACCCCCCAGGGCAGTCTGAACTGCCCATCGGAGGACCCTTGCGAGCCGAATGCGAGGAGGAAACCTCCCTCGGCCGTGAACTTCTGTATGCGGTTGTTGTGCGTGTCTGCGACGTAAAGGTTGTCATCGCGGTCGAAGGCCAACCCTGAGGGCCCATTCAGTTCGCCTTCACCCGACCCGCGGGTGCCCCATCTGGAAACGAAACCGCCGTCATAGTTGAAGGCACTGATACGGTGTGTGTAGTCGTCGGCGACGTAGATATGCCCATCGCTGCTCTCGGCCGCGCATGTGGGAGAAACCAGTTGGCCATCGCCCTCTCCGAGGTATCCGAAAGTACCATAGTACTCACTGTCCAGGTCCAGAACGGTGACCCTGACCCCGCGTTCTCCGAAGTCCCTGGCGCTGTTGAGCACGTACATTCGCCCGTTCTTGGCGACAACTGTGTCTGTGGGGTATTCAAAGCCGCGACCTTCCATCGCGACGATGCCAATGGTGTGGCTGTACTCGAGCATAGGGTCTAGGCCAGTTGGAACTCTCTGGTAGATGCGGATAGTCTGAGCAGGTGCTCCACGCTCTGACGAGCGTGGTCGCCCTCGATGAAACGGACCAAGGTATCGCGTGTCTCATCGGTCACTGAAAAGGCTCCCATCTCGTCCAGGCAGCGATCTACGAGTTGGTCGGAGGAGAGTTGGTCGGTATCACCCTGGAAAATCCTGTCGATCATTGCCCTGACACCTGGCTTATCCGGATCCCCAAACTGCTCAGAAGCGAAGTTGATTCTCTCCACCAGAGTACCGGTGTCGATCCACTCGGTTCCCTGGTGCCAACCCTCCACACTTGGCGGATTGTTGAGCTCCTGACCCATCCAAACGCTTTGCCTGTACCTTGGAATCATATCCTTGCCGGGAATGTCGAATTCACCGGTCATTCTGAGCACGCTTACCAGGAACTCGGCAGGACCCTTGACCTTCCTGTACCGCACGTCTTCTGACCGGAAGAAGTCTGAGTTGAACAGCACGCGCAACACCGACTTCATATCGTAGCCGCTGTCGAAGTAGGCTCGTACGAGGATATCGATAGCCTCCGGGTCTCTCGGGGGAGTGTACGGCCAGGACGGGACAGAAGGCTCGTCTGCGACAAAGAAGTGGTAGAGATGCCTGGAGATGAAACGGGCCGTGGACTCCTGCCGGCACACGATATCTATGATGTCTTCACCGTTGAAGCTGCCCCGGTGTCCCAGAAAGGTCTTCTCGCCATCGTCATGATCTTCAGGTCTGTAGTCGAAGTGATAGGCGATTCGCCCGTACGGCCAGTCTGAGTCCCTCTGTGAACGCACGATCATGTACTCTGTGTTGCCTATGGTCCAGCCTGTAAAAGCGCGTGCGCATTCCTTTATGTCGTCCTCGGTGTAGTTGCCGACACCCATCGAGAACAGTTCAAGCAGCTCGCGGGCCCAGTTCTCGTTGATCGCATCGCTGTGATTCTCCTGATTGTCCAGCCAGACGATCATTGCCGGGTCCTTCGCAAGCCTCAAGAGAATGGAGTCGAAGCTATCCAGGCCGTGCCTGCGGAACAGGTTTATCTGGTCGTACAGCACCCTGCCGTTGATGACCTTTGGCACTCCGGTGGCGAAAATCCCATGCCAGAAGAGGGCCATCTTCTCCAATAGAGGCGCGTTGGTCGTAATCATGCGATAGACCCAGTTTCGGGCGGAGCCGGGCGCGTTTATCATGCCAGACGCCTCAAGGTCAAAACGTCTGACCATGTCATCGCCGAGCCACTCGATATCCCTTGGGTTCAGCAGATCCTCGACTGTCGCCTCGTACCCCTTTGCCGCGTATGCGTTGAGTTCTTCGCGAGTAGAGCCGAATCCTGCCCGCCGCATGAGGTGGGCAACGAGCCTGATGTCTGACTGCGCCATGGTCTCCCCTATGCCGATTTCTCATACGGTACCACATAACGAAAGCCGATTTCTCAAGTCTGTCCGCCTAGCGACACGCGCTGTGCCGCTCCTACAATGACGATCAAACGACCTCCTCAAGAGAGGACGGAAACCGCTACTTCACCTCCGGAGAGACGATGACCTCATCAACCCACTTCACACCGGCCTTGTTCGAGTTTCTGTCTGAGCTTGCTGACAACAACAATCGAGAGTGGTTCCAGGACAACAAGGTCCGCTACGAGCGGGACGTCCGCGATGCTCTCGTCCAGTTCGTCGCCGACTTCGGGGAGAAACTCCGGGAGATCAGTCCTCACATGGTTGCCGACCCAAGGCTGTCCGGCGGATCAGTTTTCCGCATATATAGGGACGTCCGCTTCTCGAAGGACAAGAGCCCATACAAGACCAACGCGGGCGTCCACTTCCGCCACGAGGTTGGACGCGAGGTGCACGGTCCCGGTCTCTACCTGGACCTCCAGCCGGGCTTTCTGTTCGCGGGGGCCGGGATCTGGCGTCCGAACTCCGCTACCGTCGGCAAGATCAGGGGTTCGATAGTCGCAAACCCGGGCAGGTGGAAGAGCATCGTCAACAACGAAGAGTTTATTTCGATGTATGAGCTTGAGGGCGAATCGCTCAAGCGTCCACCTCGGGGAATCGCCCCAGACCATCCGTTGATCGATCAGCTAAAGCTAAAGTCGTTCGTCGCCACCACGAACTTCACCGAAGAAGACGCCTGCTCACCAGACTTCATCGACGTGTACGCGAACGCCTGCGAGATCGCATCACCCTTTGCCGGGTTTCTGACCACGGCGGTAGGCCTCGACTGGTGACGCATTTATCCGACAGACATAGCCGCCAGCACTGCCGCGCCGGTCCCTGATCCTTCGCGCAGGTACGCCACTTGCACACGGTCCGCCCTATCGCCGAGTAGGTCAGAGATTCCATGCTCCACCTCAATCTGATAACCGGGATAGCCCCGGAACAGGCTACCATCGGCAGCTACGAGGTGCTCTCGCTCTAGGTCTGGATCGACATAGGTCGCCGTCGCGACAATGGCCATCGCCACCAGCCGCGCCGACCTTCTGCCCACACCGGCGCAGATTTCCCGGAGACGCCGCCGTTCATCCTCAGTGGCCTCTGGCACGCCAAGCTCACGAAGCAGCATCGACGTGGCGACAAGTTCAGATGAAGTGTCGTTGACGATGTCCGAAACAAGCTCGGTCATGAATGCATAGGGCTCGCCGAAAACGCTGTTCTCTGCCATCCAGCCCCGGAAGCTCTCGCCCTGCGACGACCGATGCGCAACGATGAGCCGGACGATCTCACCAAGATAGCGGCCTGAGATCATCTTCTCAAGAAGCTGACCCTCTGTATCCGACTCGGCGTCCAACTGCCGGTCATACCGAGTCTGTACCGACCCCACCCCTGCGAAGTTGCCGCACTCCATATTGAACAGCATCTCGCCAGCAGCGGCGCTGCCTGGAATGTCTTTGGAGATCATCCCGGCAGGAACCGCTACAGCCAGGTTCATGCCAGTGGCGACTATCAGCCCCATGGCGCAGCGTGAATCGAGCCGCGCGCCGGCGGCCAGCACGCCGACAGTGTCGTTGGCCAGGGCACCGATGTTCAGTCGGCGCAGGGCCGAGAGCGCGTCCGACTCACGCCTAATGGCATCTTCGAGAAGCCTGACGACATCCTTGCCCTCCACACCGGAGAAGGCGAACTCCTTGGTCCACTTGGTGAGACACCCGCTGCGAACCCCGGTCTGCTCCATCGGAAACGCGAAGATGAACCCGAGAGTGTAGTCGGTACCGTCATCCAGCATCTCCCCGACGAACCTCGCGACAGGTCGAAACAGGTCATCGGAGCAGCCAACGGTTAATAGCAGCCGGATTCCATCGCTCTTCAGCACCTTCACAGAGCCACCTCGACGCATGTCCAGTACCGTAGCGCGGACGTTCGTCCCGCCGAGGTCGAGGACTATAAAGCGGCCCTGCTCACTCCCTGACGGCCTGCCCACAAATGACGGGTGCATGGCGATAGAGCTCTGTTCGCCTGCCAGTCCACGCCTGATCTCGGCCTGGAAACCTGCTAAGAGGTCGCTGCCGGGGCTAACTGAGGGAAGCAACGTAGGGAGAATGCTCCACGGCTGCGGCGAATTAAGACCGGTTCAGCTTAATCACGCGGCCACCGATTAGCCATTCGGCCACGTACAGGTTTCCGTCGGGATCAACAGCCAACCCGTGGGGGCTATTGAACTTGCCAGTCTCCAGTAACGCGGTGGGGACGATCTGCCCCTGCTCGTTTGCATTATTCGGCCAGCCGTCTACGTTGCAGACCTGCTCGTTGTCACCAAGGTACGTGACCAGATTGTCGTCCAGATCAGTGATTGCCAGACGGGCGCGCAGCTCCGCGATGACCATCAGATCGCCATAGGTGACGAACCCGCTCGGCGTGGTTAGGAAGTCAGTGCCGAATGCGCGCTTGAAGCCGCCTTCGAGGTCGTATACCTGAACGCGGGCATTGGCACGGTCTGCCACGTATAGTTCCGGCTCAGACCTGCGCCAGTCGATGTAAATACCGTGGGGGCAGTTGTACCTTCCCGCCCCTTCCTCTCCATTGATGCTGCCTACGTAATCGCCACTCCTTGTAAACCTGTGGACGTAGCTGGCGCCGTAGCCATCACCCACCCAGATGTCGCCGTTCCCACCATGTCGCTCCTCGTTGACGGCCACTGTCGTCGGAGAGTAACGCATGCTCTCGTAAACGGAGTGGGGGGGCGTCTCCAGCCTCATCACGACGTCGCCATCCAGCGTGGTCTTCAAGACCTGCCCGGAGTCACTGTCTGCGCCCGGCGGGTAGCCGTAGTCGTGCAGGTGACTCCTCTTGGAGCCGTTGTCCGCGATCCACAGGAACTCGGTTCCATCCTCGTTGACCAGCGTGATGCCGTGCGCGTCGGCAAAATCGCCCTGCCACGAACCCAGGAGATTCCCATCCCGGTCGAAGGTCATCACATTTGGATCGCCGGGGTGGCAGGTTATGACGTTTCCGGACTCGGTCACCACAATCCCAGGATGCGCCCAACCCATTCGGGAGCTCTCGGATTCGGGAATCGCTGCCCAGTCGTCAATCCACTCGTATGAATTCTCGCCGCTGCCTACACGCATGATTCAACCTCCGTACACGGAATTCTACATGGCTGAGGAAGTGAGTCACCTGCCCCGTCCGCAGCTCCTGGCAGATAGGGCAGGGTTTAGATTACGGGTTGAGGATGACTTTGGTGTAGCCGTCGATCCGCTTGTCGAACTTGTCGTAAGCATCGACTGCATCGTCCAGCGGCACCTCGTGGGATACCACAAAGCTGGGCGTCGCCTTACCGGAAATGATCAGGTCGCGAAGATAGGCGTTGTACTGCTTGACGTTGCACTGACCAGTACCCAACCGCAGGCCCTTCTCGAAAAGTCTGCCGAAGTTGATGGACAGAGCGCCCCGCTTGGCGGCCTCGTCAACTCCTCCAGGATCGGAGGGTACGTACAGCCCGGGGATACCCATGATCCCGGTAGGATTGATGAGATCGATCATCTGGTTGAGGACCACGTTGGGGACCTCGTCCTGCTCGCCGCCCGCTGCGGACGACCCCTGAGAGGCTGCCTGATAGCCTACGGCGTCGATCGTCTTGTCCACGCCATCGCCGCTTCGCATTTCTCTGATCTGCTGGACCGGATCACCCTCGTCGAAGTTGATTGGGATAGCTCCAACCTCGCTAGCCTTGTCCAATCTCTCCTGGACGTGGTCGATGGTATAGATTTGGGCTGCGCCCCTGATGACACAGCTATAGGTTGCCATCAGCCCCACCGGGCCCGCTCCCCAGACCGCGACACTCTCACCAGGGCTTACGTCCGCCAGCTCGGCTCCGTGGTAGCCAGTTGGGAAAATGTCTGCCAGCAGCGAGAAATCGGCCTCGAACTCGTCACCGGCGGGAAGTGGCAGGCAGTTGAAGTCCGCGTGCGGCACCTGCAGGTACTCGGCCTGTCCGCCGCGCCAGGGCCCCATGGCCACGTATCCATAAGCGCCCCCGGCGAAGCCGGGGTTCACCGTGACGCAAAACCCGGTAAAGCCCCGCTGGCAGTTCTTGCAGAACCCGCAACCGACGTTGAAGGGCATCACGACCCTGTCCCCCGCCGACAATGACTTGACCGCAGATCCGACCTCTTCTATGACCCCCATATTCTCGTGGCCAAAAATAATGCCTGGTTCTGCGGCAGTACGGCCCTCGTACATGTGCAGGTCGGAACCGCATATGCAACTCGACGTGATCCTGACGATCACATCGTTTGGATGCTGCAACTCCGGGTCGGGAACTTCCTCAACTGCGACGCTGAATGGTCCCTGGTACACGACGGCTTTCATGGAAACTTCTCCTTAACTCGCAGGGAATACTAGCGCTACGCACTGTGAGACAAGTGCAGAACTCCGTCGGAAGTAGTCTCGTCACTCCCGCGAAAGCGGGAGTCCAGTATGGCAACGATGGTTGCTGGCCTGTGGATTCCCGCTTTCGCGGGAATGACGGGTAGGAATTCGGAGTTTTGCACCTCTCTCGCACTATGACTATCCTGGATCGCCGCGAATTGTATCAGGATGAGTCAGACCTGTCTAAGATAGCAACAGGCACCGGGGCAGGCGGTCCATCTTCCTACCCACATGTTCACCATCGCAGCGATTCAGGCGACGGTCGATCCTGGGCCGCCTACAGCACCGCCTCCGCGATACTCTCAAGCTGCTCCGACATCTCCTGCTCCGTCTCTCGAAGCTCGGGACGCACAATCACCCGGTTGGCTCCGGCGTTCAGAAAGTCCTGGGCGTTCTGCCGGTCGGCGGGCTGACCATAGACCGAGATGTTGATCGAGCTCGGATCGCGCCCCCGTTCTTCAGCGAGCGCGTCAAGCTGTCGCCTGCTGTCCTCGATGATCTCAGGGGTTACCCTGTTGGGCAGCCATCCGTCTCCGACCTCGACGATGCGCTGGAGCACTCTTCGCGCCATTCCTCCAATCAGGATCGGCGGATGCGGTTTCTGCGCGGGCTTGGGGTACATCTGCACTGGCGGGAAGTCGTAGTAGTTGCCGTGGAATTCGGCTTCGTCCTTCGTCCACAGCTCCTTCAACGCAAGTAGCGACTCCTTGGTCTGAGTCCAGCGATGATCGAAGTCGCCGCCCATTATCGTGGTCTCCTCACGATGCCAGCCCGTGCCGATTCCCAGGATGAACCGGCCGCCACTGAATAGGTCGAGGGTCGATACCGTCTTCGCGAGCACAAGCGGGTTGCGCTCTGGAATCAATGTGATTCCGGTTCCGAGTTTGATCGTGCTGGTCGCTCCCGACGCCTGCGCGAGCGCGATGTACGGGTCTGCGAAGTGGGCGTATGTCCAGGGAATCACGCCATCTTCCGAACCCGGAAACGGGCTTTCCGACTCGACCGGCAGCACCGGATGCTCGGCGTACCAGATCGACTCGAACCCTAGCTCCTCGGCCTTTGACGCCATGAACGCGGCGGTGACTTTATATGCAGGCAGTGGAGTTGATATTCCGATAGTCATGTCCGGCCTCCGTGCTGACGGTCTAATCCATTTGAGTTGCTGTTTGATTCAGGCAAGCGCACCCATCGGGTCCCACGGCGGGAGAATGATAGGTTCGGTATCGAGCGCAGCGATTATTTCTTTCGACAGGTAGCTGCGAGGGGCGGCAACCTCGAACATGTACTCGTCGAACCAGGAGTCGTTCATCGTGAAGAACCCCTTGTCTCCAACCGTATCGCCGTAGCTGTTCTCGACGCGCCAACGCCGGGGAGCGCCGTCGACCACGTCTACACCCGTAAACAGCATCGCGTGGGTCATCTGGGTTTGTCCGTACTGGAGACGAGCCGCCTTGTCCATCCCGAACTCGGAGCCATAAACCCCCGCGTAGTCGAACAGCTCCGCGTCCCACAGTCCCAGCTTGCGGTGATTCTGCTTCCCGGTGTCGCAGCCCATCCAGACCGGACGCCCGTCCTCGATCTGACGCCGCGTAATGTCCTTCATTACCTCTATCGGCACATTCAGGTATCGCACCGAACGTGCGCCGACAACGTTGCCGAGATAGCCGATGGTATACGTCTGGAAGTAGGGGTGGTTGGGTCTGGGATCGTTCACCAGGCAGACCAGGTCCCTGTAGCCGGTTGTGACGTACCGCTCAGCGAACTCCAGCGGCGTCAACTCGCCATCGCGATGGAACTCCCCGTCTCTGTCTCGCCACTGCCAGTCCACAACTGCGGGCGGGTCGCCGAGGTGAATGCACAGGATACGATAGACGGACTTGAGTGTATCGAGCTTCGCCTGCCGCATCGCGCCCAGTCCAGCCTCCTCCTGGTACAGTCGCCGGATCGTGGCCGCCCCCTGACGCACCTGGTAGTACAGCATATTGTTCATCTGGCGCGTGTTGCCCGAACTCTCTGTCTCAGGCATCGCTTCCTTGGGAACGACGCCGTACTTGTCCACCAAGTTGACGAACATGTCCCACTGGCCCGCATCTTCGACCGGCGCCACCATCAGGTGCTGGACGATTCGGTCGTCCATGGGGCGGTCTGCGGTCTCTATCACCGCTTCGAGCACGAAGTTCGTGCGCTCAACCTTGTCCCAGAACATCATGTAGCTCTGGCTGTATTCGAACTTCCGAGTGTTGAGCTTCCCCATCGTGTCCACGCGGAACAGGTTCAGCCCGCTGAACAGCCAGCATCTTCCGGACGCGCCCTGCTGCGTCGGAGACCAATCGTCGAGCACCGTCGAGAACGTATGCGTCGCCTCCGTGGCGATACGGTGATCGAGCGCGATCTCATTAACGTCGCGCTGAGTAACCGCGTTCTGCATCAGCCGGTTACGCGGGTCGGAGTTGTAGTCGTCAGCCAGACCGGAGATGTCATCCAATGTCAGGGTCTGTCTGGTGTCTTGGACTGTGGTCAAATCCTTGCCTCCCTTGAACGAGCTGCCAAAGCTCGAGCTTAGCTCACCTTCACCAGCTTCTGCATTGAGCGTAGCTCACGCGGCGGGTCCATCTTGCTGCCGTAGTCACTCCAGGAGACCTCGGCTACGTAGATGTCGCCACGCGAGTCGACGGCTATGCCGTGCGGTGAGTAGAACCGTCCACTTTGCGCGCCATAACTTGCGCGTCCCACACGGGCGAGCACGTTGCCTTTGGTGTCCATTATCGTCACTCTCGGACCGAGGTCAGTGCCGATATCGTTGGTGGCGATGCCAGCGAAGTACTCGCCGATATAGACAAGCTCCTGGCCTGAGCGGTCGTCTATGCAGATTGCAGCGGCCCGCGACAGATTCACCCACTGAGTCTCGAACTTGCCCTCCGAGCTGAATATCTGGATTCGGTGGTTTTCGCGGTCAGCTACATACACCCAGCCCTCGCTGTCAGTGGTGATGTTGTGGACGATGTTGAACTGCCCCTCGCCGGTCCCAGACTCTCCCCAGGAGAACAGGTAGTCACCGTCAGGTGTGTACTTGTGAACCTTCGCGTTGGAGTAACCGTCGGCGACGTAGAATTCGCCATTGCGCCGGTCTATGGCGACGTGCGCAGGCACGCTGAACGGCTTGCCACTCATCTTGGGCGCTGGCTTATGGGCAGTACCGAGTGTCATCAGCAGCTTGCCGTCAGCGGTGAACTTGCGGACGGTGCTGTCGCCGTTGTCGACGCAGAAGACAGTGTCGTCAGGAGCGATCGTGACGCCATGAGGATTGGCGAACACGCCCTCTCCCCATGTATCAATGATGTTTCCCTCGGTGTCGAAGATTATCATCGGGCACGTACCGCGATTGAATACGTACACTTGGTCCTTCGAGTTGACGTCGACCGCCGTGCCTTCCTTGTACACCCATCCTTCGGGCAGAGTGCCCCAGTTGGTGCCAGATACCTCGTACTTGAAGTCGCCTTCTCCAAGCACTACAGCCCCCTCGCCTCCACCCTCGTGTCCCTCGTCGCGCAGACCGTATTCCCAATCCTGGTCGTGTGTGGTTGTCATCTGTACCCTCCTGGCCGGTCCTCAGCTCTTAACTGTGCCTTAGTTCTTGTGTTGTCACCTCTGGAATCTATATCAACCCGGCGCCACGAACGTCAGAATCGATGCTGGATTGTGCACGAGTATGTTCTGGATCGACTCCTCGCTGAATCCTCTCCTCCGCATCATCGGAACGATCTGTGCAAGGATGTAGAAGTAGCCATGGCCACCGTACTTGAGGAGCCTGTGCTTGGAGCAGATATCGTGCGCTATCACAATCTTCTCGCCGTACCCTTCAGAGACCAGCCAAGCGATGTTCGACAGCTTGGTGCCATCGTTGGGGTGCTGTATGTCCAGGTTCATCCGGTAGTAAGCGCCTTCACTCCCGAACAGGTCCCACTCGAAATAGCATCCGGCCTCTCCAATAGCAGTCAGCGTTGACCGTTCGAACACCGTCCGGTCCAGGTGGCCGATGATAGTGCGGCCAAGATCTGCGCCGGCCCCGTCGAGAACCTCCATGATCCGAAGCGGCGACGTTTCATCCCGCCCCGGATGGATGAGTATGGGAGCGCCAGTCGCCCTCTGCGCCATCGCGGCAGCCCTGACCACCTTTCGCTCGTTGTCAGTCAGAGGCCACGAGCAGCCAACCTCCCCGATGATGCCGGACCGGATGCCGGTACCGTCCACACCCTCGGTGACGTCACGGACGATCTGCTCTGCCAGCTCTTCCTCACTGCGTTCGCTGACGTAATCTGGATGCGCGACGTCCACGTAGAATGCCGCGCCCATAACTATGTTGACTCCGGTAGCTCGCGATATGCGCGCCAGGCCAACCGGATCGCGGGCGATGCCGATGCTTGTGGCATCGACGAGCGACACGCCGCCGTACTGCTTGTATAGCGCTGCCTCGTCGATCGCAGTCTCGACATCGAGCAACCTCGAGTTGTCGTAATGGGGCGCATGGTGAAATCGAATGTATCCCAGCGTCTCCGGCGTCAGAGGCGCGTAGAACCGGTCGCGAGCGCTGGCCTCCACTGGCGGGGTGTCGAACAATACAGAGAGATCGATAAGAAGGTGTTCATGCGTGAGCGTGGTTCCGAGGTCCCCTGGATCGATTGGCCCGAGAACCGTCTGAACCTTTCCGACAACATCTGAAGATGGCATATGAGTTCATTCCTGAATGGGAAACTGTGTCTTGCCTACGTATGTCGTGGTTGTACACCATTGCCATCAGCAGGTCAAACAGAGTCCATAAGAGAGAGTCCACGCCCTCTGTGTTATCCTCAAATTGGAGCCTGCACCATCGGAGTGACAGACATGAGAATCCTGCTCATAGCCACCAACCAGACCGACCGCTTTATGGACCGAATGGCCGTCCGACCGGTGCCGATCGGGTTGGCGTACATCGCAGCCGCCGTGGATGAAGACCGCCACCAGATGCGCGTGCTGGACCTCATGTTTTCAGGCGATGGCCCGTCCGATGTCGAGGAAGCCGTAAGGGACTTTCAACCTGATCTGGTCGGCCTCTCAATCCGAAACCTCGACAACCAGAGCTACTTCAACCCAGTCTGGAATCTGCCCCCTGTGAAGGACATTGTTGATCGCATACGCGAGTCGAGCGACGCAACCATCTTATGCGGAGGGCCGGCGTTCAGCATACTGCCCGCCGAGTGCCTGGAGTTTGTCGGCGCAGACCTCGGGATAGCAGGGGACGCAGCCGAAGCATTCGCGTCCCTGGTGGACAGGCTGGAGTCGGGAGACGACTACACCGGCATCCCGGGAGTCGTGCACAGGCGAGACGGGCAGATCGTCGTCAGTGAAGGCAGCTTCACCTCCGACTTCCACAAGACCCCGAGGCTCGATCTGCTGGACATGCGAAAATACAACGGCTCCGGGTTCGGCGTGGGAGTAGTCACCAAACTGGCGCAGGCCTATTACCCGACATCGGGCGACGGATTCGACGGCAGCGACTGGCGAATCCGTGACCCCGATGAGGTTGTCGATGAGGTCAGGGGTCTGAACTCGGAATTCGGGATCAACAAGATATTCTTCATAGACTCGGGTTTCAACATTCCTGTCGATCATGCCAAAACACTCTGTCGCGCCATTATCGATTCCGGCATCAAGGTCAGGTGGAACAGCTACGTGCGTCCCGGGCACGGCGACGATGAGCTGATACGTCTGATGAAACAATCGGGCTGTTCTCTAGCGCTTCTGGCGGAGTCTGGCAGAGGCGGAGGCGAGTTGGGAGACAGGCTCGACGGGCTAGGCGTCATGGGACACCTCTGCCAGGAGGCAGACCTGCCATTCGCGCTCAACATCAGCTTTGGCGAACCCGGGGAGAATCAGGGCACCGTAGACCAAAAGCTCAGCCTGCTCAGGCAGGTCGAGCCTGCATTCGCTGTCCTGCGCCTCGGATCGAGAGTGCTGCCCAACACGCCGGTCGCGAGTACAGCGATCGAGGAGGGAATTATCGAGTCAGAATCCGATCTGATCCGACCCGTCTTCTACATCTCAGAGGAAGTTCGCTACTGGCTTCCTGACAGGCTGAGGGCCGAGGCCGCCAGCAGGCCCAGGTGGAACCTGACGTGACGCTACAGCCAGAAATCTCCCAGATCCGGCGACACCGCTAGCGTCGGCTCGGTGATCTCCTGTACGTCATCCGCCGTCCAGCCCGGCGCGACCTCGGTCAGTAACAGACCGTCTGCCTCGACCCTGATTACGGCGACATCGGTCACGATCAGACTGACGCACCCCGGCGCTGTCAGCGGAAAATCGCATTCACGTACAATCTTGGAATTGCCGTTGCGATCAGAGTGCTCCATCGCGACGATGATCCGCTTGGCCCCGAAGGCGAGATCCATAGCTCCACCGACATTGCCGATCCCGCGCTCGGGCAGCATCCAATTGGCCAGGTCGCCGCACTCCGAGACTTGCAAGGCGCCCAGCACCGCGACGTCAATATGACCGCCCCGGATCATCGCAAACCCTTCGACAGAGTTGAAGAACGACATGCCCGGGTTCGGCGCCAGGAATTGTCCCCCAGCGTTGATGAGGTCAATGTCCTCCTCCCCAGACGAAGCCATTGGACCGTAGCCCAGCACCCCACTCTCGCTGTGGTACACCACGCTCCGACCCTCGGGTATGAACTGCGAGCACAGCGTTGGTATACCTATCCCGAGATTCACCACGTCGCCGTCCTGCAGCTCGCGCGCGACCCGCATGGCCACGATCTCCCGGTTGAATCTCTCTTTCTTCATAACAGTTTTCCTCTGGGGCCTCGGCACTCAGGAGTCGAGCCAAGCAATTCCTGGCCTGATACGACCCAGCCGTGCGCTATCCGATCCTGACGATCCGGTCGACGTAGATGCCCGGTGTATGGACTGCGCCTGGATCCATCTCACCCGGTTCCACGATCTCATCGACCTCCATTACGACAATATCCGCTGAGGTCGCCATCACTCCGTTGAAGTTCCTCGACGTGCCCCGGTACTGCGTATTGCCGAGTGTGTCCGACCGATGGGCACGCAGTAGGGCGAAGTCCGCCTTCAGCGCCAACTCCAGCAGGTACTTGCGACCGTCGAACTCGCGCACCTCCCTGCCCTCCTCCATCAACGTCCCTACGCCCGTCGGCGTGTAGAACGCGGGGATTCCTGCTCCGCCGGCCCTGATTCGCTCGGCCAGCGTACCCTGGGGCACAACTTCGAGGTCCACCTTTCCTTCGAGGTAAGCGGTCTCAAACGCTGTTGGTCGCGATGGAGAAGGTGACACGGGAAAAGACGCGATCACTTTCTTGATCTGCTGGGTCTCCACCAATACGCCGATGTCAGTGGGAGTGTCGCCCGGAATCGTTCCGAACCCAATCACCGAAGCAAGCCCGGCCGTGTTGGAGATGATAGTCAGATCCTTGGCCCCATGGTCGCGAAGCGCGCGAATCAGGTTCTGCGGCGTCCCGCCCGGCCCGGCAAACCCGTCAATCATCAACGTCGCCCCGTCAGGTATGTCGGCGACGGCCTCAGCAAATGTCTGAACAATTTTGTTCACGATACTAGTTCCCCTGCAACAAGCAAGATAGGTCAACTCGTCGGACAATCGCAGCCTTCGGTCGCATTTCCAGGAGAATATCTGTCTAGGGCATCCAGCAGATCTCTTGAGATACGAACCGCGAGGTCCACTACCTCCTGCACTTGATATGTCATGCCGGCATATCTCAAGCCAGCGGACAGTCGATAGTCGCACTCCGCTCGAAGTTGAGACAACTCCCTTAAGCGGCTTGCGATATTTCGGGAAACCGGATCATGCGACTTGCCGAATCGGTCGCCCAGCTCCCTGTGTCTGCGGCTACGAGGAATAGGATCTGCTGTTGGGTTCTCGCGGAAGAATCGACAACACGCCTCGTGATGTAGACCATAGTAGAGTCTATTGACCGCAGTACGCTGACGAATCTCGCTACTAGGCTCATTCGCAAGTTCCATCCCAAGATCATAGTAGTCCAGAGGTCTCACAGATTCGTCGGCACCATGTACAAGTGTATGTTTCTGCAGAAGTCATCCCACTCCCTCTCAGACCATGACTTGGCTCTCTCAGTGAGGCGGGCTTCGATCTGCCTCTCCAACTCTCTAACCCCTTCCCAGTCGCTGTCTACGATCAAGTTCAGACTGAGAACAAGAGAGTCATTCTCGTCAGGATAGTCAAGCGCCAAGACTGTGGCCGATTGCAACCGTCCGTCCGACAAACTTAGCGCCGTATGGTAAATGTAATTCAGAACTGCCTCTCTAAACGGGGTGCGCATGGAAGAGGCCTCTATCGGAATGAAAAGGAACACATTTCCTCCGCCTACAAGACCGCTCGTAGGTTTGACAGAATCGCTCCAAGTTTCCTCAGCTCGGCGTTTCCAATCGACAACTACAGGAATAGCCATGCTATGCCCCTACGAACTTTGACTCCCAAGCCGCTCTATCAAACACTGCGTGAACCGGACGAGTTTCTTCTCTTCATCTTCAGTCTTTGCTGCCCAGTAGGCAAGCACTTCTGAGGATCCCACACCTCTCAGTACTGCCGTCAGCAATGCTCCCTGTGATCTCGGGAGGCCTGGGAGTGATCCCAAGAGAAACGTAACATCTCTAATGTGCTCCAGTCGAAGAACCACAAAGTTGCCCGTACCCTGAACATCATCCCCCTCTATACCCACGACCAAGTCGCGCACGAGGAAGGCCGCATCGCAATACCCACCAGCTACTCCCAACTGCGGCCGTGGGTCTACCATTACGTAGAATTGCTCGACATCCGACGTACCGGCAGTGCGTTTGCACAACTCCCAATACTCAGCAAACTTGCTGAGTGAGTGCTCCGCTATAGCCTCTTCGACGACCTGAATAAGCGAATTCGATCTGTTGTTGATTGTCAAAGCACTGACTCTATTCACTAACGTCTGATGACTCTCATCTTGCCCACCCCGATTTTCCTGTTAATTCTACATGAGACTCATCAGGCCTCCACACTTGCAAATACTCAGCCGACCCCGCCTAACTCCGTTCTCACTAACGTCCTTTGTGGTTCCAGCCGGCACTCTCACGCCCCCGACCCCCTTGGGGGCGCGAACATCACCAACAACTTCAGGTCTTCTGAAATCGAATGAAACCGGTGCTCCACACCGGCCCCGACGAAAATCACACTCCCCGGCCCTACCTCACTGTCCTCACCATCGATCCGTACCTGCCCGGTTCCCCCGACCACGTAGTACACCTCGTCCTCGGTGTGGGGCTGTTGCGGATCGACCGACCCCTCGGCAAGCTCATACACACCGAGACTCATCGTAGGTACCTCGAAGAACTCGAAGTACAGTTGTCCCGACTCAGCGCGCTGGGATAGCAGGTGAGACATTTCAAATACGTCCATAACAATTCCTTACGATAGACGAGGTCACATAGTCAGGCGCACAGAATACACGATGATCTAGCAAACGTCCCTGAGAAGCGAAGAGGCTGAGGCTCAACGCCCGGACTGCCTGACTTGTAACCCCTACCCCATCCCGGGCTGGACGACACGGACGGTGATGATGTCGGTATCGTGATACTGGTGATGTTCCACGGACGAGGCGTAGTTGCGCAGCAGTCTGAGCGAGAGTTCATGCTCAATCGGAGTTTCCTCATCGTGCTGCTGGAGCTGCCGGACCTGGTCCTCGATGTTCTCTTCGTTCCCACCGCCAATGAACTCCAGGTCGGCAACCTCACCCTCACTCGAAGCCAGCACGACCAGTTGCCGCTCATCACCGCCCTCTTCGGCCCCCTCTTCATCCAGGTCCAGAGTGAGATCAAGCGGCGCCAGCGTCAGTAGGGTCTCTTCCGCGACTGCGCTCAATCGGTCTTTCATAGCAGTGTCCCATCCCCTGCTGTCGGCGAATCTGGCGATAAACTCATTGAGCTCCGGCAACACTTCGATATCTAGCTGCGACTTGAAGCGCATGTGCCGCGGGTTGGTGAACTCCAGGTACAGAATCATCGCCACCACCGCGAGCCCGCCGGTCGTTATGCCGCTCTTGAGCAGCGCGCCCCATACCGGTCCGACATCCGGCAATGAGAACAGTCCAAACTGGAAAGACGCGCCAATCCAGAAGCAGACCCCCGCCACCAGGACCTTCTGTCGGTTCTGCTCGGACTGGATAACGAGCCGAGCCCCGTCAACAAATAGAGTCCCCGACATCACAATAAGGTATCCCGCCATTACCGGCCCCGGTATGGTGCTGAGCAGCCCGGACAGCTTGGGCAGAAACGCTATTGCGATGAAGATGCAGCCGATGCAGTATCCGACTCTTCGGGAAGCAACGCCGGTTGTCTGGGTGTATGAAACTGCGCCAGGATTGATGATGTTGGGCACTGTGCCTGCGATGCCGGCCAGCAGGTTGGTCGCACCAGCGCCTGCCAATGCCCCCTGCACTTGCCGGAAATCAACGGCCCGCTCCTGCCGCCACGCTACCCTTTGCTGGGTAATGGCCTCTCCGTTGGCCTGAATGGAGATGATCACGCCGAGAAACAGGAATGCTGGAAGCAGCGTCCAGAACGGGATGCCAAAGTCCAGCCCTAGACCAGGCCACTGGCTGGGTAGTCCAACCCAGGCGGCATCTGTCACCCTCTCAGCCTCGTAAAAGCCGAATGCCGCGGCAACCACGCAGCCAGCAGTTATGCCAACAACCGGCCCCCAAAGACGCAGTACGGCCGACCCACGCAGGATGAAAACAGCAACTACGCCTATGGTTGCCAGTGCAGTCAGGTGCGCCCCGACAGGCTCTACCGAAGATACCTCGTCCAACAGGCGAGGCACTACGGAAGCCAGCGTGATCGAAAGTATCATCATCACAGTGCCGCCCAGAGTCGGCGTAACGAGCCGCCTCAGGATAAACAGCCATTTGGAGATAATCATCTGGATGACCGCGGTGACGAGCACGAGGGTTATCAACGTTGCCGGCCCTCCATCCACCACTGCCGAAATGCAGAATGGTATGGAGAAAGCGGCCGTGAACATGGGCAGAAGCGCTCCGGCCCCAATCGGCCCGAGCCGTCGTACCTGCAGCAACGTGGACACGCCAACGACTATCAGAGAGGCGAAGACCATCCACACCAGGTAGGAATCACCCCTCCCCGACGCCTTTGCCACTACGACCGGAGTCACAAGCAGAGTGGCGGAAGCGATCAGGCTGAACTGAAAGCCATAGCCGAGGACAGCAAAAAAGGGCGGCCTCTCTTGCGCCTCGTAGCGAGGGTTCTGTGGAGACTGTGTCGCCATCGGTGTTGCCTTCCAGCCCTGGCCACATGGTGGTTTGAGGGTGGCACAAATGCGCTAGTAACTTCTGCGCTGGAGATTTTCATTATAGTCTCTGTAACCAGAATCACAAGTCGCCAACTGTAGCGAAACCTGACACCCGAACAATCCTCGTGATAACCTAGGCGGCAGAAACTTTAGGAGGCATCCATCATGCGCGCCGCAGTTTACAAAGGTGGTCAGCAGTTCGCCGTTGAAGACCTGCCGGACCCTACACCGGGACCCGGCCAGGTGGTTATCGACGTCAACTACTGTGCCATTTGCGGTACCGACGTTCACCATTTCCTGTACGACATCGCTCCTCCCGGCACCGTGATGGGTCACGAGTACTCGGGCATTGTCAGCAGTGTGGGAGAGGGAGTCTCCCGCTGGAGTATCGGCGACCGTGTGGTAGGCGGTGGTGGGGAACCGCCGCCCGAAGTCCGCGCCGCAAGCCCCAACCGAGGTGAGAGATTCAACTACCGGCTCGAAGGTTTCTCCGGCCCGTCTTCGCGCGTTCGGGCTTACGCTGAGAAGGTCCTGCTGGAAGAGTGGGAACCTGTCCCGATTCCAGAAGGTGTGAGCGACGAAGAAGCTGCCATGTGCGAGCCCTGCGCCGTCGCTGTCCATGCGGTCAGACTGTCCCAGCTCAGGCTGGGAGACTCGGTCGTGGTTCTCGGCGCGGGACCAATCGGCCTACTGTGTATGCAGGTGGCCCGTGCTGCCGGGGCGAGCAAGGTTATCGTGTCAGAACCAGCGTCCGCCAGGGCGGAAGCCGCGCGGCGGCTGGGAGCAGACGCCGTTATCAATCCGCTCGAAGAAGACGCCGTCGAGCGCGTCGTCGAGCTCACGGGAGGTACAGGCCCAGACCTGGTCTTCGAGTGCGCAGCCGCCCCGGGCACACTGGATCAGGCACTGAACATGGTCCGGCGCAATGGGCAGGTAGTGCTGGTAGCCATCGTTTGGAATGAGACGCCTGTACTCCCTCCCGACTGGATGGCGCGTGAAATCAGCCTCAAGACGTCATTTGGCTCGCGACCGGAGGACTGGCAAATCTCCCTGGACCTGATCCGATCAGGAAGGGTTACGATGGAGCCACTGGTCTCTGAAGCCAGCTTCCTTCCGCTTGACGAGATTCAGGGAGCATTCGAAGCCCTTTGCAACCCGTCGAACGAGGTACAGATGGTGGTGAGGCACGGCTGACATGGAGACACTGAAGTTCTCTCCCAACCAGTTCGGTGGCGTTGTAACCGACGCCGATGCCCTCCCTGAAGACCCGCGAGAGTTCGAGAGACTGCTCCGTCTGTCTCTGGACACTTGGACGACGGACGGTTACCGAGTCGTCTGGCTGGAACTGCCCATCCGCAGCTCAGTGCTGGTTCCTGTAGCCGCCGACGCCGGATTCGAGTACCACCACGCAAAATCGGAATACGTGCTGATGACGTTGCAGCTCGTTCAGGGGTCGTTCATCCCGCCCTATGCCACCCACTACATCGGCGCCGGCGCCGTAGTCATCAACGAGAGGCGGGAGATTCTGGTCGTCTCAGAGCGTTACCGGATGGGTCCCAGCCGCGGCCCCGGATACAAGCTGCCAGGCGGCGCACTGCACCCTGGCGAGCACCTCGTCGATGGTGCGGTCAGGGAGGTGCGCGAGGAGACCGGCGTACACGCCAAGTTCGAGTCGCTCGCCTGCTTCCGTCACTGGCACGGCTATCGCTACGAGAAATCGGACATCTACTTCGTGTGCAGGCTGTCAGCGCTCTCCACCGAGATCACCATGCAGGAAGAAGAGATCGCAGAGTGTTTCTGGATGCCAGTGGACGAGTTCTTGTCCGAAGAGTCCGGCATCCACCAGTTCAATAAGAGCATCGTCAGGGCGGCCCTTGAGAACCCGGGCATAGTCCCCGCATCCATCGAAGGCTACGAAGACCGCAACCGGTTCGAGTTCTTCATGCCGCATAGTACTGCATAGAGGAAGGTTAACTGGTGCCAACGCCTGCAATTGACAAGGTCGCCCAAGCCCAGCTCGGTGGCATTGATGCGCTACCGCCGATGATCGACATTCCGTTCTCGGCGATTCCAGCCGTCAACGTCGCTTCTGTACCGCAACGTAGCTTGCTGCGCTACCCGGGCGGAAAGACATGGCTCGTTCCTCATATACGCGCTTGGCTCGGCAGTTTGCGACCTGAACCTTCTGTGTTGCTAGAGCCATTCGTCGGAGGGGGCATCATTTCACTAACCGCGGTAATGGAAGGTTTGGTCTCGCGGTGTCTCATGGCGGAG
The DNA here is from genome assembly GCA_965215735.1 of Dehalococcoidia bacterium. Lineage (GTDB taxonomy): Bacteria > Chloroflexota > Dehalococcoidia > Lucifugimonadales > UBA1123 > VXRN01. The sequence goes on along the minus strand of CBDCEF010000004.1, from coordinate 1,455,707 downwards.
ATAGACCGCGACGTGGCGGCTTTCTGGCACGCAATTCTCCGTCATAGACCCGAGTTGAACGAGAGGATTCGTGCGTTCAAACCAACACGCGAATCAGTGGCCGATTTGGTTCAGACTGTACCAACAAACGTAATGGAGCACGGTTTTCGGACGCTGGTTTTGAACCGAACGCGGAGGGGCGGAATCTTAGCCCCCGGGGCCGCTCTGTCCAAGTCCGGAGAGAACGGCAGGGGCGTAGCATCGAGATGGTATCCAGACACCCTCATCAGACGTTTGAACACCATAGGCGACTATGTTGATCAGATCACTTTCTGCGAGACTGACGGAGTGCAACTCCTCGAAGCTGTCCTCACCGTAGGTCGGGGCGACATCGCGGTGTTCGTTGATCCTCCCTACACTGCAGGCGGCAAGAAGGCGGGAGCACGCTTGTACTCTCACAGCGACTTGGATCATGAGCGTGTCTTTGCAGCCCTCAACCGATCGAATGCCAACTTCCTAATGACGTACGACTTCTCCCCGGAAATCGTAGCGCTAGTTTCCAAGTACGACTTTTGCGCTGTAAAAGTCCGAATGAAGAACACCCATCACGATACACTGACCGAGTTGGTGATCACGCCGATTCCGATGTTCCAAGGGGCATCGTGACCCCCAGATACGGCATACATGAATGGTATGGAGAACCGTTTACGGAAATCTCGGCTGAGCGACGCCAGAAACTGGCCAAGATCGCGCTCGGACGTGATTCAGAAGTACCGCCCTGTCCGTTTCAGCAGGATCGGCCTCCATGCCGTAAAGCTGGCGGTGTTTGTGCGATAAAACGCTACGAAATTGAGGACAGCGGACGAATGGGACCGCCAATTGGCCAACCGGTGATAATGTGCCCGCTGAGGTTCGAGGAGCAACAAGTTGTAATCCGGTGGCTGGCTGACATAGTAGGCTTTTCAGAGTCAGATGCGCAGGTGGCTCGTGAAGTGCCATTCATGATGGGGACCGCGACAGGCAAACCGGCGGGTATGATCGACCTGGTCGTGGCAAGGATGATGGATGGAAGACTTGACTGGTACGGATTGGAGGTACAGGCTGTTTACTTTTCCGGGCGAGGTATGCAGTCAGAGTTTGAAGGGTTAGCTCTGGATCGAAACAACCCACCACCGTTTCCTGATTCCGTAAGGCGCCCGGATTGGCGTTCTTCCAGTGCCAAGCGATTGATGCCACAACTGCAGGTCAAAGTGCCAACTCTGCGAAGGTGGGCTGCCAAGATGGCTGTCACCGTCGATCGTCCATTCTTCGACGCCATCGGTGGCCCTAGCCCGAATCCCAGCCATGACCTCGGCGATGGCGATGTGATTTGGCTCGTCCCAGAGTTAGCAGATGGACATCACCTCGTTCGCGGCCACTGGGAGGTTCTGACTCTCGAACAGTCCAGCGAGAAACTTCAGGCCGCAGAAACTGTGCGTCAGGCAGACTTCGAACGAACTTTGGTGGAAAAACTGGAACCGCTACAGACAGGGTGAACACTCCTTAGCAGTCAACAGCAGTCAACGACAGATGACATTGGAGATACCTGCTCAGATCTGGTTGAATCTCGAAACCGCATGTCTGACCTTACTTGAGAGACAGAAGTCGCCAGTGCCCTGGACTGAACCAACGCAGGATGACAGCGCATGACCACAGGCCCGCAGCTATTCAGAATCAACAGCAAAAACCGAGAGTCCCACAAGGTGAAAGAAGTGGACTTCGCCCGCATGGGACTGTGGGAGCGTCAGGATATACAAGAGTGGATAGCCGCCAACCCGTCAATCTTGGGCGATGACCTGCTCATAGTCGGCAAGGAGTTCAGTGGCTTCGACGGGATCAATGAGAGGCTCGACCTGCTGGCCGTAGGTGCCGGACGGCAGGCTGGTCATAATCGAGCTGAAGCGTGACGACACAGGTGCGGACGCGCACTGGCAGGCGATCAAGTACGCAAGTTATCTCAACGATGCGACACATGAATACATTGTTCGTATGCTTGCCAAGCATGAGGATATAACGCAGGATGAGGCGGTAGAAAGATTGTTGCAGCATCTGGGTACTGACGACCTCAATGCGTTGAACAACGACCAGCGGATAATCTTGACGAGCCACAGGTTCGCGCCCCAAGTGACATCGGCCGTTCTATGGTTGAACGAGAAGGTGCCGGGCGATGACCTAATAACCTGCATCCAATTGACTCCACACCACGACGCATCATCAAACTCGCTGTACATACAGGTCAACACGATCATACCCGTGCCGGGGACCGAGGATCTAAGAATTGGTATAGGCGATGGGCAGGACTTGGGAGGTGGCAACAACAGCGGCCTCGGCGAAGCGTTGCGGAAGACTTTTGCCGAAAGCATCAGACACCCGACCACACCATTTCTGAGAGGGGTCGCAGATATAGTGCAGGCAGACATGTCAGGTGAGTTCAGACCGAACAGGCGAAGCAAGTGGGCGGGTCGAGGCGGAGACCATAGATACTACCACCTATGGTACTCGCGACCTCCATGGGGGAACTGGACTACATCGTACAGGGTCAACCTGCATGGAGACGAAATGTCTTCATGCAGCGCCGTCGTACACTTTGCAACGGATAGAAGTGAACTGATGGACAATCTGCGAAACTCGAACATCCTCAACGAGTATGAAATTGGGGACAGTAAAGCCTCCATCTCTCTCAACGGGGATCTAGACGCTTCCTTCGCTGGCGAGATCGCGGGTACGCTGAAACACATGATACGGTCGATCACGCCGGCAGTAGATGAATTCATGAACGAAGAATAGACATGCCAATCCCACATGGACGTTGGCCGACACCAAAGGAGCAACCCATGACCTCCCTGAAAGAAAAGATCGTAAGAGGCGACATCGTGCTTAGCGTCTCGGTCCCCATCGATGCCACCAAGAGCCAGATTGAGGACATCCTCAGCAAGGACGACTACGACTTCATCAACACCGACTCCCAGCACTCCCCCTACAACGAGGACAAGTTGGTCCAGTACTGCGAGACCGCCAAGGAAATCGGCATTCCCGTCCAGTTCCGCATCAAGCATCCACGCCACGCCTACCTTGTGGGCAACATCCTCGACCTTGGACCGCTCGGGATTGAGGTGCCGCTCGTCGAGGACGAAACAGTAGTCGATGAAGCCATCAACTGGTTCTACTATCCGCAGGTGGCAAAGCGTAGCTGGGGCGGAGCGGCTCGATACGGCATTGAGGGACGAGAGGACCGCCTGGAGTACGCCGAGTGGTGGAACGCTAACGGCATTCTCTGCATTCAGATGGAGACGCTTCGCGCCGTCACCAACGTGCGACAACTCGCAAAGCCCGGCATCACCTGCCTCACCTGGGGCCCGGCCGACCTCACCTACGACATCGAGGCGCACCCTCACCACCCGCTTCAGACCGTTGACGACTGCGTGCGCCACGCTCTGAAGCAGCTAGAAGGCACCGACGTCCGCATCAGCTTCCGAAACTACGACTACAAGACCCGTGACCACTACCGCGAAATGGGCGTGACGGTCTTCATGGAGAGCCCAAGGCCGTAGGCTCCAGGGCAGTGACTTCAGAAGCGCCGAATAGCGTGCCTGCCTCTAGGTGTGCCAAATCGCCACACTGGCTACACCTGCCGCTTGCTGTGAGAGTTTCACATGCAGGCATACTAACTATTACGATTCCCAATCGGTTGTTAACGCTGTGTTAATCTTTAGTTAACACTTGGTTATTCATTCTGGGGTATGGTAATTAAGATTCTCACAAGGAGTACGTGTTGAAATGAGAGAAATAGTCACAGCACAGAGCGCTCTGAGGGAGCACTCTGTGCTTTTCAAGTCTTGCATCCGCTGCAGCGGGGATCGCCAGATCCGTCGCGACTACGAGGGCTTCTACATCGCCTGCCTCGCCTGTGGGCATGTTTCATACCCGGAAGTCCACACCGATGAGGTCGCCAGACTGCTGGAGTGGAAGACCGCTTCCTAGTCCGCCCCAATAGCCCCCGTCGATTTGCTCCAGTCACCATGAGCTGACGCGCAAGGTAGCTGCGCGTCACTCAAAAGGTGCAATCGGCAAGCTCCTGCCCCGCCCTCCCTGGACAGGCTATAGAGCCGTGCGACATTTTCGGCCACTCTCACGACCGTCCAACCAGCGTATGGTCCTGCGGACAGTCCTCACTAGCTCTTGGACACCGGTCATTTGCGCCCAACAGGCCGCCCCTAAATGGCCGCGTACTACTCAATGACACTCGCACGGTCAATATCAGTCGTCATCAGAACTGACTGATGTCTTGAACCTCCACACATCTCAGATTGTGTATTGACGGGGTTTATCGGTTAGCGTATCCTAACTTTCGTGGTCAGGCTCTAGATATACGTTCTGTTAGCCTGGTCTGACTGCTTGGATAATCAAGACCTAACCGGTCTGGTAAAAGCGAGTTCATAGCGTGGCCGTGCAGGGGGTTACGAGATGCAGATAACCGCACCTACCCACCGTATAGCTGCCTACTCGCGCGACTTCAGCGGGCAGAACATCGCCCGGATACACGGTTATAGGCACCGCAGGCCATTACGTCTACCTTGGCATTTCAACCTGGCTGCCGCCGGACTCGTCGCTCTAGTTATCGCGGCGTGCGTATTGCTCCAGATGTAAGCCTCTTCACGGACTGAGGGCCTCAGTCCGTGTTACCCGAGTGCGGCAACTCTACCTCTATCACGCCTCCGCCGAATTTAGCGCCTGTCGCCCGGCTTCCAGCGCTTCGATGATCGAGTCCACGTCGAACACGCAGCCTCCCCAGGTACCGCCCGACGCGTGCTGAAGCGCGGCCCACAACCTCGAATCGTCTGGCAGGCTCGGATGCGGCTCCAGATCATCGGGTTCTGGACGCATCCCCAGCTCGGAATCGCCCCATTCGGCCCCCCGGTTGTCACCGCCTTCGCCAACAAGATTGATGCTGCCCGACATCTCGTTGCGATCGACGACGATCTCCACGATGTCGCCCTCGCGCACCTTCCCTATCGGCCCGCCTGCCAAAGCCTCCGGCCCGACGTGTCCGATGCAAGCCCCGGTTGACACTCCGGAGAACCGCGCATCGGTGATGAGCGCGACGTGCTTTCCGTATGACAGGTGCTTCAGCGCCGCCGTGATCTGGTACACCTCCTCCATGCCGGTCCCCAGGGGCCCGCCGCAGGTCAGGACCATGATGTCGCCGGCCTTGATCCTCTCGTCCTCGTCCCGACTCTTGATCGCCGCGATCGCGGCCCTCTCCGAACGGAAGACCCTTGCCCGACCTGTGTTGCGATACACGCCGTCGTCATCCACCACGGTCGGGTCTATTGCAGTGCTCTTGATGACCGATCCCTCAGGGGCAAGATTGCCTGCCGGGAAGCAGACAGTACTCGTCAGACCGCGCGACTTGGCCCTGTCCGGATCCAGAATCACGTTGTCGGGATCGACCCCGGTGACCTCCCGCACATAGGTGCGCACCTGCCCTCTGCGCTCAGAACCCTCCCACCAGTCCAGGTTATCGCCCAACGTCTGTCCGGTTACAGTGAGCACCGAGGTGTCCAGCAGGCCCATGCGCCGCAGGTGAAGCATGACCTCCGGCACGCCTCCGGACGCGTACAGCACCGACGTCGGATGTCCCACCGGCCCATTGGGCAGCACGTCCACGATACGAGGCGTCTCTCTGTTGACCTGGTTCCAGTCCTCGACGCCCATGCGCCTCCGACCAGCGGCGTGCGCAATGGCCGGGGTGTGCAGCAGCAGGTTCGTCGAACCGCCGCACGCCGCGTGCACCACCATGGCGTTCTCGAAAGCCGCGTCGGTCAGAATGTCCTGCGACGTAACACCCCGCTTCTCCGACATGACCAGCGCCTTCGCCGAGCGCCGGGCGATGTCCAGCCACGCACCGGTCCCGGAGGGCGATAGCGCACCATGCGTGATCGCCAGTCCAAGCGCCTCTGCTACTACCTGGGACGTCCCGGCTGTCCCGAGGAACTGGCACCCGCCACCTGGAGAGGCACAAGCCCGGCAGCCCATGTCCTGGGCGTATTCCAGCGTGACCTCGCCCTGGGCGAACCGCGCCCCTATCGACTGGATCATGCCGGTGTCTTCGCCATGCTCGGGCGCTAGAGTTACACCTCCGGGCACGATAACCACTGGCATGTCCCGAAGTCCTGCCAGCGCCATCATCATCGCTGGCAGGCCCTTGTCGCACGACGCGACTCCCATCACCCCGCGCGACGTCGGAAGCGACCTTGCCAGTCTCCTGAATACCTGCGCCGCATCGTTCCGGTATGGCAGCGAGTCCAGCATCCCGGTCGTGCCCTGCGTTCGCCCGTCGCACGGGTCGGAGCAAAACAGCGCGAAGGGTATCGACTTCTGCTCGCGCAGCTCCAGCGCGGCGGCCCGCACCATCGTCGCAAGCTCAAAGTGGCCGGTGTGAAGTCCGAGCGCGACAGGTGCGCCGTCCGGCTCTCTCAGCCCTCCAGCAGTGGACAAGATCACGAACTGCTTGCGCAGCAGCTCAACAGGGTTCCAACCCATGCCCGCGTTCTGCGTCATACCGAAGTGGTCGCCCGACGCGCCGTTTATCAGGAAGTCCTCAGTAAAGGGCACTGCTCCCGTCGGGCCGGGGGCATGGGTGAGTATCTGAGTTGGTCCCCCGTCCAAGACGTCGTCTGTGGTCAGTTCGCGAGTATCATGCTCGGGACTTATGCGAGTGGTCATGCTTCTCTCCGTTGCGATTCGCGCATACGGCGGTCGCCGCCGTCTTCCAGAGCAGCTTCGCGTTTATCTTCGTGCTCGAATATAAGCGCCCTTACGGCAGGAACCAGCTCGCGGGGAACACCCATCATGGTGTAGTGTGGATTATCCTCATAAGCGGCCTCGTGTTCCGCCACGGCCTCGTCCTCGGTCTGCGATTCGTAATACTCCAGGACGCCGCGAACACGCTCCTCGTCCCAGCCAGGTGGGAACCCCACCCGCGGCGGCGGGCCGCTCGGCGATCTTGACTCGTTCTTCATCTGTTTCTCCTTCTCATGCGTCGCCGGTAAGCGGTGAGCGTCCTGCCAGTCAGATCGTAGGCAGTGATTACAAAAACGCTGCCCAGTTCCGGGTCACGTACATACACCACGAGAAGATAGCGTCCTCCTCGGGTCTGTCCGATTGCAATACGGGAGTTTCCCCTTCCGGGCATGTCTTCGCCCGATTCCATGATAACATCCTCGACCTCATACTCCTCGACTCCATGATCGTAGATATGAGGGTAGCCTGTCTCGGGGTCAATGTGGAATCGCAAGTTCATCGCGCACGTCCGGATTCAGGAGAGTGCAAGGGTCATTCACCGTGCGCTTTGTATCATGGACGTTCGTCCTGAGCCTGTCGAATGGCGCACTTGAGAGAAGTGCAAAACTCCGAATTCCTCCCCGTCATTCCCGCGAATGCGGGAATCCACAGGCCAGCAACCACCGTTCACCATGCTTGTGCCCGTGAAAACGGGTACTGGACTTCCGCTCCCCGTTTTCACGGGGACAAGCTTAGCGGGAGTGACGAGACTACTTCCGACGGAGTTTTGCACTTGTCTCCGCACCTGTGAAACGCAGCTCCCACCTTGTGTAACATGTTTTCATACACCGCTTGCCTGATCGCCCCGCATGGGAGATCGCCTTTGACGACAGATGCCGACTCAGTTACTGTCGAAGAGCTCATCCAGTTGCCGGAAGAAGGTTACCGGTATGAGCTTGTTCGAGGAGAACTTATCCAGATGCCGGTGCCCGGTCATCGACACGGCAGACTAGGGTCTGTTCACACTAGCTGAGTTGAGGATGCTAGCATGGGTACATGGAACTCACACAAGGTCAATACGAACTGATTGAGCCTCACCTGCCTGTGCAGCGTGGCAACGTGAGGATTCCGAACCTCAAAGTGCTCAACGCAATTCTGTACGTTGCCGAACACGGCTGCAAGTGGCGAGGACTGCCAGAGCGCTTCGGCAGATGGCACACTGTCTATATGCGGATGAACCGCTGGTCCAAGAATGGGGTTCTCGACCGGGTGTTCGAGCAGCTTGGGCAGGAAGGAATAGTGGAGGTCAGTCTCGATGTGCTCTCGCTGGACAGTACGACGGTCAAGGTGCATCCGGACGGGACTGGAGCGTTGAAAAAAACGGCCCACAGGCCATAGGCAGGTCTCGTGGTGGGTTGACAACGAAGATTCACATGGTAGCTGCAGATGAGCGCACGCCGGTGATCTTCTCGTTGTCTGCCGGACAGGCTCACGACGCACCCGAAGGCCGCAAGCTCCTGGAACGTCTGGGGCCACAGTGTGGGAGTCCGTCCATGGTGATGGACCGCGCATATGAAGGTGACGCGACACGTCAGTTGGCATCAGGTCTAGGGTATTCAGTTGTCGTTCCGCCTCGCAAGAGTCGTAAGGTGGCTTGGGAGTATGATGAGGAGTTGTACAAGAGGCGCAATGAGGTGGAGCGTCTGTTCCGTAGGATGAAAGGCTTTCGTCGAATATTCACTCGGTATGACAAGCTCGATGAACTCTACATCGGGTTCATCCTCTTTGGAACGATCTTCGATGCACTACGTAGTGTGAACAGGCCCTAGTAGCGCACTTCGCGCACCATCTTTGGAATCACATAGAGGCTGAAGACTTAGGAGTAGCTTATGCTAGGGTAGGCTACCTTCTCACATCCGAGCCTGATACCGTTCGAGCTCCCGACGCTTCGTTCATAAGCCGTGAAAGACTCGACGAGGTGGGAGAAACGGACGGCTACTGGCCAAGCGCTCCTGACCTTGCTGTCGAGGTCATCTCTCCCAACGATAGATACACGGACGTAGAGGCTAAGGTTGCCGAGTGGCTTTCAGCCGGCGCTCGCATGGTGATCGTCGTCAACCCGCGCCGTCAAGCCGTCAGGGTGCATCGCTCCCCGACAGACATAGACGACCTTGTCGAAGGCGATGTAATCAAAGGTGGCGACGTTGTGCCCGGCTGGAGTATGCCTGTAAGCGGGCTGTTCTGAAGGCAGCGTGTGCTACTGGCCGCGCAGGCGCCGAAGCTCAGCCTCTAGCTCTGCTATCCTCGCCTCCGCAGCTTCCTGCGCCTGCTTCCGCTCCTCCAAGTCGGGCAGGTGCTCGCCTGCGACAGGGTCGAAGAACCGGAACCACTCGCTATCAGCGTGTAGCTCCAATCCCAACACTTCGCTCACGCCGACGTACTTCCCATCCACCTCTCGCACCTGTATCGGTCGGTACTCACCACCGACAAGTAGGTGGCCCCGCAACCTTGGCTCCAGCACACCCTCTTCCGTCGGGTCATACAACCAGTACTCACGCACTCCCAGGCTCTCGTACAGCTCGTACTTCGTCACTGTGTCACGGCGCACCGACGATGGGGACATGATCTCCAGAACCAGCTCAGGCACTCGTCCTTCAACCCACGTCTGGAAGATGTTCCGCCTGTGTCTCTTGTGCGTTTCAGTGACGACGAGCACGTCTGGCGCGACAACACTCGACGGGACGCCCTCCTCATAGTAGAGGAACATGTCCGCTCCGACCCAGATCGTGGGGTCGTCCTCGAACCACGACCTCAGCGCCGCGTGAGCGTAGGTTAGCGGGAAGAGTTGGTGCTCTGACTCGGCCAAGGGTTCGTCGTCATCTATAGGGTAGTAAACATCGTCGTGATCGGTCCGGCTGACTTCCTTCTTGAGGCGGGGCGTGGTCATTGTGATACCTCCACCGGATAGGTGCACCAGTCTATCACACCGGTCTGCGGACGACGGGTGGCTCGGAGCCTGTCCTAAGCTGGCAAGCGCCCCCTTGGGAGGCGCGGGCGTCCCGCCCGCATTCGTTCGTCCTGAGCGCTTCGGCGAGCTCAGCACAGGCTCTGTCGAAGGACGGTTAGCCCCTACCTCCTCAGCAGCTCCGACACCGCATCCTCAACCGCCCTTCCCTCCTCCGACGCCGACAGCCACTTACGGATTTCACGTCGGGCAATGGTGACGGTGACACGATCACGCTCCTGGCGAAGCTGTTCCAGCCTGCGAGCGGCTCCCTGTTCCGCCACTCTGCCCGCCTCGGAGATGCGCACATGCAACGGGTTCCCTTCGTCAAATTCCGGTATGGGGAGCTTCCACAAGTGCTTCTGCAGATGCCGCGCACCATATTGACCTTTGGGCATCAGTCCAGCAACCAACTCGTAAAGCGTGCCGCTGTTTATGATCGCCTGAACGTAACGGGCTTCCTGATCGTCCCTGCAGGCAATCCAGTACAACGTGTAGTCGACCAACACGTCATCACCGTGCACGATTGCGGCGGTTGGTGCTCCAGACTGATTGTACGCCACTCGCAACGGCCTGTTGCCGGAATCCTGACGCCACTCAAGCTGTGACGACAATTCGCGATGGTAGTCTAATCGCCCAGACAAGCTAAGCTTATTGGCGCGTGACTTGTTCCGTTCCCAAAGACCGCTGACAGTGCGCCATCGGGCGCGCATCCGACGTTCCAATCCACCGAGGTCTATTCCACCTATGCCGCCATCAGCGGCAGGCAGTTCTTCGTCCGAGCGCTTGAATGGAAGCGCCGCCTTGAGCGGCGTGAGCATTACGTAAGGAGCGAGTGATTCGCCGAGATGGACGTCGAATACGTGTTGAGTCTCGATGGTCTGGCCAGTTATCTCGGCAAGATCGAGGCTGCGCCAGGGCTTCTTGTCCTGACCGCCTCTTCTGGGGTTGACGGCGATGGTCTGCCCGGCCTGTACAGTGACCTCGCTCTCCGTCTCTTCGACGAAGAACAAGCATCGTGGAACTATGGTTGCGCCTTGGCGTGAGTACCCAGCGTATGGAGAGTCGCCAGCGACCGAGGTGTCGGTTATCGGCACGAGTGAGCGCGTGACCTGTGCCGAGCCAGCAGGGCCGAGCCAGTGTTCCACGCTGCCCCGGAGTGGGTGGCCCTTTGCAGCGGGGTCCGGCCCAACCCAGGTCGCGAATACGACCGACGCCGGGATCGGAAAGAACGTGTTGGGCGTAAGCCCCTCGAGGTCCCATGCCGTCTTTAAGTCGAAGTCTACCGCGAGCGTTCCCGTACTGCCCGAAGCGCGCCACTGGCCGGTGCGCCACTTCGAGTACTGGCCCGCCTGGAGCGCGCTGTGTGGCATGACCATGCCGATCACGCCGCCCGGCTTCAGGTACAGATCGACGCTGCGGGTGAAGAACAGCCCGGCTACGTCCTGGTGGGTCGCGTACCGACCGCCGGCCCAGATGCCGTACACGTCGCTGCTCTGCCGACGCAGCTCGCTGCGCAGCGTGTTCGCGGTCTGATTGTAGTTCAGCCATGGCGGATTTGCCGACGATCACGTCCACCTTGCCCCGTGCGAGCGCGACGGGACGGACGAGGTTGCGCGTGTAGTACGCCCAGATGTGATCGCGCCCGTCGGTGTGCAGCGACTGGAGCGTGGCGATAGTCGACTCCAGCGTGGCGCGTTCGCCAGGGTCGGTGATGCCGTTGTCGTCGAGAGCGTAGAGTGGGTCCTCTCCAAGCTCGATTGCGTCGGCGACGTGGTCCATCAGCGAGTCGAAGTCGTTGGGTCGCTCTACCAGGCTGACGGGGAAGACCAGCTCCGTATTCTGATCGTCGCCCACTTGAATCGTAACGTTGTACTCAGCGAACATATCGCCGCTGCGGAAGCGTAGCTGGAGCGCGTCGCCCAGGTAGATCGGGACCGCAACTGAGGCATCGTAACCGGAAGCGGTGGCAGCCTCGATAGCCGGGCGAGCCGCCAGCACCCACGCGGAGCGCGCGAGGTGAACGGCCACCGGATGAACGTCTATGCCGGTCACCGCTGTCGCCAGCCTGTCGAGCGCCTGTTTCGGCTCCAACCCGGCACTGTCCGAAGCGCGGATGAAGTGGTTCACTGCCTCGGCAACAAACGTGCCGGAGCCGCACGCAGGGTCGAGAACACGCTGTCCGAGTGGATCATCGACCAGCTCGCTCACCATAGCTCTCGCCAGCCACTCGGGAGTGTAGTATTCGCCAAGCGTCCGTCGCTCGGCTGGCGGTATAACCGTCTCATACAGGATGGAGGCGATGTCCGACGGAGGTCGCTGCCAGTCGAACCTCGCTATCCTGCGTGCGAGCGCACGTATGAGAGAGCCGCCGCCGACTTCCGTGGGCCACGCGAAGAAGTCGGACTCGATCACTCCCTGGAGACCAGTTGCGCTGCGAAACGACGCACCTCGCAGCAGGTCTGCCGGGTCATTCTCGGCAATCCTGCGGATGTCCACTCCGAAAGACGCCTGCACGACCATACCGATGACCATGCTGAGGTACGTGTGTCGGACGAAGAGATGATCCATCTCCGACGGTGTGCCCGCCACCTCGCCAAGCGCGGCTCGCAGAAGGTCGTTCCAGAGCTGCCGCTTCACCTGGATCGTTCGCTCGTCGCGACAGCCCCGGAATAGTCCGCCGAGCGCGGTGATGTCGCGCTGGTAGGACGGGCTGTTAGGGCCAAGGTATCGCTCGACGGCGTCGCGGTCAGGGTAGATGTCGGTGAGCGATGTCAGGGCCTCGTCGCGCAGCCACTCGTACAGCGACAGCCAGCTCTCAGCGTCTCGAAGCTCAAAGCCATACGGCCTGGCTGTCTTGACCGCCCCAGCGCCGGGCCAGCGCAGCAGCCAGTATCTTCCATCGGTCAGCAGGCCTGTACGGATGCCCCTGCCCGTGCTGGCCGACTCGGCAAGATAGTCGTCGATCTACTGGACGTGCTGAGGGTTCGGCTCGAATCCGGCGGTTGTACCAATCCTGCGCTTGACCTCGACGAACGTGTCGAGCGCGGTCAGGTCGACCGCCAGACGGGAGCCATCTGCCGACGGTGGGTTCTCCTCTCTTATCTCCTCAGACCTGACGAGACCTGTTGCAATGAGGAAGTCGCGCACAGCGCTGGTGATGTTAGCTTCCGGCTCGCCGGCGTTGTGCCTGCGAAGAATCTCGCCAGCCGCGCGGGAGATACGTTCGTCACTTGGGTCTATCTGCCCTGGCATTGCCCGACGCTACTGCCCCCTCAGCCGCCGAAGCTCGGCCTCCAGCTCCGCCTGGCGCTCCTCGGCCGCCTGTCTTGCGATTCGCTCCGTTTCAGCCCTCGCCTCGGCATCTTCGGCCCTCGCCCTAGCATCTTCGGCCCGTGCCTCAGCATCTATCCGAGCGGCACGCTCCTCTTCCGGCATGGGTAGGAACTCACCGGTCAGCGGGTCGCGTAACCTCAGATCTCCTTCGTCCCAGCACAGGTCCAGACCCAAGACATCGCTGTGTCCCCAGATCAGACCGTCCGGCTCATGGACTATCTCAACTGGTTCGTACCTGCCGCCAACCAGCACGTCTCCCGCCAGCGCGGCGTCGTGATAACTGCCACCCGTGCGGTCAAAGCGCCAGTAATCGCTCACCCCGTACCCAGCGTAGCCCTCACGTTTCACCGTGTAGTCGTTACGTCCAGTGCTGCGCGATGCCACCTCCAGCACGAAGTCCGGGGGCTTGCCCACCTCGCTTATCACGTACCCATTACGGGCTACTATGAGCTTGGGATCGACTCCGAAAGCCACCACGCAGTCCGGCGCGAGCCTCTCGTTCGCGTTGCTCCCAATGTGCCTAAGATAGCCCTCGCCTGAGATCAGAACATCGTCGCGGTCGGCGAAGTATGCCAACAGGCTGGCGGCGAAGTACACGAGTGACTCGAATTGCTGCATGTCAGGCTCCCGCGGCGGATCGGGCAGCGGCTCAATGTGAGAGTAGTCAACGGTCTGTCGCCGTTTGAGCGAGATTCGGGTGGTCATGGTCGGACTCTCCGCTGAACTATCTATGTCAAGCTCTCAATCCGGGTGACAATCATAACATGACTGAGTGCGGGGGAATCTCTGCTTTGACACCCCGCTGACCTGCCACCTATCCTGTCGCCATGAATGGCTCCGACGATTTTCTGACCGCCCAGCATCTTCGCAAGCAGTTCGACGGCATCACAGCGGTCGACGATGTCTCATTCTCAATCCGACGACAGGAAATCTTTGGGCTGCTCGGCCCCAACGGGGCGGGTAAAACGACCACTATCAGAATGCTGTCCACGGTGCTCCGCCCGGACGACGGCGAGGTCACCATCGGAGGAAGTTCCGTAACTAGCGACGGCGACCAGGTACGTCAGATCATCGGTGTCTGCCCACAGGAGCTCGCGCTGTACCCCGAGCTTTCCGCGACCGACAACCTGGTCTTCTTCGGCAGGATGGCAGGGCTGTCCGGCAGGGACGCGAAAGACGCGGCGCGCGAGAACCTGGAGCGCGTGGGGTTGCTGGACCGAGCTCGTGACAAGGTGGACAACTTTTCCGGCGGTATGAAGCGGCGCGTAAACCTCGCAGTCGCGCTCATGAGTAGGCCGCAGCTCCTGTTTCTCGATGAGCCGACCGTCGGCATTGATCCTCAGTCCCGCAACCACATTTTCGAGACCGTCGAAGCGCTGCGCGACGCAGGCCTTACCGTCCTCTACACGACGCACTATATGGAGGAGGCCGACAGGTTGTGCGACCGGTTGGCGATCATGGACCACGGCCAGATCGTCAGGATGGGTACCCCCCACGATCTCAAGTCGGAGATCGGCGACCCGGCCACCGTGACTCTTGAAACCGTCTTCCTCGAACACACGGGACGCAGTCTGAGGGACTGATCCTTCGGCTCTTCCCATGTTGCTGCCTCTACACATCGCCCTCATCGAACTGAAGCGCTACCTTGTGAATCGGGGAGAGCTCGGGTTCAGCCTCGCGCTGCCTGTCGTGCTGTTCGCCCTGATGTACGGCGCATTCGGAGGAGAGGAGTCGTTTCATGCCACTGCCCACATGGTAGATCTCGACGGCGGCGCACACTCTCGCGCCTTGATAGACCGCCTGGACGCGATGGAGGAGATCACCGTCAGAGAGCGGACACTCGACGATGCAAACGACGCTCTGGACCGATCGGCGATCCTGACAGCGGTTGTCATACCCTCCGATTTCTCCGCAGGGCTCGAAAACGGCGACCCCGTCGCCATCACGTTCAGGAAGCGGGGCAACGGCGGAGACACGGGCCAGATCGTTGAAGCGATCGTCAGATCGGTCGCTCAGCAGATGGGAGCCGAGGATCGGGTGCGGAGCACAGTGAATAGCACGCTCAGAGACTCCGACGCCCCCCCAGACAGGATCGACGCGGTGGTAAGACGACTGCTTGGGGAGTCGCGTCTGCGTCCGTCTGTGGGCGTGGAGACTCGGTGGTTAGGCGGCGAAGAGTCGGACCCGACCGACCGGCTCGTGCCAGGCCTGCTGGTAATGTTCCTGATGTTCGCTGTGACGATGAACGCTCAGACACTGGTCGAGGAGAGGCGTAGCGGCACGCTGGAGCGACTTATGACTACTCGGTTGGGTGTCAACCAGCTGTTCGCCGGCAAATTCTTCGCAGGTGTGCTAAGAGCTGTTGTGCAGGCACTGATCCTGCTGTCGCTCGCGTTCGTGGTGCTCAGAATAGGGGACGCTACCGACTTCCTCGAGTTGACGGTGTTCTCAGCGCTGGTCGCGATGGCTGTCAGCGCGGTCGGACTGGTATTAGGGTCAATCGCAAGGACCAGAGACCAGGCCATTTGGGCCGCGGTCTTCTTCACAATGTTCATGACTGTTTTCGGAGGCACATTCTTCGACTTGACTGGCGCTGGACCGCTGGACATGCTCTCCCGGTTTACGCTGACGCGATATGCCATCGACTCCATGTTCGGGATGCTGGCAAGCGGTCAGACGCTAGCCGGCCAAGGCACTGGCATAGCCGTACATGTTGGAGTCGCCGCTGTCGGCCTTTTGATCGCGCGGACGATGTTCAGGGTCGCCGGAGGAGGGCGGTAACATGGGAGTGATAGTCCGCCAGTCGCTTCTCATGGCTGTGAAGGACACCAAGGTCTTCTTCAAGGACAGGTTCGCCCTCGGGTTCGCTTTCCTGTTCCCCTTCCTGTTCGTCATAGGGTTCAGCCTCGCCCTCGGAGACATTGGGGCCGGAGATGATCCCCTGGAGTTGGCGATCGCCACACAGGAGACCAGCGGTTTCAGCCTGGAGATCATCGAAGACCTGACGGGAGGAACCGACAGGCTAGTGGCGGTCGACTACGAGACCGCACTAACGGATGTCGAAGACAGCACCCTGGACGGCTTCGTCGCGTTCCCTGCCGACTTCACGCAGAGCGTGGCAGAAGGCATACCGACGACGCTCGAAGTAGTGGTTGGCAGCAGTAGTCCCCCCGAAGTCCAGGCGGCCCTGAACGGTCTGGCCTCATCCATCGCGGACGAACTTGATAAGGTCAACATCACGCTGTCCGCGCTGTTCGAGCTTTCGCCGCCGGGACAGGACAGTACACTTCTGTTTGACGCGGAAGCAGTTGTCTACCAACAGGCCCCTGCGGTGACTTTCGAGGTCGAGTCTGTCGGAGAAGTAGAATCCGTCGGCGCCTCCAACTTCACCCTGCCGGCCTACCTGACGATGTTCGTGTTCTTCGCAGCAGCTCTGAGCGCAGAGGCGATAGCCCGCGAACGGCAGGGCCAGACGCTGGAACGCCTGCTGTCCAACGGCGCGCGGCGGGAGTCGATCATCCTGGGAAAGTTCGTTGGCATTGCTTTCAGAGGCCTGCTTCAGCTCGCCGTCCTGTGGACGGTCGGGATTCTGGCGTTCAGGATCGATCTGGGACTGTCGCCTGTCGCGGTGGTCCTCGTTTCCGTTCTGATGGCGCTGACGTCAGCGGCATTCGGGGTGATGCTCGCAAGCTTCATTGTCGACATCAGGACCGCCTCGACGGCAGGGGTGCTGGTATCTCTCACCCTTGCGCCAATCGGCGGATGCTGGTGGCCGCTGTTCATAACCCCTGAGTGGATGCAGTCGCTTGCGAAGCTGACGCCGCACGGTTGGGCAAACGGCGCCTTCAATAAGCTGATGCTATTCGGGGCCGAATTTGGAGACGTGTCTCAGGAGATGATCGCGCTGGCGGCATTCGGAGCGGCGTTCCTGGCAATCGCGTTGTGGAGGTTCCGGCTGTCCACAACATAGGCCAACTATTGGACCCAGAATTTCTGTGAATGCCCTACTCCACCGCTGCCTGCGACGACCTCGCGGGCGTCCGTTCACGAACCCGCCGAGCGACTGACTTAACCAGTACGACATATTCGCCGTGAGCTTCGAATCCGAGCCGCTCAAGTGCCGTCTCAAGTCGCGGGTTGTACTCTTCGGCTATTGCGATCACGGTTCGCGTTCCTTTCAGCCTCCGCAAGCCAGCCTCTACGACGTCTGACGTGAGAGCGTCGTAATCAGGATGCAGCCTTATGGCGAGACTGCCCGTGCCGAACCGCGCCGCTGTACTCAACCAGCCCCGCACTTCACCTCCAACGTGGAGCACAGTCTCGTACTGTCGTCCCGGACCGTGTTCATACGACGACGCCCACTGGTCGAACGTCATGCCAACGAGCTGACGCACCTTCACTGGAGTCGCGGAGTTGTACAGCCGGAACAGGGCGTAGTCATCCTCCGACCGCCGCTGCCTGAGACGTGAGTCCGCATCAAAGAGGCTGTTGCTTGGCCCAAGCCGTCCTGCCGCCCTACGATAGCCGGTCTCCCGATGACTCGGGTAGTACCCTGCCAACCGCGCCAGACGAATTGTCGGGCTGTCGGTCTCGACTCTCAGAAAGACCCTCTCACCACCGTGTGATCCAGCACCGACAGCGGCCATTTCCAGCAACCGCACGACTGCCTGGTCCGAGTCAGAATCGGCGTAAAGTTGGGAGATCTCCCAACTTCTGGGTCCCGACCTCTGGCGAATCGACGCCAGACCTCGAATCCTTCCATCCTTCACACAGACCCAAGTCTCGCGCTGCCGAGGCGACACACTGCGTCTGGACAGCCCGATGAGGGACATCCGGAACGAACTGGGCCGACAAAGGCCGGTGATAGTGAAAGCCAAGTTGACCTTCTCACTTGGACCGACTGCTGCGCAGCGCACCAAGTCCAGCGCGCCCAAAGGACGTACATCAGTGTCGCTGTCTGATTCCCGGTTCGTGGTCAGACCTCCACCGATACCGGTTGTGTCCTGCGCCGATCCAACTGACCAAATCTGCCAGAACCGCGTGGGCGTCTACAGGACCGCAGCAGCCTCGACGCAAAGCTAAGCGTCAGTCGCTCTGTTGCACCATTCCTACGAACAGCTTGTGCATACGAGCGTCGTCAGTCAACTCGGGGTGGAACGCGGTGGCGAGCATGTGGCCTTGCTTCACAGCAACCGGACGGCCGTCGTCGAGACTCGCGATCACCTCAACGGCCTCTCCTACAGAGACGAAGACCGGAGCGCGAATGAACACCGCCCTGTAGGGGGGGCCATCCATACCGCTTACTTCGAGGTCCGACTCGAAGCTGTCCACCTGCCGCCCGAAGGCGTTGCGGCTGACGACCGTGTCCATCAGGCTCAACGGAGTTGGCCGGTGATCGGTGAGTTCACCGGCCATTACAATCATTCCGGCACAGGTGCCCCAAGTGGGCATCTGATCGTCAAGGACGCGCTCCCGTAGCTTCTCGCGCATCTCGTAGATGTCTATCAGCTGGACGATAGTCGTGCTTTCACCGCCCGGCACTATCAGGCCGTCGATTTCGTCAAGCTCCTCCGGAAGTCGGACCTCCTTGACCTCGACGCCTAGCTGCTCCAGCGATTTGCGATGTTCGGCGAAGTCACCCTGAATGGCGAGCACACCAACTGTGGTCAAGTGCTACCACCCCCTGGTGGCGAGTCTCTCGGACTCGGGTATGTCCGAAAGGTTCAGACCCGGCATCGCGTCTCCGAGGCCCTTGGACACTTCGGCGATCATCGCCGGGTCCTGGTAGTGGGTCGTAGCCTTGACGATCGCGTCTGCCATAAGGTCGGGCCGCTCTGACTTGAAGATGCCTGATCCGACGAAAACGCCATCCACGCCAAGCTGCATCATCAGCCCGGCATCAGAGGGCGTGGACACGCCGCCGGCGGCGAAGTTGACGACCGGCAGATTGCCGCGCTCCTGTACTTCCTTGACCAGCTCATACGGCGCCCGCAGGTCTCGTGCGGTAGCCATCAGCTCATCGTCGCCCATGTGCTGGATTCGGCGAATCTCGCTGAGCACCTTTCGGGCGTGCCTAACAGCCTCGACGATGTTGCCCGAGCCTGCTTCGCCCTTGGTGCGAATCATCGCGGCACCCTCTCCGATTCGGCGGAGCGCCTCGCCGAGATCGCGCGCACCGCACACGAACGGGACAGTGAAGTCGTGCTTGTTGATGTGATTGTTCTCGTCCGCCGGGGTCAGGACCTCGGACTCATCAACGTAGTCAACGCCCAGCGCTTCCAGCACCTGAGCTTCTACGAAGTGGCCGATTCTGGCCTTGGCCATGACCGGGATGGTTACGGCATCGATGATTTCAGCTACCTTGGTGGGATCGGACATGCGGGCCACGCCGCCCGCGGCGCGGATGTCCGAGGGAACACGCTCCAGCGCCATCACGGCGACAGCGCCTGCGTCCTCGGCTATCCTTGCCTGTTCGGCCGTGACAACGTCCATGATGACGCCACCCTTGAGCATCTGAGCCAGGCCGGCCTTGACTCTCCAAGTTCCAGTTTCGGTTCGAGTATCGATAGCCATTCGGGCTCCTCCGTTGCGGTCGCGTTCACGACCTTTGTTTGCAGTGCATTATACCTTATACGCCGAACTGTATGCCGCCGACCAGTAAGTTACAGAAATCCCGCTCCATCGTCAACGGGTCGGCTTCGGTTCAGGGCCTGGCACCCTCCATTCTCCCCTTGAAATTGGCCTCGTATAGCCAATTACGATACACTGCGAGCAGTTGGGCGACGCGCCGTGTCGCCCGTCATCGCAAACTCTCCAGGAGGCACCGGTTACAGAAATGACTACGTATGCCAGATATCTAGCGCACGGCGACGTGGCTTATGGGGTCGTTGAAGGCGACTCCGTCCACGAATTGACTGCCGCTCCATATGAGGATCACGAGGTTACAGACCACACACACAGTCTGTCTGAGGTAAAGATTCTGGCACCCGTCGTGCCGGGCAAGGTGGTAGCCATCGGACTGAACTACCGCAGCCACCTCGGCGACCGGACACCCCCCAGCGTGCCAGAGCCGTTCTTCAAGACGACTTCGTCCGTTATCGGCCCAGGCGATGACATCATCATCCCCAGAGAGGCGATTGAGGAGAACGTCACGATGCAGCCGGAGGCCGAACTCGCGCTGGTAGTCGGCAAGACATCCAGGCGAGTGAGTGCCGCCGACGCGCTCGACCATATTCTCGGTTTCACCTGCGGCAACGATGTGAGTGCTCGGAACTGGCAGGCCAACGACCTGTCCTGGTGGAGAGCAAAGTCTTCGGACACGTTCACGCCTCTCGGCCCGGTCATAGTGACCGGTCTCGACCCATCGTCTCTCCACCTGGTGGGACGCATCAACGGAGCAGTTGACCAGGAGCAGTTGACCAGCGACCTGCTGTATGGTGTGCCTGAGATATTCGAGTTCGTTACCAGGGTGCTCACCCTCAATCCGGGTGACGTAATTATGACAGGCACTCCGGGCACTCCGGGGGACATTCACGACGGCGACATCGTAGAGGTCGAGATCGACGGCATCGGCAAGTTGACCAACACTGTCAGGAACGAAGCCTAAACACATCTAACCGGTCGTCGCGGGCTGGCGCGTGTTGCTCCCGCCCGCGACGGATGCTCCTACGCGCTGTCTCCTATCTAAGCAACTCTCCGAGCGTCAGCCAGTAGAAGACGATATAGGTACCAGCTACTATCATCAGCCACGTTCCGACCGGCTGAACGTACGGCATGACCCTGCGCATTCCGCGCACCATCGCTCCCCTGAACACCGCCATGCTGACCGTCAGCGCCATTATCACCGTGCCCATGCCGAGCGCGTAAAGCACGAACTGGGCGAAAGACGAAGCCAGGTCCGCTGCCGCGAACGACGTTCCCACGACCGACAGGAAAATGGGCAGCGTGCAGCTCAGCGACGCGGTCCCGTAGCTCAGTCCGAACAGGAAGTAACCCTTAACGTTGGCGCTTGCAGGATTGCCGAACCTGTCGGCGGCCTGCTGCGCCAGTGCCGTGTACAGCTTTCCTCCGCTTAGCAGCCACGCTCCGGCCAGTACGAGCAATACTCCGATCCCCAGTCCGAGCCAGGGCAGTATGCTTCGCACCACGGACCGCGCCCCCAGCCCAATCACCGCGCCAGCAAGGGCAAACAGGAGGATGAACCCGGCGGTCACGGTGACCCCCACAAGCAGCGCCTTGCCGAGCTGTCTCGGAATAGCCACCTTTTCCTGCTCGTCTCCTGCGCCCAGATACAGTCCCATGTATGCCGGCAGCATCGCGAATCCGCAGGGGTTGAACGCCGCGGCCACGCCCGCTCCGAAAGCGAATCCCAGGGGCGCTATGATGCCGAGCCCGCCAAAGAACGAGCCGGAACTTCCAGACAGGGTCTCAACAAACAGGTTGACCCCGTCTATTCCGTCTCCGCCACCGATGATGAGCGCACCTAGTAGAGCAATGGCAAGCGCCCCCACCGCCACGAGGATCGGGATCAGAATGCTCCTGACCACCGTCCTTCCGTCGGAGTAAACAGTTGTCTCATTCATAAGCCACGTTTCTCCCGCTGTCGGTACATCCTCAGTACTTTGATTGTACCTAGTGAGATGCTACTGGGGCATCCCGGGATTCGGGGAGATCCCTCGCCAATAGCCTCATACCGAGGCAGCGACATAGGCCACCCAACCTTGAATTCCCAAGTCTTCATCCAACCTTCTAGACACCCTCAAATTTATCAAATAGTCTTCACTCACGACGGGGAGTGACCACGAGGCCTGCCACCTGGCAGTCCGTTCAGTAACCTGGTCCGACGGAAAACGGGAGGCGACTACAAATGCCTGAAACTGTGAATCCAGAGCATGCGGTAATTGTCGGCGGCGGCGCAATCGGCACCATGTTCGCCGGAATGATGGTTGGTTCAGGCTTGCATGTAGTTTCCGTCGATAGGGTCGACCCCTCTCCGGAGCGTGAGCTTACTGGTGTGACCTATATGATGGGAGACATCGAGGTCCCAGATGACTCGATCGAAAAAGAGCTGGCGTGTGCCGACATGGTCATGTTGGCGCTTCCAGAGCAGGTAATCCGCTCATCGTTGGGCTACGTGGCTAGTGAAATGCGTACCGGTTCACTGTTGGTCGAGACATCCTCGGTGAAGTCGCGCGTAACGACGGACATGCGCGCACTCCCTGGCAGGATCGAAGCAATGGGCCTAAACCCCATGTTCTCTCCCTCTGCGGGGGCTTCAGGAAGACCTGTCGCTGTAGTCACGACTCGTGATGGCCAATTCGGCAGGGGGCTTGTGCGGCTATTGACCGAGTGGGAGATGGTGCCAGTCCCGATTGAAGCAGAGTACCACGATCGAATAACTGCCGCGACCCAGGTTGCAACTCACGTCGCCGTGCTGACCCTGGGACTAACTCTCATAGATCTCGGAGTCGACATCGATGACCTGTCAAAGTTGGCGACGCCCCCTCACATGGCACTCCTGGCGCTGATGGGAAGGATCGTATCGGCCGCTCCTGAAGTTTACTGGGACATACAGGCCGCGAACCCTCGCGCGCCGTTGGCTCGCCAGCTATTCAGCAAAAACATCTCTGAGCTCGACGCGCTCATGGCTCGTGAGGAGGAGGATGGCTTCGTCGAGTCCCTCGACAAGATACGGAGATTCCTCGGCTCCCACACGTCCGACCTGGATGACGTGTGCGTCAGGATCTACTCTCAGCTGCAAGCGCTGACAGGTGACAAGAACTCTGGTCGTTGACGACTGCGATCTGGCAGGACTGCCCAGCATCAGGCTGGAGTCGCTCTCAGGCGACCGGATGGGTCAAAACAGCATTCGCATCAACCGCCAGTGGCGCATCTGCTTTCGTTGGGAAGAGGACGGACCGTAGAGCAGCCCCGTGTGCCTGCCTGGGTTGCCGGTCCAGAATCAGAGTACGGGGTGACGCTCCTTCGTCGGTATGACGAATAGTAGTGGATACCAATCTGGGGCAGGTTCAGGGGCGCGTCAGCCAGTTGACACCCTTACGGGGTGTTGATAGATTAGGATAGCTATGGCTATTTTTCACAGCCGCACTTTGACATGCACCTGTAGCCGCCCCATTTAGGGGCAACCTCGGAGCTACCGCAACCGATGACCGTCCCGTTTCGCGCCTGTGAACGGGACGTTGATATTTTCAGGCAGCCGTCCAGCATCAAGTAAGGACCTCAAGGCAATGACTCAGACCAACGCGATCGTCGAATACTATCCCTCGGAAATCGAGGAGTTCGAAGCTGGAGTCAGGAGATTCCAGGCAGGCGACTGGGACCCAACCGACTTCATGGCTTTCCGTCTCCGCCAGGGCGTGTACGGTCAGCGACAGGCGGACGTCTACATGTGCCGCATCAAGATCCCCTTTGGCGGCATGACCGCTGACATGCTGGACATGATGGGCGATATCGTCGACCGCTTCGCGCCACTCAACAAGGGCCACGTAACGACCCGCGAGAACATACAGCTTCACCACATCGCTCTCGAAGACACTCCTGAGATGATGCGGCTGCTCGCATCGGTCGGGCTGACAACCCGCGAGGCGTGCGGCAACACCGTGAGAAACGTAACCGGCTGCGCGATCGCCGGAGTCTGCGCTGAAGAGCCTTTCGACGTCACGCCGTATGCCGCGGCGTATTCGCGCTACTTCGTGAGACACCCGTTCACACAGTCGATGCCCCGCAAGATCAAGACTGCGTTCTCGGGCTGCGCGCGAGACTGCGCGATTACCGGCATCCACGACGTCGGCTTCCTGCCCACAGTTCAGGATGGACAGCGCGGGTTCAAGATGGTAATGGGCGGGGGCACCTCGATCATGCCACGCATCGCTCCCACGCTTTACGAGTTCGTCAGCACGAACGAGTACCTCAGGATCACCGAAGCGGCACTCAGGGTGTTCCACGACTCAGACGAGCTCAGGCGCAGCAGAATGAAGGCGCGCGTCAAGTTCCTCATCGACCGCATCGGAATCGACGACTACCGAGATCTTGTCGAAGAGCAGCTCCAGGAGGACTGGGCCCAGCGATCTTTCGATCCCACCGGCCTGCTGTTCATCGACAACGAAGAGGCAGACGCGCCCTCGCTGCACGGCGACTTTGCCACCGGGTCGGATCCTGAGTTCGACCGCTGGCTGTCCACTAACGTCGAGGCGCAGAAGCAGGGCGGCTACCACACCGTGACAGCAAAGCTGCCGCTGGGCGACATCAATCCCCAGCAGTTCCACCAGCTTGCCGACCTAAGCCGGACCTACGGTGCGGGTCGCGTCAGGCTGACACATCAGCAGAACCTGGCGATCAGGTGGATCCCGGAGGGCGCGCTCTACGAAGTATGGAGCAAGCTGAAGGAGATCGGGTTCGGCGACGCCGGAGCGCTTGAGATAACCGATGTCGTCTCCTGCCCCGGCACCGATAGCTGCAAGCTGGGCATAACCTCCTCGATGGGTATGGCCCGCGCAGTCGCCGAGGCCACGTCGGCCATAGACAAAGAGGCCGACCCGTTGATCCGCAAGATGCACATCAAGATGAGCGGGTGCCCGAACGGCTGCGGGCAGCACCATGTCGCAGACATCGGGTTCCATGGCGCGGCCGCCAAGGGTCCTGGCGGACAGGTGCCGGCGTACGAGCTGTTCCTCGGCGGAGGATTCGAGGGGGGCGACACTCGCATCGGTCTGCGGGTCAAGACCAAGGTTCCCGCAAAGCGTATGCCGGACGCACTCAGAAAGGTGCTCGACTTCTACAAGGCCGAGCGGCATGATGAGGAGATCTTCCGCGACTTCGCAGCGCGCCTGGGACCCGAGTCGTTCGAGCCGCTGCTGGCCGAGTTCAAAGAAGTTCCCGAGCTAAACCGGGAGTCGCTGGACTTATACATCGACTGGAACAAGACGGTCAAATACGTCCTGGAACGGGGCGAAGGCGAGTGCGCGGTCTAGTTCCGGTACGATAAGCAGAGAAAACGAAGGGCGGGATGACATCCCGCCCTTTTTGGTTTCTGGTGGATTAGGCCTGAGAGCCGACTCAGCTCCTGGTTATCCGGCGCCTGATCCGGTCCAGCCATGAACCGCCGGACGGCTCCATCTCTATGGACTCGCCGCGCCAGCGCTTTTCGATCTTTGGCGGTCGCACCAAGACCATGCCGTAGCCGACGATAAAGATGACAAGGCCTGCCCACGCCAGCATCCCAGCGACTCCAGCGCTAAACGGCCTCACTAACAGGAACGAGAGCAGAAGCACGAAGCCGAACAACATTATACGGCCCGGAGATATGGAGAACAGATCGCCGCTCAACGACTGCTTGACGTAGAGCCAGGTCAATTTGCGAAGACTGCGTCGGCTTGCCGCCCGTCGTGGACGACGCTTGGGTTCTTCCTCGCCAGCCTTCTGGAGGATGTCTTCTATTTCGCGCTGGTACCTGCTTGGCATCCTCAGCTCCCATCAGAATACCCTCAGCAGAATCCTAAAGAACAACTATAAGGGTGTCAAGGCGCACAGAATGAGCACTTCTCAGCATCCTCACACCATGTCAAAAACGTACTTTTTGCAATCTGGAATAGGGCTCCTCTATGCTATAATCGTTAAACACGATTCGCGTTCCCAGGAGCCCCAATTGAAGATCACTCAAGATGAAGTTGTGGACAATCAGACGACTCTCCACATTGAGCTTGAGGACGAGGACCTAAGTCCATATCTCGACCGGGGATACCAGCGCATCGCCAACCAGATCGTCGTTCCCGGCTTCCGCAAGGGCAAAGCGCCCAGACGTGTCGTCGAGAACATGGTTGGCCGCGAGAGCCTGCTGAACGAAGTGCTCGATAGCATGGTCTTCGAGACAGTCGGCAAGGCGATCGAGGAGCGGGAGCTGGACTCAGTCGGGATTCCCAAGATAGATGATCTGGACCTCGACCCCGTTCAGTTCACAGCTGTCGTTCCGCTCAGGCCCGACATCGACCTCGGCGATTACGAGTCGATTCGGGTCGAATATGATGAGCCGGAAGTCACCGAAGAGCAGGTGTCCGAACGCCTCCAGTCAATCCGGGAGAGCCTGGGGACCTGGGAGACGGTCGAAAGGCCGGCCCAGTTTGGCGATATGGCCGTAATAACCATGAGCAGCGACGTGGACGGCGAGAACCGCTGGAATGGTGAGGATACGTCTTTCTACATGGCCGAGGACGGTCGCTACCCAGTGCCGGGATTCTCAGCCAAACTGGTTGACCTCGAAATCGACCATCCCACGGAGTTTTCCCTGGAAGTTCCAGAAGATTTCTCAGACGCCTCTCTAGCCGGTAAGGAGGCGTCCTTTAACGTCACGGTCACAGCGGTCAGAGAGAGGGTACTCCCTGAGCTCAACGATGAGTTCGCACAGGGCCTGCCGGATGGCTTCGCCGACCTCGACGCGCTCAAATCCACCGTGATGGAGTCCATGGCCTCCGAAGCGGAAATGCAGACGCGAATGGAGTATCGCGACAGCGTGATCGACGCCCTGCTGGAAAACGCGACGTTTACGATCCCACCTGTCGTCATCGAAACCGAAGTAGAGCGCATTCAGGACAGCCAACGTCGCTCGCTGGAAAACGCTAATATACAGGTGTCTGACTATCTGGCCGCGATCGGCATGACCGAAGAGCAAGCTGAGCAGGAGGCAGAGGAGCAGGCCGAGCAACGTGTGCGGCGCTCTCTCGTCATAAACAAGCTCGCCGATCTGGAAGCCGTCGAAGTGACGGACCCCGAAATCGACGAGCAGTTCAACCAGCTCTACGCGGGCCAGCGTATGCGCAGGCAGGAACGCCGCGACATGCGTAACTCTCTATCCGACAGGCTCAGATACGACAAGACGATCGACACCCTGGTCTCCATTGCCAGGAGTGAGCGCGAGAGCGACGACACACAGAATGAGGAATCCGAAGTCGAAGTCACAGACTCGGAAGGAGACCAGCAAGACGATGGTTCACAAGCCTGAGAACATTATTCCGATGGTGGTCGAGTCGGGCGCTCGGGGCGAGCGAGCCTACGACATATACTCGCTGCTGCTCAAGGAGCGCATCGTCTTCCTTAACTCGGCCATTTACGACCAAGTCGCCAACAACATCATTGCGCAGCTCCTCTACCTGGACAGGGAGGACCCTGAAAGAGACATCAGCCTCTACATCACCTCGCCTGGCGGGGTGATTCCCTCGGGCCTGGCGATCTACGACACCATGCAGCTGATTCGGCCGGACGTGTCCACGATCTGCGTCGGTATGGCCGCCAGCATGGCCACCGTTCTATTGTGCGCAGGCGCGCCGGGCAAACGGTTCGCGCTGCCCAACTCAACGGTCCACATGCACCAAGCAATGGGCGGAGCCCAGGGGCAGGCTTCCGACATCGAGATAGCGGCGCGCGAGGTGCTGCGCCAGCAGGACATCATCCGCCGCATTATCGCGGAGAGGACAGGACAGTCCTACAACAAGATCGCGACCGACTCCGACCGAGACTTCTACCTGAGCGCGGAAGCCGCCAAGGAGTACGGACTCGTTGACGACGTTCTGGACACAGCCGTAGCCACTGCCGCCGCCGACTGATTCGGGACATCTCTGTACAGCCCTCCTCCTGGACGCCAGGAGAGTCAATAGTGGGAAGAGCGATTTGACGACTGACCGAGGCGGATCGAACCCAAGAACCGGGCGAAACGACTACCAGTGTTCGTTTTGCGGCAAGTCGCAACGACAGGTCAAACGGCTCATCGCCGGACCCGACCACGTGTTCATCTGCGACGAGTGCGTCAATCTGTGCGACCAGATCATCGCCGAAGAGAACGCCGACAGGAAGTCCAAGAGCGTACAGACCAATCTGGCCGCCAAGGACCTCAACCCCAAGACGATCTACAAAAAGCTCGAAGATTACGTCGTCGGCCAGGAGCAGGCCAAGAAGGTCCTCAGCGTAGCGGTCTATAACCACTACAAGCGAATCTGGTCAAACCACCAGACAAACGACGATGTCGAGCTCCAAAAGGCAAACATCCTGATGTTGGGGCCGTCGGGATCGGGCAAGACACACCTGGCGCAGAACTTGGCGCACATCCTGGAAGTGCCGTTCGCCATTGCCGACGCGACAACTCTGACAGAGGCCGGATACGTCGGCGAGGACGTGGAGAATATTCTGCTGGGACTCATCCAGTCCGCGGATTTCGACATAGCCCGCGCCGAGCACGGCATCATCTACATAGACGAGATCGACAAGATAGCGCGCAAGAGCGCCAATCCGTCCATAACGCGCGACGTGTCGGGCGAGGGCGTGCAGCAGGCGCTGCTCAAGATCATCGAAGGGTGCGTCGCCAACGTTCCTCCGCAGGGCGGACGGAAGCATCCGCACCAGGACTTCCTCCAGATCCGTACGGACAACATCCTGTTCATGTGCGGCGGCGCGTTCGAGGGAATCAACGAGATCATCGAGAAACGCGCGTTCAAGGACCGCAAGCGCATCGGGTTCAAGCCCAACGTCGTGACCGACGACTGGGGCGAGCGCACCGCCGACGAAGTGAGGCGGCACGTAAACTCCGACGACCTGATGGACTACGGATTCATACCGGAGTTCGTCGGACGGCTGCCGGTGGTCGTCGGGCTGAACGCGCTCCACAAAGACGACCTGGTCAGGGTGCTCACCGAGCCCAAGAACGCCATCGTCAAGCAGTACCAGACGCTGTTCCGCATGGATGGAGTCGAGCTGGTCTTCACTGACGACGCTCTGGATGCAGCGGCCGAGAAGGCCGTCCACCAGAAGACGGGAGCACGCGGGCTCCGCACGATCCTTGAACAGACCCTTCTGGACGTGATGTACGAACTGCCCGGAACCAAAGACATCGAGAAGTGCGTGGTGGACTCAGGGGTGATTTGCGGTACGTCTCCCGTATTGCTGGTCACCGGAGATGGGAAACAGTTCCCGCTCGGCTTGGACAGCTCCGAGTCTGAATTGGAGCAGAAGTCGGCGTAGCGGGCTCCCGACGGTCAGCGACGACTCTGAAGCTGCACCATCAGCCTGATCGCCAGCTGCTGTTCTGTCTCAGACCTGCTGAACCTCGCCGCCAGGGCGGCGTCCGAGATCGCCCTGTCGAAGTTGCCCAACTCGGCCATCACCACTGCCCGCTCAAGGTAGCTCGAGCCGTACGTTGGATCGATCTCGATGGCCCTGTCCAGCTCCTGTAGCGCCCCCGTCAGATTAGACTCGAGGCGGTACTGCTTTGCCTGGCGCAGATGCGTCACAGGTGAGTCCCCGACGTTCGCGTCCCCGACCAGAACTCCCGCCACGAGGACTACACCAACCGCGGGGAGGGCCCACCACCTCTTGAAGATCGAGTTTGCATCCACGACCTCTGAGACGAACCCAAACATGTCATGCACCGGCAGATAGCGCGGGCTGAACGCGACTCCGAGCACGACGCCGCAGACGAACCCTCCTATGTGAGCGTAGTTGTCTACTCCCGTTGTCACGAGGCCGTACAGCAGATTGACTCCGGCGAGCACCAACAGACCAACCAGGGTGCGTCGTCCCATATCGCCCAACTGGTTGCGATGAGTCAGGAAGAACGCCACCAGCCCGCCCAGCACTCCGAACACCGCCCCGCTCGCTCCCACGCCTATCGCGTTGGAGACCAGGCTCAGGCTCAGTGCGTAGCTCGTAACGCTACCAGCAAGACCGGCCAGCACGTATATGACTGTAAATCTGCTGCGCCCGTATAGCTGTTCAAGCTGCTGGCCGAAGATGAACAGGCCGAAGCAGTTGAGACCCAGGTGCATCCAGCCAGAGTGGAGGAACATAGCAGCGAAAAGGCGCCAGTACTCACCTGCCGCGATCCCCTGGCCATCCATTGCTCCGAGGTTCCTGAGCACGCCAGGATCTTCCGAACCACCTGACGCTTCCGCTAGCAAATACATGACCGCAATGACTGCAAGCAGGCCCCAGGTTACGTACGGCCTGGTACCAAGTCCCGGCAGTGGCACACCGGGGCTGGAGGATACATCGTCCTGATGCTCAGGTCTGGGGAAGGGGAACAATATGCAACATCCTGCTAACTCCATTCTAGGATAGCAGGGGTTAGAGTGTAGGATACGCTTTAGAGACCCGGTGCAACTCCGCCAGTTTAACAGGTGGCAATGCGACGTACCCTGGGTCCCAGCCACCGGCCGCGCAGCCGCCGAAGCTCGGCCTCCAACTCTGCCTGCCGGGCCTCAGCCGCGAGAGGAGGCGTCAGAGCTTGATGATGCCCTTTTGGAGGGCCTGTGTGACCGCTTGTGTGCGATGTCTGACGTTCATCTTGCTGAATATGTTGGCGATGTGAGTCTTCACCGTGCTCTCGCTTATTAGAAGCTCCTCAGCGATCTGCCTGTTGGGCGAGCCGCGTGCGACGAGCTCCAGCACCTCGATCTCACGATCGGAAAGGGAGTCAGGATCCGGACGGGAGAGTTCCTGTAGACGGGTGATGAGTCTCGCCGCAACGCCCGGCTCGATCTGCGACTCTCCTCGACAGACGGCACGGACAGCAGCGAACAACTCTTCGCGGGACGTGTCCTTGAGCAGGTAGCCCTTGGCTCCAGCCTGTACCGCGTCGAAAATGTACTCGTCTGTGTCGAACGTGGTGAGCACGATGATCTTGATGTCCGGGCTTTCATCGCCGATTATCCGCATCGCCTCGACCCCGGACATGTTGGGCATACGCAGGTCCATCAGTATCACGTCCGGGTGGAGCGATCGCGCCACTTCGACGGCCTCGAGTCCGTCGCTCGCCTCGCCGACGACCTCGAAGTCGGGCTGCCTACTTAGGATAGTGGTCAGCCCGTCACGCACTAGCGTATGGTCATCTACTATGAGAATCCTGGTAAGAGACATGAACTCGCCCTCGGCATAGTGGTCAATTCTGGCGACATGAACCTGCCGAGCACATATATGTTATCTGAGGAGGGTGTGAAAATCCTAGTCCGTTTCTGTGAAGGCCACTTTAGCAGCACTTGGCACCATTCGATCTGCGAGAATCACACCCGTGCCAATGCAATAGACATATATTCCTAACGCTCCGCCGAGACCCAGAGAGTCGCCCCATCAGTCTCGAAGGTCAGGGATCCGCTTTCGGCGGTCGTGAAAACCTGAGACCCGCCAACAGCTGCTTTCAGTCTGCCGGCTACGTCTGGATGTGGATGGCCGAACCTGTTGTCATGTCCGAACGATATCACCGCAGCGCCTGGGTCCACCGCGTCCAGAAAGACCTGAGTTGAAGACGTCTGACTTCCGTGGTGCGCCACCTTGAGAACATCGCTGGCGAGCCGCCGGCCCGATCCAACAAGCCACGCCTCGCCCTCAGTGAAGACATCGCCAGTGATGATGAAGCTCCTGTCACCGTACACGACCCGGACGATCACAGAGCCATTGTCCACGTCGGACTCGGTACCCGACAGCAACGGGGCCGGCGGCCCAAGCGCCTCTACAGTCACCCCATCCGAGAACGACAACTTCAATCCGGGGACGGCGTCGATCGTCTTCGCTCCCTCCGCCTCGACGAGGTCCGACCAAAAGATATATTCAGGCCCGGCGAACTCCTGCCGGCGTTCCAGCACACTCTCTACGGTGAACCGTCTGAGTATTTCGTTCAGGCCGGATATGTGATCGCTATGCGGGTGTGTGAGGACGACGAGGTCCACGCTCCGTTCCCAGAACGGAAACTCCGATCCGAGCACCTCTGCGGCGCGGTGCGGGTCAGGCCCGCCGTCAACGACGATCCTGTGTCCCGCGGGAGTAGTAATTACCGTCATATCCCCCTGCCCTACGTCGGCAAACACCACCCTGAGTCTACCGCTCGGCTGGCTGAGGGCCGCGATCCAGACCAGGCAGGCAGCTCCTAACGCGACCGCCGTCACCTGCCATGGCAGCGAAGCTCGCTGGGCCAGATCAACTACCGGTCGAGGCCTGAGGATGTAAGATCGCCACGGCAGGTAGCCGGTAAGAGCAAGCGTTGCCACACCTAAGACCACATAGTACGCCCACACCAGCGTCGCTCCTGCATCGCCCAGGCTGACCGTGGCTGCCGGGACTCGGGCAAACGCTGACACTATGCTTATCACATAGGAAGAGAACAGCCATGCGAGCCAGCCGAACGGCAGCGCGACGAAGTCCGAGACCAGTCCTACAAAGGCAGCGGCGGTATGGAACGCCAGCGCGAACGGAACAGCAGGAAGAACCAGTAGGGTGGTCGGCAGACCTACCAGCGGTAGCTGTCCAAAGTGGAATGCCACCAGGGGGGCCGTGGACAGGGTGGCCGCGACCGAAACGCCAATCGCTCCAACGGCCGCGCTTCGCAGCCCACCCGCTCCCGGCTGCGGCACCAGCATCTCGTGTACGCGGCCGACGTACACGCTGATCCCGAGCATTGCGGCGAAGCTGAGTTGGAAAGATATGCTGAACAGAATCCCAGGATCGATGGCCGTCATCACGAGCGCGGCAAGGGCGAGCGCGGGTATCAGGGACCGAGGGCGTCCCACGGCGACAGCCAGTAGGTAAGCCGTGCCCATCGCCGTCGCTCGCACCGCAGAAGGAGACGCGCCCGACAACAGCGCGTACAACCAGATCGCCCCAAGTGGAATCAGCAGGTACAGACCTCGTCTTCTTCCGAACACCAGCACGCTCAGTGCCGTGGCCATTACCAACGCCATCCCGACGTGCAGACCCGAAATGGCGAGCAGGTGTGACGCGCCGGTGCTGCGAAAGTCGTCCACCAGCGAGTCGGGAAGTCCGTCCCTCATCCCGAGCAGCACCGCTTGGCCGAAGGCGGCAGCAGGCTCGGCCACTACCCTCTCAGTCGATCCGGCCAGGGCGGTGCGGACCGACGAAAGCAGACGTCTGAACGGACTGCCGCATCCCTCCGAGATCAACACGACCTCCGGGAACGCCGCGACTGTTCTGATTCCCTGTGCCTCCAGATAGGCAGGGTAGTCGAAGTCCTCGATAGGTTCGGGCATCTCCAGCCTGCCCCGGATCTCCAGCCGGTCGCCATACCGGAAGAACGGCGGACTCCTGACCTCGGTCAGCGCCGCAGTCGGTCTCGCGGTAACTCTGACATCCCCCGACACGTCCAGCCAGGTCGAGTCGCGACCGGTGCGAATACGGTCCACCGACAAGCGGAAGCTGTACGCCCCTCCGTGGTCGGTCGGATCCCCGACCACCATGCCATGGGCCACGGTTGCACGCTCATCGTGGTATTGGAACAGGTCTGCCCCCACAGGCTCGACCAATCCAGCCCTCAGCAGTCCGAGCGCGAGTGCAGCTACTGCCAGCGTCGGCAGCAGTGAGATACGTGCCGACCCCGAAAGTACGACCAGCAGGACAGCCGCAAGAGTGAGCAGCCCGACGGCGGCTATTGGAGCGTTCCAAGCCTCCCCAAGCAGCAGCCCGACGATGAACGATACCGCAAGGACGGGAAGCAGCGCCGCCCGCTCATCAGTGATCACCGGTCAGGGATCAGGAAGTAGCAGATGCGGCAGCCGGAGCGACGCCCTCGGGGTCTGGTCGCGGGGAACGCTCCACCTCGATCCACAGCTCTTTGACGCCGCGGAGCACCACCTGTTCGCGATACTCAGGTTCTGACAGCAGCCTAACCGACAAGAACCGCTTCACCAGACTCGCAAAGGCGATCCTGCCTTCGATCATGGCCAATGGCGCGCCGAGGCAGTAGTGTATGCCGCGGCCAAAGGCGATATGACTCGCCTCCTGGCGGCCTATGTCGAACACGTCGGGGTTGGTGAACACAGACGGGTCGCGGTTGGCCGCGCCCAGCAGGCAGATGGCGCGCTGACCTGGCTTTATTAGCTTCCCGCCGATCTCAACGTCCTCGGTGGCCATCCGGCCGTCGAGCTGCACGGGGCTGTCGTATCTGAGCATCTCGTTGATTGCGGAGTCGATCAGGTCCGGCTCGTTTCTGAGGCGTTCCAGTTGGGCCGGGTTTCTGACCAGCGCCAGCGTACCGTTGCCTATGAGATTGCGGGTCGTCTCGTTTCCGGCCACCAGCAGCAGAAGCAGCGTGGCCAGAAGCTCCTCGTGTGTGAGACGGTCACCCTCGTCCTCGGCGGCGATCAGCGCGGTTATCATATCGTCCTGCGGGTAGCGGCGGCGCTGCTCTATGATCCCCTCGAAGTACTCGTAGAGCTTTGCACCCGACTCTTCGATCCTGCGCACCTGCTCTTCGTTGACAGTCGGCTCGACACTCAGGGCGACATCGTTCGACCATTCCTTGAACACTTCGATGTCCTCAGACGGAACACCGAGCATCTCCGCGACTACGATTACCGGCAGCGGGTACGCGAAGGCGTTGATCAGATCGAACCTGTGCCGTCCCTCGGTCGCATCGAGCAGGTCGTCAACTATCTGCTGGATGCGCGGAGCGAGGTCGGCCACCGAGCGCGGAGTGAACGCCTTGGACACGAGAGTCCTCAACCTGGTGTGGTCGGGCGGGTCGGTGTCCAGCATGGACCTGTACGCGCTCTTCCCACCATAGTCACGCGTGAACCGTGAGTGGTCGCGGAGAACCGCGTTGGTGTCTTCGTACTGCGTCAGCACCCAGGCGTTGATCGTTCGGAGCCTGTGGACCGGATCCTTTCGTCGAAGCTCCTCGTATTTGTCGAAGGGATACGCCCTGGTCTCAGCCGAAATCGGGTTGTAACTGACGCCGGACTCGATGCGCTCCCAAGCCATGAAAGCCGGCATCAACGCCGACCTCAGAACGCTGCGGACCGCCTGTGGTACTGGAGCCATCCGTCATCCCTCCGCGCAAGTGTGCTCAGATGCAGTATATCGCGTTTCGCTCACTTCAGGACGGCAGATGTTACGAAAAGAGTCAGTTCCGGATTCCTCACTCCTCTATTGTGATAAACTGGTGCACCCATCCGGTGGAGGTATCACAATGACCACGCCCCGCCTCAAGCAGGAAGTCAGCCATACAGACCATGTCCACTACCCTATAGAAGACGACGAACCGTTGGCAGAGTCCGAGCACCAGCTCATTCCCCTCACCTACGCCTACGCCGCGTTGACAGCGTGGTTCGAGTCCGACCCCACCACCTGGGTCGGAGCTGATATGTTCCTGTACTACGAGGAGGGCATCCCGCAGAGCGTTGTCGCCCCTGACGTGTTCGTCGTCACAGAGACGCACAAGACCCACAGGCGGAACATATTCCAGACCTGGGTCGAGGGACGGGTGCCCGAGCTGGTGCTTGAGGTCATGTCCCGGACGTCGGTGCGGCGTGACCTTGAGACGAAGTACGGACTCTACGAAAGACTGGGGGTACGGGAGTACTGGCTATACGACCCGACTGACGAGGGATTCTTGGAGCCGCGTTTGCAGGGAAACCTGCTAGTCGGAGGGGAATACAGCTCGATAGAGGTGACGTCGGAGTCCGGGAGGCTAGTGGGTGTGAGCGAAGTGTTGGGACTGGAGCTTCATGCCGAGGCCGAGTGGTTCCGTCTCTTCGACCCTGTCTCAGGCGAGTACCTGCCCGACTCTCAGGAACAGAAACGCGCTCGCGACGAGGCCGAAAGGGCCCGTGATGAGGCGGAGCGGGCACAGGCGCAAGCGCGGCGAGAGCGTGAAGTGGCGGAGCGGGCTCTGTCGTCCGAAAGGTACGCCCGTCAGCAGATGGAACGCCTGCTGCGGGAACACGGCATAGAGCCGCCTGCCGAACTGGACGGCGATACTTCAACTCTTCGCTGACGAGCTCGCCGCGCGCCTTTACGGATGAGCCGGCGCACCGTCCTCGTGCGATGCGAACAGCACCGGGCGATACCTATACGGGTAGGCCGCCATTACTTCCTCGTTGAGGTCCACCCCGAGTCCGGGAGCTGTGGGCAGATCGTAGTAGCCCTCCCCCAGCGTCATTGGTTCGATCTGTATCTCGTCGAACACAGGAATGCGGGAGACGTGCTCCAGGATCAGGAAGTTGGGAATGGACGCTGCCACGTGGATGCTAGCCGCTGTCGCGACCGGGCCCTTGGGGTTATGGAACGCCATGTTGATATAGTACGTCTCGGCCATTGCAGCTATGCGCCTCAGCTCCGAGATGCCGCCGCAGTGGCACACGTCGGGCTGCAGCACGTCAACCAGTTGACGTTCGATAACGTCCTTGTTGCCCCAGCGGGTGAGCAGACGCTCGCCGGTCGCAATCTCAGTCCCAAGGCTGGCCTGCCTGACCAGCGCCAGCGAGTCGATGTTGTTGGGCGGCACCGGCTCCTCGAAGAACAGCAGGTTGTACTCCTCGATGGAGCGTATGAGCTTGATCGCCATCGCCGGTCTTGAGCGACCGTGGTTATCTACCATCAGGTCTATGTCCGGCCCAACCGCGTCACGCATCATCGCGATGTGATCCTTGAACTTCCCGGGTTCGGTCCTCTCATCGAGGTCGATCATCGAGTATCCCCAGCCGCTCTTGATCGCAGTGAAGCCCTGCTCGATACCTGCCTGTGCTACCTCGGCCGTGTCTGCCCCCGTGTAGGTACGGATGCGGTCTCGTACCGCGCCGCCCAGCAGTTGATACACGGGAACTCCGAGCGCCTTGCCCTTGATGTCCCACAGCGCCTGGTCGATGGCGCTAAGGGCCGAGCTGATGATTACGCCGTTCCTGTACCGGTTGTGGAGGTACATGAGCTGCCAGGCGCGCTCGATGTCGAACGCGCTCCGGCCGACGATCTGTGGAGCGAGCATATGCACCGCCTCGGCGATCGTCGTTGCCTGGTTGACCAGGCCGCCCTCACCCCAACCGTGGATGCCCTCGTCGGTCTCGACTTTGACGAACATCCAGTTGCGCCCCGAGCCTTCAGCCCACATGACGAACGGCTTGATGTCGGTGATGTTCATTCGAGTATTCTTCCTTACACCCTCACCCCCGTATCAAGTACGGGGCAGGCTCCAACCCCCTCCTGAGGGAGAGGGGGCCAGTTGATTGAGGTTCGAGTCAGAGTTGCCTGAGGCGTGGATCCCATCTGTCCCGCAGCCAGTCGCCCACGAAGTTGAGCGCCACTACCACCAGCAGGATGGCAACGCCGGGGAAAACCGGTAACCACCAGGAGTCCACCTGGTAGTTGTTCCCTTCGGCGATCATGACTCCCCATGCCGGCGTGGGTGGCGGGATACCAGCGCCCAGGAAGCTGAGTGTGGCCTCAGTGAGTATGAACGTCCCGGAGCCGAGCGTGGCGAGTACCACGATCGTGTTAGCGACCCCGGGAAGGATGTGCTTGAAGATGATCCTCGGTGTGGACGCGCCCGCAACGCGAGCGAGCGCGACGTAGTCCCTCTCCTTGAGCGACAGCACCTCGGCGCGAACGTTTCGCACGAAGCCCGTCCAGGCGTTGAGAATCAGCAGAGTAATTACGACCCCAAAGCTGGGGCCGGTTATCGACACCACGATCAGCGCGATCATCAGGAAAGGCACGCCTATCCAGACGACCACCACGAACATCACAATCTCGTCGACTACCCCTCCGTAGTAGCCGGAGAGAATCCCGACCGCGCTGCCAAGCAGCGTACCAGCGGTCAGGCCGACCACAACGACGGTCACGGAGATTCGCGCTCCGTGGATGATGCGGCTGAGGATGTCCCGACCTACGTGGTCGGCGCCCAGCATGTTTGTGGATGTTCCCCCTTCAGCCCAGACCGGCGGAGCGAGCCGGGCGCGCAGATTCTGCTTGATAGGGTCGTGCGGTGCGAGCATCGGCGCGAAGATCGCGGCTATCACGAGGACCGCGAGTATCAGCATCGGCACAACGGGCCATCGACGCATAACGTACCAGACCCTCGATCCGAGCGTAGTCGAAGTCGCCTGGCTCTCGAACAGGTCTGCCTCGGTCATGGCCATGCCTAGTTCAGCCTGATCCTGGGATCCAGGATGACGTAGATGATGTCGGAGATGAAGTAGGCGACCAGGTATAGCAGCGTAATCATCAGCACCGAGCCGGTCAGGAGCGGGAAGTCGTTGTTGTAGAGCGAGTCGAGCGCAAGCCTGCCTAGTCCAGGCCAGGCGAAGATCAGCTCGACGACGGTCGCGCCGTTGAGGTATCCGGCCAGCAGCAGCACCGACACAGTGACCGGCGGTATCAGCGCGTTCTTGAAGGCGTGCTTCCAGACGACCGCCCACGAACTGACGCCCTTAGCACGGGCGAGCTTGATGTACTCGGAGTCGAGTACCTCGAGCATCGCGGAGCGCGTGAGGCGCAGGTAGCCCGCGGCTGGCCCCCACGCGAGAACCATCGTGGGCAGGATGAAGTGCTTGATCTGCGTGGTCAGCGGCACGTCTGTTGGCCGCGTGGATGTCGGCAACCAGCCGAGCGCGACAGAGAAGATCAGTATGGCGACGATCCCGAGCCAGAACGCGGGTGTCGCCTGTCCGAACAGCGCGAAGGTGCGGCCCACGTAGTCCCAGACCGTGGCGCGCTTTACCGATGACAGCACACCAAGCGGAATGCCTATCAGCGTGGCGACCGCCCAACCCGCGACCGCGAGCTGTATGGTCGCGGGCGCGCGTTCGAGAATCAGCCTTGTGACGGGTCTTCTGTCGACGAGGCTGTTTCCGAGATCTCCGGTGAGCGCGTTGCCGAGCCACATGAAGTATTGGACGACCAGCGGACGATTGAGCCCGAGGTACTCCCGGAGCGCGTCCATCTGCTCCGGGGTCCTGCCGTATCCTTCATTGGCGTATAGCAGCAGCGGGTCGCCCATAGTGCGAGACAGCGTGAACACGACGATTGTCACCGTGAACGCCGACAGCAGAATGAACAGGAACCTGCGAACGAGAAAACGCCGCAACAGCAACCCCCAGGCCATACCGCCACACCGCCGGTTGACCGACGGTGTGGCGATCAAGTTCGAGTTATACGGCCCCGACAAAGTGCCGGGGCGCGTGTGTTCCCTAGCGTGCGGGTACTATGAATTCAGGATAGGCCATCAGGTCGAGCGAACTTGCCTGGCGCATCCCCCAGGATTTGATTGCCTTCGAATTGAAGATCAGCAGGTCCGGCAGCGAGACCACGGCTGAACCCTGCATCAATTGGTGCATATAGTCGATCAGCGCGGTGTTGATCTCGACACGCTTGAGCCTGTCAGGCTCCATGCTGGCGTCTATGATGGCCTGAGTGATCTCGGGCACCTCGACGCCGGGGCCGAATCCGCCGCGACCCAGGCTGGTCATCTCACCGCCCTTGGGCCAGTCGAACGGCCGGTTGGTGGCGGTCTCGCCAATCGCCTGGATATTGATCTTCACAAACGACCTGGCAACGAGGGACGGCCTGACGGTCGAGTATGCGCTCTTGTCGACAGTGGTACGGATTCCGACCTCGTCCCAGAAGCCTGCTACGGCGTCGGAGATGGCATCGACGTTCGTGGCGGACCGGAAGATGTCCGCGTTCATGCGAACACCGTCGGCGCCTCTTGGATATCCTGCTTCGTCGAGAAGCTGCTCGGCGCGACTGGGATCGTACGGTATGAGCCAGCGGTCCTGCCACTCAGGCTGGATGACCGACGCCGACCACATGTACTCCGGCCATGCGAGGCCGTCCATGAGGGCCTCGTTGACGAGCGCCCTGTCTATGGCGAGGGACATGGCCCACCTAACCATCCGGGCCCTTTCCATGCGCTTGTCGACGTCCATCGGGTCGACGGCCGGGACGACCACCGCCCACGGCACGCCTGGATCGTAGGACAGTCCGATCGGTGGGAGCTGCTCGCCGGTCCTCGGATCGTGGGTCTCCCAGTAGTTGCCGCCCCAGAAGATGCCCGCCTTGCGACCGCCGCCCGCGCTGACTGTGCGGAATCCGGCGTCGACGAGCCGCTTCAGGTCCTTGAACTCGGGCTTGGCTACGTCCACCTCACCGGTCAGTAGCGAGGCCAGCCTGGTGGCCGCCGCTGGAAGCGCGACCAGGTGAATCGTCTGGACGGCCGCATTCTGGCGCCAGTGGTCGGCCACGGCGCTAAGCTTCGCCTGGTCCTCGGTCGCCCACTCGGTGATCTCGAACGGGCCGGTCATGACGACGTTGTCTCTTGACCAGTCCTCTCCGTTCTCGTCATAGGCATTCTTGCTGATGACACCGAACGAGAAGCCGAACATGTTTGTGCGGTTGCCGTCCCATGCCGGGTCGAAATTCTCGAACGGCAGGTCGAACGTCGAGTCGTCAATCGCGCTCGCTTCCTTGAACAGCACCCTGAAGTCGCCGGCCTGTGGGTGGATGCTCTCAGACGTAACTGCAGCGTTCGCGTCGTTGAGGCTCCACACAATGTCGTGGGCCGTCATCTCTCCGAATCCCTTGTGGAACATGACCCCGTCCTGGACCGTGACGGTAGCCTTGGAGAGATCGGAGGCGATTTCAAATGAATTTGCCAACATGGGGCCCTGGATGTTGCCCATTTCTGTCGGCATAAACAGCGTCTCGGCCACGCCAATGTAGTTGAAAAGGTCGCTCGCCCCGTGTCGGTTGATGCCAACCGCCGGCGCAAGCGTCTCGGCCGCTATCTTGATGGTGCCAGCGGCCGCCTGTGGCTCCGGCAGCGTGACCGCTGCTGGCTCGGCCGTCTCCTCCATCGTGCCGACGGTCATGACAGCTTCGGCTGCTGCCTTGGCCATCGCCGACTCGACCGCGGCCTCGATGTCGGCCTGGGACATGCCCGGCATAGCCATCAGAGCCTTGGAAATAGCATCGGCCACGTCTCCCTCGGTCAGACCTGGCGCCTGATTCCTAAGCGCCGACGCAATAGCGTCGGCAACCTGGCCTTCGGTGGCCCCTGACATGCCCGCCATGACACCCGCGATAGCGTCCGCCATCTGCGCCTCGGTGACTCCGGGCTGGGCGGCCAGCGCCTTTGCGATGGCATCGGCCACCTGAGACTCTGTGATCCCGGGCTGCGACGACATCGCACCCTGCACTGCCGACGCAACGTCCGCCGGCGTGACACCCTGCTGCCCTGCCATTGCCGACGCGATCGCGTCGGCGACATCGGCCTGGGTGGCTCCGGGTTGCGACGACATCGCCCGCTGGATCGCCGACGCCATACTGTCGGCGGTGACACCCTGCGGCTGGGCATCGAGGGTCTTCTGAATCAGCGCGTCGAAGTCCACCGGAGTGGGCACTGGTGGCGCCGGCGCCGCTTCCGGTGAGCTGGAGCAGGCCATTGCCACCACGGACATGACCAGCAGCGCAGCCGCTATCAAACTAAGTCTTGTTTTCTTCATTCGTCCGTCCTCTCATTTTCCCGATTACCTGTCAGGAGATTCTGGTATTCGATCGCAGGCATTCTAACAGACCGCGTGGACTTTGGAACTTCCTCCTCAGGGGCCACGAGTTGGGTCTGTTTGTAATTCACGCACCAAAACACTTCTGCGTTCGGAGCACCACGTCTCGCTTCCTCAGGAGAGAGGAATGGTAGAATAGTCTGTCCATAATGACGACGATCAGGCCAACGTCGGAGGATAACTATGGGCAGTAGAAAGACAGGCAGCGGCGTAGAGAACGTCTATGCCGCTGCCGAGAAGTGGGTTGATTGTGCATTGCGGTCTGACGATTCGCTTTTCACACCGGGCAAGCCGATCTGGACGAGCCAGCGGCTTGGGAAGCTGCGAGAGCGGTTCCTGGACAAGCATGACGAGTGGAAGGGACCACGCTTCTTTGAAAAGTTGGAACCGCTGCTAACTGGCAGTCCGCCGGAAGTGATCCAACTGATGGCGGAGGCCGTGTATGTCACCTACCTCATCGTGTGGAAGGGCGCAACAGGCCGCGTCGCGAAGCAGAGAAGAATCAATCAGGTGCTCAAATGGTCACCAACATCTGTAGCCATTCCGGACGAACTGATTGATGGACTAGAACCCGGCATTGCCCATCCAGGAGCTTTCTTCATCGCCAATTTCGCGATCCACCCCGGCTTCATCATTGAGTTCGTGGAGCAGTGGAAGGAAAAAGACCCGGATGAACAGGGTAGACTGCTCGTTGATCCGTGGGCGTTCAAGAATTTCGTGACTGGACTTGA
Organism: Dehalococcoidia bacterium; assembly: GCA_965215735.1. Classification (GTDB taxonomy): domain Bacteria; phylum Chloroflexota; class Dehalococcoidia; order Lucifugimonadales; family UBA1123; genus VXRN01. Next base: position 1,413,495 of record CBDCEF010000004.1, on the reverse strand, counting down.
ATTCCGCAGCACAGTTCTGCGAAACGCACCTAACTCGCCAGCCGCCCAGCGAGAGGCCCTGTTCCATCTCGTTCATCCCGATACATTCGAGGGAATAGTCAGCTCCGGTGTCGGGAGCCATAAGAGCAACATTGCCAGCGCCAGTGGATTCGTGCGCCTGGTTACAGAGCCCACTAATGACGTCGACCGCAGAATTCAGAAGATTCGCAGAGGGTTAGAAGCCGAACTTGGCAGAGACTTCGACTTCTATGACCCGGATATCCAGATCCGGGTGAACACCAACTTCAAACCCTGGGATGAGTTCGTCAGACAGGCCCAGGAGTACGTGGACACTGGACAGCTCGAAAGCAAAGAGAACGACTACAAACGCAAAATAGGTGAAGACCTCTCGGCTACGAGGGATGCCGTTCTCACCGGCGCGGACAATTGGCACGATCTGTTGAAGGATGCTCTCAGGCCCAGTGCAATGTATAGGGATCTCGGAATATCACAGACTTATGTGAGGGACTTCAAGAACTGGTGTAGCGATCATCCAGAGGAAGCGTTGGAGGCGTTGCAAGCACTCTGGGTGGGAGATGCCGAGCGAATTAACGCGTTTTCGGACAAGTTACCTAATTCGACGTTGAGAGATGCAGAAGGTGCCAGGACTAATGTCATTTCTGTTTTGCTCATGGGACTTGACGTGGAGCAGTACCCGCCTATCAGAGTCGAAAAGTTCAAGAACGCATACAGGCGAACCGAATACAGACAGCCGGAACAGGGTGCGAACGAAGCTGAACTGTATGGCCACGCTCTCGGTTTCCTCGACCGTTTCATCGAGGAATCGGCAGAGCGTGGGCTGGACTTGCGCCACCGTCTCGATGCGCAGTCGGTGGTCTGGGCAATCTCAGGCGAATCATCCCCACCACCTCCGCCCCCGAATGGGCCTGACCTCCAAGACCTCGCCAAGGAGTTGGCACTCCCCGCAGAGTTCCTAGAAGAGATCAACACGCTTCTTGAAGACAAGCTCCAGGTCATCTTCCAAGGGCCACCCGGCACTGGTAAGACCTACGTTGCTCAGAAACTCGCGAGGCACCTCGCCGGGTCGGAAGACCGGGTTACGCTGGTGCAATTCCACCCGTCCTATGCCTACGAGGACTTTGTGCAGGGCTTCCGTCCCACTCTGGAGAACGGACAACCCGGATTCACGCTGCGAGACGGGCCACTGCGGAAGGCTGCTGACAGGGCACGACAGGAGTCACAGACCAAGCACTTCCTGGTAATAGACGAGATCAATCGGGGCAACCTCGCCAGGGTGTTCGGGGAGTTGTACTTCCTGCTGGAGTACCGTGACAGCGAGATGGACCTCCAGTACTCGGACGAGCCGTTCTCGCTGCCCGACAACCTGTACATCATCGGGACGATGAACACCGCTGACCGCTCCATCGCGCTGGTCGACCTCGCGCTGCGCCGACGGTTCTACTTCGTAGAGTTCCACCCGGACGATGAACCAGTCAAGCACATGCTCCGCAACTGGCTGAAGGCCAACGTGGACGGCATGGAGTGGGTGGCGGACGTCGTTGACAGGGCGAATGAAAAGCTGCGCGACGACCGACACGCCGCCATCGGCCCGAGCTACTTCATGAAGTCGGGGCTCGACGAGACGGCCGTCAAACGCATCTGGAAGCACAGCGTCCTCCCCTACATCGAAGAGCGCCTATTCGGTAACGAAGACCGCATTGCGGAGTTCAACTTAGACGTGCTGCGGGGGACATCGACACCCACCTCTCAGTTCGAGGATGACGAGGAAGGTTCGCAGAACAACGAGAGCGCTGAGTAATGCGGCAGATCAACCTCCAGGAGTACGTCCCGAGCGGGCCGCATGCGCTCACGCCAGATCGACGCGACGCGCTGCGGTACATTCCGTCGCTGACCGTCTCGCGCGCCGATTCTGATGACGGGGACGGGGATGCCGCATACCTCTTGACACCCGGCTCCACCGTGGGCGCCGTGGAGCTTGCCGACCTCTCGGTACTCATCCAGCCCAAGATAGGCATCTCAAAACTGCTCTCGATGGCCTGCTACGCGATGGGAGCTTACAGGTCGCAGGACCAACGACTGTTCGATTTCGAGGAGGAAGAAACACTACCAGACACCTTGGCGCTGGCCCTTTCTGCGGCGGCACGTCAGGCGTTCTCGCGCGGACTGCTACACGACTACCTCACCCGTGAGGAGGCTCTGTACACCGTCCGCGGGCGCATCCGCTTTGACGAACAGATTCGCCGCAGGTTCGGAATCCCCATGCCAATCGAGGTGCGCTACAACGAGTTCACGGACGATATCCTGGCGAACCGGCTGGTCAAGGCGGCGACTGCGAGGCTCGGTGGGATGCGTCTGCGCTCGCAGCCGGCGCGCCTCGGCCTGGGAAGGATCGCTGGGATGCTGGACAACATCTCGCCGATTAAGCTTGCCCCAAAGGACGTACCGGAGGTTCGATTCGACCGTCTCAACGAGCACTACCGGGGCGTCGTGGAGTTGTCACGGCTAATCCTCCGACACAGCGCGTTCGAGTCGGGACGCGGCCAGGTGCGCGCCTCCGGGTTCCTTATGGATATGAACGTCGTCTTCCAGGAGTTCGTGACGGTAGCGCTGCGCGAGGCGCTTGGAGTCTCAGCCAACGCCTTCAGAGAGCGCACCGTCGACTCGCTGGACGAGGGCGGCAAGGTAAGTCTTAGGCCAGACTTGGTGTGGCGGGAGGATTCCGCCTACGTATTCGTGGGCGACGCCAAGTACAAGCTCATACGCGACGAGCGAGTCCCCAACGCCGACCTTTACCAGCTACTCGCCTACGTCACCGCACTAGACCTTCCCGGAGGGATGCTCATCTACGCGGAAGGCGAGGCTGACCCAGTGATACATGACGTCCGAAATTCAGGCAAGCGATTGGAGGTTGCCGCGCTGGACCTCTCCGGCTCACTTGGCGAGATACTTGACCGCATAAACGAACTGGCGGACAGGATCAGAGGACTACGCAGGTCCAGAAGTGCTTCAATCAACTCCGAAAACGGCGTGCCAGTGTTTCGAGTCCCGGCCAATGCCAGCCCCATCACCAGCGACGACGTTTACGAGGCGCTCAGCGACTGGCCGTGATTGCGCTGCCCAATCTGGCCTAGCCCCTACCCCGCCAGCCGCCTCACCGCGTCTTCGTCTATCTCGACGCCGAGGCCTGGGCCGTCGGGCACGGCCAGGTAGCCGTCGACTTGGTGGAACGGGTTTTCCACCAGACCCTCTCGGATCTCGGACGGCGTCCGGTCGAACTCCATCACCGGCTCCTGCACGAACGGCTCCGGCGTCCCGGACGGCGGACACGGCGGCAGCGTGGCAGCGACGTGGAGGCTGGCGGCTATCATGACCGGGGAACCCCAGACGTGCGGGTTGACCTGGATGCCGTGCGTGTTCGCGGTCATCGCGACGTTGCGCATCTCTGTTATGCCGCCGACGTTGACCACGTCCGGCTGAGCAATGTCGTACGCGCGCCGCGCCAGGAACTGGGAGAACTCGTACCGCGTGCGCAGGTTCTCGCCGCCAGCGATTGCCATTGGCAGCGCCGACTTCACTTGCAGGTATCCTTCTATATCCTGCGCGTTCACCGGCTCCTCGAACCAGACCAGGTCGTACTCCTCCAAGCGTCGACCTATGCGGATCGCGCTGGTGGCGTTGTACGCCTGGTTGGCATCGACCATCAGCTTGACGTCCGGCCCGATCGCCTCGCGCAGCGCGGCGACCCTCTTCACGTCCTCGTCCATCGGTAGTCCGCCAACCTTCGTCTTCATACCCATGAAGCCAGCCTCGACGTACCCGCGCGCCTCGTCCAGCAGTCGCGTCGGGAACTCGCCCTCGGTGTAGTAGAGGCCGGTGGCGTACACTGCGACTCGGTCGCGGACCTTGCCGCCAAGCAGATTGTAGACCGGCTGGCCGAACGCCTTGCCTGTGATGTCCCACAGCGCCGTATCGACCGCGCTGATGGCAGACCCGCCTAGTCCGACCGCGTTGTTGCCGTTGTATAGCGCGTGGAACATACGCTGCCACAGGCCGATGCGGTTCGTCGGGTCCTGACCGATCAACACGGGGGCGAGCATACCCTCGACTATCTCTCCACCGACGCCCTCTCCCCATCCGACGATCCCCTCATCCGTGCTGACCTTGACCAGGTTCACGCTCCGGTGGCCAATCCAGTTCTGGGACCATCCAAAGGGCCTCTCCAGCGGAGATGTGAGCTGAAACGTCTCGATACCGCTTATCTTCACAGGCTAGTCTCCCGCGGCTGCGGCGGCCTCAGTCTTCTTGAACTCGGGGATGACGTACTTGCCGAACAGCTCGATGGACCTCATCACCTTTTCGTGCGGGATCGTCTCGGTCTGCATCATTATCATCATCTGGTCGATGCCGGTGGCCTCGTGCTTCTTCAGCGCCTCGATGCAGCTGTCGGGGTCGCCCGCGATGACGACGCCGCGGTCGGCGAGGGTGTCGGCGTCGAGGTCCTCCCAAACCTTGTGTGCGATCGCCTGACCGCCGGAGAAGTCCAGCACGTCGGACACCTCTTCCTCCTCCCCCTCCGACGCGACGTAGCGCGAGAAGTTCTGCTTGAGGTGGTCGGGCACGCCGCCCCACTGTTCGAGCAGCCTGGCGTACACGTCCTTCTGTCCCTGCACGTACGGCCTGTCCGGCCCGAAGAAGTTCTTCAGCGACGCAGCCCCGAGCTCGCGCGCCTCCCTATTGTCGTCAAGGCAAATTCCGAGGGTCGAGTTGCACCACTGGTCGTTGACGAAACCTCCAACGGGGTTCGCCTTCTTGACGTTCTCCCTGTACGCCTTGACATACGGTTCGAGCGAGCTTGGAGCGCTCGAACCGAATGCCAGCACGCCGATTCCCTTCGACGCCGCGATCTCGTAGGTCGCGGGCTGGAGCGCGGCCACCCAGATCGGCGGATGCGGGTCCTGATAGGGCTTGGGCAGCACCTGTCGAGACGGCACCTGCCAGTACTTGCCCTCGTACTCGAACCAGTCGGACTCCCAGATCTTGGGGACCATGGTGAGCGACTCCTCCCACATCTCCCTGCTGTCCCTGGGGTCAATGCCCATGCCGGTCAGCTCGTAGGGCGCGGAGCGTCCGGTGCCGAAGTCCACCCTGCCCTCGGACAGGTGGTCCAGCATCGCGACGCGCTCGGCCACGCGATTGGGATGGTGGTACGGCAGTATGACTACTCCGAGACCGAGCCTGATCTGCTTGGTCCGCTGGCTGAGTGCGGCATACACCAGGTCAGGACAAGGAGACGCCGAGAACCCGGTCAGGAAGTGGTGCTCGACGAACCAGAGGTAGTCGAATCCCACCTCGTCCGCCAGAATACACTGCTCCATCGTCTCCGTGAGCACCTTGTGGTCGTCGAGAGACGGCCTCTGCATCTCGTACTGTAGCGCAAGTTTCATTGGTCAAACCTCAAAAGTGGGGATGGCGCCCATTGTACTTCGTGTTCAGTCGGTTGTCAGTTGGCTCCGAAATAAAGGGAGCTGCCTTCGCGCACGTAAGTAGGGGGCGGTTCGCGAACCGCCCCCTACGGCACTTGATCAATTGGGCTGGAAACTGCTATTGGAATTCCCCTGACCTTCGGCACTCTGGGATGGCGGGACGCCCCATGCTAGAATCGAAGCGCGAGAAGAACCGACTATACGAGAGATACAGAAGGAATAGACATGAAACTCGGAAGAGTCGTCATTCCAACAGTTGCCACGGTTGGCGTAATACTGTTGGGTGTGGTTGCGGTGGCATTGGTAGCCAGGGGGGTTCTTGCTTCGGAACCCACGTCGGACCCCGACCCAACCCCCACACCCGTAACTGTGATCGAGAGCAGTTCGGAATCAACTCCGGTGCCAGAAGTCACGGTTGATCTTGCCGAGACACCCAAGGAAATTACACTCGAACTGCCGGTACTCCCGGACAAGTCCCTGTCGCCAAAGTCGCAGACAACACAGCGCTCGACGGGTGCGACCCGTTCTGAGCCGCCAGCACAACCCGAGGGAAAGACCTACTCATGGGAAGACGGCGACAGAACGCTCAATGTGGTACTCCAGGAGGATCTGGTCGTCCAGAAGACCTCTGAAGTCACTGCAGCTGACGTCGTGGTTTCCAAGGGAGTCGTCGACAGTATCGTTGAAAAGCAGACCAGCCACGGCTCCGATGCCGGACCGGTGTTCAAGTCGGAGTCTGGCGGAGAGCTGATGACGCTACCCGGCGGTGTCCTGCTGGCTCTTGATCCCACTTGGGACGAGACGCAGGTCGAGGACTTCTTCTCAGAGAACGGCATTTCGGCAGACCAGGTCTCGGAGCTGGACTTCATCCCGAACGGCTTCGTGGTCGAGACCGACGCAGGTTTCCCGTCACTGGACCTCGCCAACGAGCTCGCAGCCCAGGAAGGTGTGCTGATCTCCAGCCCCAACTGGTCGAGAGAAGTCGAGACGAAGTGACGGCTCCGACTCTCGACCTGTCTAGTCCTTGGGAAAAACCTCCACAGATTCTGTGTCAGCGCGGACGTCTGTATCTCTGCCCCTGGCAGTGAGGGTCCTACTCCTAGCGGTCTCTTTCTTCCTGTTCCTCATTCTGAACACCGTCGGAGTTGGCGCGCAGACAGCCGACGACCACGGGAACTACCTCAACAATGCCACGAATCTTCCGTTGGGGTCTTCAGTAGCCGGACGCATCGATCCCGGCGACGATGTGGATGTCTTCAAGCTGGACCTGTCCGGCAGGGTCGGGGCCACGGATGTCTGGATATACACCACCGGCGAACTTGATACCGCTGGAGGTCTGTACTACAGCAGCGGTGGCCAGCCCTTTGCATCCAACGACGACAGCTTCATCTCAGGCAGGCGATACAACTTTCATTTGCGTGCGACCCTCGCGCCGGGCATCTACTACGTCGGAGTCTTCAGCTTTGACGGACTTACAACTGGGAGCTATATGCTGCACGCTGGGGCGGTAACTGACCCTGGCAACACTGTCGGCACGGCAAAGACCTTGAATCTCAGCGCTCCCACTGCCGGATCTATAGGCTTTGCCAGCGACAATGACTATTTCAGATTGAACCTGGCCAAAAGTACGCATCTATATCTCTACGTAAGGAGCGTATATGGTGAACGTGTCGCTGGATTTCCGGTCGACAGCGGCAACATCTTTGTTCCCTCCAATGTCCACATTAGAGGCGACGGTTTCTTCATTAGAGACTACTTCGCTCCTGGCACCCACTATATAAAGGTCTTAACCCTCAGTAGCGTTACGTCTCATCCGGTACCCTACACCATCCACGCTTATGAAGAGACCGACTATCCCGCGTTCTTGGAAGACTGCCAGGCAAAGACAGATGCGTTGAACGACCCGCAGATTGGGGACTCCCTTTACGGGTGCCAATGGCACCTGCGAAATCAGAGCGGTGAGGACATAAACGTCGAACCTGTCTGGGCAGAGGGCATCACGGGCGAAGGCATCAACATCGCTGTGGTCGATGACGGCATGGATTTCAACCACATAGACCTGAGAGATAACGTCGATACCTCGCTCAATCACGACTATGCGGACTTAGGCAGCATTTTCTTCCCCTTCGCGCATCATGGCACATACATTGCGGGCATCATCGCGGCGCGGGACAACGGCATTGGAGTGCGGGGCGTGGCTCCACGTGCAACCATTTATGGATACAACTACCTACTTGGACAAACGTTCTTGAACGAGGCGAACGCCATGACTCGCAACATGGGCGTTACCGCCGTATCCAACAACAGCTGGGGACCTGTAGGTGGCCCAGGACTGGGCCACGCTAACGCGTTCTGGGAATTGGCGGTGGAGTCCGGGGCCAGCAGCGGCTACGGCGGCAAGGGCATACTCTATTCCTTCGCAGGCGGCAACGATCATCAAATAGGAGCCAACTCCAACCTTAACGAGTATGCAAATCACTATGCCGTGACCGCCGTTTGCGGTACGAGCGAGATCGGCACTAGAAAAGCTACTTCGGAAATGGGGGCTAACCTCTGGGTCTGCGCTCCCGCGGGCCACTATGAGGCCGCACAGATAGATATCGTCACCACTGAGAACTATGACCGCTACATTTACGGTCTCTCTGGGACATCCGCTGCCACGGCAATCGTCTCAGGTGCGGCCGCGCTAATGCGACAGGCCAATCCGAACCTGACGTGGCGCGACCTGAAGCTGATTCTCGCAGCCTCCGCCCGCAAGAACGACCCCGCGAACCCCGGCTGGCAGGACGGAGCATTCAGATACGGTTCCACATCGGCCGCGGACCGCTATCACTTCAACCACGAGTACGGCTTCGGAGTCGTCGACGCCAAGGCCGCCGTGGACATGGCGAAGGGATGGAGCAATAGTCTCCCACCGCTGCTGAGCTCGACAGCGGCATCCGGAAGTCTCAACTTCCTGGTCCCAGACCTGCCTGCAACAGGCGTCCCCACCACGTTCTATCACGAGCTGACCTTGAACACCGACGACATAGACTTCACCGAGTTCGTCGAGGTCAATGTAACATTCAGTCACGAATCGTTCCGAGATCTAGACATAGAACTGGTGTCTCCTTCAGGGGCTAGGTCGCAGCTAACCGTTGCCTTCGATACCGTCACACCGGATGACCCGACTGACGAAGACCTCGTACCGCTTCGTGGCACGTTTAGATTCGGTTCCGCAAGACACCTGGGCGAAGACCCAAACGGCGTGTGGCAGCTTAGGGTTAGCGATCAACTTCGGTTCGTGACCGGAACCTGGGATTCCTGGAGCATCAAGGTCTACGGCCACAGCGGAACCCCAGTTGACACGAGCGCCTGTGCCACCGGAGGCGCGGTGACGAATGCATCCAGCAACCCCGGCCTGGTGTCCGACTGTGAGACTCTATTGGAGGCGAGAGACACCCTGGTGGGGACCGGGACCTCGCTGAACTGGTCGCCGAACACTCCCATTACATCCTGGGACGGCATCACGTTAGAAGGGACACCAGCGCGGGTCACGCAGCTGTCCTTATGGAACAGAGGATTCAGAGGGACGATACCGTCCCATCTGGGCAATCTGTCAGCGCTGACTGTACTAGATCTCAGCACTCCGACCTGTGGTGGGGCTCCATGCACGAATGTTCAGGATCACCAACGTAACCAGTTGAGGGGTACTATACCCACGGCGTTAGGAGACCTCACAAGTCTTCAAGTGCTGAATCTCCACAATAACCAGTTGACGGGGGGAATTCCCTTGGGGCTGGCTCGACTCGCTAACTTGCGAGTGCTGGCACTTGGGTTGAACCAGTTGTCCGGCACGATTCCAACTCAATTGAGTAGCCTCAGCAGCCTGACCGAACTGTATCTCTGGGGGAACCAGTTGACTGGGGCAATTCCCACGCAGCTAGGCAATCTCTTCAACCTCCAAGAGCTGTACCTAGGGGAGAATCAGTTGACCGGACAGTTACCCACGCAACTGAGCAACCTCTCCAATCTGACACGGCTGTCACTCTCTAAGAACCAGTTGACTGGGGCGATTCCCACCCAACTAGGCAGCCTCTCAAAGTTAGAATGGCTGGTCCTCAACGAGAACAGGCTGGCAGGGGCGATTCCCTCGCAACTGGGCAGCCTCTCCAACCTCAAAGTCTTGAGCCTCTGGGATAACCAGCTAACAGGCGCAATCCCAGCCTCGCTTAGCAGACTCGCCAACCTGGAGACCCTGTACCTCTCACAAAACCAGTTAACCGAGTGCATACCAGCAGGACTGCGTGGTGTGGCAGAAAACGATCTCGACGCCCTTATGCTGCCATATTGTGATGTAGTCCTTAGTCGCCTGACCATCGACCCTGGATCACTGACCCCTGCGTTCGACCCCTATCACACGGACTATACGGCGGTGGCAAGCGCGACCACGGTCACGCTGACCCCCACGAGTGCACACAACGCCACTTTCGAGTTCCTCGACGTCAATGACAGTGCAATCGCAGATGCCGATGCGAATCTAGCCGGGCATCAGATCACTCTCGCGGCCCAGGGAGTCACCACCGTCAAGATCAGGGTCACCTCACAGGACGGCGCGGCGAGCCATACCTACGCCATTCAGATAAGTATGGTCAGCGCGTCTGGGGCGATGGCCACGCGGTCATTCTCCACTCCAGCAGTGGCCGCAGGCGGTCAGCTCGTGGTGACGATCGAGGCTAACAACTTTGGCAGTTTTGGTGGCGTCACGGAGACGCTGCCTACCGGGTTCAGCTATGTGGCCAGCAGCCTACCAGTTGATTTGGTCGTGGCCACGGGGCAGGAAGTACGGTTCACTCTGTTTGGAGAAAGCAACTTCACATACACAGTAACCGCTTCCAACACCGCAGGCTCTTACTCTTTCTCCGGCGTTCTGAAGGACTCGACCGGGATCGACTATCAGGTTGCCGGCCCTTCGGTCATAACCGTTGGGGACGCGCCGGGTGTCGCAGTCTCCCATGTCACGCCAGGCGCCATCCCTCAGGTAAGGATCAACTCGCCAATCCCTCTGACCGCCACATTCAGCAAGCCTGTCTTCGGATTCACAGTCAAGGACATCACCGTGACCAACGGCGTTGCGGGCAACTTCGTCGGCAACGACGGCGACTTGGCCTACACCTTTGACGTCACACCGAATGCCATAGGCGATGTAACCGTGGACATTGCCGCTGACGTAGCGCTGGATGCCGAGAACAACGGCAACACAGCGGCCATCCAGCTGTCACTGGGTATCCCCTATGACGACGACCACGATGGCGCGGTCAATAGAGACGAGGTCATTACGGCAATCGGCGACTACCTCTTCAGTGGGACTCTCACAAGGGACCAGGTCATTGCGTTAATAGGTCTCTACCTCTTCGGCTGACATCCGACAGTCGCGTCGCGCATGTTCTGGGGTCTCAATCCTCGTCCATAATTTGACCCTCGAAGATCGCCGTCCGGGTCCGTCCAATTGACACCCGACCACTCCGACAATACACTCTGAAAATCCTCGACAGGCATGGTCTCCAGCTACTGACAGGAGTACGACATTGGGAAAGCTAGATGGCAAAGTCGCCGTGATTACAGGAGCGAGCCGGGGCATCGGCAGGGACATGGCTGTCGTGTTCGCGCGTGAGGGCGCCAAGGTGGTCGTCTCGGCCCGTACCGAGAACGAAGGCGACTTCCGAATCCCGGGCAGTATCCAGACTGCCGTCAACCGCATCCGTGACGAGGGCGGAGAGGCCATCGGCGTCCGATGCGATGTCACCCAGGAAGACGAAATCACCGGCCTGTTCGAGCAGACCAAAGAGCAGTACGGGCGGATCGACATCCTGGTCAACAACGCAGCCATTCTCGTGCCCGGCACCATCGAGGACATTCAGGTTCGCCACTGGGACCTGCTCTACCGGGTCAACATCAAGGGCCCGTTCCTCGGCTGCAAGTTCGTCATCCCATACATGAAAGAGCAGAACTACGGCCATATCATCAACATCAGCTCCGTCGGCGCCATCGGCCCCGGCGAGGGGCCATACGAGTCATCGCGTCCCGACGGCACTGCGTACGGCTCCGGGAAGGCCCACATGGAGCGCTTCACACAGGGCCTGGCGAGCGAGTTGTTCCAGCACAACATCGCGGTCAACGCTCTCTCTCCCAGGGGCGGCATCGCGACCGAGGGCCAACGCTGGTTCAGGGGAGAGCGCCCATACACCGGCGCGCGCGAGGACGGCATCATCATGGGAGACGCAGGTGTGATCATCTGCGAGAAGGAACCGCAGTCGTACACCGGCAAGATCCTCTACGACGAGGACGTGCTGACCGAGGCCGGGATCACCGACCTCTCCCCCTACCCGATTATCGGCGAGTAACCCGAGCTGTCAACCGGCGCAGCCCGTCATTCCGGCGGAGGCCGGAACCCAGAGGTGGGACGCAGTCTTCGCTCCGGAGAAAGAAGAAGAGAATGCTTGCGGACCTTGTAGAAGTGACCACCTCGGACGGCGTGCTCCTGGGAGGCGCGTACTTCGCACCGACCGTACAGCAGCGATCGTCGTCCGTCGAAGCCGTGTGCTTCTTCCACGGCGACACCGGACACTTCTACCGCGCGCTCTACCTGGAGCTTGGAGCTCGGATGGCGGCAGAGGGCATCGCGTTCCTGGCAGCCAACCGGCGCGGGCACGACATCGTCTCCAACGGCACACCGGGAGGGCCGCTGGCCGGATACGCACACGAGTCTGTGGACGAGTCCCGGCTGGACTACGCCGCCTGGCTTGAACTGCTGCGAGAACGCGGGCACGAATCCGTGGTCATAGGTGGTCACAGCGGCGGCGCGGTCAGGGCCGCGTACGCGCAGTCGAAGGAGCGATACCCTAGCGTAGTCGGCATCATCCCCGTGTCGCCGGGTGAGTACAACCACTTGGGACTGATCGACCTCCACGCAGACGAGTTCACCGACGCCTACTCATGGTGTGTGGAGCAGGTCGAGTCGGGAGCGCCGGACGCCTACATCCGTCCCGGGATTCCGTGGGGGTCGTCGTGGACTGCCCGCGCATTCATCGACTGCTTCAACCCCGACAACCGCTACAGTGTCACCGAGCGCGCCTCAGAGCTAAACTGCCCCGCCCTTTTCGTGTTCGGCTCTGAGGAGTGCGGCGACGGCCCTCAGCGTCTTCCCGTCTGCGGAGCTGCGATGCGCAGTCTCAGGCGGTCCGGTTACCCTCACGTGACAGTCAAGGTAATAGACGGCGCCACCCACGGCTACATGGACCGGGACCTCCAGCTATTCGAGACCATTCGCAACTGGCTGGCGTCGATCTGACTTCGCCCTATTGTCTTTTAACAATTCTGTTGACCTCAGACTTGCGGCTACTGTACGTTCAGAGTAACGTTCAGCGAACCTAGACTGTGGGTGGATGATACACATGAACACTCCTGATGACGCCTCTTCCCGCGATGATTCAATTAGAGGAGTTCGCCTGAATAACCGTCATGATGTGGTCAACGGCAGAGCTGAAGTACCCTCTGGCGAGTTCGGATTTAGACCATTTCCGAAACGCGGAGGTATCGTCACCAATGAGCTGATCGATCGCTTGCGGAACGAAGCTGGCGTGTAGTGCGCGGACTACTCGACGTGAGTGTTTTGATCGCTCTCCTAGACAGCGATCATGTTCGTCATGACGCTGCTTGGCGCTGGCTGAGAGCGAACATCCATCTTGGATGGGCTACTTGCCCGATCACCGAGAACGGATGTGTGAGAATCATGGCAGGACATGGTTACTCAAACAGACTTCCAGCGGCTGAAGTAGCTGATCGGCTAAGGGAAGCAACTGCAACCGATTACCACCAGTTCTGGTCTGACTCGGTGAGTATTCTTGACCCCAGCAACATAAGCTGGCACCAAATCTCAGGGCCTGCGCAGATTACCGACGCATACCTCTTGCAACTTGCCGTAGCAAACCATGGACGATTTGTTACATTCGATAGGCGGATCTCATTGAATACGGCAATAGGTGCGTGTGATCGTCACCTCTCCCTGATTGAGTGAGAGACCTGCGTCTACACATCCTCGGAGGGCAGCTCGGCGACAGGAATACCCGCGGCGGCAGACGGCATCACCAGCTTGCGCACTGGGTAGTTGATCTCGATACCTTCCTGGTTGAACCGCTCGTGCAGCCTCTTGATTAGCTCGTGCCTGACCACGAACGAACCGCCGCGGTCCCCTGCCTGAAGCAGCAGCACGAAGTCGATATTGGACTCCCCGAACGCGGTGAAGTAGATCAGCGGCTCGTAATCGTCCTGGGCCTGCTCCACGTTGTCCCGGACACCGGCGGCGACCTCCAGCGCGACTCTCTCGACGTGTCTGAGGTCCGACTCGTAGCTGATCCCGCATGAGACCAGCACCGTCATGACCTTGGACTGGCTGTAGTAGTTGGTCATGACGCTATCGATCATCTTCGAGTTGGGAATCATGATCAGGTTGTTGAACCGGTCCCTGATCTTGGTGCTACGCCACCCCACGTCGATCACGAACCCGGACGGGCCGTTGTCCAGCTCGATGAAGTCGCCTTCATTCAGTTCCCCCTCGGTGATGAGGTAAGTCCCGGAAAGGAAGCTGCTCAGTGTCGGCTGGATAGCCAGCGCGACCGCCAGCCCACCGATGCCGAGACCAGCGACAAGAGGCGTGATGGATACGCCAAGGAAGTCGAGCGCCATCAGCCCACCGATCGCATAGACGAAAATCGGAGTGACCCGCCTCACCTGGGGTATCAGCTTCTCGTCCAGGTCGGTGGCGGTACGGTCGGCGATGTTGTCCACGTACCAGAGCATCAGCGCCTGGAGCAGGTGTGACAGCAGGTAGCTGACCTCCAGCGCGACAATCACCAGCCAGATCCTGACCGCCCAGTCGTGATAGTCCCTCAGCAGATTGAAGGGTCGAAGATCGGACTCGGCGAGCACTTCGTAAGCCAGCAGCAGCCCGACTATGCCCAGGAATAGCACCAGGGGGCCTTTGAACGTCGCCACGATGCGGGCAGACAGGGAGTTCTGATCGACCCGGCGTCTGTACCGCTCTATTGCCGTCAGTATGAGATAGACGGCACCCCCCAGCAGGCACAGGATAGTCACCACTCCGAGGGCGTAGAACAGCGTTAGTAGTATCGAATCACTCTCTAGTTCCGGCAGCATTCAAGCCTCCTGGAAACAGTTGTCTCAGCCTGCGGCGCCGGTCAGCGGACTTCGATGAGGTTTCTGATCGAACCCAGAATCCCGTCTCCGATGCCGCTGACCTCCACCAGGTCCTCCACACGCTGAAACGGCCCGTGCGTTTTGCGGTACTCGACGATCGCGGCGGCCCTGGATGCTCCAATGCCGGGCAGCGACTCCAGCTCCTCGACCGTGGCGGTGTTTACGTTCAGCTTACCGGAAGCGGTCGAGGGGAAAGAACCCGCTGGCTGGACCGACCCGCCATCTCCGATGGATGGGACATGGATCTGGTCTTCGTCGTTCAGCCTCATGGCGAGATTGATCCTGTCCAGGTCTGCGTCCGCTGTCGGCCCTCCAGCCGCGCCGAGCGCCTCCGCGACGCGATGCTCGGAATTCAGCGTGTACACTCCAGGGCGCATCACCTCCCCCGACACATACACTACGACCTGGGATGCAGGCTGCGACTCGGTCAAGACGGGAGTGGGCGGCGGCAGGTTGACCACAACTCCATCAGGCGACCGGGAGTTCCCAAGAATCAGGACAGCAGCACCCGCGATACACGCCAGAATCGCCGCGCCCAGCACTATGTTAAGGACGAGCCTCGTGTTCACTTCACATCCGCCACAGCGCGGCCGAAAATGCGCCTAAAACCTGTACAGCGCGTCGCCGGATGAGGACTTGGCTGGGCCGCCGCTGAACCCGGCGGGTGTTCCGTCGGCGCGCCAGCAGGCGGCGCCGTGAATGACGCCGCGCCCATGGTCGAACATCACGCCGTTCATCCCACCGGCGACCTTCGCGACCTCCTGGACCTCATGGCCGAGCGCCTGCAGACGCTCGCGGGCAGCGGGAGCTATCCCGCCCTCGACCTCCAGCGCCTGACCCTGTGTCCACACTCGCGGGGCTTCGACAGCCTCCTGGAGGGTCATGCCGTGGTCGATGACGTTAACGATAGCCTGTAGCACTGACGGGGATATTCGTGTCGCGCCCGGCGTTCCGAGCGCCATGAACGGCTTGCCGTCCTTCATTACTATAGTTGGCGCCATGCTGCTCACCATGCGCTTGCCGGGGGCGATCGAGTTCGCGTTGCCCGGATGAGGGTCGAATATGTTCATCGTATTGTTCAGCAGCATACCTGTGCCCGGAGTCGTTACCTTGGAGCCGAACGCCGCGTGGATGGTCTGCGTGGTTGAGACGACGTTGCCGTCGCCGTCAGCAACCGTCAGGTGGGTCGTGTCGGCGCCCTCGCCCACGTACGCCGAGGGGTTGCCGTAGCTGTACGACCGCGCAGCGACGGTGTCGATCTCGCCGCGTCGTGAAGCCGCGTACTCTTTGGTCGTCAGCGCCGCCACCGGTACCTCGACGAATCCGGGGTCGCCCAGATATTCGAACCGGTCCGCAAACGCGATCTTCATCGACTCGGCCAGCAGGTGCACACCCTCGGCGGTGCCGAACCCCGCTCCTGTCACGTCGAACCCCTCCAGTATGTTCAGCATCTCGACGATTGCCGTGCCGCCCGAGCTGGTCGGGGCCATCGAGACAATCTCATACCCCCTGTACGTGCCCCGGACAGGCTCGCGCAGGTGTATGCGGTAGTCGCGTAGGTCGTCGGAGGTCACAATGCCACCGTTCGCGGCCATATCGTCGACTACCATCTGCCCGATGCTGCCCGTGTAGAGCACCTCCGGACCCTGCCGCGCTACCTCCTCCAGCGTGTGCGCGTACTCAGACCTGACGACAAGGTCTCCAACAGACGGCGGGGACCCACCGGCAAGAAAGACCTCCGCGGTGGCCGGGAACATCACTAGGTCATCGCGGCTCTGGTGAATGATATCCACAAGGTACTGGCTGGCCGGGAATCCCCGCTGAGCGTATCGGATCGCGGGCTGAATGACGGTATCCAGCCCGAGCCGGCCGTAGCGCTCTTCAGCGTAGCACCAGCCCTTCAGCGCTCCGGGCACCCCGACCGCCCTGTACCCGACCAGGTTGGCGCGGTCGGCGGTCTCCATGTAGTCCGGCCACGTGTCCGAGATGGTCTCGTACATGTCCGGGGTCGCCGCACGAGGCGCGACCGAGTAGTTGTCTATGTTCACGAACTCGTCGTCTGAGGCATTGTAGAAGTTGATGAAGCCCGCTCCGAAGATGCCGATCATCATCGGCTCGACGACGCTCAGCGTGAACGCCGACGCCACAGCGGCGTCCATCGCGTTCCCGCCCATCGCGAGCATCTCAAGACCAGCCGCCGACCCCAGCGGGTGATTGGTGGACACCATACCGTTGGTCGCGACCGCGTCGTGCTTGTAAGTCTCGAACGGGCTGCCAGCGTTCTTCTTCCAGGACATTTTTTCTTCCTTGTGCTCTTTGCTGAAGAGTCGGCACCGGACGGCTGCTATTGAGTCGTCGCAGCTACTCTGATGGTACTACCGCCGTCGCAGGCGGGCAACGCGGCTATGGACATCGCTTTTGGCGTGGGAGACACACGCCGATGTAGGGGCGGTTCGCGGACCGCCCCTACGACACTTGCGATCTTCACGGCAATGCGGCTCCTCTTTCCTTGACCCCAATTTCGGCCCAAACCTATAATCTGGACGCATCCAGCCAGTACCCGGACGGTAAAGAAGTACGAGAGTCTGCACTTCACCCGTCATTCCCGCGAAAGCGGGAATCCACAAAGTGGCGCGCCGTTCGGCAAGGTGGACTCCCGCTTTCGCGGGAGTGACGAAACTGCTGGAGATGGCATCAGACATTGTCCATTATGGAGACCACATGAACGAGTCCGGCATCGTCAGTCAGATCGAATCGCTGCAATCGAAAGCACTCTCGGAGCTGGAGTCGGTCTCCAGCCTCGAAGCTCTCGACGAATGGCGTGTCTCATTTCTGGGCCGACGCGGTGAGCTGACCCAGCTTCTCCGGGGCGTGGGATCGCTGCCCCGAGAGGACCGTCCCGCCGCAGGCGCCACCGCGAACGCGCTGCGCCAGGCCCTTCAGGATGCGATGACCTCCGCAGAGGACGCGCTCAAGCGGGCCGCGTCCGAGCAGTCCGAGGAACCCATCGACGTCACCCTGCCCGGCTGGCCGGTGCCAAGAGGCGGCATCCATCCCACCACCAGGATCGTGCGCGAGATATGCGCCGCTTTCAGCTCAATGGGATTCAGCGTCGTCGAGGGCCCGGAAATCGAGTGGGACCACTACAACTTCGAGATGCTCAACATCCCCAGGGACCATCCCGCCCGCGATATGTGGGACACGCTCTGGATCGACTATGAAGACGACGAAGGCGAACGCCCGATGCTCCTTCGTACCCACACGTCGCCCATGCAGGCGCGGCTAATGGAGAGCACCCGTCCGCCGGTGCGCGTCGTCGTCCCCGGAAAGTGTTACCGGTACGAGGCAACCGACCCGAGGCACGAGTGGCACTTCTACCAGGTCGAGGGCCTCGCGGTCGATCGCGGCATAACCATGACCGACCTCAAGGGCACGCTGTTCGAGTTCGCGCGCCGCATCTTCGGCGTCGACCGCAAGGTGCGCTTCCGCTGCGACTACTTCCCATTCGTCGAGCCGGGCGTGGACATGTCCATAGACTGCTTCCTGTGCGACGGACAGGGCTGCCGGGTGTGCAGCGACACCGGCTGGATCGAGATCATGGGCGCGGGCATGGTCCACCCCAAGGTGTTAGAAGGAGTCGGCTACGATCCCCACATCTACACCGGCTTCGCCTTCGGCATGGGCCCGGAGCGCATCTCCATGCTCAAGCACGGCATCGACGACATCCGGCTCTTCTACGCCAACGACCTCCGCTTCCTGCGGCAGTTCAGCTAGAGTCGGCCAGCTAACTGACCCCCTCTCCCCGAGGGAGAGGGCTAGGGTGAGGGTGAAAAGGGCTTGACCGCACATCCACCCGTCATTCCCGCGAAAGCGGGAATCCACTGGTCGTAGGGCAGCCTTCGCAGAGGCCGTCGAAATAACCTGATACAGCTACACCCCCCACATTGCCCTTGACCCCAGTACCCCACAACCACTGTCATCTCATATAGAACAGTTGTCCTATTAACCGAACATGAGATGAGAACCGACATGACCCTCGCACAGATAATCAAACTCAGGACCGACGACGGACTCGAAATCGTCGACTTCCTCCTCGATGTCATGCAGGACCGCTACAGCGACTTCCGCATCTGCCACCGGCTACAGGCCGCAAGACTCCTCACCACTTACGGCAACGAAGACGCCCCCGACTTCATAGACGACAACCCCCGGGAATCCCGCTCCGACCGCAACAACCACAGGCCCTCACGCCCAACGAAGTTCGACACCGAGCTCGCCAGGCTGATTCGCGAGGACACCGACGACGGACGCTCCATCGCCCGCTTCCTCGTAAACGTCATGGTGGGAGAGCTGACATCGTTCAGGCCCCACCACCGTATGGCCGCCGCCCGCGAACTCCTAGACCGCGGCTTCGGCAAGTCCGTCCGCAACCATCAAACCGTTCGTCCTGAGCCTGTCGAAGGACCCGCCAGCACAGAACCCATCGAAACACCCGAGCCATCCACTGATGACACCAACGAAATCACAGCAATCCCCGAATCACACGAATCACAGTTCAGACAGCCCACCGACCTCCTCGATGACATCGACTGCGGATGTTGCCACTGCCTCATAGACATAGACGACATACCGGATACCCCCCACCATCCCCCAAAGCCGGACAGAAACCACCACACCCACCACACCTGACCCATCGGACCTCACTCAACATACCCCCTCTCCCTCAGCTGACAGGGGTAAGTATCTCGCAAACCGTCATTCCCGCGAAAGCGGGAATCCAATGGTCGGGGTATCCTGTATAGTCAGACTCAACCCTTGCCGAAGCAGTAACAGGCGAGATAGTGACATGACCTCCACGGCCCACTGGACAGAGCCCAGCGCGAACTACGCCCTCGGCAGAAGGCTGAGCAGAATGCTGCCCAGCTACACCGTCCTGTACGAGAACACCCAGCAGATCGTCGGCCATCCCGCTCTACAGCCGGACATCCTCATCACCGCGCCAGGCCGCACTCCGGTGGTGATCGAGGCCGAGTTCATGCCGGCGTACCACGCCGAAGAAGAGGCGAAGGGCAGACTCGGCCTTGAGGTCAAGAACACTGCACGACAGATAGACGCCGCCATCGCGCTCCGATACCCCGACGGCACCGCAGACGCAGACGACCTCACCGCCGTCGTATCCAATGCGCGGCTGTCCTACTGCGTGTGCTACCAGGACGGCACACGTTTCCCTGCGTCCGGCTGGCTGGAGGGGTCGGTCGCAGACCTGGCAGACCTCGTCCGGCTGGTGTCCGTGCCTCAGCGCGCGGTTGACGAGGCCGCCGACGCGCTCGAAAAGGGCATAGACCGCGCCGCCTCCATACTCGGGCAGCTTGCCGAGTCCAGGCCGGACGTCGTCACCAGCATCGCGGGACTGCTAGGAATGTCCGAGGTGTTGCAGACCTACCGCATGGCCGGAGCCATCGTCGCCAACGCGATGGTATTCCACGAGCGGCTTGCCGGACTGCACGGCGTCAAGCCGCTGTCGCAGCTGTGCTCGACCTCCGTCGCCAATCCCAAGTCGAACATCCTCGACGCCTGGACGCAGATCCTCAAGGTCAACTACTGGCCGATCTTCTCCATTGCCAGAGACATCGTCGAGCAGCTTCCGGCGGCCGAGGCCTCCCAGCTTCTGTCCAACCTGCGAGCTACCGTCGAGGACGTGGCCGCCACCGGCGCGAACCAGGCGCACGACCTGACCGGACGTATCTTCCAGAGGCTGATAGCCGACCGCAAGTACCTGGCGACGTTCTACACGCTCCCGGCGTCCGCCGCGCTGCTCGCTCGACTAGCGGTCTCGAAGCTTGTCCCGGACTCCGATCCGGGAATGGCCTTTGACTGGTCCGACGCCGACGCCATCGGCAAGCTCAAGATTGGCGACTTCGCGTGCGGAACCGGCGCGCTGCTGTCCGCGGTGTACGAGCAGATCGCCACGAAGCACGAGAGCTCCGGCGGCGACCTCGCCGCGCTTCACCCCGTCATGATGGAGGAGGTGCTCTACGGCTGCGACGTGATGCCGTCTGCCATCCACATCACCGGCTCGACGCTGTCCGGCGCACAGCCCAACGTCGGCTTCGGCAAGACACGGCTATACACGCTCGCCTACGGCAGACAGGAGGACGGCAGCGTCGCCATAGGCTCACTGGAGCTGCTCCAGTCGTCATCCACGATGACCCTTGTTCAACATGAGCGACCCCGCGCTCCGCACAGGCAGCGTCGGCGAGGAGACCGCCACACAGGTCATCGCTGACATCCCCGACGATAGCTTTGATCTGATAATCATGAACCCGCCCTTCACCAGCAACACGAAGCATTACGACGCTGGCGATGGAGTGCTGAACGCCGCCTTCGCCGCATACGATTCTACTGAAGCCGACCAGAAGCAGATGGCCTCTCGGCTGAGGCAACTGGCTAAGGACAGCGCTTACCACGGTCACGCCGGAATGGGATCGGCATTCGCCTCACTAGGAAACCGCAAACTGAAACCTGGCGGGATTATAGCCCTAGTCCTTCCGTTCACCGCAATAAATGGAGCGTCTTGGGCTAAATTCCGGGAAATGGTTGCTACTGAGTACACCGACGTGAGCGTTTTGAGCCTCGCCGCCAATGGCAAGGAAATGTCCTTCTCTTCTGATACCGGCATGGCGGAATGCCTCGTAGTAGCTCGAAAGAGTCAAGCGGACATGCAGCCCATGCGGGCACAGTTCACGTCGCTGCGCCAGCGACCGCAGGGGTTTGCCGAAGCCAGCACTATAGCAAGAAATATTGTCGGGTGTGACTCCATTCGGAGTATTGAGGACGGGCCATACAATGGCACTGTGTTCGGTGTCGGGGACGAGTTGGTAGGCGAATCTCTAGATGCTCCTGTAGACGACTATGCAAACGGGTGGGGTGCAGCCCGAATCTCTGACGCATCCGTAGCCCAGGTTGCCTATTCGCTTTCAATCGGGAGTATATGGCTTCCAGCAGAGCCAAAGGCCTATGAATTGCCTGTTGCGGCCTTGAAACAGCTGGGACGCCGGGGTGTTGACCATCAAATGCTAGTTAGCGCTGCCCACAAGGGACCGTTCGCAAAGGCCCCGGCGAGTCGCACTGCCACATATCCTGCTCTATGGAATCACAACGCCAAAAGCGAGCGACTTCTTGTATGCAGTCCAGACATGGCACTGCATGTGAAACTAGGAATGGAACACAGAGCAGCAGAGCTCTGGGTGACTTCTAGCCGTACGCACATAAACGCAGACTTCACATTCGGCTCACAGCCTCTCGCGATAGCGTTTACCGACCAACGTTCACTCGGAGGCAGAGTTTGGCCTAATGTCATCTTCAAAGACCCCCGGCATGACTACGCATTTGCGATATGGGGAAACAGCACGCTCGGTCTGCTCTCATACTGGTGGCATTCCAGTCGGCAACAGTCAAGTAAGGCAAGTATGACCATCCGCTCAATAGAGGTTCTCCCCGTCCTCGACTTCCGAACGCTGACCGACGAACAGCTATCCACCGCCGAGTCCATCTTCGACGACTTCCGTGACAAGGACCTCATGCCAGCGTTCCTCGCCGACGCCGACCCCAACCGCGCCCTCCTGGACCGTCGAGTCATCTGCGACCTGCTCGGCTTCGACGACAGCGTGTACGAGGCCGTCCGAAGACTGTCCGCCAAGTGGTGCGCCGAGCCCTCCGTCCACGGCGGCAAGAAAAGGCCGAAGGGGTCGGGGGTGGTGATCTAGAAGGGGGCCACTTCTCTATAGAGACCCTCTATTCAATATCGTGATACTGCAACAGCTTCGCGGTTTTCGTATGTTCTGTGATATTCTTCCTATGAACTTCCTAATAGTGCAGTGGTAGATTACTGGTCGAAAATTCAGTGCGGCTGCAATTGATGAGTTATCGGTGAGCGCATCCACTCAGGTTCTAAACGCCTTTCGTAGTCTGTACAGTCTACGCCCCCCCGAGATCACCCCCAAACAACCAGAAACTGTGCAGCTTGATGCAGTCAGCGGCCTTCATCTTCTTGAACCCGCCCCGGCATGCACCATCCTGTACGGAACTCCTCCTTCGATAAGGGCCAGTAAGATTAACACTTACCTCTGGGTCATAGACTTGACGGGCATCCCCTACATCTTTGAGGCTCCCATACCCGCGATTAACTCATCTTTGCCGAAACACACCAACCTTACTGGCGGCGGCGAGGCATATTTGGGTGACGAGATATGGTTCGCTTCTACAGTAGCCCTGTACATGTCAGGAGGGTCAGGTCGCTATCCTCCAATTAGCGAGACTCAACTTGAAGAAGCAACTCGAGTATTTGAGTCCCTGGGTTATCAGGTGTCTTCGCTGGGCTGGGACTATGCCACTGGTAAGGCCAAGCGAAGTCTGGAGGTCACGTGATGGACCAGTTGACTTTTATTTTTGGGCCCGGCACAGAGACTCATTCCCTTGAGAATGCCGCAAGGCACTCGACCAGAAGTTACGTCCGTGGCGAGGGGGAAATCGCAGTCTATGAGGAGTCCAGAAATCCAACAGGGCATGTGCTCACCGCGTGGGAGGCCTTTACCACATTTGGCACTGAGATACTCGAGGAAGCAGTTGAGTACGGCTCCGCAGTGCTTAGACAGACAGCAAACGCAACTGGGGACGCGCTGAAGCACCGCAGAGAGGATCTCGGCCTTTCTCACAGTTCACTTGTTAAGGCCGCAAGACTTTCTCCAGAGGACATCGAAGCTGCGGAAGCATCACCTTCTACAGTGTCCATCCATAACCTCAAGCGAATCGCCTTCGTGCTGGGGCTAGACGAGAGATTCCTCGCGTTTCGACGGGATCCTGGCGGCGACTCTAGGCTGGCATATCGATTGAGAACGCTCCAGGCCGAGCAACCCGGACCGTCGGGAGGTATGTCGGCAGGAACGGCTCTGCTGTTTGCAGAGGCAGCATCAATAATCCGTGTGCAGCACAGACTTCAGGGTTGGCTTGAACTCCAGAAGGAGAGTGACAGATTCGATCCTGTCGCAGATTACGGATCGCCTCATACGCCCTCCTGGAGAGTTGGGTACAACCTCGCAGAAGACGCCCGGGTAACCTTACATCTGGAACAATCACGAATTAGCTCGATGCGAGAACTGGTTGAAGAGAAACTCGGCATCCCCGTTATTCAAGCTCGGCTTCCCAATCGGATTGCAGGGGCTACCGTGATGACAACTAACGACGATGGAGATGAGGTGCGCGGTGTTGTTCTGAATACGGTCGGCGAAAATGAAAATGTGTGGATTCGTCGCGCGACGCTCGCCCATGAACTCGGACATCTACTATATGACCCAGATGAACGACTTCAAAACGTGAGGGTTGATTCTTACGATGACAGTCAGAGGGATCCACAGGCCTATTCAACCGACTACGTAGAGCAGAGAGCCAACGCTTTCGCCATAGCACTCCTCGCCCCTAACGAAGGGGTCCGCCAACTCGCGCCACCCCCTATCTCGGAAGAAAGCGTTTACAACGTGATGCATACGTTTGGGATCAGCCAGACTGCAGCACGGTACCACATTGCAAACTGTCACTATCGCAACTTTAATGTGCCTCAAGGAATCATTGAATCAGAACCATCTGATGAACAGACTGCCGCCGAGAATTTCACCGTTGATTACTTCCCCCTCAACGATACACCTGAACAGCGAAGGGGTAGGTTCGCAGGTATGGTGGCAACAGCCTACCAAGAGAACTTCATATCGGCACATACTGGAGCACTGTACCTCGACTGTAAAGTGGACGACTTTCGAGAGAATGCTGACCTCCTGAGGACGCTCTACTAAGAGTTGAAAGTCCGCCTGTGGTCAACCCACTCATTCACGCAGCAGGTCTCAAACCCCAAGGAAGCAAATGCTAGTACCCATCTCCTGGCTCAAGAACTACGTCCCGGTCACCGACTCCCCTGATGAGCTCGCCCACAAGCTCACAATGGCCGGTATCGAGATCGGCGATGTCCAGACAATCGGCGCGAACTGGGAACCCAACTCCATCGTGGTCGGACACGTCCTGAAGATCGACCCCCACCCCAACGCCGATAGGCTAAAGCTGCCCACCATCGACATCGGTGACGGCGAGACGGCCACCGTCGTCTGCGGCGCGCCTAACGTTGCCGCCGGACAGAAGATCGCGTTCGCCAGGGAAGGCGCGTCGCTGTACAGTCCGCGCTCCGGCAAGGTGGAGACCCTCAAGCGCGCGCGCATCAGGGGCGTCGAGTCGTCTGGAATGGTCTGCTCGCCACTCGAGTTGGGACTCAGCGAGGACCATGAGGGCATCCTGGTGCTGGACGACGACGCTCCTATCGGCACGCCACTCGCCAGCTATCTCGGCGATGCGGTTCTGGACGCCGAGGTCACGTCGAACCGTCCGGACTGCCTCTCGATCCTCGGAGTCGCGCACGAGGTCGCGGCCATCACAGGCGAGAGCGTGACGGAGCCCGACTACTCGTACCCTGAAGACGGCCCGGACATCGAAAGCCAGGTCACAATCGAGATTGCCGACCCCGACCTCTGCTACCGTTACACTGCGAGCCTGATTACCGACGTGAAGATCGGCCCGTCGCCCCGCTGGCTGCAGGACACTCTCATCAAGGCCGGCCAGCGTCCGATCAACAACGTCGTGGACATCACCAACTACGTGATGCTCGAGTACGGTCAGCCGCTGCACGCTTTCGACTTCGAGAAGTGCAGGGATGCGACGATCATCGTCCGGGCAGCCCGCGAGGGCGAGACGCTGACCACGCTGGACGGCCAGGAGCGAAAGCTCAATCCGCCCATGCTAACTATCGCGGACTCCCACGATGCTGTCGGACTCGCCGGAGTGATGGGCGGCGCCAGCTCCGAGATGACTGAGGACACAACGTCGGTCCTGCTGGAGTCGGCCAGCTTCAACGCCGTCAACACCCGGCTTACACGTACGGCCCTCGACCTGCGCACTGACGCCTCAGACAGGTTCGAGCGCGGAATCCGATCGGCGCTCGCGCCGTATGGCCTGAGACGCGCAACTCAGCTCATAGTTGAGCTGTGCGGAGGGACCGCCGCAAAGGGCATCATCGATCTCTATCCCACCAGGCGCGAGCCGCCAACTGTCAGCATCAGTCGCCCCCGGATTAGACAGGTGCTCGGCGTGGACTATCCCATGTCCCAGGTCAGGCGCGTGCTTGAGTCGCTCGGCTTCGAGGAGACAGAGGCGCCGGGCGGTCTCATCGACCTCATAGAAGCGGTCGAGGCCGCACCATCTGCGGAACGCTCAGATACGCTCTGGCTCAAAGTCCCCTACTGGCGCTCCGACATCTCCATCGAGGACGACCTGGTCGAAGAGCTTGCACGGACCATCGGGTACGATTCTCTTCCCACCACTATGCTGTCGAGCGCAATCCCGCACTGGCAGCCCCAGCCGATGACTCAGCTCAAAGACGTGGTGCGCGACCTGATGGCCGCAGCGGGAATGCAGGAGACGATCTCCTACTCTCCGACCACCCTTGAGAACCTGTCCCGCGTGGACGCGCTTGACGAGTCAAGTCCACCACTCCGAATCTCAAACCCGCTCAGCCGAGAGTGGGAGTACATGCGCACGACACTTCGGGCGAACGTTCTTGGCACCCTGTCGTACAACCGCAGGATCGCCCAGGGCGAGGGAGTGAGGATATTCGAGGTCGGCCGTGTCTACATTCCCAAACCCGAGGCCAAGGAACGCGATCTGCCGGACGAGCTGGAGATGCTCGTCGGCGTCGTCTCCGGCCCCAGGTTCGTCGAGTCGTGGGTCACCGAGTCCGGCGTTATGGGCTTCTTCGACGCGAAGGGAGCGCTTGAGTACGCCTTCAACAGGCTCGGCATCGACGTCGAGTACGAGCCGTCGACCGACTCGATTATGCAGACGAGTCGCACAGCCAGGATCACTTGCGGAGAAGTGGAACTTGGGGTGGTCGGCGAACTGCGCGTGCCACTACTTGAGAGCTACGACCTGGACGGCTACCCGGCGGCGATGTTCGAGATCAGTCTCGATGCGCTGCTCTCGGTGGTCGGAGACGTGCGCCAGACCCACCAGGGCGCAAGCAGATACCCGGAGTCGTACCGGGACCTGGCAGTCGTGGTGAACGACGATGTTCCAGCCGCCAGCATCCAGCGCATCATAGACCGCCACGCGCTGGTCGTCCGCAGCGCTCCGTTCGATATCTACTCCGGTGAGGGAGTCGCCGAAGGACGGAAGTCGGTCGCGTTCCGCGTAGTCTTCCAGTCGGACCGCGGCACCCTGACGTCAGAGCAGATCGACCACTTCCAGCGGGACATCGTTCGCCAGCTTCAACGCGAACTAAACGCCGAGTTGCGTACCTAAGCACGTCCCCCCAATGGACTTCTCCTACGACTACACGACAGAGCAGCAGCGATTCCGGGCGAACGTGTCCGGGTGGCTTGACCGCAACGTACCAAACGACCTGGACACGCTGATCGACTCTCCCGACGGGTCGCCCCTGTTGGCCGAGTTATCCGTCAAGCTCGGAACCAGAGGCTGGCTGGCGCCGTCTGAGTCTATCGACGACGACGGAGGGGGACTGTCCCCCGACCAGACCGTCATAGTTCTGGAAGAGCTGAACCGACGAGGTCTTCTTTGGCTGGTCGAGGGTGAGGCCCAGGCCCTCAGAAGCGCCATAGGCATTTGGGACCCCACGAGTGCTAGGCTGAGCCTGCTCAGATCGTTGCCGAAGGGCGATGTCAATGTCTGGCGACATCGCATTGCCTTGTCGCCACTTACCAGCGGGGACATCGCGCTCGATCCCGATTCCGTCGGCATCACCGCGGTTCCTGACGCCGACGGTTACCTCCTTAACGGCACGGGCATGTACTCAGGGCGCGTTACCAGACCCGACATTCTCTGGACCGTAGCCCTGGTCCAACCTGCGTCCAACCCCCACTCCGATCTGCCCGAGCCCGTTTGCCTCGTCATAGACGCAACCTCAAGTGGCATCGCCTACTCGTCCGCGAGGACACTGACCGCAGCCGCGCCTGTACCGGTAAATTTCGATGACGTCTGGGTATTGCGCACAGACGCTCTCGGCTCAGAAGGCGACGGTCACCGAGTGATCAGCGTCAGAGTGACGCTCGACCCCCGCGCCGACCTGCCATCGTGGGTCGAGTCGGAAACCAATGCGCTCATCGAGTATGCCAGGTCGAACGACTTGAGCGCCGATAAGATACGCGCCCAGATACTTGTCGAAGCGTACATCGCCAGCCGAGTGTCGCGCCTCCTGAGCATGCGAGCCGCGTGGCTTGAACAGACAGGAGCAGAGCCAGGGACAGCAGGCTCTCTTGCGTCCCTGACGCGCCGAGCTGCAGCTTCGGCGCTTTCGGACACGTCCAGGCAGGTTGTGGGCCCAAGTGCACTGCTCCCGGCAACAGACCCGAGAGCCGCGGACGCCGGCAGATTCGACCGCATCGCGCGTCGGGAGCTGGCCGAAAGAGACAACTGGGCTTCCGGTGACCCTGACCGGGAAACCATCGCATCTGTGCTAGACCTGGACATGCACCCCGACTGACTTCGGTCATTTCCGGCAGTCCCGGCGAGAAGAGTATTCAGGGGTCAGCAAATCCAACATGCACCACCCCTACCGAATGGGACAGATCTCACTCATCTCCCCGAGTGCTCGAAAAAAGCCGGGGTTGCCTCCTCACACCTGCCTCTTCTCTCTTGGGAAATGCACTGTTGCAATGGTCGCCTGTCGTCTATAATCGTCCTAATGTGCCATAAGTAAGAGCGACATCCGTGTCCAATTGTGACAGCGACTCAGACATAACCACATTGCTAAGGAGAGGACACACATGAGACTGGTAGAGGAAATCATCCTACTTATGCTCAACGACGACGATGGCAGGTTCGTGCGTGTCTCCAGCTGGTCTATGGAGTATGCCATCGCTGGGGGCGTCCTGATGGATCTCGCGATGGAGAACCGCATCGACACCGACTTGGAGCATCTCATCCTGCTCGACTCAACGTCTGTAGGCGACGACCTGCTCGACCCAACGCTTTCCGACATTGCGAAGGGGGAGAAGAACGACGTCCGTTTCTGGGTCGAGCACGCCGCGCAGCATGCCTACGAGATCCGGGAGGATGCCCTGTCTCGACTGGTAGACGCCGGAATCCTGGAACGCGAAGACGACCGCTTTATGTGGGTGTTCAAATCCAGGCGGTATCCCACTATCGACGGTACAGTCGAGCGCGAGGTGAAGCTGCGCATCATGGGTGTGCTGTTCAGCGACGAGATCCCCGACCCCAGGGACGCGATGTTGATTTGTCTGGCCGACGCGTGCGGCATCTTCAGAGAGCTGCTGTCCTCGCGTGAGTCCCGCCAGGCGTCCGAACGCATCGAACAGGTGCGCAGGCTCGACCTGATCGGACAGTCCATGTCGCAGGCAATCCAGGACATCGAAATGTCGATCGCCGCATCGGTACAGGGACACGTTTACTAGCCGGCTGCT
Source organism: Dehalococcoidia bacterium (assembly GCA_965215735.1). GTDB lineage: Bacteria > Chloroflexota > Dehalococcoidia > Lucifugimonadales > UBA1123 > VXRN01. The sequence goes on along the minus strand of CBDCEF010000004.1, from coordinate 1,384,205 downwards.
CCCCAATAAACTGATATCCAAGATCAACCACAGCAAACACTCAAGGAGACCGAACATGGGCGCAATTCTGGGCGAAGGCGACTTCAGATATGAGCACGTGCTCGACTGGCACAAACTGCCGGAGGGAGCCAGGCTGATCGAGACTCCGGGCGTCGCCGTCGACTCCCAGGACGACGTGTACGCATTCAGCAGGAACCCTGACTTCCCGGTCATGGTATTCAACCAGGACGGCGATTTCGTTCGTGGCTTCGGAAGAGGCATCTTCGGGGACCGCACTCACGGCATCTACGTCGGTCCCGAGGACACCATCTACTGCGTCGATGACGGCATCCATACGATTACCAAGTTCACCCGCGACGGCGAACTGCTCATGACCATCGGCACGCACGGCCAGTCCTCAGAGATATGGGGAGGCGAGCCCTTCAACCGCCCGACGCACGCCGCCGTCTCCAGGAAGACCGGACACATCTACATCTCGGACGGCTACGGCAACTTCAACGTACACAAGTACACCGGAGATGGCGAGTACGTAAAGAGTTGGGGTGGGCCGGGTATCGACCCGGGTGAGTTCCTCCGACCCCACAACATCGCCGTGGACGAGGGTGACCGCGTTATAGTCGCCGACCGCGAGGCCCACCGCATCCAGGTGTTCGACACCGACGGAAACGTGCTCGACGTGTGGAACAACATCCACATGCCCAACGGCATGACGATCGGCCCGGACGGCAACATCTACGTCGGCGAGTTGCCGGGCGCGACTCAGGCCGAGCCGACACCGCCGAGGCACGGCCATCGCATCAGCATCTACGACCCCAGCGGCAACCGTCTCGCGCTCTTCGGAGCCGACGACGAGGGCACCGGCCCAGGCGAGTTCATTGCTCCACACGGCATGGGCGTGGACAGCCACGGCAACATCTACGTCGGCGAGGTCTCCTTCACCATCCGCGGCGGCCGCATGGACCCGCCACAGGAGCTCCGCAGCTTCTCAAAGCTGGCTAAGCTCTAGACGAATCGATACTGCTGAGCGGGCTTGCCGCCTTCCGGCAGGCCCATCGGCAGATGCGCATTGATAAGGAAGGGACGCTTCTCGTCCTCGACGACGCGTAGTCCTTCGGAGATCGTGTCCGCGATCTTCGACTCGTCCGTCAGATCGGTTGCCTCCATGCCGAATCCCTCGGCAATCTTCGTCGGGTCCATGCCCGTAAGCGCTACTCCACCGTAGTCGCCTGACTCGTGCATGTGCCCTTCGGCCCTGCCGAACGCGTCGGCGACGATCCCGTAGGCCTCATTGTTGGTGATGACGTAGAGCACTGGAATCCGGTGATGGACCGCCGTCCACAGGCCGCTGTCCGCGTAGTACAGCGAGCCGTCCCCGACGAGACCGACAACCGGCGTGTCCGGGGCAGCCAGCTTCGCGCCTATCGGAGCGCCTACCCCGTATCCTTCAGAGCCCCCTGCCGGCCGGATGTACATATTGTTGCCCGGACCGTTGTCTCCGCCGACCACGTCCTGCGGGACCGCGAACTGCTCGGTGGTCACAATGCCGCCACCAAGGCGTTCGAGCTCGGCGTCCAGAGACTCGATCAGTGGAAGCGGTCGCACGCGGCCCCCCTGCGGGCTCACTGATCCGAGGTCTGCCCGTCGTTCATTACGCAGTCTGGACGCCGCCGCGCGCGCCCACTGTCGCCGCTCGTCGTAGCGTCCCGGCTCCGTCTCGCTCTGCACCAGCGCAGCCAGCCGCTCCATCGCCCTCCCCTCGTCCGCCAGGATCGCCACGTCAAGCCCGGGCATGTTCTTGAGGTTCTCGACGTCCGAGCCAATCGCCATCAGGGTTGCGTTCCCGGCAAAGCCAACATAGTCTCCGGCCGCGCCATTGCCGCTGTGACGTGAGCCAATGGACAGGATCAAATCGGGTTGAAGCTCCTCGACTGCCCTCTCGAAGTACCCCGCGTGCTGGGGGTGCTTGATCGGAACGCCGCGCAGGTCGTTCCTGCCGGTGGCCACCGCAGCGCCGAACCGCTCGGCGATGGCCGTCACCGCGGCCTCCGCCCCGCTCTTCCAGATACCGTCGCCTGCGTAGATCAGCGGCCGCTCGGCCTCGTGCAGCGCCAGCGCTACTCGCTCGATGTCATCGTCGGATGGATAACCCGCCCGGACCGAAGGGATTCCACCTTCGATAATGTCCGTCGTAAGCGGGGTCGGACCGAGCATACTGTCATATACCGCCAGATGAACGGGCCCCACAGGAGGCGTAGTCGCGACGCGTACAGCACGCTCAATTGCCGCTGGCAGGCCTTCCGGCTCCACAACAGTCCAGTTCTCCTTTGTCATCGGAGCCGCGATAGACGTGGGCCCAAAGCTGTGACTCAGATCAAGGCTGATCCGGTCGGCGAAGCTGCCGGTGTCACCGGCGAACGTGATAACGACAACCGGTAGACCACCCCACCAAACGTTGATGAGCTGTCCCATACTTTGTGCAAGACCCGCGCCGAGGTGAACGACCATCACCCCCGGATCGGCCGCAACTTGGGTGTACCCACCGGCCATCGCCGTGACCGTCCCCTCGTGCAAGCCTAGGACGCTGTGAATGTCCGGATGAGAGTGGAGCGTGTCGAAGAACAGCGCCTCCCTCGATCCAGAGTTATTGAAGACGTACTTCACGCCGGACGCCGCAAGCTGCTCCACCATAACCTGCGACGGATGGGCCGTTATCGTTCGCTTTTGCACTTGTTACCTCCGCGCCGCAGCGCCCTTATCACTATCGGGTATTCCCTGATTCTACCACCAGCGCCCGACCCTCGACGCTACCCCGAAAACAGCTCGCCCGACACCGCCACTTCTATCTCTTATCTCCTCGCCTGACACCTGATACACTCCGCCCAAAAGTGGCCACACTCAGAATGGTGGAGCAGTTTGATGGAGCTTTCTACGAACACAGTTTTATACGAAACGCGCAACCAGATCGCCTATATCACGCTCAACCGGCCCGAATCGCTGAACGCACTCAGCCGCGAGCTCGGTGTCGGACTGGACGAGGCAATGGACGAGTTTCGGGACGATCCGGACCTGCTCGTCGCTATCCTGATTGGGAGTGGCGGTCGCGCATTCTCAGCCGGCATGGACCTGAAAGAACGTGCCTCGCTCGATGCCGCCGGAGATAGGGTGGAGAGCCCAATCCGGGGCAGGCACGAGTCATCGTTCGCCGACAGGGGTGTGTTCAAGCCGATCATCGCAGCGATCGACGGCTACTGCGTCGCCGGAGGACTGGAGCTGTCGCTGAAGTGCGACATCAGGGTCGCGACACGCCAGTCTCAGTTCGGTCTCCCGGAGCCGCGTTGGACCATCTTTCCCGGTCACGCTGTGCACAACCTCTCGCGGATGATTCCCCTGGGTGAGGCGCTCAACCTGATGCTCACCGGGACCAGGATTGGCTCTGAACGCGCCTACCAGATCGGGCTGATCCAACACCTCGTCGAGGACCGTGCCGAGCTTCTCGCCAGGTGCGACGAGATAGCCGAGGAGATCAAACTCTGCGGGCCATTGGCCGTCCAGGGCATAAAGCGCATAGTTTACGGGGGGAAGGACCAGCCCGTTGAGTACTCCGTCCGCCTCGGCGCACCAATCATGGAAAGCGTTCAGGCATCCGAAGACGCAATAGAGGGCCCCCGCGCCTTCTCGGAAAAACGCCGCCCGGTCTGGAAGTCTTCCTAGAACCATCAACCCCAATTAACTACCGGCTGGAGGTATCCAAATGGCCCAGATAGCCAGATAGATAGAAGGAAGCGCTCTCGTAACCAGGTCAGTAGCCAACGAAGGCATCACAACCCTGTTCGAACTCGCGGACGGCCCCATCGTAGAGGTCATGGGCTACGGACCCAGCTACGGCGTGCGCCCCATAGGTGTGCGACACGAACAGGCGGCCACACCGAGTATGTGACCGACCCGGACGACATCCGTCCCGCGCTTGAGAGGGACTACGCGGCCAGCCAGGAAGGCAGCCCATCGTGCGTCAACGTCATCACGGATCCCATGGAGCAGATGATAACCCGCTCCAACCGCGCCAGCGCCCTGATGGATACTAATACGTATTGACCTTTGTCTAAAAAACGATTGACTTGCCGCCCCGTCTGCCTTACCTTTATGCAGACACCGTGACCCACGCACCAAAACAGAGACGCGGTCATCGTAATTGCGCAGTGTCTAAGGCCCCGACTGACCCTGAAAGTGGGTGGCCGATAGACCTGTCCAGACCTTGACAACAACTCTTTGCAAGGTGTACAAATCTTAGCGGTTTGATAATCTAAGTGAGGCGCAGATGCAGGCTACCGCCGCATCCTGTCAAAAATCGGAAAGGTTCTCCTCGGGAGGGGCACGCCCCTTTCGAGATATCAATGTGTTTACCAGCCAAATGGTCATTATCCATCTGTAGTCACGGAGACCTAAGGGGGTAGTTAAGTGAAAAATAAGACGCGGTTTATACCACTAGTGATAATAGGGGCTATCCTATTGTCCCTGCTCGCCATCGTCCCCGCCTTCGGCGCGGACGAGGTGGGATTCATAGATCCTGGCGACATTGACGATGCTACCGGAACGCTCTCCGACGTCCACACCTGACGAACAGGAGTGGGCCCGTCAGGGTGGACGCATCGGACTGATGCTCACAGACGACATGAATTGGACCCCATCAAGCGTGTGCTCATTCCGAGTTTGGACGCTAGGATGATCGGTTGGGGCGACATCAGCGCCCATCAGGCAACGATCGCCAATCCGACTTCTGGCACCGTCTTCACTCAGCGCGTCCGGTGATCACTACGTACTGATCGGTAATAACACCGTTCGCAAGGTCGAGTCGGTCAAACACCGAGATGGGGTCACGACGATTACGTGGACAAGGCCTTTGCCAAAGGAATGTCCAATGCGGCGATCATCGTGTCGAAGACCGGGTAACGGTTCTATCCCCTTGGGACGACAACTACACCTGCCTACGCAATGGCCGAAAGGGTAGCCCAAGGCGACTTCAGTTTGAGGCGCGGCGACACGAGCTACACTAATCAGGCAATGGTTCGTCGATAGCGACGTCGCCACACGCGATAGTTGACAGCCAACGTCGCCGTCGAGCCCTTGGATCGTCTCTCGGTTCAGGTTCTCCCACAGGCTCCATCACCACCGGGACGTGCATTGCTGGTGAAAGTCTCTGGCAACAACGCGACAAATGTTTCCTTGGACCGTGTGACGTCTCTGGTGAAATCGTTGAAACGGAAGTCCGAGACGCGGTCGTCGGTAACCCGCTCAATTTGGGTGCGAACGACGACCTGCTACTTGGTCTACTGGGCCGAGGAGAGGAACGAGACCGGTTCAGTTGTACAAGTCCGGTCGCAGGCCCACCAGGAGATCACCGTAGTGTTGACCGAGACGACCCCCTCGTTCGGGCGAGTTCGTGCTCGAGATCATGACCGTGGTGCCCCAGGATGCTATGGCAACGACGTAATGGCGGCGAACTTGGCGAGTCTGCCCCGACTCTTGCCGGTCAACCCCCGTGACGTGGTCACCCTGGCGGGTGCCGACTCGACCGGCACGATCACCGTCGAGACGACCGGTCCGGTCTTCTCCGGCCTTTGCCCCTGCCCACAACACCTCCGGCCGGGACGACCGGCCTGAAGTGAGCGCGCAGGTTACTGACGGCGACTCCGGTCTGGACGAGGATGGCGATAACATCTACGTCATTTCCGCATCACCGAAGGCGGCTCCGGCAATACCGTCACGAAGAGCCCCAAGTCCGACGGCGAAGTCGATGAGGTCGCAGGTGGCTTTGAGGTCAAGCAGCGCCTCACGGGCAGATGATGCCCCAGATGGGGACGCCACTATTGAGTGGTGGGTCAAGGCCGTGGACGAGGCTGGCAACGTCGGCTACTCCGACCGCCAGGCCTCGATCGATGGCGAAGAGAACCCCTGCACGGCCGACGGCGACACCGCTGTAACTGCCCTGGATGGCGCTGGCTGCCAATCCTTCAAGATCATCGTGGACGGCACGGACCCCTCCCTGCTAAGAGCCGAGACCGGTCGCAGTTGGGACAACAGCCTGGATACCGGTGACTCAGACGACAAGACTGAGTACCGCGTCTCGAAGGCAGACACCTCCAGCGTACTCGTGGTGTTCGACGAGCACCTCGACGACGCCACCGTCACAGCCGCCGACTTTGAGGTCGATGGCTCGTCACCCATCGATGCCGAAGTGCACAACATCACGGTCCGCGACGACAGCGAAGACGGCGACGGCAACAACGACATCATGGGTGCTGACGTACAGGATGTCGGTTTACCAGAGGCTACGTATTCCTGACAGTCGAAGAGATGGACCCGGACGCCAGCCGAAGGTTGAGCTCGTCGGGGAAGTCACTGACGTTGCAGGCAACAAGAAGGGCACCGGCAAGGATAACGAAGCCGATGACCGTGTCGCCCCGTCCCTCACCGTCTCCGTCATGGAGGGTGATCGCGCGGTAACGAAGGACAAGGTTACCCTGACGATTACCTCGAATGAGAACATCAGCGCACCGTCCGTCACCTACCACATGGTCATGTCCGTCGACGACGCCAGACGCTCGGCTCTGAAAAGCGAGCTGCAGCGCGTGTTCAAGTCGGCCACGGAGTACGAAGTAACCATCGACGCGGCCGAAGATGGCCTGTACACCGTCCACGTGGCGGCGCACGACAACTCCGGCGGCAACATGGGAACCAAGGGTGACATGAGCGCCCCAGTGGACGTCGACGGCGAGACCAGCGCGATCCTGTTCGAGCGGGACACCAACATCTCCGCTCCGGACATAGATCCCGACATGGACGGCGTCCAGGACGAGTTCAGCATCGATGACCCGAACGCGTTCATCAGGATCGACTTCTCCGGTGAGGGTTCCGAGTACGACGCCACTGAAGACGGCGACGACCTCGACACCCACGGCATGGTGACCATAGTGTCCGCGATGCTCGGCGACGAGGACATCACGGACAGCCTACAGTCCAACGAAGGCGGTAACGTCTTCCTGTTCCGCGCCTCAGGCCTGGACCTTGGCGACCACGACCTGTCGGTCGTCGCTATGGACGAGGCGGGCAACAAGAACTCCTCGGCGTTCGAGGCGACCATCACCATCACCGAGCGCGATCCTTACACGCTCAAGCTCAACCCGGGCTGGAACCTCGTTTCCATCCCAGGCGAGCCGATGGACAGCGACATCAACGCAGTGATACCGGCCGACCACCCGGCCATGACGGTTCTCTCATTCGACCCGTCCGTCCCAGGTGGATGGCTGACCGCGCTGCGTGGTTCTGACGGCAGCTTCTCCGGAACGCTGACCGACATCACCGCCGGCCGAGCCTACTGGATCAACACCCCGTCCTTCGAAGGCGTGAAGGTGGACATCCCCAAGCAGGCCGCTGGTGTTGCACAGGTACTGCCGACCATCTCCATCGCCAAGGGCTGGAACCTGATTCCGATCCTCGACGTGGACGGCGACTTCGAACTTAGCGACGCTGAAGGATACAACTACTTCAACGGCCTGTCTGAAGGCACCGTAAGCGGTATCTACACCTTCAACACGATAACCAACTCGTGGTCGAGCGTCGCTCAAGAGGACGTAGAGATCGGCAAGGGCTACTGGGTCTACGCCACCGATGCTGGTGTCATAGTCCCATAACCGAGCCCAAGCAGTTCGGACTACTGGAACTCTAAGTAGGCCTCCCTCCTCGATTCGGGGAGGGAGGCCTTTTCCTTTCAGATTTGGAAGTGGGGATCATGACAAAGAAAATCGCGGCGTTGGCAGTGATCACACTTGCCATCGCTGCTGGTGTCTTCTCTTCCGGCGGGGTCAGCGCACAGTCGCTGCCTTCAGGACCGTACATCTACTTTGGGACCGCGACTGTAAACAGCCTTCCGGTCCCGGACGGCTTCTCGATCTACGCCGAGATGGGCACGTACCGAAGCGAGCCGGTGAAGGTCTCGGGCGGGGAATTCTTCAGTCTCACCGTTGCACCGGCCTCGGGCACTTTCAACAATCAAACGATCAGGTTCTTCCTCGATGGGGAACCTGCGATCGAGACCGATAGGTATCGGCCCAGCGGTGTGCCCATAATCAAGGCCAACTTCAGTCTCAACTTCGCCAAGCTGCCCGACCCCACTCCCACACCTTCGCCTATTCCTACGGACACACCGACACCTGCTCCCATTCCACCTACACCAATCGCCACGCCTACGCCGACCGTAGCGGAGCCGATGACGTTCGCTGCTGGACTGGTGATAGTGACTGGCGGCTTTCTGCCCCCGGATTCGGTCCTGACGGCACGCATCGGGGACGCCTACGAGTCCGCTCCGTCAGCAATCCTGACGTCGGACGGACAGTTTGGCGGCCTCGTCGTCGATCCCGAAGGACAACAGCTTCATCGGCCAGGACATCGGTTTCTACATCAACGGACAGGCGGCCCGTACCATGATCCCGTTCGAGAGCGGTGGGCTGCGCAGGCAGTTCGACATCATCTTCACGGCGGAATTTCCCACCCCTACTCCGACTCCAGAACCGTCGCCCACGCCGAAGCCGATGCCGACTCCGACGGAGACGCCAACAACCGTGATGACTACTGATGGCCGGACGACCGCCATTCGGGGCGCGGGAGACGTGCAGACGGATACCTTCAACCTGAATGAAGGCATCGCGGTGTTCGACATCCGGCACGACGGCGACGGCGACATCTCGGTCGATCTCATCAACTCTCGCGGGCGCTCAGAACGGCTGCTCGTGAATGCGTCCGGCGGGTACTCAGGCATAGTGGGCGTCGGGGTCAACGAGGACTCCCTGAGTGGCCCTGCTCCTGGACCGCATTCACTGAGTGTCGAGGCTTCGGGAGCCTGGCAGTTCGAGATCAGCCAGCCCAGTTGGACATCCGGGGATCGTGCGCCAATCTCACTAAGAGGCTCGGGGGACGATGTCGCCGGACCTATCGAGCTGGAAGCTGGCCGCGTAGACTTTACTCTCGTTCACGACGGAGGCAGTAACTTCGTAGTCGATTTGATGGAGCCGGACGGCACTCTCGCAGCCAATCTCGCCAATGAGCGGGGCTCGTTCAGGGGTACCAAGCAGCTGGCTGTCAGGGCAGGCGCCGCACAGGGCGCCGAACCGGGAATCCACGGCCTATTCGTCGTCGCGGACGGCAATTGGACAATTTCCATGCAGGCCGAGGCTGTAGCCACCGCTACTCCACAGCCCACTCCGACCGCTACTCCCGTTCCACCGACGCCAAGGCCGACTCCGGTTCCGCCAACTCCGACGGCGGCCCCACCAACTCAGGTTCCGACGCCACCGGCTCCCCCACCGCCGGGTCAGGAACAGCCACCTGAGGACGGAGAAGAGTCAGGCGGCGGATGCGGATCGGTTGGCCCGGTGTCGCCCGCCACGGCAGCTGCCAACATGCTGCTACTGGTTGCGCCGCTCGGTCTGATAGCCGGCGTCCGCACTGTCAGAAGACGACGCTAACGCCAGACTAGATCCCCAGACATAAAGAAAGAGACCGCTCTGAGTGGAGCGGTCTCTGCATTACAGGCTGCGGGGCGTCCCGCCTCAACTAACTCCTAGGGCCTAACGCCGGACCAAGGACCGCTGTAGCAAGACTACCCTTGTCTCCCTGGGAAGATTGTTCTCTGTTACGTTCAGGCGAGGTTGTGGGTCTGGACGCTCAACGTTCATCTGTCGAAGAAGCGAGCCGAGCGGCGTCTCTTCGTCTCCGACTCTCCCCTCCCCTGCTTCATCCTCCCCAATGGGTATCACGATCCGGGGGCCCAGAACGTTTACGAGCCTTGAGATCTCCGTCGGTCCAACTTCTCCGCGCTGCTCGGCGGAGGCGATCAGCACGTCAATCGAGCCGAGCGAGTCAAGCTGCCTCGCACTCAACTTGACACTCAGCGAACCCAGGTAGCAGACTGATACTCCATCCGAGCGGATCACGTAAACGGTGTTGATCCGCCTGTTACCCTCTTCCTCGCTGAGCGCGGTGCCGACGCCGATGATGTTGTATCCAAGTACCTCGTACAGTCCGGGGCCATCTATCAGGTGAGATTCGCCGTCGATGGGGTCGTAGGCCGAGTGAAGCGGCCCGTCGTTCGTGACCGCAACTATGTGGACTTCTGGAGGGACTGCCATGTCTGGGAACGGGTCGTTGAGCAGCACGACATCGCCGCTTACGATTCGCGTAGAACAGTGTCCGAACCAGGTTATCTCCATGTAGTTCCTCTCAGTCGCCGCTGGTGTCCGAAGTTCTTGCCTGTAGTATACTGGTAGAACGCCGCCAGCATACAGGAGTCCGCAATGGGCTCCTACCATGGTTGTTTCAAGTCTCAGTCAGACAACGCAAATGCTTACAGACCGCCAAAAGCATATCCTCAGGCACATCGTGAGCGACTATGTCCACGATGCAGTTCCTATATCATCGGAGAGCCTCACTCGGAATCACCGTCTGGGCGTAAGCCCCGCGACGGTGCGTAATGAGGTCGCCACGCTTGAAGAGCTTGGATATATCTCGCGTCCGCATACGTCGGCCGGAAGCGTCCCCGAGGACAAGGCCTATCGTCTCTATGTCGAGTCATTCGTTTCTAACGAAGCCGACAGAGTGCCGTCCCAGACCCGCGCCACAATCAGCAATAGGTTCGACGATGTCCGGGACGACGTTGACCGCTGGGGAAGCGTCGCGGCGACCCTGATTTCGCAGATCATGGGAAACCTGGGCATCGCCACCTTCCCCAAGACATCTGTATCGCGGGTCAGGCACCTGGAGCTGATCCCCCTACAGGACGTGCTCGCACTGCTCGTCGTCGTGCTGGAGCAGGCCAAACTCAGGAAGCAGCTCCTGCGTTTCGAACTGCCCGTGGACAGGTCTCACCTCGAGTCGATTTCCACTCGCCTTCGCGGCCAGATGATCGGGCTCACTCACGAGGAAATCGCGGAGCAGGCGGTGGCGCTAACGACACCCGAACGCCAGGCAGTAGACGCTACGATGCTCATGCTCCAGGAAGAGGACTCATCTGGCCACGATGACCACTACGTCAATGGCTTGCGCAACCTTCTGGACCAGCCGGAGTTCGTAGATTACGACAAGGTGAGGCCGATCATTCACGGTATAGAGGACGGCTCTCTGGTCGAAGCCGCACTCGAAGAGGCGCCAGTGGGACAGTTCGTCCGTGTAGTGATCGGACGGGAGCACCAGGGAGACGTTCTGCGTCCCTTAAGCGTGGTGATTTGCAGATACGGTGTGCCGGGCCACGCGCTCGGAACGCTGGGACTGATAGGCCCCACACGAATGGAGTATGACCGCGCGATCTCTGGAGTCCGGTTCATATCGACAATCATGAACAACATGGTTGAATCGGTGTACGGGACAGGACAGCGCTCGTGAGCTGCAGACCACGTCGAACGATTGGGGCTGTGAATGTTTGAAGTCCTTTCAGGGAAACTGAACGACGTTTTCGGTCGGCTTGGATCGAAAGGGCGACTAACCGAGAAGGACATAGACTCCGCACTGCGTGAGGTCCGCATAGCCCTACTTGAGGCAGACGTTAACTTCCGCGTCGCCCGCCAGCTGGTGTCCAGCATCAAAGAGCGTGTATCCCAGAAAGACCTGTTGACCAGCCTGACCCCCGGCCAACAGGTGGTCAAGATCACAAACGAAGAGTTGACAGCTATCCTCACCGGCGGCAGTCATAGACTCGCAACCGGATCGTCCCAGCCCACTGTTGTCCTGATGGCCGGACTAAACGGCGCGGGCAAGACAACCCTATCCGCCAAGCTCGCCCTCCATCTCAAGCAGAGCGGACAGTCCTCAGTGCTGGTGGCAGCCGACCTGCGCAGGCCGGCCGCGATTGACCAGTTGGAGACTCTGGGACGCCAGACAGGCGTCGAAGTCTATTCCGAACGCGGCTCCTCGGACACTGTCGCAGTTGCCCAAGCCGGGATCAGGCGAGCCCGGGAAGTCGGCGCTGCATGGGTGATAATAGACACGTCAGGTCGCTTTCAAGTTGATGCCGAGTTAATGGATGAGCTCGAAGACGTCCACAATGCGGTCCAACCGACGGAGACCCTGCTCACGCTCGACGCCATGACCGGACAGGAGGCCGTCGATGTCGCCGAGAAATTCCACGAGCGAATCAATCTAACGGGCCTTGCGCTCACCAAAATGGATGGCGATGCGCGAGGCGGCGGCGCTCTCTCGATCACCACTGTAACGGGAGTTCCTATCAAGTTCATGGGCACCGGAGAGCGTATGGACGCTCTCGAACAGTTCCACCCCGACAGGCTTGCTTCGAGAATCCTCGGGATGGGCGACATGCTTACGCTTATCGAGAAGGCCGAGCAAGGCATCGATGAGCAGCAGGCCCTGGAGCTGGAACGAAAGCTACGTCAGGCGCGCTTCGATCTAGACGACTTCCTTCAACAGCTTCAACAGCTCAAGAGGATGGGGCCACTGAGTCAGGTAATGGAGATGATTCCCGGATTTTCGTCGGTCAGAGGCAAGCTGCCGGCGGACCAGTTGGACAACGACGGTCTGAAGCGGGTTGAAGCGATCATCTACTCTATGACCCCTGAGGAGCGCCGCAGACCCGACATCATCGGCGGCAGCAGACGCCGACGCATCGCCAAAGGCAGCGGTACAACCCCGCGAGACGTCAACCAGCTCCTCAACCAGTTCAAGCAGATGAAGCGCATGATGAGACAGATGTCTTCCGGCAAGGGTCGCCGGGAGATGATGCGTATGTTCGGCGGCTAGACTACTGCGAAGTCGAGGTGGCGGCGCTTTCCAGATCGACCGTTACGCCCTCAGACTCCATCAGGGCAGTTACAATGTCGTCGACCGTGTCCAGATCAACGGCCACAGTCAGCGACACTTGACCTGACTCTGAACGGACCTCTACAGCCGTACTTCCCGAAGAGATACGATGTGCACTCGCGCCGTCCCCAACCTCCTGCTCCTCCCACTGCTCGGCCTCTGTCACAACCTGAAAGTACTGCATCAGAGCGAATGAGAAAGCTTCGGCATCCTCCAAAGTGTCCCACACGCTGACCGACACCAGTGCCTCGCTGCCCATATCGTCTTCAAGAAGTATGTAGGAGTCGCCGCCCCATCCAGCAGCAGCCTGGTTGGCCGTACCTGGGTCCAGCACAGCCTCCAGAAGCGCGGCCAGGAACAACTCGCCCATGACGTCCCGGTCGACCTCAGACCAGCCATCGCCCAGAATGGTAGTCAGGTCGGGCATCGTGATCTCTAACGGCGAGTCCACACCGTAAAGTTCCGGATGCAGTATCTGTTCGGTCGACTCAGGCAGTGCGTCGTAAGCTTGGTCGATAGCCGTGAAGTCGCCGTTTAGCTGGTACATTCCAATCGCAAAATTCGCTCCCTCGAAATATGGGAACGCCACCGTGCGCTGGATCAGCGCCGGAGCCGCGCGATAGGCTGAGAGATCGGCGGCCTGGGATTCCTCCATGTGCATTTGGCGTTGGCGGTCGTCGAACACCCGGAGCCTGTAGATGATCTCCACAAGGGAGGCATCGCCTTCGATAAGCGCGGTAATAGCTCGCCGCCTGTCGGAGTTATCCTCGGTGCCATCACGAATATCCCTGATGTTGTAGTACTGCTGTTGTAGGCCGTGGGCGACCTCGTGGGCGACTGTTAGCTCGTTCGACAGCGTGAACTCATCGCCATCGGCGAGCACGAACAGCGCATTTTCATCAGTGTCGAACAGGCCAACCACTATGTTCGAGTACACATCCAGCAGGATGTCGCTCAGGGATGAATCGGGTTCTATTATGCCGAGTATCGAGTAGAGTCGATCAGCGATCTCAAGGTCCTCTGCGTCCTCGGCAAGGTCTTCCTCAAGTATCTGCCTCAGCTCTTCAGAGGAGACCAGGCGGCGCTCGAATGAGCCGCGGTTAGTGAGGCCGCGAATGGCGGCTGCCTGGAGGCTAATCGCGTCCAACTTTCGGTCCAGGTCTTGGGGGAACGCTGCCGTAGGAGTCGGTGTTTCTAACACGACCTCGACTGTCGGCAAGATCACAGGCATAGGTGCGAACGTGGGGGTTGGCGCGGGCGTGCTGGTCAACTTTGGAGTAGCAGTGGGCGCGGGCGTAGGTGTGGTCGGGGCAGGCGTGGCCGTGGGCGGTGGAGTTGGAGACGATTGCAGCGTCGCGGTTGGCACAGGGACTGTTGCGGGAGTCGGCGCAACCGGCTCATCAGCGCAAGCTGAAGCCAACAAGAAAACCGCAATCAGCGCGACTACTACTCTCAACTATGCCTCCATCTGTGGCGATTCCACCGTTTGCCACCAGTTCCAACTCGCCAGAGAGTATCATAGCGTCAGGTTTATGGTGTCAAGGTGGAGAGTCCGCTGCGTCGCAAGCAGCTATTCGGTGCAGGCCCCGTCATGCGGGCCCGACCTCGGTAACACGGACGACTCTCCAACTACCTGACAGCGCCGGCTGTCGGGACATTGGAATGGGCAAGAGCGATCAAATATTTGCGAATCAAGGCGATGGTTTACCTTGACATGCAAAACAGCCACGCTTACGATGAGACCATTCCCAAACCGCCTGATGGAGTGGGAAAACCAAGGAAGGTGAGTCGCATGGAAAGCATTATTGCGCTGCTCGCCGCCCTGATAGGCCTATCGGTAGGGGCTGGAGCCGGCTTTTATGGCCGTCGGCTGGTTTCGGCGAGACGAATCAACAGCGCTCAGGTTGAGGCTGACAAAATCGTAGAAGCGGCGCGGAGCGGAGCTCAGACCCTGGTCATAGAGGCCAAGGAAGAAACGCTTCACTTGCGCGCCGAATGGGAAAAGGAACAGAGAGACCACAGGTCTGAGTTCAAACGGTCTGAGCGCAGACTAAGAAAGCGAGATGAGAACCTCGACAAGCGGGCCAATAATCTCGAACGTCGCGAGCAAACGATCGCGCAACAGGAGGGCCACGCCCAGAAGATAGTGGACGAGATCGAGGACAGCAAGCAGCAGGCGCTCGCAAAGCTGGAGGAGATCTCGGAGCTGAGTCTCCCACAGGCTAAGGACCTGCTGATGCGCGAGGCCGAAGAGGAGATCCAACACGAGATAGCCCGTCGGTATAGAGACATTGAGGTGCAAGCACAGGAAGACGCCCGCGAGGTCTCTTCCAGGATACTGGCTACCAGCATTCAGAGAATGGCTGCCGATGTCGTCTCTGAAATGACAGTAACCACAGTTCCCCTTCCCAACGACGACATGAAAGGTCGTCTGATAGGCCGCGAAGGACGGAATATAAGAGCAATCGAAAAGAATACAGGCGTCGACCTGATAATCGATGACACGCCGGAGGCCGTAACCCTGTCGTGCTTCGATCCAGTCAGGCGCGAGGTCGCCAGAATTGCCGTGACCAAACTCATTGCGGACGGCAGGATCCACCCTGCGCGCATTGAGGAGATGGTCAGCCGCTCTGAGAAAGAGGTCGAGAAGTCGATCTGGTCAGCGGGAGAAGAGGCGATATTCGACACCGGGGTACGTGGAATGAACCCCGAGATCATCAAGCTGCTGGGACGCTTGAAGTTCCGCTACAGCTATGGTGAGAACGTACTTCAACACTCGTTGGAAGTCTCGCATATCGCAGGCATGATCGCATCTGAGGTCGGGGCCAACATCAAGGTTGCCAAGGCCGGCGGTCTGCTCCACGATATCGGAAAGGCGCTCACTCACGAGGTGGAAGGGCCACACGCTGAGATCGGCGCCGAGATCGCCAACAAGTACAATGTGGCGGCCAGAGTGTGCGCGTGCATCGCCGAGCACCACGACGACGTTATGACCTCTCCGGAGGCTTTCATCGTGGCTGCCGCCGACGCAATCAGCGCGGCGAGGCCAGGCGCACGTAAGGATACCGTCGAGAACTACATCAAACGTCTCCAGGCTCTGGAAGACGTCGCAAGCGATTTCGAAGGCGTCGAGCGTTGCTTCGCCATTCAAGCGGGCCGCGAAGTACGCGTCATGGTCAGGCCAGACTCGATCGACGACATCATGGCTTCCAAACTGGCCCGGGACATCGTCAAGAAGGTCGAGGACAACCTGGTATATCCAGGTCAGATCAAGGTGACGGTGATCCGCGAAAGCAGGATCGTCGAGTACGCGAGGTAACATAGAAACGGCTACAGAGTCATCCGGTTCAAACAGCAGTGTACGCAGCGGTCGGGGCAATCCGGCCGCTGCGTGCGTTTAACGGATACTTCAGGATGCTTACTACCATATGCGGGATCAATTATGACGATCGAAGTTGACCTACACCTCCATACGCGAGCATCGGATGGCACGCTGACGCCCGCCGAGCTTGTTCAGTTGTGCGCCACACGAGGCCTGAAGGTTATAGCAATCAGCGATCACGACTCGACAGAGGGGCTGAGCGAGGCATTCGCCTCCGCAGAGGCACACCCTGGTCTACGTGTCATCCCGGCAATCGAGTTGAGTACCGACGTGCCCGGTTCCGAGATTCACGTACTGGGATACTTCATCGACACTTCCGACGCGGACTTTCAGCAGACTCTCGCGCGATTCAGGGAAGGCCGCCTCGATCGCGGACGCGCCACGGTCGCGCGCCTCAACTCAATGGGGTACGACATCGAGTGGAATCGAGTCCAGCAGATCGCAGGCGACGCCTCTATAGGAAGGCCGCACATCGCGAGCGCGATGGTCGAGGCGGGGTATTTCAAGTACCCAAACCAGGTATTCGACGAGCTGATCGGCAGGGACGGCCCCGCCTACGTCGAAAGGATGAAGCTGACCCCGGAAGACGCGATCCAGATGCTCAGGCGAAACGGTGCGGCGCCCGTGATGGCCCATCCAACGTACTCTCAGATCAAGTCCAGCAGGGGCGAAGTGCAGCAGCTGGACGCGACCGTCAGACAGTTGAAGAAGCATGGGATAGTCGGTATTGAGGTGTACTACGGAGACTACACTCGCGACCAGGTAGCCAATCTCGAGCGAATCGCAGACGAGCTCGACCTGATCCCATGCGGCGGCAGCGACTACCACTGTTCAGGCAACCCGGGTGAACCTGAACCCGGCTCCGTCGGACCGCCTATGGAGACGCTCTCCAGGCTGGAGGCCGCGCACACGGAAATCGTCCGGTCTAATCAGCGGAGCTGACGATATAGGTATGGTCGAGGCCGCTATTCTCATCGTCGGGGCATACCTGATCGGTTCAATCCCAACTGGCTATCTGGTCTCCAGGTATGTGGCGGGAATCGACATCAGGGACTACGGCTCTGGCAACGTAGGGGCTTCTAACGTCATCGAACACGTGGGGAAGTGGCAGGGCATTCTGCAGGGCGCGTTCGATTGCCTGGTTAAGGGCCTTCTTCCAGTGGCGCTGGGAAAGCTGGTTGGCTTGGACCTATGGGTCCTGGGCGCTGCCGGACTAGTCGCACTCGTGGGGCACAACTGGTCTCCGTACCTGCGACTGACCGGCGGCAGAGGAGTTTCAGTCGCCGTCGGAGCCGCACTCGGACTTGGCATGTTCTGGGAGATATTGATTCTGGGGCTCGCAGTGTTCACAATAGGTAGACTGCTCACGAGAGACACCGGATTCTGGACATTTGCCGCGTTGCTGGCCCTCCCCGTCACCAGCATTGCGTTCAGGCGTGAGTCTGAAATCATCCTCACCATTGCCCTGATCTGCCTCATGATGTTCTTAAAGAGACTGACAGCCAACTGGGAACCTCCTCCGTTAGAGTACCCACTGCGGAGAGTTCTCATGTATCGGCTCGTGTGGGACAGGGATGTTCCAAAGAGGGCAGAGTGGACGGAACGTCGTCCTGACTGAGGTCGTATTGGTATGTCACAGGCGATGTTTTGCAAACGTCACTCTGGCGTTGAGACCAGCATCACATGCGGACGCTGCGGAGACGCTATCTGTCCCCGGTGCTTGGTTCACGCGCCGGTTGGAGTACGCTGCCCGGACTGCGGTCGCTCCCGCCCGACACCGACTTTCGACGTTTCTCCCATGTTCCTGGCGAGAGGCAGCGGAGCGGGGCTGCTCGTGGGGACCGTTGGTGGGGCCGTCGTCGCTCTAGCGGTAAGATTCTTCTACTTCCCCTATATCCTAGCTGTGCTGATCGTTGGCCTTGGGTATCTGGTGGGTGAGACGATCAGCTTGTCTACGAATAGAAAGCGTGGGAAACGGCTGAAACTCGCCGCCGGGCTATCGATGCTTCTTGGATACACTATAATCACTTATCTGACAGATGGAATGACGTTTAATACAATCAACTTACTCGCGGGTGGAATTGGCTTCTACCTGTCCATCAGCAAGTTTTAGCCACGCATATTAGCTGCGGTATATGTGTTACGCCACTCACACAGAATCTATATTGACTGCGAATTTCGTCCACACATAATGGTAGTGCTTCGTGGAAAATATGAGCCGTGTTGACCAATTTCTAGGCTTGAAACACTTTTCACAGCATCTCAGAATCGCTATATTGGATGTGAACATATCCCAAAAACGAGGCTTATCCCATGGACAGAATTGACGTGGCGATTGTTGATATACTGAGCACCGACGGAAGAGCGTCGAACGCTCAGATCGCCCGTCATGTTGGTGTCAGTGAGGGAACCGTCAGACGGCGCCTTAAAAGGATGGTGGAAGAGGACGTTGTCCAGTTCCGGGTCATCTCCGACCCCAAGGGCCTGGGAAGAATGTCTCAGTGCATGGTTGGGGTGACAGTAGAACCGTCCGAAGTGGATGCGGTGCTGGCACAGGTGTGCAGTCGGGAAGAAGTAACCTTTGCCGCCTGTACAACTGGCAGCTATGATCTGATGTTGTGCATAAGCGTCGACAGCTCAGACAAGCTGGGTGATTTCCTGCTGACCGATCTCGGCTCCATCCCGGGCATACATCGGATTGAGAGCTATTTGCTGCTATCCGTGGGCAAGGACAGCCTGGGCCAGTTTGTCGGCTAATTATCCGACGGCGGCCATCTGATCCTTCCGCCCTTTTCTGGGAGTGCTTGCCTCAGGGCCAGTCATCTCCAGGCTGTGACAGCAGTATGTGGCGCGGTCCCAATGCCAGTTTACATGTAGCCCTGAACCCGGCTATCATCACTTCAAGTTGTGGACTCTGTGTCTACGATCTTCCCCACACTCACCTACCCGAGGTGTCGCCTTGCTCAAGTCGATAAGCTGCGGAAGTCTCAAGGCTGAGCACGCTGGACAGACCGCCACCCTGGCCGGATGGGTGCACCGGCGCAGGGACCACGGTTCGCTGATCTTCATCGACATCAGGGATCGTGATGGCCTTACACAGGTAGTCTTCAATCCAGAGATCGCCCCGGACGCCCATCGGACGGCCGAACGATTCCGCAACGAGTGGGTAATTCAGGTCTCAGGGGAGGTCGCCCTGCGGCCGGAAGGCACTGAGAACCCGAGCTTATCGACGGGTTCGATAGAGCTGATGGCATCGGAGACGTCCGTACTCAACGAGTCGCTGACTCCGCCGTTCTACATCAACGAAGAGTCCGACGTCGATGAGCTGCTGCGTATGCAGTACCGGTATCTGGACCTCAGACGCCCAAGCATGAGGGACATGCTGATTCTCCGACACAAGGTTGTCAAGTTCATTCGGGACTTCCTGGACAGGCGCGGCTTTCTCGAAGTTGAAACACCGATACTCATCAAGAGCACGCCGGAGGGCGCGCGCGATTACCTTGTGCCAAGCCGGCTATATCCAGGCAGCTTCTACGCGCTCCCACAGTCTCCTCAGCAGCTCAAACAGCTGCTGATGGCTTCGGGAGTCGAGAAGTACTTCCAGATCGCCCGCTGTTTCAGAGACGAAGACCCACGCGCGGACCGTCAACCCGAACACACCCAGCTGGACCTGGAGATGAGCTTCGTCGAGGAAGATGACATACTCGGTCTGATTGAAGAGTTGTACACCGCTCTAATCGAGACGGTCACACCGGACAGGCGAATGCTCCAACCATTCCCCCGCCTGACATATGCCGAGTCGATGGCTTCGTACGGCACGGACAAGCCCGACCTGCGATTCGGGATGCAGATGGCCGACCTGTCCGACATTGCGGAAAGCACAGACTTCCGGGTGTTCACGTCGGTGGTCCAGGGCGGCGGGATAGTGAAGGGATTCAGCGCTCCGGGTTGCGCCACGTACTCTCGTCGCCAGACGGACGAGTTGATCGAATTCGTAAAAGCATGGGGCGCGAGAGGTCTGGTCACGATAGCGTTGACAGGCGAGGGCTCCATCGACGACCTGACCGAAGACCAGGTGCGGTCAGCGGTGGCGCGATTCCTCTCACTGGAACAGATCAAACAGATCGCTCAGAGGACAGGAGCGGGCGTCGGCGACATGGTACTGATAGTGGCTGGGCCGGATAAGACCACCAACCAGGCACTGAGCAATCTGCGTCACGAGATGGGACGCAGGCTGGAGATGGCCGACCCCGACCTCATCGCCTTCGCGTACATAACCGACTTTCCACTGTTCGAGTGGAACGAGAACGAGGAGCGATGGGACGCCATGCACCACGCTTTCTCCATGCCCAAGTACGGTACCGAGAAGTTCATCGATTCCGACCCCGGACGGGTAATCGGACACCTCTACGACCTCGTGGCGAACGGGACTGAGCTCGCCAGCGGCAGCATCAGAATCCACACACGAGGGCTCCAGGAGAAGGTGTTCGAGGTACTTGGTTACACCACTGACGAGGTTGCCGAGCGGTTCGGCCAACTTCTGACCGCGTTCGAATACGGCGCACCCCCTCACGGAGGGATCGCGCCGGGCATCGACAGACTGCTGATGACGCTCACGCGGAACAACAACATCCGGGACGTAATTGCATTCCCAAAGACCCAGAACGGTATTGACCCGCTCTTCGGCGCTCCCGGCGAGGTTGACCAGGCGCAGCTTGATGAGTTGAAGCTGAAGGTGTTGACTCAATAGCCACACAAGCCACACACGTGGTCGGCTGGTCACGAGCCGCGCCTGATGTATGTTATCATTGTGACAGATTTCGCTAATCGACGAGGGATCGGATTTGCCTCCACTCAGCGCAGAGGACAGTGCCCGGCTGCGACGCGCAATCAATAACCAGAGCCGTCCCACGGTTACCGTTCTTTCGTCGTTGCTCGCAGTCCAGGACGAGCTTGGCTACATCCCGGATGAGGCCATTGAAGAAGTGGCCGTCCTGAACGAAACAACCATTAACGAAGTCTGGGGCGTTGCATCTTTTTACACTAACTTCAGGTTCACGCCTCCTGGTGCGCATACCGTTGAGATCTGCTGGGGCCCAACCTGCCATCTCAAGGGTGCGTCCCACATACTTAGCCGTGTAATGGACCATTTAGGTCTGGAAGATGAGGGCGAGACAGAAGACGGCGCTATCTCGTTCAAGTTCAACACCTGTCTTGGCGCCTGCTCTGTCGCCCCGGTCATGAGCGTCGACCACCGCCTGATCGGACGTGTGACACCGGAGTCGGCATCCAGCCGGGTGCAGAAACTACAAGGTACCTAGTAGATCGCGCCTCAGCGCGTCGGCGGTCGGCCATGCCCACTTACGAAACGATAAAAGAGACAGCCGACGAACGGTGGAAGACGCTCACGAGCGGTCCAGACCCTTGGATTCGAGTCGGCACTGCCACGTGCGGCCACTCAGCCGGAGCATTCGACGTCATAGACGCGCTCAGAGCCGAACTCGACAGCCGCGGGATAGCGGCCCTCGTAGATGAGGTCGGGTGTCTCGGCATATGCTACGCGGAGCCGCTGATAGACGTTCTGAGGCCGGGTACTGAGTCCAGACTGTTCTTCGGCAACGTCACGCCAGAAGATGTCGCAGCCATCGTCGACAAGTACATTGTCCAGGGGGTCGTTCCCGATGACAAGGTACTGGGTTACCTGGGCGAAGCTCCAATCCAGGGTGCACCAGACCTTCAGGAACTGCCGGGCATAGGCAGGCAGCAGAGAATCGCGCTGCGAAACGCCGGTCACATCGCACCAAGTGACATCCACCAGTACATCGCCAACGGCGGGTACGCGGGCATCCACAAAGCGCTTACGCAGATGGAGCCGGATGACGTCATAAAGGAGATGTCCGATTCGGGCCTGAGAGGCCGAGGGGGAGCGGCGTTTCCGACAGGCGTAAAGTGGAGCTTCATGGTGAGGTCGCCAGGGCCTCCCAAGTATATGCTTTGCAACTGTGAAGAGGGCGATCCTGGCGCCTACAACGACAAGGGCATACTGGAGAGCGACCCTCACACACTGCTGGAGGGCCTGATAATCGGCGGGTACGCCACCCGCGCGACGAACGGAATCGTCTTCATACGCCACGGACACGACGGTCCTATTGACCGCACCGAGGAGGCCATCAAACAGGCGTACGAAGTGGGCCTGCTTGGCAAGAACATCTTCGGCACCGACTTCAGCTTCGAGATCGAGGTCGCCCTTACCGGTGAGTCCTACGTCGCGGGCGAAGAGACCGCACTCATGGAGGCCATCGAGGGCAAGCGCGCTCAGCCGCGCTTCCGTCCCCCCTTCCCTGCCGCATTCGGCGTTTGGGGGCATCCGTCCACTATCAACAACGTAAAGACATACTCATACGCGCCTGAGATCATCTCGCGCGGCGCCGAGTGGTTCAGCTCCATAGGCGTCAACCGAAGCACTGGCACAGCGATAATCTGTCTGAACGGAAACATCGAGTATCCGGGCCTGTACGAGGTGCCGATGGGGATGACGCTTGGCGAAGTCGTCAACGACATCGGCGGCGGCGTACCGGACGGCAAACAACTCAAACTGCTGCAGACCGGGGGGCCACTCGGGGGAGTGCTCAGCTCCGACAGCATGGCAGTCCACTTGGACTTCGACGAGATGCGGGACGCTGGGGCTATACTCGGCTCCGGCGGAATTATCGTTGGAGACGAAGACGTATGCGCCGTGGACCTCACTCGCGTGCTTGTGGCCTTCTGTCAGTTCGAGTCCTGTGGCAAGTGCTTCCCCTGCAGGCTGGGGATGGAGCACTTGCTGGAGATCACAGAACGCATAGCACGCTGCGAGAGTCGTCCCGGCGACCTCGAACTGATGCGTTCAGTAGGAACTACGATGGAGGCAAGCTCGTTGTGCGGTCACGGACAGCTCGGCTTCGGTCCCATCAGGTCGGCGCTGACTCACTTCGAGTCCGACTTCATCGCACACATTGAAGAGCGCAGGTGTCCAACCGGAAGCTGCCTCGGTCCGCACATTGCCCCGAAGAACACGCGACCATACGCCCTCGACTTCGTACCCGGAGCGCAGAATGGCTGACAACATAACAATCACAATCGACGGACAAGAGATTCCGGCGAAGCCCGGCCAGATGATTATCCAGGCTGCTATGGACGCGGGAATGTACATTCCCTATCTCTGCTACTACCCGGGGATGAAGCCCTTCGGCGCATGTCGCATGTGCGTGGTTACCGCCGAGGCTCCCGGCCCGGACGGCAGCTATCGGGCGCTACCCGGCTCTCCGGCATCGTGCACGACTCCAGTTTCCCCTGGCATGAGAGTTACAAGTAGCAGCAGCGAGCTTCAGGGCCTGCGCCGGGGGATCATGGAGCTCCTGCTGTCCGAGCATCCCCACGGGTGTCTGACCTGCCACAGGGTCGAACTGTGCGGCCCGGCAGACATCTGCCTCCGCCACGTCACCGTCAACGACCGCTGCGTCACCTGTCCCAAGAACGAGCGTTGCGAGCTCAAGGACACAGTGCGGTATCTGGAAATGGAGATGGATACCCCACTGACCTACAACAACCGCCATCTGCCGCTCGCGACGCAGGACCCGTACTGGGACATGGACATGAACCTGTGCATCGTCTGCGCACGCTGTGTTCGTGTGTGCGACGAAGTACGCGGTGACTCCGCGCTGACGCTCCAGATGCGCTCTGGCAGAAGCCTCATCGGAACATCGCAGGGGACCAGCCTGCTGGAGTCCGGATGCGAGTTCTGCGGCGCCTGCATCGATGTCTGTCCTACCGGCGCGCTCGTCGAGCGCGACTATAAATGGGACAAGGCAGTCGAGACAGTCAACACTATCTGTCCTCACTGTCCCGTTGGCTGTGAGATGACCCTGGAGATCAACAAGCGCGATCGCATGATCCGCGCGATACCGGACCGCCATGCGCAGGCTAACCAGGGCCAGGGGTGCTTCAAGGGCAAATTCGGCTTGGAGTTCGTGAACCGAAGAGACCGGATCAGGACCCCGCTCGTCCGTCGGAACGGCCAGCTTCAGGAGGCCACGTGGCCCGAGGCTCTGGACCTGGTAGCCGAAAGGCTCGGTGAATACAAGGACGGTCAGTACGCGCTGATTGCCTCTCCCAGGTCGACAAACGAAGACGCCTACATCGCCCAGAAGTTCGCCCGCGCGGTCATGGGCACCAACAACGTGGACACAGCATCGAACACTCGCCCAGCAATGCTGACACCGCTGATGGATCAGCTCGGCTATGGCGCGGCGACCAATTCGATATGGGAGTTGGAAAACTCCAAGCGTTTCCTCGTCGTGTCGTCCAACATGACTGAGGAGCAGAACGTGGCAGCCGTTCCAATCAAGAAGGCTGTACTCCACGACGGCGCGACACTCATTGTGATCGACCAGCGGGAAACCGAGCTGGCGCGCCACGCCAAGGTGTGGCTGCGACCCAAACCAGGTAGTGAGGCTGCACTAATTGGCGGCATGATCCGTGCCATCTGGGACCAGTCTCTCGACGATCACGACTACCTGTCCAGCTTCGTCGAAGACGTTCAGGCGTTTAGAAACTCCATTATCCAGGAATTCGACCTGGCGCGGGTCGAGCGTCTTACGGGCGTTGCTCAAGACAAGATCCGCGCGGCGGCCATGAGCTTCGCGGAAGAGAAACCGGGAGCGATCCTGTATGGGCTGGAGACGGTGCCTGCGGACCTGCACGAAGCCTGTTCGAAAGCACTCGTCAATCTGGCATTGGTTACCGGCAACGTGGGCAGAGCCTCATCCGGACTGTACCCGCTGCGCACCGGCGCCAACGACCAGGGCGCGCTGGACGCAGGATGCGTACCGGACTTTCTTCCGGGACAGCGCCCGGTGGAGCGTGAGCAAAATCGCGGGAGATTCACCAGGGCGTGGAGTTCTGATATCCCCGATACCGCCGGGATTGGAGTACAAGAAGTATCACGGGCAGTGGAGTCCGGCCTGGTCAAGGCGCTCCACCTGATCGGAGACAGTCCAACATACTCCAACGGGGAACTGGCCGGATTCATGGAAGCCGTGGAACAGGCCGAGTTTGTCGTGACCCACGCCACTTTCGGCAACCAGATCACGGAGCGCGCCGATGTCGTGTTGCCGTCCCTCACGTTCGCCGAACGGTTGGGAACCTACACGAACCTGGAAAGACGTGTGCAGCTGCTCAGGCCAGCGCTCAGTCCCAAGGGAGATGGAGACGCGGACTGGCGCATCCTGTCGCAGATAGCGCGTCGAATGGACAGCCCCGGATTCGACTACACTGAAGAAGAGCAGATCTTCGATGAGCTTAACAACCTCGTCAGCCCCTATGGCGGCATCACATACGGCAGACTTGAGGCAGGAGGCCTCCAGTGGCCGTGTCTGGCCGCCGACATGGCTGACACGCCGATTCTGTACGAAGACACGCTGGAGTCCAACAAACCAAGACTGGCGACGATGTCTCTGGAGGCGGCTCCAGCCCATCAGGACGACGAGTATCCGATGCTGCTTGCTCAGGGTCGTGTCCTCCACCAACCTGAAGAGGAGCTGGAGATCATCCAGATAGACGGCAGGAACGCGATTCGGCGGGACGAGACCATTCAGATACATCCGGAAGACGCCACCGAGCTCGGAATCCAGTCCGGAGACTGGATCGAGGCGATGTCCGACCGAGGTCGCGCGGCAGGAATCGCGGACCTGACCGGGCCGCAACGCGGTCTTGTCTCCATTACCACCCTGTTCGGCGATCTGGCGACCGCATTGGCACAGAGTGACGAACCAGACCCGATGTTGAACGCACCAACACTACCACTAATCCCGGTCCGGCTGGCCCACCTGGCAGTCGAGGCCGCCGCAGACTGAATCCATCTAGGGAGTAAACACACCTTGACCACAATCCGCAGGAGAGCTCAGCGTCCAAAGCTAGCCACCACATCTATCACGGCTCGGGTGGATATTACCCACGATCTATGGAAAGTATGGATCGAGAAACCGGATGGGTACCAGTTCAAGCCTGGGCAATACTGCACGATAGGGGTCGATGGAATTGAACGCGCCTACTCGATCGTATCCGCGCCGTACGAAGACGAACTCGAACTGTTCGTCGAACTTGTTCCTCCGCCTGACGGGAACCTCACACCACTTCTGCACGAAATGAAAGAGGGGCAGGAAGTCACAATCAGGCCGCGGGCCAAGGGAATCTTCGTCCTGGACCCAAGCCTTCCGAACCAGCTTTTCGTGGCAACCGTGACCGGCGTGGTGCCCTACGTCAGCATAATACGGCAGTACCTGCACGACGATCGTTCCGGCCACCACTTCTACGTACTCATGGGTGCGAGCTACGCGGACGAGTTCGCCTACGACGCGGAGCTGCAGCAACTCTCCGAGGAGCATCAGGACCTCGTCACATTCGTGCCGACGGTCAGCCGCCCCGACGAGGAACCCAATGCCCAGTGGACAGGGGAAACAGGCAGAGTCAACACCATTGTCGAAGCCTACGCCGAACGCGAGGGACTGACTCCGGAAGACACCATCGTGTACGCCTGCGGACACCCCGGCATGATCGAAGACGTCAAAGACCGGATGATCCCAAAAGGCTACCAGGTCGAAGAAGAGCGCTTCTGGAAGGACGACTAGGCCACCTCGCTCGTTCGGAACTTCTCACTGGCTTATCCCAAGACTACCTTAGGCCGGCGTACGCCCATCACTTGGCGGTTCATGCAGCTAATTCTGCTTTCGGCCCCGATGCCGTGAAGCGTAGAATGGCGCCGGGATACTCTGATCATGACCACCCCGGCACGCAGACAGTACCTGCGCATCAAGAACGAGCACCAGGACGCCATCCTGCTGTTCAGGATGGGCGACTTCTACGAGACCTTCGACGATGACGCACGAATAATTTCGCGCGAGCTTGAGATCGCGCTGACGTCCAGAGAGTTCGGCGCCGGCTCCAGGATTCCGCTGGCAGGGATACCCTACCACTCGCTGGACTCTTACCTCGCCAGGCTGATCAGACAGGGCTACAAGGTCGCCATCTGCGAACAGACGTCCGATCCTGCGAAGTCGCGCGGTCTGGTCGACAGAGCTGTGGTACGCGTCGTCACGCCGGGCACGATCATCGAAGAGTCGCTGCTGGACGGGAAGTCCAACAACTACCTGGCCGCCGTTGTTCTGGATAGCGACTCTGCCGGTATAGCCTACGCGGACATCTCCACAGGCGAGTTCGCGACGACACAAGCTCATGCAGAGCAACTGGACGTAGAGCTGGTTAGGCTTGAACCTGCTGAGCTGCTGGTCATGGAGTGCGAGGGCGGAATCGAAGTGGGCGAGGCCACGACAGTGACTCCCGTTGGGGCGGACCCTTTCGACCTGGACTGGGCGACCGAATCGCTGCAGCGCCACTTCAACGTGAACAGCCTGGAGGCGTTCGGATGCGACAGGCTGCCGCTGGCGGTCAGGGCCGCTGGCGCCATAATCGACTACCTGAGCACTACCCAGGGACCGAGCTCGGCGCAGTTGACAAGCCTGCGCACGTACTCCACCGACCGGCACATGGTCCTGGACCCGCAAACGCGGCGCAACCTGGAGCTGTTCGAGGGTGGGCGTTGGGGGAATACGTCCGCCTCGCTTCTGTCGGTGCTCGACCTCACCAGGACATCCATGGGCGGACGCACTCTGAGGTCGTGGGTGGGTCACCCGCTGCTGGACCTCAACGAGCTGCAACAGCGGCAGGGAGCCGTGGACTGGTTTTACCGTAGCAGCATCCGCAGGCAGCGCATCATTGCTCTCCTCGACTCGGTCTCCGACATCCAGCGGCTTCTGAACCGTGTGCGCGGATTCGGAGCGACGCCGCGAGACCTGGTTTCGCTTGCCGCAAGCCTGGAGGCCGCTCCATACATAAAAGAGATTCTGAATGAGGACGAGGACGCTGAGGCCGTGGGGTTCGTCGCGAACGGGATCAGAGACACGTCCGAAGTTGTAACGCTGGTCCGTTCTGCAATCGCCGACGACCCTCCGGTGTCGGCCGGCGACGGCAGGGTGATTCGTTCCGGCTTCTCATCGGATATGGACACCGTACGTGACGCCGCGCTGAACGCGCAGCAGTACATAGCGAACCTCGAGTCACGAGAGCGAGAGCGTACGGGCATCAAGTCGCTTAAAGTGGGCTACAACAGGGTATTCGGGTATTACATAGAGGTAAGCAACGCTAATCTCAAGGCTGTCCCGGACGACTTCGTGCGACGCCAGACCCTCGTCGGAGGAGAGCGTTTCATCACCCCCGAAATGAAAGAGTACGAGTCGCGAGTTCTGAACGCGCAGGACCGCATGTCGGAGCTGGAAACCGAGCTGTTCAGAGGCGTCTGCGCGCAGGTGGCCGAGCATACGGGAGCAATATCTGAGACCGCCGAGGCTATCGCGCTGGTCGACGTATTCTGCTGCCTTGCGGACGTCGCATCCAGACACAACTACGTAAGGCCCGACCTAAGCGAGTCAGACGCGATCGACATTCGGCAAGGCCGCCACCCGGTCGTCGAGAGGATGCTCGACGCCGGGGACTTCGTGCCAAACGACACCGATATGGACTGCACTGAGAGCCAGCTTGCCATAATCACCGGGCCTAACATGGCGGGCAAGTCAACGTACATACGACAGGTGGCGATCCTGGTTCTGATGGCGCAGATCGGCAGCTTTGTGCCCGCCGAATCTGCTTCGATTGGGCTTGTGGACCGGATTTTCAGCCGGGTGGGACTTCAGGACGACTTGGCGCTGGGTCAGTCCACGTTCATGGTGGAGATGGTAGAGACGGCGTCGATCCTGAACCACGCAACGCACAGGTCTCTGATAATCCTGGACGAGATCGGACGCGGCACCAGCACGTTCGACGGACTGGCAATTGCTCGCGCGGTCGCCGAGTACATACACAGTCACCCGAGGCTTGGCTGCAAGACGCTGTTCGCGACCCACTACCACGAGCTAACCCAGCTGGCCGAGAGCCTGCCCAGAGCGCGTAACTACAACGTAGCCGTGTCCGAAGATCAGGGGCGAATCGTGTTTCTGAGGAGAATCGTGCCCGGCGGAGCGGACCGCAGCTACGGAATTCATGTTGCCCAGCTCGCGGGTATGCCGAACGCGGTGGTCAACCGGGCATGGGCCGTTCTGAGCGACCTAGAATCGCAGGACACCGACAGTGCGCGCAACGCTCGTAGGAACGCGGGCGCTTCCCAGCCGATGCAGCTGTCCCTCATGCCGACCACATCTCCGGCCCTTGAAGCACTGAGGCAGGTCGACGTATCGTCCATCACGCCAATCGAGGCGATCAACAAACTGTACGAGCTCCAGGAGCGCGACAGGGAAACCTGACCAGGCTAACAATCGTCAGTGGGAGGTCGCTGAAGATTCTAGCCCGCCTCCAACATCCCCATCTCCCTCAGGGCTGATAAGGGTAGGTATCTCGCAAATCGTCATTCCCGCGAAAGCGGGAATCCAGGGGTGGGGAGGTGGCCTAAGGGTACACAGGCTCGATTTACCTACCCCTATCAGCTCCCCCAGGGAGAGGGCTGGGGTGAGGGTGAAAAGTCTGACTCCATCGGTGTGCGTTTACCTTCTCCCTTCCCCCAATCCTTGACGGTCGTGAGGGCGCGTACTATTCTAGCGTTGCCGGACCGCTGCGGCGCGTCTCGAGGCCAATCACCCAGTCAGGAGCAAGACGATGCAGTTGACAGCACTACCCACCGAGCCAGCAGAGGTCCGAGAGCTAATCAGGGAAGGTAGACTGGTCCAGCCTACCGCGGGTTTCGCACCCGGTCGGGTACAGGCGAATCTCGCGATCCTGCCCAGAGACCTCGCATTCGACTTCCTGCTATTCTGCCAACGCAACCCCAAGCCCTGTCCCCTGCTCGAGGTTGTCGAGCATGGAGAGGTCGAGCCCTCCGAGTTTGCCCCAGGCGCCGACCTTCGCACCGACGTCGCCCTCTACCGCGTATATGAGCACGGAGAAATGACCGCTGAGGTCGAAGACATATCGGAGTACTGGCGCGACGATCTGGTGTCTTTCCTGCTCGGTTGCAGCTTCTCATTCGAAACAGCGATGGTCAGGGCAGGAATACCGCTCAAGCACATCGACCAGGACAAGAACGTGTCGATGTTCATCACGAACATCCCAACGTCCCCCTCCGGGGCCTTCTCAGGCCCTATGGTCGTCTCGATGCGCGCCATCAAGCGGGAGCAGGTCGTGAAGGCCGTCCAGGTAACCTCGCGCTTCCCCGCGACACACGGCGCCCCCGTTCACATAGGGGACCCGGAGGCAATCGGTATCAAGGACATTTACAAGCCCGACTTCGGCGAGCCGACCGACTTCGACGACGGTGATGTGCCGGTCTTCTGGGCGTGCGGAGTCACGCCACAGGCGGCAGCCATGCAGTCCCGTCCCCCGCTCATGATTACCCATGCCCCTGGCTACATGTTCGTCACAGACAAGAAAGATGAAGATATGTCGGTGCTCTAGGCCCATGCCTAACGCACAGGCACCGAGCGACAGGACAACAGATCTCACAAGACCGCCCGAAGGGGGTATTCAGTGACCATAGAAGACATCATCCTGGACCGGGACCGGCGCGGCATCTCGAAACTCAGGCCTCACCTGCCATCGAACTTCGCCACCGAAGCGGCGCAGGTCATCCTGGACAACCCTGGCACGGCCATTGTGGTGACCGGATTCTATATTTTGGACGCGGGCTACGCCGAGACGGACGGACCGCCCGGTGCGGTAGTTATCGGCAGTGCGCTCAATCAGCTCGGGTACGAGGTCGTCCACGTGACGGACCGCTATGCCTCGGACATCATGGACAAGACCGGCGGCGACTACTCCAGGGTCATCGAGTTCCCGATTGCCGACGATGAAGAGAGTAAGAAGTTCGCGACGGGTCTGCTTGAAGATGTAAAGCCTTCTGTCGTGATCGCCATAGAGCGTTGCGGCTTCACGGACGAGGGCAAGTACCGCAACATGCGCGGCAGTGACATCTCCGACTACAACGCGCAGATCGACCACATCTTCCACGCGGACATACCCTCAGTGGGCATCGGTGACGGCGGCAACGAGATCGGCATGGGAAACCTCGCTGAAGAGGTCACGCAGGTCGAGTCGCTGGTCAAGATCCCGTGCGTCACGCGGACGTCTAAGCTGGTCTTGGCGAGTGTGTCGAACTGGGGCGGCTACGGGCTCGCCGCGGCGCTGTCGGAGCTGTCCAGACGAAACCTACTCCCGTCGGTCGAGGAGGAGCAGGCTCTCCTGAAGCAGACCGTGGATCTGGGCGCAGTAGATGGAATGAGCGCACAGCAAGAGTACAAGGTGGACGGATTCACGCTCGAAGAGAACAGCGAGACCGTCCAGGCTCTGCACGACTACCTCGCGTCAAAGGGCATCTCATAGCCCTCATTGGTACCGAAAACTCATCCATCCCGCGCGCCAGATCAGGCGTCAACCCTATATCGGGCTGACTGCAGTTTGCTAGAATTCTTCGCGTGAGACACGCGGGGCATCAGTCCTATTCCAACCTGATTTCCAGAGCCAGAGGAGCCTTCTACGGCTGGAAGCTGGTTGGCGTCGCCGTCTTCATGCTGGCCCTGATGTCACTCACGGTGTTCCAGGGCCTCGGCACCTATCTGGTCGCGCTTGAACGTGGGTTTGGATGGAGCCGCACACAGCTGTCTCTGGCGTTCTCGCTGGCGCGTGGTGAGAGCGCGGTCATTGGCCCCTTCGAAGGTTGGCTGATAGACAAGCTCGGCAACAGAACGATGATCCTCATAGGCTATGCTGTCATGGGCATCGGGTTCATCTGGTTCTCTCAGATCGAGCGCCTCGGCAACCTCGGTCTGTTGGGAGGACTCGGCTTCCTGGACGAGAAGCTAGTCCACTTCTACATCGCGTTCATGATCATCACGCTCGGCTCCGGACTCGGCGGCTGGCTCGCGATGGTCAGCATGGTCAACAACTGGTTTGTTCGCAAGCGTTCGCTGGCAATCGCGACGGCCATGTCCGGCGTCCACATAGGCGCGTTCTTGGTCCCATTACTGGCCTGGGGAGTGGAGAACCACGGCTTTCAGGCTGCGACTCTGGTTATCGGGATTGTCCTGCTGGCGTCAGTCGGCCCGGTGGTGAAGGCAGTACGAAACCGGCCCGAGGACATGGGACTGACGCCGGACGGCGATCGAGATTCAAGGGCAGGCGGCCAGTCTCAGGCTGGCGCGAACCCCGACGTCGAACCCGAATTCACCGTCGGTCAGGCCCTGAGAACGAGCGCATTCTGGACACTTACCATAGTCCACCTCTCCTCGACCATCTCCATCGTCACTCTTTCGATTCACCTCGCGCCGAAGCTGACCGACATGGGTTTCTCGCTAACGGCGGCAGGCCTAGTGCCGGTTGTGTACACTGCGGTTGCTCTGCCGGCGCAGTTCATCGCCGGGACCGTCGCGGACAGGTTCCCCAAGCCGCTGGTGACGTTCGTGTTTCTCCTGTTCCAGTCCGCTGGTATCCTGGTGATTGCCTTTGCGGAGTCGGCGCCCATGGCATACTTGTTCGCCTTGCTGTACGGAATCGGATTCGGAGGCCGCATACCCCTGCTCACGGCCATTAGAGGCGAGTACTTCGGTCGCAAGGCATTCGCCACCATCATGGGCCTTTCCCAGTTCCCCAACAACATCGCCATGATCTTCGCGCCTCTGTTCGCGGGTTTCATGTACGACCGTTACGAGTCTTACTTCATCCC
This sequence comes from Dehalococcoidia bacterium, assembly GCA_965215735.1. Taxonomy (GTDB): domain Bacteria; phylum Chloroflexota; class Dehalococcoidia; order Lucifugimonadales; family UBA1123; genus VXRN01. The sequence continues at coordinate 1,351,167 of CBDCEF010000004.1, read as the reverse complement.
GTTCCTCACATTCTCGATCCTCGCTTTCATGGGTGCGCTGCTGATGCTGACGGTCAGGAAGCCCCAACTGGATGAGAGCCAGATCACTCACCGACAGGGAGTTACGGCAGACTAGTCATGCGCGTTCTGGGACGTGACCTGGTCGATCCATTCACCGAATTCTGGGAGGCAGTCTCGCATGAGCTTCCCGTGGAGTCCGATGCCATCGAACGCGGTCTCAGTTCGGTCTTCGGCGACCAGAGTGTCGATATCTCCAGTAGCGTCACCTCGTACTCCGATACGGGGCCGACGATGCCACGCTGGATGACGCTCCCGGACGACGACCTTGCCTATCATGTGGCGCACGAGCTGACGCATACACTAATGCGCGAGCGAGGCTACCCGAAGACCGTCAGGGGCATCGGCTACCCGCCCGACTCCGCAGAGGCGAGGGTCGGAGAAGACCTCGAGGAGATGGTTCTCCATCCGTCGCTTGAATCGATACTGGAGCCGTTCGGATTCGGGCACGACTTCATTGTCGGCAACATGGCATCCGGAGCCATGCGCGGCCTTCAGTCGGCGCCTGTTCCGGAGTACGGGACCCCGTGGCACTTCACATGGGCAATCCGGTTCTGCATGTTACAGATGGAGCTTCCGCTGGAACTTTGGAGTCCGCTGGAAATCATCTACGCAGAACGCGCCCCCGCAGTTACCAAACTCGGTCGCGAGTTGGCACGAACTTTGGCGGACACAGGCTGGGGCAGCCCCCAAAAGGCTCTGGATGCGATGGTGCGTACCAGGGACGCGCTTGGCCTGGACATACAGGACAAAGTCCTCGTATTGGATCCCACAACGGGACGTATCATCTGATACCGGTGGACAATTGCAGCTATGTGCAAAGTACAATACTTTTCTCAGAAATAGGGTGTTTAATTGCCTTTCTCATACGCACGGCCCGTGATAGCATCGTTGACCATGCGAGATGTAGAATCCGTACTATGGACACTGTGGACGATGGCACATTCGAGTTGTGCCGCCCGTTACCGGTAAGGCTCACGGGCCGGGCCGGGAACACATTTGGGTAATCGAGCGTGACGACGCGAATAACAGGAGGTTCACACAGGGGACGCCGACTGAAAGCCCCAGCGGGAGCAGGACTGAGACCTACGTCTGAGCGTGTTAGAGCAGCCCTGTTTTCCATCATCGGCAGCCAGGCCGTCGATGGCAAGCGAGTGGCCGATCTCTACGCGGGGACAGGCTCGATCGGACTCGACGCACTGAGCCGAGGAGCCGAGTGGGTTGACTTCGTCGAGAGCAACCGCAGGCTTTGCGGAGACCTCATGGAGCGCCTCCGTTCGTGGTCCATGGAGTCGAGGGCAAGAGTTTACAGGGGAAATGTCCTGAACCTGCTTCGCAGCTTGCCTGGTGGCTACGACCTCGTGGTGGCCGATCCTCCGTATAGCTCGGCTGAGCTTGTAGGTGTAATGGAAAGGCTGCAATCGGCGGGGCTGGTCAACCCTGGTGGGCTGATCGTTCTGGAACACCGGTCGGGGTCGACTGGAGAGCTCGCAACTGGAAGGTTTGAATTGGAGACCACGAAGAGATACGGAGACACGGCGCTAACCGTGCTTTCGGCTGGGGATGCCGATGGTTAGAGCGATCTATCCTGGCAGCTTCGATCCTGCGCACCACGGGCACATCGATATAGCCAAGCGTGCGGCGTCGGTATTCGATGAGCTTATCATCGCGGTGTACAAGTCGCCGCCGACAAAGCGGTTGATGTTTTCAACCGAAGAGCGCGTCGAGATGTTCGAGGAGTCGGTTAAGGACACTCCTAACATCAGCGTCATCCCATTCACCGGTCTGGCGCCGACGGTAGCCCGAGACAACGGCGCCAAGTTCATTGTTAGAGGTCTCAGAGCAGGTTTCGACTTCGAGCTGGAATTCGAAATGGCGTTGATGTGGCGTCACATCGCACCTGATATCGACGTCGTCTGCATAATGAGTTCGCTGGAGTACCAGTTCATGTACTCCAGCCGCATTAAAGAGGTAGCGACGCTGGGAGCCAACGTTTCCGAAATGGTCCCGCCCCACATCGAAGAGGCCCTGCTGAAGAAGCTGGGAAGCTAGGCCGGGTCCAGCCCGGCCAGACACATTGATTTACGATCGTAAGTCCAGATATTACCAAGGAGGGAACAGGTGGACTTTGAACAGGCATACGGCGAACTGCAGCAACTGTACTCCAGCGCCAACCGCGTACCGGGTCTCCGCCGAAAGGTAATGGTGGATGCCGATCAGTTCTCAAGGGTGATCAACGAGCTTCGGACTGCCATGCCGGCAGACATCCAGGAAGCGCAGGAGATCATTCGCCAGAAGGACAGTATCTTAAACCAGGCATACCTGGAATCACAGCGTGTGAAGTCCAAGATCGAGGACGAGGTCTCAGCTCAGAAGGTGGCGTCTCAGCGTGAGCACGAGTCCATGGTGGGCGAATCCACAATCCTCAAGGTCGCCGAGGCCCGAGGCGAGGAGATCAGGGAAGAGGCGCAGGGCGAGGCCGAAGAGGTCATTCAGGACGCCCAACGACGCGCCTACCGGATAATTACCGAGGCAGAGGACATCGCATCGTCTCGTCGTGAGGGTGCAAACCAGTACGCGAGTGAAGTGATGTTCAGCCTGGAAGAGCAGTTGTCGGAGATTCTCGGACAGATCCGCAGGGGCATCGATACGCTCCGACCTGAGTCTGATGCGCGACGGCCAGCGGGCGCGAGCAACGACAACATGCATGTGGGCGTATAACCCGCCGAAGCACCGAGGCCGTATCAGGATGGCTGGCTAACTTCCGACATCCTGATACTTCGGCCTACTCACTCACTCGCAATAGAGCCTCTGGCGCTCATACAGGCTTGATTGCACTTATGTTCATGCTGTGGATGTTGGACTGCCAGCCATCGTCCTTCCAGGACGCCGACGAGACCACCTGGACATCAGTGAACCCAGCTGCTTCCATGCGCCCGAGGTACACGTCCTTCATCTCGGTCCCGGCAAGGCATGAGACCCAGTTCGCGGTGTCTTCCGCCTCCTCCTGAGGTATCTCATCGATCTTCACGAGATCGGAGACCATCAGTCTGCCCCCTGGCCTGAGAATCCGGTAGGCTTCGCGGAACACGAGGTCCTTGTCCGGGGCCAGGTTTACCACGCAATTGGAGATGATCGCGTCCACAGTGTCGCCATCCAGAGGCGTGTTCTCCATCTCGGAGAGATGGAACTCGACGTTGCTGAGGCCCAGTCTCTTGGCGTTGCTCCTTGCCAGGTCGACCATGTCCTCTGTCATGTCGATGCCCACAACTCGGCCCTGCTCTCCCACCGCCTTGGCGGCGATGAAGCAGTCGATTCCGCCGCCGCTGCCGAAGTCCACAACGGTCTCACCTGCTTGCAGTGTTCCGATGGCGTGGGGGTTGCCGCACCCCGCGGACGCGGCCAAAGCCTCTACGGGCAGGCCGTCGGTCTGATTCGAGGCGTAAAGCGGCATAATAGAGTCCAGACTCGTCCCGTCATCGGAACAGCAGTCCGTAGCGCAACAGTCGGATGCGGAGGCACTGGCGGAGTTCCTGGCAAGCTCTCCGTACCTCTCACGTACTACTTCCTTGATCAGAGTGTCTTCTAGCTGTGTCATTGCGCTCGCTCCCTTGGTGATGTTCGTTTCCCATATGAGCGTAGCACAGATTTCGGTGGAAGCGACTTACTGAGTGATAATCCGTCTCTCCTACCCCACTTTACCCGTCACGTCCGCTCGTTCTTGACCGCCTGAAAGTCAACGTGTACCGTCAGCGCAGATTCTCGGTCGGAGGGACGTCCAATGAAGATCACGGATTTGAAAGTCTGGGTCACCAGACCGGAGCCGCGGGGCAGATCGTTCGTGTTCTTCAGGATTGACACCGATGAGGGCGTGTCCGGAGTTGGCGAGGCAACCAGCTCCGGCGGCGGGGGCAGCGTGGTCGTCGCAAACATGGCCAGGTTCCTGCGTGACTCGACGGTCACCGACGACTTCAGAGAGTCGATCATCGGCCAGGACCCACAGTACATCGACCGCATCTGGCACAGGCTGTATCGTCGGTTCACGGGCGGCGGTGGATTCGGCGGCTTCGTCACGACGCTGCTGAGCGGAATTGACATCGCGCTGTGGGACATCAAGGGCAAGGTGCAGGACAAGCCCATCTTCCAGATGTTCGGAGGCCCGATCTGGGACGACGTGCCCATGTACACTCACGTCGCTCCGGGAGACCCGGCGGCAGCCGCGCGGCAGGCCAAAGAGCTTGCCGATGAGGGTTTCACCGCGTTGAAGACAGACCCGTTCATGCCCGAGATGCGTGAGCACCACCGTCGCTACCTGAAGGGAGAGATCTCAGCAGCCGGCGCCGCCCTGGGTGTCGAGACTATTGCCGCGATGAGGGAGGCGGTCGGGCCGGAGGTCGAGATACTGATCGACGCGCACGGCAACTTCAACGTGCCGACCGCCATCAGGCTTGCACGCGCTCTTGAGCCCTATGACATCGGATGGTTCGAGGAGCCGGTGCAGCCGAACAGCAACGAGGCTCTCAAGGCCGTCCGAGACGCCGTCGACGTGCCGCTCTGCGTGGGTGAGCGACTTTACAGCCGTTGGGACTTCGTTCCAATCCTCAGAGACCGCCTGGCAGAGTACCTGATGCCGGACATACTGTGGTGCGGAGGCATAAGCGAGATGCGAAAGATCGCGAACCTCGCGGAGGCATTCTACATCCCGGTCAGTCCCCACGACGCAAGCGGCCCAATTAACATCCTGGCCGGCGCACACACCATGATGACCGTCCCGAATTTCTACAGGCTGGAGTTCAACCACGCGGCGCTGGATGTCCACAACAGGCTGATCGACCACCCTCTGGACATACGCGACGGTGTGCTTCACCTGTCCGAGCGGCCTGGCTTGGGCGTGGAGCTGGACGAAGATTTCCTGGACGCGCACTCAGACCCCGACTGGAGTGGCAACTAGCCAAGTACCCGCCCCCTAACGCTCGCCCTGCGTCCTCTGGGCGGAAGGACGACTCTCCGCACCTGGCGCCGCTACACCGTTTTCGGACACGGCGGGGGCCTCGTCGGACTGCTGCCGCACGACGCCCCGGTCGACGTTGTTCTTCATCCTTTCGTACTCGGAGCATATCTCAGCGCCCAGCAGAACGATCAGGCTGCCCACGTACGTCCAGAACAGCAGCACGATCACCGGCGCAATGGACCCATACACGTTCTGGTAAGAGGCAAACCTGTCCAGGTACAGGATGAAGAAGTTCTTCGATATCTCAAAAAGCACAGCCGATGTGACCGCCCCCGGCCACACGTATTTCCAGTACGTCCTGGTGTTCGGCAGCAGCTTGTACATCAGCAGGAAGATGATGATCATCAGGCTGAGTGACAGCGACTGCAGTATCAGCTCGCCGATTGTGTGGACCAGGAAAGGCGGTATGGGCAGGTCGGACTCCATGATGTGCTCGGACGTCCTCGCGATGGTCGCGCTGGCCACGGATATGCTGAAAAGCATTCCTACACTGAGCGCCATCAGGAGCTGCCTCGGCTTGCCTATGTAGATCGGGCGGTCATTTGGGATGTCCCAGGCACGGTTGATTGCCCGGTTCAACGCCCCGAACATCGCACTGGCAGACCACAACATTCCGAGGAGCGACATCAACCCCAGCGCGCCCCTCAGGCGAACCACGGCATCCACGTTGTCCCTGACGAACTGCTCAGAGCCAGGCAGGAAGTTCGCCATCAGGTCGCCCATCAGCGTCTGTATCTCTTCAGGCTCCAGAAGGAAGCTCATGATCGAGATAAGACCCAGCAAGAGCGGGAAGATCGAGAACAGCGCGTAGTAGGCCACGCCCGCGGCCATGTGCGTGACGTCGTCCTCGGACAGCTCACGGACGGTTCTGATGGACAGCTCGACGACGAAGTTCTGCCGGATGCGGTCGACAATTCCGCCGTAGCGCCGATTGATCCGGTCCGATGCGCGCTCTACGGCGCGCCGAACAGCTCGTACAGAGTCCTGGTCAACCATTGTCGACCGCCACCCTGAATGCGCTCACAATTCGTTCGTTGCTCTGCCTGAGAATCGTAGTGTTCACTGTCAGGTGCAGTGGTGCCCGATCATCTTCACCCGCGCTTACGAATACGCCAAACTCAGCCAGTCGGTTTGCGAACCCTTCGAGGTCCACACCGGTCGGCAATGTCAGAGGGAATATGTTGGAGCCATGCTCGTAAGCGCAGACGCTCAACCCCGGTATCTGATTGAGCTCGTCGAACAGCTTTCCGGCCTTCGCCATCGCTTTCGCGAACCTGTCTTCGAACCCATCGAATCCGTCGAGCGCCAGGGCAGCCGGCAGGGCCGCGCTGGACAGCCCTCCTCCGAACATCCGGCGATGGTGGAACAGGTCGCGGCAGAAGTCCTCTGTACCGGCGAGTATCGCCCCGAACGGAGCGCCGAAGTACTTGTACACCGAGACGTACACGGTATCGAACATCGCCGAGTAGTCGGCAGGAGACACGCCTGTTGCAGCGCTCATCATGAACAGCCGAGCGCCGTCCAGGTGGGTCGCGATTCCCCTATCTGAGCAATATCCCAGGACACGGCGCATCTCGTCGAGAGGCATGATCTGGCCGTGCTGCCTGCGGACGGGACTTTCGATCATCAGCGCCCCTACGGGAGTGTCGACCCTCCCACTCGTGGATTCCTCAACCGCACTACGGACCTCGTCGAGAGTGAAGTATGTTCGTCCTGCGGCAAGGGGCACCATGTTGATCCCGCTCAGCTGCTGCACGCAGTCTCCGGTATCGTGATAGAGGTGGCTCTGCTCCTGGACGATTGCGCGCGGGCTGCTACCGCAGAGCAGCCTGATCGCCAGGTGATTGGCGAGTGTACCACTCGGCATGAAGACCGCGTCTTCCTTGCCCAGCAGACTGGCAACCCGCTCTTCCAACTCGCCCACCACGCCGCCATTCGAGTAATTGTCAGCCTCGATCCCGCGGCGACTGACGATGTCGGACAGCCTTGCAACTAGGCTCTCGGGAGTCCTGGGTTCGCCGTCTCCACGAAAAACGACAGCATCCGCTGAGTTGATGCCATCATCTTTGACAGTCCGAGTGATAGAGTTCTTCGTCTGCGATACCATAGCTACCTCCATAGTCAGTAATTCTACATGGGAAGGGCGGTTGCTCTCACCTTTTGAGAATTCGGCGAAGCTGTACCAGTTTAGTCCGCGCCGCTCTGCGGGACCGAAAACCCCCTCTCCCTCAGGGCCGACAGGGGGTAGGTAGATGAAACTTTCAGACTTAAACATCAATCAACTGACCCCCTCTCCCTCAGGGAGAGGGTTGGGGTGAGGGTGAAATGTTCGCCTACTAAAATGGTACAGCATCGAGGTCGGTTGACTGCGACCTGCCCAGTCTGTAGCATCCCGCATCGGAGCTAAGGGAGGGAAAATGTCCCATATTGAACTGGTCTGCGTGGAGTGCGGCTCGTCTCATGAAGCCGATATGATCGCGTTGAGCTGCCGATCTTGCGGCGAGCCGCTGGACGTCGCCTACCGCGATTCCGACCTTCACACCATGACGTTCGCCGACCTCAGGATGCCCGTGCCTTTTCACTCCAACTCCCCCACCGTGACATTGGGAGAGGGAGGAACGCCGCTGATCGCCCTTCCGAGCGTCGAAGATGCGGTAGGCGGGGTCCGGGTGATCGCCAAGCTCGAGTTCATGAACCCGACCGGTTCGTTCAAGGACCGCGGCACCGCGACTATGCTGTCCGTAGCGATGGAGCACGGAGTACGAGCCGTGGTCGAGGACTCTTCCGGCAACGCGGGAGCATCCGTGTCTGCCTATGCGGCGAGGGCCGGCATAGCCGCGCACGTCTTCGCGCCTGAGTCGGCGCCGGAAGCGAAGCTAGGCCAGATCAGAGTGTACGAGGCCGAGACACACCCCACTCCCGGACCTCGTGAAGCAAGCACAGAGGCGGCGGTCGCGTTTCAGCGCCAGCACGGTATGGTGTACGCCTCACACAACCTCAGCCCGTACTTCGTCGAGGGTACCAAGACATTCGTGTACGAGATCGCGACCCAGATGGCTACCGCCCCGGACCACATCGTTATTCCGGTGGGAAATGGGAGCCTGCTGCTCGGCGCGTGGAAAGCCTACAGGGAGCTGATCGAACGGGGTGCCATCGCTCAAATGCCCAAGCTGCACGCCATCCAGGCCGAGGCGGTCATGCCGCTCGCAGCCGAGTTTATGGGAACGGAGTGGAGACCTGGTGCGTCGACAATCGCGGGCGGAATTGCCGTGGGCAGCCCTCCCCGACTACGCCAGTCACTCAGGGCGATCAGAGAGTCCGGCGGAACGTCGCTCGCGGTAACTGACGCTAGCATAATCAGATGGCAGAAGCTGCTGGCGGCGCGGGAGGGCATATTCGCGGAGCCCACCTCGGCCGCGGCGTTTGCTGGTCTGGAGCTCATGGCCGAGCGAGGCATCGTGAAACGCGGGGAAGTCGCGCTGCTGCCCGTCACCGGTTTCGGCCTGAAGGACGCGCTGCCTACGTAGGCGTTGACCTTAACATCAGGAATCGCTGGCCGCCGCCATGGCCTTCCTGAAGCCCGGTATCGACCCCTCAAGGGTCTGGTCGGTGACGCAGAACGAGATCCTGAAGTACCCGGGCATCCCGAATCCCATTCCGGGGACGACCAAAACGTTGTACTTCTGAAGCTCCGCAACGAACTCCACGTCGTCTTCTATGGGAGCCTTCGGGAACATGTAGAACGCTCCCTGCGGCTTTAGAACGTCATATCCCAACCCCGTGAGTGCATCGTACATGAAGTCGCGCTTGGCCTGGTACTGCGAGATGTCCACCGTGACCGACTGGAGCTTGGCCACAATATGCTGCATCAGCGCCGGCGCGTTGACGAATCCGAGCGTCCTGTTGCAGAAGACCAGCCCGTCCATCAGCTCGGTAGCGTCGGTGTAGTCGGGGTGGACCGCAACATAGCCGATGCGCTCCCCCGGCAGTGCCAGGTCCTTGGAGTGCGACGTGGCAACTATGGAGCGAGCGTGGTGATGAAAGACGTGGGGATACTCAAGGCCATCGTACAGCAGCCGACGGTAGGGTTCGTCGCTGACGAGGAAGATCTCGCGCTCGAACTCCTCTTCCTTCTGTCGGATCACCTCTGCGAGACGTGCCAACACATCCTCGGTGTACAGCGCGCCTGACGGATTGTTTGGGGAGTTTACCAGCACGATCCGCGTGCGCGGGCCAATAGCCGACTCGAAAGCATCCATGTCGGGTAGGAAGTCTGCGTCCGGAGGGACAACCTTGCATGAGCCGCCGTGATTGTCTGCATAGAAGAAGTACTCAACGAAGTACGGCGCGAATATGACCACCTCGTCGCCTGGATCAAGCAGCGTCTTGAGGACCACGTTCAGCGCGCCACCCGCGCCGCATGACATGATCACGTTATCTGCACCAAAGCTCAGCCCCGTCTCCTCACTGAGCTGCGCGGCGACCGCCCCACGAGTCTCCGGGTATCCGGCGTTGGGCATGTACCTGTGCATTCCCGGGGACGGATCGTCAGCGATACGCTTCAGCTCCGCGAAAAACTCCGGCGGCGGTTCCATGACCGGGTTTCCCAGAGACAGATCGAACACAGCGTCCGCGCCGTACTTCTGGCTGAGAGCGATGCCCTCTTCGAATATCTTGCGTATCCACGAGCCCTGCACCATGTAGTCGTGGATCTTCTTGGCAACGGCCATTGCTTATCCCCTGCTGAGTGATGCTTTCGGGGACTGTACCGCCGCACAACATGCCTGTCAAACGCGCCAGAGAGAAGTGCAGAACTCCGAGACCCTACCCGTCATTCCCGCGCACGCGGGAATCCACAGGCCAGCAACCACCGATTTACACAATCGACTCCCGCCTTAGAGAGGAAGAAAAGACTGCTGCGATAGAGTATTTGCACTTCTCTCCAGCAGAGAACGCTCCTTGACACCCTCTCAAAACGTTGGTTAGGCTAGGGTTCACCCCTGCAGTCGCAGCCATCTGCGACTCCCCCCATACGTGGGCCTGTAGCTCAGTGGTAGAGCGGTCGGCTCATAACCGATTGGTCGCAGGTTCGATCCCTGCCGGGCCCACTCCAATAGACTTTCTGGGATCTTTCTTGACGATAGACAGAACCCAAGCGCGGCTCTTGCGGTTGATCGGTCCCCACCCCACTGGACAGAATCAATAACCTCTACTTTGAGGTTCGTTCTGGACCTGTAAACAGGGAGACGTTCTTGCCCGTCCCAGTGACGACATCCTTCTAAGGATCGACAGGGCTCCGCACCCGGTGCAACCGCTGGGGACCGCAACTTCACAAACTTGCCTTGCTTGCGTTGCTTTGCTCTATTGTGTATGATGTCTGAGGGTTCTCCTAGCATAGAGTTGAGCAACAAGGGTTGAACGGCATGACCAGTGAAAGAATGTTCACGGTGCCAGAAGTGGCACGCTTCTTCGGGATCACGCCCCAAGCCGTCCGCCAGCGAATCGTAGAGGGACGTCTTCAGGCATCCAAGGTGCGGGTGAAGGGTATCGCTCGGGAATACCGTATCAGCGGAGAGGCGATTCAGGAGCACTACGACCTAAGCGACGCTGATATGAGACGACTCGCCAGCGAGACGGTTCGTTACAGGGTGGGATTCATGGGATGGGGGCTTGGGATGCCCTTTCCAGACTACCAACCAGAGCACCCCACCTACGACAGGGCGGTGGCTGAGGCTAGGAGGGTGTTGGCAGTCCTCCCGCGCTTCAGAGAGGAGAACACAGAAATAGAACACTGGCTGCCGGTCAGTTTCCCAAAGGAGCCTGATAAAGCCATCGTCTACCCTGACCCGTTTGATTGTGCCAGGTTCGGGATGGACTTTGAACACGCTCCTATTGTGATCATGGATGGTGTGGAGCCTGCGTGATGACTCTAGGTGCCAACGCCAACGTTGCGGCTATTCTCTCCGGCCTCGGCGGTGGCCTTGATCCAGTCCATGCGGATTCACCATAGGCGAATACCGTATGCTGTTGGAGGAAAGCGTGAATGAAAAGGACGTGATCGCAGCTACTCGACAGTCGTCATCGGGGGGAGCGCGTTTTCTTAAGTGCGCGCTCCAAGTGAACCCACACCACTACGCCGGGACCTTTCGCGGGCGGGAAAGTGACGGCAATCCGATAGATTACGCGAAGGCCGTCGTTGCGAAGGCGGCGGAGCTTGAAGTGTCGGTGCTTGCCATCACTGATCACAACAGCGTCAGCTCCGTCACAGAGTTCCGCTATGCCGCTGCGGATCGCGAGATCACGATTTTCCCCGGATTTGAGATTTCTTCCTCTGAAGGCATCCACATACTTTGCATTTACCCGCCAGACACTGTTGATGAAAGGCTTGAAAGGTTCCTTGGCGAGTTTGGGATACGCAGTCCCGAACCCTCTTCTGATCTGTCTAGCGAGTCGTTCGAACAGGTTCTCCAGAAAGTCCGAGAACAAGGGGGCATCACCGTAGCCACGCACGTGACTGGCGACAAGGGACTGTTCGAGGTTCTTGATGGACAGGCGAGAATTCGTGCATGGCGGAGTGAGGACTTGCTTGCGGTCCAGATTCCAGGACCAGTCAGCGATTTGCCTAATAGTGTGCGGCCAATAGTGGAAAACAAGAATCCTGACTACTGCCGAACCCATGCTGTAGGCGAAGACCAGGCTGTGGCCGTGGTCAACGCCAAGGACGTTTCAAAGCCCCAGGACTTGGATGACCCGTCGGCAACCTGCTGGATCAAGATGTCTGAAGTTAGTATCGAGGGTCTACGCCAAGCCTTCCTGGATCCAGACTCAAGGATAAGGCTCAACAGTGATCCTGAACTTGAAGAGCATGCAGAACTCTCGACCCTTGCGTGGGAAGGAGGATTCCTAGACGGGGCTGTCATTCACTTCAGCCCGAATCTAAACGTCCTGATTGGCGGGCGTGGTGCCGGGAAGTCGACAGTCATCGAGAGTCTGCGATACGTGCTCAACCTGGAACCCATTGGTGAGGATGCGAATAAGGCTCATTCTGGGATGGTGCGCCAAGTGATTCGCAGCGGAACCAAGATCACCCTTCGTGCACGGGCCTATCGCCCCGCAAAACGTGAGTATGTGATTGAGCGAACTGTCCCGAATCCACCTGTGGTGCGTGAAGAGAACGGGCAGATCTCCAAACTACTTCCGCGTGACGTTCTTCCTCGCATTGAAATCTATGGACAGCATGAAATCTCGGAGCTTGCCAAGAATGCCGAAAAGCGAACACTATTGCTTGACCGATTCGTCCAGCACGATGAATCGCTGAATCGACGCAAGGGCAGTGTGCGCCGCAGCTTGGAACAGACGAGAAGGTCAATCGCGGATGCTCGCTTCGAACTCCGGCAGATAGATGACCAATTGGCGATGCTACCTGGCCTGGAAGAAACCCTAAGTCGCTACCAAGAAGCCGGACTTGAGAACCGACTGCGGGAACAGAGCCTTCTTGTTCGCGAAGAGCGCCTGCTCGATTCAATTCCCGAGCGAGTTTCGGCTTTCCAAGAATGCTTGGATACGCTACGGCAGGAGTTACCAATCGACCGGGTCTTCCTGTCGCCAAAGTCCCTTGAAGAACTGCCCGGTAAGGAGATCCTGGCTGGTGCCAATCCTGTCCTCGAACAGCTGAGCCGTGAAATCGAGGCGGCGGCGACCCTAATTGAGGTCGCGCTTAAGCGGGCGGATGAAGGAATGGAGGGTGTCCGAAATCGCTGGTCCGTACGGCGGCACGAGGTCGAATCCGAGTACCAGAAGATACTTCGTGAATTGCAGAAATCAGCCGTGGATGGAGAGGAATTCATACGTCTCCGGCGCTCGATCGAGGGCCTCAGCCCGCTACGCGAACGCCGTACATTATTGGAAAAGCTGGAAAAGGAACACTCCGACCGGCGGCTTGCATTGCTGGCCGAATGGGAGGAGGTCAAGGCAGCCGAGTTCCGACTCCTAGATCGGGCCGCTAGGGGCGTGAGCAGAAAACTGCGCGACCGAGTACAGGTTAGAGTGACAGCATCCGGTAATCGGGAGTCCCTTTTCGACGTGCTCAGAGATGAAATTGGCGGCCGCCTTTCTGAAGCAATCGATCAACTCAGGAAGGCGCCGGACCTCTCATTGCCCCACTTTGTTGAATGTTGCAAGGATGGCCCAGATGCGGTTCAACACGCCTATTCGATTCCACCAGCACAAGCAGAACGCCTGAGTAAGGCGATGCCGGAGGCCTTGATGCGTATTGAAGAGTTGGAACTCTCTCCCACAACAGCGATCCAACTCAATACGGCTACTGCCGGCGACCCTCCGATTTGGCAGGCTCTTGAAGATCTCTCGACGGGACAAAAGGCGACCGCCGTACTATTGCTACTCCTCCTAGAGTCTGACGCTCCTTTGATTGTTGACCAGCCTGAGGACGACCTCGATAACCGATTCATAACTGACGGCGTAGTGCCCAGAATGCGCGACGAAAAACGGCGGCGACAGTTTATCTTTTCCACCCACAACGCCAACATCCCGGTGCTGGGTGACGCCGAGTTAATCCTTGGACTTACCGCCTCGGGTGACGCAGACAACAAAGGAAACGCGGTAATCAGACCGGAGCACGTGGGTTCCATTGATGCCCGCCAGGTGCGTGAACTCGTTGAGGAGATACTTGAAGGGGGCAAGGATGCCTTCGAGACTAGAAGACTGAAATATGGGTTTTGAGGGACTGAAATGAATCGATCTCAGCTCTTGGAACTGCTACTGAATGGTGAGAACTCTGGGTTGGAGTTCAAGCGTGACGACATACGACCACAGAGGCTTGCTGGAGAGATCGTGGCCCTGCTGAATTTGGAAGGTGGCCACATTTTGCTTGGGGTTGAAGATGATACAACGGCTTCGGGGCTTACGCGAGAGCCGAAAGAGGCTGAAGAATGGGTTATGCAAATAGCACGAGACCACATCCAACCCGCTGTAATCCCGTATTGGGAGACCATAGAATTGGACGAGGGTATTGTTATCGGTGTTGTCTCCCTTCCTTCTGATGCACCCGACAAGCCATATAAGGCGAAGAGCGGTGCTTCCTGGGTCACGCGCATCCGTGTAGGAACGACGACTCGGGATGCATCCAGAGAAGAGGAAGAGCGACTCTATCAACAGTCTGGTCGTTTGAGGTACGGCCTAAAGCCAGTACTCGGAACAACACCACACGATTTAGATGCTCGACGCCTCCGGGACTATTTCGTTCGAGTGCGAGGCGAGGACAGTTTTCGCGTTAGCGACGCAGACCAGTTCGAAAGATTGCTTTTCAACCTAGAGCTAGTCACGATGTCAACTGGATATACTTCGGCGACAGTAGATGGATTACTTCTGTTTGGCGAAAACCTTGATCGCTTCCTCCCTCAATCGGGCATCAGAGCAATTTGCTACCAGGGGACCGAACCTGACTATGCCGTTCGTGCAGACGAAGACATAAGGGGTCCTCTCACCCCCTTGGGTGGTAGTAGCGACTTAACGGTCGAACCTGGAATTGTGGACAGGGCCTGGGATTTCGTGCGGCGTAACACAGTCTCTTCAGCACGGCTAGAAGGAGCACAGCGGCATGAGCGCTGGGAGTATCCAGAGGAGGTCCTGCGCGAAGTTCTAGTCAACGCATTGGTCCACCGCGACTATAGCATCGCGGGGACCGACGTCATGCTGTCCATATTTTCCGACCGCTTAGAAATTCAGAGCCCGGGCCGCTTGCCCAATACAGTAACTGTTGAGGGTATGAGGTCAGGCATGCGCTACGCCCGGAATCAAACTCTTGTCAACGTTATGCGGGACTACGGCTATGTTGACGCCCGCGGCATGGGAATCAGGATCAAAGTCATTCCGCTTATGCACGCCAACAACGGCACAGATCCCGACTTAATCGAGGAAGAGAACCGATTCACTGTGCGCCTTTGGAAGGGGGCCACCCTGTGATACCCACGGGCAGTTCGACGTGGACGTTGGTCAACTTGGATCGTCACTGAGCCGCCATGCCCATCTCGAAGCCCCTTCCACTTTCCATCCACGTCAGCCCCCGAGCCACATCTGGACGATGGTACCGTCTTCCGTCCAAAGCGGATGTCAATAGTACTGCCTACCATCCAAAATAGACTTACACTGCCCCCAGCCACATCTCGAAGACGGTTCTGCCTACCGTCAAAACAGGCCCACCATACTGAACAAAGTCCAGAACCTTCACCTTGAGCTTCGCATTACGCCTGAAGTCAGTCCCTGTTCCCCACCCTATTGGGCATTGACCCATCGCGTGCGACCGACCAAGTATAGACGTCAGGCTGTTCCTGTAACTACAATTTTGTAGTATGATGAAGGGCGACTACACTTGCGTTGGACTTGGGATCAGGCCAAGAGTGAGACGAATCTTCGAGCGCATGGCCTCAGCTTCGAGGCTGCGGCCTACGTATTTGAAGACCCTATGTCTGTGACTCAGTAAGACCTATATCCATATGAGCAACGGTGGCGGACCATCGGCGTGGTGGGCACTCAAGTCGTGATGGCAGTCCACACCTGGCCTGACCTCTGCACGGAGACCGGCGAAGAGGTCGGGCTCACCATCTCCACGCGCAAGGCGACGAGGCACGAGAGGGAGGCTCATGAAGAAGGACATATCTGAACTGCCGCCAGACGTTCAGGAACAGATACGGGTGTTAGAGGCTCTGCCCGACGACCAGATCGACACCACGGACGCCCCTGAGATTCTCGACTGGTCCGACGCCAGGCGCGGGGTCTTCTACCGACCTGTGAAGCAGCAGATTACGCTGAGGCTCGACGCAGACATCATAGCCTGGTTCAAGTCCCAGGCTCGTGACGGGCGCGGATACCAAACAGACATCAATGGAGCGCTCCGTGAGCACGTCCTGAGGACGGCCCGTTCCGTGAGGTAGCCCTGATGGTCGGGGTCGATGACCGGGTGGCAAGGAACTTGAAGGAGTGCGCAATGGTCGGTAATTCACAGTGGACTCCTGAACTGAGCCGACGCTGGGATCAGGGAATAGTTCGTTACCCAGACCCGGCGGTGGAGGTCCTGGACCCACGCTTCGGCGCCTACAGAGTCGGCAATACCGCCGTGGAGCGACTGTTCACTGGAGCGCGCTGGGCCGAAGGTCCGGTGTGGTTTGGCGACTTCAGGTCACTGATTTTCAGCGATATCCCAAACAACCGGATGCTCCGATACTGCGAGATAACCGACGAGGTTACACTGTTTCGCATGCCCTCCAACTACAGCAACGGCAACACCCGAGACCGGCAGGGGCGTCTGATTTCTTGCGAACACCTGACACGCCGGATTACCCGCACCGAGCACGACGGGACTCTCACCGTATTGCTGGACCGCTTCGACAGCAAACGCCTCAACGCCCCCAACGATGTGGTTGTTCACTCCGACGGAGCCGTCTGGTTTACTGACCCTGGCTATGGAATCCTGGTGTCATACGAGGGAGAGCGAGCCGAGGCCGAACTGCCCACGCGGGTCTACCGACTGGATGCTGAAACCGGTGCAGTTACAGTGGTTGCTGACGATCTGGTCAAGCCCAACGGGCTGTGCTTTTCCCCGGACGAGTCGCGGCTGTACATTTCCGACACCGGTATCTCCCACGATCCCGATGGACCGGGGCACATCCGGGTTTTCGATGTAGTGGATGGTCGGAAGCTGCGTGGTGGCCAGGTTTTCGCCGATATGTCCCCCGGATTTGCCGATGGCATTCGGACCGATCGCGACGGCAACCTGTGGTCCAGCGTAGGCTGGGCCGGACCAGGGACGGACGGCGTGCACTGCCTGACCCCTGACGGTGAATTGATCGGCCGGATCGTCCTCCCGGAACCCTGCTCAAACCTGTGCTTCGGCGGCGTCAAAAAGAACCGTCTATTTATGACCTGCAGCCAGTCCCTGTATTCCTTGTACGTAGAGGCCGTCGGCAACTAGGGCCACTGGCAACTACTTCCGCGCTGAAGAGGTACGCCAATTGGCCCAACCTGTGATAATGGCAGGAACTCGACACCTTACCGAAAGGAATAGGATATGAACTCAACCCATAAACCGGTCGCCGTTGTGATTGGGGCGACTTCCAAGTGGCAGTCGGACGGTCGCAACACCCGGCTGATCCACGGCGGTGAGCTCGATGACAGCGATCTGCCAGTCGGAGTGCGCTGGGGTGTTGGAGGAGCCATCTCCCAGAAGTTTGCCAGCGAGGGCTTCCTGGTCGTGTTGACCACCCGCAACGCCTCCAACGCTGCTGCGTTGCAGGCTGCGATCGGGGAACGGGGCGGCGAGAGCATCATCGTCGAGCTTGACCTGGCGTCCCCCGACTCGATTTCGAACGCGTTCGCCCAGATTCGCGAGCTGGCTGGCGACCCGGACATCCTGGTCTATAACGCGGGCTACTTGGAAGGACGCGACCTTCCACCTGAAAAAGAACTGCTGGAGCACATCCCATTCGAAATGTTCGAGACAGCACAGCACATCGCCAGCAGCGGACCATTCCTTGTCGCCAAGGAGGTCTTGCCCTCTATGCGGGAGCGAGGAGAAGGCTCCATTCTGTTTTCCAATAACTCGTCCTCGTTGAGAGGTAAAAAGCGGTACACCGGACAGTCCCTGTACTATCCACGTGTTCTGATGCGGACGCTGGCGCAGGCGTTGACCGAGGAATACTCCGAGTACGGTGTGCATGTCGCCAATGTCGTCATCGACGGCACCATCGATTCCCCGGGCACGCGGGCCATGCCGCGCAGCCAGCAGCAACCTGAACTGCTGATAAACCCCGTTGCGATCGCTGACGCCTTCTACTATCTGCACACCCAGGACAAGTCCTGCTGGACCCACGAACTCCAGTTGACCCCCTTTGCCAGCAAGCCGAGCTTTTGACTTTGGCTACAGCGAAGTCGTCAGTTGCTGCGGTCGACGAACTCGACCTTCGCGGCCTCCACCAATGCCGCGTCGAGCAATAGATCGCTGGCCGTAAGGCTCAGCGTTTTGGCTACCAGCAGTGCGTTGGAAAGGGCCAGATCGGTAACGGCAGTCTCGCTCATATCTCTTGTATGAGAAGCCACCGGTTCCTCGCTGACCGCATACCTCAGTTCGAAACCCGGCATGACCTGGCTAACGTTGCCGAAGTCGGTGGATGCTCCGCTGCCCGGGCGGCCCGCCACCGGTTCATCCAGCCTGATGCCCAGAGCCTGGGCATTGGCTCCGACCGCCTGTGCCAGGACCACGTTGGGCTGAACATTCTCGTAGAAGGGATAGAATTCCTCGATCTCCAGGCGTGCGCCGGTCATGGACGCAGCCCCCTCCGCCACCTGTCGCACCTTGCCCACCACCACGTCGCTCAGGTATCGCCGGTCCCGGCAACGCAGCATGAAGTTGGCTGCGGCAAACTCCGGGACCACGTTGGGCGCCATGCCGCCATTGGTGATTACCCCGTGGATGCGAACGTCGTCCCTCACGTGCTGTCGCAAGGCATCGATTCCGGTGAACAGATGGATAACCGCGTTCAGCGCGTTGATGCCGGCCTCCGGGGCCGCAGCGGCGTGAGCGGCCCTTCCGTGGTACATATAACGGTAGCCGACCATTGCCAGGCTCCAGCTCTCTCCCATTGGCGCAGCCGCCGGTACTATGGTGCGGTTGGAGAATGGGTGGGACGATAGAGTGGCGTCCACGCCGTCAAATATCCCAGCCTCCAGCAGCCGTATCTTGCCGCCGCCACCCTCTTCCGCCGGCGTTCCGATAACCACCACGCGCCCGGGCAATTCTTGAGCGTTCGCCTGCAAGCCCACAGCAGCTCCCATAGCGGCCATCGCAATGAGATTGTGTCCACAGCCGTGGCCAATCTCCGGCAACGCATCGTATTCCGCCAGGACGGCGACTGTCGAGCCTTCGCCGCCGCCGCCGGGAATAGTGGCCCGGAACGCTGTTTCTACACCACCGATGCCCCGTTCCACCTCAAAGTCACGCTTCTCGAGAAACCCAGCCAGGGCATCGGACGAATAGAACTCCTGGTAGTTCAACTCCGGATGGGAATGGACATCTTTCGAGAGATCAAACAGTGCCTGTCTGGAGGCCTCAATCGCCGAGTTGGATCTGGCGGCGATCTCCTCCTTTTGACCGGTAGACTGGCGAGTCATGATGTGCGTTCTCCTGAGTGCGAGAGATTCAACGATGTATATGGTCTCGGGGTCTGACGGAGTAGAACGACCGGATATGGGGAGCCTAAAGAGAATCGGCCCGAAGCCTAGTCGGACAGCGCTTGCTACAACATCAGTCTGCGATCTGTATCCGCTCTGAAAGCCAATCAATAAGGCACAATAGAAACAGGGCTGCATAGAGGAGGTCTGTGGAGTAGGATACACTAGAGATAGACGGGGAGAAGCGCAGAATTCCAAACATTCTAAATGTGCCGTCGGTCGATATGGACATGGACGATCAATTTTCCGCCTCTTCGCGCCATCTCCGCACGAATTGTGGTCGGTAAGGCATTTGAGCGCATGCTCGACGGCCCTCTTTGCGAGCCCCTCGTCTGTCTCGCCCAAGCCTGACCAAGAATCTGTCCCCTTAGTAGCTTTGGTTGGGGAAGGAGTCTAGGTTCGGTGATTCCCAATTGGTAGTGTACCCTGATCTCGATAGAAGAGGATCAGAATTGCATAAGACTGCAGGACCCGCGACTACAGATCACAACTCAGATTCAGGGGTAATCCCCAGTGTCGCCCAAGGGTGCCTCCCTCTACCAAAATCGGCGTCTGCCAGCCTCGGATATGTCAGATTGGACACTGAAGACGGCTTCAAAGTGGAGAGTATCGCCGAGTCCCTGATGATACGTGGGTCTGCTGATGAAGCATTGGCCCGACTTCCTGCCGGTACTGTCCAAACAGTTGTGACTTCGCCACCTTACTGGTCCCTTCGGGACTACGAGGTGGATTCTCAGATTGGTAGGGACGACTCTCTTCCTGAGTATGTGGCCACTATTGTCCGAACTTTCGAACGGCTGCGAGAGGTTCTCACAGACGATGGCACCGTATGGCTGAACGTAGGTGACTCGTACACTTCCGGAAACCGCAAATACCGCGCGCCTGATCGCAAGAATCGTGCTAGGGCCATGCCCGTTCGCCCCCCAACACCCAAGGGTTTGAAGTCGAAGGATCTGATTGGCGTACCTTGGAGACTTGCTTTTGCACTACAAGATGCCGGTTGGTGGGTTCGGTCGCAGGTAATCTGGGTTAAGCCCAATGCGCATCCTGAGTCTGTGAGAGATCGGCCCACAGTGGACCATGAAACGGTCTTCCTGCTGTCAAAGAATCAAGATTACTTTTACGACATTGATGCCGTTCGTGGGCCAAACGAAAGAAGGCTGCGAACAACCTGGTCGATTCCAACCGATCCACAGAGGCAGATATACGCCAATGGAATAAACCATCCGGCGGTCATGCCAATTGAGCTGGCCCACAGGTGCATTAAGATCACAAGTCGCCCTGGAGACTTGGTGCTTGATCCGTACGCGGGGTCCGGCACTACCTTGGTCGCTGCCCGTGACCTGAACCGAATGTGGATTGGCGTCGAATTAAGACCAGAATTCGTCAATATGATGGAACGACGGCTTAATCGATGAGCGACAGAGAAGACCTCAAGGCGAAGATCGATGGTCTCTCTGAGACAGCTGCCACATTCGTCGCGCGTATCGTGGACTCACTATCCTCACCTCCGTCCGCTACTACCAGGGAGCCAAAGACATGGATTTCAGGCAGGCCGGAGTGGGTCGAGTACTTCGGTTTGGCGCTTTCTGTACATCACGGGACAACTATCGATCCCCTGAGATTGACCGGATTTGAAGCCACTTTCAGCAATGCGTGCGAATCGGTGGGATGGAACGTCGAACGGGTCGAATCTACGACGCATCGCTTCAGTGATCTTACAGTAGCCGACAACGAAGGCGGGAGCCGCAGACTGTCGTTGAAGTCAACAGCTGCTCAGAGACTTTCTGAGAAAACCGTTCACATCTCAAAGTTGACGGAAGCAGCGTGGATTCAGGATGTACGTTCGTCCCGACAGCGTAGAAGTCGAACGCTCGAACTCTTCCAAGAGTACCGGAATGCTGTCGACGCAATCGTGATGCTTCGTGCATTTAGGCAACGCAACAAGATCCCAGAACGTTATCAACTTGTTGAGATACCTAGTACGATTTTCCAGTCGTTGCAGGATTCTACTATGAGCGAATTTGATAGCGACGCGCCTGTAATCAGCTGCTCCTTTCGTGGACATCAGGACGTTGCACGAGTTGCTCTTGACAGATCCGATGCAAAAATCACGGTTCGAAGGATCAGTTTGGACGTGTGCTCAGTTCACGCAGAATGGAAACTGTCCCCAAGTCCCCCTCCATCGGAAAACTAGGTATGCTGCCAAGTCCTGCCCGGCTGGATGAGAGTCGAGTCCATATTGCACAGACTTACAGTGTTCCAAGGTACTATGGCCCGATAAAGTAGAACAGCGCTCCACAGCACCGAGACTTAGCGTCCCATCTAGTCAATTGTGCAGCTATGGGTAGGAGGCCCTGCCACGTCAAAAAAGGGAGCGAGTCTTGGAAGCAGAGAGCACACGCGTGGTATAAGCAAGAACAGCCCATCTTACGCATTCTGGGATATCACGTAACGTAGTCCTCCGCAAGCGCGTCATCGTGACGCTCAGACAGTGGGCTCGGACCTTCCGGCAAGGACTCTCCAGAACCGATGAACGTGAATCTGTCCACCTCCGAGGATTGGGCTCCCGAAGACGTCAGATACCGCGTCAGGGCATCTCTCACAACATCAGCCAGAGACTTATTCTCGGAGAATGCCTTCTGCCTAGCCAGGGCATGGGTAGTCTCATCCAACTGTATCTGTATGCGTACCATGACCCAATAGCCTCCACAATCTCGCAAGTGACCATGTCGCCATGATATCTGACAAAACACGGACTCCCCAAGAGACCTCCGTTGACTCACGGCTGCGCACATAGCGACAATGAACAGGTCAGAGCTTTCAACGTAGGAGTCGCCCCCACCATGTCCGACCGGTCAAAGACGCTGATTCGCCCAACCTGCCTCTCCGCAGCGCTTGCAGCGATTGTCGTCTCCGTCACGCTCCTGCTCCCGATGGGCGTACACGCCCAGTCTGACGAATCATTCCAACCCCTGTTCAACCGGGAAGTCGGTCCATTCGACATCGCCATGTCGTGGGTGCCGCCAGCGCCGCAGGTGGGATTCATCAACATCGGAGTGAAGCCAACGCTGCTGACAGACGGCTCCCCGGTTACCGACGCCCGGATAGTGCTCGTCGCGGAAACCGAACCTGGGCACCCCGACTTCGAAGTCGTAGCAGTAAACACTCCGAACGACCCCGAGGTCTATCGCGCGAACCTGAAGTTCGAAGAGGCGGGCAACTGGGTGATCCACGTCCAGGTCGATAGCCCGACCTTGGGTCAGGCCGACTTCAGATCGCCGCTGGTGATTCTCCCAGCCCCCATTCAGCCCGGACCGGCGGGAGGCTGGGTATTCCTCGGAGTGTTCGTAGTGCTGACGGCCGGCAGTGTCTACATCATCATGGCGATCCGGAAGGCGCAGGCGACCCGTCGGATGCGTCTCGAAGGGAGATAATGAGCAGTGTGTCCCCCGACAGTCGGTAGGTAACCTCTACCAAGTCGCCCAGGACCATGTGCTCTCTGACGTGAGCGGGTGTGAACTCCTCGAACCGCCTGCCGCCCGCGTCAAAGTCCAGAACAGCGCCGGCTTCGCTGGCAACCGTGATGGATTCGAACTCCAGCAGCGTTCTGGTCTCTAAGTTCGTAACTATTCCAGTGAACCTGCGATGGGCCTCTATTGACTCATCTGTGGTGTCACTGCAGCCCACTTGCGCGACCGTCACGCACCCCAGAACGAGCATTCCGAACAAAAGCAATATCTTGTTTAGGAAAAAACTAGGACTTCTTTCTCGTTGACTGCGCATCAGGTCTTTCTTAATGTGTAATCCGGGGCAAGAATACCATGCGCTTACTGTCAATATTCATCCTTCTAGTCACGCTTACGGTGTCAGCCGTACTGTCCGGTTTCCCCGACGATGCCGAGGCCCAGGGACAGTCGGACAGGCTGACGATCTTGGTGCTGGACCGTCATGCGATCTCCTCCGACCAGTCCACGGTCGATCTGGTCAACTCGCTGCTGGGTCTGATGTTCCACCTGAAGGAAGGCGAACCGTTCGCGGTAGTCTTCGGCGACGACCTCTCCAGAGTATATGGTCCCCTTGAGACCAACACTGAAGAGTTCATACAGTTGCGGCGGACTGTCGAGGAGAAGCTGGCGTCTCCACCGCCGGCAGAACCTCTCGACCTGGTTTCAGCGCTGGCCGAGACATACAACTATCTCAATGGCATGGTGGCTAGCCCGGAAACGTCGATCTACCTGGTAACGGGCGACACTTCCGAAACGGAGCCCGCTGCGAAGATCGATGAGGTGAACCCGGTCTTGAGCCTGGTGGAGGGGACCGGCTGGCCGGTGTTCAACGTGACGACTCCCGAGACTGATCCCGGTCTCAAGTCCGTACTGGCAGAAATCGCCCGAAGGACGAAAGGCGAGTCCTTTGAGCTGTCCATCCCTCTGGGATTCGAGGAATTTACGAACCGTACGCTAGTAAGGGAGGGCCAGGGAGCTCTCCAGCCGATGGGGAAGACGACGCTCTCGCCCGACTCGATATTCGAGACCGATCTCGACATCGTACCCGGGACCGGCGAGTTGAACATGGTCTTCTTCCGCGAGGACGACGTGACATCGTTCAGACTAAAGAATCCGGACGGCGTCGAAGCCTCCTCAGGAGACCGAAAGTCTTCCTCGACCATAGAGTTGCCCAACGTCGTCGTACTGGAGCTGCTGGAGCCTACTCCGGGGCGATGGTCTCTGGAAGTACGGGGTGACAGCGGTCTGTTGTCAGCCCACCGGTACTCGGTCAACCGCTACCGTATTGAGCTCCAGATGCACGGTGCGGTCCCCATTGGGATACCGGTCAACATCATAGCGTCGGTTACTGACGACGGCGGCCTGGTCTCCGTGGACGCAGGTCTGCTGGCTCGCATCACCGACCCCAACGGGATATCGGTTCTGTACGATCTAAATGACGAGGGCGCAGGCGGCGACGCCATCTCTGGAGATGGCTACTATTCCGCGACACTGCCATCCCTCACGATCGACGGAACATACAGCGTCGAGATGCAGTTGCAGTGGCCGGAGATTGCGCACACGATCACGACGCTATCCTCGTTCGACGCTCGACTGTTCCCTGATATCACGTTCATTCCTGAGCCAGCCGAAACGCTGGAACCGGGTGTACGTACAAAGATCGCGGAGCTACGGGTAGGTATCGGCAACCAGCCGTTCACAGTTTCCCCGCAGGACCTGATGGCCTCGGTCGCGACCAATCAGGGTGAACCCGGCGCCCTGGAATTCGTTCCTCAGCGGATCATTTCCGAGGGAGAGGCGTTCGAGTTTGACGTATTCTACACGGCTACATCCGAGTCCCTGGCGACGGTCGCCATTTCAATGGACGTTGGGTACGCAGGTCAACAGTTCCTGCGCAGTGTGGACCCGATAGTCGTTTCGTCTATTCCGCCGGCTCAGCCGTTGCCGACACCCCGTCCACCCGCGACGCCCGCACCCGCGCCCACAACAGCGCCGCCTCCGAGTTTGCCCCCAGCGGAAGATCCTGGGCCGCCAACTACCGTATTCATCGTGATTCTGGCACTGGTAGCCGCGGCAGTCGTAGTGCTGCTGGTCAACTATCTGGCCAGGATCGCGCCATTCGGGACCATCTACACTGAAAACGGTCGACTGGTTCTCAGATTCAGTGAGATCGAGCGCCCTATTTTGCGAAGACTCTTGACTCGAAACAGAATTTCAGGGGATGAACTGGGCATCCAGGGCTTCGAGGTCCTCTCGTTCAGATTCTATCGCGACGAGGTCTTGATTGAGCCCCTGGAATTCTCAACCAACACGGTCAGGCTGAACAACCAGCCTGTCACCGAGCTGATCAATGTCTTCGACGGAAGCTGGTTGGGAGCTATGGGTCGTCTGTATTCGTTCAGCTTCAGCGACCCAGAAGAAGGCGTAGTACCAGCGACTGAGGACGACCGCGACGAAGCCGCCGAGAGCGACAGCTCCGAGGGAACTGAGGAGAGGGCGTAACCTCTCTCGCTTACTCTGGCCCGGCACCTGGGTGCCGGGTCGCGCTCCTACTGTTCGACGATCCTGATGGTCGTGATGACGTCACCCGGAGTCGTTGCAGTGGATGGGTCGCGGACTGAGATGTTGTTTACCACATCCATCCCACTTGAGACCTTCCCAAACACAGAGTGGCAGGATACACCGCGCGTAGCGCAGGGTTTCTCCGAGCCGCTCGAGGTGAAGCCGTCGAGAGCCGGCGTGGGCACAAACGTGATGAAGAACTGGCTTCCATTCGTAGCGAGGCCCCCCGCGTTGGCCATCGACAGTGTGCCAGGGCTGTCATGGCGCAGGTCCGGGTGGAACTCGCTCTCGAAGCGATAGCCGGGTCCGCCCGTACCTTTGCCTGTAGGGTCCCCGCCCTGGGCCATGAACCCGGGTATGACGCGGTGGAACATCACGCCGTCGTAAAAGCCTTGCCGAGCCAGGAAGACGAAGTTGTTTACGGTGTTCGGCACCTTGTCTGCGAACAGCTCTATCTCAAACTCCTCGCCCTTGGCGAGCTCGAAGACCGCTGTGTACTTCTTACTGGTGTCGATCTCCATGGCCGGCGGCGAGTCCCACTGCATGGGACCGCTGGGAGCGGGGGCTGGCTGCGACGGCGCCGGTGGAGTAGTGGGAGCCGGCTGAGCCGGAGCAGGCTCCTCGGATTCGGAGCTGCAGGCAACTAGGGCGACCGCAAGAACGGCCACCGCTATCAGAGACAGTTTCGAGATCATTGTAGTCAGGGACCTCCGACAAAAGAGTGCGCGACCTCATGTGGCCGCGGATGTTGCGCCACATTTTACAGGTGTCGTGGTCAGATGTCAGCGGTCGGCCCGGCAGTCACCCAACGGCAAGTCACCCAACGGCAGTCACTCGATGGACAGGAAACGCCGCCAACTGCGGCCTCTGACGGCGTCCGAGACCTCGTCGGACTGACGCCACAGGTGCGTGCCCGCCACCAGGACCGACAGGACGATGCAGAGAACAATCTGCCCAGTCGCCTGACCCGTGACTATCGTGAGCGCGTTCAGAACGATAAACACGCATGTCACGGCCAGGACTCCGTGCCGGGTCAGCAGTAGGACGAGCAGCCCGGCGGCGCCCGATATCGCCGTGATCTGCCACAACATGAAGGCCGATATTCCGAGCACTGTCGCCGCGCCCTTACCGCCCCTGAATCTGAGCACAGGCGAGAAATTGTGGCCGAGCGTGACCAACAGCGCCGTCCCGTAAACCCAGAGGTCAGCGACCGACAAAGCCTGAGCGACTACGACGGCCAGAATGCCCTTGCCGGCGTCCACGAGCAGGACGATCAGACCCACTGCCTTACCGTACTGTCGGACAGCATTGAGGGTTCCTGGATTGCCGCTGCCAGCGTCGCGGATGTCACCCCTGGAAAGCAGCTTCCCGGCTACGAAGGCTGTCGGAAAAGACCCAAGCGCGAAGGCGACCAGCAGAGCGATTATGCTCTCGACCACTCCGTAGGCCCCCGACCTAGTCCGAACTCAGGGAATT
Source organism: Dehalococcoidia bacterium (assembly GCA_965215735.1). GTDB lineage: Bacteria > Chloroflexota > Dehalococcoidia > Lucifugimonadales > UBA1123 > VXRN01. Next base: position 1,324,311 of record CBDCEF010000004.1, on the reverse strand, counting down.
CAGTACTCCCCGCATCCCCAGGTTGTATCCGAACAGGCCGAACCCGGTTATCACACCCCTGCAGACGCCCGCCACTTGGGATTGTCCCCCCCGCGCCGCCGGATTTGATATGTGTATCTCATACACTGGAAAGTCCACCTGTGTGATGGCAGCGAGGATTCCCGGATGGCCTGAAGAGTATGCAGCCGGGTTGAAGAGTGCCGCATCGACGTCGCCGCTATCGTGGGCCTCGTACAGTCTGTTGACAACCTCGCCCTCGATGTTCGAGTGGAATATCTCCACGTCGACGCCCAGATCGGAGGCGCATTGCCAGATGTACTCGTCGTACTCCTCCAGGGTCTGGGTACCGAACGTCGCTGTCTGGACCTTACCTCGCATATTCATTCCGAGGCCGTGCACGACAAGAATCTTCGCCAATGTGGTTTCCTCCCGGCTGTCTACAGTTCCAGGGCCGCGTATGAAGCGGCCATGATGTTCTCCGAATCGATACGATATTCTCGATACAGTTCGCTCATGGAGCCGGACTGTCCGAACTCAGTGACTCCTACAGGGATCACCGGTGTCCTGAGCCCACTTCCCACCCATGAGAGAGAGTGCGGGTGCCCGTCCTGAACGGTAACGATGGGTGCGTCCCGCGCGTTGGGTGAGATGGAGTCGGCCATGAACATCCCCAGGTCGCCTTTGCCGTCCATCGCGTCATAGACCGACTGCTGGAATGCCCGGTACAGAGGTCCGGGGCCGGTAACGTTGACCACGTTGGCGAACACGCCCTCCTCGAGCAGCGCATTGCTGGCCGCCACCGCCTCCGGAATCATCGCCCCGCTGGCGAGTATGTGGATCACGTTGGTTCCCGGCTTGAAACCCCTGTTTCGGCTCCTGTCTATAAGTAAGTATGCGCCGTTGAGAACCTGCTGTCGCATTCGCTCGCGCGCGCCGGGCTCGTCCGGCACCTTAAGCAGCCCCTGATCGACTCGTTTGCTGGTGAGCCTGAGATAGGAGGACCGCGATCGATTTCTGATTTGTTCCAGGGCCGCAAGCATAATCCATTCAAGCTCCTGGCCGAAGCAGGGCTCGTAGAAGTCTAAATCCGGGATTTCGGTACCGATCGACGGCGTGATCATGGACTGGTGTGCCCCACCTTCTGGCGCCAGGGACAGACCTGACGGCGTTCCCACAACAATGAACCTGGCTCCTGAATAGACGCTGTACACGAACGCGTCCAGTCCACGCCTGACAAACGGGTCGTACAGCGTTCCGATCGGAAACAGCATCTCGCCGTTGGCCTCGAATGACAGACCGAGCTGGCCCAGCATCATGAACAGGTTATTCTCAGATATCCCCAGTTCAATGTGCTGACCTCGCGAGTGCTCTTCCCATCTGAGCGCGCGGACTATGGATTCTTCAGGAAGCGGCTCTTTTTCTGCCTCATGCCAAACGCCGACTTTGTTGATCCAGCCTCCGAGGTTGGTGGAGCTGGCGACGTCAGGGCTGACAGTGACTACGCGCTCGGTGACGTCTGGCAAATTGCGGGAGATTGCCGTCAGTATCAATCCAAACGTCTGCTGGGTTGCCATGTTGCCCGTGTAGCGCTGCCCGAAGTCCGTCGGGATGTTCATCTCCGGTATATCGAACCTCGGCTTGCGTCCGACGCCCAGCATACGCCCCGCGTCGACGCACACACGCCCAGCAGGCGTGTCGGGCGGAAGACGCTCCCACTCGCCGTCCTGTGCCACGTCCAACTCGTTCCTCAGCTGGGCCATCTGGTGATTCCCAAGAACCACCGAGTGGTTCTGGGGGTCTCCGACCGACGGTAGCCTCCATCCCTTGAGCGTGTAGGCAAAGATTATGTTCGGACCGGAATCGAGCTCGGTCTGGGCAAACGCATCTCGAAGCATCCCGAAGTCATGCCCGCCGAGGTTTCGGAACGAAGCCTGTAGCTCATCGTCGGGCCAGCGCGCTATTAGCCGCGCCATGTCCCTGGGGTAGCGGCTGGTCTTGGGTAGCCACTCGCGCAGCTGCCCCGGAGGAACGCGCAATAGCCTCTGGTACACCTCGTTGGACATCTCGTCGATGGCGAGTCGCAGCAGCTCACCATTGGGTTCTGCAAACTTCGCCTGGAGACGCTTGCCATACTTGGCGTCTATTACCTTCCAGCCGTTGGCGTCGAACATCTCGCGCCATGCTCGGACGCGGATTCCGGGAATTACCCGGTCGAGGCTCTGCCTGTTGAGATCGACCACCCACAGGATGTTGGGCTGGCTGTGCATTGCCGGCTCTGCGATAGCCTCCCAGACGGAGCCCTCGTCCAACTCGGCGTCCCCAACCACCGCGATGTACCGGCTGTCCGCGTCGGACCCCGAGAACATGTGAGACCTGTTGTACTTGCCAACCAGCGCCGCGAAGTTCGGCGCGACCGGTCCGAGCCCGACCGACCCTGTGGAGAAGTCCACGTCGTCTGGGTCTTTGGTACGGCTTGGATACGCCTGAAGCCCGTGGAACTGCCTCATCATCGTGAGATACGACGGATCGAGGTTGCCAAGAAGGTACTGGATAGCGTGATACACCGGCGCCGCGTGAGGCTTGACGGAGATCCGATCACCCGCCCGCATGAAGTCGAAGTAAAGCGCGGTCATGAGTGTGACAACCGAGGCGCTCGACGCCTGGTGCCCACCCACCTTGAGTCCGTCCGGGTTGGCACGCACGTTGTTGGCGTGATGAACGAGGTTCATGGATAGCCACAGCACCCGGTCCTGGATCTGCTCCAGCACCTGATCGCGGTCCACGAAGCTGCCAGCGTCGATAGCAGGCGTTGACGTCACTTGTCTTCTACCCTTTCGTCGCCCGGCGTCCGGACGCCGCGCCCATGTCGGCTGGCGCGACTAGACGAAGTCGCTAATCCAGCCGAGTCCGTCCTGCGTTGTCGATGCAGGACGATACTCGCAACCGATCCATCCATCGTACCCGGCCTCGTCGATCAGGTTGAACAGGAACGGATAGTTGATCTCGCCGGTGCCCGGCTCGTTTCGTCCCGGATTGTCAGCCAGCTGCATGTGACCTATCACGTCCAGGTTCTGCTGGATTGTGCGGGCCAGATCGCCTTCCATTATCTGCATGTGATAGATGTCGTGTTGTAGAAGCAGGTTCGAGGACGCGACCTCTGAGATAATCGACCTCGCCTGGTGGGTTCGCGTCAGCAGGAATCCTGGAATGTCGATTGTATTGATCGGCTCGATCAACAGCCGAATGCCTGCGGACTCCAACTCGGACGCTGCAAATTTCAGATTCTGAACAAAAGTGTCGTGCGCGGCCTGGGCCGAGACGCTGCGGGGTGCTATTCCGGCAAGACAGTTGACCTGAGGGCAGCCGAGCGCGGTCGCATACTCTATCGTGGCACCGACGCCGTCCTGGAACTCCCCTACCCTGTCGGGATCGCAGGCGATGCCTCGGTCTCCGCCGTCCCAGTCTCCCGCAGGGAGATTGTGCAGCACCTGGGTCAGACCATACTTTGAGAGCAGCTCCGCGATTTGTTCCACGTCATAGTCGTACGGAAACAGGTATTCGACCCCGCTGAATCCGGCTCCCGCGGCAGCCTCGAAGCGGTCGAGAAAGTCCACTTCGTTGAACAGCATGGTCAGGTTTGCGGCGAATCTGGGCATTGGTGTCCTTTCCGAATTCCCTATGGTGTTTGCAAATTATATGGCCGGAACCCACAACCCTCAAGGCGACAGCAGTACGACACGATCAACCAACCTCAGAAGGCGCGACCCACGAGCGCGTGTCGGACGCCCGGTACATCGCGAGAATTATCCTGAGCACTTCCTCGGTGAACTTGATATCCATCATGGGCTGACGATCTTCTAGGATGCCGTCGATGAAGTCCCTGGCCGCCCCGTTGAAGCTCTCTATCCAGTCCATCGGGAGTTGGTATGCGATTGTCTCGCTTCCCGTATGAAGCACGAGCGGCGGCATGTCCAGCATCTCACCGGTGCAGCGTGTCACCCACAGGATACCCTTCGAGCCGACGACCTCCATGAACTCGTCCGCGGGATAGTAGCGCGTGCGCAGGGGCATTTCGGAAGCCTTCGCGTACTCGATGCTCGCGAGGCGATCGGGAGCGACGTACTTCCAGGTGGCGACTGTAGGGGTCTCATCTAGGTAATCATCGTTGTTCCTCGTGACTACAGCAGAGACGCTGTCGACGTCTCCTCCCCACCACGTCGCGGTCGCGACCTTGTGCCAGCCATCGTCGTAAAGTAGACCGCCAACGTTGCGGTCGCGATCCTGTCTCCAGACATAGGCGCCCTCAGTCACTGGTATCGCAGACTCAGATCCGCCTCCGCGCACCGTGCGGATTCGCACCAGCGAGATATCCCCTAGCGTACCGTCCTGGATAAGTTCCTGCGCCTTGACGATCGGAGGATAATACAAAAAATTCTCGGTGGTCCTGTAAAAGGTGTCCGCCCGCGAGACTGCTGCGGCAATGCTGCGTATCTCTTCGATGGTATTGGCAGCGGGCTTCTGGCAGGAGACGTGCTTGCCTACTGCCAGGCCATCTATTATCTGCTGAGGATGCAGGAACGTCGGCGTGAGAAGTTCGACGGCATCGACATCCGAGTCATTGAGCAACTGCTCATAGCTGGTGTAGATTCGCGGTTCGATTCCCCACTCTGCTGCGCGCTGCTGCGCGCGCTCCGCCACCGGGTCGCACAGCGCAACCACGTCGCAGCGCTCGTCAGCGAGATAACCAGGCGCGTTCAGCTGCGAGATCGTGCCGCACCCGACGATACCCAATCGGACCTTGTCCATGGTCTAACCCCTGCTTGATAAGTAGCACTAGGGTATCAGGATTCACGGCCAACTTGGAGCGCAGCATCTCACCGGTCTTAAGGCGTTTCGGCAGTTAGGCAGTCTCATATCAGGGTTCTCGAAAGGTTCTGTGCAATATTTCTCTACTACCTGATTCCCACGGCATCTTCGAGCCGCCCCGCAATGGCATCGAAGTCCTCCGGGCACTTCTGCCGAATGGCGCCTATGCGGCGAGCAGCTTCACGTCCAAGCACATCGCGGCCACCGCCAAGTGAATGGGACAAGCCGCGCTGTTCTACTATGGGTTCGAAGTACGTTTCCTTGACATCTCTCTCTGCCCGAATGTCTGCCCAGCGCCAGCTGCTGGGAAGGCTTAGGCCCGCGAGTTGCCCAGGTCTCGATCTCCTCCCATGCGTTCTCCGCGAGGAAAGCAGGTCCATTTCGGAATTCGTCCTCGAGTTGATCCAGTCTCTGTCGTCTTCCTGCCTCGCCATCACGATCGACACACAGAATGAAGATATCCACCCTGCCCCTATACTTCTCCATGATTTCTGAAATGCGTTCCGACTTCAACGCTTCTCCGACGCCTCCAAGCAAGGGGTCCCGGCAGATCAGGATGTGTACGGAAGGTCTGTCTCTTACAAGTCTGTCAAACAGCGGCTTGAGGATATACTGATCGTTTCGGAAGTCCTCCGGGATGATGAGTACGTTCACTCTCCTGCCTCTTCATCATCCTCATTCTTCCATGCCTCCAAGTTGAGGATATCCTCCATCCAGCCTGAAGAGTGAAGCCGTCCCAGACCCTGGGACTTCCGCAAGTTCTTCACATTGTGCAGACTATTGAGGGGACGAATGAGGGCATCAGAGGTGTCCTCGAGTCGAGCGACGACCGATGTATTTTCAAAGGTCTCTTCGTTGATGAAGTTAAGCATGTCGGGAGAGTGGGTCGTAGTAATCACTTGGGTACCGTTCTTCTCAGTCTGCCTCTCGATTAGCTCTAGCAAGAGCCATAGTCGGTTCGGGTGAATGCCGTTGTCAATCTCCTCAAAGAAGTGGATACCTGTCAGGTTGGTTCCGAGTAGCGCGGCCAGCATGGCGAGGAAACGTAGAGTCCCATCCGATGCACTGTACGCTGACACAGTCCTCCTGCTTGCCTCCCGGATGCGGAGATGGGTCCGTCCGCTGGGATCACGTGGGAAAGTGAAATCCTTTACGTCCATCGGTGTAAGTTCTCTCAGCCACGAAGCGAGGATATCCTTACGTACTTTATCGGCACAGATGGCTTCAAGCACCGTTGGCAAGTTCTGACCGAACTCGCCCAACGTGGTTGCTCCAGGGATCGAAGGCTCCCTCATTCGCTCAGGAGACAATTCCAGAAAACGCATGCTTTCAAGCGCTGCGTGAATCACCAACCTAGAATCCTGCGGATCAGTCAGCAAGGTTCTGTATCTTGGTCTTGACAACCGCGTCAGGACTGGCTGAGCACGGCTAAGGCCAATGCTCTGTGGTCTTCGGCCCTCTCCCAGTTTCACGGTGAGTTGCGAGCTACGAGGACGTCTCAACGTCGTGTATACAATTGTCGATTCGGTCTTTAACTCTTCCTCCAACACGCGGAACCCTTCTGGACGGGACGGGCTGAATCGGACTGCAATCGAATAGAAAATCTTTTGTCCGTCCGAGTCCAGTTCTAGGTGCAACGAGAAATCGCCCATTCTCGGACGAGGGGATTGCCCCAACCGAGTTATATCGTTTGGGGCACCACGAATGCCTGCCCACTCCATCTGCCCGCCTAGGCCATATTTGCCCCCTAGTATCTCCGCCAGCGTGTACCCCCGCCCTATCCCATGCAGGAATCGAAAAGCATCGCGGATGTTGCTCTTGCCGCTGGCATTCGCTCCCACGATCACGGTGAACGGACCAACGCGCAGGGTCTCGTCGGCGAAGTTCTTGAAGTTGACGAGTCGGAGTGAGGTAATCATTGTCGTACTCCGGGATGGACCATCCCCCCTTAACACAATCGCGGAATGACCACGCGATGCTCTGTCTCACAACATTATTCTATTCGACCATGTACCGCCATCGTCCGTCCAATCCAGCTACCGAGCCCCGCTCGAATCCGAGTCATCGCTCAGTGTGCTCCAAATAAATACCGAATCTAACTTCCATAGACAACAACATAAACCGGATCTATTGTTTATGTAGTAGGTCATAATTATTTAGTTATCTTAATCTCATAAGATACCCGAAGGGAGGCATCATGACAGCCATCAACTCAAGAATCAGCGGATTGAAGCCTCTTGTATTCTGCAGGAGAAGCGCCCTCGGGCTGGTCGTGGTATGCACGATAGCGCTGTCTCTTGCTCTGATAGCGATGGCCACCTCCCAGCACAGCTCTGCTTTCGCGGAGTCGAAGCCTGCAAATCAACCCGACACTTTACAGGTGGGCACCGATGTCCAGGATGTTGCGACCGATCGTGGCAGCGAAGACCTTAGCCCGGCAATGCGTAAGTCCTCGGACACTGACCGAGTAGCTGCCTTTGAGCCGAATAAGGTCGCAGTCTGGCTCACGACCATGGCAGTCGGGCTAAGCAGCGACTCATCCGTGACCTACCTTGCATACATATCCAGCCTCCCTCACGCGCGGAACACCTCGACGATAGCGAGTTCCGCTAATTTGAAGTGAACTACGACGATACCGTGAGGGGACCACCTCCGACCCGGATCAACAACGCAAGCGGTCCATCAGCCAAAAGCAGAGAGGCCAACGGGCTTGATTGCCCGTTGGCCTCTCCATTCGTCCCTACTCTTCCCCGAAACAGGTACGCGCCTCAACGGCGGTCTGCAAAGGATAGGGAAGAAGGACTCTTTTAGACGGATTGGTGGAGACGGGGGAGGGTCGAACTCCCCGTCCAGAAGACTCTCCGACTAGGACATCTACAAGCTTAGCCGGTACTTAAGGTCACTCCGGCGCGTCCGTACCGGCGGAGCGCGCGCTCGAAGCTAGCCGATGGTCTTGAGTCCCGGGCATCGGCGTCACCGGAACAGCACCCCGATTTACGTCGCCCCTTCGACCCCCTCAGGGAGAGGGATCGAGGAACGTAACCGCCCTTAGGCGGCTAGAGCGAACTGTTTGTCGTCAGTTACTTTATTTGCCACCTGATTAGCGAGGTTGATGGCGCCTCGGCTTGCAATCCCGCGAAGGCATCCCCTGTCGAACCCACGCGTCCCCACATGCTCCAAATTATAGCACGCGTCACCGACTATCACCGCATAGGCTAAAATCTAGAGGTTGGGCCAGTCTAGCAGGCATCGCTCTTTCGTCATTCCCGCGAAAGCGGGAATCCAGAGGTTGCGAGGGTCTCACGGACAGGCCACATACTAATCTGGGTCAGCTTCAGAAACTAGGATAGGCCATCTATCCATCGGGAGAAGACATGTCGGACTCTAACCTGATGACACCGTTCGGAGGCGACCTCGTCAATCTGGTCGCCTCAGTAGAAATGGCCGACGAACTTCGTGACGAAGCCGGTCGTCTGCCATCTATTCAGGTTTCGGAGCGCGCCGTCTGCGACCTGGAGCTGCTGGCAACGGGAGGCTTCTCTCCGCTTGAAAGGTTCATGTCGCAGGACGACTTCCGCTCAGTCGTTGAAGATATGAGAACCTCGAACGGCACACTATTCCCGATACCCATTACGCTGCCGGTCGACAATGATGCCGGCATCTCTCTTGACAGCCGCATCGCGCTCAGAGATCCAAATAACAACCTTCTCGCCATCATGGACGTTGAAGAGGCTTACCAATGGAACATGGAGGAGACCGCCAGAGAGGTGTTTGGCACGCTCGACCTTCGCCATCCGATAGTTGCCGAGATGCACCAGTGGGGACGCTACAACATCTCCGGTCGACTCCAGGTGATCCAGCTACCGGAGCGCCACGACTTCAGCGAGATGAGGTTGACCCCGGCTCAGACCCGAAGCGCGCTGGAAAAGACGGGACGACGAAACGTCGTGGCGTTCCAGACTCGCAATCCCCTCCACCGCGTGCATGAGGAGCTGACGAAGCGCGCCGCCGCCGCCGTTGACGGCGTGCTGTTGCTGCATCCTGTGGTTGGACTCACACGACTGGGCGACGTCGATCACTACACGCGCGTCAGAACGTACAGGGCCCTTACCGAGCTCTACTATGAGCCTGACCGTGTGCTGCTTGCCCTGCTGCCTCTTGCGATGCGCATGGGCGGCCCGAGAGAGGCTGTGTGGCACGCGATCATAAGGCGAAACTTTGGCGCGAACCACCTGATTGTCGGCAGAGACCACGCGGGACCCGGCGTGGACTCGCGCGGAGAGCCGTTCTACGGACCATACGACGCTCAGGAGCTCGTCGAGGCGCACGCCGACGAGCTGGGCGTCAGAGCGCTCACATTTACCGAGCTGGTCTATGTGCCCTCAGAAGGTCGGTACGAGGAGGTATCTGAACTGCCGCCGGATGTTGAAACGGCGTCCATATCGGGGACACAGGTGCGTGAGGAATACCTCAATGCTGGCAAGCCCCTTCCAGATTGGTTCACGCGGCCAGAAGTCGCCGATATACTCGGAGATACCTACCCTCCCAGGCATAGGCAGGGCGTCTGTATCTGGTTTACCGGACTCAGCGGCTCGGGCAAGTCCACGACCGCCGACGTGCTGACGTCACTGCTGATGGAGCACGGTCGACAGGTGACGGTCCTGGACGGCGACGTGGTGCGCACCAATCTCTCCAGGGGACTCGGATTCAGCAAGGAAGACCGGGATACCAACATTCTTCGCATCGGATACGTCGCCTCTGAGATCGTCAGGCATGGCGGAATCGCCATTTGCGCGGCGATCAGTCCCTACATCGCCACCCGCGACGCGGTACGGAGCATGATGGGCGAAGACCAGTTCGTCGAGGTGTTCGTGGATACCCCGCTCGAAGTCTGCGAGTCGAGGGACGCGAAGGGCATGTACGCGAGAGCCCGTGCGGGAGAGATAACCGGATTCACGGGCATCGACGACCCCTACGAAGCGCCTCCGGACCCTGAGCTAACCCTGGACACCGTGGCATACGAACCGGCGGAGAACGCGGTGAGGATCATAGAACTTCTTACTGAAGCGGGGTTTCTCAGGTAGCAGACGGACGCCTATCTGTCGGCTGCATCTAATGGGATCGAGTTCTTCAGGAACCGATTGGGGTCGGAGTCTGTCGTGCTGGCGGCTGCGGCGTCGGCCATCCGATCGTACCTCGGGTCCAATTCGCCCAATCTTGTGCTGAGGGACTTGTGAAACGCGACGCTTGAAATTATGCGGTGCGTATTCTCCCCACGACAGCTGCGGCAGGATATGCTCTCGGGCGCGTCGAACCCTCTGACCAGCTTGGCGGTCTTCTCGTGGCAGTCTTGACACCTGTACTCGTAGATCGGCATGGGGCTACTCGAAAATCGTTTCGACTTGGCTGGACACATCGAAGAATCGCTGGACGGTCAGATGGTACCTGGGGAAGCTGTTCAAGCCGTAGGGATTGGACGATTCCACGATCCCCTTGTCGACGTCCAGAGTATTGAAGGTATGCTCGGAGTCGGCTCCGCCATTCTCCGTGACGTTGGTCAGCAGCGAACGCCACGCTTCCGGGGCCATATCCAGGTAGAAGTCGACGTCTAGCAGGACATGCTCCTCAACCTGAGATACCCCGGCGCACTCGAACGCATCGAAGTCCAGCACGTACACCTGGTCCCCGACCTTCACGCCTACCTGCGCCTCGGCGGTGCCGAGACTCTTGAACGCTGGGTCCAGGTTAGCGGCAGACCTAACCGCCTCGAACCACTCTACTGACGGGAATACCGGCACAGCGTCAAACTCCGTCCGCGAACTCTGTCGGCACCCTGGATGACATGTCGAAGAAGTATTGAAACGTCTGGTTGTACCTGAAGAAGAAGTCTTGGCGATACTGGTCTCCGGTGTAGGACAACGCCAAGCCGTTCTCACTGTCCAGGTCTATGGTGTTCAGCGTGTAGTCGAAGTTGGCTTCTCCGTTCTCCCGGATGTTCGCCAGCATGTCCTCCCAGTCCTCGGCGGACATGTCGAGATAGAAGTCAGTTGATTCCAGGTCCGACTCTTCGATCTCCGATGCAGACTCACACTCGAATCCTTCGAACACAAGGAGAAAGATCGAGTCGCCCACCCGGACTCCGACTCTGGCGTCGCACGTGCCGCCTCCGCCTCCACGCACCGACTCGTTGGAGTTGAACTCCTGCCGGACCGCGTCGAACCACTCCACTGACGGAAACAGCGGCAAGCTAGTCCTCCAGGTACTGCGCGAGCTCTTTCGGGAACGCTGCCCCTCGCTGAATGCCGATCCACTCGGCCATCGCCAGGTAGCCCCGGACCCAGTCCGCCATCATCCGGCGGACCCGCTGCATTCCGACGGTCGCTCCCTCGATGCCGCCGCCGAAGACAATCGCCATCGGTTCAAGCAGCGCGGGCTCCTGAAGCTCCCGCACAAACACGCGCTCGCCGATGTTCAGAAGCTGCTCGAACACCAACGCCTTATCGTCTTTGTGGGTCACGGCATATCGAAGGTGCTGAATGCTGTACGCCAGGTGTCGGGCCTTATCCTGCATCGAGCGTGCGAAAAGAACTTTCTCGGCGGGATTGTTCGCGTAGCGCTCACCGTAACGGTAGACCGCCATAGTGAAAGTGCCCCGGAGCAGGTGAAGCAGCAGGCTGGTCTCGGACCAGCCGCCCTTGCTCTCGAGGATCATGCGGTTGACCTCACCGCGACTTTCGAGTCCGAGTCCACCGCCGTTCGACAGCGCGCGCTTTCTGAACGCCTCGTGGTGCCGACCCGCGTCGAACATGTTGCTCGCCAGGAACAGCTTGACCTCGTGGTAGCCGAACGACATGTGCTGAAGCCAGTAGCCTATGGTCTCGAACTCGACGTTCGCGGCCTGGCTCAGCTCGGTGCATAGCTGGCACATCGCCGCCTCGACGTCGTCGGGCAGAGGCTCGATGGTGTCCCAGGGGATGTCCGTCGCCGGGACCCAGCGACGCTGGACCGCCTCTTCGTAGAGGTCGGCGGAGTTGTCTGCCCACAGGTCGCGCTTGCTGCGGAGCGCGATGCCAATGGGCGGGACGCCCGGCATGGGGTATGCGCCCCTGGGCATCCTGGTCTGTTCCTCCCAGTGGTCGGGAATCTCGCCGTAGATGCCGACGTTGATGTCGCCGATCTTCAGTCCGCTCTTGCCTGGCCGGACTCGCGTGCCCCACTCCAGGGTGCGCGACATCCACTCCAGGGACGGCTCCGAGACTTCTACATTCTCGTCGAGGACCAGCCTTCGCCGACCCCGGACAGGTCTCTCGTTACTCACGATGTCATCCGATGCCTAGTTCTTCACGTATTCCATGAGCTCCGGCAGGGCGCGACCGTTTTCGAAGCGCTCACCGAAGCCTGCTGAACGGATACGCTGGACGTACTCCTTGGCCTGTCGCTTCCGGATGGCCAGCAGCTTCCGGTAGCCCTCGTCGTAGTTCTTCTCGCCGCCACCGAGCAGCACCGCCAACGCCTCGCTCTGGGCCGTGTCGCGCGCTGCCGGATTCTGGTTACCGGCTACGAGCGCGCGTTCGCCCTCGTCGAGGTACTCGTGGACCTCTTCCTTGCGCTCAGGCTCTGTCTCGGCGAGGTAACGCATGTGCATGACGCCGAAGGCTACGTGCCTCGACTCGTCCTGCGCAGCCAGCCGGTAGATTCGCTTTTCGGCCTCGTTGTACGCCATCAACTCACCCATTCGGAAGATGGTCAGGACTGCGCCCTCTCCCGATATGTGGAGCCTGGAAGACATCTCGGTGAAGTCCCTGGAGAGGTCTATGCTGCCGACGACTCCGCTGGTGGTCACGTTGGGACGCTGCATCAGCCCGCCGCCGTTGGCGAGTGCGCGCTTGCGGAATACGTCGAGGTGTCGAGACTCGTCCATGATCTGCGTGATAAGGAACATTCGCGGCTCGAAGTAGTCGGGCGACGTTCCCGCGACCCAACGGCCGGGGACGTCAGCTGCGACAAATTCGACCTCAGTCAGGAACGTTGCGAGTTGGCACTGTGCGCGCTCGACATCGTCGGGAAGTGGTCGGATCGTGTGCCAGGGAACGTCGGTTGCCGAGCTCCACTGGCGCTGCAGCGCCTCTTCGTACAGCATTGCGGCGTTGACCAGCCAGATGTCGGACTTCGTGCGCACCTGGTACCCGCCGATGCGGTAGGCGTTGGGCCTGGAAGCGGCGCCCCGTGGCCTGCCGGTCATGTTGTCGGACGTTGGCGCAGGATCGCCGTAGCTACCGACCTGGACGTCGGACAGGGTCAGCCCCTTCTGGCCGTCAGCGGACGCCTTGACGCCCCACTCGCCATGCTGATCGAGCCAGTCGAGCTTCAGCCCCTGGTCGTTCGCGTACTCCTGGATGCCGTTGAAGTTGTCGTTGACCGTGGTCACATGCGACCTCCCCACGCTGTATGCCGTAAACTTACTATAGCGTCAAAATTTGGAGTTGGGAATGGGGAGCCGGGGCATGAGTTATCCACGATGGGCACAGAGGGTCACGAATTGGATGTGGAGTTGAGCTTGGGAGACTTGTTTGGCGGGTTGGGGCCGGTCCCAGACTGGTAGACACTGCTATTTCGTCATACCGGCGAAGGCCGGTATCCAGGGGTGGAAGGATGGCTCACGCAGTAGCCGCCTGCTAACTTGGCACAGGTTCGTGGGTTGAAACAAGTTGTACATGGCCGGGCTGGGCATAGTACAATTAGTAGCGGACTGTGAGTGAGTTCACTCGCTGGTCCTCCTTGTGCAGGAGCGTAGCTCAGGCTGGTAGAGCATCGGTCTCCAAAACCGAGGGTCGCGGGTTCGAATCCTGCCGCTCCTGCCATCTTCCCCACCTTGCGACACCCTTGGGCTCTTTCAGTACCGCGTCGCTTACTGGGCACGTACTTAACCCCACGCGCTGTTTGAACCTTGGGCCGGTTCCGGCGACAATGGGCGCATGGAAAATGCTCTGGGATTTCCCGACCACTTCTTTCGCCGGGTGGACGAGACCGACGACAGGCTGTTCTACACTGCACCGAGGCTCGTGGTCCACATCGACGAGTTCGCCATAGCGGCTATCAGACGCTACTTCTCGGAGGTGCTCCCTGAAGACGGCGCGATCCTGGACCTGATGAGCTCGTGGCGATCGCACATGCCGGAGGAGCCCAGTGGGCGCACGGTCATCGGACTGGGCCTCAACGCCGCCGAAATGCAGGAGAACCCGCAGCTCGACGACTTCGTGGTCCATGACCTGAACCTGGAGCCCGACCTGCCCTTCGATGATCACTCCTTCGATGCCGCGGTAGTTACGGTGTCTGTCCAGTACATGACGCGTCCTGTAGAAGTGTTTTCGGAAGTGCGCCGCTCGCTGAAGGAAGGGGCTGGCTTCCACGTGATCTATTCGAACCGAATGTTTCCCACTAAGGCTGTCGCCTTGTGGCAGTCGTTGGACGATCACCGGCGCGGGCAGCTCGTCGGCGCGTACTTTGTGAGCAGCGGAGGCTGGGAAGACGTGACGATCAGAGACATCAGTCCAGAGGTGGGCCACTACGCAGATCCGGTGTACGTCGTGTCCGGACGCAGGGCTAGGGAGACCTGACCAGCGTTGGACATTCTCGGAAACTGGGCTAGAATTCGGTTGGGCCCCTTTGGAGGGACCGCACAAGGCACCTTAGCGGGGGTAGTGAGCATATTGGAACGAACAGACTTGTTGAAACAATTCTCCGAGGCCACGGACAGACCGGACTACGAGATAGACGTGGCGCGGGCCGCTTTACTTCTATCAGCCTCTGAGTACCCTGACTTAAGCATCGATCAGGAGCTGTTCACTTTCCAGCGTCTTGCCGGGTCCATCTCCAGCAAGCTGCTGGACGACGACGATCCTCTCTACTGTATGAACATTCTCAGCGAGGCGCTGTTCGACGAGGGCGGATTCCGGGGCAATGAGAAGAACTACTACGATCCGAGGAACAGCTACCTGAACCAGGTGATGGAGAGGCGAGTAGGCATCCCGATCACTCTCGCAGTTGTCTATATGGAAGTGGGGCGGCGGCTCAAGGTGCCGCTTGTGGGCGTAGGGATGCCCGGCCACTTTTTGGTCAGGCACATGGAGATCGACAACCTGTTCGTCGATCCGTTCAACGGTGGCTACCTGCTGTCCGTGGACGAGTGCAAGAAATTGCTCGAAGAGCGTATGCAGGGGCCGACCGACTGGGATCAGAGCCTTCTCAGTCCGGTCTCCAACAGGGAGATCGTCGCTCGGATCATCCGCAACCTTAAAAGCATCTACATGCACGAAGAGGACTACGTCCGCGCGCTGGACGTAGCCCACTTCGCAGTTGCCCTTGAGCCGCATTCAGCGGCCAATCACCGGGACCGGGGCGTGGTCCACTACCAGTTGGGACACAGTGCCGAGGCGCTCGATGATCTGGTCCACTATCTCGAACTCGTGCCCGACGGACCGGATGCCGAGGGAGTCCACGCTATCGTGGCAGAGCTGCGCAGCTTCCTGGAGGACTAAAAGGCGGGAGGTCTGCCACTGAGCAGTTCTCTCCTTTCACCCCTGAGGGGCAAGATGGACCCACTCCCGGGCGATGTCCCCCAGGTTGTCCCGCAATTCGTTGGATGACAGCATCATCTCGGTCGTGTCGATGGCGCTGATCGCGTGTTCTCTCGATTCGGAGATCGTGTTGTCTCGGATGACGTAGCCGGACGAGGGGTCGTCACCCAGGTCTGAGGGCGCCCACCACAACCGTACTCCATTGCGATTGGCCTTAATAACGTTCCGCTCGATGAGATTGTCGCTGCCGTGTTCTATGGCGATGCCGTCCAGCCGGTTCGATCGGATCCGGTTGTCACGGACCACGGTCTGCCTGGAGTACCCGAGCCAGAATCCGTAGTTCGAGAAGTTGGCGATGTTGTCCTCGAATACGTTGCCGACAGAGAACACCGACTCAAAGGCGTTGTTCGGCGAGTAGCTGCCGTCGTTGCGACCTATGTAGTTGTGGTCGGAGGAGTGCCGGTTGTTGGCACGAATGAAGAGGCCGTCGCCGGAGAATCGCAGACTGTTGTCGACGATCCGGTTGTGGTGGGAGAACTCCTCGATCAGGATTCCGGCGGAGTCGGCTGTGTCGTTCCAGAACCGACCGGTGTATCGGATGCAGCGCTCTGCCCTGCTCTTTTCCACCGTACAGTGGCTTGAAAGCAACAAATGAATTCCGACGTTGGAACTGTGTGAAGCGTCGGTCTCCGACACGGTTACGCGGCTGCATCGCACGAGATCTACTCCGTTGAAGTTTCCGGTGACCATGCAGCGCTCTATGGTCGAGTCCGTGACATTCAGCAGGAAGATGCCGCCCCCGTAGCCTTCCTCGTTGGGTTCGTGAGTGTCCTCCAGCCAGCCTGTACCGGGCGGACTGTAGCTGTCGGACACCACGCAGTCTTCGATGCTCAGGCCGCGGACGTTTTCTGCGCGGATGCCCTGGTAGAAACCACGGACTACTCCTCCCCGTATCGTCACGTCGGCGCAGTCGTGGACGTGGACTCCGACCCCGGTTAAGCCTACTCCGTCAACAACGCAGCCTGAGAGATCGAGAGTCACGCCGTCGGTGGTGACCTCGAATACAGGTCCGGGGCCGCTGCCGACGTAGCGGTCCGGGGTCAATATCACAGACTCGGATATATGCATGTTTTCAGGTTTGCCAAGTGAAATTCTGCTGAGTACAATCCGGTTCACCAGAAGTCTATGACAAGCCCCCGGAAGAAGCGACAGGTCCAAAAGGCTAAGAAGACGTTTCGGCGCAGCGGGAACGTGAAGAGAAGCCGCGCGCGCCAGAACGACTGGACCGCACGCGTCGAGCAGGACTGGGACGAAATAGGCTACGACCCGATAGAGCGGGTCATGCCCAGGGACGAGCGCGACCGCCGCAAGCAGATTGAGCAGGCTGCCGTCGCGTCTCCGCTCACATCTGAACAGCGTGACGTTGTCCCGCGGAGTGTCCCGTTAGCTGACGTCCAGACCGCCCTCGTAACGGAAGTCGCGGGGTTGTCGGCGCGCATCGAGGTAGATGGCGTGGAACACCCGGCCACGGTCAGGGGCCTGCTTACTGAGATCGATACCGGCTACATCAATCCTGTCGCCGTCGGGGACCGCGCGATTGTAACTGAGGGCGCCGCCGCCTCGTGGGCCATTGAAGACATTCAGCCAAGGCGTACGGTTTTGGCGCGGCCTGACCCATTCCTGGCGCCGCGCCAGCAGGTTATCGCCGCAAACGTCGACCAGCTCCTGATCGTGGCGTCGTGGCGCAGTCCGGACCTATGGCTTGAGTTGATAGACCGTTACCTAATTGCGGCCGGACTGTCTGAGATCGTCCCCATCATCTGCATCAACAAGGCCGACCTGATCGACGACCACAAGGAATACGAGTCGGCGACGTCCATCTATCGTCAGATGGGTCACGCGGTGCTGGTCACGTCTGCGACGACCGGGCTTGGCGTGGATGAGCTGAGGGGCGCCCTTTCGGGCAAGCTGACGGTCGTCGTTGGACTCTCCGGAACTGGGAAGAGCTCGCTCATGACGGCGGTCCAGCCTGGTCTGGACATCAGGGTGGGCAGGATTAGCGAGGCCCACCGGCAGGGAACGCATACGACCACGCAGTCCAAGCTATACAAGCTGGACGTGGGCGGCTACGTCGCCGACACCCCGGGAATCAGGGAGTTCGGAATAGCCGGGCTGACCCTGGGGGAGCTGCCGCTGTACTTCCCTGAAGTCGACGAGCTGGCCGCCGATTGCAAATTCAGCAACTGCTCACATCTGGAAGAGCCGGAGTGCGCCGTCCGCGCCGCCGAGGTCGAAGGCAGGGTGTCCCCTTCCCGCGTGGCCTCCTACCGCGCCATCTTCGACGAGTTGGAGGTGTAGGAATCAACTCCTCTATATGCCAGGCAGCCTCGGCTGGACAATCGGCATTTGCCGGTCGCCGCTGTCTTCGAATCCGGAAACGCCTACACCCACGAGCCTGAAAGTCCGGTCCGGTCCGGTCTCGTTGCGGACCAGGACACCGGCGGCTTCGGCGATCTGGTCGGACGCCTGCACCGTCTCAGGAAGCGTCACCTGGCGAGTGAAGGTCGTAAAGTCGGACAGCCTGAGCTTCACCTTCACGGTTCGCCCCCATAGGTCTCGCCGCTCCAGTGAGCGCGACACGTCCTGACTTAGCCTGTTGACCAGCTCCTGGAGGGCCTCAGGGTCGCCTGTGTCTCTGATAAGCGTGGTCTCAGAGCTAACCGACTTGGTATCCCTGCTGGTCTCGACTGGACGGTCATCCTGGCCTGTGGCCAGCAGCTTCATGTACTCGCCGTTACGTCCGAACCGGCTTGTCAGCCACTCATCGGGACGCGCGGCAAGATCTCCGACAGTGACCACACCCTCGGAAGCCAGACGCTCCTGCGTCTTTGGACCGACGCCCGGCAGCTTGCCTACCGGCAGGGGAGCCAGGAACGAAGTCTCGGTGCCGGGAGGCACCACGGTCAACCCATCCGGCTTATCGAGGTCCGATGCTATCTTGGCGACCGACTTGCTGGCGCCGACTCCAACGGAGATCGTTAAGCCTAGCTCACGCTTCACCCGCTGCTTGAGACGACCCGCCAGATCTTCAGCGCCCAGTCTGGGCGTGACTTGGTCGGTTACGTCCAGGTACGCCTCATCGAGTGACAGCGGCTCAACCAGCGGCGTGACATCGTTGAAGATGTCCATAACCTGCCGCGAGACCTCTCTGTAACGGGCGAAGCGTGCGCCGACCCGGATCAGACCCGGGCAGATGTTGAAGGCGGTGCGCATTGGCATCGCCGAGCGCACACCGAACTCACGGGCTTCGTAGGAAGCCGCGGCGACGACGCCTCTCGACTCAGGGCTGCCGCCTACCGCAAGAGGCTTGCCTCTAAGCGCCGGATTGTCGAGCTGTTCGACCGAAGCGTAGAACGCATCGAAGTCGGCATGAAGGATGTGGCGCATCTATCCCGTCCGATACCGCTGCCAGAGATGCTCGACCGAATTCCACAGAAATAAGGTCAAAATTGCTCTTGAACATTAGTTCTACCACCACTAATATTATATTTGTGTTGTGGCGAAGATCAAGCTACCGCAGCGATTAATCAGCACCGGTAGAGTACCGGGATTACATAATAGCACCCAGGAGGTGTACGTATGCCCAACCCTGTAGTCCACTTTGAAGTCCAGTCCGCGGACGCTGACAAGAGCAAGGCGTTCTTCCAGGACGTGTTCGGATGGAGCGTCACCGATGTGCCCATGCCCGGCGGCATGAGCTACGGCATCGTCGATACCGAGTCAGGCGCCGGAATCAATGGCGGCATCGGACCGTCCCTCTCCGGCGAGACCCAAGTGGCGTTCTACATCGAAGTGGCCGACATCCAAGGGTACCTCGACAAGGCTGTTGCCGCGGGAGGTCAGGTCATGATGCCGGTGACGGAGATCCCCGGCGCGGTGACGATGGCCTTCTTCGCTGACCCGACCGGAGCCAACGTCGGCCTCGTCGCCAGCGAGACTCCTCCAGCGGAGTAGCTGCCGGCGCATACAGTAAAACGGAAAAGAGGCCCCGGACACGTTCCCGTGTCCGGGGCCTTCTGCTGGGCCCAACCGAACTTGATGGCGAGAAGTGCAAAACTCCGAATCCCTACCCGTCATTCCCGCGAAAGCGGGAATCCACAGGCCAGCAACCACCGTCACCATACTAGACTCCCGCTTTCGCGGGAGTGACGAGACTACTTCCGACGAAGTTTTGCACTTCTCTCGCTTGATGAGAGACGATTGCATTAGTCCCAGTCCATCCCTGTTGGGGTGGTTAAGGGGCGGCTCTCACTCCTAACTCCTCTCCACTCACTCCTCGAAAATTGCATAAGTGCAATTTTCTCTTGATGAGCTGTAAGTGTCCATCCGGATCAGAATGCGGTAAGCTATGCGCTCAGACCACTGGAGAGCCGCACTAGTGAACATACTAATCACCGGAGCATCGACGCGAATCTCAAACCTGATCGCGACCGCGCTTACAGGTCAGCACAGCGTAACGCTGACGGATCGGGTCCCCTCACCAGGTCTAGACAACTTCGTTCAGTGCGACCTCGACCACGACCCGTCCACGAACGACCTCGTCAGAGGGATGGACGTGGTAATTCACTCTGGCCAGGTAGATCCCGGACTTCCCGTCTCCGAACAGTTGGATGGCGGGATGCGATGCGTGTACAACCTTGTCCGTGCAGCCGCCGAGGAAGGCGTGCCGCGAGTGGTCTTCCTCAGTTCTCTCTCCGTGATGGGACGTTACGATGAAGAATACGTCGTAACCGAGCGCTGGCTACCCTCGCCGCCTACCGAGACCGATGTTCTGTGCTTTCATCTCGGGGAGTTTATCTGTCGCGAGTTCACCCGCGAGCAGCGGATCGAGGTTGTATGCCTGCGGCTTGGGGACCTCGTTGGAGACGAGGACGCTAACCTCTCTACGTCCGCACTCTATCCGGATGACTCGGTGCAGGCGATAGAGAGAGCGCTGACGGCAGATATATCCGAGGGCTACGCCGATTCGCGTAGCTACTGGGCCGTGTTCCACATCCAGTCGGACGTTCCCAATAAACGATTCACGACCACGACCGCCGAGACGCGACTCGGATACCGACCCATTGCACAGGTCCACCCATGAACGTACTGATACTCGGAGCCAATGGAATGCTCGGCCCCCACGTCATAAAGGCGATCGAGGGGGAGCACACTCTGCGACTCACGGACATCAACGATGCGCCGAACACTCCTCACGAGTACTTTAACCTGGACGTTTCGGACCTTGACGCCGTGATCGAAGCAGCGGATGGGATGGACGCGATCGTCAACCTGTCCGTGCTGCGGCCTGACCGTCAGATCGCCTTCGACGTCAACGCGCGGGGCACGTACAACGCCTGCGCAGCCGCGGTGCATCACGGAATACGCAGGGTCATAAACACCGGGCCGCACTTTACTATCACGGGCCCGACATATGAGAACTCCGACCATCTTATAGGGCCGGACGTGCCGTCGCAGTCAGGAACGCTGCTGTATGCGATCACGAAGTCGCTTGGGCAGGAGATCTGCCGCGTCTTCACAGAGAACCACGACCTGTACGTGCTGACTCTGCTGTTCTACAACTTCCACTACGGCAACGAAGTTGAAGGATACGGCAAGGACTTCACGCCGTTCAACGTCACGTGGAAGGATGCGGGTGAGGCTTTTGCGCCCGCGTTGAGCATTCCGCTCGAATCACTGCCGTCGAAGTGCGAGCCGTTCTTCATATTTGCGGACCTGCCGCATGGGAAGTTCACCAACGAGAAAGCAAAACGCATTCTGGGTTGGCGCCCGACAGACAACCTCGACGACTTCTGGAAAAAGACAGCGGCCAACGGCTGACTCCGCCCTCTGAACTCGCTGACACACTGCTGATATGAGCCTGAACTCAAGCTCGATACCGACGCATACAGAAAAAGGGAGAGGCAGATGACAACCTCGATTACCGCTTCGGCGATGGAACAGGGCAACATTGGACAGCAGGCGACCGGTCGTCCAGTTGTCTATGGGACCCAGGGAGTGATTTCCAGCGGTCACTATCTGACCTCTATGGCAGGTATGCGAATGCTGCTGTCCGGCGGCAATGCCTTCGACGCGGTCGTGGCCGCAGGTTTCGCGGCGGCGGTCACTGAGCCAATTGCGTCATACTCGCTGGCGGCCGAGGGCGTGTTCATGCTCTACCACGCCGAGAGCGGAGACCTGCTTTCGCTGAGCGGTCAGGGCACGGCGCCTGACAGGGCCACCGTCGACTGGTATCGCAGCCTGGGCCAGAGCGAGATTCCCACCGGCCCCGGCCCACTCGCACATCTCAGCTTCACTGTGCCCGGCGTGGTTGCCGCGTACCTGTCTCTGCTGGAGAGGTACGGCAGGAAGACCGTCGGTGAGGTGCTTGAGCCATCAATCCACTACGCTGAGCGCGGAATCCCGAACTACGAGTACATGCTCGAGCGCATCGATAACCCGGTCACCGTGAGCCAGTTCGAACTGTACCCACCAGGCGGGTTGGACATCTTCTATGACAACGGCAAGACGCCTGAGCCCGGTTCGCTGCTGTTTCAGAAGGGCCTGGGCGACATTTTCCGCAAGTTGGTCGAGGCGGAGGGCGCGGCCGGCGGACATAGGGCCGATGGCGTTCGTGCGGCGCGTGACAGCTTCTACACAGGCGAGGTAGCGCAGATCATCGCCGACTGCAGCAAGAGGGTTGGCGGCGTCTTGGACATGCCCTCGCTCGCCGCCTACGAGGCCAAGTACGAGATCCCGGTCAAGACCGGCTACATGGGGTACGAGGTGCACGGCCAGCGAACCTGGACGCAGGGCGCGGTGCTCATGCAGGCGCTCAACATACTTGAGAACTTCGACCTCCGGGCGATGGGTCACAACTCAACGGCCTACATTCACACGGTCAGCCAGGCCGTCAACCTGGCCTTCGCGGACCGTCAGGCCTACTACGGCGACCCAGACTTTGTCACCGTTCCAATCGATGGGCTGCTCTCTAAAGAATACTCACGCGAGCGGGCCGCGCTGATAGACTCCGACAGGGCGATGCCCGGGCTCCCGGCTCCGGGCGACCCGTGGAAGTACTCAACGCAGTCCGGGTCAGCTGGGGTCGTCAGGGAGCCGGTTGCTGCCGGCGATGGCGACGGCGGGGCCGACAGCGGTACGACGCACATCTCTTCCATCGACCGCGACGGCAACATGGTTTGCGCGACGCCGTCCGGAGGAGGGTTCGCCAAGTCGGTCTTCTTCCCCGAACTGGGCTGTGCGCTCAGCACACGTATCGAGATGTTCAACTTCCAGGACGGCCACCCGAACAGGCTCGAGCCGCGCAAGCGTCCCAGGACGACTCTGGTCAACTACATTGTGTCTAAGGACGGCGTGCCCGTAATGACAGTCGGGTGCCCCGGCGGCGACCACCAGGCACAGGCCAACATGCAGCTGGTACTGAACTCGGTGCTGTGGGGCATGAACCCACAGGAGGCGGTCGAGGCCCCAAGGTTCGCCAGCCAGGGTGTGACCAACAGCTTCTATCCTCACACCTACTATCCAGGGCAGCTCGGCGTGGAGCCGGGCATTCCACAGAGCACCAAGAATGAACTGACCGCCATGGGCCACGACATCGTCACCGTAGCCAGCGCCGGAATGGGAGCGACGGTGTCCACACGCGACCCGCAGACCGGCGTTCTCGCCTCATCGGGCGACCCCCGCCGGGCCTGCTATGCCATCTCCTGGTAGTACATTCGGGCGCGCTTGGGGCCAGCGACGGGTCTGGTATGATACTCGGAAGCAAGAGAGTAGATGGTGACAATCAGATAGAGAGGTCCAGCAGACTTGAAGGGGCCTAGAGCAGGTCAACTTGCGATTGGACGACATGAATCGCTTAATTGACGCCCTTCGCAGAGACGCAAGTATCAGATTCAACGATGTCAAGAATCGCGTCAATAGTCTGAATGTTCTGTTCTTTGTCGGCTGGGTCACGATCATGGTCGCTATCATTGGACTGTACGTGAAGGGTTAGAAAAGTGTCGGACCAAGATACGGCAATAAGCTCAGAGCCGCTCCACATCAAGGTATCGGACGTCGTTGCGCGCCACGGGGAGCCTCCCTGGGCTGAGAAGCTCCTGTCGGATGGTCGCAACGATGCGATGTTGATCTGTAGCGCGCCAGGGCAGAAGAACGACGCTCACATTCACACGGACTTCGTCGAATGGTGGATCGTTCTGGCGGGAGAGCTTATCTGGGAGATAGGAAACTACCCGCCAATCAGGGCCACGAAGGGCGACGTGGTGATGGCCCCCAAACGACAGCGCCACGCCATTAGGACAGTGGGGACTGAAAACTCACTGCGCCTGGGCATTACGAGTCCCACGTCGAACCATGGCACGACTGGTCCGAGATCCAACATCATCAAGCCGTTCCCTGAACAGGACGGCCCGCCGAACATGATCCACACAACCCTGGAATTCATGCTGGAGAAGTTCGGTGAGCCGCCTTGGGCGACGTCGATACTTCTGGACGACCGTAACAGCGCGAACCTGATCTGTCACGGCCCAGGCATGACGAACAACGCTCACTGGCACCCCGACTTCAACGAGTGGTGGACGATCCTGGACGGTGAGTTGACCTGGAACGTCGGCGAGGGCAGGTCCCTGATCCATGCGTCCGAGGGGGACATAGTGTTCGTGCCGGAGGGGATGCGCCATCACATCAGCTCCGTCGGCGACGGCATCTCGTTCCGTCTGGCAGTGACTACACCCGACCAGCCGCACATCTACACCGACGATGACGACGACGCCCCACCCCCAGTGTCTTAAGCAAGATTAGTCCTTTCTTACAACGGGAGGTACTCGATCCTGCCCTCCCACTCATCATCGAGGCTGCATTCGGCGATCAGAAGCAAGTCTTCGATCACATCTCTGATCGAGCTACCTTGGGGAATCAAGAACAACCCAGACATCGGCTGCCCAGCATCCAAACGATGTGAGGCGTATCCCGGCATTGTGGACACGTCGTGCGTCAGAAGGATGCGACCTTCGCTAGCCGCCCACTCAAGCACCACCGGATCATCCACACTGGCTAGCCCTGCTTCCTGAACTCGCACTATGCTGATTGTTGGATTGCGGTCCAGCAATCCGCTGACAATGTGGATGTTAACATTCTCGTCGGCAGCGAAACGCTCCAACTGAGGTCAGACCTTGTTTGCGCGCCGCTTCAGCAGTCGCTCACGGATCCCGTCCGGTGGAAATCTACGCTCGATCTCGCTCCTGAGTCTCTCAGCATCTGCTGCACGGACGCGCAGGTACTCGTCCACCTCATCCTGTCGGCGAAGATAGTATCCGAGCACCGAGTGGACGTCGCAGAGATGAACGGTGGGATACTGCTCGGCAATCTGTTCGGCAGTCGCACCGAGTTTGAACGCTCCGATCAGGATATCCAGAGTCACCCTGGTATCACCAACCCTAACCGTGCCACTGTCATCCACTCTAAGTGGCACCGGATCAGCTTTGACCTCAAAGCTCATGAATCTTCTCCAACACTTGGTGTTCAGCAGTGTAGCATTATCGACGCTACGAGTCGGATGATGACAGGCCGCGCTCTCTGGCGCGTCGTACTCCGCCCATGTCGGCGCCGTCCAGGGGGACCGTGCCGATGATCCGGGTAGCTTCGAGCTCGGCCAACCTGCTGTGGCTCAGTCCCACGAGGTCTCCCAGTACCTCCTGGTTGTGCTGACCAAGACCGGGGGCAGGCTCGTGCCGCACCTCTGATCGATTCAGCTGACGCCATATGGGACCGCTGAGTAAGTGGATGCCTGCGTCGGGATGGTCCACCGCCTGGAAGTATCCGCGATCCTGTAGGTGCGGATCGTCGTATGCGTCGCCCCCACAGTCCAGGATAGGACCGGCGGCGATGCCATGCTCCTGGAGCAGGTTGGCGACCTGATATCTGTCCAACTGCCGCGTCCAGCGATTAATAATCAGGTCAAGCTCGTCCTGGTTGCGGAGGCGAGCAGGCAGCGTCTCAAACTTGGGGTTGTGTGCGAGCTGCGGCATCTGCATCGCCTGGCACATCTCTCGCCACTCCTCATCTGTCCGAACTGAGACCGTAACCCACTGGTCGTCACCGGCACATTGGTACGCGCCGTGAGGAGCCATCCCGGGGTGTCGATTGCCCCTTCGACTTCGAGGCGTCCCAACTATGGAGTGTTCCAGGAAGACCTCGCCGAGATGCGGCATGAACGCCTCAGCCTGCGACAGGTCTATGAACTGTCCCTTTCCGGTACGTGCGCGGTTGTGGATGGCGAGACAGATCGAGAACACCGCAGTCGCACCCGCGACCGCGTCAGGATGGTGTACCAGCGAGTTCCGCGAGACGTCCATATCAGGGTATCCACGCAGTGCGGTGTGGCCCGTGATCGCATCGATCACCATGCCCATACTGCGGAACGTCCGGTAGGGACCGGTGTTGCCGTAGCCTGGGGTGAACAGCGCAATGACGTCGGGCTTGACCTTTCGAAGTTCTTCATAGCCCAGTCCGAACTTGTCCATCACTCCGAAGGCGTAGTTGGTGAACACCACGTCGCTGACGTTCACCAGTTCCTTGAACGTGTCGGCGCCGTCGGGGGTGGTCAGGTCGAGGGTAATACCCAGTTTGTTCCGGCTGAGGACGTTGAAGTTGGCGTTCCTGTTCCAGGGCCTCTCTCCGGGCTCGCCGTCGGGGTAGCCCGAGGCGCCAGGACCGGGCCTGATCGAACCGCGCGCGATACGCTGGATCGCCTCGACCTTGATTACCTCTGCGCCCATGTCGGCCAGGAGGGAGCCGCAGAAGGGCCCGGCCCAGATCTCGGCGAGTTCGAGCGCGCGAATTCCAGACAGCGGTCCGGGTGAGACGATAGCAGCGTGTCCAGAAGGTCTTGTCATTCTTGAGATCACCCCAGCCCCTGGATTCCGGCCTTCGCCGGAATGACGGTTAGGTGTTACTGATTGTGCGAATCCGTCAGAATCAAATGGGTGCGGCCCCGGAGATGCTACTCACAGCTTGTGACTCCCCCTGCGACAAGCGTCGCCAGCTCCTCGTCCGACACGTCGAGCAGGCCGGTCAACACTTCTCTGCTGTGCTGACCAAGACTGGGCGCTGGAGACGGCGGCGAAATGTGAGCGTCCGACAGGCGGAACGGCAGTCCAGTATGGCTGTGTGTGCCGTACTCTGGATGCTCTATTTGCTGAAAGTAGTCCCGCGCCCTGAAGTGGTCGTTGTCCGCCGCTTCCAGGGCCTCCAGCACCGGGCCGCCCGGTAGGCCCGCCTTCTGGGCGGCGTCGAACACCTCCATCCTGGTGTGCCGGTCGAGCCAGTCCTGGAATATCCTCTCAAGTTCCACGCGGTTGTCGCTCCGGTCCTGGGACGTGAGGAATCTCGGGTCTTCCCTGAGCTCGGGCTGGCCAATCATCTGGGCGATGTTCGGCCACATTCTCGGGCCAAGGGGCAGGAAGCTGACGTAGCCGTCCTTGCACCTGAACGTTCCCACTGCGTATGGCTCGCGTCCGCCCGCCGCAGACTTTCGAGGCTCGACGCGGAGGTCCATCTCGCCGGAGTAGGCGAACGGGGCCCGGCGTCCGATCTGGTGAGGGTGGCCGGCCATGGCCTCCAGGATGGATATGTCGATCCAGTCGCCGATGCCGGTAAGTGCGACTCCGGCCAGTGCGCCCATCGTGGCCGCGGCGGCGACAGTGCCGGAGAAGTACTGGGCTATCTCGCCGCCGTACTTGAGCGGGTACCTGTTAGGCAGGCCCTCCCTGTGCATCGCGCCGGTCATCGCGAAGAGAGTAAGCTCGGTGTAGCTCCACTGGCTGTAGGGGCCGTCCTGTCCGAATGGAGTGACCGACGTCATCACCATGTCCGGCCTAGACTCCGCAAGGGTATCGTAACCGATGCCGAGCCCCTTCACCGTGCCTGGCCTCATGCTCTCGACAACTACGTCGGAGCGCAGGGCCAATTCCAGAAGCAGCTCCCGTCCACGTTCCAGCTCCAGGTCGAGAATTACGCTCTTCCGATTGGTGTTCAGGTGAAGGTGGAGAGCTATTCGCTCGGCCTCGTTGATCTCCTCATATGGCTGGACGACGGGGATCGGCAGGTCGACCTTAATGACCTCGGCGCCGTAGTCGGCCAGCATTTTGGCGCAGTACGGGCCGGCGATCCCGTTGGTCAGCTCCAGCACGCGTACGCTATCGAGGGCCACTTGTGGCAAGTTTGAACTCCGCTGCCGCAGGCGCGGCACGGTCATTCTCTAACCGTTCATTCTGAGTGTCAATCACCCTCACCCCAGCCCTCTCCCCCGGCCTTCGCCGGGGCAGGCTCTGAGGGAGCTGACAGGGGTATGTATTCGCGCTTTTTTGCCCTTGCTGCAGCCCTCTCGGTGGGGGAGCTTACAGTGGTATGTATTCGTGCTTTTCACCCTCACCCCAACCCTCTCCCTGAGGGAGAGGGGGTCTGTTGATTGAGGTTCAGGCCTGAAAGTCAACTCGACCTAGCCCAGTCAGATCCCTGAGGGAGAGGGGGCTGTTGATTGAGGTTCATGGCTGATCGCACATTTGCCAACCCTGTCGAGACTACATGAAGTCGCTCATAAGCTCGATGTTGTCGGCTTCGGACTTCAGACCGCCTGCCTCCACCTGCTTGATGAGCGCTGTAATCCGGTCGCACGCAGGGGTCGAAATGCCTACTTCCCGTCCACGGTTTGCGACGTAGCCGTCCAGGTATTCAATCTCCGTCCTGCGGCCCTTCATTACGTCCTGCAACATAGACGGCCTACCCGCACCCAACTCACGTGCGGTCTCGGCAAGCTGCGACTTGAGGTCCTCCAGAACGGTCGCGTCCTCGGCCGCCTCGACGTACTGCTGAGCCGGGACATTGTTGATGGGGTCGACGTCTACGCCGAGCGCCGTGCCGACGCGCACCACTTCGGCGCCGATCTTCACCGTCACGTCAACGACACCAGGCGTTTCGCGCGACGCCCCGGAGGTGAGGCCGGTCAGCGCGCAGATCGGGTTGGCCATCGAGTTGACGGCCAGCTTCGACCATCTCTGCCCCCACAGGTTGGAGGTCACCTTGGTGGGGCCAACGACGCTGAGCATGTCGGCGATCGCGTGCGCCCTGCTGGACTGGATTCCGCTTGGCTCGCCGATGGTAAACGCCTGACGGTCAGCCACGCTCGTTCGGATGGGGTTGGCAGGTTCGTACATGCCCGCGCCAAGGGTAATCACACACCCAAGCACCTTGCTCCAACCAGCGATCGGGCCTATGCGCTCGTCGTTGATCCCATTCTGCGCCGACACGATGACGCCGTCGCCTGTCATGTGCGGAAGGATGAAGTGGGTCGCCCACCTGGTGTCGTACGACTTCATCGCGAGGAAGACGAGGTCGAACGGCTCGACGATGTTGCAGACCTCTCCGAGATGGACGGCGTTGGCCTCCACGATGAAGTCGCCCTCTTGGGTGGACACGGTGATCCCCTTGTCCTGAATCGCATCGACGTTCGCGGCCCACTGGTCTATGAGTGTGACGTCGTGACCGGCCCTGGTCAGGTAGCCGCCGATGATGCCTCCAATGGCCCCGACTCCCAAGACTGCAACTCTTTCAAACATGGGTGGTTCCCTCCAGGACTGTGATTCGACACGGCAGGGATTGTATCAGGTTGGGATGTGGGTGTGGTCTGAGGAGTGAGTTGAGAGGAGCGAGGAGTGAGAGCTTCCCATCCCGGCCTCAGATCAGGACTAACGCAATTCTCTCGAGGGCTGAATGGGTTGCATGGGCGCTTCCGCCCTACACATCGGCTTATTGGCTGTAAATTGAAACGACCTCGGGGGATTTGCGGGCGGGACGCCCGCGCTCCGGTGTAGGTGGAGCTAGACCCATATCTTGGTAATTCTTCGGTTGATTAGTTGTGTGATGGCCCAGACGAGGGCGTCCATGCGGTCGGGGGATGCGTCGGCTGGGCCTTTCGGGGTCCAGGTGCACATCTGGTCCTCGAGCTCGGGGAACGTGCCGACGTGGTGGACTTTGCCCTGTTCGTAGAGGGCGGCTACCGGCTCAGCCCGGGCGTACTTGCCACGGCTGGCGTTCACAGCGAGGAACCTGAAGGTCTGTCCACCTGACGCGGTGCGGAGCACCTCTTTGACCAGATCGCCTCCGTTGTTGGTCTCTCCAATGATCCGGTCTGCGCTGTGTTTGTCGTAAAGAGCTATAGCGCGTTCGGCCCATGTGTTTGGGGACATGCGTCCGGAGCCGTCGGCGAGGACATAGCAGCGCTTGTCGGAGTCCACTCCGGCGACGACGATGCCGGTCTCGTCGCTTCGGGGGTTGGATGAGACCGCAGGGTCTATGGCAACCACGACTTCCACAAGGCTGTCAGGTGCGCTCTCGACCCTGGAGTCGTCTATCCACTGTCTCTCCCAGAGAGCGTCTTCAGACTGGTCGAGAAGGTCTGCGTAGATCTCCTGTCGTCCTGTACGGGTGCCCTCGTAGCGGGACCTGATGCTGGAGTAGAAGCTGGGCGCCAAGTTGTCCTCGTTGTCGTAGGTAGTGCCCCGGGTGACGTGTACATCGGGCCGGACGACAAGCTCTCTGAGCAGGGCGATGGGCTTGGGTGTGGTTGTGACGACACAGCGGGGGTCGAGGCCGAGCCTGAGCGCGAACGCGAGGTTGTCCCAGGTGTCGCGCGGGTACTTCCACGATGCGAGCTCGTCGCACCATGCGGCGTCGAACTGCGGGCCTCTGAGCTGATCGGGTTCGTAGCTGGAGAAGAGAAAGCCTGTCGCGCCGTTGGGCCAGGTGAGCTTCTTCTTGGTGGACTCGTATTCAGGCATGGCCCACGGGGGACAGATGCTGAGGATCCCGGACTCTCCCTGGATCATGGTGTCCCTGATCTCTGCGGGAGTGCGGGCAACGAGGGCTATTCTGCCGGCTCGGCCGGACTCGACCTGAGAGCGGACCCACTCGGCACCGGTGCGTGTCTTGCCGAAGCCCCTGCCGGCCAGGAGTATCCACGCTATCCAGAGTCCGCCGGGCGGCTTCTGATTTTGCCGAGCAATGAGAGGCCAGCGGTAGTCAAAACCTGTCCGTTCGTGTTCCGACATGCGCTGTCCGACAGCGCGGACGGCATCGAGACGGACAGCGTCCGCCGACACCGAGTCGAGGCGTGTTGTGAGTGAGTGTGTGTCTGGCATGATTGGTCCTGGGGGCGTGTTACAGGGCTGCGGCCTGGTCAGGGGAAGTGTCCTGAGGTGGGGCCGGCGCCGTACTGGACAGAGCCACGGAACCTGCTTCTGTCCTGTTCGTGCAGATCGCAGTCGGGATGGTCGCAGTCAGCGTAGATCGACTCTCCGAGAACGAACATCAGCTTTCGTCTGTGCTGTGAGCGTGTGGGCGGACGGGGCCCCGGTGGCTCTTCGGACTCGGCTTCCGCTTCAGCCGCCACGGCGGACTGTTGGACCAGTCGTTCGGCCTCCTCCCTCTCCCTGCGTTCCCGGTCCGCCGCGATCTGCTTTCGACGTTCGATTCGAGTCTCGATCTTGGCGTCGAAGTTGGCGGCCTTCTCCTTGATGATCGCCCGGTACTCCTCGGGATCGATGGAGTTCTTCCACTCCTCGAACCATTTCTGTGAGTTCTCCCACGCCTCGTTGAAAGCTGAGAGGTCGGGGACATATGGTGGGATGTCCGGGTCCTGTTCCGCCTGCTCTGCCATTATGCGATCTGAGCGTTCGATGGCATCGTCGATTATCTCATTGATCTCGGCCAAGCGTTTTTCCTCTTCGGGGTCGGCTGTCGCGATGGCGACCTGGGACTCTTCTGAGGAGTGAGTGGAGAGGAGTGAGGAGTGAGAGCCTCCCAATCCTGCCTCCTCTGGGTTCCGGTCCCGGATCAAGCCCGGGACAGGCTCTTCGCCGGAACGACGGGGGGAGGACGATGTACGTGCGGCTTCTTCTCTGGCGTGTTTGCCGAAGCCTCGAGTTAGGAGTTCTCTTGCGGCGGATATGCGGTGGTGGGACTTGAAAGCGCTCAGGTCGCCGTCCATGACGTTGATGAGGAATCGGCAGACTGAGCGTCCGTCGTCGGTGGACTCGCGGATGACTTTAGCGAGTGCGTTGTCGAACTCAGTCTCGCTGGATGAACCGGAGTCGGACCTACGTCGGGAGGGCTCGGGCGGATTGTTCAGGATGAAGGCGTTCCCCTCGTCGAGCTCATACTTGACGAGGAGCTTGGCGGCTTCGAGTCTGTGACAGGGTTTGAAGCCGTCGAGCTCGGCCCGCATGACGGCGAACAGAAAGTCGACGATGCTGATGCCGTCGTTGGTCCTGTCCTGGATTATGTTTGCGAGGTTCATGGGCTGGAGTTCACTGCTGAATCGTACGTATGTTCTGTTGAGGATAGTAGTGGATGGGTGTGGTGGCGTCAAGGGAGTTGTCTGAACTGTGATTCGTGTGATTTTGGGATTTATGTGATTGGGGAGGGGTGACTGGTGGCCTGGCCGCATCTGTTCATGTAGGAGGGTTGGATTGGTAGGTGGGGAGCTGGTTTTGTGGGTTTTGCGCAGGATCTGTGGGTGTTTGCCACAGTCGGGTTGAGGAAACTCTCCAGCAAGCAGGTGTACTTTGCATGATCCCGACCACCTCTGGATTCCGGCTTTCGCCGGAATGACGAAATTGTAGTGCCGACCAATTTGGGACAGTCTCGACGACCCCCGGCACCTTGACCTCGGAACACGCCATGGCTAGCATATGACCAGTCAAATAACTAGGGTCAGATAACAGGTCATATAGAGATGCCCACCATTTCCAAAACGAAACTGAAGGCCAACATGCTCCGCGTGTTTCGAGAGATAGAAGCCAGTGGTGAGGAGCTGATTGTGACAGACAGGAACCGCCCGGTTCTTCGCATTCAACCCATTGGTTCGAAGAGGTCTGTGGAGGAGTTGTTCGGAACGCTCCAAGGTCAGCTCGTCTTCAACGAGGACGTCAACGCTCCGACAATTGACGACTGGCCGGAGGCATAGTGGTCGTCCTGGACACTTCGGCGCTGCTGTTCTGGACACTGGACCGGCCAAGGCTCTCAGCGGCCGCGGCGTCGGCTATCGCAGATGCCGACCGCGTCCTGGTCAGTTCCATCTCCATCTGGGAGATTGGAATCAAGGTGAGCAAGGGCAGACTATCCATACCGGTCCCCGTAAGGGAGTACGCGGAGCGGCTGCAACTGGTGGACCGTGTTGAGGTGCTTCCAGTGGATACTGAGACCTGGCTGACCAGCCTGGAGCTACAGTGGGAGCACCGTGACCCTGCCGACCGCAGTATCGTCGCGACAGCGCTATTGAGGTCATGTCCGCTAGTGACTTCGGATACGACGATCCGGGCATTTTATCCACAGTCGGTCTGGTGAATCTGCCGGGACGATGACGTCACCAGTGGGATGGTGCGGTCTTCACGTTACTGAGTATAACTGGGGCAAAACTGAGGCTCGAGGTCAAACCGTGTTGTTCCAAGTCTTGGTAGGTCCTCACAAAACCGGCATGGTCCGATAGGATACCGGTCCCAAATTCAACCTGGGAGGCAGATCATGGGACTGGATGTCGGAGTTGTGCAGATCGATTATCTCGATAGACCCAGAGGTGCGGCCTACAGGTTCGCTTGGCATCTCGCCGGAGAGTGGGACGACGACGCATGGGAGGTCTCATCGGGCGAAAACGTCTTTGCCGAGTACGACTTCAACCACCTGTCTAATACCTTTTTTGTGTGATGCCGCCGTATTCTCGCTGGGCGGTCTGATGGATTCCCGCTTTCGCGGGAATGACGGATGAGAACACTGCGGTATATTATTTGCGGCGCAGTCACAGCAAATTGGTATAACCGTGCCTACCAGTACATAATCTCGGAGGGACTTGCCTCTGCCGAGGCCCATCAGGTGATGCGCTGGGTAAGAAGCCTACCGTGGCGGGGTCGAACGATCATGCTGCATATGGGGCGGTGAGAACCACCTGGTTACCTTGACACGGTCCGATAAAATGCTGGACCACCATTTACGGAGGATGCTCATATTACTATGGATGTCGGAGCCGTGACCTTTGACTATTCGGTGAGTCCACCCACCCCTTTGGTCGAACAGTATGCGCGGGAGCTCAAGGAATATGGTGAGGGTGAATGTTGGAGGGTCGCATCCAACGGGCACGTATTCCTTGACATTGAATACGATATGATGGTCAGACACGCAGCAACCTACATTTCGTCTGAGCGGCTTGCCCCACGGGAGGCCCAACAAATCATGGACTGGGTAGAGGGTCTGCCATGGCAGCGTGACTCGGTCATATTGCACTTCGGATGGTGATTGCCCCTAAGCATTGAGTTAGATTGCGTATAGATACTTGCGATTCGTCAACTGTGGACGAACGGATTACTTGGACAGCACAGGTTTTTGGGTCTCTCCCCGGGTTGGTTGCGGGACGATAGACAGGAGAATTCCGAATGGCAGCAAGAGCCGATAGACGTGCACTCGATGAGTTCAACGAGCATCTAAGCGAACTCTCGGAGACTTGGTACGAGGGCGATGAGCGTCAGGCATTCCGGCACGCTGCCTTTCAGATCATAGCGCCAAACCCGACGCTTTCTGATGAGCAGGTCATCGAGTTGACAGCCATCGATCACAGCGGTGATCTCGAAGTGGACGGGTGGTTCGTTGATGAACAGTCTGAGACCGTGTTCCTGTTTCAGTCCGCTGGAGGGGAAGCCAAGGTCGCGGAAGACAAGGTTTCAAAATTCTGGCAGGCTCCTGAGGAACTCCTCAGTGGACAGAGGGTCACCAACTCCACAAACCAATCAGTTAGAGAACTCAGCGAACATATGGACGCAAGGATTGCCGAGGACTTCAGCATTTCTATGGTGTTTGCTTCCAGGGGAGGATTCGCGCCTGCTGCCAGGACCTTTGCGGAGTCCCGTCGAAGCCGCGAACGTTCGTTGACGCGTCTCTCAGGGGATAACCTCATCTGTCGGTGCTCATTCGAGTTATTGGACCTCTCAGATGTAGCCAAGGCATTCGATGATTACCGTGCCGGATTCAGAACAGAAAGAACCGACGTTGAACTACAGGTCAATGACAGATGGACTTACGTAGTCGACCAGTCAGGTCCCAGATCAATCCGCGCAACTATCCCGGCCAGGGAGATTGTCAGAGTGTTCTATAATAACGGGTACAAGCTGTTTAACCTCAATCCCCGCGGACCAATTGCGAACGCCAAAGTCAACAAGAATATCAGCAAAACCCTCGACACGGAGGAGGGTAGGAGCCATTTCCATCTCCTGAACAACGGTATGTGCGCTACCTGTGACGACTTCGAAATCACAGAGGATGGGGATATATCAGTCACAAATTTCCAGATCGTCAATGGCTGCCAGACCACTGTGACTCTAAGTAAGCGCACCCAAGAGGAACTTGCACAGACTCATGTCGATCTGAAGCTGGTCGTAGCCGACGCAGGCTTCGCTCAGAACATAGCTGTGGCATCTAACTCTCAGACGGCTCTTCGTGCTAAAGACTACACTTCGTTCGAGCTACAGCAACGGCTCCTCGGCTATGAATTCGAGCGTTTGCAGCCACCATGGTTCTATGAAATCAAACAGGGCTATTGGCGCTTCGTCTTGCCCGACAGTGAGAAGGCTCGCTTTAAGACTGGTCGGAGAAAGCGTCACATTGAAGTGCAACCGCTGGCCCAAGCATCGTTGGCCTTCTTAGGTGATCCTTCTGTTGCACTAGACCGTGTGAGGTACGTCTTCCAAGGTATCCGCTCGGCTGAAGACCGACAATGGTATGAACGAGCATTTCCACCCGCCGTCAAGGCACAGCAACTAATCCTTCCTTGGCGATTACTTCAAGGCATACTCCGGAAAACACCGTCAACAAGATTCTCGAATTTCCACATCTTATGGTTGATGGCAAGGGTGCTGCGGGAACATTACGGCATTGACCGTGCCCAGTACTTCAGCGCCGATCTCTCATCCCGCCTAGTCACTAGTATTGATAGTTGGTTTCCAGACCGGTATCGGATCGCAGACCTTGCGTGCCGCCAAGCAGTTCGACGGGCGCAAAACATCACACGTGACGACTTCGATCTGGATGTAAGGGATTTCTTCAGAGGCACCAGGGATTATGGTGGACAGACCACTGCCGGGCTGATATGAGAGGCCTGCAGTGACGAGTTCGAGATCGCTCTCGAACGGGATGGTGAGCTTCCAAACCAACTTCCCTCTTGAACACGTCCCATCAGGTGTTTAGGCATCTGTGCGCATCGAAGTCGTTCGGAGCCAGCGCCAAGTTATACCAATTCGCTGTGACTACGCCGTAAATCACATGCCGTAGCGCCCCCTCCTCCGTCATTCCCGCGAAAGCGGGAATCCATCGGACTGCCCAACGAGAATGCGGTGACATCACACAGAAATGGTATTAGCAGGCGTACTCTGCATGAACCCGGCCACCCCTGGATTCCGGCTTTCGCCGGAATGACGAAATGGTAGTGCACACCACAATCTGGGACAGGCTCGTCTATTGGTCCGTCTCTTGGAAGTCGTACACAACTGTACTATGCTTGCGGCATTGAGAGGACTTCCAACTAATGCGATCCGCAGACTCGTCAACCCAGACCATCGCTCGCACATCAGCCAGGTAGAGAATGCCCTTCATGCCGTTGGGCGCACGCTGATTGTTGAGGACAGGGTGGCCTAATGCCTGTTTTACGTGATGCCGCTATGTTTTCGTTGGCTGTCCCCAATGGATTCCCGCTTTCGCGGGAATGACGGCGAGAGCGCGGGAATGACGGCGGGAGCCGTTTCTCTTTCAGGGGCATTTAGAAGATTGCGGCGCATTGATGACGAATTGGTATTAGTCATAATAAGGAGCGAATCATGAGATTCGGTATGTTCGACGTAATCAGGTGGCACGAGACCATGTCCGACCAGGACACGCTTACGAATGCGCTGGAGCAGGTGGAGTTCGCGGACAAGCTCGGCATCCAGGACATCTGGCTTGGGGAGCACCACTTCTCGAGGCACGGCATTCTGTCGGGCATCTTCTCTTTCATGGGTGCGGTGGCTGCGAGGACGACTCAGGCGCGGATCGGCACCTCGATCGTCATACTGCCCTTCCATAACCCTGTTCAGGTCGCCGAGGAGGCCGCGATCATCGACATCGTCTCCGGCGGCAGGTTCAACCTGGGCGTGGGCGCCGGCTACCAGGCCCGGGAGTTCCACGGCATGGGTGTGGACATCACCAGGTCGAGGGAGCTGTTCAAGGAGTACCTGGACGTCGTGAAGAAGTGCTGGGAGGAGGGTAGCCTCACCTACAAGGGCGAGTTCGTCGACATCGAAGACGTCTGGGTGATACCCAAGCCCATCCAGAAGCCAGGCCCTCCCATATACATCGCGGTCAGCACCAGTCCTGAGAGCGTGGATTACGCTGCCCAGATCGGGGTGCCCATCCTGGTAGGCGGTCCGACGACGACGCTCGGACAGACGCCGCGCATCGTCGAGATGTGGCACGAGCGCATGGAGCATCACGGCAACCCGCATGAGCACATCGACCTACCGGTGAGCGCGACCGTCTATATCGCGCCGACAATGGAAGAGGCCGAAAGCGAGACTGCGGGACTCGAAGCGTCGATCAACGAGGAGTTCTACCGGATCGGCAACCCGGCCGACAAGGACGGCAACATCCCCGACAACTACAAGCACTGGGTACATCGCGACCAGGACCGGCTCCTGGCTGCTGAGCGCGCGAGGCAGGAGGGGATACGGCCGCTGGTCGGGACTCCCGAGGTCGTTTGCGAGCGACTGGAGGTGCTGAGGTCGAAGGGGATCAACCGCATCTTCGGGAAGTTCGGCGCCGCCGGACTGGACCAGGACAAGTGGCTCCGATCCATCCAGATGTTCGCCGAAGAGGTAATGCCCGAGTTCGCCGAGGAGGCGATAGCGGCGGACTAGCTCCTTTCCAGAAGCTCGATCCTGACGTCTCCGGGGGCCCTTACGAATGCGATCTTGACGCCGGGTCGAAGCTGGAACGGCTCGGTGGAGAATTCTGCGCCTTTCGACTTCAGGTCTGCCGCGGCTTCGTCCAGGTCGTCCACTCGCAGGCCGAAGTGGTCCAGGCCGAGATGCGGGTCTGCAGGCCCCGCTGGGGTGTCTTCATCTGCTTTGGCGATGAAGATCGTCAGGCCGTTGATGTCCAGATCGATCCGGGGCTGGCCGTCGGACTGAATGGACTCGATGATCTCAGCGCCGAACATCTCATTGAAGTAGCGGGCCGTCGCAATCGGGTCCAGGCTGCGCAGGTGTATGTGGTCGTATGAATAGGTCGGCATTCGATTCTCCTTGTTTGGAACTCTTGTAATTCTCTCCGCCCGCAGGCGCGTTGACAAGCTACAAACCCAATGTTACGCTCACCGACACCGTCATATCTATAACTGTGTGTATGTGCATTTAGCTGGGTTACGGGAGCCCGCCAGGGAGGGAAACATGAGCAAGTCCAAAGTCTATTGGATGGACGCTCACTCGACGTCCACCGAGACCAGCCTAGTAGCGAAGATGACCACGGTTTTCGACGCGGCCGGGCTCGACAAGATGATCAAGCCCAACGACGTAGTGGCAATCAAGATTCACTGCGGCGAATGGAACAACACCGCCTATCTCCGCCCTGTCTATCCGCGAGCTCTCGCGGACAGGATCAAGGAGCTCGGAGGCCGGCCGTTCGTATGTGACACCACCACGTCGACGTACGCGCCGTACGGATCGCGCTCAAGCCAGCTCGACATCCTGTTGACCGCTGAGCGGAACGGATTCAACTCGGCCACGCTCGGCTGCCCGTTCGTATGCGCGGACGGCTGGCTAGGCACCGCCGACTTCAGGGTCGATATCCCCGAGGGATACCTGCTGAAAGAGGCATACGTCGCTGAGGCAATCGCCGCGTCCGACGTACTGATCGCTCTCACCCACTTCAAGGGTCACGGCATGGGCGTCATTGGCGGCGCGCTCAAGAACCTGGGCATCGGCGCGCAGTCCAAGCGCGGCAAGCTGAACGTCCACATGGGCGGCCACCCGAACTACGGACTCGGCGCTGCCGCTGTCTTCCACCCGGAGGCGTTCAAGGGCAAGGCCAACACTCCCGACTGGGAACTCCTTGAAGACTGCTGCCCATTCAACCTGTGGAATATCAACGAGAACGACGAGCTCGAGTGGGAACGCGAGAAGTGCGCAACCTGTCTCGGCTGCTTCGGCGTGATGGGCAGCAAGGGAATCCTGGAGATTCCGCCGGTCAACTTCGATGCTGTGGACATCGCCATCGCGGACGCCTGCCTGGGTGTCGAGAAGGTGCTGAACGGCAAGGTCGGCTACATCAACATGGCGATAGACGTCGCGCCTCGCTGTGACTGCGGCAACCACTCGGACGTCCCGATCGTGCCGCATCTGGGCGTGTTCGCTTCGACAGACGCCGTGGCGATAGACATGGCGTGTGTGGATGCGGCCAGACGCTCACCGGGTATGCCCGGCTCCGCCGCCGAGATGATGGAAGCCCACCACCCCGGCGACCGCAAGTTCGAGGCCGCCGCAGCGACGTTCCACTCCCAGAGTGAGGTCGCGAGCATCAACACCGGCCACGCCATCGGACTCGGCAGCCGTGACTACGAGCTGGTCGACGTTGAACCTCAGCCCGAAGAGATGCACAGATTCCCGTACGACCGCAGGGCCAGCCGCCCGCGGTACATGGAGAAGTTCGAGCGCTTCATGCCGTTCCCGTACGACCGGCATGATGGCAAGGGCTTCGACCGCAAGGACGAGGTCGACATCGACGCCATCAAGCACCACTACGAGGACGCCACAAACGGCCACCACGTGGGAGCCGAGCTTGAGGAGCTGGTACCAGCCGACGATGACGACTAGGCGATAGCGCCTGTTGGGGACCTCCCGCCAGTCGTAATTCAGTGTGAATCATAGGGGCGGGTCCTGTACCCGCCCCTATTTCTAAGAGATAGAAGTGAGGAGTGAGAGCCACCCTTCACCTCTCCAAGTCTGGAGTAATGCAATTTACTAGAGCACGGAGGATAACGAGACAATGCCACCCTCTGGACAGCAGATGCTCGAGCAGAGCATCTCGACATGCCAGCAGATAGCC
Source organism: Dehalococcoidia bacterium (assembly GCA_965215735.1). Taxonomy (GTDB): domain Bacteria; phylum Chloroflexota; class Dehalococcoidia; order Lucifugimonadales; family UBA1123; genus VXRN01. Next base: position 1,284,640 of record CBDCEF010000004.1, on the reverse strand, counting down.
GACGGCCTCGGTGACCGGAACTCGGACTGGGAGACCTCAGTCGCCGAGATAGTTGACAAGTTCGGCGAGGTCAGCGGGACTTTCTTCTTCCAGACAATGCCGTCCGTACCGCCGACGCGCACCGCAATGCGCGACGCAGACGCGGCTCTCAACCTCAAGAACGGTGGGGACTGGGACGCGTTCGGTCCCGCGCTTACGAAACTAATCGGCAGCGCACAGGATGTCATCGAGCAGGCCGGAATGAAGGGGACGACGCTCACGTGACCGATCCGGTACTGATCACCGGGGGCGCGGGCAGTGTCGGGCGACAGCTAGTCGAGATGTTCGCCGAAGCCGGTCGCGCAGTCCGCGTGTTCGACCTTCCGATGATGGACTTCTCTGGACTCGAAGGTCGAGACGGCATCGACAACGTCAAGGGCGACATCACCGACGCCGACGGAGTACGGGCAGCCGTGGGCGGCGCGGACGCCGTGCTTCACCTGGCAGCAATACTTCCGCCCAATAGCGAGCGAGACCGCGAGTTGACGTTCAGGGTAAACGTCGGCGGCACACAGAACATCATCGCCGCGATGGAGCAGGTCAATCCCAGCGCAAGGTTGGTGTTCACGTCGTCTATCAGCACCTACGGAGACACCAGCGCCGATGAGCCGCCCGTGCGCGTTGGCCACTCCCAGAGCGCCATAGACATCTACGCTGACAGCAAGATCGAGGGCGAGAAGCTGATCCTTGAGTCGTCCCTGAGCAACACGGTGTCGCTCAGAATAGCGGGGATTTCGGTCCCAGCGTTCCTGGAGCCGCCGACCCCCTGGCCATTCATGGAGGACCAGCGTGTCGAGATGGTCCACCGCGACGACGTTGCGGACGCGCTGTTCGCCTCTGCATCTGCCCCGGAGGCGGGAGGGAAGATATTCAATATAGGCGGAGGACCGACGTGGCAGCTTCACGGTCGGGACTACGTGAGAGACTTCTACGAGGTCATGGGAGCGCCCGTTGAACTGGCCACGTACCGCGAAGCACCCGGCTGGATGGACTGGTACGATACAGAGGAGTCGCAACGCATACTCGGCTATCAGAATCGGAGCTACCAGCACTACAACGGAGAGATGCAGGCGATCATCCAAGAGATGATGGAGGGGTAGGGTCGTCGGTGCCGAATAATCAGCTACAGATTCGAGATGTCCAACAGCCGCTCTTGGAGCATCTTCCGGATGAGCATGATTACGAGGACGTTATTCGACAGACTGTCTATGAGTCTGTAATCGTCTGTGAGGACAACCTTGAGTTCATGCGTGGTCTTCCAGACTCTTCAATGAAACTCATCGTTACATCACCGCCGTACAACCTAGGCAAGTCATACGAGAAGCGATCCCCCCTGGACGACTACTTACACAGTCAATCGCGAGTGATTGCGGAGTGTGTGCGTGTCTTGCACCCAACAGGATCGCTCTGCTGGCAGGTGGGCAATTACGTGATCGACGGGGAAGTCGTTCCACTCGACACTGCTCTCTACCCAATCTTCAAATCGCATAGTCTCAAGCTCCGAAACCGAATCGTCTGGCACTTCGGACATGGACTGCACTCCAGCAAGCGACTGTCAGGACGCTATGAGACGATTAACTGGTTCACCAAGACCGATGATTACGCATTCAACCTCGACCCGATCAGGGTTCCATCGAAGTATCCGAACAAACGGCACTTCAAGGGGCCGAACATCGGCAAACTGTCCGGTAATCCGTTGGGCAAGAATCCCAGCGACGTGTGGGAACTTCCGAACGTGAAGAGCAACCATGTCGAGAAGACAATTCATCCGTGCCAGTTCCCTGTAGAGCTTGTAGAGCGATTGGTGTTGTCTATGACAGAATCCGGTGATGCGGTCCTGGACCCATACATGGGCGTGGGGTCTTCTGTGATTGCGGCCGAGAAACATGGTCGAATTGGATATGGGTGTGACATTGTGCAGGAGTACGTTGACATAGCCAACGAACGATTGAGAGCGTTAAGGAATGGGACGCTGAGAACCCGCCCAATGGGCAAGCCGGTCTATGATCCAACGAGGCCTAGAGGCGGCCACTGATGAAGGTCGTTGCCCGCTATTCACATCTGAATGGCGAGGAGTTTCTACTAGTTCACCGCAAAGAGCTATGGGACGAGATTCTGGAAGTCATTGCATCAGTAGATGCAGAGGCATGCCGCACAAAGGTGTCTCGTGAAAAAACCATGATCGGGAATCTGCTCTACTCACCAATAGATATGAATAAAGCCATGGCCGCCGGTTTCAAGGGCCGCGGTTGGGAACAGCGCAGACAAGGGTTCTGGGTAACGTCTGAAGAAAAGATCGTCCGGACGATTGTCAACATGCCGACGGATCAGCAGAGAATTGTCGTCGAAGAAGCAGGTCAGGAACCCATTTATTCATACAACCAGACAGACTTCGTTAAGGATCGGGTAGCAGTGGAGGTGCAATTCGGGAAATACGCGTTCGTGGCGCACGACCTGTTCGTTAAGCACATGGCCTTCTTCGTGTCAGATGTAATCGACGTCGGCATCGAAATCCTTCCCATGAAAGAGCTTGAGAGGGAAATGTCCTCGGGTGTGCCATACTTCGAGCGCGACTTGCTCAATGTCATGAGGCAAGGACGAGGTGTTCCCGCCGTTCCTCTAGTACTCATAGGCGTCGCGCCTTAGAATGGCCATGAATCTGAGCATATGCTACGCGACTCTGAAACTGATATTCTATCCTTGTGGAACGGTCGGCCCGCGGATGAGGGTGCCGACATTGCAGAGAATCTCAATGCTGAGGGCGATGTGGTAGGTTTCACACTCGAACATGCTGCCGAATTGCTAGAGTCGGTCACCGCAACTGGCGCCAGAGGCGCCAGTCACTGCAACGGACTCGCAGGCTATCTCGAAACGTCGGAAGAGCATCGACATAAAGAAGAGTGCTTGATGACCCTCGCTGAGGAACATAAGGCGGTCAGCCTCCATTTCATCCGACAGGCCGACGATGTGATAGACCGTGGCGACTATCTCCCTCCAAGCATCGGAGAAAGCGTGGGGCGCTGCAGTTCGAGCCGTCAAGTGCAGCGCAGGGCAGCGTGGATGGGAACACGACAGCCACCGGCATCTGTTCACCGCTGCTCGCCGGGTTGCGGACGAGGGCCAAGACTTGGAAATTCGAGAGCTGTTCGGCGTGGCAAGTAGTCTTCATGTCAACTTCTATGAGGGATGGATGGACGACGCGACAGTTGTGGGAAACATAGACAGCGTAAAGAGACTACTGAGCAAGCTGGAGTCGCTCGAGGATGTATCGACTTAGCCGTGCAACCTATCGGAGAATTGCCGATGGCAACCCAGACAGAAGTCCAAATAGTAGACAGACAGACAGCCGCCAAGAAGATGGATGCGTTGCGCGGGATCCTTCGCGAGATGGACACCGTCATCGTGGCCTACTCTGGCGGGGTGGACAGCGCGTTTCTGGCCGCGACGGCGAACGAGGTTCTGGGCGCCAAGGCGCTGGCGGTGACGGCAAAGTCACCCAGCCTCGCGCCATCGGAGCTTCGTGAGGCAGTCGAGCTCGCAGAGCGGCTCGGACTCAACCACCGCGTTATCGAGACCCACGAAGTGGAGCGGGACGACTACGCCGCGAACAATCCTAACCGTTGTTTCTTCTGCAAGGACGAGCTTTACACCTATCTGTCGGCTTACGCCGAGGAAGAGGGTTACGAGCACATCACCAACGGCACAAACACGGACGACCTGGGTGACTTCAGACCGGGCCTAAACGCCGCCAAGCAGTACGGCGTACGCAGTCCGATGGTCGAGGCAGAGCTGTCCAAGGCGGAGATTCGCACTCTGTCTCACGGCATAGACCTGCCTACGTGGGACAAGCCGGCGCAGGCTTGCCTGTCGTCTCGGATACCGTACGGGACTCCTGTCACGGTTGAGGCGCTGACTCGCATCGCACAGGCGGAGGAGTTCCTGCACGACATCGGGATTCGGCAGTTACGGGTGCGTCACCACGACACAGTCGCGAGGATCGAGGTCGAATCGGCGGACTTCCCGATGCTGACCGAGGAGCCGACCCGTACAAAGGTGACGGAGTTCTTCCGGTCGATCGGGTATTCTTACGTGACGTTGGACCTTGAGGGATTCAGGTCCGGAAGTCTGAATGAAGTGCTTGCGGGGCTGCGGAAGAAGGCCCAGTCGGGAAATTAGCGCCCACTCAGTGACACCTGACACGAAAGCCTTTCTCAGCGTAGGCGTTTCCTTCAGAACCCTTTAGTCGCGTCCGCATCGGCAGGCGTTTCGAGCAGCTTGGAGCCTTATCATGCAAACCCTTGACGCCATCGCCCATATTCTGAAGAAGGAAGGCATCGAATACCTGAGCGCCTTCCCGACCACGCACGTGATCGAGTCGGCAGCGGACGTCGGCATCAGGCCGATCATCTGCCGGCAGGAGCGCGTGGGTGTCGGCATCGCGGATGGATACAGCCGCGTTACCAATGGACGTCCAGCGGGCGTCTTCGCTATGCAGTACGGGCCCGGTGCTGAGAATGCCTACGCGGGGGTCGCCACAGCATTCTCGGATGCCGTGCCGATGCTGCTGCTTCCACTTGGATATCCAGGTGACCGGGACGGAGTCTATCCTAACTTCAGCTCGGTCAGGAGCTACGAGTCCATCACCAAGCACGTTGAGCGACTGAAGGCGTCGAATCTGGTGATGGAGACGATGCGCAGAGCATTCGCACGTCTGAAGATGGGTCGGCCGGGCCCTGTGATGGTTGAGATTCCGTCTGACATCGGGGCCGAAGACGTGCCAGACAGCCTCGTGGACAGCTATCGCCCGGTCAAGGTAGCGACTGCCGGTGCGAATGTCGCAGCGGTGGACGAGGCCGCCGAGGCGCTGCTTTCGGCGTCGAACCCCATCATCTACGCCGGACAGGGTATTATGCACGCCGAGGCGTCAGACGACCTTGTCGAGTTGGCCGAGCTGCTGCAGATTCCCGTGACGACCAGTATGGCGGGGAAGAGCGGCTTCCCTGAGAAGCATCCGCTGTCGCTTGGGTCGAGTTCCGGTGTAATGAACGGCGCAGCCTACCGCTTCATGGGGCGTGCAGACGTAGTGTTCGCGGTCGGATCCAGCCTGACCAGGCACGGGATGACGACAAACATCCCCGGTGACAAAACCTTCATCCAAGCGACGAACGACCCTATCGACATCGGCAAGAACTACGACGTTGAGTTCCCGCTGCTCGGTGACGCCAAGCTCATCATCCGGCAGATGATCGAGGCGTGCAAAGACCGGCTTGGCGGCGAGTCGAGAGACGGCGAGACAGCCGAGGAGATCGCATCGGTGCGCCAGGCGTGGCTCGACCAGTGGGCGCACAAGCTGAACTCTGACGAGGTGCCCGTCAACCCATACCGGGTGATGCAGGAGTTCATGCGGAATGTCGATTCCGACCACGCGATAGTCACGCATGATTCCGGCAGCCCCAGGGACCAGCTCATGCCGTTCTACCAGGCAGGCGGACCTCACACGTACCTGGGCTGGGGCAAGTCGCACGGTCTGGGCACAGGACTCGGACTGAACATCGGAGCCAAGCTCGCGGACCCGGAAAAGTTCGTTGTCAACTTCATGGGTGACGCCGCGTTCGGCATGACGGGTCTCGACTTCGAGACGGCCGTGCGGTCTGGCATACCGATTCTGACTATCGTACTGAACAACTCGTCCATGGCGATCGAGACGTCCGCCATGGCGCGCTCGCACGAGCTGTACAACACCCGTGACCTCGGCGGTAGCTACGCCGACCTCGGAACTGCGATGGGGGGTTGGGCCGAGCGGATCGAAGATCCGTCAGACATCGGACCAGCCATCCTGCGGGCCAAGGGCGCTACAGAGAACGGCCAAGCTGCCCTGCTGGAGTTCATCACCAGCGAAGAGGGCGAGTTCAGCCACCGGCGTCCATTCGGGTAGGTCGCTCTGAGTGATCGACTGGAAGGCTAGCCGGGAAGCGACGTCACTCCGACCGCGGGTCTTGACCATTGTCGTCCTGATACTGCTGCTGATCGGCATTGCCTGCTCAGGCAGTCCAGCCGTCTCGCCGACTCCGGTGTCACCTGAGCCAACAGCGGTCTCGCCGAGCTCTCAACCTGTACCACCAGCGCTTCCTCCAGGATTGCCGGACCCTATTACGGTCACAGTAGCATCAACTGACCTCGCGGTGGGGGACAACCGAGTTGTCTTTGGTCTCATACGCCAGGGCAAAGGGCCGATAAAAGATGCCGAGGTGAGCGTCGAGACGTTCCTGCTCAAGGCGTCTGGTCCGGACGGGCCGAGGCAGATTGTCCCCGCGGACTTCCAGGTCTGGCCGGGAGGTTCAGGAGGTGTCTACAAAGTGAATCTGACGTTCGACGAGACCGGCGAGTGGGGACTCGGATTCAGGCTGAAACGCCCGGACGGCTTGGAGTCACAGGCGGGTACGCGAGTACAGGTGAAGTCCGAGAGCGCGACTCCGGCGCTGGGGTCGGCGGCTCCCAGAAGTCGAAACAAGACGTCTCGGGACGTCGGCGACCTCAGTGAGCTGACGACTGACGCCAAACCTGATCCCGATCTGTATGCCAAGACGATCGCGGAGGCTCTGGACGAAGGGATACCTCTAGTGGTCAGCTTTGCCACGCCTGCCTACTGCAAGACCGCCACATGCGGTCCGCAGCTGGATACGCTCAAGCAGTTAAAGACGACGCACTCGGAGAGAATCAACTTCATCCACGTCGAAGTCTATGACAACCCGCCTGAGATTCGCGAAAGTGGAATATCCGTCGCGAAGCTCGCACCCACGCTCGCCGAGTGGGGTCTGCCGACAGAGCCGTGGACGTTCGTCATCGATGCAGAAGGCTTAGTCAGGGCCAAGTACGAAGGATTCGTCAGTTCTGCGGAGCTGGAAGAGGCTATTACCTCGACACTCGGAGGCTCATGAAAGCCACGAGACCACTTCGGATGTCGGCCGGCGCCTGGAGTTAGGGACCACTTTGGCCTTACCGATGAACAGTGCGCCAACCATGGCCCAGTCCGAATCCGCTCCAAGAGTCTCCGACAGGCGTTCGTGCTGAGTCACTCCACCTGTGCTCCAATCCAGAGTTAATCCTTCTGCGACGGCCGCCAGTGCCATGTTCTGGACCGCACAGCACGCGGTTGCGTAGTTCTCACGGGTAACCTCGTCGTTGTCGCCAGGAACGCTGTACACGTATACGGCGGCTGGCGCGTCGAGTACACGGCTCCTGCTCGCTTCGGCAGACCTTTTCTTCTGGTCAGGGTTGGGGTTGACCACCTTCTCGAAGGCGACTTCGGCCGCGAGCTCGGCTACACGCCCTCGCGCAGCGCTTCCCTTCTCGAGCACGAAGAAGCGAGTCGGCTCGGTGAGCCGGTGGTTGGGCGCCCAGACCGCCGCGTCGAGCAGCCTGTTGAGCGTCTCGTCGGATACGGGCTCGTCCATGAATTCCTTGGACATACGCCTGCGGAATATGGCGTCGTATACACTCACTGACGTCGACGGGACGTTGACATCGGTACTATTTACATGTGTCGTGACCATCTGCTCACCTCTACCCGGAGTTCCGGTAAACGTACCAGATGGCGCGCCTGTCGTCTAACTGTTCACCCTGGGAGAGGCGAGTACAAAACTCAGCCATCGGGAGTTGCGCCACTCCCGCGTTCGCGGGAATGAGGGGTGGGAGTTCGGAGTTTTGCACTTCTCTCCCGAAAATAGATACGGCCCGCTGATGTGACCATGCAGCGGGCCGTTTGCTAAGCCCGAATCCACCGAAGGCGGGGGTTGGGTGAGTGTCCTGAAGCGGCAAGAAGGTGCTCCTTTGAATCTGGGATAATGGTTTTGTAAGACCAAACCGACCCCAGGAAGGGAGCACCCAATAGATGCTACCACGCAATCACCCCGACCGCATCAAAATCGCCTTCGACGATCATCGGCTGATGGCAAACGCCGGGCTGATTCTTCCGGCCACCCTGGCCCAGCACCTGGGTCTGGGTGAACTGGTCGACAACCACGTTGACCTGGGGAATGCGCCGGGGCGGGCGAACACGGGAGACAAGGTGATGACACTGGCTGCGTCTGCACTGGCCGGGGGAGACTGTATTGACGACGCGGACGTGTTGCGTACCGGGGGGACGGCTGGAGCCGTCGGCTGCACGCTCAAGGCGCCATCCACCCCCCGCTTTCGCGAGGGCAGGCTCTGGGGACCTTCCTGCGCAGCTTCCGGTGGGGGCACGTGCGCCAGTTGGATCGGGTGAGCCGGGAGCTGCTGTCGCGGGCCTGGGCCGCTGGTGCCGGACCCGGTGACGGGCCGTTGACCATCGACCTGGACTCCACCATCTGCGAAACCTACGGACTGGCCAAGGAGGGTGCCCGCCACCACAGCTACACCGGCCAGCGAGGCTATCACCCGCTGCTGGCCGTCGCCGCCGGAACCGGTGACGTGCTGATGTCCCGGCTGCGCGAGGGTCGCGCCAACACCGTTCGGGGTGCCGCCCACTTCCTGCGTGAGACGGTGGGGCGAGTGCGCCATGCCGGAGCCATAGGACAACTCACGGTGCGCGCCGACAGCGGCTTCTATGCCCACGCCTTGGTCGCGGTCTGCCGCGAGATGGATGTGCGCTTCTCCATCACCATCCGCCAGCACGCTCGTCTGAGGGAGCTGATTGAGACGATACCGGAGCAGGACTGGACGCCGATCCCCTACTGGATGGACGGTGCCGCCGACGTGGCCGAGACCACCTACACCCCCTTCCGGGGTGAGCCCGACGCCACCCCGGTGCGGCTCATCGTCCGTAGGGTGAAGCCCACGCCCGGCTCACAACTGGCACTCTTCGCCAGCTACAGCTATCACGGCTTCATCACCGACCGGGAGGGGGATACCCTGGAACTGGAGGCTGACCATCGCCGCCACGCCGAGATCGAGAACGCCATAAGAGACCTCAAGTACGGCGTGGGCCTCAACCATCTCCCCTCAGGACGCTTCGCCGCCAACGCCGCTTGGCTGGCCGTCCAGAGCCTGCCCCGTACTCGATACGGGGTGATGGCCCATAACCTGGCCCGCTGGACAGCGCGCATCGGTCTGGGCCAGCAGGTTGTAACCACCAAGACCCTCCGACGACGCTTCTTCTCTCTGGCCGGCCGGCTCACCCGCAAGGCGCGCCGCCTCACTTTGCATCTTCCCCAGCACTGGCCCTGGGAAACCCAGTTCAGTCGCGCCCTCGCTCGGTTGCGAGCCCTGCCATCTCCTGCCTGACGGCGCCTGACCCATCCACCAGACTACCCAACCGCCCCGCAAACTCGCGCCACCCCGGTCCGAGAGTGTCTCTTGCTGCGTCCTCTCCCCGCCATCTCGCCCTGCCAACGTTCGCAAACGGCCACAAGGTCTCCACGCGGCTGCTGAAGGCCGCCACCGGACCCATCTACCCGAAGTCCTGCCCGAACCATCGCCCCCTTTGCCACTCATCGCCCATTCGGCTGCTGTAACGCCACCCCTTCGGTGGATTCGGGCTAACTCTTCTTCCAGACCTGCCATCATCCTCTCGTTGATCGCAGGTCCGCCACCATCGACTGCGCTGGCTAGTCTGGCGTGCCCGCTGTGTCTGTTGTGGCCGAATCTAGGGCGGGCCTAACCCCAGGGTCAACAGTAACGCCCTGGGTACCGAATAGCTCCCAAGGTCTGAAGGACTCCACGAAATCCTTGGCTTCTTCGATAGATGGGAACCCCTTCCGGGAGCGGCTCGGTTCGTAGCTAAAAGTCTTCGCCAACGCTTCGATGCCCCGTTTGGTGTCTCGGAACCCTCCAAGCTCCTCTTCATGGCCGTCGTTTTCGTCACTGAGAATCAGGTTCTCTCCCCTTTTTACCTTTCGCCAATACACTCTCATGCAAACCCTCCTCGACTCCGGTTTCTAGCTTGACGGTTTTGGGACCTTGATAGTCTCTACTTCTAAAATTTGCTCGCTTGCTCTCGGAGAGGTGTGTTCTCTCTCCAGGTATGGCAACTCCTCAGCGATGGTCAAGTTCCTTAAGTGGCGTGCCCTTTACAAGTTGGGCTGTTGCCTCACCCGACTGGTGTCGAGGGTGACTAGCCTACGCCTGGCTCGCTTCCCCAGCGCCACCAGGAACATCACGCTTTTACCTTCCGCGTGGGGCGAGAAGAATCCGGATACTTGGTCGTCGTAAAACGTCAGGCCAGAGGCCCCCAGTCTTTGGGCATAGGCTGCCAGGTAGATTTTGCCCGCTGTGATACTGGCATCCAGCTGAGCCAACCGGTAACCCCGGTTACCAAAACGCTCCAGTATTGGATTCAGATTAGTCATGAAGAAAAAGTCGACGCTGGCATCGGCCGGAAGCGGCTGATCGAGCCCCAGATGACCAGCTTGCCGACGGTAGTCTCCTTCTTTCAGCAGCTCCAGAGCCTTCAGGTCTCGGTGGAACACATATGCGCCAGATGGGAGGTCGTCCACAGTGTTCACGATCAGATAAATATCATTGAGAGCAGCGCCAGGTTGTCCTAAAAAGTCTGCCGGTATGCCCTGCGTGGCCTTTTCGAGCACCGTCGACAGCTCCCGGAGGGTTATCGATTCGTGGCTGAAACGGCGTGCGGACCCGCGCCGAACGATGACCGACTCGATGGAGTCCTGGGGCGTCTCGCCGTCAGAGTAGGGATTTAACGGTACGAGGCGTCCCGAAGGATGGGGCATCAGCATTGCCGGGCCTTCGCCTCGCCAAGAAACCACCTCTGCTTCATCCGTCAGAGAGGAGGCACCGTGCATCTCCCAAATGGCGGGTAATTCTACCTCGTACTCCGAAATCGGCTGAGTATCCAGCGAAGGTGGTTCTAAGTCGGAAGAGGATCCGATTGACGGCTCGGGAACGAATCCAACTGGCACCAACACGAGAGCTACTTCCTGCCGGTTCTCCAGATCCAGCAGGCGGTTAACCGAGCTGTCCACGAATCCGGCCACCACCTTAGCAGGTAGGCCATGCGCTGCGGTTATGGCTAAAGTGTTCGCCAGAATGGTTCCGCTGTCCCAATAGGAGTGGCGGTATTCCCGGGCCTGGTACTTACAGGCGTTCCGCCAAAATACATCGGTATAGAGGATTATGGCGGGAGCATCGGTCAAGCTCGGCTCGTTGCCACTGGCAGCCACTAGGGTTCCCCGATAGTCGCCCGGCCGTAGCCGGGTTAGGGACGGCCCTCCGGGATTATAGTGGTAGACTCCGGCGGCTAAACCAGGCAGGTCTCCACATACCACATAAAGCTCGATGTGGTACAGAGCACCGGTACAGGCCGCGGCACGAAACGGCATGGATCCCCAGGGGAAGTTCAACCTCTTGGTAATCCCAGCTGAGAAGTACAGAATGCTGCTCAAGGTGGTGATATCCAGTGTTCCGTCACTGCCTGAGGGAATAACCTCCATGGAGATCGCGGATAGCGCGGGCACCACCGATGGCGATGCCTCAAACGGCAACGGAATCGGATCCAGTTCCGGGTATATTTTGAACAGCAGGGGTTGGCTCGACGGGTCAAAGGAGTGCCGAGGGTTCATCAGATTCCCGTGGGGGTGCTTGGTGCCGTTGTGGTAATACCAGGTGGCTTGAATTTCTCGATTTACCATAGGTTCCTCTGGTTCTCCTGCTGGCGTTCACCGAGCTATACTAGCATGGTTTCAATAGGGGTTCTCAAAGTGTAAATAGACTGGAGCAAGTTGGTCTATGGCGTACCAGTCTGCTACTTCTGCATCCTCGCAATAGGCCAAACGCTTGCCGATATCGCTGAGCAAGTTTCCGATTTCAACGCCCATGAATTTGGGAGAGAAGGGAGTCAGGGCATATTGGGCGTCACGGAGCTTAGCTGTCCCTCCATGGCAGTTATGTCGCTCTAGGTGCAGGAAGCCAACCGCCGCCTTGATCAGTCCATGGTAAAACAAGCGCAGGGGATACCCTTCGGGCAGCCAAAGTTCTTCCAGGGTTTCGTGACATTGCCAGTATTGTGCTCGATTGAACTCGCGTATCGCTTGCCCAAACTTGGCCGGTGGATCGGACGCTACCGACAAAAAAGGAGGCAGTCCCTCTTGGTGCAGCAATTTTATCCAATCAAGGTCCAGTTTCTGCCTTTCCCCCTTGGCAGCATACTTGGGCAGGTCGCCAGTCGACACAGAACCTCCTTGCATCAAGCCTAATGTACCAGTCCGTCTTGTCTTGATTTGTGTCTTCTACCCCCTGATGTCGGTCGGGACAATACCGTTACACGGCCCAGGAGCAAGCGCTCGCTAGGCCCATTTTGATGCCCTTAGCGTTGCGACGTGGTCAGGACCAACATTACGCTCCGAGCGGCCGCGGAGCCCAAGGATTTTCCCGATGCTTCCTGTTCCAAGCGTACTCCTTCGGCCACGGCATCGTAGACGGCCAGACCGATCAGATTGCCTACCATGGTGGAGGTGCCGCCTACTGAGAAAAGACGCCACCGCCGGTGGAGGCTACGACCATCGCGTCCAAGGAAGTCCCAGTAGCCGTTGACCCTCCCTCGGTCTTTACCCCGGCCTCGAACAACGCCAGAGTTTTAGCCACTGTGGCGAGGGGGGCCGATAGCCAGAGCGGCCACTTAGGTCTCCCCTTCGGCGTAGGTCGCCACCTGGATCCGATCGTGGTCCAGGCCGGTGATCAGGCCCACGACCGGGTCGCTGATCCCCAGGGCCCGGGCTCGTTCCCGGACGAAGGCTCTGGGTCTACGAAGGGCGTACTCCCGCTGCTCAGGGTCAGCCGGCACTCCCGCGCTGAGGATATGGCTGGTCTCTTCGAGGTCGCCCCCTACTGAAGAGCTAAGCACCTGGAGCGGGACCTCCGACGCCACCCAGAAGCCCTCGCTATCCACCTTGAGCGAGACGCCGTTCATGCCGATGTTTATATCCCGCCTCCGATCATAACCTCCCCTCCCTCAGCAGGTAATGGCCTTGTAAGGCGAACTCATCGAAAAATCCGTTATTGGCCGGACCAATCGTTTTCCTGCCCAATAAGAAAGTCGCCCCTAGATGAATCTGGGATACCTTACCCGCTGACGCTGCACCGGAGGTTGTGCTACATGGCCAGCAACTCCCGAAGAGAATAAACCGACATTCCCCATATCAGACTGCGGGTGTCCAAAGAACCCGCCATCCTTCACGACGGTGATGGTAGGGGCATCCACGAACGCCGTCAACTATCCCATCGGGCTCACAAAACCATCTCTCGGTGCCGTGAATTAGCGTCCGCCAGGCAACGGAGGCAGCTTTCAGCACGTTTGCACACTCTTCAACTCATCCAGGCGCACAGCTCCCCCTTGGCTATCCTCGTCACCTCCGATGATCCCAAGGATACTCGCTACCCTGGTGCTGGATGGAGCCCGCCGATACGCTCCAGCACTTGTCGAAATACCTCCCGAGGCACTGCTACCTCGGCTAGCTGAAACACCAGCCGCCGGGCGTGGCGAACTAGCCTCCCCCCGATCTTGATAAGTTTGACCTGGAGGCTTCCCAACGACCAGTGCTTGACCGCCCTGGGCAGGCATAGCCTGCGCACCAAGTTCCCCAGGTTGTAGGCTAGTATGAACAGAGCCAGTCGCACCTGGTTGGCCACGAACCTGTGGCAGGACAGCCGGGTCCACCAAACTGGACTCCTTACAGCAGGACCTCCCAGCGAAAAGTTCGCAGTGGAGCCTGTCTCACAAGTCTGGGTTGGCGTTGAGTATGGGTCAGGTGTACGTTTGAAGCGACATCAAGGTGGGAGATATTGAGATGCCGCTTCGACCGATGGGCCGAGAGCAGATGTGGATGTTGCCGCCGACGCTTGACGAGTTGTTGCCGCTGGATCATCCGGCGCGGTTCGTCGCCGAGTTCGTCGATGCTCTAGATCGAGATGCATGGGCGGAGCTTGGCGTGGACATAGAAGGTGACTCGATGGGAGCGCCAGCCTACCATCCACGTGCGCTGTTGAGCGTGTGGCTGTACGGCTTCATGACCGGTGTGCGCTCGTGCCGGAAGCTGGAGGCGGCCTGCCGGGACCAGCTACCGTACCTGTGGCTGACTGGGTGGCAGCATCCTGACCACAACACCCTGTGGAGGTTCTACAAAGGGCATCGGCAGGCCATGAGGAAGCTGTTCGAGCGGACGGTGCGTACGGCAGTGACGATGAAGTTGGTGGACCTGGCGGTTCAGGCGGTGGATGGTACTAAGCCCCAATCCACCGAAAAGATGAGTGTCGCGGCGTGCTGAAGGGGTGAGAAAGTGCTCCTGTGCATCTGGGATAATGGTTCTGGAAACACAAACCGAACCCCGGACGAGGAGCACCCAATAGATGCTACCACGCAACCACCCCGACCGCATCCACGTCGCCTTTGACGACCACCGCCTGGTGGCCAATGCCGGGCTGCTCCTGCCGGCCACCCTGGCTCTGCATCTGGGACTGCCCCAACTGGTTGACCGGCATCTTGACCTGGGCCGCGCCCCAGGCCGCGCCAATCCTGGCGAGTAATTGATTAGCGGAGGCGTAGAGGTGGGGAAGAGGTTCAGGTGGAGCGGGCGTGGACAGGCGCGCCGCTGAACACACCACACAGACCATCCACCAGCGGCTGATCGCCACCATTGCGGGCCAGCGTCCTGATTACACTGGTGAACGCACTGAACGCATCCGCACCATCTTTGTTCTTCGAGCAGTGCGACACCTTTCGCGCTATCACCGCCCCGCGCAGCGCTCGCTCAGCACGGTTGTTGGTCGGCTCTATGCCTGGATCATCCAGAAACCGCAGCAGGTTGCCACGGTCATCGTGCCAGCCAAGCTCGTTCTGAAGCCTCCCGTTGTCACGATCAGGCATCGGGCGGTCTCGCAGATGATAGCTCACCTCTCGTCTCAACCGCTCCGTCTCCGCAACATAGTCCGACGCCTCTCCCCGACGATATGACTGCCTCAGTTCCATCGCCTCTCTGAGCAGGCCGCTCAGACGCTTGCCAAAGCCATGCCCTCGACTCCGATCGGGGGTGCGTCCTCTACCCACCTTGGTCTCGACCACCTCACTGATCGAGCGCAGCACGTGTGCCAGACATTTCTGCTGTTTCACACCCGACAGAGCCTGAGCATCGTAGCTCCGGCCCCGATCCGTCACCATCACTCCTCCATAGTCCGACGGCACCACCTCTCTCACCTCTTCGTTGCGGTGACGAGCACGCACCTGGTACACCGTGGCATCTTCGGTCTCGAACGCCATCAGGAAGGCGCCCTCACCGCCCACTCGCCATCCCGTGTCGTCTGTGTGGACGACCCGACTCGCACACACCGAATCCCGCAGCCTCTGGTACGCATCTCCCACAGCGCCCTGGGCTCGGCGCAGTGAGTCCTGGGTGATCGCACCCTGGCTCAGCTCCACTCCGGTCAGCGCCCTCAGCACAGACGGCACCCTACGAACCGGTATGCCCACTCCGTAGTGCAGTACATGCGCCGCAGCCATCACTCTTCTACCCATACGGTGCGCACTCGCCCCGTACTGGTCCGCACCAACTTCGGCGTGGCGTCCTCGTACCCGTCTGCCGCAGCCACGACACCGACACACCTGCACCCGGTATTCTGTCACCTGCGGTCTGGGCATCTCGGGAATGTCGGTCACGTAGACAACATCCACTCCCTCCTGCTCGAGCACTCCTCCACATCCGGGACAGTTGTCGTCGGCCACCGACACATCCACTGGCGGCTCGGTGACCTCATCTGGAGACGGCGGCTTGCGGTAGCTGAAGTTCCCCATGCCCGGCTTTCGGCCGGGGCGTTTGGGCTTGTTGGTTCGCCCACCCTTGGAGAACGGGGCTGCCTGGCGCTTTCCCGCTCGCTTGGCCTCGGCGAGTTCCTTACGCAACTCTTTGATCGTCGCCGTAAGACGCGCAACCTGATCTTGCTGTCGGCTGACCAAGGCGATCAGCTCCCCGTGCTCACAGGGTGGAGGGTCTCTGTCTGTACACATAGCCGGAGTATAAGAATATGCCCAGCCTACCGCAACGCCTCAGCCGAAGCCGCTAATCAATTACCCTGGCGACAAGATGTTGACCCTGGTGGCCTCCGCCCTGGCCGGGGGAGACTGCATCGACGACGCTGACGCGTTGCGCGCTGGCGGAACGGCCCGGGTTCTGGGCTGTGTGGTCAAGGCGCCATCCACTCTGGGGACGTTCCTGCGCAGCTTCAGTTGGGGCCACGTCCGTCAGCTGGACCGGGTGAGCCGGGAACTGATGGCCCGGGCCTGGTCGGCTGGGGTCGGACCCGGCGACGGACCGCTCTGGACTCCACCATCTGCGAGACCTACGGACTGGCCAAGGAGGGTGCGCGACACCATGGCTACACCGGCCAGCGGGGCTACCACCCGCTGCTGGCCGTGGCCGCCGGCACCGGCGACGTGCTGATGGCCCGGCTGCGTGAGGGACGCGCCAACACCGCCCGCGGCGCTGGACACTTCCTGCGGGAGACGGTGGGGCGGGTGCGCTACGCCGGAGCCAGGGGACAACTCACGGTGCGGGCCGACAGCGGCTTCTACACCCATGCCGTGGTGTCCGCCTGCCGCCAACTGGATGTCCGCTTCTCCATCACCATCCGCCAACACGCCAGCCTGAGGGAGTTGATTGAGGCCATACCGGAGCAGGACTGGACGCCCATTCCCTACTGGATGGACGGCGCTGCCGATGTGGCCGAGACCACCTACACCCCCTTCCAGAGCGAGCCCGACGCCGCACCGGTGCGGCTCATCGTCCGGCGGGTGAAGCCCACGCCCGGCTCCCAACTGGCCCTCTTCGCCACCTACAGCTATTACGGCTTCATCACCGACCGGGACGGGGAAACCCTGGAACTGGAGACCGACCATCGCCGCCACGCCGAGATCGAGAATGCCATCCGAGACCTCAAGTACGGCATGGGGTTGAACCATCTCCCCTCGGGCCGTTTCGCCGCCAACGCCGCCTGGCTGGCGGTGCAGAGCCTGCCCCGTACTCGATACGGGGTGATGGCCCATAACCTGGCCCGCTGGGCAGCGCACATCGGTCTGGACGAGCAACTGGTGACCACCAAGACCCTGCGGCGACGGTTCTTCTCCCTCGCCGGACGGCTCACCCGCTCGGCACGCCGCCTCACCCTGCATCTGCCCCAGCGCTGGCCCTGGGAAACCCAGTTCAATCGCGCCCTGACCCGACTGCGAGCCATTCCACTCCCAGCCTGACAGCGGCCGTCTGCAACCGGCCCGCCAACCTCACCCACCAGCTACCCCAACGTCACCCAAACTCGCCCCAGACCGGCCAGTGAGCGTCTTCTGCTGTGTCCTGTCCCGCCGTAAGCGGCTCGACACGACCACCGCAGACCGTCCACTGACGCCAACTGTCCAAAATCTACCGGACAATCGCTCCTCCATGTCCCTTATCTCCCGTTCCGCCACCCCCACCACCCCGTTCGGTGGATTCGGGCTAAGGGGAAGGAGCAGGGTTAAACGGGAGTGTAAGCCATCTCGCTTTCTATGGCGCCGAAGATGCTCTCAGACTCCAGTATGCCGGTCAGTCTGCCCTCGTCGACAACGGGGAGGTACCGGAACTCACCGTCGATGATTATGAGAGATGCGTCGCCGATGTGTGTGTCCGGAGAGATAGTCTGGCACTGGGCCGACATGTGTCGCTCAACGCTGCACTGCCAGGGGATGTGGCCGTCCGCCATGCAGCCGACGACCATGTCGCTCTCGCTGATGACGCCCTCCACGTTTCCACCGTTCGTCACTACCAAGCACGCCGCTCCGGTGTCGCGCATCAACCTCGCCGCTACCGTAACCGTGGTCGCCAATTCAACTGAGATGGTTGTGGGTTGCATTAGCTCGCTTACATTCATCCTCTGCCTCCCCATTCACGGTACGCGGTCCCGAAAAGCCTTCAGTGGCCCTCGCGAACTCGGCTTTCGTGCAACATTGCCTAATTTGTGAAGTACTTCACGTAGTAGTGTACATCAGAGGTGTTAAGGCCATGTTAAGTAGTTGTTACATTCGTGTGACATATCCCTCGGCCCAAGTCGCCTACTACGAACGGGGGCATTTGTGATATATTGCACATACGATGGCGCAATCGGCTACAGCCTCCATTCCAGCTACAGGCCGCGTTCGCAGAACAGCCGGAGACGTCCTGCTGGTTGCCAGTGCGCTGTTGATGGCCCTCACGCTGTACATGGTGTATATGTGGGTCCCCACTGAGCAGAACCTCGGCGTCTCGCAGCGCATTTTCTACTTCCACGTGCCGCTCGGCTGGATTGGCATGGTGTCGATCATCGTAGTGGCAGTGGGAAGTATCCTGCACCTGTACACCGGCAGACAAAAGTGGGACGACCTCGCGTACTCGACCGCGGAGCTCGGAATCATTTTCGCCAGCCTGATACTGGTCACCGGCGCGGTATGGGGCAAGCCGGTCTGGGGAGTCTGGTGGACCTGGGACGCCAAACTGACGACCACACTGGTGCTGTGGTTCATCTACGTCGGCTACCTCATGGTGCGGGCATACGGTCCTGCGGGAACCCAGGGGAGGCGTTTCGCGTCGGTCATTGCATTGATCGGAGCCATTGATGCGCCGATCATCTACAAGGCCACCGACTGGTGGCGCTCGGCACACCCCGAAAGAAACGTCCCGTCCGACCTCAACGAGCAGATGGCACTGACATTGCTCGTTTCCGTCGTGACCTTCACAACAATCTACGTGTACCTGCTCATGGAGCGATACTCGCTGAGACGATCGGAATCAGACCTAGATGAGCTTCACCAGAGATTTGCATAGCAGCATCCGCCCGCGACTCACAACGATCGGCGCGGTCATTGCCATGAGTATCGTGGCCCTGTCCGGGATGGGCGTCGCCGGAGCTCACGAAGGTCCACTACAGGCTGTCACGCAAGGCTCCGTGCCGGCCCAGGAAGGCGGAGGCCCGGAGGCCAATCTACCCTTCCTGTTTGCGGTGTATATCATTACGTGGGCGGCATTCTTCGCCTATGTATTCTACGTATCACGTCGACAGCGTGAGCTACGAAACGAGATCCAGGACCTCAAACGGGCGCTCGAAGAGCGAGACAGGCGAACCAGCGAACAGTAGCATCGAGACCGAGCGACCTATGGCAGAAAGTCAAATTTCCCAAACCCTACCAGCGGACGATGGCCCAGTGTCGTCCCACCGTATCAAGCTGCTGATCGCGTTTGTAGTTCTGGTTGCCGCCCTAGGCTACTTCGCCTATCAGTCATTCGAGGGCGCAACGGTCTACTACTACACTGTGGGTGAGATGATCGACATCGGCTACACGCCTGAAGATCGAATGGTGCGCGTGAGCGGAAAACTGGTGCCTGACACATTCCACAGGGCGGAGGGTTCCACTCTTGCCGAGTTCAATCTGACTGACGGCACACAGGACCTCACTGCCGCTCACCAGGGCGTTCTGCCCGATCTATTCTTCAACGAGCACTCCGAGATCATCCTGGAGGGCCGCTATCATCCGGACGGCGTTTTCAAGAGTGAGAACGTCATCGTGAAGTGCCCGTCCAAGTACGTAGCCCTGGAGGAAGAGACGGGCTAAGCGCCGGGCCCGAAGTTTCTCTCACCTCTGAAGCGACTTTCGACTTCCAGTTGACCTGCGACATTCGCGGGGCGCTCTGAAAGGCATCCTGTCGATGACCGCAGTCGCAGCAGTTGAACTCATCTCAAGGCTGGCTCCGTCTTTCGCCTTCCGGGACTTCCGGCTGTTGTGGGTTTCCACCCTTCTTCAGTCGGCCTCGATGGGGATGATCTGGGTCGTAACGGGCTGGCTGGTATTCGAGATCACGGACTCCCCGTTCATGGTCGGCCTGTCGTCCGCTCTGACGATGCTGCCGTTCTTCGTGCTTGGGCTGGTATCCGGCGCGGTCGCCGATCGCGTGGAACGCCGCACCCTGCTCATCACGGTCACTCTGGGCGGAGTGGTTGTGTCGCTCATCATAGGCGCCGTGCTGATTACAGACATCGCGCACCTATGGCACATCCTCGCTCTGATTACAGCCGGCGGTTGCGTGACGGCTTTCCAGATGACCACCCGGCAGTCACTCACCTACGACATCGTGGGGCCCAGGCTTGCGCTCAATGGGATGTCCCTGAACTCTGTCAGTATGCAGGTCGGCACGGTGGTGGGATCGCTCATATCAGGCGTGATCATCTCCAGGTATGGAGCGGGCGGCCAGTTCATACTCATCTCGGCGATGTACTTCGCTTCCGTGGTGTTCCTGCTGCCGGTCAGTACGCGGCGTGAGATCGCGATTGGACAGCGGGCGTCGGTAGCGCGCAACCTTGCGGACTACGTTGGCATCATGCGCACAAACCGCGTCCTCGTAACGCTGATGGGACTGGCCGCGCTGACCGAGATATTCGGGTTCACTCACATGAGCCTGCTGCCCGTGATCGCCAAGGATGTCCTGGGACTGGGACCAATCGGGTTGGGTGTGATGACAGCCATCAGGCAGATCGGAGGCATCGCAGGTCTGCTGGCGCTATCGTCGATGGGCAGTTTCCGGTACAAGGGGCTACTGATGTTCGGGATCATGGGCGCCTTCGGAGCCAGCCTGATGGCACTGTTGATCTCGACTAACCTCGTGCACTATGTCTTGATGCTGACGCTGGCCACGGGCTGCGCGATGTCTGTGGATACGCTGTACATGACCCTGATGCAGGAGAACGTGCCGAACGAGCAGCGAGGCCGTGCAATGGGAGCATGGACTCTCAGCATAGGGGTCGCGCCCGTTGGCCACCTGGGACTTGGTGGGCTAGCGGGGGCGGTCGGCGCGCCGTTGGCGCTGTTCGCCAGCGGATCGGTGCTGGTGGTGGGGAGTCTGGTCACGGCGGTCGCGCTACCGCGGATCAGGCGGCTGGGGTAAGAACGACGGCGATTTGGAATCTCCCGTAAAATAGAACGGTTCAAGGGGAGGTAGCGAATGAGAACTGACACTGTCGAGTTCTGGAACGAGATATGGTCCACGATGGACCACGCTTTCGCCGATCATGACCGGGCGCTGGTGGATCACGTCGACGATCTGAAGCCGGGCCGCGCTCTCGATCTGGGATGTGGCTCGGGCGGAAACGCTATATGGCTGGCCGAGCGCGGCTGGCAGGTGACGGCGGTGGACTTCTCTGAAGTTGTAATTGATAAGGCGCGGAAGCGGGTTGCTGACAGTGGAATTGAGGTGGAGTTCGTGGTCTCAGACGTGACCACGTATCGGCTGGATGGTCGGTACGACCTGATCACGTCGTTCTACATACAGCTATGGCCCGATCAGCGGGCGCGGATGCTCTCCAACGCCGCTGAAGTCCTTGCTCCAGGAGGCAGGCTCCTGTTCGTGAGTCATGATAAATCGCGGCCACTTGCTGGTTGGAGCGATGAGGACCTGGCCTCGTTGACCACACCGGAGGAAGTCGTGGCCGAGCTATCCGGTCTGAGAATCGAGCGGGCTGATGTAGTCAAGGAGAGCGGCGCCCACATGGACGATATGCCAGATCGCGACGAGAGCCACGGCCATGAGCCTCACCGTCACTCTGGCGAATATACGGAACACGGAGAAGGCCAATCCCACGGTGCCACCACCATCGTAGTGGCCGTAAGGCCGGTGTAATCTGCATAGCTTGGACTCGGTAGCTACTGGAGAAATGGGCTGCTGATGTTCGTAGTCATGGCCGCTTTCGGCACCATCCTGATGGCGCTCCTGACGTCTGACAATATAGGTGTTACCTTGCAATGTTGACTCTCGCGACAGCGTGCGTGATGGCGGTGGGCACGCTGTACATGACGCTGATGCAGCATAACGTGCATGACGAGAACGAGGCAGGGCGATGGGCGTGTGGATGTTTAGCATAAGCGTTGACCCGTGGGACAATTGGGCCATCGGCGCGCTCGCGGGTGAGGTCGGTACGCTGATGGGCCCTGTTCGCTAGCGGACCGATGCTGGCGGTAGGAAGGCTGATTACAGCGGTCGCGCTGCCGCGTATCAGGCGGCTGGGGTGAGGGGGCAAATCTCCGATAGGTAATGTACGACCTGCGGATCGGATGTACAATCATAGTGGAAACGGCGCATTGGGGATGGCGCGGTCGGAGTCACTCATCATGGCAACCAACAGCGAGTGGATGGAACGCAAGCTCAAAGAGCAACGTAGACTCTACGAAAAGTACGGAAAGCCCCTAGAGAAGAAGCACAAGGGCGAGATTATTTTGGACAAGAGACTGGGTGAGCTTCTCAAGCAGGCTACAGACACGTTCGGACACGACAACTTCGCGATGGCCCGTGTGGGCCACGATGCCATGGCAGAATGGCTCCACGTAGGGTAGTCAGCGATGACTTTCCGTTTCTGCCCATTCGCATCACAATTCGAGGGTGGGACACAGAAGCGGTCGCTCTAGTAGACACCGGGTTCTCAGGTGACCTGGTTGTTCCGGAAGGCAGCATTCCAGCCCACATAGGCCCTCCAAACTACCTGATGACCTACCGCGTCGCCGACGATCGGTTTACGTCTACCGGACTGTTCTACGGTACTCTCGAGATTCCGGGACTGTCGCCCATACCTCGTGTTTCAATTGGCCCACTCGGCAGCAAGTACATCATCGGTCTTGGAATCATCGAACGATATACGGAACGCTCGATCGTGGGGAGCGGGTGATCGTGGAGTTGTGAGCATGACTTTGGCGACTGGTTCAGAATCCGATCGAGAGGTGTTGCCGCCGTCGATCAACATAGCGATGGAGGAGGATTCTGGGGTCATGGGGTTGTCTCACATGCCAGGGTTGAGGCCGAGCGCTGACACCGGAATGCACACGCAGCCTTGAGGTGAACATGTCGGAGTCTGGTCCAATACTGTGAGTGCAAACACAATCACTCCGCTTAGCTGCTGACTGGTTGCTGAATGCGTCAGCTTGGCTTGTCATTCCCTATGGAGCGCCTCGATGAATCTCTGGCCAGGCCTTGGTGATGTATATCACCTTGGAGCCGACCTCGCAGAAATTAGCCGCGGTCAGCTTTGCGAGCGCGATGCCCTGTTGGCATGTGTCGAACTCTTCGATATCCAGGTTGAATGACTGGTACAACTCTGCCAGTAGCCGGACAGCGTCCTCATCGCCAAGTACGGCAGCTGCCTTGCGCCGAAAGTGTCTGTTGGCGTTATCAAGACGCTGGCGCAATTCCTCAGTTGAAGCATTACCCGTTGCTTCGGTTTGCTTCACTCGAATGTTCGTGGTATCCATCCTGCCCTACCCCAGGCCGGCCATGGCATCCCTCTGGCGGCTCATGCGGCTTTCGCGTTCGTTGGCGAAGCGCTTGATGCCAGTGTAGATGGACTCGGCGTCGAGATGGGCTTCGGCTATGACGTCGGACTCGGAGCCGCCGGTCAGCCACTGGTTGTCCCAGTCAGAGGTCAGCGAGTACTCGTCAGTCAGTGGACCGACGTTCTGTACGGGCCACATGCGGCGAGTGCCGGTCGTGACGATCATCATGTCGTACTTGGCGCTCGCTGGCAGCACCGAGTCCTGGTACTCCTGTGACTGTCGTGTGAAGAGCTCGTCACTGATCGCGGCTATGACGCGGACGTTTACGCCCTCTTCTTCGAGCCTCGGCAGGACGGAGACCAGGTTGACGGTTGAAGACGATCCCTGCACCACCACGCTGCCGTGCCTAGGCTTATCGGGGTCGAAATCGCGAATCAGGTAGAAGCCCTTGGCCGCAGCCCTGAGATCGGTGTCTGCGAAGGTGCTGCGATCGGCGACCGGGAAGTCCGGCCTGGCGACCTCCAGGACGATCACTCCGACCTCTTTCTCGCGCGCTGCGATTTCGGCGGCGGCGAAGTAGCTGGGAGCAACGTCGTTGTAGTCCCAGAAGCTGAGCGTTATCGCCTGTCCGCGTGGGAAGAGCTTCCAGACCTGCGGGGAGAAGATGCCGAAGTGGGTGCGCGCGTCGGCCGCGGTCTCCGGGCCGGAGTGGCCGGCGAGGATGTGCAGCACGCCAGTCCTGAACGGGCTGTCCTGGTTCTGCTGGCTCCAGACGCGTGAGGGGAGGTACATGAGCGGGGTGAACGCGCCGTAGGTGCCGCTTAGCGCCCAGACGCCAACGTGCTCGTCAGGGTCGAGAGAGACCGACTGGCCGACGAGTCCGATCGCGGTGGATGCGTTGCCCGCCTCCTGGATGGCGGCCTTGAGCCTGCCACCGCTGGGGTTCGCAACGGGGTCGAAGGTGTCCCAGATCGCGCCGTGCTCGACGTTGATCGACTCAGCGAGGTCGGCGGCTACGACGATAAAGCGGTTGTTTGTGACGTAGTTGGCCCACTTGATGATCTCGGAAATGGCCCTGCGCGTGCCGCGCACATTGCCCGGTTCCTCGAAGAGCTTGATCGACAGACCCTTCTCCTCGCCAGTGCTCGGGTTAGTCACGGTGAGTTCCTGTGGTTCGACAGGCAGATTCTTTACCGCGAGCCGAGGATCCTTGAACGGGTTGGTAGCGCGGTCGATGCGCAGCGGCAGACTGTCATCAACGCTCTCTCCGAGGTCGGCCAGGCGGTCGGCGACCCAATCGCCGAGGCCGTTCTTTTCCAGGACGGACATGGCAACGTCTATGTTCTTCTTGAACTGGATGAGGCGGTCGCGGTCGTCGGAGACGGCACCGTCGCGGATGCCCTCGAACTCTACCCCAAAGCGACGCTCAAAGGTCTCGGCAAGGCCTACGAAGTAGCCGCCGTTCATGGCCAGGTTGTAGGGGTGGCTGTGGTAGCTGACGACCTGCTCACCATATCCTGGAATCTGGCCGTCGACCGCGGCGGGCCACCAGCCCTTGACGGTCTTGCCGACGACGATCATCGGACGGTTATCCTCGTGGTCCCACTCCTCCATCGTCTTGAAAGCGGCGACCACCTGGTCGTAGTCGTTACCGTTGTCGAGGGTCATGACGTTCCAGCCGTATGCGGCCCACTGGTCCTCGATTCGGTAGGCGTCGTAAACGGGACGGATGACGCTGCCGACAAGCTCGTCGTCGATGCCAGCGTTGTTGTAGGAGAGCAGGATGCGCAGGCGCTTGCCTACCTGCTGTGCGACGGCGGCGGTCTTCATCTCCTGCGAGTGGCCGGACGTCATAGCGAACTCGCCCTCGATAGCCATGATCTTGAGGCTGTCGGGGGCGCCGACGATGTCCCAGAAGGCGGCCTTGCCGGCGGAGGTCGCGATGCCGATGCCGGACGGACCTCCGTTGACATCGTTGGTCAAGTCGGTAGTCTCCGAGTGTCCAGCGAGCGAGCGAATCCCACGGATCTTAGCCTGTGCCATCAGCGGGTGATCGACGAGGTCGTTTTCTTGCAGCAGCGTGTCGAGCGCTCCCCTGCCCCGGCGGAATCCGAGTGCGTCGATGGAGAGCATCGAGGTGTTGGGGTCGGCGGCGTACCTGTCGTCGCCGGTGAGGGCGTGCTTGCGGGCAAGAGCCTCGCCCAGAATCATCCAGAGAGCGTAGGTGACGGGGGCGTTGTGGCCTCCGGCAAGCATGAATCGGTCAGCGTAAGGGTGCTTTGGACGACGATAGTCGTACCTGAGTCCGCCGAGGTCCGGGCCGACCAGGTGGGACGTGACGGTGTAAGGAGTGTACGCCAGCGGTCCGCCGAAGTGTCCGGTCTGGGCATAGTTGCCGAGGAGCACCAGTGTCATGGCGGTGAGGAACCCGACGTCTTCGAGCCGGTCCTTATCGTAGTCTGGCAGCTCGACTTCTCGCGCTGTCACGCCGTGTGACAGGGAAAGGGTGTTGACTATCGCCGTAGAGCTTCCGCTTGTTGCCACCATGAAGAGTTCTCCGTCCACAGGTCTTGCTAAGTTGGGATTCGATAGTTTGCGCGCGTACTCCAAGACCGTCGCATTGGCGCGCGTCGCCAGCTTGAATGATAAGCCTTTGCGCCTCAGCGTTGCAAGATTATCGGACTGGTGAGAGTCGAGTCGTGAACTGGGGCCGGACAGCGACATATGACGTACAATTGCGCCACCGGACGGCAGCTATTCTCGATGACGATGGGGGTGACGTATGAGGCTCGAGGGCAAGGTAGCTTTGATAAGCGGCGGCGCGCGCGGACAGGGGGCCACTGAGGCCAGAATGTTCGCCAGGGAAGGGGCGAAGGTGGTGATAGGAGACATCCTCGACGATCTGGGCAAACAGGTCGAGGCCGAGATCGCCGAGGCCGGAGGTAACGCGACATACGTACACCTAGACGTGACCAGCGAAGCGGACTGGAGCGACGCAGTGCAGGCCGCTGTGGACAAATACGGCAAGCTGGACATACTGGTGAACAACGCTGGGATATTGATTCGCGCGAGCGTCGAGGACACCACAGAGGAAGACTGGGACCGGATCATGGACATCAACGCCAAGGGCGTGTTCCTTGGAACCAGGGCAGCGATTCCGGCGATGCGCGACGCAGGCGGCGGCTCGATCATCAACATCTCGTCAGTGGCCGGACTCCAGGGCAGCCCACAATCGGCGGCGTACAGCTCAACGAAGGGGGCCGTGCGCATCCTGACGAAGTCAACGGCGATCCAGTACGCGAAAGAGAACATCCGGTGCAACTCGGTCCACCCGGGAATCATCTATACAGACATGACGAGCGACTCGCTAGACACCGAGGAGGGACGGCAGAGCTGGTTGGGCAGGGTGCCCCTCGGGTACGTGGGCAAGTCTGAAGACGTGGCCAATGGGGTGCTGTTTCTCGCCTCCGACGAGTCGTCTTACATGACAGGCAGCGAGCTTGTGATAGACGGGGGAATCACGGCGCAGTAGACGTGCGGCAATCTCATTGTCCGAAACCAGGTCCACGAAGACCTTCAAGTCCCTGTGGAGTCACAGTAACCGACCGGGCGTCTATACTGCCGTTCTCGTCCGCTGGACCGGTGACCCTGACCTGCATTCCGACTTCAAGGTCGACAAAGGCTCCCTGACGAGTCTCCAGGATAATGGACTCTTCATTCATAACGATCGGAAGTGGCCCCTGCTGAGTCTCAAGTGTAAATCCGCTGTCGGTCACGCTCGTGACAGCGCCGAAGATCCCTGCAGATCCACCGGCTCCACCCTGATTGCCACGGAGTCCGCCCTGTGCTCCTCCGAATCCGCCCTGCCCTCCGCGGAACCTCGCCTGATCCTCAGGAATAATGGTTATCGCTCTAGCGAGTGTGCTGCCTTCCAAGCGTTCACTAACAACCATAACCTGGGAGCCGTCGGTCAGCGCCGTTGGTTCCAGGACTGACGTCACCCTGATGATGGTATCCGCTCCCACGCTTACCGAGACGGAGGCGAGTTCTGTCGCCACTGTGAAAGTGCTTTCTTCAACACTCTCGATGGAGCCTGCGACCTGGCTGCCACCAGCTCGCCCGGTTCCATCGCCGAACTGTTGCCGCAGACGCTGGACCGCCTGCTGGGCCTCCTCTTCACTGATCTCGCCGCTCTGCAGTCGCTGCCTAAGCTGCTGTATCTCAGCCTGGCTCATTGGCGCTAGCTCGCCGGTGGCGCCATTAGCATCCTGGCTCGCCTGTACCTGGGCGGTCTCCGGCTGTGCAGTCGGCTCTGGCTGGGCACGGGAGCCCGTGGGAGTTGGGAACTGCGACATGTCCGCAACCTGCGCGGCGGCGGCGCTGTCTCCCTCATCAGAGGATGCGCACGCAAGGATTAACAGGATAGTGAGCAGCCCTGCCAACATGCTCAGCTGTGTCTTCAATAGCTTCACATGCTTCTCACTTTCTGTGTGTCCGTATTGGTCAATTAAACGATTGAACTATGACAAGGGGACGGTATTCCAAAGGCTCCTGCATTTGCGTCACTCGTATCTCAAGGCGTCTATCGGGTGGAGTCCCGACGCCCTGGCGGCGGGGTATATGCCGAAGAACAGCCCGATACCTGCGGACACCACCAATGCGAGGATGGCGAAGTCTAAGCTGAAGCTGGTCGTGAAGGTCTGGCCTCCCAGGGTGCGTCCATCGACTGCGCTGGTCATCGCATACCCCAGGGCTGCCCCCAGCAGGCCGCCCCCAATGCTCAGAACGGTCGCCTCTGCCACGAACTGGAAGAGGATATCGCGCCGCTTTGCGCCCATTGCCTTGCGTATGCCGATTTCCCGAGTGCGTTCGGTAACCGATACCAGCATGATGTTCATAATCCCGATGCCGCCAACGAGGAGGGAAATACCTGCGATCACGCCCAGGAAGACGACCAGTGTGTTCGTGGTCTCTTCGAGGGTTTCAATGGTGCTCTGCTGACTGATGACCGTGAAGTCGTCCTCTCCAGTGATGCGGTGGCGCAAGCGAAGCACGCCGCTCGTCTCCTCGATACTCCGGTCAATTTCATCGACGTCTCGGACCTGAACGTTGATGAGATCGACCGAGATATCACCGGTCGACGTGCGATCGCCGCTGAGTCGGTAGTACGCCGTGGTGATGGGTATCAGCACCTGGGTGTCGAACGTGCCGAATCCACTGCCGCCCTGACTTTCAAGAAGGCCGATCACTCTGAACCTTCGGCCGTTTACGCGGACGTAATCGCCAACCGGGTCGCGATTCTGGAAGAGCTGCTCCGCCACGTTGGAGCCCAGAACGATGACCTCGTCCCGGTTGTCAACGTGGGTAAACTTGATAAACATGCCGCTTGCGAGGTCAAGACTCCTGGCGCCGAGGTACGCTGGTGTCACGCCGACAACCTGCGCCGAGGTGTTCTCGCGGCCAGCGGCAAGTGTTGCGAAGCTGCGGATTTCCGGCGCAGCGGCAAGTACTGTCGGGGCATAGACAGGATCGACCAGGGAGTTGGCGTCGCCAAGCGTAAGTTGCGCGTCGTCTCCGTCCGGTTGTACGAACAGGAGGTTCGTACCCAGGCCCTGGATGATCCCGGTGATCTGCTCAGTGGCGCCGCGGCCAATCGACATGAGCGTAATTACAGCAGTCACTCCGATGACGATACCCAGTAGAGCGAGTCCGGCTCGGAGCTTGTTGGCCTCTAGTGAGGCGATGGCTGTCCCTATGGTCAGGAGTGGTGACATTGGCACACGTGAGGAGTTTTTAGCTGCTTGGCAATTCGATCATCCTTTTGTCTTAAGGCTACCGTGGACGACCGCCCTGTCCTCCACCTCCTCTTGCCCCGCCTCCAAATCCGCCTACAGCGCGGAATGTCGCGCCGACCCCTCCGAACTGTGTTGTGCTGCTACCAACCACTTCCATGCTAATGAACTCTCCCTCAGCGAGGCCATCCTCGACCACCACCCAGAAGTCGTCGCTTATGCCGAGGGTGACCTGCCTCTCGATGATGTTCGCGCCATTTACAACTCTCACCGTCGGAGCTTGCGCAGATCCGTAGAGGGCTTGCAGTGGAACCAGCACCGAATCGGTCTGTTCCCGGATTATGACCTGTGCCGTGGCGCTAAGGCCCTCGGGAAGCTGATCGGCTGCGGAGGTCTCCACGCGGATTGTCACAGGATATGTCACCACACCCTGTTGAGACGTGCCGGCGTTGGCTATTGAGGATACGGTGCCCTGAAGTGTCTGGGTCCCCAGGGCCTCCAATGTGACGGCTGCCCTCGCCCCTACCTGCAGGAACAGGACGTCGATCTCGTCGACCGAGCCGCTAACTTCAACAATGGACGGATCGGCAATTTCGATAGCCTGCGTGTTTGTGTTGACCTGCTGACCTGTCTCGATATCGACGCCAACGACGATGCCGTCGAACGGTGCGCGAAGGGTGGCCTGCTCCAGATTGTCGACGACTGTGTCCAATGCGGCACGGGCCGCGACCACTTCGGCCTCGCGGAGTTGTATCTCCAGTTGATCCACGTCGCTGTACTCTTCCAGGGTCGCTTCGGCCTCTGCGAGCGTCTCCACAGCCAGTCGGACAGCGGCCTGCCTGACGAGGACATCAATCGGGTCGGGCTCCACGAGCAAGTCTGAGAGTGACTCCTGGGCAACGGCAAGCTTTTCCTGTGCCAACTCGATCTCGCGGTCGGCGAGCTCAATGTCCAGCTCCGTTGGTTGCATCAGTGCTGCGAGGGCTTCCTCGGCGTCAAGGAGATCTGCCTTGGCGGTTTCTATGGCCCAGTTCCTGGTTTCAATGTCAAGTTCCTCCGGCTCGGTGTTAATCTCGGCGAGATAGTCATCCAGGTCCTGTCGTCGAGACTCGACAGTGTCCTGGGCATTGGATAGAGCAACGTCTGCCTCTCTAACCTTTTCTTGCTCTCCTGACTTAACGGTCTCGTAATTCGCAGCCTGATCATCGACAAGTTCATAGGCGTCGAGAAATTCCTCGAGGATACATGCGCGGAGGGGCCCTGCTTCAAGATATCCGCAATCGACGTGAATCTCGCCGGGGTACAGTGCCACCCATGACAGCAAGACAACTTCGCTCCAGGGTGTCTCCGGATCGTCCATAAAGACGCCCCGCCTTGACTGCCTCTGCAGTTCGGTGGCGATGGGGCCCTCGAACAGGGCCACCAGATCGACGCCATGAGCCGCGAATATCGCATCGGGAGACTCGCCGTAATATGGAGCCGGACTCATGCCCAGCCATTTATCGAACAGCTTATTGTACTCGCCCTGCGCCTCATCGAGGTCGTCCCCCGCTAGGCGGATTTTTTCCT
This sequence comes from Dehalococcoidia bacterium, assembly GCA_965215735.1. GTDB lineage: Bacteria > Chloroflexota > Dehalococcoidia > Lucifugimonadales > UBA1123 > VXRN01. The sequence goes on along the minus strand of CBDCEF010000004.1, from coordinate 1,253,941 downwards.
CGGCGTTACTCTCGGCGGTGCGCAGATCGTACTGAGCACCTGGAAGTTGGTCCTCTGCTGAATCGATCTCGGCCTGGTAGTCGGCTATAGTGTCAGCGGTCTCGTCACTGTCCGGGTTGAGGAGTTCATCGAGAGCGTCCTCCGCATCCTGCAATGCGGCGCGAGCGGCGGTGATACCGGACTGGGCGTTCGTAAGTTCCTGGAACGTCGGAGCGGCCAACGCGGCCCTGTTCTCAATTGCACTCTCGAGATCGGCCTGGGCACTCAGGATGTCGATGTTGGCCTGCACGAGTTGTTCGGGTGTAACTACGCCAAGATCGCTCAGATCCTTCTGGGCGGTCTGCAGTTCCAGGCGGGCGTCTGCCACGTCCGACTCGGCCCTAGCGATCTGCACTGCCGTATAGGGGTTTCTGGCGTCTTCGAGCGCGTCCTCCGCGGTGCGCACATCGACTCTAGCTTGGGCGATAGTCTTTTCCAGGTTCGCGACGGTCTCGGCGTCCAGCATCGCAAGCGCATCTCCGGCGGACACCCTGTCGCCTTCAGATACGATGACGTCCGAAACTATCCCCTGCTGACTGAACGCGACCATCTCGCGAGTGGTGTAGGTGAGAGTTCCGGTCACGCTGACATCGTTAACGAGGTCGCCGAGGGTCACAGGGACGAGTTGTGTCTGCGCTACCTGTTCCTCGGAGCTTGAATCTGTCCAAACGCCGAAGCCGTAGTATCCGCCCGCTCCGATTACTGCCAAAACGACCACAACAGCCCACAACTTCCACGACCGCAGTGGCCGCAAGAATCTCGTAGGCGATGTCATTGCTCGTCCTTTTCACCGTAATTTGCGGCTTGAATCACACTGCTGTCGGCTTCGATGAGGAAATTTTCACACACTCCCGGAGGAGTTAGTCCTACCGAGTTAATGCGATGAGTCCCGCAATCTGATCCCAGCATCCGCTCAATACAACTGCGCTGCCGTCGAAAAGTTAGGACTGTTTCCAGTCGCCTCGCGGCGGGACCGCTATTGGTCTCATCTGAACGACTTGGGAATGTTCCTGAGGACGCAGCAAGTGTATGGCAAACTACTGATCGCCGCAGAACGGCAGATCACCGAGAAAGCCGTCAACATCGAGAAGAGTGTCCGGCAAACAGCCTGTCAGGTTCGTGTCGTGCAGACTCAGGTACGTCAGGCTGGTGAGGCTGTCCAGCTTGCCTGTGATCGTCCCCGACAGGTCGTTGCCCGAGATTACAAGCCACTCCAGACTCTCGAGAGCGGAGATTTCAGCCGGTACAGTGCCGGACAGACTGTTGAAGCTCAGGTCCATCCACGTCAGGTTGGACATACTGCCAAGCTCGGGCGGAATCTCGCCCGTCAGCCTGTTCCCGCCCAGGTCGAGAATTGTGAGATCGGCAAGTCGTCCCAGTTCACGCGGAATCTCGCCCGTCAGCTCATTGCCGTAGAGGTGCAGCGCCTGTAGTCCAGACAGTTCGCCAAGCACCGGCGGAATCTCTCCGGTCAGCCCGCTGGTGGTGAGGTCCAGCGCCACGACTCGAACTGGGCTACCTCCCGCGTTCACGCCCTGCCAGCGGGTAATGGGGACATCGACGCTCCAATCCAGGTCACCATCGCCAGCCAAGATGGGCTGCACTGACAGGAGCGTGTCGCAGTCATCGGCCAGTCCGTCTTCGGCTATCGGGTACTCGCCCTCCGGTCCACCTGGACACAGGGTTGGCGGTGTCGACAAAGGTTGAATGATCGAGAATCCGCCAGACGGCGCTTCCGACCTCGCGGGCTGATCCACTAGGCTGGACAGCCCACGATCTTCGGAGAGAATCGCTCCCACAAGACCACCGATGATCGCCAGCACAATTACGGTCTGCGCGATCAGGTAGTCCCGCGACCACGAGCCATTCTGATCATCTCCATTCCCACCGTTTGGAGGCGGAGAGTCAGACCCGTCCGGAGAAGGCGTCGGACCTGTCCGGCGATCCGAGTTCAAGGTCGATCACCACCCGGCCCATAACGCTCACCCGGACGCGGTCTGTGGATCAATGCGCCAGCGAGCTTGGGACCCATCCCCCATACAGAGGATACTGAGAGCAGATAAACTCTATGTAGGAAGGCTGTCCAGACTCATTGGCCGCAAGCGCGCGCTCAAGCGCCGAGACTACCTCCGATGGCTCCGAAACGCGTTCTGCATGGAGACCCAACTGTCCTATGACCCTGGACATGTCCACATCGTCAGGGCCGAGCACGACATGCGTGTATGGATCGTGTCCCGCACCCCAGAAACCGGGACCGTACCCGGCGAAGCCTCCGTTGCTGATGTGGGCTACCGTGATGCCGATTCGCTCGCGTAGCGTGACCTCCAAATTGCCGAGCATATACCCGATACCGGCGTCTCCCGTGACCGCGACGCACTGGCGATCCGGGAAGGCCAACTTCGCCCCGATCGTCGACGCCAGGCTGAAGCCGAGTGTGGATACATTGCCCCATCCGAGGAATCCCCTGGGAATCAGCGTGTCGTACACGGTGCTGAGCTGATCGCGGGTGTTACCCGAGTCGTGCGTCACGAATGAGTTGTACGGGTCCAGCACCTTCATCATGTCGCCGTAGACGCGGTAAGGATTGATCGGCGTATCCTCCGACGCCATAGCCTCTCTGTAGCCCGCGAGCGCAGCGTTACGCGACGCTAGGACTTCTGCCTCGACGCCGTTCGGAGCGCGGCCATCTCCACCCGTCCTGGACGAGACTTCACGCGCCAGCGCATCGAGTGTGAACCGGGCGTCTCCTATGACGGCTTGAGCGGTCGGGTAGATGCGGTTGACGTGAAGCTCGTCGAGGTTGCACTGGATGATCTTCTTGTTCGCCGGGTCGGGTATCGCGTGGCTGAATCGGCCCGGCGACAGGCTGGAGCCAACGGCCAGAATAACGTCGCTCTTCGCGAGGAACTCGGCTGGAGCATCGCCACGGACCCCAACAAAGAGTGGGTGGTCCTCCGGGAAGGCGCCTTTCGCTTTCAAGGTTGTGATAACCGGAGCGTTCAGAAGCTCCGCAAGGGTCTTCAGCTCAGTTGACGCGCCAGCGTAGATTACGCCCTCGCCCGCATAAATCAGCGGGTTCTCAGCGTTCAGCACGAGGTCAGCGGCGGCGACAACGTCCGACGGGTCGGGCGCCGTCTTCCAGCCCTTGACCGGCGTGTACGGATCGGCGGATTCGTCATACTCTCCCGCTGAGTCGGGCACGGACAGCACTACCGGTCCCGGCCTGCCGCTTCGAAGCATGGTGAACGCGCGCCTCATGAACTCCGGTACCCTGGAAGGCCTGTCAATGTACCCGTACCACTTGGACACCGACTTCAGGCTGGTGGTCACGTCGAACTGGGAGTTCTCCGAACTGCCCGCTGGAACGCCGTCGGTGATACACAGTATGGGCGACCCGTCCTCGTACGCCTGCGCCAGCCCAGCGTAGGCAACCTGGATACCGGCAGCGTTCACGCCGCCCTGTACGGTGCATACTCCTATCCGTTCGCCCCCGGTCACGCGAGAGAACCCGTCTGCGAGCGCGATGGCGTAGCGGTCGTCACGCATCATCACCATCGGAACGCCCTCACGCCCGAGGGCGTTGTTGACCCTGCACACAGGGAAGGTCGAGACCCACTCAATCCCCTCCTGCTTCAGGATTCTCGCTATTGCCGTTGCGACGTCTATGGTCATCTGGTGCTCCTTCGGAAGATAGTCTCAGAGGCTATCTCAATACGCACTTCGCTACACGCCAGTTGTCATTTCCAAGTAGGGGCGGGTTTCAAACCCGCCCCTACTCCGCCGTCAGGTCTGCCAGTCTCGGCATTACCTCCTGCGAGAGCAGCCGGACAGACTTCTCGTAAGCGTCCCGATCTTCAGAGTGGTCGAAAGTCAGCCAGAGCAGTGTCCCGAATCCGCCGACGGTATCATGCAGGGCGCGGAGCTTCTCCTCGACCGTGTCCGGTGAGCCGACTATCCACAGATTGTCCAGCATGTATTCGAGTGTGACATCGTCGTCCGGGATCGATTCGTCGTGCTTCATGTAGCTGACGAACGGGTATGCGCCGTATGAGAACAGCGGATGCAGGTACTCCCGCCAGGCCCGGCCGAGCATACCGTTCAGCGCTCCCTCGCGCGCCTCCTCATCGGTGTCTGCTACCCAGACGTCTCGGACGATGCGCCACTCGTTGCGAGAAGGCGGCTTTCGGCCCGCCGTGGCCGCGCCTTCCTCGACCGCGTCCCAGTGGCTGGCCACATAGACTGCGTTGAGTCCAAGGCTCATGGGGATGTAGCCGCGCTCGCCGACTATCTTCAAGGTATTCGAGCCCGGGCTGGCCCCGGCGACTCCGATGGGCGGGTGCGGCTTCTGGAAGGGGGTCAGGAACGTCTTGAGCGTGGCGTACTCATAGTCGGCAGGGTCAGGTATGTTTACGTTCCAGAACTGCCCCTTGTACTTGAATGGCCCTTCAATGTGCTCCCATAGGTTGAGGATGATGTCGAGCGACTCGCGCGTCCTGGCGTGATGCTCACCCTCGTCGAAGTCCACGTCGAAAAGCTCGTGGTCGGAGAGCAGCCCGCCCGAGCCGATTCCGAACATGTACCTTCCCTGCGCGAGGTGGTCCAGGTAAGCGACCCTGTGCGCGAGCTCAACCGGATGATGGAAAGGCAGCAGGTGCGCGCCGGTACCGAGCTTGATGTTCTTGGTACGCATCAGCGCCTGGGCTATCAGCAGATCGGGTGTCGGCACGGGTTCCCAGGGAGCGGTGAAGTGCTCGCCGATCCACGCCTCGCTCAGGCCGTACCGATCGGCCATCTCAAGGCAGTCAAGGTCCCACTGGTGCGCATCCCAGGTGGAGCGCTCCGGCGGGTGCGACGGCATGAGGAACAATCCGAGCTTCATCGGGAGCCTCCGTATCTGGCGTCAGGTGACGCCGATCATGGGTGTAAGGGGTACAGTATATCCTGTGAGCCATCTGCTGTGGGGAGGCTGTATTATTCACCGGCGCGGAAGTCCATTTACAGACACAGATTAACTCAGGGCAATCGCACTGTGATTGGAATCAGAGTAATCACCCTCACCCCCGTATCAAGTACGGGGCAGGCTCCAACCCTCTCCCTGAGGGAGAGGGGGACCGTGGACCGAAATCAGCTGCGGTCGAACGCGGCAAGGCCATCGGTCACGGAAGCAGCGAAGAGAGCGTAATCGGGCCCGTATTGTATGAACGTGAACCCCTGTGCCTGGCGTTCGCGCAGACCCTCGGGCGTATTGGCTGACACGCCTACCTCGACCCCGTGCCTTCGAGCCACCTCGAGCGCTGTGACGGAGATCTCTTCGACCTGCTGTAGCGGAAGCTGCCGGGGATCCAGACCTAGCTCCAGCGAGAGGTCCCACGGGCCTATGGTCAGCACGTCGACTCCCGGAACTGCGCAGATCTCTTCGAGATTCTCGACGGCGTCCCTCGTCTCCAGTATGAGACTGACGAGAATGTTGTCGTTGGCGCGCTCCAAGTAGTCATCGTTATCGAGAGTGTAGGCTGACGCTCTGAGCGGACCCCAACTCCTGACGCCAACCGGCGGGTAACGAGTGTACGAGACGATCGCGCGAGCCTCTTCAGCAGTTCTGACTCCCGGCACGAGGATGCCCATTGCGCCCATGTCGAGCGCGCGTTGAATGAACACCTGGTCACGATTAGGCACGCGGACGATCGGTACGGCGTCGGTGTTCCCGATCGCCATGAGCATCTGTTGAACCTCGCTAGAGTCCAGCGCATTGTGCTCCGTCTCTACGACGAGCCAGTCCATGCCAGCGAGTCCCATCATCTCCGCGACAGTCGGACTGCCCAGACCCAGGAAACAGCCGATGGCCGGTTTGCCGTTCTTGATGTTGTGGAGTACCCGGTTGTCCTTCATGAGTCAGTCCCCGCCTGGTAAGAGTTTCCAGAAGTCTATGTTGGGAGCCTTCAGGCGTCAACGGAGCCTGTGCCACGCTAGTAGGCGGTCCCTGCGTGAGCCACCGCTCCACCTCTGGATACCGGCCTTCGCCGGTATGACGAAATAGTAGTGCATACTAATCAGGGACAGTCTCGCATCAACGTTCGCAATTGACCCTCAAAATGCGAGGTGCTAGGATTATGTGAGACCATTCACAATCAGGCTCTGGCTGCGGCTTGTCCGCGCCCAGTGACAGGGCCATTCGGACTGTTCTGGGGTCGTGAACCGGCCCGACAACCAGGGGGAATTAGGTGACGAAACTTGCAGTAGCGGCGCTCCTGGTAGCTGCCGTCGCCATTGCGGCCGTAGCGTGCGGCCAGCCAGCGCCGACTGAGCCGTCCATGACCATTATCAAGCGCGCATCGCCTCCCATTCCGGCGCCCGCCCCTACGAAGGCGCCCGGTGAAGAGGACGGAGATTCAGTGGCCATCGACGGAACCAAGGTTACCGTGCAGATGATCGACAATGGCGGCGTTGGGCCGATGTCATACGATCCCGGTGACTTCACGTTCAGCGCCGGCGAGGGCGTGAACTTCACATTCATCGCCGAAGCAGCGTTCCACACTTTTACGGTCACCGATCTTGACATCAACGTAGAGGTGAATGCCGGGGAGACCTCCGGTCTAGACTTCGTATTCGAGGAGCCGGGCACGTACGAGCTTGTGTGCATACCACACCAGGCGCTGGGGATGGTCGGCACGATCACGGTTCAGTGAGGAGCCGATTCCTTAACTGCCTGGCGGCGAAGACACCAGGGCTTCTGATTGCCATAGCGGCAGTCGGGCTGCTATGGGCGTGCGCGGAACCGACTGCGCCTACTGCGTCCTCTATTCCTACCGCTCCGGCCATCCCGACAGCTCCCTCCATCCCCACAGCGCCAGCTATTCCGACAGCTCCCTCTATTCCTACCGCTCCGGCCATTCCAACAGCTCCCTCCATCCCCACAGCGCCAACCATTCCGACCGCGCCCTCGATTCCGACCGCCCCGGCCATCCCGACCGCGCCCTCGATTCCCAAGGCTCCGACGATACCGATTGCGGTCTCCGTTGAGGATGCGTCGGTTGCCCGGTACATAGTTGGAGAGGAGCTCAGACGTCTAGATCTGCCTATCAAGGCCACCGGAGAGACTTCAGAGGTCTCCGGCTCCATCGTGTTCGATGGGGACGGCGTAGTGAATTCAGATTCGTCCCTTCTGAAGGTAGGGCTGTCGGGGTTCAGGAGCGACGAGGACCGGCGTGACCGGTGGGTCAGGTCCAGCCTGTTCAACACCGGCCGATTCCCCAACGCCGAGCTGGCGGTCACCGGATTCGATGGGCTGCCGTGGCCTTTGCCAGAATCCGGCGAGGCGACTTTCAAGCTCAACGGCGATCTCACTATCCAGGAGGTCACCAGACCCGTTTCGTGGGACGTAACGGCCCAGTTCGCGGACGGGACTTTTACAGGTCAGGCCAAGACGATGGTCACATTCGAGCAGTTCGAGCTTTCCAAGCCCACCTTCGCGTTCATCCTGAGCGTGGAGAATGAGATATTCCTGGAGATCGACATAGTCGCGTCGATCGAGTGACGCCGCAACGCAGCGGTCAGCTCCGGTCCATGAGCTTCCGTACACGCAGTCTGAACGATCCCGTGTGCGCCGCATCCCTGTTATGCGCCTTACGTGTGCCCTGTTTACGTTGACGCTCGAAAATGGCGGCCTCTATACTACTCGTCAACTCAACTGGCGGCGGTCTTCGGTACGGCGTATATTCCCGCTTTCGCGGGAACATGGTTAACGTGAGCGGCCATACAGTAAACTCTGCCAGAGAAATCAGAATCAAGAGGATATAACCGATGCAGCTATCCTGCCTGCAAGAGAATCTCAGTCGCGGTCTTTCCATTGTGCAGCGAGCCGTCGCGACCAGAACGACGCTGCCGATAACGCAGAACGTGATGATGGCGACCGACAACGCACGCCTCAAGCTGTCGGCGACAAATCTCGAAATAGCGATCAGCACATGGGTAGGCGCGCAGGTGGAGGAAGAGGGGTCGTTGACGGTCCCGGCGAGGCTGCTGACGGAGTTCATCAATTCACTGCCCGCGGCGCGAATCGACGTCATCTCATCACCTCAACCGCTCAGCCTGGGCCTCAAATGCGAGCGATTCGAGGCCCATATCAATGGGCAGGACGCAGACGACTTTCCACCCATTCCAACCGTTGACGAAGGCGCGGTGGGACGGATCGAGGCAGCGGTGATGCGCGATGCAATCAACAGGGTCGCATTCGCCGCCGCGACCGACGACTCCCGCCCTGTATTGACGGGCATCAAGGTGGAGATGTCTGGAGACAGCTTCACATTCGCCGCCGCCGACGGCTTCCGGCTTGCGGTGTATGACGGAAAGCTGGCGGAGCCGATCTCGGAGGACATCAGCTTCACTGTGCCAGCGCGCGCCCTGCAGGAAGTGGGCCGCCTGATAAGTTCCCAGTCAGATCCCGTGGAGTTCACGGTTACTCCGCAGAAGAGTCAGGCCCTGTTCAGGCTCACCAACGTCGAGCTGGTCTCCCAGCTGGTGCAGGGCACATTCCCCAACTACCGACAGCTCATACCCGAATCCTATGACACGCGCGCGGTTGTTGCCCACGAGTCGTTCACACAGGCCACGAGGGCAGCGTCAACATTCGCCCGCGATGGTTCGGGGATCGTCCGGCTGAACATGACCACGAGCGAGGACGGGGCTGAAGGCAAGCTGTCCGTATCATCCAGGGCGGAAGAGCTTGGCGACAACGTCGGCGAGATAGACGCCAGAATCGAAGGTGAAGACGCCAAGATCGCCTTCAACAGTAGGTTCCTCAGCGACGTCCTGGACGTACTCAGCGGAGACGAAGTCGCGCTCGAAACCACGACTCCGTCAAGTCCTGGTGTAATCAAGCCCGCGTCCGACCCTGAGAACCATTCCTACACGCACGTAGTGATGCCGATGTTCGTTCAATGGTAGTAAGTGGATGAGTTTACATGACAACTGACATCCCTCACGAATTACATGGTGATGAGCTTCCTCAGAATGGGACTCGGCGAACTGTCGCTGTCGACTGCCAGCATATTGAGAAGATGCTCCACAAAGGGACTCGCGAGCACTTTGAGATTTACTGCGATGAGCCAGAGGGGATGGGCGGCGAGAATGCCTATCCGCCGCCACTGACCTACATCACTGCCGGGATTGGGTTTTGAATTCTTACCCAGTTGAAGCGGTACGCTACAATGAGAAAACTTACGATTACCGAGGCGCGCGTTCACGTTGAGATGGACTACTATCTGTCCGGCTCGGTACTCGCGGGAACAGTGAACAGTGGCGTGACTGAGGTACGCTCCCGGTTTGATGTCTGCTCAGATGAACCGGAGGAAGACATAGCCTACGTCATCAGGCTCGCGAAACGGGGCTGTTTTGCTGAGAGGCTGGTGGAGACAAGCGTACCCATCAAGAGTACACTTACACTTAATGGCCAAGAGGCGACGAGCCTCCTGGAGTGAGATTCAACCTCCTACGGGGCCAAACTCGCTATCGCCTTTTGCTGAATGGCTATCAGCTGGCATATGCCTGATTCAGCGAGCGTCATCATCGCGTCCAGTTGCCCGCGGGTAAACGCAGACTCCTCCGCAGTGCCCTGGACCTCCACGAACTCCGCCTTGTCAGTCATGACGACGTTGAAGTCGACAGCGGCCCGACGGTCCTCCTCGTAGCATAGATCCAGCAGAGTCTCTCCATCCACAATGCCGACACTGACGGCGGCCACGCCCGCCTTTATGGGAATGGCATCGAGCTTGCCACTCTCCCTAACCGAGGTCAGCGCCTTGTAGAGCGCGACATAGGCGCCGGTGATGGCTGCGGTGCGGGTGCCCCCGTCGGCCTGGATGACGTCGCAGTCAACCGTTAGAGTTATTTCGCCCAGACGGTCCATGTCCACGGCAGCGCGGAGCGACCGGCCGATGAGGCGCTGGATCTCCTGGGTACGTCCCCTGGGAGTGGTCTCTCTTCGTGTGCGTGTGTGAGTGGACCGGGGCAGCATCGAGTACTCGGCAGTCACCCATCCCTGTCCCGAACCCCGTAGAAATCGGGGTACTTCATTCAGGACGCTCACAGCGCAGAGTACGCGCGTGTCTCCTGCAGAGATCAGCGCAGACCCCTCGGCGTACTTCTGCGCGCCAATCTCGATACTCACCGACCTGAGCTGGTCGTAAGCGCGCCCATCGACTCGAACCACGCCCTGTCACCTCCTGAAAAGTCCGCCGGAGTATAGCACAGTGGGAAGCGGAGACCCGGCCGATGGTATGATGTCCGAAGTAGCCATCCGCTCTCTTAACCATGAATAAACGCCAGCGGGCGTCGCCCTACATATCCCACAATATGCCCTACGTCCAAAGCTCAGGCTCACGAATCCACTTCAGGGTGGAAGGAACCGGGCCGCCTGTCGTCATGGTCCACGGCTTCAGCGACAGCCTTGTCGACTGGTATGAGGCCGGGTACGTGGACGCCCTACGAGACGATTACCAATTGGTCATGATCGACTGTCGCGGACACGGCCTGAGCGACAAGCCTCACGCTCCAGAGGCGTACTCCATGGAGATGCGAGTCGCGGATATCCTTGCAGTGATGGACCACCTCGACATCTCTGCCGCCCACTACTGGGGCTACTCGATGGGCGGACGAATCGGCTTCGGGGTGTTGGAGAGCGCTCCGGAGCGCATCGTGGGAATGCTCATGGCGGGGATCGACCATCATGGCACCGACGCCAGGCGCTTTCAGAACCGAATCGGGTTTCTCTGGCATGGGATGGACCACTACCTCGAAAGCTTCGAGGCGCGGTTTGCCCGACTGGAGCCGGACTCAAAACGCAGTCGCTTTCTCGAAAACGATTACCTGGCGATGATTGCGAGCACCCTGGCTCTTCGCGACCATGTCAGGGACTACAGCGACCTGGCCCATCAGATGACGATGCCGTGCCTGTTCTACGATGGAGACGCTGACGCCTTCCACGACAACGCCCGGAATTTCGTAGATACTCTTCCGAACGCGAAGTTCGTCTCGCTTCCGGGGCAGGACCACGGGGGCACCTTCACGCTCAGCGACCTGGTACTGCCGCATGTGCGAGAGTTCCTAGCCAGAACGTCTCCGTAAGGGTTACGGATCTCCCGACTTGACGGCCTGAAGCCGTGGATGGTTAAGATACCCTAAACATCTTCTTACGAAGGGACCTAAAATCATGCCCGCCCCCATCACTGCTGATCTCGTTTATAAGCTGGTGAGCGTCGGTTCGCCGTCGCTGTCCCCTGACGGCTCAAGGCTTGCTTTCGTACGCTCTCATGTGGACAGGGAGAGCATGAAGACCCAATCGCAGATCATGGTCATGGACCTTGCATCCCGTGAGGCAGCGCCCTTCACCAACGGCGAAAGCGACTCCAGTCCCGACTTCTCGCCGGACGGTCGGCACGTCGCCTTCGTCCGGCCAGACAACACCGACAAGCCTCAGATATGGACGATGCCCACAGGAGGGGGCGAGGCGAGAAAGTTGACTGACGTCGACGGAGGCATCACCGACATCGCGTGGTCTCCCGACTCCAGCGCCCTTGCCTTCGTGTCGGACGTAGACCCGGACCGTGCCCCTGGTGATCACGACCCGAAGAAAGACCCGCGTGTCAGCGTGGTCAAGCGCATCAGGTATAGAGCAGACGGTCTCGGATGGAGGGGCGAGGCATTCAGGCATATATTCCTGGTTGATCGCGAGTCCGGCGACACCCGGCAGCTAACCGACGGCGAAGGTGACGACAGTGCTCCGTCATGGTCACCGAACGGCGCGTCCATTGCGTTTGTAGCCGACCGCAGAGCCGACCGCGAAATCGCAACGCACTCGGACGTGTACGTGATCCCATCAAACGGCGGAAACATGGAGCTGCGTTCGCAGGGACTCTCAAGCGTCGCCTCGGTAGGCTGGTCGCCATCTGGAGACGCGATCGCGGCGGTGGGCTCAGACGACGACATAGTAGGCGCGGGCTGGCAGTCCTGGCTGTTCGTTATCGAGCCTGAACGCGCCCCGCGCAAGCTGACCGACGACTCGATCAGTCCCGCTGGGGGATACGCTCCGCTGGTGCCGGCGCCTGAGATGCGCTGGACTGACGATGGGCGTATTTCTTTCATTGCGGACGCGCGTGGAGAGTCGTCCATCTTCCAAATTGACGCGAACGGCGGCGAGCTACGCAAGATATGCGGCGGCGGTCTGATGTCGCAGATCTCGTTCGATGCCGGTGCGAAAACCGCGGTCGTGCTGACGACACCACCGGACTCCGCCGGCGATCTGCACTCTGTGGATATGACATCCGGCTCGGTTAGCCAGTTGACCGACTTCAACCGAGGATACTTCGAAGATCATCCTACGGCCAAATTGGAGAAGTTTACCCACAGCAGGGGGGGATTCGAGATAGAGTCCAGACTGCTCTTCCCGCCTGAGTTTAATCCTGATTCGCGCTACCCTCTCGTGCTCGACATTCACGGCGGCCCACATGGCGTCTTCTCCGACAGCTTCAGCGCCCAACAACAGGTGTTGGCAACCGCCGGGTACCTCGTGCTGGCGGTCAATCCGCGCGGCTCTTCCACATACGGTACGGACTTCATGACGGCGGTACTCGGCGACTGGGGAGGCGAAGACTACATGGATATCATGTCGGCGGTCGATCTCGTATGCGAGCGCGACTACGTTGATGAATCCAGGCTCGGCATCACCGGATACAGCTACGGCGGCTTTATGAGCTCATGGATAATCGGGCACGACACGCGGTTCAAGGCCGCCGTCGTTGGCGCGCCCTGCATCAACCTTTCGAGCATGTACGGGACTTCGGACATCGGCGTGAGGTTCGGCGAGGTGCAGTGGGGCGGCAAGCGCTTGGACGCCCTGGACGCATTCCTGGAGCATTCTCCGCTCACGTACGCACCCAACGTCGAGACGCCCGTACTTCTCATGCACGGTGAGTCCGACCACCGCTGTCCGATAGAGCAATCAGAGCAGTACTTCGTGACACTCAAGCGGCTGGGCAAGGAGGTCGAGTTCGTACGGTTCCCGGGCAGCTCCCACGGCTTCGTCAGGACGGGTCATCCCAAGCTGAGAGAAGAGTACCTCTCGCGGCTTCTCAGCTGGATGAATAAGCACGTTTCGGACGCCAAGTAGCTTGCTTCTCTCAGCGTCTCAACTCCGACTCTTCTACGGCGATGTCGAGGTCTTCGCGGGCGTCGATGCCGACGTGAACGAGCAGTCGCGCATCGGGCTGGTGGGGGCCAACGGCAGCGGCAAGACTTCGCTGCTTCGCGTGCTCGTCGGCGAGCTGGAGCCGGATTCGGGCACGGTTTCGACCAACGCTGGACTTCGGATGGCATACGTCCCGCAGCTCGCGGAACACGACGCTGCCGGCACGCTGCGCGACGGTGTCGAGTCCGCGTTTACGCGCCTGTTCGAGCTGGAGGCGGAGCTTGCAGACACCGCTCTGCACATTCAACAGCGGCAGGACAACGCACGACGTGACGCGGAAGACCGGTACAGCAGGCTGCTGGAGGAGTATGAGTCGCTCGGCGGCTACGACTACCAGAGCCAGGTGGAACGAGTCGCTCGGGGAGTCGGGCTGACGCAGGAGACGCTGGACACCCAGGCGTCCGTCGCCAGCGGCGGTGAACGAACGCGGGCGGCACTTGCCCGCGCGTTGCTCACGGACCCAGACCTGCTGGTGTTGGACGAGCCCACCAACTATCTAGACTTCGACGGACTGAACTGGCTGGAAGGGTTCCTGTCTGAGTTCAAGTACGCGGTGCTGGCGGTGTCCCATGACCGATACTTCCTGGACCGCATCTGCACTGAGGTGTGGGAGTTGGAGCACGGTCGGCTCCAGAGCTTCCCCGGAAACTACTCAGCGTATCGCGACCTCAAACAGGCACAGGTGTTGCGTCAGCAGCAAGAGTACGCACGGCAGCAGGAGTATGTAGCCAAGGAGGAGTTCTTCATCCAGCGGTACAAGGCGGGGCAGCGCTCGCGCGAGGCCAGGGGCAGGGAGACACGTCTCGCACGCCTGGAACGCGTCGAGGCGCCGCAGTCCGAGCGGACGATTAGCATCGGCAATTCGACGGCGTCCCGTACCGGTCACATCACCGTAAGCGTCCGAGGCGTCTCCGTCGGGTTCTCGAACAACGGAGCCGAGACCAAACTCCTCACTGTGCCCGACGTAGATCTGCTGCGAGGCTCCCGAACCGCCGTAGTCGGTTCCAACGGCATCGGCAAGACCACGATGCTGCGAACGATACTAGGCGAGCTCAGACCACTTGCTGGCAGGGTGACCCTGGGCCACAACGTCCAGACTGGGCATCTCAACCAGGGAACATGGAATCTGCCGGACGACAAGAATGTACTTGACGCGTTTCTACAGGCTAAGAACATACCTATTGGCGACGCGCGGGACTACCTTGCGAGGTTCCTCTTCCAGGGCGACGACGTGTTCAAAATGGTCTCTTCGCTGTCCGGTGGAGAGCGTACGCGACTCTCTCTAGCCCGGCTGCTGATTACATATCCCAACGTGCTCGTTCTGGACGAGCCTACCACCCACCTGGACATAGCCAGCCGCGAGGCGCTGGAGTCAACGTTGGAGTCTTACGACGGCACCCTGCTGTTCGTGTCCCATGACCGCCACTTCATCCGCATCATGGCGGAACGAATCCTGGTAATCGAAGACGGCTCTGCTAGGATGTTCGAGGGGAGCTTTGACGAGTGGGTACGCGTCAATCGCCCTCCGGAACCAGAGCCGGTATCGCGACGCGCACGCGCACGACACCGTCGGCGTGAACGGGAGACCAAACGACGCGACCGTGACACAGGATCGACGACAAGAGCCCTATCTATCGACTACGAGGCGCTCATCCAGCAGCTAGAGGCAGACGTCGCCGACATCGAGCGACGCCTAGAGACCGCAGCAGCAACGCAGAACATCAAACAGATCGAGCGCCTGGGCCGACGGCACGTAAAAGCTCAGAAGGCCGTGGAGGAGGCATGGGCCAAATGGGGAGAGGCGTGAGAGGGTGGGCCTCGCACATCTGACCGACGGAGCGTGAGACCACGTCCTGTCGCCGCGAATGTTACGATGAGACCATGACCGCCACCAGCAAACATGAACACCCGCTGAGCATGGCCTTCCTACCAACGGTCGTGAGCCCTGAACACGCCTCGTCTGTCGTCGACCGAGCTCTGGACTTCCGTGCGGAAGCGTCAGTTAGCACGCGAAACAGGCTCAACTCCGCGATTAAAGACAGCGTCAGCGTCGCAGGCTTCCGTGACGCGAGCAAGGCACAGCGTCACCAGCTAAGAGAGCCAGTCCTGACCGAAGTCGTTATGGGGGAGAACGGAAGGCTCGCGGGCGCGGTCTTACGGACCTGGGCAGAGTCGAACGACGCTCTCAGGGCTATGGTGGCGAGTCACCTCCGCGGCAGAGGCATGTCCGTAGATGGTCCAGACTTGCAGGTTGGCACGTTCAAGTCCACTTGGCCCCTGCATGAGTGGTCGGTCGAATCTGAACTGGTCACTAACGAAGGTCCCAGTGACAGGTTCGACTCCGACGACATCGCTCTGATGCTGTGCTACGTGTCGGGCAGAATCCCGGCGGAAGCTAAGGTCGAGACTGAGTCCCCGTTATTTCAGCAATGGCTCGACGAATTAAGCGAGCTTCCACCGGAAGCGCCGGAATGGGACTACGCGGACGAGTTCGCCACCTCAGTAGCTGGCCTTGCCTTCGCAAAGATCGCAGAGCGCAGGACCGTGCAGATCGAGGCCATCGCCAACTCCATCACCGAGACAAGCGAAGAATTCGACGACGAGCTGCAATACCTGGAGGTAGACCTCGGCTCGTGGTCCGCGGACGATGCAGTGAGATCGGGTGTGATAGAGCCAGCGTTGGAGGTGCTCACCGAACTGAAGTCTGTGCTGAGTGAGTATCGTCCGATCCGTCTCCAGGCGCCCTCCCGAAGCGAGGAGTCGCTGCGGGCCCCCGAAAGGGAGAGTTGCGAAAAGCTCATCCTCGACATCGTTGCCTCATGGGATGAGATCGTAAGCGTACCCGAGGCACCAGATGACGATCCTACTCCTCAGGCGCGTCACGACGACTCCAGTAACGAAGTTGCCGGCATCGACAGCCCGCCCACCACAGACGCTGACACGATCGACACAGTTCTGGCAGAAATTCTGGACAGCGACTCCATCAACCCAGAGGTCGACCGCCTTCGACAGAGCAACGAATCGCTTGCTTCCGAAAATTCACGACTCAGACAGGACAGCGATCACCTGCGAGCGGACGTATCCACACTTGATGAACAGATAAGCCAGCTCAGGGATGAGCTGGCTCAAAGTCAGAAGATGCAGGAGTACTGGCGAAGGACGTACGTTTCTGCCAGCACTGGGCAGACACGCGATGAAGAAGAGCAGCCTGCCCAGGTGGCCAACGTGAGCGACGCGCTCGCACTCGCGGAGAAGACTTTCCCGGACAGGCTTCGCCTGGCTCTCAACTCGAAGTCAAACAAGAACAGTTCCTTCCAGAGGCCGGAGGAGGTGTTCGACGCGCTCGCCTGGCTCGCGACGGAGTACCACAGGCGACGCGCCAACCCGGGCGACGCGCCGAACTTCGACATGCTCATCAAGGAAGCGTGTCCGGGCTGGTCGTACAAGTCCAAGCAGACTGAGGTGACGAAGGAGCAGTTCGCAGAGTGGTACACGACCACACTGGACGGCAAGACCTACGAACTGGACGCGCACATCGGCAAAGGCACCAGCTTCGATCCCCAGAAGACAATCCGCGTCGCGTTCGACTGGGATGACGACCTCAAGCAGGTCATCGTCGGATTCCTCGGGAGGCACCAGCGCAACCGCCGTTCATAGCCCTGCCCTGATTTTCTCTGCGTTCTTCAGCGCTTCTCGACGTGATAGCGGGCTGAGCCGATCGTAGTGACGTTCGACGTAGGTCTCTACCGTGCCCAAGTCTGTCCAGGCCAGATCGCGGAGCGCCCAGCCTATGGCCTTGCGAACGAAGAAGTCGCGATGCGACAGGTTCGGCTCTATGCAATCGAATAGCAGGTCGAGGTCGGTCTCGTCCTTGCGATTGATCTGGCAGATGATCGACGACCTGCGCTTCCACAGATTCTGATCACGACTCCACGATCTCATTCTGCGCGACATTCCCCTCGGGAATCGTTCGAGCAACTCCCGCAACCGATGCGTCGCTATCTCATCGACGAAGTCCCACCATGCGCCCGTTACTACCATCTCCTCGAACATTGGCAGGGTGTCGAAAGTGCGGAAATCGACGTATTGCCTGGCTCCGGCCAGCTCCAGGGCAGCGTAGCGCTCTTCGCGATACTCGGCATCGCACCACAGCTCCAGCACGGCATCGCGCCAGTAGGACTGCTCAGAAATCGGGTGATCTCTGAAGATGGCCCGGAACAGCTTGCGCCTGATCGGTGTCTGCACACCTCTATACGGCATCTCCGACTTCATGTACGCGCGCATCCCCTCGGCCTTCTTGCTATCGCCGTTTTCGGCAAGCGCCAAACGGATTTCGCGTATGAGATCGGATGTCATTGCGTCAGGTATCGCATTCACACATGGCCGTAGGTCTGATACGCCGATTCATAGGCCTCCAGAGTGTTGAGGTCCAGACGGACCACCGGATCGTCGAAATGGATTTCGGTGATCTCTGCACGGTGCCTTTCGAACACTTCTCGCAGGCCCTGGTTCCCTTCCGAGATCATCTTGAGCTCTGGCAATAGGCGAGCCGAGAACATCAGTGGGTGTCCGCCCCGCCCTTCGAGCCTGGGCGAAGTGAGCAGGGCTGACGCTGCCAGGTGCGTCTCTACCACACACCGGACGATCTGTGCGGTCCGCGGCTGGTCGACTCCGAGCAGAATGATGTTCTCTGTCTGTTCGGAAACGGCTTCGAGGCCCGCCTTGATGGACGAGGTGCGGCCTTCCCTGTATTGCTCGTTTACTACGAACGTCGCACCGGTACGCTCGACGTACGGGGCCACGTCTTCCGACCTGTGACCGAGAACCACCACCACTTCAGATGCGCCGCCCTCCAGCAGGGTGGACACCTGGTGCTCGACGAGTGTCGAGCCTCGCCATTGGAGCAGCGGCTTGGGTCGGCCCATACGTGAGCTGAGTCCGGCGGCTGTCAGAACAGCGGCGATCATTCAGGGATTACAGACTTCCGCAGGGAAGGAGAAAAATCAGTCGGCGACTGCGGCGGCGGGCTGCTCAGCTTCCACCTTGGCGATGATGCGGTCTATGCGGTGCTGCTCCAGCTTCATCTCCCGGCCGGTGCCACCGAGCCTGAACATGAGTATCTCGCCTATGATGCTGACAGCGATCTCCTCGGGAGTCCGCGCGTGTATGTCGAGGCCGATCGGCGACCTGATCTCGCGCAGCCGTTCTTCGTCGAGGCCCATTCGCACTAGGTCCTCGTAGATGAGAATCGTCTTGCGCTTGCTTCCCATTAGCCCAACATATCGGGCAGGTGTGTCGGCAGCGGCAGCGAGCGCGACGTTGTCGAACCTGTGCCCGCGCGTCGCAACGACAATGAAGGTGTTAGCGTTGACAGGAAGCTCCTTGAAGGCTTCCTCAGGATTCTTCGCGACGACCATATCGGCCTCTGGGAAGCGCTGCGGGTTGGCGAACTCCTCACGATCGTCGGTGATGAACAACCTGAACCCAAGCGGTTTGGCATGACTGGCAAGCGCCCTTGAGACATGTCCACCGCCGCAGATCACAAGCTGGGGCGGCGTCGTGTACGCCTCTATGAAGTACTCCGCGCCCTCGTCGGTGATGACATACTCGTTCCTGCCCATCGCCATCAGGTTGCGCGCGCGTTTGACAGCGTCGCGGTCCAATCCCAGATCGCCTAGCGATCCCTCGGTCGAGCCGTCTTCGCGAATGAACAGCTTGGAGCCGATTGAGCCACGCCCGTTGGCAGGTCTTATCAGGTTCGCCAGCGCGACCGAAGGCCCTCCCTCGTAAGCGTCGTCGATCTCCTTCGCATAGTCGAAGTACTGCTCAGGCCGGTAGACCGGGTCTATCAGGAAGAACATCGTGCCGCCGCAGACCAGACCGTCTTCGGCCGCGAGGTCTTCGTTGAGCTCGTACTCTCTATACTGTGCGTCCCCGCCGCGTCTCATCAGCTGGCTGGCGGCGTACCAGATATCGCCCTCGACGCATCCTCCACCCAGGGTGCCGACACCAGTGCCGTCACTCCGCACCAGCAGCTTAGCGCCCGGCTTCTGGGGCGTGGACCCCTTGGTGCGAATAACCGTGGCCATCACCAGCTGCTCGTCTTTTCCGAGCAGGTTAACAGCTTCGTGGAAAACGTCTTGCATCGTGGCTTCCCGCCTTTTTAGACAACCGCAGTCGGTCGTTTTGGTCTCGCATCCAGCTTACCACAAGTGGGGTTGGGAGGTTGAATGAGAGAGGACCAAGGCCTTGCAACCCTGAACAGAGCACAGAAGGTGCAGCGATAGTCACCCCCAGCCCTGGCGGAGAGTGGATATTCGATATCGCGTGTCGGCACACAGAAGTGGATAGTCGAGCCAAGCCGATTCATGAGCCGCCGCCAGACATCCACATCGCGGACTGTCGTGGTTGCTGACCTCGTCTGATTGAATAGAAAAAGTAGAGGGCCGTAGTCGCATAGGCTGAGGACCCTCTCAATCACACTTAACCTGGGCCACCATTGACAAAGCCTCCCACACAACTCCTCTGGACTCCGGCCCGATCAATCCTTTCGACGAAATGACGACTCACGGTGTATCCACCAACTCCAAATGCGATTGAGCTGGCAGAAAAGTGTCTACATGCGTGTACTGGTACGCGCGGGTCTGACTACAGGGATATTTGTCTTTTGGACTATGGCGGAGTCCAGACTGTCCGGGTCTCTGTATTGGACTGCCGCCATCGCACCTTTTTTGATAGTGCCGGGCGGTAATCGTTTGTGCAGGTACCGTTCTTTCAACTCCGATCGACAATCGGGGCCGATGAAGCCCCAGCGACTTGGATTCTCGGGAAACAGAGGAAAGTTCTGCTTGATCCCCTGCAACCATTCTTCTGGTTCGAAGACGCCCACAATGAGATCCTGGACTCGGGCCAGTACCAATGGGTACTTGCAGGCTCTATTTATGCTCATTCTCCATATGCCGCGGGTTCCCTCGTAGGTGCCGTGGGAACGCCACGTATTGTTGATGCAGATGAGAATCAAAGGATCCTGGAGTTCACAGTACGGAGCCGCGTACTGGCGGATGACATCGTCTGTATTGCGGACGCCCCTATCTTTGGAACCTACACCGGACTGTAAATTCGTGAGGCCAGGGTAGGCATCGATTAGAGCGGCTTCAACTTCTGCGGCGACGTGGTTCGCTAAACCGTGGCGGTGGATGACGTGGATTACCTTATGGCCGTGGGTAAGGATCTCGTTTATCCGTTCTTTCTTCGATCCTGCGGCGTATTCGGAGTCGGATTCGAACTTGCCGTTGGCGTGGTCGAAGACTCGGTTGCCCCTTCCCTTACCTACATAGAAAGTCTCGGCATTTCGCGGGTCTATGAGTCGGTACACGTAATATTTCAACTCGTGGTGGATCGATGGCGGAAACGCCTGTAGGGTGTCGGTCATCATTTCTTCCGTCACCCTACCCGATCCGTTCGAAGATCGTCGCGACGCCCTGGCCTCCGCCTACGCACATTGTGACCAGACCGTAGCTCTGGTCGCGTAGCTGGATCTCCTCCAGCAGCTTGACCGTCATGACCGCGCCGGTTGCACCGACCGGGTGACCGAGGCTGATACCGCTGCCGTTTACGTTGGTCTTGTCGAGGTCGAGGTCCAACTCGCGGATGCAGTAGAGCGCCTGCGCGGCGAACGCCTCGTTCAGCTCGATCAGGTCTATGTCGTCGACCTCCATGCCTGCCTTGCCCAGCGCCTTCTGGACTGCGGGCACAGGGCCTATGCCCATGATCGCGGGATCGACTCCGGCGACACCCCTAGAGTGCCATCGCAGCCTGGGTGTCACGCCGAGCTCCTTCGCCTTCTGCTCCGACATCAGCACGACCGCCGCAGCGCCGTCGTTGATGCTGGAGGCGTTGCCCGCTGTCACTGTGCCGTCGCGCTTGAAGACAGGACGCAATGCGGCCAGGCGCTCGAGGCTGGTGTCTGCACGGGGACCCTCATCGGAGGTTACGATTACCGGATCGCCCCGACGCTGAGGAACGCTGACCGGCGTGATCTGGCTGTCGAATCGGCCGTTCTCGATCGCCGCTACCGCTCGCTGGTGGCTGATGAGAGCTAGCTCGTCCTGCGACTCGCGGGTCACCTCGAAACGCTCGGCCACGTTCTCGGCGGTCACGCCCATGTGGTAGCGGTTGACCGGGCATCCGAGCCCCTCGACCAGACCGTCGCGGAGAGTGCTGTCGCCCATGCGCAGGCCGTCGAACCTGACGCTCGGGTCGAGCATGAACGGCGCCTGCGTCATGTTCTCGATGCCCCCGGCGACCGCGATGTCCACCTCTCCGGTCCGAATGAGCTGGGCGGCCATGTTGATCGCCTCCAGACCTGACGAGCATTGTCGGTTGACGGCGATAGTGGGCGTCTCCTCCGGGATGCCGGAATTGAGCGAGGCCAGCCTGGCCGCGTATCCGGCTTCCTGGGCTTGGAGCGCGTTTCCTAGCACCACCTCTTCGACCATTTCCGGCGATACTCCGGCACGTTCGAGCGCGGCCCTGATCGCCGCGGCCCCGAGGTCGGAAGCCGCAACGTCCTTGAAAGAGCCGCCGAACCTTCCCATTGGTGTTCTCGCGCCGCTGACGATTACCGCGTTCTGCATCACATATATCTCCTTATATGTTTGGATTCTGTTTTGGCCGATTATACGACTTTCGACGAGTGAGTGGAGAGGAGGTGTAGGGGCGGTTCGCGAACCGCCCCTACAAGGTGTGCGGGCGAGACGCCCGCGCTCCGCAGCATGGTCGAACAGGCATACACAAGCTCGGTCAGCTTGCAAAGTAGTACAGCGTGGGTTATAAATTGCGTCGGCCAAATCATGTCCCGTACTCCGATACGGGGTCAACACGGCCGGAGAGTGTCTAGATGAAAGCAGCCCGGATCAGCGCACCCAAGACCTGGGAAATAATGGATGTGGAAACGCCCACCACAGATGACGGTCAGTGCCTCATCAAGTTGGAGCGATGGTCGGTGTGTGGAAGCGACATCCGACACGGATACGGCCCGATCTATCCTGAGGAAGACTACCCTATGCGAGTGGGCGGCCCATGCCACGAGTGCGCGGGCACGGTCGTCGAGAGCCGCAGCGACCAGTTCCAGGAAGGCCAGCGCGTCATCGTGCTGCCCACGCAGGACGGAACCGGCGGGATGGTCGAGTATATGGCGAGCACGCCTGACCGCATGGCGGCGCTTCCTGACGAGGGCGACCTCGGCGAGTGGGTCATGTGCCAGCCGTCGGGGACCGTGCTCTACTCCTGCCAGCAGATGGAGACGATCCTCGGCAAGCGCGTGCTGATATTCGGACAGGGCAGCATTGGCCTGTCGTTCACGGCGATCACGGCACGGTCAGGCGCCAGGCAGGTTATCGCAGTGGATATAGAGGACTACCGCCTGGAATACGCGAAGAGGTTTGGCGCGACCCACACTCTCAATCCGACTAGAGACAACCTGGACGACGCGATCACGGAGATCACGGGCGGACGTGGCGCGGAGATCTCCGTAGAGGCTGCCGGATATCCCGACACGTTCAACAACACCTTCAAGTACGTCTCCAAGTTCGGACGGTGCATCATCTTCGGGCTTGTCGGCGGGACCGAGGACATGACGCCCCTCAACTACCGCCAGTTCATCATGAACACGCCAACCGTGATACCGACTCTGGGCGCGACCAGTGGCGACGCCGTCGGGCACATCCAGACAATGATCGAGCTGAAGCAGCGCGGATGGTGGGACCCTGGAGAGATGGTCACTCACCAAGTCCCATTCGACGACGTCAAGACCGCCTACGACATGTATGAGAACCGGGAAGACCAGATTGTGAAGGCGGTAATGACGGCGTAGGCTGCGCAGGCAGTCACGATCTAAATTCGGTTGCAAACCAGGAGTCACCAGGAGCCGGGAACGGAAATGAGAGCAGCGAGAATCAGCGCGCCCAAGACTTGGGAAATCATGGACATCGACACGCCGACCATTGACGATGGCCAGTGCCTCATCAAGCTGGAAAGGTGGTCCGTGTGCGGCAGCGACATTCGCCACGGGTACGGCCCGGTACTCCCGGAGGAGGAGTACCCGATGCGCACGGGCGCGCCCTGCCACGAGTGCGCCGGCACGATCGTCGAGAGCCGCACGGAGGAGTTCCAGGTCGGACAGCGTGTGATCGTGCTACCCGGACGCGCCGGAACGGGCGGCCTGGTCGAGTATCTCCCCGGCATCCCCGACAGGATGGCTCTTGTCCCCGACGACGGCGATCTGGCCGAGTGGGTAATGTGCCAGCCGTCGGGGACGGTGCTCTACTCATGTCAGAAGATGGGCACGATTCTCGGGAAGAGCGTCGTCGTATTCGGTCAGGGCAGCATCGGTCTGTCCTTCACCGCGATCACGGCCCGCGCCGGCGCCAGGGAAGTAATTGCCGTAGACTTCGAAGACAATCGACTGGAATTCGCCAGGCGGTTCGGCGCGACACAGACAATCAACCCAGGCAGGGATGACCTCGACGAGGCGATCGCAGGGTTGACCGGCGGCAAAGGAGCCGACATCTCTGTGGAAGCCGCAGGGTATCCCGACTCGCTGAACAACAGCCTGAAGCACGTGAACCAGGACGGCGGCAAGGTAATCATCTTCGGCATACAGGGTGGAGGCGGAGACGGCACGGTGCCCCTGATCTTCAGAGGACTGTTCAGAGAGGGGATTACCGTGATTCCCACCCAGGGCGCCGCAAGTCCGGACGCCATCGACCACATCCGAACGATGGTTGAGCTCAAGCAGCGCGGTTGGTGGGACCCCGGAGAGATGGTCACCCACCGAATGAACTTCGACGACCTCAAAGCAGCATACGACATGTATGAGAACATAGAAGACAACGTGGTCAAGGTGGTGATGGGGACATGAGAAAAATGCAATGTGCAATTTTCCAGGAGTGAGAACCGAGGAGTGAGGAGTGAGAGCCGCCCCAATCCTCCTGGTGACGACATATTGGGACTTTTGGAATTCTCTCGGAGGTAAGTATAGATGGGTGCATTCGACGGTAAGGTGGTGATCGTCACGGGCGGCGCTCTCGGCATCGGGAGGGCCACCGCGATCGAGTTCGCGAGAGAGGGTGCCAGCGTCGTTGTCGCGGACGTAAACGAGGAAGCGGGGCGATCCGTTGAGTCCGAGCTGAATCGCGTAGGGCCGGGCGGTCTGCTGGTCCTGGCCGACGTCGGGCACATGCGCGAGTGCAGTCGCGTGGTTGCCGAAACAGTCGAGGCTTTCGGCGGCGTGGACGTGTTGTTCAACAACGTCGGCATCCAGTCGCCAGACTCGTACCGGAACGTCGAGGACACGCCGGAGGAGATGTGGGATCGCATCCTGGACGTGAACCTCAAGAGCTACTACATGATGTCGAAGTTCGCCATACCGGAAATGAGAAAGCGGGGCGGCGGCGCGATCATCAACACCGCAAGCGTTCAGGGTCTCCAGTCACAGAAGCTGGTGCCCGCCTACGCGGCGAGCAAGGGCGGCATACTGTCCCTGACACGCCAGATGGCACTCGACTATGCCGAGGAGAACATTCGTGTGCTCGCGGTCTGCCCAGGCACCATCGACACTGAGCTGGTCAGGACGGTCGCTCGCATGGAAGAGGGCGACCCCGACCAGACCATCGCCGAGTGGGGCAAGAGTCACCCGATCGGCCGTGTCGGCCAGGGGGTGGATATCGCCAACGTCGTGCTGTTCCTGGCGAGCGAGAAGGCCAGCTTCATGACGGGCGAGCACGTCAACGTGGACGGCGGATTCATGGCTCTCGGCGCGTGGGCTTCGGGCGCGGGGGCGTCAGAGCAAGAGTAGTTTTCTACATCCCGTGCGACAAAGTCCGGGCCAACGACGAGCCGAAGCCGACCCACTATCGAATGTCACTTGAGCAGACCGTTTCTCCAGAACACTAGAGACGCTTCGAACTATGAGCGGGAGTTCCTTGGCGGACGTGGTGAACTGGTCTATTGGGGAGGGGAAAGGATCTGGGCGTGAAGAAGATTGTCTACGCAGGAGGGCATGAAGCTCCTTACCGTGCAGTCTTTAGAGACGTGTCGAAGATCATCGACACGGCCAGGAGCTCGGCCGCTCGCTCTGTGAACGCCGCCATGACCACCGCTTATTGGCTGATCGGGCTTCGGATAGTCGAGTTTGAGCAATCGGGACAGGAGCGAGCTGAATACGGAACGGCGCTGATTGAAAGACTAGCGGCGGACCTGACGCAAAGGTTTGGACGCGGCTTTTCTCGACAGAACATCCAGAACATGCGCCAGTTCTACTTGTCATATCCGCCCGAGCCGATTCGCCAGACAGTGTCTGGCAAATTGACCCAGGATTCAGGACAACAGATTCGCCAGACTGAGTCTGGCGAATCCGAAGCCACCCCTTACGACATGCTCTCTGAAGAGCTACTTACGGCCTTTCCACTACCCTGGTCAGCATATGTGCGGTTGCTGTCAGTCAAGAACGTGCACGCCCGTAGGTTTTACGAAACCGAGGCGTTGCGAGGTGGCTGGTCCATCCGCCAACTCGGCCGACAGATCAACTCACAGTTCTACGAGCGAACCGCTCTATCGAAGAACAAAGCCGCCATGTTAACGAGCGCACAAAGGCAGCATCCCGAAGATCTCGTACTTCCGAGTGAAGCTATCAAAGACCCATTCATACTCGAATTCCTAGACCTGAAAGACGAATACTCTGAAGGTGATCTCGAAGAGGCCCTCATTCGCCACCTGGAGACATTCCTGCTGGAACTAGGTGGTGATTTCTGCTTCATGGGTAGGCAGAAACGGCTGAGAGTAGGCGACCAATGGTACCGGGTGGACTTGCTGTTCTTTCACCGACGGCTGCGATGTCTGGTGGTCGTCGACTTGAAGATCGGCAGCTTTACACACGCTGATGCTGGCCAGATGCACTTCTACCTTAACTATGCGCGAGAACACTGGGTACAAGATGGCGAGAATCCTCCAGTTGGACTCATTCTCTGCTCACAGAAAGACGAAGCGCTGGCACGTTACGCCCTTGATGGACTGCCAAACAACGTGCTGGCTGCGGAGTACCGGGTAGCCCTGCCTGACGAGGAGCTCCTAGCTGATGAGCTTGACCGAACCCGGCAAGCAATAGAGTTGCGCGGCTCTGCAACTTTTAAGGCTCCGACAATGAGCGTCGAACTATTAGTGCGGAAACCAGAGGAACAAGCTACTCAGCGAGAGGTAAGAGAGGACAACTCCTCTAAAGGAAGCTAGGTCAGAGGAGGTGGAGTATGGAGGGCAAGGTAGCGATAGTCACCGGCGGGGCTGGTGGTCTTGGGTCTGAAGTCTGCCGAAGATTCTCGATGCGCGGCGCGGCTGTTGCCGTGGCCGACGTGAACGGGGAAGCAGCGTCGGAAGTGGCCAATGCGATTGCGTCCAATGGCGGGCAGGCGATCGCCGTACAGGTCGAAGTGACCAATGAAGAATCGGTGGTCGCAGCGGTGAAGACTGTCGTGGAAGACCTCGGGCGCGTGGACTACCTGGTGCACTGTGCGGGTACGAACATCAAGTCTCCGGTGCTCGATATGTCGCTAGACCAATGGAGCCTCTCACTTGAGGCGCACCTGACTGGAGCGTTCCTGTTCTGCCGGGAGGCTGGCAAGCAGATGGTGGAGCAAGGAGAAGGCGGGAGCGTCGTGCTGATGTCGTCGGTAGCAGCGACGGCGCCCGTGCCCGAACGCGGCGCATACGGCCCGGCAAAAGCGGCGCTCATCAACTTTGCCGGACAGCTCGGCCTTGAGTGGGCTCGGTACGGGATCAACGTCAACGCGGTCTGTCCCGGAGTCGCGATAACTCCAATGACCGAGATGGTGTACGAGAGAGAGCCTGAACTGCGGGCGCAGAGACTGAAACGTTTCCCGATAAAGCGAGAAGTGCTGCCTGAGGAGGTAGCCGACCTTGTACTGTTCCTGTGCAGCGACGAAGCCAGGTACATCAACGGCGTCGGCATTCCGATAGACGGCGGCTTCCTCAATTCCGGGTTCTATCAAGACCAGGATGGTTGAGCCTCTTTCTAACTCTAGTGGAGTAACACACATGGCGCTGCTGAACAACGACACTGACGTATCCGTTCTCGTCGATGGCCTCGACCATGTCGAAGGAATCGCCTGGGGACTGGACGGGTACTGCTACGCTGGAGGAGAGGCGGGCCAGATCTACCGGATCGACGTCGAGCGCAAGGAGGCGGAACAGATCGCCGACACCGGCGGCTTCATACTCGGGCTGGCACTCGACGCGCACAACAACATCTACGCCTGCGACACCGGCAACAGTGCCGTGATGAAGATCGCACCAGGCGGGGAGGTGACGACGTACTCCACCGGCGCGCCGGACGAGCCGTTCAGCACCCCGAACTACCCGGCGTTCGACGCCGACGGCAACCTGTACGTGTGCGACTCAGGCGAATGGAGGTCCGACGACGGCAAGATATACCGGGTCAGACCTGGCGGTGAGACCGAGGTCTGGAATCGCTCGCTGTGCGAGTTCCCCAATGGTCTCTGCGCGGGGCCTGACGGCACCAGCCTGTTCGTCGCTATGAGCCTGAACCCTCCGCGGGTATCCGAGATCGAGATAGCATCGGATGGCTCTCCTGGAGACGTGCGAACGGTTGTGGAGATTCCCGAAACGGTGCCGGACGGAGTGGCGTTCGATACTGACGGAAACCTGTACGTCGCCTGCTACCGGCCTGATCGGATCTACCGGTACAGCAGCTCAGGCGTGCTCGAAATTCTTGCTGACGACTTCGAGGGCACGATCATCTCCGCGCCGACCAACATCGCATTCTGCGGGTCCGAGCGCGACGTTTTACTAAGCGCGAATCTGGGCCGCTGGCACATCACTCGGTACGAAGCGGGCGCAAGAGGAATCTCTCTACACTACCCTGACCTCGGCTAAGCTATCCTGGCTTCCTGGAGACGAACATGACCCACTACCAACTCGAACGCAACCACGGATGCCGTGTATCGGACGCCTGGACATTTCGCGGACTCAAGACGGCCGTGATCGAGAACGAGCTGTTGAGAGTCGTGGTGCTGATCGACAAGGGCGCCGACATCTACCAGTTCGTACACAAGCCCACGGACACCGACTTCCTGTGGCGTTCGCCGTGGGGTGTGCGCGACCCTACCGTACGGATGCCCACAACGGGTGCGGGCGAGGGGCTTTGGATGGACGTCTATGAAGGAGGCTGGCAGACCGTTCTGCCGGGCGGCGGCTTCCCCACACAGCACATGGGCGCGGACATGGGACTTCATGCCGAGGTCAACACCGTGCCGTGGGACGCGGCGATCGTAGAGGACACACCCGAGATCGTCTCGATGCGTTTCTGGGTGCGCGCGGCCCGCACCCCGTTCTTCTTCGAGAAGACTCTGACGCTGCGCGCCGGCTCTGCCGTGCTTGAAATAGAGTCGCGTCTTACCAATGAGGGCGAGGAGCCAGTCCACTGCGTATGGGGAGAGCACATCGCGCTCGGAGCGCCGTTTCTTAGCGAGGACTGCGTCATCGACCTTGCGGGCGGGACTCTCATAAACGAAGAGGGGGACGACTGGCACCCGAACAACAAGCTCAAGGGCGGCTACAGGGGGCCGTGGCCCATGTCGCAACTCAAGGACGGCACGCCGAGGGACCTGAGCAGGATTCCTCCGAAGAGCTTCCGGTCATACGACATGTCATACGTCGCTGACATGCCGGAAGGCTGGTATGCCGTTACCAACCAGAAGACGGGAGTGGGCTTCGGAATCCACTACCCCACGGACGTGTTCAAGTACTTGTGGTACTGGCACTCGTTCGGCGGCGGGTTCGGATATCCGTGGTACGGTCGCACATACAACGTGGGACTGGAGCCGTTCACGAGCTATGGCAACGGCGGACTGGCTGGCGCGGTCGAAAACGGCACTGCGATGCTGGTGCAGCCCGGGGAGACGGTAGAGACGTCCCAGCGCGCCGTGGCGTTCAGCGGCGCAAATCGCGTGGCGTCGATCTCCGCGGATGGCCAAGTGACACTCGCCTAGAAAGCGGCCTCTACGACTCCCACGGTCGCTAGCGGGCACTGCATTCCTCCTGGATCAGGGCGGTCGATGGCGACATGGGTTCTATCACGGGGTCTCGCGGTCTGCTGATACGAACTTCGTGAATTCCTTGTCACTGCTGAGATATCGGTGTTAGACTCGATTGACATTTCTCGATCTCCCCGCATTGCTGGTGAGTTGCATTGCGCTGTGAGAAAGAAGGACAGGCGACTTGGCACGAAGAGCGGCCGACAATCCCATCTTCTACGGTTGGTTCATAGTCGCCGCTGGGTTCTTTGCCCTGTTCGTGTCCATGGGCGCGAGGAACGGTTTCGGCGTGTTCGTCATCCCGATGACCGGCGACTTGGACTGGACCCGTACGGAGATTTCCGCGGCTATATCTGTCGGGATTCTCGTTAACGGGCTATCCCAGCCGTTTCTTGGGAGACTCTACGATCAGTACGGCGGTCGTATCGTCATATCCCTCAGCCTGCTGGTGCTCGGCCTGGCCACCATGCTGCTTGCTTTTACCAGCAGTTTTGGCACGACATTCGGGATCGACCTAAATTTCGGCGTAGTCGATATCAGGCTCTCAGCCAGTCTACTGTTCCTGATAACGATCTACGGTCTCGTGATGTCCACAGCATCCAGCGGCGTTTCGCTTGTGACGGTACACGCTGTGCTCGCGAAGTGGTTCTATCGGCGGCGCGGCATCGTGCTGAGCGTCTGTACTGCAGGGACATCGGTTGGCGGCCTCATTCTGACCCCGTTTGCCGCGTCCCTGATTCTGTGGGCACATTGGCGTGTCGCGTGGGTAGTACTTGGAGCCTTCGTGCTGGTGCTGGCGCTGCCCCTGGTGGCTATCCTATTGAGAGACAGCCCGGACGAGATCGGTGAGATTCCAGACGGTCGGGAACGTGTTTCGATGAGCCCCACAATGAGGCTGACACTAAAGGTTGTCTGGATGGTGATGTGGTTCGTCATCCAGCTCATGGCGTTGCCTCTGGTCGCTTTCATCAAGCTGGTCGCTCTGATTACCCGAGACAAGACAGCCTCCGAAACGAACCGGAATTCGGAGGCACCTCTGGAATCGGATAGCTGGAAGGACTCTTTCAGGTCCCCACCGATATGGCAACTGTCCGGCGCATACTTCGTATGCGGGGTGACTACGCTCATCATTTCGACCCACTACGTGCCATTCGCCATCGACCTCGGTATCAGCCCGGCTGTGGCTGCGCTCGCTTTCGGGATGATGCAGGGGCTCAACGCCGTCGGCGTGCTCGTCGTTGGCGTCCACTCCGACAAGTTCAGCCGAAAGAACCTGCTTGGAACGATCTACTTCATGCGCTTCTTTGCGTACGTAATGCTTGTCGTCCCCAGTATCCTCAGCGACGTCTTTGGAGTCGGCATCCCACCCTCGGTCGGCATCTGGGGCTTTGCGTACCTCGCCGGCATGTCATGGATAGCCACGCCGCCGCTGACGTCGTCGCTGACCGCCGACATTTACGGCACTAAGAACATGGGCACGTTGGGCGGATTCACAACGTTCGCCCACCAGATCGGAGGCTCGTTGAGTGTAGTTGTCGCGGGCATCCTGTACGACCAGACAGGCACCTACGTGGTCCCGTTCGGACTCGCGGGACTCACCCTGTTGGGAGCTACGATAGCGAGCTACTCGATCAAGGAGCGCACGTACTCCGCACGGTATCAGACAGTGGCTCCGACCCCGGCCGTGGCGTCCGCCGCTGACGGCGACTGATGATCCTGCTGTCCGCGCTCACCCACCACGGGGAGCCGGGCGACCCCGTGCTTCTGCAGTGGATCAACGACCAGATCGAAGCGATACTCGGACTTGGCGACTTCGCGATGGTCGCGGTCTTCGGAGCGGTCATTGTCGCCATTCCGATAGGGATATTCGGATTTCTCGCGCTCCAGCGGTTGAGGAGCTGGCGCTAGCTAGATCCCCAGCGCTTCCCCAATGCGTCGCCGGTGGAACCTCGGGTCACCCAGGTAATGGTAGAGGGTGCGTGACATCTGCGTGTGGAGCGTCAGGCCGTACTCGCGCACGACGCCTATGCCGGCGTGGACCTCGTGGGAATGGTTGCAGCCCTGGTAGTAGCCCTCAGACGCCACGGCCTTGGCCAGGTGGACGCTGGTGGGGTCCGGTCGACCCGAGTCAAGCTTCCAAAGGGCCTCGTAGGTCGTCCAGCGGGCGGAGTCCAGGTGGTTGACCATCTCAACAATGTGGTCCTGAACACGCTGGAACCTGCCGATAGGCGTACCGAACTGAATGCGGGTGCGTGAGTATTCAAGGGTCATATCAAACACCGACTGCGCCCCGCCCACTTTGTACGCGCAGAGTATCGGGATCGCCTTCTGGAACGCCCTCTGAAGCGGCTGCCATCCTCCTCCGACTTCACCCAAGACAGCGTCCGCGGGTACCTCGACATCCTCGAAGGTCACCTCGCCGACCCAGCCCATGAACCCGGACAGCAGCCTTGTGGAAAGTCCTGGAGCGCGCGCATCCACCATCAACAGTGTGACGCCCTCCTGTCCTCGCCCGCGTACTGCGCAGATTAGGGTCGTCGCGGCTGCTGCATCGTGGACGAACAGTTTAGTGCCAGTTAGCGCGTACCCAGAGTCCGTCGGTTGGGCGCGCATCTGAATGCTGCTCGACTCCCAGCCGTAGTCCGGCTCGGTCAGCGCGAGAGATACAATCTCGCGCCCACTTGCGATGTTAGGAAGCCAGCGCTGCTTCTGTTCGTCGGTCCCGGCCTCGGCGACGATCAGCGTCCCCAGTACTCCCGACGAGAAGAACGGACCTGTCAATGGTCCGGCGCCTAGCTGCTCATACAGCACAGCGGCGTCGGTCAGCGAGCTGCCCGCACCCCCATACTCATCAGGCACCAGCATACCGAGCCAGCCGATGACCGATGCCTTCTGCCACACGTCTTCGGAGCAGCCGACGTCGGACTCGTCGAACTCCAGCAGCGCCTCCTTAGAGCACTCCCGTTGCATGAAGTCACGAGCCGTGCTTCTGAGAAGTTCCTGCTCTTCTGTCAGGGATAGGTCCATTCAGCGTTCCTCGAATTCTCGTAGAAGCTCAGCGGCTTCTTGATGGAGGGTAATGATGTCTCCATTCGCGACAAGCCATACTATCCTGTTGTTCACATTGAAGAACGTGTGTACCAAGCGATTTCTGAACGCAATGATCCGAGGGTAGTCCGATATCCGAGACACAACTTCAGGGTTGAATCTCGACAATATGTTGATCGCCTCTCCAACGACTATGAGTTGTCTCTCTACGGCAGACTGAAGCATGACGTCTCGATCATACGCTGCGAAGTCCTTTGCCTCGATGAACTGCAAGATCAGAGTCGCGGCATTTTGTAAGTACCGTAGAAGCCTTACCGCATCAGGCGGCGGCATAAAGCAGTTCCTTCGATTGCTCTATCATCCGTTTCATGTACGGATCGTGTGCATCGCCCTCCACTGCCACGAGCAGATGATCTGCATGTTCTTCGAACAGATCCTCCAATGCGACAATGAAGTCGAAGTATGGGGACTTTAGACCTTTTCCATAGGGATCAGTGTGATCGAACCTAACGAGAAAGTCGAGGTCGCGCATCCCAGTCTCATGCAGGCAGTCGCTCACTGATCCAAGAACGTGGACTCTGCTTACTTTGTACTTCTTGCACAGAGCGACTATTTCGTCACGCTTGTTGCGGACAAACTTGTCCATCTTCTTCACCATTCACACAATTCACCACTAAGAATTCGACCTCGCCTACGCCAGCCTTCCGGCCTGCTCCCTCACCTGTCTTCCGATACCGAGACGGCGGGCCATGATGACCTTCTGGATCTCAGCCGTGCCGCCAGGGTGCATCGCAACGATGCTCGAACGCTGGAACACTTCCATGTGACCATCGGACCGGTCCCACTTGGGATCATCGGTCAACGCGTAGGGGCCGAGCACTTTGAGCATGGCCTCCGCCGATCTCAGGCCTGATTGCTTCCTGTAGAGCGAGTGCTGAGGACCCTCGTGAGCCAACTTCTGACCCGCATGGCGCATCCAGTAGTTGCGCAGGCCGAACAGGCGTGAGACCTCTGCCTCAACGAACACGTCCACCAGCAGCTCTCGGATCTCAGGATCAGTGGTTAGCGACTGGCCGTTCTGCTTGAGTCCGGCGGCATACTCGAAAAGCCTGTCTACCAGGCGATTTCGACGGATTGTGCCGCCCGAGCCGTGTTCGAGCTCCAGGTGAGTGGTCGCTACCTGCCAGCCGTTGTTCTCCCCACCGATCAGGTTGAAAGCCGGCACACGCACGTCATCGAAGAAGATAGTGTTCTTTGCGCCAGTGCCTGCCCCACCCTCGCCGCTGGTAATGAGCAGGTCCATCGGCTGTATCGTGACGCCTTCCGTGTCCGTCGGCACCATGAACCAGCTCAGATTCTGGTGACGCGCGCCATCGGGATCGCTGCGAGCGATCGTCCAAAGCATCTCGGCACCGTGCGAACTACCGACGTACACCTTCTGACCGTTGAGAACGAAGTCGTCGCCGTCTCGCACTGCGCTCATCTGCACACCAGCCAGGTCCGACCCTGCGCCGGGCTCCGTCAGAAGCTGCCAGGTTCGAATCTCGCCCTTGAAGATGGGCGGGAGGAAGTGCTCCTTCTGCTGGTCGCTCCCCCAAACGAGAACGCTGGCCCCGCCGAGTCGTCCTCCGCTGTCATAGTACGGCGGCAGAGACAGATCGTACCCATCGAGCTCTTCCTCTATCACGATAGCGTGGTCTATCGAAAGCCCGCCTCCACCATACTCGGTCGGAGCGGTGGGCCACAGCCAACCCTTCGAGCCCAGCCTTCGCCCCAGCTCCCGCAGTTTCAGGTAGCCATCGTAGCTGAGGTCCATCGAGTCCGCAGGGTACTCGAGCCCATCCGGCACGTTCTCTTCCAGCCAGTCCTTGACCTGCTGTCTAAATTCCTGCTGCTCAGGCGTGTATCGAGGCTCGAAGTCCATAGTAGAGACACTCCTCGGAAGTCAATTATCCACGGTGGAGGAGATTGTAGTACCGGAGGGAAGGTGGGTCAAACGCGAAGACTGACTGAGATTCGACAGGAGAGTGGATGCTAGATATTCAGAATCCGTCTCGCAATCTCTCTTGCCTCGTCCAGAGTCGCCACATCGTGGTCTTCTGGAACACTATCCAGGACATTGAGAGCATGAATGGTAGTGGCGGGGGGACCCGACAGGCCCACTACGATGCACTCCGTATCCTGATGCATGGCGGAATCGATCATCTGCTCCACGACCAAGGCGGCGCTGTCGTCAATGTAGACGGAGTCGGAGAAGTCGAGGATGACTACCTCGTGCTCTCGAATGTCCTCGCTGATCGTGTTTATCAGCTTGCTGGAGGATGCCACGGTGAAACTGCCCCTGAGCGCCACGAGCCCGACGCGTGCCGAGAAGATGTCCACATCGTCGGAGTCTTCCAGGTTAAAGAAGACCTGGTCGAGAAGCGGCACGGAGATCACACTGTCCAGCTCAAGGCGCTCAAACTGGCGTGCGCTGGCCATTCCAGCGGCGATCAGGCCTATCGCCACGGCAGTGATCAGGTCGAGAAACACGGTGAGTCCGAGGGTGATGAGCATAACGAGAAGGTGTTCCCGCTGAACACGGTGAACCCGGGTTATAAAACGCCAATCGATGATGTCCCAGCCCACCTTCATCAGGATACCCGCCAGGGCCGCGTGAGGTATCGCTTCGACATACCTGGCAAGACCCAGCACCAGCGCCAGCAGTATGGCCGCACGTATCACTCCCGAAATCTGCGTCCGTCCCCCCGCGCGTATGTTGACTACTGTCCCAAGTGTTGCCCCGGCGCCGGGCAGCCCCCAGATGAATCCGGCGGCAACGTTGCCGATCCCCTGGCCCATGAGCTCCTTGTCCGGGTTGTGACGAGTGCGGGTCATCGAGTCGGCCACAAGCGAGGTGAGCAAGCTGTCTATCGAACCGAGCAGCGCGATTGTCAGCGCGGGCTGCACAGCGCCCGTCAGCACGCTGAGCGACAGGTCAGGCAACTGCGCTACCGGCAGACCCGTCGGCACATGACCAATCACCGGTGTGTCCTTCAGCCACAGCACACCCAGAAGCGTACCCGCAACCAGCGCAACCAGGGTGGGAGGAAGGTACTTCCTAAGCCTCTCCGGCCACAGAATGCCAACGACGAGCGTCACGACAGCGATAACCAGTGCGCCGTAGTTGATGTTGTTAATGGCATCGGGCCAAGCCTGGATCGCTCCTATGGGTCCGCCCGTTGCGACGGATTCGCCCAGGAAGGGCAGTGTCTGTATCAGGATGATAATTATGCCGATACCGGACATGAACCCCGATATGACCGAGTACGGGGTGTAGGACACGAAGCGCCCTATTCTCAGAACGCCCAACAGGATCTGTATGACCCCCGCCATGATGACTATGGTGAACGCCTTGGCGAGGCTGTCCGCATGGACTGTGACGATGACCGCCATCGCCACTGCCATCGGACCGGTGGGGCCGGATATCTGCGACCGGGTCCCTCCGAACACAGCAGCGAGAAAGCCAACCGTGATCGCTCCGTAGATCCCGGCAAGTGCCCCCAGACCTGACGCAACGCCGAAGGCGAGCGCCACTGGAAGACCGACTACTGCTGCGGTGATGCCCCCGAAGACGTCCCCACGGAACGTCTGCAGATCGTAGCTGAAGTTAGGCTTCAAGAATTTCAAAGAGGAAGACTCTCGCGACGTGCATGCCCCTGCCGTCGCTGTCGCCGCATAGTCTGGAGCTATCCTTGGCGCGATGCAACATCGCGCAACAGACCAGCGGGTACCAGACAAGTGGAGAAACTGACCATAAAGTCGGGATGCCCACGCATCAAGAATTATTTATCCGAAACTGGCACCTATGTCAACTGCCTCGATACTGTCCACTTTTCTGGGCAAAGCCTCAATGTGCAAACGTGCAACTCGTTGGGATACGGGCAGAGTCCGTACCAGGATGGTGGAGGAATCAACCCTGGCCGTTCCGCACTTAAGTGCACTCATGTATTGAAACCTGGCAAAGTCGCGACGAGTGAGCGGGAGCTCCGTGATTTGGTGATAAGATCGCCGTATGACCTACGCCGCCGACCTGCACGTCCACTCCTCATACGCATACGCGACCAGTCGCGAGCTTAACTTCGAGAACCTGGCCTATTGGGCCAGGCTCAAGGGCATCGACCTGCTGGCATCCGCCGACTTCACCCAACCAGAGTGGTTCGAAGAGTCACGAGCCAAGCTAACCGACACGGGCGACGAGCTTTACGAGCATGGCGGAGTCAAGTTCATACTCGGAACCGAAGTCAGCTGCGTCGCGCGCGTTAACGGTCGCGCGCGCCGGATTCACATGTTGGCGTTCGCTCCGAGTCTCGACACTGTGGCCAGAATCAACGCCGCGCTCGCCGAAACGGGGGCCAAGCTGGACGGCGATGGCAGACCGACCTTGAAGATGTCGCCCCGCGACCTGACTGAGATGCTTCTGGACATCGACCCTCGCTGCTTCGTCATACCCGCCCACGTGTGGACACCGTGGTTCGGGCTGTTCGGCTCCAAGTCCGGGTTCGATTCGCTCGAAGAGTGCTTCGGGGATCTCTCGGACCACGTTATCGCGGTGGAGACCGGCCTTTCAGCCGACCCCACCATGTGCTGGCGCGTACCGGACCTCGACGATCTATCCGTAGTATCGTTCTCGGACGCTCACTCGTTGCCAAAGCTGGCGCGCGAGCTGACTATCTTCAACGGCGAGCTGAGCTACGACGGGCTGGTCGAGTCGCTGAGGTCGCAGGACATCGCCTACACGATCGAGTTCTTTCCCGAAGAGGGGAAGTACCACCTCTCAGGACATCGCAAGTGCGGCGTTCGTTATGACCCTGAAGAAGTCGGCACCATCGGAAGTGCATGTCCCGTCTGCGGACGGGCAATGACGCTCGGAGTGATGCAGCGCGTGGAAGAGCTAGCTCGCAGGGAGACCCACTCCACGGTTGGAGAGGACGGGATGATCCAGTCTGACGACAGCAGACCACCGTACAGGTCGCTGGTATCGCTCCAACAGGTGCTCTCGGAGACACTCGGCGTCGGGGTCAACACAAAGCGGGTTCGCACAGCGTACATGACCCTCGTGGAGACATTTGGCAACGAGATGAGGGTGCTGATCGACGCGCCGGCGGCTGAATTGGCTGACTCGCTTCCCACTCACGGCGACCGACTCGCAGAGGGCATTGAGAGAGTGCGGTCGGGCAACATCCACGTTGAGCCTGGATTCGACGGACAGTTCGGCGTCGTCAAGGTGTGGCCGGACCTTGCCGAGTCCGGCACGTCGCGACAACCTCTGCTAATCTGAATATAAGAGTCACATATATCAGATGCAGGTAGGGTTTGGAGGGGACATGACCACAACCACAACAACCGATAAGTTGCTGAGGGTGGGCACTGTGGAGGAAGTCCGGGAGCGGGGATGCAGAGTGGTCACGGGCGGCGGGCACACGATCGCCGTATTCCCGTGGGGCGACGAGTTCGCTGCGGTGGACAACCGCTGTCCGCACATGGGATTCCCCCTGGATCGGGGCACAGTCAGCAACGGCATCCTAACTTGCCACTGGCACCACGCCAGGTTCGACCTGTCCAGCGGGGGAACGTTCGACCCCTTCGCGGACGACGTTCGCTCATTCCCAGTATCCATCGTCGATGGTGAAGTATGGGTCGATCCGAGCCCGCCTGAGGCCGACCCGGTCCCGCGATGGTCTCGCAGGCTCGAAGACGGCATGGAGCACAATATCAGGTTGGTGGTCGCCAAGTCGGTGCTTGGTCTCAATTCGGCGTCGGCAGACTATCGCGTGCCACTGACCATCGCCGCGAAATTCGGGACTACGTACTCGGCCGAGGGTTGGGGGCAGGCTCTAAGCATGATGACCTGCTCGGCGAACATGCTTGACTACCTCTCTCCCGAGGACCGTTCGCTTGCACTCTACCAGGGGATCAGGCACGTGGCGTCCGAGTGTGCCGGAAGACCGCCGCGATTCCTCGTCGACCCGCTGCCAACGGGCGAGACGAGACCGGAGGTGTTCAAGCAGTGGTTCCGGGGCTTCATCGAGGTACGCGACGACGAGGGAGCGGAGCGTTGCCTGAGGACCGCGATCGACCTTGGAATCTCCCGGCGTGAAATCGCAGACATGATCTTCGCGGCCGCCACCGACAGGATATACATAGACGCCGGCCACGTCGTCGACTTCTGCAACAAGGCGTTCGAGCTCCTCGACCACATAGGATGGGAGCACGCGAGCCTGATATTGACCAGCCTGGTCCACGGCATGGCATCCGCACGACGAAGCGAAGAGCTTAATTCCTGGCGCAACCCGCTCGATCTCGTATCCCTGGTCCAGGAGGCGCGGGCAGCGCTGCCCGACCTGTGGGCCGAGGGTGAGACCAGAAGAGGCGACCAGATTAAATCTGGACATGTAAAACAGGACGATGAAGACACACTCGTTGCAACTATCCTGGAGGACGACCCTTCCGCCACCATGCAGGCACTCAAGGAGGCCGTGCGGTCCGGCGCATCAGCCGAGCAGCTGGGCAGCGCGGTCGCCTACGCCGCGTTTCTGAGAATGGCACGGTTCCACACGTCAAACGAGTTCGGGGACTGGGACACAGTACACAACACCCTCACCGCCGCCAACGCGCTCCACCAGGCGCTCATCCGGGCGCCCTCGGTAGAACTGCTACGGTCGGTTTTCGACACGGCGATCAGCGTCTACCTGGACAGATTTCTGAACATGCCCGCACAGAGGCTGCCAGAACCCAACGGTGCAAGAGTCGCAGGGGACCCCAGTTCAAGCCCGGGGCAGGCTCTGGGTCAGAAGATCCTGGATACCATGAACTCGCAGCAGCAGGTCGAGCCATCGGCCAGGTTGGTAACAGACTATGTGGCCGGGTCGGACGATCCTGACGGCGTACTGGCGGTTCTGGCCCACGCGATGCTGCGGGAGGACTCGACGTTCCATCACTTCCAGATAGTCGATGCGGCCATCAAACAGTACGAACTCCGCAGGGGGACCGACTCGGCCCGCCACGTGCTGGTCGGCATGTCGAGGTTCCTGGCAGCCCACTACCCGACTCCGAGGTCAGTCAACCAGACGTTCAACATCGCCGTCCGCCTGAACCGCGGGGACGAGATATTCCGGGAGGAGTAGTGACAACGAGTTCGACGCCGATTGAGGACAAGGAGCAATTACCATGCCAGACCGACTCGCTGAAATCGTAGAATCCTCTGAACCTGAGCAGCTAGCCACAGGGTTCCAATTCACCGAGGGACCGCTGTGGCACCCGGACGGCTACCTGCTGTTCGTGGATATCCGCACCAGCCGGATTTTCAGGTTGGTGCCGGGAGGAGAGCCTGAGCTGTTCCGCGAAGACAGCGGAGAGTCGAACGGCATGACATTCGACTCCCAAGGCAGACTCGTGATCTGCGAGATGATAAACCAGCAGGTGACCCGACGCGAGGACGACGGCTCCTACACCGTTCTCGCAAACTCGTGGAACGGTCAGCGGCTGAATCGTCCGAACGACGTAGTGGGAAGATCGGACGGCAGCCTGTACTTCACCAACCCGGGCAGGGAACGTCTCGATCCATCGCAGGTCGATATGCAGTTCAACAGCGTCCACCGGGTCAAGCCCGACGGCACGGTGGACATGGTCGTCCCCGGCATCGAGTACCCTAACGGCATCGCGTTCTCGCCGGACGAGAGCATCCTGTACGTCGCCAACACGAGGCCCGGCCAGTACATCCTCGCGTTCGACATCGACGACAGCGGAGACGTCTGCGGCGTCAGACACTTCGCCGACATGCCGTCAGAGACCGCCACCAACGGAGTGCCGGACGGAATGAAAGTGGACGTGGAAGGCAGGGTCTACTGCACCGGCCCTGACGGATGCTGGGTGTTCGACCCGAGCGGCGAGCTTATCGGTATCATCCGGCTGCCCGAGTACCCCGCAAACTGCGGCTGGGGAGGACCCGACAACAGGACGATGTTCTTCACCGCAAACACGTCAGTCTACAGCCTGAGAATGACCACGCCAGGAACTCGGATTCCGACGGGCTAACAGCAGACGGCACGCTACCCGACCGCCCACCAATGCGTTGTATCCTTTGCAGGGAGCAGCGCTATGGGTACAAGACGTGAACGATTTCGAGTGACCAAGTGGGCGATCTGCGGCGCTATCGCGCTCGCAACCACTCTCTGGATTGTGTCCGCGTGCGCGGATGCAACCACTCCCCAGGAGACGCTGCCCGAAGAGGCCGCAGTCGCAAAAGAGCAGCCGAGCCAGACGACCGCGACTCCCGCACCTGAAACGCCGACTCAACGTTCCGTGCCCGCCGCCCAGGCTACGCAGACAACTGTCGCGGCTCGACCCGCACCACCGACTACCAGCACATCCCCCGCACCTGGTCCGCAACAGGCAACTCCTGGACTCCCCGCACGTCTTGTTGTGGACCTGGACGATCCTCCAGACCGTGACCTCGCTGAGCTCGCCACTCGGCTGCGCGGCGCAGAGCCAGGCGACTCTCCATCAGAAATCGCGCCGCCGATGTCCAAGGGCGACCAGCAAGACTTCTGGATAACCAACCTCGACGACGGTACCGCGAGGCCCATCACGGCGACGCTGCAACTGGTTAGCGAGAATGCCTACTGGTTCGTGGATGAGACCCTGGCTGTCGATCAGGAGGAACTGGCCCGAGCCGCCCGACACTACGAAGACCAGGTCAGGCCGGCGGTGGTCTCAACCTTCGGGGACATCGCCAACCCAGGACTTGACGGCGACCACCGTCTCGTAATCATCCACACCACGTTGGACGGAGCCGCCGGCTACTTCGGGTCCAAGGACTCGTTCTCTGCTGAAGTGCATCCGCATAGCAACAGGCGCGAGATCATCTACTTAGACACACGCGCGGTCGAGCATGGGGTTGATACCCACCTTGCCATAGTCGCACACGAACTGCAGCACGCCGTTCACTTCAACAAAGACGTCGGAGAGGAGTCCTGGGTCAACGAGGGACTGTCGGAGGTCGCCACCGAGCTGGCCGGATTCAGGGTGCAATCGCCACGCGCATTCATGCGTCGACCGCACACTCAGCTCAACTACTGGCCCGACTCGCCACGCTCCACGTTCCCGCACTACGGGGCGTCCGCCCTCTTCTTCGCTTACGTTGCGCAGAGAGTCGGAGGGTCCGCCAATCTCACGGAGCTGGTGACGGAGCCCCTCGACGGGATTGCGGGAGTCGAGTCATTCCTGAACGAACATGATCTCTCATGGTTGCAGGTGTTCGCCGACTGGATCGTAGCCAACCATCTGGACGCAGACGATGATCGCTACGGCTACACCGACCGAGACGTCGGCGTGGGACCGGTCCGAACGCTGATCTCCAACGAGGAGCAGCACGATCGGCTCCCCCAGTATTCGGCGCGATACTACCGGCTTGATACCGACGCCACCTCCGGGACTATCACCTTCAGCGGTGATTTGGAAGTCATGCAGGTGGCGGCAGACTGCGCACAGGGTCCCACATGCTGGTGGAGCGGACGCGGGGACGGCATCGACACGAAGCTGACTCGCGAGTTCGACCTCACCGGACTCAACAAGGCGACCCTGGAATTCCAGGTCTGGCACGAGATCGAGGAGGGCTGGGACTACGGCTACGTCGAGCTGTCGGACGACAACGGCGAGACTTGGCGCATCCTGGATGGAGAGCACACGACCACCGACAACCCCAGCGGAAACGCCTACGGCCCTGGCTACACTGGATCGAGTCGTATCTGGAAGCAGGAGTCGATTGACCTCACGCAGTTCGTCGGGGGTCCAGTGCTGGTCAGGTTCGAATACGTGACGGACGACGCGGTTTACCTCGACGGGCTGCTGATAGATGGCATAGCCATCCCGGAACTCGACTTTACAGATACCGACGGCGCCGGTTCCGGCTGGCAAGTCGAAGGTTTCAGCAGGGCCGGCACCAAGCTCGCTCAAGGCTTCATAGTTCAGTTGGTCACTTCCACGCCAGACGGTGAGTACACCGTGTCACAGATCCCGCTGGACGACCGCAACTCTGGCTGGATGAAGCTGACAACCCCAGGTGGCGAGGCTGAGATCGTGGTGATCGTTTCGCCCACTACCCCCGGGACTCGGCACGAGGCAGGCTACGTGCTGGAGTTCCGCGAGAGCGGGGGCTGATAACTCCCTTAGCAGACACCCATGCCATGTGTCGGCGCGCTGTATGGTAGGATACCAGCGGTGCTAGAAACGCTCTTAAACACTTCCTAAGAGGTACGATACATGACAACAGCGACTCGTGAGTACAAGGTAGTCGGCACAAGGCCAATCAGACATGACGGCGTGGACAAGGTCACGGGACGCGCGGTCTATGGCGCGGACATGAACCTGCCCGGAATGCTCTATGGCAAGGTGCTGCGCTCTCCGTACGCCCACGCCAGGATCAAGAGCATCGACACCTCCAAGGCAGAGGCCCATCCTGAGGTACGCGCAGTGGTGACTTCGTCGGTGTTCGCACCCTCGGATCCCGTCGGCCCGGTCGCGGTCATGGGCCAGATGCCCACAGACAACGTCCTGGCCAGGGACAAGGCGCTGTACAAGGGCCACGCCATCGCCGCGGTGGCCGCGTCCAGCGCACACGCTGCCGAGGAGATTCTGTCACTGATCGAGGTCGAGTACGAGCCGCTGCCCGCGTACAGAGATGTCCAGGAGGCAATGGCAGATGACGCCGTGCCCCTGCACGACACATGGCCGAACAACCCCGACCTCCCCGGTGGAATAAACGTAGCCGCCCAGGAGGTGTACGAGTTCGGCGATCTGGACGCCGGTTTCGAAGAAGCCGACCACGTCTTCGAACGCGAGTACACAACCAAGACAGTTCACCAGGGATACATAGAGCCCCAGAACGCGACCGCGTGGTGGTCACCGGACGGAAGGCTGACCGTCTGGTGCTCCAGCCAGGGCCACTTCGGCGTTCGGGACAATATCGCCCGCATCCTTGGCATGCCCGTCTCACAGGTCAAGGTCGTCCCCCTGGAGATCGGCGGCGGCTTCGGCGGCAAGATTCCTCCGTACCTGGAGCCGGTAGCCGCGATGCTCTCAAAGCAGAGCGGGCATCCAGTCAAGATGGTTATGGACCGCACCGAAGTCCTTCTGGCAACCGGCCCAACGTCCGGTGCGCTGGTCCGCATGAAGATGGGGGTCACCAGCGAGGGCAAGATCACAGCCGCCCACTGCTGGGTGGCCCTGGAAGCGGGCGCCTTCCCCGGCGCTCCTCTGTCGGGCGCGGCCTCTGCCGTCTTCTCGCCGTATGCCATCTCGAATGTACGCATCGACGGCTACGACGTGGTCTCCAATAAGCCGCGCACACAGGCATACCGCGCCCCCGGAGCGCCGATCGTCATGTACTGCACCGAATCGATTCTGGACGAGATCGCCCAAGCGCTCAACATCGACTCCGTGGAGCTGCGCCTACTCAACGTTGCCCGACAGGGCGACCGCCGCGCCGACGGCGTGACGAACGGACGCATCGGAGCGGAAGAGGTCATGCACGCCGTCAGGGAGCATGACCACATGTCGGCTCCGCTGGAGCAGGTGGAGGGCAAGCTCCGAGGTCGAGGCTGGAGCATGGGCTTCTGCCGTAACAACACCGGAATGGCGTGCGTTGTCGCGAACGTGCTCGACAATGGCACCGTCAGCCTCGTAGAGGGCTCCGTGGACATCGGTGGGACTCGGACGGCGATCGCACAGCAGTTCGCTGAGGTGCTTGGCATCCCGGTCGAGGACGTCAACCCTTCGATTGGCGACACCGACACCATCGGCTACACCTCCGTCACCGGCGGCAGCGGAGTGGCGTTCAAGTCCGGCTGGGCCGCGCACGAAGCGGCGATGGACGTACGACAGCAGCTCATCGTCCGCGCCTCTCTCCTGTGGGACACCGACCCTGACAACGTGGAGTACGACGACGGAGTGCTTCAGCACAAGTCGGACTCAGAGCTCCGAATGTCGTTCAAGGAGATAGCAGGCAGGCTCCCCGAAACAGGAGGCCCTGTCGTCGGACGCGCCAACATGAACCCAGGCGGCTCAGGCGGCTCCTACGCAGCGAACATCGTGGACGTGGAGGTCGATCCCGGCACCGGCAAGGTGGACATACTGAGGTACACTGCCCTCCAGGACGCCGGCTTCGCCATACACCCCTCGTACGTGGAGGGTCAGATCCAGGGCGGTGCCGCGCAGGGCATCGGCTGGGCGCTCAACGAAGAGTATTACATGGGCGACGACGGCTCCATGATGAACACGAGCCTGCTCGACTACCGGATGCCTACGAGCCTCGACCTACCCATGATCGACGCAGTCATCATCGAGGTCGGAAATCCAGGCCACCCGTTCGGAGTGCGAGGCGTTGGCGAGGCGAACATCGCCCCACCACTCGCAGCCCTCGCAAATGCCATCCACAATGCAACCGGAGCCAGGCTGAATAACCTCCCCATGAACCCCCAGTC
This sequence comes from Dehalococcoidia bacterium, assembly GCA_965215735.1. Lineage (GTDB taxonomy): Bacteria > Chloroflexota > Dehalococcoidia > Lucifugimonadales > UBA1123 > VXRN01. Next base: position 1,208,966 of record CBDCEF010000004.1, on the reverse strand, counting down.
CATAGTCGCCGCGCTGGAGGGATAGAACCAAAAGCCAAGTTGGTCAGTCTGACGGCGCAAGGATTGGCATCCCTATCGATCAGAAAGGAGAACTGCCATGCCCGAAAAGCTGATTCAGGGCGACCGTTTTCCGACAATCGAACTGAAACTCACTGATGGTTCGACCATTACGCTCCCGGAACAGGTCCCCGGACGTTACCTCGCGCTGCTGTTCTATCGGGGCGAGTGGTGACCGTATTGCAGGCGGCAGTTAGCCACCTACCAGAGAAGCCTCGAAGAGTTGGAAGAGCTTGGCGTGTCGGTAATCGGAGCCACCGTGGAGGACCGCGAAACGGCGGCTCGCATGGCCGAAGAAGAGGGGCTCACCTTCCCAATAGCATATGGGGTGACCGAAGAGAGCGTACAGGCTCTGGATCCGTGGTGGACGGAAGACAGAACCCACGAACGCTACCTACAACCGACGGAATTCTTGGTGCGTCACGGCGTCGTCTTCGGATCCATGTACGCATCAGGCCCAATTGGACGGATGGGTGTAAGGCAGGCTATGGCACTCATCAAGTATCGAGAGAGCAGGCAGCGTCGGGGCTGACATAACGAAGTCAGGTGCAACCTTCGCTGGAAGGCCGGCTACAAGCTGTAGCCATTCACCGGAGCGCTCCCCGCAGCGACTCCCCGAACTCCTCCCTCTGCCAGCGACGTACTTCCGGTTCCAGAAGCTCCGCCTGCAGGTTGTCAGGGGAACGCGCGATTCGCTGGAGGCTCTTCATAGGCCAGAGCAGGGCTGGGTCGAGTGACAGGCGCTTGCCCTGCGCGATTCGCCACTGCTTGAGCTTTGAGAGACGCCTGCTGATCCCCTCGCGCTCACCTCGCGGAATGCGAGGCGGGCTAGGCTGAGCCGGGCGTCGAGGCGGATTTGCCGACCTGCCCTCGGCAATCGCACCCCGAATGCCCTCTGCAAGGCCCCCATGCGCAAACTTTCCCAACCCGCGCACGCTACGCAGCTTAACGTCCGGCTTCTGGGCCAGCGAGATCAGCGCCACATCCGGCACCACTCGGAAGTGCGGCCTGCCCAACCTGATCGCATGGTCCTCTCGGTAGTCAACCAGCGCCTTGAGTATCGCCAGACCACGCCCGTCCAGATTGCGCCAGCCCTTGACGTTGAAGACCGACATCTCGGGGTTCGAGGGCTCGTACCGGGTCTCAGCAAGCCTCTGACATTCCTCTCTCACCCAGTCTTCCCGTCCCAACTCTCGCAGCTGCTTCCCCAGCGAGTCCCTGAGCTCATGCAGGTAGCGCACGTCGTTTGCGGCATAATCCAGCGCCGTGCGACTGAGCGGACGATTGCTCCAGTCCGACCGCTGGATGCGCTTCTCCTTGGGAATATCAACTCCCAGCGACTGTTCCAGCACGGAGCCCAGTCCGAGCCGATTCAAACCAACGAACGCCGCCGCAATGTTCGTGTCGAACATGGACTTGATCCTGATGCCCCAGTCCCGGTCGAGACTGAGGACATCGTGGCTGCCAGCGTGGAGGATCGTCTCGACTCGCCTGTTCGCCAGCACCTCACCGAGTGGCTCCATTTCGCCGATGGCCAGCGGATCGATCACGAACACATCATGCGGCGTGGATATCTGGACGAGACAGACCTGCTCCGGATACCTGAAGAAGCCGTCAGACTCCAGGTCCAAGCCTATTCGCCGCTCCCGGGTAATCGCCTCGACTGCCCTTCTGAATCCAGCCTCGTCGTCTATCAGCTCATATTCGTCGGTCAATTGCCCAACTGACTCCATGATTACCCCTCATACAACGCCGTTCTTGATACTACCCTAATCTTCTTGGATTCTCACCTATAGTCAGCCGTCTGCATCGACACAGGCCTTGACCACACTCATGCCTCAACTACCAGTGCTCTGACGACAGCTTCAACATTAAGCCCATTCAGAGACAGTGAAATCTACCGAAAGGATTCTCCGGTTGCTTATACCACTCACTGTGGTGACGCTGGTGGATACAGATTCGCCGCATCCACCAGACATCATGCACTTAGACGAGAAGGGGTCTGACTGCTTTTGCCATCCCTCCGCATCTGTGTTAGACTTCCCGTACGCATGTTCTCATATTCAACCAAGACGACTCTGTGGCAGAATAGTATAGTTGTCCATCTGACGAAATCTCCGAATAGTTCACTGAGGTAACCTTGCCATGCGAGTCGTATTCTTGGAAGATGTGCCCGGCGTAGCTCAGGGTGGCGATGTCAAAGAGGTGAAGAACGGCTTCGCCCGGAACTACCTCATACCTAAGAGCCTGGCGACTCCGGCTACTCACAACGCGCTTCAGCGCATCGCGAAGCTGCAGCGAGGCGCCGAGGTGACCCGAGTCAGGCGGCTCGAGGATATGAGGGAGTTGGCTGCGGAGCTCGACGGGTCTCAGATCAGCGTAGAGATGCGGGCTGGAAGCACTGGCCGACTCTATGGATCGGTCACCACGGCGATCATCGCGTCAAGGTTGGCCGAGATGACCGAGAAGGACATTGATCGCCGCACTGTTACACTCAGCGAACCGATCCGAGACCTTGGCATCTTCGAGTTGGCCCTGGACCTCCATCCCGAGGTGACGGCAGGAGTCTCGGTCCTGGTCCATCCGACCGGGACAACGCCCGAGGAGTTCGCGGAGTCGCTGAGGGCGGCCGAAGAGGCTGCTGCGCTGGCAGAGGCCGAAGCGGCCGATGACGAAGAAGAAGACGAACAGTACCCGGACGAGGACGAAGAGGACTGACCCAGTCCGACCTCGCATAGCGAGGTCTCCGGCCCCGCCCGGGCAGACTATTGATCCACCGTGCGGAGGCAGCCGTGGTTAGCGACCGTCTTCAACCCCATGATATTGGCGCCGAAGAGTCGATCATCGGCTCTATTCTGATCGACGGCGAGTCGATCGCGCGCGTCACGAGCATACTCAGACCCACAGACTTCTACAGCCAACGCAACCGCAAGTGTTACGAGGCGTGCCTGGCTTTGTATGAGTCAAACCGCGCCATTGACCAGGTCTCTGTAGCGTACGAAATCTCCGTTGAGGAAGGTGCGCTGGAGCAGATCGGCGGAGCCGAGTATCTCGCTCGCCTGGTGTCGAACGTCCCCACGTCAATCCACATTGAGCACTACGCCAATATAGTTCGTGGGACGTCCATTCTAAGACACGTTATCCGGGCGGGCGGAGAGGTATCAGAGCTTGGATACGACGGTGGTTCGGATGTGGAGCAAGTGCTGGACAAGGCCGAAGAGGTCGTGTTCGGCGTCCGAAGCGGACGCAACACCAAGGGCTTCACGCCCATCCGTGACTATCTTGACAACTACATGGAGCAGACCGGTGCGCTGCACGATCCCACAAAGGTCTCTCTTGCGCCTGTAGTAACCGGATTCCCCAGCCTGGATGAGCTTCTTGGCGGCGGTCTCCAAAGATCGGACCTGATAATACTCGCCGCACGTCCCAGCCTCGGCAAGAGCACACTGGCGCTCAACATGGCGCGTAATGCCGCGGAGCAGGGATTTTCCACCGCCCTGTTCAGTCTCGAGATGAGCGGCGAACAGATTGCCGCACGTCTTCTGGCGTCCGAGGCCAACATCGACAGTCACCGCCTGCGCATGAACCTGATCAGGGAGGACGAGGAGGTGCGCGTCCTGGACGCTGTGGGCCTTCTGTCTGACCTGCAGATCTACGTGGACGATACCCCTTTCCAGTCGGTCATGGAGCTCCGCAGCAAGTCGCGCCGGCTTCAGCAGGAGAGCGGGCTCGACCTGCTGATAGTAGACTACCTACAGCTTGTCGATGTGGGCAGAGGCGACAACCGCGCGGTGGCGCTGGGCGAGGTGTCGCGTTCGCTAAAGGGACTTGCACGCGAGCTGGACATTCCCGTAATGGCGTGCTCACAGTTGAGCCGAGCGATCGAGCAAAGACCGAACCACCGGCCGCTGCTGTCGGACCTCCGGGAGAGCGGCAGTATCGAGCAGGACGCCGACGTAGTGTCGTTCATTCACCGCGAAGACCAATACACAACGCGCGAGGAGTGGGAGCGCAAGTTCCCCACAGAACAATATCCAGAGAACATTGCCGAAATCATCGTTTCCAAGCACCGCAATGGGCCGGTCGGGACTGTACCTCTATACTTCCGAAACGACCTAGTCCGCTTCGAGACGTTGACCGAAGTGAGCCAGGCGCGCTCCATGGAGTACGCGCCTACATAAGCATGACAGCCCGACACTCCCACGCCGATCGAGGATGAGCCACTGACTCCCACACCAAAGCAGACGGAGACCTATCCCGGTTTTCCCAGGATGGTGCACCGGGTGCCGGTGCCCGCGCCGTTACTTGGCTCCCTTCTCGCCCAGATAGATGACATCGCGGAATTCAAGTGTACGCTGAGAGCGGTCGCCCTTCTGAGCCAGAAACGCGGATATCCAAGGTTCGTCGAACTGCAGGAGCTGCAGACCGACGAGCATCTTGTGCGGGCCATACCAGACGACGGCGAAACTCAGTCCGCGGCACTGATAGAAAGGGCGCTGGGCAGCGCGGTACGTCGGGGAACCCTGGCCTTCGCTGTCGTCCACACAGATGGCAGGCGTCAACCCATCTTTGGCCTGAACTCAGAGGCCGACAGGTCTGCCCTTGAAAAGCTCGCATCGCAACCGTCACGTTGGTCAGGGACATATCAGGAGCCGCCTGACCCGTCAGTAGAGCGTCCGAACGTGTTCGAAATGTACGAGCAGAACATCGGAATGCTCAGTCCAATGATCGCGGACGCGCTGCTGGAGGCCGAGGATATGTATCCTGAAGATTGGATAGAGGACGCAATCGGTGAGGCGGTGGAGCAGAACAAGCGAAGCTGGCGTTACATCTCAAGAATCCTCGAACGGTGGGAACACGATGGCAGAGGGCCGCGCGACATCGGTGGAGCACCTCGGATGGCAGGCAGGTACTAGGTACTCTTAGTCTGCCGCACTACGAATCCTCTCCGTCGCGAGCATGAAGGTTGAAGGTATGGAGAATCTCGGAGACATTCTGAAGAGACTGCGGGAGAACCAGGCGATCAACGGCGACGCCGTCGATTCTGGCAACGGGACCGTGCCTCCGGACGATTCGGGGGAGCGTGTCTGCCCGATCTGCGAGGGCAGGCTGTGGCTGGCAATCGACGCACCTGTCGGACACCCGGACTTCGGCAAGGCCGAGCCGTGCCAGTGCCAGGCCGAGGTCGGTCTGGGTGAACGAGCAGGCAGACTACGGCGCTACTCAAACCTCGGTCCACTTTCCAGGCTGACGTTCGGGTCGGCTGATCCAGAAGGCAGGGCCAGCGATCCTGAGAGCAAGAGGCTGTTCAGAATCGCGTACGAGGCTGCCCTGGCATATGCTGAACAGCCGCTGGGTTGGCTTGTTCTTACCGGCCCACACGGGTCCGGGAAGACGCATCTTGCCGCGGCGATCTCCAATCACTGTATAGAGCAGGGTCGCCCGGTCTTCTTCGTTCACGTTCCTGACCTGTTGGACGATCTGCGCTCCACCTACTCGCCCCTGAGCGAGCTCTCCTATTCCGATCTGTTCGAGCAGGTGAACGAGGCACCGATGCTGGTGCTTGATGGACTGGGGTCCCAGAGTCCTACACCGTGGGCACAGGAGAAACTCCAGCAGATATTCAACCGCAGGGCAAACTCAGAGCTTCCAACAGTGGTCACCACAGCGGCTCAGATCGGCGACATCGACCCGTACATCGCAAGCCGATTAACCCACCCCGCCTTCAGCCAAGTACTAGAGATACCTGGTACGCGACATGAGTCTTCCAGACGTCTCGGGTTAGTTCCGACAGATTTGCTTGAGTTCATGACCTTCGACAATTTCGATACCCGTGGAAATGGGGCGACAAGGGCGCAACGGAACAGTCTTGAACGAGCGTTCGAGTCAGCTCGGGTCTGGGCTCCAGAGCCACGAGGCTGGCTCACGCTGTTCGGGGAGACTGGTATTGGCAAGACTCACCTCGCAGTGGCCATAGCAAACGTAAGGATGAGCTTAGGTTATCCCGTATTCTTCACTTTTGTTCCCGACCTTATGGATTACCTTAGATCGACGTTCCGGCCCGATAGCGGAGTCGCGTACGATCGCGTATTCAACGAAGTCAGGGATTCACCCTTGCTGATACTGGATGACTGGGGGGGAGAGCGCCGTAGTGACTGGGCTGATGAGAAGCTCTACCAGATAGTTGTGCATCGCCACAATCTGACTCTGCCAACTGTCATTACGACGAGAACTAAGGTAGGCGAAGCTACTGGCCCCATTGCTTCTCGAATGCGGGATCCGACCACCGGGTTACTAAGATCCCTTGATGCGCCGGACTACCGCAAAAGGCATCGGCGCACTGGAAACGGGGAAGCGTCTTCAGGGCGGGGATATCAGGGGAGCAATCGCCAGTAGATGCCTGAGTACTGCACCTTCTGCGAGATAGTCGCGGGACGGCTGCCCTCAAGAATCGTCCACGAAGAACCGGACATACTGGTGTTCAAAAACCAGTTGGACTGGTTCCCGACTCAACTCCTTATTTTGCCCAAGGAGCACATGACCCAGGAGTCGCTATGGGCGAGCGGCGACCTGCTGGGACGTATAGGGCAGCTTGCTGTCAAGCTTGGTAGCGAGAAGTGTCCCGATGGGTACAGGACTGTTTCCAACTTCGGGCACGACGGACTCCAGTCCCAGCTGCATGGCCATGTTCATTTGATCGGCGGCAAATGGCTCGGCCTCTACGTGATGGGGCAAATCCCTATGGGTCCTACCAGGTCACGCCAGCCTGAGGATTCGCGCCAGTCTGATCGGCAGCATTAGCAGCGGCATCAGCAGATCCCGCAACCTGAAGACCAGGTACGTGACAACAGCCGCGATGGCTGCGCCCCCAAGGACGTCCAGCGGATAGTGGACGCCAGCATAGACCCTGGCCAGCCCATACAGACTGGCAGCGCCTATCGCGATCCAGCCAAGCCGGCGGTTCACCCCCCAGATGCCGAAGGCCAGCCCGAAGACGGCGGCAACCGCGTTAGATGGAAACGAAGAGTCCGTTGGCTTGTAGAACAGCAGCGCGACGTCGGCGTTCACGAAAGGCCTTGGTCTGAAGTAGAAGAAGTTGAGAATGAAGACCACGGAGTTTGATAGCGCCATCGCTGTCAGCGCCACGAAGACACCGACCTGCCGCCGGGCTCGGATCTCCCGGTCTCTGTCGACGAACCACATGAATATGAGCGCTAGCGCAAGTGCGATGGGCATCAGGTAATCGCTGACGATCCACTGGGCGATCCTGTCGACGAATGGCACAACGCCGACAAAGCCGTTTATCAGCAGAAACAGATCCTTGTCCGCGGCGTTTAGCGCTTCTGGCAAAACTTCCACCAGTATCTGACGCTGCGCGCCAGTGAGAGAGCGTAGTTGGTGTCTCTGAGACTGTCGATTCCCGATTCCGGCTCGGCTTCAGGACCGCGCATCCGTTGGTTGATGATCGAAGTCAGCGCAAGCGTCGCTAACACCGCGGCCAGCGAGCCGTAGAAGAAGAGGAGAGCCTGAGTCGGGGCATCGAGACCACCTTCATAGTCGTTGATGTTGCGCGTTCCGGTGGAGAAGAAGAGCACGAACCCTACGATCGCCAGCGTCAACCCAAGCGTCCTGGCGACAATGGCTGACTTGAAGACCAGCAGCCCCTTTAGGCCGCCTACGGAGAAGGCGAGCTGCAGCACGCCAAGCGCCGAGATAAAGACGGTAATGCAGTAGTCGGTGGCGAAAGTAAACATGGTCGGCAGTGGGTGGGCGCGGGCCAGCCGCTACAGGCCGCACGTGCTGGAGACTATTCCAGCGGTATCTCGGTGCACCAATCTTGGTACTTGGGATTGCCACCCCTGATCAGGTCAACGTAGGTGTCGCTGATCTTCTGCGTAATTGGGCCGACGCCACCATCGCCAATCGGCCTCCTGTCCAGCGAACCGACCGGCGTGATGTGTGCCGCCGTGCCGGTCAGGAACACCTCGTCTGCCAGGTATAGCTCGCTTCGCCGTATGTTGCGCTCCACGACCTCGATGCCGAGCTCTTCGCGAGCAAGCGTCATTGCCGAGTCACGCGTGATTCCGGTGAGGTTGTTGTCCGCGACAGGCGGCGTGAATATCTGACCGCCGCTTACAAGGAACAGGTTCTCCCCAGATCCCTCGGACACGTCTCCGCCCTGCGTCAGCATGATCGCCTCGTCAAATCCGGCGAGCGTAGCCTCGGTCTTGGCCAGTATGGAGTTAACGTAGTGGCCGCTGATCTTGACCCTTGGCGGGATGACCGTGTCGTCGATGCGCCTCCACGATGAGGTCGTGCAGTGGATCGCGCCCTCAGCGTCGATGTAGCTGCCGAAGGGAATGGCGATTAGCGTAAAGTCGCTCTCCAGATCCTGGAGCTTGAGGTTCGCGACAAGCTCCTGACTCTTGTACGCAAGCGGCCTGATGTAGAGGTCCTGTTTGTATCCGCAGCTCTGAAGCAGTTGGACGGTGATATTGCAGAGGTCCTCGGTGCTGTACGGGATGTCCATCAGCATCATGCGGCATCCCTGGAGCAGCCGGTCGTAGTGCTCTGCCATTCTGAAGACGTAGAGTTTGCCCTGCTCCTCGTTCCAGTTGCCGCGTATGCCCTCGAAAACGGCGGTACCGTAATGCAGGGCGTGAGTCATAACGCTTACCTGAGCGTCTTCGATTGGGACAATCTGTCCACGGAAGAAGGCAAGCGATTGAGACATCTGGCAAAACTCCCTAAGTAATTGGGTCGCCGCACATTATAGCCAATGGCTATCGCTCGGACAATGAAGAACGCGCCAGCTCACAGTGACGTCAGGCGTCTTTGCCGTCGTCGGGGCTCGGCACCGGGCCAATGCAGTAGTAGGCGCTGTTGTCGAGAAGACGCTGAATGACCGTCGGAGACGTGGCCCGTGTCATCGGCCACTTGCTCGAAAGCTCGGCGCTTATCTGCTCGGCGTCCATAGGCTCGTTGGAGTTGCCCAACAGCACACGGAAGATGGCCTCTTTCATGGGCGTGTCAGGCAGGAGGAAGTCCTGCGAAGTCGAGCAGTGCCCGACAATGAGGTCTACAAAGTCCTGCGGGTCCTCTCCGACGATCTGGTCATCCTCGTAGCCCTGCCGGCACATATAACATAGCCGACCGGCTATGAGAACTGAGAGGGAGCGTCGAGCCGCCTCAGCGCCGTCCGGATCAACGAAGTATGGTCGAAACTGGGGACCTTCGTCCTCAGTCCGCGTGGTGTCAATCATTAAAAAACATCCTCGGGCCAGTCTAGCATCTGCACCTCGACGGTCTCCCCTGTCTCTTTAACAGGGAGGTCTTCCGGGCACACGGCAAGTCCGTTGGCGCCTGCCATTGAAGTGAGAAGATTGGAGCTCTGATTGCCTGTCAGCCGAGCGCGGTATGTACCATTTTCCTTGGTAATCAAGGCGCGGGCATATACGCGGCGACCGTCGGTATTGTATATCGGCTCGTCCAGCACCGCATTGATCCTAGGTTTCTGGAAGCCGCTCTTGCCCATCATTTTATGGATGGCCGCACGACCGAACTGCTCGAAGGTTACCATCGCACTGACTGGATTCCCAGGCAGGCCCAGATGGGGAACGGTCCTGCCGTTCTCAGCGTGCAGCAGTCCGAACGCCAGCGGCTTGCCGGGACGCATCCGCACCGACCAGAAGTCTATCTGGCCGTGCTGGGCGAGGACGTCCTTCACCATGTCATAGTCGCCTTTGGAGACTCCGGCTGAAGTTATGAGAAGGTCCGCCTTAAGACCCTCAGCCAGCTTGGAGTTCATGGAGTCCAGATTGTCGCGGGCGATTCCGAGCTGCCTGGGTATGCCACCATAACGCAGCACACTGGCGGCCACAGAGTAGCTGTTGGCGTCGTAGATCTTGCCGGGAGCGTATTCGTCACCCGGATGCAAAAGCTCGTTGCCGGTGGATAGTATGGCGACCACCGGACGGCGAACAACTTTGACTGTGTCGAATCCAAGGGAGGCCAGCACTCCTACTTCAGAGGGTCTCAGCGTGGTGCCCTTTGAGAGCACCAGAGTACCGCTGCGCACATCCTGGCCAGCAGGTCGGATGTCGGCGCCGACGCCGGCTGGATCCCGTATGCCGATCTCGTCCAGGCTATCGCCTGAATTACGCCGATCGAGCTCGTCGGTTTCCTCGAACGGGACGACAGTGTCGGCGCCCGGAGGAACGGGAGCGCCGGTCATGATGCGTATAGCAGTGCCAGGCGCGACTGCGTCGCCTGGGAGGTCTCCGGCGGTGAGCAGGCCGATCACCTTCAGGGTGACGGGAGAGTCATCAGAAGCGTTAGCAATACTGGCTGCCTGTACCGCGTAGCCGTCCATGGCGGAGTTGTCGAGAGGCGGGATGTCGTGAGTCGCCCTGGCATCCTCGGCAAGCACTTGTCCGAGCGCGTCCAGCAGCGGGACTCGCTCAGTCTCAAGGACGTCGAAGTAGCCCAGAATCCGCTCAAGCGCGTCTTCGACGCTCAGCATGGACTCGTGGTGGTGTCTGTGTCCGTGTTCGTGAGGGTGCATTTTCCTTTTTCCCTTACCCAGCTTGGTTACTCTACGAAGCTGGAGAGGTGGGTTGGTGGGAGTTCTCGCTATTCACCCTCACCCCCGTATCAAGTACGGGGCAGGCTCCAGCCCTCTCCCTGAGGGAGAGGGGGTCAGTTGGTTGGGGTCCATATTCATCGCCCTCACCCTTCACGGGAGACGGATTTCATCTTTGCTCGTTTCGCTGGTCGCGTAGGTACTGATAGATGCTCTCGATCGTGCCGTCCTCACTCACCCGGAAGGCGACGCCTCCGCGCTCGGCCTCGATTACCGACATGGCGATTTCCCAGCCCTGGTAAGCGGGCCCTATGCGGCAGTCGTCCGGGACGAAGACGTCGTCGAACGTCACCCTACGCTCGCTGCCCATCAGGAGCCGCATGGTGCGAATCTCCAGCCCGGGACTGTCGGCGTCAACCATAAACACGCCAAGGTTGGAGCGCCGAGGGCGTTCGGGATCGGTGTTGGCGAGGGTAATCAGGTAGTCAGGATCGAACCGGCCGGTAATGAACGCTTTTTCCCCGGAGATTCGCCAACCGCCTTCTTCCTGGGCGGCGCAGGTATTGACCGCGGCGAAGTCGGAGCCGGACTCTGGCTCGTTAAAGCACTGCCAGGTAATACTCTCGCCTCTCAGGCATGGCGGGATGAACCGCTCCTTCTGCTGGTCGGTGCCCCACACCATCATGGCGGGGACCCAGCGATTGTTGTCGCCCATGCTCGGGAGAGGCAGATTGCGCATCTCCTCCATGAGGACGACGTCGAAGCTGGATGACAGCCCACCGCCGCCAAGGTGCCTTGGCCACGAGGGGGCAAGCCATCCCTTCTCGCCGAGCTTGCGTCTGAAAGTCTTGACCTTAGCCTGGTTATCGGCATCGAGCGGACTGCCGTCCGGGGGAACCTTGAGGTCGCGAGGGAAGTGTTCGATCAGCCAGGCACGCGCGGCAGCGCGAAAAGTTTGCTGCTCCTCAGTGTATGGAGATCGGAAGTCCACGAAGTCCCCCTGCGACGACGCTCAGCCAGCTTGGGCCACTTTATCGACATCCTATTCTATATACGCGTGGTGGGGTTGTCGAATTGGGGATACTTTTCTTTTCGGTGGACGGTAGACCGACGTACACATCGGAACGGCAGAAAGCAGGAGGTCCGGAAACTTCACCCCCGCCCTGTTTCGGGTTGGCCTCTGACCAGGGAGTCGGGTCTAACCACCAAGAGTGCGAAGTGAGACTAGTAGGTGTCATGCGGGCCTTGGGGGATATGCCGCTAGAACCTGCCACGGAGCCTGGGATCCAGGACGTCTCTAAGGCCGTCACCTACGAAGTTGAAGGAGAGCACGAGCAGGAAGATCGCGATTCCGGGGGCGAATGACAGCCAGGGAGCGCTCCTGAGATTCACGAATGCCAGGTTGAGCATACTGCCCCATGTGGCTATGGGAGGCTCCACGCCCACGCCGATGAAGCTCAGGCCGGCCTCTCCGAGTATGGCGAAGCCCATGCCGAGGGTTGCCTGGACAATCACTGGCTGAATGGAGTTCGGCACCATATGGAACAGCAGCATGCGCCATGGGGGCGTGCCGATCATACGGGCCGCCATGAAGTACTCGCGCTCTTTCACGGAAAGCGCCTGACTGCGTACCAGCCGCGCCTGGGTGGTGAACAGGTTTATGCCTAGCGCTATGCTCACAGTCAGCACGCTGCCGCCCAAGACGAGCAGAAGCAGCATTGCGAACAGCAGGCCGGGCACGGCTATCATGGCGTCTATCATACGCATGATGGCATGGTCCAGCCATCCACCCGAATACGCCGCCACTATGCCGAGCGGCACACCTATCACAACCGCCACTCCCACGGACAGCAGGCCGACGATGAGCGACACCCTCGCGCCGTAGATCAGGCGCGATAACTGGTCGCGCCCCACATGGTCGAGGCCCAGCGGATGCTCTATGGACGGCGCCTGGAGCGAGTTCATGGGGTCTATGTCGAGGGGGTCGGCAGGCGCGATCCAGGGCGCGAATATCCCGACAAACAGGATAATGCCAATGTATGTCAGCCCTATGACGGATAGCCTGTGCTGAAAGAGCTGCTTAATCGTGTCGCTGGTCAGTGCGTCCAGAGCGCGTCCAATGGCGCCGGTACGGGCGGCAGCGGATCCGCCGTTCCTCATTGGCCGTACCTGATCCGGGGATCAAGGTAAGCGTACGTTATATCAGTCAAAAGGTTGGCAACGAGAACGGCGACCGCGGACATCATGACTATGGCCTGGATCACTGGGAAGTCGGAGCGCTGAAGCGCGAACACGGCAAGCCGTCCCACTCCCGGCCAGCTGAACATGGTCTCGATGATTACCGAGCCTCCCAAAATGTTGCCGAGCCTGAGACCCAGGATGGTGACTACGGGAAGCATGGAGTTCCTGAGCGCGTGCAGCCAGATCACTCTGCGCTCGAACAACCCCTTGGCCCTGGCGGTGCGGATGTAGTCTTCGCCCATGACCTCCAGAAGCGACGAGCGCGTCTGCCGCATTATCGTCGCCGCGCCGTTGAGTCCGAGTGCGAGCGCGGGCAGAGCCATGTGCCTCAACCCATCGATGGGGTTTTCCCAGACCAGCTCCGACCCGAACACAGGCAAGATGCCCAGAGTTACTCCGAACAGCAGAATGAGCATGAGAGCGAACCAGAAGTCCGGCATCGCTATTCCGAACATCGCGCCGCTTGTGGCGACCATGTCCGTTATCGAGTTGCGTTTGAGTGCTGCGATGACGCCCGCAACGAGTCCCAATACGAGCGACACAATGAAACTAGCTGCGGCAAGCTGAATCGTATGGGGCAGTCTCGCCGCGAGTTCAGTCGTCACGGGACGCTTGTTCTGGAACGACCTGCCCCAGTCGCCGGTTAGCATGCCTCCCAGCCAACTCAGGTACTGGATAGGCAACGGACGGTCGAGCCCCAGCTGGCGCATCAGCGCCTCGCGAATCTCGGGCGTCAGCGCCTCGCTGTCCTCTCCCGCCATCGAGTAGATGGGATCGTTCGGAAGCACTCTCATCAGCAAGAAGATCATCACGCTGATGATGAACAGCACCGGGATCATGTGGATTAGCCGGTTGGCTATGTACCTGCGCATAGGCTCGTTTGTTATTGAGTAGGGGCGGTTCGCGAACCGCCCCTACATGTGGGTTCCAGAGGGTTGGTGAGGTGTAGGGGCCGGGTTTGAAACCCGCCCCTACGTGTCATCGTCTATTGTTCCAGCCAGACGTCGTGGATCTTGAGGGACGCGTCGGACGGGTACTTGACCCACTTCTGGTCCGGGAACTCGCCCCACATCACGCTCGACCGCATGAAGTGGTACGACGGGTTGGCAGCAGTGCGGACCCCTCCCAGAGCGTTCTCCATGTAGAGCCGCTGCGCCTGCTGGTACAGGTAGTTCTGGTCCGCGGGATCGAAAGTCTGCGCGGCCTTCATGACCAGACGGTCGATCTCGAGCTGCGCTTCGCTGGTGCCGTAGCCGCCGTTGTTCCAGTATCCGCCGGCGCCAAGGTAGGAGTTAAACGTTCCCGACGGGTGCGGCCTCAAACCAAACCCTCTCAGCGAGAAGCTGGCTTCCTTAGTGACGAATGTGCGCTTGGCCTCGTCACCTGAGCCAATGTCCATCTCCACCTTGAATCCAACGGCCTCGTAGTATGCCTTGGAAATCTCGGCGCGGCGTATGTTGTTCGCACTGGACGACGTGGTTATAGTGATCAGCTGCTCAGGCAGGTCGTGGCAGCCGTCCTCCTTCTGCTCTTCGGTGCACATGAACGCACCCATCATGCTGATCGGCAGAGAGATGCCTTTCTCAGCGGCGTACTCTTCAAGCAACGCGCGCGCGCCCTCGGGATCGTACGCAAACGGGTACTCGTCCTCCGGCACCTGGAAGCTCGCCGCGTGGCCGGGCGGCACCAGAGAGCCGCGATAGGGGAAGCCCTCACCGCCGCTCATTGCCTGGTTCCAAGCATGGCGGTCCATAGCCATCTGCGCAGCCTTCCGCACCCTGATGTCGTCGAAGGGCGCCCTGGCGGCGTTGAAGTGGTCCATCCTGGGGCCGGCGAAGCCTTTGAACTCCTGTATGCCGGGAACTGAGCGGGAAGCGTCTATCGCATCCAGCGCCGATTGGGCTATGCCCGCCACGTGTATGTTCTCGGACTGGAGGGCGGCTGCGCGGACCTGGTCATCAGGAATGACCACCCATCGCCAGCCGTCCAGGTAAGGCAGACCATCGCGATGGTAGTCCTCGAACTTCACGTAGTCTATGTGGCTGCCGGATACCCACTCTTCAACCATGAACGGGCCGGTGGACACGGTCCCATTGGCCTCGAGATCGTCTTTGCCGCGCTCATTAAACGCCGTCGGAGAGACTGGCATCCCGGCGGTCATGCCAAGATTGGTGATGATCGGGGCGAATACCTCGTCAGTGGTTATCGCAACAGTCAGGTTGTCGATGACTTCCACGTTGCTGATGGACTGGACAGCGGACCTGGTAACGGCTCCGTTGTTCGCGTCGAGTACAAAATCGAGGCTGAACTTGACCGCCTCGGCGTTAACCTCGGTGCCGTCGTGGAAAAGTACGTCCGGCTTGAGACTGAACGTGATGGTCTGCTTGTCCTCGCTCATCGTGAACGACTCGGCGATCGACTTCTCAGGGACCCACTCGGAGTCCGGGCCGTATGCGGTGAGCGGGTCGCCTACGGTCATGCACCATGCAGCACACGCTCCGCCGCTGTATGTGAGATGGAACAGGTGCTCTACGTTGGGGCCTGCACCATACAGCAGCACTCCGCCGTAGCGGTCCATGTCCATGCTCATGTCGGACTCGTCCATGGCGGGCATGGACATAGACACAGCGGACTGCACGGCTGCTTGGATGTCTGCCTGAGTAACGCCCGGTCTGTCGGCCAGGGCCTTGGCTATCGCTTGCGACACCTCAGCTTCGGTCAGGCCAGGGGTCTGCTGCGTCAGGGCTTGGGCGATAGCGCCCGCCACCTGCCCCTCGGTGACACCGGGTCTTTCAGCAAGTGCTTTTGCTATGGTATCTCCGACCTGTGCCTCGGTGAGGCCCGGGGTCTGCTTTGCCAGAGCATCGGCGATGGCACCCGCCACCTGCCCCTCGGTGACACCGGGTCTTTCAGCAAGCGCCCTGGCTATAGCGTCGCCAACCTGCCCCTCGGTGACGCCTGGCTGGGCTGATAGCGCCTTCGCGATAGTGTCGGCGACCTGCGCCTCAGTGACTCCCGGCTGGGCGGCCAACGCGGCCTGCACAGCTGAAGCGACCTCATCCGCAGTTGCGCCACTCGGCTGCGACTGCATGGCATTCTGTATCAGAGCGGCGAAATCCGGAGTGGGTTGCGGTGCAACCGTCTCTCCACCCGAACAGGCTGCCGCCAGTACCGACAGGACTAGTGCCGGTATTACCAGCATAATCAATCGTGATCTTCTCATTCTGGCCTCCTGGTCAATCTCGGAACCGAGATCCGTGCTCTTTGCTCTTCGATCCCCATTTCCTTGTTTGGCCGCCATTATACGGCAAAACAGCGCATATGCAATTTTCGAGGAGATGGCAGAACCGTGTAAGCTTCTGGTGCAATCCTATCGACCCCGTATCGGAGTACGGGGCACGCGTTGGGAGACTCGGATATGAAAAGGTATCTTATATTCAGACATATGGACATGCAGGCGCGGGAGGCGGTGCTGCTGCGCATCGAGCGATTGACCGAGCTGCCTCTGCTGCTTCTGTCATTCGCCATGATTCCGCTGCTACTGGGTCCCGTGATGTGGGAGCTTTCGGACTACGACGAGACGTTGTTCTTCACGCTGGACGTGTTCATCTGGGCACTGTTCGCGGCGGACCTGCTGGTAAAGCTGGCGGTCGCCCCGAACAGGCTCGCCTACGCGCGACGGCACTGGCTGGAGGTGCTGATCGTCCTGATTCCGTTCATACGGCCGCTGCGAATCGTGCGGCTGTTCGTGTACGGCGCCCGCGCGTTCGGCGGGGCAAGACGGCTGGTGAACGTGGACTTCCTGCTCGTCTATGCGATAGGCATGGTGATAGTCGCGGCGACGGTAGTGACCTCGGTGGAGCGTGGACAAGACTCGATAACTTCGTTCCCGGACGCGCTGTGGTGGTCTTTCGTGACCGTGACGACGGTTGGGTATGGCGACCTGTCGCCGGTCACCCCCATGGGACGCGCGATCGCGGTCGTCCTGATGCTGGTCGGGATCGGGCTGTTCGGAGGTCTTACGGCGAATCTGGCGTCGGCGATCATGAAGTCGGAGGACAACGTCGAGGCGAATGTCGAGACGTTGCTGGAGGAAGTGCGCGCGCTTCGGGCGCAGGTCGGCGGGCTGGAGACAACGACTGAGGTCGCCGTCAGGCGCATCGAGGCACAAAGTGGTTCAGCCCGTCAGGGGTTTTCATTGTCTGGAACCGCTAATATAATCCGAGAGCGTCTGACCGGTGCGCTCAGCAGACTGAGAGGCGCCCGCTCGCAGGCCGAAGAAATAGCGGAGCCAAGAGGTGAAGACATGCCCGATGCACAAACCTTCCGACAGGCGTGGGGGAAATTCGCCACCGGCGTCTCCATAGTCACCACGGTACGTTCGGATGGCGACGTGCACGGCATGACCGCCAACGGCATTAACTCAGTATCGCTCGACCCGTTGCTGGTGCTGGTGTGCACGGGTCACAACACCACTTCCTATCCGCTCATCAAGGACTCGCGTCGCTTCGCCATAAACATACTCAACGAGGACCAGCAGGCGATCGCGGAGTACTACGCCCGGCCAACGAACCAGAAGACCGGCGATCTGGAGATCCCGATCAGCATGACCGAGCGGGGGTCGGCCATCGTGGGCGGCAGCCTGGCGCAGATGGACTGCAAGGTGGTCAACGAGCACGTCGCAGGAGACCACACGATCTTCATCGGCGAGGTCGAAGAGATCAACGTACAGGACGGACGGCCTCTACTGTTCTACGAGGGCCGGTTCGGACAGATCTCGGAAGGCTGATCAGCCGGATCTGTTAGCCGCTCGGATTGCGCCAGCTCATCGCCTGGTCCACGATATCCAACCCGGTCATCTCGCTCCATGCCGCGAGAAGCTGCCTGCTGATCGGGCCGGGGATCTCGTCTCCGACCCTGCGCTGATCAATGGTGCTCACTGGCAGCAGCTGATAGCTTGAGGTCGTCAGGAACGCCTCGTCGGCTGTGTAGGCATCGTACGGCTGGAGGTCATCTTCGACGACCTCTATCTCCAACTGTTCGGCGAGCTCGAGTGCGACCTTGCGCGATATGCCCTGGAGAATGCTGCGGTCCCTGGACGTCCTGAGAACGTTGTCGGTAACTATGAAGAAGTTGCCCGCGACGTTCTCCGAGATGTTGCCCTGCTGGTCGAGCAGCAAGGGATAGGCGTGGGGATCGACGTCGGCCACCTGCAACTGGGCCTGGACGAAATTCGCCCTGCTGTAGTGTTTCGCCTTCGGGTCCATCGTGTCGCTGGAGTAGCTCCGGGTCCCGGGGATGACGACCGACGCTCCAGTCTCGTAGTACTTCGCGTAGAGCGAAAAGTCGATGGTCGAGACCATGTTGATGAAGGTTGGTGTGAAGTCGTCGGTGACGTTTCCCTGTGAGGCGGTAGTGGTTGTCCCCCTGGTCACAACCTGTCTAACCGTGAAGTCACCACCCGGCGGGCGCAGAGATTCGTTTCGCCGGACCAGCTCCAACGTCAACTCGGTCATCTCATCCTGGGTCATGCCCGGGTCCATGCGGGCATACTGGAGGGAGCGGTAGAGTCTGTCCATGTGGTCATCAAGGCGGAAGATCTTTCCATCGAAGGTGCGTTCGACGTCGAACACGGCGTCGCCCATAGTAAACCCGCGGTCGAACGAGCTGATTACCACTTCACTGTTGGGAACCCATTCGCCATTGAAATAAGCCGTGAATTCAGACATCCTATTCCTCCCATTCCTGCGTGAACCACTTCTTGATTCCGATTGATCGCGATTGTATCAGCCCTTCCAACGATGTGCCTGTTTCTTGACAACGCAAATGGCCCGTTGCTACGATTTTGGTGCTCAAATCCCTTCCTGTAGTGAAACAGGCTGATGCCGGTCCCCCTTGGATTTCGATTCTAAGTCCCGCTGTGCCTTGACAGAGCTCTTGGCTCGGAGCGGACACCGGCAGCCAATGGTGGAGGACTGCGGAGTTGTCCCACGTAAAGTGTCTGCGTTGCCGTGGGTGTGACAGGGAGTACCCTGTCGAAGCCCTCAATGCGTGCGACTTCTGCTTTGGACCGCTGGAAGTAGAGTACGACTACGCCAGCATTTCCAGGGTGGTGAGCCGCGACAGCATCATCGCGGGGCCCCACACCATGTGGAGGTACCACGACTTTCTGCCGGTGGACGCGGACAGGGCGCTCGACATGGGCACGGGATTCACTCCCCTGATTCACGCCCAGAACCTCGGTCGTCGGCTTGGACTCGAAAACCTCTATATCAAGAATGACAGCGTCAATCCGACGTTTTCGTTCAAGGACAGGGTAGTTTCAGTAGCGGCGGCCAAGGCGCTGGAGTTCGAATTCGACACTCTGGCGTGCGCGTCGACCGGCAATCTCATGGGTTCGGTCGCGGCTCACGGAGCCAAGGCCGGCGTGCCGACGATGGTCTTCTTCCCGGCTGACCTGGAGAAGGGCAAAGTGCTGGGTGCGGGCATCTACGGCGCGACTTTGATCGCCGTGGACGGTACCTATGACCAGGTGAACCGACTTTGCAGCGAGTTGGCGGACAATCACAGGTGGGCGTTCGTCAACGTGAACATGCGGCCATACTACGCCGAGGGCAGCAAGACACTCGGGTATGAGGTCGCCGAGCAGCTCGGTTGGAAGGCCCCGGACCACTGCATAGTGCCAGGCGCGTCGGGAGAACTGTTCACCAAGATACACAAGGGCCTGACCGAGATGGCCGACGTTGGACTGATCGGCGAGGTAGATACCCACATGCACATTGCCCAGGCAGAGGGCTGCGCGCCCATAGTCCAGGCATACGACAGGGGCGATACCGAGGTGCTGCCCGTCCGCCCGGACACCATCGCTAAGTCGCTTGCGATTGGCAATCCTGCGGCCGGACCCTTTGCGTTGAAGACGATTAAGGAGTCGGACGGCTCAGGCGTGATCGCGCTGGAGAACGAGGTCGCCGAGGGCATCAAACTGCTGGCCGAGACCGAGGGGATATTCACAGAGACGGCCGGCGGAGTTGTAATCTCAGGTCTCAAACGCCTCATAGAAAGAGGGCTCATAGGCTCCGAGGACGTTACTGTAGCCTACATAACCGGCAATGGTCTGAAGACCCTGGAAGTCGTGGAGCCGGTCGTGAAAACGATCCAGATCGCACCCACATACGACTCGTTCGAAGAGGTAATGGCGGCGAGGTAACCCCCACCCGCTGGAAGGAGTGCGTGGAATGGCTAGAAGGCGCGTCAAGTTCACGTTCCCTACCGAACTGATCACAGACCCGATCATTTACGAGCTTGGACACAGGTTCAAGGTGGTCACCAACATCCGACGCGCCGATGTCCGCGAGGACATGGGCTGGGTCGTACTCGAGCTTGAAGGCTCAGAGGATGAGGTGGCCAACGGTCTCGAGTGGGTCACAAGTACCGGTGTACGCGTGGACCCCGTGAGCGGCGACGTGATCGAGGGATAAGAGTTCCCAGAAAGGTTTTAGAGGTCCCAACGGATATGGCTATTACGGTGAGGATACCGACTCCGCTCCGCCGAGTGACGGACGGTCAGGACAAGGTGGACACCGAGGGCACCACCGTCAGACAGATTATCGACTCCATGGAAAGTCAGTACCCCGGAATCAAGGAGCGGCTCTGCGACGAGGACGGCAATCTGCGCAACTTCGTCAACGTGTACGTTAACGGGGAGGATGTCCGCTTCCTGGACGGGGTAGACTCTGCGACCGGTGACGGCGACGAGATTAGCATCGTACCAGCCGTAGCCGGCGGAGCTTAGCCAGCACCGCTTCTCCACTAGAACGAGGTGTATCCTCCATCAACCGGCAGCGATACACCTGTCACGTAGTCCGACGCGCTGCTTGCAAGGAAGACCGCGGCCCCACCCATCTCGTCGGGATCTCCCCAGCGTCCGTGCGGGATGCGCGACCGAATGTACTCGTATCGATCGGTAAACTGCGTGCGGATCGGCGCGGTCAGATCGGTATGAATCCAGCCAGGCAGGATCGAGTTCACCTGGATGTTGTCCTTTCCCCACGCGACGGCCAGGCTCTTGGTGAGCTGCACCACTCCACCCTTGCTGGCCGAGTATGAGGCCACCCAGTCGGAACCGAAGACCGACGTCATCGATCCGATGTTGATGATCTTGCCTCCACCTGCACGCTTCATGTGCGGATAGACCTCTCGCGAGCATAGAAACGTTCCGTCGAGATTGATCCCGACCACCTGCTGCCACTCTTCGAGCGAGTAGTCCTGCGGCGGCTTCCGAATCCCGATTCCGGCGTTGTTCACCAGAATATCTATGCTGCCGAATTCATCGGCGGCCGACTGCACGGCGCCAACCACGCTGGCTTCGTCCGCGACGTCTATGTCGAGTCCGATGGACTTTACCCCTGTGCCGCTGAGCTCGGCCACTGCAACATCGGTCTTCTGGCGATTGCGAGCCGCGACGACTATGTTCGCGCCAGCGCCTGCCAGGGCCCTCGCTATTCCCAACCCAATACCGCCATTGCCTCCTGTAACGAGAGCGGTCTTACCAGTCAGGTCGAACATTTCAGTCATAACGAATCCTCATTGTGGGTGGCCAGTTACAGGCACAGAGTCGTGGCCAAAGGGCAATCGGCCCAGAAGGCCAGTTTGGGAATTGTACACACATCGGCCCGCGGCTGGCGCTGTCAGGCTATTCTGCGATTCGGCCCGTTGGGACGGTGCTCGTCGAGGATAGCCGACGTGTCCGTGTGATGCTCCACTCCCGACTGTCGCTGCTTGGCAAGCAGATCAAGCGCAAAATCCGAGAGCTTTGGCTTGATCCGAAGCTCCTCGGGAATGTATCGCATACATCTCCGCATCATCACCTGGGCAGGGCGGTTTGTCCGCTCACTGCATCCATAGGCATAGACGCACATGTACGCGATGCACTTCGTCGTCTCTCGATAGATGGGAGGCACGCGACTCGACGACGGAGGCACGTGCCCACTGAGGTACTGCTCCAGGGGGCTGTCCAACCGCTGGGGCAGTGGAGTGACGTGTCGCACTTGCAAACCTCGCCTAGAACACAAATGCTGGAGCGAAGTTAATATCTTTACAAGACTAGTGCAAGGGGGTCTAAGGTCATTTCAAAACTAATTCTGGACTCCAGGCATTCCGTCTGAAGTGTGCAGGCATGTTAAAGTATCTGCTGGCAATAACGGAATCTGACCCGGGAGCTCGGATAACCGACTCAACGGTCGCCAATACACGTAGGAGAAGACAATGCCCATTCTGGACAAGACCGGGGTCTCCATGACGGAGATGTACGAAGGCTTCAAGAGGTCGTCGGTGGTTGACGGCGAACGAGGCTCGACGCAGATATCGGTCGCCGAGGTGCTGATGGAGCCGGGCTCGGCGCCACCGCTTCACGCTCATCCTACCGAGGAGGCCATCCTGATCGCCGACGGCGAACTGGAAGCGTACCTTGGCGACGAGACTTACACCGTCACAAAGGGTCAGTTCGTACTCGCCCCTCCGGGCGTCAAGCACGGCTTCTCGAACAAGTCCGGCAAGCCCGCGCTCATCTACGGCATCCACCCGACCCCGGCAGTACAGACGGAGTGGGACCGGGAATAGGAACAGAGCAAGCCAGCGTAGCCAGCGCGCTAGTCCCGGTAGCGCCTGCCCAGGTTGGTAGCATCGGATAGCTGTCCGTCGCGGATCTCTTTTACCTCGTCGGCCATTGCGAGCAGCGTCGAGTCGTGGGTGGCTGACACCACGCTGATTCCACGCTGCTCGACCATCTCCTTGAACAGGCCGAATATGGAACGCGCGTTGTTGGAGTCAAGTTCGCCCGTAGGCTCGTCCGCAAGTATCAAAGGTGGCTCGTTGACGATCGCGCGGGCTATGGCGACTCGTTGCTGCTCACCGCCGGACAGCTCGTACGGTCGGTGATTTGCCCGGTTCCACAGGCCGACGATCTCAAGCGCCTCGCGAGTCCGTTCCTCCCTTTCTCGGGTCCGAGCTCCGGCGATGCGAAGCGGCAGTTCAACGTTCTCGAACGCCGACAGCAGCGGAAGCAGTCCGAACGACTGGAAGACAAAGCCTATCTTGTGACGGCGGAGCTCGGTGAGGTCATGCTCGCCCATCTCGGCGATGTCCCTGTTCTCGAAGAGCACCTGTCCTGACGTGGGCTTGTCGAGTCCCGCCAGAATGTTCAGCAGAGTTGTCTTGCCTGATCCCGAGCGTCCCACAACCGCGATGAACTGGCCGGGCACTACGCTGAAGTTGACGCCGCGCAGGGCGTCGATCTGCTCTGAACCGAGGAAGTATGTCCTGCGTAGATCCACTGTCGTAATCAACGGAAGGACTCTGCTCATCTGGTGCTATCTCCTAGGTACGCGGGCAGGTTAGAACGACCGCGTCAGGCTACTCGCTGGGTACTATCGTGACCTTACCGTCTTCGATCTGCACCCGCGCCTTCTCTCCGATGTTCAGCTCATCGAGCAAGTCTCTCGGAATCTGTACCCGCCCATTGCCGTCAATCAGGACGAACTCTTCAAGAGGCTGGTCCACTTCCGCGTCTCCCCGGATTCGCTGGTAGGTGACCCTGCGCCTGATCTCGGTGGACATCTTGCCGTCGCGGATCATCACGACACGGCCCACCTTGTAGGCGATGTCGGGGTCGTGGGTGACGATGAGGATGGTCGTGCCCATCTCGCGGTTGACCGTCCCGAACAGGTCCAGGATCTCGGCGGCGGTGGCGTCGTCCAGTTCGCCGGTGGGCTCGTCCGCGAGGAGCAACGGAGGGCGGTTCGCAAGCGCAACCGCGATCGCTACGCGCTGCTGCTCTCCTCCAGACAGCTTCTCTGGGGTGTGATCGAGCCGGTGACCGAGACCGACCAGGTTCAGCAATTCCTCGGCCCTCTCCCTGCGCTCGGATCCGGGCGTGTTGGTGAGCATCATCGGGAGCGTCACGTTTTCCAGAGTTGAGAGATAGGGGAATAGGTTGCGGCTGGTCTGCTGCCAGATGAACCCGACATCGATGCGGCGATACTCCTCGACCTCGCGGGCCGCCATCCTGAGCAGGTCTTTACCGCCCACCATCACGCCGCCGGCAGACGGCGAATCGTACCCGGCCAGGATATTGAGCAGCGTGCTCTTGCCGCTGCCGCTCGCCCCGACAATGGCGACCACTTCGCCCGCGTCTACGGCGAGGTCGAGACCCCGGAGCGCGACTACCTCGAGGTCAGCGATCTTGTAGATCTTGAATACGTCCTGGCAAAAAACGTAAGGGGAGTTGTTCATCCTATTGTCGAGTCCTCTGGTTGGTTTCTTTGTCCAGTAGATTGTAGCGCACATGAACGGAACCAGTATTCTGGAGCTGCCCGGCTCCTCTGTCGGCTAGACCTCGCCCAATCTCAATATGCGCTGGAGCGAGATTCGGCGAACCAGCGTGATGACACCGGCGATTATGATGGCAAACAGTAGACCCATCGCAATGTACGTGATGATGAGAGTACTCCAGTTGACGTCCACGACGAACGGAGGCAGCACGCGCGTGCCACGGTCATCGTGGCCGAGGAACGGCATCATCGTTGCGCCAAGCCGTCCACCCATCCAAGTGCCCAGCGCAAGCCCGGCTCCTATCACCAGCACCTGCTCGAGCAGTACGAGTGTGCTCAGCTGTCTCATCGAGAAGCCGACCGTTCTCATCAGCGCGAACTGTGCTTCCCGGCTCTTAAACGAGACATACGCATGAACCAGGAATCCAAGGCCGCTCAACACAAGAACAGCAGCGAAGGCTACGAACAACAGCGCGCGCCAACCTGCCTCGACCAGCGGGTCGAGTGTCGAGTCAGCGAGTACCTGTACGCGGTCGTGTATCTCCCTGCTCGGGAACGGTTGGCTGTCGTCAAGCATGGAAATGAGCCGCGCGCGGTCTGATGAAGATCCGTTGGTCGTCATCCATACTTCGTTGGGACGCAACTCTCCACCGGTTGCTTCCAAGTTGGCATACGCACTCACCGAGGCGAGGTCTGCAACGAGGTAGGAGCGCCGGAATGTCTCCAACGTGGGGAAGAAGTCGATCACATCGGAGATGACCACGTCGACGCGATGACCCTGTGCTGAGACTTCGATTATCTCGCCGACACGATGGCCGTTGACCCGCAGGAATCTGCTCGTGGCAATAACTGGCAGCGGTCCCAGCACCGGCCCGTGGAATATCCCGCGGCTGACAAGAGGACGCCCTTCCACCCAAATGAACGAGGCTGAGCCGCCCGTGCCGTTCAGTCCGTCTGTCGATGACTTGAGTACGTCGGACTGCGACTCAGGGACCGCAGTTAGCATGGTCCAGTCGGAAACGGAGTCAAACGACTCCACAACTTGGGTCCCACCGTCGGCACGCGTAGCGAAGATTTCGTCTACGGCTATGGAACCTGCCCTGAGCCGATTACGACCATTGGTCTCAAACACAGTCAGGGAGACCAGCGTCAGAGGTGCGGATGGCTGAAGAGAGCTGAACTGGCGGACTCCCGTCCGGGTCAGAGGCTGCTCCATCGTCACCCATCCAGAGTCCTCCAACTGGCCCATCACATACGTGAAGTAGCGATCATTAGCGTCTCGCATCCTCAGAGCGAGCGCCACGCTCGGATGCGGTCGGTCCGGCTTCATCGTCAAACCTACCGCAACGGCATCACTTGGAAGCTCCACACCTACCGGGAGCGTCTCGGACTGGAGCGACGATAACATCGAGTCCATTGAAGACTCTGAAAAGTCGTCCCTGAACCATCCCATCTCTTTGATCTTCTCACCCTCGACAGCAAACATGGTGTACGAGTCGGCGAGGAGCTTGGACAGATCCGATCCGAAGCCGCGGAAGGCAAGGCTCACCTCTTCCACAGCGGGCAGGTCCTCATAAGAGTCGCGCATCGAGACGGACTCGCCCCGGGTGTTCAATAGCGCGCCGACCAGTCGCACGTCAGTCCCCGTCGAGTACAGCGCGCGCTCAGAGAAGCTGCGCTGGAGTGTTCCGCCGAAGCTGGCCGCGAATATGCCCAGTCCTGCCATGAGGATCAACATCAGCGACAGTCGAGCGTAGTGGGTGGGGTTCCTGGCCATCTGCCAGATGCCCAGCACCAGTCCAGCGGACAGGAATGACGAAAGCAACGCGCTCGAAACCCTCATGAACAGGGGGAACAGCCTGAGCAGCACGAGCGCTGAGGCGACCAGCACAATTGTCGGAACGGCCAGCAGCAGTTGGTCCACTGCCACTTCTCCGAACACTCCGACGGCCACGACCGACCCCTGTTCCGAGAGCTGCCTGAGCAGGAGCACTGCGACGATCAGAAGCAGGACGTCCAAATAATAGCGCTGGTAGAACGGCTGCGTGTAGGGTCGAGCGGACTGGTGGCGGAAGGTGGTCACGCTCATGCGCGACGCCTGGATCGCCGGTACCATCAGCGAGGCAAAGCTGAGAAGGCCGCCAAGCCCGCTCATCATATAGGCTCCGGGGGAGATGGACACGGACAGCAATTGACCTCCGCTGAGATCGGAGAACGCAGGCGTCACGCCCAGAAGACTTATCGCCGTCGCGGCGAGCAGCGGCGCCAGGACGATCGCCAACACCGCTATCGTGACACCCTCCAGGATGTATACCGAAAGCACCTGGGCCGCGCTCGACCCCCGACTTTTCAGCAAGACTATCTCGCCCCGCTGCTGCTCCACCACTAGTGAGGACAGCGTGATTACGTAGTACAGAATAACCACCGATATCAGTATGAGAATCACGAACATCGGCAACTTCGAGAAGAACAGCCTCACATCGTACCTGAACAGGCTGTCATCGAGCTCGGTGATCTGACGGTAGCTGAACAGGTTCGCGGAGAGCCTGTCTTCCATCGCAGTGATTGACCGACGCGCGTCGGTCGCATTTCTGGCGTTCAGCTTGCCCGGGTCCACCATCAGCAGCCAACTGAAAACGCTGTCAAGCTGCCTGAAAGTGTCTCCCAGCACGTCGTAGTACGCCCTCTCGGCGAGGTAGAAAGGCAGAGTCTGGAAGCTCCTTGCCGTCGCTGCCTGGAATATCTTGTCATCCAGGTACCAGAACTCGTCGTCCGGCTGGTTACGAGTGAAAGTCCCAGTTATTACGACGTGAATGAACGGCGAAGAGTCGGACCAATACGGCACAGCAGCAAGACGGTCCCCGACTCCCACACCGAGGTCATTAGCAGCTTCCAGAGGCACGATGGCCTCGACCGTCGGAATTTCGCCAGGTGAGTTGGCGTACCCATCCCCCGGTGTCCTACCTCCGGGTTGCACCGTGACGTGGTCGTATAGTCTGGGCAGGTGACCGAAGAAGGCGCGGGGATTATCGGTATCGGCGGTCGCCTCCTGCCCGGCTTCCGACAGGAAGAATGTGGCGGTCTTTACGCCGGTAGTCTGGTCCCTGAGCATCCATTCGACACGATCAGCAACCTCACGCTCAGTCTCGGCCACGACCTTGTCCCGTTCTGCGTAGGTAGTGGGACCACGATCGGACTTTAGCGCGATGTTGGTGTCGTTGACGCTGAGCGTGCTGAGAGCGTTCTTGAGAGCCAGCTCTCTGAGCGCGTCGAAGTAGATGACCGTTCCGGCCATGATGGTCGAGGCGAGCAGCACGCCGACTATGACCGTAGACATGAGCTGCCAGTTCGCGAGCGTCCGGCGGGCGACTTGCGGCCACGCGCTTATCAACTGTTCTGGCAGCCTTGAGATGGGCGCCATCATTCACCCTCCAGTCGAGACAGCTCGTGAATGTTCACCCTCGAAACCGAGCGCGACAGCCACAGCAGAGCTCCGACGAACGTGACCACCAGTGCGACGTAGATCGGGGCCAT
This sequence comes from Dehalococcoidia bacterium, assembly GCA_965215735.1. GTDB lineage: Bacteria > Chloroflexota > Dehalococcoidia > Lucifugimonadales > UBA1123 > VXRN01. The sequence goes on along the minus strand of CBDCEF010000004.1, from coordinate 1,181,225 downwards.
GAACCCCCAGTCCGTCGTCAGGATGAACGGCGGGACAACGGGAAAGCCGTTTTCAGTCACGGCGAGCGCGGATACCATGATGTCGCTCATGGCGAACCCCGCAGCGGTCCCGAGCGCCAGACCGATTGAGACAACCACCAGATGCTCCGAGCCGAGAAGGCGCGTCATCTGACTGCGCCGGAGTCCGAGCGCCTGCAGGAAACCCGTCTCCGCCCTGCTCTGACCCGCGAATGAGATCAGGTAGGTGATGTACCCGAGCGCCGACACGAATATGATAACTGCGAAAGTCACAAGTACCATTGCCCGCCAGCCAGCGGTTATCAGGGGATCGAGGCGCAGCGTCTCCAGGAGCCTCGCGCGGTCATGCACCAGGTGCGGCGACCGAGCCAGGGCCAATCCGTACTGATAGGCTTCCTCACCCGCGCCCGGCGCCTCCTTCAGTATCAGCTCGTTGGGCCTGATGCTTCCAATTGGCGTCAGGATGTTGAGGTGACGCAGTAAGCTGTCGAGGTCGGCGATCAGGAAGCCGTTGCCAGCAGGATCCATGGTCGGGAAGTAGTCAACCGTGTCCATGATGCGGACCGGTATCAACCTGCCAAACACGTTGACTATAATGGCATCGCCGACGGCGGTCCCTGTTCGCCTGGTGAAGCTCGCGCTGGCAACCACCGGCACTGGCCCTCCAGTGGGGCTCCTGTAAAATCCCCGTATGCCCCTGTCCGTATCTTTGCCGAATGCGAACACCGCCGAGCGCGCTCCGTTCTTGACCTCCTGGCGAGTGTACCCGAGGGAGTCCTGCGAGATCATTGACGTTGAGAGCGAAGTCCACTTGTTGGGACCTTCAAAGTCGTCGAGGGTGTGTCGCTCGGTGCTGCCCCTCACGGATGCCTGGATGTCGTCCAGAAGTAAGGTACCCGCCGTGCCTGCCGGGCCGAAAGCGGGTTCGTAGATCTGAACGCTGATCAGGCTCAGCGGTGCCTGCATGTACGTAGGGACCGCCGCACCCCTGAGCGTCCACTCGGTACCTGTCACAGGCCCGAAGGTTATCGTGTCCGTGACGCCACGATGGTCCTGGACCACCATCCACAGGAACATGTTGGGGTACTCGTCCATAGTACGAGTCCAGACGTACAGGTTTTCGGCTCCTTCGGGCAACAGGATGTTCGGCTGATTTGCGCCGGTCCTGAGCATACTCATCACCTGAGGCAGAGGGCGCTCAGAGAAGTCGTCTCTGTACCAGGTCACGTACGGGAATTCGTCCGACTCGACCGCCAGCACACCGAAACTGTTGCCCGAGTACGTGGCGCCGACCGACCCCTCGCCTCTCAGCGCCAGCGAGACCGAGCTGACCCCGGACATCGTCAGATACCTGCGCTTGATCTCCTCAGTGCCCTGCGCGAAATGGGTGGGTACACCGGTCACCCGCAGATCGGACGCCACCTCGTACAGGATTCGTTCCTCGTAGGAGCGGTCCAGAGTGCCACCGACCGTTGTCGCCAGTACCCCCAGTCCGGTAACCATCACTATCAGAAGAACCAGCCAACTGTACTGGAGCGGGTTTCGGGCCATGCGCCAGATCGCCATGGACAACCAGACCGGATACACCCTGGCCAAGCTGCGGAGCGCGATGTACACAGCCTGGAGAGGGACCAACGCGCCGACAATAACGGTGGGTATGAAAGCGACCGCGTCAGGTTCCGGCACGTTGCTGTAAATGAAAAACGCGATCAGCGCAGCCTGCGCCAGCAATCCCGAAATGAATAGTATCCGGCGCTGCCCCTTCCAGGTTCTGTAGTAGATCAGTCCTATGAGAGCGAGGAGCCCAGCACGGCCAAGCCAGCCGAACTCATCTCCGGCCCTGAGCTCCTGGACTGCAATAATCAGCCCGAGGCCAACCAGCGTCACGGCCGCGACCAGGTGCAACAGCCCCGGGGAGTCGCCGCTCAGGTAGCGGACGATAAGAGGGAAGAACCTCATGAATAGCAGCGCAACCACCGTGAGCAACATGACCGGCGCAAACAGGAGCGCCTCGTTGATGCCCCTCTCTCCAAAAAGCCCCCCGGAAATGATCTGCCCACGAGCGAACAGCTCCCAGAAGACCAGCCCTCCGATCACCATGAGTCCGACGTCAATGAAGTAGCGCTGGAACAGCGGTACCGCTGGCGGACGGGAAGAGCGCAGCTTGTGTACGATAAGTCCTGTCCTGGCGCCGACGACACCAGGCACTACAAAGATGGCTAGACAGAGAAGACCGACGCCTCCCGATATGAGAAACGGCGTCACCTCCAACGAGACCGGCAGGAACTCTCCAAGCGTGATGTCCCTGAAGTAGCCCAGCTTGCCAGCGAGCGCGATGCCCCCCATCGCCAGAAAGGGCGCGAGCATAGAAGCCAGCACGGTGATTCCAACGCCCTCCAGGGCGTAGATGCGCACAAGCTGCCATGAGCTGACCCCTCGGCTTCTGAGAAGCGCGACATCCGCCTCACGGCTCGTAACCAGGTAAGAGACCATCATCAGGATGTAGTACAATACAGTGATGGCCGTCACGACGAGAAGGAGAAGAAGAGGCACACTCGTGAAGAAGCTCCGCCTTTCGAAACTGTCCAGCAGCCCCTTGATTCCCGTCAAGACAACCGAGCCGGGCATCCCGACGGACACCTCCGTCTCCATCTCACGAAGTCGGGAGCGGGTCTCGTCCTTGTCCCACCGCTTCAGCCCCTCTCTGTCCACGTACATGTACCAGCTCGAGTTGACCAGAGTGCCGGGGTAGGCTCTCCCAACTCCTTCAACGAGAGTCTGTTGTGTCACGAACACTGGTATCGGCGGTTCCTCCGGGTCGACCTCCACCTCGGCGTCCGGCAGCTCCTCCAGCGGAGCGGGGTCCAGAAATATGTTGGGGTTCTGCTGCCAGTACTCTTCCGTGGGATCGGTAGGCTCGACGATGCCCACGATCTCAATCACCGTCCGCATCGGATCGCTCAACGATGGCGCGAAGACGACCCTGTGCCCGACTCCGAGATCGAACGCATCCTTCGCCGGCTCGCCGATAATGGCCTCTATCGTAGGTCTGCCGTCATCCCAGACCACTTGGTCAGAGGCCATTCGGCCCTGCAGGAACGTGACGTGACTCTCAAGGCCCTCGATGTGCTGGAAGTATCCGCGTGAGACGCGGGCCCCCTCTTCCGGGGGCTGGGAGATGGGCGTCAGTGGCGTCTTCGGCGTTCCTACCAGAAACGTGGGCGACTTTAGGTAGCGCACGTGGCCCCTGTATATCTCCGCGATGTTGTCTGCTATCGCCTGGTCGAATGCCTGGTCTGTATTGTCGAGAGAATCACCGTCCAGCGTTATGTATGGGGAGGCCGCATAGATGTTGAGATAGGACTGACTCGCACGGTCGATGGCGGTGTCTATGCCCTGGCGTTCGAGCGTGCTTATGTAGATAGGGGCACCGGCGAGCAGAGTGGCAGCTATAGTGATCCCGAAGAATATCGCCGCGAGCAGCTTCCAGTCGTCAGACAGACGCTTGGAGATGAAGGATATTATCGTCATCCCGACCACCACGCACGGATATCCATCAAAACCGCCTTCAACGGCCGTCAGGCCACGATTCAGCTATCGGCAAAGTACGACTTCAGGTTGCTACCCATCGACGGAGACCCTTGCATAATCTCGTCATTCCGGCGAAGGCCGGAATCCAGGGGGTGCAGATGATGCACAGAAGCTTGCGATCAAACCCTTTTCACCCTCACCCCAACCCTCTCCCTGAGGGAGAGGGGTCTTGTAGAGGTCTCCGGATTCGGGAGAAACTCATAGCCCAATCGCGGACGCCACCGCTTCGAGGTGGACATCCGCGTCTCCGAACATCAACTCAGCAGCTTTCGCCCTGCGGGAGTACAGCTGCAAATCGTACTCCTTGGTAAAACCAACCGCTCCGTGACTCTGGTGACTCAGGGCGCAGACTCGCTGGTAGGCGTCCGAGACCCACGCCTTCGCCATAGAGACCTCCCGGTCGGCGGGCAGATCCTGAGAAAGCGTCCAAGCCGCCTGGTAGGTGATATAACGACACCCATCGACATCGGCAGCCATGTCCGCGGCGTGGTGCTGGACGGCTTGGAACGACCCGATGGCCCGTCCGAACTGAATGCGCTCCTTCGCGTACTGAACGGTCATGTCCAGCACACGCTGCGCTCCGCCCAGCATCTCGGCGCACTTCCCGGCCGCGCCCCATCTGAGCACGGTGGCGACCGTATCCCAACCGCCGTTGAAGTCGCCGAGCAGGGCAGACTCGGGGACATAGACATCATTGAAAACCAGCTCGGACTGCTGGTCAGAGGCTATGGTCTGCAGCAGCGTCTGGCTCAGTCCATCGATGTTGGAAGGAACGATGAACAGGCTGATGCCCCTCTCGCTCTCACCCGTCCTGGCCGCGACGATAACGTAGTCGGAGACGTGCGCGTTAGGCACATAAAGCTTGACGCCGTTGATGACGTATCCGCCGTCATTCCAGTGAGCGGTCGCCTCGATTCCGCGCGGCTCCCAGAGTCCGCTGGGTTCAGTGATGGCCAATGTGGCGATGAGCTGGCCGCGTGCTATGCGGGCCAGGTACTCTTTCTTCTGGGCCTCAGAACCTGCTTCGGCGAGAGCGACGCCTGCCATGACCACCGTGGAAAAGTAGGGCCCGGGGACCATAGTGCTCCCCATCTCTTCGAGCAGGATCGCCAGCTCGACGAAACCGAGACCTTCGCCTCCGTACTCTTGCGGGATGATCAGGCCCAACCATCCCATTTCGGACATTGCGTTCCACATTTCCGGCGAGTAGCCGCGTTCGTCCAGCTCCATGTCTCGGACGTACGCGGGCGGACACTCCGCTTCGAGAAACTCACGGGCGCTGTTTCTCAGCATCTGCTGGATCTCGTTCAGGCCAAGGTCCAATGTGGAGCCTCCATAAATGCGCAGGGGCGCACATTGGTGCGCCCCCGGCTGGCAGGGCACGCCCTGCACCCGTAAACGTTTGGCTGTTGCCGGACTCGCTTTCGCAGAGTCTAACAGGCCGGCAAGCCGGGCCTATGAGCCGCCCACCACCATGCAGGTCACAGTTCGAACGATGCCCGCAACAGTGTGGACTTCACGTGTCACAATCTGACCGACCGCATTCAGATCGTTAGCAGACACCACAGCGATGATGTCGTATGGGCCGGTGACTGTATCTACGGCATCCACTCCCGGTAGTGACCGGAGGGCGCTCGCTACATCCCCAGACTCACCGACAGCAGTCTCGATCAGAACATAGGCTTTCGTGCTCATTGGCTTATTCTCCGTGTACGTTGTCGCGCAGTGTGTTTTCAGCTTGGAAAAGTGCCTGCATTCTAAAGTTGGGTATCGGGCAGTGTCAATTGGGGCGACACCGGGGCAGGGTCTTTTCACTGTCGGGACATCGCATGGACAGAGCGGCTTAGGTCGCCCTCACCCCAGCCCTCTCCTTGAGGGAAAAGGGCCCATCGTCCCGTTCACCAACCCGCTTCCTGCGAACGAAAGTACCCTCCACCTGGGCCGATCCTGATCCCAACGTCGGATTGACATAACCGTAGGCGGAAAGTATATTGCGCAACAAGTGGCCGAAAACGCAATGGGATTTCAGGAGATGAGGGTTCCGCACTTTCCCACTTTGCACACTGTCGAAATTCTGCGAGTGTATGGGATTACCATGAGGAGGAACGGGATGAATCTTAAATCACGTGCATTGTCGGTGGTATTGTTACTACAGGGAATCCTTCTATTGGGCCTACTGGTGGCCTGTAGCGGCACGGAGCCAGCTGAACCACAGATTGTCGAAGTACAAAAAGTGGTCATCGTCGAAAAAGAGGTGATCAAAGAGGTGCCGGTCGAAAAGGTCGTCACCATTGAGGTTGAGAAAGAAGTAATACGGGAGAGGGAAGTCCCCGTCGAAAAGATCGTCACCAGGGAGATCATCAAAGAGATCCCCGTCGAAAAGATCGTCACCAAGGAGATCATCAAAGAGATCGAAGTGCCCGTCCCGGTGGTGCCGAAAGAGGCCCCCGCGCTGGCGCAGCCAACACCTGCGCTTCCTGCCGCTCTGGTTGCCGAGCAGGACAAGTACGGAGGAAGCCTGAAGGTGGTCTCCCAGGCCAGCGTCAAGAGCATCGATCCGTCGTTCGCGCCAGCCTACGTGACGACGGTCACGTCCCAGCACATCTTCGAGCAGCTCTTCGCATGGGATGCCAACTATGTCGCTCAGCCGCAGATGGTCAGCAGTTGGAAGCTGACGAACGATGGTAAGACCTACGAGATCACCCTTAGAGACCGACTCACATTCCACGACGAAGGGCCGGTGACCTCGCACGACGTTGTCGCGTCCATGGGGCGCTGGTGGGAGAAGCAGGCGGCTGGCAAGCTTGTGCTCGAGTCCATGGTCGAAGACGGGATCCAAGCCGTGGATGATCAGACGTTCACCATCACCTTCACGAAGCCATTTGGCGCGCTTCTCAATGCGAGCAGCATCCCGCACCGGTACCCCGCAATCTTCAAGAAGGAAGTCGGCGAGTTGACGGCCTTCGAGGACATCGGTGAAGCCAATCTCATCGGCTCAGGTCCGTACAAGTTGAAGCTGTGGGAGCCAGGGAACCGCATTGTCCTCGAACGCTATGAGAAATACTCGCCTCGCAGCGAGCCTGGCAGCTTCCTGGCAGGAGGGAGTGTCCCATACCTCGACGAGATAACGTGGCTGGAGATACCCAACGAGGAGACGAAGATAGCTGGTCTGGAGACCGGTGAGTGGGACCTTGTCGATGGAGCGGGCCTGGACTTCTACGACCATCTCAGCAACAACCCGGACATTAGAATCGTCAGCTATCCGGGACACCAGTCCACGATCCAGATCCACGTCGGTGTACCGCCGACCGACAACAAATTGGTCCGACAGGCGATTCTGGCGGCCATCGATGCTGAGGCGTTCATGAGTTCGCTTGGGCCGAGAGAGCTCTGGTCCCTCTGCGCCTCCGCCTATTACTGCAACACTCCGCTGGAGAGCCAGGGCGGCGCAGACCTCTACAACCAGAACAATCTGGAGAAGGCCAGGCAGTTGATCAAGGAAGCCGGCGCAGAGGGCGCCGTCATCAAGGTGATGAATCCCAACGACTATGGGACGATCACTCCACTCGGCTTGGTGCTCAAGCCCATGCTAGAGGACATTGGGCTGACGGTCGAAATGCCCGGAATGGACTGGGCGACCCTTATATCCAAGCTCCGCGGCGATGACTACAACATGTTCACCACATGGTGGGCCCAGTGGTCGGCCGCAGACCCGATCACCGATGTCATCGTCGCCAGTACCGCAGGATACGCGGGAGACTACGACAACCCGCGCTTCAAGGAGCTTCGGCTGCAATACGCGGCAGCTCAGACTGCGGAAGAACGGCTGAAAATCGTCGATGAGATCCAGGAGATCTACTACGACGAGGTGCCGAAGATCTGGCTTGGGCAGTTCTCGTCCATCTTCCCGCACCGCACCACCGTCCGGAATCTGTCGGTTCCCGCGATGCCCGTGTTCATGAACGTCTGGATGGACAACTAGCGTAGCTTCACCCTCACCCTCTCCATTTTCCTTCGGAGGGGGTGAGCAAGTTCTCCACAACAAATGGATAAGTCATGACGGGTTACATCATCAGACGCGTACTGGCCACGATTCCCGTGTTGGTGGTGGTGGCACTGGTCGTATTTGCCCTGATACGGTTCGCTCCCGGAGACCCAGCCGCCATCATCGCCGGACAGGAGTCTACCCAGGAAGAGGTCGAAGGAATCAGACGGCAGCTGGGCCTAGACAGGCCGCTGCCGATCCAACTCGGCATCTGGTTCAGGGACATCCTCAGAGGCGATCTTGGACGGTCGATACTGTCCAAGCACGAGGTCTCGGAGCTTATAGTCCAGCGTGTGGTCCCAACTCTGTCGCTCGCGGTTCTCACCGAGATATTCGCACTCGTCGTAGCCATACCGCTCGGTGTGCTTGCCGCCTGGAAAGCCAACTCATGGATCGATCGCGCGGTTATGGTCTTCGCGACCTTAGGATTCTCCGTTCCTGTCTTTTGGCTGGGCTTCATCCTGATCTTCTTCTTCGCGGTCAAGATTCCGCTGTTTCCAGCGGCCGGCTACATAGCTCCGTCTGAGGACTTCTTTGCGTATCTGCACCGGCTGGCGCTGCCGTCGCTGGCGACAGGCGTGATCATCATGGCGCTAATCACCAGGATGACCAGAGCCACGGTGCTGGAGACACTTCGGGAGGACTATGTACGAACAGCGCGATCCAAAGGGCTGAGTGAGGAGACCGTTCTCATCCGCCACGCACTGAGAAATGCGGCCCTGCCAATCATCACGGTCATAGGTATTGGTGTCGCCGCGCTGCTCAGCGGCCTGGTTGTGACCGAGAGCGTGTTCGGAATTCCAGGACTTGGACGGCTGCTTCTCAACGCCATAGTCTCAAGGGACTACCCGATCATCCAGGGAACGATCCTGATAATTTCGGTCGTCTATGTGATTATCAACCTACTCGTTGACATCTCATACGCCTTCTTCGATCCCAGAGTCAGATACTGATGGCTCAGCAACAAGAACAGACGACGCTTCTCGCGAAGTCCTCGGCACTTAGCCTGCGCACCACGACGACTCGGCTGTTGATCCTGACCAAGCGCAACCCGACCATGATGGCCGGGATTGTGATCGTCCTGATCATGATGATACTGGCGCTCCTGGCGCCGCTGCTCAACACCATCGACCCCAAGGAGATCGATCCCCGAAATCGGTTCCTCACTCCATCGATGGACACATGGTTTGGCTCTGACAACGTAGGGCGCGACGTCTACTCAAGAACGATCTACGGCACCAGAGTCTCACTCATCGTGGGGTTTGCCGTCGCAGTTATATCTACCTTCTCGGCCGCAATGGTCGGAGTTGTCTCCGGCTACTACCGCAAGTTCGACGCGGTGATCATGCGGGTGATGGACGGGCTCATGTCCATTCCGTCCGTACTGCTGGCCATGGCCCTGATGGCCCTCTTGGGGGGAAGCGTACAGAACGTCATCATCGCCCTATGTGTGGTGGAGACACCCCGAGCCATACGCGTCGTCAGATCGTCGGTGCTAAGTCTGAGGGAGCAGATGTTCGTCGACGCTGCTCGGGCACTCGGTTCATCACCGTTCAGGATCCTCTACATCCACATCCTGCCGAATACACTCGCCCCGCTCATCGTGCAGGCAACGTACATCGGCGCGGCCGCTATCCTCGTGGAGGCATATCTGAGCTTCCTGGGCGCCGGCCCTCCACCAGATGTTCCCAGTTGGGGAAACATCATGGCTGAGGGTCGAAACTACATAAGGCGAGCCGTCTGGGTGATCTTCTTTCCCGGTATGTTCCTCACCCTGACCGTACTCGGAATCAACCTCGCGGGGGATGGGCTCAGGGACAACCTCGATCCCAGACTCAGACGCCGAATGTAGCCGGTACGACTTCTGAGAGCTGGACACTGTCCCAAATGGGTAGGCATCGCCCTTCCATCATCCATCCCGGCACAGGTCGGAATCCAAGGGTAGCAGGGCATCTAATGTCGAGGCCGCCTACCAATCCGAGACAATCTCTCGTCTACTGTGGAAATTGACAAGTACCCTGCTGGGCTGTATCGTTCGAGCGCATAGAGCAGTCCACCAACCAGAACCAATTGTAGAGTGGATCACGATCCCCATTTGTGGTCGGAAGTCAAGGTAAGGAAGATACCGATGCGTGTTTTGAGTCCCGTTCTTGCAGCGATTGCAGTTCTTGCACTTGTCTTGGTGCTTGGTGCCTGTCAGGGTGATGCTGAGCCCCGAGTGGTTGAGAAGGTAGTTGAAGTCATCAAAGAGGTTGAGGTCGAGAAAGTAGTCGAGAAAGTAGTCGAGAAAGAGGTCGTCAAAGAGGTTGAGGTCGAGAAAGTAGTCGAGAAAGAGGTCGTCAAAGAAGTTGAAGCCAAGCTCTCGCCCGCGATGGCCCTGGAAGCGGCCAGGTACGGCGGCGACCTTAAGGTCGTTGCGCAGTCCAGCATCAAGACGCTGGACTGCGACTTCACAAGCGCCTACGTATGCGGCTCGGTCCACCTGCACTACCAGGAGGGACTTCTCGCTTACGACGATGACTTCAATCCGAGGCCACAGCTGATCGAGGACTGGTCAGTTTCGGGTGACGGGCTGACCTACACCTTCACCCTTCGAGAAGGCCCGACCTTCCACGGACGCGGCGATCACGAGAGTCGCCCTATCACGTCGGATGACTCTATCGCCAGCTTCGGACGCTGGATGAAGCGACACGCCGCGGGCAAGTCGCTCAGCCGCGTGCTTGCCGACAACGGGTTCAATAAAGTGGATAACCGGGTATTCGAAATCAACCTGAAGCAGCCATACGGCGCACTTGTATCCCACCTGGGTATGCTCCGTGGGCGCAACATCCAGTGGCCCGCCGAAATCGCCGCGTTGGAGCCGACCGAAGACGTCGGCGTCGACAACTACATCGGTACCGGCCCATATGAGCTGGAAAATTGGGAAGTAGGCAACAGGGTCATCCTCAAACGCTATGAGGACTATGTGCCCAGGTCTGACCCGCCCAGCAACTTCGCTGGCGCCCAGGTCCCATATGTGGACCGCATAATCTGGTTGGAAATCCCATCGGAAGAGACCAAGATAGCCGGACTGAAGACCGGTGAGTGGGACATAGTTGACGGCGCGAGCCTCGACTTCTTCCCTGATATGAATGCCCACCCAGACATCGACGTTGCGCTTGACAAGCCGGGCAAGGCATCTCAGCTGGGCATCAACCACTCGAAGTGGCCCACCAGCGAAAAGAAATTCCGGCAGGGAGTACAGTACGCGCTGAACTCGGCTGAGTTCATGGCCGCTCTCGGACCAGAAGAGCTCTGGACTCTGTGCGCAACCGCCTTCCACTGTGGCACTCCCCTGGAGTCCCACGAGGGCGATGACCGATATAACCAGAACAACCTGGAGCTGGCGAAACAGCTCATCCAGGAGTCGGGCTACAACGGCGAGCCGATCATACACATGAACCCCAACGACTACGGCACAATCACCCCGTTGGGTCCCGTGTTCAAGAAGCAGATGGAAGCCATCGGAGTTAACGTTGAGTTGCCCGGCATGGACTGGGCCACCCTCATATCACGCATCGGTGACCTCGATTACTGGCACTTCCATAGTACGTGGGGCGGGTTCTATGGAATCCACGACCCCATCACTGACGGCAGCGTGAACGGCTCCAGCAGGACCGGCTTCCTCAATGAGAGGATGGTCGAGCTTTCCGAGGAATATGCCGCCGCCATGGACCCCAAGGAGAAAGCCAAGATCGTCAGCGAGATCGAGGACATCTGGTGGGATGAGGTTCCGTCCCTGCTTATTGGGCAGTTCTTCCTGACCACTCCATACCGCAAGTGGGTCAAGAACTTCACAGTAATCAAGGGGATGCAGAACTACAACAACGTCTGGATCGAGGGGCGCGAATAGGAATAGGCGGAACGCCGGCCTTGCCGACCACCGATACTCGACTCGACTCTCCAACGTTAACTCCGAGGAAGAGGTCGGAGACGTGTTAATGATACGCTCACAGCACGGTCTCCGACGCTTCCCGAGATATTCTCTACAAGGATCGGCATGACCGGATACGTAATCAGACGGGTGTTGTCCACAATTCCGGTTCTGTTGGTTGTGTCGCTCGTCGTGTTCGCTCTAATCCGTCTGTCTCCCGGGGACCCTGCCGCGCTCATCGCTGGACACGAAGCCCAGGAGTGGGAGGTACAGGCGATCCGAGAGCAGCTCGGCCTTAATCGCCCCCTGCCCGTCCAACTGGGTATCTGGTTCAAAGATATACTTCGCGGCGACCTCGGCCGCTCTATAGTCTCGAAACACCCTGTGCTCGATCTGGTCCGCCAGTGGGCTGTCCCCACCATATCCTTGGCGCTGCTGACCGAAGTGTTCGCGATAAGTCTGGCGGTCCCCCTGGGCGTCCTTGCGGCGTGGAAAGCTAACTCTTGGATCGACAGATCAGTGATGGTCTTTGCCACGCTGGGATTCTCCGTCCCCGTGTTCTGGCTCGGCTTTCTGATGATATTCCTGTTCGCCGTTAAGCTGGGCATCTTTCCAGCCGCAGGCTACGTCGCGCCCACTGAAGCGTTCTTCCCGTTCCTCCATAGGATGATTATGCCCGCGCTCGCCACCGGAGTTGTCCTTATGGCGTTTATAGCCCGGATGACGCGCGCAACGGTTCTGGAAACCCTCAACGAGGACTACGTCCGTACAGCGCGCGCAAAGGGTCTGGCTGAAAAGGCCGTCCTCATACGACACGCCCTGAGGAACGCTGCCCTGCCGATCCTGACTGTGATCGGTCTCGGCATAGCTGGTGTGCTGAGCGGAGTAGTCATCACGGAAAGCGTCTTCGCCATTCCCGGCTTGGGCAGACTCCTGATCAACTCGATCCTCGCTCGGGACTACCCCATCATCCAGGGTGTTATCTTAGTTGTGTCTGCCGTTTACGTCTTCATAAACCTGCTGGTAGACCTTTCGTACGCCTACTTCGATCCGAGGGTCAGGTACTGATGGTTAGGGACAGGCAGGCTGCCACTCTGATCGAGCTCCGCTCCCGAAGGGAGAGACTATCGCAGATTGTCAGGGATCTGGTGTATCAGTCTCGCCGTAACCCGACCATGGTCGGAGGGGTAGTGGTCGTGCTGATAATGGCCCTGATCGCTCTATTCGCACCGCTCCTGACTTCCGCCGACCCCAAATATTTAGATCCGTTCAAACGTTTCAGTGAACCGGGTTCCGAGTTCTGGTTTGGCACCGATAATCTGGGACGTGATATCTACTCTCGCACGATCTACGGGACCCGGATTTCCCTGACGGTCGGCTTCTCTGTCGCCATCGTTACCCTGTTCACGGCAGTCGGCATAGGTCTGCCCGCTGGCTACTATCCCAAGCTGGACGCGGTAATAATGAGGATCATGGACGGACTGATGTCCATTCCATCGATCCTATTGGCAATCGCATTGGCAGCGCTTCTCGGCGGCAGTATGCAGAACGTAATCATAGCGCTGACTGTGGTCGAGACGCCGCGCTCGGTCCGCGTGGTAAGATCGTCTGTGCTCAGTCTGCGCGAGCAAATGTTCGTGGACGCCGCCCGCGCGGTCGGCGTGCCTCCGCCCCGCATCCTCATCCGGTACATTCTGCCGAACACGATGGCACCCCTCATCATTAACTCCACGGCCATATGCGCCGCTGCGATCCTGACCGAAGCCGGCCTGAGTTTCTTGGGTGCGGGCCTACCTGAAGAGGTGCCAAGCTGGGGCAACGTCATGGCTGCGGGCCGAAACTACATCTCTAGTGCGGTCTGGGTCATCTTCTTCCCCGGGCTATTCCTGACCATAACCGTACTTGGGGTCAATCTTGCAGGCGACGGCCTCAGAGATAGCCTCGACCCCAAGTTGAGACGTCGGATGTAGAGATGCTTGGCGAGATTACTCAAATGCGTCTACTCATTCTGGTCATATTGACCGCCGCCGGCCTGCTGCTCATGTCCTTTGCATGCGGTGGTGGGTCCGAAGATCAGGATGGGGAGGAGCAGGCAGTTCTGCCTACTCCCATGGTCCTGATAGATACACCTACTCCCCTGCCCGCCAACAGCATGTCCTTTGCCCGCGGCTATCACACTGGAGTCCTACTTCAGGATGGTCGCATGCTGATTGCGGGCGGTGATGACGGCGGCGGGCGACTCGACGCGATCACCGACACCGCCGAGCTGTACGATCCAGCCACCGGACGTTGGGAGCCGGCCGAGATCATGGGGCGCCAGCGCACGCAGCACGCCGCTGTGGTGCTCAACGACGGTCGGGCACTCCTGGTAGGGGGCGCGGGAGTCGTCCAAGCCAAGATCGACGAACAGCAAATCGACCAGCCGCTCATTGAGACCGACATATTCGACCAGACAACTGGATCATGGTCGTTCTCAGGTGAGATCAGCACCCCCCGTGACGGGCTCGCCGCGACCCTGCTGTCCGACGGATCGGTCCTAATCGCTGGCGGGGACGACGGCAGAGGCACCGACGAGTCCGTTCTTGCGTCCGCCGAGGTGTTCGACCTTGCGACTGGACAGTGGTCGTCCGCTGGCGAGATGTCCCAGCCTCGTCAGGGACACTCGTTAGTACTGCTCGACAACGGACAAGTGCTCGTTGCTGGAGGAGACGCGGGCGACGACCCATTCCAGTCAGCTCAGTTATACGACCCATCCGACAGGGCGTGGACTAGCGTGGGAGACATGGCCGACGCTCGGGAGCGATTCGCGGCCATGCTACTGGATGATGGTAGAGTCCTAGTCGCCGGCGGCGGCGGAGAGTCCGGACGTCTGGCGTCCGCCGAGATCTACGATCCCGCCAGCGGCTCATGGTCATCAACCGGCGCATTGGCAACAGAGCGTCTGAAGCCCGCGGCGGTGCGCCTGCAGGATGGCCGGGTACTGGTCGTCGGAGGTCTGGGTGCAGGCCAGTACCTGACCTCTGCTGAAGTATATGACCCAGAAGACGGCACATGGTCAGATGCGGGAGCTCTTGAGACCGGCCGTGGATTCCACACAGCAACACTCGCCGACGATGGAAGAGTGATCGTGACCGGAGGCTTCGGTTTCAGCGGACCACTCAACTCAACCGAGATCTACGATCCCGACACTAACACCTGGTCACTTGCCAACCCCTGATCGTCTCTCCTTGACCACTACATTCTGAGAGCTGATGGATAGCCCAGGCATAACTTCAGTTCCGGGAATTCGCGTCGGACACTATACCGACCCGCAGAACGCGACCGGCTGCACGGTAGTGCTGTGCGAGGATGGCGCCGTAGGCGGAGTGGACGTTCGCGGCTCGGCGCCCGGTACCCGTGAGACCGATCTCCTATCACCGACCGCGATGGTTAATAGGGTCCACGCAATCCTGCTGAGCGGCGGCAGCGCATTCGGACTCGCCGCGGCAACAGGCGTTGTCGAGCACCTTGAAGAGAAAGGCATCGGCATCGAGTTCGGCAACGCGACGATTCCGATAGTCCCTGCCGCGATACTGTTCGACCTCGGGCTGATTACAGACAGGGTCCGCCCTGACGCCAACGCAGGGCGGCTCGCGTGTGAGGCGGCGCGCTCTGGCGCGATTGCGGAGGGCAGCGTCGGAGCAGGCACCGGAGCCACAGTGGCCAAGCTGCTCGGACGCGACAGATGCGTCAAAGGCGGCATCGGCACGGCGAGCATTCGCTTTGGCGACGGAGTGACGGTCGGTGCGATCGTCGCCGTCAACGCAGTCGGCGGCGTGGTCGATCCGGAGACGTCTCAGGTCGTAGCAGGGCCGTTATCCGACGACGGCGTCACCTTGCTGGACTCGATGAAGCTGATCACCGATCCTGCATTCGAAGAAGCAACCACTCGGCCTGGCGAGAACACGACCATCGGAGTTGTCGCGACCAACGCTGACCTGACTAAAGCGCAGGCCAACAAGCTGGCGTCGGTCGCACACGACGGACTGGCGATGGCCGTCCGTCCGGCACACCTGATGAGCGATGGTGATACGCTGTTCGCGCTATCGACGCGACAACACAACGGCTCAGCCAACATGAACCGTCTCTGCGCCGCCGCGGTAGTGTGTGTGAGCAGGGCTATCATACGAGCCGTGCAGAAGGCGGCTGGACTTGGCGGCGTGAAGAGCGTATCGGAGCTGATCGGATGAGGGTCATCGAAAAATCTACACCCATTGGCTTCATCGGCGCAGGAGCCGTCGGAGGCTCTCTGGCGGTCGCGCTCCACAATGCCGGATACCACATTGTTGCCTCTGCTAGCCGTACGCACGCCTCGGCACAGTCCCTCGCGGCCCGCATACCCGGTTGCGCACCCTACCGCAGCTTCCAGAAGCTAATCGACTCGGTCGGCTTTGTGTTCATCACGACACCGGACGACGCGATCAGCACCGTGTGCGACTCGCTCAAAATACGAGAGGGACTGGGCGTAGCCCACTGCTCGGGCGCGGCGAGTCTCGAACCTCTTGAGTCGGCTGCACGACAGGGCGCAATCATTGGAGCCTTTCACCCGCTCCAGGCGTTCTCCTCAGTTGAAGAGGGTGTACAGAACATCCCCGGAATAACATTTGGCATAGAGTCAGCCCCAGAGATACGCGACTACCTGGAGCAGATGGCACACGACATAGGAGGCAACCCGATATTTCTCCGACCGGAGGACAAGGTGCTGTATCATCTGTCCGGCGTATTGATGGGCAACCTGCTTGCTGTGCAGGCGTCGGTCGCGGCGTCGGTGTGGCCGAAATTCGATCACTCTCGCGACGAGGGTATCCGGGCGCTTACCCCGATGATGGGCGCGGTCGCCAGGAACCTGGACGCCAACGGAGTGCCTCAGGGGGTGGCAGGTCCCTACCCTCGCGGAGACGTCGGGACGATCAGAAAGCACCTGGAAGCCCTGAAGTCGAGCGCCCCTGAGTACCTTCCGCTATACTGCGAGCTGGCGCTGGCGGGGCTGCCATTCGCAGTGGAGAAGGGAACGCTCAGCGCGGACCTAGCCGACGAGATCAAACAGATAGTATTGGAGTACAGACCACACACATAGTCGGGACATAACCGACGGACTTCACTCAATTTGAGGAGGTACCAATGCGAGTTACGATCCGAGACCTCAGCAGGATGAAGCGGAACGGGGAGAAGATCCCCATGATTACCGCGTACGACTACACATCCGCCCAACTTGTCGAGCAGGCAGGCGTCCCTCTGATCCTGGTAGGAGACAGCCTGGGCCAGGTGGTGCTGGGCTACGATTCCACAGTGCCGGTGACCATGGACGAGATGGTCCATCACATAAAGACCGTCGTCCGAGGCACCCAGCGCGCCCATGTGGTCGGAGACTTGCCCTTTCTGAGCTACCACGCCGATGTCCCTGAGGCGATCCGCAACGCGGGCCGGCTTCTCAAGGAGGGCGGAGCTCAGTCCGTGAAGCTTGAGGGCGGACGCACCCAGGCTCAGACAGTGACCTGCATCGTCGAGAGCGGCATCCCTGTCATGGGCCACATCGGGCTGACACCACAGGCGGTCAACCAACTGGGGGGCTACCGGGTCCAGGGCAGGAGCCTCAAGGACGCGGTGCGTCTCATGGAGGACGCACGGGCGCTGGAGGAGGCCGGAGCATACGCCATTGTGCTGGAGTGCGTTCCCGCTCAGCTCGCCCAAATGATTACCGAGCGCGTCGGCGTTCCGACCATCGGCATTGGCGCCGGGACGGGCTGCGACGGGCAAGTGCAAGTCTTTCATGACATGATGGGGCTGTACCAGGACTTCACACCAAAGCACGCTCGGCAGTACGCGCAATTGGGCCAGACAATCGTGGAAGCTACCCGGAGCTACGTCCAGGACGTTGAAAACGAACGGTTCCCTGGGGACTCCGAGAGCTTCAAGCTGAGCGAAAGCGTGCTTGAAGCTCTCTCCAAGTATTCCGCCAAGCCGGTCTGACCAGGTGACCTCACCGGCAGACCTGGAATCGATCATCGCGGAGATGACCGCCGCGATCGAGGTCGACGCGGACAATGTGGACGCATGGTTCAGGCGAGGGAACGCCCACTCCAACAGGGGTGAGTACGTCCAGGCAAAAGCCGACATGGAGCGAGTCATCGAACTCGATCCAGTCAACACAATGGCGCACAATAACCTGGGTGTTGCCAATCTGTGTCTGGGCAACTTCCAGGACGCAGTGGGCAATACATCACGCGCAATCGCTCTCGACCCAGACTACCGAGATGCCTACCACAACCGGGGACTAGCGCACTCCGAGGTCGGCGCTCTGGACCTGGCGCTTGCCGACTTCAACCGTGCCATAGGACTGGACTCAGACTACTGGCCCGCATACCGTCACCGCAGCGTCGTCCATCATCTACTGGGCAACTCGGACGCCTCGTACCAGGATTTCCTGAGGGCCAGGGAGCTGGAGTCTAGTTGATGAGACTGGCGAACTCTTCCCTAGAGACGTTAGCGTCTCGTAGAAGGCGTCGGAGTAGACCTCTTCCCAGCTCCCCGTGCCTAGGCACCGACAATCTCGATCGTGTGGGATGTACCAGGATCATGTGGCTACCCCTAATGTGATCGAGCGTGTAGCCGATACTGAGCATAGCTCTGACAAACTCATCACCGGACACGACCGGAAGACGGGCCATCCTATACCGCTACATCAACTTCGTACAAGTCAGATTCTGTGGGTATCGGTTCCCCATGCTTCCGCATACTGGCGATCACACCTTCGATTGCCTCTCTGATATTGGTCAGAGCTTCTTCCCTGCTGCGGCCCTGCGAATGGCAGCCGGGCAGAAGAGGACAACTAGCAACGATGAAACCGTCTTCATCCTCATCGAGTGTCACCAAGAACTTCATACGTCCTCCGATCTCAATATAGCGCTGTTGCAGAAGTTCAGCCGCCGCCGATGCGTGCAACCTAGATTCAGAAACGCTTAGCCGCAATGTCGGCACTATGCATCATCGCAGGCTCCCGTAATACGGACAAATACGGACAAATCGACTGTATCGTGGGTTTTCAGGACTCACAAGAGATTCCACCTTGCCGACCGGCCCCGACCGGTACGTATGACCATCCCGAAGTCTCTCAAGGCATTCAGGTCTCTTTGAACAGTACGATCGCTAACGCCTCCACACAGTTGAGCGTGAACCTCTCGCCGTGCCAGTCCTCTATCCGCCTGATGCAGCAGGGCAAGAACCGCCTGCTGACGGTCGGTCAGGTCTATCGACACACGCTGGGGCGGCACGTATCTGCTGGGGCGAAAGCGCACGGTCACGCATTCGTCAGCATCCTCAATTTCTGGTCTAGGCAGACCGGCTGCCGTCGTCAGCTCGGCCATCTTGATGGTGCCGCATCCCCACTGTTCAATGATCCCGCGCCGGTAGAATACACCTGCGATCAGCGGGTTCCACGGGCGCGATTCATGGGGAGTGAATAGCTGTTCAGGTGTCTGACCAAACGGGAGTGCTCCAGTTGAGGTAATCTCCAGTCGATCATCGTATACGCCAACACCTACTGAGCCACCACCTAGAGAGTAGTCTCTGTGGCAGAACGCATTCGCCAAGGCCTCGCGCAACGCCTCAGTCGGGTAGAGCGGTTCGTCCAGTCGCTCAAACCGACCGGGAACGATACGCCCAGCCACAGGCAGGTTGTCAATCATGAATCGCTGAGCGCTTCTGAGCAGCATGAAAGCGTTGCCATGAAACTGTCTGTTATCGAGAAACTCAGTACGGCCCACACCTCTGAAACGAGCTACTCTCAGTAGGCACTGCGGCATCGTGGCTTCCATCCACTCACGTCTTCCGAACAGCACGACCGCTGCGCGCAGAAGGTCCTCTTCTCTGATTAGCCCGAGTCCCCGCAGCAGCGACTTGACCTCGCGAGTGCCGGGATCCTCAAGTCTGCCTTGTCGAATGGCTTCTTCAACCGTGACCACGATCTCTTCCTCATCGAGGTCATCAACCGACCAGTAGGGAGCCGGCTGGTTCTCCCAGCGCTGCTCACTGTGCACCCGCTCGAACAGCATCCGGTTGTATTCGTCAGCGGACATCTTCAGGCTGGTGTTCCCGACCCGCCGGTAGGCGTCGCCCCTGTAGGTATAGGGTTTCACAGAACCCGGGCTGACCCTGACCAGTATCACTTCCCGGAGCCCATCCACCGGGTGCCGCTCGACACCTGGAAATGCCGGTGGGTCGATCCTCTGTATCTCCGCACTTACTCGCTCGATCGTGCCGTCACCCACCTCCTGGCCTACGACTGTGCCTTCCGGTGTCGCGCCGAAGAGTACAATGCCGCCGCGATGATTCAGCATCGCACACACCGCTTTGGCGGCTTCGTTGCGTTCACCGGTAGTCTTCTTGGGCTCCAGCGTCTCGGACTCGCCGGCAATTGCCATCTTCCTGATTTCTTCAGGCGTCACGGATGGGATTCCTCAGCGTGCCGCTAGGGTGTCTCAACTACTGACGTCTTCGGTCTGAAGATGCCGAAGGAGCTGGTGTAGCCGTGCAGATACGTCGAGCCTGACACCTGGCCTATCTCGCCGTTGCAGAAGAAGCCGGCGAGGGGGATGTCTCCTATCTTGTCGCGGAACATGTCGGTGTCGTGGTCGGGACGACCGTACAGGTACTCGCCGCGTCCGAGGCATTGGAACAGCAGCGCGCCGGTCCCGCCGGTCTGAACGCCGTCGGCCGAGTACTGGTTCAGCATGTCGTTAAGGTCCTGAGAGGATGTCTCAGCATCTCTCAGATGGAACTGGACGATCTGGCCCTCCTTGAGGTACTCGCCCACTGCCAGGGCTCCACGTCTGGCGTCCATGCCGATGATGTTCCTGATCAGAAAGTCCCCGAGCTTCGGGTCGTCGTTGAACTCGTCCATGACCACACCGAGAAACAGCGAGTTCTGGGCAAGTCGCTGGTCCCGCTCGCTCATGCCCGCGAACATCTCCCTCAGTACGTCGAACGTGCTTCTGCCGTCCAGCTCGATCAGCATATTGCTGTCGGACTCGGTTATCTGCATCCGTCCACCGATGGGACGACAGCCCTGGGCGACGATCGTGTCGACTGCCACGTTCCCGTGCAGCGCAACGCCGACCGCTCCAGAGTTATGAATCTGGTTCCCGAAGTACAGCGCGTTAGAACCCGGCTGTTGTCCGCCCGACGCCAGACCGCCGATCTTGGCGCTGCGAGGGAACGCATAGTCGAGCCCCATCAGCAGGTGCTCGCCCTGCACGCTGAACGGGTCGGACAGCAGCAGAAACTGGGGATCGTCCAGGGCCGCGACGCCTATCAGGTCTTCCCACATGTGGGGTGGAGCGTCCCCATCGGGCAGGTCGGAATTCTCAATGTGGAACGCAGTCACGTTGGTCTCAGGCAACACCGCGACCGCGATCGAAAAGCCAGGCCGGTTCTCCACCTCCCTACCGGCGCCAATGACTCCACCGCCTGAGCAGCCAACGAGTACGCACTCCCCGATCAAGTCTCGAACGAGTGAAGGAAGCTCCTCGTATCGAGCGGCATGGTGAGCTGACACGAAGGCGACCGCGAGGTCGGGGCTCTGGTCGGCCAGCGCCGCCTTGATCTCGGTCGCACACTCCGCCACAGCGTACTTGAGAAACCTATGCTCCGATACGGCAGTTACCCACTTCATCGTCCGCCTCCCGATGAAATCTCAGTCCCGGCGACCCACCTGGACGCCATTGTAGCAGGGCTGTCCTGTATTGGCTCCGAATCACAGCAGGTCAACCCGCCCGTTTCAGCTAAAATATAAGTGGACTCGCCATTGGGAGTTACGACAATTCAGTCTCAACATTCAGGGAAGGCACATGCTATCCGACAGGCTCCAAGACGCAATCAACCGGCAGATCAACAACGAGCTGTACTCCGCACACCTCTACCTTTCCATGTCGGCGTATTTCGAATCGCTCGACCTCAACGGTTTCGCGCACTGGATGAAGCTCCAGTTCGAGGAGGAGACGGCGCACGCGCTGAAGCTGTTCGACTACGTCAACGACAGGGACGGCCGCGTGGTGCTGCGCGCCATTGAGCAGCCGCAGATTGAGTTCGAGTCGCCCCACTCCGTGATGCGCAGCGCTCTGAAACACGAGCGGCTGGTCACTTCGATGATCAACGACCTGTACGCGCTTGCGATCTCCGAGCGCGACTACCCGACGCACGTCCTGCTGGAGTGGTTCGTGTCCGAGCAGGTCGAGGAGGAGAAGGTCCTCAATGAGATCGTCGCGCACATGGACCTGATCGGCAACGACGGCACCGGACTGCTGATTATGGACCAGCGCCTCGGAGACCGCACTGCCGGGGCTGGTGCGGGCGGGGAAGCGGAAGCCGCCGCCGGAGCGTAGCAGGTCAGACGTTTACTGACGCCAGCCTTATGTGCATCCGCTCGATCTCGACCTGTTCAAGCACCGCATTTTCTCACTGGGAGTGCTTGCCAGCTTCATATCGTTCCTCGGTGTGGCGTCCGTGCGCTTCATAATGCCGTTCTACCTACAGGGAGTACTTGGGTACAAGCCCAGTCAGGTGGGACTCATAATGCTTCCAACGGCAATCACCATGACGATCATGGGGCCGATTGCGGGCCGATTGTCGGACCGCTACGGTTACCGCGCCTTCAATGTGGCCGGACTCATCTTGGCGGCGGCTGGCATATTCACCATTTCGCGGGTGTCGGAGACCACGCCGCTGCCCGTGATCATCGGCGCGCTGGTCTTACAGAGCGCTGGGACAGGACTGTTCGGCTCGCCCAACTCGGCGTCCATTTTCGGCGCGTCCCAAGGCAATCGCCACGGGGTCGTAGCGGCGCTGCTCAGCCTCGTGCGCAACTCCGCCAACGTGACTTCCATCGCAGTGGCGACGGCTGTCGTTGCCGCGACTATGGTATCTATGGGCTACGCACCCGATCTCTCGAACGTGAGCGGAGGAGATGACCCCGGACTTCCAGCCTCATTCGTGTCCGGCATGAACCTACTATATCTTGCGATGGGCTGTCTGCTGATAATCGGTGTAGTCGCATCGTTCCTGAAGGGCCCGGCCCCAGCAGGAACAGGCAGACGTGGGCGGCCGGTCAGAATTCAAGCTGCGGACTGAAACACATGGCAACCGCTGCGGTCATATTCGGAGTCTCCTACCTGCTCATAGCCATTGGGCGGATACCCCACGTACTGGTTGCTGTCCTGGGCGCGATGGCCATGGTGTTCTTCGGAGCCATCACCGGGCACGAGGCGCTCTCGCACGTGAACCTGGAGGTCATCCTGCTACTGGCCGGCATGATGTCGCTGGCGAACATGATCGCCAAGACCGGCGCGTTCGACTGGGCAGCCATCAAGGGAGCGCAACTGGTCGGAGGCAACGGCTTTCTGACCCTCTGCCTGATGTGCCTCCTGACCTCTGTCGCGTCCGCCTTTCTGGACAACGTCACGGTGGTCGTGCTCGCGGTGCCAATCACGCTCTCGATCTGCCGCACGTTGGGAATCAACCCTGTGCCCTTCCTGCTGGCGCAGGTGTTTGCCTCGAACATCGGCGGAGTATCTACCATCGTCGCGGACCCGCCCAATATCATAATTGCAGCAGAAGCTGACATCGGGTTCGTGGATTTCATGCTCAACGCCGCGCCGGTGAGCCTTGTGTCGATGTTCGTCCTGTTGGCAGTGCTTTACCTGTGGTTCAGAAACAGAGTCACCACAACCGCCGAAAGTCGCGAGGCGGTCATGCGCCAGGACGCGAACAGCGCGATCACAGATAAGGGCCTGATTATCAAATGCTCCATAGTGTTCGGATTTACTGTACTGGGATTCCTGACTCACGAGCTGCTGCACGTGGGACCGGCATTCATCGCCCTCACCGCCGCCGCAGTACTGGCACTAGTCACACGCATGGACCCCCCGACGTCCTTGAACAAGTCGAGTGGACAACCCTGGCGTTCTTTATCGGGCTGTTCATGCTGGTGGGCGGACTGGAGGAGACGGGGTGGACGGTGGAGATCGGGGAATGGTTGGTCGACCTGTCCGGCGGCAACGAGAGGAACCTGGCCTTCCTGCTCGTGTGGTTCGGTGGCATGACCTCCGCCATAGTGGACAACATCCCGTTCACAGCCACAATGGTCGAGGTCGTCGGGGGATTCTCGGAAGACGGCTCCGAAGGCATCTCGCCGCTGTGGTGGGCGCTCGCGATGGGGGCAGACCTGGGTGGCAACGCGACTATAGTCGGCGCGTCAGCGAACGTCATCGTTGTCAGCCTCGCTCGCGCCGGCGGGTACCCCATAAGCTTCTTGCAGTTCCTGAGGTACGGCGCGGTCATCAGCGTTCTGACTCTAATGGTCTCCACCGGATACCTGTGGGTTCGTTACTATCCATAGCAGCAGCCCAGGAGGGATCACCGGCGGTCGCCCAGAGACGCGCCAAACCGATTGACCAAAGCATGAGCCTGACGCTACACTTTCGACTGCCTGATTTCGGCCTTCTTCCAGGGACCAATCTCACGATGTCGGAGCTCCTAACCTGACAGAACAACTCAACAGCGGCAGACTGTGGGCAACCATGTTCGTCTTTCTGGCGCTGGGCGTTCCTGCCATTGTTCTGGGCGCGCCCGAGTTGCTTGCCATCGCTGGGCCACACGTTGAACCGTCTCTCATTACGGTCTTCATCTTCGGCATTGGCATAGTTGCAGGCGCGTTTCTGCTCTCATGGGCTGCCGAGGTGGCTCAGATGGATGTGTCAGCGTCCCTCGCGATCGCGGTGCTGGCTCTAATAGCCATTCTGCCCGAGTACGTCATCGAATTCGTCCTCGCGCGCGAAGCGGGAGCGTCGTTCAACCTGGTGACCGGTGAGGTCACCGATGAGATCTCCAGAGTCGCAGCAAACGTTACCGGTGCGAACCGTCTGCTGATCGGACTGGGCTGGTCCGCGGTAATCCTCATCTACTGGATAAAGCGACGGCGGGCGCTCGACATGCGAGGCGAATTGGGCCTGGAGATAACCATGCTCACGATCGCCACTTTGCTGACGTTGATCATCTTCTTCATGCAGCAGGTCCACTTCATCCTGGCGATTGGACTGATCGGACTGTACGTAGTCTATCTCTGGATAAGCTCCACCAAAGAGGCTGAGGAGCCCGACCTCATCGGCGCCGCCGCACTCATCGGCCAACAGCCGACCGCGCGACGTCGCGCCATAGTGATCTTCCTGTTCGTGTACTCCGCCGTCGTAATCATCATGGCGGCAGAGCCCTTCGTACATGGGCTGATCGAGACCGGCACCGAATTCGGCATAGACGAATTCACGCTGATTCAGTGGGTCGCTCCACTGGCATCTGAATCGCCGGAGATAATTGTGGCTGTGCTTTTCAGCCTGCGGGCGAACCCGATCGCGGGCCTGACCGCGCTGATCTCGTCCGAGGTCAACCAGCTCACGCTGCTCATAGGAAGCATGGTGATCGTGTTCAGCGGAGCGGCGGGAGATTCGCTGATGACTCCGCTCAACTTCCCTCTGGACTGGCGACAGACAGTCGAGTTCCTGCTGACAACCTCGGTCTCGCTGTTCGCGCTGCTGCTAATAGCCAAGCGCGTGATTTCCTGGTGGGCAGGCGCAATCCTCCTGGCGCTCTTCCTCCTGCACCTGCCGTTCCTCGACCCCGCCTTCAGGCTGGGATTCGCCGGCGCGTACTTAGCGCTGTCCATTCTGCTCGTCGCCGTAGACTGGCGACGAGTCAAGTTCCTGTTCCGCGAAGAGCCGCAGGAACTCAAAGCTTAGCCGCCCTGGACTATCCAATCAGCGGCGCGCTCGGCGATCATGATCGTCGTGGCGTTGGTGTTTGCCCGGACTACGTCCGGCATCACGGACGCATCCACTACCCTCAACCCCTGTAGACCGCGGACCCTCAGATACTGGTCCACTACGGCCATCGAGTCTGAGGCAGGCCCCATCTTGCAGGTGCCCGACGAGTGGTGCTGGGTGCCGACGTTGGCCAGCAGCCATGTGTCCAACGTGTCGTCGGTGGCGAGGTCGTCCTCGGTGGGATTGATGCGCTCCTCGATCACCTCGGACAACGGAGCCTGCTGGGCAAGCTCGGCGCATGTCCTGACCGCCCCGCGCATACGCTCCCTGTCCCACTCATCCACGAGATAGCGATAGTCCAGGTGGGGTTGAGTGCCCGGGTCTGTTGACGTCAGCGTGATCCGCCCGGCGGAGCGCGCCTTCTGGAGCGCGACGCTGAAGCCAGTGTACGTCTCCCCTTCGGGTATTTCTATCGTCGTCGGGCGATGCTCGCTGGTGAGCAGAATCGGACTCATCTGCATGTCGTTGCGGTGCGGTGAGCCGGGTGTCGTGTACCGCATCCCGACCTGTATGGACGGAGCGCCCTCGGGCGGGTCTTCAACGTTGGCCTTGTACAGCATGAATGCCGCCGGGTGGTCTCTCAGGTTCTCTCCGACGCCAGGCAGCTCGTGCACCACGGAGATGCCGAACGATTCCAGATGCTCGCGCGGGCCTACGCCGGACAGCATCAGCAGGTGCGGCGAGTTGATTGCTCCGCCCGACAGAATGATCTCGTCACCAAAGACCTGGAAGACGTCCCCACCGCTCTCGGCCTCTATACCGATGGCGCGGTCGCCGTCGAACAGGATGCGGTGAGCAAGCACATTGGCCCTGATCGTCAGGTTCAACCGGTGCCTGGCCATCGAGAGGTAGGTCAGGTTCGTGCTCATCCGAACGCCGTCCACGTTGTTGAGCGGACGCGGGCCTACGCCCTCGGCTTCCGGGTGGTTCTGATCGGGGGCCTCCGGGTATCCAGCGGCGAGGCAGGTCTCCCAGAAGCGCAGTGGCACGGGCAGTACCTCGTCCTTGGTGTAGCGGCGCACCGGAATCGGCCCGTCGCCGCCGTGGAAATCGTCGGCGCCGAACGTGAGGTCGGTCTCGGACTTTCGGAAGTACGGCAACAGGTTGACGAACTCCCACTCCGGAGAGCCGAGCTCTGCCCACTCGTCGTAGTCCTCCGGAATGCCCCGGAAAAAGACCTGCCCGTTGACCGAGCTTGAGCCGCCGGTCAGCTTGCCGCGTGGCAGCGGGAATGGCTCGCGGTCTGGCGTGGCGGTAGCCATGTATCCCCAGGTCTCTGCCTCTGGGCCGTAGGCCGCGGGCCAGACGCTATTGCCGAACTTGACGCTGTCCGGCATCGTATCGAAGTCCCAGTAGTCCGGCCCTGCTTCAAGCAGAAGCACCGAGCGTTCAGGATCTTCCGTGATCCTGGAGGCTAGAACCGATCCGGCGGACCCGGCCCCAACTATGATGTAGTCGTACTGCATGGTAAGCATTCCTCGCAAGAGATTGGGTCAGACGATATATCTAACGTCAGGGTGCGTCAACCGCGGCCACACTCGCCTCTCCCCCGATCTGCTCCAGAAGCGCCTCGACTTCCGCGGAGTGGGACTCGGCACCGGACAGGTGAGTCAGGGGAGCATCCGACGATAGCACTCCGATCTCGACCAGCTCATCGAGGGCATCAGCCCGCGACTCCATGTATTCGGCACGCTCGCTGGCAGCGCTCAATTCGGCCAGCGGGTCCGAGAATTCGTCCGATACGCCGGTCAACGCCTCCGTGACTGTCGCACGCACAGCGGCTGCATCGTAACGAACGGCGGAGATGTGCTTGTGAGCAGACCGCACGGCAATCGCGCTCTCCAGTCGCTCCCCGACGCCAGCAAGCGCTTGATCCTCCAGGGTCACGCGCGAGAGCTGCCCCTCCAACGAATGTATCCGTTCAAGTGCCGCCTGCCTGCGATGCAACACTAGCCGAGCTGCATCCTCGCGTCCGATCCCCACCAGGCGACGCGCCTCGTTGAGAAGGCTCCCGACCTCCTGCCGCGAAGAGGCGAGAGCGTGCTCCAGTTGCGATTGGATCGTCTGAACTCTGCCACGAGCATCGGTTATGCGTGCCAGGAGGTCCTCATACCCATGCCGAGCCGTCTTCTCACTCTCTCGCGGGTCCGGCGCCGACGCGAACAGCGACTTCACAAGTCTCAGAAGCATGTTCAATATCCGGCGAAGCATGACTCCACTCCTACCGCTACGCCGCAGTCTCGGCCTGCTCGTCGAGCCGCCGACGCCTCTGGACTCGCCAGAAGTAGGCTGCCAGGATGCCGACCGCGGCCAGGGTTATCATTCTGGCGGCAAGAGTCTCGATCGCCTCCATGCTGGCCAGAATACCGGGATCCGACGCCACCGCTGCGAGGGCGTAGACACCAAGTACGCAGGCCGTGAACCCAATGCTGATCCGAGGGGACATGATGAACGCGAAAGCGACCAGAGCCGGGAAGTACAGCACGAACAGCCCACTGCCTACTGCCGAGTTCGAGGGCCAGAGCAGGATGAGGCCCGTAATCAGCGCTATATCGATTGCCGACGCGATAGCGACCAGCGGGCCGGTCGCCGGCCGATTCGCGAGGTAGCGCCCGTGAAGATAGAAGTTCACCACCATCAGGCCGACGATGGGCAGGACGCCCAGGATCAGGCTGAACGTATCCCCAGAAGTCCACAGCACCAGCATCAGCGCGGCGCCGATTATCGACCATCGTGCCCAGTTGGCCACGACCTGTCCGAAGTAGATGTCCTCTGCCGAGGCTCTTTCATTCGTGCGTTGCGCAGTCATTTCTTTCTCCTTCAGAGATCCGGAATTTCGCTCGTACCCGTCACGCGGAATCGGCTAGAGCGACTCGCCCGCTTCACGCCGCCGCTCGCGCTCGATGTTCCTGTAGACGACTCCGCACACGACAACCGCAACCATCATGACGACTCTCACGACCAGCAGCGGGTCGTCACTGCCGCCCATACCTGCGGCCGATACCAGGCCGTACAGCCCAATGGCTCCTGCTGACAGCACGAGGCTCGCGCCGACGGGGAACGCGACAGCAATCGCGATCAGCGCGGGGAAGTAGAACGTGTACAGACCCGATTCCGCGCCCCCTGAGACAAAGACAATGGCCGTGATCGCGCCGATGTCGGCGCCGCTGGCGAGGTAGGCCACCCACTTCTGAGGTGGCTGCTCCCTGAGCATCTGGACGTGAAGAAAGAAGTTCGCGACCGCTAGCGTCAGGATCAGGCCGATCTCGACCTTCAGCTCTCCCAGCGCGTCAGGATTCCACAGCGCCAGCAGAAGTCCCGCGACGACCAGTATCCACCTCGCGGTGACCAGGATGCCCTGCCCGTCCATCAGGTCATACGCGTCATTCGTCCAGCCCGCGACCGTTCGACTCAGCAAGCTCGGTTCGGACCGCAGCGGTACCCTCTCATCCGTTTCGCAGTACACGCAGACCTCCGAAGGCGACGGCCTCCGACGTCCACACCGACCACAGTACTCATCCGCCTCCTCAGGCTGACCCGCCACAGCTTCAGACATACTCATCACGACCTCCTATTCGACTGCCGTTCAGTTACCGGCTCCCGCTGGGGGAAGATGCTCCTCCCTGTCGGGGCCACCACCCGACTATGTCACGCGCTGAAATTCAAAAACAGGTCGCCTAGTACCGAATCTTCGGGGTACGGCTGAACCAAAATTTTGAGGATACGTGCTTTGACTTGGCTATTGGTGTCAACACATGTGACAAAGCCAGAGCCCAAGTGAATCTGGCCAAGGTCCGAGCGTCTGTGAGGCGCCAGGGGCTATCTGTTGGCTTGAACGGCGCCGAAACCACACGTATGCTGGAAACTGGTGGTAAGTTCAGGAAGAAGACCCTCAGAACCGAGTTGAGATGACTCCAGAACAGAAAGCCAGGGCTGAAATCGACCGCTTGCTTGGGTTGGCGGGTTGGGTAGTTCAGAACACCGACTCGATCAACCTCTACGCCGGTGCCGGGGTTACGGTGCGCGAGTTTCCCCTCAAGTCGGGACACGGCACCGCCGATTACCTTCTCTACGTGGACCAGAAAGCGGTCGGAGTGGTGGAAGCCAAGCCCGTCGGATTCACTCTGACCGGCGTCGAGGCGCAGTCCGAGAAATACAGCACCGGGTTGCCCGATGGACTGCCGGCACCCAGAAGGCCCCTCCCCTTCCTCTATGAGAGCACAGGCGTGGAGACCCAGTTCACCAATGGGCTGGACCCCGAACCCCGCAGCCGCCTAATCTTCTCGTTCCATACCCCCGAGACTCTGGCCGAGTGGGTTGAGTCACCCGGCGCTTCTGACGCAAATGGAGGCGCAATCGCCGACCAACCGGCAACTTACGTTGCCCCATCTAACCTGCGACAGAGACTCAAGACCATGCCGCCCCTCAACACCGCAGGACTGTGGTCGGTTCAGGAGAGGGCGATCACGAACCTCGAAGAGTCATTGGCCGCAGCACGACCGCGGGCGCTGGTGCAGATGGCCACAGGCAGCGGCAAGACCTTCATGGCCTGTAACCAGATATACCGGCTGATCAAGCACGCGGGCGCGCAGCGAGTCCTCTTCCTGGTGGACCGCAGCAACCTCGGACGCCAGGCGCTTCGCGAGTTCCAGGGCTTCACTGTTCCAGACGACGGCCGCAAGTTCACGGAGCTGTACAACGTCCAGCTTCTTCAGTCGGGACGCATCGACCCGGTGAGCCGCGTCTGTATCTCCACCATCCAGAGGGTCTATTCGATCCTGAAAGGCGAGGAGCTCGATCCGGACCTGGACGAACTCTCAGGATTCGACCTGACGACGGTGCGGCGTGAGCCGCCGCCGGTCGAATACAACCAGGACATACCCATCGAGACCTTCGACGTGATCATCATCGACGAGTGTCACCGCTCCATCTACACCCTCTGGCGGCAGGTGCTGGAGTACTTCGACGGCTTCCTGATCGGCCTGACGGCAACGCCCTCCAGGCAGACTTTCGGTTTCTTCGAACAGAACCTCGTCATGGAGTACAACCACGAACAGGCGGTGGCCGACGGGGTCAACGTGGACTTCGACACCTACAGAATCCGCACAGACATTACCGAGCAGGGATCCACAGTGGAGGCCGGATACTACGTCGACCGTCGCAGTCGACAGACCCGGGGAGTCCGCCAGGAGAGACTCGACGAGGACCTGACCTACACTCCAAACCAATTGGACCGGGACGTCGTAGCCGAAGACCAGATCCGCACCGTTATCCAGACCTTCAGGGACCGCCTGTTCACGGAGATTTTCCCTGGCCGTCAGGACGTGCCCAAGACCATTATCTTCGCCAAGGACGACAGCCATGCTGGCGACATTGTGCGCATGGTGCGTCAGGAGTTCGACAAGGGAAACGACTTCTGCCAGAAGATCACCTACAGGACCACGGGCGTTAAACCTGAAGACCTCATTACCTCGTTCCGCAACAGCTACAATCCGCGGATCGCCGTAACGGTGGACATGATCGCCACGGGCACCGACATCAAGCCGGTCGAAGTGGTCTTCTTCATGCGTAACGTGCGCAGTCGCAACTTCTTCGAGCAGATGAAGGGGCGCGGAGTGCGGACTATCTCCTCCACCGACTTCAAGGCGGTAACCCCCGACGCACTGAACAAAGACCGCTTCGTCATCGTTGACGCGGTTGGTGTCACCGAGACCGACCTGTCCGACTCCTACTCCCTGGAGAGGCAGCGTACTGTCCCGTTCGATAAGCTGCTCGACATGGTGAGCATGGGGAGTCGCGAACCAGAAGTGCTCTCCTCCCTGGCCAGCCGTCTCACCCGCCTTGACCGCAAGTTGACACCCCAGGACCGTCAGACCATCGAGTCACTCTCCGACGGAGTCTCCCTCCGCGAGTTGGTTTCGGGCCTGGTAACAGCCACAGACCCTGACGCTGCCCTGGATGCCGCTCAACAGACAACCGGACTGGAAGAACCACCGGAACCGGCAGTCGCCCAAGCCCGCCAGCAGCTTCTCGAAGCCGCGGCTCGGCCATTCGCGGCCAACCCGGACCTGCGCCAGCGGCTCGTGGACATCCACCGCTCCTACGAGCAGACCATCGACACTGTCAGCGCCGACACGCTGATCGAGGCCGGTTTCACGGACGCCGAGGCCGTCACGCTCGTACATTCCTTCCAGGAGTTCATTAAGGACAACCGGGACGAGATCACCGCGCTTCAGGTGCTGTACAGCCGTCCGTACAGGCAGCGGCTGGACTACGCTGACATCAAGACCCTGGCCGACGCCCTGCAGACGCCGCCGCGCTCCTGGACTCCCGACCGTCTGTGGCAGGCCTACCAGCGGCTGGACCAGTCCAGGGTCAGAGGCTCCGGCCAAAGAGTGCTGGCGGACATCGTTTCCCTCGTACGCTACGCTGTCGGCGAGTCCGAAGAGTTGGCGCCCTTCGCCGACGAAGTACAGGAACGTTACCAAGGCTGGCTGGCGATGCAGCAGACCGCGCACCGCCAGTTCACCGACGAACAGGTCCGATGGCTGGAGTCGATCCGCGACCATATCGCGGGCAGCGTCAGCATGGACATGGGCGACTTTCAGTATGCCCCCTTCAACCAGCAGGGCGGCCTGGGCAAGGCATACGAACTGTTTGGGGATGACTTGCCCGACCTGCTTGAAGAGCTCAACCTCAAGCTGATAGCGTAGCTGGGATTTGCGGAGAACGTCCGACACTGCAATTATGACTCTTGGAGGTCCTACGCTCTCGTCTCATACTGAGTAGAGTGATAAGGGGAGGTAAATCATGACCACCGCTGATGAAATCAAGCAGGCAGTCCTGAGTCTTCCTGAAGCCGAGTACACCAAGATCATGGACTGGCTCCACGAGTTGGCAGAGGATGCGTGGGACCGGCAGTTCGAAGAGGATGTGCTGGCCGGCAGGTTGGACTTCCTGAAGGCTGAGGTTGAACAAGCCAAGCGGGAAGGCAAACTGAAGGAATTATAGTGTGCATCGCACTACTCCCCAGTTCTGGTCACATTTCGGGCGACTGCCCGAAGCCATTCAGCGGACTGCGCGCCGAAACTTCCAGTTGCTCAAGGCTAGTCCGAGGCACCCGTCGCTCCGGTTCAAGAAGGTCAACGAATATTGGGCGGTTCGGGTCGGGCGTTCCTACAGAGCTATTGCCATCGAAGAAGGACAAGACCTGTTCTGGGTCTGGATCGGCAGCCACGACGAGTACATGCGGGTCATTGGCCGGTAAAGGTTGAGGCCTCAAGTAAATCTAATGCCAAGTCTTTTGGGTGCGCCGTGAATCTATCATGGCACAATGCCCCCAATCGTCATTCCGGCGAAGGAACGTCACCCCGTACTCTGAAACGGGGCCGGAACCCACGAAGTGGCTCGCCGCCCGGCAATCCAGGGGTGGCGGTGCAGCTTTCTGAAAGCCTGCCCATCAATTTAGGATAGCATCTTCGCCATGACGCGCATTGAACGTCGAAACTCGCTACCCTAAACTGAAGAAGATGTTCAGGGAGGTCCGAATGACCGTTGCGCGTGAAAAGTTTTCGAGCCGGACCAGGCCGGAGCTGCTGTCGAAGATGCGCGAGATCGCCAGAAGTGATGGCCGCCACTTCCAGGCCGTGCTGGATGATGCCATGAGCAGCTATATCGAGAGTAGGGAGCATCCGAACGTTCGCCCAGAGGTAATGGCGCACTTCAGGGCCAGTCTCAAGAGAAATCGCCGCCTCATGGAGTTGCTCGCCAAGTCGTGAATCACGACTCTGCAACGGAGGAAGATTCCAAACCACTGCCGGGGTCGTGAAGGTGTGCCGGAGCTTGGACTTCTGTAGAGGACGAGCGTGAATGATTTCGGCCGTAGCGGAAACAACAGATCCCAATTCTCGCGGCGCTTCCATGAGTTACCCGCCTCGGTGCAGCAGACAGCACGCAGGAATTTCGACCTCTTGAAAGCGAATCCCAGACACCCCTCGTTGCGGTTTAGAAATGTCGGACGCTACTGGTCCGCGCGAGTGGGCGCAGCCTACCGAGCAGTGGCAATCAAAGATGGCGACGACTTCATTTGGTTCTGGGTCGGCGACCACGACGAGTACATGCGGGTCATTGGCCGGTAGCGGTTGGAGCCTCGCAATAGATCCAAATTCAAGGGGACGTGAAATGCCCGGCCGAGCTTTATCGTTGTCAGACCTGCGAAACCTATCTGATGAGGAGTTGATGGCCCTGCACGACGATCAAGCGCGGAATACTTCCGTAGGAACCCAATACTATGTAGATGAACTCAACAGACGGTACCAAGAGAGTCAGACGAACTCGATGCTTGGATTCACAAAAAGGATCACTCGTATGACGATTGTCATCACGGTCGCAACTCTGGTCAATGTTGGAGTTGCCATTGGTGTGCTGTGTGTGATGTTAATGGGATCGCTTTGAGGCGAGGTGTACATTGAAGCAGAGGCTGCCTACGGGGTGGGTGTGGGCCCGTGTCGGCGACATATGCAATCCCATAAACGGTCGTGCGTTCAAGCCATCTGAATGGGAGGACTCTGGTATTCCGATCATCAGAATTCAGAACCTGAAAGACTCCAAAGCGCTGTTCAACTATTTCCAAGGGAAGGTGCCGGAAAAGTTCCATGTAGACAAAGGAGACTTACTCTTTGCATGGTCAGGTACACCCGGCACATCTTTCGGCGCGCACATCTGGTCTGGCCCATTAGGCGTACTCAATCAACACATTTTTAACGTGCGGTTCGATCGGTCATTTATAAGTCCACCATATCTACGACACGCTTTTAATCAAAACGTTGCAGATTACGTAAAGCAAGCTCAGGGCGGCGTAGGGTTAGCCCACATTACTAAGGGCAAGTTTGTAGACTCTTTCGTACCCCTCCCGCCCCTCCCAGAGCAGCACCGAATCGTGGCTGAGATCGAGAAGCAGTTCACACGGTTGGATGCATCCGTCGATGGACTGAAGCGAGCCCAAGCCAACCTGAAGCGTTACCGGGCGAGCGTCCTGAAAGCCGCCTGCGAGGGCAAGCTGGTCCCCACCGAGGCGGAGCTTGCCCGAGCCGAGGGTCGTGACTACGAATCCGCAGAGCGACTCCTCGAACGGATTCTCGCTGAGCGCCGAGCTCAGTGGGAGTCGCAGGAGAAGCGCCGTGGCAAGTACAAAGAGCCTGTCACGCCGGACAGGTCCGATCTGCCAGGCCTGCCCAAAAGGTGGACTTGGGCCACTATTGGACAGCTTTCATCTCGCATTCAGTATGGTACGTCGGCCAAGGCTAGTGCTGACGCTTCAGGCACTCCTGTCATTCGCATGGGTAATATCCAAGAGGGTGATCTTGACCTTTCGGACCTGAAGTATCTCCCGAGACAACACCCTGAAACTCAGAAGACGCTACTCGCTCCGGGCGATTTGCTATTCAACAGAACTAACAGCTCTGAACTTGTGGGAAAGAGTGCGGTCTACAAAGATAGCCATACAACCGCCAGTTTCGCATCCTACCTCATACGAGTGATTTTCCTCGACGGACTTTCCCCAGATTACGTCTGTGCATACATCAATTCACAGCATGGTAGGGCGTACATTAGCAGGGTGAAGAGTCAACAAGTGGGGCAGGCCAACGTGAATGGAACCAAGTTAGCCGCCATGCCAATACCGCTACCACCTTGGGCAGAACAGCATCGCATCGTCGCCGAGGTAGAGCGGCACTTATCGGTTATCCAGAATGCCGAAGCTGTAGTAGATGCCAGCCTGAAGCGGGCCAATCGACTACGTCAGAGCATCCTCAAGCAGGCCTTCTCCGGGCAACTTGTTCCCCAGGACCCGGACGACGAACCGGCGTCGGTGCTGTTGGAGCTCATCCGCGCCGAGCGCGCCGTGGCTGAGGCAGCAGCAACAGCCCAGCGTAAGCCAAGGCGTCGCAGGCCGAAGTCGGCGCCCGCAAGTCAGCTCAGCCACTCGGAGCAAACTCCATGACAACATCATCCACCATCGGCCAGAAACTCTGGAACTACTGCAACGTTCTCCGAGACGCGGGCCTATCCTACGGTGACTATCTGGAACAGCTCACCTACCTAATCTTTCTCAAGATGATGCACGAGCGCAGCCAGCCGCCATATACCTTACTGCCTAACTACTTGCCCCCTCCGATCCCCGACGGCTACGACTGGTCCAGCCTGGTTTCGCGTGACGGTGACGACCTGGAGAGTCACTACCGCCGGACCCTGGAAACTCTCGGCAGCCAGCCCGGCACACTGGGCGTCATCTTCAGCAAGGCGCAGAACAGGATCCAGGAACCGGCCATGCTGACGCGGCTGGTCAAGGAGCTAATCGACAGCGAGAACTGGCTCACGCTAAGCGCCGACGTCAAGGGCGACGCCTACGAGTCTCTGCTGGAGCGCAACGCCCAGGACGTCAAGACCGGCGCCGGACAATACTTCACCCCAAGGCCGTTGATCCAGGCCATCGTCGACGCCATGCGTCCCGAATCGGACACGACCATCTGCGACCCCGCGTGCGGCACCGGCGGATTCCTGCTGGCGGCGCACGACTACATCGTCGCCAACAACCCAAGCATGGACCAGGGCCAGCTCGCACACCTCAGAGACCACGCGCTCCACGGCTGGGAGATTGTGGACAGCGCGGCTAGGCTCGGCGTTATGAACCTGTACCTACACGGAATCGGTGGGGACGAGACCAACATCATCGTCGACGACAGCCTGCGTACCCATCCGGGCGTCAATTTCGATATGGTGCTCACCAACCCGCCGTTCGGTAGGAAGTCCAGCCTCACGTTCGTCGGTTCAGACGGAGCTGCTGAGCGTGAGACTCTCGTAGTGGAGCGCCCCGACTTCTGGGCAACGACCAGCAACAAGCAGCTCAACTTCCTTCAGCACGTGCGGACTCTGTTGACGATTCATGGAAGAGCCGCTGTCGTCGTGCCGGACAACGTCCTGTTTGAGGGAGGCGCCGGGGAGACGGTGCGGCGCCAACTGCTGAACGACTGCGACGTTCACACCCTGTTGAGACTGCCCACCGGGATTTTCTACGCCCAGGGGGTCAAGGCCAACGTGCTGTTCTTCGACCGTAAGCCCGCCAGTGAGGCTCCCTGGACACAGGACCTGTGGATATACGACCTGCGCACCAACAAGCACTTCACGCTCAAGGCCAACCCACTGAAACGATCGGACCTGGATGACTTTGTTTCCTGCTTCAACCCTGAAGATCGGCTATCGCGCCAGGAAACTGAGCGGCTCCATCGGTTCGAGTATGACGAGCTGGTCAAGCGAGACAAAGTAAACCTCGACATCTTCTGGCTACGCGACGAGAGCATTGAGGACACGTCCAACCTGCCGCCGCCGGGCATAATCGCCGAGGAGATCCTCGAAGACCTTCGCGCCGCACTGGATCAGTTGGAAGAGATAGCCGCGGACTTTGCATCTGACCCTGTATAGGTCAGAGGTGGTGAATTAGGGTTCGCCCGTACCCAATCCACGGGGTACGGCTGAACCTTGACGCCGTAATCGGCTGTTATACACTTCGACTCAGTTACGCGGCGAATTTACATGTCCAGCTTTAGGCTGGCTGAGGCGGGCAGTCTGAACATGGCAGTCAACACAAGCGAAGTGTCCTGGTGGGATCTCCGTCGGAGCGACTCCGACGACCTCCGCCACAGCCTGCGCATTTCGGTATGGGTACGCTGGTTCGTCGGGATCGCCTGGTTCGTGCAGTTGAACTACCGCGCCGACTTCCTCCACCACGCCTACATACCAAACACCCTGCTTGCGGCATCGCTGCTGGCCCTGAACGGCTATGTCCACTACCGCATCCGGTCGAATCGGATGATTACCTGGCACTGGGCGCTCGCACTCAGCGCGTTGGACGTTGTAACGATCACGTCGGGACTGATTATCTCCGGCGGGTTCAGAAACGAGTTCTACGTGCTGTACTATCCGGCGCTCGCCGCGTTCGCGGTGGTATTCGCGTCGTTCAGGCTCAGCTTCGCCTGGGTCACTGTCACCGCCGTCCTGTACGCCGCGTTAAGCCTGACGCTGTACGAGGGCGTAGACTTCGAGGACAGTTTAGAGAAGGTCCTGTTCATCAGGATCGTTACGATGTACGCGGTAGTCGCGGCGGTCAACCTTATCTTCAGACTGGAGAGGATCAGGAGGAGAGAAGCCGTAGAACGGGAGCGGGAGCTGCAGCGGGAGCGCATCGAACTGTCGCAGACCATCCACGACACGATAGCGCAGTCGGCATACATGATCGGCCTCGGAGTCGAGACCGCGATCGAGCTTGCTGACGACCAGCTTAAAGCTGGACATGTAAAGCCGTCGAACGCCCCCGACGGGGTCAGCGCAGGAGACGAACTTATCGCAAAGCTCCGGGCGACTCACGCGCTGTCGAAGTCGACCATGTGGGAGCTGAGGCATCCCATCGACGCCGGACCCATATTCGAGGGCCGGGAGTTGAGCCGCGTGCTGAGGTCCCACGCCTCAACGTTCACCACGATCACTTCGATCCCCGCGCAGGTGGCTCAGACCGGAAGTGAGCCGCCTCTCTCCACGGTTACACGGGGACTGCTCTTCTCCATAGCACACAACGCGATGACCAACGCCTTCCGGCACTCGCGCGCAGGCAGGGTCACTATCACACTGGACTACGGCGATGATAGTCTCCGAATGTCCGTGTCCGACGATGGGATCGGCCTTCCCGACAACTACGCCGACCGCGGCCACGGCTTCAGGAACATGAGCACGGACGCTGAACGTATGGGCGGATGGCTCGAAGTAGGGGTGGTTCGCGAACCGCCCCTACACAGCGAGTCCGGACGCGGCACCACGGTAACCTGCACCGTCCCATATGATACCCGCCGCCGCGGGAGGAGGTCCTTAACTTGACGACAACCAGACAGACCAGGGTATTGCTCGTCGACGATCATGAGATAATGAGAGACGGCCTGCGCGAAGTGCTCCAGCGGGCCGGTGATTTCGACGTAGTCGGCCAGGCCGGTGACGGCGCGGCAGCGGTGAGAATCGCGCAGCAGCTCAGGCCCGACGTGGTCATCATGGACGTCATGATGCCGCTGAAAAACGGCATCGACGCCTGTAGGGAGATTACGGAGATGCTGCCGGATACGAGAGTGCTCATCCTGACGGCCGCGGCGGAAGAAGACGCCGTGATGGAGGCCGTCGCCGCGGGCGCGACGGGATACCTCCAGAAGTACTCTGGCAAGGACAAGCTGCTGGGCACGGTCAGGGACGTAGCCGAGGGAGAGTACCGGATTCCGGGAGATGTCATCCGAAGCGTCTTCGCCGGCATTCGTGCCGCCGCCGAGCAGAACAGGAACAGAGAGCTCGAAAGGCTCACACAGCGCGAGCGCGAGATACTCACGCTGTTCGCGCAGGGGCTATCCTACGCCGAGATCGCCCAGGTCAGGAGCAACCAGCCTTTGACTATCAGGAACGCCATCTACGGAATACAGGACAAGCTCGGTATCGAGACCAAGCAGGAGCTGGTTGTCTGGGCAGTCCGCATGGGACTGCTGGACGACTACCAGCTGGGAGTCTCATGATCTCATGAAGCTCGGCAATCCGATTCGCGTCGTCATTGGCGTCTTTCAAATCCGCGCGCTCGGCTCCAGGGTTACCGTTCTCGTAGGGAACGATAGAGCGCTTCTCATCGACGCCGGCATGAAAGGCAGCTCCGGGTTGATCCTCAGTGGGCTTCACGAGCTGGGGCTGTCCGTCGACAGCGTGATCGGCGTGGTCATCACACACTATCATCCCGATCACGCCGGAGGCGTGCGCGAGTTGGTCGCCGACCGCGACATAACGGTGATGGCTCACAGAATCGATGCACGCATCCTGGCCGGCGCCGTGGAGCAGCCCAACCCATTTCAATACAAGCTGATGGCGAGGCTCACCGCGCCCGTAATGGAGAAGGTGAACGGCCCTCCCACACCGATCGACACGGAGCTGGAAGACGGCGACATCATTCCCTTCGACTTTCCCGTACAGGTCGTACACACACCGGGTCACACCGCGGGCAGCATAGCTATCTTCCTACCCGACCAGAAGCTGCTGATAATCGGCGACGCGCTCCAGTACAGGCTGGGCAGGAGACTCACGCCTCCGGCGGCAGCCGTTACACAAGACCCGGAGCAGGCTATGGAGTCGCTGCGCAACCTCCTGAAGCTGGACTTTCACACGATCTGCTTCAGCCACTATCCGCCATTTCGCGGCGGGGCCCGCGCCGCGCTGCGCCAGATGATCGACACTTATTCGCAGTGAGGACCAGGAGACAGCAATGACACAGACGGCCCCGGCCAGCGCCCCCGCCGGCAGAACCATCGTCGATTTCCTCAGAGACGCGGTCAAGGCGCACGGCCCACGGGACGCCCTGCTGTTCAAGCCCGGCTTTCGATACCAGCGCTGGAGCTACGACCGCCTCTGGGCGGAATCGGGACAGGTCGCGACGCTCCTGCAACGACGGGGACTGTCCAAGGGAGACCAGGTTCTCGTCTGGGGTCCGAACTGCCCGCAGTGGGTGCTGATATTCTTCGGCTGCCTGAGAGCGGGCGTGATCGCGGTCCCCCTCGATCTCCGCAGCGCGCCTGACTACGTTGAGCGGGTCATCTCCAGGATCACCCCCAAGCTGGCCTTCACGTCGCGCTATACCCCCAGGGATGACGTGGACATCGGCCTGCCTGAGATTACTTTCGAGAACCTGGAGAGCGAAATATACGAGTTGCCGGAGCCGGAGCATATCGAGATCCAGCCCGACGACCTGGCAGAGGTCATGTTCACCTCGGGAACTACGGGCGATCCCAAAGGCGTGATGCTCACGCACCGGAACCTGGCCGCCAACATAGAGGGCATAACGCAGTACATCACCTGCAACACGTCCAGCAGACTCCTCTCAATTCTGCCGCTTAGTCACATGTACGAGCAGATGGGCGGCCTGCTGACCGTGCTGCACTTCGGAGCCAGCGTCACCTACCCGACCAGCAGACAGCCGACCGTACTCGCCCGCACGATGCGAGAGCGACAGATCACGACCATGTTGCTCGTCCCGCAGGGACTGGAGCTCCTGATGAACGGGATAGAACGTGAGGTCAGAAGGCAGGGCAAGGGAGCCCTCTGGGACAAGCTGCTTAAGATCGCCGAGCGAACTCCCTACCCGCTCAGGCGACGCCTGTTCGGGAGGGTACACAAGCAGTTCGGAGGGAAGCTCGACTTCATAGTTTCAGGCGGCGCGGCGCTCGACCCGGAGCTCGGCAGAAAGTGGGAGCTGATGGGAGTCAAGATCGTGCAGGGCTACGGCGCGACCGAGGCATCTCCCGTCATCAGCAACCACACACTGCACGAGCGCAGACCGGACTCAGTTGGCAGACCGCTGCCGAACGTCGAGGTGAAGATTAGCGAGGACGGCGAGATCCTGGTACGAGGGGACAACATCTCACCCGGCTACTGGAACTCCCCCGA
The DNA here is from genome assembly GCA_965215735.1 of Dehalococcoidia bacterium. Lineage (GTDB taxonomy): Bacteria > Chloroflexota > Dehalococcoidia > Lucifugimonadales > UBA1123 > VXRN01. Next base: position 1,140,241 of record CBDCEF010000004.1, on the reverse strand, counting down.
ACAGACCGCCGCAGCTTTCGACGGCGACTGGTACAGGACCGGCGACATCGGACTCTTCGACGACGACGGCTACCTGCACATCCGGGGCCGCATGAAGGACATGATCGTCCTCCCCAGCGGTCAGAACGTCTATCCAGACGACATCCAGGCGGTACTGAACAGGCATCCGAACGTCACAGACTCTGCCGTTGTCGGACTTCAGCAGGGCTCGTCAGTCGAGGTCCACGCCGCCCTGATTCTCGACGGCGCCAATGATGTTGATCCGATCGTCGCCTGGGCCAACGGGCAGCTGGCCGAGCAGCAACGGGTGAGGGGCTACACAGTATGGCCGGAGGAAGACTTCCCCCGCACTCACACCCTCAAGGTCAAGAAACCACAGCTCATCGAGATGCTGGAGGGGGGAGTCCAGTCCGACGCGCCATCCAGTCCAACGAGCTCTTCCAGCCCGCGTGACGGCAGTCGGGGCCTAGTGGACATAATCGCGGAGGTGGCCGTGCTCGACGCCGCGGACATCGCTCCCGACATGACCTTGGGCGACGACCTCAATCTCGACTCGCTGGGCAGGGTCGAGATGCTATCGGCGATTGAAGTCGACCTGGGCGTGTACCTCGACGAGACCCAGATCGGGCCGGAGACCACGATCAGGCAGGTGCAGGCTATCCTCGATGAGGGCGCGAACAATCCGCCCGTAACGGAGTTCCCAGACTGGGGCATGGGCTGGTGGTGCCGCATGGTGCGGGGGTTCATTCAGCGAGCACTCATGTTCCCGATCCTGAAGCTGCCGTATGGGCTGAAGGTTACCGGACGGGAGAATCTGCAAGACATCGACGGCCCCGTACTGTTCGCGTCGAACCACAGCCTCGGTCTCGACAACCCCTTGATAATCGAGTCCATTCCTCCCCTGTGGCGGAGGAGGCTGGCCATCGCAGGCGCGGCAAGATTGTGGAAGAATCCGGTGTTCTGGGTGCTCAACCCACTACTTGGCAACGGGTTCCCGCTCGCGCAGGACGGCCCGATCAGGCCAAGCCTCGAGAACATGGGAAAGATCATCGACAACGGCTGGTCGGTGTTGATCTATCCGGAGGGTCAGCTAACCATCGGAGGCCCGATCAAGTCGTTCATGAACGGCACAGGCCTGCTCGCAGTGGAGGGACGACTGCCGGTCGTGCCGTTAAGGCTGCATATCAACCGGCTGGGCTCGCCAACACGCTTCCCAATCTTCAAGCGTGGCTCAGTCGAGATACGCTTTGGGCAGCCACTAAGGTTCCTGCCCGGCACCGACTACCAAGAGGCGACCAGCGCGATCGAGGCCGCGGTAAAGTCGCTGTGAGGCGCGGAAAAGTGAGGCACAACCTCCATGAAGTCGTGGAGGTCATGGCGAGGCGTTTGGCCACTGATACTGATGATTCACGAGAGTGAACCAGTGGACTTGGAAGGGCGCTCCAAATAGGGAGTCACACGCCTGCCGAAGCGCCCGTCCTGTTTATTCTTACCAGGCTAGCTGGCTTTGCCTATCTTGAACATGGTGGTCCCACAGGTCCCGCACTTCCCACGGGTGGCCGGACGGCCATTCTTCATCGTTACCTGCTCGGCCTCTTCGATCTCTCGAGACTCGCGACACTTCATGCAGTATCCAGTCATTAATTGCCCTCCTGAGAAAAGTATGAATTCGAGCAGCAATAGTATAGGAACTCGGCTTGCTATGCCATAGGCTCCGACAAGAGAAGCTACATCATCTTCTGACGTATGTCCAGTCCATCATTTGAGGGATTATACCCAATAATGCCCGCAGACTCATGATACGACCACAGAAAAACGCAATAAATATAACATCGATAAGTCATATTAACGACAGTTCAACCAGAGCGATGCTACAGTTACCCAGTCCCATTGTTTCAGCCTATTATGGGGCAGTCCGGATGATCGGACCGCCGAGTGGCAACCGCCATCTAGTCACGCATCCCATAGTGGCCTGTATACTTAGCTAGGTGAAAGTGGAATGTGACGACATTCTCGCCGGCTAACGTGACAGGGAGATACGCGTTCGACTGATGGATGAGGCTATAATCTTCGGAGTCCTCATTCTCGCCCTGGTCCTGTTCGTGACGGCTAAGTGGCGTTACGACGTCGTTGCTCTGCTTTGCCTGCTCATCCTGACAATCGTGGGCATCGTGCCTCCTTGGGAGGCGTTCCAGGGATTCGGACATCCGGCGGTGGTAACCGTGGCCGCCGTTCTGGTCCTGAGCCGCGCCCTCCACGATTCCGGCGTCGTCGACGTGATAGCCGGTTGGTACTCGCGCATCCCCCACTACCTGACCGTTCGAATAGCGTCGTTGTCCGGTCTGACTGCCTTTCTCTCGGCGTTTATGAACAACGTAGGCGCTGTCAGCCTCCTCATGCCCGTGGCGATCCGCGTATCCAACAGGAGCAACCATCCCGCATCCCTCTTCCTCATGCCGCTAGCGTTCGCGTCGCTGCTGGGCGGCATGACCACCCTGATAGGGACGCCACCCAATGTCATCATCTCAAACTTCCGGCAGGAGGAAGTTGGCGTCCACTTCCACATGTTCGACTTCACAATTGTCGGGCTAGCGGTCACTGTGGTCGGCGTGTTGTTCATCGCCCTGGTGGGCTGGCGTCTCATTCCGTACAGGCGGGCCCCGGTCGCCCTGGGTGAAACACTGGACATCGAAGGCTACATGACCGAGGTGCGTGTACCCGACGATTCCAGATTCGTCGGGAAGCTCGTGCGCGACCTCGAGGAGCTGGCCGAGGAGGACGTTGTGATCGCAGGTCTTCTTCGTCGCGGCGTAGTTTACGGCGCGCCATCCAGCTATCAGATCATAGACTCCAACGACATCTTCATCATTGAGGCCGACCCCGGGCAGATCTGGACTTTTATCGACAGAACAGGCTTCGAACTTGAGTGGTCTAGGAACATCCTTTCGGAAATCGATCAGACGCTCAGTTCGGAAGACGTCTCCACGTTGGAGGCCATCGTCAGCCCGGACAGCCCGGCCGAGGGCAACACAGCCCGGGGACTCCACCTGCACGCGGCTTTCGGTGTGAACCTGCTGGGACTGTCCAGACGGGGGACCAGGCTCGTCCGACGACTCGGCCACATGACATTCCGAGCCGGCGACGTGCTTCTGCTGCAGGGGAGGAAGGACCTTGTGCAGACGGCATTGCCCAGGCTTGGGCTGCTCCCTCTTGCCGAGCGTGAGCTCAGAATTGGACAGCCGCGCCGGCTGGTCTTCCCAGTCGTCGTGTTCGTAGGAGCGGTACTGCTTACGTCCCTCGATATTCTCCCGGTCCACGTATCCTTCACAGCTGCCGTAGTGATTCTCGTAATGAGCCGACTCATAACGTTACAGTCCGCATACCAGGCCATAGATTGGCCGGTTATCATTCTGCTGGGCGCGATGATCCCGGTTGGCGCAGCGCTGGAGACGACCGGAGGGGCGGCTCGAATCGCGACCACAATTACGGACTTGGGCAGCTCCCTGCCGGCGTGGTCGATTCTTGGAATCGTCCTGGTAACAACCCTGCTGCTATCCGCTGTGATCAACAACGCGGCCGCCGTGATCCTGATGGCCCCCATAGGGGTCGGTGTGGCTGAAACCCTTGGGGCGTCGGCCGACCCGTTCCTGATGGCAACTGCCATAGGCGCATCGTCCGCGTTCCTGTCGCCCATCGGCCACCAGTCCAACACCATAGTCATGGGACCCGGCGGCTACCAGTTCGGAGACTACTGGAGAATGGGCCTCCCACTGGTCCTTGTCGTAGTCGCTGTCGCCATACCGCTCATCATGTGGGCCTGGCCCCTGGGGATATAGGATGCGAGGTCGCACAGGCGCCAGCGCCGTGCAATCGCCAATACCCCTTGCTAGAATCACAGCCACTATCCGGCCCGTGTTTTACGACAGGCAATAGCACAAGCCCATCCCGTCCCGCTGACACCTACTGTGGAGAAGTATCAAATGCCCACTGACCTACTAACCGACAAGATCTACGGGTGCCTCATGGGAGGGCTCATCGGCGACGCGATGGGCGCGCCCACTGAGGGTATGCACTACGAGAAGATCATCGAACAGTACGGACCCGACGGCGTGACCGACTTCGAGGGTGTAGGCACCGACGACACCGCCATCCGAGGCCAGCTCATCGACGCCATCTACAAGAGCGACGGACACCCCACAGTCGACCACTTCGCCCAGTCGTTCATAGACTTCAAGGACCAGAATCGACACCTGTGGTTCATCCCCGTGCGCAACGCCTTCCACAAGTACGAGCAGGGACTGGAGCTGCCCGCCTACGCCGGCTGGGGCAACATGCAGAGCTCCTCAACAGCGATGGCCATATCTCCCCTGGGAATCATCAACGCGTGCAATCCTCGGCAGGCGGTGCTGGAGACGCTGGACGTAGCGTCGTTCATCCACCACGGAGGGAACTCAGGCTACTGCCGCGACGCTGCATGTTCGATGGCAGCAGCCGTGGCAGCCGCATTCGACGCGGACGCTACGGTGGAGTCCGTGGTCGATGCCGCGACCCGGTACCTTCTGCCAGTGAGCGCCGTCGCACTCAAACAGGCCATCGCCGAAGCGTTGGACCTTGCAGCCGAGACGGACTCATACGAGCTCTTCCGCGAGCGGTATTACGCCAACTACCAGAGGACCGTGCTTGCGGACTCGATGGAGACCATCCCCGCTACCCTGGCGATACTGACCCTCGCCGAGGGCGACCCCGTCCGCTCAATAACATGGAGCGCCAACTTCGGACGCGACGCAGACACCATCGCCACGATGGTCGGAAGCATAGTCGGCGCGCTGCACGGTGCGTCCGGCCTGCCTTCATCGTGGGTCGCCAAGGTGGAGGCAAATCCAGCCTTCACCTACCAGGACGATACCCAGAAACTGGCCCAGGTCGTCCGCAGTCGCATCGACGAGTCTAAGAAGACAATGGCCGCCGTGGAGTCGCTGGGGTAGAAGTGCGCGCCACGCTCATCGCGCCTTGGATGGCCGGCTCGCCAACTTTCTGGAGCCTTTGACCCCTTTCGCGGAAGCGAATGTGGAGTGGACTATAGGTACACTCTACCTTGCGTGCTACCTGACAGAAAGTGAGCCTCCCCATTGCTGCTTAATGTCAGCGCGGGCAGGTACAATCAAGTCGACGGAAGCGCAGATTCGGTTGACCCTGTCTTGGCCCGAACCTAGAATATGGTCAGCATCCGTGAATGCGTCTCGCGAGGGGGATCAACAATGCCGATCTATGAGTACGTCTGCAACACTTGCAGCCACAGGTTCGATAAGCTGCGGCCGATAAGCCGAATGGACGAGGACGCTCCCTGCCCTATCTGCGAGGGCGATTCCGACAGGAAGCTGTCGGTGTTCTCGGCATTCACGTCAGACGCTTCAGGCGCGGTTGGCGCCGTTGCGGGCACGGGCGGATGCGGCGGTTGCGGTCCAGGCGGCTGCGCCTGCTCGATGACGGTCTGAGCCATGACCACCGTACAGATCCTCCTGTCCCTGCACATCCTGGCCGCGCTCATCGCGGTCGGGGCCACAGTATCGTACTTCTTCTGGCTGCGCCGAGCGGTGCTGGTACCTGAGTCGAGGTCGTTTACGCTGGAGACCATCAGGCTGCTGGAGCGGCGGATGGTGATGCCAGCCTACGTGATCGTCCTACTGACGGGACTCGGGCTGATCGACCGCGCGGGCTGGGCCTGGTCAACGCCGTGGCTCGAACTCTCAATCCTGTTCTTCATCGTGCTCATGGGCCTAGTAGGAGTCCACGCGCGCGTCATCAAGGGCCAGATCGCGCTGACTGAGGACGGCTCAGCAGACTCCTCAGACTACGACCGGGCGCACGCCAGGGGGCGAATCCTCCTGGGGCTGAAGGTAGTCGTGGTGGTCGTGCTGGTATACCTGATGGTGTTCAAGCCGGCGTTGTGGGGATAGGCCGGCGTAGGGATCCGACGCTGTGAGGTCTCTCTCACTCCGTCGTCGTCGACTTTCGTCACACTGGGAGCCTGCGAATTCTCACTCTATCGTCCTCGACAGTAGCGATGATGCCGGCGAGCACATCCTGCTCTAATACCAATTCGTTCTGACTACGCTGCAAATCACGTGGCACAGCATTGCACCCGTCATTCCCGCGAAAGCGGGAATCCAGAGAGTCTGGCCAGTGGGAATATGGCCACATCACTCATAATTGGTATTATGAATGTGAAAATGCTCCTACTTTCTCGGAGACTGCTACTTTAGGCGTGGAGACGTATGATGGCATATGTTGGTCGCCCAGAACCGACTCTCCGAATCCTTGCCTCAATTCTCATGTCTTGCTTGAGGATGTCGTTGATGTCGGTCGCATCTGTTACCGATGGTTCGACCCTAACCGTGACCACTCTGCCAGTTTCAGTTACCCAAAAATCAGAGTCGACACCCATTATTTCAAACTGCGCCCTAGGACGATGTGGGAAGAATCCTATGAACCTTCCAGTGACCGTTACATTTTCTTCCCTTATGTAGTCCTTGCTCAGCCGCCTCTGACTACGGCGCACTTGACCCACATCGTGAAAACTGAACACTTCGCTTCCAAGTGCCAGGGAACACACCGCTGTATTGTCTGCTACCGTCTTGAGGAAGTCAGACATCCCCTTCAGTGCCCGCGTGTCGATGCCATCAATTGCATCCGACAGTTCCTCGTCGGTTCCCATAGACGCCTGCAGAATGTTCTTGACAAGCAAGATAGCAGCTTCGACCGGCGAAACCGCTCCCTCAAGTGTCGGCTGTTGTGACGCAGACTCGAGTTGGAAGCCATATGACCCAACTGCCGTCCCCGTAATCATGAGGCGGTAGTTATCTATCCTGGAGGGCCGGCCCCTTTGCGGTAGAGACCCGTGGAAACCGGCTCCAACTAGGCCAACCGATTTTACGAAGCCTTTGGCGGCATTGAGTCCAAAGTCAGCTTCAATGCCGTGGCTCCCAGCTACGGGGGGACCGCGGAAGGTAAGAATTGCGTTGACCAAGTATGGAGAGTACCCGTCGTAGTCCTCGAGCTCCGCTTCAACCTCTTGCAGGCGGTCATTGAGGCTCATCCGACCAAGCAAATCTGATTCTGGGATCTGAGCAAGAATCCTATTCAACGTGGTTCGCTCTGAGAGGAGGAATCGGTAGTCGTGTGTATTCACGTCGCTCCTCCTAGTAGTCCATCAATTGAAGTTCTTCTCTTGCCCTTGCATCGCCGTCAGCGGCTAAACCTATTTGCACGCAACCTTTCCATAGGTAATCGCCCTTCCTGTGCGAGAAGAGGCTGTACCAATAGACTGTTGAGTCCACAAGGTTCTCTAGGGGAATCCCATTCAGCGGTATGAAATAGTGGTCAACCCCGTGTTCACTCTTGATACGCCCTTTCTTAAGTAGACCCGAGAGGAGAGCCTGCTGCGCTTCCATACTTGTGTACCTATCTGGAAGGATACAAAAGGTGACTAGGGCCTGTTCACACTACGTAGTGCATCGAAGATAGTTCCAAAGAGTATGAACCCGATGTAGAGTTCATCGAGCTTGTCATACCGAGTGAATATTCGACGAAAGCCTTTCATCCTACGGAACAGACGCTCCACCTCATTGCGCCTCTTGTACAACTCCTCATCATACTCCCAAGCCACCTTACGACTCTTGCGAGGCGGAACGACAACTGAATACCCTAGACCTGATGCCAACTGACGTGTCGCGTCACCTTCATATGCGCGGTCCATCACCACGGACGGACTCCCACGCTGTGGACCCAGACGTTCCAGCAACTTGCGGCCTTCGGGCGCGTCGTGAGCCTGTCCGGCAGACAACGAGAAGATCACGGGTGTGCGCTCATCTGCGGCTACCATGTGAATCTTCGTTGTCAACCCACCACGAGACCTGCCTATCGACTGTGGGCCGTTTTTTTCAACGCGCCAGTCCCGTCCGGATGCACCTTGACAGTGGTGCTGTCCAGCGAGAGCACGTCGAGACTGACCTCCACTATTCCTTCCTTCCGAAGCTGCTCGAACACACGGTCGAGAACCCCACTCTTGGACCAGCGGTTCATTCTCGTATAGACAGTGTGCCATCTGCCGAAGCGCTCTGGCAGTCCTCGCCACTTGCAGCCGTGTTCGGCAACGTACAGAATTGCGTTGAGCACTTTGAGGTTCGGAATCTTCACGTTGCCTCGCTGCACCGGCAGGTGAGGTGCTATCAGCTCGTATTGACCTTGTGTGAGTTCCATGTATCCATGCTACCATCCTCAACTCAATTAGTGTGAACAGGCCCTAAATCAATGTCGCCAGGATCTCTGCCCTCTCGGAGTTCGACGTTCTCTGCGAAACTCCCGTCCAGCCACTGAAAACCCTGCACCAGCCCAGCCCCGTTCAACTCTGACCGAAAATCGAGCAATCCTCTCAACAGTCTTCTTCGTGCCCTCGTCACTCCAAAGCGTCTGACTACGTGGAGCAGCGACGCCTTATAGGGAGAACGGCCTCTGGAAGTAGGGTCCTCTGCATCTAAGGCAGGTATGACTGCAGAACTGTCCCAGTCGGGAATCGGGTTTAGGTTCTGCAATGCCACCGGGCCGTGGTTGTGGAGTGATGATATTGGGAGACAGCCAACACTTTCACTGCTCCAAGCACTCTCTCGCAGGCGAGACCGCAATCACCTTACCTTTGGTCGCCATTTGCAGGGGCCTGTCCTATCCTGTCCTATAATGATGCTTCCAGAATCTCGATTGTGCCAGTGTACAATCACAGCCAGAACTTTTCGAGGCGATTCTCCATTGACTGGCTTTCTTAACTTCCGTCGGCAGGGGGAATCTGACACTGATACATTAGCCATGAGTCCCGCTTCTGTGGGGTAATCCCACAGAGCGTTAAGCCATTAGACCCTGCAGGTAGAGTTCTGCACTTGCGGTAGCTTGGAGACCCTGAAGATACGGATTACCCCTGTGGATCTGATGGGAAGCACATCATAGCGATGGACTTCACAGCAAAGAATGTCCTCGGACGGCAGGACCGACACGAAGCCCGGGGTATTGTCGACAACGTATCCCGTGAGGCCAACGTTGGTCAGCATCGAATAGGGCGGAGAAGTACCTTTGCTGGGCGATGTGTCAGGCATTCTTCCCCTCCCTCTTGTCGTGTTGTATGCTAACGTGACACGGCGCATCTCAGTATTTCAGCCAAGGACATACGATGAACAGACAGCTAGTTGACGAGTTCGAGTTCTACCAGGCACACCAAGAGGATATGGTGGCCAAGTACGACGGCAAAGTCATCGTCCTTAAGGACCATACTGTCATTGGTGTGTACGACAGCGAATCGGCGGCTGTAAATGAGACTCGCAAACAGCATGAACTCGGAACTTTTCTAGTGCAGCGGGTCAGTGAAGGCAATGAGGCTTACACGAGGACCTTTCGCTCACGAGTGGTATTCTCATAAATCAGCCACTTCCACAAAGTTATAGCTTCACAACGATCAGCACAGGTCGCAGCAATGTCCTCACTAACGAGTGTCATGTTTCGGATAGCTGGGACCCGCAGAGCGATGCGCCTGAACCCCCGATGTTTCCGTTTACTGCAATCTGGGATACAGGCGCCACGCATAGTGTGATTTCTCAAAATGTCGTAGATAAGTGCGGTCTGATTGCGGTGGGTCTTACTGACGTTCATCATGCCTAGGGCAAGACTGAAAGGGTGCCGTGGTTCTTGGTCAACATCAGGTTGCCAAATCGAGTAGGAATTCCGGGGCTGCCAGTCATCTTGGGTGATTTCCCAGGTGGGGATGTGCTCGTCGGAATGGACATTATTGGTCAGGGCGACTTTGCTGTAACTAGTCCGGGTGGTAGAACCAAGTTCTCGTATCGCATCCCTTCGTTGGCAGACATCGATTTTGTTCAGGAACACAGAGGGCAAGCCGCTCGTCAGGAAGTAATGCGCAAACAGTCTAGGCCGTCTGCCAAGACACGGCAGCAGGCGAAGAAGAAGAAGCGGTCCAAGCGAAGGCGCTAGGACTGCTCTTCACAAGGCCCTATGCCATCTTCCGGACCATTCTTTGCTAGTCCCCCCCAACCCAGACGCTCCATTGGAGTTCTGCACCTTATACCAATTCGCTATGACTACACCATGAAGCGGCCATGCCGGTTTCCAAGTGCTACCTTACCATCCGTCATTCTCGCGAAGGCGGGAAGCCGGAGGCTTCTCGTCCATATACGGTCGCACCACGGCGAATTGATATAAGAGGGTGTCTGAAAAGGGTTAAGATAGGCTCATTATGAAGCGCCTATCGTATCCGACTGACCTGACAGACAGAGAGTGGGCCATCATCGAGCCATTGATCCCACCGCCGAGACCCGGCGGACGACCACGTTCCGCAGACATGCGAGAGGTCCTCAACGCCATCTTCTACGTACTGAGGGGCGGAATATCCTGGCGGATGCTTCCACACGACCTTCCGCCGTGGAAGACAGTCTATCACTACTTCAGAGCCTGGCGAATGGAAGGCGTCTGGGAGGACATCAACGAGGTACTGCGTGAACGTGTGCGAGTGCAGCAGGGGCGCGATCCCACCCCGAGTGCGGCGATCATCGACAGCCAGTCGGTTAGGACTACTGAAAGGGGGGGCCTCGAGGCTACGATGGAGGCAAGAAGGTAAATGGGCGAAAGAGGCACATACTGGTCGACACTCAGGGGTTACTGATGAAAGTGGTGGTGCATGAGGCGGGATTGCACGACAGAGCGGGTGGGAAGCTGGTGCTGGGGGAGTTGCGAAGTGGGTTCCCGAGAATGGCCAAGATATGGACTGACAGCGCCTACAGGGGATTGAAGGAGTGGATGCGAACTGAGTTGGGATGGGAGCTGGAGGTGGTGAGCCACTGGTGGAGTGGCAGAGTGTGGCTGCGAGATGATCAGGAGCCACCAAGTCGTCCGGTGGGATTCGTTGTGCTGCCACGTCGCTGGGTGGTGGAGCGTACTTTCGCGTGGCTGGTCCGCAACCGTCGGCTGTCAAAGGACTACGAATTCCTGCCAGAGACCGAGGAGGCGTTCGTGTACGCTGCCATGATCAGATTGATGCTTCGTAGACTGGCGTCTCCAACGTAAATTCACTTTTCAGACACCCTCTAAGCTCGGCAACACCTCTCGGAGTCGCACATTCACGTTATTCACACGAGAATCAGACAGCCGGAGCGTTACTAGGGACGGTCGTGTTGCGCCGACTGAGACCAAGATATTTGAGAACCCAAGATCCTGTGTCAGTATCGCTCTATCGAGTTCAACGGCCTTAAGCACAATGTTCTCATCCCGAGCGTCTGCAGGCAGTGCTGATTGAACTGAGACTACATCGTGGCCGATCTCGTTTAGTAGCTGGACGGTGCGAGGGGAGATGTGAACGTCGGCTAGCAGCCTCATCCGACCGATACGGTGTTGTCGCTAGCCAGCCAAGCCCCGAAAGTCGCGCATTCGTAGACGTCTTCAAGCTCCAAAATCGGGTACTCGCGGACCACGGCAACCGCTGTGTATCCGGCGCCCAATAGCTTGAGCACGAACTCGACGGTCATGCGGGTGCCCTTGACGGTCGCCTTGCCCTCGCAGATCTTAGAGTCAATGGAGATGCGCTGGAAGTCCATGGAATCAGAGTACATCAAACGGACGACGTGTGCCATCGGCTCAGGTTACTCAGAGGAGCGTGGAGGCGTCGGACCTTCTGGGCTAAAGCTCCAGGCCCACGCCCTCTTCGACGGCCCGATCATAGACTGCCTTGGCGGCGGCGATGTCCCATATGGCCATTCCGAGGGACTTGAAGAGGGTCACGTCCTCAGGGTGGTGACGGCCTGGGACCTGGCCGCTTACTACTTCCCATAGCTCGCGCATCTGCTCCCAGAGCACGAGGCCGCGTCCGGCTGTCATCATCAGCTCCCCAGACTCGATCCTGGCCTGCGCCCGGTCGTCGACGAATATCAGGTCTGCCCTCTGGACTGCGGCATCGTCGAGCTCGGTCACGTAAGGGTCGGCGCCGCCGACCGCGTTGACGTGCATTCCAGGCTCCAGCCACTCTCCGTGAAGCACAGGTGTCCGCGAGCTCGTAATCGTGATGACTATGTCGGCTCCGCCCACGGAAGCGCGGGCTGAGTCGACCGGGATCACCTCGAAGCCGAGTCGCTCGGACATTTCGGACGCGTATGCGCTGCGTCGCTCGGGATTCGGGCTATAGACCTTGGCGGCGCTCAGGTCGCGAACTTTGCTGACGGCCTCAAGCTGGGTCCTGGCCTGAAAGCCGCTTCCGATAACTCCGACTGCCGCCGCGTCGGGCCGCGCCATGTACCTGGTCGCTATGCCTGTGGCCGCTCCGGTGCGAAGCTGGCCAAGCCGGTTTGCCTCGACAATCGCGAGTAGGTCGCCGGTGCGACTATCTGAAAGCATTACGAAGAACCTGTAAACGCCGCCCGCATAGGTGTACGTTTTGAATCCGAAGACGCCCAGATGGCTGTCTGAGGCAATCATGGTGTTGACGTGGGTGTCGGGGGCGGCCATGAGGCGCTGTCTGGGCTGGTTGAGGGCGGTGCCGTCGGCTTGACGCCGCAGTACCGATGCGATCGCAAAGAGAGCCGCCTCCATGTCAAGGAGGCGGCTTACATCTTGTTCTGTCAGGTAGATGGGCAATCTATCCGCGTACGGCCACGATATCCAGCCAGTTGCGTGGGACGTGCGTAATGTCCATCTCCTCGAAGGTCTGGTGCACGCCGGTCTGAAGAGACGCGCTCGCCTCTTTCAGCGGGACGCCGGGCATGGTGCCTATGATGAAGTCCTCGAAGGTGCTGATGTCCAGCCAGCCCTCGATCGGCACCTGGACCGTATCCTCCACCTGGCGCACCACGATGAAGTTGTGGCGTTCCAACAGGTCGCGATACTCATCGGCGGTCAGATGCTTTCGCGATTCGACCTTGTCGGCCCGCCGCGGTGAAAGCCCGTACTCTCTGCGCAGTACCCGCGCCGACTTGAACATCCACTTGCGATAGAACCGGAGCGACTCCGGCACCTGTCCACCTTCGTAGAACGAGGTGTTGAACGCGAACTTTCCACCCGGATTGAGCGTGCGCGCAATCTCGTCGATGAGGCCGTCCTTGTCGGGGATGTAGTGGATGGCGTTGCAGAAGATGACGGTGTCGGCCCGCTCCTTCATCGACTCGGACACCTGCTCGACCTGGCTCTGAACGAACTGGACGGCGTTGTCCCTGTGGGCCTTCAACTCCTCCATAGCCTGCTTGAGCGCGATGGAGGAGTGGTCCACCGCGACGATAACGGAGTTTCGCGCGCCGCGAAGCTGTTGCAGAATTAGCTTGGTCACACCGCCGGTTCCGCAGGCGAGGTCGACAATCCGCTGACCGGAGCTGGGCTCGGCCATGGCCACGAGTCTCGCGTTGAGCGCCTCATAGAACTGGTTCTGGGAAAAGGTGGCAAAAGAGAATTCTGTGGATGTCATGTCACCTCTCCTTGTGGCAAAGTCCATGAGGAAGCCTAACGGTGAATATCCCACGCCCAACAGTTGCCAGCAACTGCTGGTACAAGCGCATTATACCACTAGTAAGGAAAAAGGCTAAACAGTGTTCGCGATTGGTATTCAGGGGTGAATCATGGCCAGTTCGGGGGCAATGCCGAACGTTGGCCTCTGGAGTATAATGACCCCAGCCTGAGTTCCCGGAGGTTACGACCATGGTGACGGCCACACGATTGCAGCACACGCTTGTCGATCCCACCACGAAGCCCATTATTCCGACGTTTGTTCCTGCGCAGAGGCTGGACTCGCTGGAAAACAAGCGCCTTGGGCTGATCGACGACGCAAAGGACGGGGCACGCGAGCTGCTCGAGGAGATCGCCGATGTCCTCAACGAACGGTACGGCGTCTCGAACGTCGTCTACCATCGGAAGCCGTCGGCTTCCAAGCCTGCCGACCCAGATGTCATCAGCAACATGGCGGGGGAGTGCGACTACGTAGTTGTCGCCATCGGCAGTTGAGGGTCTTGCAGCGCGTGCAGTGTGCACGACGGAATCCACGCGGAGAAGGCCGGTATCCCATCGGTAACTATCTGCACCGACATCTTCGAGATCACCGCGAAGTCAATGGCACAGATGTGGGGCGCTCCGGCATACCCAATCGTACTGACGCCTCACCCGATTGCTGAGTTGAACAGAGAACAACTGAGGGCCAGGGCTGAGTACATGCTCGCCCAGATGGAGTCGATACTGCTCGGGGCTGCCGTTTAGCGTCACCGTGTCTGTCAGTTGGATGGGCGATCAGACGCCGCTGGACAGCTGCTCGAAGATGCCGCGCCAGACGTCCGCGCCACCGCCGCCCATCTTCTCGCGGTAGATGATGACGCCGTCCGCGCCGAATGCCACCTTGGTGGACTGGTTCGTCACGTGGAGCTTGAACAGGATCTCGCTGTCGGAGTCGGCCACGGGCCACGGGTACCCCTGGTTCTTGCCGAATCTCTCCAGCGTTTCTAGGTCGTCTGAGGGGTCGACGTTCACGGCGTAGAAGTCGACGGCGTCGGCGTACTCAGGGTAGATGTCTTTCAGGCTCCGCAACTCGGAGCGGCAGATCGTTCAAGTCGTGGCGAAGAAGAACAGGAACGCGGGCCTTCCGTTCTGGAGCAGACCAGCCGACGTGATCGGTGTGCCGTCGGTCAGCACTATCTCGAAGTCCGGGATGCGGTCGCCGATGTTGTTGCCGATCTTAAAGTCGATGGCGGACGTTACGGGGGCGACCGTGGGTGAGGGCGCTGGTGGCTCTTCCGAGCCACAGGCTGCGGCCAGCACGACGGCAAATGCCACCAAAGGGATTGCGTAGGTTTTCTTTAGCAACTGCACGATCCCTTCGAATTTATTCAGGTGGGTCTTGGGCCGAACTCAGTCCGTGTCTGTGCTTGAAGTTTACCAAAATCGATGCCATTTACTAGAGTGAGTGGTCTCTCAGTGTTGCCCAGCTATTCAGAATGGAAGATGCTCTATGATGAAGGCAGTTCGCCAATCCTGTAGTATGTCAATGTGGATGGATCGTGTCGGAATCGCCTTTGCGACGTTGATACTGGTGTCTCTCGCCGCTCTCGCCTGCTCGTCTTCAACCGGTAGCAGCGATGCTGCTCCCGCAGCTACTGAGCCTCCGGCTCGCGCTTCCCGAACGGGGCAGGAGATCTTCTCCACCACGTGCGTCGCCTGCCATGGGGCGTCAGGCGAGGGCCAACCCGACTGGCACATCCCAAAGGCAGACGGCACACTACCCGCCCCGCCTCTCAATGGCGACGGTCATACCTGGCACCATTCGGACGGCTTCCTGTACAGGTACGTCAAGAACGGCGGGAAGATGCTGGAAACCCCCAGCCTGCCGGACTTCAAGAGCGGTATGCCAGCGTTCGGGGAACAGCTCAGCCACGAGGAGATCGTTGGGGTGCTCACCTACGTCAAGAGTCTCTGGGGAGACAAGACCAGCCGGGGTTCATCCATTGTGGAATGGCAGGCCCTGGGGAGCGCTGATGACCCGTTTCCGCCAACTCCCTAGTCACTGCATGACCAAACGTGCGGGCGACATTTACTCAGGAATTTCTCGCGCTTAGCGTGCGTCAGCCGCCCAGGTCCTGGAAGACCTGTGTCCACTTGCCTGCGTTGCCACCACTGAACCCGTCACGATAGACAATGACGCCATCCCCTCCGAAGGCGATCTTTATCGACTGCTGGGTCACTCTCAGGCCGGCAAGCATACCCTCTCCAGGCTGGGCGGCGGGGAACGTCCAGCCCCGGTCCTCGCCAAACTTCACAACATCTTCGATTGTGTCGGCGCCATTCTGGTTTACCACGTAGAAATCCACTCTGCCGGCGAACTCCGGGTAGATGTCCTTCAGGCTCTGCAACTCAGAGCGACAGACCGGTCAAAATGTTGCGAAGAAGAATAAGAAAGCGGGGCGATCGTTCTCGATCAGGCTCGCTAAGGTAACGACTGTGCCGTCGGCGAGGCTCATCTCGAAGTCAGGCACCCGTTCACCAACCTTGCTGCCGACCTTGGCGGTCACGACGGGCGCCGTGGTAGCGGTTGGCGCAGGTGTAGACGTGGGCGGCACCGGCGTGGATGTCGGCGGCACGGGAGTGGGCGATGGGGGCTGTGTTGGAATTGCGGTAGGCGGCGGAGCAGTAGGCTGAGGTGCCGGGGTCGCGGTCGCAGCAGCCACTACGGGCGCGACTGTCGGCTGAGCCGGAACTGATGTCGCGGGCGCGACCGTCGCCTGAGCCGGAACTGGCGTCGCGGGTGCGGTCGTGGGCGCTGGGGCGGCTGTCGGCGATGGCATGGACGCTGGGGTGCTGGCCGCCGCAGCTCCGGACGTGGCTATTGCCGTCGGAGCTACTGGGGGAGTGGAAGGCGCAGGGGCCGTTGTCGGCGCGACTGTCGGGACGCTGGTGGGCGTCGCTGTATCCTGAGCTACCGCAACCGCGGGGGCCACTGTCGGTGCGGCGGGGGCCGGGGGGACAGTCGTTGGAGCAGGCGCGGGTGCAGGGGCTTCCGAGTCTGAGCCGCACGCGACTGCGATGGCCGCTATCACGACGAGCGCTATCGGCGCGAGGCGTCTCAGCCTTATGGTCTCTCGGATGATGGATCTGCTAGCGGACAAGTGTTAGTTTCCCGTTTCGAATAAGTGGGCTGTATATATTACGCGAGAACTTATTAGCCGGTTTCTTACGCGATATCCATCAGTCTAACCAGGGTCGCGAGGTCCGGCACTTCCAGGTCGGGGCGGGCGTCGGTGGGTCGCGTCGCCCCTGCTCCCTCGCGGTCATGCCCGCGATTCACCCACACAGACGCGATTCCGAGCTGGTTGGCAGGGCCGATGTCATGGTACAGACTCTCGCCGATGTGCAGCCAGCGGCTCTTGTCGATGTTCATTCTCTCAAGCGCGGTGTGGAAATTGCGGTGGTCCGGCTTGTAGCTCCGCACCTGCTGGGAGGTCACGACGGTGTCGAACGGCACTTCCAGGACCTCGGCGGTCTGAGCGAGCAGGTCATCGTCCACGTTGGAGATTATCGCCAGCTTGTAGTGGGCCTTCATCGCCCTGAGCGAGGGGATGGTGTCAGGGAAGATCGGCCACGACGGCAGAGTATCAGAAAGGCAGGTCAGGTCGGACTCGGTGAACTGGAACTCGAGCGTGATGCCTATCAAGGCCATCACTCGTCGCAGGACACGCCGATACTCAAGGTACCCGGAGCCGTCCTGGATCTGCGGCTCGACCTCGGCGAAGAGCTCGAGTATCTCCGACCTGGACAGGCCAATGTCGTGAGAGCGCAGCGCGGCGTCTACGGCGTTGGAAATGCCGGTCTCCCAGTCGACCAGCGTGCCGTAACAGTCGAAGCTCAGCCATTCGAAGTGTTGGAAATCAAGCAATGAGGGTTCCTTCGATTAGAACATTCAGGGCCGATACGAGTCAGCGGTTCATCGTGGCTGCTAAGTTGGCTGCCTTCTCCTGGTTGTACTTCAGAGCAATGCTCTTGTGGTTGATGAGGTCGACGATCGTTCCTATGAAACAGAATCCGGCCGTCAGCAGATACGCGATCCCCATTCCAACCTGTCCGACGTAAAATCGCTGCAAGCCCGCAAGGACGACAAACCCCAGAAGCGTCAGCAGCAGTACGTTCGTCGAGTCCCGGCGCTGACTCCTGTAAGCGCTGGCGAACAGAATTGCGTCGTCGTCTGTCATCGGCTCGACCAAGCTGCGGACGTACAGCAGCTCCTCGCCCTCGAGTTCGGGCATAACTCTTACGATGTCAGCCATTTGAAGTCTCCAGTTTTTCCATGCTCTTCCATTTGCGCAATTGCAAGGTCACAATGCGGTGCGCCAGTACGATGACGACAGGCAGCCCAAGCCAGTGTGTCTGAAGAGATGCCTGGACGTCTCCCCTGAACAGGTAGCCGATAGAGTGGCCGAGACCTCGCCCCGGGCTCTCGATTCCAAATACCCACTGTGGCCAGAACAGCGTGAAGTGAGTCTCAGAGGTCGGATTGCCGACGGCCACCACGATCAGGCCGAGCGTCCAGATCAGGGCTTCGAAGTCTATAAGCCTTCTAATCGCCTGTATTTTGTCTGGTATCAAGGGACTCCACATGGGAAGCGGGTCGGCAGACGCGCTATCGCCCGCGAATCCTATCACACCGGCGTTCAGTCCCGGCAGTACGCTCTCCGTTCGAGGCGACTACGCAGGGTGTATCGAACGGAGCGACAGCGGCGTATAATCTGAACTTGGATCAGACGGTGGAGGCAAGCCATGCGACTCGAAGGTAAGGTAGCGCTGATAAGCGGAGGCGCTAGGGGGATGGGAGCGGCCGAGGCGCGCCTGTTCGCCTCTGAGGGCGCGAAGGTCGTTCTCGGTGACGTGCTAGAGTCCGAGGGCCAACAGGTCGAGGCCGAGATCGCCGAGGCGGGCGGCGAAGCAGTGTTCGTCCACCTCGACGTTACCAGCGAGGCCGATTGGCAGCAAGCCGTCGATACAGCTATCGAACGGTTTGGAGGGCTGCACATCCTCGTCAACAACGCCGGCATCTGGAACGGCGGCAACGTCGAGACCCAGACCATAGATGGCTGGGATCGGATTATGGACATCAACGCCAAGGGCGTGTTCCTGGGCACGAGGGCCGCGATTCCCGCCATGCGGGGGTCCGGAAGCGGCTCGATAGTCAATATCTCGTCGGTTGCGGGCATCATTGGGAGCGTCGGAGCGACTGCGTACAACGCATCGAAGGGCGCCGTGAGGATACTCACCAAGTCCACAGCGGTCCAGTACGCCGGGGAGGGAATTCGGTGCAACTCCGTCCACCCCGGTCCGATCGAGACGCAGATGATACGCGAGGTGTACCCGGACGACGAGACCAGGAACTCGCGTGTCAGCGCGATTCCCATGGGACGAATGGGCGAAATGGACGACGTGGCGAAGGGCGTGCTCTTCCTGGCGTCAGACGAAGCGTCGTACATGACCGGCAGCGAACTGGTAATAGACGGCGGCGCCACGGCTATGTAGAGAAACTCTGGAAAGGAGTCCCAATGACCACCCAAGATAAACTCCAGCGCGAGATCGACCAGTTCATCGCCAACACTCCGGTCTCCGGGCAGAAGCAGATCGACGCGGAAGAGTATCTGCCGGGGGGGAGTTCCCGTGGCACAGCCTTCTTCGCGCCGTACCCGCACTTCATCGAGCGAGGCGAAGGGCACTATATCTACGACGCCGACGGCAATCGCCTGCTCGACTTCATGATAAACGCGACCAGCCTGATCCTCGGCCACGCCCACCCGGACGTGACCCGCGCCATCCAGGAGCAGGCGGCCAGGGGAACGGCGTTTACCGGGCCGACCGACCCGCAGGTGCGTATGGCGAAGCTCATGACTGAGCGAGTCCCCTCACTCGACCTGGTGCGATTCACCAACTCGGGCACCGAGGGCACGATGATGGCTATCCGCGCCGCTCGCGCGTTCACCGGCAGGGAGAAGATCGCCAAGTTCGAAGGCGGCTACCACGGAGCACACGAGTACGTTTCCGTGAGCGTCAGGCCGCCGCTCGCAAAGCTCGACCCCTCGGGACCGACGCCGATCCCGGAGCATCCAGGAATGCCCCAGAGCATCCTGGACCAGGTGATCGTCCTGCCCTACAACGACCTCGACTGGTGCGATCGGGTGCTGCGTGAGAACGCGAGTGAGATCGCCTGTCTCATCATGGAGCCTGTCATGTCGAGCTTCGGCTACCTGGCGGGCGACATCGAGTTCCTGCAAGGCTTGCGCGATCTGACGACAGAACTCGGCATCATCCTGATCTACGATGAGGTCCAGAGCTTCCGAATCGCGCCCGGCGGCGCACAGGAGATGTTCGGCGTGATCCCGGACATGACGTCGTTCGGCAAAATAATAGGCGGCGGGACTCCCGTCGGCGCGTTCGGAGGACGGACCGACATCATGGAGCTGTTCGACCCTACGAAAGGGGCCGCGATAGCCCACGCCGGGACTTTCAACGCCAACCCTGTGACGATGGCCGCGGGCGAGGTGGTTATGAACCACCTGACGCCGGAGGTGTACGACCGAATGAATGCGCTGGGAGGCGAGCTCCGTGCCAAGCTGAGCGCCGTGTTCGACGAGTTCGAGGTACCGGCGCAGGTGACGGGCGTAGGGTCGCTGTTCGGAATACACTTCACATCCGAAGAGATCACCGACTACCGGACTGTGGTCCGGGGGAACCAGGCCATGCGGCAGGCGCTGTTCGTAGGTCTACTCAACGAGGGCATCCTGCTCCAGGGCGGCACGGCCGGCGCAATGAACTCGCTGACGAGCGAGGCCGACATAGACACGCTGGTAGACGGCACGCGGCGGGTGATCCAAAGAGTGAGGTAGACGAGGGCCGAAGTATCCTTTAATTTGGGCGTAGTCTTTGATTATACTTACAAGATGTATCGATCGGTAGAACATAAGGCGCATTAAGGAAGGGGAAGTGTTGCTTAAACTCAAGAAATACGCAGTTTTATTTGCAATCTTGGCAGTATCCGCGACGCTCACGCTGGCGGCATGCTCGGACGAGATGACAGACGCAGAGATCAGGACGGCCGCCGGGGGCATGGGAATGGTCATGGCCGGCCAGGCCATGATGAGTGACGCGGATGTCATGACCAAGGCCAAAGAGATGGGCATGATGACCAAAGAAGAGGCCGATGCCATGATGCCTGCGGAACCTGCGATGATGGGTGGCGACAGGCTTGCCCAGGTCAAGGAGCGGGGCAAGGTCATCTGCGCCAGCCGTAACGACGTGCCCGGCTACGGCTCCATCGACAGCTCCGGCAACAACGTCGGCTTCGACATCGACCTCTGCCGCGGGCTGGCGGCCGCCGTACTCGGTAATCCGGATGCCATCGAGATCCGCCTGATCTCGGCAGCAGAGCGCGGGCCGACGGTCCAGTCCGGCGAAGTCGACATGCTTGTCAGGACAGTTACCTGGACGACGTCGCGCGACTCGCAGTGGGGCAACTACGCGCAGACGATGTTCTACGACGGCCAGGGGTTCATGGTCAACAAGGAACTCGGCCTGATGAGCGCGCTGGAACTGAAGGACGCGTCCGTATGCGTGACCCAGGGTACCACCACGGAGCTGAACCTCCAGGACTTCTCCAACCAGAACAACCTGAACATCACGGCTCTGACGTTCGAGGACACCGACGCGGTGGTGGCCGCCTATGAGAGCGGACAGTGCGACGCGTTCACCAATGACCGCTCGCAGCTGGCAGCCCTCGGCAGCGCTTTCCAGAATCGCGACGCCCACGTCATTCTGCCTGAGACCATCTCAGAAGAGCCTCTTGGCCCTGTGGTGCCTCACGGCGACGACCAGTGGTTCGACATCGTAAAGACCGTTATGGGCATTCTCATCTACTCTGAGGCCTACAGCGTGGACTCCGGCAGCGTGCCCAGCGCAGTCACCGGCGACACAAAGGTTGACCGGCTGTTCGGCCTCGAAGGTTCGTTCGGCCAGGAGAGCCTTGGTCTGAGCCAGACGGTCGCGCAGGACGTGATCAAGTCCGTGGGCAACTACGGCGAGATCTACGACCGTAACCTCGGTCCGGGCGGGATCGACCTTCCGCGTGAGAACGGACGCAACGCCCTGTGGTCCGGTGCGCCGTGTATGGACTGCCCAAAGGGCGGCCAGATCTACTCGGCGCCGCTGCGGTAGCGTAACAGTCTGAACATCTAAGCCAAGCAGGAGGCGACCAGTGTGCAGCCGGTCGCCTCTTTCTTTTCAGGCTCTGAGACAAGCGCCATACTCCGTCGGGAGTTTGGTCTCGTCACCCCCGCGAAAGCGGGAGTCCAGAATGGCGAATGGTGGTCACTGGTCCGTGGATTCCCGCTTTCGCGGGAATGACGGGTAGGAATTCAGAATATTGCACTTCCCTCAGATTCGCCGACTGCGAGCGAACCTTGCGAGGATGTAATAGAATCAGGCGACCTTGAAAAGACTATCTGACAGATTGATATGGTGACAACGCTTCGCAGTCTAACCACGTACCAGGGTATCCCGGTCTGGCGGCATGTCCAGGTTATACAGTGGGCGACCCAGATCATTTCAGGGATCCTGGTTGTTGTTGCGGTCGTCTGGTTCTTCGCCAACATCGCCAATGCCGTACAGGAACGGGAGATCCCACACGGGTTCAGCTTCCTGGACCGAGAGTACTCTACCCCAATCGGAAGCCACTTCCTGCCCTACGAATCATCGGACACATTCCTGTACGCCTTTGTCGTAGGAGCGACGAACACGGTAATCGTCTCGATAGTCGGTGTGGTACTGGCGACCGCGCTGGGGGTCGTAATAGGCGTCGCTCGGATGTCGGGCAACTGGATCGTGTCCAAGGTCGCGCTGATCTATATCGAATTCTTCCGAAACGTGCCGCTGCTGGTGCAGCTCTTCTTCTGGTTCTACATAGTCCTGGCGCTGCCGCAGGTCCGCCAGGGATACGTGATAGCCGACCGGGTGTACATAAATAATGGCGGTCTGTCCATACCGTTCCCGATTCCCAGCACTGTCGGAGCGGCGGCGAGCTGGTTCGCGCTGGCAATCATCGCGATCGTAGTCGGATTTATTGTCAACAGATTACTGACCCGTCGCGAGACGCTGACGGGAGCGTCGTCGTATCCGCTCATTTCGGGCTGGGGCACAGCGATTGTGATCGGCGCCGTCGGCTGGCTGGCCGTAGGCGTCGCGTCTGGCGGAGCGCCCTTCACTATCTCCGTTCCGGAGCCGCAGGGTACGTTCGGACGACTCGCGGGAGGGTTCACTGTAGCAGGAGGACTGGTGGCGTTGCTGGCCGGACTGGTGACCTACACGTCGTCCTTCATCGCCGAGATCGTGCGAGCCGGCATACAGTCGGTTGGGCGCGGGCAGGTCGAAGCGGCGCGCGCGCTGGGACTCCCGGCTATGGAGGCGCTACGCCACGTGACGTTCCCGCAGGCGCTGCGGGTCATCGTGCCGCCGATGATAAGCCAGTTCCTCAACCTGACCAAGAACAGCAGCCTCGCGGGCGCGATCGGCTACTCGGATTTGACCAACGTGGCCAAGACCATGACGCAGACCGCACCGGCGGTGTCCATATTCATCATGATTATGGCGGCGTACCTGGCGATGAGCCTCACATATTCGCTGATAGGCAATCTGTACAACCGGCACATACGCTTCTGAGCAAGTAAATGGCAACGAATGCTGACATAGACAGGGGGCGGGCCCTCCCGCCACCACGCTCGAGCAGGGGCGCGGTCGGCTGGATGCGCGCCAACCTGTTCAGTACCCGGTACAGCGGTGCGCTGACAGTCGTGTCGGCCATCGTTCTGGCCGTGTCCCTCTGGTACGGACTGGGCTGGGTGTTCTTCAGCGCCGACTGGACAGTGATTGCCGTCCTGGGCGGCCGAATGATAATCGGGCAGTACAACATAGAGGCAGCGTGCCCCGGTCAGAACTGCTTCTGGAGGCCGCAGGCGTCGTTGCTGCTGGTATCTGCGCTGCTGGGGATGGCGTGGGGAATTGCCGGAGGCGGCCTCACGAAACGCATCGCCATAGCGGTCGTAGTCGTGCTGGCAGCGTTCGCCCTGCTGCCCTACGGCCTGGACACGATGGGAATGGACGTGCGCGCGCTGCTCGTCGCCAACCTGCCCGCGCTGGGAGTCGGCTGGGCGATCGCGCGCTACACTCCGCTGGGTACGCCGCGATGTATTGCGATAGCCGGAGTGGTCGTCTTCCTGGCGACACTAGTCCTGCTGCGCGGACTGCCGGGAGTTCCCGGTCTCCAGCCAGTGTCGGTAATCTACTGGGGCGGACTGATGCTGAACCTGCTGCTGGCGGTGGCGGGCATTGTGCTCAGTCTGCCTATCGGTATCGCGCTGGCGTTGGGTCGCAGGAGCCAGCTACCTGTAGTGAAGCTAATGTGCGTGGTGTTCATCGAGGTATTTCGTGGAGTGCCGCTCATAACGCTGCTGTTCATGTCCCAGGTGCTGGTGCCGCTGGCCTTCCCCGAGGACTTCCCGCAGAACTCGCTGTTCCGCGCCGCGATCATAATCACGCTGTTCAGTGCAGCGTACATGGCGGAGAACATCCGTGGAGGGCTGCAGGCGCTGCACCCAGGCCAGGCAGAGGCCGCGCGCGCGCTCGGACTGCCTGGCTGGCAGACCATGATGCTCATATCCTTGCCGCAGGCCATCCGGAACGTCATACCCGCAATTGTGGGGCAGTTCATCTCGCTGTTCAAGGACACCAGCCTTGTGTACATCATCGGTATGCTGGACGTTGTGGAGATCAGCCGGGCGTTCATACAGGGCAACACCGAATACCTGGCGAGCGCGAAGGAGCTGTTCATTTTCCTCGCGCTGGTCTTCTGGGTGTTCACTTACAGCATGTCTTACGTGAGCAGGCGCATCGAGCGGCAACTGGGCGTCGGCGAGCGCTAGGGGCAGGTTTGAAACCTGCCCGTACTTGAGTTTCAGGGGGCTGTCATGGCTGTTATGGAAGAGACGACCGGGCCGGAAGACATGATCGTCTGCCGGGACGTGCACAAGTGGTACGGCGACTTTCACGCGCTGCGGGGGATCTCGACCACGGTCAAGAGACGCGAGGTTGTCGTAGCCTTCGGCCCCTCCGGTTCGGGCAAGTCCACGTTTATCAGGACCATCAACCGGCTTGAGGATCACCAGCGGGGCGACATCATCGTCGATGGCGTCGAGCTGACCGACGACGTTCGCAACATCGATGCAATTCGGCGTGACGTGGGCATGGTGTTCCAGTCGTTCAACCTGTTTCCCCATCTCACGGTAATGGGCAACATCACCCTGGCTCCGATCAAGGTGCGCCATATGCCTGCCGATGATGCTAAGGCAGTGGCAATGAGTCTCCTGGAACGAGTGGGGATACCAGAGCAGGCGGACAAGTACCCCGCCGAGCTCTCAGGAGGTCAGCAGCAGCGAGTGGCGATAGCCCGCGCGCTGGCAATGCAGCCGAAGATTATGCTGTTCGATGAGCCGACGTCCGCGCTGGACCCGGAGATGATCAAGGAAGTGCTGGACGTGATGCAGGAGCTCGCCGAGTCCGGTATGACCATGATCGTGGTGACACACGAGATGGGCTTCGCCCGCGAGGTCGCGGACCGAATGATGATGTTCGACGAAGGCATAGTCGTCGAAGAAGGCCCGCCGGAACAGATTTTCGAGGACCCGCAGAGCGACCGGACGAAGCTGTTCCTGTCTCAGATACTGTAGTCCTGGAGTGGAGTAGTCGCCGGTCAGCGAGATTGACGTCTCCATAGCCACCTGGCAGCCAGCGCGAACCCGCCCAGCAGACCGAGCGCGAGGCAGGCAAGGTACACCTCCAGCGATGACAGCGCGTTCAGCATTACGTTGCTATCGGAAAAAGGCGCGATCGGGCGAATGTCCGTGTAGAGGAAGCTATCGAGCAGAACGTGGCTGTATCCGCCCAGCAGCGCGCCTGATATGGCCGCAACCAGCGGGACTCGCGGCCCCATCCAGAGAAGACTCTCACGGTCTGCGCCTACCAGTCGATTCCACAGCCTGAGTGCACGTTCCAGCAGCGGTCTGCCAATAACGACCACCAGCAGAGCAACCAGTGTGGCCCCGAGGTAGGTGTGCAGGAATCGGTGGTATGGCCAGTCGCCCCTGAGCAGGTGGACAGCGACTTCGGCGTCGATAACCACCTGGGTGATGCCGAAGATAAGGAAGCTGAAGTACTTCGGGGCTACAGCCTTCGCCGCGAGAGCGGGACCCATGTGGACCAGCGTGATCGGCATGGGGCGAGTGTAGCAGAGATGCTTGCTTGAAGAGGTGTAAACTGGGGCATGTAGGGAACTGCCCTAGTACTACGATCTACGAAAAAATGTCTGCCACTAGCATACTCCACCCCGAGACGACATCGCCGCCGTCCAGCGTGTCCGCTTCAGTCAGTGTTACCGTGCCCGCACGTGAATGCACCTTGACCGTGCGATTGCGCGGATTCACTACAATGACCATGCCTGCACCTGCTTCAAGCCATTCCCCTACCTTGTCATCAACATCGGTGTATCGGTCGTTGGGCAAGATAACTTCGACCACAAGGTCAGGCGCGCCAGAGAAGAATACGAACGGACGCTCAGCCGCATCCACCCGTTCCTGTCTCACAAAGCCGACATCGGGGATGCGCACATGATCCGGGTTTGTTCCCAGCAAGAATCCCGGCTCTGTAAGGGGCACTTCACCGAGTCGATTGCCCCTAACAAATGGGAGCAGAGTTTCTACGATGCGGCTTGCATACACTCCATGGTCAAAGCTCGCAGCCGCCATCTTTTTCAACTCTCCCCTAATCAGCTCATATCGATAGCCGTCATCGGGAATCCTCATGAACTCTTCAGCCGTCATCAGCTTCGCCGTCATCGCCATCTCTCACCTCCACCAACCTTAGTACATTCCAACTATCGACATATTATTCCTGCGAAGCAGGTCGCTAGCGTTTGGTAGTGGTCAAGTTCCGGCCCATCTTCCACAGCGACAGCATGACAGATGCTCATCAGGATGCCAGGCTACGCCACGGCTCCCTCAGATCGAAGGGAAGCGATCTCATCGCCTGAGCAGCCGAGATCGCGCAGCACCTCGTCGGTGTGCTGACCGAGGGTTGGAGCGGGACGCCGGAACTGCCCCGGTGTCTCGGAGAGCTTGATCGGTATGCCGATGTTCTTGACCCGGCCCGCCACGGGATGGTCGGTCTCGACCATCATCTCCCTCGCCTGTACCTGCGGGTCGTCGTACACCTGGGCAAGATCGTTGATCGGGCCTGCCGGTACTCCTGCGGCCTCCAGTGTCTCAAGCCAGTGGTCGGAGGTCTTCTGAGCGAAGGTCACTTCGAGCGTGGACACGAGATCGTCCAGGTTGTTCATGCGGTCTCTCGGTTCGACGAACCTCGGATCAGCCGCCAACTCGTCGCGACCTATCGCGACACACAGCCGCTCCCAGTTGGCCTGGTTCGCCGCGCCGATGTTGACGTATCCATCAGACGTCTCGAACGCCTGGTAGGGAGCGGTCAGCCGGTGCGCGCTGCCCTTTGGTTCGGGAATGTCGCCCGTGGCGAAGTACATGGCGGATTCCCAGAAGGTGTATGCGATTCCGCCCTCCAACAGCGATGTGTCCACATGCTGTCCCTGCCCTGTTCTGAGCCGGTTGATGTACGCGGTCAGTATGCCGATCGCGCCGAACATGCCCGCGTTGAGATCGCAGACCGGCACGCCGATCTTGGCAGGTGGGCCATCGGGATGTCCTGTGACGCTCATAAGGCCGCTCATACCCTGTGTGACCAGGTCGAAGCCGCCACGGCGCGCGTAAGGCCCGGTCGCTCCGAACCCTGAGATGGTGCAGTAGACGATGGCAGGGTTGATCTCCCGGACCTGCTCGTACCCGAGTCCCATCCGTTCGATCGCGCCCGGCCTGAAGTTCTGGACCAGGATGTCAGACACTCGAGCCATCCGCTGGGCAAGCTCACGCCCCGCGTCCGACCTGAGATCGATCACGATGCTGCGCTTGTTGCGGTTGATTCCCAGGAACGCTGCGGACTCGCCCTCGATGAATGGCGGTCCCATCTGTCGGGTGTCGTCACCGCCGTTAGGCTTCTCGACCTTCACGACGTCGGCTCCCATGTCGGCGAGCATCATCGTGCAGTACGGCCCGGCCATGATCTGGGTCAAGTCGAGCACCTTCACGCCTTCAAGCGCCAGCTTAAAGCTGGACATAAAAGAGGGTGTCTGCGCCATGGCTAACGTCCCTTGAACTGGGGCGGTCGCCGCTCGATGAAGGCTGCGCGGCCCTCGTGGAAGTCCTCGCTGTCGAAGTTGGAGAACGGCAGGTGCTCTTCTTCCTCGGTCAGGAACTCCACTGCGGGGTTGTCGAGGACCGTCTGGAGAATCTGCTTGTGCCTGGCCTGTGACAGCGGGGCGAGCGGGACCATCTCCTTGGCGAGTCCGTAAGCGACCTCGGAGACTTCGTCCGTAGGCACGACCTGCGTGACCAGGCCGATACGGTGAGCCTCCTGGGCATCGATGAGCCGGGCCGACAGCAGGATGTACGACGCGTTTCCGGGGCCGACAAGCCGGACGAGTCGACGCATCTCGTTGTAGCCCACCAGTATGCCCAGCCGGGCCACGGGGATGCCGAACCGGCTGTTATCAGCGGCGATACGGATGTCAGTCGCCGTCGAGAGCTCACACCCACCGCCCACGCAGAATCCCCTGATGAGCGAGATCGTAGGTTTGGATATGGCCTCAACCGCGTCCATCGCGCCGTCGAACGCCTCAGAGTAGACCTTGGCCATCGTCGAGTTGTTACGGTACGACTCGAAGTCCTTGATGTCTGCCCCCGCTGAGAACGCCGCCTCGCCTGCGCCCGTGAAGACGACCACCCTGACATCGGAGTCGTGCTCAAGCTCAACGGCTATTCGTCGCAGCTCAAGCCAGCCGTGGTAGCTTATGGCGTTGCGCTGAGAGGGCCGATTAAAGGTGACGGTCGCGATGCCGTCGTTTGTTGACAAGAGGATGTCGTCTGACATTGGTTGTGTTCTCTCCGAGAAGTCCAAGCGGTCCTATCGACGGCCCTGTTTGTGGCTCACGCCATCTCCGGGAGCCAGCCCCACGGGTGGGGGCCCCACTCTGCGGTGAAGACCTCGCCGGACTTGACGGTGAGCACCGGGGTGAGTGCCTTTTCTCCGGTGATCGTGCTCCCCTCGGTGTCGTGGAACCGCCAGCTTCCGGTGTGCTCTTCCAGCACGCTGATGTCCGCCTCTCGTCCGACTGACAAGCTGCCAAGGCTGCCGTCCATGTCGAGCGCGCTCGCCGGGTTCGCGGTCGCCATTCGGACCACGTCTTCCAGGCTGAAGCCGAGCGCCATGAACCTGGACAGCATCTCAACCATGCTGTGGACCGTGTTCAGCCGGCCCGGTACGGTGAGATCTGTGCTGATCGAGCGGGGCACGACGCCCTGGTCCAGCGCCGATTTGGCGACGTCGAAGCTGAAGTTCTGCCGTCCGTGGGCGGTGTCCAGGAACACGCCGCGCTCCTGCGCGTCCATGATTTCAGGTACGACCTTGCCGTCGTCGTCGAGTATCCTACCCGCGTTTCCCGTGAACAGGTGCGTGACAATGTCGCCGTCTTCAAGGAGAGGGAGAAGGTCGCGCGTGATAGTAGGACCGTCAGTAACGCCGCGGTCGCCGATGTGGACCATCAGCCGCACGCCGCCCTCGTTGGCGGCCTGCTTGGCGAGTTGCACCATCTCGACGCCCAGGATCGGCACGGCAGGTCCGACCGCGCGGACCTTCACGCCCTGGATCAGCGGCTTGTTCGCCTGGATGACACGGACGGTCTCTTTGAGGTCTATGTCGTCGCGGTCAGAGATTTCAGGCTGGAAGTTGAGGCCGGCCCTGGATATGTGCAGCATACACACGATCCGCGTCTTGACCCTGGGGACGACGTGCTCCGGGAAGCCGCCGAACGTGTAGCACCCCGCGCTTCCGGCATCGACCACGGTGGTAACGCCCGCGTAGACGCCGGCAAGGTCGGGGTCCACTCCGGTCTGGTTCACGCCGTGGTAAACGTGCGTGTGCAGGTCGATCATACCGGGGACGACCAGCTTGCCATCGACCTTCACCACGCGGGTGTCGGGGCCGGGTCTGATGTTCGTGGAGAGCTGGGATATGGAGCCGTCCAGGACCGCCACGTCCATCTGGGCGTCAATACCCTGTGACGGGTCGATGACCCTGCCACCCTTGAGCAGAAGGTCGGTCATGTAGTCATACCTCCGGGGCGTCGCTGAGAGCAGGGCGCGCCCTGCACCCTTAAATCCGATGGTACATCAGCGTCGGAAACAGGCGCAATTGGCGCTCTGGCATTCTCTGAGCGGGCTCGAGCTGCGATTCCGCGGTGGTAGAATCAACCGATCGCCTCACCGCAGGCGATAGTAAAGATACTAGAGGTGAGTTATGAGGCTCGAAGGTAAGGTTGCGATTATCACCGGGGGCGCGAACGGGATGGGCGCCGAGGAGTGCAGAATGTTCGCGCGTGAGGGCGCGAAGGTCGTCATCGCCGACATCATGGAAGAGGAAGGCAGACAGCTGGAGGCGGAGATAGCCGAGTCGGGCGGCGATGCGGTGTTCATGAGATTGGATGTTACGAGCGAGTCCGGCTGGGCAGATGCGGTCGAGGCGACGGTGGCTCGGTACGGCAAGCTGGACATACTGGTCAACAACGCCGGCATCAGCAGCACCCACGACTCGGACACGATGAGCACGCAGGCTTGGGACAACTTCATGGACATCAACGCCAAGGGTGTGTTCCTGGGTATGAAGAGCGTGATACCGCAGATGCAGGAGGCTGGCGGCGGCGCCATCGTGAACATATCGTCCATCAGCGGCATCGTGGGACAGAGTGGAAACCACATGGGGTACAACGCCTCTAAGGGCGCGGTGCGGACCGTGACGAAGTCTGCGGCGGTGCAGTACGCGCAGGACGGAATCAGGGTCAACTCCGTGCATCCGGGAGTGATGCCACCGATGCGTTCGTCCGCCGCGGCGAGGAATCCAGAGATACAGAGCAGCTCGGTGGAATCGGTGCCGATGCGCCGCCGAGGGCGTACTGAGGAGGTCGGCTACGCGGTGCTGTTCTTGGCGTCGGACGAAGCGTCGTACATAACCGGCGCCGAGCTGGTGGTGGATGGGGGGTTAACGGCGATGTGAGGGTGGGTGAGCTGATCTTCCTCTCACCAACTGGTCGTCGCTAGTCTCTGACCCGCCACGTCTCAGAGCGCAAGTTGGCCGAGACGCGCCAGTCTCACAGTACACCTTATCTCCGCCGTTCACATTTGAGCAGCTGAGGCTTATGCAGCGGGGATCAGGAAGATGGTTCGCACTCTGAATTTTATATAAAGTATGGTCGGTTTCTAGCCTTACCTTGCGCGCTCGGACTGGGCGGTTGCGATGTTCGCAGCGCAGTTATGTAAGGTCATCCTACTTGATCCATTCGAACGCTTTGCCAGGGGAGTGAGCCTCCTCTGCTACCCGGCGGATGGACATCATTACAGCATTCTCCAGAAAAGTTCGCTCATCTTCAGTCAGATCGAATCCTTCCTCGGCACCATCAGCCTTCCTAGCCTCTGTCTTCCCGCCCTTCTCACTGCTAATACTAATTCGTAGTGATGTCGCCATATTTCCACTGGTTGAACTCACTGGATTCCGGCCTTCGCCGGAATGACGGATGAGGGATGATGTGCCATGAGATTTACGGCGCAGTCACGGCGAATTGGTATAAGATAAGCGACTTCGTTGAGTACGTATCCTTTAATCTTAAATTTAGAACTCGCCTCTTCCCGCCTTTTCGGCATCCTCTTCCGCCTTCCGCCGTGCTTCGACCCGCCCGCCAATTTCTCCAGCATAGTCAGACAGAAATATGCAATGCCAGTTAGTTTCTCCCTGTCGTCATAGAAGGCCTCATAGAGATTGAACATGAGCTCGACGTCATCACTGCGTTTGAGAGATACTCCCTTCGGAAGTCTAGGGTAAGGTCCCGGGATAACCGGAATACTGAATTGCCAATGTACTGTCCCTGCGTCCACGTAATGCTCTACTGACCCGGTTCTGAGGTCCTTTATTTCGGCCTTCTCGAACGTCAGCTTGAACTGGCCAGGCCTCCCCGTCAGGGCTACATGTAGCCCCCAATTGTCAATATAGGGTTCAACCACTTCCTTTGCTGATTGAACAGTTGGACAATTGCACTTCATCACAAAGTACACTCGGCCTTCTTCCATCCGTATGCTGAATTCCTCTTCCTCTTCATAGACCGACTCGGCTCCACTGTAGTCAACGAAGTTCTCATGCTCGACCCTGTACTGTAACGTGATCTGGGAGTTATTCATACTGAGTTCACCTTCTCTCCGCTTTGTCAAGCCAGCAGGTTCGTTCTTAGCCCATTTATGTTCAAGTATGGCCAAGTGGTAGCAAATCATCCTTGTGCACTTTCGCTGCATAAGGCATAATAAGCCTTATGCCATTTCGACACAATGGGCTGAAGCGCTTGGCAGAGCAAGACGACCCAAGCGGGTTGCCACCGGATATGCTCAAACGCATCAGTACTAGGGTGGCGCAACTCGCGGCCGCGCGCCCCGAACGATATGAATCTGCCCGGGGCAAGGTTACACTCCCTGAAGGGTGACCGTGCCGGCGAGTGGAGCGTTCGAGTGTCTGGCAACTATCGGATAGTCTTTCGCTTTCAGGACGGTGAGGCAGTCGACATAGACTTGGTTGACTATCACTGAAAGAGGACATAGCCAAGGAGAACACCTTGTGTGGGGCCATTGAGCCCAAGGAGGACCACCCATGATGATTAGTCCCCCACATCCCGGAGAGAGCGTACAGGAGTGCATATACGAAGCAGGCATCACCGCGAAGGAGTGCGCCACTCGAATTGGGGTAACACCGAACAACATGTACAGGCTTTTGAACGGACACATCGGGATCTCGCCCAAAGTGGCGTTGGGTCTTGAGAGCTTGGGTTGGAGCAACGCGGAGTTCTGGATGCGACTGCAGGCTCAATACGATCTAGCTCAACTCAGGCTAGAGAGGGCAAGGCTTACAGAAGCGGTCGCAGAAAGTCAGGCCGCAACATATGTAGGAGATCCCACACAAGAAGAGGCCCGCCGATAAACGGCGAATCTTCGTAGCGAAGTACCGCTCATGTATCGGACAAATCCCGTGAGAGATTGTCCCGCTACGCGTGCATGCCTACCAAGTCGGTAATCTCCCTCCAGCCTAGGATACCTCCACGAGGTAGGCTCCGCCGATAGCGACTGTCTTTCGGCCGACTCGCTCACCTCCCAGCGACTCGTAGAATCGGCAGGCGGGATGGTTGTACTCCAGCACCCACAGCCGCATCGAATCGAACCCGTCGGCCAACAATCTCTGCGTCACACTTGAGACGAGACGACGTCCAAGACCCATGCGCTGGTACTCTTCGAGTAGGTAGATGGCGTAGAGCTCGCCACGGTAGATCCCGTCGCCCTCGCGGTCAGGTCCTCCAGTGGCGAAGCCGACAATGTCACCGCCACCAGTATCAGCAACGAAGCAGTTTGTTCCGAGTCGATCAGTAGTGAGCAGCTGTTTCCATAGAGATTCTCTATTTCGGTATGAAAGCCCGGCCAGGTACTCGGCTGGAACTATGCCAGCATAGGTAGATCGCCAAGAGTCAACGTGAACCCTTGCCATGGAGGAGGCGTCTTCCGGAATGGCCGCTCTCACCTGTATGCCCACGTCTCCCTCCAAGGTTCCCGGCAGTTAGTCGCATCAAAAGTGACCATTTTCATGCATGGAGAGTCGGACCCGATCCCACCTGAGCACTAATGATAGCATGACTACCGTGCTATCATGTCATTATGATTGTTTCGTTCAAGGATGGCGGCACCGAGGACGTATTCAACGGGCGTAACACTCGACGGGCGCGACGTGTCCGTCCCTGATAAGGAGACCAGCTATGGTCCGCGTCCCCACCGATCGTGAGCCGACCCACCCAGGCGAGATGCTGCTACAGGATTTCCTGATGCCGCTCGGCATGACCCAGCGCGACTTGGCCACAGCGATCCATGTGCCTTTTCAGCGGGTCAACGAGATCGTCCGTGGGAGACGAGGGGTTACGCCCAGCACGGCACTAAGACTCTCCAAGTTCTTCGGCACGTCTCCAGACTTCTGGTTGAACCTGCAACTCCGTTGGGACCTCTACCATGCCCAACGTGCCGAGGCGGAGCAGATAGACAGTATCCAGCCCCATGCTCTCCCTCTCTAGCTCCGTCTGCGTCTGCGCAGCTGCTTGTAACACTTTTGTTACGGGTCGGATATAGAATTTTTACCTTGATTCGCACATCTGACGGTCAACTGAGGTCCGCGAGCTGGGAAGCCGCCATGGACTACAGAGTGTGGACGCTTTTCGTTATCTACGGCGCGTGCTTCGGCGTCGAACTGACCATCAACAACATAGCTGCGCTCTACTACCACGACAGTTTCGGATTGAGCGTGGGGACGGCGGGGCTCATTGCGGGCCTGTTCGGGCTTATGAACATATTCGCCCGCACGCTCGGCGGGTTAATCGGGGACAGGGCGGGAATCAGACTCGGACTCAGGGGCAGAGTCATGTTCCTCGGAGTCGTCCTGCTGCTGCTGTTCACCCTGTCCCTGGTCACCGCTGCCTGCGGCGATGAGTCCGGCGCTTCTTCAAGCAACGCGGCGCCGGTCGATGTCAGCACCGTCGCACCTCCAGCCGGCGATGCAGCACACGCAGACTCCAACGCCGCCTCCGCCGGCAGACTGTCTGCCAACAGTGCCAGCATCGCGGAGTTGGAGTTGCCGTGAGACGCCTGACGACCCGAGGAGGCACGGCAGGTACGCTACGCGGCGCGCTGGCGCGTTTCTCGTGGCGCTGGGCGTGCTGAGGACCGCCCTTACGCTCGCCTATGACCGCCATTGGGGGGAGTTCTGGCAACTTGTGCCATGGGCGACACTCGTGCTGGTCAGCCTGGCCTTGGCAGCACTCATCTTCAGAGCGACGCGAAAGACGGTCCGGTTCGTCCAGATCATTGCGGTACTCACCGTCGTAAGTGCGGTACTGGGCACCTGGCAGCACTACGACGAGAATTACAACACGGCCCCACTGGACACCCGCTACACGGACCGATGGGACACGATGACCCTCGGTGAGCGCTGGTGGGCCGTCGCGAACGGCGACGTCGGCCACGTGCCTGTCCCCGCCGCAGCCGTCCTGGTACCCCTCGGCATCGCCCTCTGGATGACGACCATCGGACTCGGTAGTCAGCGGCAGGTAGACGCCGGCGCGGTCCGCATCTATCCCGATGGTGGTGAAGTCGGGCCGATGAAAACACCCACGCGCTGACCGGGGAACCATCGGGGTCTGTATCGTATCGGCAGGGTCTATCCGGCCAATGCCGATGCTGATTGGACCGACCTTGTCTTAGCGAGGGTGCACGTTACAGCCCGGTCCTTCATGAGTCTTTCGTTCCACAACGATCGACTGTTTCCATACGAGAGTCCATTCAGATATTCGGCAACACGAAAAAGCACCAGCGGTCTTTAACGTCAATAATTTACGCCGCCCCTAGTACTGAACGCCTCAGTACTAGCCCTTCGCTTTCATAAGCCAGTCCTGCTCTCTCGCTGGACTGCTGAGCCAGGTCTCCACATACTCCTGACGCTCTATTGGCACCTCCACACCCAGACCGTCCGCCAGGCGGGCCATGAAGTTGAACGTGCAGGTGATGAGTACGACCGACAGAATCTGCTCGTCGCTCAGACCGTGCTCCCTGAGCACTATCACATCGGACTCCTGCATGGCGGTTGGCTCGCGTGTGAGCTTGGTGGCGAAGTCCAGCATCGCCCGGGTCTCCGGATCCAGGTCGGCGTTCCTGTAGTCATGCATTATGTGGCTCGCCAGTTCGGGGCTGTCGGAGGCGTGACGGAGAAACTCCCCGTGAGCCATCGTTCAAAACCGGCACTCGTTCTGGACGGACACCGCGGTTGCTATCGCCTCTTCCTGCGTTCCACTGAGCGCGGACGACCCGGACGTTATGGCGTTGTTCATGTCGTTAACTGCCTTCATCGCCGCAGGATTGATGGACATGACATTGATGACATTCGCCCAGTGCAATCGTTCTTCCGCTTCACGTATCCAGGACATGGTGAGATCCTTGCTGAATTGTCGCCGCGTGCGTTAGAGGTTGAATCACATGACAGTGGTCGATCAGGGTACTATACACCAGCAGGCGGTCGTTCCTGCCTCACCAGCAGACCGGCAAATACCATCGACGCGGATCAATCGATTGTAGGGACCAACAATGAACGATACTCACGATAATGCATTTGATGCGGCGAATGGCATCCAACGAGAGGCCCTTATTGGTTCGGCGCTCTCCCTACTCCCCGATATCCGGGGTATGGTCGAGGAGATCGACGATGCGCGCCGATTGCCAGACCGGTTGGTGGACAAGCTGACCGATGCCGGGTTCTTCCGCATGATGTTGGACCGGGGGTTGGGCGGCCTGGAGGCCGATCCACTTACTGCGGCCCGGGTAGTGGAAACACTGTCTAAAGTCAGCCCCTCTGTGGGTTGGGTGGTAATGATCGTCGCCTCTACAAATTTCTGGACCGCCCGGTCGCTGCCGGACGAGGCGGTCAGGGATATCTTTACGCCGGGCGTGCCGGTGAACGTGGTCGGCAACCTGGTGCCCCACGGGCGGGCCGTAAAGGTCGACGGTGGCTGGCGGGTGTCCGGGCAGTGGCCCCTCGGCAGCGGTTGCTCGCAGGCTGATTGGGTGGCCAGCGGCTGTTGGCTTCACGACGAGCAGGAGCCGATCATGGACGGCGACACCCCCGCCTGGCGGGTGTTCCACACGCCAATCAGCAATTGCCGCATTCTGGATACCTGGTACACAACGGGACTGCGGGGTACTGGCAGCCACGACTACACAATGGACGATATCTTTGTTCCCGACCGGCTGGTAACCCTGCACCCGCTACGGGCGCCGAACCTTCGGCCAAGCCGTCACTACACCTACAGCGCAATGGTAGTAGCCGTGATGGCAGCTGTTGCCCTAGGCTCGGCCCGGGGGGCGGTCGATAGCCTGATCGAAATCCTTGGAGGAAAGCAGGAACTTCCCAGCGGTCAGCCGTCGTCATCCAAGTTTGACAAGCAGGCCGACCTGGGAGCCGCCGAGGCCCTTGTCGGTAGTGCCCGGGCCTATCTGTATGACGTTCTGGCCCAGGTGTGGGCCAGGATAACCGGCGACGAACCGCTGACTTCGGAGTTGCGAGGTCGTTTTCGCCTGGCCTGCTCGAATGCAGCCACCGCCTCAGTCTCCGCGGTGGATCGGGTGTACCGCGCCGGGGGCACTAGCTCCATATACAACTCGTCCCCGTTGGAGCGGCTTTTCCGCGACGTGCATACTGTGGCCGCGCACGTCGCCATGCGGCCTTCGACCCTGGCCGACGGTGGAGCGCTGCTGCTGGGTCAGCAGCCGGGTATGCCGGGCTTCTAGGGAGCCTCTCAGCAACTGGTCGTAAGTCTGGTTGATTGGAGCGAAACGAGCTTCACAGGAGCACATCGTCGAGTGGAGACATAATCTTTTCGCAGTCAGGCCACTCTGGTGTTGGAGCCGTCCTATCTGCCGATGTCGCTGTTCCAGTGGTGTGGATTGGACTCGATGAAGTTTCCCAAGAGCTGCTTGGCGTCGTCCATATCCAGGTCGATGACCTCGACGCCGTGTCTTAGCATCAGGTCTAGCCCGTTCCACTCCTGGAAGTTCTTCGACTCGGCTGCGACTACTTTGGTGATGCCGAACTGCACGACTGCCCCGGCGCACATGTTGCAGGGCATGAGCGTCGAGTAGACCGTCATGCCGCGAAAGTCCTGAACGGTCTTGCCGGCGTTGTAGAGGCAGTTTATCTCGGCGTGCATCACGCAGGCCGTGTCCTGCAGCCGCCGATTGCGTCCGGTCGCGACGAGGCGGTTGTTGGTGTCGACCAGCGCCGCACCAATGGGGATGCCGCCCTCCGCCGCTCCGGTGCGGGCCTCGTTCAGCGCAGCTTTCATGAACTCATCCATTCAACAGGCTCCTCTTTCTAGACGCTTGCTAAGCACGCGGTCGCCCTGAACCAGCATTTCAGGCATCTGGAGTTCTCCGTAGTCGCTGCCGATCTTGTCATCGGATCATAGCCGTGACAGTATTCCTACGACAACCGGACGCATTCTGCCCCACTGGCGGCGTTCGAGCTGTCACATTCACATGGAACGGAGGGAACCATGACAGGCGGTA
This sequence comes from Dehalococcoidia bacterium, assembly GCA_965215735.1. Lineage (GTDB taxonomy): Bacteria > Chloroflexota > Dehalococcoidia > Lucifugimonadales > UBA1123 > VXRN01. Next base: position 1,102,292 of record CBDCEF010000004.1, on the reverse strand, counting down.
CCGACTTCTTCGACGGTTCTCCAGACCTCGACAACCCGTTCGGGATGTCCAAGTACTCCATCCGGCGCTACTCGGTGCAACAAATCCTGTTACTGTTTTCCGTGCTCTTCCTACTCGCGGTCATCAATGTACAGGCGATTCTCTCGGGACACGTCGCGCTAATCGCCACGGCGGCGGTTACTTTGTTTTTGGCCCTGGCCCTGGCCATGGCCTGTCTGGTCGTCCTGATTGGTCTCAGGACCATAGCAGTTGAGGTGTGGATCCGGCGGTTGGGTATGGGGGACTTCGAGTACCGCGTTGAGCCGTGGGGACGGGACGAAGTCTCCAAAGCTTGTCTTGCGCTTGAGACCCTGCGACAGAACTCCATTCGGGCGATACAACTGGACACTGTGCAGCGGCTCTCAGACGAACTCCACCAGAAGAACGAAGAGATCGATCGAGCGCTGGTGGAGCTGCGACACAGCCAGGACCAGATCATCAGTCAGCAGAAGCTGGCGGAACTGGGAGAGTTGTCGTCAGGGGTGGCGCATGAGATGCGCAACCCACTCCAGTTCATCCGCAACTTTGCCGTGCTGTCCAAGGACATCGCAGACGAGTTGAGGGAGATGCTTGAGCAGCCCGGCGGCATCAGCAGGGACGAGGCGGAGGAGCTGATCCAGGACCTTGGCGAAAACATGGGACGCGTCGTTCACCACAGCGACAGGGCGAACGGAATCGTGTCCGCGATGCTAACCCTGGACCGGGGAACCGGAGGCGGGTTCCGGCCGGTGGACCTGAACACGCTGCTGGTCGAGCAGACCAACCTGGCGCACCAGTCGGTGCAGGCGCAAGAACCCAGCTTCAGCGCGGAGGTCGACGTGAAGCTGGACCAGACGCTGGATGAGGTAATCGCGGTACCGGAGGACATCGCCCGGGCCATCGCCAACCTCGTAACCAATGCGTGCCAGGCAATGGCTGAGAAGTACATCGGTCAGGGCAATGACTACAGACCCGAACTAAGTGTCAGTACATCTGGTACCGAGGACGCGGTGGTGATGATCATCCGCGACAACGGTGTGGGCATGACTCCGGAGACGATGGAGAGGATGTTCAATCCCTTCTTCACTACCAAGGTAACGGGAAGGAACACCGGCCTGGGGTTGAGTCTGGCGTACGACGTCATCCGGGGTCACGGTGGAAACATTGAGGCTGAGTCTGAGCCTGGTCAGCACACGGAAATGAGAATAGTGCTGCCGAAACGGCCAGAGAAACCTCAGGGAGAGATGAGTAACAAAGGTCGTTGAAGTGGATGCAGGCTTGCGAATTAGCCAAAGTTACTACAGTACAGAATTAGAACTGCACCGACCCTAATCAGAACCGGAGTCGTGCCATGGTACTACCCCAGATTACTATCGACCTGGTGGAAGAATACACAACCCTGGCCCCCTGGCACTCATCATTGGGGGCATAGCCGCTTACGGGGTCTTCGTGTTCAACTTCTACAGATTTCTGGCGGAAAGGACATGTTCACTCTCAATCTCCAGTAGCGGCATCCAGGTTCTTCCCAAGCCCGACGAACTCCCAGCCCCCTCAGCCACTAGACACCCCACGATACCTTCGCCGGTCGCCGGCTCCGCAGGGCCAGCCTGGTCCTGTCCGACAGGGAAGATTAGGGCAGCGGCCTCCACCGGATACCGAGGGCGACCGCGCAGAGCGTGAGCAGAGCGCCTATAGCGGTGAAGACCGCCGAGACCTCCATTCGCACTTTCTTGTCCTCACTCTGCACGGGTATCGTGGAGAAAACTTCAAGCAGTTCGTCCGCACTTTCCGCAGCATAGTATTCGGCCTCAGTGATCTCGGCCACTCGGATCAAAGTCCGCTCGTCCAACCGCAGGAAGTTCCGGCGTCCAAGCCTGCCTCCGAAGTTTCCAAAGTTCCCGAAACCTCCCCGTCCGATGCGGTTGTTCAGTTCATCCCCTCCCAGCTGGTCTGGTGTGCACATCATTACCGATGGGCTCTCAGTGCCAAAGCCGATCGTGTATACACGGACTCCGCGGTCGCGCGCGGCCTCCGCGGCGGCCAGAGGGCGGACACCTCGGTTGCTCGCCCCATCCGTCAGCAGCACGATGACGTCAGGTTGAAGGACACCTTCCAAGTCTGGGTCCGGGCCGCTATCGAGGGGACTTGAGTACACGCTGATCGGCGAAATATCAGGGTTCACCTCGGCAAGCGCATCCAGCGAACGGGCGATCGCGCTGCCCACTGCCGTCCTGCGAGCTGTAATCAGGTTGTCCACCGCCTCAACCAGTACGTCTCTGTCGGTCGTGGGCGGAACGATAAGTTGGGCAATTCCGGCGAAGGCGACAATGCCCACCTGCGTCCCCTCCTCCTGGCTCTCGATGAAATTCTTGGCGGCTTCCTGGGCGACAGTCAACCTGTTGGGGTCGATGTCACTGGCACACATACTCAGCGATACGTCCAGCGCCAGCACGACGGTGGTCCTGCTGGAGGCGACCGTCACGTTGGCAAAGGGGCGCGAGAGAGCCATGATGAGCAGCCCGAGGGCGAGCACGATGAGGACGAAAGGAAGGTGGCGTTTCCACCGCGTGCCTCCTGGCATAGCCTGCCTTATCAGCGACAGGCTGGAGTAGTGGACGGCAAACTGCCTCCTCCGCCTGAGCACCAGCAGGTAAGCCAGCACGACCAGCGGTATTGCGGTCAGAAGTAGCAGATAGGCCGGCCACAGTAGTCCCATGTTTCTCCTCCGTCTACCTACGGCACCCGACCGAACCACAAAAGTGACAGGGCTCCGCCGGCCAGCAGCAGCAGCGTGCTCAAACCTGCCAGAATCGACGTGATCTCGGTCTCCTTCGACTCGACAACGAACTCGGTCTCCAACTCTTCATACACCATCGGCGCATCGTCCAACTCTTCTATCTTGAAATATTCCCCCTCGGTGAGCAGCGCCACCTCCTGGAGAACCGGCTCGTTCAGACGCGTGAAGAGGTTGAATCCGTCTATCTCAATGACCGTTCCCTCTGAGGTCCCCAAGCCCACGGTGTGGACCCGCACTCCCCGGTCGATAGCCGCTTGTGCGGCCTCCAGCGGATCGGGTGGGTCCGTATTTTCTCCGTCGGTCAGCAGCACGATGACTGCTGGCGCGAGGGAGTTTCGGGGCGCTTCCCCGTCCACCGGGGCCGTGTCCCCGGAGCCAAGGTCGGATTCCGGCACGACCATGTTCAGCGCGGTCAGTATCCCACCGCCCAGTGAGGTCCCGCTCTGAGGCACCAGACGGTCAATGGTGGCGAACAGCGCCTCGTCATCGTCAGTCGGCGGCTGCACGACCAGCCCACCCTCTCCAAAGGCCACGACACCTATCCTGGCGCTGCTGGGACGTTGTTCGACGAGAGCTTTTCCGACCAGCTTGGCGGCGTCCATCCTCGTCGGCTCGACGTCATCGGCGGCCATACTTGCCGATACATCGAATGTCAGCAGGACGGTGCCCTCTATGCGGGGCAAGGGTATTGTAAGCTGCGGCCGCGCGGATGCCGTCGCCAGCAGGACCACTCCAACCAGGAAGATGATGGGCGGGACATGGCGCCTCCATCCTGCCTGGACAGCTGCCCCCTCCCGCACGATCCCGAGGGTCCCCAGGCTGGCTGCGTCCCTGCTTCGCCTTCGCTGCAAACGAACGTAAGCGAAGACGCACAGGGGTAACGCCAGTAGGGAGACCAGGACCCAGGGCCAGATGAAAGACACTGCCGGCACCCTTACCGTCGGCGCAGCCGTGCTCGGCTGCGCAGCGAGGCGAACCGCACTATAGCCAGCACGATATCCTCCTCCGTAGACAGAGACAGTTCGGGCACACCGGCACGCCTGAAGGTCTGCGTCAGTTCAGCTTCTCGGCGCTGCGCGGCTTCCTGGAACCGCCGCCTGAAACCCCTGTCGCTCGTGTCCACACTCAGCTGGGCGCCCGTCTCGGAGTCCTCGACAAGCACGACTCCGACGTCTGGCAGATCAACCTCCCGCTGGTCCCATAGACGCACCGCTAGTAGTTCGTGCTTCCTATTGAGCCGGTCCATGGCACCATCCCAGCCGGGCAGGCAGATGAAGTCCGATACCACGAAGATCAGTGAACTTCGCTTGATGCTGTTGAATCCGGACTCCAGCAGCTTCGTCAGGTCCGTCATAGTCCCCCCAGGCGACAGCTGTTGTCTCTGAATATCGTTGATCAGGCGAAGGACCTGCGCTCGGCCTCCGCGGGGAGGTATCGCAAACTCTGCGTTGTTGTCATACAGGATGGCGCCTACTCGGTTTCCGTTTCGCGTCAGCAGGCGCGCCAGCACCCCGACGAAGTCAACCATGACGGACTCTTTGCGTCTCTCCAGTGCGCCAAAAGCCATCGACGGGCTCAGGTCGAGAAGGAACCATGCCGTGACCTCGCGGTCTTCCATATACCGACGTACATAGGGCCTGTCCATCCGCGCCGTCACGTTCCAGTCGATGTGGCGGATGTCGTCCGGCGGTTGATACTCGCGAAGCTCGGCAAAGTCCAGACCACCGCCCATGAAGAGACTGCGGTAGTCCCCCTGGAGGATCCCGTCGAGGCGGCGCAGCACCTGCCATTCCAGGCGATGAAGGACCTGCTCCGGCGTTCCCGGGTCACCTGACAGGACGGGCGCCTGCATACTCTCGTAACGGTACATCGGGCATTGGGATAGCATCCATGAGCCTGCCGAGAATGTCGTCGCTTTCGACGTTGTCCGAAAGGGCCTCGTACGAAAGCACGAGACGGTGCCTGATGGCGTCGAGGGCAACGTCGCGAACGTCCTCCGGCAGGGCGTAGTCGCGCCCTCTCACGAAAGCGAGAGCCCTTCCCGCGAGTATCATGTTGATGGACGCGCGGGGGCTGGCGCCGAACAGTATGTATCGATTCAGATCTTCAAGCCCGCACAGCTCGGGCTGGCGAGTCGCCGTGACCAGCTTGACTGAGTATTCGATGAGAGCAGGGTCCACGTAGACACTGTCCGCCTGACGCTGGAGAGCCAGTACCTCATCGATGTCGAGGACTGGCTGCACGTCCTGAAGCGTGCTGGTCATGCGCTCCACGATCACGAACTCCTCGGTCGTGCTCGGGTAGCCAACGAGTACTTTCAGCATGAACCGGTCCACCTGCGCCTCGGGCAAGGGGTACGTGCCTTCCGACTCGATGGGATTCTGCGTCGCCATGACCAGGAACGGCTCAGGCACCGGGAAGGTCTCGCGCCCAATGGTGACCTGTCGCTCCTGCATCACTTCGAGCAGAGCGCTCTGCACCTTGGCCGGGGCGCGGTTGATCTCATCGGCCAGAAGCAGGTTGGTAAAGACGGGCCCTAGCGACGTGCTAAATTCTCCCGTCCTCTGATTGTAGATGCGGGTGCCCACAAGGTCGGCGGGCATGAGGTCGGGTGTGAACTGGATGCGTTGAAACTCACCACCCATCGCTTGGGAAAGTGTCTTGACGGCCATCGTCTTCGCCAGCCCTGGCACGCCCTCCACCAGGATGTGCCCCCTCGCCAGCAGCGCCACCACCATGCGCTCCAGCAGGTGGTCCTGGCCCACAATTACTTTCTTCACCTCGTAGAGAACCCGTTCCATTGGTTGGCTTTGTCCGCTGTTGGTCATGTGTGCTGTTCACCTCTTTGTACACTACTGCGCCGGCCCACCAGCGACGCCCACTGCTGCGTCGATCGGCACCGCGAACCCTATCCCAATGAAGACGTCCTGATCGGTAGGATTGACCAGCCCGGTGACTATGCCGATCACCTGGCCTCGCCGGTCCAACAGTGGGCCACCCGAATTCCCCTTGTTCACTGCCGCATCAAACTGGATCAGACCCCGAAGAGTTTGATCACTGCCGGAAACTTTGAAGTCGCGCTCTAACCCGGACACTACCCCCGCGCTCATCGAAGCAACGAGACCCAGCGGGTTGCCAACAGCGAATACTTCGTCTCCGACTCGCATCGCTGAGGAGTTGCCGATGGTTGCGGGAAGAACCAGGTCGGGCAGCACGGCTGGTGTCAAGACGGCGATGTCCCTCTCCGGGTCCACGTTGGCGACGGTGGCGGATGTCCTGGTGCCGTCAGCAAAGCCGAGTTGAATCTCAGTGGAGCCTTCAATGATGTGAAACGCGGTGAGGACATTGGCATCACTGTTGATCACCACTCCGCTTCCGATGCCAAAGCCATCTTCTTCACTATCCTTGCCCGTCTGTACGACGACTATGGACGGCAGTATGGCCTGATAGACCTGTGCAGAGACGACATGGAAGGGCGTTAGAGAGTCCAGGACCTCCGCAACGGCCGCCTCCGCGTCGACGGGCGGAACCTGCTGGTCATCAGTACTCAAGGTCCTCCAGAGCACTAAGCCGAGTAGCAACGCCAACACACCGAGCGCGACAAGCGCGAGCGACGTTGACCTCTCTCGTAAGACCCGCCAGCGCCTTCTCCACGTTGGCGGCGCCGAACCCGATGGACTGACCACAGTTGTGTCCCCGATAGTGGTGTTAGAGAGGACCGTATAGAGACGGACCACCGCGTCATCCTTTTCATCGATAAACGACAAGTCCTAAGTGAGGATAACGACGATGGTCAAGGACAGCATGGACTTTCCGAAACTATTCCGCAAGAGAGGCGTGAACGGAGACCGTCCGCCGACCTCCCATCTACCCCAATGGAGGAGCCCAGGCCATCTCCCCTGTAGCTCCCTCACCCTCTTCCCGTTGTCCTCGCGCCGTCCATCGGTGGCCTTCGGTGGGTTCGAGGTAAGGGACTTGCTGGCTCAGACACGCCTGTCACCCCTCCACAAATGTGCGCTCACCGTGCCCACTAGCACGACGAACATCACGTTGATGATCACCCAGAAGAACCCGCGTGTCTGGCTCTGGCCCTCCTCACCAACAGTCAGGTCATCAAACCAGTTCCAGAAGAATAGGATCGCCAGCACGACAGCGGCGTAGAACGCTACGTTTACGCAGACATACATGTTGGTGTCGCTGTCTGTCCCCAGGCTCCTCATACGCATATAGGTCAACGCCAGCGTGATGATAACTCCGACAGCCATGCACCAGTTAAGGACGTGCCAGACCGAGATGGCGTCCACCGCGTCTTCGTAGAACGGGTTGAACACGAAGTGGACCAACACGGCCAATGCCACGAGGCCGAGTACTACTGAGAGTGGCTTTCTAATGGTCTCCAAAACGACACCTCCCGGTGACTCGAACTGTAGCGCGATCCGCGGAACGACTCAGACACTGGCTAGTATACGCTCCCAATCAGGTCGACCGGCGCGCTCCCGTCAGGCCTACGATTCGGACACTGTGCTATCCTGAGACGGTCAAAATATCTATACTCGGTGGCCAGCCAAACATGAACAATATCGGCCTCGCAGTCATCGGCTCGACCGGTGTGATCGGTCGCGTCCACATCGACGCAATCAACCGGCTCGACAACTGCCGACTCGTCGGCATCACCGCGCGGCGACAGGCGCCCCTTCGTCAACAGGCTGACGAGCTCAGCGTAGCGCACTTCCCCACCCTGAAAGACACACTCACCCACCCGGACGTGGACGCCGTCGTCATCGCCACTCCACACCCGTCGCACCGCGAAATCACGCTGGCATCAGCAGCCGCAGGCAAGCACGTACTTGTTGAGAAGCCGATGAGCGTGACACCGTCCGAAGCGGACGACATGATCCAGGCGTGCAGGGACGTCGGAGTCAAGCTCGGCGTGCTATACAACAACCGCTTCCGCTCCGAGGCAATCAAGATGCGGGAGCTGATCGACCAGGGAGCCATCGGACGTATCTACCGCGTCGTCATGACCTCGGCGATGTTACGCAGCCAGGACTACTACGACCGGCTGGAGTGGCGCGGCACCTGGGCTGATGAGGGCGGAGGTGCGCTGATCAACCAGGGCATCCACGCGATCGACATGATGCAATGGCTGGGAGGGATGCCGACGTCCCTGTTCGGCATGATCTCGACGCTCCGCCACGACGCCGAGGTCGAAGACTTTGCGACAGCCATTCTCTCCTACGACGGAGGAGGCCAGGGAAACATGCACTGCAACACGTCCCAGGCTCCCAACCACCAGCGGCTTGAGCTCTGGGGCGAGACAGGCGCGATCGTAATGGACGACTGGACGATCACTCTTCACAGACTCGATACGCCGATCCAGGAATTCATAGACCACGACAGGTCGCCCACCTACGACGCCCCCGGCCACAGCACTGAGACCTTCGAGCTTGACCGGGTGCCAAACACTCACGTCCCCGCTATCGAGGACTTTGCGGCTGCCATCCTGGAAGACCGAGACCCCGCGATCACTGGGGAGGACGGTCGCAATTCTCAGGAGCTGGTGGCCGCGATCACCCTCTCCGGCTGCACCGGTCAGCCCGTAAGCCTGCCCGTGGACCGTGCTCGATACGACGCCCTTCAGAGAGAGCTTGCCGAAGCCAAAAGGCTTCCGACCATCTGATATACTCCAGACCGAATCCACAACGCCCAACAGCGCCCCATAACGCCAAGGAGAGGCCCAGATGACCACCGTCCAAGAGAAGCAAGACGTCGCCCTCATGGCACACCTGCTCAGGCGCGCAGGATTCGGCGCGACCTCGGATGAACTGGACCACTATATGGGTATGAGCTACGAAGATGCCGTCGAGGGTCTTCTCTCCAAAAAGGCGTCCGAAGACATTCCCCACGACCTCATTCGCCGGTACCACGTCGACCAGTCCGACCTTCGCAGCGGAGTAGCGGCGGCGGCCCACTGGGTGTTCAGAATGGTCAACACCGACGCCGTGCTCAACGAAAAGATGTGCCTGTTCTGGCACCGCGTGTTCGCTACAGCCGCCACCAAGCTCATCCAGGCGCGCGTGGTCACCAACCAGGTAGACATGTTCCGCGAATACGGCATGGGCAGCTTCCGGGAGCTGCTCGTTCGGCTCTCGCGCGACCCCGCAATGCTCATGTGGCTCGACAACCAAGACAACCACAAGGAGTCGATCAACGAAAACTACGGGCGCGAAATCCTGGAGCTATTCTCCATGGGCGTCGGCAACTACACTGAGGACGACATCAAGGAGTGCTCACGCGCGTTCACCGGTTGGCGCGTGGTCAACCCCGACTACATGTCCATCAAGATGAGGAACAACACCGCGAGGCCGTACGGCTACATCGCGTGGCAGTTTGAGTACGACGACGAAGACCATGATCACAATGACAAGGAATTCCTCGGCGAGACCGGCGACTTCAACGGCGAGGACGTCGTGGACATCATCTGCAGGCAGCCCGCGACCGCCCGCTTCATCGCGCGCCACCTCTACCACTTCTTCGTCGCCGATGAGCTGCCGGTGCCGCAGTGGCCCCACTTCGACCCTATCGACCCCGAGGCCATCGAGATGATGTCGCAGGCGTACTTCGACTCCGGTTACGACATCTCCGCCATGCTGCGGGCCATGTTCAACTCAGACTTCTTCAAGTCGGAGGCCTCCAGGTTCGCTCGGATCAAGAGTCCGGCCGAAATGGTCGTTGGCACCCTGAGGCTCGCGGGCCCCATCGACCTTCCATCGACAGACACCTACGCCGCCGCCGGAGCTTGTGCCGCGATGGGCCAGGGTCTGCTTAATCCTCCAAGCGTAGAGGGATGGCAGGGCGGCAGCGAGTGGATCAACACTGGCGCATATGTCCAGCGGGTCAACTTCGCCAGCCGCATCCTGAACGACCCGAACAAGCTTGGCATCCGCGCCATCATTGAACGGATCGCCGACCGCGCAGGCGGGCAGCCAATGTCGCCCGAGCAGGTCGTCGACACCTGTCTCGACATCCTCGGCCCTCTCCCGGTGCTCGACACGACAAGGGCCGGCCTGATCGACTACGTCTCCAAGTGGGGAGACATGTCGTTCCCTGACCCCGACACCGACCGCCACATCGTCACCCTGATTCAGCTAATCGTGACTACCCAGGAGTACCAGACGGTCTAAGGATACTAGCCACCGGACACAGAGATGCCCATGACCACGCAAACTAGATTCCAACTCAAGCCAGTCACCACCGTCGGCTTCGTCGCCGACCAGGGCGGACGAGGCTTCCACCTCCCGACCGACTTCGTCATCCGCTCCGACGGACGCATCTTCGTGGCCAGCCGGAGCAACACGACCGCCCTCGACATAGTCGGCATCCAGATGGCCACCATCGACCATGAATTCTATGGACAGATCGGCGGCTACGGCAGCGCGCCTGGTCAGATGATCTGGCCCTCGGCGCTCGCGATGGACAGCGACGAGAACCTGTACCTCGGCGACGACTTCCTGCACCGCATCACGATCTACGACAGCGACGGCCAGGTCCAGTCCACGTGGGGCACAAAAGGGACGGCTGACGGCGAGTTCGACGGCGTCTCAGGCCTGCTATTCGACCAGGACGACAACTTGCTGCTGGTCGATCATCGCAACCACCGCATTCAGAAGTTCACCAAGGACGGCCAGTTCATCGACAAGTGGGGCGGCTTTGGCGACGGCGACGGGGAGTTTAACCTCCCGTGGGGAATCACCCAGGCCCCCGACGGCCACATATTCGTCGCCGACTGGCGTAACGACCGCATCCAGAAGGTCACGCCAGAAGGCGAGTTCGTCGCCAAGTTCGGCACGTCCGGCAGCGGCGACGGCGAGTTCAACCGGCCCTCAGGCCTCGCGGTGGACTCGGAGGGCAACATGTACGTGGCAGACTGGATGAACCAGCGCGTTCAGGTGCTCGACCCCAAAGGCGGCTTCATTCAGAAGCTCCGGGGCGACGGGACTCTTGGCGCATGGGCTGTCGAGTACCTCAACGCCAACGCCGACGAGCTCGAAGCCCGATCCAAGTTCGTTCCGGTCTTCGGGGTGGACACCGACGATCCTAGCGAAGCGTCCGCCAGGATCGAGCCATACTTCTGGGACCCCGTAAGGGTGGCCCTGGACGACCAGGAACGAGTGTACGTCCTCGAGACAGGCCGCCACCGCTTCCAAGTTTACGAAAAGGCTTAACTGCCTGGCAGCCAGAACAGACAGTAACTGAAACCGCCACGACACAAGGTCGTACACAAGACAGCGTGGGGAAACACAAGGAGTCAGTCCAAATGGGTGCAGGAAAGAACCGCAAGCTCGTCGTAGTCCAGCTCTCAGGCGGCAACGACTATCTCAACTGCATTGTCCCGTACACCAATCCTGAGTACATAGACAACCGGCCCAACGTCCGCATACAGCAGGAAGACGTCATTCCGCTGGACGACCAGTACGGCTTCAACCCGTCCATGGGCCCAATCAAGGACCTGTTCGACGATGGCAAGGTCGCCGTAATCCACGGCGTCGGCTACCCTGTGCCTAGCCGCTCCCACTTCCGCTCGATGGACATCTGGCACACCGCCGAGCCGACCAGGGTCGGCGACGAGGGCTGGCTTGGACAGGCGGTCCGAGACATGCACCCTGAAGCCGACAACGTCGTGGCCGCAGTCAACTTCGGCGCCGCCCTCCCCAGGGCGCTCGTCGCCAAGAACGCGCCGGTCGCGTCCGTATCCGACCTCTCCTCGTACGGACTCCTCAGCCACCTGGACGCCGACGACCAGCGCACCGAGGCGCTGGAGGCGTTCCGCAACATGTACACCCACGCAATCGGCAGCGGCCCGGTCATGGACTTCCTGAGCCAGACCGGACTCGACGCGCTGCGCGGCTCCGACATCCTCAGCTCCGTCCCCGACAGGTACGAGTCCAACGTCGAGTACGCCTCCAACCCGTTCGCCGCCCGCGCCCGCGACGCCGCCCAGGTGCTGACCGCCGACATCGGCACACGCATCTGCTACACCCAGCACGGCAGCTTCGATACCCACACCAACGAGGTCGCGCTGCTCAACAAGCTCTGGGACCACGTCGCCGGCGGCATCTACGACCTCTACACCGACCTCAAGGAGCACGACGCCAGCGAGGACGTGCTGATCTTCGTGTTCTCCGAGTTCGGACGCCGGGTCAAGGACAACGGCAACGGCACCGACCACGGCTCAGGAGGCGTCGCCTTCATGATCGGCGACGGCGTCAACGGTGGCCACTACTCCGAGTACCCGTCACTCGCCCCCGAGACTCTCGTTGAAGGCGACCTCGCCTTCAACCTCGACTTCCGCAGCGTCTACACCGAGATCCTCGAAGACTGGCTCGAAGTCGAAGCCCGGCCCATAGTCAAGGGCGAGTACGAAAAAGTGGGGGCGCTTAGGGTCTAGGAAGCCCATCTCACTCTGCTCGACTGTATGTAAGAGGGCTCTTCATGACTCATGCCCACCTTCCGGTTAAGGCGAGCGACCCTGTTGATGCCGTCAAGCAGTGGTTCGCGCTGATGGGTCGATATTGCGCTAGCGTAGATTACGCCGCCGCCGAGCGCATCTTCGCCGAAGACGTCGTGTCATTCGGTACTGCGATGGACATCGTACGCGGCCGCAAGGCGCTGCGAGAGGGGCAGTGGGAAAGCATCTGGGGCAACATCACTGACTTCAAGATGGACCTGGACAACGCGGATGCACGCGGATGCGGCAATCAGGCTTGGGGAGTGGTCACGTGGACGTCCACAGGCTACGACAGCGATCATAGGCCGTTCCACCGTCCGGGGCGAGCGACCGTCACACTAGAACGACGCGACGGAATCTGGCTCGCTGTGCACACACACTTCTCCCTGTTTCCCGGTGCGCCACAGCGCACTTACGGAGCTGGAGAGTAGAGTCCAATATCCCGATCGTCCGCGGGAACGTTCCTCGAGAGGCTAGTGCATCACGACGGTGAGGGAGTGCCGAGGCAATGCGATTGCCAAGTACACACCTGCCATCCAGTCTCCGACCTCGGAGACATCCGCCCTTACTCGAACAATTCGTCAGGCCTCCGTGAAATCAGGCGTTCGCTCAAGGCGATTGAACAACTCGCAACTTTTGGCGACTCCTTCATGGAAAATGAAGGGCGGTGTGAAGTCCATTTATTGTTTGACTCCAGAAGCTCTCTATACTAGCGTGACTAGGAACTGAGGCTAGGGGCGACCCATCCCAGATTGCTACAGATATCGGAAACTGGCTGAAGGAGGCCCGAGACCGTGGCGACGCCGTTCTGCTCAAGTCTCACCGTTCCCACCTTCCCTCACCCGCGCTTATTCCCTTTCGTCTTCATAGTCCTGACTTGACTCACATTACACAACAGAGCCAGCCCGACACCCGTTGGAGAAAGTGTTATGGCCGAACTAGGGCCTGTTCACACTACGTAGTGCATCGAAGATCGTTCCAAAGAGGATGAACCCGATGTAGAGTTCATCGAGCTTGTCATACCGAGTGAATATACGACGAAAGCCTTTCATCCTGCGGAACAGACGCTCCACCTCATTGCGCCTCTTGTACAGCTCCTCGTCATACTCCCAAGGGACCTTGCGACTCTTGCGAGGCGGAACGACAATTGAATATCCTAAACCCGATGCCAACTGACGTGTCGCGTCACCTTCATATGCACGGTCCATCACCATGGACGGACTCCCACACTGTGGCCCCAGACGTTCCAGGAGCTTGCGGCCTTCGGGTGCGTCGTGAGCCTGTCCGGCAGACAACGAGAAGATCACCGGCGTGCGCTCATCTGCGGCTACCATGTGAATCTTGGTTGTCAACCCACCACGCGACCTACCTATGGCCTGTGGGCCGTTTTTTTCAACGCGCCAGTCCCGTCCGGATGCACCTTGACCGTCGTACTGTCCAGCGAGAGCACATCGAGACTGACCTCCACTATTCCTTCCTGCCCAAGCTGTTCGAACACCCGGTCGAGAACCCCATTCTTGGACCAGCGGTTCATCCGCATATAGACAGTGTGCCATCTGCCGAAGCCGCTCTGGCAGTCCTCGCCACTTGCAGCCGTGTTCGGCAACGTACAGAATAGCGTTGAGCACCTGCAGGTTCGGAATCCTCACGTTGCCACGCTGCACAGGCAGGTGAGGCTCAATCAGTTCGTATTGACCTTGTGTGAGTTCCATGTACCCATGCTAGCATCCTCAACTCAGCTAGTGTGAACAGGCCCTAACTAATCCGGCAAAGAGACTTACAGACATCTTGCAAGGTGTCATGGAGTGGGGTGACGTATATGCGGGCTCGAATGCTGACGTGCAATATGTGTGGATATGCGCGATCGGAATGGAGGAAAAGCTAGAAGATGAGCATGAAGCCAGCGAGGAGTTTCACAAAATATTGAGCGAAGCGCTGAATCTCGTCCGCTCGTGTGAAAATCTTGTGCAGAGAACCCACGCAGCTAATCAGGACCTGCACTTGAAACAGCTCAAGCGAGTTAGAAATGCGATCTTTGCTGTCAATGCAGGCAGCTGGCACACATTCAGAAGCAACTTCAACGACGACTTCATGATGTCGCCTAGATGGGCTGCCGAAAACTTGTCAAATTACTGGCATGAGGAAGTCATTCAAGAAGAAGAACTAGCAAGTATTCAATCGGAAGTTGGGGCGCTCATCGAAAGGCTCGTTGCTTCAAATTTGGAACCTGATCTGAAAACAGTCTTGATTGCAAGCCTCGGGGAAGTAAGAAATGCGATCCCGAACTACCGCATCCTTGGTGCTGATGAAATCAGAAAGGCGGTAGACAGCAACATTGGAGTGGTTGCTAGGCATGCCGAATCAATCCAAGGCATTTCAGACGACGAAGATAAGCAAGTTGTAAGCGCGGTTCTTGGCTTAGTCAGTAAGGTGAATCAGTTGGCTACTGCTGCATTGAATCTAAAGGCGCTTGGTGAAGGCGCTGTCAAGTTACTCAGCATAGGCGGGGCCGGATGAGAAACAGCTGCCACCTCTGAGTTGTACCGACAGCAAGAGTCTGCAGGCATAGACTGTCCTGTCAGACATCCTCCCTCCCCAGGCAGGCCCAACGTTGACTGTACGACGAGTCACGGCCTAGTCGTGGATCTACAACCGCTACCCTGCTGGAGCGAATAGACGCTTTAAGGATAAACAGAGCCGTCATTGACTCCGCACTACAGCCACGCTAGCACTTCGATGTACGCCAATATGACTGCGCGTTCTCTCAGACGGAAGCCTTGGCATGGGCAAATTACCCCCATAACACGGAGAAGATGCTTGAGGCGGCATTCTTCACCGGCAAGCTAGCAAGTACACCATACCTATTACGTATACCCACCCCCGTCTTACCATTCCCTATTCCCAATTCCTGAAAAACACCTTGCAATCTCTCTCAAAAAAGTCCAGTATTCGTGAAGCCAATCGCAGGGAGGTCTGATCGGACATGAACGCAGTATCGCTTTTCGACATGGAGGCACTGGCCCAGCAGGTGATGCCACACAACAAGTGGGAGTTTGTGGACGCAGGCGCCGCGGATGAGATCACTGTCAGGAGAAACCGGGCGGCGTTCGAGGACATCACGGTCAATCCGAGATTTCTCGTCGACGTGTCGGACAGAGATCTCTCGACAGAGGTACTGGGCGAGAAGATCGACTTCCCGGTGATGATCGCCCCGGCAGGAAGCCAGCGCGACGTTCATCCCGACGGCGAGCGCGCCACCGCCGCAGCCGCGGGTGCTAAGGGCACGCTCTACGCCCTCCCGACGGGGTCCGGTTACTCCATAGAAGAGGTAGCCGAGGTCGCCACCGGCCCTCTCTGGTTCCAGCTCTATCACTTCGACGACGAGGTCACCGAGCTTCTCGTGACCCGCGCCAAGGCAGCCGGATTCAAGGCGGTCTGTCTGACCATCGACACTCCCACTCCAAGTCCCAAAGAGCGCGACCTTCGCAACGACCACGCCCGCACCCCAGGACTCTACTGGGGCAGCCTGCGCGACCGCATGGACCTGGTCGAGCGCCGCGAAGTTGGTATCCCTGACATGGCCGACTGGGCTCCGCCCAACTACACTGGCCTCACCTGGGACCGCCTCGACTGGCTCAGAGACCTCACCGGTCTCCCCCTGGTCGTCAAGGGAATCAGGACGATCGAAGACGCGGTAGCGTGCGCCGAGTACGGCGTGGACGGCATTGTCGTCTCCAACCACGGCGGACGCCAGCTCGACGGCACACGGGCCAGCATCGAAACACTTCCTGAGATAGCCGACGCCGTGGGCGATAACCTTGAAGTCTTTCTCGACTCCGGCGTTCGACGGGGATCGGACGTGCTCAAGGCCATCGCGCTCGGAGCTAGGGGTGTGTTCGTCGGAAGACCTCTGTTCTGGGGCCTGGCCAACGGAGGCCAGGCCGGAGTCGAGGCGATGCTCGAGATCCTGCGAGCCGAGTTCGACCGGGCGATGGCCTACTCCGGCTGCCGCAACGTCAGCGAGATTCACCGTGGTCTGGTTTCCCTCAATTCCGATTTCAGGACCAGGGTGTAGGAACCAGCCGCCAAAGCGTAGGGGCAGTTCGTGAACTGCCCCTACAGTAGTGAGGAGCCAGCCATGAAACTCGGTTACTTCACAATGCCGCTTCACCCTCCGGGGTCCAACATCACCCAGACCCTGGAGGACGACCTCGATCAGATTGTGACTCTTGATCGTCTCGGCTATCACGAGGCCTGGATCGGGGAGCACTTCACCTTCGAGTGGGAGAACATCCCCAGTCCCGACCTGCTGATCGCCCAGGCCCTGGGAATGACCGAGAACATCATCCTCGGCACCGGCGTCAACTGTATGCCCAACCACAACCCGATGATGCTCGCCCACCGCGTGGCCCAGCTCGATCACATGGCGAAGGGACGCTTCTACTGGGGCATCGGCTCCAGCTCAACTCCCGGCGACTACGAGATGTTCGGCTTCGACCCTGAGACCGACGACCGCCGCTCCTACACCAGGGAGGCACTCGAAATCATCCTGAAGGTCTGGGATGATCCCAAACCCGGCCTGTACGAGGGCAACGGCTGGTCTTTCAAGATACCCGAAAGAGTAGATGAGGTCGGCCTCGCCTTTCACTTGACTCCCTACACCAAGCCTCATCCCAGGATCGCCGTGGCCGGCGTCTCTCCGAGGTCGGACACCCTGACAATGGCCGGCGAGCGCGGCTGGATTCCGATGAGCACGAACCTGGTGCCCACATCAATCGTCAAGACCCACTGGGACTCCGTCGAGGAGGGCGCCGCGAACGCGGGCCGCACCGCCGACCGCTCCGAGTGGCGAATCACCAAAGAGATCTACGTCGCGGATGACACCGAGACTGCCCGCAGGCAGGCGCTGGAAGGCGTGCTGGCCCGCGACTACACCCACTACTGGCACCCGCTGATGTCCATGTCCAAGAACCTCGACCGCATGAAGATCGACCCGGACATGGCCGACTCGGACGTGACGCCTGAGTACCTGATCGACGCGCTCTGGATCGTCGGCGGCCCGGAGGACGTCGCGGCCCAGATCGAGGAGATGTACGATGAGGTCGGAGGCTTCGGCGTACTCGTCGCGATGGGCCACGAGTGGAATCCAAAGGACCAGTGGCTCAACTCGATGAAGCTGCTCGCCGACGAGGTCATGCCAAGACTCTCTCACCTCAACTGACCCTAAGCCGACAGCAGCTCCCTTCTATCTGATGTGATCCGCCAACCCGCAAGCGCCGGCAACACCCTGGCATACGCATGTCCTGTACACGGATGTGGGACGGAGGGAACAGTGAAGTACGACGTCATCGTAGTAGGCGCAGGGTCGGCGGGCGCGGCAGCGGCGTCACGTCTGTCGGAAGACTCCGAACGCTCAGTGCTGCTATTGGAGGCCGGCCCCGACTACCCCGACATCGAGACCCTGCCGGAGGAGCTGAAGCTCGGCTACGCAACCGGCACCGACATTATGGTCAGCGACGATCACAACTGGCAGTTCATCGGCAAGGGCAACGATGTCGCCGAGCCGATGCTGGTCCCGAGGGGCAAGGTCACCGGAGGTACGAGCGCGATTAACGGCCAGGTCTTTCTGCGAGGCCAGACACACGACTTCGAAGACTGGGCCGGGTACGGCAACGACGAATGGAGATTCGAGAACGTCCTGCCGTTCTTCAGGAACTTGGAGACCGACACGGACTTCCACGACGACTTCCACGGCACGGAGGGGCCGATAATCTGCCATCGCTTCAAGCGAGATACGTGGCTCCCGGCCCAGACCGGCTTCTACAATGCCTGCATTGACCTGGGATTCCCGGATGTCGCCGACTTTAACCAGCCAGATGCCCACGGCGTCGGGCCCATTCCGTGCAACAACCCGGACGGCATACGCTGGAGCACCAACCTCGGCTATCTCAGCCAGGCGCGACACCGGCTGAACCTCACGATCAGGGCCAACTGCATGGCGCACCGGCTCCTGTTCGACGGTAATAGGGTCGTTGGCGTCGAGGTCGAGAGCAGCGGAGATAAGTTCGTCGTAGGGGCTGATGAAGTCGTTCTCAGCAGCGGCACCATCGCCAACCCGCAGCTGCTGATGCTCTCCGGCGTGGGCCCGGCAGACCACCTGAGAGAGTTCGACATCCCCGTTGTGCATGACCTGCAAGGCGTGGGCAGGAACTTCAGCGACCATCCGTTGATCTTCATAACGGCAAGCGTCAAAGAGGGCGTCGATCTTGACGGTCTCGCGCCGCGCATCCAGGTCGGACTCCGCTACACCGCCACAGGCTCTTCGCGGCCAAACGACATGATGCTGTGGATGCAGTCGTTCGCCTCAGAGCGCATCAACCGGGGCGGAGACCGCATGGTACCCCTCGGAATCAGGATGACCGGCTCGATCTACCTTGCAGCCAGCAAGGGTCGAATCACCCTTACGTCTACAGACCCGCACGTCCAGCCTTTCCTGGACTACCACCTGCTCGAAGACCCGGAAGACCGACGGCGAATGAGAGAAGTCGTCAGACTAGCCGTCGACGTGTTCAAGCAACCCGATCTCGCCGCGCTTGTAGATGAGCGCCTGGAGCCCTTGGACTCCGACCTTGAGTCCGATGACGCGCTCGACCAGTGGATGCTGAGAGAGGTGACCACCGGCCAGCACCTGACGAGCACCTGCAAGATGGGACCGGCATCTGACCCGCTCGCGGTCGTCGATCAGAATCTGCGCGTCTACGGCATCGAAGGCCTGCGCGTCGCGGACGCATCGGTCATGCCCGACACCGTCCGGGCGAACACCAACGTCACCACCATGATGATCGGAGAACGTCTCGCCGACTTCGTAAAGAACGGGTAGCCGAGCTTTACTGGGTTCAGCCGCCATCCCTCGCAGGTCTATTCCATTGAGGGTCTGCGAACTTAGACAGATATGGATATAATGGCTTCGTCCTCACAATTGGATGACATCATTGCCAAATAGCAACGGAGGAAGAAAAGTGGTTCAACAGCAAGCAGCAATTCTGAGACCTGAGACTATGGTCGCGGAGTTCAAGAAGAACGACGTTACCCACGTCGTCACGATCCCGGACTCCGAGACAAACTACCTTTACGAGCTGATGGCGGAGCAGGACTGGCTCGAAGTCGTTCCCGTCTCCCGCGAGGGAGAGGCGTGGGGCACCGCGATGGGACTCAACATCGCGGGCAAGGTGCCGGTCGTGCTCGTCCAGAACACCGGAATGCTGGAGTCCGGCGACTCCATACGCGGCATGGCGATCGACGCGGGTTTCCCGCTGGTGATGATCATCGGCTACCGGGGCTGGACCCGGCGCGGCGTCATTTCCGACTCCGTCGCCAAGTACACTGAGCCGTTCCTCGTCGCCTTCGGCATCAACTACTATCTGGTCGAGCAGAACGAAGACGGAGATCGGATTTCCCTTGCCTTCGACGAAGCCAAGGCTACGAACAGACCGGTCGCGATCCTCGTCGGCGACGAGTACCACGGATTCAACCGGTAGGTCTCTGAAGACTGAAACCCAACGCCTGACACTTGAACTAGGAGTCCATCTTGATTGATCCAAGAGACGTATTCAAAGCATTTCAGGAGCACAGAGGAGACGCGATAGTCTCGGCCGGGGGTACTGCGGGACGTCACTGGCGCGACTTCAGCACCAACGAGCGGCGCGACATCGGGCTCGGCGGCGCAATGGGACAGACCACGTCGGCGGCGTTTGGCCTCGCGCTGGGTCTGCCGGACGAGAAGGTCGTTCTCTTCGACGCGGAGGGTTCGCTTCTGATGAACCTCGGCGCACTGGCGTCCATAGCAGGAATGAAGCCGAAGAACTTCTATCACTTCCTGCTGGACAACGAGTGCTACGCCACCACGGGCGGCCAGCCTGTGCCCAACTCGCAGGACATCGACTACGCTGTCATGGCGCAGGGAGCGGGCTACGCCTCCACCTACAGCTTCGACGACCTCGAGGAGTTCAGCACCAGCGTCGGCGAGATCATGGAGCAGACCGGCCCCGTGTTCGTGGCGATCAAGGTTATCCCGGAAGTCGAGAACGCGCCCATAGGGCTGCGTGAGCGACGGCCCACCCGAGGCAGGGCCGAGATGGTCAACACACTAAGAGAAGAGCTGGGCATAGCCTGATCTCAGATCAGCCACCTCCCGCGAGATGGTGTGTATTAATGTCCGGCAGAATGGACATGGTGATATGAGCAGCGCAGACGTACACCTGATGGCTCACCTGATGCGGCGCGCCGGATTCGGCGCGACACGCGACGAGATAGAGTCTGCAATCTCCGACGGCTACGAACGCACCGTCGACTCTCTGCTGGATACGTCCGGCGCTTCTGCCATGCCGGACGACATCATCAGGCGCTACCACGTCGACCAGTCCGAGCTCAGGCTCGTGGAGGTCGCGGTCACCAACTGGATGTATCGCATGATGACCACCACGAGCCCGCTTCAGGAGAAGATCGCGCTGTTCTGGCACAGCCTGTTCGCCACAGGTGAGCGCAAGGTCAACAACGTGCAGGCCATGACGAGCCAGGTAAAGACTTTCCGAAAGTTCGGTCTAGGCAGCTTCCGGACCTTGCTGTTGGAGATCTCCAGGGATCCCGCGATGCTCCACTGGCTCGACAACCACGACAACCACAAGGACGCGGTCAACGAAAACTACGGGCGGGAGCTGCTCGAGCTCTTTTCGATGGGAATCGGCAACTACTCCGAACAGGACGTCAAAGAGGCCGCACGCGCTTTCACCGGCTGGACATTTGAGAACGCCGAGTACATGGCGCTGCGTGCCATGAGGGCTTCGATATGGCCGTACAGCCGTGTCGCGCTGCAGTTCGAGTTCAGGTCTTACGACCACGACTACTCCGAAAAGACCTTCCTCGGCGAGACTGGCCCGTTCGATGGCGAGGACGTGATCGACGTGATCGTACGGCAACCCGCCACAGCCAGTTTCGTGTGTACGCGGCTGTACCAGTTCTTCGTCGCCGACGAAATCGACGAGGCCGGCGAAGCCCTGATAAAGCGGCTAACCCAGACCTACTTCGACTCCGGCTACGAGATCGGCGCCATCCTCAGAGACATGTTCAACTCCGACCACTTCAAGTCCAACTCGGTCCGGTTCCGCAGGGTTAAGAGTCCGGCCGAGCTGGTCGCTGGCACGCTGCGCACCGCCCGGCCATTCCCACGACCGACTGTCGAGATGTTCCAGGTTGGCCTCTCGACCAACTACATGGGTCAGGAGCTGCTGAACCCACCGAGCGTCGAGGGCTGGCACGAGGGGGCCGAGTGGATCGACAGCGGATCGCTCGTCGAGAGGGTCAACTTCGCATCCCGGTACCTGGGCGATCCAGGATCACCCGGCGTCCGGGCCATAGCGGACAGGCTCAACTCAGAGCATTCGACGCACATCGACTCCGAAAGTCTCGTCGACTCCTGCATTGACCTGTTAGGACCTATTGAGGTCTCAGACGAGACACGGTCGACTCTCGTGGAGTCCTCAAGGGCGTACGAGCAGGACGAATTCACGCGCCGCGTGGCAGAGACGCTGAGAATGATCGGCTCGACGCGAGAGTACCAGCTGGCCTGACTGACGCGGGGTCCAGGGTCACACCAACCGGAGCTGCACCCCCGACCTCTCCTCCTGGAGTCTGAGGAATGCCGAGCTGTCCAGGCCTTCCCATCCTCGGGTCATCGCCTCTTCCATCTCAGCCTGGCAGACCTCCGTAAGGTTCATAGGAACGCCGTAGTGTTCGGCAAGCTCTGTGGCCAGCCGCATGTCCTTCATAGCCGTTTTCAGTGCGAAGCGCGGCTCGAAGTCGCCGCTGAACAGGGTGTCCGGAAGTCGAGTGTGCAGGTTGAAGTTCCTGCCGATCGCACACCTCTGGAACACCTCGACCAGCACAGCAGGGTCCACACCGGCGCTAACTCCCATCGTCAGACATTCAACAGTTGCCATATCCAGCGAGAACCCCGCGCAGTTGTGCGCGATCTTGCACACGCAGCCCGCGCCGATGTCCCCAACGTGCATGACGGTCTTCGCAATCGCGTCCAGTACCGGCTTGCAGCGATCGAGCGTGTCGTTGTCGCCGCCGACCAGCATGGTCAGGTCGCGCGTCCTCGCCCCTTCAGCGCCCCCACTGACCGGCGCGTCGAGCATCGACACACCGGCGCTCTCCAGCCTCCGGTGAGTTTCGCGCACCAGCTCGGGGGAGTTGGTCGTGTGATCGATCAGCACAGATCCCGCACCAATCCCCTCCAGGACACCGTCAGCACCGTAGATCACCTCCTGGAACTCGGGCGGCCCCGGCAGACAGGTGCAGACCACGTCGCACTGCTCGGCGACAGCCCTCGGAGACTCAGCCCATTCGGCCCCGCCATCGACCAACGAAGCCGCGGCCTCCTGACTAATGTCATGGACTGTTAGAGAGAAGCCGGCGGCGATCTGCGCGGCCATAGGTCGTCCAATGCTCCCGGTACCAATGAATCCAACACGCATAGGATCACCCCGCTTTCGTAACCTGGAAGCCAAGCTGAACACCTGAGCCGGTCCGCTGTCAACACCGCCGTTTGCGCAGTCTCCCGTCTTCCGATACCTTGACCCGCAGGAGGTCGGAAGGGACGATGACCGCAAGACAGGTGCTGAGATACGACCGCACAATAGGAATCGTCGCGATGGAGGGACGCGGGTTCAATAATCCCGTGGATATCGCGATCTCGAAAGACGAGCGTCTGTACGTCCTCAGCCGCTCAAACGCGGTCCACACCTACGGTATCCGAATCGGCATCTGCGACCTCGACAGCAACTACTTCGGAGACTTCGGCTCTTACGGCTCGGACCCCGGCCAGTTCGTGTGGCCGACCGCCGTAGCGCTCGACACTGACGGCAACCTGTACCTCGCCGACGAGCACAACCACCGAATCACGGTGTTCGACGCCTCCGGCAGCTACCTCAGGCACTGGGGAGAACACGGCTCCGAAGACGGACAGATCGACGGCCCTGCCGGAATCACGATCGACTCCTCCGGCACCGTCCTTGTCACTGACGCCTACAACAGTCGAGTGCAGGGGTTCACCAAGGAAGGAGACTTTGTTTCCGCCTTTGGCTCATCGGGGACCGGTCCCGGAGAGTTCAACATGCCCTGGGGCACCGCGCTCGACAGCCACGGCAACATCTACGTCGCCGACTGGCGCAACGACCGCATTCAGAAGTTCTCATCCGACGGCGAGTTCATCGCCGCATTCGGCGAGTCCGGCGACGGCGACGGGCAGCTCCAGAGACCGGCCAGCGTCGCGGTGGACGGCGAGGGGCTGATCTACATCGCCGACTGGGGCAACGAGCGCGTGCAAGTGCTCGACCCGGACGGCGGGTTCCTGGAGAAGCTCAGGGGACAGTCAGCCCTGTCCAAGTGGGCCATGGACTTCTACGAGGCCAACTCGGAGGAGTGGGAGGCTCGCCTCAAATCCAACATCATGGTAACTCCCTCTCCCGACGTCGAGACCCCATACGACGAGTCCGCGAGGGTCGAGCCGTACTTCTGGGGACCTATCTCGGTCAAGCTCGACCGGCACGAACGACTCTACGTCACAGAGAGCAACAGGCACCGCATACAGATCTACGAGAAGCTGTGAGACAGCGCGAGGAGCACAACCATGAGCGCGGACGTACCACCTATCCCTCAGTTCGGAGGCAAACCGTTCTACGGATACGACTCGGCCAACGTGCAGCAGGGTTACACCAACCGTGACGCCCGCGAGGTCGCCGACTTCCTGGTGCCGCGCCTGTCGTCGGGCATGAGTGTGCTCGACTGCGGGTGCGGTCCCGGCCCAATCACGGTCGGACTGGCAGAGGTCGTCTCACCCGGTCGGGTGGTCGGCATAGACATCGAGCCGACGATGATCGACCAGGCCAACCAACTCGGTTCCGAAACGGGGGCAGACAACGTTGAGTTCAGGGTTGCCGACATCTACGACCTCCCATTCGAAGACGGCGAGTTCAACATCGTATTCTCCAGCGCGGTTACCGAGCACCTTTCCAATCCCGTCCGTGCGCTGAGAGAGATACACCGGGTCACCAGACCCGGCGGCCTCGGAGCGGTCATCCGCACCGACTGGTCGTTCCCGTTCATCGTGCCGGAGTGTCCCGAGTTGAGCAGGTTCTTCGAGCTGTTCGAGGGCGGATTCAACCGAATCGGCGGCTCCCTCAACGGTGGCCGCTTCCTGAGGTCGCAGATGCGCGAGGCCGGTTTCGACGTCGTCGAGTTCGTGTCACGCGTGTCGAACGTGATGGGTCTGGAGTCGACGAGAGCCTCAGCCGAAGGCTACATCGCCTGGATCGAAAACATCCCACTGTTCCAGGAGTCCATTGAGCTGGGCCTCACGACCAATGCCGAGCTAAAGTCGATGGTCGACGGCATCAGGCAGTGGGGCGAGCACCCGGACGCCTACCTATCAGTCGCCAGAGCCCACGCGATCGGGGTGAAGAGCGGTCAGTAGTGGTAGTCGTTGGGGTCGAATTCGAGTTCCGGGGGATTACCGTGAACCCCGCAATCGGGATCCTTGCAGCCGGTGTATGACTGGGCGTAGTTCTCGTTCCAAGTCGCTTCGTATGGATCGAAGTCCGGGTCATAACAGGCTTCGAAGAACTCGATCCGTTCCTCGTCGATGTATAGCGGATCGCCGGTGTCGATGTAGACGGGACCAGCATCGTTGGTTTCAGGCTCCGACTGCTGCTCAGGTTCTTTCAGAACCGCTGTGCTCGCAGCGGGTGCCGCGGCGACGGCCTGGGTCTGAGCTTTCGCAACCCGTTGATGTGTCTTGTGAGACTGGCGTTTGGGCAAGTTCGAACCGGGAGGCTTGGGCAGGTCCCTGCTGCGGCTCTTGCCGAACGTGCGGTTGAGAAGCTCTTTCGCTGCTGCGACGCGGTGTCCGACGTGGATGCCTTCCACCCTGCCTTCCATCACGTCGATGAAGAAGAGGGCTATGGCTCGTCCATCGTCAGTCCTGATCTTGATGAGCGTGGTGAGAATGGGGTCTATCTGGACCCAAATCCCGCTGCGCCTACCCTGCACGTCAGAAGAGCTCGCTGGGTTGTCGGCAATGAAGTCATCAGCGTCCTCGTAACCGTAGATTGTGAGCAATCTGGCGGCTGTGAGCCTGTGGCTGATCTTACAGCCATCGAGACGTCCCTCCATCACATCGATGAGGACGCTGGCGATGTTGCGGCCGTCGTTGGTGTTGTCTCTGATGAACTGGGATAGGGGCATTGGTTGGGAGTTTTCAGATTGAGTCGTGTGTTCTGGCAGAAATGATAGTACATGTGTTCTTGCAGGTCAAGTAGGCCATTCAGGCAACATTGCAGAAAGTTAGAGTTAGAGGTGTGCCGACAAACTCAATTGGGTTCGGCGCGTCTCTATGATCCGTCTGAACTTGTCGCTGACTCGGTTCATGTCCACGATGTCTACTGTGTACGGCAGGTCCGAGTCCTCGAAGGCGTCTTCCAGTGCGCCTCTGATCCTGCGGTCGATCTTGTCCGCACCTTCGAGCGCAAGGTCGAGATCTGAGGAATGCTTCGTCGTGCCAGCAGCGCGGCTGCCGAACACCCACACCTTCACGTCAGGTGGCAGATGATCGCGCAGGATGTCCTGAACGATCTTGAGATGGTCGGGGCGAATTTCAATTGGCGAGGTCGTCAAGTGCTTCGCTCCTCTCCCGCAGTCGACTCAGTAGGTAGCGAGCGTCCTGGAGGAAGTCCGGCACGCTCTCGAACACTTCCTGCGCCCTCTCCTCGTTGTACGTGTGGCTGGTTGTACCACGGTTCCTGCGATACTCGCGCCATACCGGAAGTTCGGAGCGCACCAGCGCCTGGCGGTACGCCTCCCTGATGATCTCGTTGAACACCAGGCCGTCTATCTCCGCCGGATTGGGCGACGCCAGCTCCAGGTAGCGCCTCAGCATCCTGAAGGACAGCTCATAGGTGAACTCGAAAGCCTGGATTACCGCTGCCCTCAGATGCCTTTTCAGACGTGGGTCGCTCAGGGCAAGCTCCGAGCCGTGTATCTCCAGAGCCTCTTCGAGCTGCATCACAGCGTTTTCCAGCGGGGAGAAGTCGAGAACCATCGTCACGGCACCCTGATGCTGAAGTCAGATCGCTCCAGGTTGTCGGCGATGTCGTCATCAAGCCTCGGGGAATTCTCCCTCACCAGACTGGTTGGAGGAAATGGACTCGTCTGCAACGTGGATGTCTCCTCGGGGAGCTATAAGTGAAAGGATATGAACGAGGTTATGGGCTGTCAACGGCCTGGGGTTGCAAGGGGAGGTGGAAGACTCGGAATGTCAGCGCCGTTTGCGGTAGGGGCGGTTCGAGAACCGCCCCTACGGGTGATGGCAATGGTCGATTTTGCCGGTTTGCGATTCGATCATACGACGGTGGTGGGTAGTTGGGTTGTATCTGTGGTTCAACGATGGATCCCCGATGGGGGCGGTTCGCGAACCGCCCCTACGATGGTGGTCGAGTGACACGCCATCCCTTCACCGCACGGTCTCGTTGGAGAGGTCGACGGCCTTTTCGGCCACTGTTGCGAGCATCCGCCACGCGGTCTCGTGATGCGTCGTGGCCTCGACGTCGTCGTAGAACGTGTCCAGGAGCACGTACTCGCAGCCCAGCGACTGCAGGCCCTCAAGGTCGGCCCTGATCTGGTCGAGGCTGCCCTCGCCGGCGATGCGCTGATCTTCGGGCATGGGTGACTCGGTGATGCGCAGACGTATTCTCGGGCAGAGCGCGGGCATTGGCATCTGCTCACGGTCGGCCATCGCTTGCAGACGAGGAATGTCCGTTTCCCTGAAATCCGACACCCGTATCCTGATCGGATGCCAGCCGTCTCCGTAGCGCACCGTGCGGCGCAGAGCGGCGTCGCTGGCCCCTCCAACCCAGATGGGCGGATGCGGCTTCCTAACCGGACGCGGAGCCGTATCGACGTCCCTGAATGAGACATACCGACCCTCGTACGAGGCGACGTCCTGCGTCCACAGCGACTTGATGGCCGCCAGGTATTCGTCCGTGATGGCCCCGCGCTGGCGGAACGGAACACCGAGCGCCGCGAACTCCTGCTCGGCCCAGCCGACGCCCACGCCCAGTATGAACCTGCCGCCACTCAGCGCGTCGACGTTAGCGCCCGCCCTCGCGGTCTCCAGCGGACTCCTGTACGGCAGAATGATGACCGTCGTGCCGATCTCCATAGATTGCGTGGTCGCGGCGAGCCAGCCGAGCGTCGTCAGCGGCTCGTAGAACGGCGCGGGATACCTGGAGCTCACGTCCGGGGTGATCGCGATGTGGTCCGAGCTCATGATCAGGTGATAGCCCATCGCCTCGACCAGCCTGACTGTCCGGCTCAGGGACTCCGGGTTGGCCCCCGGCCCAAAGTTGATCAGATTGACGCCTACTTTCATTCTTTTCCCCTTTCTGATTCGCCGAAGCCTGTCCTAGATTGGCAGGCAACCTTTACGAAAGCTGCCCACTACCACTGGATTCCGGCCTTCGCCGGAATGACGGTGAGGGCTTTACATACTAATCCGTAACTGGGTTCAACCCGTTCGATTGTGTTGCGGGCTCTGCCTGTATAGATGACAATCGAGCGAAAGCTATCAGGAGACGTGCAATGAGCTACACCCTCGCCGACCTGGACGCCATGAGCATAGACGAAGCCCAAGCCCTGACGTTTGAAGAGAGAGACGCGCTGCTCGACCTCATTATCGCAGGCGGCCGGCATCAGACGACGGATCTCGACTCCTACCGTATAGGACTGTACGGCGACTACTTCGACGAAGACCTGACCCGGATGCTGAAGGCGAAGGCAATCAAAGTGCACGTCAGAGGAACGACCGCGTCAGGCTTCGACGGCGTACTCGCGGGAGAGTCCGACGTAGAGCAGTACCGCGCCGCATTTCGCCATGTGCAGTCTTCGCTGGAAGCGGCGGGCACGGACTACAGTCGCGTCGTCACGCTTGTCGTCTTCCTGACAGACATGGACAACTGGCCGCTGCTCAATGAGATCTACAGCGAGTTCATCTCCAGCTCGCCCTGCCGGGCGGTCATAGGCACAACCGGCCTGGCGCAGCCTCAGCTGAGCATTGAGATCGTGAGCTGCATAGCGTATCGGGTGGCGCCGTAGGGGCGGTTCGCGAACCGCCCCTACATTGGTCTTGACAACGGTTCGTGCTAGACCAGCCCCTCACCCACGGCAGCATCCTCGATCAGGTCCCACCCGTGCTGGATGCCGGGGACGAAGCTGTCGCAGGCCTCGCCTTTAAGCACGATCTCTTCGACTTCGTCGCGGCCGGTGATGGACAGGAATGTCGATTCGATCTGACCCAACAACTGGGCGTCCATGCCGCCCTGCGCCGTGAAGCAGCAGTGGCTGTACGGAGGGCTGGACCAGAACGCGCGCACCTGCTGGACTGCCTCGCTGCCGTCCTCGGCCATCGACATCAGCGTACCTCGGCTGACGGCTCCGGCGTCGAACTCGCCGGAGTATACGCGCTCCACGACGTCGCGCTCGTCTGAGGCGGTCTGCGAGTCGCGGTCTTCGTAGAAGCTGATCGCGGTGAGGTCCTTCTGCGGGTTCAGGCCCGCCTCCTTGATCATGTGATACGGTACCAGTCCTGCCTGCTCGGAGCCGCGACGTCCAAAGGCGAACCGCTTGCCGATCAGATCCTCCACGGTCACGATATCCGTGTCCGCTCCGGCGATGAGGTGGGTGACGAAGCCGATGTCGACGTCGCGCATGGCAATCACCTTACACGGCTCATCGAGTAGGCGCCTGATCTTCACGTAGCCCAGCGGGCCGTTCCATGCCAGGTCGATGTCGCCGTTTACGAAGGCGTCCACCATCGCGTCGTAGTCCGAGTATAGAACCCAGTCCAGCTCTATCCCCCGACGCCGGAAGATGGTCTCAAGGCCCTGAAACACGTCGAAGTGCGACTGTGTAGCCGATCCGCCTAACCTGACCATGTCGTCCCCCCCACTGGTACTTGATGCAAATCTTCGGACAGTGAGCCTATATGCCCAGAAGTCCCTCCAGGTTTCGCCAGAGGATCATCTCCTTCTCATCACCGCTCAGGCTCTCAAGGCCCATGATCCAGGAGACAGGCCAGTCGATGCACATATCGTAGGGCCAGTCGGTGCCGAACAGGACTCGGTCCACGCCGACTCTGTCGATGATGTACCTCAGGGCCTCCTCGCTGTGAGTAATCGTGTCGTAGTAGAACCGGTCCAGGTACGCGCTCGGCTGCTGCGAGATGTTGCCCCTCGCCTCGGGACGCACCTGCCATCCGCGGTCCATCCTGCCGATACCGAAGCAGGTGTAGCCGCCGCCGTGAGACAGGCAGATCCTCAGGTCGGGGCATGCGTCCATCACACCGCCGTAAACGAACGCGGCATACGTCACCGCCCTGTCAGCGAGGTTCCCTATCGTGTTCGGCAGGTGGTATTTGCTGGACCTCTGGCTGACGATGGTCGGCCCGCCCTGGTGGATGAGTATCATCGCGCCAAGCTCCTCGCACGCCCTCCAGAACGGTAGGAACGCTGGATCATCGAAAGTCCGGCCGTTCACGTGGTCGCCGATCATCGCGCCCTTCATTCCTAGTTGCGTGATGCACCTCTCAAGTTCGTCGATAGAGGCTGGGATGTCCTGCAACGGAAGCGTGGCCAGTCCGGCGAAACGGTCGGGGCGGTCCACCGTAAGCTGCGCCACGTAGTCGTTGCAGTCGCGCGCCATCGCCTTGGTCGCCTCGGGGTCCTTGTCGTAGCTGTAAAGCACCGCGTTCGTAGACAGCACCTGCACGTCTACACCGAGCGAGTCCATGTCCGCCAGGCGCTCTTCGGGCGTCCAGGTCGTCCGCGGATTGTGCCGGTGGGCGGGAACAGCCTCGGACGTGATCCCGTACCAGTCCTCGCCCGCGTTCATGGCCTCCACGAAGGCCCAAGGCGAAATGTGTGCGTGTATGTCTATAGTGCGCATGTTGGTGTCCTTAATTCGATAGGTGTGTTATCTGTTTGGGCTCATCAGCGTGACGCCGCCATCGACAGGCATTATCAACCCGGTGACCCATTTGGCCTCGTCGCTGGCGAGATAGACGGCTGCCCAGCCTATGTCCCACGGGCTGCCCTCGGTCCCCAGCGGCGATGACGCGCGTCGTGTATCGCGACGCTCTGCCGACATATTCGGGGCGACCATCGACGAAAACACCGGCCCCGGCAGGATGCAGTTGACCCTGATGCCGTCCTTTGCGTGGTCCACCGCCATCGCCTGGGTCAACGCCATCACGCCGCCCTTCGACACAGTGTACGACGTCAGGCCGCGCGGCCTTATTGCCGAGATCGACGATATGTTGACGATGGCTCCGCCGCCGCCCGATGCCATGACGGGCACGGCGTACTTGCTCATCAGCATCATCGACTTTACGTTGACCTCCATGACCCGGTCCCAGTCGTCAGGATCGACCTCGACCACCGAGCCCGAGCCGCCGATGCCGACGTTATTGTGAAGGATGTCGAGCCGGCCGTATCTCTGGACCGCAGCCTCGACCATCGCCTGGCAGCTCTCCGGCGACGTCACGTCTCCGATGAAGATCGACGCGCTCCCGCCGTGTGACTCGATTGCGCCGAGGGTCCTGCCCACATGCTCGTCGCTGCTGTCGACCAGCAGCACGTCGGCCCCCTCGTAAGCGAACAGAATGGCCGCCGCCTGGCCGTTGCCGATGATGTCTCCACGTGAGCCCGCGCCGGTGACAATCGCGACCTTGCCCTTGAGTCGCGGCTGCCTCTGCAGATCGGCACCCATTATCTCTGCCATTACGCTCCTCTAAAGCTCAGTGATCGCCCCGATACTACACGACACCTGTCCCATACGCCACGCGCTCTGAGAATGAGAAACTGCCTTTACACAGTCTGTCAGACGACCCGGCCATACAGTATCCTTTGGACATAGGTGACACCCGAACCCCGACCAGGAGAACCGCCATGCCCGAAAAGCTGACACAGGGCGACCGCCTTCCGAAATTCCAATTGGACCTGGTAGACGGCTCCACTATCACGCTACCGGACCAGATTTCCGGGCGTTACCTCGCGCTGCTGTTCTACCGGGGAGAGTGGTGACCGTACTGCAGGCGGCAGTTGGCCACCTACCAGAAGAACCTCGAAGAGCTGGATCAGATGGGAGTGTCCGTTATCGGAGCCACCGTTGAAGACCGCGACACTGCGGCCCAAATGGCGGAAGAAGTGGGCCTCACCATCCCCATCGCTTACGGCGTCACCGAGGAGAGCGTGAAGGTCCTCGCGCCGTGGTGGACCGAGGACAAGGCCCACGGACGCTACCTTCAGCCAATGGAGTTCCTCGTTCTCCGACACGGCATCGTCTTCGGCTCCATGTACGCATCCGGCCCCATCGGCCGCATGGGCGTGGACGAGGTCATCGCGTCGGTAAGGAATCGGGAACGCAGGCGCCTGGGGAACTGACACGTCCCGGCCTCAATTTGCCCACTTATGCAGCTTGCAATCTTGTGATATATTGCAATCAACAATCCCCTGGGGGGATTGCGCTTGGTTATTCAATGCATTCGGATGCTTTAGAAGCAAACATCCGGATTGTATCGACCGGATGTGACAACGTTAGGGGGAGGCTCTTATGACCACTGCAACCGCTGATTTGCAACTGCTGGCGCACCTCATACGCCGCGCCGGATTTGGGGCCAGTCGGAGTCAACTCGAGTCGCTTTCGGAGCAGGGATACGACGGCGTTGTTGACGGCCTTCTGAACCCGTCACAGTCCAGCGAGATGACCGACGACCTGATTCGCCGGTACCACCACGAGCAGTCAGGCATGATGGGGCAGATCAGCCCAGGCTCATACTGGCTGTACAAGATGGCGACCTCCTCCGACGCGCTCCGCGAGAAGATGACCCTCTTCTGGCATGGCATATTCGCCACGGGCTACCCCAAGATCACCAACGGCAAGGTGCTGAACGACCAGATCAGGATGTTCCGCCGCTACGGTATGGGCAGCTTCAAGACACTGCTTACCGAGCTAGCCAGGGACCCCTCTATGATCGTGTGGTTGGACAACCACGACAACCACAAGGGGGCCATCAACGAGAACTTCGGCAGGGAGTTGCTTGAGCTCTTCTCGTTAGGTGTCGGCAACTACAGCGAAGAGGACGTCAAGGAAGCGTCCCGCGCGTTCACCGGGTGGACGATCGGCAACACTGAGTACATGGCCCTGCGTGCCGAGAGAGACTCGATCTGGCCCTACGGACGCATCTCCTGGCACTTCCAGTTCAACGAGGAAGACCACGACGGCGGCGAAAAGGAGTTCCTCGGTCGCACTGGCAACTTCAACGGTGAGGAGATCGTGGACATCATCTCCGAGCAGCCCGCCACCGCCGCGTTCATCGCGAGGCACATGTACCACTTCTTCGTCGCCGACGAGCCGCCCGTGCCTCAGTGGCCCTACATAGAGCCGCAGGATCCGGAAGCCATCGAGATACTCTCGAAGGCCTACTTCGAGAGCGACTACGACATAGGTCACATGCTGCGCGTGCTGTTCACGTCCGACTTCTTCAAGTCGCAGGACTCCTGGTACGCCCGCGTCAAGAGCCCGGCGGAGATCGTCACGGGCGTGCTTCGGCTCACCGGCGAGTTCCACAGGCCGAAGCGCCAAATCGTGGAGCGCCAGCTGCAGATGACCTGGATGGGTCAGTACCTGATCAACCCGCCGTCGGTGGAGGGCTGGCACGAGGGTCTGGAGTGGATAGACACCGGAACGTTTGTCGAGAGGCTGAACTTCGCATCGAGTCAGCTCGGTAATACCGAGCATCCCGGCGTCAGGTCGATCATCGAGCGAGTCGCCACCAACGGCGGCTCGGCAATTTCCCCATCGGAGCTTGTTGACCGATGTCTCGACGAGATCGGGGTGATATCCGTATCCGACGAGACCAGGGCGTCCCTTGTGGATTACGCCACCGCTGAAGGCGACATCGTCGCAGGACCGCAGGTGGACCAGGAAACCAGCGAACGAGTAGCCCAGCTGCTCCAGATGATCGCGGCTACTCACGAGTTCCAGCGCGCGTAGGTGTTTCTGTATTCCCGTCACCAGCCGGGGCACGGCAACAAGGGCTGTATGCGATAAAAGAGAGCTTGCACACGCACAGTAGGGGAAATCATGACCACTGCTGAAACAACCCGACAGAAAATGGTCTACAGCCACACCATCGGACTGTCCACGATGGAGGGGCGTGGCTTCTACTACCCCGTCGATACAGTCTGCGCAAGCGATGGCAGACTGTACACCATCAGCCGCTCCCTTGAGGGCGACATCCGCGGCGTCCGCGTCACGATCTACGACATCGACAGCGAGTACTACGGTACGTTCGCGTCGTTCGGCGAAGAGGCCGGTCAGTTCATCTGGCCCGTTGCGATAACAGAGAACAGCCAGGGACACATCTACATCAGCGACGAAGACAAGAACGTCGTAACCAGTTTCGATACGTCAGGCAGCATCGTCAACCACTGGGGCGAGTCAGGCAGCGCGCCCGGCCAGCTTGACGGGCCTGCTGGTCTGGCATTCGATGCAGACGACCGCCTGTACGTCGCTGACCAGCACAACAATCGCGTGCAGGTGTTCACTTCCGAAGGCGAGCTGATAAACAGCTTTGGCTCGCTGGGTTCCTGCGAAGGACAGTTCAGCCTCCCATGGGGCCTCACGGTCGGCCCGGACGGATGCCTGTACGTCGCCGACTGGCAGAACGACCGCGTTCAGAAGCTCACGCTTGACGGCGAGTTTATAACGTCCTTCGGCAGTTCCGGGCGCGGCGATGGCCAGCTTCACAGGCCGTCCGGCGTCGCGGTTGACTCCGAGGGGTACGTTTACGTTTCCGACTGGGGCAACGAGCGAGTCGTTATCTTCGACTCCGGCGGCGGCCTCGTCCAGAATATCCGGGGAGAGGCCACCGACTCCAAGTGGGCCGAGGCGTTCCTGTCGATCAACCTCGAAGAGGCTGCCGCCCGCGAACGCGCGAACATGGAGCCGGAGATCGACTTCTTCAACGACGATCCGCACGAAGTATCGTCCCACATTGAGAAGTTCTTCTGGGCGCCCACGGCCATCAAGCTGGATGACGAGGGCCGTATGTACGTGACCGAAAGCAACCGACACAGAATTCAGATCTACCGACGAAACGGAGATTAGAGAGGCCTGAAAGTCCAGACTGGGAACTGAGTTCCAACAACAGGGAGTGGTGAAATGACAGCGAACGGTAACGGCAACAGCAAGTCGGTAGTGGTTCTGCAGCTCAGCGGCGGGAACGATGCCCTGAATACCCTGATCCCGTACGACGACAGTCTGTACTACGATCACAGGCCATACCTCGGTATTCCGCAGGACCAGGTGCTGCACCTCGACAACCACGTGGGACTGAACCCGGCTTTGGGGCCGATCAAGTCGCTGTGGGACGAGGGCAAGGTGGCGGTCATACAGGGTATCGGCTACCCGAGCCCGAACAGGTCTCACTTCCGTTCGATGGACGTATGGCACACCGCCCAGCCCGCGGATATCGCGCCTGAGGGTTGGCTGGGGCAGGCGATCAGGGAGCTCGATCCCAAGGCCGAGAACGTCGTCACCGGCGTCAACTTCGGTCGCGGCCTCCCGCGCGCCATGTACGCCAAGGACGTCCCCGTCGCCTCCGTAGGCAACCTCGAGACCTACGGCCTCATGCCGGACATCAAGGACGAGGCAGCGCGCAAGCTCGCGCTCGAAGCGTTCTCCCAGATATACGGCGGCTCCGGCAAGGACACCATCTCGCAGTTCATCAGCCAGGTCGGCATGGACGCGCTCAAGGGCGCCGACATTCTCAGGACCGCTCCTTCCGCGTACTCGTCCAGCGTCGAGTATGCTGACAACCCGATCGCCGAGAACATGAAGAATATCGCCCAGGTGATGTTCGCCGATGTCGGCACGCGCGTCTTCTACACGCAGCACGGCAGCTTCGACACCCACGCCAACGAGCTCTCGGCCCACGCCAAGCTGTGGGGCGACGTCTCGACGGCAGTCGCGGACTTCATGGACGACCTCAAGGAGCACGGCAAGGACAAGGACACCGTCATCCTGATGTTCTCCGAGTTCGGACGCCGCATTAACGACAACGGCGCGGGCACCGACCACGGCTCCGGCGGAGTCGCGTTCGTCATTGGCGGCGACGTCAACGGCGGCCTGTACGCAGACTTCCCGTCGCTGCGCCCAGAGGACCAGCTCGAAGGCGACATGCACTTCAGCAACGACTTCCGGCTGACCTACTCGACGATCCTCGAACGCCAGCTCGGTATCGACCCTGTGCCGATCACCAACGGCAACTTCGAGCAGTTCGACTTCATCCGGAACTAGCGGAACCAACCCAGTTGGCATTGAGTAGGGGCGGTTCGCGAACCGCCCCTACTTAGTTTGCAGACACTTCAACACGGGGCCGCAACCCACGAAATAGCTTGCCGCTCGGCAACCCAGAGATGAGTTAGGTAAGGAAAGACAGACATGCAGAAGGCACTGGAAAGCATACGCGTAATCGACCTGACACAGTTCGAGGCCGGGACGTCCTGCACACAGATGCTGGCATGGCTGGGCGCAGACGTCATCAAGATAGAACAGCCCGGCGTCGGGGACCCGGGACGGAGAGCCGGACTCGAATCCAAAGGCGACTCTAACTACTTCATCCACTACAACTCCAACAAGCGCAGCGTCACGCTCAACCTCAAGACAGAGAAGGGCCGCGAGATGTTCTTTGACCTCGTCAGAAGCGGCGACATCGTCGCCGAGAATCTCGCGCCCGGCACACTGGAACGTCTCGACCTAGGCTACGATGTACTCGCCGAGGTCAACCCGCGCATCGTCCTGGCCCGCGTGAAGGGCTTCGGCACCTACGGCCCGTACAGCTCATACAAGAGCTTCGACCCTGTAGCACAGGCGGCGGGCGGAGGCTTCTGTGCCACTGGAGAGCCTGACGGCCCACCGATGCGTCCGGGAACCACGTCCGGAGACTCAGCGACCGGAATGCACACCGCAATCGGGATACTCGCCGCTCTGTGGCAGCGTCAGGCAACCGGCAGGGGGCAGGTCATCGAGGTCTCCATGCAGGACGCCATAGTAAATCTGAGTCGGACCTGGATGGCCAGGGCGGAGCAGGGCCGAGTCTCACCTGAGCGTACCGGCAACAGCCTGAGGTCGAGTCCCGGCGTTGGAACTTTCCGTTGCGCGCCCTGCGGCCCGGACGACTACGTCTATATGATCGCCTCACCCGCGAGAAAGCCCATGTGGAGTGCATTGGTCACTGCCATCGGCCGCGAAGACCTAATCGACGACCAGCGCCTCAAAGACCCTGTCGAAACCGCCAAGGCCACAGACGAGATCAACCGGGCAATCGGCACATGGACTCAGCAGCACACCAAGTTCGAGGTCATGAAGATTCTCGGAGAGGCGGGTGTGCCCGCCAGCGCGTGCTTCAACGCTGTGGACCTGTACTCCGACGAGCATCTGAGACAGCGCGAGATGATTGTAACCGTCGACCACCCCGAATACGGCCCGTTCACCCTTCCCGGCTGCCCAGTGAAGATGTCGGACTCTCCGGTGGACTTCACCGCCGCGCCGCTCTTGGGACAGCACAACGAAGAAGTGTTCTCAGAAGTGTTCGACCTCAATATCGACGCGCTCGAACAGCTGGAACGGCAGAAGGTGATATAGACACACACCTTCATGCGAATTCTTGCACTGACTCCAATCGAAGACGAGTTCGACTCCCTTATCGAGGCACTTGAGAAACTCGGCCTCGTGTCTCACGAGACATCAGCAGGCAGACTGTCATGCCGGAGCTATCTTGACGGCGACCTCATCGTCGCGCCTGGCGGACTGGGCAAGGCCCAGTTCGGCATTCAGACCCAGCACGCAATCGACAGGTTGCCCGACCGTGAGCTGATCGTCTGCGCGGGAACCTCCGGAGGTCTGCACGACGACCTCGGAATCGGAGACGTGGTCGTCGCGACCGAGACTGTCGAGCACGACTTCAAGTGGGGAATGAAGAGCAATCCCCTTCCGCGGTTCCCCGGCGACGAGGCAACAATTGCAGAGCTTGAGACCAGTCTGACAGCAACAGAACTGCCATTCGACGTACACTTCGGCATCGTGGCCAGTGGCGATGAGGGCATAGCCGACCCCCAGCGCGCCTGCGAGCTTCACAGAGATACCGGCGCGATTGCGGTAGCGTGGGAGGGCGCGGGCGGCGCGCGAGCCGCCGCATTCTCAGGTCTGCCCTTTCTGGAACTCCGCGGCATTTCCGACAGCGCGGGCGATGATGCACCATCTGAGTTCGAGATAAATCTGCCGAATGCCGTCCACAACGTCGCCGCGGTAATCTTGAGCCTGGCGCAACTTCAATCCTAGCCCACCCTTTCGCTGACCCTGGTCAACAGGAGTTGAACTGTGAAATACGCCCTCTTCACTCACGTACCCTGGCCTGAAAAGACCGACTCCGCGAAGCTCCTCGTGCACGCAGCTGACGAAGTGAGGCTTGCGGAAGACCTCGGCTTTAGCAGCGCGTGGATCGCCGAGCACCACTTCACCCGGTACGGCATCGGCTCGTCCGCGCTGGTGATCGCCAGCTACATGGCCGGACAGACCAGGAGGATCAGGCTGGGTACGGGCGTACTGATTCCGACGCTCCATAACGCGATCAGGCTCGCCGAGGACGCCGCGACGCTGGACGCCATGAGTGGGGGCCGGCTAGACGTGGGTTTCGGACGCGGTGTGTACGGCTACGAATACAGCGGATTCGGCGTCTCTCCGGAGACGAGCCAGGAGCACTTCCAGGAGAGCGTTAACGTGGTCCAGGGGCTGTGGACCAACCAGGAGTTCTCGCACGAGGGGGAGTTCTACAGCCTGAACAAGGTCAGCCTCGCGCCTCCTCCGGTACAGACCCCGCATCCACCGATCTACATCGCCGCGACGCGCACGCCGGAGACGCTCGACTACTGCATATCGCGCGGACACAACCTTTGCATCGCCGTGGTGATGGACACGGCACCAGCGCTCGATCTGCTACAGCGATTCGTCAGTAAAATGGAAGCCGCCGGAGTCGACAGGCCCGCATCGGAGGTGCCGTTCTTCAGGTACATGTACGTCGCCGAGACTATGGAGCAGGCCCGGCGCGACACTGCGGCGCACCTGGAGTGGGTGCTGGACATGCTGTTCTGGAGGAGCTACTTCAAGGACGGCGGAAGCGAAATCCATCACCGCATAGAAGATTGGAGACGCACCCGGACGGAATTCCCAGCGACCGTCGATTACGTCTTCGAGAACCGCGCCATAATCGGCGACCCCGACTACTGCATCTCCAAGATCGAGGAGCTAAAGAGTCACGGAGTCAGGTACCTGGGCGCGAACTTCGCGATGGGCGGTCTGGACCACAACAAGGTACTCAAGTCGATGGAGCTATTCGCGAAAGAGGTAATGCCGGCAGTAGGCGCACCGGAGGTGGCGACGGCCGCGTGCTGACTAAGCCGTGAAAGAGAGGAGACTTACCCCGCCTCCCGTACACACTCCTCCAGCAGCGCAAGCGCGCGCTCCGCGAAGACCCACATGTTGCCCTCGCGGTCCGGGTCAGCCGTCTCGATCGTGATCGAGCGCTCCACAGGGCCGCTGACTGCGATGCAGGCGTGCCCGAAATTGTCGCCGTAGCGGTTGCCCGTCGGACCGCTCGCACCAGTCTCGCCCAGTCCCCAGGTCGTACCAAGCCGCTCGCGAATCGTCGCCGCGTTCATTGCGGCGTACTCCTCCGTGCTGGCACGCTTCCCCTCCATTGCTTCGTCCGGGACCCCAAGCAGCCCCTGTTGTGCCGTGCGCGTGTAGATGATCGCGCCGCCAACGTAGTATGCCGACGCGCCTGAGATTGCCACCAATGTCGCGTTCAGCAGCCCACCGCACGACGACTCAGCCACCGCGAGCGATTCACCCCGGTCCTTCAGCAACTGCCCTACCGTTGCGGCGAGGGTGCTCAGTTCCGACATATACTTGTCCTCACTTTCCAGACTCTGGCGCGTCACCTCAGCTCAGGCATGACTTGGTCCGCGAAGAGCTGCATGGACTCCTTGATCTCGTCGTTGGTCAGGCGACCCCTGCGGTTAAACTCGAGTATGCACTGCGCCATTCCGGGCATGTCTTCACCAAGCGAGCGTAGCTGTTCGACACACCCGTCGGGATCGTCGTACACCGAGTAGCGTACGGCGTCCTCGAAGCTCCAGGTTGCCCAGCCCCCTACCCCACTGGTGAAGCTGTGCCGTGAGGTGCCGACCGACGACGCGGTGGCATCGGGCACCGAGGTTACGATGTCTTCGTCCAGCCAGTTTCGGGCCATCATCTCGTGCGCCTTCTTCCTGGTCTTGGCGACGAAGAAAGATATGTTGACGTGGAACGGCTGGGGGTGGCTCGCTCCACTCGCTGGCTTAGCCTTTTCGAACTCACGCAGCCTGTCGATCATGCGCGGCATCGGCTGGCTGAGCGTCGTGCCGATCACTCCCAGACCCATGCTGGCGGCGTACGGAAAGGTCTCGTCGCTGTTGGCGGCAAGGAGAAGCGGCGGGTACGGCTCCTGCAGGGGCTTCGGCTCCACAAGCAGTTCTTTCATGCTCCAGTACTCGCCTTCGAAGTTCGCCTTCTCCTGCGTCCACGCCGCCTTCAGCAGCTCGATGCCCTCGGCCACACGGCCTCGGCTCTCCATCGCGCTGATATCTTTACCCTGACCGAACGCCTGGCCCGAAGGAGCACCCCAGCGTCCGCCAAGACACAGGTCCAGCCTGCCGTTGGTGAGGATGTCGCATGTCGCAGCCTGCGTCGCCATGTGGATGGGATGATGAAGCGGGAACTGCGCCGCCAACGTCCCGAACCTGATCTGCTCGGTGTGCTGCGCGGCGGCCGACGCCACCATCAACGGGTTCGACAGCGGCCGACCCGGGAAGAACACCGACTCGGCAATCCACGCCGACTCGAAGCCCAGCTTGTCCGCCAACGCTATCTGCTCGATCGTCTCCCAATGCCGGCGTGGGACCGTCGACCCCACGAATCCGGGCACCTGCCAGAAAGCTCCGAATCGCAATTGCATAACTCCTGTGGCGATTCCCGCCCTTTGTCCGACGCGACTAGGGCTTCAGGCAGTGGCGGGCCGGGCCGCGTTGAAGCTGGACCCATCCCCGCTGCCGAATATGCCGAATGGGTTGAGCGACCTCGGCGCGTCGTATATGTCCATCCGCTCAGTGCGCTTGAGCCATCCGACAACCACGTAGGTCAGAGGGGTGGCTACGACCTCGTACGCTGTCTTGACGAGCCAGGCGAACAGCATGGCGCTGAACACGTCCCTGGCAGGCCACAGCCCCGATATTCCGAAAGCGATACCATAAAAGATCACCGAATCCACGCCCTGTCCTACGACCGTGGACGAGATCGTCCGCACCCATAGGAAGCGGCCCTCCGTGGCATTCTTTAGCGTCACCATGATCGCAGCGTTGGAGAATTCACCCACAATGTAGGCCGCGAAACTGCCCAGCAGCAGCCAGCCGGTTGTGCCAAGTATGGCCTGGTACGCGTCCTGGTTGTCCCAAAAGACGGCTCCCGGAATCGCTCCGCCAAGCCAGATCAGGATGACCATCAGCAGGTTGCACGCAAAGCCCAGCCAGATTACTCCACGGGCAACGCGGAATCCATACACCTCGGTTAGAACGTCGCTAATGATGTAACCCAGAGGGAAACAGATAACAGAGACAGAAACGATGACGCTGGTGCTGCCCAGGAACTCGAACGGAAGGTCAAACAGCGACAACGGCTTGGTTGCGATGATGTTGCTCACCAGCAGCACCGTCACTGCCAGCGCGGTGATGATAACCAGCTTGCCCGAAAAGTTCATTGGCCCCTATTTCCTTTTAAGGCTGTCTGATACCCATGCACTCGTCGACCAGGACGCCGGTAACGACCTCCATCCGGTCGTCCCATGCGGACATCTCCAGCAGACGCTCCACGGTGTAGTCGCCCCACCCGGTCTGGTCAGCCGACGGGCGTCCTCCCATCACCAGCGTCGCGATGTTCGCGTTCATCAGGGCGCCGCAGCACATCGGGCACGGCTCGAACGTAGTATATAGCGCGCAACCTGTCATGTCGTCAGTCTCAAGCGCCGCTGCCGCCTCTCTCAGAGCGACAGTCTCAGCGTGCGCCGTCGGGTCTTTGGTCACTGGCACCAGATTACGACCGCGAGCTATGAGCTCGCCGTCCCTGACGATAACCGATCCCACGCCGACGTTTCCCTCGTCAGCCGCTCTCTGCGCCTCTTCCAGCGCAAGCCTCATAAAGCTCTCGTGGTCCATGTCGCCCACAGCAATCCTCCTGACATCCGACTGTGCAGCAAAAGCTATCACAATTGCTCATTGATGTGGTAACGCCCTAAGTGAGACGAATTAGGAAAGCGTCGCCGCAAAAGAAAACGGCAGGCTGCCCTCGCAGACAACCTGCCGCCTACATGAGGGAGAGGGGATTTCGATCCCGCAGGGTGCCGCCTCCTAAACTGACACAGGCTCTGAATCGTCTCCCAGCCGTGCAATCCCACACCTTAATCTGATAGCATTCCATTCCACACTCGCATGACCGCCGGATGGTCCCGGAAGTGAGAACATCGGCGCCCCTTTTACGGAAAAAGGTGTGGGCGATGGCCCTTTTACAAAAAATTCGGGGGACAATGTGGCCAAACCTGTCGTAGCTATCGTCGGAAGACCTAACGTCGGTAAGTCCACGCTGTTCAACAGGCTGGTCGGCAGGACCGTCGCGATTGTGTCCAAGCAGTCGGGCACGACCCGCGACAGGGTCATGCTCGAGACGAACTGGGCCGACCACCCGTTCATTCTTGTCGACACCGGCGGCCTGGAGATCTTCCCGGACACCGACATGTGGCGACAGGTGCGCGCTCAGGTCGAGATCGCCATCGAAGACGCCGACATCATCATCATGGTCACCGACGTCACCCAGGGCGTAACCGGTTCCGATATTGACGTGGCAGAGATCCTGCGCGTCGGCGGCAAGCCAGTCGCGCTCGCCGTAAACAAGGTCGATACTGATCAGAAGGCCGCTGGCGCCGCCGAGTTCTACGAGCTTGGTCTCGGCTACCCTCACCCCATCAGCGGATACCACAACCTGGGCCTCGACGACATGATGGCCGAGGTCGTAACTCACTTCCCGTCCGAGCCCGAGTTCCCTGAGCCGGACGCAGACTTGCGCCTGGCCATCGTCGGCAGGCCGAACGTGGGCAAGTCCATGCTGCTGAACGCCCTGACCGGCGAGAACCGCTCCATCGTCAGCGACGTTCCCGGCACCACTCGAGACACGATAGACACGCTCATTAAATACAACGACATGGACGTGCTCCTGATCGACACCGCGGGCATACGAAGGCGCGGAAAGATCGGCACCGGCGTCGAGAAGTACAGCGTGATCCGATCCGTCAGAGCCATTGACAGGGCAGACGTGGTGATCATGCTCATGGACGCGATGGAGCCTGCAACCATGCAGGACGCCCACATTGCGGGCTACATACTCGACGCCTACAAGGGAGTTGTGTTCGGCGTAAACAAGTGGGACCTGCTCCAGGGCAAGGGAGTCACCAAGGGCGAGATCGAGACCCTGCTCCGCGACAAGTTCAAGTTTGCGACATATGCCCCGATCTGCTTCATATCGGCGCTGAACGCCACCGGTCTCGACGAGCTCATGGCCACGTCCGTTGACGTCTACAA
This sequence comes from Dehalococcoidia bacterium, assembly GCA_965215735.1. GTDB lineage: Bacteria > Chloroflexota > Dehalococcoidia > Lucifugimonadales > UBA1123 > VXRN01. Next base: position 1,059,076 of record CBDCEF010000004.1, on the reverse strand, counting down.
AGAGTGGACGAAGGGCATCCCGAGAATCGACCTGCGCCGGACTATGATGAGCGCAATCGCCGAACATCCCCCCACGGGCATTAAGGGACGCACGCTCAAGATCTACAGCGTCTCCCAGGAAGAGGTAGCTCCGCCCAGCTTCACGTTCTTCGTGAACCGCGCCGACAGCATTCACTTCTCGTACGAGAGATTTCTGGAAAACCGCCTGCGCCGCGCGTACGAATTCAAGGGAAGCCCGCTCAAGATGCGCTTCAAGGGCAGGAGAGGCGGGTGATCGAGTATCTCGTCATGGTCCCGATCGCCTACCTGATCGGGTCAATTCCATTCGGTCTGCTTGCCGGGAAGCTCGTTGCCAAGGTCGACATACGCGAATATGGCAGCGGCAAGATCGGGATGACCAACGTGCTCAGGACCGCAGGCACCACCACCGCGGCAGTTGTGCTTCTGCTGGACATGGGCAAGGCTGTCGCTGGTGTCGTGATCGCCAGGCTCCTGTTCGACTCCGGAGGAGTCGAGGCAGCCGCGGCCCTCGCCGTGATATTCGGACACAACTGGCCTGTATTCATCGGCTTCCGGGGAGGACGCGGCACGGCCTCCGGCTGGGGCGGTCTGCTGATCCTGTCGCCGATCGCGGGCGTCATAGCCACGGTGGTCGGAGTCTTACTCGTAGGCCTGACAAGGTACGTGTCGCTGGGGTCGATAGCGGCTGCGGCTCTCGGTTCGGCGGTGCTGATAGTCCTGGCGGTCTTCTACGATCCTGTGCCGCTTGTGTATAGCTGGTACGGCATCATTGGGGGAACGCTGATCGTGGTGAGGCACCGCGACAACATCCAACGCCTGCTGAACGGGACCGAGCGAAAGATCGGTCGCAAGGCCGATCTCGCAAGCAGCCCCTAGCGCCGAGTCCATATGAAATTGATGGATACTCAGTCCCAATAGTCATTGGCATGAAAGTTCCCTCTCCCCTTGACGGGAGAGGGCTAGGGTGAGGGTGAAAAGGGCTTGATCGCAAGCTACCGGGCACTACCCACGCCCCTCTGGATTCCGGCATTCGCCGAAATGACGAAGTTATGCAAAGGTCTCCGAGAGCTGGAATCCAGGGGCGGAGGGGCATTTTTCGCAGAGGCCGCCCATAAATGTCAGACAGGCCACAGAGTAGAGAGGTGCAAAACTTCGCCGCCGGGATCTGTATGACTGCCGGATGTTGACCAGAAAACGCGGAAGAACCGAGACCGCAACCACCTAGTCAGTTGGGAAAGGTTTAGGGCACAGTTAGAGCATGAGAGGCTGACCTATCTCAGGGTTCTCTTCACCCTAATCCCCTACCTACCCCTTTTGAGGTGAGAAACAGGTTGTCCATCTGGCCCGTTTTGAGAGCACGGCGATTGGCTGTCGGAATTGCTGTTGCCCTGACCGCACTTCTAGTTCTGTCTGGAATCTCATGCGGAAGCGAGCCGACGTTTGAGACTGTGAGACAGCAGCCAACGCAACCACAGCCCGCCCCTACTGCCGAGCCAGTTCCGACACCAGAACCACTCGCGACAACGCGCCAGGCTCCCGCCACGCCTCAACCGGCGCCTACACCTGCACCACTACGCGCTGAGGAACCGACTGCCGTACCTCAGACCGCGACTCCCACGCCGCTGGCCGCAGTGGGACCGACCCCCATCGTTGAGCCTACACCCGAGCCAACCGTGACTGCGACCCCGACTCCGACTCCAACCGTGGTACCGGCTCCGGAGGCGACCGCAACTGCGAGACTCAGGAGCTATGATGACCTCGCTCGGTGCGACTACTGGGCGATGGACAGCCTTGGCGGCGTCAGATATGCAAGATTCGCCACACTCGACCCGGCCAATATGTCCGACATAGAGCGGGCGCTGTGGGGCCATCAGTTGGGCCGGGCATGGGAAGACCCGATCTATCTAAGAGATGTATCCAAGTGGTGCAAGGACTATTGGTCCGAGCCGCTGTCGCCACTGAACGCTGACAAGCGCAACGAGCAGTACAGGTCATGGTGTTGGGAGAACCTAGACCGTGAAGCCGACGAGTTCAACACTCAGATGGGCGACTACATCCGTCAGGCGGAGGAGAAAAAGCAAGGTGACGTCATCGCGCCACGAACCGCTGTAAACCAGTACGTGAGACTGATGAACTGGATAGACATACCAGGCCGCGACCTGCTCACGGTCCCGGAGCGACCACATGAGCTTATTCGCCGTCTCATGACCGATCCTGAATTGAAAGGGACTTTCGACAGCTATGAACTTCCCACCAGCTACCATCGCGATTCCGAAATCGTGAGAACAGCGGAAGCTAACGGAACGCTTCGATGGTGGGGACTTGGAGAGGCGTTCGACGTCGACAATGAAGCGGCATCGAAATGTGCTCTGTACTACCCGCAGCTCTTCACCGGACGTTGGATTCCTCTCGACGCCGACGACCAAACTCCGACACCGCTGCCCGAGTTGTCCGATCTGGCGTTGCATGGGCCTGGTCGCAGCATGTTCGTTCCTGACGAGTACACACGGCCCAAGTAACCCGCAGAGCGGCTGATTTGGTAGGCAATATTGGTTTGCCACACCCAAACTACACATCAAACGACTTTCAAGGTATGGGAAATGAGAGACAACCAACAAGACAGGCGCGTGAACACCAATGCCGAAAGCGTGGTGAAAATGAATAGGCTCGTATGGTTAGGGCTAGGCGTCGTCGGAGGATTAGTACTGGCTTCTGCGATAGGAGTCATGGTTGTCAACGTGATAATCCCCTGGGAAGATGTCTGCGCAGTTTTAGGTCCGGCACAGACGTTGGCAGAGGCTGGATCCAGGCTACTGACTCAGCTCCAGGACTGGTTGACCAACGCTGAGAGTTTCTTGACGACGATAGGTTCTGACGAAGAGGTTGGAGAGGCGAGAACGGGACTGGCTGGGTTGATTGACAAAGCGAAAGAAGTCACCAGTGATATGGAAGCTGCCATCGCCGATGTATTGACGATGCCGCTGCAAGCTCTAATTGCACTCGCGAAGGTCGTGCTCAGCGCGGTGCAGAGCTCAGTTGAGGCGGCTCAGAATGTCATGGCGAGTATAGATGCGGCTCGTTGCAACTAGAAAGCTACGCTTAGGCAAGGAGCTATCCATATCGCGGCCCTCAGAAAATAAATAAATGCCCTCGGAGGTCGGCTGAATGGCCATAGTCACGGCGGTCGGCGCCACCAGTTGGGGTACGACGCTCGGCATCATCCTGGCGAGAGAGGGACACGACGTCCGGCTGCTCACACGGACGGAGTCTGAAGCCGCCGGTCTCGAGTCCGCCAGGGAGAACTCCAGGTTCGTTCCCGGAGTCCCGTTCCCGGAATCTATGCACGCTCTCGCTGATCCCGTTGAGGCCCACGAGTCCGCGGACCTGACCATATTCGCCGTCCCCTCCCAGACGCTGCGAGCCAACGCCCGCAGGGTCGCCCGTGCCATTTCGAACGACACAATCGTCGTGAGCGCCGTCAAGGGCCTGGAGCTGTCCAGCGGCAAGCGCATGAGCCAGGTGCTGCTCGAAGAGATGCCCTCGCTCTCCCGCGGAGTATGCGCCCTGTCAGGACCTAATCTCGCCCGCGAGATCATCAAGTCCATGCCCGCGTCCACCGTAGTCGCGTCCACCGACGCTGACGCGGCCGCTGACGCCCAGGCGATCATCAACTCGTCAGTATTTCGCGTCTACACCAACGACGACCTAATCGGCGTCGAGCTGTGCGGCGCGCTCAAGAACATCATCGCCGTCGGCGCGGGCATCTGTGACGGCATGGGATTCGGAGACAACTCCAAGGCAACGATAATCACCCGCGGACTCGCCGAGATTGCGCGCCTTGGCGTAGCCCTTGGCGCAAGTCCCGCCACGTTCGCAGGACTGGCCGGAATGGGCGACCTCGTTGCGACCTGCATGAGCGCCCTGAGCAGGAACCACTACGTGGGCACACAGATTGCGGCCGGCAAGTCGTTGGACCAGATACGCTCCGAGATGGATAGCGTGGCCGAGGGCGTGGACACGACCCGCGCCGCCCTCGACCTGGCCTCAGACCTCGGCGTCGAGATGCCCATTGCCCAGGCAACCTACAGCATCATGGTCGGCGGCATCTCGGTATCACAGGCAGTGCAGTACCTCATGGGCCGAGAGCCCAAGTCTGAGTAGGTGACCCCGGCTGTTGCCGGTCCAACCGGCTACCCCCTACCCGGAGTCCACAGCGCGGGAGCGTCGGCCTCCTCCGAAGCAGCCTGCTCGCCAGGCGTCCACAGGCCGGAGTCCGATTCCACTCTGCCCGGCGTCTGCTGACCTTCAGGCGTCCACAGCGGCGCACCGGCCTCATCGCCCTCGCCCTGCTCGATCTGCAAAAGATCGATGACATCATCCGGGATGTCGCCCTGCGGAATATAGTAGAAGTTGCCCAGACCGACACTGTCAACCAGGCGGGTGATGATCGCTGCCTGGTTGTCCTGCGGTGCAGGCACGTACGCTGGCCTTCCCTGGTACCCGAACTCGACTCCAGACCTGGGGAGAGCATCCGGCGCTTCCAGTATGCGCTGCGACTGTCTGAACGCGCTCGCCGGTCTGAGACCGAGCGTCTCAGCGTACTCGACCGCGCCCCAAACGATTTCATGCACCAACTCGACCGCTGCGGCAACCGGTGGGATGCCGCCATACAGCCGCGGGATAACCTCGTTAGCGAACACTTCGGGCGAGACGTCGGTCGCGAACGCGGTGTCCTTGATACCCGTGCACAGGTAGTCCACCACGTACTCGCCGAACACGATGTTGCCGCTGGAGCTGGTACGGGCCAGTACGACTACCGCCGCGCCCCGTTCCTGCCATTCCCGCTGCATCCACGCACCTTCGATCGGCATTTCCCGGGCGCGACGCAATATTTGCGCTGGCGTCTCCCTCCGAGGCTCCTGTGACTGGCGGCGCGCCATCTTCTGCTTGCGCTGGGTGCGCTTCCTGAGCGCGCGCTGCTGCTTCTTGTGCTGATTGAGTTTGGGCTTCGCCGCCATGTACGTGTTCCTGCTGGAATGGGTCAGACTGACGCGAGTAGCGCCACCCAGTCGCCGTCGATCTCCTGCCGTTCGATAGTCGCGCCCTCGGCGATGAGAGCGTCCGTCACTCCGTCCAGGTGCTTCTCGATGACTCCGGACACAAGCAGGCGCCCACCGGGCGCGATGCACTCGACAATCCGGGCCGCCAGGTCGGTAACGACGCGCGCGGAGATGTTCGCGAACACGCAGTCGAACGATCCGGCAGGAGCTCTCGGACTCGGCAGCGTGCCGTGAATCAACTCGACGGAGTCTGCTGCCCGGTTCAGATCGATGTTGGCGCGACCCGCCTTTACCGCGATTGGATCGATCTCGAACCCGACGGCGCGCTCTGCGCCGAGCTTGACCGCGGCAATGGAGAGTATCCCTGAGCCGCAGCCAAGGTCCAGCACGCTGTCCCCCGGAGTTACTGTCTGTTCGATCATCTCCAGGCACATGCGAGTCGTCGGATGATGACCTGTTCCGAATGCCATGCCTGGATCGAGATGCACGATGACTTCGTCGGGCTTGGCTTCGTACTCCCGCCATGTCGGACAGACCACAATGCGCTCGCCGACGCGAAGAACGTGGAAGAACTCCTTCCAGCTATTCTGCCATTCGCTCTGGCTGACGCGCCGCTCGCGGAGCTCTGTCACCGGCGCGAGGTGCGCGACCAGGCGCACTCCAACGTCTATCTGTGAGCGTCGATGGTCGGTCGTGTGATCAATGGGGAGATAAGTCTTGACCACAACCCGGTCGGGTATGGGGGGACTTTCGCCCTCGTCCGGATTGAATCCTCCCGGCTGCTCGACGGCGACGCCTCCCTCCCCATAGCGATGGAAGATCTCGGTCAGAGGCTCCACATACTCAGGCGGAGTCTCGATGCTCAGCTCCAGCCATTCGTCCGGCATCAATCGCCCGTCAGGACATCCTTGACCTTGTCGAAGAGGCCCTTGCCGCTGACCCCCTCATCGCCCATCGACTCGGAGAGCGCGGCAAACAGTTGCCTCTGCTCCTCGGTGAGCGACTTCGGTACCTCGACCCGTACGGTGACGATCTGATCGCCGCGTCGATTGCTTCGCAGGTGGGGGACCCCCTTGTTCTTGAGCGAAATCTGGTCACCGGGCTGCGTGCCCGCGGGAATCGTGATCTTCTGGTCTCCCTCCAGGGTGGCCACTTCAATCGTGGCGCCGAGGGTCGCCTGCGGGACGCTGACCGGAATCGAAACGTGGATGTCGTTTCCCGACCGCTGGAACACCTCGTGCCCCTGTATATCCAACACCACGTACAGGTCGCCGGGGCCGCCGGCGTTGAGTCCGGCTTCGCCCTCTCTATTGAGCCTGATCTGCGTCCCGTCGTCTATTCCAGCCGGTATGGTTACTGCGAGCCTTCTCTTGCGACGTTCCCGACCTGCACCTCTGCACTGCGTACAGGGGTCCGATATTGTGTTTCCCTCTCCTCTGCAGACGCCGCAAGTGGTTACCTGGACGAACTGTCCGAAAAATCCCTGGTGGGAGCGGCGCACCTGGCCGGACCCTTTGCAGTTGTTGCACAACGTCTTGTCCGAGTCGGGCTCGCTGCGAGAGCCTTGGCAGCGTTCGCAGACGTCGATGCGCTGGATGTCAATATCCTTCTCGGCTCCGAATACCGCCTCATTGAACGTGATTGTCAGCCGGGTCTGAAGGTCGTTCCCCCGTCGCGGTGTGTTCGCCGAAGTCCGCGTCTGACTGCCGAACCCACCCCCGAAGAACGCATCGAAAATATCGCCGAATCCGCCGAAGTTCTCGTAGCCGTCGAATCCCCTGCCGCCGTTCGCTCCAACCGCCGCATGACCGAAGCGGTCATAGTCAGCGCGCTTCTTCGCGTCCGAGAGTACCTGGTATGCCTCGTTGACCTCTTTGAATCGCCCCTCCGCGCCCTCGCTGCGGTTGCGGTCAGGGTGGAACTCGAGCGCCAGCTTTCGGAAGGCTTTCTTGACATCCTCCTCGGAGGCGTCTCTGGATATGCCCAGTACGTCGTAGTAGTCGCGCTTGCTCGTTGTCATGAGTGGAACTCGGCAGGATTAGTGCTACATGGATGCGAATCGGGTATCAGACCCACCCCCAATTCGGGGCGCATACAACCGCCATTATATTATCCATTGTTACATTCGACAAGTGGCGTGCTTTTAACCGCATAGAGCCTTATGAAATGAGCGTAATCCCTTCATATACGGCTGAACATGAGCCAGCAGTCTGCAGTTTCGTTCAAGGCTTCACGCCATGAACTGCTGTGGGCACCAACGGTCGCCAACGTCCTGTTCCCTTATAATGGGCGCTACGTATACAATTAGCTGAGTAGATATTTCCATATGCAGGTCATAGAAACGGTCGCTGACTTCAGAGCCGTCGAGCGCTCCTGTCCCCGACCCCTGGGGCTCGTTCCCACGATGGGTTACCTCCACGAGGGGCACCTGTCCCTTGTGAAGCGATCTCGCTCGGACAACGCGACCGCGGCGGCCAGCATCTTCGTCAACCCGACCCAGTTCGCCGAGAACGAGGACCTCTCCACCTACCCACGGGACATGGAGGGCGATCTGGAAAAGCTCCGCCGGGAGGGTGTCGACCTGGTGTTCGCTCCATCGGCTTCCGAGATATACCCGCCCGGCTTCGACACGAACATCGACGTCGGGGCCATCGCCCGCGGGCTGGAGGGAGAGCATCGCCCCGGGCACTTCGCCGGTGTGGCGACCGTCGTCTGCAAGCTGCTGACCATAGTCAGACCGGACAACGTCTATTTCGGACATAAGGACGCCCAGCAGTGCCTGGTGGTCAAGCGTCTCAACGCCGATCTGAATCTCGGGGCTAACGTCGTCGTCATGCCAACCGTGCGAGACGCCGACGGACTCGCGCTCTCCAGCCGAAACGCCTACCTCACCTCCGAGGACCGCCAGTCGGCGCTCTCCCTGTCGAGGGCGCTACGACTTGCCGAGACCTTGTGCGCAGAGGGCATCCGGGACACCGCCACGATCCGAAGTCAGATGATGATGGTCCTGAACACTGTGCCCGCCGCTTCCATAGACTACGTATCCATCGCCGCCGCCGAGACCCTGGAAGAGCTGACCACCATCGACCGCCCCGCCCTCGTGTCCCTCGCCGTCCGTGTTGGCTCCGTGAGGCTGATTGACAACGTGGTCGTTAAGTCCCTCGACTGATTCGGCAGCGTCAAGTCGGAACAGCCGTACCCCGTTGGTAGTTGATGAAAAATTGCTGAATTCGTTGACACCCTTTTTGGGCAGTGATACCGTTTGGCTCATCCCAGCCACTCTCGACGCTGGACATTGGAGTAAATCAAGGAGGATGTGCGAACCGACAAGGTCAACACAATCCGGACGACATAGTGAGGAGGGGTAACCCTATGGGAGTTAATCGTACACGACATATGATTTGGATGGTGGTAGCGTTGGTCGTCGTTCTGGCATTGGCCTGTACCTCCGACGAAGCTGAAGAGGCACCGGCTGCCCCCGCCCAGCCTGCGGCTCCGGCGCCTCAAGCCACTGCTGCTCCGGCGCCAGTGGCGACCACGGCTCCTGAGCCCACCATGATGGAAGGTCCTGAAGGACATTTGCGCGTATCTCAACAGCGCATCGGCCTACCACAGTTCTACCCATCTCAGCTCACCTGGCCCAATGAGAGCAATCGCTGGGCGTTCGGTGTCCACGAACCCCCTGCAGTCATGACTCCGGATGGCAACAACGAACCCCGCCTGTACAAGGGCTGGGAGGTTGGCGATGACGGAATAACCGTGCAGTTGCGAGAGGGTCTGCAATTCCACAAGGGCTATGGCGAGCTCACTGCCGAAGACGTCGCATGGTCCGGTAATGAGACCATGCGCGAAGACAGCAAATTCGTCAACATCGCGTTTACGCGGCTGCACTGGGACCAGTGGGAGGTGAAGGACAACTACACGGTCTTTATCCCATGGATGGATCCCGCACCGCTGTTCTACCTCTACTGGAGAAACTTCACCGCAGCGGCTCCGACCGTTTTCAATACGTTTTCCAAGAAGTATCTAGAGCAGGAGGGCGAGACCCCTGATCTGGACGTCGGTACCGGCCCGTTTGAAATGATGGAGTTCGCCACCGAGGACAAGGTTGAGCTGGAGGCCGTTCAGGACCATTGGCGATCGACGGCGCACTTCGACCAGCTGTCGATCTTCGAAGTTCGAGAGGCGGCGACCCGGATAGCTCAGGTGCGAACGGGCGAGGTTGACATCACCGAGGTGCCGCTGGCCAGCTTGGAAAATCTGACCTCGCGTTCAGAGCTCAAAGGACACGTCATGGGGTTCGCCGGAGCGTACTGCGGAATGTTCCCAACGGGTCAGTACTATGAGCCCGTTGACCGCTACCGGGATGACAAGCCCATCGAAAGCATCTACACGCGCAAGAAGGCCGAGGGCCAGGCCGCGTTCCAGGAGTGGATCGATGCTCACCCATGGATAGGCGACATCGACGACCCGGCGTCCATGGAGCGCTCCAAGAAGGTCCGAATAGCGATGGCACTGGCGATCGACAAGGACTCGATCGTGAGGAACGTACTCGCCGGTCATGGGAAGACCCTATTCTCACATCGCTTCCTGCGCGACAGTGACGGACTCTGGCTCGAAGAGGGTACCCACGAGCGCTGGGAACAGGAGATGCCACCCCAAGGCGACGTGGCGCGCGCAAAGGAGCTGCTCTCCGAAGCAGGATTCCCTGACGGGTTCGAGGCCGAGCTCATAGTGACCACCGGCGCCAGGCCCGAGGTCGTCGAGATCTCAGAAGCCTTAGCCCCAATGCTGGAAAACGTCGGCATCAGGACCAAGATTTCCAAGGTGGAGATCGCCGCAGCAATCGCGCGAAACCAGGAGAAGAACTGGCAGGAGCTCAACGTCGGCTGCGGCAGCAGAGAGCCGTACCCTCTGCACATTCAGTTAACTGCCCTCGGCGGCGGTAACATTAACATCCCCGAGTACAAGGAATACGTCGACAAGACCGCAGAACTGGGCTTCAGCCTGGATGAGCTTCGTAAGCTCACGACCGAGTACGCTGAAATAGGGTTCGAGAACCAGTACGGCATCTCTGTGGCACAGGTCGATCGCTGGTTCGTCAGCGGTCTGAACGTGGGCGACTGGACGGTAGTCGGAGGACCCGGAGGACACCCCAATAGCTGGGAGACCGTAACACACGCAAAGTAGCCGGCAGCCAACAACAAGGGGGGACTGACCTCGAGTGTCAGTCCCCCCTCTGGATAGCAACCAAAACGGCTCCGACCTTCGAGGTACGGAGCCGTTTGATATTGGCGGTACTGCCAATACGTCAATCGGGCCACGATTCTAATCGCTTGTCACCTACATCATATCTGCCTCAACCTGGGATCGAGTCGATCACGCATCCAATCGCCCAGGAAGTTGGCCGCAACGACAACCAGAAGAATCGCCATCCCAGGCATGAAGGAGATCCACCACGCGTTTTCGATGTACTGCCGACCGTCGGAGGTCATGGATCCCCATGTAGGCGTAGAGACCGGCACGCCGGCTCCCAGGAAGCTCAGCGACGCCTCAACCAGTATCACAAAGCCCACGCGCAGGCTTCCAATGACCAGCGTGGTGCTGACCGTGCCCGGAAAGATATGCCTGAAGATTATCCGCAGGGTTGTGGCACCGGCCACCCGGGCCAGTTTGACGTACTCCAACTCCTTCAACTGGAGCGTCTCTCCCCTGACCTGACGGGCAAAGCTTGTCCACACCCAAGAGACCAATAGGATTGTTACCAGGATGACACTATCACCAAATGCGACTACAAGCACTAGGGCCAGTAAGATCAGGGGAAACGCGAGGAAGATGTCCACCACTCTCATTATGAGATCGTCCACCCAGCCCCCGTAGTAACCTGAAATCAGACCCGTCACAACGCCTATCGCACCACCGATAAACACTGAAACAGCCGCGATGGACAGCGAAACCCTTGCCCCGAACATCAGCCGGGAAAAAATGTCCCGGCCCAGATGATCCGTTCCGAAGACGTATTGTCCAGACCCGCCTTCTGACCAGATTGGCGGTGTGAACTTGGCGTCCAGGTCGCCAATCCTGGGATTATGCGGAGCGAGCGTAGTTGCGGTTATGGCTGCAAATGCGGCGACGGCAAGAATCACGATTGAAACGACTGGCCACCTGCGCATGAACGCAAGACCGTCAGCCAGCTTGCCGCCCAGGCCGCTTCTGCCGGATGTTGCTACGAGCACTGTGTCGTTCACAATCGAGGCCTCTAGGACAGCCGTATTCGAGGATCGACAAAGGCGTATGCCAAATCCACCATAAACGATGTCAAGACGTAGAAGGCCGTGAACACCAGCACAACGCCCTGGGTCACAGGATAGTCCGAGTTCTGGACTCCGCCGATGGCGAGCAGCCCAAGGCCCGGCCATGCGAACACCGTCTCGGTGATGATCGAACCCGTCAGCAGTCCGGCAATCAGCAGTCCGCTGAATGTGAGAGGCGCGATCAGCGCGTTCCGAAAGGCATGCTTCCAAACGATCCTGGCGTTGGCCGCGCCTTTGGCCCTCGCCAACTTGATGAACTCGGAGTCCATCACGTCCAACATTGACGACCGGACCAGTCGCAAGATTCCCGACAAGGGAAATATACCCAGTGTAATTGTGGGCAGTACATAGTGAGTGATGTCACCGCGTCGAGAAGTCGGAAGCCACTCCAGGTTCACGGCGAACACGAAGATCAGCATGATTCCGACCCAGAATCCCGGCATGGACTGGCCCAACACCGCGATAGTTCTCGCGAAAATGTCCCAGACCGAACCTCGTTTTACCGCTGACACGACTCCCAACGGAATTGCCAGCAGCGAGAAAATGAACCCGCCAAGGGCAAGCTGAGCAGTGGCCGGAATACGCCCCCACAATACCTCGGTAACGGGCTTGTAGCGCCAGATCGACTCACCGAGGTCTCCCCTCAGAAGTTTACCTATGAAGATAGCGTATTGGACCGCAAATGGCTTATCCAGTCCGAGTTGCTTGCCGAGCGCATCCCACTGCTTCTGGTCAAACTCGATTGCATCTGCGGCATACAGCAGATTTCGGGGGTCGCCGTGTAGTCGCGAGATGGTGAACACCAGAAACGAGACCACCAACATTGTCAGCAGCGCGAGTGCAATCCGGCGCGCTATGAACTGGCGCATCTCCCTCTCCGCCTCCCTTCCAGTGTCCAACTCGGACTAGGTCGCCATTATACAACATGGCCGCAGCATTCACTTGTGGATAAGCCTCAATAGTTGAAGCCAACGTTGGCTATGTCATGTTATTTCTGGGACAGAGTGGAATTAGATCGCTCGGTCAAACACTCAGCGCCATGTCAAACCAGTCACCCCAACCCCATCACTGCGTCCTGCTCTGCAGATACAACGGCGCGAGCATACCGTCCACCGGCACGAAATCGTCCGTCAGCACCACCTTACGCTCGTCCGCGATCCACGACGCGAATGCGTCCTTCGGCATGAACTGCGTTACCGGACTCCCCCTCCCCGCACGCAGGTTTGCGCTCGTCACTTCGACGGCGGTGATCGGCTTCATCGATGCGGCTACGATGAACGTGTACCGGTCGTCATTGTCCCACCTGGAGTCGTCCCGCATGACGTACACGTGCGGGAACACGCCCTGGAGCGTGTGTACGATAGACCGCAGGAACCGGCCTGAGTGCATCCTGTCCACCACGTTGATCGCGTACACACCCTCGTCGGAAAGCAGCCCACGAACCATCTCGTTGAACTCCAGCGTGGTCAGGTGATACGGCACCGATACATCGTTGAACGCGTCGCCGACTATGAACTCATACTTGCCCTTCGGAAGCTCCTGCAGCTTGGTCCTGGCGTCCTCGGGGTAGGTCACGATGCTCGTGTCGGGCGGCAGCGCCAGGTACTCAAAGGCAACCTCAGTGACCTCCGGGTCTATCTCCACCACCTCCAGGTTCGCCTCGGGAAACAGCACCTCCATGAACTTGGGCATCGTGTATCCGCCGCCCCCTATGAACAGCGTGTCCAGATCCGGGTCGCTGTGCGCCATCGTCGTGGCGAGGTCCCCAAACACCTTCTCGTAGGAGTAGTGGAGAAACATCGGGTCGTCCGTATCAACGTAGCTGTGAACGAGCGCGTCCAGGTACAGAATCCTGACCTCCCGATCTTCGATGTCGCGCGCCCTCACCTTGATGCAGTAGTAGTTGCTCTCCTTTTCGCATTTGCTGTCCAGGGCTTCCCCGACGACGCTCACGGCAAGTATCGCGACGAACACTGCTCCCAGGGCTATACTCGGGATTCGCACGCGCCAAAGGTTCCCAAATGCAATCGCCATCGCCACCAGCACAAGCGAAACGATCAGGATGACCAGCCGGGTGCCGAACAGCTGCACCAGAACGAATCCGGTGAGGAACGTGCCCAGGATGCTGCCTGCCGTCGACACCGCGTACAGCTTGCCCACCACGTTGCCGGTCTCCGCGAGATCACCCAGGCGCAGCTTTATCACCACCGGCGTCACCATGCCCAGAATGACAGCGGGAACCAGAAACAGCACGACGGTCAGCATCACTATGCGCGGGATGATTGGAAGTGTCAGGAACCTGTCGGACACGAAGTGGTCCACCGGCAGTATCCCCATACTCGCGACGCCGCCCGCTAGCAGTATCAGACCCACCGTGGACGGCGATGGATATCTGTCGGCCACCCGACCGCCGATGTAGTTCCCAACGCTGATACCGGCCAGCACGATTCCGATGATGCTCGTCCAAGTATAGAGCGATACGCCGATCGTGGGCGCCAGAATCCGTCCTGCGACGATCTCAATTATGAGCGTGCATCCGCTGGCGGTGAAGACGATCACATACGGCTTCAGGGATCGGAACAGCGCAATCACTGCAACCCTCCAGCGGGCATCCTATCCTGTGACGCGGCTCGCCTCAAGCGCAGGGTGGCATTCTGGAAGTTGGGTCCTTATTAGTAACTCTAGCTCGCATCCGCCAACCATCACTCCAGATGGCACTAGCGGTTCAGCTCGTGCTAGGTTCACCATGGGAAAGCTGCGATCGTCGTCCTGATGGCAGTCAGTGACATCTGGACCGACTGCACACGATGGAGGAACCAAAATTGCCCGCGTCAAAGGTTACTGAATGTAGGATGATCGCGACTTCCAACGGCCTGGAAGTCACCACGATCCTGGTAGCGCCTGAAAATGCCACAGCGCTAATGGTGTTGGGCCACGGCTCTGGCACACCAATAGGCTGTTCCCTGATGGTACAGATGGCTGAAGCGTTTGCCGATCAGGGGATCGCAACCTTCCGATACAACTATCCGTACAGCGAGAGGATGACTACCTACGATCCCAGAGAAATCGACTCCCTTGAAGTTCTCCTCGCGACAACGCGCACCGCGAAGACTACCGCCGAATCTCTGGAGCTCGACCTACCGCTGTTCCTTGGCGGGCGTTCGATGAGCAGTCAGGTCGTGTCTCTTGCCCTGACTCGTGAGGACTGGCCAGACGTCCGGGGAGTTGCTCTGTACGTCTTCCCGATGCGGTGGCGCTATCTGCTGGAGAATACCGTCGGTCACTTCCAGCAGGTGCCGGTGCCGATGTTGTTCGTCCAGGGAGGCTGCGATGAAGAGTACGCCAACGTTCAGGAGCTTCAGGCCGTACTGGATGGACTGGGAAGTCGCGCGAGTCTGCACGTTGTAGAGGGCGCCGACCACTCCTACGATCTGCCGGCCGAGTCCGGGAAAACCAGGTTGGATGCGCTGTCAGAGGTCGCCTCAGTCACCGCGGCCTGGATTCAGAGAACACTCAAGGAGTAATTCGCCAGGCAGATGCGGGCCTACCAGGATCTATCTCAGGCATCGAGTGTTTCATCAGTACAAGCCCACGCACAGGACACTCCTCCCCATTGCTGCGCTAGTCCGCTGTTTTCCAGTGCAAGGCGAAACACGGTACCATATTTGGGATGACGGTTACTGTTGCAGTGTAGCCCCCTACTGTCAGTCACCTGATAAGAGCCTCGCGTGGATTTCCACTGCGGTCGCCACACGTACAACAGGAGGTTTTGCCAAATGAAGCTCCATCTCATCGTTGCATCACTCGCGCTGCTAACGGCAGTAGCCTGTGCCCAAACAAGTGACCCTGCCGGAGAGTCGAGGCTGGAATTGGTCCAGGATAGGGGTAAGGTGGTCTGCGCAACCCTGGATGACACCCCGGGCTTCGGGTTCCTCGACGAGAACGGCAACCACCTGGGCTTCGACATCGACCTTTGCCGCGCAGTCGCGGCAGCGGCCCTCGGCGACGCCGACGCCGTGGAACTTCGCACGATTGACGCCGCAGAGCGTGGCCCCGTTATGCAGGCCGGCGAGGTGGACCTTCTCGTGTTCGTGACCACATGGACCAGCGCGCGTGACGCTTCATGGGGCGACTTTGTGCCAACGATGTTCTACGACGGTCAGGGGTTCATGGTGCCCTCCCCCCTGGGCATTTCGAGCGCATCCGACCTGGGTGGAGCCTCTGTATGCACGGTGTCCGGTACCACCAGCGAGTTGAATATGGAGGACTTCTTCCGCCAGAACCGGTTGGAGTATTCCCCGGTCATATTCGAGAACTTCGATCTCGCTCTCGATGCCTACGCGAACTCCAGCTGCGACGTGCTTACGACCGACCGATCAACCCTGGCGGCTCTCAGGTCCAGCCTCCCCGATCCGGGTGAGCATGTGATTCTACCCGAGGTCATATCAGAGGAGCCGCTCACTCCACTCGTACCGCATGGCGACAGCCAGTGGTTTGACGTCGTGAAGACGGTGATGGCCATTCTGATCCAGGGCGAAGCGTTGGGTGTAAACTCCGGCAACGTCTCTGAGCTTACTGCCAGCAACAACGTGAAGGTAAAGCGTCTGCTCGGAACAGAGGGGGCATGGGGACAGGCCGAGCTGGGTCTGGATGCCACGGTAGCCCAGACTGTCATACGTGCGGTGGGCAACTACGGGGAGATATACGACCGTCATCTGGGCTCGGACGGAATCGGGCTGCCGAGGGAGGGCGGCAGGAACGCCCTGTGGTCCGATGCTCCCTGCGCAGACTGCCCGAAAGGCGGACAGATATACGCCCCGCCCCTGCGGTAGTTGTGTACTTGGAGTACCTTGCATAGAGCAGGTTGGACACGTCCTCGTTAACGTCCCTAACATGCTGGGAAACCAATCTCCAAGCATCGGAGCACATCAAGTGGCAGACCAGACCTGGTACAGGGGGAACATCCACACTCACACGACCGAGTCGGACGGCGACGCGGAGCCGGAAGTCGTAGCCGCATGGTACAGAGACCACGGCTACGACTTTCTTGTGCTGTCAGACCACAATCACCTCACCCTTCTCGACTATGGCAACGGACGAAACGGTACTCCCGGTCCACTGATGATTCCGGGCGAAGAGGTCACTGTTCCAACAGACTACAGCAACGAGACACCGGTCCACGTCAACGCCATCGGAATAGATCGCGTCGTCCAACCGACTTACGGGGACGACGTGGCCGCCATTCTTCAGGCGAACATAGACGACATTCGAGATGCGGGCGGCATTGCCTGCATCAACCATCCCAGTTGGAAATGGGCGTTCGACCACGAACCCATCATAAAGACGCGGGGCGCCAGCCTCATGGAAGTGTTCAACGCCGCCAACGACTGCAACAACTATCCGACTCCTGTGCCGGGTTTCCTCACTCCCTCTCAGAGAGAGGACAACGTCCTGAGCGCGGGTGTGCCGATTTTCGGGGTCGCGTCCGACGACTCGCACCACTACCATGACTTCTCTCCAGATAAGGACAACCCCGGACGTGGCTGGGTAATGGTCGAATCAGAAGGACTGGAGACCGACCCAGTCGTGGAGGCCATGGCAGCCGGTAGGTTCTACTCTTCCACCGGAGTCTTTCTGGGCGAGCTAAAATCGTCGGCAGGCGAAATTTCCCTGAAAATTCGACGAAGGCCCGACTCGCTATTCCTTACGAGATTCATAGGCAAGAACGGCACTGTTCACGACGAGCAAGTCGGCAGAGAGGTCGCCTACCGTCCCACTGGGGACGAAGGCTATATCCGGGCCCACGTCATGTCCTCCAACGGGCACCAGGCTTGGACGCAGCCGGTGTTCCTGGCGTAGCTGCCTGGACAAGACGTCCTGACTGGAGCACTCGATGCGCATCTGGCTGACGCACTCAGCGGAGCTGCAGCTTGGTAAAGACAGCCTGAAGCGGCGAGTTTTCCGTTAGTATTGACACAACGTCAAAAGGACTACACACAGAACTCGATCTGCAATCGCGGTGACGGTCAGCGGAGAGGATAGTCAACTCAGATGCGCATAATGACCCACGCGGTTTTGATAGTCATACTCTCGGCAGTCCTGACTGGACTTCTCGCTGCCTGCAGTTCGTCGAATGAACCTTTCGGAGCCCCGTCGGCACCGGCGGCTCCGGCTCCCGCTCCCGCCGCTGCCGCTGCAGTTCAGGCTTCAGAACAGGCGGCGCAGAACCCAGCCCCTGCACCGGCGGCGCCTGCACCAGCCGCCGCCGTAGTACCTAAACAGGGGCTTGGGGGATTCGACCTGAATCGCGTCCAAGCCGCCCTGGTGCAGCAGCAGCGCGTCATCATCCGCACCGTCGATATTGAGCTTGTCGTAAGAGATGTAGCCAGGTCCGTGGACGATATTGCTGCGGTGGCACGTCAGTTTGGTGGCTGGGTCGTATCGTCCGGAAGGACTTCAAAGCACGACGCCCTCGTATCGGTCCGAGTTCCGGCGCAGGCGCTGGACGACGCGGTGCTGGGAATCAGGCAGGTGGGTATCGAGGTGGTGTCCGAGCTGTCCAGCAGCCAGGACGTCACCGACGACTACGTCGATACGCAGTCAAGGCTTACCAGCCTTCGGGCCACTGAGCAGGCTCTGTTGAGTCTGTTCGAACGCGCGGTCGAAGTGGAGGATGCGCTCGAAGTCCAGAATCAACTTGCGATCGTCCAGGCGGAAATCGAGGCCCTTCTTGGTCGTATCAGGTACATGGAGGAGACCGCTGCGTTCTCCCTCATAAACGTAAGGGTAGAGCTGCCGCCCACCGTACTGCCCGTTGACGCAGGTGGTGACCGCGTAGTGAGCGCAGGCGAGCCCGAAAGGTTCCAGGCCTACTTCACACCGCCTCAGGGTATTGAGGAGTTCACTTTCTCCTGGGACTTCGGGGACCACTCCCCTTCCGTGACAGGAACAGGCCACGCCCCAATCACGGTATCCGGCCAGCATGTGACTGCCACTGTCAGTCACGCCTATGCGAGCGACATCGACTCGCCTTACATCGTCCGATTGAAGATCACCGGCACTGGCGACGCAGGCCTTGCCATTGGCTCTGCCACCTTCAGGACGACGGTCAAAGAAATCCCGACCATCGAGGTGTACTCGGGATCCGACCGCACTGTAGAACAGGATCAACAGGCTGAGTACACCGGTTCCTTCACCAGGTCTGATGAGTTGAGCAACTTCCGCTACACCTGGGACTTCGGCGACGGTACGTCCCTGGAAACCGGGAGTCCCGAGCCAGAAGAGTCCAGGGTCACCGTGACTCACGTATTCGACAACTTCCGACCGCAGGAGTATCCGGTCACCTTCACCGTGAAGGCGGACAGCGATGCTGGAGAAGTCAGCGGATCCTCCAGATTCGCTGTGCGTGTCGAGGAGTCGGAGGGGTTGGTGATCGCTGGCTGGAGCGCAGGCAAGAACTTCAAATCGGCCAGCAGGGCGCTGTCAGCAGTGCTCCAGGCGGTCGGGACCGTTTTGATTTGGGTCGGCACGTTCAGCCCAATTGGGTTGGTCCTTGCTGCGGTCATCTACGGGGCATATCGGTTCCGAGACCGTCTGGGGCTGAGTTCGACGATCGAGCCCTCCAGAACTCCGAGCGTTCCCAGGCAGGTCGAGGCTGAGTCGGCGCCTGAAGTGGGCGAGTCCGAAGAAGATGAGTCTGCCAACCGGCAGACACAGGACAGACCGGACTAGAGATACTCGAGTCGAGTGACGGCCTATGTCAGACCGCTGCGCCGCCACTGAACGGCGACGGTCACACGCGGCCTCACTCGGACGGGTTCCTATACACATGTACGTCACCACTCAGTGCCAGTCATGCGAGCGCGGCATGTGGACGCCTGATCGCACCGCCCTCACGTCCGACACGATCACGTTCGTGGTGTCGTCCCACCTCGACACCACACCGCTGACCTCTATCACCTGGCTCCCAAGCTTTCTGCGACATCGCTCGAACACGCGCGTCCACAGGATGATCTGCACGTCTCCGGTCTCGTCCTCGATTGTCACGAACACCGTGCCATCCCATCCCTTTGGGTGCTGCCTCGCCACAGGCCATCCGGCCACCGTGACCTCATCGCCGCCGTCGAGCGCGTCTACATCCGACGCCGGAAGCACGTTGGAGCTGAGATACGGCCTCACGAACTCCATGAGATGGCCCCTGGGATAGATGCCCATCACACGATACTCGCCGGCCATCTTGTCGCGGTCCGTGAAGTCCTCCAGATCCGGTACGCCGTCTTCCATGGACAGCGACAGCGCCATCTGACCGTTCCTGGCAGGTCGTGAATGGAGTCCGGCCTCCCACAACGCCTCCCTGCGGTTTGGGACGATGCCGTCGAACGCCCCGGCCATAACCAGCGACAGCACCGCCTTCGACTTCAGACCCGTCCGCCTCACCAGGTCGCCGGCGCCGGTGTATAGGCCGTGCCTACCCCTCTCCTCCAGGATGAGCCCCGACGACTCCGAGCCAACGTCCTTGATGAATCGAAGTCCAAGCCTCACCGAGCCGCCCTCAGGGGCGCACGACAGCCGGCTCCTGTTCACACACGGGTTCAGGAACGGCACACCGAAGCGACGCGCGTCCTGCTTGAGCGTCTCCAGCGGGTAGAACCCCATCGGCTGGTTGTTCATCAGCGCGACGAAGAACTCCAGCGGATAGCTGTGCTTGAGCCACGCGGCCTGGTACGCGGTTATTGCGAACGCGTGGGAGTGCGACTCCGGGAACATGTAGTGCCCGTTGATCTTGCCGAATATCTTTAGCGCCGTCTCTTCGTCCAGCCCATTGGCCGTCGCCCCCTCGAGGAACCTCTGCCGGTGCATCTTCACCAGGTGCTCGCTGTTGGGCCTGGAGAAGGCTCGGCGCACCTCGTCGGCCTCGGCGGCTGTCATGCCCGAGACGTCCTTGATGAGCTGCACCACCTGCTCCTGCCACACGATGATCCCGTACCCTCGTGCCAGCGCGCGCTGCTCCAGAGGATGATCGTACTCCCACTCGACCCCGTGCCTGTACCGATCGACGAACTGCGACACCGCGCTCCCCTGCACTCCCACGCCTGGACGTATCAGCGCCACCTGGTACGCGAGGTCGAGTAGGTTGCGCGACTTGAGTCGCTGCGCCATCTTGAGCTGCGCCGGCGATTGCAGCAGGAACACTCCCTTCGATCTGCCCTCATTTATCATGTCGTACACGTTCGGATCTTCCGGGTCCAGCCTGCTGAGATCTGGACGCCTTCCCTTGCGCTCCTCCACGAGGTCCAGCGCCTCCTCTATCTGGTCGAGCACCGGCAGCGAGAGAATGTCGATCTTGGCAAATCCCGCGTCGGCCACGCTGTCCTTGTTCCAGTCCATAATGAACCGTCCGTCCGTCGCCCCTGCCCTGATTGGGACCATCTCCGGTATCGGCGAGCTGCTGAGAATCATGCCGCCGACGTGCTGACTCAGGAGCTTGGGAGCGCCCGCCAGTTGCGGAGCGAGCTCGATCAGGTCTCTCCAGCCCGAGGCGTCCACGCGGTCCCGGAACGCCGGTAGCTCCATCATCTCCTCCCGCAGGTCCACCGCCTTGTGGGACTGGATCTGCTTGGATAGCAGCTTGGTCTCCTCTTTCGGAATCCCCAGCGCCTTGCCCAGGTCCTGCACGATCCCCTTGATCTTGTAGGTGGCGATGGCCCCTGTCAGCACAGCGTACTCCGGCCCGAAGTGCCGGTGGACACGCTCGATCAGCTCGTCCCTGAGACCCCTCGGAAAGTCCAGGTCGATGTCCGGGAGCGTGGACATGTCCTCCGATATAAACCGTTCGAGGGTGAGGTCCCACTTGATGGGGTCGATGTGACTGATTCCGATCAGGTATCCCACCACCAGCGCGACCGATGAGCCCCGACCTCTCCCCGGCGGCCGCTCCTCCACGGGCGTCTCTGGCCTGACCAGCCCGCGCTCCTCCATGACCCGCTGCGCGATGAGTGCGATCTCCCGGTACAGCAGCAGGAAGCCCGCCAGCCCGTGCGTCTCGATCAGCTTGAACTCGTCTCGCAGCCGCTCCTCCACCTCACTCGACACCAACCCATATCTCCGCACTGCCGCCTCGTCGCAGAGCCTCCTCAGGTAGCTCAAGGGCGTGTACCCGTCCGGCACGACCGGATCGGGAAGCGTGTAGCCGAGGTCGGTGCCAAGGTCGAACTCGCACTGCTCAGCGATGCGCAAGGTGTTCGAGACCGCCTCCGGGCACCCGTCGAACAGCCGCTCCATCTCGACCTGCGACTTCAGGCACAGGTGGTGATTGGGCCGTAGATGCGGAAGCGCCTGGTCGATGGTCGTATTGAGCCTGGCTGCAACCAGCGCGTCCTGTAGCCGTGAGCGCTCAGGACAATGGTAGTGGACGTCGTTGGTCGCCACCACCGGCGCTCCGGTCTCACGGGCCAGCTTGACCAGCTCACGATTGCGCTCGGCATCCCCATACAGAAAATTCCGGTTGAGCTCGACGTACACCGACTCCGCGCCGTACCACTCCATGTAGCTCTTCAGCAGCGCGCGGGCCTCGCCGGTGCGACCGCTCACCGCCAGCCTGGATATCTGACCGTCACGCCCGCCGACCAGCGCGACAACGCTGTCCGAGTGCTCTGGCAGACGGGAGGGATCGACCTTCGGGTCCCTTCGATCGACTGCGTTGGCGAGGGTGAAAAGCTGGGAGATGTTCGAGTAGCCCGCTCGACTCCTGGCCAGCAGCGTGAGCCGAGAGTCGTCGGCCAGCGTAAGCTCACCCCCCGTGATCGGCCGGATGTCGAGGCTGTTGGCGAGCCGCGCGAACTCCAGCGCCCCGCAGAGGTTGGTGTCGGTCAGCGCCAGCGCCGGGTACCCATACTCCCTAGCGCGCGCCAGCAGCTCGTGCGTATGCGACGCTCCCAGTCCAAAGGAGTAGAAGCTCTTGGCGTGAAGCTCTACGTAGCCGGAGGCCATGGCACTGTCAGAATCTCACGCGCTCTGCCGGTACCAGCGACCTTCCACCCGGTCCCTGAACAGAGTGACCTGCCTGCCGTCGCCGGGATCGACGCGGTAGTAGGAACGCGCCACAGGCTCAGGGAGCCACCACAGGTCGAACGTCCACGTATCGGATATCAGCGCCACCTGCTGCCACCGTCGCTCCAAGCACACCGACACCGGCTCGCGTTCCGTCCCCTCCCGTACCTCTACCGGCCTCGGCGAGTGGAGCGGCTTGATGGCGTCCGCACCCGACGGGTCGAGGGGCACCTGCAGCGCGCGCATGTCGGGCGCGGGATGCCACGGAGCGACCTCCGCGACCCTGTACAGCGCGTGCTCTCCGTTCATCCGCTCCCGCAGCTGTCGCTCCACCTCCTCAAGACGCCGCCTGCCCTCATGCACGTCCTTGAGCAGCCCCATCTGCGTCCCCGACTCCCCGGTGAACCCGGACAGGGTGAGCGTCACGTCCTCCACGCTGATCTGCGGCGGGTCCGCCTCGATCTGGCTTCTGACCACGACGGACGCCATCTCCCAAGTATTGGCAGGCTGCTTGAAGCGGACGACCTTCTCCCATGGCTGAGACCTGGACGCGGTGCATTCGAGAGACACCGCGCCCACGTACCTGCCCCTCATCTCAGGCCGTGCGTACGCCCTCCTGAGAAGAGCATCGACCGCGACGAACAGCACCCGCATCGACGACGAGTGGTACGGCAGCGGCGTGTGCTCGACTATCGACTCCTCGAACACGATCGGGACGACCGGGCTGTCGTCGATCCCGTTTGACAGCGCCCAGACTCGTCTGCCGTCGCTACCGAACTGGTCCGCGAGCACGTGCTCTCTCATCGACGCCGCGCTCCCCATCGTGTGCAGCCCGAATCGGCGCAGTCCGATCTTCACGTCGGCTGAGACGGGAAGCAGCTCGACCGGGTGCGGCGCGAGGAAGCCTCTCACGTCGTCCGGTACCCTGGACACGCCGAACGCCCTGCACGTCCGCGCCGCCACGAACGCCGGGAACTTGGCGTCCGCTATGCCGACACGAGGGTTCAGGTACTCCGGCACCGCGTTCAGCAGTGTGGAGACTACTCCCGCCTCGCCCCGGTACAGCTCTTCCAGGCCGTCCACCCGCACGTACGCCGTGCCGATCTCGGCGCCCTCGACCCTGTCGCTGATTCCCTGCAGAGAGGTGAGCACCTGCCCGAAGACTCGACGGTAGTAGGGCTCGTCCGCATCCAGCACGACGGCATTGGCGTGGCGCGACACCGCCTGCTCCGGGGTCATGCCGATCACCACTCCGCGGGCTTCCGGGAATCGGTCCACCACAACGGGTATCCCCATAGGCGGGTTGCGGTCGACGATTAGCGCGGCCCTCCCCTTCAGGTGAGGCCGCCGTCTCATCTCCGCCTTTGCTCTCAGGTGCGTGATGAGAACACAAGCTACTCTCATATCGCCTCCTCGATTACCGGTACCTCCGGCACCGTGGCAGTGGATATTACAGAACTTGTGTTCTATTTGTCAATCTCTTCCGTATCCACTGGGAGGAGACTTATGAGATTCTCTTGGCGCGGGCGCGTATAATGGCCTCACACCCCACACTGCGAGGAAACACCCATGGCAGACGACTTCCTGTACATATCCCGCAACCGCCTCGAGATGAACCACGGACTCCGACACGCCTACACCGGCGACGTCCCCGCACCGGTCGTCTACGGAGTCCAGGGCGAGCTCAAGAGCCACTACGGCGTGCCCGAAGACGCGCCCCCCATCGCGTCCACACTGGACCACATCGTCTCAGCCGTCGGCGGTTGAATGTACGGCACCCTGCGACGCGCCCTTGCGGTGCGTGGAATCGAGGTCGCCCCCGAGGACTATGTCGCCACTGTCGAGGGCAGGATAGAGGGCACGGGACAGACGATCAGGATCACCAGTATCAACGTCCACTACGAGTTTCCAGTACCGGACGACAAGCGAGAGGCCGCCGACAGGGCGCTCCGCGTCCACCCTCAGGGCTGTCCCGCCCACGAGAGCGTCAAGGACGCCATAGACATCACCTGGACCGCCGACCTCCACAGCTGAAGCTGTCCCGGACTGGTAGCCGTCTCCTTCTCCCCGTCATACCGGCGAAGGCCGGAACCCAGGGGCGACGGAAGGCAGCAGCCCGTCTCCGGCTATACCGTCCAGATGGATAACGAAGACCTGGACCTCGACGTCAGCACCCGCCCGGGGACAGGGTCCTACCTTGACCAAGGCCCCGACGGCTACAGCCTCTGGTCCGCCACACTGGCCCACGCGAAAAAGACAGGCTCACTGCACCGAGTTCCAACCGCCGCCGCAGACCACCTGGTCTTAGCCCGAATCCACCGAACGGGGTGGTGGGGGTGGAGGAACGGGAGATAAGGGACATGGAGGAGCGATTGTCCGGTAGATTTTGGACAGTTGGTGCCGGAGAGCGGTTGGCTACGGTCATGTGGAGCTCCCCAGCGCGGGACAGGACAAGCAGAAGACGCTCACTGGCCGGTCTGGGGCGAGTTTGGGTGACGTTGGGGTAGCTGGTGGGTGAGGTTGGCGGGCCGGTTGCAGACGGCCGCTGTCAGGCTGGGAGTGGAATGGCTCGCAGTCGGGCCAGGGCGCGATTGAACTGGGTTTCCCAGGGCCAGCGCCTGGGTAGATGCAGGGTGAGGCGGCGTGCCGAGCGGGTGAGCCGTCCAGCGAGGGAGAAGAACCGTCGCCGCAGGGTCTTGGTGGTCACCATGTGCTCGTCCAGACTGATGTGCGCTGCCCAGCGGGCGAGGTTATGGGCCATCACCCCGTATCGAGTACGGGGCAGGCTCTGCACCGCCAGCCAGGCGGCGTTGGCGGCGAAACGGCCCGAGGGGAGATGGTTCAACCCCATGCCGTATTTGAGGTCTCGGATGGCATTCTCGATCTCGGCGTGGCGGCGATGGTCGGTCTCCAGTTCCAGGGTTTCCCCGTCCCGGTCGGTGATGAAGCCGTAATAGCTGTAGGTGGCGAAGAGGGCCAGTTGGGAACCGGGCGTGGGCTTCACCCGCCGGACGATGAGCCGCACCGGTGCGGCGTCGGGCTCGCTCTGGAAGGGGATGTAGGTGGTCTCGGCCACATCGGCAGCGCCGTCCATCCAGTAGGGAATGGGCGTCCAGTCCTGCTCCGGTATGGCCTCAATCAACTCCCTCAGGCTGGCGTGTTGGCGGATGGTGATGGAGAAGCGGACATCCAGTTGGCGGCAGGCGGACACCACGGCATGGATGTAGAAGCCGCTGTCGGCCCGCACCGTGAGTTGTCCCCTGGCTCCGGCGTAGCGCACCCGCCCCACCGTCTCCCGCAGGAAGTGTCCAGCGCCGCGGGCGGTGTTGGCGCGTCCCTCACGCAGCCGGGCCATCAGCACGTCCCCGGTGCCGGCGGCCACGGCCAGCAGCGGGTGGTAGCCCCGCTGGCCGGTGTAGCCATGGTGTCGCGCACCCTCCTTGGCCAGTCCGTAGGTCTCGCAGATGGTGGAGTCCAGGTCGATGGTCAGCGGTCCGTCGCCGGGTCCGGCCCCAGCCGACCAGGCCCGGGCCATCAGTTCCCGGCTCACCCGGTCCAGCTGACGGACGTGGCCCCAACTGAAGCTGCGCAGGAACGTCCCCAGAGTGGATGGCGCCTTGACCACACAGCCCAGAACCCGGGCCGTTCCGCCAGCGCGCAACGCATCGGCGTCGTCGATGCAGTCTCCCCCGGCCAGGGCGGAGGCCACCAGGGTCAGCATCTTGTCGCCAGGATTGGCGCGGCCTGGGGCGCGGCCCAGGTCAAGATGCCGGTCAACCAGTTGGGGCAGTCCCAGATGCAGGGCCAGGGTGGCCGGCAGGAGCAGCCCGGCATTGGCCACCAGGCGGTGGTCATCGAAGGCGACCTGGATGCGGTCGGGGTGGTTGCGTGGTAGCATCTATTGGGTGCTCCTCGTCTGGGGTTCGGTTTGTGTTTCCAGAACCATTATCCCAGATGCACAGGAGCACTTTCTCACTCCTTCAGCACACCGCTACACTCATCTTTTCGGTGGATTGGGGCTTAGGAGGAGCCGCGGCCTAAACGCCAACGAGGTCTCGACATATTCCCAGAGGGTCACGGCAATTTCTCAAGCCTCGCTGAATATGTGAAATTGTGGCAGCATAGTGGTAGAATCCAGCGCACTTAGCGAGTCTTCGTCCCCATCATCAGTCGAAGGCGGGATGAGTAGAATTCCTACGGCGGACTTAAACTAGGGCATATAGATTGCCCCACATCAGGTTCGACACGGCGGTACACTTGAGATAGGAGCAGATCAGTCGATGACAACAGCGCACGAGATTCTATCTTGGCGCGACCGACTTTCGATGCCCATCTACCAAAACGTCGAAGCGGCGCGCTACTCTGGCATTACCCCCCAGACAGTCTGGAATTGGCGTCGCCATATGCCAGGATATGAGAGGGGAGAGCGTCTCTCATACCTTGATCTGATTGAAGTGGCATTCATTGCCGCGTTCCGCAAGTCTGGTGTGTCGCTTCGTAGAATCAGAAAGGCGAGGGCATTCGTCGCCGACCGTTGGAACTCGGCACACCCATTTGTCGAAAAAAGATGGTTGACCGAGGGAACCCATCTGATGGTCGAACTGAGGGAGCTTGAAAGCGATGCAGGGACTGATGACCTCGTTGTGGCCGACGAGCATGGGCAGTTGACGTGGAGGCATCTCATCGCCGACCGCTTCAAGCAATTTGATTACGACGACGACATCGTCTCGGTGTGGCATGTGGCGGGAAGAGACAGCGAGGTCATCATCGACCCACAAATGCGTTTTGGAACTCCGACGGTGGAGGGACTGCCCACCTGGGTCGTGAAGGGACGCTGGGAGGCGTATGCCACGAATGGGCAGGTAGAAACTTTGGCAGTTATCCGCGAAATCGAAGAAGACTTCGGCATTACGGAGAAGGCAGTCCGTGATGGCTTGGTGTTTGAAGGCATCGACCTAGCGGCCTGACTGAGTCACTCGACTAACTGCTGTTGCCAAGTCAACCACCAGTCCTGTTCTTTGACCGTGATGTAGGAATAGCATTCCCGAAGTCCCTCAAAATGCTGAACTTGCCTGTTGGTGTGGTGGAACTACACGCCGACCATTTCACTCCCGATTCAAAAGACGACCAATGGATGCCCCAAGTCGGGATACGTGGATGGATTTTGATAGGGCATGACGGCAATCACCACGCTCGTCCAGCGGAACTCTCTGCCATCAGGCAGTACCAGATGGGATGCTTCTACCTTTGGGGGCGTCACGCACGCACTTGGCAGAAAATGCTGTGCTTCTTACGGTCCTATGAGGCCATTCTCGATGCCATTGAAACGACCCCCAGGCCGTTCATATACCGAATAGCTAAGGATGGCCGCCTCACGCCCATTCCCCTACCGAGCAGCTAATAGTACTCAAGGCTATCATTCGGACTAGCCTACTTCCGCTGCCAAGACATCGGGAGGAAGGTCATCGCCGTTTTCTTCGTACGACTCGAGGAATGCGACTGCCACGCTGCGGATGTAGTCCAGTGCCTCGGCCCTGGTATCGCCCCAAGCTCGGCAACCGGGCAGCGCGGGAATCTCAGCGAGATACTTGTCCTCGGTCTCTTTTGAAGGTCTCCGGACGGTACAGGGGAAGCGATAGCTCTTCATTAAAGTGTCCTCATACCCGTGAAGGATTTCCCCGTGCGTCAAGCAGGATGGTAGTACAGGCCCGTCATTCGCGACGCTCCCGCATCTAATTCAAGGCCTCAACCTGCGCGATCGTTGTCGAACACGACCATGACGTCGCCTACTCCGTAGCTGACGGGTGTATTGACACGGCGGCTCAGACCAGTATGCGGTGCACGCCAAGAAAGAACCGCTCCCTCCGTCACGTTTTACTAGCACACCACGTCCGCACGACGGGCAGGCCTGCGCAGGCCGATCACATGTTGGGTTGAGACATCTGGACGTTCCTTCTTCCACTATGACATGTCCTAGATTGCAACTGGGACAAATGGGAGGCATGTAGTCGCATGTAGGGCGATTAGTACACAGAAGTGTGCGACGGGTCTTCGACGCCACCAGATTGCCGCCATTGCATTGCGTGCACTTTACTGGCCGCCTGCCCAACCGTCGTATATCAGGATATAGCTTCTCTAACTCCGTGACGAAATCGGATGGACGTGCGGCGTCAGTCGCCAGAAAGACACCGCGCCGTGCCCGCGTCAACGCTACGTAGAACAACCTGCGCTCCTCAGCCAGAGGGTAGGCTTGGCCTGCGACTGGAGGGAGTACCATCTCCATCAGTGGGTCATCCTCCACTCTGGACGGGAATCCGTCGCGCCGATCCTTGAGGTCAAGGATAACCACGTAGTCTGCTTCAAGTCCTTTTGCACGATGCACCGTGGAGAAGCTCACTCCAAGCTGGCCACTTTCGGCGCGGCGCGGCATGATGCTGGCGCTCTTGTTGTACCGACCTAGCACGAGGACAGAACAGGAGTCGCCACTTTCTCCGCTCGAAATGTCCTCAAGAGCCGTCAACAAGGCACTCTCCGGTGTCTTGTCTAATATGATCGTAATGCCACGGTCCTCGGAGACGTCGGCTGGCTTCAGTGTCCGACACGTCTGTTCGGGGTTCCTCTGAATGAAGGCTGAAGATGGAGTAAGTATACGCTCGCCGAACCGGAAGGTCTGACTTAGATGACGCTCCTGCACCTGACCCAAGTGCTCGTGACAGTTTCGCATCAACTGAATGTCACTGCCGGCAAATCGGTAGATCGACTGCCAGTCGTCGCCGACGAGAAAGAAGGCGACTCCCTGTCTTCTGAGCACTTTCAGCAGCACCATGCGATCAGCCGATATGTCCTGAAATTCGTCCACCAGTACGTAGCGATACTGCGACTCCCATGCACCGCTCTCAATCAACCCTGTGGCGAGATGTATAAGATCGTGAAAGTCTACCGCCGGCTCGTTGGCCAAAAGCTCCTCGTACCGACTCCTGACATGTTCGTATACCTTCAAAAACCGCCCTGCGCGGTCACCGTCTCTTCCCCCACCGGATCTGGCGATCATCTGGTCGACATCCAGTCGGGCACCCTTGGCATGGGTCAGGAAAGTCTTCACCAAATCGGCGAGCGACAGAATCTTCTGTCGAGCCAGTCGAATGACTAGCTCAGCGCAGTCACGCTTTTCCATTCTGACGCCGGCGTCCTCCAGGCTTACACGCAACGTCTCAAATAGCGTATCTTCACGCCATTGCCAGCTGTATGTCTCAATCAGAGTGGTCCCATACTGCTTGTGTATACTCCGTTTCCATTCGATCGTGTCGGTGTACGTATTCCACCCCTCCGGCGCGCGGCCCTTCCGATCTATGGCGAAGTGCTCGATGTAGATGTCGTTCTCAGGGAGATAGAAGTCCGGCTTGTACTGCTGATGTCGTTTGGTTGCGGTCTCGACCTTGTAGGGTCGTTCATAGTGGAACGACACGCCGTGCTCGGTCAGGAAGTTGGCTATCACCAGTTCCTCGAAGCTCCTGACCAGATAGCCATTCAGCGTTCGTAGCTCGATTCCTCTTACATATTTCTCGTACTCGTCAACTGTCCTGAAGTCGAAAGCGGACCGATACGGAGCCGAGCGATAGGCGAGGAAGTCCTTGACAGTCTCGTATGTCTGAGGGTCGCGCAACATAGCTTCGATGACTGCGGTCAATGCCCGTCGGTAGGCGAAGTCGTCAGTTGCGAGCTGCGAGATACTCGGGGCGACGTTGGTCTCCGATATCACTCTGCGACCAAAGGAGTGGAAAGTGGAGACATGCACTTCGGCAAGGTCACTCGGCAGTCGCTCACGCATCTCGTCAGCGGCCTCCCGATTGAATGCGAGCAATAGTACCTCGTGCGGTGGAACTCCTTGGTTACGCACAAGATGAACTGCTTTACCTACAATCACGGCAGTCTTACCTGTGCCGGCGCCTGCAAGTACCAGCGTGGCATCTTCGTCAGTGGCGACAGACTGCGCCTGTTCATCTGTGAGGCTGACAGGCAAGTCCATGAGTGTCGCCGCATGGACAGCCAGGACCGCCTGATAGACAAACGACCGGTTATTGCGGTCGCGCGCGGCCTCAAAAGTAGGACGGTCAGCAACTTCGCTCAACCCGCGCAACTGCTCCTGTACGTCGGAGCTCAGCCCATCGCTATGAAGTCGCTGACAACTCTGGAGAAACTCCACCAAATTGGAATATACGATTTCACCCTCGGAGTAACGGATGTAACGTTCACCGCCGAAAAGGCCTTTGAACTCCGATAGCCGAGAGCGGATCTCATCATCGGACCAATTTAGCGTGGCAGTTTCAGCAGCAGCGTTTCCGCCACGCGTAAATGCATCCTTGTGCGATGCTGGAACGTCGCTGCTCAGTATTCTGTCCCTGATGAACAGCCCACCAGCTACTGCGCCGTCGACCACACCCAGGGCCTTGGACAAAAGGTTTCTTTGATCTCTGCTCTTATCTCGCATAACGCTTCGCTGAATGCGGAACCACCTCTGGAATCAGCACAGACGGATGCAGTAGTGGTCGTAACAAACACATGCTTACTCTTAATACGCTTGGTGCAATCCCAGAACCTACAAGCCATCACCCTTGTTTCACGGCGACGCGTAACCATGCTGTGCTCTTTTCGCCCGACATAATCTATCAGCGCCAATGATCTCCCCCGCAAGGCATATTTGTTGCCTGAATCGAGTGCTGCGCTCAATTCGAACAGGAGTCTCCCAACTGACACCAGCCTGGTGTGTAAATTCACCACCCCCTCCAATTGACACCCCCTCAGCCCCTCACCTAAAATCCACCCATACTGAGCCCTGTCAGAGAGCTTGCGTTGATTCGGAGACATTCCAGGAGCATGCCCCGGTACCGACCCGGGGTTGAGAGGTGTGTGCAGGCGGGTTCGCCAACAGCGAATTCCCGCCTTGTGGCGGCGTGATCTCCATGGATGCGACCTTCACCGACGCATCCACTTCCCCTGTTTCACTTTCCCTCCGGGGCCGACCTGCGTCACACGCGAGCCGCGCCCTGACTGAGGGGCCCTTTACTAAAAAGCCCAATGAGAAGAGAAACAAGACATGACCACTCAAGCTTGGACAAGCGAAAAGATACGAGAGACCTTCCTGGGCTACTTCGAGTCGAAGGGCCACAGCCGGATGGCCAGCTCATCCCTGATTCCCGTCGGCGACCCCACCCTGCTGTTCACCTCTGCCGGCATGGTGCAGTTCAAGTCGTACTTCACCGGCGAGGTCGAGCCGCCCAATCGCAGGCTTACAACGTCGCAGAAGTGCTTCCGTACCCCCGACATCGAAGAGGTGGGCGACGCCACTCACAACACCCTCTTCGAGATGCTCGGCAACTTCAGCATCGGCGACTACTTCAAGAAGGAGGCCGTCGACTTCGCCATCGAGCTGATGACCCAGGGCTACGGCATCCCGCTGGAGAAGTTCGCCGCCGCCGTTCACGACACTGACGACGAGACTCGCGAGCTCTGGGTCGCCAAGGGCATTCCCCGCGAGCGCGTGTACAGCTACGGCGACGACGAGAACTGGTGGGGACCGGCCGGCGACGAGGGACCATGCGGCCCGTGCTCCGAGCTCCACTACGACTACGGACCCGGCAACGGCTGTCTCGAGGACGACTGCGCACCCAACTGCAAGCACGTCATGGACAACGGAGACACCTGCGACCGGTACGTCGAGCTGTGGAACCTCGTGTTCATGCAGTTCTACCACCACTTGGACGGCTCCAGGACCGACCTTCCCGCGCCGAGCGTCGACACCGGCATGGGCTTCGAGCGCCTGATCAGGATCATGCAGAGCGTCGACACCGGCTACGACACCGACCTGTTCACGCCTATCGTCGCCGCGGTCGAGAGCATCAGCGGCAGGACATACGGCGAGGACCAGGCCTCCACCTACGGCATCCGTGTCGTCGCGGAGCACGGACGCAGCGTCACCTTCCTGATCGCCGACGGTGTGGTACCGGCCAACGAGGGCCGGGGCTACGTCCTGCGCCGCGTCATCCGCCGCGCCATTCGCTACGCGCGCAGGATCGGAATCGAAGGCAATTTCCTGGGCGAGATCGCCGATGTCACCATAGAGAAGATGGGCGAGATCTACCCGGAGCTCATCAACAACCGCGACTTCATCAAGACCGTGCTCAGGCTCGAAGAAGACCGCTTCCAGCAGGCGTTCCAGAACGGCTACGCCATCCTATCTGAGGCGCTCGATGCGCTTTCACAAGAAGAAAACTTACGGGTGCAGAGCCTGCCCCGGGCCAGAACCGGGGGCGTGCCCGGCCTGCCCGGCGACGTGGTCTTCAGGCTCTGGGACACTCACGGCTTCCCGGTCGAGATGACCCAGGAGATCGCCGCCGAGAACGACGTCGCGATAGACATGGAGGGCTTCGAGCGCGAGATGGCCGCGCAGCGTGAGCAGTCGCGCGCCGGGGCGCAGTTCGGCGAGGACAGGGCCAAGATCCGCGTCTACGAGAGCCTCGGCGTCGGCGGCACCGCCTTCCTGGGCTACGAGTCGCTCAGAACGACCACCGTCGTCGTTGGACTCATCGTTGACGACCTGGTAGTCAACGAGGTCTCAGAGGGCCAGGACGTCGAGATCGTCCTCCTCCAGACCCCGTTCTACGCTGAGGGCGGAGGCCAGATCGGCGACACTGGCGACATCTCAGGCGACAACGGCCGCATAGCCGTCACCGACACCCAGGAGGTCATGCCCGGCCTGATCGTCCAGTTCGGCAAGGTGGCGCGTGGTGCCATGAGTCTCGGAGAGACCGTGGACGCCTACGTCGACCCGATACGGCGCGAGGACACTGCCCGCAACCACACCGCCACACACCTGCTGCACGCCGCTCTGAGACAGGTGCTCGGACTGCACGTGCGCCAGGCCGGTTCACTTGTCGCTCCGGACCGCCTGCGCTTCGACTTCACCCACGTCCAGCAGGTAACCGACGACGAGATGTGGCAGGTACAACTCCTGGTCAACGAGAAGGTCAGGCAGAACGCCCGCGTACTCAGAGACGAGGACACCTACCAGGAGGCGATCAGGCGCGGTGCGCTCGCCTTCTTCGGCGACCGCTACGACGAGCGCGTCCGCCTCGTCGAGATAGCCAACGGCGAAACCTTCAGCTTCGAGGTCTGCGGTGGCACCCACGTCGGACGCACCGGCGAGGTCGGCGCAGTGTACGTGCTCGGTGAGTCCAGCATCGGCGCTGGCATGAGACGCATAGAGGCCATCAGCGGCCGCGCCGCCGAGCGTATGGTCTGGGAGCGCTTCAAACGTGAAGAACGCCTGGCCCAGACCCTCCAGACGTCGCCCACCGAGGTCGAGGAGCGCGTTCAGTCGCTCATGGCCGAGCTCGACAGCCTCCAGCGCGAGCAGGAGGCGATGGAGCGTCGGCTGTCTCTCCAGGCAGCGGAGGGACTTCTCACCCAGGCCCAGGACGTCGATGGCGTCACCGTGCTGACGGCGCGAACGTCGGCTGCCAGCGCAGACTCCCTACGCGAGGTCGGAGACTACCTGCGCGACAAGCTCGGCAGCGGAGTCGTCGTGCTCGGCGCGGTCGTCAACGACAGGCCGATGCTGGTGGCCATGGTCACGAGAGACCTCATCGAGAGCACCGGCCTTAACGCCTCTGACATCGCTCGCGGCGCAGCCAGGGTCGTCGGCGGTGGCGGTGGCGGCAGACCCGACGTAGCCCAGGCTGGAGGCCGCGACGCCTCCAAGCTCGACGAGGCCCTCGCCCAGGTCCCCAACCTCGTGCGCGAAGCGGCCGCGTCGTGAGAGTCCTGGCGTTGGACGTCGGTGATCGTAGAGTCGGCCTTGCCGTCTCTGATCCCACCGGCCTGCTCGCGTCGCCATTCGGCGCCGTCGCGCGGGGACCTACGGACATCGAAGACATAGTCCAAGTTGCCGACGACAACCACGCAACCACAATTGTCGTGGGACTGCCCCTGACACTTGCTGGCGATAGCGGCGCGCAGGCGGCCAAGGTACGCCAGTTCATACGAGAGCTGCGCGCGGTCACCGACATTCCCATCGTGACGGTGGACGAGAGGCTGTCCACCGTGCAGGCCCGCCGCCTGCTCGCAGACTTGGGAGGCGGACGCAGAGGGACTCGCGACAGGGGCCGCATCGACGCATCAGCCGCTGCGGTCATCCTCCAGGCCTACCTCGACTCACGCCGGTAGGCACAGCCGACGAAGTATCCAGCCCGAGCGACAGGACTTCTGACGCTAATCGCCAATTCCGAAGATGCCAGGCTGAACTTGGCGACGCCCACCAAGCGCATCGAAATGCTCATCAAGACGGTCGAGCGGGATGGGGAGCTGTCAGAATACTAACACGACCACGAAAAGCAGCACGACGAAGACCAGAGCGCTCGTGGGTACACCCGCCGGCAACATCCGGCGAAAGTGTGTGTCTGAATAGCCCTTGTACCTCAGCAGAGTCCGACGATCGGCGAAACCCTCTCGGTCATTCACCATGTCGTACTGACGACGCATGTACCGGTATCCGTTCGGGAGTGTCGCTAACATCATCACGCCAACCATGGCCGCGAAGAAAACTGCGCCTGTTCCGTATGTGAGCGACATTGGGGCCATGAATGCACCGAACACCGCTAAGCCCACAAGGGTATCGAATCCGGCTATCAACCACAGGTCTTTTGAAGTTGTGGTCTCCTGGATCTTCCAGGGATGAAAGAACTGGAATTTGTCTCGGGGTCGATTGCGGTGAAGGAACGTGACCAGCGTCGCAGTAATAACCGCGACGAATACCAAAGAAGCGCTAACGTAGTCCTCATGTACCCACGACTCTGAGACCATGCCCCACAGAACATAGGCGATGAGCACCACGGAAACCGCGCAAAGAGCCAGGCGAAGCAACCGCCCATCCCTTGCTTCCCTAGCCAGAAACACCTTCAAGCCCGCACCCCTTATCACACACAATTCTACCATCGAATCCACAGACAGACTGCGTAAAGTACAGTGATGCACCACGCATAGATACAGCGGGGCCAGGCGCACTTCAGCGTTGCTATACTTGAATATGCGGTGACGCGGTCTCAGGAGAACCGGCATGGGAAGCTACATAGAAGACGCTTGGGCACTTTACGGCCACGCTGTGGGCGAGCTCGAAGAGTGGCGCAGGACTGCAGACGACATACTTCTTCGCGATGCTGCCGAGAAGGCATGGGGCGCGGTGACTCTGGCCGCCAACGAACTTCTTGAGTCCCAGGGAAGGGTCGTGCCCGACGGTACCAACGCCAGGCGAGATGCCATCCGAGCGGTCGAGAGGCAGAACAGGCGGATAGGCTCTCTCAGGCTCCAGGCGAGATTCTTGGCAGCCAAGAACATCCTGCACCAGGACTGCTTCTACGACGGGCAATGCCCTTCAGAGTTGGTTGTCGAGGTGGTTACCGACGATGTGCGCGAATACTTGGGCGATGTCGCGAACGTGGCGAACGGCTCGGGCTGAGGGTCAGTTGTCGGGCTCGTCCCCGGAGTCCGACTCTGACGGCTCCCGATCGCGTTGCCGTTGCTGGTCCCGGCGGGCGCTGCGGCTCATCTCCATGAGCTGCCGCTCGACCAGGTGGTGGACGGTACCGTTCGGATACTCGCCATCACCACCCAACTCGCCGGCCTCGACACCGGTAAGCACTTCGATACCCTCGTCTATGGTGGAGACAGCGTAGATGTGGAACTGACCAGCCTCCACGGCGTCAACGACCTCTCTATTCAGCACGAGATTGCGGACGTTGTCTTTCGGGATCATCACGCCCTGGCTTCCAGTAAGGCCCCTGGCTTTGCACACTTTGTAGAAGCCTTCGATCTTGTACGTCGCGCCTCCGATGGCCTGTACCTCGCCGGACTGGTTGACTGAGCCCGTAACTGCTATCCCCTGCCTGATGGGCAGACTCGACAGCGCGGAGAGCAGCGCGTATAGCTCTGTCGATGAGGCGCTGTCGCCCTCGATCTGTGAATAGGACTGCTCGAACGTGATGCTGGCCGACATCGACAGACGCCTGTTCCGACCGTACTTGCCCTGAAGGTACCCGTTAAGGATCAGGAAACCCTTGTTGTGGATGCGCCCGCTCATACGGGTCTCGCGGTCGATATTGACGAGCCGACCGGTGCCGACGGAGACCCGGGCGGAGACACGGCTGGGCCTGCCGAAGCTGTGCTCGCCAAGGGAGTACACGGCGAGGCCGTTCAGCTGGCCCACGACTTCTCCCTGAGTGTCTATGCGTATGGTGTCGTTATCGATCAACTCGCGCAGCCTCTCTTCGCCAAGACTGACGCGGTATTCCCGTTGCTGCAGGGCCTTCTCTACGTGTTCCAGTCCAACCGTGTCGCGGCCTGATTTGCCAGCCCAGTAGTCGGACTCGGTGAGAACGTCCGACACGCTCATGAATCGGGTCGCCAGCTTGGTCTGATTGTCGACCAGCCTACTGGAGTGGTCAAGAACCGCCGCGACAGCCGGGCTGTCGAATGGACGCAGACCGTTGCTAGCGAGCTCGGAAGCGACAAAGGCCACGTAGCGGCCTATGTTCTCCGATGTCCTCTCCATGGTCCTGTCGAACTCGGCGGTTACCTTGAAGTAGCGTCTGAAGTCCTCGTCAGCCCCACGGAGGGCGCTCAGGATGCCAGGCGTTCCCACGAGCACGATCTTCGCGCTGACCGGAATGGGCTGCGGGCGCATCGACGTGGTTGGAAGAGGCGTGTCCTGTTCGCCGATATTCTCGACCATGATCTCACCGCTTCGCAGCACCCGCTTGAGCGTGTCCCACGCCAGTCCACTCTTGAGCAGGTCCCTCGCCTGGACCACGAGGTAGCCGCCGTTGGCGCGATGGATCGCGCCGGGTCTGATCATCGTGTGATCTGTGGTCATCAACCCTGCCGTGGCGCGATAGTCGATACGCCCGAACAGGTTATAGTAGCTCGGGTTCTCCTCGAACTCCACGGGAGCGCCGTTACAGAGAGTGTTGTCGACGAGGTCGTTCACCCTGTACCGCGCGAAGAAGTCGTCGCCCGGACGTTCGGAGCCGTGCTGCCCCGCGCCTGCCTCGTCCGAGACCGGCTTGAACAACTGGGTATTGACGACCATGTCGGCCTCAACATCGTCGAGGTAGGTGACCACATGGGAATGGTCCGCGTACTTCTCCTGTAGCTCGTCGACGATGGGTGTGAGCGTGAACCTGACCAGGTCGGCATCCACCTCGAGCCTGCGCTCGTTGGCCTCCTTGTCGATTCTCCGGTACTCGGACATCGCAAGAGCGATAGAGCGTTGGACCTCATCGGCCGCGACTCTAAGCCTGTCCCGCTCACTACCGGAGATCTGTCCGAACTCGTCCTGGGTCAGCGGACGACCCTCCGGATGCAGCGGAACCGGCGTTATCCCAACCTGCGTCGATGAGATTGCGAAGCCCCGAGCGCGCGCCTGGAACTCCAGGTCTTCGGTGATGGCCTGGCGCTTCTGTTGTATCTCAGCCATCACCGCCTCGACGCGATGGGTGTAGTCGTCGCTCTCAAAGGCATTGGGGAGTCTGGCGCGGCAGGTCTCGATAAGCTGGTCCATGTCGTGGCGCAGCTCTCTCATCATGCCGCACGGAAGGCTGATGGGGACCGGCTGTGTGAATTCCTGGAAGTTGTGCACGTAGCCCCAGTCCGGCGGATTCGGCCTGCCCGGCGCGATTCGCTCCAGGTACGATCGGAGAGCCGAACTGCGACCCGACCCCAGAGCGCCGGATACGAACACGTTGAACCCGGGCGCCTCGATCTCAAGCCCCATCTCAAGCGCGCTGATCGCGCGTTCCTGCCCAATCGTGCCCTCAAGCGGCTCGACCTCAGCCGTCGTATGGAAGCCGAGCGTGCTCGGATCACAAAACGGCGCCAGTCGTTCGATGGGGACTTTCAGATAGTCTACAGACATAATCGTGTCAGTCGTCCCCTGGCACTGAAGTGGCCAGCGCAGGCTCGGCATGATGCCCTGCGTCTATATCAGTCGGTTCACTCGTTGGCGACTCAGGCATCAAGGGCCGGAACCCCACGGTCGGCTCTAACCACATCGCCGCGAATATCGCCCCTATCTTGCCGATTGTCGGGTTGGCTTCGCCGCTTTCCAGCTTTGAGATGTATGCTTGGCTGACGCCGCAGATTTCCGCCAGCTCTGACTGTGTCATGCCGACGCTCTCACGGGCATCCAGCAACGCTAGAGCGAACGAAGTCTTTATGCCCTCTGCGCCAAACCCGATCCTCATCTCATCGTCTTGCAAAAAGTCGTTCAGCCAGTCAGTCCAATTAGTACTCACTTGTGAAACTCCCTATCTACGAATTCTACCCATAGTATTCTCGCATCAGTCGCTCCGCTCTCTGTAATTCTCGTCGTGGTGTCCGGGCTGTCCGTTTCCTGAATCCGTGGAGGACGACATATCTCTGTCTAGGATGGTCCCAGAAGTAGAAGACACGATGAGAACCGACACGGAGCTGCCACACATCGTTCATCTTCTCTGCCTTCCTGAGCCGGACTAGATGCTGAGAGCCAAGATTCTCCAAGTCCCTAACCGCTCGCGTAACCTGTTTTAAGCCTGCCGAGTCGCCAGAACGTTGAATGCTCTCCATGTACTCAGAGAAGGGACACCGCCCGTTTCGCCTAGTATGTAGATGAACGTCGAACGTCGCCAATTATAACCCCCGTGGTTATATCACATCAATCTCGCTGATACACCTTGCGGGGTCGGCCTCAGCCAGCACAGGGGGTCTGTGGCCGGTGCGGATGAACTCGGCGAGCAGTTTGCCGGCCATCGGGCCTCGTCCGAAGCCGGAGCTTGCGAGGCCGCCTGCGATGTACAGGTTCTCCCGCTGGGGGATGCTGCCGATCAGTGGGTCGCCATCAAGCGAGAACGGCATCAGTCCGGCCCACGTCCGCGCGATGGGCAGTGCGGACAACATCGGGAGCACCTCGGAAGCGTGGCCCTTGTTGACCTCGATTCCGGTTGGCTCGACCGTCGTGTCGTAACCCACAAGCTGACGGTCGCCTCCGAAGATGATTTCGCCATTGCGTCGCTGACGACCATACAGGTGCCGCGTTACGCGAGAACTGCCTTGATGAGTGAGCTCAGGAGGAGTGTTCTCATCAGAGCCGTCGTCGATGCTCCATGTGTGAGCCGACTCAGCCGAGGACATAGTCTGGAAGACGCTGGGCGGGAGGCTCTCGGTTGCCCACATCTGTCCTCGAAACGGGACTATCGGAATGCGCAGTCCCAGCATCTCACCAACGGGCGCGCACCAGGCTCCCGCGGCGATCACGAGCGACTGGCACCTGAACTCCCCGTGGCTGGTGGCAACTGCGTAGCTGCCGTCGGGTCTCGACTCAATGTCGGTGACAGCGTGATTCGTGAGGATGCGCGCTCCGGCCGATGCGGCCGCCCGCGCAAAGGACCGCGTGGCCTTCACAGGGTCGGCCTGTGCGCGGAGCGGGGTGTACATGTATCCGAGCAGGTCCGGGTTGATCTCCGGCTCGATGGAGTGGGCCTCGCGAGGCGTGATCAGCTCGATCTGGTGGCCCTGACTACGCTGGGCCACCACTCGGTCTCGCATGTAGTCGTACTGCTCAGGCGTGTGGATGGCCGTAAGCGATCCGGACTGCCTGAACTCGATGTCATACCCGAGATCAAGCTGTAGCTCCTTGAAGAGCTGGAGACTGCCCATCGTGAGATAGGCGCCGAGGTCGGGGACGTCGCCCCAGCCGGTCGCGCCGATCTGTCCGGCGTTGACACCGGACGCCTCGGAAGCGATCTCGCCGCGTTCGAGCAGCGCGACGTCGCCACCCAGTCTCGCGAGATAGAAGGCGGTGGACGCTCCCGCGATACCACCGCCGATTACCAGAGTTTGCACCTCAGGCACGCTTCGGTCCCACTACGGGTAGTGCAGCCTGCCCTGCCTCTCGGTGAAGGCGCGTAGCAGGTGTCCCTGACCCGTCGTGACGTACAGGGTTGACAGGTCCTCGTCGCCGAAGGAGCAGTTGGTCGGCTGATCGACGTTGAGCGGATGCGTCTCGATCACCTCACCCGAAGGAGAGAAGACATAGATCATCGGGCCTGGCCCGCCGGCACGGTTTCCGGCAGTGGCGACAATGTTGCCCTCGACGTCGAGGCACATGCCGTCGATGCCCCTGTTAGCTCCGAAGTCGTGTATTACCTCTCCGTCGCCGAGGCTGCCGCCTTCGTTGACCGGATAGGCTCGCAGCTCACGCTTCTCCTCGGGGAGTCGTCCGCTCTGCGCAACGTATAGCGTGTGGAAGGCCAGAGAGAAGAGCAGGCCGTTGGGCCGCGTCGTGTCGAAGGTCACGCGGTCTACTGACCAGGAGCCGTCATCCTGAGGGTCGAGTCGATACACCGAGTCGTGGTCGAGATCCTTGTTGGAGCGGTCGTTCGACCACGCTCCCCCGGCGCCTTCGTAGAACGGATCAGTGAACCATACCCTGCCCTTGTGGTCGATCGCGAGGTCGTTGGGGATGTTGAGCTTTTGGCCCTCGAAGCCGTCCGCCAGCACGGTCGCGCTGCCGTCATCTTCGTAGCGAACGACGCGGCGCCCGCCGCCCTCACAGGCGAAGAGCGTGCCGTTGGCGTCGAGCATCAGACCGTTGGCGTTGTTGGTGCCTTCCTTGTAGATGGTCGATGCGCGTGCCACGGGATCGTATCGCATGATGTAGCTGTACGGGATCAGGGTGAACAGCAGGCCGCTGCCGTCCCAAGCCGGGCCTTCAGTCGTGCCGCCATACGGTCCGTTCATGTTGGTAAAGTTCCAGGTCAATGTTCTGCTTCCTCTCTGTTGACTGGCAGCTGCCGACCGATGGCTGCCGACTTGTAGTTCCGTCGCATGACATTATGACAGGTTTGGTGCGAGTCAACGAGGGTCGGGGGTCGGCACGGAAGCTTGGGGCAGACCCCCTTTCAGGTCGTCTGTGTATTCACTCGTCAGCAGCCTACGGAATGCTGTTGAACAACTTGGTTTCGTCATCTCGAGAGACCCGGTTGTTTACAAGAAGTCCTCCAAGTACGGAGTACGTCAGGTAGTCTTTCTGACGACCACGGAAGTCGGACCGAAGATTGAGCATTCTTGCGATCTCTGAGTTCCGCAATCCCTGTGGGTTCTCTGAGAGCAGTTCAAGGATAGCGTCCTCGATGAGACGCAGCCCCGACAACGCTTTTCGCTGAGCAGTTGATCACTACTCATCGCACATTCCCTCCATGCATTAGGCGGCCGCGTGGCCGATTTTCATATGACGGTCAACACAAGCTGAACAACAAATAGTGTCACAGTTTTCTTCCTCGCATGTCTGAGAATCGTAATCGCACACTCCTCGGCTACAGATTAAGCAGGAGTAGCAATGTCTGGAATCCAGATCGAGGCCACACACATGGCAACTCTGGTCGTCTAGTGGGCGACCACAATAGTGACAGTCTCCAGTGTTATCTTCACGAGTAAACAACATTATGACCCCAATCGAGTTTGAAGTTCCTAAAATATATTCTCAGCTATCACTCCCTCAGCTTTCTTCCTGCATCAAGGACTGTCGCTGATCTGGATGCGATATCAAACACTCTTAACTGTTGGATACGTTAGATTGTGGAGTTTCTCATCTACGAGACTCCCGGGAGCTTAGCCATAGTATCGGCGGTCGACTCCACATCTAGTAACTGTGCCCTGCCTCTACGGCGTTGGATTTCCTCGTACTCGCTGGGGCTACGCTGTCCCTTTCGACTATTGCAGTCCTGACAAGCCACTTGCAGGTTGCTAATCTCATCTGTGCCACCCAATGCGAGGGGCAGCTTGTGGTCGATTTGTAAGACATCCCAGTTCGAAGTCCCGCAGTAAACGCACTTGTAGTCGTCTCTAACAAGGACAGCCTTTCGCCGCCCTTCTGAAATGCGTCGGCGACGACTGGGTATAGACGGTTTCTCTGAACATCTCGAACAAATCAGAGATCCCTCAGTCGCGTTACGTGTAAAGCAGACCTGACACTTTGCCTTCACTAACTCAAACCCCGTGATCAGCAAAATCTACCTATTAAGTTTGGTGGGCTCTACCTGCCCGACCGCAGGCGGTGGAGCTCGGACTCCAATTGCCTCACGCGCTCCTCGGCAGCCTGGCGGGCCGCAGCCTCGGCGTCGCGCTGAGCTTTGGCTTCGGTTAGGTCGGGCAAGTACTCTTCTGTGGCAGGGTCCCAGAAGCGGAGGGTGCCGCGGTCCCAGTGCAGCTCGAGCCCCAGTGCTTCGCTGTATCCTCGAAGTACGCCATCCGGCCCTGATAGGACTGGGATCGGGACGTATTCGCCGTTGGCGAGGCGATCACCAGCCAGCGGAGCGTCGTGGTAGCGTCCGCCAGTGTGGTCGAAACGCCACTGTTCGCGAACGCGATAGGAGGCGTAGATTTCTCGTTTGACCGTGTAGTCCCGCCGGCCCGTGCTCTCAGAGGCCACCTCAAGCACGAAGTCCGGGGGCTTTCCCACTTCGCTGATCGTGTAGCCGTTGGACTCGATGATCGACGCCGGGGGTATGGTGACGTCGAACGCGACCAGGCAGTCAGGCTTGGGAGCGCGTCTGAGGTCACTGGCATCGTAGCAGAGGTAGCCGTCACCGCCCACAAGAATATCGGAGCGTTCACGGAAGTAGTCATTGAGTAGCACGTAGGCATTAGATACATGGGGAAGTTGCTGCATGGCGTCCGATGGCTTGGGCGAGTCGGGCAATCGCGTGAGTTGCCGATGGCGGCCCGTCTTGGGTATGTGTCCTGTGGTCATGTGATACCTCCAGTGAGGCGGTTCACGCGGTGGCGATGCTCAGATGATAACACGGGCGTTTGGAGCGGCCTTTGTCAGTAGCCCGTCCTGGACTGGTTGGCCAGGTGATAAAGGGCGGCTCTCACTCCTCACTCCTCTCCACTCACTCCTCAACTTCACCGCCTTGACCCCAACAGAACTTATGTACTATTATCTCCACCAGAGTATACGACTCCCAACTAACAGACAATGTCCCTATCCCAATTCATCAGAGACAACACAAACGATGGCCGAGACATGGCCAGCGTCCTCATCGACGTGATGAATGGCCGTATCGACGGCACCAAGGTGAGCCACAGGCTCACTGCCGCCAGGCTGCTCATCATCTACGGATACGATGACGCCGACGACTTCATCGCCGACAACACTCCCATCACTTCCGAGACGGACCCGGACGATAGAGTGTGGGTCATCATTGACCCCGACCTTACCAGGCTCATCAGGTTCAAGACCGACGATGGACGAGCCATGTGCCTGTTCCTCATAGAGGTCATGCAGGGTAAGGTGGAAGGCATCAATGTCGGACACCGGGTGTCGGCGGCGAGAGAACTTCTCAACCGCGCATTCGGCAGGTATCAGAGCAGACCATTGCCCAAGCCTCCCGGTTCGCCCACGCCGCGACGCTCGACCCACAAGACTCACCAGCGGGTTGCATCTACTCAGACCCCGTCAGCCGCTACGGTTTCCGCTCCCCAGCCAGTGGTCCTGTCTGAACCTGACCGGGAGTCGCGGCCTCTGGCCTACGGCGGCTACATCGACGGCGATGTTGACCCAGACCCATGGCTGGCCGTCTATGACACCAAGCTCTACGAGTTCATGAACGAGTGTGAAGACCCCGACTTCGATCCATCAATTGCTGCTCGCGACGAGGAGTACTTCAAGTCATACACCGGCTGCAAGGACCCTGAGTGCGAAGTCCACGGCGACCCCCCGGAAATCGTCTTCGACCCCAACGACTACCATTATTGACCATCTCGGTAGCTCACCAGCCATCGGGGCAACAGTCCCCTCTCCCTCACGGCTGACAGGGGTATGTATTCGCAAATCGTCATTCCGCCGGACATAGGGTAGTACCTACAAAGTAGTGCTACTATTGACTGGTCATAATGACCGGTAGGAGGAGTCCGTGCGTGAGGTTCAAGCGACGGTGGTGAAGGCCCGGCTTGCGGAGCTGCTTCGCGATGTCGAACGTGGTGAGTCGATAACAATCACGCGCAACGGCAGGAAGGTCGCGGCATTCGTTCCTATTGAA
The DNA here is from genome assembly GCA_965215735.1 of Dehalococcoidia bacterium. Classification (GTDB taxonomy): domain Bacteria; phylum Chloroflexota; class Dehalococcoidia; order Lucifugimonadales; family UBA1123; genus VXRN01. The sequence goes on along the minus strand of CBDCEF010000004.1, from coordinate 1,014,505 downwards.
GACGATGAGAGGAAACGGCGCAGACAAGCTATGGACCGTTTCATGGAAATGCGATCTAAGTGGAAGCCCGCCGGCATATCCGTTGAGGAGTTTATGGACTGGCGGCACGAAGGACACCGGTATTGAATGTGAAGCCAGGCTAGATCACCTCTTTGGACTCTCCCACTTCTTCGGCGGATACGCCTTCGATCTCTGCGCCGACGACCTTGATCTGGCCGAACTCTTCGCGGAAGCCGTTGTGCATGGTGCGGGCGTCGGAGCTGTACAGCACGAAGCGCACGCCCTCTTTCAGCCACTTGGTGGTCAGCTCGATGGTCTGATGGTGGAACAGGTTCGGGACGTTGTGCTTCTGGCAGACGCGAATGACCTCGCGCAGGGCGGCCTCGTAGTCGGGGTGGTCGTACTCGTCGGGGATGCCGAGGGTGATGCTCAGGTCGTTGGGGCCTACGAACACGGCGTCAATGCCGCCGACCGAGAGGATGTTGTCGAGGTTCTCGATGGCGGGCACGCTCTCGATGCCGATGATGCAGACGCTGTTGCGGTTGCGAGCTTCGAGGTACTCTCTGGTCGCCTGGGACGGGAACTCGCCACTGTCCATGACCTTGCGGACCGTAGCACCCTTCAGTGGTCGCCACTTGGCCGCCGCGACCACTTCCTTGACCTCATCGACGGTCTCGCAGTAGGGGGCGAGTATGCCGTGCGCTCCGGCGTCCAGAGCCATCGTGACGTAGTGGGAGTCGGGGATCGGGATGCGCACTATAGGGGCGACCCCGCTGAACGAGAACGCGGCGATGAAGTCGGCCATCTCGGAGCGTCCACGCGGGGAGTGCTCGCTGTCTATAATTGCGTAGTCCAGGCCGAAGGCGGACATGGGTGTTGTCCAGCGCGGGTTGCGGCTCATGCTGATCATCGTTCCGTAAACGACGCCGCCTGATTGGACTTTCTGCTTAAGCTCGTATCCGTTCATAGGTTGTCCTCCTGCGATTGGTGTCGAGATTGGAAACTGGGTTCGCGGTGGCCGCGAACGCGGTCTGAGTTTATCAGCTTGCCGTTGAGTTGATAAGCTGGGGGTTGAGATGGGAGGCTGAGGCAAGTTTGTAGGTGAGGAACATCACCCCTCACCCCGACCCTCTCTCTGAAGGAGAGGAAGTTTTTCAGTTACACAGGGAGATGACCGTGGCAAAGAGAGTAATCATAGATACAGACCCCGGGATTGACGACACCGCGGCGATTCTGTTTGCGCTGGGCAGTCCTGAGCTTCAGGTGGATGCGCTGACAACGGTTTTCGGGAACGTGTCTGTCGAGCAGTGCACGACGAACGCGCTGCGCATATTGGAGGCGGCTGGTCGGGAAGATATCCCGGTGTATCCAGGGTCGGGCAGGCCGTTCGGGATGGGAGAGCCCGCGTTCGCGCAGTACATCCACGGCAGCGACGGGCTGGGAGACTCCGACACGCCGGAGCCGACCATCTCGGCGCAGAGTCGGAATGCTGTGATGGAGATCATCGATCGCGTCCTGGAGTCGCCGGGTGAGATCACTGTCCTCGCGATTGGAAGGCTCACGAACGTAGCGCTGGCCATCAACGTGGAGCCGTCAATCGTCGACGCGATGGCTGAGGTGATCGTGATGGGCGGGGCAGTTACCGTGCCCGGCAACGTCACTCCGGTCGCAACAGCCAATCTCTGGGGCGACCCGCAGGCGGCGGACGTGGTGTACAAGTCGGGCGTGAAGGTCGTGCAGGTGGGTCTGGACGTGTGCAGAAAGGTCGAGTTCACACCCGAGCAGCTCGCGGAGACGTGGAGCGCGGACACCCGGGGAACACGGCTTCTGCAGGGAGCGGTCGCGTTCATCCAGCAGGCGTACAACCGGAGAGGGCGACTGAGCAATCCGGCCGGCGCGCAGTTCAACGACGTTCCTGCGGTGGGGTACGCAATCGACCCATCGCTGTACACGATGCGGGAAGCTTTCGTCAGGGTCGAGCATCTTGGCGAGATGACCAAGGGGCAGACCGTCGCCGACTTCGAAGGCCAGACGGGGAACCCGACGAACGCGTCCGTTGCCGTTGACGTGGACGTGCCCGGGCTGACCAATCTATGGGTGGAGAGAGTACGGGGGCCGCGAGCCGGGTGAGAATGGTCGGACGGGCCTGTCTCAAATCTGTGGGTGGAGGTATCACCCTCACCCCAGCCCTCTCCCTGAGGGCGAGGGGGCAGTTGTCTTGTTGACCAACCTGTTTCCCGAAAGTGAAACGGCCCTGCATGGCATTTGCGATTGACTGAGGGACGCTTTACTGATACTGTAGTATCAATAGACATATCTCCAGCTTTGCCCAGCGTCCGTTGCTTCACTGCCAGACGGAAGATAGGACTCTCTTGACACCATGACAACCACAACCACTGAGCGTCCCATTGTCCGTCCGGACCTGCTTGCAGTACTTGAGGACGGGGGCTACCGGATCACGGAGCCGAGGCGCAACGTAATCGCCGCGCTCGACCAGAAGGACGAGGGCTTTACCGCCGAAGAGTTATGCAGCGAGCTTCCAGGAGTCGGGCGGGCCACCGTCTATCGCACAATCAAGCTGCTGCAACGGGCAGGCGTGATCTGCAAGCTGGCGATGCCGGACGGTGCGCCGAGGTACAGCCTGGCCCGCGTAGACCACCACCACCATACGGTGTGCGTGAAGTGCGGCACTATCGGGGAGTTCAAGCACGCGACGATCGAGCGGCTGCTGCGCGCGGTTAGCCAGGAGGTCTCGGGTGAGATCGTCGGGCACCGTCTCGATGTTTTCATCTCGTGCACCGATTGCGATGATCCCGTCCGCTGGCCAGTGGAGGCTGAGTTCGGTCACAGGGGCCACTGAAATCGAAGGGGGTGATCCCAAGGACCACCCCCTCGGCTTATCTAGGGACTGTATCCGCTGGGTTGGGTCGAACCGATAGACTCGGCAGTGAGTCGGTGATGTGCCTGAGCAGGAACTTGAAGTCCCTGTACGAGTCGAGACTACCGAGATTGGACTCCAGCGGCCACAACTCCTCCATCAGCATCGAAAGCTCGTGTCGCACGTATCCGGAATCTCTGTCGTCGATGTACGGAAGGCTGCTGTAGCGGTCTGATGACAGCGCGACCACGGCTCCGAAGCGCATGAACGGGTCTGCCCCGGACGCGAGGTCGGCGAGGATCGTGCCCTGCTGCCTATTGGACGTGCCATCGGCGGGAGTGACCCATCGGAGAGCTACGTCGCCTATCCGCATCATGAGCTTCGAGTCGGCGGCCAACTCCCCTTCGTGGGTGAGCTCGACTTCGTAGAAGACGGTCGTGGCGGCACCCACAGGTATCTCAGCGAATTCCTTGCGGTTTTCGGTGAACGACTCGTCGGAGGTTACACGGTTCTCATACCCAATCATCCGCCAGGTGGCCACCATGCTCGGATCCCAGGTCACCTGTGCGCGCGTCTGGTCTGCGAACGGGACGGACAGGGCGAGCCAGTTTTCGCGGCTGAACGTCGCCCGGGCCTGGTCGGTCGTGCTCAGATACCGGTACCAGCCATTGCCGTGCTGCGCGAGCTGTTCGAGCAGGTAGTCGTTGTAGTTGTTGATCCCGACTCCGATAGTGATCAGACGAAGTGGATTGCCGCTGTCCCGGTCGTTGACGGATTCGAGAATGGCGAACGGGTCGGTGGCGTTGACGTTGGCCACACCATCTGACATCAGGATGATGTAGTTGTATGCATCCGGTCGTTCGCGCCGCATCCGGTCAGCCATTCGCACACCGAGGTCGAGTCCGGCCTGGACGTTGGTGCTGCCGCTAGGGGCGAGCTGGCTGATCGACCGCCAGACATCCTCGTGGTCCGGTCGCCGGTGCTTAACAGTGTACTCGTGTATCACGTCGGTGGTGAAGTGAACGACGCCGATGCGGTCGCGGTCTCCAAGGCTTCTGCGGATACTCTCAGCGGCCTCGCGTGCGATGTCCACACGGTTGCCGTCCGCCATCGAGCCGGACGCGTCCAGAACCAACGTCACGTTGACGGGCTTCTCGTCGCGCAGTTCAGGGGCCTGGAAACCGAGCCGTACGAGATAGGTGCGCTCGTACAAGGGGTGCTTCATAACATCTGTGGGCATCGCGAAGCTGTCGCGGTTCGAGGGTATGTCGTATCCGAAGTTGAAGGAGTTGATCCACTCCTCGGCCCTGACGGAGTCCGGGTCGACCTCGTAGCCTGAGCGAGCCCAGTTCAGCGCGAGGTGGTACGAGGTACGGTCGGTATCCAGGCTGAACGTGGAGATGGCGTCGTCCTCGGTCCAGACGAATCTTGAGCGTCGGTAGTCTTCGAAGGTGGTCGCGCCCGGTGATTGGGATTTGTGCTGACGAGCCCAACGGCGATCAGGAGGTGGCCCTCCTGGATGCATCTGGGGAGACGGGTTTCCACCACCGGATGCCGGGGCGGCGACGGACGCGGCGGCGACGGCTTCGGGAGCCGGGGACGCCGGCATTGGTGCGGCTGTGGCTGCGGGAGCAGCCATCTGGGACGCTGCCGGTGCGGGAGCAGGAGCAGCCTGCACTGCCATGGAATCCATCATGGCCGCTGGTGCCATAGTAGGCGCGGGAGCTGGGGCCGGAGCCTGCATTGGCATCGCAGGGGCAGCTGTCGGAGCATCTGCTGCAGGTCGAGGTTGTGCCGGCTGTTGCAAGGACTGTGGAGAGGTTGACTGCATCCGGGCGGCGGGCGCGGCAGTGGGGGCAGCCGCCGGTGGCGCGGGAGCCTGTGGGGCGGCAGGTCCATCCTCGGATGACGAGCCGCATCCGATCGCGACAGCCATCAGCAGGAATCCAAGGGTGAGCAGCAGGAGCTTCGGCATCGCCGTGTCCCGCAGGGTGTTCGTAATCCGAGTCATCTCATTATCCTCCTGTCCTGGATTGCGGCCACGTGGTCGGTTTTGGCCGCCTCACAGGTACAGACGAACGAGACGCGGGTTTTGTTCCCGCAGGGCCCGCCCTGCACCCGGATCAGGGTTCGATGGGCATGTCGGAGGAGGGTCTGAACTTCACGAGGGTGTATTCATCGGACACGTCTTCGAAGACGGCCTCGACGGGCATATCGATCTCGGCGTCTTCAAGTTCGCATTCGACGAGATTGGAGGGCATTCGCGGCCCCTCGTTAAGCTGGATGACTGCGTAGATGTGCGGAGACTCCGGCTGGAACGCGGGGTGCGCGGTCTGGTGGACTATGGTGAATGAGTACAGCCTGCCCCTGCCGCTGACGCGCGTCCAGCCGAGATCGTCTGACATACAGACAGGGCACTGCTCCCTGGGGTAGAAGAAGGTGTTGGAGCACGTTTTGCAACGAGGCATGACGAGCTCATGTCTCTTGGTCGCCTCCCAGAACGGCTTGGACAGCTCCGGGTTCATTGGGACCGGCATGGGTTTGGTGTACTGTGTGGTCATAATTCGATTTCCCTAGCTCATTCTGTTCGCACCGTGCGGAGGCTTGAATTCTGACGCGGGTAGGTATTCGTACTTTTCACCCTCACCCCAACCCTCTCCCTGAGGGAGAGGGAATTTATTGAGGCTATTGGCCTGATGAGTCTTGGCTAGAGTGTGTCCTCGGATCCGAGGACCAGCGAGCACATTTCGCTCGCAGTGCCCCCTCAACCGTTCACCATACATAAGTCGTTTCTGGGCACCTGCCTTATCCCGGCTTTGCCCATTACCTGGCGGGCGCCCTCAATGACGTGTCTGAAGCCGCCGGCAAGTCCGGGCTGACCGCCCGAAAGCTGACCGCCATCGGTGTTTATGGGGAAAGTACCCTTGTAGGTCGTATCGGTGGACTCGTAGAACGGGCCAATCTCGCCCTTTGGAACGAATCCGGCATCTTCGAGGCTCACGGCCACGAGGATGGTGTATCAATCGTAGAACTCGGCGAACTGCATGTCCGCCGGAGCGTACCCCGCCATCGTGAAGGCCCGCTTCGCGCTTGTGGCGACGGGCGTGGTGGTGATCCTGTCGGTCTGCCAGATGTTGGCGTTGGACTGTTCCATACCCGATCCGAGCAGGTACGCGGGGCGGTTTGGGAGCGACCTGGCGCGCTCGGGAGTCGTTATCACCAGCGCGGCCGCGCCGTCGCATGGCATTACGCACTCGAGCAGCCGCAGGGGATAGTTGACGTACCTGGAGTTGAGGACGTCCTGGACGCTCGCGGGTTGTCCGTTGAATACAGCGTTGGGGTTCTGCTCGGCGTTGAAGCGCTGATCGGAGGCCACCTTGGCCATCTGCTCCTGGGTGGTGCCGTACTCGTACATGTGCCGGTTGTAGATCAGCGCGTAGCCAGTGCCGGCGCCGGGGGCCATTCCGTATGGCTCCTCCCACTCGGACCTGACCGACGCGCCGCCGCCGGCGGGTCCCGATGACCTGGAGTTACCCATCACCACCAGGACGGTCTCGCACATACCGGCGTTGATCGCGCTCGCCGCTACCGTTGTGGCCGACGCGCCGCTTGCGCCCTGCATGGAGACGCCGGTGGCGAAGTTGGGCTTGATGTCGATGTACTCGGCCATCGTGGCGAGCGCCGCGCCGCCGTCGGTCACGAGGCCGTCGATGTCCTGCTTGCGCAGTCCGGCGTCGGTGATTGCCATCTTGGCGGCCTCGGCGCACAGGCCGTAGAGGGTGCGTCCCTCAAGCAGCCTTCGCGTGGGGACCTCGCCGATCCCGACGACCGCCGCCTTTCCTCTTAGTGTCATAGGCTCGACCTCCATTGGCGAAGTTCTGGAATTGTACTATACGGGGACACGAAGTGGTCTGCCCATAGGTTCGCACTCTTCGACTTGGTGGGTACTCAGTTTGGCATTGTAACATCGGTTACTGCTGAAAACGGGTCCATACTTGACAAAATCGTACACTAGTTCTATATTCTGTCCCACGAAGTTCACAAGGTGGCGCAATGTCAGATAACAGTGCAATAGAGTGGACGGACGCCACATGGAATCCAGTGACAGGTTGCACAAAGATCAGCCCTGGATGCGCCTACTGTTATGCAGAAGGCATAACCTTGAGATTCAAGCGAGGCAAGACGACCATTAATCTTCATTACGACAGATTAAGTGCTCCTGGTAAGTGGAAGGTGCCGCGCCGAATATTTGTGAACAGTATGAGCGATCTTTTCCACGAAGAGGTACCCTTCGAGTTCGTGCGGGAAGTCAAGCGAGGAGGTCCTTACCTTCCTGGCAAGACGACCATTAATCTTCATTACGACAGATTAAGTGCTCCTGGTAAGTGGAAGGTGCCGCGCCGAATATTTGTGAACAGTATGAGCGATCTTTTCCACGAAGAGGTACCCTTCGAGTTCGTGCGGGAAGTCTTCCTAAGCATGATGGATTACGATCAACACATCTATCAGGTGCTCACCAAGCGGCCGGAGCGAATGCTGGAGTATTTGGAGTGGGGTAAGGGTCCTGACTGGCCTGATCATGTCTGGGCTGGAGTTTCAGTAGAGAACCAGTACTGGGCTAAACGACGCATACCCCTCTTGGCACAAGTTCCAGCTAAGGTGCGTTTCTTGTCCGTCGAACCGTTACTTAAAGCGGTTGAGCTGCGTAACTACCTAAAGTACCTCCAGTGGGTAATTGTCGGGGGAGAGAGTGGACACCGCGCTCGACCGATGAAGCCTGAATGGGCTACAAGCATCCGTGATGAGTGCCTTGCGGCCGAAGTGCCTTTCTTCTTCAAGCAGTGGGGAGGACGGTACAGCAAGGCTGGCGGCCGTGAATTAGAAGGTCGTACTTGGGATGAAATGCCTAACGTCCATCTGCCTGTCTCAAGCCTAAGCTGATTCCCTAAAAGGCCAACTCTGGGCGCACCTGCACCTACAGTATGAGTTTCACTCTTCCTCCCATCCAGCCGCATACGCAGGCGAAGCACCATATTCTTCGATATTACCTGAACGAATGGTTTCCAATACTTGGCCGTACACATGGAGCCTTAAGGTATATTGACGGCTTCTCAGGGCCCGGGGAGTACGAGGGTGGAGATCAGGGGTCGCCTCTCGTTGCGCTAAACACAATCCGAGGACATAGTTATTTCGACGCATTTGCCAAAGAAGGTAAGACGATCGACTTCCTCTTTGTGGACAAGGAATCGGATTTCTGTCGGCACCTCAAGATTAAGATCGAGGAGACATATAAGCCGCACGCTTTCGGAATCGAAGTCGAGCATGGCGAGTTTGAGGATGTCGTGACTCGTCTCCTAGATGACATCGAAAACCATGATGAGCAGATGCCTCCAACATTGATTTTCATTGACCCGTTCGGACCTGCAGATGCCTCCAACATTGATTTTCATTGACCCGTTCGGACCTGCCGGATTCTCGATGGATCTGCTGGCGCGACTCTCAACCTTCAGACGGATGGAAGTTCTAATCAATCTGAATTACAACGAGTTCGTACAGTGGATCCTCCCAGATCCGACCAAGCATGTGGCAGCGGACAGGCTGTATGGCGGTCCGAGGTGGAGACCTGCATTGGATTTAATCGATCGGGAGCGTGCTGACTTCCTTGTCTCTGAGTACGAAGCTGCCCTCAGTGAGATCGGATGGCGAGGAACCAGCTTCGAAATGGTGAATGTGCAGAATCAAACTGCGTATTACCTCGTTTTCGGAACGCAGTACTACAAGGGCTTGGAAGCCATGAATCGGGCGATGCGCGATGCTTCCCAGACTGGGGAATTTCGGTACACGGATAGGATAGACCCCTCACAGCCGACTCTAATCGGACTCGAGAGGGAGAACGAGTATCCGAGGGAAATTGGTGAGTACCTCTTCTCAAAGTATGATGGTCAGGAAGTTTGCATAGACCGCCTGATTGAGGTCGAGGTCGACTGGCATCGCCAATGGTTGCTGCAAGACCTAAGGAAAGGTCTCTGGAGACAATTCACAACTGGCACTTGGAACACGACGATATTCCGAGAATTCTGGAAGTACGTAATGGAGATGGCAGGCCGCGCAGAAAGAACTCGTACCCAGAGGGCTGCTATATCACATTCGGCAGAAAGCCCCAAGGAAGGCTGTTCTTGTAATCTGCACTTCCATTATTCCTAAGAGAGTTTTCCCAGATCATTACGAGGACTCTGCGGTGAACTACGTTCTCTACCACTAGATTCCGGCCTTCGCCGGAACGGCGGAAGGGCGTCACTCTCGTTGACATAGGTTCGGGTAGAAAATACACTTCAAGTTAGGCATTTTCTGCGTTGAAGGGGGCATGATGGCAAGGAGAAGAGTCGGATACCACGTGAGTCGTCCGGGCAGACGCGTCGAGGACCCACCAGTGGAGATACCGGTTGCGGCCGATCTGAAGTCGGTCCCGGGGACTCCGATCCGGGACAATGAGATCACCTACTACGCGCGTGAGTATCCGCTGGAGAGCGTCGCAGTCGAGCACAGCGCGTCGTCGCTGTGGGCGCTGGACGTTCGCGAGGAGGCCGCCCCCAAGACGGCCGATCTGTACCGTCAGCACCAGGAGGAGATCGGGCCTGTCGTCGAATGGCTGAAGTCCACGGGCGACATGCAGCCGACTGTGGAGCCAGAGGGCGGAGACGTGACCGAGGAGATACGCGCTAAGGCTCGGGAGCTTGGATACGGTGAAGTCGGCTTCACCAACTTCGACCGCAGGTTCGCCTACAAGAGCAAGCGCCAGTACATCAAGGGAGACCTCAGAAACGCCATCTGCCTCGCGGTCGAGCAAGACTACGTCGCGACGCAATCTCTCCCGAGTCTGGAGGCCGAGTCCGCACACGGGGACACGCATCTGCGTCAGGCCGACATGGCGAAAGAACTAGTGGACTACATACACTCGCTCGGCTTCCGCGCGCAGGTGTGGGGGCCGACGTGGCACTTCGGCGCGATGATCCCGCTGTTCGTGAAGGCCGGACTGGGACAGTTGGGCATCAACGGCCAGCTGCTGTCGCCGCACTTCGGGTCGCGGGCGAGGCTGCAGGTCATCACCACCAACGCGAACATCACCCACGACAGGCCGGTCGACTACGGCGTTACCAAGTTCTGCGAGCTGTGCCAGGTGTGCTTCATGCGCTGTCCGGGCCGCGCGATCAACCAGAACAAGATCTGGTACAGGGGCGTTGAGAAGAGCAAGCTCGACTTCCGCCGGTGCCGCCCGGTAATGACCAGCTACTCCGGCTGCGGCGTGTGCATGAAGGTATGCCCCATCCAGAGATACGGGATGCCGCAGGTGATGTCCCACTACATCGAGACCGCAGAGGTCCTGGGCAAGGGGACGGAGAACCTGGAGGGCTACACCCTCGACGACAAGGGGTACTTCAAGACGGGGCAGCTTCCCAAGTTCGAGCCGGGCTTCTTCGACATGCCGATGGGCAGGTCCGAAGACCTGGTGATGGACGAGTACCGGGAACGCATCCAAGACGTCAACGGCGACGCCAACGCCAAAGAGGTGGTATGGATGGAGTTCAGGGAGAAGCTGGACAAGGCGCTGGAACGGCGCAACATCCCGGTGGACATGGGCATGGACCTGGGGGGATAGGCTGGACTCCAGAGACACGCAAACTGAAGCCGCCGGAGACGACTCCCAGGATAATACTCCCTCCTCCTCAAACGGCCCGCCAGACAGTCAGGATTTCGTCACACAATATGGCTCGCCATACGACTGGATACGCACCAAGGTTGGCGGGGTCTTCTACGGCTGGTGGCTCGTCATCATCACAGGGTCGGTCATGGTCATCTCCACGACCCCGATGTTCCACGCGATGGGACTATGGTTCGTCGCGCTGGAGCACACGTTCGGATGGTCGCGGACGCAGTTGTCCCTGGCGTTCGCGTTCACGCGGGTCGAGGGTGGAATTCTCGGTCCGGTAGAGGGCTACCTGACAGACAGGCTGGGCACCAAGCGGGTCGTGATGATCGGCATGACGATCATGGGCATCGGATGGCTGCTGTTCAGCCAGGTACGGGACACGAAGGACGTCCCCGTCCTCAGAGACATGCCGTTCCACGTTCTTCCCGACTTCATGCAGGCGTTGATCCCACCGCTCACTTTCTATGCCGTTTACATGATCATCGCGCTGGGCCAGGGGCTAGGAAGCTGGCTCCCGCTCATGACTATGCTGAACAACTGGTTCAACCGTCGAAGAGCGATGGCTATGGGTCTTTCGAACTCAACGAGCAGGGTCGGCACGCTCATCATGATTCCAGCCATCGCATGGGCGATCGACCCGGAATTCGAGCGGCTCGGATGGCGGCTAACCGTCGTAATAATCGGGGTGGCGATACTGGTCGTCAACCTGCCATTGTCCCTACTCATTCGCAACAGACCGGAAGACTACGGACTGCTGCCGGACGGAGACAAGCCGGAGGAAGAGGACGGTGAGTCCTCCGACGGAATGTCAGAGGATACGGTGTCGAGGCGTGCACCGGAGCAGATCGACTTCACCTGGCAGCAGGCGGTGAAAACGCCGGCGTTCTGGCTGATCAGCGTGGGGCACGGATGCACGTCCATGGTGCTGATCGCGATGATGGCGCACCTGGCTCCGATGATGACAGACCAAGGCTATAGCCTACAGACTGCGGCGTTTGTCATCACAGGTTACACAGCCGTCTCGATGGTGTTCCAGATCATCGGTGGCTTCATCGGAGACCGCGTGCCGAAGCGCCTCGCGCTCTTTGTCTTTACCTGGATCCAGGCGTCGGGAGTGTTCCTGCTGACCTTCGGACCGGCGACTCTGCCCGTCGCATATGGATTCGCGCTGCTGTTCGGCGCGGGGTTCGGGGGACGCAACCCGCTGACGGTGTCCATACGCGGCGAGTACTTCGGCAGAAAGTCGTTCGGAATGATAATGGGACTGTCGCAGGTGCCGATGAACGTGCTGCTGCTTGCCGCGCCGGTGTTCGCGGGAGTCGTGTACGACGCAACCGGCGAGTACACGATCGCGTTCGGGGTGCTCGCAAGTCTCAACATGCTCGGCGGGGTGCTGTTCCTGCTGGCGAGACGACCAATACTTACGCAGCCTGTGCGAGCGGTCGCACGGGCGTAGGAGGTGTATCCATGCCGATCGTAGATCACAACAACGCTCCTGAGGTGCCGTGGAGGCCCAACTACCGCAAGTGGCTGATCACACAGGAGGGCGATGGCACAACTTCGACAGACGCCTCGATCAGCGAAGTCGGTGTCGGCACCGGAGCTCCGCTGCATATGCACGAGGATGATGAGCTGATCGTGGTGCTGAGCGGCACGCTGAGCGTGCGCTACGGGGATGAGACGCACGAGGTGGGAGCGGACCATACCATCGTCGTACCTCCCAACGTGCCCCACGGGTTCACCGCGATTGGGGACGGCCCGGCCAAGATCATCGGGATGTTCCCTGCCAAAGACCCGTTCCTGCGGACTCGGTTCCTGGAAGGCGGGCCGCCGGAGGTGCATCGGTAGGGGAGCCACTCAGGCGGTATCCGGTTTTCTAACGGATACTCTTGCGCTACCGGTCATTCCATCCAGCCGCAACTCGCCCTTAACTTTGATCAACCTAGCACGAGTGTCTTCGGCTACCTCCTGGACTTCCTTCGCGACCTGAGGGTCTTGTCCGAGTTCCAATTGGAGGGCTGTTACCAGTGGCAGGAGCATGTCGGCAGCCGGTGATTCCTGAATTAATTCCAAGGTGCGAGACACCCCAACGCTGGCGACAAATCCCAGTATGCCATTGATCGTCTCAGGTGGCTGCAATTCGGCATCGAGCTTTGCAAGACACGTTAAGAGTACGGAGAACTCACGCTCACTTATAGTCTGATCCAACCTACCTAAAATCGTTGCCTTACACGCTAGAGCCATAGCCACGGGTGCAGCAACCTCGGATTCCGGACATGGACCGCATTGCCGTACAACCTCGTCAAAGCATGTGAGGGCATCCATAGGCCGACCACTATCAGATAGTAACAACGCTTTGAGAAGGAATGGAAAGGCCCTTATGAACTTGTGAGGTTTCTGCCCCTCGTCCTTATCGAGGCTTACGATAGCTTGATCGCAAATTTTGATAGCGGCCGTCAGTTCATCCAAATTCCAGAGAGCAAGTGCTTTGGTACTTAGGGCGTATGCCACGAGAGTTGGAAAGTCGCTGTCCACACGACTTCCGTAGCGACGCATGAAGTCGTCGCAGACAGCAATTGCCTCCTGTGTCCGGCCAACTAGGCCAAGTAGAACACGCGACTTGCACGCGATTGCCCGAGCCATCTGATAATCAGCATAGGCAGTAGCATCAAGACCAAGTCCTTTTATGACTTGGTCACAGATTTCTAGAGCCTCGCTCGACATACCATCCTTTCGCAGCTCCTCAGCTTCATCAATCAATGCATTTGCGAAGTGCTCAGGGACGTTACGCATACGATCTGAGACTTGAGCATCCCGCACCAAGCTTTTGATGACGTTACTCAACTCGGCTGGTGAGTAAAGGCATACCATGAACTCAATCAGTACCGTAACGAGGCCATGGGTGCCAGCACCCCTGCGGAGCAGGTAGTAAATGTTGTATAGGCGCTCGGTGAGGTAGTACTCCCTGCGCCGGGGCGTTCCCCCCTCGATGGCAACGACGCCGCGTTCAAGCAGACGTCTAAGCTGCGCGCTGCAAGCGTTAGTGTCGAGGCGGGACTGGTCAGCCACCTCTCTGGCTGTCGATGGCTTCCATAGTCTGGCCAGTGCAAGATAGACGCGGCGTTCCTGCGGAGGCAGGGCCTCTAAATGGCTCTTGAAGTACTCGGTGTGCTCGTCGACGAGGTCGAGCAGGTTGTTCATGAGATCGGCGAACGAGCGGTCGGCGCCGAAGCGGGCTATGATCGCGATCAATCTGGGACTGCCGCCGGTGAGGATCTCCAGGGGTCTGACCGTGTCCCCTACGGGTGGCTTCCCTGAGACGGACTGCCATAGCGCCTCACACTCCGCAGTGTCGAGTGGACGCAGGGTGAGAACACGGAAGAGGTCGTACAGAGCATGCTCTGGGTTGTCGATCTCCTCGAACCGGCTTGTCGCGCTACCGAGTAGGACGATACGCGGCTCAGTTTGGAGTGTCTTGCGCAATTGCCAACCAACGTCGGGATCGCTCATTTCAGAGAAGAGCATGTTGAGGTTCTCGACGATCAACAGAAAGCGTGTGTCGTGGCGGTCGGCGAAGTCAAGCAGCGATCCGAGGCATCGATCGGCCAGTGCACGATCGTCTGAGACGTTCCTGAGGTCATCGTAGGTCAGGCGGATGCTGTCACGCTCGTCGGAGGGAGCCTGGTCCGCCAAGCGGCCGAGACATTCCAGCCAAAACTCACCACAGGTGGTGACCTCGTAGCTCTCCTCAGCGAAGACGATCGGAAAGATACCGGGCAGGGCGGGGTCACGTCGCACCTCGGCGGCAACTCGCAGAAGCAGGTGTGTCTTGCCGCTGCCACGGGGGCCAATGACCAGAGAATGGGGGCTGGAGCTAGCGCTAATCTCCCGCAGGGACTCGACGATAGACTCGAACTCAGCGGTGCGTACGCAGAACGAGTCGATTATCTCGTCGTCGGTCAGAAACCCTGGGTTATATTTCTTGACTGCTACTACCATAGCTGCGCTCAACTTCCCAGGCTATCTCTCGGCGATCGGGGTGAAGTATCGGCCGTGGCGCGCGAGCCACCAGTCCTGAAGAAGACCGGATACGAAACGATAACCCTCGGGCTGACGTTTCAGGTAGCCATCGTGCTCCAGCGAGTAGAGTATGTCGTCGACAGGGACAGACTCCTCGGTCTGTGAGGACGACACCATCGCGAGATGTAGCCGAACTGCTTCATGTGTGAGCAGACCGTCGTTGACCGCCGCTTCGGTTAGCATTTCGAGTGCAGTCCTGTAGCCCTCAGTGCCGAGAGCCGTCCTGAGTCGCACCTCGTAGTGCTCCAGATCGATCTGACCCCTGACACTCAGCAGGTCGCGTTCGTACACCATTTCGACATCGTCGATTGCCGCCTCGCTCCTGCCTTCTCTCCGTAGGTGCTCATGAAGACTATCGAAGAATTGCTGCACGTGGTGGGGAACGCAACAGCGCAGGCGACGACACATCTCATGTCGGACGTCTTCTGGGAGGTCAAGGTTGTAGTTACTAGCAAGAGCGCCGAGGCAACTGATCGAGACCTCCTGGCTCCAGGGGTGCAGCTCCAATGGAGAGAAGATGTTTGCCTGGGCACTGAGTCCGGCCTGTTTGAGAATAGGTTCCAGGCCGATGCTACCCGAGACAATTAGGCACACTTTTCCACGGTGGGCCTGACCGTTGCTGCGAAGCCAGCTCAGGAAAGCATCCGCGGCCTTACGTCGTTCTGGGGTGATCCGGTAGTCGTGTCCCTTGACCATCCTGTTGACGAGTATCGGCAGCTCGTCTATCGCAAGCACGACTGGCTTGCCGTTCTGAGCGAGTGCGTCGAAGACCTGGTCACCGCTGCGTTGCCAGTTTCCGGCGTCCATTCCTGCGCGCAGCTTAAAGGTCAGCTCGGAAACAGCAACTTCGTCTATGTGGTCGCGTACGTCTCGCAGGCGATTGGCAAAGCTGGACGCGATGCGGTCCCAGGCGCTCCTGAGTGATCGAGCCTGGACGGCAATCTCCGCGATGGCGTCAGCCGCGTCGTTCGCTGCTTCGAGATCGACGAACATGGTCGCGTAGTCGCCCTCGGCATCGAGCCGGCGGAGCAACTCGCGCACGAGGCTCGTCTTGCCCATGCGTCGCTGGGCGGTCAGGTGTGTGTGTGTGCCGTCGTGGACTCGCTCAGCGAGAGCTTCTAGCTCGGCTTCGCGGTCGAAGAAGCGGTCTCCATCGACCCAGTTGGCTCCGGCTTTCCTGAGTTGTGTCTTCATGTATGAAGACTAACATGCCAACAATATCGTTGGCAACAGATTCGTTGGCAAAATATGGCACACAATAGACAGGTAGCCTCGACATTAGACGCCCAGCCATCACTGAACTGCCGAACGGCGAGATGTTTCATGGATTCCCGCTTTCGCGGGAATGACGGGAAGGCGATGTCCCCGAACGGAGACAGCACCTACTCGACCACCAGCATCATGTGGTCTGGGGTAGGAGTCAGCAGCTCGATGGGGATTGGGGTGAACGGACGGGAGCCGGGGGACCATAGGACCTCGAACTGGGTCGGGCTGGCCGAGGCGCTGTACTCGATGCGCAGGGCGTGGCGACCTATGGGGAGGTCGATCTCGCCGGTGGTAGCTATGCCGTCGGTGGGAGGGTCCTGGGCGACCAGGCGGTCGTTGACGTAGAGGGCTATCTCGCCGCTGTGGGTGCGGCTGACCTTGAACCGGCGGGCACCGGGTATGTCGGTCTGGATGGCACCGTCCCAGATCGCTGTGTAAGGATACGGAATGACCGGCGTGTAGTGGAACAGGTCCATCGAAGGAGTTATCTGCATCGAGTCGGGGACGACTGACGTGCGGTCGCCGGTGAAGAAGCGGCCGGCCAAGCCCACGGGTCTTACCGAGCCCCGGTACAGCCTGCTGAAAGGGATGGGCTCAGGGTCGCCGTCGTCGTTCAGCCACAGGACGCGGACTGAACGGTCAGGGCCTTCGACATCAGCGGCAATGGTCAGAGTGTGCAAGCCAGCCGCGAGTACCAGCCGCGTGGTCTTCCTGTTGGAGTAGAGAATTCGCGTGCCATTCAGGTGGACTATGGCGTGGGGGCTGTCGAGCATGAACTCGTACTCGCCGAATTGGGGTACGTGGAGGGAGCCTGTCAGCGTGACCTGATAAGGGTGCTCAGTGGGCCCGGCGTCGGGGTGCCACGTTGAGTTTGTCACAGCGTCGCGTCGTCCGGGAACTTCGTTTCCGTCCACGACGTACGTGACGTCGAGTCCCTGGCGGTCGGCAAGCCGGTCTCTGCTGACGAACCCGGTGTAGTACATCGGATCTCCGCCAGCCGGAGGCGTAACCACGCGGTACTCGGCGTCCGGGTAGTAGGTCCGCATCGCCTCCCAGAAGCCTCTTTCACGCGGCTCGAAGTAGGCGGCAGCGCCCCTCCAGACCAGCGACGAGTCGAGAGGCAATGTCTCAGGGGCCTTTAACACCTCAACCCTGGGATGGTTGGCCAGCAGTGTACTGGTCAGACCGAACAAGAACTGGCGCGACACCCACAGCGAGTAGCCGAGTCGTTGGCGCTCGATCTGGCTGCGGGCCATCAGGGTCTCATCGGTCGAGAATGCAGCGTACACCCTGGGGTCGTTTGCCTGGTCTCCAAAGTAGAGGTCCACGTTGAGGTACGCTGCGACTGCCAACAGGGCCAGGACGGCGGGCAATGCGAGCCGTCTCACGAGTCGCCACGGGACGTCTTTCCACGTTCGCCAGAGCAGGTCTATGACCAGAGCGGCCAGAGCGGCCACCGCCGGAATGACCAGGATCGACCTCAGCGACTGGGGAGTCTCCCACGGCACGGTGAGGACGCCGGGCAGCACCATGAAGAACACCCAGAACGGGAGCGTGAACAGAGCGACGCGACGCCACCGGACCAGGGCGAAGAAGAAGCCGAGGAGGAACAGCGCGCCGGTAATGCGGTCCAGCATCGGCGCGTTGGGCAGGTTGTGGCGCGGGTTGGGGTCTCCCTCGGCATTGAACATGAACACGTGCCTGACGAGGCTGGAGCGGAGTTGGGTCGCCCACTCTTCCCTGGGAGTCAGATTGAACAGCGAGGTCGTCTCGGTGCGCTCGAAGAACTGCTCGCTGTTGTCCATCGCGAACTGCACTACTGGCGCGGCAACGAACAGGGCGAGAATCGCCATCGTCGCCACGTTGACCGCATAGGTGCGCAAACTGGGACGGACGATCAGCAGGTGCAGCAGCAGGGTGAACCCCACCACGAGGGGAAACATCCGCAGCGGTGCGTAGAACCACATTCCCAGTCCGAGCGACGCACCGGCGAAGGCGTAGTCGGACGCGCGTCCCGTGCGTATCGCGCGCAGAGTGAGCCATCCGGTGAGGGCAGCGAAGAGCACGCCGGTGATGCCGTGCATTCCTATGCGGCTCCAGTTGAGGTCCCATCGCATGACCGCCACGAGGAGCGCCGCGATCAGCGCGGCAGACGTTCCGAACGCGTGACGGACGAACAGGTACGTTGCGACGATTCCCAGCAGTCCGAAAGCGGCGGCCACGAGCCTTGGTGTGGTTATCGCGACGCCTGCGAGCTTGACGACAGCCGCAATGGGCATCAAGAACATCGTGGGAAGGTTTGTGGAAGGGGCGTAGACGGGGATCTGGCCTGGGTCACGGGCGTACTGGCGAGCCTGGAAGAGGTTATCGGCCTCGTCGAACCAGAGTCCGGCTGGCAGGTCGTCGAGGTTGTAGAGTCGGATGCCCGCTGCGAGTATGAGAATCGCAATCAGAGCGAGTATCGGAGCCATGGAGCGGAGCCTGATCGTCAGTCCGTCAGATGCCTTGAGTCTGAGGATCAGCGCGGTCCATCGATAGTCGATGGCGGGGATGGCGGCAAGGGCGATGGCGACCGCGGCTCCGAAAGAGTACCAAGCCAGG
Organism: Dehalococcoidia bacterium; assembly: GCA_965215735.1. GTDB lineage: Bacteria > Chloroflexota > Dehalococcoidia > Lucifugimonadales > UBA1123 > VXRN01. Next base: position 995,972 of record CBDCEF010000004.1, on the reverse strand, counting down.
GTCAAGCTCTCGCGCTCTTCGTGGCCGAAGTTGCGGAGCGAGACATACATGAGGACGATGGAGCAGATTGCGGCTAACGTGCCGAACGTTCTTTCGTTCAGATCGACGCTGAAGCGGGAGTTGGGGTCTGCCGGGAACCTGCCGAAAGTCAGCGTAGCGGGTTCGTGGGGGTCTGGCTGGTCGTCTGTCGCTTTGGATGCGCGTCGTGTGTCAGCGAGGGCCAAGCACGCAACCGCGATCACGAGCGGCGCGGCGGCCCACTTAATGTCGTCGGTGCGTACGAAGTGATCGGCGAGGAGAGCAAGGACGACGGCGGACGCTACGAGCGTGAACCTGATGGCGGCGGCTCGACCTGCGTTTTCGTCGGTGTCGCTCATGCGGGGGCTTCGGTCTTCACCACGCCGCTTTCGTACAGATCGCGGACCTGGCCTGAGGTGTAGCCGAGGTCTCCCAGTATCTCGCTCGTGTGCTGGCCGAGAAGTGGTGTCGTACGATCAGGCAGAGTTGTGAAGCTATCGAACGACACCAGGTTTCCGCTCAGCTTTACTGTGCCAACCGTGGGGTGATCGAACTCAGTCACCATCCGGTTCGCCTCGGCCTGGGGATCGGTGAAGAATCCGGTTACGTAGTCATGGACTACGGGGGCGCAGGGGATGGAGCGAGAGGCGAGGGTTTCCAGGGCTTCGCTGACGGTCATGTCGGCAAATGTGCGTTCTGCCTGGTCTGAGCTCGTCAGCCAAGTCAGCGCGTCGCTCGTCTCGGGTAAGTCGGCGGCGACGGCGATCCAGCCGTCGGATGTGCGGTACACGCGGCGAAGGGGGCCGACTCCGTACTGGTCGCTGTCGGGCAACGGCCTGGGGGACATGCCTTCATATCGCATGAACCCGTCCACGCAAACAAGGGCGCCGGCGGCCAGCAGGCTGGTGTTGACCCGCTGGGCGATTCCGTGCCGTTCGCGTGCGACGAGGGCCAGTACGGTCGCAAGCGCACCGAGCGCGCCTCCCGTGTAGTCGCACGGGGCCAGAGCACCCAAGTACACCGGCGGACCGTCGTAGCCGCCCTGCGCGTGCTGGAGTCCGGTGATCGCCTGTGCGATAGGGTCGACTCCCGGGCGGTGCGAGTATGGTCCGTCCCAGCCGTAGGCGGTGACATGCGACTCGATCAGGTCGGGGTTGAGATCCTTGAGCGTCGCGCTGTCGAGTCCCATGCGGTCGGTCGCGCCGGGTCTCATGTTCGCGAGGATGGCGTCGGAGGTGGCTGCGAGGCGTCGGGCGACTTCCTTGCCCTCATCGGTGCGCGTGTTGACCGAGACCGACAGCTTGTTGGTGTTGTACGAGATGAAGCCGGCTCCTCCGGCGGGTCTGGAGATGTCGCCGTCGAGCGATTCGAACTTGACCATCTCCGCTCCGAGATCGGCGAGCAGGCGTCCGGCGACTGGTCCGGCAATTACGTTGGTAATTTCCATGATGCGGACGCCGGAGAGCGGGAGGTGGGGCCGATCACCCTCCCCTGCCCCTGGATTCCCGCTTTCGCGGGAATGACGAGTGGGTTGAGGATCCGAGCCTTCGCCGGAACGAGTGGGTTGAGTATCCGGGCCTTCGCCGGAACTACGGGGCTGAGCGTCTTTGGCTGAGATCGACTGAGTGGGGCGCGGAGCGCGGACCCGTCCTGGGGTCTGGGTCAGCTTGATGGGGAGGCCCATCATTTCGGTGCTGCCGAGGGCCGGGTCGTCCATGCTATGGACGAGGCCATCGTGGATGATCTGGGGATCGGACAGCGCGTGCTGCGCGCTCCTGGTGAGGTCGCAGGGGACATCAGCGGCCCACAGCTCCCTGATCCACTCGTCGGAGGGCCGGGAGCGTATCTCGTCAGCGACCATGTCGAACAGCCGCTTACGGGCCTCTTCGGTCGCGGGCCAGCGACCGTCGCCGAACTCGGGGTTCGACGCGATGGCGCCAGCTACGCCGATCACGGCTGAGGCGAGGTCAACAAAACCGGAGTGTATGCAGCCGATCTGGAGCCACTCACCGTCAGCGCACTCGAACACGCTGTAAAACGGGCCGCCGCCCTGGGGGGACGGGAGCACGTTGCGTTCGGGTATCGCCTCACTCATGGCCTTGGGGGTGTACAGCAGCGCGCCGGCCATGAGAGATGTCTCGACGCGGGCTCCGATGCCGGTCTTCTCCCGGCGGTAGAGCGCGGCGCATATGCCCAGGGCCGCAATCAGGGCGGCTCCCACGTAGGCGACGGGATGTACGACGTGGACCGGGCCGCCTCGATAGGATGGCTGGCTGGCAAGGATGCCTGTGCGAGCCGCGACGAGGTCATGGTCGGCAGGCTCGTCCTTCAGGGGGCCGTCTGCGCCGTAGGCCGTGATCGAGCAGTGGACGAGAGTCCGGTGTTCTGAGCTCAGATCGTCTATGCCTAGCTGCGTTCTGAGGAGGGAGCTTGGGGCGAGGTCGTCGATAACCACGTCCGCATCGGCGCACATGTCTCTGAGGGTCTCGAAAGACGTGTCGGGATCAAGACAGACGACATCTTTGCCGCGGTCGTAGACGGCGAAGATGTCGGGACGACGGAGCACGTCCTCGTCTCGGAATGCGACTCGCACTACGCGGGCGCCGTTGTCGGCGAGGAACATCGAGGCGAGCGCTCCCGCCAGGCCGGTCGATAGATCTATGACCGTGATGCCGTCGAGTGCAGATGGGTGGCTGTCCGAAGCAGGATTCATGGGATGGTTGAGATCACCGGGATGAGATGGACGGGCACAAGGTCCGCCCCTACAAGATGAACGGAGGCGTGTACTGGGTAGCTATTTTGTTGAGGTGATCGTACGGTGTCAAGGACGTGGGTGCTGTTGCGCTTTTGAGCTTTGGTGAATCGCGAGTGCATTGAAACGCATCTGAACTACTGTGAGAGTGGTAGCGGCCACCGACAACTGCACGGTGCAGTTGATGTAGAATTATTCTGTTCCAAATCTGGCCCATCTGGACCCACCCTGGAGTAAGCAATGCTCAACAAGCTCGGACGTATCACAAGACTCAACCCGGACCGGGTGCGGCCTGACGCGCCGCCTGGCCAGTTCGTCACCGACAAGTTCCCGGTGCTCACATTCGGCCCCACTCCCAGAGTCGACCTCGACGCCTGGCAGTTCAAGGTGTTCGGGCTGGTCGATGAGGAGATCACACTGGACTGGCAGCAGTTCAACGATCTCCCGCAGGTGACGCTCGACGCTGAGTTCCACTGTGTCACCCAGTGGAGTAAGCTCCAGAACACATGGCAGGGCATCCTGTTCACGGACGTCATGAAGCTCGTCACGCCTAAGCTTGAGGCGAAGTTCGTGATGGCGCACTGCTACGGCGGGTACACCACGAACGTTTCTCTGGACGTGATGATTGACGATGACGTGATGTTCGCCCACTCGCATGACGGCGCTCCTCTGACTCCGCAACACGGCGGCCCCATGCGATTGGTCGTACCCAAGCGGTACGGATGGAAGAGCGCGAAGTGGGTCAACGGCATCGAGTTCATGGCAGAGGACGAGCCCGGCTTCTGGGAGATGCGCGGCTACCACATGGCGGGCGATCCGTGGAAGGAAGAGCGCTTCTGGAGCAGTCTGACGTACTAGGCGCTCTGCCACTCACATAGCGGCCATGAGCCGGTCCCCGAACTCTGGCGGATCGCTGTGCTCGATCACGAGGTCGGTGGCTTCGTGGAAGCGCATGAAGTCGCGCATGGCCCTGCCCACTGACGATGCGAGCCGGTTGCTAGGCCGGACGCCAGGTTCCAGATAGAGCTTCTTCAGACGCAGCACGCCCGTGAGACGTTCCAGCTTGGGGTCGAAGCGGCCCACCAGCCTGTCACGGTCGAGGATTGGCAGGCAGAAGTAGCCCCATATTCTGTCCGGCTCGCGCTTGTAGCACTCCAGCACCTGGTTGAAATTCCAAAAGCTCGCATCGCGGTCTTTGGCCCAGAACAGGCTGTCGAACGGGCTGAGGAACGTGGTGCGCCGGGGCTTCAGATCGCCGTCCGCAGCGCGGTCGAGCAGCGGCAGGTTGTCGCGGTGGACGAGCAGGTCGTGTTCGGCGCGATCGGACAGCGTGGCACGGACCGGGACGAACACGCCGTCAGAGATCAGCGATTCGATGATGGGCTTCGACTCGGTGCGCTTCATGTGGAAGTAGTCTCCCACCTGGACCGGTGCGCAGACGCCAAACGCCTTCATCGAGATCTCCAGCAGGTGACTCAGCGCTTCGTGCTCGGTCGGCTCGGTGCGGTCGACCCAGTCCGGCAGCACGCGGTCGCGGACGTCGTAGATGCGCTGGAAGTTGACGCGGTTGGATATCGCCAGGTCGCCGACGTTGTACAGGTGCTCCAACGCGACCTTCGCGGCATCCCAGTTCCACCATGTGCCGGACTGCTTCCTCTCCGTGCGAAAGTCCGAAGGACGCGAGGGGCCGTTGACCTGGATCTCGGCAAAGATGGATTCAAGTAGCTTGGAGTTCTCTGGGTCTTGCGCCCAGGTGCGCCGCCAGCCGGCGCCGCCACTCTTGTGTCGGCGCATCATCGGCATGACATTGGGGTACTGGGTGAGAGGGATGATGCAGGCGGCGTGAGTCCAGTATTCGAACAGCCGGCGGTTGTTGTCGGGCGACGTGCTGCCGCCGTCGAACAGCAGGCGGTCGAGATGGCCGGGGTCATACGTGCCGAGTCTGCTCCACAGAGTCAGGTACTGCGCGCGCCTGATGACCTGAAGCGTATCGATCTGCACCCAGCCGACGCGCTCGACGGCGGAGTACACATCGTTGATATCAGGTCGCGCCCCCCGGCGCATCGGGTCAGCCAGGCCCTGTGTATGGAGGGCCAGGGCGCGGACAGCGGCAAGCGGGTAGGTTGGGGTCATAGTGATCTCGGACCAAAAGAGATAAGTCTGCGTCAGATACTACTAGTAGCACACGCTCGGCGATCGGCTCTAGCTGATCTTCACCACATCCAAGCTCAGGATGCAGGTCTGCCAAACAGCGTATCCCAATCGTGATACAATATCACGTATTCGTTGGAGGTGACTCATGGCCAAGACCGAAATGATTCGTGCCCGTGTTGAGCCGGAGTTGAAACGACAAGCTGAGGAGCTATTCTCGTCGCTTGGGCTGTCGACAACCGAGGCGATCACGCTGTTCTACAAGCAGGTGACCCTGCATCGGGGACTACCGTTCTCAGTCAGGATGCCCAATGCAGAAACTCTCGGAGCGCTGGAACAGGCCCGTGATGGAGAGGGGCTCACCGAGTACAGCAGTCTGGAAGACCTCAAGACCAGCCTGGACTAGGGTCTGTTCACACTAGCTGAGTTGAGGATGCTAGCATGGGTACATGGAACTCACACAAGGTCAATACGAACTGATTGAGCCTCACCTGCCTGTGCAGCGTGGCAACGTGAGGATTCCGAACCTGCAGGTGCTCAACGCTATTCTGTACGTTGCCGAACACGGCTGCAAGTGGCGAGGACTGCCAGAGCGCTTCGGCAGATGGCACACTGTCTATATGCGGATGAACCGCTGGTCCAAGAATGGGGTTCTCGACCGGGTGTTCGAGCAGCTTGGGCAGGAAGGAATAGTGGAGGTCAGTCTCGATGTGCTCTCGCTGGACAGTACGACGGTCAAGGTGCATCCGGACGGGACTGGAGCGTTGAAAAAAACGGCCCACAGGCCATAGGTAGATCGCGTGGTGGGTTGACAACGAAGATTCACATGGTAGCCGCAGATGAGCGCACGCCGGTGATCTTCTCGTTGTCTGCCGGACAGGCTCACGACGCACCCGAAGGCCGCAAGCTGCTGGAACGTCTGGGGCCACAGTGTGGGAGTCCGTCCATGGTGATGGACCGTGCATATGAAGGTGACGCGACACGTCAGTTGGCATCGGGTTTAGGATATTCAGTTGTCGTTCCGCCTCGCAAGAGTCGCAAGGTCCCTTGGGAGTATGACGAGGAGCTGTACAAGAGGCGCAATGAGGTGGAGCGTCTGTTCCGCAGGATGAAAGGCTTTCGTCGTATATTCACTCGGTATGACAAGCTCGATGAACTCTACATCGGGTTCATCCTCTTTGGAACTATCTTCGATGCACTACGTAGTGTGAACAGGCCCTAGCTTATGAAGCTGTCCACAACTACACGGTTCGAGAGAGACCTCAGGCGCGCCCAAAGGCGCAGAAAGGACCTCACGAAGCTCTGGTCTGTGGTAGAGCGACTCTTGTCCGGACTGCCTCTCGATGCACGGAACAGGCCTCACCGCCTGTCAGGCGTATGGTCTCACTGCTGGGAATGTCATATAGAGCCAGACTGGCTGTTGATCTGGGACTCAAGCAACGAAGATACACTGATCCTAGTGCGGACTGGCACTCATTCCGATCTGTTTAGTTGACTCGAGAGCTTGCCTAAGCAATTGGCCTACGTCTCGGATGTTGGGGCAATCAGAGGCACCTCCAGCTCTGCCAGTAGGTTTTGGAACTCGTCGAGGTCCTCGTCGAGGATGCGCTGGAGGGATACGGCGTACTCGTCAAGCGTCTCTGAGTACTCGGCGAAGACGTCGTATACCTGACGTGGTGGACGGTAGTCGCCGGATGTGACTACCGGCATGAGTCCGGCGAGCTTGGCGTTCCAGCGGACGGGCATGTGGAGGCGGTCGCGTGCTCCCTTGTACCCGGTCTGGATCAGCGCGGTCTCTATGTCGTTCAGTTTCCCAGTCACAGCCCCGGCTCCCTCGGAGACCGGCTGCTCGGCAGCGGTGCCCTTGGCGCGCTTGGCCCACTCCTCGACCTGGGAGCGGGCGCTGCGCAGGCGGTTAATGTTGTCGTGTGTCTCGGTGATCTTGTCGCGCACCTGTATCGCCAGCTCGAACTGGGCGTCGAAGTCTTCCTGGGTGGCGTCGACGCGTGGGTCTTTCACCAGGTCGAAGCTCACGGTCTGCGACTGGTCGCCGACGGTGATGCGGACCTGGTATGAGCCGGGGGGAGCCAGCGGACCGCGACCGACGCCCTCGACGGTCTTGTCTCCGGGCACAGTGCTCGCGCCTGGGTAGCGCATGCTCCAGTCGAAGCGGTTCATTCCGGCGTTGGCCGGGACGCGCGGTCCATTGGAGTCGTCCTCGTCATCGGACTTCTTCTCGGCGCTTGAGTAGCTCCTGATCTCTTCACCACTGGCGTCGAGGAAGGTCAGCGTGACCTCATCTTCAGGGGCGTCGCTGAGCCAGTACCAGACGCGCACACCGGCGGGTGGGTTGTTGCCAGCGTCCAGGAACTGCCTGTCGATTTGACCGTGATCGTCCTTGTTGTCGATGAAGGCGACCGCAGCGCCGAGCGCGAGCTGGTAGTTCTTGGCGCGGCTTCCGCCGCGACCGCGGAACGGCGCGGCCATGCGTATCTTGGTCGGAGGCGTGAGCAGATGGGCTCCCTCACCAGCGACATCCTCGGAAACCTGCCTGAGATGTGCGAGGTCGTCCAGTATCCAGAAGCTGCGTCCGTGCGTCGCGGCAACAAGGTCGCCGTTCTTGACGTTGAGGTCGTACACGGGCACAACGGGCAGGTTGCCCCGCATCGAGTTCCAGGAATCGCCATCGTCGTAAGAGATGTATGCGCCGGTCTCGGTACCGACGTAGAGCATTCCGGGCCGCTCGGTGTCCTCTCGAATGCAGCGCGTGAAGTCGTTGTCAGGCAGGTTGCCGGTGATGGACGACCACGTCTGTCCGTAGTCGGAGGTCTTGAACAGGAACGGGCGGTTGTCGTCGAACTTATAGCGTGTGCCGGACATGTACGCGGTCGCGGGGTCGTGAGGCGAGACTTCGATCATGTCGATGCGCGTCCACTCTTCGAGATCGGACGGCGTTACGTTGTCCCAGGTCTGGCCGCCGTCCCTGGAAATGTGGACTAGTCCGTCGTCGGACCCGGCCCAGAAGACCCCCTTCTCGTGGGGAGACTCCACGAATGAAAAGACCGTGCAGTAGGTCTCGGCTCCGGAGGCGTCCCCGGTGATGTCTCCGCCAGAGGGCTGGAGCTTTTCAGGGTCGTTGCGCGTAAGGTCGGGGCTGATCGGCTCCCAGCTGCTGCCCTGGTCTGTTGACCTGAAGACTATGTTGCCCGCGGCGTACAAGACGCCGGGGTCGTGTGGGGAGAACTGGATCGGATAAGTCCACTGGAAGCGGTACTTCGCGTCAACGGGGCCGTAGCCGGTGTTCATCTCCGGCCAGACGGTGATTATGCGCACCTGCCCGGTGGAGTGGTCGTATCGCAGCATGTTTCCGCCGCCGCCGGGAGATGAGCCTATGGCGCCGGAGATCACGATGTTGGGGTCTGTCGGATCGACGACGATGTGGCCGCTCTCCGAGCTCCCGACGGTGTAGCAGTCGTTCCAGGGAATGCCTCCCTTGTGGCTGCTAGAAGGCACGCTGATCGCGCTGTTGTCCTGCTGGGTGCCGTACACGCGGTACGGGAACCGGGTGTCGGTGGTGACGTGGTAGAACTGCGCGGTGAGCTGGTTGTAGATGGTGGAGAACGTTTCACCACCGTTGTAGCTGACGCACGCACCGCCGTCGTTGCCCTCGATCATGCGGTGAGGATTACTGGGGTCTATCCAGAGGTCGTGGTTGTCGCCGTGGGGAGTGTTGACCTCTTCCCAGGTCTTCCCCGCGTCTATCGACTTCCATACCGAGTAGTTGAGCACCCAGGCAGTGTCAGCGTCCTGCGGGTCGGCGAAGATGTGCTGGTAGTACCAGGGCCTGCCCTGGAGATCGCGGTTGTCGGAGACCAGTTCCCAGGTGTCTCCGTAGTCGTCGGACCTGAACACACCCGGCTCTCCGGCCTCGACGGTGGCGTATACGCGACCAGGCTGTGACGGGCTGATCGAAACGCCTATGCGTCCGAACGGACCTTTGGGGAGTCCCTTGTTGGCGGAGACGTCCTCCCAAGTGTCGCCGCCGTCCATCGAGCGCCAGAGTCCGCTGTCCGGTCCGCCGCTGGTGAGGTTCCAGAAGTTTCGTCGCACCTGCCAGATGGATGCGAACAGCACGCGCGGGTTGTTGGGATCTATCGTGAGGTCTGCCGCTCCGGCGTTCTCGCTCTTGTACAGGACGTGCTCCCAATTCTTGCCGCCGTCGGTGGACCTGAACACGCCGCGCTGAAAGTTCGAGCCGAAGGCGTGACCGAGCGCGCCGACGTAGACGATGTCGGGGTTGGTCGGGTGAATCCTGACGCGGGCGATGTGGCGGGTGTCCTCAAGTCCGAGGTGCTGCCAGGAACGTCCGGCGTCGTTCGACCTGTACACACCGTCGCCGTGGCAGACGTCGAGGCGGATGCATGCCTCGCCCATGCCAGCGTACACGACTGACGGGTCTGAGTCCGACACGGAGATCGCGCCGACGGAGGCGGTGTTGAAGTAGCCGTCCGAAACGTTTTCCCAGTATGTGCCGCCGTCGTATGTCTTCCACACGCCACCCGCGCAGGCCCCGAAGTAGAAGGTGCCCTGGTCAACGGGGTCGCCCGCAACGGCGACCACGCGGCCGCCGCGAGGGGGTCCGATGCAGCGCCACTCGAGGGCGTTGAGCATCTTGGGGTCTATGGCGTTGGGTGAATCTTGGGCTGTGATCATAGTTGCACCTCGGAAAGAGCGATGAGTTGAGGCGCATTATATCTGGACGGTGTTGTGTAGTCATGCGTGGTGATGTTTCGAGGGTGTTTCGATTTGCCAGGTATGCTGGTCGTGCCAAGGGGGCTGCGAGGGGGACTTACGTAGCCTCATCACATCGAATATAATCACTAATGTCAGCAATAAAGAACAGTAAGTAAAGGGTGCCATTATCACTATGAACAAAGATCGCACATTTTGGGAGTGCGTCTATGATGCACGACGCGAGGGGCTGATTCCTCGTGTCTGGAGGACAGGCGAGCTCATTGTACTGCTCACTGCACCAGTTGGGCGGTTCTCCCCCAGCACCGTCAGTGTCGACCCGTACAACTACAGCGTTTCACGCGAAGGTAATGCGATTGGCTACTTCGTCAAGAGAGGAGAAGAGCCCAAGGCGTGGAGGGTTGCACGTGGCGAGTTTCAGCTTATCGTGGACCCCGAAGACGATACCTATCGACAGAACACGCAGCGAGAGTTGGCCAAGAAGCGCGCCGGGGAACTCGTAGCGCAGATTCGTCTGGCCGGTAGACATCAGACAGGCCAACGAGTCCAACGCGGCTCGCAGACCGCGACTCAAACCAGCACTTCACCCACCGGGGTACGTCATGCACGAACTCCCGGCAGCTATAAGTCGGCCTCCATTGCCCTCGATGACTTGGACCGTCGGAATATGGCTAAGCTCAGCACCGAGCAGAAGGCCCTGCACATCGTTGAGAAGCACATCAGGGATCAGTACGGGGACCGGGCAGAGATTAAAGAGGACCGGGATGGCGTAGACTTAAGAGTCGAGGTAGATGGACAGACTGTAGAGAGAATCGAGGTGAAGGGCACTAAGTCGAAGGACATCGCGTGGTCCCAGCTGAAGGTATCCAGCCAGAAGTCGCACGACGCCTTGAAGGGCGGTGCGCCGATGTATCGGGTGGTAGATGTCGATGGTACACAGCCCCGCATCTATGTGCTGACATACGGGTGTGACTTCACCCTGGAGCCTGAAGCCAGATGGGCTGTCAGCCCAACCATGTTGGAAAACGATCGCTACCCCCTGAGAGGAAGGCACTACCGGTACGATCTGCCATACGATCCGGTAGCACAGGACGATTGGGAGACCCCAGAATGATCCTGCTGGACACCCATGCGTGGGTGTGGTGGACGATCGATCCGTACCAGTTAAGCGAAACGCAGCGGCGGGAGATCATAGAGAGTGAAGAGGATCTGATCGGTGTCAGCGCTATCTCATGTTGGGAGATAGCCAAGCTCTGCGAGTATGGACGGCTGGAACTTCCTGTTGGACTGCCCGAGTGGTTCCAGTTGGCACTAGATTATCCTGGTGTCTCGCTACTGCCGCTGACACCCGAAGTCGCCATCGAGTCGACCACCTTGCCCGGCAGCTTCCACCGCGACCCTTCCGATCAGATCATCGTCGCTACAGCGAGAGTGCATGAATGTCCGCTGGTGACTTCCGACGACAAAATTGCCGGATATCCTCATGTTCAGACCATATAGCAGACACTTGGGAGAGCCATAACCTATGACGCCCCAAGAGCGCCTTCATAAGATCGAGTCCTACGGTAACGCACATGCTCTTCTTGCAGAGGCGCTGAGCGAGTTCCCGAAGGAGATGTGGCAGTTCCGAGACGTCCACGGATGCTGGAGCATCCACGAACACATCGTCCACATCACGGACAGCGAGGCGAACAGCTACATCCGCTGCCGCAGGCTGATCGCGGAGCAGGGCGAGCCGTTAATAGCCTACGACGAAAACGTGTGGGCTTCGTCGCTGAACTATCACGACCAGAGCATCGAAGATGCGCTCATGCTGTTCAGGTGGCTGCGGCACAAGAGCTACACGTTAGTCAAGTCGCTGACTGCCATCGTCAGAGATGCGTTGGTCTACCATCTCGATCCTCCATGTGATTGCGCCAGGGTGAAGGACAGGCTTGCCTTCGTCGGCTCAGAAGAGTCCGCTCCCGGTCGTCGACTTCCTGCAAAAGATCCTCAGTTTCTGAAGACGTAGCTGGTACAATGCGGTCACGAACGAACACTTCCGAGGGGAGCGACAGATGAGCGATCAGGGCTATGCCAGGCCGGAGTTGCTGGCATCGACGGAGTGGCTTGCGGAGCACATAGACGACCCGAACGTCCGCGTGGTGGACTGCGACGAGTTCGGGCTGTACCTGCGGGCGCACATAAAGAACGCGGTCGGAATCCGTGTACACCACTACATCAAGCATCCGAACTATCCAACGGCCCAGAAGGAGTATCCACTGGTTGCCGGGCCGGATGTGATGAAGGGGCTGATGGAGGAGATGGGCATTGGCGACGACACGCTAGTCGTCGCGTATGACAATTCCGGCAGCCTGAACTCGGCACGCTTCTGGTGGGTGCTCAACTACTACGGACACACCAACGTCAAGGTGCTCAACGGCGGCTGGAAGAAGTGGTTCGATGAGGGTCGTCAGACTTCGATTGACAGACCTCCAAATGTGGGAGAGGTCACGTTCACTCCCAAGGCGGACGACTCGCTGGTCTGTACACTCGACTACGGCGTAGGACAGGTCGGCAACCCGGACACGGTGTTCCTGGACGTCCGCTCGGACGGGGAATGGGACGGCTCCAACGACCGGGGCAACGCGCGCGCCGGCCGGGTGCCGGGCGCGGTCCATCTCGAATGGCTCAACCTGATAACCGAGGACCGACACCGGATGTTCAAGCCCGCGTCCGAGCTCAGACCCATGCTTGAGGCCATAGGAGTCACGCCTGACAAGAACGTCATTACGTATTGACAGGGCGGCATCCGTGCGGCGCACGGAGTGTTTACGCTGCGGCTCCTCGGCTACGACAGGACTCGCAACTACGACGGCTCGATGGGCGAGTGGGCGAATCGAGCGGATACTCCGCTCGAGAAGTGAGTGGAGAGGAGTGAGGAGTGAGAGCCGCCCCGAATCACCCCAACGCCGAGGCAATTAATGCAACTCTCTGACAGCAAGATAGACGGTGATAACCGAGAGCTTGAAGCGACTCTGTGAGGTCTCACTCCTCACTCCTAAGTCCTCACTCCTAAAAAATGGGCTGGTCGATACATCATCCGGTGGGCCTGATCCACCACTCACCCATGTTCTCGTACAAGGGATACACTCTCGTGTTCTCGAACTCGGGCAAGTTCGCGGCGCTGCTCGACATGGACGGGCGTGTGTGCCACAGGTGGGAGTACCACGAGGGTCTGACCTACGCGGTGCTGCTGCCGAACAGCAACCTGCTTGGACGGACTCCCCTGCCGCCGGACTTCGAGCAGACTCGCGGACTGGGCGGCTCAGGCGGCTCGATCGTCGAGCTTGACTGGGACGGCGTGAAGGTCTGGGAGCACCGCGATCCCTACATGCACCACGACTACGAACGATCGCTGACGGGCAGCACCTACTACCTGCTGTGGGAGGAGATGCCCGCCGACCTGTCGGCGAGCGTCCGCGGAGGTTACAGGACCCCCGAAGATCCCGTGTTCATGCTTGGAGACACGATTCGCGAGATCGACATGGACGGAGAGACCACCGCCGAGTGGCGCGTGTGGGAGAACCTCTCGATTGAGAGCGAAGTGATCTGTCCCCTGGAGGGCAGGCGCGAGTGGACGCACGCCAACTCGATCCACGTGACCAGGTCGGGCGACTTCCTGCTGAGCTTCAGGAGCACCAGCAACGTCGCGCTGGTGTCGCGCGAGACCGGAGAGGTCACCTGGGAGTGGGGCGCGGGCGAGCTCGGCCACCAGCACCACGCCACCGAGCTAGAGTCGGGCAACATCCTGATCTTCGACAACGGCTCGCACTCACGGAACAGGGCGGCGTCTCGCGTCATCGAGGTCAACCCTGAGACCAACGAGATCGAGTGGACGTACGAGGGCAGCCCTCCGGTGTCGTTCTTCAGCTCGTACATCAGCGGCGCGGACCGGCTGCCGAACGGCAACACGCTCATCTGCGAGGGCGCGCACGGTCGCCTGTTCGAGGTGACGCACAGAGGCGAAATCGTCTGGGAGTTCGTCAATCCCTTCTTCGCGCCGGACAGGAGCGGCCGCAACCTGAGCAACGCCACCTTCAGGGTGCACCGCTACGGCCCGGAGTTCTCAGGGTTCACCGGGCGGGACCTGGACCCGGCGCGGTACGCCAACCTCAACCGGGTGCTGGGGGTGATGTAGGCTCCCCTAGCAGCACAGTTCCCTACTAACACCTTAAAGACCGTTCTTGCAGTGTTAGACCTTAAAGACCGTTCTTGCAGTCGCCTCATACGATTGAGGCATTAGCAAGCGAATCAAAGTGAGACAATGCTAAGTCTACGATAACGGATTAGTGGCAACTCGTCGTTGACACTCAAGCAATGGTCTGTTGACATATATGGGAGTGCAGAATAGAATTGCGCCCATTCTAGAGAATGGATGTAAACGCGACCCAATTGGACGGTCTCAGCAGGGAGGGGAACAGTGGGTACACGAATCATAAGTATTAGGTCGCTTCTCACGACTCTGGCTATGATGGTGTCAGTCGTAGTTATAGCCACGGCCTGTGGTACAGACCAAGTAACAGAGGTGGTGAAGGAAGTAGAAGTGCCCGGCGAGACCGTGGTGGTGGTGGAGGAGGTAGTGAAGACGGTAGAAGTGCCCGGCGAGACCGTGGTGGTGGTGGAGGAGGTAGTGAAGACGGTAGAAGTGCCCGGCGAGACCATAGTGGTGGTGGAGGAGGTAGTGAAGACGGTAGAAGTGCCCGGCGAGACCGTAGTGGTGGTGGAGGAGGTAGTGAAGACGGTAGAAGTGCCCGGCGAGACCGTAGTGGTGGTGGAGGAGGTGGTGAAAGAGGTCGAAGTCGTCAGAGAGGTGGTGGTAGAGGCGAGCAGACCGATGACGCGACCCGTACCGGGCGCCGGGCTGACGGTGGTGGTGAAGGACGTAGGCCCCCCGGGCTGGCACACGCCCACAACACCGGCCCCTTACAATAGCTTCGATGTTACGTTGGGTGTCCAGGAGAACCTGCTGGACGTTGCCATGGACGGGAGATATCTGCCTATGGTCGCCCGGGAGTGGGTGATCAATGAGGAAGGGATAACCTGGACCATCAATCCAGGGATACCATGGCATGATCCGGCATATGGGACCATTGATGCTGAGGACGTGTTCTGGTCCTTCGAGAACGGGTCGAGAGAGGGCACGGTCGCGCACTTCACAGGCTGGTATGCGGCGGACTTCCAGAACCCGCAGATCATAGACCGCTACACCGTCAAGTGGGACTGGGGAGAAGCTGGCCCCACTCTGCGCTACGGCCTGACAACTCGCAATTTCACCAGCGGCACAACTATAGAGAACAAGGACTACTTTGAAGAGGTAGGCGAGGATGAGGCCACCAAGAAGGTAATGGGCACGGGGCCTTACAGAGTCACGTCCCATGTAGGGGACGACGTCATCAGCCTGGAGGCTGTTCCCAGCCACTGGCGGAACACCGCGGACTGGGAGACCGTCCGTGTAATAGAAGTTCCCGAGCAGACCACGCGCATCGCCCTAATGAAGAGCACCCAGGGAGACGTTACCGACGTTGGCATACCCCTGCTAGATCAGATCGTGGACGAGCCGGGGATCAGACTAGTGTACGGCGCGTTCACAAACAAGCGCGCCGTTAATTTCATGATGGGCGGAAACTGGCAGATCAGGACCTGGAAGGACGGTACCCCCGGCCCGCCGTTGGCGCTGCAAAATCCCTGGGTCGGCGATCCCGACAAGCCCGGTGATCTCGAGAGGGCCAGGAACCTACGGCTGGGGCTTTCATACGCCATCGACCGCGAAGGACTGAATGAGTTTATTCTAGGAGGGGCAGGCTGTACTCAGTTCGTCTATACCATTGACACGTGCAGTGTCCGCTATAAGGAAGAGTGGAGCCACCCATACGATGTGGACAAGGCCAGGGAGTTTCTGGCTGCGGGCGGGTACCCGGACGGGTTTGATATGCCACTCTGGATTCCCACCGCCCTTAGCGACGAGCTGATCGAGATAGCGGAGGCGGTTGTCCCAATGTGGGAGGACCTGGGGGTCAACGTCACCATAGACAAGAGCGTGTACGCTTCCCGACGGCCCGAGCTCTTCCGGGATGAGCCGATGCTGAGAGACGTAATGGCGGCTCAATTTGGTGGTAACCTTGCAGATGTCGAGACTTTCACGGACTACTTGGGGGATCTGATCGAAGGCAAAACCCTCTGGAACAGCGGCTACGACTACTCGATCGGCTACCAGATTTGGGATGACTTCGGTGTCCACTACAGCGACCTTGAAGCGGCCTGGAGGGTACTCGATACGTATTGGGAATTCCACTCGCACTTAGGTGAACTCCCCACGATCGGAACGGTGGACTGGACAACCCCTTGGGTCGTCGGACCTCGTATAGGAGAGGTCCTGATGGTTGAACATGGTTACGGATCCGCCCCCGAGTTAGAGGCGCTGCATGTAGCCAACCAGTAGCGGATTGGATAGGGTAAATCTCAATGGATTAAGGCTTGCTGGCGGTTGTGCCAAACGCTGGGTGGGGCCGTCAGCAAGCCTTGTTCTCTCCTGTCAGCACCAGAAGGAGCCCGCTCAAACCTCGAATAATCGGAGGAAGCACTCTCAGTATGACTCAGTTCTTGCTCAGACGGCTACTTCTATTGTTGATCACGCTGTGGGCGGTGTCTGTGCTTGTGTTCGCCATGTCTCGGATTACGGGCGACCCACGGGCAATGTACATGGTCCCGGGTGTCACGAAGGAGATGTGGGACGCTTGGGGCAAGGAGATGGGCCTGGATAGACCATTGCCAATGCAGTACGTGGTGTGGGCCTCGAAGGCCGTACGCGGGGACATGGGCGAGAGCCTTTGGGAAAGGAGACCGGTAACCACCGCCGTAATATCGAAGTTGCCCGCAACGCTTCAGCTAGGCTTGGCCACTTTCTTATTCTCCGTGATGTTGGGCATACCTTTGGGTGTGCTGTCGGCGGTGAGTCGAGGGACGATCGTAGATATCATAGGACGATTCATCGCTGTTACTGGTCAAGCCCTGCCACCCTTCTGGATCGGACTCGTGCTGATACTCGTCTTCTCCGTCTGGTTAGGTTGGCTGCCTGGTGCCAAAAAAGGTGGCATAGACACCTTCATCCTGCCAACGATTACCTTGGGATGGCTGTTCGCAGCCAGCATCCTGCGGCTTGTACGCTCAAGCATGTTGAACGTCTTGGATGAGGAGTACATCAAGCTGGCAAGGGCCAAAGGCGTTTCGGGAGCGTCAATCATCTGGAAACACGCGTTCAAAAACGCTGCCACTGCCCCTCTTACCTACAGCGGTATGCTTCTCGCGGGTCTTTTTACTGGCACAGTCGTAACGGAGTCGGTCTTTGGCTGGCCAGGCGTAGGTCGCCTCTCGATAGATGCCGTGCTTCAGAACGATTTTCCTTTGCTCGCCGGCGTAGTCCTGTTCTTTACGCTCATTTTCATTGTCGGGAACCTGCTGGTTGATATTATCCTGGCTCTTATTGATCCCAGGATACGGTACGCATAGTGAAGCAAACCGAAGTCGAATCAACCGACCTCTCACAGCTTTTTACGCCTGACTACGGCGGGTGGGCTACTCTTCGCCGTGGATTACGTAGATGGCCGATCATACCAGCCATTATTCTGGGTACCCTTGTCTTTGCGGGGGTATTTGCCGAGTTTGTAGCTCCCCATGACCCTGTGAAGGCGACGCTAAGCGCCAGACGTGCGCCTCCGGTGTGGGAAGAGGGCGGCAGCAGCAAGTTCATTCTTGGAGGAGATCTGCAAGGCAGAGACATCCTCAGCCGGATTATTCATGGCACCAGAGTGTCAATTGTGGTCGCCGGCTCAGCCATATCCATAGGGATGGTGTTTGGAACCGTATATGGGCTTATCAGCGGTTACTTTGGCGGCTGGCTGGACGAAATCCTTATGCGCATCGTCGAGATATTTCTTGCTATTCCTTTGATTATGGCTGCGTTGGTCATTCTCGTGGTGGCTGGCGCCAGCTTCCTTAGCATCATTGGTGTGCTTGTGCTATTTAGCTGGGTGCCTTTCGCACGCCAAGTGCGCGCGGAAACCATTGCGCTGAAGGCGCTGGACTACGTAGCGCTAGCCCGGGTGGCGGGCGCTTCGACCCAGCGAATTATGATTAGGCATATCTTCCCAGGTGTTCTGAATACCATTATCATAGTTTCAACCCTCCAGGTAGGGAGCCTGATCCTGACTGAGTCCATTCTCAGCTTTCTGGGTGTTGGGATTCCACCACCGACGCCCGCATGGGGAGCAATGGTAGCCGATGGCAGGAATTACTTGGCCAGTTCTTGGGGAATCGCTTTCTTTCCGGGCATTGCCATCTTCCTGACCGTCGTCGGCTTCAACTTCATGGGCGACTGGGTACGCGATTCCTTGGACCCCCGTTTGAGACAACTGGACTGAGACATCGTTATGGATAGCCTAAACGCAGACTGGGGAAGAATGGAACCAGGGCGGTGCCCCGCTCGGTGCGCAGACGCTCCAGGAGCGCCTCGAACTCGGAGGGGTTGTTGACCTTGGAGATGACCCGGACGAACTCGCCGATGTCGCTCATGTAGGAGCGCAGCTCGCGCATCTGCTCGCCGACCGGGCTGATCGACGCGGGGCTGTCGGCGTAGCGTCCTCGGAACGCGAAGTATGCCTGGTTCAGCTTACGTACGTAGTAGCCGCGCAGTCGCAGGTCCCACTGTCGCCTGCGCATGTACTCCTCGGCCTCTTCGATCTTGCCCTCGGCAAGCAGGCGCTCGGTCTCCAGCCGCGTCTCCCGCATGAACTTGGTGAAGTTGGAGTCGATCTGGCTCTCCGACTCGTACCGGCGGGCGTTCTCGGAGAGGTCGCCGCCCATTCTCTCGAACGCTATGTCGCCGATCTCGTTGCCAGCGAGCGTCGCGGCGGTCTCGTTGAGCGTCGTCATTTCAGTCGACGCGAAGTAGTTCCTGCCGAACGAGTGGAAGAACCAGAACGAGTGGAGCCACTCGTGCGCCGCGGTGCGGATCACGGTGCGGGTGGTGTGGGAGTCGGAGACCATGTTGGGGAACGTGGCAAGTCCGGCGATGTCGTCGACGTAGGCGACGTAGTCCAACTCGTCGTAGACACGTCGTTCGACCTCGTCGCGGTCGAACGGTTCGATATCTGGATCGAGAAACACCGCGCCGACCATGCTGATCTCGTTCCTGGGCGAGATTACGAGGAGCGTGGGGAGATCGCTGAACCTGATGTCCACCGGAGGCCAAACGATGCCGAAGCGGGAGTCGACGTCCAGCTCGGCTAAAACCGCTGCGATTTCCGCCTCGACAGCCTCCTCGGCCTCCGGTCGCAGGCTGCGCTCGTGGGCTTCCAGTTCCTTGAATAGTTCGTCCGACACCGGCCCGGACTTGGATCCCGCGCCGCCTGCTCTGAAGCTGCGGAGCTGGGTCGCGCCCTCGATTCGGCGCTCCTCTTTGTTCGCAGCCCTCACTGTCTGGAGGTACTCGTCGACCAGCGCGAGTCGCTCCTCGCGTGAGGGCTTGGAGCCGGGGACCAGATTGGTAAGCGAGTGGAGCCACTTCCGGGGGAAGTTGACTATCTCCCACTCCACGAGCGAGAAGACGTGCTCGAACGCTATCAGCTCGACGGGCGTGATGCGCAGGCCCGCCGTCCGGGGGATGAACAGCGTCAGCGCAAGCAGCGAGAGGATGATCGCCTGCCACCACCTGAAACGACGTCTGGGCTGGAGTGTCTGTGATTCGGTCTCTGTCATGCGCGGATATTGTGTCACACCGGGGGACTGAACTTGTGCAGGGGATGTAAACGGACTCTTTGGAGACGCGATACCTCTGGGTTCCGGCCTTCGCCGGAACGACGGTTGGGCGGGCCGCGAACTGACTCATGTTAAGATACGAGTTGCGACCCCTAGTGGTTGACGCTTACTTCACTCCTCTGGTGACATGCCATGCCTCAAACGACCGTAATCATCACCGTTGACGGATACGACCCGGAATACATTGACGCCTGCGACGCGCCCAACCTGATGGAGCTGGCGCGCCGGGGGTTCTATCGCGTCGGGAAGTCGATGATGCCGTCTGTTACAAACGTGAACAACGTATCGATTGTGACCGGCGAGTACCCGTCGGCGCACGGTATAAGCTCCAACTACAGGATGGTGCGCGAAACGGGGCAGGACATCTACATGGAGTCCGGCGAGTACATCCTGTCGGAGACGCTGTTTCAGCGCGCGAGCAGGATGGGCGCCAGGACGATCCTGTCAACGTCAAAGGACAAGCTGCGGACGCTGCTGTCCGACGGCGCAGACGTGGCGATCTCGTCCGAGCGCGCGCCGGCGTGGGCGGTAGAGGGCGTGGGAGAGCCGCCTCCGATCTACTCGCTCGACGTCAACGGCTGGACCATACGCGCGGCGAGCCATGCGATGAGCCTCGAAGCGGCGGACATCGTTTATATCTCGACGACGGACTTCGCCATGCACACGTACGCACCGAACGAGCCGGAGTCGCAGCAGCACATCAGCGTGCTGGACGACGCAATCGGGGAGCTCGTGAACGCGCATCCTGACGTCACACTGCTGCTGACGGCAGACCACGGCATGAACCCGAAGTCGCGTATGGTGGACTTGGCCGATGCGCTGGCTAAGTGTGGGATCGGGGCCGATGCGGTGCCCATCATAAAGGACAGGTACGTGGTGCACCACAATAATCTTGGCGGCTGCATGTTCATCTACCTTCACTCCGGTGTCGAATCACGGACTGATGAGGCGGCCACGATTCTGCGCGAGACTGCCGGTGTGGAGCGGGTGTACGGACGACAAGAGGCCGCGGACGAGCTCAGGCTGAACTACGACCGTATCGGCGACCTGGTCGTCACTGGCGACATCGACACTGTCTTCGGCCCGAAGGAGCTCGAAGACTCGTGGGACGACACCGGCGCGGGTCACAGCCTGCGTTCGCACGCGTCAGCGCACGAGCAGGACGTCCCGATAATCGGCTACAACGGCAACTTCGATGGATTCGAGTTCGCCGAGAACCGTGACATTGGGCGGTACGTGTTCGAGCGGGTACTGAGTTAATAGAGGACCCTCCAAGTGCTCTCATGCTGTTGCTTAACCTACCAGTTGAACGCTAATCTGTAGTCACGTTATTGAATGTTGGTAACTACTTACGGTGCAACATATGACTACATACAGTATCAGAGATTTCAAGGCCCGGGTCAGTGAGATACTCAGGGATCTCGGTGACGGCCAAGAGGTCATTATCACCCGTCGCGGGAAGCCGTGCGGAAGGCTCACCTCAGTACAGCCATCCACCGAGATAAAGCCATCACTTGAAACCCTGAGAGGGGCGTTGACGAGTCTGCCCGACGCTGCCTACGAAGACTTCCTGGACATCAAGGCGGTGTGGGAGCCTCAGGACCCGTCTTCTTACGAGGCGAAGAGCAATCATGCTTAATGGCCCTGCCCAGTTTGTCGTGGACACTCATGCGCTGTGGTGGTATCTCAGTTCGCCTGAGCGCCTCACACCCGCAGCCTCAGCGGTTTTCCGACTTGCCGAGACAGGCAACGCAACCATCGTTGTTCCCGCGATAACCGTGGCTGAGTTCTATTTCCTCTCGGTCAAGCTCAGGCAGCCCGTCGCGCCCTCGGACTTCCTGAACGCGCTCAGTTCCGTCAACGGCCTTGAGCTGTCCGATCTGGGCAGGCAGCAACTTGAGAGGCTCGACCTATTCCCGGAGATTCCAGAAATGCACGATCGTCTTATCGCTGCTGAGGCGGCGGCCCTTAATGTACCGGTGGTGACGCGCGATGAGACTCTTCGGTCTTCGTCACAGGTGGAGACTATTTGGTAGGTGAACTCTTCCGAGACGAGCTTTTACAGTATCCTTGCCGAGTGATTATAGAGGTGTTCTGACAATGCAAAAGGTCCTTCTGACCGGCGCGGCCGGTCGTATCGCCACGTTCATACGTAACGGGCTTGGCGACAAGTACGAGCTCTCGGGGACGGACCGGGTGCCTGTCAATGTCGACGGCTTTGAGTCGGTGACGGCCAACCTGGCCGACTTCGATGCTATCCTGCCCGCGTTCCAGAGCGTGGACACGGTCGTCCATTTGGCGGCTGAGCCGAGGCACACGCCGGACATCTGGTGGGATCTGCTGCTGCCGGACAACATCACGGCCACGGCTAACGTGTTCGAGGCGGCGCGACAGGCCGGCGCATCGCGCGTGGTCTTCTTCAGCTCTATGCACGTCAACGGCTTCTACGAACTCGACGATCCGTGGAAGTCCATCGTCGAAGGCAAGTACGACGGGCTGGACCCGAACAGTGTGCCGCTCGTGACCCACGAGATGCCGGTACGCCCGGACGGCCCGTACGCCGCGAGCAAGATATTCGGCGAATCACTCGGCAAGTACTACTCGGAAGAGTACGGCATTACAGTGATCTGCATCAGGCTCGGCACGATGAGTGTCGAGGACAAGCCCGGAGAGGACGCGCGGTCGTTCGTGAGCTGGCTGAGCAGCCGCGACCTTGTCACGATGGTCGACAGGTGCATCGAGGTTGAGGGAGTCGACTATGACATCCTGTTCGGCGCGTCAGGCAACACATGGAAGATCTACGATACGCCACGCGCGTGGGAGGTACTGGGGTTTACTCCACAGGACAACGCGGAGGAGTACAGGTAGGGAATGGGCTAAGTTCTCACCTGATAGGATGTGACGCATGGTTACCACGAGACGACTGATGACAGCGGAAGAGCTGCTGAACATGCCTGACGATAGCTTTAGGTATGAGCTTGTGAGGGGAGAGCTGCGAAAGATGCCGCCTGCTGGATATGTTCATGGAGAGTATGCAATGTCCGTGGGCGCTCCACTCGCAATCCATGTGAAGGCTAACCGGCTGGGCAAAGTCTATGCTGCGGAAACGGGGTTCAAGCTGGGTTCGAACCCTGACCTTGTTCGAGCTCCCGATGCGGCATTCGTTAATCGTGAACGTGTGGAGGAGGCGGGAGACGCGCTAGGATTTTTTCCAGGTGCGCCAGATATTGCAGTCGAGGTGATCTCGCCAAGCGACCGCTATACGGATGTGGATGAAAAGGTTGCCGATTGGCTGGACGCTGGAACACTCGCGGTCGTTCTCGTGGACCCACGCAGACGGGTCGTCAAGGTACACCGTTCGATGACGGACATCGTCGTCCTGACCGAAGGAGATACGCTTGAGGTCGATGACGTCGTACCTGGGTGGCAGATGCCAGTGGGAGAGATATTCGGATAGGCAGCGGCCTTTAGTTGTCTCAGCGCTGGCGGCGGCGCTTTCGGCGGGCCCACCAGAAGCGTAGCCGCAGGGCGGGATCGCGGCGCCAGGTCATGTTGCGGGATACGATATCGGCCACCGGTGGGGTGCCGAGAATTAGGGGTCTGGCCCAACGTCTGAGGTCTCGGAGGGTGGCCTGACCCTCGCGCCACTCGTTCACCAGGGCGTTCGACCTGCGCCACGCGATCGATGGGAACAGCCCCATCGGGCCTGAATTGCGCTGGCCGACCATCAGGGCTGCTCCGGCCTCCATGGCCACCGCGACGCCGCCAACGATGTCCCACAGGTGGGGGTTGGACGTATACATGTACTGCGTGACGCCACGGGACACCAGGACGAGCTCGTAGGCTATCGAGCCGGTGACGCGGGGGTCTCCGGAGTTGCCCCGCATGGGCTTACCGAACCTGTACAGCCTGTCGAACGCTCCGGGAACGGTAACGAGCTGGTCTGCGCCAGGAGAGTCGAGCGCAAGTACGTTGATCGGCTCGCCGTCGGTGAAAGCTCCGCCGCCCCGGCGGGCGTGATGGACAACTCCGTCTGCACTCCCCGCCCAGGGCGTGAACACCGCTCCCACCACCGGCTCTCCCCTGTACATGATGCCAACCGACGAAGCGTACAACGGAAGGCCGTGAAGGAAGTTCTTGGTGCCGTCGAGAGGGTCCAGCACCCACAGGAAGTCGGGCACAGCCTCGTCTTCGGCCGCCTTGCTTTCGTCGTCCTCCTCGCCCAGTATGCCGTGGTCCGAGAAACTCTCCCTGATGCCTTTCTCAAGGAATTCCTGCGCCTCGGTGTCGGCGTTCGTCACGGGGTCGCGTCCGCGGTCGTCCTTGAACTCCACGCTGAGATTGCCGCCGAAGTAGCGCGACAGTATGCCTCCAGCGCCGCGTGCCAACTCGACGGCACGCGACTCTATGCGCTCCAGAAGTTGGTCGTCGGGCAACTGCGTCATCTGGTACACCATGCTTGGTAGGCCGTTTCGAGCCGGGCACAGAATGCATCGAGGCTCGGACGATCAGGATAGAGCTCTCGCGCTCGGGTAACAATCATCCAGAAGCAGCCCTCCCTCTCCTGTGGCGAGGTCGCCAGGCTGCACATCTCGATGGCTTCATCGGCACGGTCGGTCTCCCAGAAGCGCGCCTGTACCGATCCCTGAATACACCATACGCGGTGTGTGGCGTCGGCAACGGTGTTGTGACACTGTTCAAGCCCCTTGGCGGGCTCCCCCAGGGACGACGCTGCGAGGTCGCGTCCGAAGCTCTCGAAGCAGTCGTATCTACCGATGTCGGGGGCGTTGACGCACTCCTCCGCGACACGGTCGTAGTTGTACTCGAACAGCAGCAGCAGCCGCGTGGAGTGGTACAGGTAGCACGGCGCGACGTAGCGGTCGGTCAGGGCGTTGCAGGGGTAGTGAGGGTCTTCGTCGGAGAGGTAGTCGGTGAAATGTCCCATAGTGCCGGACAGGCCGCCGACCACGTTCTCCATGAACACACCGGAGTAGCAGGCGCGCTGGTCCCGGTCGGTCTCCAGCCTGTCACAAAGGTCGAGGGAATCGTACAGCTCGTAGCTGGTCCAGGCCATGAGGCCGTGGCCGACGCCGTGGATGCAATTGAGCCTGAAGAAGAACACATCGGAGCTTCCGCAGATCACCTGCACGTCTGACTCCAGGTTGACCGTACCGCGCTCCTTGAACATGGCCTCGGTCGCGCCGTGGTACGCGCCGGCCTCGCACTCGTGACTGGCGAGCGCGAACGCGGCGGCACCGAACAACTCGTACGCGGTGCGCCCTGTCACATGAGCGCGCTCATGACAGAGCTGGCCGACAACGTCGCCCGCTTCGGCGACCAGCTTCACCGTGTTGGCAGGACCGTAGTCCCTGATGTACTGGCGCAGCAGAACGTCGTTGGTGAACAGGTCCGTGAGCGCCTTTGGAGTCAGATCGGGAGGGTCCTTGAACTTCAGGTCTCCAACTTCGGGACGCAGGCGCTCAACGGCCTCAACGGCGTCGCCACCGATCGCGACGACCAGCCCGCTGTGCTCGGGGACCATGTGGTTGTGATAGCGCCAGAATCCGGGCTTATCGAACGTGAACGCCCAGACGCCGTCGGCCCCGACCGGGTTGCCGGCGTCGAATTCGGGCATGATCTGGTGCGTGGGGTGGATGTTCGACGCGGGCCACAGGCTGGACTCGGAGCTGTTCTGGAAACGGACCTGTTGGCCCACTTCGATCTCCAGGCGATTTGGAACGAACCCGTCGTCCGTGAACTCCACGACCCAGGAGTTGGGAAGCGGCGTCTCGGACAGAGTGCCCGGGTTCGGCTTGAGCGGGGTCGCGACGGCGACTGGCGCATCGGGCTCATCGACTGAGCAGGCCAGACCGATCATCACCAAGACCGTGAATACGACAAGCAGAAGGCGGACTGGGACCATCTCAGCAAACTACAGCGTACGGAGCGCGGGGAGCTGGAGCTCAGCGCAGATGTCGCTGAACCACTCGATGACCTCGTTGTGCAGCGGGATGCCGTTGGCGCGGCGCTCCTGCTCCTCCTCGTGCTCGGACAGTCCTGGATACATCACGCGGTCGTGGCCGGGAGCGGGCGGCGTCTCTCTGAGCGTCCTGAGCATGTCGTCCATGTTGTCCTTGAACTCGTCGAGGTCGCAGAAGGACTCGATGTTGTAAGCTGCGAAGTAGTGATGATTTCCGCCGCCGTCCGGGCTGAGCATGGTTGGCTTGCCTCCTGACAGCAGCGAGGTGAGCACCTCCGATATCAGGCTGAAGCCGTAGCCCTTGTGGGAACCCTGCTCGCGAGTGCCACCGAGGGGGAGCTGGTAGTATTGGCCGCGCTCGGGAAGCGGGACCTCGTCCACAATGGGGGCACCGTCCATGCCGGCGATCCAGCCGCCCAGCATGTTCGCGCCGACGCGGTTGGCGAGTTGGAGCTTGTTTCCTGCGATGGCCGATGTCGCGGCGTCGAACAGCAGGAACGGCTCTGACCTGGCAGGCGCGGCGATGGCGATCGGGTTTGTGCCGATGCGCGGCGCGGCCCCGAACGTCGGCAGCACCAGCAGTCCGCCCGCCGTGGCGGTCATGCCGACCATATCGGACTGCGCGGCGAGCATCGCGTGGTGTCCGATAGCGCCTGAGTGCCCAGCGTTGTACATGGTGACGACGCCCACGCCAACCTCGCGGGCCTTGTCGATGGCGATGTTCATGGCCTTCGGGCCGAGGATCACGGCTAGGCCGTGGTCGGCGTCCACGGTCGCGGTCGACGGGGACTCGCGGACTATACGCATGTCGGGCCTCGGGTTGAGCGTGCCCTGGGAGTATCCCTGGACGTAGGAGCGCAGCATGTTCGAGACGCCGTGTGTCTCGACACCCCGGAGGTCGGTGGCTACGAGCACGTCGGCTAGCTCGGCATCGTCCTGTGTGACGCCCATCTTCTCGAAGATCGACGCGACCGTCTCATGCAACGCGTCGTGCGGGACGCGCGTCTCGTCCTCGTGCGGGACCTTGAATCGCTCTAGCATGGGGGGACTCCTTGTCGACGTGTATTGACGAAATGGATTTTAGCACTAAAGGGGTGGGCGCAATTTTCTGTCTTCAGTCGAGCCCTGTGGGACACACATATACAGACACTATTATGTTATAGCCACGATATTGTGGCGTATATGATTTAATCCTCACACGGATGAATCCCTCGTATGTAAGATCAATTTGCGGCGTACTCCGTAAGTCTGTTAGATTAATTGCCGCTTATAAGAGACTCTATTATATAGTAATACCGCGTTACATGAGAGTGTATATATTGGCTGAATTAATCATAGGTCAGGCGGGTCATCACGATTCAAGCAGGAAGTGCAACACTTGATAAGCCTACTAATCATCGACGCGAACTCACATCTGAGGATCGGAATCCAGGCGGCGGTTGAGGCTGAAGGCGGTGTCGAGGTAATAGGAGACGCCGCACCCGATGAGCAAGTGGTGAAGATGGTGGAACGACTCCGCCCTGACGTGGTCCTGATGAGCCTCAAGTGGCCGGATGGCTACGCAGTCGCTGCCTGTAAGGAGATCAGGGAACGAGCTCCATCGACGAAGGTGGTGGTCCTGTCGTACAAGGACTGGGAGGGGGAGATGCTGATCTCCGTGTTGGTCGGGGCATCCGGGTATGTCTCCAATAATGCCCAGGGTCCGGAGCTGGTCCAGGCCATCAGGACAGCAGTCAACGGAGGCGGATACTTTGACTTCGAAGTCGTGCAGCGGTTGATCTGCAGACTTCAGAAAGCAGCGGGCGACAGCCCGACTGTGACCATCCCCAACGTGCTGTCCGGGAGGGAGATCGTTGTTCTGAGGATGGTGGGTGAGGGCTACAGGAACAAAGAGATCAGCCGGCAGCTGAACATCGCTACGTCGACGGTACGTAACAACATCACCCGAATCAGGTACAAGCTGGGGCTGGACTCCAGGGCCAAGCTCATGGCATACGCCTTCAGACACGGGCTGATGGACGATGTGGCAGACGGCGCCTCCATACCCGATGCGGCGAACTGACCTGAATCGCTGTGTCGCGACGCTGACTGCATAGCACGTAAGAACTCAGGGGACGGCCAGCGGTCGGCCCCTTGCTGTCGGTCTCGCTGCACTCTCTCCTATGACACTTCGGACTCGACACTTTCGTACGTCGACAGACTCCCGAACACCTGTCCGGGACATAAGTCCCTCAAAGTCGGGACATTCTGACCACAAAGCCGGGACATTTGGACCTGTTTCCGGGACATCGGTTGGCCCTATCCTCCCCTTCTGCTGGCTTCAGCCACGGAACGAGAAACCTGAGACCAAGCAAACACGGAGGGGGAAACCGAATGGAATCGTCGAACCGAATGCCGTCACACCACCAGGGTCCAGTCACATCTGGATCGCCTCGAACTCGCAAACAGTCATGGAGAAACGTATTTGGCATATCGACAGCCCCAGTTCTGCTTCTGGCAGTCATTCTAGGGCTGATGGCGTTGACTCTGGCCACTCCTGAACCGGCGTTTGCTCAGAGTCAAGGAACAGGCGACCCTCTGACTCTGTACGACGCGAACGACAACGGCGTGATCGATGCAGATGAGCTCATCACGGCAGCGTCGGACTACTTCGCCGGGCGTATCGAGAGGGATCTGCTCGTGAGAGTCGCGCGACTGTATTTGAGCTCTGCCCAATCTCGTACGACGCGATCTACAGAAGCCCCGATGCACATCTGTAGCCTGAGTGACACAAACGAAAACGGCATGATCGAGCGGAATGAGGTCATTGCTGCCATAAACAAGTACCTGTTTGGCGACTCCATGGCTGAGGGCGCCTTGACCAGGGACGACGTAATTGATGTCATAAACTGCTATCTGTTCCCGCCCGAGGTCGCCCAGGCTTCCTACTCATTTTCGATAGCTGAGGACGCATCAGCAGGAACTATCGTCGGCACGGTTGGCGCGACCGGCACTGTAGGCAGAGTTACATACTCGATCGCAGAGGGCAACGAATCTGGCCAGTTCGCAACTACGACCAGGGGCGCAATCACGATAGCAATCCCTCTCGACCATGAGACCCGTCCCACGCATACCCTGACCGTGAGAGTGGGCGACGGCACTGGTATGTGGGACGAGGCCACCGTCACTGTCACGGTAACCGATGTCTTTGAAAGCACGGTCTCTCTCGACATTCCAAGTCCCGTCGCCGGCCAAACAGTGACCATGACCGCTACGTCCGATGCCCCGGCTGGGGAGACGGTCTCTTACCAGTGGCAGCAGTTGGTTAACTCCCGGTGGACAGATGACAACTCCACCAGTACCTCTAAGCAGGTCACATCGACCTCTCCCAACTCGGAGATATATAGGGTGGTAGCCACTTACGGTATATCGAATCGGGCCGAGCCGTATCCTGCATTGGTCAATTGGCGCTCTCTCTCGGTTGCCATCGATGCGTCCCCGGAACACCCAGACGCCGGTGACACCGTCACCCTGACGGCGTCCACGGACGCTCCGGCTGGAGTCTCCTTGACGTATACGTGGCAGGAGAAGACAGGTGGGGTGTGGACCAACCTATCAGTCACGTCGCCCGCCACGACAGTCCCGTCATCCAACCAGCGAGTACGCGAGTACAGGTTGCTGGTCGCTTATGGCGCCTCAGACTCTGCGGAGTCGCCCCCGAGATTCATGGTATGGGATGAGCCAGAATTGTTCGCGGACCTGTCCGCTGATGTAGCGCAAGCGGTGGCCTCGTCGACGGCGTACACGACTGCCGAGACAACCTTTCTTGCCTGCGTCAACACAGGCTGGACGGGGGGCGATAGGTTCTCCTCGTTCGACGACGTTCTGGCCAGCTACGATAGCAACATCGAAGCCGTGGTAGAGGGCTGTGAAGGTCGGGGGTCCAACCCCACGACTATGTTCCAGACCATCGAGCGGCAGTCTGTGACGGAGTTGAACAACCTGACGGCGGCCAGCACGACGTATGCAACTTTGGTGAGGACGCCACGTGGCCAGGACTTCGCTGCCAATGTTGGTTCTTCACATCAGATCAAGCTGATCGCGTCCGTGCGGGCAAGCGGGAGCAATAGCGTCACCACCTCCAGTGCTGCCACGTCCACTGCTACCCGTTCTGAGGTCGGCCCCGACCCAGTGGTGGAGAGAGTTGGACTTGATTGTCTGCCGTATAGTGGGACGAGACCATTAACTCACGAACTCCAAGTCGGCGTGGTCAATTGCCTAGTCTTCGACACTCCCACTCGTTCTGGACGAACAACGCGAACCAACTGAAGGACCGGATAGACAATCGGTACCTACGCGCGGATGGCGCGCTCGTGGGCCCGGTGGATTGGCTAGGCTATGGGGACTGGAGATGCACGATGGCGCTACAAGGCCCAGTGGTGTCGTGCAAGAAGCACGATGTCGCATACGACAGCCTCCAGAAGTTCGTAATCGATGAGGGTCAAGATGAACGGGACGATGGGGATCCCGACATACTGGACGAGACGTGGCACCCGAGGAACAAGGCCCTTGCGGACTCCAAGTTTTACGTGGATATCCTGGCGCACGGATGCCAAGAACAGAGCGGTTTCATAGCGACTCGCATGTGCCGCAACCTACCCAACTCGGCCATAGCGGAAATCTATTACCTCGCCGTGAGCAGGATCAACGACAAGGGGTGGCCAGTAACTGCCCAGGACCTAGACCACGCCCGAGCCAAGCTGGATCGTATACCTCCTGCCAGTGATTCTCAGATAAGCAACAGATCCAGCAATCACGCATTTGTGGCGTGCGACAAGCCCGTACCCACTCTGTCTGACGTTGCGCTTCGAGATCTGGGGGCTGGGAGTTTTGAATGGACGTGGACGCACGCCGATGGATGCGTACCTGGAATCGAGATCGAAAGTGTTTCAATGTGCGCCACCATCCAAGCGGGTGAGTTGGTATACTTCCTTCGGTGCGAAGAAGCTTCTGGGGACGCTACGTCACTCAGGTTCGCGATAGCAAACTTCCCACCGGGCACAGTGGCAACGGCTGCCAGGGTGACGGCAAAACTAAAGCCCCGGAACAGGGAATACGGCGGCGGTAGCTACACAGATGACTGGGCTGTGACTCCCAGCCGGTAGGGCCGACTATCAATAGTCAGCGATGCCAGCGCCCACCGGCTGTGCGTGACAGCGATGGAGCTGGTATCGCTGCCAGCACCATAGGCTGAAACACTGGACGAGACCGGGCATGGAGTTGGCGGCCACTGGGCATGACTGGGGCCGATCCGGAACGAAGGAAACTCTCCAATCCAAGGACAACGCTAATGGACACGAGATTGAAAGTGGTAGCCGCCGCGGTGCTCAGCATTCCTGCTGCTGCCCTGTCGCGTTTAGACATCGCCATTGTAATTGGAGCCGAACTTGGTGGCGCAAAGACCTTTCAGTACCATCAACAGATAGGGATTGCGGTTCTGGCCGTGACGTGGGCGGCACTTACGTACTGGGCATCACTGGCACATTCCGATAGACAGGTTGTCCACAGGACCGCCATCGGCTTTTCGCTGGCGTCGTTCGCTATTCCGGTTGCCGCAATCGCGTTCGCGGTCATCCAGCCTCCTGCTGAGGACCCAATATTCCCTGAGTGGATGATCGTGGTCGCGGCGGGTGTGGTCGGGATTGCGCTAGGGCTGGGAGGAGTCGGTGTTGCGTGGGCAACATCAGATGCGAAGGCCAAACGTAAGGTCATCCGGCCTCAGGAGTTTTATCAGGAAATCCCCAGAGATGTGCCACCAGGGGGGCTTGTGTGACATCCCGCTCCGGCACGTCCAGCCGATACACTACAGAGGTGACGTGTCAGCCGAAAGGACTCGGTGATAGAACGGACCCGATTACGAGTTTGACGGCTTGGTCGATGAAATCTCGACCGCTATCGACGACTCTGTCGAAACCGCTGAAGGCTGGGTTGTGATGCCCAGTCGCTAAGTCACAGCAGGCAGTTCAGACAATCTCAAGGAGAGTCTGAGCAATCCCGACCTCCATGAGAGGGCTGACTGTATCCGAAAAGAGGGTGCGACGCACGTCCACGCTGCGCTCAGCCATGGGAACGTGTCCAGAAGAGAAGACAGACATGCCTACTTTGTTCGCACCTTTGCACCTCCCTGTAACGAAGGGCTCAAGCCCGAGTAAAGAATGGGAACAGGACTGGTCGAAGTGCACTTAGTTTCGTGGGCTGGCAAGTCCGGGAAGGACTACACCTACCGCCTTGACGGAGACTATGCCGATGGACAGGGGACCTACGTCTTCGCCAAGTATCAGGAAAGGGAGCAGGACCCAGCACACAGGGGAAGCCGGAGTCTGAGTGATTGTTGCTCTACGCTGGCGAGTCTTCGAGATAGTCTTACGGGCGGCGGCTTCAGGGCGACATTCGGCTGGGAATGTTCCAGAAAACTGGGAGCTACGCACATCTTCACTCACGTCAACGAAGAAGCACGACTACGTGAGGTGACCGATCTCGACGGAGAACACCGGCCACCCTGCAATCGATGGTGAGCGTTGCACCAGTTTAGTTGGTGATTTCAGTAAGAGCGTTGGTCTCAACCTCTGGATTCCGGCCTTCGCCGGAAAGACGGAGCGGCTGCTACGAGGCCCGCCGACTAAACAGATGTAGGTTCTTGCCCCCACCTCACCTTGAAATCCCGGAGAGGGTTTGCATAGACTTTCCTTGGCGGCCTCGATAGGCGTGGGGCTGCCGGAACCCTTTAAGTCGGTCCAGTGAGGCTGGCAAGGGACATGCGGAGCGACGGTCGCCGCGAGGCGCGACCATATCCTGCAAAGCCGCGACCCTCTTGCCAGCAAAGGCAAGAGGTCTTTTTTTGGCCCAGATTGACGCACCTCCGATCGGGCGACGGATACTCACCTCAGACGAGATGCGCCGGGCGCTGGTGCGTATCTCTCACGAGATACTGGAGCGCAACGGCGGCGCGGACGACCTCGTGCTGATGGGCCTCCATACTAGGGGCGTGCCGATAGCGCACCGGATCGCGGAGTTCGTCAAGAGCTTCGAGGGCGAAGACGTTCCGGTGGGATCTCTCGACATCGGTCTCTACCGGGACGACCTGGCCGGCGGCGCGAGGCCGCTGATGCGCCGCACCGACATCCCTGCCATCCAGGGACTTCGGGTGGTACTCGTCGACGACGTACTGTACACCGGACGCAGCATCCGCGCCGCGATGGACGCGCTCACCGACTTCGGAAGACCCAGCCAGATCCAGCTCGCCGTGCTCGTCGATCGCGGCCACCGCGAGCTTCCGCTAAGAGCCGACTACGTGGGCAAGAACGTCCCGACTTCCAACGATGAGGAGGTGGACGTGAGGCTGATAGAGATCGACGACGTGGACGAGGTGTTGCTGTCCAGAAAGGGGGACGCATGACCCAGACGATCCAGATGGCCAATCGAGCGACAGGAGCCAATGGCTCACCGCGGGTCGCGCCGTTCGAGCGCCCGAGGCCGAGGTACGTCCCCGGACGTAGGCACGTGCTCGACATGGACGACTTCTCGAGGCAGGAGATCGAGGACACCTTCCAGAACGCCGACGCGATGCGCGAGGTGATGAACCGCGAGATCAAGAAGGTTCCCACACTGAGGGGTAAGACGATCATCACACTGTTCACGGAGGCGAGCACGCGCACGCGGGTCTCGTTCGAGCAGGCGGGCAAGATACTGAGCGCGGACGTAATCAACGTGTCCGGTTCGGGCAGCAGCGTCGAGAAGGGCGAGTCGCTCTACAACACCGCGCTCACGCTCCAGGCCATGAACGCCGACATCATCGTCATCAGGCACGCGCACTCCGGTGCGCCTCACTTCCTGGCGCGGCATCTCGACGCGTGCGTCATCAACGCCGGCGACGGGGCGCACGCGCATCCGACTCAGGCGCTGCTGGACATGTACACCATGCGCAACTACTTCGGTCGAGTCGAGGGGCTCAAGGTGACTATCGTCGGCGACATCCTGTACAGCCGGGTCGCCCGCTCCAACCTGTGGGGGCTGACCGCGATGGGCGCGGAGGTCACGCTGTGCGCGCCTCCGACGCTGCTTCCGCAGGACCTACTGGACCGGAGAGCCGATGTCGAGGGTCACCCGTTTGCGGACGTCAGGATCGTCACGGACGTCGAGAGTGCCCTGGAGGGCGCGGACGTCGTGTATGCGCTCCGGCTCCAACTCGAACGACAGCAGGCCGGGCATCTGCCGTCGCTCAGGGAGTACTCTCGGTCGTTCGGTATCAACGAAGAGCGGCTAAAGCTCGCCAGTCCCGACGCCCTGGTAATGCACCCCGGCCCGATGAACGAGGGCGTGGAGATAGACCCGGCCGTCGCACACGGCTCGCGCTCGATGATCGAGGAGCAGGTCACCAACGGCGTCGCGATCCGCATGGCGCTGCTGTACAGCGTCGCCACGCCGATCAGGGAAGGCTATCTAAGGCGGCCCTAAAGGGTCAGAAAGTCCACCACATGCAAGAGGGATCTTCAGAGACACGAACCGACAGGCCGACCTCATATCCCGGATGGGAGGGAACGCTGCCGCGTCATCGTGCGACCCTCATTCTGTGGCGGAATGACAAGCTCCTCGTCGTGAGGGACCGAGGACGCAAGACCTACGCGCTGCCGGGCGGCGGAATCGAGGATGGCGAGCTTCCCATCGTCGCGGCGGCCAGGGAGCTCCACGAGGAGACAGGGCTGGAGGCCACGTCCATCAGGTACCTGTTCACGCACGAGGGGAAGTACAACGACCACCACCTGTACGAAATCGAGGCCGATGGCGAGGTCGTCGTTCAGGGCGAGGTGGACGGCTTCACATGGTGGGACACCAAGGACGATACACCCGTGTACCCACACGTAAGAGGAATCATCGCAAGGCTCGGTTCGGTCATGGAGAGCGACAGATGACAAACATTCTGATCACGGGCGGACGAATCATCGATCCAGCGCAGGGTCTGGATTGGGTTGGAGACTTGCTGATCAGTGACGGACTGATCAAGGGTGTAGAGAGGTCTATCGAGCCTCCCGACAATGTCCAGATAGTCGACGCAGACGGCATGGTGGTATGTCCCGGATTCATAGATATCCACTGTCACCTGCGGGACCCTGGACTGGAGTACAAGGAGACCATCGCCTCCGGCACACGCGCCGCCGCGAAGGGCGGCTTCACGACGGTATGCGCGATGCCGAATACTGAGCCGACCATGCACACGCGCGCCACGGTGGAGTACGTGCTGCAGAAGGCGCGCTCAGAGGGTGTGGTGCGCGTTCTGCCCATCGGGTGTGTCACCAAGCGGTCGGCGGGTGTCGAGCTAGCCGAGATGGCGGAGCTGGCCGAGGCGGGCTGCATCGGGTTCAGCGACGACGGTCATCCGGTGGCTGACTCTAACATTATGAGACAGGCGCTGAGCTACGCCTCCGGTCTCGGACTCCCGATCATCAACCACTGCGAGACTCCCGACCTATTCAGGGACGGTCACATGAACGAGGGGTGGATATCCAACCGGCTCGGAATCCAGGGAGCGCCGAACTCTGCCGAGGAGACGATGGTCGCGCGCGACATCATGCTCGCCGAGCTGACGGGCGGTCACGTCCACCTGGCACACGTATCCACGCTCGGAACGCTTGACCTCGTCCGCGGGGCGAAGGCCCGTGGAATCCGAGTGACCTGCGAGGTCACACCGCATCACCTCACGCTGACAGACGAGGCAGTCATGGGCGACACTGGAGGGAGGGCGTTCGACGCGCTTGGGACTGCTGCCTACGACACGCACGCGAAGGTGAACCCGCCCCTGCGGGCCAGAGCCGACATGGAGCCGATGGCCGAAGGTCTACGCGACGGCACAATCGACGTGATAGCGACCGACCACGCTCCACACAACGCGATCGAAAAGCTGTGCACGTTCGACGCGGCGGCGATGGGCATCAGCGTGCTGGAGACGGCGCTGGGGTCGGTCATGTCGATGGTCCACGCGGGTCAGATCGGGCTACCGCTGGTGGTAGAGAAGCTCACGTCCGCTCCAGCAGCGTTCCTGGGTCGCACCGACATCGGCAGCCTAAGAACGGGCGCAAATGCCGACATCACGATCTTCGATCCCGACGCAGAGTGGACCGTCGACACCGAGGCGTTCGTGTCAAAGGGCAAGAACTCGCCCCTGCACGGCCAGACGCTCAAGGGCAAGGTGGTAACGACCGTCGTGGGGGGCGAGGTGGTGTTTGAAATCAAGAGTTCGACTTGAATTTCAGACTGACCGACCACACAGAGTCGGAGATGATCCGACGACATATACCTCGGCGTATGATTGGAGAGCTACTGAACGCACCTCAGCAGATAGTGCCTGCACACGACGACCGGATAGTCTATCAATCGCAGTTTGACTTCGGAACCGACAAGCTATACTTGTTGCGTGCCGTCATAGACCCTCAGACGACTCCACCTACAGTAGTTACCGTCTATCGGACGAGCAGAGTTCGGAAGTACTGGAGAGCCTCATGAAAGTGACATACGATCAGGAAGTCGACATTCTGAGGATCATACTGAGCGATGCGGACATCGAGGAAAGCGACGAGGATAAGCCGGGCGTCATCATAGACTACGACGATCACGGCAATGTTGTAGGCTTGGAGATACTTGATGCTTCCTCTCGGATGACTGATCCGAGGACGCTGGAATACGCCGTCACTGGGTAGGAGAGCTCACTTGGAAGACATTCAGATATGGTCGATTAACGGCAAACAGGCTGTTGAACTCAATCAGGCCAGCCAGATGGAATCAGAGAACTTACTCGAAGATGTCCTCGCAAGCAACCCGAGTCTCCTTATGGAAGATCTGATGTTAGTTGGTAGGCAGACCCCCACCGAGGGTGGCCCACTTGATCTTCTTGGCGTAGATGGAGATGGCAGGCTGGTTGTCTTCGAACTGAAGAGAGGCACGCTCTCGCGAGATGCCGTTGCCCAGGTTATAGACTACGCATCTGATCTCGACGCCATGCAGCTGGACGAATTAGCCAATCACATTTCTGAAAGATCTGGCGAACTCGACATTGAAAAGATCGAGGATTTCCAAGCGTGGTACGGTGATCGAGGATTTGATGAATTAGAGTCACTGAAACCACTTCGCATGTTTCTAGTAGGTCTGGGTGTAGATGACAGAACAGAGCGGATGGTGGAATTCTTGGCCAATAGTAGCAGCATGGACATTTCGTTGCTGACCTTCCACGGCTTCCAAGACAGCGACAGAACTCTTCTTGCAAAACAGGTGGATGTAAGAGGGGACAGTGGTGACGAAGGGGGAACAACAGGAGGGCTTAGTCTCGGTGAACTCTTGGCCACACTAAAAGATGGCATCAAGA
Organism: Dehalococcoidia bacterium; assembly: GCA_965215735.1. Lineage (GTDB taxonomy): Bacteria > Chloroflexota > Dehalococcoidia > Lucifugimonadales > UBA1123 > VXRN01. Next base: position 959,072 of record CBDCEF010000004.1, on the reverse strand, counting down.
GATACCAGATAGAGGAACTGTTCTCCGCTGTGACAGATCTGTTCCAACAGAATTGGACGCAATCTGTACAGAGTGTGAAGCCCACTGGTCTTGTCTTCCAGTTGCCGAGCGGCCCGAACTCCAAAAGTGGCCGATACTCCTACGTACAAATCGCGAACGGGAGAATTCGGATAATCTTCTACCAGCGGGCGATTGAACTGTGTGAGGATGAATTCAGACAGGCCATCAAACAGGTTCCACTTTCCCTATCGTTCCCCCGAGGACAAAAGCCGGTCATGGTTCACTTCCCGCTAACCTGGGACGATTGGCAAACCCACAAACATGATCTGACCACACTCATTCGGTCGGTGTACGAAGCCTGGCAAAACAGCGGTTCAGGTGAGTAGAGGGTATTGAACGAACACGAGATCAGATTAGATCCTCTGCAATCGCCGGGAGCGGCGCTCAAGAAGAACCCAGTTTCCCTTCTGCGAGTTCAACCAGTCTTCTGTTGACGCCTGGCCGGTCGGCTGGCTCCACTGGGTCCGGCAGGGCTTTCAGCTCGGGGAGCAGGTCTCGTTTCAGCACCGAAGCTTCCTCGTCAGTTAGCGACGACATGGCGATGACATCGTCCGGGCCCCACATTACGGCTAGCCTGAACCCGTAGTCCGCGACGGCTATCTCTATCAGTTCTCTCAATGTCTCCACGGTCTTCGGACCTCCTCAACATGGGATAGCGCCGCAGCGTCTACTGACTGGAAAGATTCCCGCCGCCATCGATTATGTAGCTGGCCCCTGTGATGAATGAAGACTGATCTGACGCCAGGAAGAGAATGAGTCGAGCGATGTCTGCGGGTCTCCCTGCCCTGCCCAGGAGGATCTCATCGGTCCTCTCCTCAAATCGTTCCGTGCTGCCCGTCGACCCTCTGGCCTGCGGTGTGTCGGTGAGTCCGGGGAGGACTACATTCGAACGTATCCCGTACTCTGCATACTCGGCCGCAACCGCTCGTCCCAGGCTGATCAGACCAGCTTTGCTGATGCCGTATGGACTGGCCATGCCCCCGCCGCCGAGAGCGGATACGGAGGATGTCGACACGACCGCTCCACCCTTCTCCATCATGTGAGGCAGCACGTACTTACAGCAGTAGAATGCTCCCTTCAGATTGGTCTGCATCGTCAGGTCCCATTCCATATCAGTGATTTCATGGACTCGATGTACCATCCGTATGAAGATCCCGGCATTGTTCACCAGAATGTCCGGGGGCCCAAATCGTTCAACAGCGCTCTCCACCATTTGCTGCACGTCGTCGGCCTTCGAAACGTCAGTCTCCAAGTATACGGCGTCGCCACCCCGGTCATTGATGCTGGCTACCGTCCGCTCGCCCTCGACATCGTTCCGGTCAACAACGACCACAGAAGCACCTTCGCTCGAAAACAGCTCGGCTGTCGCCCTCCCTATGCCCGTCGCGGCGCCGGTGATGATTGACACTTTGCCCTCAAGACTTCTTTCCATCGTGTCCTCTCTGGTCGCGGCCCAGTACGTACGTTGGGCCGCGTCTTGCTCACAATTTCAGTGAGAGCGCCGAATGCTCCCGGGGCCTCGGACGGTGAGGTCTGCATCAGGCACAGTGACCACAACTCCGTTTATGAACTCCTTGCGGCCCTCACCTCTCCGGCATCACAGGCGGCAGTCGTAAATATCGAAGTAGTGTGCCGAACGCCGTAGAGTGTAGCACTAGAGGCCTGAGTAGGCCATTCACCGGTCCGAGTCCGGGGCACACGCCACGCCGTGGGGGCAGGGATGCGAACTGGCTGGAGTGTGCGACCTGACTATCGCGGCCGAGAGCGCGCGTCTCGGTGAAATCCAGATCCGCCACGGCTTCGGCATTCCAATGCTCATCACGCCATACATCACCGGACAGAAGCAGGCTAAAGAGATCCTCCTCCTGGGCGAGATGTTCACGGCGGAGGACGCGCTGCGCATGGGCATGATCAACCGCGTCGTCCCAGACGAAGAGCTCGATGAGGCAGCAAACGAGATGGCACACAAGCTCGCGGCACTCCCACCGGCGGTGGTCCGGCTCAACAAGCGTCTCGTCAACCTCGTGTACGAGCAGATGGGCCTAGTCGACGCCGTACGCTACCGCGACAACGACGCGCCTCGGGAGCTGCTAGAGGCGAATGACACGGTCGGCACCGGACGTCAGCGCATTCGCGAGGAGCAAGGCTGGGCCGCGTTCAAACGCGAACGCGACCAGGGGTAAGGGGTACGAGGAATTGCGGTAGCATATAGCCATGCCAGCAATGGCGCGGGAACTGGCAGACTCGTTATAGTGGCGATATAGGTCAGACGGATCTTCGTGATCTGCACAACCCACCGCTGACCGGTCTGCTCATTTCCATTGCACGACCCTGAATCGGCTTTGCACGCGGAGGCGAATCGGCTTTATCCTGTATGGGTGCCCAGCCCGCCCCGGAGGTCCGTCAGACGCCCATGACTCAGTTTGCCCATTTGGTACTTGAAGACGGTTCGATCTACCGGGGTCTTGCGTTTGGCGACACGTCGCAGCGGACTCATGGTGAGGTCGTCTTCAACACGTCGATGACCGGGTATCAGGAGATACTCACCGACCCGTCGTACGCGGGGCAGATCGTCGTGCCGACGTATCCGCTCATCGGCAACTACGGGATCAATCGAGAGGACTTCGAGTCGCGAAAGATACAGGTGTCGGGCTTTGTAGTACGCGATCACTGTGACGCTCCGAGCCATCCGACCAGCGAGATGACGCTGGACGATTTCCTGAAATCGCAGGGGATTCTGGGAATCAGCGGCGTCGATACGCGCGCGATCACACGCCGGCTCAGGACAAGCGGCGTGATGATGGGCACCATCGCGGTCGACGAGCCTCCCGGGCAGGCGCTTGCCCGGCTCAGGAAGTCGCCCACCTACGACGGCGTGGACTTCGTGCGCGAGGTCTCGACGTCGGTGCCCTACTCGTGGGATACGTCCATGCCAGGGGCGAACCCGGTGGAGACCAGGTTTCGCGTGCTGATCTCCGACTGCGGGCTGAAGTACAACATCCTGCGCAACCTGCGGGCGCGCGGCTGCGAGGTCATGGCGTACCCGGCGACCGCGTCAGCAGATGAGCTGCTCGCGATGAAGCCGGACGGCGTGCTTATGTCTCCAGGCCCAGGCGACCCTGATCTGCTGGACTACGCGGTAGAGACCGCCAAGGGACTTTCCGGCCGGGTGCCAATGATGGGCATCTGTCTCGGCAACCAGATCATTGCGCGGGCGTTCGGTGGGCGAAACTACAAGCTGAAGTTCGGGCACAGGGGTGGCAACCATCCGGTCAGGGAGATAGCAACAGGCCGTGTCCACATCACCGCACAGAATCACGGCTACGCTGTCGACCCGGACAGCCTGCCGTCGGAGATCGATGTCAGCCACATCAACCTGAACGACGGCACCGTCGAGGGACTCAGGCACAGGTCGCTACCGATTATGAGCATCCAGTACCACTCAGAGGCGTCGCCCGGCCCACGCGACAACGAGTACCTGTTCGACAGGTTTATCGAGATGGTCAGAGCGTACACGACCTGATGCGAGTCCGGCTGCACAAATATAACATTGGTGTGATATTCTGATGATAACAGATGATGCTGACATTTGATGCACTGGAGAGGTGAGGCTGTCGGATGCGCACGACCTTAGAAATAGATGAACAACTGCTTGAGGCGACAGTGAGGTACACCGGCCAGACCACAAAGAGCAAGGCGGTCAACGAGGCGCTCGAGTGTTACCTGAAGGATCAAGGCCTACGGAAGCTACTCCGGCTTCAGGGCAAATTGGACCTCGATCTGGATGACTGGTATGAGGTCCGACATACCGAACATGGCTGATGGCTACGTAATCCCGGACACCTCCGCGTGGATCCAGTACTTCCGAGTGGGTAGTTCCCCAGAAGCAGCAGTAGTGAGATCGCTCCTCGTATCCGACCGGGTTATGCTCGTCGGAGTTGTGTTTGCGGAGCTGCTGCGAGGGGCGAGAACCCAGGAACAACTTGAAGTCTTGCAAGACACACTCCAGTCACTGCCATACACTGAGACCGACAAGGGAACATGGACGCTCACCGGTAGGATACTGTATTCGTTGGAGCGGACAGGTGAGCGGATACCTGTCCCCGACGCTCTGATTGCAGCTATTGCAATTCAGAACGATCTGTCGGTGTATTCACAAGATGACCACTTCAATCGTGTTTCCGAACTCCGGCTCTACGAGCCGTCAGCTACATGAACCAATCTCATAAGCAGTTAATGCTCAACATCGCTCACCGGGGGGCTTCTGAGTATGCCCCTGAGAACACGTTTGCGGCCTTCGACAGGGCGCTCGACATGGGGGTACATCACGTCGAACTCGATGTTCACTTCAGCCGCGATGGCCACATCGTCGTCATACATGACGACACGCTCGACAGGACCACGGACGGCTCCGGCCCGGTGGCGGACCTGACGCTCGCGGAGCTGCGGGAGTTGGACGCGGGCTCGTGGTTCGGGGCCGCGTACGCTGGGGAGAGGATCAGGTCTCTCGCCGAGCTATTCGAGCAGTACAAGGGCCAACTGCACTTTCACATCGAGATCAAGGCGCGGGCCGAGGGACTGGCGAGTCGAGTCGCCGACCTGGTCAGGGCGTACGGGCTGACCAATGACGTGACGATCACGTCGTTCTGGAGACCCTGGCTCGACGAGGTACGCGAGTACGCGTCGGAATTGGCCACCGGCTGGCTGGTGCCGCTCGGCCCGGTGGCGTGGGACGACTCGATAATCGAACAGGCTGCCGCGCTGGGACTGGACCAGGTGTGCCCCAGAGCGGAAATCACGACACCTGAGCTGGTGCGCACGCTACACGAGCGCGGCTTCGTCGTCAGGTGTCATGGCGTTTACAGCGAGGAGCTTATGCGACACTCGGTCGACTGCGGCGCGGACGGCATGACCATCAACTTCCCGGACAAGCTCACAGCATACCTGGACCAGAGTGATTGATGCTCGCAGACCAACCTTGGCATTTGACCAAGCTGGCAGGCGGCGTTTACAGAAAAGACCAGAGGGATTTATGCAGGCAGACCAACCTTGGAGTGAGAGCCACCGGTTGACGGACTCGCGATTCCAAAGCGCGCTTTGGTCGAAAGTACTCGTCATAGGCTCAGGGCCGATCATCATCGGCCAGGCGGCGGAGTTCGACTACGCCGGAACGCAGGCCTGCAAGGCGCTGCGAGAGGAGGGCGTCACGACCGTCCTCGTGAACTCGAACCCGGCGACGATCATGACGGACGAGGACATCGCGGACATCGTTTACATAGAGCCGCTGACCGTCGAGGTGCTGGAGAGGATCATCGCCCAGGAACGTCCCGACGGCGTGCTGCCGACGCTCGGAGGACAGACCGGACTCAACCTAGCGGTCGAGCTTGCCGACGCGGGCATCCTGGACAAGTACGACGTGAGGCTGCTCGGCACCCCACTGGAGACGATACGCAACGCCGAGGACCGCGAGCTGTTCAGGAACCTTCTCGTTAGCATCGGGGAGCCTGTGCCGCCCTCCGAGATAGCGGAGTCGATCGAAGACGCCTACCGGGTCATGGACGACATCGGACTGCCGCTGGTCATCCGGCCCGCATACACGCTGGGAGGTACCGGAGGCGGCATCGCAGACACGGTCGAGGAGTTCGACCAGATCGTCAGAAACGGGTTGGCCGCGAGTCCCATCAGCCAGGTGCTGGTCGAGAAGTCGCTCGTCGGCTGGAAGGAGATCGAGTACGAGGTGATGCGCGACGGCGCTGACAACTGCATCACCATCTGCAACATGGAGAACATCGACCCGATGGGCGTCCACACCGGCGACAGCATTGTGGTCGCACCGAGCCAGACGCTTACCGACAAGGAGTACCAGCTTCTGAGATCGGCAAGCCTCAAGATCATCCGCGCGCTGGGAATCGAGGGCGGATGCAACATACAGATGGCTCTCGAACCGGGAGACGTGGTCGCAGAGACGCTGCCTGGTGGCGGCCGGGCTGAAGACAGCTACTACATCATCGAAGTGAACCCGCGCGTCAGCCGCAGCTCCGCGCTCGCGTCGAAGGCGACCGGGTACCCTATCGCGCGGGTCGCCGCGAAGATAGCCGTCGGAAAGCGACTGGACGAGATCCCGAACGCTGTGACACAGCAAACGCTCGCGGCGTTCGAGCCCGCGCTCGACTACTGCGTGGTGAAGATACCCCGCTGGCCTTTCGACAAGTTCCCGCGCGGCGACCGTGTGATAGGCACCCAGATGAAGGCGACTGGCGAGGTCATGGCCATCGACCGCTCTTTCGAGGCAGCGTTCCAGAAGGCCGTCAGGTCGCTGGAGATCACCAACCGGTCGCTTCTGTGGGAGGACGCCGGATGGGACTTAGAGTCTGCCCCCGTGAAAACGGGGGACGACGATCCGCTCACCCATCTTCCCATCGGCCCGAACGACGAAAGGCTCTGGGCGCTCATGGCCGCGCTCCGCAGGGGCAAGACCCCGGAGGAGCTGTCCCGCGCGACCGGCATTGACCCGTGGTTCACCAGAGCGTTCAATCGCATCGCCCAGATGGAGCTGAGACTGCTGGACGAGACGGTGACGCCTGATCTGCTGTGGATGGCCAAGCGGCTGGGCTTCGGCGACGAGAAGATCGCGGTGCTCACCGACCGCACAGCGGAGCAGGTGCGCACGCAGCGTCACGAGTGGGATATACGTCCGGTATACAAGATGGTCGATACCTGCGCCGCCGAGTTCGAGGCTCAGACACCGTACTTCTACAGCACCTACGAGCAGGAGAACGAGGCGCTGCCGTTGCCCGTTTCCAAGGCGCTGGTGCTGGGCAGCGGGCCGATCCGCATCGGCCAGGGAATCGAGTTCGACTACTGCTCGGTCCATGCGGCGTGGGCGCTCCAGGAAGAGGGCATCCAGAGCGTGATGGCCAACTCCAACCCGGAGACCGTGTCCACGGACTTCGACACCAGCGACAGGCTCTACTTCGAGCCGCTAGACGAGGAGTCGGTGCGGGACATCCTGGAAAACGAGGCTGTCGCGACGGACGACGGAGACGTGGTCATTCCTCCGTCAATGGTGCAGTTCGGAGGCCAGACTGCGATAAATCTGTCGCAGGCGCTGGACAGGGCCCGGCTACCCATTCTCGGCTCGACGGCGCAGTCGATAGACACCGCCTCCGACCGTCACCTGTTCGAGGAGTTCCTGGCGATGGTCGGCATACCGAACCCGCCCGGATCGGCTGTGATGGACCTGGAGCAGGCGCTGACTGTCGCTCAGGAGATCGGCTACCCGGTGCTGGTCCGACCGAGCTACGTACTCGGCGGACGTGCGATGGAGATAGTGCAAAACGCCTCCGAGCTGGTGCGCTACATGACAAGCGCGCTCGAAGCAGGCTCGGGCAGGCGTGTGCTCATCGACAAGTACTACGAGGGCCGGGAGGTCGAGGTTGACGCCGTATGCGACGGCGAGACTGTGCTGATTCCGGGCATCATGGAGCACGTCGAGCGCGCGGGAGTCCACAGCGGCGACTCGATGGCGATCTACCCAGGGCTCACGCTGAGCGAGGACGAGGTCAACACGATCGTTGACTACACGACCAGGATTGGCCGGGCGCTCGAAGTGCGCGGGCTGATGAACATACAGTACGTCGTCGTGGGAGATGGCTCGCCGTATAGAAGCCCGAAGTCCGGCAACGGCGCCGGCGGCAACACCGAGGTATACGTAATCGAGGTGAACCCGCGCTCCAGCCGCACCATCCCGTTTATCTCGAAGGTGACCGGCGTTCCAATGGTCAAGCTGGCGGTCAAGGCCATGCTCGGCAGCACTCTCAAGGAGCAGGGATACGAGGGCGGCCTCTGGAAGCGCCAGAAGCTGGTCGCCGTGAAGGCGCCCGTGTTCTCGATGTCAAAGCTGACCGGCGTAGACACCTACCTGGGGCCTGAGATGAAGTCCACGGGGGAGGTCATGGGAATCGACACCGAGTTCACGCCCGCCGTCGCCAAGGCGCTCATGGCAGCGGGACTGGCGGTCCGGCCCGGCGACTCTGTGCTGCTGAGCATCTCCGACCGGGACAAGGCGGAGTCCGTCCAGATGATGCGGGACCTGAACACGGCAGGGTGCACCATGTATGCCACAGAAGGCACAGCCGCCATGATCTCCGGTCTGGGGCTGCCTGTGATCCCCATACCGAAACGGCTGTCCGCCGGACACCCCAACGTCGTCGACATCATCGAGGACGGCACGGTGCAGGCGGTTATCAACACGGTCACAGGCGACCGCGAGGTGCTCCAGGACGGATTCGCCATTCGCCGCGCGGCCACCGAGTCCCGTATACCCTGCTTCACGTCGCTCGACACCGCACGGGCGGCCGTAGAGAGCATGGTGGGATCAGGCGCCGAGTACAGCATCAAGCCGCTGCCAGAGTATCGGAACGGTACCGATGGCGGTGGATGAAGACCATTGTAGTCCGGAGGTGATGATGTTTAAGTGCCCCGTGTGCGGTTGCTTGGACAGCCGTAAAGAGCTGGTTAAGGACGTATTTCAGGTAGAAGGACGATACGTCCTGGTTCACGACATTCCGGCCACCGTATGCTCACGGTGCGGCGAGGAGTCATTCAGCAGCGAGACGGCTGAGAGAATTCGTCTGCTGGTTAACGGAGACGGTCAGCCCAAGAGAACCGTCGATATGGACGTCTTCGAGTTCGCGTAGGTCGTCCTCCGACTGTCATCCCTGAAACAGAGGTTGATCGACGCCTATGACCACTCCCGCACCCGCCACTTCCCCAATTCCCCACCGCGTCCGCCAGATCACCATGCCGCCGATCGATGCGCTGAACACCCGCATGGCGGAGATCAACGCATCCGGCGGGGACGTCATCAGTCTCGGACAGAGTGTGCCGTTCTTCGGCCCGCCGCCTGAGATGATCGAGGCCGTCAGGGACGCTCTCGACAACTTCGGCCCGAGACTCCACACCTACGGCCCGGACGCCGGCATCCCTGAGCTGCGCGAGGCTCTCGCTCGGAAGCTCGCCGACTTCAACGGCGTCGAGGTCGATCCCGACAGACAGCTGCTCGTGACGCCGGGCTCCAACCAGGCGTTCATGGTCACGATGATGACCATACTGGACCCTGGAGACGAGGTCGCGATCGCGTCGCCGTACTACTTCAACCACCACATGGCCATCGAGCTATGCCGTGGAGTCGTGCGGGAGATTCCTCTCAGCGAGGAGAACGGCTTCCAGATGACCCTCGAGGACATCGAGAGCGTACTGACTCCTCGAACCAAGGCAGTCGTAATCATCTCCCCAAACAACCCGACCGGCACCGTATATGATCCCGAAGAGGTCGTGGCGATTGCCAGGAGCCTAACCGAGCGGGGCATCTACGTCATCACCGACGATGCGTACGAGGTCTTCTGCTATGACGGCACGCGACACGTCAGCCCGAGGGCGGTCGTCGAATCCTCCGAATTACTGATCACGCTTGGAAGCCTGTCCAAGACGCTCGGAATGACCGGATGGCGAATCGGCTACATAGCGGCCGACCCGGAGCTTATCACGCAGGCGCTGAAGGTCCAGGACGCGACGGCGATCTGCGCGCCGATAGTCGCCCAGGTTGCCGCGGTCGCCGCGCTGGAGCAGATGCCCGCATATCCGCAGCGCATGATCGGAGAGCTCAACGAGCGTCGCGACCTGCTTCAGAGCGTCGTTGACAAGTCCCCTGCACTGCACTGGCACAGGACCGACGGCGCGCTGTTCGCGATGATAAGAGCGGACACTGTCGGCGGGGACCGCCGCGAGCTGGAGTCTAACCTGCTGGAGCGGGCGCACGTGCTGACCGTTCCGGGCAGAGCTTTCGGCACGCAGTGGAGCGACTTCATCCGTGTGTCGTATGGCTGCTCGCCCCGAGACCGCTACGAAGAGGCGCTGGAGAGAGTGGCCAGGTTCTTCGGGAGCTAGTGACCGTCGACGGTTAGTATTGATCGGACGACGGGTATCAGATCTGGTTATGGCCTGTAAATGCAACGGGGGCGGCTGATGGCCGCCCCCTATGGTCTGTGTGCCGTTATAGAGTGTTTGGCGTCTAGCCGGAGGCTCGCTCCACGGCGGCTGTGATGGCGCGCAGGGCGAAGACCTTGGTCAGATGCTCGCGGTACTCGGCGGACGCGTGGATGTCCTCGTTGAGCTCGATACCGTTGGCCGCTCTGCCGGCTGCGCTACGAATCGCGTCGGCGTCGCCTGAGCTTCCCACGAGCCGGGCCTCGGAGTCGGAGGCGCGCGACGCGCTTGAACCGGAGCCGGTCACGCCTATGCGCGCGGCGGTTACGCTGCCGTCCTCGACGGTCACAGACGCCGCCACGCCGACTATCGCGAAGTGCGATGCCTTGTTGGCCATCTTCGCGTAGGCCGCGCCGGAGTTGGCACTCTGGGCCGGAATCCTGATCTCTGTCAGTATCTCGTTAGGCTCGAGAGCGGTCGTGAATAGGTCCACGAAGAAGTCGTCCGCCGAAATCGTCCGTGTGCTGACCCTTCCCAGGGCGCCGCGCGAGCTTGCGACCACCTCGGCGTCCAGTGCCAGCATCACAGCCGGCAGGTCCGCCGCAGGGTCGGAGTGAGCCAGGCTGCCGCCAATGGTGCCCATGTTGCGCACCTGCGGATCGGCCACCTCTCCGGCCGCCTCGGCAAGCACGGGCGCGTTCTGCTGGACAGCGTCGGAGTTGATGATGTCGTAGTAGCTCGTCATTGCTCCGATGGCGAGGCCGCCGTCGGACTCGCTCACGTAGCTGAGCCCATCGACCCTGCCGAGATCGATCACAACGCTTGGCTCGGACAGCCGGAGCTTCATCATCGGAATCAGGCTGTGCCCACCGGCCAGCACCTTGGCGTCCGCGTTGTCATTCAGAAGTGAAACCGCATCTCTGAGCGTCGCGGGTGCGTGATAATCGAATGTTGCTGCTACCATATCTGGCTCGGCCTCCTTAGTACCCTATCTCGTCATTCCCACGGAAGCGGGAATCTAATCTAGCCACTGTGCTATCGGCAGGTTACCGGAGAGCGGCTAGGACATCTTCTCGGCGGCGTACTGCACCGCCTTGACGATGTTGTGATAGCCGGTGCACCGGCAGAAGTTGCCGGCCAGCCCGTGCCTGATCTCTGCTTCCGACGGGTTCGGGTTCTTCGCAAGCAGGTCCACCGACGACATAATCATGCCTGGTGTGCAGAAGCCGCACTGGAGGCCGTGCATCTCCCAGAAGCCTTCCTGGATCGGGTGAAGCTCGCCGTTGGAGGCGAGGCCCTCGACGGTGGTGACCTCTCCGCCGTCGGCCTGGACGGAAAAGATGGTGCACGACTTGACCGCGGCGCCGTTCAGGATGACGGTACATGCACCGCAACCGGAGGTGTCGCAGCCGACGTGCGTGCCGGTCAGGTTAAGCGTGTCTCGCAGGTATTCGACGAGCAGCTGTCGAGGCTCGACGTCAGACGTGTGCTGAGTGCCATTGACGGTTACAGAAATCTCGCGGCCCATCGCAAATCCTCCGTTTGGAATGAAAATCAGGAGTGGCCTCTAGCAAGGCAGGGTGATTATATCAGCAAAGTAGGGTATGGGCTACTGACACGTGAGAGCCGCCCCAGCCCCAAATGTAAGTAAGGTTCGAAGTATCCATGTGTGCAGCGGCGGATATAGTCCTTGAGGTCCTCTGCTTTTGCGCTATGAATAACAAGGGACATTTCGCTTTGGGATGCAGATGGATTCAGTACCGCCGTTGATCCAACTGCAACTGATCCAGACACCGGAAGAACCATAATCGATAAATAATCTAATGGACTTGTCATTATTTTCAATTGACAAACTAGGCCGGTCTATTCATAATGATTTAGCGATTGATTCTAATGAAAGTGGACTAATGCCAGATCTAGAGAAAGATTTCGTCCATATAGCTCGGCTTGCTGCCGACGGAAAGACCGACGATGTAGCTGCCCTTTTCAGAAGGTCAGCTACGTCACTGGTTCAACAGAGACCAGACCTAGCCGATGGAATATCGACAGTTCTTGGGATGTTGGATCGAACAAACATTTCGAGGTCGGTTACCGAGCCACTACCGGTCGATACCGACTCTAGGTTGGAATTGTTGCGTTGGGATAGTTCCCCGACGGTTACGGTCTCTCCCGTATGGCCTAAACCGGTAGCAACGGTGCTTGAAGAGGTCATAGAAGAGCGCCGTATGGAAAAACGCCTTTGGGAAGCCGGTATCGAGCCAACGAAGTCACTATTGTTCAGCGGGCCTCCAGGAACCGGAAAGACGCTCGCCGCTACCTGGCTCGCTGAGCAGTTGAGATTTCCATTGCTCACGTTGGACTTGTCTGCCGTGATGAGTAGCTTCCTAGGTAGGACAGGTAACAACATTAGGGTCGTTCTGGATTATGCCAGACGTAGTCCAGGTGTCTTGCTGCTCGATGAATTCGACGCCCTGGCAAAGCGAAGAGACGACGGTTTTGAGATCGGTGAATTAAAGCGTTTGGTAACTGTACTCCTACAGGAAATCGATCGCTGGCCCACCCATGGCATATTGATAGCCGCAACAAATCATCCGGATCTGCTTGATCCAGCAGTTTGGAGGAGATTTGACCGACTCCTTGAATTTCCTCTGCCCACGAAATCGGACTTGGAGCAGTTGATCTGCCAACTCGTACCTGAAACCGCGACCGCCTTTATCCCACCTATGCTGTTGGCTTCGCTGTTTAGCGGTCATTCGTTTTCTGACGTGACTCGTACGATAGAGTCTGCAAACAGAACAGCATTGGTCCGGGACATGCATATTAGAGATGTGATGATCCAGGCAACAACAGACCTGTGTAGGTCTCAGCCAAGACGCGAGAGATTAGCTTCCGCCCGCCTACTGACTGAAGCCGGGATGTCCCAGAGAAAAGTTGCGGAATTCACTGGAGTTTCGCGAGACACCATCCGAAAATATGGCCGAAGTCTAGTTGACGCGTCAGCATCATAGGGGGTCACCTCACTATGTCTCGACAGAACAATTTTCTCATTGGTCAAGGTGAGAGGCTCACGTATCGAGTAGGCGTTCCTACAGGTGGAAGTCCGAAAGTCTCGCCCTACGATTTTGTGACTCAACAGAACCGACTGGACGGGAGGCTCCACCAGACCTACGAGTACATCAGTGCCTTGCCGCAGGAGGCATGCCCTAATGACAGAGCCGTCGCAATTGTAACTATGCACCCCCGGTTTATCGCAAAAAGCGACTTCCCTGAGAATCTCTTTAGGTCAGTTGGGCTTCGGGCCGTAGGGAGCCGACCAGTGGATATTGTCCCTGAAAAATGGGGTGTGGACAAGCATCCAGAGCAAGCCCCAACCGACGAGCTGTTTGTGGCGGGTACTCGGGAGTCTTTTGCTCAGTGGGCAGGCAGCATCATGGCTTGGGAGGAAAGCTCTGGCGTCTCTGGAGCATTACAGACCATCGAAAATGTTTCTGCGTTCCAGGCCGAAACAAAGGTGCGGTCAGTCCCGACGAATAGAGACTCCGTCATGCTCGAAGTCATTCTGCATAATGCCGAAGACGAGGATGTGATTCGATCATTCATAGAGTATGCCTCACTCGTATCTGCCACGGTTTACACCGAAAAACGCCGAGACGTTGGTGGGTTGACTTTTTTCCCGGTTGAGGCGGAACCGGCTAGGGTAGTTGAGGTGGCTATGCATTCGTTCGTGCGCGTAGCCCGCGGAATGCCTTCGTTACGCCCATTGCATCCTGGGTTGACTCGAGACAACCTAGACGATGGCTCCTTTGCCATAACTCTTCCCAATGAACCGCCCTTAGCAGAAGATACTGAGGCGGCGATCTTTGATGGCGGGATACCCGCCCATGCCATCTCGCAACTGGCTCCTTGGGTTTCGCTAACCGAACCCCCAGGAATTGGCCCTCCACATCCGCAGTACGAAGACCACGGGCTTGCGGTAACTTCGGCATTCCTGTTTGGTTCGTTGTCTGCAGGTCGGGCACCTGAAAGACCGTTGGTTCCAGTCAATCACATTCGAGTGTTGGACATAAACAGCGGAGTGCAGGGTCCACCTAACGTCGAGTATGTCGACGTGGTAGACAGAATAACGTCCCACCTCGACCAGAACGAAGGCCGATACCAGTACGTTAATCTCAGCATCGGTCCTGACATACCAATCTCAGACGATGAGATATCTTACTGGACGTTAGCCTTGGATCAACGCTCTATCCCAGGATCGTCCAGAAAACGCAGCAGGTTCCCACGGTCATCCTGCCAGCCAAGCTCGTTCTGCAACCTCATGTTATCGCGGTCAGGCATCGGACGGTCTCTGAGATGATGGCTTACCTCTCGTCTCAGCCGCTCCTTCTCCCCAGCATAGTCCACCACCTCTCCTCTGCGTTGTGACTCCCACAGCTCCATCGCCTCTCTGAGCAGCTCGCTCAGCCGCTTGCCGAAGCTCCGTCCTCTGCCCACCTTGGCCTGGACCACCTCACTGATCGAGCGCAGCACATGCGCCAAACACTTCTGCTGTCTCACACCCGACAGAGCCTGAGCATCGTAGCTCCGCGCTCGATCGGTCACCATCACTCCCGCATAGTCGCCAGGCACAACCTCCCTGACCTCCTCGTTACGGTGACGACCGCGCACCTGGTACACCGTGGCATCATCGGTCTCGAACGCCATCAGAAAGGCACCCTCTCCGCCAACTCGCCAGCCTGTGTCGTCAGTGTGCACCACCGCGCTCTCACGCACAGACTCCCGAAGCCTCTGGTACGCATCTCCCACAGCGCCCCTCGCTCGTCGCAGAGCGTCCTGCGTGATCGCGCTCTGGCTCAACTCCACACCCGGTCAGCGCTCTGAGCACGACGGGAACCCTCCGCACCGGTATGCCCACTCCATAGTGGAGCATGTGAGCCGCAGCCATCACTCGTCTTCCCACCCGATGGGCGCTCGCACCGTACTGGTCAGGTCCAACGTCCCGATGACGCCCTCGCACACGCCTGCCGCACGACACGCATCGGCATACCTGCACCCGGTACTCTGTCACCTGCGGTCTGGGCATCGGGGGAATGTCGGTAACGTACGCAAGACTCTCTCCCTCATGCTCGAGCATGCCCCCACATCCGGGGCAGCTTTCCGCCGCTACCCCAACGTCAATAGTCGGTTCAGTCAGCTCGTCCACCGCGGGCGGCTTTCTGTAGCTGAAGTTCCCCGTACCCGGCTTTCGGCCCGGACGCCTCGGCTTTGAGGTCCGCTCGCCTTTGGAGAATGGCGCTGCCTGGCGCTTGCCCACTCGCTGGGCTGCGGCGAGCTGCTTGCGAAGCTCCTTGATCGTCGTCGTCAGGCACGCGACCGGTCTTGCAACCGCGCATTCACGTTCTGCTGGCGGTCGACCTGAGCGATCAGGTCGTCGTGTTCACAGGGAGGGCGGTCTTTGTCCGTACACATAGCCGAAGTATAAGAACGACCTGCCGACTGCAATCTCGCCAACCACTGCCGCTAATCAATTACGCAAATACAAAGACAAGTTCATCTATGACAATGACTTAACGATCGTGAAATGGGCAAGTTTAGAAGCCCAGCGCACGATCGAGGGGGCAGAGCTGACTTGGAAGTCGTTCGAGTGCGAAATCATGGACTTAGCTGATGATATCGCCTACGCGGTCCACGACTTGGAGGATAGTATCCGTGCCAACTATATCAACGCCCTGACTTTCTTCCAAGATGACGGCCTAATCAGAAGTGTGATCGCTAAAGTGAGTGAAGAACACAAATGTACCGTATCGCTTGTAACTGAAATCTATGGACAGCTCGTCAGCGATATGCAAAATGTCAACCCAGATCTTCAAAGAACAAATGTTTCTCCTAGCGAAAAAGCGAAGAAGATAAATCGCAAGAGATTGACCAGTCACTTAATAGGTAAATATATCAAATCTTCTGAGCGAACAGATAGACCTGACGCGCTGGACTTGACTAAGACACCACGATATCTTCATAAGGCCAGTATTCCTGTTGAACATGCCATAGAAATCTCGCTAATCAAGCAACTTGTCGTGAAATTTGTTATTGATTC
The DNA here is from genome assembly GCA_965215735.1 of Dehalococcoidia bacterium. Taxonomy (GTDB): domain Bacteria; phylum Chloroflexota; class Dehalococcoidia; order Lucifugimonadales; family UBA1123; genus VXRN01. Next base: position 942,934 of record CBDCEF010000004.1, on the reverse strand, counting down.
GCCTCAAGTACGAACCCTAGAAGAAAAGGGCAGATACATGATTCGCCACCTCTTCGAAAAATTTACGGCCGGCGACAACGCGGAAAGATTGCTGCCTAACGACTGGAAGCAATTCTTGATTTGCGAGCTCTCAACCAGATGCGACGATAAGGAGGCGATTACGACTAGAGTTGTCAGTGACTACATTTCTGGCATGACTGATGACTATGCTCAGAAGACATATGCCAGACTGTTCTTGCCTAACCACGGCTCAATATACGAGGTTCTTTAGCACGATGATCCTCTCTATCGAACTACCATAGATTTGTAATACGAATTCGTTTTGACTACGCCGCCAACTAGTCCGACCACTCTTCATACACATGTTGCAAGGTACCAATCGCTAGTTCGTCATTCCCGCGAAAGCGGGAATCCAGAGCTATGCACACATATATGGCACCATCACAGCGAATTGGTATAAGAAGAAGTTCACTGTGTCTATTGATGAAGAGAGTAATTGATTAGCGGGGTCGGAGGTGGGATTGCGATAGGCAGGTCAGGTTTTTATACTCTGGCTATGTGCATCGATAAAGACCTCCCTTCCTGTCAACACGGGGAGCTGATCGCCTTGGTCAGCCGACAGCAAGATCAGGTTGCGCGTCTGACGGCGACGATCAAAGAGTTGCGTAAGGAACTCGCCGAGGCCAAGCGAGCGGGAAAGCGCCAGGCAGCCCCGTTCTCCAAGGGTGGGCGAACCAACAGACCCAAACGTCCCGGCCGAAAGCCGGGCATGGGGAACTTCAGCTACCGCAAGCCGCCGTCTCCAGATGAGGTCACCGAGCCGCCAGTGGATGTGTCGGTGGCCGACGACAACTGTCCCGGATGTGGAGGAGTGCTCGAGCAGGAGGGAGTGGATGTTGTCTACGTGACCGACATCCCCGAGATGCCCAGACCGCAGGTGACAGAATACCGGGTGCAGGTGTGTCGGTGTCGTGGCTGCGGCAGACGGGTACGAGGACGCCACGCCGAGGTTGGTGCGGACCAGTACGGGGCGAGTGCGCACCGTATGGGTAGAAGAGTGATGGCTGCGGCGCATGTACTGCACTACGGAGTGGGCATACCGGTTCGTAGGGTGCCGTCTGTGCTGAGGGCGCTGACCGGAGTGGAGCTGAGCCAGGGTGCGATCACCCAGGACGCACTGCGCCGAGCCCAGGGCGCTGTGGGAGATGCGTACCAGAGGCTGCGGGATTCGGTGTGTGCGAGTCGGGTCGTCCACACAGACGACACGGGATGGCGAGTGGGCGGTGAGGGCGCCTTCCTGATGGCGTTCGAGACCGAAGATGCCACGGTGTACCAGGTGCGTGCTCGTCACCGCAACGAAGAGGTGAGAGAGGTGGTGCCGTCGGACTATGGAGGAGTGATGGTGACGGACAGGGGCCGGAGCTACGATGCTCAGGCTCTGTCGGGTGTGAAACAGCAGAAATGTCTGGCACACGTGCTGCGCTCGATCAGTGAGGTGGTCGAGACCAAGGTGGGTAGAGGACGCACCCCCGATCGGAGTCGAGGGCATGGCTTTGGCAAGCGTCTGAGCGGCCTGCTCAGAGAGGCGATGGAACTGAGGCAGTCATATCGTCGGGGAGAGGCGTCGGACTATGTTGCGGAGACGGAGCGGTTGAGACGAGAGGTGAGCTATCATCTGCGAGACCGCCCGATGCCTGATCGTGACAACGGGAGGCTTCAGAACGAGCTTGGCTGGCACGATGACCGTGGCAACCTGCTGCGGTTTCTGGATGATCCAGGCATAGAGCCGACCAACAACCGTGCTGAGCGAGCGCTGCGCGGGGCGGTGATAGCGCGAAAGGTGTCGCACTGCTCGAAGAACAAAGATGGTGCGGATGCGTTCAGTGCGTTCACCAGTGTAATCAGGACGCTGGCCCGCAATGGTGGCGATCAGCCGCTGGTGGATGGTCTGTGTGGTGTGTTCAGCGGCGCGCCTGTCCACGCCCGCTCCACCTGAACCTCTTCCCCACCTCTACGCCTCCGCTAATCAATTACTGAAGAGACACACCGACAGGCGCGAATCAGGGCAGCGGTGTGGGATACGTCTATGTCAGCGCTGGTGAGAGGGAATCTGAAGTCCCTGGTCTCACATTCATTGGACGTTACCGGGGTCAACACCCGAGACCTCGAGACTAAGAACAGCCAACGGCACAGGCTGCTGAAGGAAGTGATCGGGGAGACTACCCAGGCAGCAGTAGAATGAAAGCAGCCGTCGGGTTAGAATACGGTAACAGGATTCGCTGGAAGCTAAGGAAACCCACATGGTCACACAGAGCATCCGTCCGGAATCGTTGAGCGCCGATGAATGGCAAGAGATATTTGCTCGTCCTTCAGCCGAAGGTGGAACTGACGAGGACGAGACGTCCGCTCCTACGGTCAACAGCTTCGAGGGCTACGACAGCCTTGCCGCCAACCAAATCATTGCCGCAATCGCACTTGAAGTACTTATGACCGACGCTGACCATAGGCTTGATCACCTGCAGTCTGTGAACCTAGGTCTGACTGATGATCAGTTGGACCAGATTGCAGAAACCACAGAGCAGTGGTTGGACCGCAGGGCAAGAGACCGGATAAGAGTAATCGCGAGGCGATGCTTTGACAAAAGGTCCGACCCGCGCGACGTGATGGATGAATGGAACACGTCTGAGGAGATAGAACGTCTCATCGGATTGCTCAGGGGAACCTCCATTTTGGACAAGACCCTCGCCATCTGCTACGCGATGTCGACTGCTCATGATGCGGCCTACGCTGCCTACTTGGTTCACAGTGAACGCATGAATCGCCAGACAGACTTCGCCGGTATTGAACAGACCCCGGAAGAGATCGCGGCAGACCTGCGCTTTGCGAACGCCCGCTAAGCGGGACTCATCGTGCCACCCGCGATCCGAGGAAGCGTTCATTGGTATGACTTTGGCCCCGTCGTCGGCAATGAATTGTCCGGCAATCGTCCCGCTCTGATTGTCAGCAACTCAGAGTTGAACCGCGGCCTGTCCGTCGCCGTAGGGCTTCCAATGTCCAGTGCCGCCCCTCCGGGCAGACATCTCCGCAACCACGTCTTCATTGAGACCGCCGAGTCCTGGGCGTCCGTGCGGCAGATCAAGACGATCGCAGATCAAGACGTCGATCAGAGCAGGCTGGGAGACAGGATTGCCACGGCTGGGGCTGATGAACTCGAAGAGACGATCGAGATACTCGTGCAACGATTGGGCAAGCAGAACAGCGCAGGAGCCATTCAGACGCCACAGGGTGAAGAACAGATCGGAGTGGGCACCCTTGTGGTCGTCGACTTTCACGACGATCGTGGATCAACCCAGCACACAGAGATGCTTGTTCTAGACTACAATCAGGGCAACGACATCGTCATAGCGGTCGAGGTTGAATACCGGACTGCACCGAACTCCCCTGTCAGAATCCCTATCGATGTGATGGACACTTCGCAATCGGTGTCAGCCCTTGTACACAGGGTAAGGTCCATCGATGTGGGCGCCAGGAGCGTGCACAGGACCGGAGTAGTCAGCGGAGAGAGCATGATGTCAGTGGGCCAAGCCTTGCTGGCGGCGTTAGACGGGTAGAGTGCACTGACGATTGACTCCAACACCTTCGATCCAGGCCCTAGCTTGCTGCCGCGAATTGACCGCGTGTTGGGATGATGATAGCGTGGCCCCATTCATGAATGGCGATTCAGCCTATGAATTTGGGCTGGGGGCAGCCTGATTCACTCCCGGACAATCATGGAACAGTGTGGTGCTATTGAGGAGGTCCTGGCATGGTGAAACGGTACTGGTCGGCTGACAACTGCACGATAGCCGGGGCGACGGGGGCTTCCACGATTGACGGGCGGTCGCTGATCGCCAGCAATAGTGATGATCCGTTCACGACGAGGACTCGACTTGTCGTCGTCGAGCCGTCCGATGGGGAGCGGTTCATCGCGACCCAGATAATCTCGCCGAACAATGGCGCACCGGCCAGCTTCGACAGGATGCATACCCGGGGGCTCAACGCTAAAGGCTTCGCGTACACCTGGTCTGCTGTGAGGCCCGATCCGGCGCATGAGCCGGACAGCGAAAGCGCATACGGCCTTCCGTTCTACCAGTTCGGGAGACTGCTGCTCAGCCAGTCTCACACCGTGGAGGACGCGATCGGGATCCTCGAGAGCAATCCGCGGGCGATTCATGGCAACTTCCTGCTCGGCGATGCGATGGGCGAGGTGGCGCTCGTCGAGGTCAGCACTCAGTCGTTGAACGTCGAGACTCGTACCGATTGCGGCTGGGTCGGACGGTCCAATCACTGGACATCTCCGACAATGTCGGCAATCGGCAGCGTCCCGGATGCCTGCGACTCAACTGCTGTCCGGTTCGAGAGGATAACGACTCTCATGGCGGAGGGAGATGGAAGCGTCGATCCCGCCTATGTTGCCGATTGTCTGAGCGATCACGAAACGCTGGAGGAGACCGGATGGTCCATCTGCGCGCATGGGCATAGCAAGGTGATGGAGGGCAGGGGGCGAGGCGGCTCGGTCAGCTCCGAGATCATTCAGCCCGCGCTGGGAACTATGCACTACGCGTATGGCTGGCCCTGCGGCGGTGAAGTGGACTATCCGGGCGAGCAGCCGTACCAGGACAGGTCGTGGGGACGGTACATCTCGTTCCGGCTGGAAGACATGGAGCCGGGTGAGTATGTTTCCATCGATGGGGTTCTCAGCCCTCAGGCTGTCCGCTATATCGCGGACGCTGGTGGGCGGGCAATGGCGGTCTCATGCTAGCGGTCTTGGAGTTGGGAGCAGCGTCTTTCGGTTGTTGAACATTGTGCACGTGAAGTGGGTGCAATCACCCTCACCCCAGCCCTCTCCCTGAGGGAGAGGTGGCTATTGTCTAGGGTCTTTTCTGAGATGGAGGTGACGTTGTGAGTCGGTATGGATTAGCGAAGTTGGCGGTGCTGTTAGTCTCAGTCGTGGTCCTGCTGGTAATGGTGGCGTGCAGCAGCACTGAGGATGAGCCAGCGGCTCCGGCGGCTCCAGCCCCTGCTGCCCCGGCCGCAGTGCCCACAGCCGCTGCTCCAGCGGCTCCAGCAGTCCAGGAGGACAAGCCTCGCAGCGGCGGGATACTGAGGCTGGGTATTCCAGAGCCCAATAGCTTCGACCCGCAGGCGACCTGGTCTGTTGTGGCCGGGAACATCGCCGGAATGTACGGTGACGTCCTGGTTTCAAGACATCCCGAGACGTACGAGTTCCTGCCCGGCGGCCTAGCGACCGCGTGGGAGGTCTCCGACGACATGCTGACGTGGACGTTCAAGCTGAAGGAGGGCATAAGCTACCACGATGGGGTGGAATTCGACGCTGAGGCTATGGCCGCCTCGTACCGGCACGGCGCCGACGTCGGATGGGTGCCGAAGATATACCTGCCGCCGGAAGCGAACATACACGCGCAGGACAAGTTCACTTTCGTGATCGAGTCGCCCAAGATCTACGGTCCCATGCTCGACCATATCTCCTGGCCCGCGTGGTTCATAGCAACCGCGGAGCATCACCGTGAGGTGGTGGGTGAAGAAGACTACGGAACGCAGCCGATAGGAACGGGCGCGTTCAAGTTCGATCAGTGGGTACGAGGCGACAGCGCAAGCCTGTCCAGAAACGATGATTACGACTGGGGTCCGGGTCTCTACGAAAACCAGGGCGCGCCATACATCGAGGGCATTTCCATCAAGTTCATCGAAGAGGAGGCTACGCTCCACGCCGCCGTCCTCGCCGAAGAGATAGACGTGGTGTATGTGCCCAACCAGTTCGCGTCCGGCCTGAGGAATGACGACCGCTTCCACTTCTTCACGCGCGAGTCAGGTCGTCTCAGCGCCATGTCGATGAACCACGAGGCGGCTCCGCTTGACGACGTCACGGTGAGGAAGGCGCTGATGATCGCCGTCGATCGAGACAGGATCATCCAGGTCATGGAACAGGGTGAAGGGTTCCCGCAGTTCGGCCAGGTCGTCCGGGCGCTCCCGTTCTACGACCAGGAATTCGAGGATGAGTCGGCGGCGATGAACGCCTACGATCCGGACAAGGCCATGTCGCTGCTGGCGGAGGCCGGATGGGTGAAGGGCGACGGCGATCTTCTGAGGAAGGACGGGGAGCCCCTCGAGTTCACCTTCATCCAGACAGGCTCGGAACGGAACGTCAGAATGGGCAGCCTGCTCCAGGCACAGCTGGAGGAGATCGGCATCACCGTCAACCTGGAGACGCTGGAGAGCGCCACACACGGCTCCAGGCGCAAGGAGGGCGACTTCGATCTGCGCCACTCAGGGTATGCGACGCTAACGGCCGATATTCTGTCGTTCTTCTGGCATCCTGTACAGAGCTCCAACCTGGACCGGATCTCGGACCAGACGTTCGCCAGTCTCCTCGATGACGCGCGTCACAGTCTGGGCCAGGACCGCGCCAATGCGAACCTCGAGGTGCAGAAGTACTTCCGAGATATGGCGATGGTCATCCCGCTGATCAACCCCAACTCGAACACACTGGTCAACAAGAGGGTCGAGGGCTTCATAGCCCACAGGAACTCCATGGACTGGAAGGTGAACGACGCCTGGATCAAAGAGTAGGGAGCGGCTCCGACTAGGCTGATACAGGTCCGACTCTGATATGTGGCTCTACATATTACGCAGGCTGCTGGTCCTCATACCGCTGATCTGGGCCATCATCACGTTTACATTCCTGGCCCTCCACATGACGCCGGGCGATCCCATCACGGAGATGATCGAGGAGATCCAGCCAGGGCCTGAAGTGGAGCAGATGCTGCGAGAGCAGTTCGGCCTGGACCAGCCGCTGCACGTGCAGTATTTTCGATACCTAACGGGAGTGGTCCAGGGCGATCTTGGACGGTCCATCACGACGCGAGCGCCTGTGATGGATGAGATCATCCTTCGATTTCCCAGCACACTACAGCTCGCGTTCGCTGGCATGGGTGTCGCCATACTGATCGGCCTGGTACTGGGCGTCTTTGCCGCGGTCACCCGCGTTCCGGGCGCGGGGTTCGGCATCATGGTCGGCGCCCTGCTGGGGATATCAATGCCCAACTTCTGGTTGGGGCTGATGCTCATCCTGTTCTTTGGAGTCGAGCTTGGGTGGTTCCCTGTTCTCGGCGGGAAGGGCATTCACGCGCTGGTGCTTCCGGCGATTACACTCGGCGTTTCATCCGGGGCAGTGCTCGCACGCCTGACGCGGTCGAGTATGCTCGAAATCATCCGGCAGGACTACATCAGGACCGCGCTCGCCAAGGGACTGCGGGAGCAGGTCGTCATCTACCGTCATGCGTTGAGGAACGCGCTGATACCGATCGTGACCGTGATGGGCATCCAGTTCGGCAATCTGCTGGGCGGGACCGTGATAATCGAGTCGGTATTCGCGCGAGCGGGGGTTGGACGGGTGGCAATCGACGCGATCCAGCAGAGAGACATCCCTCTAGTCCTGGGTGTGGTGATCTTCTTCGCCGTCATATATGTGCTCACAAACCTATTGGTGGACATCAGCTACGGCTTCCTGGACCCCAGGATTAGGTATGAGTGAGTGCCTGTAACGCTGCTGCAACGCCTGACCGGTTCGTATGCCGTCATCTACCTGCGCGGCAACAAGGTGGCTGTGTTCTGGATTGGAGTGCTGGCTGCAATCTGGGCGATCGCAGCCCTCGCGCCGGTTGTAGCCACTCACGACCCACTCCGGCAGAGCGCCGATCTACTCGAAGGACCGTCAGCCAGGCACTGGATGGGGACCGACGAGTTCGGGCGGGACCTGTTCAGCAGGATCGTATACGGCGGACGCATATCGCTATCTGTCGGGATAATTGCGGTCACTATCGCGGTCCTGGCAGGCAGCACGTTGGGACTCATCGCGGGCTATTTGGGAGGACTGGTCGATACGATCCTCATGCGGTTCATCGATGGGCTAATGGCCTTTCCCAGCATCATTCTCGCCATTCTGATCATGGCAGTGCTTGGCCCGAACCTGGTCAATGTCATGATTGCGGTCGGGATCAGCGCGGTCCCGTGGTATGCACGCACCGTGCGGGGTTCGACCCTATCCGTAATGCAGGCCCAGTTCGTGGAGTCGGCCAAGGCTGTGGGGTCTTCTGGCGGACGCATAATCGTAAGACACATCCTGCCAAATGTGGCCGCTCCGATCATAGTGCTGGGTACGCTGGGCATGGCGACGTCCATCCTGGCGATCGCGGGATTGAGCTTCCTGGGGCTGGGCGCGCATCCGCCCTCACCGGAGTGGGGAGCGATGCTGTCGTCGGCACGCACGTACATGGGCCGGGCGAGCTGGTACGCCGCGTTCCCGGGGCTTGCGATCATGGTGTCAGTGCTGGCAATGAACATCATCGGAGATGCGCTGCGGGACATCCTGGACCCGCGACTCAGAGGGAGCATCGGCGGCGGGGCTCGGGGATAGCGACGAAGCTGCCTAGATCACCCTCACCCCGTCCTGTACATATACCCGTTTCCTGAAAGCCAAAAGACCCTCCTCGACTGTCACTTAGTTTGCAATGCAAACTAAAGGAGTGTATATTAGTTTGTGCTGCAAACTAAGTGGCTGGGCTATGGATCCAGCTGGTGCGAGGGAGACACGCCATGCAGAGATCGGACGGTGAAACGGCGACGTTGACGCCGGAGGAGAGCTGGGGGGCCATCCACGAGACGGTGGACAGGGTTCGGAGCTCGATGTACTCGCGGGGACGTCGACGATACTGCTGCTGTGGGGCGCGATAGTCTCTTTGGGATTCCTCTCGCAGTACGGCATCTTGACGCTGGCTCCGGAGGTCGTGGAGAACAATCCGTGGATTATCGGGCCGATGTGGGGAATGCTGTGCGTGGTGGGGATGATAGGCAGCGCTGTCATAGGGTACCGAGCGGGTAGGCAGAATGCGGTTGGCGATGCCTCCCGCAGCGCCGGAATCAAGGTTTTCCTGTTCTGGCTCGCTGTCGTGGTGGCGGCGTTCCTGATCCCGGCGGCAGCAGGAATGTGGAATGCAGACGACGGGGCCAACATCCCGCGGGTCACCGTGGGCATAGTGGCGCTGGGGTACATCCTGTTCGGCATAATTCACCGTCCGGCGATCGCGGCGGTGGGCGTGGGTATCGCAGCGGCGTTCTACATCCCCAGCTACCTTGCGGGGGATGCCGCACTTGTAGTGACCGCGGGTGCGACGCTGGCTGTGGCTGCGCTGGGCTGGGCAAGGCATGTATACGCAAGAGCAGCATCCTGTGACCGACGAGGACATAGTCCTCAACGAGACGATTCACCAGTCCACGCGGCTGCGCATCATGACGATGCTGGTGTCGCAGTCCGAGGGGGACCGGGTGGCCTACGGGTTCATCCAGAAGGCGCTCGGGCTGACCGGCGGCAACCTGACAACGCACCTGCGAAAGCTGGAGGAGGCGGAGTACCTTGTGACGGTGAAGGAGGAGTTCGGCGACTCCAGGCCGCAGACGTGGGTGCAGGCGACTGCAGAGGGTCGGCGGGCGTGTGGGGACTATCTGGGGAATTTGGAGAGGGTACTTGGGATGTCGCGTAAGTAAGTAACCGCCGACGGGCAGCAGCCGTCCAGCGTACTCAAACTGGCCAGTCAACTACCGGGAGATAAAGCGTCCCAGTGATTGTGGCTGATCCCGGCTCAGGATTCCCGTCTGAATGTCGCGAAGCAATTCAATACTGGGATCCCACTCGAAGCATTGGAAGAATTTAAGGGCCGCTTTCAAGGCCAGATTTCCCTTGTCAGTAACCAGTTCGGCGCTGGATAGGTCCTTCCTATATGTCATCTCCGGCGCGTGCGCTTGAAGTTTACGATAGACTCCTCCAAGCTGTGATGGCGTATCAATCAGATAATCTCTGAAATTGGCTACAGTAATTCCCAAGTGTGTCCCAGTGTCTCCAACCTCTGAGAATGATAGTCGGGCCGCAAATTCGAATATCTCGGTGAACCGGGTCACCATCTCCGTCATATCCAGATTTGCGTTTCTGGAGCTTCCCTCATGCGGTAGGCATTGGCTAGACGAATATCTCCAATCTTCTGCCATTCTGGAATAGTAGACAAACTGTCCGCTCTGATAGAACCGCCAAAACTCCAGAATTGGTTTCCACTCTATTTCCTGTCCTATCCAGTCCGGTCCCTCGTCGAACTCCCTAAAGTCATCCACGTGAGGAAAGCTCCAACCCTTGATGGAAACCGAAGTCTTTCGCAGAATATGGCTGAGGGCACTCTTATGTTGCACTCTCTTCTCTTCGAAGGTGATTGGCCGTATCACGACCTTCCAGTACCCGCGGGAGTGAATCTTGTCCAGTAGGGGGTTCATCTCAGATCTCCCAATTGTTCGTCGAACAGTTCCTGGTCAGTTGCCGGAGACTCAACTGTTGGTGTGGAGAACAGTCCTACACGGCGGGCGCGCTCGAGGAATTGAGTCACTCCCTTTTCGATGGCCAGATCGAGTAGATCGCGCATATCGGCCTGGGTGGGGATATCGGAAGTCTCAGGTTTCCTGCGGGGTCTGACGTAGCAGGCACCGTCCCTCAGCACGTCGCCATAGGACCTCTTACACAGGACTGGAATGTCGGCGAACTCCTCCACCTCAATGACTACGTATGAGCTGACCTCATACTCCTTCACATCCAGAGCGAAACTTATGCTGGGGTCAGCGTAGCGGGCGACTTGGTCAGCTACAGCGTCGTAATTCCACCCTGCTATCTCAGACTCAGAGAGGCCAACCTGATTAAGTACGCCTTGATTCTCTTCCACCCCGATAATGACCGTGCCTCCATCGCGTCTATTGCACATGCCCAACATGGCTTTGACGACTTGAGCTATCAACCTACCGTCAGATACTGGGCCTGGGCTCTTGAATTCCACACCACTTAGCTCGTGGCCAAGTTCTACAATTCGGGCAAATTCTTCGTCGGTCACCTATTGCACCGCTGTCGCACTTGGGTCGATTCAACTGAGATGTGCCCAGTTCACGGACATGGTTTCGGAACAGTTGGCTGCGAGCCTAAGCATCCCTGAGCACCTTGTCCTCATATGATACCACTTGGCAATGATGAGACCTGAAACACGGGCCGAGAGCCATGCAGGGCCTGTGCAAAGTCGCTCACGCCTGTGACAGCGCGGCCTGTGCGCAATCTGGATTCCGGCCTCCGCCGGAATGACGGAGTGTGATTCACGGACTTCGCACAGGCCCCGGAGAGCCATGACTCTTTGTTGACCCCGTTAGGTTGGCGCATGTAACCTGATTCATCGTGACCAGCAGTATGTTTCAGCAATTAAGTTTCAGTGCACGGTAGATCTTGGACCAACGGACTCTGACCCCAGAGGATACCGTCGCGTCGTCGGAAGAGGTCACGCAGCCCTCGTTTTTGTCCCCTCGCCGATACCCTATGTTCGATTCGCTGCAGTATCGCGACTTCCGGTGGATGGTCGCCGGCTCGGTCGTGTCGTTCCTGGCGATGAACATGCAGATGATTACGCGGGCATGGCTGGTACTGCGGCTCACAGACGACTCTCCGGTCGCGCTGGCGTGGGTCATGGCGAGCTTTTCGTTGCCGATGACGCTCATTTCTCCGTTAGGCGGGGCGCTCGCGGATCGGCTTCCACGCAAGTACCTCGTGATTTTCTCCCAGACAGGTAACGCGGTGATGACTATCGTCATCGGCCTGCTGGACGTCACCGGGGCGGTTGAGTTCTGGCACGTGCTGGTAATCGGGTTCATCAACGGGTCGCTAATGACGTTCAATATGCCGAGTCGCCAGGCGATGCTGTCGGAGGTCGTTCCGGACAAGAGCCTGATGAACGCCATCAGCCTGAATAACTCTGGCATGAACCTGACGCGAATCGTGGGGCCGGCGGTGGCCGGATTCATGATCGTGTTAGTCGGGACGCACGGGGTGTTCTTCACGGTGGGGGCCATTTACGTCTTCTCAGTGATATCGACGATGATGGTCGATGCCGGGAGGACGGCAGCGTCGTCCTCCCGCAAGAGCGTGGGTGGCGACATCATAGAGGGGCTGAAGTACGCTGCCGGAGACCGCGGTCGGCTGGGTCTGATCGTCCTGGTGCTGCTCACCACGCTGTTCGGGTTCTCCTACTACGCGCTATTGCCGGCCTGGGCGCGGGAGGCGTTGAACGTAGGATCCGAAGACCTCGGCGCCCTCATGGGGATCATGGGTATAGGAGCGCTTGTGGGAACGCTCGGGCTGGCTGCTGCCCCTAACGTGCAGCGCAGGGGACTGTGGCTGCTCGGCTCGGCCATAATGTGGGGTGTCTCGCTGGCGATGTTCGCGCAGGTAACGAACTACGGGGTGTCGATCCCGTTCCTGCTGGCAATTGGAGCGATAAGCTCGATCTCGATGTCGCTGACGATGACCATGATGCAGGTGCTCGCCGCCCCGGAGATGCGTGGGCGGATGATGAGCATAGCGATGATGACGTTCGGAGCCATGCCGCTCAGCTCAGTGCCGTTCGGTCTGCTGGCGGAATATACCGGTACGCCGAACTCGCTGATGATAAGCGGCATCCTTCTGGCGGTCCTCACGCTGATCTTCGGGATCCTGTATCCAGCGCTCAGGCGCGTGGAGTGAGCGTGGTATAGAATCTGGATCACTTAACCTGTGAGGTGACCCAACGTGTCCAGCAGCGCTATCAAGGGTAAAGTCCAGACCGTACTTGGGCCGGTGGAGCCGTCAGAGCTCGGTCCCACCACGACGCATGAGCACCTGATCATAGACTTCAGTTTCATGTTCAGGGAGCCGGAAGGTGAGGACGCGCAGCGGCTGGCGCGGGAGGAGATCACCCTCGAAAACCGCGGCTGGATAGCCTACAACCACTACTCGAGCCTCCCGAACCTTCTTCTAACGGACGTGGATACCGCCGTGGAAGAGGCGCGGCTGTTCAAGACGGCAGGCGGCGGGACGATAGTGGACGCGACAACGATCGGGATCGGCCGAGACCCTGCCGGACTCGCGAGAGTCGCGCGCGAGGCCGGGATCAACGTGGTGATGGGCGCGGGCTTCTACGTCGATGCCGTGCACCCGCCAGATATGGACTCCCGCACCGAGGACGACCTGGCACGCCGGATCGTCGAGGACATCGAGCAGGGGGCTGACGGCACCGACGTGCGTGCCGGCGTCATCGGCGAGGTCGGGTGCACGTGGCCGCTGACGGACAACGAGCGCAAGTCGCTTCGAGCATCGGCGGTGGCGCAGCGCGAGACAGGGGCGGCGATACTGATACACCCGGGACGGCATGAGACCGCGCCGCTAGAGGTCATAGAGATCCTGGACGAGGCGGGTGCGGACATCGGGCGCGTCATCATGGGGCACCTGGACCGCACGATAGCCGAGTTCGACGCGTTGAAGTCGCTTGCGGAAACCGGCTGCTACCTGGAGTGGGACCTGTTCGGGAACGAGTCCAGCCATTATCCGCTCGCGGACATGGACATGCCGTCGGACAGTCAGCGCATGGACTTCATAAAGAGAGCCGTGGACGAGCTGGGCTGCGACGACCGGATCGTGATGGCCCACGACATCTGCACGCGGCACCGGATGATCAGGTACGGCGGACACGGGTACGGGCACATCTTCGAGAACATCGCGCCCAGGATGAGGCGTCGCGGCTTCAGCGACGAGCAGGTGCGGGCGCTCACCCAGGACAATGCCGCGAGAGTGCTGACGTTCGCCTAAGCTGACGCTACGCTAGCAGCAGGTCTGCCAGTTCTGGGAAGTCGCGGGCGCTCACATCGTACTCTTCGGGCTCGCCGGCAGGTCCAGACAGGACGTGCGTCTCACCCTCGCGGAGTACGAATGCGGAGCGCAGACCGGCGGCCATAGCCGCGCCGAGGTCTCCGGGGTGAGCGGCGACCATCATTGCCTGACTCGGCTCCAGCCTCAGAAGCCTGACCCCAGCGTGGTATGCCGGGGCATCGGGTTTGTAGTCGCCGAGGAACTCGCAGGACAGGATGCCGTCCCAGTCGATGCCGTTGTGCTTGGAGCAGTCGACGACAATCGACCAGCTCAGCACTGTCAAGACGACGACGGTGTACCGGCTGCGCAGTCTCTCTATTGCGGCTGGCGCGTCCGGCCAGGCCCTGAGCCGGTGCCAGACCTCGTTCAGGTCATCACGCTCGGACTCCGACAGGGTTAGAGAGGTATGGTCAGCCAGGACGTCGTCGAGTACGCGGCGGTGTAGCTCGTCAGCGTTCATCCAGGGGAGCTCGCGTGACCTGACACGGGCAAGCATGGCGAACATGCCTCTGCGCCAGTCGGTGGCGAACTGGGGCACGTCCAGGTCGGCTCCCTGCCTCTGGGCAAGCTGGCGGACTTCGTCCTCGATGGTGCCTCGCCAGTCGAACACAGTGCCGCCAACGTCAAATGTCAGCACTTTGATCTGGGAGAGGTCGGTCATGGGATTCCTAAGCTGGAACGATCCTACTCACCGGCAGGGATATGTCCGAGAACGCTGAGGGGCTGACGCTATCTTCAGCGCGAAATACGCGGCGAGTCCGGTATTCCCCGTTGGTGGGGTCGGTATAGACCTCGATCACGCCGTCGGGGATGTTCACGATCCAGAACTCCGGGATTCCGGCTTGTGCGTATATGGGGAGCTTCTCGTTCCGGTCGCCATCGAGTGTCGTATCCGAGACCTCGATCAACAAAAAGACATCTCCCGGTGTAGGATGATCTGATTCGTACTCGTCGTCCCGCCATCTCAGGAGCAGAATGTCGGGTTCGGGTTCAGCCTGCCCGTTCAGACGAAGCGGATTCTGGGAGCTCACCCATGCTCGCGTCCCCAGCAGGGTTATGAGCAGGCGCGTTAGCCAATTGACCGAATATGCGTGTCTCGAACCGATTGGAGACATTTCGATGATCTCTCCGTTCAGAAGCTCCAATCGCTCGTCATGTGTCAGTATGCCAGCCTCGGCCATCTTGTAGTACTCGTCCACTGTGAAGCGGCGGGGGGTGCCGTGGCCTTGAAGACAGACAATGCCATCAACCAATTCGTATCCGCCGCCCCATGGCAGGATGCCGATTTCGGCCATCTTGTAGTACTCGTCCACGTTGAAGCGGCGAGTTGGGAGCTTGGTCGTGCGCTCTGTGGCCATAGTGTCGTCCCCGTCTATCCGGCCATGGATAGGAGTCGGGCCATGCGGGCCTTGTGGTACACGTGGTCGCCGAGGTAGTGCTGGAGAGTGCGGGCGCGCTTGGTGTACTGGGTCAGGCCGTACTCCAGATCCGCGCCAATTCCGGCGTGGACGTGATGCGCCGCGTCGCAGGCGCGGGGGAAGCCGAGGCTGGCAACCGACTTGGCTGTCGATACGCCAACAGGGGCGTCAGCCATGTTCTCGTCAAGCTGCCACAGCGCCTCAAACGCGGTCCACTTGGCCGAGTCGGCGTCGGTCAGCGCGTCGATAACGTGGTCCTGTACACGCTGGAATGTGCCGATGGGTACGCCGAAGGCTATTCGGGTCTGGCTGTACTCACGGGTCATGTCGTACACAGCCTGGGTGCCGCCGGCCATGAAGGCGCACAGCACGGCGGTTGCCCTGTCCATCGCCGCCTCGATTGCCCCCCATGCCTCGCCGGGCTCACCGAGGACATCGGAGGCGTCGACCTCGACGTTCTCGAAGTTCACCTCGCACGCCTTCGGACCGATCCAGCCTTCCATGACTCGGACGGATACGCCGGGCGCAGTGCGGTCCACGGCAAGCAGGCTGAGACCTTCCTCGGGCGAGCCGCCGTTGGAGGTGCGCGCCACGACCAGGATGCGGTCTGCGACGTTGGCGTCGGGTATGAACAGCTTGGTGCCGTTCAGGACGTAACCGCCATTGCTCGCGACGGCCTGAAGCTGCACGGACCTGGGAGACCAGGAGTAGTCGGGCTCCGTGTATGCGAGGGTGAATATCTGCTGACCGGCGGCTATGCCGGGGAGCATCGACTGCTTCTGCTCGTCCGATCCGGCGGCGATGATTGCTTGAGCGGACAACACAGCCGAAGAGAGCAGCGGGCTTGGGCAGGCGTAGTAGCCCATGACCTCGGAGACGACGCCAATGTCGACCCATCCTTGTCCCAGTCCTCCGTACTCTTCCGGGATCGCCAGAGAGGGCCATCCAAGCTCAGACATCTGTTCCCAGAGGTTGGGGTCGAAACCAGCCTCACTGTCGTCAATCTCCAGTACGCGGGTCTTGGGGACTTGGTCCTCCATGAACTCGCGAGCCGAAGACTGGAGCATGGTCTGAATCTCGTTGAGCGTAAGGTCCATTTGCGGTCAACCTCTGAGGCGGGATGGGGTAGGGCCCTCTTATTACGTTCGTGTGGGGCCGTCGTGATTATACTTTGGGCTACGTAGGAGGGGCAAACGGGGGGGGCAGTAGTCGATTCCAGTGACAACGGTCGTCGGCTCAGGTTGGGCGTTTGCGGGGTTGCGACACTCTCGTACTTTTGCCTCAATTAGCGCCCTGAAGTCCGCGATCGGTGGAGCTCAAGAAAATGGAGTGGGAGTTTTGCTCAGGGATCGGCAGTCACAAATAACTGGTTCGCAGAATGAATATTATGTCGACGAACGCTGCCGGCTACAGCGATATACCGGATCCTTTGTCAATCGGTCATAAGGAGTCGATCACTTTGCTTGATAGTTAATTCTCTGTCTAGCCCTCCCTATAGAAGCAGCGGTCCGATCAATATTCGTAGCCATAACTCTCAGTTCTTCACTGCCAAAAGCCACGGCACGGTTTAGTCTTCTCTCAATTTTTGGGAGGCTTGCCATGGAGTCAGCGAAGGATAGACAGCCAGTCTTCGCCTCTGCTGCAGGTTGTTCTATACTCTCTAGCTGTTTATTGAAGTCGTCCAACTCAGACTCTGAAGTGTACGGATTCTCTAGGAGGAAAGCGACGATCTGTTCCAGACTATCCTCAGTTTCCTCAAGGATATCCCCGTATTCTGTGTTGGCTTTCCCGAGCTTGGAGCTAAAGTGACTTATTCTCCCAGCTAACCGGCGAAACACGCTGCGTGCAGCTCGTGCTGAGGATGTAGTGGGATTAGAGCCAATTGTATTCACCTCAACAGTAGCGTCCTCTATGTACTGAGTTAAGGTCTGCAAATTCGTCGTAAACGCATTCAGGATTCCAAAGATGCGCTCATTGCCTTCTTGCAAAGCTATTTGATGGTCCAAATACCCGGGAGCCTCCTCCTCCTCCTCAGTGCCCTCCTCAGCGAAATGCTCCGATGATATGCTCCGTACATCCGCTGAGTTCGTAGTCGAAGGCGGAAGTGGCAAATCATCTGTGGTAACAAAATCGGTGACAGGACTTCCAAAGTCAATGCTCCCTCCACGACATCCTTGAGCATAGCTCTTTAGCTTCTCCCTAGCGTCTTCAATCCTCGCAAAGTGCGTGTTGTACTCCAGGAGACGGTAAGGTCTTAGGTCAAAGGGGACCTCTTCAATCGTCTGAGTAAGGAGGAGCACGTTCCTTCTGAAGGCATGTGCGATGCCAAGTTCATAAAACACATTGGGATTTAGGTCTGTGAGGTCAGCGACAATTAAATCACTGCTCCTAATCTTATTGAGGATGTCCTTGAGTATATTCTGCTGGCTCTCTATATCGTCTGCGCGTTCAACATCGAAGCCCTCCTCTTCTAGAATAGGCCTGATTAGTAGTTCGTAGACTGGTTTGAGCGCCTCATCAAGCGGCATTATTACAAATGCAGAGGGCTTGTTATACCAATTCGTCATGACCGCGCCATAATCCATCGCTGTGTACCAGAACCCCATCCGTCATTCCCGCGAAAGCGGCAATCCACTGCGATTGGCGAGCGAGATTGCGGTGTAATCAAAGCGAAATGGTATTAGACATCTGTGAAGTCTCCGATTGAATTGAGTCCCTATATTCCAGCTCAGCATGTTGACAGACACTACTCATGGGGAAGTAGCGTAACAGGTTAACCGGGTGCGGGAAAACGGGTTTCGGGGCGGCGTAGAGAGTGCGCTCTCCTTCCGGGTTGTTATCGAATTGCTCAGATGTCCAACCTGGGCTTGGAACACTTCCTCCGAGCGATTGTCCCTGTTAAGGGCAATGTTGTCCATTTTAAGGAACCGGCTCAGCTTGAGGGACCTCGGCCGGGATGGGACAAAACAGCCTCTTATGTCCAACCTGACTCCCCCGTTGAACCTTATGTCAATGCGAAGGACAGTCCGCCTGTATCAGGGTCAACATGACCCTCCATCACGTAGTTGGGAGGATTACCCGTCAAGTATGAGCAAAAGCCAACATCTACGGGCGGTCGGATAAAGCAATCAGGCCGGGGTTCCCACTCCACACGCTGGTGAACATGGGGTGAAGTTGCGAGAGAGGTGGATCAGTACATTCACCCTCACCCCCGTATCAAGTACGGGGCAGGCTCCAGCCGTCTCCCTGAGGGCGAGGGGGATTGTTGTCCTGATGCTCTGCCCATCCGACAGAAGAAGAGCTTCACGCAACCATTCACGGCAAGCTAATGGGAAGTACCCACATTGGCTCTCTGCCGACGTCGTACGTGGCTATGCGGTCCAGGCCTCCCCACGCTTTGTTGACCCTGTAAGCCGCGATCTTTCCAGAGTTCAGGCCCGCTGCGTACATGAACTGGCCGGACGGGTCGAGACTCAGCGCCCTGGGCACAGGCTCGGACGGAACTACCGCGGTCCTCTCCAGGCAGCCAGAGTCTGGGTCGATTGCGAAACAGGCGATGCTGTCGTGACCGCGATTCGGGGCGAATAGCATCCCGCCGTCTGGTGCGATCTGGATCTGAGCGCATGAGTTTCTTCCGGACCAGTACGGTGGCAGCGTGGGCACCGTCTGGAACGCGGAGAGCGTGCCCGCGTTGGTATCGAAGTTGTACGCGGTCACGCTGCATCCCTGTTCGTTGGAGAAGTAGAGCACGTCGAGCGAGGGATGGAAGCAGTAGTGTCGGGGACCCAGCTCGCCTTCCTGCGGGACGGTCGGGGGATCGTTGGGTGTAAGAGTGCCCGTGGCCTCGTCGAACCTGAACTGGAAAATGGTGTTGGGGCCGTTGCCGCCAGCGATGTGGGGGACGAAGGCGAACCTGTTAGACGAGTCGGTCTGCATGGAGTGCGCGCCTCCGCCGGTCGCGCGCCACTCGGACGGCGGAGCCTTCACAACGCCGTTGTCGTCGATTGGATGCACCGCACATCTGCCCTCGATGTAGTAGGCGGAAAGCAGCCATCGCCCTGTCTTGTCGGTGGACAGGAAGTTGGGGTCGGACTCCAGTGGGGCGGAGCCCAGCAGCGACAGAGCGCCCGTGCCGGGGTCGATCCGGTAACTGGAGAGCTCGTTGGCGTCGCGCCTGGCCACGTACAGGAACTGGCGATTGGGGTCGGTGGCAAGCGGCGCCGGCCGTCCCGGAGCCTCGATCTCGTCGAGTTTTTCGAGCGCGCCGGTGTCGGTGTCCTCGCTGAAAATCAGGATGCGATCGTCGCCGGACGCGGTTACATAGATGAAGACGGGCATGTTTCGCAGTACCTCAGTCGGTGAGTGTGAAGGGCAGCAGGTCGATTCGTGAACAGTATATGCTACGGGGCTATGGGATGCCGGGGCTGTCGTCTTGACCGAAGGATGGGGAAGTGTCAGGCTGGTCAGTGGGAGAAATACCCCTTTCCCCTTCCTCCACGTTCGAGAACCGAGCACAGCACATAAGGACTTGCAGAGATGACGTCAGCTTTCAACGAGATCGTCCCTGAACAGCAGCCCGAGAAGCTCATCGGTGATCTTCAGTTCACTGAGGGTCCGGTGTGGCACCCGGATGGGTACCTGCTGTTCAGCGACATCCCGGCCAACCGGATCATCAAGTATTCTCCTGACGGGACGGTTGATACGCATCTTCGGCCGAGCAGGAATTCGAACGGCCTCACGTTCGATCACGACCTCAGACTGGTGGCATGTGAGCACACGGGCAGACAGGTCTCCAGGCAGGGCGACGATGGGCAGATGGAGACCGTGGTGTCGCACTGGGACGGCAAGAGGCTCAACAGTCCTAACGACCTGGTCGTTCACTCAAGCGGGAGCATCTTCTTCACCGACCCGCCGTATGGCGTTCAGCCGGAGGAGGCGGAGATCGGGTTCAACGGCGTGTATCGGGTGGACCCCGACGGAGAGATCACGCTGCTCGCGTCGGACTTCGGGCGTCCGAACGGGCTGGCCTTCTCGCCGGACGAGTCCGTTCTGTACGTGGACGACACTGAACGGCGCAACGTGCGAGTGTTCAACGTGAACGACGACTTGTCCCTGTCGGGCGACAGGGTCTTTATCGACATGGACACTCCGGAGCAGGGAAGTCCGGACGGCATGAAGGTGGATACGTCGGGCAACCTGTACGTGACCGGTGCAGGCGGCGTGTGGGTAATCAGCCCGGACGGCGAGCATCTTGGGACAGTCGTGCTGCCTGAGTTGCCGGCGAACGTCGCGTTCGGAGGGGACGACTACAAGACTCTGTTCGTGACCGCTCGGACAGGCCTGTACAGCGTGAGGGTCAACGTTGCGGGCATCGCGCCGGGGGGATGAGGCGCAGCGCGGCGGCACTCAGGGCCATTGCAAGTTATTCCAAGCCAGCCAACTTTGGAAGAACATCCCAGCCCACCCCTCTGGATTCCGGCTTTCGCCGGAATGACGATTTGCGGAGGTGGGCTGGAGTCACAGTGCTTTTGCAGGCTCCCGGCTACTGAGTCTGGGCCATACGCAGGAGTTGGTCGACGATGTCGAGTCCGACACGCTCGCTCCAGGCAGCCAGAAGCTGGTTGGTGACGGGGCCGGGTGCATCGTCGCCGAGCTCGCGGTTGTCAATTCGCCCTACGGGCAGAATTGAGTACGGCGTGCTGCAGAAGAACGCCTCGTCCGCAGTGTACAGGTCGTAGGGTTGCAGGTCGTCTTCGATTGCGGGGATTCCGAGCGTGTCGGCGATCTCCATGACCGTCATCCGGGACACGCCCTGAAGGGTGGCGTTGTCCCGAGGCGTCTTTAGAGTGCCGTCGGTCACGATGAAGAAGTTGGCTCCTGTGCCCTCGCTGACCTTGCCGTCCATGTCCAGCATGAGCGGCAGCGCGTTCGAGTCGACGTCCCTGGCCTCCATTTCTGCGAGCACGAAGTTCAGGCGGCTGTAGTGCTTGACCTTCGGGTCCAATGCCTCAGCCGGGTACGCCCGCGTCTTCGGGATCACAGCATGAGCGCCGCCGCCGCTGTATGCTTGAGCCCACCTCGGAGCGCCGAGCGGGTCGATCCAGATGGACACGTTGGGATCGGTATCGCCGCGCTGTCCGTTGCCGCCGGTAACGATCTGAGTGATCATGTAGTCGTCGTTCATCTCACGACGCAGGTCCTCGTTGTGGGCGACCACGTCGAGCGTGATGCGCTCCATCTCGTCGATGGACATGCCGACATCGATTCTCACGTACTTGAGCGACCTGTACAGCCTGTCCAGGTGGTCGCGCAGCTTGAAGACCTCGCCGTTGAATGTCCTGGATGTGTCGAACACTACGTCCCCGATGCGGAAACCGCGATCGAGCATTGGGATCTGGGCCTTGTCCCGATCCGAGTATTCACCGTTGAGCCAGATTTGGTACTCCATCTACGTCCCTCCCTCTCAATCCTAGTGGGGCAGGGATTCACCCTCACCCCGACCCTCTCCCTGATGGAGAGGCGGTTTTATGATAACTGATGACGGTCGGCTACGGTCGGACTGCGCGCTTGGGACGCTGGGCCAGCTTCTCGAGCATGGGCTGGGCGAGCTTTACGTACCTGCACGCCAGCATCCGGGTGTCGCGGGGGTCTATGAGATCGACCACGTCTCCCTTATAGGCCGCTCGGAACGGGGACCGCAGCCTGAGCAGCCGGTTTTCTATCATGGCGCGGTGGGCTTCAGGGTCGGGCGCGTTCTCGATTTCGCGCCTGTACGCCGCGGCCACTCCGCCCTCGATTGGGATGCCTCCCCACTCACCGGCAGGCCATCCGAATCGCAGGTTCAGCCCGTTTGGGTGGCCGAGACTGTGCGGGGCATCGGCCGCGACTCCGTATGCCTTGCGCACGTTGAACTCGATCTTGGGCACTTCCGCCTCCGCGCTGGCGATCAAGGCGCGTACCCCACGGCGCATCGTGGCCTTGCGCTCGGCGTGGGAGCCCGCATGAACCCGGGCATGTCCAGGAATATGACCACGGGCAGGTTGAAGGCGTCGCACAGGTCAACGAAGTGAGCGTACTTCTCGGCGGCCCAGCCGTCCATCGCTCCGGCGAGCGATCTGGGGTCGCTGCCTATGATGCCGACGCTGTATCCGTCCAGCCGCGCGAATCCTGTAATCACCGCTCCGCCCCAGTGCCGGCGCATCTCGAAGAACTCGCCATTATCGACCACCAGCTTTATGAGCTTGCGCGGGTCGTAGCCACGCTTGCGGTTGGCCGGGATGATTGTGAGGAGCTCCTCAGGCCTGCGGTCGGGCGGGTCGCCGGTCTCGACGCGCGGAGCGACGTCGCTGGTAGTGTTCGGCAGGTACGAGATGAACGTCTTGAGCTGTTCGAAGGCATCTTCTTCGGACTCTGCTTCGTTGTCCACCTGGCCGCTCTCGTGGACGTGCATCTGGTGGCCGCCCAACTCCTCCTTGTCGAGCATCTCTCCGATGGCGCGCCTCACGACGGGAGGACCGGAAGGGAATATCTGGGACTGACCCTTCACCATAACGGTGAAGTGGGACAAAAGCGCGAAGGCTGCGGGAGCGCCAGCGACAGAGCCCATGATACCTGCGGCTACGGGCACGCGCCGGAGCAACTCGACGTTGCGCCACCATAGGTCTCCCCCGGGCAGGCCCATGTGTCCGGCTGCCTCGTCGGACTTGGAGCTGTGCCCGACGCCCTCGACGAGCTGTATGTATGGGATGCCGTACTGGATCGCCAATGGCTGGGTGAACTGGCGCGCGCCCTTGCGGACGTTGTGCGGGCTGCCGCCGGAGATGGTGAAGTCGTCGCCGCCTATGGCTACCGGCCTGCCGTCGACCTCCGCGAGTCCCATGACGTATCCGCCGGGGGTGAACTCGATGACGTTGCCGTCCTCGTCGAACTCGGCGGCGCCCACTATGGGGCCTGCTTCCAGGAAGCTGCCGGGGTCGACCATCTTTTCGATCCGCTCACGGACGGTGTAGCGGCCTCCGTCGTGCTGGCGCTTGACCCTCTCAGGACCGCCCAGCTCTTTGGCGAGACCCCGAACGTACTTGATGTCTTCGATGGCTTTATCCCAGTCATCGCCGGGCTTCCAGCTCTTACGAGACAGGTCTACTGGCATGTTTCTTTCCTCTGGGGTCGACCGGCTACTCGACTTCGATTCGCTTCATCACGTCCTCATCGAGCTCGACCCCAAGTCCGGGCCCTGTGGGAGGCGTGATAAAGCCATTCTCGAACACGAGAGGCTCCTTGAAGATGACGTGGTGCAGCGGCCCCAGGTTGGCCTCCTGAATCAGGAAGTTGGGCGAGCAGGTGTCGACCTGGATAGCAGCGGCAGCCACGATGGGCCCGCAGGCCATGTGGGGCGCGATCATCGCGTAGTGGGCCTCGGCGATGCTGGCGATCTTTTTTGCCTCCATGATGCCGCCGCATTGTCCGACATCGAGCTGGATGATCTGAGCTGCCTGCTTCTCAAGCAGGTTCGAGAACTCATACTTGGTCACCAGACGCTCGCCGGTGGCTATCGGAATGCTGGTGTGAGCGGCGACACGTGCCATCTCCTCGACGTTCTCGGGGGGAACAGGCTCCTCGAACCAGAACGGATGGTACGGCTCCAGGTAGTCCGCGACCCTGATCGCGCTGTATGTCGTAAGCTGACCGTGGGTGCCGATGCCAACCTCTAGCCTGTTTCCGACGGCGTTTCGGATGCTCTCGAATATCTTCGCCGCATGTTCGATCTCCCAAAGGGGAATGTCACGGGGCAGAGGGAACAGCGGCTGGAAGGGGTCCAGCTTGCACGCGGTGTTGCCCTCGTCGAGAAGCTGCTGGGCGATCTCGCCGGCCTTCTCGGGATTTTCGCGGAAGCCGCCCTCCGGCATGTATGCGTATGCGCGGAGCTTCTCGTGGTACTGTCCGCCAAGCAGGTTGTATATGGGCTGGTTGGCCGCCTTGCCGACGATGTCCCAGAGAGCAATCTCTATCGCGCTCAGGACCGGTGTCAGCTGTAGGCTGGGGTGGCGGAAGTCGTGCCGGGCACCGTACATCTTGTCCCAGATCAGCTCGGTGTTGAAGGGGTTCTCGCCGATCACGTACATGCTGGCCATTTCGTTGATGAGGCTGATCTGCGACTTGAGGTCGCCGAGCCTGTCGGAGTAGGTGTTGCCGGTGATCCTCTCTCCAAGCCCGGTAATGCCCTCGTCGGTCTCGACCTCCAGGAACAGCAGGTACCTGCCTCCCCTGTACGGGGGCAGGTTCTCGATGGCCGTTGTCCTGACATCTGTGACTTTCAATTTTCCGTCCTGTTCGCTGTTCGTTGCGGTCTGAGGTGCATTCTACACAGAACAGGGGCGGTGTGTGGGTGAGAGTCGTGGGGATGTGCACGGAAAGCACCCGTGACAAACGAGTGACGCGATTCGAGCTTAGGCTAAGTTGCAGGCCCTCTTCCCACATCCCGGAAGAACTGACATGCCAAGGTGGATAAACAGCTATAATCAAGACCAATGAGGAGTCTGACATGACTACCATAAACACAGCAGACGACCTGCTCTCGCTGTTGCGAGAGAACCAGGAGTTCCGCGAGGCTGTGAGGAAAGCCATCCTGACTGAGGAACTGCTTGCACTTCCAGCGGTATTCAGTGCTTTCGCATCAGAGATTCGTGGCGAAATCAAAGAGGTGCGCGGGGAAATCAAACGTGTCGATTCGGAGATACGCGGTGAACTCACAGAGATACGTGGCGACATCACAGAGATGCATGGCGACATCAAGCGTATCGAGAGTAAGCAAGATGGTCATACGAATGACATAGGAGAGCTGAAGGGAATTGGACTGGAGACGAAGCTCTACAATCGTGGGCCATCGTATGTAGCCACACTGTTGTCAGTCCATGACGTCCAAAGAATTAGGGTAGCCGAGAAAGACGACAACTCACGGGAGTTCAACGAAGACATCCGCGAGGCACTTCGGAGCGGCACCATCACCTTTGACGAGTATGACCGCGTTCTGAGGACCGATATGATCGTCGGCGCTCTCAGGGTCGGAGCACTCAATCCAGTCTACACCGCCATCGAGGCGTCATACAGCGTTACAAGAGATGACATCCGGAAGGTGAATGAAACGGCGGGCATCCTGCGCAGGGTGTTTCCTGACGCCGAAATACACTCGGCGCTCTGTTACATGAACATCGCATCCTTTGTCGAGCATGAAGCCAATCAGCAGGAAGTCCATCTGTTAGCAGTGAGGCACCTGGAATAGTCCAGGTGCTGCTTGCTGTCGAGCCTGCCCGAGCTACGCCCCCCGCAGGCGGGGATCCAGAACGTCGCGGACGGCGTCTCCCAGAAGGTTGAAGCCGTATACGGCCAGGCTGAGTGCTACGCCAGGGGCGATTGCCATCCAGGGAGCCAGCTCCGCGTACTGGCGCGCAGCGCCAAAGAGGTCTCGTCCCCAGGACGGAGTTGGCGGGGGGATACCCATTCCGAGGAAGCTCAACGAAGCTTCCGTTGTGATGGCCCCGCCGAGGGTAATACTGGCCACTATGATGTAAGGGGCCATGCAGTTACGCGTTATGTGGTGGATCATAATACGCCAGTCGCCGGCGCCGATGGCCCGGGCAGCAGTCGTGTATTCCATTTCCTTCACGGACAGCACCTGCGAGCGCACGACCCGGGCAGCTGAAGGAATGACTACTATGCCGATGGCGAAGATAACGTTACGTGTACTTGAGCCAAGCACAAACACAAGTACCATCGCGACTATGAGGGAGGGGAACGCCCACAGAATGTCCATGAATCGCTGCGCGATTATGTCCACCTTGCCTCCCCAGTATGAGGTTGCCACCGCGATTACGGCTCCTGTGCCGGTGCCCAGGAAGGTGGCCGTGACACCTACCAATAGAGATACACGCCCGCCCCATACTACGCGGCTAAAGACATCGCGGCCGGTTGTATCCGTCCCAAACCAGTGAGCTGTAGATGGGCCTTGCAGAAAGTCCACGGTGAGAGTATTAGGGTCCACTGGCGTGATCCATGGAGCCAACACTGCCAGTACAGTAACGAAGATGAGGAGGAGAGCGCCTACGAAACCCAGGGGCTTCTGGCGTATCAATCGCATTGATATTCTGAGACCCGATGTAAACCGGCTTGTGTGAGCGATCTCGAAGCTGGTGTCGGTTGGATTACTCAACTCTGGCACACCCCTTGTTATTCGTATCGTATGCGCGGATTGAGCCAGGCGTACAAAAGATCGACAGCCAGGTTAGCCAGAGTGACAAAGATCGCAATGGCAAACAAACTGGCCTGAACAACGTTGTAGTCGCGCCTTATCGTCGCATCGAGCAGGAAGCGACCCGCCCCTGGAAGATTGAATGCCGCCTCGACGACCACGAGTCCTCCCAGCGCGAAGCCGAACTGGAGTCCCAGGATTGTGATTACGGGGAGCATTGCGTTCCTCAACGCATGACGCTGGATCACCCAGCGTTCGGCCAGTCCCTTCGCCCTCGCCACCTGTATGTAGTCTTCCCGCATGACCTCCAGAAAAGATGATCGGGCCATCCGGGAAGTTGAGCCTATAAAGGCGAATGCGACGGCAAAGGCGGGGAAGATACCCTGAACGAAGGCCCGCTTCGGGTCTTCCCAAAATGGAATGAATTCCAGCGGGGGCAGCCAGCGAAAGACACGCAAGAGGAAGATGATTATGAGGCCGGCAACCCAGAAATTTGGCATCGAAAGGCCGGATATTGAAATAATCCGGGCCAGATAGTCAAACCCGGTGTCTTGTCTCACCGCAGAAAAGATGCCCAGGGGCACCCCTATTATGACTGTCAATATGCTGGCCATCACCACCATGTTGATGGAGATGGGCAGGCGCTGGACGTACTCTTCGACGACGTCGCCGCCGCCCCATGAGGACTTCCCGAAGTCGAAACGGAGTGAGTTTAACAGCCATTCGAAATACTGAATGTGCAGAGGCTTGTTTAGACCAAGCTCTTCTCTCTTCTTCTCCAGTATCTCCTGCGGAATAGCCTCTCCCCTGCCGGGCTCCGCCAGCGCAATCAGGGCAGGGTCACCTGGAATCAGGCGCATGAGGACAAATACAAGCGTAACTACCGCGTATACGGTGACTACGGCCAGTAAGAGCCTCTTGATGATGTAGTTGCGCACTTCTTCCCCGTGGTATCACATTGGGTTAATTCCGCAGGCCTATCACGGTGGGAGACCACGATGGGCCTCCCGCCGCGTCAGGCAAGTGTTGTTCCAGGTACAACGAATTCCCGGGGGCTAGCGGTCCTCCATCCAGACTTCTTCAAGAGTTACGTTGTTGTAGTAGGCAGGGTCGACATCGTAGAAGTCCTTGACCCAAGGCCACCAGGCCATGCCCTCGGCGACCCATCGGATCTGAATGTGGGGCAAGTCGTTGAACAGCTTGCGCTCCATCTCCCAGACGATGTTCTGGCGAGCATCCTCGTCCTGTTCGGAGAGCTGCTCAGTGTACATAGCTTCAAAATCCTGGTCGCAGTAACCGCTGAAGTTGGACGGTGCGTCGCACAGGTAGATGTTGCTGTAGAACAGGCTGGGGTTTAGTACGGGAGCTACGCCTCCGGAACTCTTTAGCTGGAAGTCCCGGCGGTCCTCCCTGTCCACGTAGGCTGCGCGGTCCTGGATGTCCTGGACGATCTCCACACCGATGAGCTTCAACTGGTCCTGGGCGAATGCAGGAGTCAGCCTGCTCTCCCTGGTGTTGAGTACCAGCCAGTTCAGCTTGAGCTCGCCCTCACCGAAGCCGGCCTCTTCCAGAAGCTGCTTCGCCTGCTCTCTACGGTCCTCCATATCGGAGCCGTCCTTCTTGCCGATCTTGCCGTCCAGCTCCTCGCGAGGCAGGCTCCACTTGCTCCACGGAGGCTGCCATCCGCCAGTGTCGCCGGCGCCCTGGTTCAGGATCTGCGTGGACTGACCGCGGTCAAGTGCCAGGTTGAAGGCCTGGCGGACTCTTTGGTCGCCCCACACCGGGTCTGACAACTGGCCCGATACGCTGTGCCACCACAGGCGCGGGATAATAGAGACGTTGATGTCGGGGTCCTGCTCCTTGAGTATCTTCCCCTCTTCAGGGTAGAGATACTGCATCAGGGAGTTCATGTCCAACTGCTTCGCGCGGAAGGCTGCGAATGAAGCGGTCTCCTCTGCGAAGACGATGTCCTCGATACCGTCCATGTAGGGGAAGCCATCGCGCCAGTAGTCCGGGTTCTTGGTCAACTCGGCCCTGCCGCCCTTGGTGTATCCCTGCCAGACGAATGGGCCTGTACCTATTACGGTAGTCTCGAGGTCTTCGTAGGGAAGCTCACTCGGGAAGACCGAAGCCCAGCCGGCGGCCAACATCGATATGAGGCCGGCGTCAGGCTGGCTCAGCTTGATGACAATGTCCTGCGAGCCGGCTCCGCACTCGACGCTCTCAATCGCGCCGACGTCCTTCGCTCTCCTGCTGGTCTCGACGTTCCGGTACTTGTTCAGGCTGTGGACGGAGTCCTGACAATCGAGATCAGTACCGCTGCCGGGCACTCCCTCGATCGTATGGAACTTGATGCCGTCCTGCAGGGTAATGTTGTAGGTCAGGCCGTCGCCTGAGGCATCCCAATCCTCAGCGAGGTCCGGGAGAATTACACCCTTCTCGTCGAAGGCGTACCTGAAGAGACGGTTGTAGGCGGCACCAACTCGCTGCTGCGTGCGAACGGTGGTCTGGACCATGAAGTCGAAGTGGACCAGGTCGTCACCCGCGCTTTTTCGGAGGACGCCTCCATACTTCTCACCGCCGCTAGCGGCGGGCGCTGCAGGAACGGCGGTGGCAATGATAGGAGTCGCTTCCAATGGGACCGGGGTCACGGTAGGCGCCGGCGCGGCGGCTACTGTTGCAGCCGGGGCCGCTGTCGGAGCCGGGGCCTGCGCCTGTGCGGGTGCTGGGGCTTGCACCGCAGGGGCTTCTTCTTCACTTGTACAGGCGATCACAGTGAGAGCCATCAGGCTCAACACAGCGAGGGCGCAATACAGAGCAGCTCGCGATATGTTTCGGTACTTCATGAACGGGTTGGCCTCCTTAATTGCAGTTTCTAAGGGCTTCATGCCCGATTGGCGACCGCACTCCGACTGAAACGCGGCCACTTCAGATTGATGTCCACAAAGATACGATAGATACGATAGATCAGCGAGACCCTGGTACCTAGCGATAGGCTCCCTGCCTTCAGACTGCCTGGCGCGAGACGCGCACGGGTACCGGGTCACTTTGAATGCGCCACGACTATAGGGGCGAGCGTAGGCCGCATCGAATCGCGTCTAGCCCTGAGCCTCGACACGACGTTCCGACCAGATAGGGCCGAGTTTCCTAGCAGAGTATGGGTCGACCGGTTTCCTGTCCCCTCCATTTGGTCCGCTCATTCCCCATCTGCTGTCGAGCGCAGTATATGAACAGATGGTTCGGGTGTCAATTAGGGAGATGAGGGAGGAAACAGTTCGGCTCACGGTGGGAACGGACGGCATCCCTCACAATCGCGAGGGCAATAATATCGTACAATAGCGTCAGCTTTGCGCTGCGATTGGGTGGGATGCCCGTCGCCTGCCATAGATAGGAGATGCAACTTGAAACTCGGACTGTTCCTCATGCCGCTGCACTATCCCGATAGGCCCCACGCGGACACATACGAGGAAGACTTGGAGCTGGTGGAGTATGCTGACGGGCTCGGGTACTCTGAGACGTGGGTGGGGGAGCACTTCCTGCTGCCCTGGGAGAACATGCCGTCGCCTGAGCTGTTCATCGCGAGGGCGCTGGGAGTCACCCAGCAGATGACTTTCGGCACCGGGGTGTCGCTGGCTCACTTCCACAATCCGGCGCACCTCGCACATCGCATTGCGCAGCTCGACCACATGGCGAGAGGCCGCATCTACATGGGCGTCGGAGCGGGCGGTTCCACCGTCGATTCGGAGCTTTTCGATATCGACGAGGACAAGGGCACACACCGAGAGCGTATGTCGGAGTGCATCGACCTGGTCCTCAAGATATGGAAGGGCGAACCGTTCGAGCACAGCGGCAAGTTCTACACCTTGAAGCTGGCGGAGGACCAGCCTGAGAACCGTATCGGGTTCCACATGAAGCCGTACCAGAAGCCTCACCCGCAGATCGCAGTCGCGGGCAGCAGTCCGTACTCGAGTACACTGGAGATGGTGGGTGAGAAGGGCTGGATCCCGCTCAGCAGCTCGTTCCTGCACGAGACGTACCTGCCCAGCCATCGCACGGTGTTCGAGCGTGGAGCCAAGCGCGGCGGCAAGCCGGTCCCGACGGACGAGTGGCGCATCTCTCGCGAGGTGTTCGTGGCGGACGACGGCCAGAAGGCCAGGGACGAGGCACTGAACGGGCCGATCGGCAACTTCTTCGACGACTACTGGATTCCGCTGTTCGGGCCGGGAGGTCCAGGACTGGAGCGGCTGAAGCTCGACTCTGAAATGCCCGATGAGGCGCTGACGCGCGAGTACATGCTGGAGAACTTCTGGATCGTGGGAGACCCGGAGGAGTGTGCCCACAGGATCAAGGCCATGTACGATGACGTGGGCGGCTTCGGGACGCTACTGCTCCAGTGTCACGACTGGGTTGAGGACCGGCCGAAGTGGTACAGATGTCTCGAGCTGATGGCGAATGAGGTGCTTCCGGCGGTCAACAAGGCCATCGCGGCCTGACGGACGAAGATACATGCGCCGTACCGGCGCCCGGGCCTGGAGAGTTGGGCCAATCCTCGCACTGGCAGGGCTGGCGGCTCTGGCTGTCGCGGCGATGGTCCTTGAGTTCACGAGCTCGGAGCCTGATCCTGATTCCAGCGGGGAAGAATCCGCTGCGACGGACCTCAGCAAGTATGCGATGAGGCTCACGCGGTCGGGCGACCCGTACTTCGGCACCCGCCAGCTTGAATACCTGATCGGGCAGCTGGATGACGCGACGTTCGATACTGACACATGGCGTCTCACCATACTCCGCAGGCTGGCGTTTCACCGGCTCAGACTGGGGCAGGTGGACGAGTCGATCCGACTTCTGAACGAGGCCTCGGAGCTCGCGGAGCGCATAGTCCCGGACAGCCGGGAACACCAGGGCGTTCTGGAAGAACTTGCGGTCGCCTACATGAAGCAGGGCGAGATACAGAACTGCGTCAGTCCCGAAGGAAGGCTCGTGTGCGCGCTGCCGCTAGACCCGGCCTACTCGCACGAAGACTCCGACAGCGTCTCAAGGGCAATAGAGATACTCGACGGTCTGCTCGCGCTCGCTCCGGACGACGTCAGTCGTCGATGGCTGCTCAACATCGCGCACATGGCACGGGGTACGTATCCCGAAGGCGTGAGCGAGAGCTTCCGAGTGCCGCCCTCGGCATTCGCGCCGGAGCATGAGCTTGAGGGACGATTCAGGGAGGTGGCGGCGGACGTTGGAATCTACTCGGTCGATCTTGCCGGAGGCGCTATCGTCGAGGACTTCGACAACGACGGACTCATGGACATCGTGACGTCGAGCTGGAACCCGTCGCAGAGTCTCCGACTGTATAGCAATAGCGGCAACGGGCGCTTCGTCGAGCGCACGAACGCTGCGGGGCTGTCGGAACAGACCGGCGGCCTGAACATCGTCCAGGCCGACTACGATAACGACGGGTGGATGGACATACTGGTCATGCGCGGCGGGTGGCTGATGTCCAACGGGCAGATGCGTATGTCGCTGCTTCGCAACGACGGTGACGGGTCTTTCAGCGACGTTACGCGCGAGTCCGGCCTGGCGACCCCCGCGTTTCCAAGCCAGAGCGCGTCGTGGGCCGACTACGACAATGACGGCGATCTCGACCTGTTCTCGTGCAACGAGTCGACACCCGAATCGCTTGAGGATAGCGCGGCGATCATCTTCCCGAGCCAACTGTACGAGAACGACGGCAACGGCGTGTTCACCAACGTAGCCGTTAGAGCGGGGGTGACCAACCTGCGATACTGCAAGGGCAGCACGTGGGGCGACTACGACAACGACGGCGACCAGGACCTGTACCTATCTAACTACGCGGCTGAGAACCGTCTGTACCGTAACAACGGAGACGGGACATTCACGGATGTGGCTCAGGAACTGGGCGTGACCGAGCCCGACGAGAGCTTCCCGACCTGGTTCTGGGACTACGACAACGACGGGTGG
This sequence comes from Dehalococcoidia bacterium, assembly GCA_965215735.1. GTDB lineage: Bacteria > Chloroflexota > Dehalococcoidia > Lucifugimonadales > UBA1123 > VXRN01. The sequence continues at coordinate 910,488 of CBDCEF010000004.1, read as the reverse complement.
CTCGACCTGTTCGTCGCGGGATACGCCAGGGACATCGACTCAGTCGCGGCGGACTACCTGGGGCTTCCGAACAGCGGCGCTCTGCCCCGGCTCTACCGCAATCTTGGAGCGAGTGGCGGCCCCGGAGGGTTTACGGATGTCGCTGCCCTGGTGGGCCTCGATGACGTCAACCAGAGCATGGGGTCCAACTTCGGGGACTTCGACAACGACGGCTATCCCGACATGTACCTGGGCACAGGGTTTCCGGCGTTCAATGCGCTGGCTCCGAACGTCGCGTACCGTAACGATGGGGGAGAATCGTTCTCGAACGTTACTTTCTCAGCGGGTCTGGGACACATACAGAAGGGGCATGGAATCGCGTTCGGAGACCTTGACCGTGACGGCGACCAGGACATATTCGTGCAAGTCGGGGGATTCTATCCGAGCGACGGCTTTGTCAACTCGCTGTACGTGAATCCGGGGTCGGGCAATCGCTGGACTTCAATTCGGCTTATCGGAACACGCTCCAACCGCTCCGCGATCGGGGCGCGTATTAGAGTCAACGTGACCACGAGTGAGGGCCAACAGGCGATTCACGCAGTGGTCAGCAGCGGCGGTAGCTTCGGAGCGTCCAGCATGGAGCAGGAGATGGGGCTTGGGCAGGCAGAGGCTATCGACTCTATCGAGGTGTGGTGGCCGGCGTCAGGGATCAGACAGCGCTTCGACGACGTGCCGCTGGACACGACGATAGAGATAGTCGAGGGAGACGACAAATACACGGTGGTTGATCGTCCCAGTTTCGAGTTCCGACCGTGACATCGAGCTCGTCCCCTCAGAAAGCCTGGGTGTGCCGGGTCTGCTCGCGCCCGAGTGGCGAAGACACGTCGCGATGCGCAAACTGCTGGGCGCACCGGCCCGAAGACGTCGAACTCCTGGATGTGTCGGACGCGCACGCTATAACCACCCAGATACGCAGGTCGAGGATACGCCGGCGGGTTACCCGGTGGGTTGCGGGAGCCGCCCTTGTGCTGCTCGCGGCCGCATGGTACATCCTGCCGAACGTTGGGGTGGCGCTATTCCAGTCGGAGCCGTCGTTGGACATAAGCTCCTCGCCCAGCGGCGGCGAGTGGCCTATGTACCAGCGTGATCTGTCCCACACGGGAGATGCGACAGAGAGCGGAGCAGAGCCAGATGGTGTGCTCAAGTGGCATTACGTCGCCGATGGGCCGATCTACTCATCCCCCGCCGTGGTCGATGGGACCGTCTATCTGGCGACCGGCGTCGGGTCAATTGTCGCACTGAACGCAGAGACGGGCGAGGAGGTCTGGAAGCACAACGTGGGAGGACCGCTGAATTCGTCTCCTGCGGTTGCTGGGAACATGCTGTTCATAGGGCGTGCCGACGGTGGCGTCGAAGCTCGCGACCTGCAATCAGGGGATGTGCGATGGGAGTTTATGACGAAGGGCAGGGTGATTTCGTCTCCAGCTGTCGACCGGGGCGTTGTGTACATCGGGTCAGGCGACGGCAAGCTGTACGCGCTGGACGCTGGCACGGGAAGGAAGCGGTGGTCGTACAGTACCCGAGGATGGATCAGCAGCTCGCCAGCCGTGTTCGAGGACTTGGTGGCTATCACATCGTTCGATGGGCTGCTGCACGTGGTGTACAGGAAGACCGGCAAGAGTCGGCTGGACTTCCACCTTTCCGAGACGCCGCGGAGTTCGGCCACGTTCGGGGAAGAGCACGTCATAGTCGCCGACGGTCGGGGTCGGCTCAAGGCCGTCGACTGGCGGAAACGTACGTTCCCGATGGAGTGGCTGTGGCTGAAAATTCGGATACAACTTTTCTACTGGGGCATAACGAATGAACTTCTGGTTCAGAAGGGGTTTGTCTGGGGCGTTACGACAGACGACGGCTTTATGGGGACGCCTGTGCTCTCAGGTGGCCGGGTGTACGCGGCGAGTTTCGGCGGCGAGGTAGTGGCGGCAGACGAGAGCACGGGGGAGGTGGTGTGGCGGACGGAGGTCGGCGCGCCGGTGTCGGGGTCGATGTCGGCCGTTGGGGATGTCTTGCTGGTGGGAGATACAGACGGTATTTTGTATTCGCTGGACGCCGGGACAGGTGCTCTGTGCTGGCGGTACGATACGGGTAGGCAGATTAGCGCGACGCCGGTAGTTGTAGACGGGGTGGTGTACGCGGGGACGTGGGCTGGGGTGCTGTACGCCATTGAGTAAGTGACTGACAGCGGCGCTTTTCACCCACACCCCAACCCTCTCCCTGGGTGAGAAGGGACCTGTTGCTTGAGGTTATAGCCTGTACGTAACCAACTACATCCGGTGGGCGAGCTTGGGATCCAGGATGTCGCGGAGGCCGTCGCCGGCCAGGTTGATCGAGGTGACGGTGACGGCGAGGACCAGCCCGGGGAAGAAGATCACCCACATGGCCTTGTGGATGAAGCCGCGTCCCTCGGCCATGATGTTGCCCCAGCTTGGGTTGTCGATCGCCGGGATTCCGGCTCCGAGGAAGCTGAGGTACGCCTCGGTCAGCATTGCGCTGGCGGCTACGTAGGTGCCCATGACGATGAGCGGGGCCATCAGGTTCGGGATCACGTGACGGATGAGAATCCGGCCGTTGCTCGCGCCGATGGAGCGTGCCGCGTCTACGAACGGCTGCTCCCTCAGACTCAGCACCGACGCGCGAGCGATTCGAGTCATGCGCGGCGTGTCCACGATCACTATGGCGATTATGACGTTCTGAAGGCTTGCGCCGAGGATCACCATGAGCGCGATTGCGAGCAGGACGGTTGGAATGGCCATCAGACCGTCCATGATACGCATAAGGACGGCGTCCACCTTGCGGAAGTAACCCGACAGTGAACCAAAGGTGGCTCCGAAGATCATCGCCAGAACAGCGACAGAGGCCGCGACCATCAGGGAAATCCTGCCACCGCTCATCGTACGGCTGAACACGTCGCGCCCGAAGGCGTCGGTGCCAAACCAGTAGCTTGAGGATGGGGCGTCGAGTCGCGCGTCCATGTTGATCTTGGTCGGTTCGTTCGAAATGACGAAAGGCGCGAACGCGCTGATTATCACCAGTATGGCGAGGAGCACGAGTCCGATGGTCATCGTCGGCTCTCGAACAGCAGTGTTGAGAGACGACCTCCATGCGCGCGCAGCCAGGGAGAGCCTCTGTTCAGCCAGCGGATGTCCGGTCGTCGCCTGTGTCATTAGTACCTAATCCTGGGGTCGAGGAAAGCGTAGAGAACATCGACAGCCAGATTGATGAATACGTAGAAGCTGCCTATGAGTATTATCATCGCCTGAATAATCGGATAGTCGCGCGTCGCGATCGCCTCGACCGCCAACCTGCCCAGACCCGGTATCGCGAACACGCTCTCGGTTACTACTGCTCCTGACAGAAGCCCTGCCAAGCCCAGTCCGATAACGGTCAGTATCGGCAGCGACGCGTTCCGAAGTGCGTGCCGGATCAGTACGGTCCTCTCAGTCACTCCCTTCGCCCGCGCGGTTCGCACATAGTCCTCTTTCAGGACTTCCAGGACGCTCGCCCTGGTCATTCTGGCGATGAGTGCGATGACGACCAGGCCCAGGCTTAGAGATGGCAGGACGAGATGACGCACGTACTCCCACAGATCGTCTGTGAGTTTCACATAACCCGCGACGGGCAGCAGGGGATTGTCCATTCCGAACGCCCACAGGCCGAATATCCAGATCAGGATAAACCCGAGCCAGAATATCGGGACCGAAAACCCCACCGCCGCGAACACCATTATGGAGCGGTCCGTTATCGAATTCGCTTTCCACGCAGCAAGAACGCCCAGAGGTATTGCCACCAGTACGGCTATAAGCTCAGTGGCGACCGTCAGAGAGACCGACGGTCCCACACGTCCCTTAATCAGATCGAATACCGGTCTGCCTGACCTGATAGACGTGCCAAAGTCGCCCTGCGTGATACGCCCGGCCCACTTGCCCAGTTGGACGTATATGGGGTCGTCGAGTCCGAGGCGTTCGCGGATTTTAACGTACTCGGCGTGGGTGGCCTCGTTTCCGGCAATAACCGCGGCGGGGTCGCCGGGCGTGAGACGCAACAGGAAGAACGTGAACAGGCCAACGACCACCAGAACGGGGATCGTGGCCAGCAGTCTACGAACGATATAGGCGAACAATTGGCCTCAGATCTGAAGTCGAGGTGTGACGACTTCACGTCCGGGATTCAGTTCCCCCGCTCAGCGTAGCCGAACGGGGGAATGTGTACTAACTTACCTGACTTAGCGTGGGTCCTTGGACCGGCGCTCCGACTCGCCCCACCATACGTTGAGGAAGAGCGGGGAACCTACGGGCGCGCCGCGAACGTCGACGTCCTGGAGGTCCTTGTCGTAGATGCGAAGCTGGAAGAACTGGCCGAAGGTCACCCTTCTGGGGTCCTCCCAGGCCGCATCAGCCATCTTGCGAGTAACCGCGAACTGCTCATCGAGACTCGGCGCGGCGGCGAACTCGGACCTGAGCTGAGTCATCAACTGTCCAGTCGCGGAGTCCTCTGCATAGTTAGTCTCGCCGACCCTGTAGTGCGTCGCGACCAGCGGATGGTAGAGGTTGCTGCTGTTCCAGTTGGTGAATATGTGCCAGCCTTCCGCGCCTCTGAAGGTCGCGATCTGCCCCGCCCAGTCAGTTGACTTGACCTCAGCGTTGATTCCAACTGCCGAGAGCTGTTCCTTGAGAACCGGCGCTATCGGGTGGATCGTCGGGAAGTCCGTCGGGTCCAGAATTATGATCGGCTCGCCAGAGTAACCCGACTCGGCAAGCAGCTGCCTGGCGCGCTCGGGGTTGTTCTGGTTGTAGAGCTCTTCGTTGTCTGTGTGCTCGGCCCAGGGCGTGCCGCACATCTGAAGCGATGGGCAGAGCTGCCAGAGACGCGAGTCGCCGTAGCCCTTCATGATGTCTTCGGCGTTCACTGCCGCCTGAATGGCCTGGCGCAGCTTCTGGCCGCTTTCAGTGAACCCCAGTAGCGGGTCGCGTGTGTTGAGGCCGATGTCCGGCTGCGCGCCCGGAATGCCGATATGGATCGACACCTGATCCGAGTTCTTCAACGCCTCTTCGTAGAAATCCGAAGATACCACGTCGAGGAAGTCCACGGTGTGGGTCAGCACGGCGGCTACGCGGGTCTCCTGGTCGGGGATCTCCTTCATGTGGAGTCTGTCGAAGTAGGCGAGCTTCGCGCCGGCGCGGTAGCTAGGCTCCTCGCGTCTCGGCACGTACTCTTCGTACCTATCGAGGATGATCTCATTGCCGGGGTCCCAGGTAATGTACTTGTACGGACCGGACGCAACGAAGTCCTGGACCAACTCACCCGCCGGATACTTCTCGGCGGTCTCCTTGGGCATGATGTTCGGCTGCGTGCCGCCGACATAGCCGAGCGCCGTCATCAACAGCGCGGACGGCTCGCTCAGAACTATCCTGAACGTCTTGTCGTCAACTGTCTCGAATCCCTCCCAGATCTCGTTGAGGATCGGGCTGAAAGATGTGTCCTGCTCCCGGAACCGTTTGATCGACGCCTGTACGTCTTCAGGCAGAACCTGGGTACCGTCATGCCATGTGAGGTTGTCGCGAAGCGTGAAGGTGTAGGTGCCGCCATCCACCTCCCAGTTGTCTGCCATGTCGGGGTTGATGGAACCCTGCGAGTCCCACTGGGCCAGGGATTCCCAGAAGTGCCAGGACACGCCTCGTCCGATGGCCGAACCGGACGTCATGGAGTCGAGGTTTCCCACGCTGCCCTGTGGAACCCAGACGAGAGTTCCGCCAAACCTGTCTTCGGAGAAGATATTTGTGTCGGCGTCGGAGGCCACCATCGGGCGTGAGGTCGTTTGCTGTGACGCCATGATGGGCTCAGCAGCCTTCGGGGCGCCCGGAGGCGGAACGGCGGTCGGGGCCGGTGCAGCAGCAGCAGGCTGCATGGGAGCTGCGGGCTGCATGGCCTGTCCCTGAGCGGCGGGGGCCGCCGGCGCTGCCGGGGCAGCAGCCTGCGGCGCCTGGGGAGCGCTTGGCTCCTCGGCCGAGCTGCACGCCACCGTCAGAAGGCCCAGAGTCAGGGCCACTATGGGAATTATAATCTTCAATCGTATCATTCACTCCTCCCAGAGCGTCTCATAAATGCGCGCAACGGGCGTTGCGCATGCTAAAGGAAGTTTAACCAGAGTGGGATGCTGAGGTCAAAATGTGCTGTAGGGGCGGTTCGCGAACCACCCCTACTTTGGAGACACGAGAGTCAGCATGCGCCTGGGGTTTTCGACCATGATCTGGTGTTGGGCTTCGTCGCTCACGCCCAGGGCGCTCAGGTATGGCAGGAAGGTCTCCTGGATGTAGGTGTAGCCTGAGCCGCCGTACTTCCTGAGATGGGACTTCCAACAAACGTCCTGAGACAGCAGGATGCGGTCGCTGTACCCGGCTTCGATCAGCTGCGGAATAGAGGTCGCGACCAGGTGGTCCCGACCGGGCTGCTCAGTCGTGTTGACCACGCCGAGGGTGTCGAACTGTATGTAGACGCCTCGCGCGAGCAGCTCCAGCATGAAAGGCACGTCGTCGGCCATTGCGCAGGAGTGTCCGAGGATCGTGCGGCTGAGGTCCGCGCCCTCTTCCTCGACGATGTCGAGCACGGCGTGCTTCTCGGGCTTCAGCGGAGGAGAGTGGAACGAGATCGCCGCGCCGGTGAGCAGACTTGCCTTTGCCGCGGCGCGAACGCTCCGGGCCTCGTTGTCGGTGATGGGATCGCCGTTAACGCCGATCTCTCCGATGATGCCGGAGCGGATGCCGGTGTCACCGACGCCGACAGTCACGTCGTGGACGATCTCGTCGGTCAGGGTCTCGACGCTGCGAGAGTCCATGTCGTCAGGGTGAAAGACCTTCTGGTACCAGCCGGAGCCCATGACTATGTTGAGTCCGGTCGCTATTGACGCGTTCTTCAGGGCCTCCGGATCTCTTCCGAGTCCCCTGCTCGTTACGTCAACTATCGTCTGACCTTCCAGTGCGCCAAAGTGTGATACTTCGGCTATGGCATCGTCCTCGGTATCGAGGACGTAGTTGTCCAGAAGAGGTAGGGCGCGGCGCGCCATGTGGAGGTTGGACAGGTCGAGGTCGGCCTCCCACACGGCGCGTTCGTCAGGCGACAGGTCAGGACCGGGCAGGTGGTTCCTGCGCAGATCGAGATACAGGTGCTCGTGCATCAGCGTGAAGCCGAGGCGGTCGGGTTCGACCGCCCCGAGCACCGTTATTGCCTTTCCGGCTGTGTCTGTCATTGGTCTGTCACCCTCACCCTGGCCCTCTCCCTGAGGAAGAGGGGACTTTCGTTCCAATGACAGTTGGAGAACTGCCTAGCCCTGGACGCCTCCGTAGTGGAGAGCCTGTCCGACGATGTCCACGTCAACCATCTCGCTATGAGCGGCGAGAAGCTGATTGGTTATCGGTCCCGGAATGGTGTCGCCGACGGGTCGGAGATCGACCATGCTCACGGGTATGATTCTCGGGCTGGTCCTGGAGAAGAAGACCTCGTCGGCGGTGTACAGATCGTAGGGCTGGAGATCTTCCTCGACCAACTCGATGCCGAGCTGGTCGGCGACATCGATGATTACGCTGCGAGAGATACCCTGCAGGATGCTCTTGTCGGTGGCTGTCTTGAGTACGCCATCCTTGACGAGGAAGACGTTGTAGCCGATACCCTCGGTCAGATTGCCGTTCTGGTCGAGCAGAATCGGAGAGGCGCCGGGATCGACGTCAGAGGCTTCAAGCTCGGCGAGCACGAAGTTGGCTCGGCTGTGGTGCTTGACCTTGGGGTCCATCATGTCGCTGGAGTAGCTCCGGGTGCGGGCGATGACGCCGTGAGCGCCCTCGACGTAGGAGCGCGCGAAGGATTCGAACGCGACGGGCTTGATGGCGACGCACACCGTGGCAGAAGTCGGGTCGGCCACGCTGTGACCCACACCGCGGGTTATGAACGGATGAATCTGGAAGTCGCCTGCCTCGTCGAGGCGGTCGATGTTCATCTGCACGGCCTGTTCGCAGATGTCGGTCATCTGGTCAGGCGTCAGGCCGGGGTCGATGCGCATGTACTTCAGCGAGCGGTACAGCCTGTCTATGTGCCGATCGAGAACGAACGGCTTTCCGCCGAAAGTGCGGGCGATGTCGAAGACGACGTCGGCCACGACAAAGCCGCGGTCCTCGGGCGAGATAGTGACGTCGCCGTAAGGAATCCATTCTCCGTTGAAGTAAGCCGTATAGGTGCTGCTGTCAGCCATTGTTTCCTCCCATTTGACTATTCGTTTTTCAGCCTGCCGACCAATGCCCACGCCGCGGGCAGCGTCAGCGTCGCAAGATAGAGCTTCATCAGATCGCCGACTATGAACGGATAGAGGCCCCACTCAAGGGTCTTGGCCCAATCGCGACCAGCCACATCGGCATAGAGCCACAGCAGGCCCGGCACGTACAGGATTACGTTGCCTGCTAACATCGCGAGCAACCCCAAGGGCTTTCTGTCCCATAGCCTCTCTGCGAAGAACCCGGTTACCCAGGCGGCGAGTATGAACCCGACGATGTAACCGCCGCTGGATATCGCCCAGGGCAGACTCGCGCTTCCCACCCACGGTAACAGGAAGTGCGCCCCCCAGGTGCCGTCCATGGCCAGCGCGTCTGGGCCGGGGGCAAAGACCGGAATGCCGATCATGCCCATCAACATGTAGATCAGCAGCGATCCGGCTCCGCGGTTCGCTCCGAGCGCTCCGCCCGCGACTAGCACCGCAAAGGTCTGCCCGGTTATGGGCACCGGCGTCCAGGGAAGCCGGATGGCCATCTGCGCAAACAGTGCGACAAACCAGGCGAATCCGAACATCAGCACGAAGTCTGTGGCTATTCTCTGTGCTCGCGTTTGGACCCAGACGCTGGGTATCAGGGCGTCTGCGAGAACAGCCGGTCTGGCGACCATTGCCATGTGAGTCTCTCCCGGAAATTTCCGTAGGTTTCCAGATCGTCAGGAGGAATGCTAGTTATGCTGGTGTGGTGTGTCAAGATCGGTAACGGATGCCACCATTGCGCCGGTGTTGCAGGTGTCGCTGGCGAGGATGTAGCGGGCGTTGCCACGACGCTGCCGGACGTACTCCAGGGCGGCCTCGAGCTGATCGAACTCCGTCCTGACTATCGCCGTTATCAGGGCGAACGCCGGAGCGGGAAGCAGTCCCTGCCACCAAAGAAAAGCGGCGGCTTGTCGGCCAGGATGGAGCCGTCCGCGAACATGTAGGGTAGAGCCAGTTGTGGAAGGACTTGTAGGCGTGGGAGGAGATGGACGTGTAGATCGCGAGTCCGGGATGACCGTGGCCGAGGTCGTAGAGTCGCAGGAGTGCGGCGATGGCCAGCACTGGGGCGAAGGCGGCGAGATGTAGGTGGAGGTGGCGCCTGCTGCGATACGGCGTTTCTCATGCTGTCTGATGTGGTGGACAGGGTGGGGTACAGTATAGCCATGCCTGCAAATGCGACTAACTGACCTTGATCGTCGAGGAGTAATTGGGGGAGTTGGGGCGTCAACGGACCACAGGGAGCATCTACCTCAACGACTGGGCGTACTGGCGCAACGTGCCAGCCAACTTGTGGAGCTACAAGCTCGGAGGCTACCAGGTGCTCAAGAAGTGGCTGTCGTACCGCGAGCGCAAGGTGCTGGGGAGGTCGCTGAGGCCCGAGGAAGTCCAGCACTTCGCAGGGATGGGGAGAAGGGTTGGGCGGATGCTTGGTTTGGTGGGGGAGTGAAGGTAACGTCTTTATATTTGCTGCCCTACCGAAATCCTGTGATAATCAGAAGGTGCAAGAGACAGGCGGCAGGAGGCGAGAAAACGTGGGTGTAGATAGTTTCCCGCAGGAGGTAGTGGAGGTACTGAGATGTTACGTTTATCGGTTGATCGATCCTCGGAACGGCGAGACGTTTTACGTGGGTAGAGGTAGAGAACAGAGGGTGTTTGACCACGTAAGTGGTGCAGTCGATAAGGCGGACCATGATGCCCTCGACCCTAAGTTAGGGCGGATCCATGAAATACGGGCGCTGGATATGGACGTAGCGCATATCATCCACCGGCATGGGATGTCGGAGGCGGCTGCAAAAGAGGTCGAGGCGGCGCTGATCGACGCTTATCCTGGGCTGGTGAACAGAGTGGCGGGTTCAGGATCGAGAGACCGGGGGACGCGGCATGTGGATGAGATCGTACTGGAGTACAGCGCGGAGGAGTTTGTGGTGGAAGAACCACTGATCCTGATCTCGATTGGGAAGTTGTGGAACGAGCGCGGGGTGTATGGGGCAGTGAGGGGCGTGTGGAAGTTGAGGATGGAGAGGGCGGAGCGTTACAACTTGGTGCTGGCCCATGTCCGGGGAGTGGTGAGGGGAGCGTACAGGCCGACGAGGTGGTTGGAAGGGACGGCGGAGAACTTTCCACTGGATGGGGGGCAATTTCCGAAACGGATCGGCTTTGAAGGAACTGATGCCGAGCCGCAGGTGCGGAAAAGGTACGTAGGAAAGAGGGTGCCCATGAAATACCGGAAACGGGGCGCTCAGACGCCGTGCCGATACTTGAGCCCGCCGTGACCTAGATGGCGTCCTCGCTAATGTGACAGGCGATTAACTGGAATGGCAAGGGAGTGCCTTACGGTGACAAGCAATGGTCAACAATACGATCTTTCGTCAGGGTCGCACGGACGCTCCACCGACGTGCCGAAGATGACCCCAGAGCGGGCCGCCCTAGTCGCCCTGATGTACCGATACATTCTTGCCCTGCTCGACCCGTTTATCACGCTCCTGGAAGTGCACAAGCTCATGTACTTCATGCAGTTGGCCGATGAGCCTCTCAAGTTAGAGTTCCAGAAAGCTCCTTACGGTCCATATGCTGAAAATCTCCGACACGTCCTTCGGAGGGTGGAAGATCATCTCATATCGGGCTACAGGGATGGTGGCGACGCCCCATACAGACAGCTCGAACTGGTGCCGGGCGCAATCGAAGACGCAACCGCATTCCTCGACAGTCGTCCCGAAACGAAGGAACGCTTGGCTCGGGTAGCACAGCTTGTCGAGGGGTTCGAGTCGTCGTTTGGCCTTGAGTTGCTGGCAACGGTACACTGGGTGGCTGCCGAGCATCCCTCCTCTACAGACGACGAGATAACTGCCCGCACGTATGCGTGGGGTTATCGGAAGAGGCAGTTTACGAAGCGGCAGATACACTTGGCGCTCCAGACTCTCAGAGATAAGAACTGGCTCGATGCGGGTCCCTCGACTGACAGCGTAATGATCGACGATCAGTCGGTCTCGTCGGTTGACGAGGACGTACTCTCCGATATGCTGGACGATCTAAAGGGGACGAGCGAGGAGGCTTACCAAGAAGGGTTCCCGATACCGTCTCAAGTCGCGATGGTCAATGCACAACGACTGCTGAGTGAGATGCACCAGATTTTGCCCCGGCGGTTCGAGGTGTATCCCACACCGGACGGCGAGGTCGCTATCGACGTAGCGACCGACCGCGGCAGCTCGGTTATCCTGCTGTGCGACTCTGCAGGGGGGGCCTTATGTTTGGCCAACCTGCCAGATGCCCACCGGTGCAGGAGCTACACGTCCACATCCGACCTGCCTGACGAATTTCTGCGCGAAGCCCTGACAGAATTGGAGCGGGAGATCAGCTGACCGCTCATGGAGGTTCCGGAAAGAATCACTACGGATGAAGAGCTCGGACGAGGCGTATCTTCAGGCAGGAACGCAGCGCGCGCGGCGCTCACGAGTTCCCTTCCATGAGTTCTTGCCACCTGAAGGTAAAACCGAAATATCGGTTGATTGGCTGAGCGTAGCTCCGCCGGATCAGGCGACTTCGATTGCCGACAGCCGAGACAATGCCCGTGGGCGCACATTTTATGGATGGGCGATAGTTACTGAAGAGAAATCAGCTGGCAATGGGCGTCGGGTGGTGGCGTCTCCGATACCCTGTCAGAATCCCTATCATGCGGATATCGTCTTGCCCGCAGATACAGCGAATAACAGGGAAAAGCAGAAGCTACACGCGCAAGAACTAGCCGACTCGTCCTATTGGCGCAATCGCTCAGACGGACTTCTGTGACCTGCTCCGCTACTCGACCCAGACCAGTTCATCCAGATCCGTAGTTGCGACCACCGGACGCAGCAATTAATTCGGGGGCCGGTTTGCGGTGCATCCGGGTCTCTTGTTGATGTACCATCGTAAGTTATGGAAACTGTTGCCATCTGCTCGGCGTGTGGCCAATCGAATGTGCTGGAGGATACCTACTGCTCCCGATGCCGTGTTCCGCTGGGACGCGCCAGCCACGTCACCCTCTCTGAGGCGGAGATGCGTCAGCGTAGGTGGCGGGCGGCGGCACAGCGCCGACGTATCATTCGCTGGGGGTTGTTGATCGCGTTTGCACTGGTGATTGGCGGCTGGGTGTTCTGGACCCTGGGTCCCAGTCGTACTCCTCCCGTGCCATCGTCCGACGTGAGTTCGGCGCCGACTGCAGAGGGCGACTGGCCGATGTTTGGTCGAGACCCATCTCACTCGGCTCTTGTTTCGGGGCCGGATGCCATGCTCGAAGGCCGGATTGCCTGGAGGTTACAGACCGGCGAGCCGTTCGAGTCGTCGCCCGCCGTCGTTGGGGGAACGGTTTACGTGAGCACAGGGGACAGACGGGTCATGGCCCTGAACGCTGAGTCCGGGGAGGTGATCTGGGAGATCGGCGTGGGCGGCCCGGTCGCATCGTCTCCCGCCGTGGCCGGTGGTCTGCTGTACGTGGGTCTGAAGGATGCCCGAATCATCGCGGTGTCGGTGGACGATGGGACACAGGCGTGGGAGTTCCTGACAGATGGCTATATCATCGCCTCTCCGACTGTCCACGCGGGCATTGTTTACATAGGTTCGAGCGACGAGAGGCTGTACGCTCTTGACGCGCTGACGGGCGAGCTGTTCTGGAGCAACAAGGCAGCGGGCAGACTCAACGCCAGTGCGGTGGTCTCGGACGAGGTCATCGGTATCTCATCCCAGGGCCGCGCAACCCAGATATTCGACGCGGTTAGCGGACGGCATCGGCTTGACTTCAACATGGCGGGAGAGTCGATCGCGCCGCCTCTCCTGGATGACGAATTGGTCTACGCGGTGGACAATCGTGGAGCCGTCGTCGGTATCGACTGGAGCAAGCATGAATTGCCGTTCGAGAAGGCGGCGAGGTGGGTCCGTACGCAGCTCTATGTGTGGCAGCTCGTCGGCTCGCTACCACCGCCAAAGGGGTATGTGTGGAACTTCCGCCAGCTAAGTCAGAGATTCAAGGCCGCTCCGGCGCTGGGTCACGACCACATCTTCGTGGTGTCAGACACGGGCGCGCTGTACGCTCTCGACCGGTCGGACGGAAGATCGTCGTGGGAGTTCCAGACGAATGACAGGGTTGTCGGCAGCCCGTCCGTGGCGGGTGATACGGTTTACCTTGGCGACGCGAGCGGAGTCATATACGGAATCGACACGCTCAGCGGCGAGGAGCGATGGCGGTTCGCCGTCGATGATGGGGACGGGATCGTGTCGACGCCCGTCATTTCCGGCGGCACGATGTACGTGACCTCTGAGAACGGGGTGCTGTACGCGATTCGGTAGGGGCAGAGCCTGCCCCGCACTTGATACGGGGTTTGAAACCTGCCCCTACCCGTCCAGATCGGGTGTGTCTCCGGTGATTCCACGGGAGACCATCTGGTCGACATCGTCGACCGACCTCCCGAGGTAGTCGTGCAGCACTTCGACGCTGTGCTGTCCGAGCCTGGGCGATGGTCCTCCGAGAGTGCCCGGAGTCCGTGACAGCTTCCACGCGACGCCCGCGTACTTCTGGGTGCCGGTCTCGGGGTGGTCTATGGACTGTATGAAGCCGCGCTCTCGAATCTGTGGATTGTCCGGAAGCTCAGTGGCCTTCAGAACGGGCGCGCTGGGGATGCCCTCAGCCTGGAGTAGCCTTGTGACTTCGCAGGCGTCTTTGTCCCGCGTCCAACCGGAAACGATGATGTCGAGCTCCTCGACGTTTTCCAGCCTGGCGGGGAGGTCTCGGAAGCGCGAGTCGCGCGCAAGCTCGGGCGTGTCCATTGTCGCGCACAGGCTCATCCACTCATCGTCTGAGCGGACGGCGATGGCGACCCAGGAGTCGTCGCCGGAACACCTGTAGTTGTTGTGCGGAGCCATGCGGTCGCTGCGGTTGCCGCGCCGCTCCAGGCCCTTTTGCATAAAACCGTTCATGGAGTACTCCATCACGCGGTCGGCTATCAGCCCGATCGAGGTCTCCTGCTGAGAGAGATCTATCTCCTGACCCTGGCCGGTGCGTGCGCGGTGGTGGAGAGCGATCATGATGGCCGCCGTCGCCATCATGCCGGCGAACGGATCGGTGTGCATGATGCCGGAGTTCATCGGCGGGCCTCCGGGGTAGCCGAGAAGCGAAGTTATTCCGGACATCGGCTCTATCGAGCCTCCATTACCCATGTAGGTGGCGTATGGCCCGGTGCATCCGTAGGCGGGCATACGGAGCAGCACGATGGACGGGTTCACTTCACGGAGGGTCGAGTACTCGAGACCCAGGTTGGGCAAGACTCTCGCGGAGAAGTTTTCGGCGAACACGTCCGAGACGCTGACCAGGTCCAGCAGGGCGTCCCTGGCCTCAGGGAAATTGAGATCGAGGGTGATGCCCTTCTTGCCGGTGTTGACCGAGTTGTACGCGGCGTTGCGATCGTAAGGACGGTCTCCGGGAATGCCGTCCGGGTAGGTGCCGGACAGCCGGGGCGGGTATCCGCCTCGCCAGGGATCGATCCTGTTCAGGGCCTCGACCTGAATGACCTCAGCGCCCATGTCGGCGAGCAGCCGGGTCGTGTAGGCTCCGGCCCAGGCTTGGGTGAGCACAGTCGCGCGCAGGTGCGCAAGAGGGAGTCGGAGGGGCATGTCAGTCGGGGCTCCCGGGTTCAGGAGTCTCTGATCCGCTGGAGCTCTTCCTCAAGTTCGCGGACGCGGGCCTCGGCCTGTATTCGACCGGCCCGCTCTTCGTCGAAGGTCGCGATGTGTTGTCCGGTTGCGGGGTCGTACCACTCCATGCGTCCGTCATGCCAGCGTATGTTCAGGTCCAGAACCTCGCTGTAGCCCTGCAACGTACCAGCCGAAAGCTGCTCGATCGGCATTGGCCTGTACTCGCCTTCCAGAAGACGTTCTCCAGACAGGCGTTCCCCATGGTACTCGCCGGTCTCATCGAAGCGCCAGTACTCGGGGATACCCAGCGTGGCGTAGTCGTCCCGCTTCACACCGGTGTCGGTGTCAGCGGTGCTAACGGAGGCGACCTCCATCACGAAGTCAGGCGGCTTGCCCTGCTCGGAGATGATATAACCATTGCTCATCTTGTAGGCAATGGGATCGACGTCGAACGCAATGAGCAGGTCGGGCCTTCTGCGTATGACGTCGCCGCTGGACGGGCCTGGTTCCAAGACAATGTAGCGCTCAGCGGTGACCAGCGTAGTGTCGGGGTTGCCGAAGTGCTGGACAAGGTGGTGGGAGCTGCCGGTCCTGTGTAGATGGTCGTAGCTGGTCATCTCGTCGGGCTCACGTGGAGGAGGGTCCGGCAGCCTGAAGCCGCTTCGGACTTCTGTAGTCTTGATTGTCGTCATATCGCACCTCGTGGGGATGGCGAGTATGCCTGAGAGCTGGCTGGTCGGTCCACCGCGAACAGCGTCGGTATATTCGATGGTTATGTTGGAGTCTGATTATACCTCACGTCCGTGCGACAGGCTCCTGGGGCTAATCCGGTTTGTGCTTGGGGGTCTTTTGACGTATGCTCATCGCATAGGACCTCTTTCGAGACAGCTATCAGTAGGTTGCTGATCATGGACATGAAGATCAGAGTTCGTCTTCCCATTCTGCTCGCTCTTGGGGCGATGGCGGCGCTTGTTCTCGGCTGTGGAGGAGCGCCCGCCGCTCAAGATGTCGACAGCTCACCGGCGGGACAGGCGACTCAGGCGTCAGAGACGGTTGCAGTCGTCGACAGTGAGCCGAAAGCTGAGGTAGTGGAGGTCGGCTACGAAGTGGGCCTTCGCGCTCCTGAGTTCGGAATGAGTCTGCTGGACGGCGCCAGGGTCACATCCTCAGACCTCGCTGAAGAGGGCACGCCCGTGTTCCTCTACTTCCACGCAACCTATTGACCGACCTGCCGCTCCGAGTTACGGAGCCTAAAGGAGCAGGTTGGCACGGACTACGGTGACCGGGTTGCGTTCTACGTGGTGGGCACCAGCCCTTTCGAGAACATCGATGAGCTGGAAGAGGACAGAGAGGCAAAAGAGCTACCCTGGCCCGTGGCATACCCGGACGAAGGTATGCTGGAGGCGCTGAACATCTCCAGTCAGGCCTCGAAGATAGCAATTGGACGCGACGGTACGATCACCCATCGTTACGGTACGGGCAGGGGCAGCTACGACAGCTGGGCAGAGCTGTTCGACGACATCAGCGCCAACTAGCGGATCTAACCGGAGGGTGTCCGTGAAAGCGGTGGAGCACAAGCCCCTTCTTAAGCGCGATGATCTTCCAATGAAGAGGATCGTCGAGATCTGCCAGCGGTGGAAAGTGCGCGAGTTGGCCATCGACACCACTCAACACCGTCCGTCGTCCTCCATCGCGCGCTCGAACGAAGCCGACCCATTCTCGGCGGTCGACCTGTACCTGATCGCGGACTTTGGCCCAGGCGATTATGAGTGGGGCTTTAAGAAGCATCACTTCGATGTCGTCGATGAACTGGAAAGGCTGCTTGGCAGCCACGTGTGGATAACGGACAGGGGAATTCTCGAAAAGCACGTTGCGGACGGCGCCGGGTGGGCTCGGCACGAAAAGGAGAGCCGCGACGTCATCTACTCAGCCGTCTGAGCTGGGTCCCGAGCCGTCCGACCATCTGGGACGTGTGGAGCACTGGTGCGAAGTCGTGACCTGGCTGGCCCAGCAGCACCAGCAAGACTATCTAGACGGCGAACTGAGGTCCCGCCTCGCCATCTACCATGCGATTGGGCTCATTGCCGATGCCGCCAGGGGCTTGAGACCAGAAGTCTTGCAGGATGTCCCGAGCGTCAACTGGGTGGGACTCTTTGGTATGCGAACTATTCTGGTTCACCGGCCGTGGCTCATCGCCAGCGACAATGTTTGGTCCGCAACCACCAGGGATGTGCCTACGCTGCTGGCAGAAGTGCGTCGGTACATCGTTCGACAAGAAATGTAACAGCAGAATCATGCCGAAGCATTACCTTGGAATAGACGTCGGCACCACCGCGGTGAAAGCCTTGGTCGTGGACGAGTTCGGCGCCGTCGTCGGAGAGGCCGAGTCGCCTCTCGATGTGTCGGTGCCAATACCTGGGTGGGCTGAGCAGAATCCGTCCGACTGGTGGCAGGGTACGATCAATGCGGTCAGGGCCGCCTGCGCTCAGGCGGGGGTACGTGAGGTCAAGGCGATCGGGCTGTCCGGGCAGATGCACAGTTCGGTGTTGCTGGACGAGTCAGACAGGGTGCTGAGACCGGCGATTCTGTGGAACGACGTTCGCACCACCGCCCAGTGCCGCTTCATAACCGACAGCGTCGGCATAGAGGGTCTGCGTCGACTGGTGGGCAATCCCGCTCTTGAAGGCTTCACTGCACCCAAGCTCCTGTGGATGCGCGACGAGGAGCCGCACCTGTTCGACCAGGCGCGCACGGTACTTCTGCCCAAGGACTACGTGCGGCTGCTCATGACAGGTGAGAAAGCCACCGAGCCTTCCGACGCCGCAGGCACGTTGCTGTTCGACGTACGTCGAAGTCGCTGGTCGGAAGAGATGATCGATTCGCTGGAACTCGATCCGTCGATCCTCCCGACTGTGCAAGGTTCCGCCAGTGTGACCGGCAGACTCACCACGGCCGCGGCGGAAGCTCTCAGCCTGGCACAGGGCACGCCGGTTGTCGGAGGAGGCGCGGACAACGCCGCGGCGGCGGTCGGCTCAGGAGTCGTCGAGCAGGGCGCATTGCAGACCTCCATCGGCACCTCCGGAGCGGTGGTTGCGCCCATCGAGCGGCCTCGCGTCGATCCCGGAATGCGCATACACTCGTTCAACCACGCCATCGCGGACACCTGGTACCTGATGGGAGTGGTGCTATCCGCGGGCGCGGCCCTGGGTTGGTTCAGACAGGTACTATCGGGGCCAGGCGGGACGCTACTGACGTACGATGACCTGATAGCAGAGGCAGCCGACACTCCGCCGGGCGCGGACGGCCTGACGTTCCTGCCGTACCTGACCGGCGAACGCACGCCTCATGCCGACTCGAATGCGCGTGGGGTCTTCGCCGGGATGCACACGGGACATCAGCGGGGACACCTCGTGTGCGCCGTGCTTGAGGGAGTGGTCTTCGCGCTCCAAGACTCCCTTGAGTTGATGAGGGACCTTGGAGTCGACGCAACCGAGGCTGTGGCAGTTGGTGGAGGAGCGCGCAGCGCGGTCTGGCGTCAGATGCAGGCCGACGTGCTCAGCGTACCCGTGGTTACAGTAGGGCCCTCAGGCGGCGCACCGTACGGCGCAGCAGTGCTTGCGGCAGTAGGCTCCGGCGAGTTCGCCGCGGTCAAAGGGGCATGTCGGTCGTGGATCAGACCGCTCAACCGAATGGAGCCGAATCCCGAAATCGCCGACGCCTATGGCGAGGCCTACGAGCGCTACCGAAGTCTCTACCCACGGCTGAAGGAGCACTTCGCGGAGCGAGCGGAGGGTATGTCGTTTGGGTAAGGGGAATTGCTTGGTTGTTATGTCTTGATTGACTCAATGTTCTGTCCCGCAGTCCTGACCGTCTGCCCTGCCGATTCTCCGGTGGACGTGATCGTCCCACCTGTGAGGGACCCACAAATCGACCGAATCCGAGATCGTCGCACATGCTCACTCGTCTCAGCTTATACCAATTCGCCGTGACTGCGCCGCAAATCGCATGGCACATCATCCCTCATCCGTCGTTCCGGCGAAGGCCGGAACCCAGTGAGTTCAACCAGTGGAAATATGGCGACATCACTACGAATTGGTATTACACAAGTCTTGACTGTTGACACTTTGTTTCAAGGAGGCGCTTGGCAATGGACATACCTTCGACGACTGTAATCACGGCCAAGACATTGATAGACGGCACGGGCGGCCCGCCTCTGAAGCGTCCTATCGTTGTGGTTGAAGACGGTAAGATCACGACGGTGGGTCGGCAGGGACAGGTGCAACCGCCTCAAAGGGCGGGCGTCCGCGAGTTGGCGTTTCCAGAAGGACATCTGCTTCCCGGACTGATCGACGTCCATACTCACCTGATGTTTGGGACAGTGGGAGAACACGGGTACAGAGACGGACCGTACGAAGCAGTGATCGAGCGCGATACCGACGAGATAATGTTGCTTCGGGCGGCCCACAACACACACGTACACCTGAGTGCCGGTGTAACCACCCTGCGAGACTGCGGCACCCGCAACCGTATCACGTTCGACCTGCGGGAAGGCGCCAGGCAGGGTCTGGTCACCGCGCCAAGGCTACTGCTTTCCGGCCGTCCCGTGACCATCACCGGCGGTCACTTCTTCTGGTGCAACGGGGAAGCGGACGGCGAAGACGGTGTCCGCGACGCGGTGCGTCAGCTTGTCAAAGAAGGGTCTGACTTCATCAAGATAATGGCGTCGGGCGGAGGCACCGCCATCACCGACAACCGAAAGCACTCCTACGGCGTCGGCGAGCTGCGCGCAATAGTGGAAGAGGCCCACGTACATGGGAAGCTCACCACGGCCCACTGTCTGGCGACCCAGAGTATGATAAACGCCCTCGACGCGGGTGTGGACATGATGGAGCACGGGGGATTCATAGAACCTGACGGATCTTACGTTTTCCGCCCGGAGGTCGCTGAGCGCATCGCCCAACAGGGAATGTACGTCAGCCCGACCGTTCAGACGGGATACCGTGGGAGGGAGGCCCTCCTGGAACGGTCGAGGAACTCTCAGATGAGTTCAGTGGAGAAGCAGCAACTCGAAGCTCTACAAGCCAAGTGCGAGAGTCAGCTGGAGTTCCTGGGGAGGCTGTGGAGCGAGTGGGACATCAAGATCGTAGCCGGGACCGATGCTATCCAGACATTCGGAGACTACTGCCTGGGCCTGGAACTTCAGAGCCACGCTGGCATGAGCAACATGGAGGTCATAAAGTCGGCCACAAGTGGCGCGGCCAAGGCCATCGGGATGGACAACCGGATTGGCGCCGTAGCAGAGGGAAAAGCCGCAGACCTGATAGCTGTGGAACAGGACCCGTTGGAAGATATCTCGGCTCTGCGGACGATGACCATGGTGATGCGGGAAGGCAGAGTCATTGTCCCCTACCGTTCGATGGAGGAGTGAGTCGGTCACGATGACCGCAGCATTGCCGGCAGTTCGTAGGGCCGTCAGCCCCGACCGGCTTTCGGGTAGTACGGGCGAGCAGACCGTCCCTAGACCAGCGTGGCCCTCAGCACCGTCACCGCCTGCCCAGATATGCGGACGCGGTCGCCGTCGACGCGGACACGCAATTCGCCGCCGCGTGTCGACACCTGACGCGCAGTAAGTTCCGCCTTGCCGAGCCGCGACTGCCAGTACGGGCCAAGTGCGCAGTGGGTCGAGCCGGTCACGGGGTCTTCGTCAACGCCCGCTGCGGGAGCGAAGAAGCGCGACACGAAATCGCACTCGAGGCTATCGGACCGGCTGGTTACGATGACACCCCGGGCCTCCAGCCGCGCAAGCGCGCGTAGGTCCGGGACTACGGCGCGCACTTCTGCCTCGGTGGGCAGCTCCACCAGGTAGTCGAACCTGCTCATACCGACGAACGCGGGGGACGCGCCTAGCGCATCGAGAAGCGTGGGCGGTGGGTCGCAGGGACTCACAGGCGTCACCGGAAAGTTTAGCTCGATCCAGTCACCGTCGCGCTTCGCCTCGAGCGTGCCGCTATTGGTATGGAAGCGGATGGTCTCTTCGGGGGCCGCCTCGCCCGTTTCCCAAAGAACGTGCGCGCTGGCGAGAGTTGCGTGGCCGCACAGGTCCACCTCCACCGTCGGAGTGAACCAGCGCAGGCAGTAGCCATCCCCGCTCCCTACCAGGAACGCCGTTTCTGACAGGTTCATCTCGCGGGCCACGTCCTGCATCCAGCGTTCGGAGGCCGGCTCAGGCAACACGCACACGGCAGCAGGATTGCCGGCGAAGGGCGTTCTCGTAAAGGCGTCGACCTGGTAGATGTGCTGGGTGATTTTCATACCTCCTCGGGGTGGTCGACAAGCTGTATGCGGCGCAGGTGGGTGACTCGTGAGGGAATCTGTAGTATTCACTCCAGCTCCGCCCAGCCTCAATTGTAGTGCGTTCACTCCTGGGGCCTGTGCAAAGTCCGTGAATCACACTCCGTCATTCCGGCGGAGGCCGGAATCCAGATTGCGCACAGGCCGCGCTGTCGCAGGCGTGAGCGACTTTGCACAGGCCCTGCGTCCACTCCCGTTTGTACCCGTTTGTACCCGTTTGTGATTGATGGGAAGGCTGGTGGGCTGGTGGAAATCCATTACTTGACCTATGCTCAACACAGCTCGGTAGATCGGAGGCATTGGTGGCGATAGGCCGTTTTATTGCGATGGTGGGGTTCCTGGTTTGGCGTAGAAGCGACGGCAGATATCTGCTGCTCCGGCGGTCTGAGGACAAGGACTTCGCAGCGGGTGAGTGGGAGACCGGCTCAGGCAGACTCGACCAAGGCGAGGGCTTTGCGGATGCGGTGCGGAGAGAGTCGATGGAAGAGCTGGCGGCAGAGGTGCGCATAGAGTGCATTCTCGGGACCACGCACTTCTACCGAGGAGACCCGACCCCGGAGAACGACATGGTAGGCGTCAGCTTCGGATGTTCCGTCCCGGACGAATCGGACATGTCCTTCAGCAGCGAGCACTCCGAACACAGATGGATGGCCGCTGCGGAGGCCGCGGAGTTTCTACCTGATGGCCACTGGCTCAGCGAACTGGTCCAACGGGCAGAGGTGTTCCGCTGACACATGCCACGCGAGCTGCGTGAGCTCCACTGGAGTGGCGGCTTCGAGACGCAGTAGGCGGAGCTACGATTTCCATGTGGACCCCACTGGCTGCTAGAGGAACGCCAGCGGTTAGACTCTCACCACCCACCAGACGCTGGGCGAGGTAGAATGACCTTCCGAAATTAACCGGCAGGACAGGCGACAGGAGATCGACACACGTGAGCAAGCGTGAAATCAAGATTACGGCGGGACAGGTGACGGTCAACGCTACGCTGAACGACACCGACACCGCTTCCATGGTGTGGGACGCACTGCCCATCGAGGCGTCCGCCAGCACCTGGGGCGACGAGATCTACTTCGGCATTCCTGTCGAGGGGAGTGAAGAACCGGACCATGAAGTCGTCGAGCTCGGGGACCTGGGCTACTGGCCGCCTGGCAGCGCCTTCTGCATGTTCTTCGGGCGTACGCCAGCGAGCAGGGGCGACGAGATCCGCCCAGCCAGCGCCGTAAACGTGATTGGCAGAATGAGCGGTGACCCGACGGCTCTCAAGAGCGTTCCGTCAGGTGCGTCGGTGCTGATAGAGCGCAGCTCATAACGAAAAGGCGGCGTTGTGCTGACCCCTTGACGGAGCGTGCGACCTCAGCGTCCAGGGTGTCGCGCTCATCCTGAACGGCGCGCCGGGCATCGTGCCATTTACATGTCCAGCTTTAAGCTGGTCGGAGCGGACGAAGAAGTCGCGCTCGTCCAGGTGGGGATCGTCCAGAAGACGGTCGACGCCGGGGGTCATGCCTATCAGCAGCCGCAGTGGAGCCAGTCCATGGAACAACTCCTCCATCGTGTGACGGGCCAGGTGAGGGAGAATCATCTCCTCAATCTCGGCGGCGTGCTGACGGCGTGCAGCGGAGGTGGCGTAGCGAGGGTTATGGGCCACGTCGAGGTCATCGAAGAATAGCCACATGTACTCCCAGGTGGCGTCGTGCCGGACGTTGAGAGACACGAAGCCGTCCTTGCAGGGCAGCAGGGGCGTCGAACCGCGCTCGACGGGCTCGCCGCTGTGCATCGCGCCGAGCATCTGCGGGCTGAAAGCGGACGTGGCGGCCTCCTGCATCGACACGTCCACGTGCTGGCCCTCGCCGGTCATGTCCCTGTGCGCCAGCGCGGTCATCGCGCCGAGAAACGCGCACGCGCCTGCCTGGAAGCAGGACTCGTCGCCGGGCTCCTTCAGGGGCTCACGATCTGGGGAGCCGTTGACGTAGGACTGTCCTGACGCCGCGTACACCACAAGGTCGGTTGCCTGATAGTCGCGCCAGGGGCCGGTCTGACCGAACGGTGTGATGGACACGAGGACGACGCCAGGGTTGATGCTGTCGAGGTCGTCGTATCCCAGGCCCAGCGCCTGCACGTGGCCCGGGCTGAAGGTCTCGATCACCACGTCGGCAGTGGCGCAGAGGTCACGGGTCTGTTTCAGGCCGCCTGAGGAGTCGAGATCAATGGTGATGCCGCGCTTGTTGGTGTTCAGGTACATGAACATGCCGCCCGTGGCGGCGTCGGGACTGTCGATCGGGAATGGGCCGAGCGCGCGGGCAGAATCTCCCTCTGGCGGCTCGACCTTGATGACGTCCGCTCCGAAGTCGGCGAACAGCTTGGCGCAGAACGCGCCTGCTAACCCTTCGAATACACCGACCGACAGATCAACGACCCGCAGGTCGGACAGAGCGGTCACTGGCGGTCACCGAAGTCGCCGAACCTCTTGTCGCGCTCCCGGGCGCGCTGGATGCCGACGGCGGGGTCCTCGCCCTTGACTCCATCGCGCTCGCGACGGTACGCGACCGACAGCGCGTGGGTCTGGAACGCGCTCTTGACGCCGGACCTGAAGCCCATCTCGTCCTGCATCTGGTTGACTGAATACTTGGAGATGCGCACGGCGAACGGGTCCTGGAGCGCGATGCGCCGTGCGAGCGCCATCGTCTCCTCCTGGAGCTTGGACGTGGGCACGACGCGGTTGACCAGTCCGAGACGCTCCGCCTCATGTGCGTCGATCCAGTCGCCGGTGAACAGGTACTCCTTGGCCTTTCTGAATCCGATCTCCCAGGGCAGGCTGGCGAACTGCACGTGCGGACCTCCCCAGCGGACGGTGCGGTCGGAGAAGCGGGCGTCCTCTGCGGCTACGATCAGGTCGCAGGCGGTCGCCAAGATTAGCCCTCCCATGATGCAGTAGCCCTGTACCTGTGCGATAGTCGGCTTGGGGAAGTCGCGCCACCGGAGGGTGTTGGCCATGTTCTGGTTCCAGCTCCGGGTGTAGGCTCCGGGGATGCCGGGCGCGTACGGACGGCGCTCCCTGTCGGCCATCTCCTGCGGACTGCCGAGGTCGTGTCCTGACGAGAAGTGGTCGCCGGCCCCGGCCACGATGACCACGCGAACTGAGTCGTCGTCAGCCACGCTCATCAGGGCGTCGTCGAACTCCTCGAGCATCAGACGGCTCTGGGCGTTGCGGACCTCGGGCCGGTTCACGGTGATGGTCAGCACGGAGTCGGTGCGGTCCAGCAGCAGGTTCTCGTAGGTCATTGATCTATCCCCGTGCTTGCCGCTACTCGGCGGTGACTTTCTCGCCGGCGAGTCCCTCGGTCTCCATCACCTTGGCGGCGCGGGCGTGCTGGTTGATGTTGCTCGTTCTCGCGTCGTTGGCGCGCAGCCACGTCTCGCGACTCTCGTTGACCCACTTGTAGGAGTCGAGGTAGTCGTCCAGCATTCCGTTGACCTTCGGGACGACGTACCGGGCGACCAGGTCCCAGCTCCGGCGTGTGTTCTCGCGATTCGCCCAGTCGTGGACGAAGCCGATTACGCACCCGAAGCCGCCGGTCAGCTCCATCATGTCGTGGATCTTCGCGACCAGGTCGTCGGGGGTGCCGATGACTGCTGTGCTCTCATCGGAGAACGCGACGTCGTCGACGGCCTCATCGGGAGTCTTGTAGATCGGGCCGTCTCCGGCGGCAAGCGTACCGACCGTGTACTCATTGTTGTGTCGCATCAGCCCGTCGCGGGCCTGTTCGCGCGCCTCCTGGCGGGTCTCTGCTATGTGCCAGTTCATCACGATGCGCCAGTTCTTGCGGTCCACAGTCTTGCCGTGCTTTGCGGCAGACTCCTCCGCGAAGCTCCACTGGAGCGGGAGGGAGCGCATTCCGGCCTTTGTCATCGAGCCAATCGAGAGAACTCCGGCCTCGTGCTTGCCGGCGAGGGTCATGCCCGACGGGGTGAGGATAGAGGCGACGGCGAACTCCATTCGGTCCTGGAACGGCTTGAGCTGGAGCCTGGCATCGCGCAGTGTGAACCACTCCGACTCGTAGGTGAAGCGGTCGTCGGTCTCGAACAGGCGTCGGATAACCCCCATTGCCTCGTCCTGCCGGTCTCGCAGCACCATCGGGTCCATGCCCAGCGTGTGGGCGTCGGACGGCAGCGCACCGGGCCCGGACCCGAAGATCACGCGGCCTCTCGACTGGTGGTCGAGCTGGACGAGTCGCTGAGCCACCATGAACGGGTGGTGATACGGCAGCGACACAACGCCTGTGCCGAGCATGATCCTGTGAGTGCGCTCCGCAGCCGCCGCGAGAAACACCTCGGGCGAGGCGATCATCTCCCAGCCCGTCGAGTGGTGCTCGCCGCACCAGAACTCGTCGTATCCGAGGTAGTCCAGTTGCTGGACGAACTCGAGATTGCTCTGAAACTGAAGTGTGGGGTTTTCGCCTATGGGATGATGCGGCGCAAGAAACGCGCCGAAACGCAGGGCTGGCATGGTCTTCCTTTCAACTCAACGTAGCTGGTATTGGGCTTGCCGAAGCGTATTCTATAGGAAGAGTCCGCGAAGCCAGCCTCTTTACGCCGGCTCTGCCAGGAAGACTGGGATCTTCCGAGTCGTGCGCTCCTGGTACTCTGCGTAGGACGGGAAGGCCCCGACCGCAATGTCCCACAGTCGGGCGCGTTCATCGTCGTCTTCGACCTCGCGGACCTGCATGGTGTATACGTCGGTCTCGTCGCGGATTTCGACGCTGGCGTCGGAGCGGAGGTTGTACACCCACACTGGATGGGTCGGCGCTCCGCCGCGCGACGCCACCAGCACGTAGTTGTCGTCGTCCTTGACTCGCATCAGCGGCGTCTTGCGGATTGCGCCGGTCTTGTTGCCGCGGTTGGTGACTACGATGACTGGGAGTCCTGTCTCTCGCAGGGTCGTGCCATCGGTGCCTCCGCTGCCCTCATAGAGCTCGACCTGATCGCGTACCCATTCTGCGGGTGAGGGGATGTATTCTGCCATGGTTGTGCGTGCCTCCTAGTCTGTTACTGGTTGTTGGGGTCATGATAGCTGGATTTGGTTCGGTGCTCTACTGCAGGGGGTCGGAACTGGATAGGTACAGAGTTTCCTCTCACAGTGAAGTGGGAGCACTCTGCTTCCGGCGAGTTCAAGTGAGGTTTTGGGTTGAATACCCACGGAGAATTGAGCGACCAGTGTGAAACAGGTGTGCTACCATCGGACAGTTAAAGTCAGAGCTACCATATGGTGGACTCCTGCACCCTAATCGCTCTGCCCGATACACTACTGCAGTAGTCGGCGTTAGGAAAGTCGCCGATTAGAGGTGGCCCCGACGCCGAGGAGGACTGATGTGACCGACGAGAACGTGAAGATGTGTTTCGTGATTGCGCCGATAGGAGAACCCGATTCAGAAACTCGTAAACGCTCCGACCAAATCCTGCGACACATTATCAGGCCAGCAGTAGAACATCGAGGGTACGAAGCAGTTCGCGCCGACGAGTTAGATAAACCCGGCATGATAACAAGCCAGGTGATTCAACATGTTATTGGAGCCCCTCTCGTAATAGCTGACTTGACCGAACGAAACCCCAATGTCTTCTACGAGTTGGCAATCCGGCATGCGATTCGTAAACCAATCATTCAAATCATACGCAAGGGCGAAAACATCCCGTTTGATGTCGCGGGAGCAAGAACCATATTTGTTGACCATCGCGATCTTGATAGCGTGGCGACCGCTAAGTCATCGATTGTGGAACAGGTTGAGTTTATGGAAGAAAATCCTTCAGAAGATATAGAAACCCCCATTTCGTCGTCTCTCGACCTGCAGTACCTACAACAAAGCAAGGATCCAGAGCAGAGATCGCTCGCTGACATACTCCCTGTGCTTTCAGACATTCGAACCGGTCTGTCGAGTCTTGAAGAGAGGTTAGTGGTTAATTCTAGAGACCAGATAGATAGAGCGGATATCCATCTGATAGCTGAACAGCTTTCTGAAAAAGTAGATCAATTGACTTCACGTGGACAATCTGAGCGAAGACAGGGGGTTGACTCAACTGTCATTTATAGAATAATTCAACGCCTCAAAACAGGCAGTGATGTCAACATTTCATTGCCTATCTTGGTTAGCTCCTTCCAAAACGAGGCACCATGGATATACGAACTAGGAATGGAACTGTATGGGCAATTAGAGGCCGAGAACTGGACACAGGCCACTAACACCGCTAAGAGATTGATGCATTTGATCGATTGGTCGATGGATATGATTGAGACCCCACCGACTCTCAAACTATTAGTAGCGGAGTTGCGGAAACTCTTGATCCACGTACAAGGATCTCCCCCTTACCAAGGGGCTCCCCCTTCCCCGGGTCCTGATGACGAAGACGATCTACCATGGTGATCCTAGGTCTTAACCGGCATTCGTCGACGGCACCATTTGATTACAAGCGGCAATTCTGGACGAGTCACAGTAATTCATACTGGCTCGGATTTCGTTACAGCTCAGGACCCCCCAAAATGTACTCAGACCCTTTGTCCTATACCGATTCCGCGCAAGTCGGGTGGACGCACACCCCGTAGTCAGACCGCCCCTATTCCGGCACAGAGTTCCAGCCCGAATCACATAGGTTCCTAGACGAGTTGTTAGGCCCCGCTGACATCGATTGAGGCGCGGGCGACATCCAAGTCGTACATGCACTGTAGGTTCAGCCAATACTCGGGCGACATTCCCAACGCATGCCCTATTCTCAGCGCCATGTCGGCCGTTATGGACCTGCGACAGTGCACGATGTCGATGACCCGCGCAGGAGGCACGCCGATTGCCTTCGCCAGTCTGTATTGGCTGATGCCCAACTCTTCCAGCATCTCAACCAAATGCTCCCCTGGATGTATCGGCTCGGACGCGTGCATGGGCCCCCTGAACAGAGCTAGGTGGGTAGCTGAGTCTCGTACACCCGAATGCGGTTTCTTCTCGCCAGTCTCTTGTTGTCGTCAGAAGCGACAACTCCAAAGACCGCGCCAGTGACCTCAGCCTCGGGAAACAGCTTTATCAACGCGGTCCGCGTATCGATCACCCTTGTGACGTCTCTGACTTCGACAGTATAGGACGCTTCGACAGCCAGATATGCCTCTACCTGAGTATCGTCCTTCCTGCCCTGGACGATAAGGTCTGTTTCGAGAATACGGGTCTGGTCGCTCCTCGAAATGGCCGGACCATCGCCGCTCGCCGCCTCGTCCACCAGCGCCTTGAACCCGACATCCACTCTACTGGGCAGCTGCATGCTGACGAGTACGACCGGCTCATCCATACCCAGACGATTGCCGATCATCTGCAGCACTCGCCCCTGTAGCACAGACTCGACGCCAAGCCCCTTCAGTTGTCCCAGGTCAGTGCCAAGACTTACGAAGTCACCACGAAGGCCCTCGACGGAGTCTGCGAGAGTAGCGATGGCATCCCCCATTCTGGCGATCGCTTCATCTCTCCTGATTTCTGCCTCCTCACGCCGAGCTCCTGCCACCCCCTGCCGCCGGACCAGCTGCAGCAGTTCATCCAATTTCTCTTCAGGGACGCCAGCATCACCCGGAAACATTACTGACCTCAACTCGGTCAGAGCGTCCGGGTTCTCCCTCAGCACCTCTACGATGTCATTTATTGTATTGATCTGCCTGTTCATCACTCCTCACTGTACCATGACTTGCTGGCTTCAACCCGCGGCAGAAGGCCCCCGCTCCAAAACCTGAGTTGACTGGAGTTTAGTCGGATTACTAAAATAGTCCTGTTGTTTAAGAGGTTTGCGCATTGTCTAACTACGCTATCGTCCACACAGGCGGAAAACAGTACAGGGTCTCCACAGGAGACACTATCCGGGTGGAGTCCATACCCGGCGACGTCGGCGACACGGTCGAATTGACCGACGTTCGCATGGTGTCCGATGAGGGGCAGATCAAGCTCGGGACTCCGACGGTGGACGGCGCGCGCGTCGTGACCGAGATCTCGGATAGCGGCAAGCGTAAGAAAATCGTCGTCTTCAAGTACAAGCCGAAGGTACGTTACCGGAGGAAGAAGGGCCATCGTCAGCTATACACTGATCTGACTGTGACCGACATCCTGATGGATGAAGACGCTGAAGCTGAAGAGGATCCGGGCGAGGACTCCTGAGTTCATAACGGAGGATCGAGCATGGCACACAAGAAGGGCGGCGGCAGCACACGCAACGGGCGAGACAGCAACTCCAAGCGTCTCGGCGTCAAGCGCTATGACACTGAAATGGTGCGCGCGGGCACGATCATAGTCCGCCAGCGCGGCACCAGGATCCATCCCGGTAACAACGTGGGTCTCGGCAGGGACCACACTCTGTTCTCACTGGTCGATGGCTCGGTGAAGTTCGAGTTCGCACGCCAGGGCCGCAAGGTCGCCAGCGTGTACCCAGTGGGAGGCTAGTTGAAGTGAAGACCGGAATTCACCCTGAGTACTATGCGGAAGCCCGTGTGATATGCAGCTGTGGACACAGCTACGTAACCGGGGCGACGAAGCCCGAGCTACGCATCGAAATTTGCTCGAGCTGCCACCCGTTCTTCACCGGTGAGCAGCGCATCGTCGATACTGAGGGTCGCGTCGAGCGGCTCATGCGCAGGTTCAACCTACAGCAGTAGTCTCCGAACAACCCGAAAAACATTTCCCGTACCGCGATACGGAGGACGAAGGGGTGGGATCATCGAAGGTCTCACTCCTTTTCTTTTGTGAGCACATGACGACACAGCAAAGAGCAACATACGGCGGGCAGGCGGTTCTTGAGGGTGTGATGATCCGCGGGCAGACGCACATGGCTGTGGCCGTGCGGCGTCCGAACGGCGCGATTGCGACTCAACTCAGACCGCTCAGCACTCTCTATACGGGCGCGCTCAGACGCCTGCCGCTGGTCAGGGGAGTCATCACTCTCGTCGAGACGCTGAGCCTGGGGATGAGGGCGCTGAGCTACTCGTCGAGCGTCAGCCTGGAAGACCCTGAAGCCGACCCGGACTCGGAGGTCGAGTCCGAGGAGCTCAGCAAGGGCGCGCTGGCGAGTATGCTGCTGGTCTCGTTCGGGTTCGCGATACTACTGTTCTTCCTGCTGCCCCTGTTCGCGAGTCGACCGCTGGAGGGCGCGTTCGGAAACGACATCCTGTCGAACGTCGCTGAGGGGGCGATCCGGCTGGCCGTGTTCGTCGCCTATATCTGGGTGATCGGGCGGATGGCCGAGATCAGGCGCGTGTTCATGTACCACGGCGCGGAGCACATGACGGTGCACGCGCAGGAGCGGGGCGACCCGCTGGTGACCGAGGCGATCAGGAAGTACTCGCCGGCGCATCCACGATGCGGGACGGCGTTCCTGTTGACGGTCATGGTGTTGGCGATACTGGTGTTCGTGTTCGTTCCGAGGGAGCCGCTTTGGTGGCTGGTGGTATCGCGGATCGTGTTCATTCCGCTGATCGCGGCTGTCGCCTACGAGGTGATCCGATTTAGCGGCAGGTACGAGGACAACCCGTTGGTGCGGCTCATCAGCGCACCGAACCTGCTGCTTCAGAAGCTGACCACGCGCTGGCCGGACGACGACCAGATCGAGGTGGCAGTAGCAGCAATGGAGACCGCCCTGGAGGCCGACAGGGAAGCGGTTTCGCAGCCTTCCTGATACTCACGCTGAGCCGTAGGGGCTCTCCCGACCGACAGCCCCCTCTCCCTCAGGGCTGATAAGGGTAGGTATCTCGCAAATCGTCATTCCCGCGAAAGCGGGAATCCAGGGGTGGGGAGGTGGGCCGAAGGGTACACAGGCTCGATTTACCTACCCTTCTCAGCTCCCTCAGAGAGAGGGTGAGGGTGAAAAGTACGAATACATACCCTCGTCAGCCCATCTCTGAGAGTGGATTTCTTAACCCCTGCGCTCCCTCAGCTCGGTCCAGACCTGCTCCGGTCTGACACCGGCGCCGGACATCATCACGAGGCAGTGGTACAGGAGGTCGGCCACCTCGGACGCCACGGCATCGCCGTCTCCCTTGACGCTGGCGATGGCGGCTTCTCCGGCCTCTTCGATTACTTTTTGGGCGATACGGTCGGTGCCGCCTTGGAACAGGCTGGTCGTGTAGCTGCCCTCAGGCATGTCGCGCTTGCGGTCCTGGATCACCGAGTACAGCTCATCGAGGATGCCTGGGCCCTTCTCAGGCGCGTCGAAGTCGGGCAGATCGTCGAACGGGGTGAAGAAGCAGGTCGGGTTGCCTGTGTGACAGATGGGGCCGTCGGGGATGACCCTGAGCAGGATCACGTCGCCATCGCAGTCGACGGCGGCCGACCTGATTCTCATGTAGTTGCCCGAGACTTCTCCCTTGTGCCAGAGGTCGGCGCGGCTGCGTGAGTAGAACCAGACCTCGCCGCCTTCGAGCGTGCGCTTCAGCGCGCCGGGGTTGATGTAGCCCAGCATTATGACCTCGCCGGTCTCGGCGTGCTGGCAGATCGCGGGCGCAAGGCCCTTTTCATCGAGCAAAACTGTCGGCATTTTTCTTTCCTCCGAGAGCGAGAAAGTCACTCAATAGGACGTATGGGTACCTGGCGGTCGTGCAGGAACTGCTTGATGTCTTGCACTCTATAGGTGCCGAAGTGGAAGACACTGGCGGCGAGAACGGCGTCGGCCTTGCCGTAGTCGAGGGCGTCCATAAAATGGTCGGGCGTTCCCGCGCCGCCGCTGGCGATAACCGGGACCGTGACCGCCGATGAGATGGCGCGGAGCATGTCGAGGTCGTATCCGGTCTGGTGACCGTCGGTGTCCATGCTGGTGAGCAGCAGCTCCCCTGCGCCGAGGTCGTTGACTCGGACAGCCCACTTGAGCGCGTCGATGCCGGTGGGCGTTCTGCCGCCGTGGGTGTAGACCTCCCAGCGTGAGCCTTCGTCGATGGCTAGGGTTGGGTCGTCGCATGTTACGGCGGGGTCGCCCGGCCTCATCACGGTGGCGTCAATGGCTACGACGATACACTGGGAGCCGAAGCGCTCAGAGGCCTCGGCCACCAGGTCAGGCTCACTGACGGCAGCCGTGTTGAGCGAGACCTTGTCCGCACCAGCTTCGAGCATCCGGCGCACGTCGGCGACGGTCCTCATTCCGCCGCCTACGGTGAATGGGATGAACAGGCGCTCGGCGACCTCTCGGACCACGTTCAGCATGATGTCGCGGGAGTCGGAGCTTGCGGTGATGTCCAGGAGCACGAGCTCGTCGGCTCCCTCGGCGTCGTAGTACGACGCGAGCTGCACCGGGTCACCGGCGTCGCGTATCTCGATGAAGCTGATGCCCTTGACGACACGACCGTCGTCGACGTCGAGGCATGGGATGATGCGCTTGGTCAGCATATGCGCCCCGGACTACCTGTGGCGCTGACTGCTTCAGCAAGGTCTATGTCGCCGGTGTACAGTGCGCGTCCGATGACCGCGCCGCCGACGCCGATGTAGGCAAGGTCTCTGAGATGGTCTATCGAGGCGATGCCTCCGGCAGCAATGACGCCGTTTCCGGCGATGGCGACCAGGCTGCGCATGAGATCGTAGTC
The DNA here is from genome assembly GCA_965215735.1 of Dehalococcoidia bacterium. Classification (GTDB taxonomy): domain Bacteria; phylum Chloroflexota; class Dehalococcoidia; order Lucifugimonadales; family UBA1123; genus VXRN01. The sequence goes on along the minus strand of CBDCEF010000004.1, from coordinate 877,573 downwards.
GGGGCCGGCGAGAGTGCCGTCGCGGGATATGTCGGTGCACAGGAAGGTTCGCACGCCGGCGTCCATCATCAGGCGAAGCAGGTCTGTCGCTGAAGTCTCGCTTCCGTCGGTCCAGCCTGAGACTGCGACGTTGCCGTCGCGTGAGTCTATGGCGACCAGGATCGTCTCGGCGCCGAACTGCTCACACGCGCTCGTGACTATGGCAGGGTCTCTGACGGCCACGGTGCCGAGCATGACACGGTCGACGCCGGAATCTATGACCTCGCGTATTGAGTCGATCGTGCGGACACCTCCGCCCATCTGCACTGGGACTCTTACCGCGTCCGCGATCCGGCTTATGACGTCGAGATTCCGGGGCGATCCGGCCCTCGCGCCGTCGAGGTCGACGACATGGATGCGGCGGGCGCCAAGTCGCTCCCAGCGAAGCGCGACCTCCACCGGGTCGTCTGAGTAGACAGTCTCGCGCGAGTAGTCGCCCTGGTAGAGACGCACACAGCGACCGTCGATCAGGTCGATGGCTGGTATGACTTCCACTGCGCTGCTCCGTATCAAGTACGGGCAGGTTTCAAACCTGCCCCTTCAGGATTGGCGGACGAACCGCACGAAGTTGTCGTATATCTTCAACCCGATGCTGCCGCTCTTCTCCGGGTGGAACTGGACCGCGGCGACGGAGTCCCAAGCCACCGCGCTGCAGAACTCGACGCCGTAGTCGGTAGTACCTGCGACGATGTCCGAGTCTTCGGGGTCGGCGTAGTAGCTGTGGACGAAGTAGAAGTGGGAGCCGTCAGGCACGTCATCGAAGAAGGGGTGGTCCTTGCGCCACGTCACCTGGTTCCAGCCCATGTGCGGTATCTTCTGACCTCCGGGCAGTCGTCGGCATACGCCGCCGACAACGCCGAGACATGGCTCGTCACCCTCGTCCGAAGAGTCGAGCAGGAGCTGGAGTCCGAGGCATACGCCCAGGAACGGCCTGCCACTGTCTACGTACTCGCGTATAGGGTCGACCAGCCCACGCTGGCGCATGTGGCGCATTGAAGAGTCGCACGCGCCCTGTCCAGGGACGACTATGGCGTCGGCAGACGTAATACGGTCGATAGACGACGTGATCTCGGCGCGGGCGTCGAAGAGCTCGAGGGCCTTCTGGACGCTGCGCAGGTTGCCCGCGTCGTAGTCCACGATTGCGATGGTAGGGTCCACAGTGTCAATCACCCTCACTCGTCAAGGCATAACTTTCAGGCTTGAACTTCAACCAACAGGCCCCCTCTCACTCCTAACTCCTATTTTCTCTCTCCTCGTTCAGGCGGCTGGCCGGTGACGATCTCAAACGGCAGGTGACGGTCCTCGTACCGGGCCAGCATGAACAGCAGATCGGAGAGCCGGTTTAGATAGACCAGGATGTGGATATTGGGCAGGAGATCAGCGGTCTTCAGGTCCACGACGCGGCGCTCGGCGGTGCGCACCTGGGTCCTGGCGAGATCCAGTGCCGAGGAGGCGGTCGATGCGCCCGGAATGATGAAGTTGGGCGGCAGCTCGACCTGTTCGCCAATCTCGTCGATGAGCTTTTCGAGCCTGGCGACGTGCGATTCGCCGACTATCTGGAAGTGCTCCAGCAGAAGGTGGCGATTGGTGGGGTCGGTCGCAAGCTCTGCGCCGACCATGAACATCTCGCGCTGGACGTCGAGGAGGATGTCCTTGACCTTTTCCTCGGAAGCCAGCGCGCGGGCCAGTCCGATGGCGGAGACTGCGTGGTCGGTCGAGCCGTATGCCTCGGTGCGAACGTCGGACTTCGAGACGCGGCCGCCGAAAAGCAGGCCGGTCTCGCCCTCGTCGCCTGATCGGGTGTAAATCTGCAACTGGCTCGTTCCTCCGCGCGATATTATAGCAACGGCATGTGGCGAATGGCACGGGGAGGGGTGTCCGGGAAGCTGTATCAGTTTAGTCGGTGTGCCGCTATCAGGCATCGTAACAGCCGCGCCGTCATTCCGGCGGAAGCCGGAATCCAGAGGGGCCGCGGGGTGAGGCCGACGCTCTTATCGAAGTCTCCGACTAACCTGAAACAGTCTTGCCGCTGACTCACCCCTCCGGCGCCGTCTTCTTGCCCCCGTGGACACTTGGCTCCGAGCACCACTTCAGCCTAAGCAGGTCCAGAGGCTCCAGGATGCTCTCAGGCAGGCCCAGCATGTCGATCAGCACGCGATGGTCCAGCTCCTTCCGAGTGTTGTCTCGATACGCCTCGTTCGCCGGCAGGAACTGCGAGTCGCGCATGTCCTCGAAGATCTCTTCGGCCTTCGCGAGCTGCGCCGGGGACAGCTTGGTGACGTCCAGCGTCGGCATCGACCGCATGGCTGTGACCGGCATACTGCCCCGTCCCGCCTGCTGACGACTGGAGTGCCACCAGTAGCAAAGTAGTCCCAAAGTTGTGTTGGCCCACAGCGTATGTGCGACCTCGGCCGCTCGATCGTCGAATTTAATGTTTTTCCATGCTCTGCCTCCAATGGTCAGAGTCTCTGTGAATGCGACTGCCAGAGGCTGAGAGTTGAAACGATAGTCAGCATTGTGGTGCGCGTGGCTCCGTGTCTCCCATATCTCGGCGGCACGTTTCTCTCTGCCCAACTTCACTCTTCCCTCGCTGTCTGGTGCAACTACCATGCGCTTCTCTAGCTGGGCGTCATGGTTCCACAGCATTGGATATGTCGAAGTGGCCGAAGGCGGCTTGTTGAGATTGAAAGCTGTCTGAGTGCCATTACCGACGATGTTGTTGTGATTAATGCCGACTTGGCATACCTGCTCGAGGTTAGTCATGGATATCCGCATCGCATCCTGTTCACGCATCTGGGGCAGCCAAATTGACCCATTCACCAACTGGTATGCAGTCTGAACTACGGTGAAGTCGGAAATACCCACTGCTGACCAGGGCGCGTCTTTGCTGAGGGGCGCGTCTATCATTTCACCCAGTCGCTCATCGCCGACAAGAAGCGGACTCCCTCCAAAAGGACCGTCTTTTAGGGTTCTCACGGACACGCTATCAACCGTCGACCTTATCGCTCTGGCGATCTCGGTTGCCTCCATCTCGCTGTCAGGTCGTCGCTGCATTGAAATGAACAGGCCACGCCCGTCTGGGAATTTGGAGGGCTCTCGGAACACGATCATCGTCTCCGCCATGCCCGTGTCTGCCGAGAACGATTGGTTGTCCTGACGGGCGGTAGCAATGGTCAGAATCGTCACATCTCTATAGGAGTTGGAAATGAGTTGGCGTACTTTCTGCCAACTCACGCCCTGCAAGGAGGTCATTGGCAGCACCAGCGCAATTGTGCCGCCCTTCTTCACCATGCGGTCGGCGACAGCCACGAACGCCGAGGCGATACCTGCGTAACCGTGGTAGCACGTTCCCTTTGTATATTCTTTCGCTACATTGAACATTCGCTCCTGAGTTTCCCAATCCGTGCCGAGGCCGTGGAACTGCTTCTTGTTGTATCCAGCCGGATTGCCCTCGGCATAGTCAGAACCCCCGCTGGTAAACGGCGGATTCATGATGACCAAGTTCTGGCTGATCGGCGGCATATCTACATCAAGTTGCGATTGGGCCTCTCCAGTCCCCGTAACTACAGTGGCAGTATGTAGCGGGATCAATGACCTGACAGCACCTGTATCTCCCAGAAGGTCGAGAGAGCCAATTGATACATTACCCTGTTCGGTCTTCCCATACTGCATAACGATGGTGCGGGAGCCGTCGTATCTTTGCCTTGGGTGTGACGACGACAACATCGACGCGGTCAGGTGCACCGACGATGGCAGTACATCGCACGCAGTCAGAGCGTTCTCCATCATGTGCGCGTGCAGTTTCTCCGGCTCCCCACCCGCCAGCCAGTGGAGCTGGTTCAGTCGCCTGTAAGCAGCGTGTATGAGCGTACCCGTACCGCAGGCGTAGTCCGCGATGCGAAAGTCCTTGACCCGCTCCGCGTCGTCCCAGCCCCCGTCGTCAGGTATCGCTAGGTGCGCCAGCAGCGCAGCCGACTCCGGCCTCGTGTAGAACGTGGCCAGGAACTTTCGGTCGGCGATCAGCCTCTGGAACACCGTCCCCGAGAGATCGTGAGACTGCGACACCCCCAGCGCGATCAGCCTATCCGCCGTGCGACTCATCACCTTTAGCGCATCCACCGCCATGTCAGGCGGGTTGATGGAGCGCAGCAGTTCGCTCGCGATGTTGAATATCGACCAGTAGTTGACGCCGAGTATCTTCTGCCACTCCTCCAATACGTTGGCCTGTGTCAGAACGCCATCAGTGGCAACCTGGGTCAGGTTCTTCACATCATGCTGACCGGCCAGGTTCTGGTGGAACACGAGAGCGTTGATGATTATCGTCGCGGCCATCCGCAGCGTCTGATCGCTGTACGACTGCTTGAGGTGCTCGACTATCGCCGCTTGGGTGCCTTCACTCGACTCCGCGGCCTGCCGCAGAATCGCCGCGGCGTCCTGCACGCCTTCTTCGAGGATCATGACCGCCCTCTGGACGGCGTCTTCAGGAGTGGCCGCGTACTCGACAAACGCCGCCAAGTCTCTGATGTTTCCCTTGATGTACCCGGACTTCGGGAACCGCGTGTAGTCAATATCGCTCGAACCCGTGAAGAGCGCATACTCCAGCGTGACGCCCTGACGTAGCATCGTGTCCACGTCGTCCAGCCCGGCGCATTCACGTAGGTCAGTCGGAGACCTGAGCGCCACCGCCGCGTTGACCCGACCGGGCACCTGAACGACGCCCGCGTCTAATACCATTTCTGTGTGATGCCGCCGTATTTACGCTGGGTGGTCTAATGGATTCCCGCTTTCGCGGGAATGACGAATGGGATCTCTGCTGTATATGATTTGTGGCGTTGTTACAGCGAATTGGTATAAGGATTCACCCAGTCGCTCCCGCGCTTCGACCTCAACCGTATTCGCAGGCAGGTACTCGTTCTCGATCACCACAGGCTGAGCGCCCGTCTGCGTGATCAGGATGTCCGGCTGTTTCTGGTTCCCCTGGAACGCCCCTTTGTTCTCCCCGCGAACGTTCCACCGGGGAGCCATGCGCCCCAGCAGCGTGGCGATGCGTCCATTAAGCTGGCTTTCCAGAATAGCCAAATCTAAACCTCTGCGATGCGCTTGGTCAAGACTATTGGAGGGGCAACTGCATTTGTCGGAAAACTGTTCGCGTCAAATGTGATTGACGCCTTAGTTGCCCAGCTGAAAGTTGCGGGGATTCCTCAAAACATATCGCCTATCAGCACGATGGACATCGCCGTACACACTCACCTCGACACCGTCCCGGAAGGCTTTGAGAACATCATCCCGGTCCACTGGGGCGAATCGCACATTCAGCACAACCGGTCGCCCATCAAGTTCATAAAGCACTCCGGCACGACCATCGAACTCTTCCCGAGACTCCCGATCAAGTCTCACTATTTCACCGGTCACATGGGCATCCAGAAACGGGCTGTTGCGACGCAGCCACCTGGCACCCTCCGTGAGTACATCTGCAGTGCTCTCCGCAAATGCAAAGTGGCCGTCTGATGCTTCAGAAGGTCGCACCTTTGCCCATAAGAGGCTGATCTCAATGCCATGTTGATCGCCTACCAACTCTGCCACTGCATCACACATGTTGGCGCTGACCCCGCGTTGAGCTGCCTCCTCGAATAACGAAATTCCGGCGTCGCCACCAAGTACCTTCGGGACTGTATTGCCCACTTCGCGGAGGCCACTCTCCAAGGCGAGCGCAGCCTGGCGTGCGAATGGATGATGGAACGAGTCACCCATGTCCGCCTGCTCGTCATAGTCTGGGGGTACCCGCGAATGCAATACCAGATCACCGTCCGTCTCGTATCCAGGCAACGGCTGTATTCCATCTATGTATCGAGTGACTATACCGCTCGGTCGTCCCCGATAAACGGGCTGCCCGGGCCGCTCCGCCGCACGGGCAGCGGATGCAACCAGATCACGAGCATCATGAAGCAGTTTCGCGCTCTCGCTAAGGGAGCGTCTATCCGACTTGCTGCCGTTCAAAGTTCGCAGCCTGATGACGTCGGCGCCTCCCGCAATCAATTCGTAGTACACCTCAAGCTGTGAACGGTCTTCGATCTCAGCAAGAGTGGAGACCGCCTCGGACATCCTCACCGCATACGCATCGGATAGTTCCATTAGCGGCATCAGCACCTGATGGCGCTGCTCAATGTGTTCCGTGGACCACACCGTTATACGACCCCGCCAAGTCTCCTCCCGAGTCCAGCCGTGAACCTCAAGATACCGACTCAGCAGAGGCGGGGTGATACGACTCAGCGCAGCAGAGTCTCTGATATGCACGTTCATCGGAGATCTCCCTCAATCTATATCAGCCCGAGTTGAGTGAACATGTCTCGCAGACCATCTTGGTCAAACACATTCGTCTGTGGAACAGATATCCGGACAGTTGACTTGTTGTTCGAGAAATTTTCTCCCATAACTGACTTCCAGTAAGCGCATTTACGCAGACAAAGTTCTCCTGGATTTTGTATGAGCCACTCAGCTTCCTCTTCCGGCATAACGAACAGGATCAACACTCTGGGAATATCACGGTCTTGAATCAGCCGGTTGTAGTCCTCAACGCGCAGGTCGTAGATGACGTCCACGCCTCTAAATTCATAATCTGTGGTCGATTTGAGTTGAATATCTACTCTATTTACGCCCCGCAGAGAGGGGTTTTCGATTGTTCCATCAATTCCACGGTAATCTACATCAGTCATGGATATGTCATGACCGCCCCTGGATACTACGGCGCGCACGTAAGCTCGTGACAACTCCTGCTTAATGAAGTTGTCAGGCATCATCTCATTCTCTCCATCCGAGTAATGCAGTCAGCATAGTTCAGCTCGTCAGCAGCTGAATCGACTCTCACACTGGAACCACACTCTAGTAACGCCGGCAGTTGGTGTCAATGTCGTCTTGACCTTATCAGAACGGCCGTACTATTTTCTATGCCAGAAACACAATAGCTGAAACCCAATCCATGTCACTCTCACAATACATCGGAGACAACACCAACGACGGGCGCAGCATCGCCCGACTCCTCATCGACGTGATGGAGGGCAGGGCTGAAGGAGCCAACGTCGGGCACCGCGTATCCGCAGCTAAGGAGCTTCTAAACCGCGCGTTCGGAAAGAGCCAAAGCAGGGACCTGCCAAAGCCTCCAGGGTCGAAAGCATCCACGCGCTCGACCGGCATGACGCGCCGCAAGCACGCAATCACTCCTGAGGCTGCTGCCGCGGAGGCCCGTGTAGACGCGCGCGTCGCTACCGGCAGGCCTGCCCCGTCCGACACAGGGACGACCCAGGCAGAATCGACACACCAGCTGGATCCTGAAGCCAACGGCGACCCCGAAGACCCCGACTTCAACCCCAACGACTATCACTACTGACCCCGCTGCCCTCTCATAAAAGAAGGGCGACCCTGGGAGGGGTCGCCCTATCAGCGTTTTTGGACTGAGGTCGGTCAGCCGGTCTTGATCGCGAGCCTGCGGGCCTTCTTGGCCTCCTGCTTGGGCACGGTGATGGTCAGCACGCCATTGGCGTAGCTGGGCTCGGCCTTCTCGGCGTCCACCGAGTTGGGCAGTCGCAGCGCCCTCTGGAAGCGGCCGGCGCGCCGCTCGCGCAGAGCGAATGGGGCGAACCTCTGCATCGTCATTTATACTACCTCCATGTGTACTACTTGCCGTCCGGGTTGTGGTTTCCTGGCCACTCGGCTGATACATGAATTGTAGGCGACATGATTTAAGTTATCAAATAAGATGATACGTAGCATATCAATAGTCTGTTGCCGATGCATGGCATATGTTATAATTCGACTAAATCATAGCACTGGTTGAAGAGTTCCATTGGCAGACTACTACAGCGTACTCGGCGTCGATAAGGGCGCAGAACAGAAGGACATCCGACAGGCCTTCAGGAGGCTTGCGCGCAAGTACCATCCAGACCTGAACCAGGACGACGCAGATGCCGAGGCCAGGTTCAAGCAGGTCAACGAGGCGCACGAGGTGCTGTCGGACCCCGACAGCCGCAGGAAGTACGACGCTCATGGCGACCAGTGGAAGCACGCCGACGAGATCGAGGCACAGCGCAGGGCGGCGAGGAGCGCTTACGACTTCATGGGAGGCGGGTACCGTAGAGCGCATTCATCAGAGGGGGACGTCTTCGCCGGGCTGGGGGACATACTCGGCGACGTGGGGGAATTCCGAGGCGGTCGCTCCGGCGCGGTTCGTTCGGAGACGTCGGTAACCGTATCGCTTGAGGAAGCGTATGCGGGTACGACCGTCAACGCCAACTACACGGTGCGCGGCAGGAACCGCCGGTTCGAGGTTGACATCCCTCCGGGAGTGGACAACGACAGCACGGTGCGGGTGACTCCGGAGCGTGGAACGGAGATGCTGTTCAGGGTATCGGTCTCGCCCAATGGCAGCTTCCGGCGCGAGGGAGTGGATCTGTACACGGACGCGGACGTCCCGTTCGAGCAGTGCATCCTCGGAGGAGAGACGCAGGTGCGGACGCTGGACGGACGGATGATATGGGTGATGATACCGGCAAACAGCCAGAACGGTCGGAACATACGGCTGCGCGGGCAGGGAATGCCGAGGCTGGGTTCGCCGGACGTGAAGGGCGACCTGTATGTGACGGTGAGGCCGCAGATGCCTGAGTCGCTTACAGACGAGCAGCGTGAGTTGATCGCGAAGCTACAGGAGCTGAGGTTGGGGGAGGGGTAGGGAACTACAAGGATTTCGTGGCTATGACGTAATCTTTCGTGAACAGCCGTGTATCTGGTGTATTTCGTGCGCTGGTGGCAATCGTGTGCTAGAATACGTCGTGATGGAGCAAACACCTGCATGACCTCAGCAGAACATCCGATAACTCGCTCAGAGCTCCGAGAGGAGTTGCGTCACCACGCGACCAAGAAGGACCTGAATCATTATCGATCAGAGCTACGAGATGAGTTCACCCTTTATCGATCAGAGTTACGAGATGAGTTGACCCTTTATCGTGCAGAGCTTCGGGAGGAGTTCACCCTTTATCGTGCAGAGCTCCGACAGGAACTCGGTCACTACGCGACCAAAGAGGACCTGGCTAACCTGGAAATCCGGCTGACGAGGGAAATAATCGACCTCAAGTCTGAATTCGCTGATTTCAAGGGTGAGATCAAGTCTGACGTTGCCGACCTCAGGGCTGAAGTGAAGGGCGAGATCAGTACTCTCATCAAGTGGATGGTCGGCGTTCAGATTGGCGGTGTTGCCGCGATTGCAGCAATCACGACCGCAGTCATAGCCATTGCCAAGGTCATAGGCGTCTGAATGTCTGACTGGGGCGGTCGCGAGTTGGCCGTCTTCGGGTTACTAACGGAACAGCTTGAGGATTGTGCCGCTTTCTCCGACTGCCCAAGCGGTGTTGGAGTCTGAGAAGATCACCGCTCTGAGATTCGAGCCGGTCACAGGGGGTTCGGGGGACCATGTTCGGCCTCCGTCGGTGGAGTGCATGGTCTGACCGGATGAGCCGACGGCCCACCCCTCCTGAGCGTCTACGAAGACTACATCCCACAGGAACTTGCCGGAGTCGGCGTCGACACGGGTCCAGGTCTCCCCGCCGTCGGTGGTATGCGCGACCATTCCGTCCGTGAGGTACTTGACGAACTGTACGCCGGACGTGATGCCGCGCTGCTTGCCGCGCCATCCGGCGACCCAGCCCCTGCGTTCGTCGAGGAAGAAAATGCCTGACGCCCCTATCTCGACCTGGTTGATGCCCTTGTGCTGGTCCCAGGATGCGCCGGAGTCGGCAGTGGATAAGACGCCGCCCGACGTGAGCACAATCCACGAGCGATAGTTGTCCAGGATGAAGGCGTCCGACCTGGCCTGAGCGCTGCCAAAGGGCTGTCGCCCCCAGGTCTCGCCACCGTCAGAGGTCCTGAGCGTGAACCCACCTTGCTCGGTGACGATCCACCCGACGCCTGGGCTGCTGAACCTGACTTGAATCAGGTTCAGTCCGAGCGCGGCCTCATTCCCCCGGAACGACCAGTTCTGTCCGCCGTCGGTGGTGTGGAGAATCAGTCCGAGGTGTCCAACCGCCCAGCCGGTCTGGGTGTCTATGAAGTCGACGCCGCGGATGGTCAGCTCGAATCCGGATGCCTGGCTGTGCCATGTCTCTCCACCGTCTGACGTGGCGATGATGGTGCCGTCCTGACCCACGGCCCAGCCGTGTTCGGGGTCGACGAAGTCTATGTCGAGAAGCGTCGAGGTTACACCGGACGGGATCGGCTGCCAGCCTCCCTCGTCGCTGGGCGAAGCGGGTCCGTCTGCGTTACGGGTGAAGTAGACGGTGCTGCCGACGAGAGCAATCAGAAAGACCAGCGCTACCGCGACCGTTTCTGCGGTGGGATTTCTGCGGTATCGGAATTTCATTCCGAGTCTGTCAACGGTGTATCTGCCGATGCTCACACTGCCACGGTCATCGGGTTGCCGTGCAATGAGCCACTTCATGGACTCCCGCATTCGCGGGAATGACGAATGACTTCAGCGGTATCCGGCAAACGGGACGAGAACAGTGTTGGGCGATCAGTTGGTTACGCCGGGACCGTACTCTCTGACGTCGTTGATGTCGCGGATGGCGTCTCCGACGAAGTTGACGGCCAGCACGATCAGCATGATGACCAGTCCTGGGAACGTCGCCAGCCACCAGGCGCGTGTGAAGAAGGGTCGCGCGTCGTTGAGAATGGATGACCACGTCGGCGTGAGGGGCGACACGCCTAGCCCGAGGAACGTGAGGCTGGCTTCCGCCAGAATCGCGGCCGCCACAAACACGCTGGCCTGGACAATCACGGGCGGCATGGCGTTCGGGAAGATGTGCTTGAACATGAGCCTGCTGTCCGACGAGCCCATGGCGCGACCGGCGGTGACGAAGTCCTCTTCTTTGAGCATCAGCACCATGCCGCGAATCACGCGGGCGAAGTCGTCAATGTAGGCGAGCGCAATCGCGACTATTACATTGGCCAGACCGAGACCGAATATGGCCACCAGCATGACGGCGAGTATGAAGTTCGGGAACGCCCATAGGATATCGATCAGCCTCATGACGACCATGTCCATCCAGCCGCCGTAGTAGCCCGCGGCCACGCCGAGGACTATCCCAACAGCGGCTGCCAGAATGACCGTACTCAATCCGACGACCATCGAAATACGCGCTCCGACGATGATCCTGCTGAGCACGTCGCGGCCGACGTTGTCCGTTCCCATGGGATGACTGAAGCTGGGGGATGCCAGAAGTTCATAGTCCTGAGCGCCTGCTTCGTACGGGGCCAGGAATCCGCCCAACAGCGCGCATAGGACGAAGATTATGACGATTACGAGGCCGACCATTGCCCGCTTATCGCGTCGGAAACGCCGGGCGAAATATGACAACCCGCGTCTGTTTTCGCGCTGGCCTTCGAGCTCCGCCTGTATGGTGTCTTGCGCCATCTAGTCTGTGTACCGAATGCGCGGATTGACCACCGCGTAGAGCATGTCCACGAAGAAGTTCATGAAGATGAATATGCAAGCCACCAGCAGGATAACACCCTGAACGACCGGATAGTCGCGGCCCAGGATTGCGTCGATGAACAGCCTTCCCAGCCCCTTGATGGCGAATACGTTCTCGGTGATGACCGCGCCGTTTAGCAGGATCGCAAGCGCAATGCCCATCACGGTGACTACGGGGATGAGTCCGTTTCTGAGAGCGTGCCTGAAGATCACGACACGCTCGCGCATACCCTTGGCGTAGGCCGTACGGATGTAGTCCTGGGAGAGCACTTCGAGCATGGCTGAGCGGGTCTGACGCGCGAGAATTGCGCCGAATCCGGTCCCTGTCGCCAGCGCCGGCAGGATCAGCTTACTCAGCCATTCCCAGAGCCCGTCCGAAAGGGGCGAGTAGCCGAACACCGGCAGCCACCCAAGCTGTATGCCAAAGACGATTATCAGCAGGATGCCCAGCCAGAAACCGGGCATGGCAAGCCCGAGGAACGCTATTAACGTAGCGGTATGGTCCCAGATTGAGTAACGCCTGACAGCAGAAATGATTCCTGCCGGTATGCCGATGAGCACACCTGCGGCAAACGAGACCAGGGACAGCGAGAGTGTGCGGGGCAACGCCTCCAGGATCTGGTCAGTTACGGGCAGGCGGCGGTAGATACTGTCGCCAAGCTCCAGTGTGGCCATACTCTTGATGTACAGGAAGTACTGCACCCATACAGGCTCATCCAGACCGAGGCGTTCTTTTATCAGTTCGATCTGAGCCGGGTCGCCCTCCTGACCGGCCATTGTGGTAATCGGGTCCCCGGGCAGCAGACGTATGAAGACGAACGTCACCGTCATGGTCGCCCAGATGGCGAACAGTGAGAATATGAACCTGCGAATCAGGTAGCGTTGCATAGGCGAGTGTCAGTCTGGTCTGAAGGAAACGGATCGATTGTGTAGGGCAAGGTCACCCCAAACGAGGGAGTGACCTTGCCCTCTATCTTATGCCGAAAGTAGGGCGGCTGTTACCTATCGATCCAGACCGCGCCGAGCTGCCTGAGGGCGTGAATCCACACGTAACCCTTGATGTCGCTTCTATATGCGGTCGTCTGGAGCGGGTGGTGGGTGAACACGCCGTGGAAGGTCTCGTCTACCCGGTCGCTCAGGTTGAGAATGTGGGTCAGCCTGTCGTCAAGGTTGATCGAAGCCTTCTGCCTCAGATTCAGCCGGTTGACTTCGGGATCGTCGTAACCGAACGAGTTGAACTTGGAACCAGCCGCGAACCAGTCGTCAATGGCGTCGTCCGGGTCCGGGTCGCCGCCGCTGCCTCCGAGGAAGGCCTGGTATTCGCCGGCAACAGTCCTCGGCTGAGATATCGCGTTGTCCTGAATGTCCGGAATGAGCGTGACGTTGATCTCATCCTTGAGCAGCGCTCCCAGCACTTCTAGGGGCACACGGTTTCCGGGTACTATGAGAACTTCAATCTCGAACCCGTCCTCGTATCCGGCATCCGCCATGAGCTGCCTTGCGCTGTCGGGATCGTACGCCCGGCGGCTCGTGCCGCTGAGGTCCCTGAAGTAGAACCCCTCTCCAGGAGGTATCGGGCCGTACGACGCGATGGCGCGACCCTGGAATGTGCGTTCGATGAACTTGTCGCGGTCGAGCGCACGCCCAAGGGCGTAGACCACGTTGATGTCGTCCCAGGGGGCAGTTTCCATGCCGATCTTCTCAGCGCGGTCGCCCCTGACGTTGAGCGCCAGCATCTGGAAGCCGACGTCCGGGGTGGCGTCTATTAAGACATCCGGGGACTCATCCAGCTGGTCGTAGAACTGTGTGGCGAAGCCGTAGATCATGTCCACTTGACCGCTTATCAGCGCCCCGACCAGCGTGTTGTACTCCGGGATGTTGAAATGTGTCATGCCGTCGATGCATGGAACTGAGGGGTCGTAGTAGGTGTCGCGCGCGGCCTCGAAGTCAAGCTTCTCGCCGAACGTGTGCCCAGTAACCCTGAAGGGTCCGACGCCGACCGGCATGCGGTTGAATCCACCCTCTCCCTCGCTGGCGATGGTCTCCTGATCGACGATGGTCATCACGCGGCCACTGGCGCGCTCGACGACCTTGGTCAGGAAGGATGCCCTCGGGAAAGCGGTGGTTATGCTGACGGTGTGATCGTCCACCTTCTCAGGTCGGTTCACACCCTCAAGTCCCTTAGTGTGAATGGACTGGGTGTTGGGATCGAGCTGATGGTCGTAGGTGTACACCACGTCGTCGGCAGTGAATGCCCTTCCGGTATGATACTTAGCGTTCTCACGCAGCTTGAACGTGTACGTAAGAAGGTCGTCTGAGACTTCCCAGCTCTCGGCGAGGTCTGGGACAGGCCTCAGTTCAGGGTCAAGCTGCACGAGTCCGGAGAGGACCTCAGCCGTTATCGAGAACTGGACGACCTGGTTGATGGTCGGCGGGTTGAGGTTGGTGAACTCAGCCTCGATGTTGCCCAGATTCAGGTGACCTCCGCGCGTCTCGCAGGATGCCGCGAGGTCGCTCCAGAAGGTGACTCCAGAGGAATCTCCCATCATTGAGTCGTCTGAGTCCATCGCGGGCGCCATAGCTGCGGGTGCGGCCTTGGCAACAGCCGACTCGACTGCGGCCGCGATGTCTGCCTGCGTCACCCCTGGCCTTGCCTCGAGTGCCTTCGTAATGGCATCAGAGACATCAGCCGAGGACACTCCCTGCTGACCTGACATCGCGCTGGCTATCGCGTCAGCGACCTGACCCTCGGTGATACCGGGTTGGGTTGCCAACGCCTTGGCTATCGCCTCACCCACCTGTGCCTGGGTTACCCCGGGCTGGGAAGCCATTGCCTGCTGGACGGCCATGGCGACATCAGAGGGAGTGGCTCCCTGCTGCTGTGCCATCGCACTGGCGATCGCGTCGGCGACATCAGCCGGGGTCACGCCCTGCTGACCTGCCATCGCACTCTGGATCTCAGAGGCCACGTCTTGAGCAGTCAAACCCTGCGGCTGGGCCTGCATGGTCTGTTGAATTATTTCAGCAACGTTGATTGGTGTAGGTGTCGGTGGTGCGGGCGCTTCCGTACTGGAGCAGGCCGCCGCCAGCACTGACAGGACCAGCAGCGCGACCACTATCGCACCAAGTCTTACTCTTACCATTACTCCATCCTCTCACTTTTACAGTCCGCTATGGAGACACTGGCTCCGATCAGCGCATTCTAACAGAAGGTATCAAACTTGCAACTTGGCCTATGGGGAATGCCAAGATTTGAATGCTCTGCCCCGCTGGACTAATCTGTCGTATGATAGCCGCATCGGAACTTTCAATATTCTCTCGCCAACAGGGTCTCCCTGAGGAGAAGACTATACCAGCGAGAGACCTTCAGAGTGTTACACCAGCGTTACATCCCCGGGGAGAATCCAGTGAGGCGAAAAAACGGCGTTGTCAGTTCAATACGCATGTTCAGTGTGCCGTTGACAGGGCTGTGGACATGGGCCGCGGTCGCATGTTTATTGGCGGTCTTCGCGTTTGGGTGCTCCGGGGAGTCCTCCAGTACAGAGTCTGAGTCAGGCTCGTCCGGGGCGAGCGCCGCTGAACAAGCGACCTCTGGGCCAGTGGGATGGACGCTCCTCCCGCAGTTCCCGCCTCGTGAGCAGGTAATCACCAGACGCCTGCTGGGAGTGAACGACGTCCAGATGGTGGACGCGAACACGGCGTGGGTGGTCGGCACAGACGGGGCTATCGGCAAGACTACGGACGGCGGCTCGGCGTTCGTCGTGCAGAAAACCGGAACGGCGATCAACCTGACCGGCGTATGGTTCGTGGATACCAGCAACGGATGGGCTGTGGGCACCGCGGGAACCGTGCTCCGCACCTCAGACGGCGGTGCCACCTGGGAGATCCTGCCAACCGTCCCGGGAGTGTTCGCCCTCGAGAGCGTTTACTTCAAGGACTCGCAGGCCGGGTGGGCCGTCGCCGACTTCGGCGCAATCTATCGCACGTCGGACGCCGGCAATAGCTGGACGAAACAGGACTCGGGAACGAGCGATGATCTGCTGGACCTCGCGTTCCTGTCAGACAGCAGCAAGGCGTGGGCAGTGGGGTACAGCGGCGCGGTGGTACACTCCAGCGACGGCGGCGAGACCTGGGCAGCGCAGGACAGCGGAGTCGACGACACGCTCTACTCGGTGTCGTTCCCGTCTGCGAGCCTTGGCGTCGCGGTGGGGCCCAGTGGGTTGATCGTCAGGACAACGGACGGGGGAGCGACGTGGTTGAGCATGGAGTCGAGTCTGACAGAGGACCTTTTCGGCGTGTTCTTCCTGAACGACACTGAGGGCTGGGCCGTTGGTGCGCGCAGCAAGGTTATCCACTCGGACGACGGCGGAGTGACCTGGACCGAGCAGGAGACCATAACCACTGGCGACTCTCTCAACAGTGTCATGTTCACCAGCTCAGACAATGGGCTGGCCGGCGGCAGCGGCGGGAGAATCTGGAAGTTCGGGCCTATAGACGCACAGTGATTAGCGGTCGGTGATTGGTAGGGGTGGGTTTCAAACCCGCCCCTACTCCAGTTCGACGATTGGAGCGCCGTTCATCACCTGCTCACCGACTGTGACCAGAACGGACTTGATTACGCCTGACCAGTCGGCGCGGAGCACCTGCTGCATCTTCATCGCCTCCAGGACGCAGATTGTGTCTCCAGTGACGATCTGATCGCCGGGGCTGACCGCGACCGACAGGATCGTTCCAGGCATGGGCGCTGAGAACACCTTTTGTGGGTCCGGCGGGCTGTCCACGACCGCACCTGGAGGCCTCGTGGAGGCAGGCAGAGGCGGTGTGGGCGCTGGAGATGGGGCCGGTCTTGGAGCAGAGGCCCGGGCCGGACGTCGTTCGGGCTGCTTCGGGACGACCGTGTCTTCGACAGGGTCGGAGACGGTTACTTCAACGACGTATCCGTCGACGACGGCCCTGACAGGGCGCTCGGTAAGATCACCGACTTCTACGGTGTACCACCTGTCTTCGAGCTTTACTGTGACCGTTCTGGACATTTCAACAGCACCCGTCTATCCCGCGAAAGCGGGATCAGCCTGGGGCAACCAGGGAGATGAACACGCCGGCCACAACGGCAGAGCCGATCACTCCGGCCACGTTTGGCCCCATCGCGTGCGGTAAGAGGAACGTGCGTGGGTTCGACTGCTGGCCGACGTGATGCGAGATTCGCGCCGCCATCGGTACCGCCGAAACGCCGGCGGAGCCGATCAGCGGGTTGATCTTCTCCTTCAGGAACAGGTTCATGATCTTGGCGAACAGCAGCCCGCCGGTGGTGCCGCACGCGAACGCGACGAGTCCGAGTCCCAGAATGATAAGCGTGTCCAACTGGAACACGCGCTCGGCAGAGAGCTGCGTGCCTATGGTCAGCATCAGGAATATGGTAGCTATGTTGAGGATCTCGTTGGAGGCGGCTGATGTGAGTCTCGGCACCGCGCCGCTCTCCCTGAACAGGTTGCCGATCATGAACATGGCGATCAGCGGAGCTGAGCGCGGCACTATCAGGATGATCGCGATCATCGCGATCGTCGGGAAGAGGAGCTTCTCCATTCGAGAGACATCCCTGGGAGGGGCCATCTCTATTTCGCGCTCCTTCTTGGTCGTGAGCAGCTTCATCAACGGGGGCTGAATGAACGCGACCGCCGCCATGTAGGAGTAGGCAATGACCGCGGTGATTCCGAGCAGCTCCGGGGCCAGTCTCGCGGAGAGGAAGATCGTCGTGGGGCCGTCCGCTCCGCCAATGATGCCGATCGAGGCGGCTTCCGGAAGCTCGAATACCCCTGTGGCCAGCGCCCCCCAGAACGCGACGAATATGCCCACCTGGGCCGCGGCTCCGAGAAGCAGAGTCTTGGGGTTGGAGATCACCGGTCCGAAGTCGGTCAGAGCGCCGAGGCCGAGAAAGATGATAGGCGGCAGTATGTTCCAGAACGAGAGGCCGTAGTGGAAGATGATGCCGAAGAAGCCGGACTCCTGGAATCCCGCGCCCTCAAGCGGCGAAACGAGCAGACCTGTCAGCGGGAGGTTGGCGACGATCACACCGAGACCGATCGGAAGCAGCTCGTACGGTTCCATATCCCTCGCAACGGCGAGGTAGAGGAAGACGAGGCCGACCAGGATCATCAGTCCCTCGCCCGGTCCAATCGCTGACAGACCGGTGGAACCCAGAAAGTCGAATAGTTCGTCCAATTAGGTCCGGTCCTGCCTATCTACTGCCCATTGTCTCGCGGTAGCCGACTGAGATGGGGCTGTGTCTCGATGAGCGCGGTGACCGCTATCGCGGCGGCGCGGGCGCGGTTCCTGTTTTCGGAGCCTGAAGATTCCGTCGGTTCGTCTGAGGTATCGCCGTCGCCAAAGTACCTGTCGGCGCACCAGGAGGCGAGCCTGATCAGCAGCACGGTCACGAGCAGCAACACAAGCACCCCGAACGCGGTGCCGATTCCGATTGCCGTAAGGATTAGGGCGTCGGGCTGTTCCACCTGGTTACCTCAGTGAATTGACTTGGAGATTCTACACGGTCAGAGTAGTAGGTGTCAGGTGGCCAACTTGAACCACCGTCAGAGGTGAGAATACAATTTCGATCACTCTACTCTAGAGGATAGGAACGGCAATGTTGAAACTGGCGCTGCGCGCCCTCCTACTGGACGGAAGCGTATTCCACGAGATCAGGGACCGTCAGGAGACGATGTTCGCGGCGCTCGGCATCGTGATCATATCGGGGTCCGCGTTCGGACTCGGGATATGGGTCGAAGTTCGCGAGCCGGACACGGTGGGCTTCGACCCCGCAGAGGTCCTCGGCCTGTTCATGGCCGTCTCCACCATTATGAGCGGGTGGTTCCTGTGGACGTTGTTCGTGTGGATTCTGGGTATCCGGCTGTTCCAGGGTGCGACGGGTTTCAGGGGCGCCCTGAAGGCGATCGGCATCTGCTATGCGCCGTTAGCGGCGTCAGTTTTCTACACCTTCGTGCCAGTTGTGATGATTGTCGGGATCGTGTGGATTCTGATTGCAGGTGTAGTGGCGATAAAAAATACCCTGGAGTTCGAGTGGTGGAAGGCCGGGATCGCGGGCGTGGTCGGATGGGCGTGGTCCGTGGGTTTCTCGCTGTTCATGCTGTTTTCTTACTACAGCGAGCCGGCGGCCTGACGGAAGTGTCGCGAGGACCCTCGTGACTGGCGAGCGGCAGGGCCGCTAGTCGCTCTGCCGTGAAACGCCCGGGCCGGGCACGATGTTGAATCGCACCAAACGTTCCTGTGAGTCGTTTACCCGCGCAGTGATGACGTAGGTCCCAAGCTTTTCGAACGTGGCGTCGAAGTTCACTACGAATTGGACTAGCTGCGGCTGTCCGGGTGGGATACCGGCCGGGCGTCCGACCTCGGAGACGCCGTTGACGCTGACGATCTGGGAACCGTCCTCGTATGTCATGTCGATCTGGAAAGCGTGTTGCCTGTTGGTCTCGTGCCATGGGACCCTGAGCGCGAGCGCGACGGCGAGGTTCTTCTTCGCAGACTGAGAGTGGACCGTAAGGCGGTCCCATCCGCCTCCCATCACGTAGAGCTTGCCGCCAACCACCTCGGCGGCGTCGGCGAGAATCAGCCACTCGATGGAGGTTGTAGTGTCTACTATCTCATTAATTTCTTGGACCATATAGACCTCTAGTATACAATTGTATGATGTAGTATACAGTGTATGCTAGATTTGCAAGGATCACTGAATGGAAGTTGAAGTCCTCGAGTTCCTAGTCGACGAGGACAACGAATCGAAATTCGCCGAGCATGGGCTGACAGTCTGCCAAGTGCTTGAGAGTCCGCATCTAATTGTGAGAAATAGGAGACTCCGACGGGGTACTCACCTGATAATCGGGAGAGATCACGGAGGAGCGTGCTTGGCGATACCGATAGTACCAACTTACGAAAAGAGGCTCTGGCGTCCGGTGACAGCCTGGCCGTGCAAGTCGTCCGAGTTGACGAAGTTAGAGCGAGAGAGAATCTGATGACAGAGGAACATACAACAGACCGCCCAGAAGACATCGGCAACGACTGGGACATGGAGAGTGCGGTCCGCCGGCCAGGTGTGAAGCAGAACAGCGTGGTGGTGTCGGTGCGTCTGCGGAGGAACGACTTCGACAAGATCTCCGGGTGCGCGGAAGTGGAGGGCGTGCCGACATCGACATTTATGCGCAACGCGGCTCTCGAGAAGGTCGAGGGGAGGCGTGGGACGATTGCCGTTTTCTATATTACTGGTGCAGCGACCCCCTTCATGCAGAGCGCAGCATTCGGCTACACGACCTGCCCGGAGCTTCGCGACTGCAGCTATCAAGTGTCTCCAGCGCCACAAGGGTAAGCAGACACGTAAAAGGCAACTTCTCCCAATCGGTCAACGGGGTGAAAAGACCGTGTCCTGTTTGCCTGGGATGGCCAGGTTCTGGATGCGTTCGTCGTCGAGCGGTGGAGTCTCGGGCACGTTGTAGGATGTGTCGACGTGGAGGTGGGCGAGAGAGTCGGCGATGCGGCTCACTTCAGCGATGGGCTGACCTCCGGACTCGCGTCCGCCCTGTTCATCCGTCGCGTAGGCTCCGCTGATGGGCGGGTCTACGCTGTCGGGTATCACCACGCCCCGATCGTTGAACCCCACGATCAGCCGCCCGAGGTACCTGTAGTCGGCGTCGGAGCTGTCGGAGGCCGCGAAGAATCGCCGCAGGGTTTCAGGCGCCCTTATATTCGCCCAAAGCCAAACAGTGCAAGCTCATAGCGTGTTAGAATTACGAACAATCTTCTCAAGGCGAGCGAATTAACCGGCGGCCACAGATAATGTGGTGAATTGGTAACAGAGAATTATGACGGTCCGATCTGAAGCTTTCCCCACTGGCATCTTGTTGCTACATCCCGAGGGACGTATCAATTCGCTCAGAGCTGATAGCTTTTGCGCTGAAGCCCTTCGCGCTATAGCCGCCACCGACCATGACGTCATCATGGACTCAGCCGGAATTGTATATATCAGTTCCGCCGGCTTGCGCGCCGTCCTGGAAGTAGCCAAGGCGCTCAAGGCCGATGGTCGCGGCTTTCACATCTGCAACCTCAGACCTCACATACAAACGGCGTTCACCATAATCGGCTTCCACAGGATCATGGCATTGCACCCGGACATGGCATCCGCGGTCGCGGCCTTGCAAAGCGAGAGGGAGAGCCGGTAGGGGCGGGAGTGGGGAGACATCTGCTGCGTCTGAGGTGACGATGTTGATGGCCCGTGACGGGTGTGCTCTATGGGTCTTTTCAACAGCGACGGCGGCTGTGGGTGGATAACCTTCTCAGGTCAGGTGGGTAGGATCACCGTATTTCGTTGCGCAGAGCGTCTGAACGTCATAAAATAGATGCATCCACTTCATTCCTACCCAGCGAGGATGTCCGGTGAGCCTCAACATCAAGAACGATGAGACCTGTCAACTGGCGCGTGAACTCGCGGAGCTTACCGGCGAGACGATGACCGGAGCGATCACGGTCGCGCTCAGACAGCGGCTGGAGCGGGAACGCGAAATCGCCGAGCGTCTGAAAAGGATGCGTGCAATCTCGAAGCGCATTGCGAAGCATCTGCGCCCTGGCCCTTCGGCCGTCGAGCATGGGGACTGGCTGTACGACGAGAACGGATTACCCAAGTGATCGTTGACACTTCGGCGGTTCTGGCAGTCGTATTCGATGAGCCGGACTCCGAGCAATACGACAGAGCGATAGCGCAAGTTCAGTTGTGTCGTATGTCGGCTGCAAACTTTCTCGAGGCGGCCATCGCTCTCGGACGTCGAACTGGCGACACGAGAGGGCGACGGCTTGACGACTACCTGCAAGAAGCTGGAATCGAGTTGGAGCCTGTCACTGTCGAGCAAGCACGGGCTGCTCGTCGGGCGTGGCGTCGATTCGGTAAGGGCAACCACCCTGCGGCGTTAAACTACGGTGACTGTTTCGCCTACGCGCTGGCGGAGGTCACGCGGGAGCCACTTCTGTTCAAGGGCGATGACTTCGCGCGCACGGACGTTGAGGTTGCGTGAGGACGTCTTCCCTCTAGTCCCTGTCGGGGTCGAGGTACACCTGGACGCCCAGATCTTCGGCCAGTCTCATCTGGTCTTCGTGAATCCCATATCCGTAGACGATAGGTATGGAGTCCTGCCCGTAAATCTTCCTGACGGCGTTAGCTGACTGCTTTGAGCGGGTGACGTCATCGCTGTTAATGACTCCTGAGGCCTCGACGGTGAACCAGAGGGTTGACCTATCCGTCTTCCTCTGAGAGCGCATGATGAGGTCTGTGACCCGCAGCCTGGTCTCATCGTCATCGTCAATGATGCCGTCTTCCAACGCCTGTTGGACTCCGTCATGAAACTCTTTGGTGCTTCCCGACACGTCAATAACTCCGGGAGACCAGATGGCGAAGACCCGCCTGACGTTGAACTCACGCCCCACCAGGGGAAGCAATTTTGTGCTCAGCCTCTGCTCAAGCGCTGACCCCCTGAGCGACTTCACGTCGTCTTCGAGGCGCTTCTGGCCATCCTCTAGGCGCCTCTGGCCATCTTGAAGTTGCCTGACATCAGTGCGTACCTCGGACACATCCCCTTCAAGCCGCTTCTGGCCCTCTTGGAGCTGCCTGACATCAGTGCGTACCTCGGACACATCCCCTTCAAGCCGCCTCTGGCCATCTTGAAGTTGCCTGACATCAGTGCGTACCTCGGACACATCCCCTTCAAGCCGCTTCTGGCCCTCTTGGAGCTGCCTGACATCAGTGCGTACCTCGGACACATCCCCTTCAAGCCGCTTCTGGCCCTCTTGAAGTTGCCTGGCATCAGTGCGTACCTCGGTCACATCCCCCTCAAGTCGCCTGAAGTCAGTGCGCATCTCGGACGCGAACGTACTGAACACCGCAGGAAGCGCCAGCAACTCCTCTGTGAGGATAGCTTGCCTCGCAGCCTCGCGGAACTCCTGATTCTTACGCATCAGCGTCAGGAAGTCTTCAGTTGTATTGATTGTCGTCAATTCCCCGGCTCTCCCAGCTCCCATTGATTATAGTGGCTATTCCGTCTCGGCGGGTCAAATTTATCAGGATGAAGGGTGTGAGCTCACTCGGAGTCTTGACGGTACCGACATAGGTTGAACAAGGCGTCCGAGGATCGTAAGGTAGATATACACACTTCATTTCTACCCAGCGAGGATGTCCGGTGAGCCTCAACGTCAAGAACGAAGAGACCTGTCAACTGGCACGTGAACTCGCAGAGCTTACCGGCGAGACGATGATCGGCGCCATAACGGTCGCGCTCAGACAGCGGCTGGAGCGGGAACGCGAAATCGCCGAGCGCCTGAAAAGGATGCGTGCAATCTCGAAACGCATTGCGAAGCATCCGCACCCTGGCCCTTCGGCCGTCGAGCATGGGGACTGGCTGTACGACGAGAACGGACTACCCAAGTGATCGTTGACACTTCGGCGGTCCTGGCAGTCGTATTCGATGAGCCGGACTCCGAGCAATACGACAGGGCAATAGCGCAAGTTCAGCTGTGTCGTATGTCGGCTGCAAACTTTCTCGAGGCGGCCATCGCTCTCGGACGTCGAACTGGCGACACGAGAGGGCGACGGCTTGACGACTACCTGCAAGAAGCTGGAATCGAGTTGGAGCCTGTCACTGTCGAGCAAGCACAGGCTGCTCGTCGGGCGTGGCGTCGATTCGGTAAGGGCAACCACCCTGCGGCGTTGAACTACGGTGACTGTTTCGCCTACGCGCTGGCGGAGGTCACGCAGGAGCCGCTTCTGTTCAAGGGCGAGGACTTCGCGCGCACGGACGTTGAGATTTGGGAAGGCGAGCTAATACCAATTCGTTCTGACTACGCCGCAAATCACATGACCAGCCCCCCGTCCGTCATTCCGGCGAAGGCCGGAATCCAGAGAGTCCGATCAGCGAGAATACGGCGGCATTACACGAAATTGGTATAAGCTGACTAGGAGTGTGCCAGACTCTATTTGGATGTTTTCTTGTGCCATGTCCCCCGAGACTACCGTATCCCGGCAACAATGAGAACGCGGATTCCGGCAGTAGCCTTCAGCAGCCTCTTAGCTGTCGAGGTGCCGCCTCACCGTTGCCTGTATCTCTACCGCATACCTGGATATGTCATCTATGGAATCTAGGCGGTAGCGGGTTTCACGTCTGTCCTCATCAAGCAGGGCCAAGTACTTCACAGAGGCTGCGTTGAAGCGCAGGCGACAGATGGTTTTCCTATTATTGTCATCCAGCAGTACACCGCAGTAGCTTTGCGTGTCTCGGATGGTGATGCGGCTCGGGTCGACAATGTTCGCAACTATTGTCTTGACCAACTCGTAACCTTGAACCTCTTCAACCGTTGTGGTGATCGACTTCCTACCTTCGCTTGGCTCGACCTGTTCGATGACTTCAGGCTCGCTTTCTGGGCTATCAGGTAGTTCACTTTCATCATTCTCAGTGTTGGCTATGTCCGACGCCCTTTGAAGTGTGCTATTGATGCGATCGTTGATGAAGCCTTGAAACGCCAGTCTTACCAGTCCTTCGAAATGCTCAAAGCGCGATTGAGTTATGATACCGGAGTAAACTTTCCTCGCCAGCAGCCGGACGAAATCGGAGTCTGGTTGGCCGTACATCTGAGCCAGGGTAATTGATTAGCGGCTTCGGCTGAGGCGTTGCGGTAGGCTGGGCATATTCTTATACTCCGGCTATGTGTACAGACAGAGACCCTCCACCCTGTGAGCACGGGGAGCTGATCGCCTTGGTCAGCCGACAGCAAGATCAGGTTGCGCGTCTTACGGCGACGATCAAAGAGTTGCGTAAGGAACTCGCCGAGGCCAAGCGAGCGGGAAAGCGCCAGGCAGCCCCGTTCTCCAAGGGTGGGCGAACCAACAAGCCCAAACGCCCCGGCCGAAAGCCGGGCATGGGGAACTTCAGCTACCGCAAGCCGCCGTCTCCAGATGAGGTCACCGAGCCGCCAGTGGATGTGTCGGTGGCCGACGACAACTGTCCCGGATGTGGAGGAGTGCTCGAGCAGGAGGGAGTGGATGTTGTCTACGTGACCGACATTCCCGCGATGCCCAGACCGCAGGTGACAGAATACCGGGTGCAGGTGTGTCGGTGTCGTGGCTGCGGCAGACGGGTACGAGGACGCCACGCCGAAGTTGGTGCGGACCAGTACGGGGCGAGTGCGCACCGTATGGGTAGAAGAGTGATGGCTGCGGCGCATGTACTGCACTACGGAGTGGGCATACCGGTTCGTAGGGTGCCGTCTGTGCTGAGGGCGCTGACCGGAGTGGAGCTGAGCCAGGGTGCGATCACCCAGGACGCACTGCGCCGAGCCCAGGGCGCTGTGGGAGATGCGTACCAGAGGCTGCGGGATTCGGTGTGTGCGAGTCGGGTCGTCCACACAGACGACACGGGATGGCGAGTGGGCGGTGAGGGCGCCTTCCTGATGGCGTTCGAGACCGAAGATGCCACGGTGTACCAGGTGCGTGCTCGTCACCGCAACGAAGAGGTGAGAGAGGTGGTGCCGTCGGACTATGGAGGAGTGATGGTGACGGACAGGGGCCGGAGCTACGATGCTCAGGCTCTGTCGGGTGTGAAACAGCAGAAATGTCTGGCACACGTGCTGCGCTCGATCAGTGAGGTGGTCGAGACCAAGGTGGGTAGAGGACGCAGCTTCGGCAAGCGTCTGAGCGGCCTGCTCAGAGAGGCGATGGAACTGAGGCAGTCATATCGTCGGGGAGAGGCGTCGGACTATGTTGCGGAGACGGAGCGGTTGAGACGAGAGGTGAGCTATCATCTGCGAGACCGCCCGATGCCTGATCGTGACAACGGGAGGCTTCAGAACGAGCTTGGCTGGCACGATGACCGTGGCAACCTGCTGCGGTTTCTGGATGATCCAGGCATAGAGCCGACCAACAACCGTGCTGAGCGAGCGCTGCGCGGGGCGGTGATAGCGCGAAAGGTGTCGCACTGCTCGAAGAACAAAGATGGTGCGGATGCGTTCAGTGCGTTCACCAGTGTAATCAGGACGCTGGCCCGCAATGGTGGCGATCAGCCGCTGGTGGATGGTCTGTGTGGTGTGTTCAGCGGCGCGCCTGTCCACGCCCGCTCCACCTGAACCTCTTCCCCACCTCTACGCCTCCGCTAATCAATTACGAGCCAGGTAAACCTTCATCCCACGGATGTGTTTCATATTGGAGGCTGCACTTCGTGCCTCATCAATATCAAATGACTGCTTCGCGAAGTGGTCTATGGCGCTTATGTCACGGGCATCCAGCTTAGTGATGTCTATTACCAAAAACGGTGTCGCATCCATGACGTTTTCGGCATCTATGTCGCTGAAGAACTTATACACAATGCCGTTTGTGAGGATCCCAATGTGAGCTGGTGTCTGGCTGAAGTAACGCCCTAATTGCGAGGCCTTTGATACGTCCAACACATCGGAGACTTTCTTGCACTCTATCAACAGGGCCGGTGCGCCGTCGCTTTCTTCTCTGATTATGGCGTAGTCCACCTTCTCTCCCTGCTTCAGTCCGAAATCAGCGGTGTACTCCGGTACGACTTCCGTGGGATTGAAGATGTCATATCCAAGTGCTTGGATGAACGGTAGGATTAGGGCATGCTTGGTTGCCTCCTCGGTCGTCAAAGTGCCCTGCTCAAGCAACTGCGTGGAGCGTTTTGAAAGTGCGTCAAGAGCGTTGCGGGACACCATAGAACTCTCTCCTATCAGTTGCGAAGAATGACGTCGGCCACTGTACATGAGCGCGGCAAGTCGACTCAGAGTAGTAACACTTCCGATAGCTGTCAAGTAATCGCGGACCTGGGGCGGTCTAGCTAGTTTAACCTGAGGTTCCGGCTGTCGAAGTGCCAGTGAGGGGCAAGGGACAATAGTAATTGATTAGCGGTAGTGGTTGGTGAGATTGCAGTCGGCAGGTCATGTTCTTATACTTCGGCCATGTGTACCGACAAAGACCGCCCTCCCTGTGAACACGACGACCTGATCGGCAAGGTCGACCGCTTGCAAGGCCAGGTCGCGCGTCTGACGACGACGATCAAGGAGCTTCGCAAGCAGCTCGCCGCAGCGCAGCGAGCGGGCAAGCGCCAGGCAGCGCCATTCTCCAAGGGCGAGCGGACCTCAAAGCCAAGGCGTCCGGGTCGAAAGCCCGGGAAGGGGAACTTCAGCTACAGAAAGCCGCCGGCGGTGGACGAGCTGACAGCACCGCCTGTTGACGTTGCGGTTTCAGCGGAAAGCTGCCCCGGATGTGGAGGCATACTCGAACATGAGGGAGAGAGCCTTGCGTACGTGACCGACATTCCCCCGATGCCCAGACCGCAGGTGACAGAGTACCGGGTGCAGGTATGCCGATGCGTGTCGTGCGGCAGGCGTGTGCGAGGGCGTCATCGGGACGTTGGACCTGACCAGTACGGTGCGAGCGCCCATCGGGTGGGAAGACGAGTGATGGCTGCGGCTCACATGCTGCACTACGGAGTGGGCATACCGGTTCGTAGGGTACCGACGGTACTCAGAGCGCTGACCGGTGTGGAGTTGAGCCAGAGCGCGATCACCCAGGACGCACTGCGCCGTGCACGGGGCGCTGTGGGAGATGCGTACCAGAGGCTTCGGGAGTCTGTGCGTGAGAGCGCGGTGGTGCACACCGACGACACGGGCTGGCGAGTGGGAGGAGAGTCTGCGTTCCTGATGGCGTTCGAGACCGATGACGCCACGGTGTACCAGGTGCGCGGTCGTCACCGTAACGAGGAGGTCAGGGAGGTTGTTCCGGGCGACTATGCGGGAGTGATGGTGACCGATCGAGCGCGGAGCTACGATGCACAGGCACTGTCGGGAGTGAGACAGCAGAAGTGTCTGGCGCATGTGCTGCGCTCGATCAGCGAGGTTATCGAGACCAAGGTGGGCCGTGGTCGCAGCTTCGGTAAGCGACTGAGCGAGTTGCTCAGAGAGGCGATGGAACTGCGGGAGTCGGAACGTCGTGGAGAGGTGGCGGACTATGGTGGGGAGACGGAGCGGTTGAGACGAGAGGTGAGCCACCATCTGCGGGACCGTCCGCTGTCTGATCGTGACAACTGGAGGCTGCAGAACGAGCTTGGCTGGCAGGACGATCGTGGGAACCTGCTGCGTTTTCTGGACGGTGTTGGCATAGAGCCGACCAACAACCGTGCTGAGCGAGCTCTGCGAGGGGCGGTGATAGCGAGGAAGGTGTCGCACTGCTCGAAGAACGAAGATGGTGCGGATGCGTTCAGTGCGTTCACCAGCGTAATCAGGACCCTGGCTCGGCAGGGTGGTGGTCAGTCGGCGGTGGATGGTCTGTGTAGTGTGTTCAGCGGCGCGCCTGTCCACGCCCGCTCCATCTGAACCTCTTCCCCACCTCTCCGACTCCGCTAATCAATTACGGACAATAGAACTAGCTCTCGTGAGGGTGTCCCACGTGTGCTAGCCACCTCATCCATTACCCTTCTGTCCTAAGTTGATGCTACCCTCGTCCAATGGCTGACCTACACATAGACAACATTCCCGACGACCTCTATGAGCGCCTACATCAGTGCGCGCTGGAGACCAACCGCACTGTGAGCGACGTGGTGCTCGCCGCCGTTGAGCGCGAGTTGGCGGGGTGGGAGTGGCGAAAGCGGCTCGCCCAGCGTCCTGGTGCAGACCTTAGTGTGCAGGCAGCTGCGCTGCTGCATGAAGAACGGTCGCACCGCGATTTGGAGTTAGGGTAACCGAGTTGGTTGTATCGTCGCCTCACCGAGGTGGAGTACATACTGAGAACGTCGCTTGACCTAATAGTGGCTTACGAGGCCTACGATCTTGAGAACGCCTGCATTGTTGCCTCCGAGCTTATCGGCGCGGACCATGTCAAGACTGATGGCCAGGAGTTAGATACGCCGCCTGTACATTGGACCGGTGGTGATTTAGCATTCTGGAAGAACCAAGCGTACATTGCCCGAATCGCGCCAGACATCCTGCTGCAAGTGCGATTCGCGAAGTGAATTTCCCAGAAGGGACCAGATACAGTATGCCTTCCAAAACACTGACCGCTATCATCGAGCGTGAAGGCAAATGGTACGTGGCCCTTTGCCCAGAAACTGATATTGCAAGCCAGGGCATCAGCGAAGAGGAAGCCCTTAGCAATCTGCGAGAGGCGCTGGAGCTATTCTTCGAAACAGCATCGGACGCCGAGATCGAGAGCCGGTTGAACGGAAGCAGGCGTGTAACCCAGGTGGAAATAGCGATTGGCTAGGCTCAGAGTATTATCTGGACGAGAAGTCTGCCGTATTCTGGAGGAGAATGGCTTCCATCAAGAGCGCAGAAGGGGTGGCAGTCACATTATCATGCAACGGTCGAGTGGGAATAGTACGACTACTGTTCCAGTACCGGACCATGGGGAACTAGCAAGGGGAACGCTCAACTCGATCATCAGGCAATCAGGCTTGCCCCGAAGGTTGTTCGAAGTCTGAGCCACGGCCCATAACCACAGGCTGAGGGGGTCATCATGTTGGACACGATTGTAACCGGCGGACAGGTTGTGACTCCTCAGGGGGTGGCGGAGGTGGACATTGCCATCGCGGACGGCAGGATCGCCGCGCTGGCGCATCCCGGCGTCCTCTCGACTGAAGGGGCCCACGTCATCGACGCCTCGGGCATGATCGTGCTGCCGGGCGGCATCGAGCCGCACACTCACATCGGCATTCCGGTGCCCGAGAAGTGGGCCGGTCGGCCGGAGGTGTTCACTCAGCCCCCGGAGGCGGCAACTCGCGCAGCGGCGTTTGGCGGTGTCACGACGCTTCTCGACTTCGCAGGGACTCTGCCGGTCACTGCTGACGACCCTGTCTCTCCAGACCCCATCATGCGACAGATGGAGTCGCGTCGGCAGGCTTTCTCGGGACATAGCTACATCGACTTCGCGTATCACTACATCCTGGCGGGCGCGGTGAGTCCGCAGACAATCGGGGAGATCGGCGAGGCGATCGAGGCCGGTCAGGCCAGCTTCAAGATCTTCACGACGTTCGGGGGCCGTGTGCCCTACGGACACTTGCAGGCCATCTTCAACGAGGTGTCGAAGAACGGCGGCATCATGGCGGTCCACGCAGAGGACGACGACATGGTGACCTACATGGAGGAGAAGCTGAAGCGCGAAGGCAGGGACCAGGGACACAACCTGCACCTGGTCCACAGCAACATCTCGGAGGACGTCTCGTTCCGCAAGGTCATCAGGATGGCCGAACACGCGGAGGTCGCGATCTACTTCGTCCACGTAACCGCCAAAGAGGGCGTGGCAGCGCTCGGCGAGGCCAGGGAGCGGGGCCAGCCGGTATACGGCGAGGCGCTGCACAACTACCTGGAGTTCACCTCCGACGACTACAAGAAGCCCAACGGCACCCAGATACACACGTACCCGGCCATCAAGTACGCCTCAGACAGGGACGAGCTGCAGCTTGGGCTGATGGACGGTCGGGTGTCCACCACGGCCACGGACGAGTACACCACGTACAAGGACATCAAGTTCTGGGGTCAGACCATAGAGTCCGTCTGCGGGGGGCACAACGGCATCGAGACGAGGATGCCGGTCGCGTTCACGAAGTTCGTCTCCCAGGGCGGCATGTCCCTGACGCGCTTCGCCGACATAACCTCGACCAACGCCGCGAAGATCCTGGGGCTCTATCCACGCAAGGGAGTAATCGCGCCGAGCAGCGACGCCGACCTGGTGTTCATCGACCCGAACGTCCGCAAGACGCTCACGCTCGACGACCTGCACGCAGATTCCGACTACAGCATCTGGGAGGGGTTCGAGTGCGAGGGCTACCCTGTGAAGACCGTTCTCAGGGGCAAGGTGATCGTGGAGGACGGCAAGCTCGTCGGCAGCTCGTCCGACGGCGAGTGGCTGCCCCGCAAGGTGTCGCCTGAGACGCTGGCGCGCCCGGTGGTCTAGGTAGTGTTGACATTTCCCGTCATTCCCGCTTTCGCGGGAATCCAGGTGCCTTTGGAAGCAGACATCGTGCTCGTTCGTCATTCCGGCGTAGGCCGGAATGACGAAATTGGGTTATTGAACTGCCTTATAATCAAATGTCAACACTACCTAGCACTCGCATTGGGAGT
This sequence comes from Dehalococcoidia bacterium, assembly GCA_965215735.1. Classification (GTDB taxonomy): domain Bacteria; phylum Chloroflexota; class Dehalococcoidia; order Lucifugimonadales; family UBA1123; genus VXRN01. Next base: position 846,861 of record CBDCEF010000004.1, on the reverse strand, counting down.
CGTTGCTCTGGGTAGGGTGCATGATCGACGCCGAAACCTCTGACCCCGCCTGTGAGCCGACGGTAGTCTCGGCGGCCCATGCGGACCTGGCATCCCGAGTCATAGACGCCGTCGTTCCAGATCACAAGCTCGTGTCCGTCACCCCGGCGCACGCCGCGTTCACCAACTCCGTGCAGGTGCTGGATACGCTGTCCCCCGCAGGCAGCAGATTGCGGCTTGTCGTCAAGCGGATGACCGATGATCCAGACCCCGAACGCGCCACCGCCGACTTTCACGGACTGCGGATAGCCCGGAAACACGGTATCCCCGCGCCCGAGCCGGTGCTGCTCGACGCCACCGGAGAGTTGCTTGGCATGCCCGGAATCGTCACGACTTTCGTAGAAGGTACCCAGAACGCCAATCCGCGCGATCCGGATGCGTGGGCGCGGGACATAGCGGAGCTACTTCTTCGGATCCATGACGTCAGCCTTGAAGACGACGACCGACGCCACATCTACGACGGCAACGACCTTGGCCTTTACTTTCTGTCCGGCGAGTGGCCCGATAGAATGGCCGGACACCCGCTCTCGGATACGATCTACGATGCGATTCGGGAGCTGCGCGGCGGGCTGGTCGCGGACCGCCCGGTGTTTCTCCACATGGACTTCTGGCCCGGAAACATACTGTGGGTCGATGGGCGAATCTCAGCCGTGTTGGACTGGGATGCGTCTGCGTATGGCGATCCTGCGATCGATGTCGGCAACTTCAGGATGGAGATGCACCTGCGCGGCATCAAGGAGGCTGCTGACCCGTTCTTGGAGTACTACCAGGCGTTGTCCGGGCCTGTTCGGAACCTCGGATTCTGGGAGCTCGCCTGCGCCGCGCGTCCGCTACCAGACCCGGCCGCGTGGATACCGGAACCCGGCGATCTGGGCGACCTCCTGGTGCCCGTCGAGAGAGCCCACACCGACTACTACGAGTTCGTGCACAACGCGCTGCGCCGCGCGTATGCGGGAAGGTGAGGAAGCAGTGCCAGAGTGGGAGGCTGGGATTTTCACTCACCCCCGTATTGAGTACGGGGCAGGCTCTAGCCCTTTCCCTGGGAGGCGTCTGAGCCAACTTGTCGTAACGCGGCCATGAACAATGGTTGGAGCATTACAGACGAAGACATAAAGCAGCTACGGGCGATCTACTTCGCGCACGACAAGCACTAGGCGGCAGGAGTTACGCAGATGACCAGAATCACATTGCTCATTCCGTTGCTGGCGGTGCTGCTGTCCTGCGGGCAGTTCTTACAGGCAGACAACGGTTCGCAGACGAACGTCCCTCCGCAGGTCTCAACTGACGTTGGAGGCTCACAGCCTGCGGCGCAGCCCTCTGTCGCCCAACCGCCGCCCATGGTGGCTGCTCCTCCGCCTCCACCCGTAGCAGCGGCTCCACCGCCGCCTGTGACGGGAGACCTGCTTCTCGAGGAGAAGATCATCATACACAACACAATCGTCCTGGCGACGCTGGCCTCGACAACGTCTGAGGTTGTCCTTGCATCAGACCCGTACCGCGGAGGTGTGGACAACAGGTATCGCGCAATTTTGAAATTCAACCTCACCGTGCACGAGTACCTGAAGGGGAGCGGCCCAACGAACATCACGGCCCTCTGGCTCGACGGCACCTATTACGCGACGAGGGCAGAGGCCGAGTCCGCGAGGGCCGCAATCGTCCAGAGGCGAGATACCCAGTGGGACGACAACAGGGCCATTATCTTCCTCGTCGGCGACCACGGTGGCGGAGTCGAATGGTTCGGGACCGTGCTCACCGGACTGCTCCAACGGGACGACCATTTCTATCTTTCCGATGAAGACCCATACTCAAACGACGACAGGTACAGCCTGCACAGTCGGAGCAGTGTGCTCTGGTTTCCAGAAGAACGTCCACGCACACTGGCGGACGGGACTTACATGATGTCCCTACCGCCGAATTCTCAGAACATATCGCTGCCCATCTTCAAGCAACGTGTCGCGGCGGTTGCCGCCGAGCTTGCAAGCGACGACTCAGAGAAGTACAGGAATTGCGTCGTCAAAAAGTACGAGCACATGCGCCTCGAACGCAACTGGCCTATCGCAATGGGCGGGGAGCTTACCCTCTGGAACCTCGCCCCCGCCATTGGGTCCGGCCTGCCTGCGGGGGCAGTGATCGACCGCCGCGACTTCCGCAATCCCGATCCCGCCCCGACGTGGCTGGAAGGCTCGGACTCGTCCTTGTTCAGCGTCTCCATCGGGACCTAGACGACTGATGGCTTCGATGAGGCCGAGATCATCAGCACCGCACGACCGCTGCCGGGAGGGGAGTATTCGTTCGACATCAAGGAGAGAGAGCCGGTATTCAGGCCCTGCAACTACATCATCAGCAACGAGGTTACAGTGACGGTCACCGCCAGAAGAGCACTGCACGAGTTCTTCTTCGACCCGGTGACTGACGGAACCCCCGTCGCGGCGGACTCCACCAACGGCGTGCTGAGCCCCGCGTCGTTCACCGGCGCCAACGGCGCTACGACGACAATCAGCAGCCTGGCGTGGGAACCCTCGTCCACGAGCTCAGAGGCTGTCGCCGGTTCGAACGGGGGACAGGTGAAACTTGAAGTCACTACCGCATCGGACCCGGACGACGTGCTCGGGGACCACATTCTGGACTTCATCGAGCCGGACGGTTCGGTATCGCTGTCCCTGGAGGTGTTTGACGCGACAGTCGGGGCCGAACCGGCTTCCAACACACTGAGTTGGGCGGTGTCGTCGCAGCCCTGGGAGAATGGCGACAAGCTGATGATACGGATTAGAAAGGACCCTCTCTGATGTAGAAGCAGGGGACGCCCACACCGCGCCGGGCCAAGTGAGCGACTGCGGCTGTTTGGTCACGAGGCATCAACCGGAAGAGGCGGCAGTGCCCGGGACTGGTATTGCGGACCTAGGATAGGCTCGAAGCTGAATCACACCTCCCCACAACCATCGGGGCGATGCGTATAATGTGGAACGACCGTCCACCCAAGGAGGACCCATATGACGCTCGACCTTAACCGCATCCGCTCCGACTTCCCAGCTTTGGGCGAGTCGATCTACATGAACACCGGCGGCACTGGGCCGCTGTCCAGGCAGATGGTCGACTCCATCACCGGCCAGTACCGGGCTGCGATGGAGGGTGGGCCTGACATCCCCTCGATCAAAGGCCCGATCAGCGAGGAGTTCGAGAAGGCCCGTGGGACCGTGGCCGACTTCTTCGGGGTCACTCCGGAGGAGATCGCGATGCTGCGGTCTATATCCGAGGGACTGAGCACGGTCGCCTACGGCATGGACTGGAACCCCGGAGACGAGGTCATCGTCACCGAGGAGGAGCATCCAACCGGGATCATGGTGTGGCTCAACCTCGAGGCGGAGCGCGGCATCAGGATCAGACGGATGCCGCTGCCGGAGGATCGATCCGAGATGCTGGCCGGGCTGGACGCGCTCATCAACGAGCGCACCAAGCTGGTCTGCATCAGCCACGTGACGACCGACACCGGAACGCGGCTGCCAGCCAAGGAGATATGCGACCTGGCCCACGCGAGAGGCGTGCCCGTCGCGTTGGACGCGGCGCAGTCCGCCGGTCAGTTCCAGGTCGACCTGCGCGACATGGACTGCGACTTCTACGCTGGCACCGGCCACAAGTGGCTGCTTGGCGGATGGGGCACGGGCTTCTTCTACGTCAAGCGCGACTGGGTCGAGAGGCTCAAGGTCTCGTGGACAGGGTCGCAGGCGGGTGTCCTGGACCGCCAGACCATGGCGGACCTGGAGTTTCTCGACACGGCTCACAGGTTCGAGTTCGGCGGACGCCACACCGTCCTGTACGGCGCTATGGGCAAGGCGATCGAGTACATCGATGGGGTCGGCATTGACACCATCGAGACACGTTCGCTCCAGCTTGCCGACAGGTTGAAGGCGGGCATCGCAGAGATACCGGGCGCGACGCTCCGCAGTCCCGAGAGCCACGAATTCTCGACCGGAATCGTGACCTTCTCGTTGGCAGGACTGCAAGGCGACGAGCTCAACTCGCAGATGTTCGAGCGGTGGAGAATACTGGGACGGCCCGCACTACAACATAGCGCGATGCGCCTGTGCTGCGCGTTCTTCACCGAAGACCGAGAGGTCGACACAATAATCGAGGCAATAAGCACCCTGGCGAACGAGAGTCGCTAGGCAGACTGAAAATCAAAAACAACAGGAGGAATCAGGTGACACTGAAGATTTCGGTAATTTCAGGCAGCGGCGAAGCAGACACGGAGCTCATCGAAGAGCAGATCCAGGGCCTGGACTACGAACTGGAGAAGTTCGAGTGCGCCAGCGACGGTGAGACCATCGAAGCTATGGCGGGCGCGGACATCGTAATCAACGCCGGTGTGCCGATCTCCCGCGAGGTTATCGAGGAGACCGAAGGCGTGCAGGCGATCATGGTCGGCAGCCACGGGTTCAACCACATCGACCACGAGGCCGCGACCGAACAGGGGATCATGGTCGTCAACTCTGCGGGCTTCTGCACCGAGGAGGTGTCAAACCACGCCATCCTGCTGCTGCTAGCCTGCGCCAAGAAGCTGGCGCAGCTCAACGATCTGGTCAAGGCTGGAAAGTGGGGCGCCGAGACGCGCGCCGCCATCATGCCTATGGTGCCCATCTACGACCAGACGCTCGGCCTGGTCGCCTTCGGCAACATCGCTCGCGCCACAGCGCGCAAGGCCCAGGCGTTCGGCATGGAGGTTATCGCGTACGACCCATACTGTCCGCCCTGGATCGCGAGAGAGTACAGGGTCAGACTTGTCGGGAGCCTCGAGGAGCTGGCGGCGGAGTCCGACTTCGTATCGGTCCACACCCCTCTGAACAACGAGACCCAAGGGCTGCTGAGCGAGAGCTTCTTCAAGGCGATGAAGCCGACAGCTTACATCGTGAACACCTGCCGCGGCCCCGTGATCGATGAGGCCGCATTGATCGCCGCGCTCCAGAACGGAGAGATCGCCGGCGCAGGCCTCGACGTGTTCGAGGAAGAGCCCACCCCGGCAGATAACCCGCTGCTGACGATGGACAACGTCGTGGTGTCGCCACACTCGGCGGGCACATCGAACATGTCAAGGGTCATGTCCGGCGTCCAGGTCGGCCAGGAGACCTCACGGCTGCTGAACGGCACGTTCCCGATGTCCGTGGTCAACCCGGAAGTACGGCACGCCATCGAAGGCCGCCCAGCTGCGACCAACGTGTAGCTGAACGGGTTTCGGAGTCTGGGTAAAAGCAAGAGGGTGTTGGGGTAGAAATCCCACCACCCTCCTCTAATAGCATGGGGTACAATCTAAAGTGAGAAAAGGCCCATGTCTCTAATTATCGAAACGACAGACGACTTCATTCGCGCACTGCGCGAAAACGAGGAGTTCAAAGCTGCAGCAAGGCGTGAGCTCTTGACGCAGGACCTGTTGGCATTGCCAAAGGAGTTCAGCGAATTCAAGACAAGCACCGAGGAGCGCTTCGATGCCATCGACAAACGCTTCGATGCCGTCGACGAGCGTTTCGATGGTATCGACCGACGTCTCGACGGCATGGACCAACGCTTCGACGGCATGGACCAACGCTTCGACCGTGTCGAGGAGGACATACGAAATCTGACAACTAGCGTGAATGACTTACGAGGTTCTGCCCTCGAATTGAAGATGTCCACGAGGCTGCGCCAGAGACTTGCCGCAACGCTTGAACTTACTCATCCGCGGACACTTTGGTTGGCAGAACACTACGTCCAGCCACCCGGCAGGGCAGAAGAGTTCGCGAGGAGGATGGAGCATGCTGCCGACATGGGGGAGATCACGGAAGAGGAAATCGGTCGGCTAATCGATACGGACATGGTCGTACGGGCCATAAATACGGCCGGCGAGAGGGTTCATGTCGCGGTGGAGGCGTCGGGCGTCATTGGCAACAGGGACATTGGTCGCGCTCGTCAGTCCGCCGGCATATTGAAGAAGATGTACGGTCAAGACTCCGTCGCAGCCGTGTATGGGTACAGTATTGAGGCGGAACAGTTCGAGCACGCCAGGGCGACGGATGACCTGGTAGAAGTCCACGTGTTCCTGGAAACCGAGAGCCTCTAGCAACAGAGCGCAAGGGGTAGGTGTTCGGCGCGGAGAAGCCGACACCAGCAGGGGCACGCCCAACCGCGTGCACTAGACTTCACACGGGGGTCGGATGTCGTCCATGGTAACCAGACCTCCCTCTAACCCCCGCATGAGGACGTATGGCTGCAAGATCGGGTCGGTGAACCTGAATCTATAGCTGCGCGGCTCCCCCAGTCTCTGGAGAACTGAGCCCCGCCTCTCCTCGCACAGCCCGTGCAAGTGTCGCGTGTATGCCGAAGTGTCCTGGCCGCGCCCCATGATCTTGGAGTACCAATCGCGAATGTCTGCTGGTCGGAAGTAGCCCAGCTGGTCGGTCGGGGCCAGAGAGCAGGCCAAAAGGACCTGAAAGTAAAATGTCTGTCTCCTCGGACTGGCAGTTGCCAGATCGAACGCCCGGATGACTGTCTGCTGCGACTCCAGAATCAGAGACTCGATGGCACTCGCCACGTCCTCGGTCTGAACCCGTCGACTCTTCCTGTCTACCGCCGCGTTTCCGGCCGCCAGGCCCAGGGCGTGAACGTAATTCGGCAGCCCGAGCGACAACGCGCAGATTTGAGAGACCGCTTCACCAGAAATCTCCATACCTGCGGTCTCGATACCGAACTTGACGATCGACTCCAGCTCACCGACGGACATTCGAGGCAGATGAATCTGGGCCAGGCAGCGGTTGATAGATTCATGCTCCGTGATGAGATCGTCAATGTCATCCGCCACCCCCACCAGTATCAGGGTAGTGTCCAGACTGAAGTCCGACAGCGTCTTGATAGTGTCGGCGAACAATATGTCTATGTCAGGGTCCTGAATCCGATCGAACTCGTCAACTATGAGGATGAGTTTTCTGTCGTCTTCTTCACGAAGGACTTTGAACACGTCGTTCAGAGTGAGGTCACCGTATTCTTGTGCTGAGAGAATCTCAATCTGCTCAAACAGGGATCTCCATATCTGTGTGTAGGTCGTTTCCCCGTAGCAGTTTACTCTCGCAGTCGCTATGGTCTCCGACGTGAACGGCTCCAGATAGGACGACAGCACGTTTGCAAGGGAAGTCTTGCCGACTCCACGCTCACCATAGATGATGGCGTGCTGCCCAGCCTGATTTGCGGTGGCAATGAGACGCCTGATTATAGCGTGGCGACCATGGAACAGTGCTTTGCGGTCTATGGCCGCAGCAGGGCTGAATATCTGTGTCAGCCGAATTTCCAGTTCGTCCCACTGGAGAATTTCATGAACCATGTCGCCAGTGTTGCATCAACAAGCGAAAACTGCAAGTAATATGTCTTACGTGTACTTTTATTGCAAGTAACGTGTCATCAGGCGTGTGTCAGTGTTCAAAAGTTCCCAGACTTAGTGCGGCAGAGCTTAGTCGGTGCCTGGCGAACCGACGTGATCGTGTCCAGTCGGCATCTCAACGCCTGGAATACTCGGTATCTCCCAACCCATCTGGAGGGCGATCATAACGTTGCCTTCAATGGCATCCAGAAGATTGGTTCGAGATTCCTCGTACGATTCGCCCTCGGAGTAGAAGCCCGCACAGTTCGGGACGCTGGCAACGATCATGCCATCGTCCTGTTCATATTCTGCGAACTCGAGGGCGGCCTTCAAGTAGTCCGCCAGTGAAAATGACTTGAGATTAACAATACCCAACTCGACACCTCAGGATTCTCAGCGGTCTGAGTTCGACCTTTCGACACTCACTATATATCATCCACTGTGGAATGGTATCGCAAACAGCTGCCGGAGGCCGGTGTCCGATGAGGCCCCCGCCGCCCTCGCCAGGCATACCGTCGGCGGGGGCTCTCTTTTGCCGGCAGGCGTCCCCATTCAGTCCGCGCCGGCCCCCACCAGGACGCCTTCGTGGGTCATTACACGGCCGTCGGTGAGCACTATGCCGTCTTCGCAGTGGGACTCGACGAGGCCGCCCTGGAACTGCTCGTTGTATAGCTCGGCGTAAAGGCCGCATCGCTCTAGCAGCTCATGGTGGGTGCCGTACTCGATGATCCTGCCCCCGTCGACCACGTAGATCACGTCAGCCGACATTATCGTGGACAGACGGTGGGCTATGGCGATGGTCGTTCGGTCGCGCATGAGCGGCTCCAGTGCCATCTGGACGTGTCGCTCGCTCGACGTGTCGAGCGCAGACGTGGCCTCGTCAAGAATCAGGATGCGCGGGTCGTGCAGGATCACGCGGGCGATCGCGAGCCGCTGGCGCTCTCCACCGGACAGCCGGTAGCCGCGCTCTCCTACGACAGTGTCATACCCGTCTGGGAGCGTCTCGATCCAGTCGTGGATGTATGCGGCTCTCGCGGCGGCCTCGATCTCAGCCTGGGTGGCGCCGGGCCTGGCGTACAGCAGATTGCTCCTCAGACTGGCGTGAAACAGGTAGCTCTCCTGAGTCACGTACCCGATCATGCCGGCGAGGGAGTCCAGCTTGATGTCGCGGACGTCCATGCCGTCGATCTTCACTGCGCCTTCGGTCGGATCGTACAGCCGCGGAATCAGGTACGAGATGGTGGACTTACCCGCACCGCTCGGACCGACGAACGCGGCGAGATGACCAGGCTGCACCTCAAAGTCCACGTCGTCCAGCGCCCAGCGGCGGTGGCCGTCGTCGGTGGTCTGCTCACCATGCTCAGGGTTGTACGACAGCTTGACCGAGTCGAAGGTCAAGCGACCGCGAACGTCGCGTGGGTCCATGTCCACGGCGTCGGGACGGTCCTCGATGTCCGGTCTGATATCCAGATAGCGGAAGATGCGCTCGAACAGTGCCATCGAGGACTGCAGCTCCACCGATACCTCCATCAGGTTGACGATGGGGAAGTACAGCCTGAACTGGAGCGTAGTGAACGCGACGATGGTGCCGGCGCTGATGTCGGGAGTTGTCGTGCCGGCTATGAGGTATCCCGAGATCAGGTAGACGACCACTGGCGCCAGCGAGAAGAAGATCTGCATCACCGTGAAGAACGACTGCCCGGTCATCTGACGCCGTACGGCGAGGTCGGCCATGCGCTCGTTCTCGTTGTGGAAGCGCTCGATCTCTTGATTCTGTCTCCCGAACAGCTTGGCGAGCATGATGCCGGATATCGAGAGCGTCTCCTGGGTGATGGCCGTGACCTCAGCGGCGACCTCCTGAGATTCCGCCGTCACCCTCCGCCTGCGCTCCCCCACGAACCTCGATATGACCACGAAAACCGGAATGGCCACGACGGACACCGCCGTCAGCTCCCACGAGAGGATCAGCATTGCTATGAGCGTGCTGATGAATATGACCGTGTTGGAGAGCACGCTGGAGAGCGTGTTGGTAACGACGTTCTGCACGCCGCCGACATCGTTCGCGATCCGGGACTGTATCTCGCCGGTGCGCGTTCCGGTGAAGAAGCCGAGCGACTGCCGCTGGAGGTGTGAGTACAGGCGGTCGCGCAGGTCGCGCATCACGCGCTGTCCGACCCCGTTGGTCAGGTAAGTCTGGATGATGCCCAGGCCGCCGCTGACGACCGTGGCAGCGGTCATGATGCCGGACAGTATCCACAGCATCCGCATGTCAACGCCGCCCGGAGGGAAGAGCGCGTCATCGAAGACCGAACGAATGAGGAGTGGATTGACCACGCCAAGGCCGGCGGTCACCAGGATCAGCAGCGCCACCCCGACAACCTGCGGCATGTAGGGCCGGAACGACGAAGCCGCCCTTCCAACGGTGGCCCTGCCCGAGGATAACTCCATCTTGTCTCGCTCCATAGCTCCAAACACCCCTCTAAATCACTATATCCCCGAAGTGGACGGGATGCCACCGCAGTCTGCCCTGAGCCTGTCATGTAATCCTGTGTTAGTTTGGTAGGTGTACGGTTGAGGTTTCATCGCGGCACGCAGCCAGATAGTAGAGGGCGCGGTGAGCATGGTGCAGATGGCGCTCGAAGACCTGTCCAGCCGCAACATCGTCGAGCCAGACGAGGAGCGCAAGGCGGCGATGGTGAGCAACCTGCTCGTCGTGCTATGCGCCGACAAGGGCACCCAACCGGTGGTTAATGGTGGTTAATACAGACAGCTTCAAGGGCTGGGATGGGCGCTCCGGCATTCCAACTAGAGCCGATGAGCGCGACCAATCCATACTGGCAGTCTGCACAAATTGAAAGTACTACTTGCAGATTGTGCATCAAGCTAACTCTTTGGCTCATCATCCTTCAGCCACGCTGCTGGTGGATTTGAATTGATGTGGCTTCCCTTCCTTCTCGCGCCTACCAACTTGCGGGCTTCGTGATAGTGCCTTGTGTGTCGGAAAGGGTGTCGGGGAACAGGCTGGCGCTCAAGGGTCCCGTGCGTAACGGTCTATACCAAGAGGCTGCTTTGTGTAGTTGGAAGCTGCGCCTCTTACTAGGGTCGAAGACTCCGACCTGCTTACCCAGCCTGGTACGCACCATCCTGACGGGAAGCTGGAGATCGGAGTCGTTGGAGATAACGACTGCCAACTCGTAGTCTTCCTCGAATCCGTCCATCAATAGATGTGATGCCAGATTGACGTCAGACCCCTTCTCTTCAGAATCAAGTACCTCGACAACACGCGGGCCGGTCTGCGGCTGCCGCGCCAATGGTCTACGCTTCGTATTTGCGAGGAAATGTCCGTAATGGACGGTCAGGTTTGGAATGGTCCGCAGGGCGCGAAGGTAAGCCTGCTGCCTCTGGGCTTGAGTAGGATCACTAGGACGGCTGGTGACGACAGCGGTGAAGTAGCGTATCCGGTTTATCTGGTTGCGGGGCAGCAACAGGTGCGCCAGCTTGCCAATGTCCAACCATCGATAGGCTGTACCTCGCAGGGCGCGATAGTAGAAATTGAAGCCATCAATGTAGATGTTGGTACGGATGAGGGGAGATCATTCCACAAAAAGCTAAGGCTGCCTTTCGGCAGCCTTGCGCCCTGCCGCCGAAGCATCCAGGGGGTGTATGCCTTCAAGGTAGCTAAGTCCATCCAAGCTGTCAACAGTCCCAAGTTGTTTGGAAGCTGCAATAGTCCCCTCACCTCTGGACTCGGCCGAAAGTTTCTGTGCGTCTGCCACACACGCAGGCGGTTCCTTGTTGCCCAAATAGAACAGGCCACCAAACTCGATTTCGCCTCTGATCCTAGTTCTGATTGCAATGCCCATCAAGAGTCGGACAGGATTCCATCCAGAGCCCGACAGAATCGTCGTCCTGATGTCCTCATTGGTTACCGTACTTATATCGTTTCAGTCTGAGGAGGCCGCATAGCTGGACGGTCGACTCTCGATGGCTTCGTCTATCCAGTCCCATCCGGGAAGCGATCGCACCCGTCTGGGATCGGACTCCAAGCGGCGCAGGTACGCGTTCGCCGCCTCGACCTTCTCCTCGATGCTCCCATAGATCCTGCCTTCCGCCCATCTCCTGACCTCCTCGAACACCCGCTCGGCAGGATTGAGCTCAGGACTGTACCCAGACTGCACCACCGTCGGCAGTGCCACCACCGACGCCACCTCACCCATTCGTCGCCCAGAACGCAGTAGCCACAGTGCGTGCAGTCGCGTACGCAGCATAGTGTCCTGTTGTGCTCTGTATGCCGCCCTCAGCGCCTCGGGTGTGTCCTCCGGGTGCCAGTCCACCCGAAATGGTCGACCGATCATCTGCTGCGCTCCAACTCGATGAGTTGGCCCGAGCATAGATGAAGTATTATACCGCTGCCAGACCCTTTACGGCTGACTCACGTTGAAACGGTATAAGAACCTGATCTGCCTATCGCAATCCCACGACCGACGCCGCTAATCAATTACACCAGATCAGTAACAGGAAGACAGGTGGCGGACATCCAATTCAAGTAACTACACCATATTCAAGAAGCACTTGATTAGACATGAACTAACTCGTTAAGGATTTCCATCTCCACATAACGCTTAAAAGCTTCAGGGGATGCAAATACCCTGAAATCGGCATCATTGGCCGCTATCTGACTAATACCATTTCGTCGTCCTCACTGAGTCGTCCTCATCAATCAAGACCGCTACTGGACGACTAAACTCGGCTTGCAGCCCTTCTGGCCAGGCCAAGTCTAGCACAGCGGTTACCTCACCAGTATTCTCATTGAAAACTTCATAGGCCATTTGGCCAGCAGCCAAGCCTTGGTCTAGAGCAAATTGATTGAGTTTCGACAAAATAGCCGCCTCATCCGCGGAATCTATGCTGCCCAGTGCTTCCCTGTCCACCGATGCCGCAAGAGGTCGCGGCACAGCAATTAGTTCCCCGTCTGTGGGTAACAAACCGTTCCGCAATGTATCAAACAGTCGATTAGCGGCATCGGCAAGCAACAAGCGGCGCTGCTCAAGAAATTCCTTGTAGTTCTCCACTTGCCAAAGTTCCGGGCCATCGCTCCATAACCTCCGGCATGTACTCCTTCGGAGTACGCATTCCTATCATGCGATTGGTTTCCCTAGTCTGAAACGCTATGTTTCCGATGTTGTTGATATCATTGGCCGACACTTCGTTACGCCGCAGGTATGCCCGCGGGAAAATGTGATGCATTTCCAGATTGGTGTGGTCGCCCAGGCTATGGTGTCGCAGTTGATTACCAGTCCCCCAATCCCTAGCGTCATGAACACGAGACATTACATACAACAGCGGATAGAACCGCGACCTGTTGTAGTTCATATCGAAGTTCTCGTGGGTAATGGTACGTTCTCCATGACTCTGCCGTAGGTTCCGCAGCAGCGCATCAATTGGGTCGCCAGCTTCCAGTGCTGCCAGGTCCTGGTTGATGACTGTTTCTATTGGACCGACAAAACGCCCCCATATAGCAACGCTGAGATACCAATGCAGAATTCGCACCATCGTTGCCTGATCCGGGAACTTCCCCCCGTGCTCAGTCAAATATTTCACAATCACCGGGAATGGCTGTTTGCTCGGGAACACACGATTCGTGTCCATAAACAAGTGGCTGCGCATAGCCTCCAGTAGGTGGTCAACAGCAATCTCCGTCTGTTTCAACGACTCCTGAATCGTCTCTATCTCAATCCATTCTAATCGCTCGTACTCCGAAGCGTTGGCGACAACGCCAGTCATGCACCTCAGCAGCCAGTCCAAGTCGGCGTCGAAACCGGCATGTCGCCATTTCTCAAGTCTTTGTTTCATCTCCTCGCGCCCTTCGGGCCAATGAGCACAGATGCGAGCAAGCGCCAAGTCCCCTTTAGATAATCTCGTGCCAGCGGAGTTGACCCTATTGAATATATCGTAATTGATTAGCGGCTTCGGCTGAGGCGTTGCGGTAGGCTGGGCATATTCTTATACTCCGGCTATGTGTACAGACAGAGACCCTCCACCCTGTGAGCACGGGGAGCTGATCGCCTTGGTCAGCCGACAGCAAGATCAGGTTGCGCGTCTTACGGCGACGATCAAAGAGTTGCGTAAGGAACTCGCCGAGGCCAAGCGAGCGGGAAAGCGCCAGGCAGCCCCGTTCTCCAAGGGTGGGCGAACCAACAAGCCCAAACGCCCCGGCCGAAAGCCGGGCATGGGGAACTTCAGCTACCGCAAGCCGCCGTCTCCAGATGAGGTCACCGAGCCGCCAGTGGATGTGTCGGTGGCCGACGACAACTGTCCCGGATGTGGAGGAGTGCTCGAGCAGGAGGGAGTGGATGTTGTCTACGTGACCGACATCCCCGCGATGCCCAGACCGCAGGTGACAGAATACCGGGTGCAGGTGTGTCGGTGTCGTGGCTGCGGCAGACGGGTACGAGGACGCCACGCCGAGGTTGGTGCGGACCAGTACGGGGCGAGTGCGCACCGTATGGGTAGAAGAGTGATGGCTGCGGCGCATGTACTGCACTACGGAGTGGGCATACCGGTTCGTAGGGTGCCGTCTGTGCTGAGGGCGCTGACCGGAGTGGAGCTGAGCCAGGGTGCGATCACCCAGGACTCACTGCGCCGAGCCCAGGGCGCTGTGGGAGATGCGTACCAGAGGCTGCGGGATTCGGTGTGTGCGAGTCGGGTCGTCCACACAGACGACACGGGATGGCGAGTGGGCGGTGAGGGCGCCTTCCTGATGGCGTTCGAGACCGAAGATGCCACGGTGTACCAGGTGCGTGCTCGTCACCGCAACGAAGAGGTGAGAGAGGTGGTGCCGTCGGACTATGGAGGAGTGATGGTGACGGACAGGGGCCGGAGCTACGATGCTCAGGCTCTGTCGGGTGTGAAACAGCAGAAATGTCTGGCACACGTGCTGCGCTCGATCAGTGAGGTGGTCGAGACCAAGGTGGGTAGAGGACGCACCCCCGATCGGAGTCGAGGGCATGGCTTTGGCAAGCGTCTGAGCGGCCTGCTCAGAGAGGCGATGGAACTGAGGCAGTCATATCGTCGGGGAGAGGCGTCGGACTATGTTGCGGAGACGGAGCGGTTGAGACGAGAGGTGAGCTATCATCTGCGAGACCGCCCGATGCCTGATCGTGACAACGGGAGGCTTCAGAACGAGCTTGGCTGGCACGATGACCGTGGCAACCTGCTGCGGTTTCTGGATGATCCAGGCATAGAGCCGACCAACAACCGTGCTGAGCGAGCGCTGCGCGGGGCGGTGATAGCGCGAAAGGTGTCGCACTGCTCGAAGAACAAAGATGGTGCGGATGCGTTCAGTGCGTTCACCAGTGTAATCAGGACGCTGGCCCGCAATGGTGGCGATCAGCCGCTGGTGGATGGCCTGTGTGGTGTGTTCAGCGGCGCGCCTGTCCACGCCCGCTCCACCTGAACCTCTTCCCCACCTCTACGCCTCCGCTAATCAATTACGCCTGCTGGCTGCTCGTGTTGTCATAGAAGCGTTCCTGCAGACGGAGGCTATCGGTGGGATAAATGGGCTCCTGTTCATCACATGGGCAGATTGTATCGAAGCCTGGACGTGGAAGGCTTCGGTCGCAATCTACAACGGGGCACTGGAAGGAAGCACCTGATTCACGTGCAGACTTTGTGATCGTCAGGAATGTGTCTAGCAGGGACTCGTGATCGGGGTCCAGCTTGAACTCGAGCTCCTTTCTTACAGTCCAACGAAAAAACTTGGTCGGGGTGCTCTGAGCTTCTGTTTTCCCCACGACATTGGGACCCGGTAGGACAGCGCTCATGGTCTTGACCGTTTCCATATCCCGCAACTGACTGGGACTGGGGATGTCATCTCGTCCGATCGCACGAAGTGCGTCCGTCTTAATTACTACTCCAGCGAGGTTCACCAGCGAGGCTTCCGCTTTTGGAAAACCATTCTGCACCTGACGGGTGACGTCTGACCCGTCAATGGCGATGATTCTGTTGACAACGTCGCTTGAACGTTTGACCAGCAGCGAGGGTGGAAACTCGTGAGGCTCGGGTGCATTGCGTACCAGAATCTCTCCCTGAAACTGCTTCACACTCTCATTGTCGAGCAGTCTCCAAAGTGACTCACCGGTAGCGTACTCGTTTTCGTAGGGCAAGATGTTCTCCTAACCGATCATGCCAGTTGGTTCTGGGCCACTGTGCCGTTTCTGCTTGCGGAGGGTTGGGGCGGTGTCGCCCTGAAGAGATCCATCTGCACGGGCACCGTGTAGTGTCGCGATCGAGTACGGACCTTCAGTAAGCCTGGCTCGGACACGTTGATTATGCTCTCGGCGAAGTCGCCGAAGTCCTTGTACTTTCTTATCTGATTTGTCTCATCCGTGCTGCTGAGGTGAGCGATGAACCAGTTCTCTGTGTTCGTTAGGATGTTGCGCTGTAGCGAAGATGGCTCCTGGGTCGAGTACACCATGCCGATGTTGAACTTAGCCCCCTCCTTGGCAAGCCTTGCCCAGATGTTGCTGTTGTCGTTCTCATTGGCCTCGGGCAGCAGGGTATGGGCCTCCTCTGCATAGACCACGACGGGCGGGGGCGGAAGGACCTCGCCGGTCGTCGGGTCGATCTTCGGGGTGATGAACGATCGCTGCTGAGCCTCAAAGAGTCGGCGGGAGATCCTTTCGGCAGCCTGGCGGTTCATGTCAGGGTCGCCCAGCAGTTGGTCGACTATCACGAGGTTGCCGTGCCGGACCTGCTGGACTATTCTGTCGGCGTAGTCGTCGGTCGATCCGAGGTCGTGCCAATCCCGCGCCCTTTGCATCACGCTTTTGCCCCGGGTGTTGCCGTATATCCGGAGCAGGCCAAGGAGATGAGCGTCGCTCCAGTTTCGTCCGTCGTCCTTTTTCTGTGCGTACCCGGTGTCGAAGTTCTTGAATGCGGGCTTCTTCACCCAGTCGGCGAAGGCCCTGCTGAAATTGGCAGCCAGATCCCATGACATTCTGCCCGACTGGAGGTGGGAGATGTACTGTTTGAGGGTCTGTTCACCCTGCATCAGGCCGCGGAGTTCCTGATTGAACAGCCCTTTTGCGTTGGCAGGCCATGACGGGGGGGCGAATCCGGCATCCGCCAGAATAGCTCGGTAGAAGAACAGTCTACGTCTCAGTCTTATGTAATCTCCGTCGGAGGGTGCGGCGTCGCCGCCGAAGACATCGGCGGCGATGAAGTCCGAGACGTAGCCGCCCGTCTCTGCTGACAGAGCGTCGTTGATGATCTGCTTGCCCTGGTAGAGAGGTTCCAGAATAGCTCGCACCTTTTCCAGATTGGCTCTGAAGGTCGCGGGCTCTTGCTCTCCGTAGAAGTTGAACTTCGTGATGTGGCGGTCCACGTCGTAGGGATGCACATAGGATCCGTATGTCTGGACATCGCCCTTGGCGCCGGCGACCTCGTACTGGATGTTGCGGAGGCATCCCTGATCTTGGGGATTGTCATTGGCGTATTCGCCGTTTGGATCGAATATGAGCTGTCCCACACGCTGACCGCCCGGTTCCGCGCGCAGCTTGAATATCGCAGCGGCTATCATCTTGGTCGAGTTTGACTTACCTGAGCGGGTCATCCCAAACAGAGCGGTGCGCTGGGCTATCATGTCATCCGCGGTAATCTCCACTGGCACCGACTCTGGTGTGAGATCTTTAATAGCTGCGGAGTATCGGATTCGTCCGATTCGGGTTGGCGTGGCATCTACCTCATCTGGTCTGCGGTAATTGACTATCCTCTCGAGTGATTCGCCATGTGGCTTGTAAATCTTCATGCCCTGACCTGCATAGAAGTTGTCAAGGTCTCCCCCGAAATGCATTTGCCAGTCACCGCTTCGCTCGTCTTGGTACATCCTGAAAGTACCTAAGACGCGGCATTTCGCGCCGGCAAATCTGAGCAAGTCCAGAGTGAATTGATCGGTATGTGCGGCCTCGTCATAGTTCTGTCCCGTATCGTGGGCCCTCTTCACGGCTTCGAGTCGCGCTCTTTCCACATCTACGTCTGAACGAAGAGGCACGCCTCCAGTAACTCTGAGCAGTATCAGCGACATTCGTTCGTAAGCTGGATCAATGATTTCCGGCTCTTCTGGCGTGATTCGGGTAGCAAGAAGTAGACAGCCGTGGGGTATTCCATCTACTTTGCTCTTTAGATAGTCGTGTATGAGTATGTTGGCTGCCCCATACTCAAGACTAATGAGGTCTCCGACGTATCTCTCAGGATCCACTAAACTGGTCAACTGTGTGACAGCGGTCTTAGCTCTGTCAGCTTGCCAGTCATCGCTTACGCTGCCAAGGAATCCCCCACCAGTTTCCTGCTGATTATCGGTAGTCATTCCATGGCCTCCTCGTCGATTAACTCGCAATAATCCCTAGCATCATTAGCCCGCGAATGGTAATTCTGCCTAAAGTGAAAGTCAAACACGCACCGCATGCCATCTTGTGAGGCTTTCCACATTTCGTTTAGGAGAATTGTTCGAGAGAGTCTGTTGGGTACCGAGGGCGTAGCCCGGCCCGACTTATCATTCAGATGCTGTATCAGTTTGGTTGGCGGTCTCGATAAGAGCGGCGGCTCACCCTTCACCGACCCCTCGGATTCCGGCTTTCGCCGGAATCACGACGAGGGTTGTTATGGCACATGCGAGCGGCACACCGACTAGATTGGTACAGCTTCTATCATTGAAGATTAACTTTAGGTACGCTGCCAACCTGCTGGTTGGTTCGTATGTGCGGTTAACGTAGAATAGGGCCAACCACACTGACATCAGGAGATCAGCACTATGAGTTCGAATGGCAGGGTTGCGGTAGTTACGGGTGCGGGAACGGGCATAGGCAAGGCGTCGGCTCTGGCACTGCTGGCGGACGGCTATTCAGTCGCGTTGGCAGGACGACGCGTCGGGCCCCTGGAGGAGACGGTGGCTGAGGCGGGTGAAGATGGATCCAGGACGATCGTCGTCTCGACGGACGTCGGGGAGCCGGAGTCTGTCAAAAACCTGTTCGCCCAGACCAAGGATGCCTTCGGCCGACTGGACGTGCTGTTCAACAACGCGGGCACCGGCGCGCCGCCATTGCTGCTGGAGGACCTGACGTACGACCAGTGGATGACCGTCGTCAACGCCAACCTGACGGGAACGTTCCTCTGCACGCAGCAGGCCTTCCATATCATGAAGAACCAGGACCCGATGGGTGGCCGAATCATCAACAACGGCTCGCTGTCCGCGTACGTGCCGAGACCGAACTCTATCCCGTACACGGCCACGAAGCACGCTGTGACTGGAATGACGCGCGCGACGTCGCTGGATGGACGAAAGTACAACATCGCTTGCAGCCAGGTAGACGTCGGCAACGCCGAGACTCCAATGACGCAGCGGATGCACACGGGTGTCCCGCAGGCGCACGGCGAGGTGATGGTCGAACCTACCATGAACGTGCAGCACGTCGCGGATGCGATCGTGTACATCTCCAACCTGCCACTGGACGCCAACGTCCAGTTCATGAGCGTGATGGCGACCCAGATGCCCTTCATAGGTAGAGGTTAAAAGTCACGCAACTCTCCCACTCTGAGAGTCCCCTCGGATGAGCGCTGACAAGCGGCCATCGGTCGCCGACTCTCAGCCGAGCACGGGGGAAGACCCCAGGTTGTTCTATGGCTGGGTGATCGTTGCCGTCATGGGCGCATCCGGCGCCGTCAGTATGGCGATGGGATCACTCAACTTCGGTCTGTTCATCAAGCCGATGGGAGATGAACTGGGCATCGGGCGCGCAGCGTTTGGCTGGGCGCAGACGGCTCGCCAGGGAGCGGGCGCGCTGTCCAGCCCAATAGTTGGTCCGCTGCTGGACCGATTCGGTTCGCGAGTCATGCTGCCGTTCGCGGCGCTGACTACCGGATTGGCGATGATAGGCCTCGCCAACATGCAGCATTCATGGCACCTCGTCGTTCTGTTCTCGCTCATCGGTTTTGTGGGAATGAGCGGGCCGGGAGCGCTCATAACGTCCGTCCCGGTGCTCAAATGGTTCGTTCGCGACAGGGGTCGCGCAATAGCGTACATGTCGCTGGGTATTCCGGTCGGAGCCCTCCTGTTCGTCCCGTTGACACAGATTTTGATCGACGCGGTCGGGTGGCGGATGGCATGGATCATCCTTGCCGTCATCGGAGTCTCTGTTATCGTGCCGCTGGGTGCGACCTTCATCCGACGTCAGCCCGAGGACATGGGCATGGTGCCCGACGGAGGGCCTCGCCCGAGTGAAAACGCGGCTGACAGTAAAGTTGGCACATCTCTGGATGAACGCGCGGAGGAGTCCTGGTCGGTACACGACGCGCTTCGGTCTTCGACGCTGTGGCGACTGGTCATAGTGTTCAGCGCGGTGCAGCTTGCGAGCGGCACGGTGGCGCTGCACAGGATCGCGGCGTTCATGGACCGCGGACTTGACCCCACGCTGATCTCGTTTGCCACGGCCTTCGACGCGGTGTGCGCAGGGGTCTCTACGTTCGTGTTCGGGATGCTGGTAAGACGTGTTCCAGTGAGGTTTCTCGGTGCCCTCGGATTCGCGATGCTCGCCAGCGCCAGCGTAATGACTATCTGGGCAATCAATGTGCCCATCATGTTCGTCTCGATGGCGGTGTTCGGACTGGGGATCGGCGGGATGATGTTCCTACAGAACTTCATCTGGGCCGACTACTTCGGGCGTGACAGCGTTGGCAGCATCAGGGGGATAGTCAACCCGATCAACCTGGTCGTCGGAGGGCTCGGTGCACCGGCAGCCGGATACGTACGAGACATCACGGGATCGTACGACCCCGCATGGTGGGCGGGCGTGGCCCTGATGACCTTCGGGGCTATACTGACGGTCTTGACACCGCCGCCCCGCAGCCGAAAAAAGTAGAGGGCGGTCGCCTAAGCGCCGCCCTCACTTTGTCATCTGTTACCGGGGCTTATCCGAGCTTGCTCCCGAAGAAGTCGAGCACCTTCGCAAACGAGTCCATGGTCTGCTCCGGACGATAGATCGCGCGGTCGTGGTACCAGAAGCCATGCCCGGCGCCGTCGTAGCGGTGGAAGTCGTAGTCCTTGCCGTTGGCCTTCAGCGCCTCTTCGTGCTGGTCAACCTCTTCTGGTGAGGGAGATGCGTCGTCGTTGCCGAAGATGCCGAGAAGCGGAATCGACAGGCCGGAAGTCAAATCTATGGGAGCGGCCGGCTGCTGAGGTGTCAGCGTATCGGGCGCCATTACCACCCGACCTCCCCACAGATCGACAACGGCGTCGAAAGAGTCCGACCGGCAGGCCACCATATATGAGTGGCGTCCGCCTGAGCAGCTTCCGATGATTCCGACCTTGCCGTTTGTGTACGGCAGGGAGTTCAGGAACGCCGCCGCACCTTCGGCGTCGGCCAGAACGCTGTCATCTGACACGCCTCCCTGCGAGCGGGCAGCTGACGCGATGTCGTCGGGCGACCCCTGGCCGAATCTGGCGAACAGGTCCGGCGAGCAGACCACATACCCCTGGTGGGCGAACCGTCGGGCGAACTCGCGATAAAGCTCGTCCCAGCCCGGAAGGTGATGAATCAACACAATCGAAGGATAGGGGCCTGACCCGAGAGGTCGGGCGAAGTACGCGTTGGTCCGGTCGCCGTTGTAGCCGCTAATCGTGATCGTCTCGGCGATCATGCCCTCGTAGTCGCCCGTATTGAACTGGTTCCACATGCTGAAAACCTCCGCGATGAGATGCTGTGTATGCCTGACAGCCGGCGGGGACGTACCCGTCTTGTCTTGCCGTGTTCAGGCCCTCAGCGCGAGATTAACAGTGTCGTGTGTGACAGTCAATTCAGACAGAGGGAGGATCGGCACGAACCACGCATCGTCGTCCTGTTAGGAGCGCGCGCGTGCGGTGCGTGCGATTGATCTCGCCCGCGTGGTACAGATCGTGCTCCAGCATGGTCACGCTGATGTGATACATGGGGACAAGGCCTCCCCAGTGCGCCTTGCGTGCGACTTCCAATTCGCTGTCGTCGGACAGCTCATTCACACAGCCGACGAGGTAGTCGTTCGCTTCACGAAGCTACTCCGCCGCGGAGCCGACCGTCGCTCTGGTGCAGGTATGGCCGACTCGTCGGAATGGTCCAGGTCGCCCCCATGAAGCCGTGGTTGGCGTAGTGGACTTGTTTGGGGACTCCACCAGCAGGTCTCCCGTCCAAGTCAGACGCGATGCCAGCGCGTCGGGAAGCCTATGTACTGCCCGGCCTTAGGTTGCCCTGCCGATCCTGAACACAGTGGCCGTGCACACCGCGCACTTGCCGCGGGTTGCCGGACGGCCATTCTTGAGGGTCACCTGCTCGGCGTCATGGATGTCTGTGTGAGCACGGCACTTTAAGCAGTAGGCTTGCATGGAAGACTTCCTTCCGTTCTATTTTGGCAGGCCTCAGAGCGGATTTGATGTCCGCCAAGCCTGTCGGATCGGCCGCATTGCGGCAGACTGTGTCGGTTGGGTCCAAGACGCTCACACGTTCTTGTGAGTGCAAGGTGTCTGGGGGCCACATTGATACAATTATAAGATTAGTTTAAGAAAAGTAACAACTACTTTTCGGCACAAAAACGGACGGAATTTCAGGATCGCCTACACAAGACCGACATCAGGAAAGCTATTTTCGGGACACTTCGATCTGGAGTCTCACGAAGCGTCGGCGACCGACCCGTAGTATCCCGCTGACGAGCGACGAAGCTGGGACGTTCTGAGTGATCTGGCGATCATCCAGCCTCACGGCGCCCTGGTTGACTAGCCGTCTCGCCTCGCCGGAGCTTGCGGCAAACCCGGCCTCGACGATGAGGTCGCTCAGACGCCGTGCGTCCGCGTCTCCAGCGGACACTTCCAGGGTGGGTATGTCGTCAGGTGTCTCTCCCGACTGCACCGTCCGCTCGAAGAAGCCCTGCGCGTCCTGGGCTGCGGCCGATCCGTGGAACTGCGTGACCAGATCATGTGCCAGCCGCTTCTTGATGTCCATTGGGTTGGCCGACCCAGATTCGACGACCTGAGCGATTTCGGCGAGATCGCTATCGGGCACGTCCGTGAGGTACTCGTAGAAGAGTGGGAGCAGGTTGTCTGGCAGCGACATTGTCTTGCCGAAGATCTCCCTCGCGGGCTCGTCTATGCCAATGTAGTTGCCGAGGCTCTTGCTCATTTTCTGGACGCCGTCGGTGCCTGGTAGCATGGGCATGAGGAAGCACTGCTGAGGTCGCTGTCCCTCCATCTCCTGGAGGTCTCGTCCCACCAGCAGGTTGAACATCTGGTCGGTGCCGCCGAATTCCACGTCGGACTTGATCGCGACAGAATCGTAAGCCTGGAGCAGCGGGTAGAGCAGCTCGGTGATCGCGATCGGTTGGTTCGCCTGGAAGCGGTTTGCGAAGTCGTCGCGCTGTAGGAACTGCGCCACGGTGAACTTGCTGGTGAGCCTGATGACGTCGGCCAGGCTGAACGGCCCGAACCAGTCGCTCTGCCACCTGACCTCGGCGCGGTCTCGGTCGACGATCTTGAAGAACTGTGCCAGGTAGGTCTCCGCGTTCTGTACGACCTGCTCGTGTGTCAGCATTGGCCGCGTCGCGGACCTGCCAGACGGGTCGCCTATCTGCGCTGTCCAGTCGCCCACGATGATTACGACGGTATGGCCGAGGTCCTGGAGCTGACGCAGCTTGCGCAGGCCGACGGCGTGTCCCAGATGGATGTCAGGTGCGCTGGGGTCGAACCCCATCTTGAGTCTCAGCGGACGGCCTTCGTCCAGTCGCTCGATGAATTCATCCTCCGGGATTATGCGGGCCACTCCCCGCCTCAGGACTCTGTGCCTCTGTTCATCGGTAAGTGTCATTTCGAATCCTTGATGAGCGTATCGCCCTGAGACAGTGCTACCCTTGTTTGTTGGACGTCCTTGTCTATCTGCACCAGAAGAGCCTCGATCGTGTCGTACTTCTCCTCCCCACGCAGGCGCTGCACGAACTCCAGGCGGAGGGACTGACCGTAGAGGTCTTCTGAGAAATCAAGCAGGAACGCTTCGATGGTACGGCTTTCCCCGTCGTCGAAGGTTGGGCGAAGGCCTATGCTTGTGGCGGCCATGTACGAGCCGGACTCCAGGTGAGCCAGGGTCGCGTAGATGCCGTCGCACGGGATGATGAGATTGGAGTCCACATCCAGGTTGGCGGTCGGGAAGCCCAGTCCGCGTCCGCGTTTCTGTCCTTCAACGATGGTTCCATGCACCGAAAAGTTGCGTCCGAGCAGATGGGCCGCCCCGGAGACATGCCCGTCGGCGATCTGTTTCCTGATCGCTGTGCTCTTCACAAGGCCGGACGGGTCGGTGATCAGATCAACAGACTTGAATTCGAAACCGATGTCCGAGGCCAACGCCGGCAGAGTCTCCACACTACCGTCACGGTTGCGGCCCATTGCGAAGTCCGGCCCTACCACCAGCTTTCGCATTCGCAGATCACGGTAAAGTACACGCAGGAATTCCCGGGATGGCAGCCGTGCCAGAGCTAGATCGAACTCGACGGCAGCTACGAAATCGACGCCCAGGCCCTTGAGAAGGCGAGTCCTCTCGGTTACGTCGGTCAGGAACCGTACCCGTGTGCCGGGTCTGAGTACAGTTACAGGATGGTTTCTAAAGGTAACGACGCCCGCCGGTAACCCCGAAGCTCGCGCTTCCTCTACCAGAGCGCCTATGAGGTGCCGGTGTCCTCGATGCACCCCGTCGAACACGCCTATGGTCAAAGCCGAGTCGTGCGCTGGAGAGAGGTGGGAAAGGTCTTCTTCTAAGCTCATTGTGGCTCGGCCGTCCTCAAAGCAGGTCAGTTACTAGGATGCGGCATTTTGGTCATGAATGGCAACAATGACCGGGGCGAGATTTTCGCGGCCAAGACCATCAGAAACTGATGTCTCGGAGGTGGCGACGCAGGGTGAGACTGGCGGGCAGTATGGCAGCCGTTGCGACGCCCATGACGATCATCGTCGTGCTCAGGCTGAATATGTCGGCCACGAGTCCATAAGCCAGGGGCGCGGCAACGGTGCCGATCTCGTTGGTGGTGTAGAAGAAGCCGTAGAACCGTGCGCGCCGAGTCGGCGGCACCAGGTCAGCGACAGTGGCGTACAGCACTGACGACGTGCCATTGAGACCTATGCCGATGAGCACCATTAGAGGAGCCATCAACAGTGCCGGTGTTACGAGTGACACGACCAATAGCAGCGCTGTTAACCCCTTGGTCGCCCAGATCAGGCTTATCGTGTCCATGCGGTCGCCCAGCCAGCCGCACACGAACTTGCCGATTGCACCGCCCCCGAACAGCAGGAAAAGCATCGCGCTGATCTGGCCTGGCCCCATGTCCTTCGCGTCCAACACGAACGGCAGGAAGACCAGCGCGGAGGTGCGCACGGCAGAGTCAAGCACTCCGACTCCGCTCAGGGTTATGAAGCCGCCAAGGCGCGCCCCAGAGTCGTCGTCAGATCGGGGCTCGGCGGATTCCGACGAACGGACATCCGGCCTGCCGATGTCTATGGTCCGGCGCGTGAACATGGAGGCGATCATGAAGACCAGCCCGGATATTCCGACGACAAAAAAGGTCTCACGCCATCCGAATCTAACCGCGAACAGTCCCGCCACGAGCGGCGCGAGCATCTTGCCCAGATCGCCGGCGAAGTTGACGGTCCCCACTGCGGTTGCGCGGCCGCTATCGTCGTATGCCCGTGAAACCATGCTAGACGCGAGCGGGTGCTGTGTGCCGCCTCCAAGACCTCCAATGCCCGACGTGATCACGAGGATCACGAAGACCTGGGATAGGGCCATTGCGACCAGTCCCGCCGATACCCACATGTTTCCGAGAATCAGCATCCAGAATTCGCCGGCCGACTCCGCAAGCAGACCGGCCGGCACCTGGAGAATGGCTGAAGCCCCGCTGAAGACAGAGCGCAACAGACCCACCTGCGTGAATGACAGGCCCATATCTTCCTTCATGATAGGCAGAAGAGGCACGAGCAGTGCGAAGAACAGGTCGCTCCACACGTGCATGGTCGATCCGAAGAGCAGCGTCCGACGTGACCTGG
Organism: Dehalococcoidia bacterium; assembly: GCA_965215735.1. Classification (GTDB taxonomy): domain Bacteria; phylum Chloroflexota; class Dehalococcoidia; order Lucifugimonadales; family UBA1123; genus VXRN01. The sequence goes on along the minus strand of CBDCEF010000004.1, from coordinate 821,341 downwards.
GGGCTTTGGTTAGGAATGAAAGCATCGCCGTACCTTACACCAGATCGCATCGGTTTGGACGTATCTGGTGTAGGGTCAAGGCTGGGTCATCCCGACTTATCCGTGTGGCGGATTATGTCGCCCCGCGACTTCGGCGGCCATGATTGAGATTTCCGGCCATACCCTACTCGTTGAGGTCGGCTCCCCAGTCTCCGGATCGAAGTCGATCCCCGAACTGTCCAGCACTTCCGCTGCCGCAAGGACGGGTGCACCACTGCGCACTGCCAGCGCGATAGCGTCACTTGGCCTGGAGTCGAATTCGATAGTGCCGCTGTCGGTCCGCAAGGTCACGTATGAAATGAAGGTGTCATCGCTCATCTCTCTCACCTCAACCCTCGCTACGGTAGCGCCCAGGCCGCGGATCATCGAGTCCATCAGATCGTGCGTCATCGGACGGGCCGGGTTCTGATCTCGGAGCGTCAGGGCTATCGCGTCCCCCTCGGACTGACCTACCCAGATCGGCAAGTACCTGTCTATTTCTTTCCCTTTAAGCACTACCACACGCTGATTACCGGGAATGTTCACTCTGACTTGATCGACGGTCATTTCAATCATGATGGCCCGCTCCTTTCGTTCTACATAGTTGCGGATGGACGACCAGTTGGCGAATCCGTACTCGACAGCGATGACGCGCTGAGCGTCGCGTAGAGACAGGGATAACTCGTTCAGGTCGTCGTCGGAGAGGTGAGAGTAACGGCGCAGCGATTCCCGCAGACGTGTAAGTGCGTCGGGCTGGCGTTCTCGATACGCTCTCAGAAGGTCTTTGGCCCGGTTCCTGAGTTGCTCAAGATTCGGGCGCGAAGGTAGAGAGGGAGAGGGCATAGGCACTCCTTTCCTGTCGCCCGGTGTCCGCTTGATCGGGCGGAAAAGAGTGTATGTTGCTATCGGTCAAAAATAGGGGTGGGCTCGGCCCTTGAGCGGACTCGGTGGCTCCCCCAGAGCACATAATTTATGCTAACAGCCGATCGGGACTGCGTCAAACTCTCTCCCCGCCCAGGAGCCTGACTCGGATTGGCAGGCACTGCCAAATCGTCATCCCCGCGAAGGCCGGCATACAGAAGTGGAGGGGTGTCTCACGAAGGGACCGCCTACAAACTTGGGACGGTCTCCGTGTCCAGGGTCAGGCTGCGCTCCGGTTCCAGGGCAATCGCCTTCTCCCAACAGGGAGTCGCAGAGCACTCTCAAACCGTTCGCTCTGATCTTGTTGAAGCCTCCATCTTGTATCTTGAGATTGTGTTAGAACCGAGAGACAGAGACAACGTGACAGGACACATTCTATAGGAATGTGTCCTGTCACGTTGTCCGTCCGGGATATCCCATGACACTTTGGGACACGTGCGAGACACCCTGTTTCTCCGTGATACCGCTTCCGTGACACTGTGACGTGACACACACCTTATAGGATGTGTGTCACGTCACACTTATGAGAGGCAGAAGCGGCACGAGCAGCGCGAAGAACTGGTCGATCCGAAGAGCAGCGTCCGATGCGAACGGGGGGCTTTGGTGAGGAATGAGACCATCGCCATACCTCACACCAGATCGCATCGGCGTGGACGGATATGGTGATTCAGGTGTGACTAAGGCCGCACGTGTTCACCACCGCACACCACCCAGCTTCCCCTTGGTCCATAGCTGACCCAGTCCATACCGCTTGAGCCAACGGGTCAGATCGGAGCGGTCGAGACGCCTCAAGCTGGTCTGGCCATCGTGCTTCTCGCACACGACAACCGATTCGGGCCGTTCGGACAGAGCGTCAACCAGTATGTCGGAGTGTGTAGTGATGATGAGTTGGCACCGGCTCGACGCATCGATGAGCAGGTCCGCCAACTTGGGGAGCAGGTCCGGGTGCAACCCAAGCTCCGGCTCTTCGATTCCCAGTAACTTGGGTGGCTCCGGGTCCAGAAGAATTGCCAGCTGATTCTTCGCAGAGTCGGCGTACTGGTGTGTGTCTGTCCGGTCATCTCGCGCGGTCTCCTGGATCACTGGCGACAGTTATCCAGCCTGAACTCTTGAAGTACATGCTACCACTATTCCCACGCCCGAACTGTGTGTCATGCTCTAAGCGCAGTATGCGATACTGTCCGTATTGATCGTCCAGCTTCTATGCGGACGCCGCTATAACGCCTGCTACTTACTCGGGAGCGCCATTTAAGATGTCCTTCGACAACAGACCCCTCTTCCCGTTCACGGCCGACGTCAACCCGCAGGACCATCTGACCATCGGCGGGTGCGACGCGGTCGATCTGGCCGGTGAATTCGGTACGCCGCTGCTGGTCTTCGACGAGGTTACCCTGCGCGGTATGTGCCGCGATTTCGTCGATGGCTTCAGGAATCGATACGCTGACAGCCAGGTGCTGTATGCCTCCAAGGCGTTCGTGAACGCCGGGATCGCCAGGGTAGTGGATGAAGAGGGTCTCGGGCTCGATGTCGTCTCCGGCGGTGAACTGGCGGTGGCGGTCGCTGCGGGTGTGAACCTGAGCAGGGTCTACTTCCACGGCAACAACAAGACGCCGGACGAATTGGAGTACGCTCTCGAAGTCGGCTGCGGCAGGGTCGTGGTGGACAGCTTCTACGAGCTCCGACTGCTCAACGATCTCGCAAAGGCACGCGGGGTCATGCAGGACATCCTGCTCAGGCTGTCGCCCAGTGTCGATCCGCACACGCACATCGCTACGACCACCGGCATCCTGGACAGCAAGTTCGGGTTCTCCATAGAGACGGGCGACTCGACGACCGCAATCCGGCAAGCTCTTGAAGCCTCCAATCTCGACCTGATCGGGCTGCACTTTCACCTGGGGTCGCCGATCTTCGAGCTTGAGCCGTACTCGGTCGCCATTGACAGAGTGCTGACCTACCTCGCGCCGTTCATCAAAGAGGGGCTGAACATGCGCGAGTTCAGTCCGGGTGGCGGATTCGCCATCGGCTACGTGATGGACCAGCTTCCCCCCTCGATCGACGAATACGCCGAGGCCATTGCGTCGATGTTCAAGCAGCGGTGCGCCGATCTCGGATTCGGCGAGCCGACGCTCATCGTTGAGCCGGGACGCTCGATAGTCGGCAGGGCAGGGGTCGCGCTCTACACTGTGGGAGCGATCAAGGACATTCCGACAGTGCGAAAGTACGTCTCGCTCGACGGCGGGATGGGCGACAACATCAGGCCCGCGCTCTACGGCTCTGAATACGAAGCGGTGGTGGCTTCGCGAATGTCCGATACCGCCTCTGAGGTCGTCACACTCGCGGGCAAGTACTGCGAGTCAGGAGACATCCTCGTTAACGACATCAAGATGCCAATACTGGAGTCGGGAGACATAATCGCTATCCCGTCGTCCGGAGCATACGCTCCGTCGATGGCGAGCAACTACAACCTCAACGGCAGGCCCGCTATCGTGGTTGCCAGCGAGGGCGAGGCGCGTGTCATTCGCAGGCGCGAGTCCTTCCAGGACATGATGGCGCTGGATATTGTGTAAAGGAGACCTCACAGTGTCGGCCACTGACGATTTGCTGTTTTCATCCGCAACATCGATTGCACGGTCCATACAGTCCAAAGAAATGTCTGCCGTCGAGATAGTCGAGGCGCACCTGAGGCGCATCGATGAGGTCAACCCCAAGCTCAACGCGGTTGTGCAACTCGCCTCTGAGCGAGCGATGGACGAGGCCCGCGCCGCCGACGCTGCACTGGCGCGTGGCGAGTCGCTGGGTCCGCTGCATGGCGTGCCAATCACCATCAAGGACTCACACGACACCGAGGGCATAGTCTCGACAGGTGGTACGCTGGGTCGGAAGGACTTCGTACCGGAGGCGGACGCGACTGCTGTCGCACGGATGCGCGCGGCCGGCGCTATCGTGCTCGGAAAGACCAACACGCCGGAGCTTACCTTATCGTTCGAGACAAATAACCTTGTGTACGGCCAGACCAACAACCCATATGACGTTGGCCGGACTCCCGGCGGAAGCAGCGGCGGGGCCGGAGCGATCATCGCTGCCGGCGGCTCGGCGATGGACCTCGGCACCGACACCGGCGGCAGCATCCGCGTCCCGTCGGCGTTCTGCGGCCTTGCGGGCCTCAAGCCCACCTCCGGTCGGGTCCCGCGCACGGGCCACATAGTCCCATGGGGACTCGGCGGCCTGGACTCTCTCACAACGATCGGCCCGATGGCGCGCTTTGTCGAAGACCTTTGGCTTGCGTTCCCAATCATCGCTGGTCCCGATGGGATCGACCCTTTCATACATCCCGTGCCTCTCGGCGACCCCGCGTCCGTCAACATCGCCGGCCTAAGAGTCGCGTTCTTTACAGACAACGGCACTGTCTCCCCGACCGCTGAGGTCGAGGCGTCGGTCAGGTCGGCTGCCGCCGCGATAGCCGACTCCGGCGCTGAGGTCGTCGAGGACCTGCCAGCCGCCATCACTGAAAACATCGACGCCAACGTCACCAGTATCCTAACGGCAGACGGAGGAGCAGGCGTGCGCAGGCTCGTGGACAAGGCCGGTACCGAGCAGGTCCACCCGCGACTGAATCGGTTTCTGCAGGCCGAGCCGATAACTACCGCGGAGTACACGGCACTGTTGGAGCACATGGACGCCTTCCGCAGCCAGATGCTCTCGTTTATGGAGAACTACGACGCGATCCTTAGTCCAGTACGTCCCTGGCCAGCACTGCCTCACGGAGAGTCACTGACTGCCGAGTCGAGTCCCTCCAACTTCTACACGAGCGTGTTCAACACTACGGGTTGGCCCGGCTCCGTCGTGCGGGTTGGTACGTCTTCCGAGGGCTTGCCCATCAGCGTGCAGGTGATGTGCAGACCCTGGCGTGAGGATGTCGCCGTAGCCCTGGCTACGGTGCTGGAGGACTTACTTGGCGGCTACGTCAGGCCGGAGCTTTAGAGCAAACTCTTGACTTGTGATACGTTAGCTAGCACAGGCCCCTTGTCGTATTGGGGCCTGATTCCAACTGGGTCGAGGGACGGGCTATGTCCGACATCATCTACTTATCTGCGAAGTCGATTGCCCAGGCAATCCGGGACAGGGACGTATCGGCGGTCGAGGTCGTGCAGGCGCACCTAGACCGCATTGAAGAGGTCAATGATAGGCTGAACGCTGTCGTGCGGCTGTGTGCTGACCGCGCCCTGGACGAGGCCCGCGAGGCCGATGCTGCCTTGGCGCGCGGAGAGTCGAAGGGTCCGCTGCACGGTGTTCCGATGACGCTGAAGGACTCGCTGGACACAGAGGGCGTGGTCACAACCGGCGGCACACTCGGACGTCGGACGTTCGTTCCTGAACGGGACTCTACCGTCGCGGCACGGCTGCGCGGAGCGGGCGCGATCCTGCTCGGCAAGAGCAACACCCCTGAAATTACCTTCTCGGGCGAGACCGACAACCTGGTCTATGGACGCACCAACAACCCGTACGGACTCGATCGCACTCCGGGCGGGTCGAGCGGTGGGGCCGGTGCGATTGTCGCTGCTGGAGGCTCGCCATTCGACGTCGGGAGCGACACTGGAGGCAGCATCAGGTTGCCCGCACACTTCAGCGGCATTGCCGGTATCAAGCCAAACTCCGGACGCGTGCCGCGCACCGGTCATATCATTCCGTACGGCATGGGCGCAGAGGATGCTTATACTCAGAACGGCCCGATGGCGCGTTACGTCGAGGACCTCGTCCTCACACTTCCCATCATCTCAGGGCCGGACTGGGAAGACCCCTACATTGTGCCGATGCCCCTGGGCGATCCCGTTGACGTCGATCTCGGAAGTCTGCGGGTCGCGTTTTACACCAGCACACCGGCATATAGCGCTCCGACGCAGGAAACCGTGGATGCAGTGAACGCCGCTGTCAGGGTCGTCTCGGACGTGGTTGCCGCCGTCGAGGAAGACACACCTGACCCGCTGAGCCGCGTTCTTGAGCTTAACGACCGGATCGGCGACGGCGATGGTCGCGCTTCGATGCTCAGGGTACTGGAAAGGGCCGGCACGACACAGTTCGCGCCGTATATTCAGTCGATGCGCGAGGAAGCGGTTCCCATCTCCACCGGAGAGTTCACCGAGGCGCTGGAGGAGTTGGACCAGTACCGCAGCGATATGTTGCGTTTCATGCGGAGCTACGACGCCATTATCTGCCCGACGGCGGCAATGCCCGCACCAACGCATGGGGGGACATACAGGGACGAGAATCGCAACGCCTTCTACACTCATCCCTACAACCTCACTGGCTGGCCCGGAGCGGTCGTCAGATGCGGCACTTCCCCTGAAGGACTGCCGATCGGTGTGCAGGTCATAGCGCGACCCTGGCGGGAGGATGTCGCGCTTGCGGTCGCGGCGGTACTGGAGTCGGGACTCGGAGGCTACGTCAGACCGGGCATTTAGCGCGAGCCCTCGACTTGTGGTACGTTAGCCGTCACAGGCCTCGTATGACTTTGGGGCCTGATTCCAACCTAGTCGAGGGACAGTGATGGCTGACATCATCTACTCATCCGCGAAGTCCATTGCGCAGGCAATCCAGGACAGGGAAGTATCGGCGGTCGAGGTCGTACAGGCGCACTTGGACCGCATCGAAGAAGTTAACGACAGGCTCAACGCCGTGGTCCGCCTGTGCGCCGACCGTGCGCTGGAGGAGGCTCGCGAGGCAGACGACGCGCTTGCGCGGGGAGAGTCGAAAGGCGCACTGCACGGCGTTCCGATGACGCTGAAAGACTCTCTGGACACCGAAGGCGTGGTCACAACCGGCGGGACGCTGGGGCGCCGGACCTTCGTGCCGGAGCGGGACTCGACAGTCGCGGCCCGGCTGCGGGGAGCGGGCGCGATCCTGCTCGGCAAGACCAACACACCGGAGCTGACCCTCGCCGGCGAGACCGACAATTTGGTCTATGGCCGTACCAACAACCCATACGGACTCGACCGAACACCCGGCGGGTCCAGCGGTGGAGCGGGCGCAGTCATCGCCTCAGGCGGATCGCCGTTCGACATGGGCAGCGATACGGGCGGAAGCATCCGGCTTCCCGCGCACTTCAACGGGATCGCCGGCATCAAGCCGAACTCCGGGCGCGTGCCACGCACCGGCCACATTGTCCCGTACGGGATGGGCGCAACGGACGCCTACACGCAGAACGGACCGATGGCGCGTTACGTCGAGGATCTCGTACTAACGCTTCCGATCATCTCGGGGCCGGACTGGGAGGACCCGGCAATCGTCCCGATGCCGCTTGGGGATCCCGCGGACGTGGATCTCGGCACACTGAGAGTCGCGTTCTACACGGGCGTGGACGGGTTCAGGGCGCCGACACAGGAGACGATAGACGCGGTGGAATCCGCAATCAAGGTGGTCTCCGACGTAGTCGCGTCGGTGGAGGAAGACACGCCCGAGCCGCTGAGCCGAGTTCACGAGTTGACCGGCAAGATCGGAGGCGGCGATGGCCGCGCATGGACTCAACGACTGCTGGACAAGGCGGGCACCACGGAGAAGTCGCCGTTTCTGAGATCGCGCTTCGCGGATGCTGTGGCAATTCCATCAGATGAGTTCACCCAGGCGCTGGAGGAGTTGGATCAGTACAGGAGCGACATGCTCGGATTCATACAGAACTACGATGTCATCATCTGCCCGACCGCGGCCATGCCCGCGCCGACCCACGGTGAGACATTCGCGGACAGCAGCCGGAACGCCTTCTACACCGGTCCGTACAACCTCACGGGATGGCCTGGCACTGTGGTCCGGTGTGGCACGTCTCCCGAGGGACTGCCGATAGGCGTCCAGGTGATCGCCCGTCCCTGGCGTGAGGACGTGTCGCTGGCGCTCGCCGCGCTCCTTGAGTCCGCGCTCGGCGGCTGGCAGAAGCCGGGCCTCTAGCCCCGTACTATGAGTTCATCACATGACCTGGCAGGACGACTACAGAAGCAAGCTTGGAACGCCTGAGGAGGCCGTCTCGATAGTCGAAGACGGCGACCGTGTGGTCGTTCCTCTTTCCGAACAGCCGATGACCTTGATGAAGGCGCTTGCCGCGCGCGCGCATGAGGTCAGGGGAGCCACCCTTACGGTCGCTGTGCCCCAGTTCGACCTTGCCCCGTTCCTGGATGCGGGCTGGAATGTGGATGTCGAGAACTTCATAGGGCCCTTCGGGAGACCATATGAGAATGCAGGCCAGGCGCCCTATTCGCCCCTCGCGTTCTCGCTGACCTTCAAGGGCGTGGACGAGAGGCCCGCTGAGTCCAAGCCGGTGGACGTAACGCTTGTGACCGTCGCTCCGCCGAACAGGCAGGGTCAGATAACATTCGGCCCGAATTCATGGTACAAACGTGGATTCGCCCAGCGTGCCCGCAAGGTCACCGCCGAGGTGAATCCGTCGCTGATCCGCACCTACGGGGACAGCTTCATGCCTATCGAGGGCATCGACAGGCTGGTCGAGGTCGAGCCGTCGAACCTGAGCCGGGAATACCTCATGAAGGCGGTCTCAGACCTGCCCGACGACCGCAGAACAGAGTTGGAGGAGATCATAGAGCAGGTGAGTCCGAACAGGCTCGCCCCGTCTGCTCCCCACTTTGCCACCATCGACCTGAAGAGGCTGAAGAGACAGCTGGGAATCGACGATCCCTCGGCGGAGACGAGGGCTATTGCCGAGAACTTGAAGGGGCTTGTCCCGGACGGCTCTACGATACAGATTGGCGTGGGTACGCCGTCTTCGTACATGCCGAGGCTCGGTGTCTTCGACGACAAGGTGGACCTCGGGCTGCACTCTGAGCTGACAGTGCCGGGAGTGGCCAAGCTGGTGGGCGCGGGCGTCATCAATGGATCTCGCAAGACCATACACAGGGGACGCGCCGTCGCCACGGCGTGGAGCGGCTCAAACGACGAGGACCTCGCGATCATCGACGACAATCCGATCTTCGAGCTGTACTCGCCTGAGTACATCCTGAATCCGTGGGTGATCTCGCAGAACTACCACCAGGTGGGCATCAACAATGCGCTATCGGTGGACCTCCGGGGTCAGATAGCCTCGGAGAGCCTGTTCGGCGGGCAGATGTATAACGGCATCGGCGGCCAGCCGGAGACGCACCTGGGTGCGCTTTACTCCGAGGGCGGCAGGGCCATTACGCTGCTGTACTCGACGGCCCTGGACGGCGCGGTCTCCCGGATCGTCCCCAGGCTGGAGTCGGGTGAGATCGTCACGGTGCCGCACTTCTGGTCGGATACAGTGGTGACCGAGTACGGAGTGGCGCATCTGCTCGGAAAGAACCACCGGGAGCGGGCCGAGGCGCTGATCGCGATAGCGCACCCGGACTTCAGGGCAGAGCTGAGAAAGGCTGCAACCGGCTGGTTGTTCGTCTAGGTAGGCTGGAGGGATCCAGTTCTCCATCGCCGCAGCCGTGACTCAAGACCGTCGAATAGCTTAGTGAGAGCTCCAATGCTACACTCTACGGCGTTCGGGGACGCGCCGCCTGTTTCACCTGACACTGGTATTGGGGAGTGACTTATGACTACCGTTGGCACAGATAGCCTCGCGTATGAACTTGCCCAGGACTTCGCCAAGCTACCCGACGGGGAGACTTTCGCGGTAGTCAGCACTGTCGCCACCGACTCACAGGACAGGCTCTATGTGTTCCAGAGGAAGGACCCTCCTGTGGTCGTCTTCGACAGAGAAGGCAATTACCTGAACGCATGGGGGCATGGCGCCTTCAACTCGCCGCACGGCATGAGCATCAGTGACGATGTCGTATATTTGACTGACCGGGACGATTCCGTGGCGGTATCATACACCCTGGAGGGCAGGCCTCTGCTGGTGTTGGGAGATCGTGGCTGTCATTCCGACACGGGCTGTGAGTCTCCAGGAGACATGGTCCCCCGCGCCGCCGGACCATTCAACTACCCCACCGAAATGGTGAAGGGACCCTCGGGCAGCATCTACGTCTCGGACGGTTATCGGAATAGCCGGATTCACAAGTTCACGGACCAGGGCGAGCTAATCAAGTCTTGGGGGACGCCCGGGAGTTCAGCACCTGGCGAGTTTCACCTGCCTCACAGCCTGATGGTGGATCAGGACGAGAAGGTCTACGTGTGTGACCGCACCAACCGCCGTATCCAGATATTCGACGGCGATGGCGGGTACATTACCATGTGGACCGGCATGGGCGGGCCGAACGACATCGTGCAGGGCGCAGATGGCCTGTTCTACATCTGTGAGCAGGAGGCCGACGGAAATCCCCCGCGTGTCACTATCCGCGACGGCAACGGCGAGGTGCTGGCGCGCTGGGACATTCCCCGCCACGCTCACGGCATATGGGTTGACTCGCGAGGCGACATCTATCTCGGTCTGACAACCAGCCAAAGTGTGGACAAATACGTGCGAGTGAATTGATAGTTTTCTAGTTTTGCTTCTGGGAGATAGTAAGGCATGAGTAAGTTCTATGATGAGGCGTTACTGCCCGATGAGTTGCGTCGCAGCTTCGACGTGTATGACAGGATACGGGAGATTGGCATTCCGTTGGGCAGCTTCGACGAGGATGTGGTGTCACTGGCGGGCGCGGGAATAGCGGCAGCCGTTGTGCATGAGAGCGGTCTCGTGTACCTGTCTGGTGCGCCGGGCGGAACCACCTATCCGATGAATGACGACAAAGATCGTATCGAGGACGGATTTCAGGGGGCTCAGGATTCAGCTGATTTACTGATTCGCAGGCTTCACTGGACGCTGAGCTGCGGTGGTGAAGGTGACCTCAACGATGTCTTGTACACCGTGAAGGCGCTGGGCATGGTGGTCTCGCCTGGTGGCGGAGCGAGCAGCGCTGCGCCTTTAGTGACCAACGGCTTTTCATTCAGGTGGCACTCGGTCTTTGGCGGACCCCAAAGCAGCTATGCCGAGGATGGCGTCGACGCAGGTGGGTTTGCTGGAATCCACGCCAGGAGCGCGATGGGAGGGTTCGATGGCAGGTTCTCCATCGAACCGGAGATCATCGTAGCGGTCCCGGCCGCACTGGCCCAGGAGATCATCATGAACAGGGGCTGGGTCTTCCCCTTGCCGCCTGTGATGTTGGACAAGGTGAGTTCTGCAAGGAGCTCTTGAGAGTGGTGTGAATTTGTCTGCGAACCGACCTAGCGGGTAGCGTTCTTCCAACCGTTCCCGTATTCTCGGAGTTGTCGTGATCGACCCGATCAGGTTCCTATTGACTTGCTCAGGGCATATGCAATTGACGCGACTGTTCTCCCTACTGTTGAGCACAGCATCAAATCGGCCACAGGCCTCGACCGTAGAATCAGTCATATGTCTGGGCGTCGTTCGCATCTGATAAGTCACCTGCAACAGCCCTCGCACCGTCGCTCGCCGATTTGATCCTCTGGACCGCGTCACTCGAACCGGCGATTTTGAGGTCTGAAACGACGACTGTCGCTCCTTCTCGCGCGAACACGAACGCAGTCGCGCGTCCGATTGACGCTCGTAGGCTCCCTGCGTATCATACAGAATCCAGACCGTGCGGCCGATGCCCACGCATCCAATCTGGTGGAGGAATACGGTGTCAGGAACCTTCGGTCTGGGCAGGCTGTTCGGTGTAAGAATCCAGGTCCACTTCTCCTGGGTGTTTATATTTGCGCTGATTGCGTGGTCGCTCGCGTCGTCATGGCTTCCGAGCCGGTACGTTGACTGGAGCACCACTCAATACTGGACTGTCGGGGTCATCGGCAGCACGCTGTTGTTTGTGTGCGTCCTGATCCACGAGCTCAGCCACTCCCTCGAAGCCATCCGGCGCGGGCTTCGGGTCACGAGCATTACCCTGTTCTTCCTTGGAGGCTTCTCACAGATCGACGGGGAGTCGAGGAGCGCCAGCGAAGAGTTCTGGGTGTCGGTGGTCGGGCCGATCGCCAGCCTTGGGCTTGCCAGTCTCTTTGGTCTGATCTACCTGAATCTCAGGGCGTCGACCGGACCGCTTACGGCGCTTACCCAGTACCTGATGTTCGTGAACTTGCTGGTGGGCCTGTTCAACCTGATCCCGGCGTTTCCGCTGGACGGCGGCAGGGTGCTGCGCTCGCTGGTGTGGAAGGCCACGCAGAGCCAGGAGCGCGCGACAAGGGTCGCGAGTCTAACCGGGTCGGTGCTTGGATTCACGCTGATCGGTGTCGGGGTGGTCGCCATCTTCACGAACTCACTCGTCACAGGTATCTGGCTCATGTTCATCGGCTGGTTCATACAGTCGACCGCGTCATCGGTGCGTCAGAGCGGCTCCGAAAGAATCGTCGTATCGGGTCGCACGGTTGGCGACGCGATGGACAAACGGCTCCAGGTTGTGCCGCCCGGCATTTCGATACAGCGGCTCGTCGATGAGCACATGGTGGCCGAGATGCAACGGGCGTACCTCGTAATGCTCGGAGACACGTTCTACGGGTTGATTACGGTCTCCGACGTTCGTCTCGTACCAATGGCGGTGTGGCCAGGAACGTGGGTGTCTGAGGCGATGACCAAGGTCCAGGACGCGATCACTCTGTCACCGGACGATCCTCTCGAAGAGGGGTTGAAGATTCTGGCCGACAAGAACATACAGCAGGCGATCGTAATGGAGTCCGACAGTCCGGTCGGGATGCTTACCAGGGCCGGCGTCCTCCGAGTGATGGAGGTCTCACAGCTCGCGCCCGTATCCCGAGAAGAGTCGACCTCGACGTAGCGTTTAGTCGGCTGTGAGTTGACGGTCCGCGCTAGTTGAACCTGATGCCGCCGCCATTGGTGCCCTCGAAATCGCTCGTACTGTAAACACCGAGATCCCTGCCCTGATGCACGTGGATGATGATCTCCTGGCGATGGATTCCGACTGCGTCTAGCAGTTCCGCCTCGATGTCGTCGATGATGTCCTGTACCGCGTCGCTGGTCACGACCTCCTCGACATTGAGGGTAGCGTGGACGACAGGGTCGGCGAAGTGCATATCGAGCCTGCCTATGGCGTTGTCGTCCTGCATTATGATGTAGCACTCCGAGTACGGTGTGCGGGTCTCTCGTTGGAAGTCGTACTTAGCCATACTGCTATCTCAGGTGCGAACCTGGCCGGAGCCAAGTACTGTCCACTTGTAGGATGTAAGCTCGCGAAGACCCATCGGGCCGCGTGCGTGGAACTTGCTGGTGCTGATGGCGACCTCTGCGCCGAGGCCGAACTGCCCGCCGTCGTTGAAACGGGTGGAGCAGTTGACGAACACAGCGCTCGAATCGACCTCGTCCACGAAGCGCATCGCCGCTGAGTAGTCCTCAGTGACGATGGCGTCCGAGTGGCCTGATCCGTAGGTCTCTATGTGCTCCAGGGCCTCGTCGAGCGAGTCCACGACCCTTACTCCGGCGATCAGGTCCAGGAACTCGGTGTTCCAATCTTCCTCGGTGGCGGGTCTCACCCTTGGGCTTTCGCTGCCGTTGGTCGGTCCGACCAGGCTGAGCGCCCGCAGGTCGCAGCGCATCTCGACACCCGCTTCGGCGAACATGCCGGCCATGATCGGAAGGAACGCGGGCGCGGTGGAGGAGTGGACGATCACGGTGTCCATAGCGTTGCATACAGAGTATCGTTGCACCTTGGCATTAAAGACTATGTCGGCTGCCATTTTGATGTCGGCTCCCCTGTCGACATATGTATGGCAGACGCCTACGCCGCCGGTGATCGCGGGCATTGTGGCTTCCCGAGCCACTCGGTTGACGAGGTCCTGGCCACCCCTCGGAATCAGCAGGTCGATGTAGTCGTCCGCTCGGAGCATTCTGCCCACCAGCTCGCGGTCTGTGGACTGGAAGATCTGCACCGCGTCGGGCGGAGCGCCTGCGTCCGCGATGGCCTCTCGGATGACTCTCGCAAGTGCGGTGTTGGAGTTAATCGTATCGCTCCCGCCCCTGAGTATGACGGCGTTGCCGGACTTGAGGCAGAGCGTGGATATGTCCACGGTGACGTTGGGCCTGCTCTCGTACACGACGCCGACGACCCCCAGGGGAACACGGCGGCGTCCGACCTGGAGGCCGTTGGGCATCGCCTTCATTTCGATGGTCTCGCCCACTGGATCCGGGAGGGCCGCAACGCTTCGGACATCTGCCGCAATCGCGCCTAGCCGGTCCGGATCGAGCATCATCCGGTCGAGGTAGTACGCCTCCAGCCCCCTGTCTCTGCCGTTCTGGAGGTCACGCTCGTTGGCCTGGAGTATCTCATACTGGTTTGATTCCAGGCTATCGGCGACGTTGAGCAGCGCCTGCGTTCTGACTCCACCGCCGGTCTTGGCCAACTGGCGGGCCGCGATCCGGGCTGACTGGCCCTTGGTTGCTAGCTCATCGACTGTAGTCTGCATCGGTCAACTCCGGTTGGCGGGCTGGGGCTCGCCGGAAGTCGCGGGCTTACTGCCCACTGGCTCCTCGACGCGAGCGGTCTGATTCAGAATCACAATGTTGTTCCTGTGTAGCACCTCGTCGCCAAAGTAGTGGCCCAGTGTCGGCTCAATTCGGTCTGACTTCAGCCGCCTGATGTGCCGGATGTCGCGGGAGCTGTAGTTGGAGATGCCGCAGGCGATCTGCCTTTGCTGTGAGTCCAGGATCATGACAACGTCGCCGCGGTCAAAGTCGCCAAGGGAGTCAACCACGCCCGCGGCCAGTAGGGAGCTGTTGCGCTGCACGAGCGCCCGAGCCGCTCCGCCATCCACTACGACAGCATCCGACTCGCGCATCTGGCTTAGCAGGTAACGCTTCCGGCTCTCCATTCGTGTGGCGCTGGTGGGGAAGAGGGTGCCTAGAGATTCGCCATGGACCAGACGCTGAATCACATCGGGTTGCATTCCTCCGGCCACGATGGAGTCCACGCCCGAGGCGGTAGCCAGCTTGGCGGCTTCCAGCTTGGTCGTCATCCCTCCGCGTCCGAGACTGTCTGCGGACGGGCCGCCGAGCGCTTCGATCTCATCCGTGAACGTAGTGACGACGGGTATCGGTCTGGCTGTCGTATCGAGGTTCGGGTCGGCTGTGAAGAGGCCGTTGACCCGGCCGAGCATTATGTGCAGGTCGGCGTCGATTATGTTCGCGACCATCGCCGAGAGCATATCGTTGTCGCCGAACATCTCTCCTCTAAGCTCGTCCACGGCCACGACGTCGTTCTCGTTGATTATCGGTATGATTCCCAGCTCGATAAGTCCCAGCAGAGTGTTGCGTATGTTGAGGTAGCCCTCCCGGTCATTGATGTCCCTGCCGGTCAGCAGGGCCTGGGCAACGTGAATGTCGTGCTGATCGAAGAGGCGCTCGTACTCGCTCATCACGCGCCCCTGGCCGATGGCCGCCAGCACCTGCCGCATGTGTAGGCTGCTGTTTCCGTTCGACGTACCGAGCGCGTGTCTTCCGGCGGCAACGGCTCCAGAGGATACGAGAAGCATCTGGCATCCTCCAGCATGGAGCTGGGCGATCTGCCTGACGAGGTTCGCCATGGTCGCAGTGTCCAACTCGTTGGAGCCACTGGCAATCAGGGCGGTGCCCGCCTTGACGACAACACGGCGATATCTGCGGTTCCGGTTGCTCTGTTGTCCGATCATACTGGAAGTGAGGTCGCTGAGTGAATGTTGCGGAAAGACAACTAATTATAGCATCGCGCGGACTGTAGGCAGGAATCTGGGAGACACCCAACCATTTTGCGTAAAACTTTTAGAACAAATGTATTTACATGGCGAAGATACCGTGTTAAACTCTTCGTATCACACCTAAGTAGTACATGAACTCAGGGCGGCGAGTCCGCTGAGGCAAGTCTGGAGAGGGTACATGGACAAGAAGAAACGTGAGGCACTTGAAGTCGCATTGGGACAGATCGACCGGCACTTTGGCAAAGGTACGATCATGAGGCTTGGGGAGGACCGAGGGGCTATGCAGATCGAAGCTATCTCGACGGGGTCTCTCTTGTTGGATGAGGCACTGGGTGTGGGCGGAGTGCCTCGCGGCCGCGTGACCGAGATCTACGGAGCAGAGTCTTCGGGTAAGTCCACCCTGTCCTATCACATCATGGCCGAGGCGCAGAAACTCGGCGGAACCGCGGCCTACATAGACGCGGAGCACGCACTCGATCCAGGATACTCGGCCCGGTGCGGGGTTGATCTGGACGACCTGCTTCTCTCCCAGCCGGACAGCGCTGAGCAGGCCCTGGAGATATGCGAGTACCTGGTACGCAGCAGCGCGGTAGACGTGATAGTCTTGGACAGCGTCGCGGCGCTGGTCCCCAAGGCCGAGATAGACGGAGACATGGGCGACACACACGTCGGTCTTCAGGCGCGACTTATGTCGCAGGCCCTTCGCAAGCTGACGTCGGCCATCGGCCGGTCCGACACCTCAGTCATCTTTATCAACCAGATCCGTGAGAAGGTCGGCGTGCTCTGGGGGAGCCCAGAGACTACCCCTGGAGGCAGGGCGCTCAAGTTCTACAGCTCGGTCAGGCTGGATCTCCGCCGCATCGAGTCCATCAAGCAGTCCGGCGACTTCGTCGGCAACCGTGTGCGTGTGCGGGTCGTCAAGAACAAAGTCGCCCCTCCATTCAAGACCGCCGAGATCGACATCATGTTCAACGAGGGGATCAGCAAGGAGGGCGAGCTGCTGGAGCTTGGAACCGAGAAGGGCTTCGTTAAGAAGAGCGGCTCGTTCTATTCGTTCGACGACATCAGGCTGGGCCAGGGCAGGGAGAACTGCAAGCAGTTCCTCAGAGAGGACCCCGAGATGGCCGGCCGCCTCGAGGCGCTGATTACAGGAAAGCCCGTACCTGAGGTCAACGGAGGAGGCGGAGACGCCAGCGATCTCGTGGTGCTGGTCGGCAACGAGCAGGAGTAGTGGGGCAGGCGGACTCCGGAGCTCGCCAACGTGGAGCTCCGGAAATGACAGCGTTATGAACGACGACAAGCCCTTCCGGCAGGCAATGGGGCGGGCGCTCAATCTGATCTCCTACCGGCAGCGCACCGAGCGTGAGCTGCGCGAGAGGCTGGGTGAGCGCTTTGAGCCTGACGTTATCGATAGGGCGATCGCCCACCTCAAAGAGCAACGACTGGTGGATGACGAGGCGTTCGCCCACGCGTGGTCCGACAGCCGGACACGGAACAGTCCACGCAGCGCCAGGGCGCTCGTGAGAGAGATGACCGCCAAGGGTGTCTCCAGGCCCCTGGCAGACGCGGCGGTTCGTGATCTCGACGACGAAGAGACTGCACATGTGGTCGCGGTCAAGTTTGCGCGCCGCCTTGTCGGAGCCGACTATGAACAGTTCCACCGAAGGCTGTGGCAGCACCTACAGAGGCGTGGGTACGGTGCATCGGTCGCGCGGCGGGTAGCTTCTGACCTGTGGCAGAAACGAGAGACGTCTGAGGGGCACACACCCGGCGAGTGAACAGGTCACCCGGGCCCGCAGATCAGACCTCCCCACCCCAAACGCGGCGAATGTCGGCGTTCGCTGACCCGCAGACCTTTCTGGATGCGTCCTCTATCTGTATCTTTATAAGTCACTGAGGTCGGACCCGTTTACGATTGAGCGCCCGGCGGACGAGGCGCGGACGGCCGTGGACCACATGGGGGATAGTAGTCATGCAGGATGAAGGGTTCTTAAGTCTCGTTCTGGTGGGAGTATTCCTTGTGTTGTCGGGCTTTTTCTCAAGCTCGGAAGCGGCGTTTCTTTCGGTGCAGCGGACCAGGATCGCGCACCTGGTTAGCGAGGGAGTCCCGGGCGCCAGGAGGGTGGCCAACATGGTCTCCAATCCCGAGCGTCTTCTGGCAACGATTCTGCTGGGCAACAATCTGGTCAATGTGGCGTTCACGTCCGTCGTCACGTTCGCGATCCTCAACTACGTCGGGCAGGGCAATGAGGGATCCGGCGTATTGATAGCGACGGCGGTCAGCACGATTGCGCTGGTGATAGTGGGAGAGATCATCCCGAAGTCGGTGGCAGTACGAAAAGCCGAGCCGGTCGCGTTTCTTTACTCGCATCCCTTGAAATGGATCGAGTACCTGCTGTGGCCGTTCGTTTTTGCCCTTCAGTGGATCACCCGTGGGGTGAATGCGTTACTGGGAGGCTCGAACGTCCAGCCAATGATCACAGAAGGCGAGTTTCGCACGCTGATCGACATAGGTGAGGCCGAGGGGGAGTTCGAGCATGCGGAAGCCGAAATGCTGGAGAACGTATTCCAGTTCGGAGACCGACAGGTTAGGGAGGTAATGACTCCCAGGACGGAGATGGTCTCGATTCAGCAGGGCGGATCGCTGCGCGAGTTCCTCGATACATACTCGGAGAATTCTCACACCAGGTTTCCAGTGTACCGTGAGTCGCCTGACAACGTCATTGGAGTGATCTCCTTGAAGGATGTGCTGAGGCACATGTCCCAGAAGGGTCTGAGATTGGATGATTCGGTAACGGACGCCATCAGGGACGCCTACTTCGTGCCTGAGACCAAGCGGATCTCGGAGCTGTTCGACGAGCTGCGGGCCACCGGCAACCAGATGGCGCTGGTAATCGACGAGTTCGGCGGTGTCGCCGGGCTGGTGACGCTCAAGAGACTGTTGGAAGTGGTAATGGGACCTGTTGGTGAGGAGGGCGAATCGCCCGAAGAGGAGTACAGGGCCATCGACGAATATACTTTCCATGTCGAGGGCGGTATGAGCATCGAGGAAGTCAACCAGGAGATGGAGATCGAACTTCCGGACGGAGAATATGAAACGCTCGCAGGCTTCGTTCTGGACATCCTGGGACACATACCGACCGAGGGAGAGCAATTCGACTTCAATGACCTGAAATTTGAGATACTGGAAATGCAGGACCTGAAGATCGAGGAGATTCGAGTCACCAAGTCGGCGACTACTATGGGCGAGGCAGCCGGTGAAACTGATTCTGGTCAGACACGGCGAAACTGAGACCAACAGGCTCGGCAGGATTCAAGGCGTGAATCAGACGCCTCTGAACGAGCGTGGGCTTGAGCAGGCCGCTGCTGCTGCGGATGCAATATGTCCCGATGCTCCGTTCACTCTGTACTCCAGTCCCCTGAGGCGCGCGGCGCAGACGGCCGAGGCGATAGTCGAGCGGGTCGGAATCAGGGCTATCCAGGAGGATGGCCTGATCGAGATGGATGTCGGTGAGTTCGAAGGTCTGACCGGGCAACAGCTCAGGGAGCGCTTTCCAGACGTAATGCGGGCCTGGGATGAAAACGCCTTCCAGACAGTCATGCCGGGGGGCGAGAGTCTGGAGACGGTGAGGGATCGCGCATGGCAGACGGTCAAGAATTTGGCAGACCATCATGGTGGCGAGACGGTCGTGGCCGTAACCCACAACTTCACGATACAGACTATTCTTTGCACCGTGCTGGGCATGCCGCCGAACAACTTCCGCAGCTTGAGAATAGACCTGGGATCGATCACACGGCTGGATGTGGGTACAGGTCGCACCGTGCAGCTGTCGGTCAATGAGACCTGGCACCTGAGAGGATTGCGGGAAGCTCGATCTAAGAGGGAAGAGTGACGAGGGACGAGCGCTGCGACGACAGATGAGGTAGGTTTGAGAGCTTCTTCAGATTCGCCTCCCGTCAGCCGGAGGCTGATTTCCGAGATCCGCCGGCAGGTGGAAGCGGCCGGTCTTGTGCCTTCGACTATCCTGGTCGGCGTTTCCGGTGGGCCGGACTCGCTTGCGCTGGTCCATGCGCTCAGTGAGCTTCGGGGCAGTCTTGGCATTCGCGTCTTCGCGGCCCACCTCGACCATGGACTGCGTCCCGGGGTTTCGGAGGCGGATGCCGAATTCGTCAGAGAGGCGATGGGTGGTCTGCGAGTTCCCCTTACTTCAGAGAAGGCGGACGTCAGCTCATTCAGGGAGACGCACCGCCTGTCCATGGAGGATGCCGCCAGACAGGTCAGATACAGATTCTTGGCGCGGGTGTCTGACCGAATAAGGGCCGATGCTGTCGCAGTCGGACACACGCTGGACGACCAGGCTGAGACGGTGCTTATGCACGTTCTCAGAGGAAGCGGTCTCACGGGACTGAGGGCAATGGCTACTATTGGCAGCAGGTCGGTGGACGGCACACTTCTGAGGGTTTTCAGGCCGCTGCTCAGGGTCTCGAAAGTCGATACGGTTGCCTACTGTGCGGAAAACGGTGTGTCGCCGCGATTCGACGAGTCGAATCTGTCGGAAGACATAACGCGCAACCGTATCAGGATGAGCCTGATTCCGGAATTGGAGTCATACAACCCGGCCATTGCAGCCTCCCTCGGAAGGCTGGCGGAGTCGGTCGCGCATGACCTCGACTTCATACACCGGTCAGTCGATCGTGCCGCCGAGGATGTGATCGCCTTTGACAGCGCTGGGGTCGTTCTCGACCGGTCGGCGTTCAGCGAGCTGCACCCTTCGGTGCAGAGGCATCTCCTTAGACGGGCTGTAGAGATTGCGGCCGGTACAGCGACTGACCTGGATTTCACTCACATCGAGGAAATGACGCGCCTCATGATGGGTCCTTCGGGCAAGCGGGCCCATCTGCCGGGTCAGGTGATGCTGGAGGTGGTTCGCGCAAGAGCATACGTCAGTGTGGGCGAGTCCCACGCTGCTCTGCTTCCCGATCTTGACCCTTGGAAGAGAAGGCTCGCGCTGCCGGGCAGCATCATTTCAGGAGGCTGGAAGGTGTCAGCTTCGATACTGGACGACTTTGATACCACCCCAGCCTCGTCTGACGCTCATGGCCTCCGGCTGACCGAGAAGTTCGACGCCGACGTTCTGGGCTCCGAGCTGTTTGTTCGCACACGACAGCAGGGCGATGTTTTCCGTCCGCTCGGTATGGAGAGCGAAAAGCGACTGGCTGATTTCATGAAGGACTCGCACGTTCCGGTACGATGGCGGGAAAGGCTGCCGATCATAGCGACGGCGTCAGCGGATGTCGTCTGGGTAGTGGGTTGGCGGATAGCGGACTGGGCCAAAATAACCGACAACACGCGCAGAGTTGTCGAGCTTAGCTGCGCCTACGAAAACTCGAACTAGGCGCGACCGCAGGGGGTCCGAAGTCGGGAGGCTAGATGCGGCGGTCCAGGCGTGGGTTTGCGGTTACCCCCGGAATGCGCCCACGCTTGGCGACGGGCCTGCCGTCAATCTCGTGGATGTCAGCGGTATAGTTGTTCGGCGCGGCGTCTGATATGTACGCTCCGACGATGAAGCGGTCCACAGGCGCGGAGGCAGAGACGAAGTCTCTGATTCGATCTGGAGTGAAACCGCCGCTTACGACGATCTCAACGTGCCTGAGCCCCGCCTGATTCAGACGCTCACGAACTTCCCGGACCAGTTCAATGGACACACCTCCCCGTTCTGATGGCGTGTCTATCCGGATACCGCGGAGACGGTCACGGAGGGCTTGAGCCACGTTGAGCGCCTCTTCAGCTTCGTCCTTGAAGGTATCCACAAGAGCAACGCGGGGCACGCCCTGGGGCAGGTATCGGTCGAAAGATCTTATGGCCCTCACCGAGTCTCCGAGTAGCAGGGGCAGTGAGTGGGGCATGTCGCCCTCGGGAGTCACTCCGGCCATACGAGCGCCCATGATCGTCGAGCACGACGTGCAGCCACCTCTCACAGATGAGTAGTCAATGTTTGCGGCGACGTTCGGGTGAACGTGGCGGGCGGGCATGGCAACCACAGGTATACCATCCACTGCGCCGCCGGCAGCATCCACACACTCGCGCGCGGCAGTAGCCCACGCTGTGCAAGACGACAGGATGCCGCAGATCGAGGTCTCGTACAGGCCAAATGAGCTGTATGGGGCCCTGACGCGCAGCACTACCTCTCCGCCGTCGATGTGTTCGCCTTCTTCGAGAGACCACACTTCAACTCCGGTGTCAGGCAGTACCTCGGTCAGGAGCGTCAGCACTTCGTCGATCCCGCAAAGTATTCCACTGCGTGCAGGGAACATTTCCATGGTCACGGTGGGATTTACACTCTCGTTTCGGAGAATGGTGAGAGCGCGTTGCAGGTAAACGTCGGCGGTCTCGCCGACACGGATTGAAGGCCGAATCTCGAATGGCGTGGAGGTTGAGTTGATGTTTACCATCTGGAATTTCGGGCGCGCTCGGTCCTATCCCGTCGCATTGAGACTAACGAGCTTGGCGCCGAGAATCTTCTCCATGTGAGTCAATGCGTAGGCGTGGGCATCGGCGTCGAAACTTGCCACACAATCGGTGGGCACTTCGACGGCGTAGTCACGGTTTCGGGCGTCTGAAGTGGTGTGCATAACACAGATGTCGGTGCAGACTCCGCAGAGTATGACTTTGTCTGGAGCGAGTCTGGCCAGACGCTGTTCCAGATCGGTCTCAAAGAAAGCGCTGTAGCGGCGCTTGCGTAGAATATCGCCCGGATATGATCGGAGCTCAGAGATCACCTCTGTTTCCTCCGTCCCTCGGACGCAGTGGACGGGGAACATTTCGAACTCCAGGTCGTCCGGATCGTGGGTGTCGCAGATGAATATTACCTCGGCCCCGGCAGCCTGCTCGCGTTCGATTAACTGCTGGATCCTGGGAATGATCTGTCTTGCGTCGTCGCCGCAGTATAGATTGTGGCCTGGCTCCATGAAGCCGATGACCATGTCGACGACAAGCACCACATTACTCATGATGCGCCCCCCAACGTAAGGCAACTCGACCGGGTGCCAAGTCCCCGCTTATGAGTCAGAATGTTAACGCGGTCGCGACCTTTGCGCAAGATGTGGCATGAGATCATGGACGTCGCACGACACCCTTGACCAGTGTCAGCGCATACGGCCCAAGGGCCTGGCCTTGCCGGCAGTAGATGCGTCGTTGGAGAGTCCATCCAGAGTGCGAACTCTCAGCGAGAGGGGTCTCGATTCAGTCGGCGGGCTTGTGCTTGGCGACGAGGCTCACAACCCGATCGTCGATCTCATTCGGGATGTCGCGTCCTGAATCGTGGAGGGCAATCGCAAGGTGAGCGTCGCGATGAAGCTGCTCGCGCTCAGGCTTGTCCTTGTAGTTGTCCTCGATTTCGCCGAATAAGGCGTCTATGTGTTCTTTCCTGAAGGCGGGCATTGCTTACCTCGATGGATCGGACAGTGTATGTCGAAACTTGGCTATTGCGACAGACCAAACGGGGCCAGTTCCTACAACAGGATCTGACCCCGTTTGCGCTCTTTAGTGTGCTGCATCAGTGCCGTCAGACGACGGCGCTAAACTACTCGTCTCCCCGGGTTGTCTCTCCGGTGGCCAGGATCTCCTGGAGTTCGGTAACGAACTCAGTCACGTCTTCGGAGGACGCCTCGAAGTTGGACTTCTGGACCTTTTCCTTGAACTGGAGGAAGAGCCACTCGTCCTTCTTTCCATGCGGGAAGTCGAAGAACGCACGCTGGAACTTCGGGAGCCTGCCAGGACCGTAGTAGCCCTTGTCACGGAGCTCGAATCCTTCGAGGTTGTCGGTGCCCTTGCCGAGGATCTCTCCGCCGGTCTCGACGTAGTGCTCCATCACCGGCTTCATGCCGTAGCGCTGAACAGGGCATACCTTCATGCAGACCGCGCAGCCCTCGTAAGTGGCCATGACAGGTCGGCAGCGATCGTAGATCAGCTTGTTCTTCTCTACGCCGCGCCACCAGACCTTTTCCTTGACCAGTGCTCTGCCCGGGCAGCGGTTGACGCAGACCTGGCACTCCTGGCAGAACTGGTGGATACCGTAGTCGATAGGCTCGTCGTAGGTGACAGGCGCGTCCGTCGTGATAATCATTAGGCGGGCGCGTGAGCCGAAGTGTGGCGATAGAAGCTGACCGTTGGCTCCGAGCTGGCCCAGTCCGGCGGCAACGAACATCGGGATGTATGCAGCGCTGTTGTCGTTGGGGCTGTGGACCTGGGCATGGAAACCCAATTCGCGGATGTGGGCTGCAAGCTCAAGGCCCATGGCGCCTTCGATCTCGTAGGTGCCGAAGTGCGCGAATTCAGCATCGAGGCTGGGGATGGTCTGAGTCTGCCAGTAGTCCTGCTCGAGGGCGAGGCAGATCGCGTGTTCATACTTGATCCAACGGCGCTTGCTCTGGTAGGCGTAGTGCCGGTCGAAGCGGGTGAATCCGACTTCGCCGAATCCCAGCTCGCGGGCCTTCAGGCGAAGTTCGTCGGTGTAGTCCCTGCCGTGGTCCGGAGTGCCGGTGGGCTCAATGTCACCGGAGACTGCGGCTGCGTCCACGAGAGGCTGGTTGACCTTGTCGTGTTCCTCGCGGTAGTGATAGATCTCGGGCGTGTAAACAGTCCACACCCATTCGCGATCGGCAGCCTTCTCAATGTTCTGAGATTCGAGAGGATCGACTCTCGTGTAGAACGAGACATCCTCGTCATTCTTCCGAGTACCCGGCACAGTGACCAAGGCCTCAGCCACTGGAATGTCGTAGTCCGGGTACCCATGCAACCTGCCCGGACGCGTTACAACATGATGAACCGGTGAAGCAACCATATCTGTCCCCCCTAAGGAATGTCTCTAAGCGCGGAGTCTACGCGCATTCTTAGAGCAAGTCAAGCTGAAAAATACATGAATTGAGACGTGTGGAATGCACTCGGACGGAATCAACTGACGAGGGACGCGAAAGCCACGCTTAGACGTTGCCTGAACCTGTCGACACGGTCGACTGCGCCCTGCGTTCTCTCCTGACGCGGATGATCTGCCTTACAAGGAAGAGCAGTCCGCCGATTAACACGACACTGAGGTAGGTTATGGACCTGTCGGTTATGGCGACCGCGACGGCGTCCGGCCTACTCAGCTCCAGAAGGAGTAGGCCGGTTACTCCAGGCTCAACGGCACCGACTCCTCCCGGTGTGGGGACCGTGCTCAGGATCGCGTGGCCCAGGGCGACGACAGGAATCAACGCGAGTCCGACGTCGATGTCCAGCGCCTGCACGACCAGGTACAGCCTGGCCATCTCCAGCAGCCACCCGATGAGTCCCAGCGACAGCACGGTCGGCAGATGATCGAGACTTCCCAGGGTCCCCTGGTGAAATCGGTGATATGCCTCTTCGAGTCTCTGGGGTAGAAGTCGGGCCAGTCGCGCTCCATAGATCCGCATCCAGATGACAGCCAAGCCGATCACCAGTGCCATGAGCAGTGCGGCAGCGACTATGTACCCTGAGATCGCCAGGTCGCTGGTTAGGGTCAGGAGAAGGACGCTTACGACTATCAACGCGGCGACTGTGATCATGTCGAGGAGCCGCTCGGCAAGAAGCGTGCCCAGGCTCCATGAGAATGATGCCCCCGAATCTTCGGCGAACGCATACGCTCTGTAGGCGTCGCCAAGTCGCAGCCAGGTGACCGAGTTGACGAACCATCCTATGACGATGAGGATCGAGGTGTTGAAGGTCGACGGCAGTTTGTCAGCTTCGGGCCGACTCGACTCAGCGTTTCTGGCGAGTATCCGCCACCGAGCGCCCCTGAATACAAAGCTGAGGTAGTAGGCCACCACAGCGAGTGCGTACAGCCACGGGTCAATCGAGCGGATGCTCTGCCAGGTTAGGTCCCAATCGAGGTCGAACCTGAGTACAAGGAAGCCGATCAACGCGATCGCAACTCCGTAGGACAGCAGCGTGGGCCACGAGAAGACTCTTTGTCTAATGGACGCTGTCTGGGAATGTTGTCCTTTGAGTCGCCTCATTGGTGACTAATGATTCTTGCAGAGGTGTGTAGAGACTGTCACGGCCGGGAGATCGGACGCTTGGCCGGCATGCCTGGGCGGCGTGGATAGCTGGCTGGGGTTGGGCCGGTCTTGGCTATTACGAGCAGCAGTCTCTTGGAGTCGGAGCTATTCTGTTCGCCTCCGATTATTTCACGAACCTCGCCTCCGAGAGTGTCGATCGCGTGCTGCGCATCATCTATCTCGCCTCCCGCGCTCGACGTCTTGTGGACCACCACATGGCCGCCCGGGCGGCAGAAGGGCAGGGTAAGCTCGGCGAGGACAGCCATCGGAGCAACTGCTCGGGCGACGACGAGGTCGAACTTTTCGCGAAGATCCGGCAGACGGGCAAGTTCCTCCGCGCGTCCATGCAGGGCTTCCACTCCGGGCAGCGGCAGCGATTCGATCACGGACCTCAGAAACCGGACTTTCTTGCCGGTGGAGTCCACCAGGGTTCCAGTCGTGCCGGGAAACGCGATCTTTATGGGGATACCGGGCAGCCCAGCTCCGCTTCCAATGTCTACGAATCGACAGCTCTCGAGGTTGTGGGCCGCGATCACCTCGGATAGCGACAGCGAGTCGAGAAAGTGACGCTGCTGCACCTGATCCCACTCGGTGACGGTCGTTAGGTTCATCTTCGCGCTCCATTTGAGCAGAGTGCGATAGTAACGTCGGAATTGGCAGACCTGCGTACTGTCGAGCGAGAGACCGAGGTCAGCCGCACCGCGACAGAGTATTGCGGCATCTAACGGTATGTGGATGAGATTGGTTCGCAAAGATTCTCGGTCGCTAACCATTTCGAGGTCGTGACGTTATAAAACGGTAAGAACTGTCGTATTCGGGCAGTCAAGGTAATTAGAACAGACGAAATACGCTCGCGCCAAGTGCCGGGAAATAACGTGATCCCGACCCACCCCGACACAATTGGTTATTGGGGCGGAATCTAGGATACTCAGTCAAGCGTAATGAAGGGTGAGCGGCCCATCAGAGGTCTGCTCTCATGGTGTCAGCCATGGACTATGAACAGGCAGAAGACCGGCAACTAATCGAGGCAATATGCTCGAGAGATCGGGCGGCCCTGGAAGCGCTGTACACAAGATACTCTGGCCCGGTTTACTCTTTGGCGATGCGTATGCTGAGAGACGCCGGGGCGGCCGAAGAGGTAGCGCAGGACACATTCTTCAACATATGGAGGCGTGCGAACAGCTACAAGGCCCCGCGCGGGAGTGTGACGAGTTGGCTGTTCAGCATCGCGCACAACAGGACGATTGACGAGCTGCGGAAGCGCAAGAGACACTACAATAGGATCCGGCATGGCGTGGACCTCACGAATAGGGCATCCGAGTCGCGGGAGCACGATCCCACTGAGTATGCGACGGCCCAGTTCGAGGGAAGCCGGTTAAAGGATGCGCTCACGACACTCAGGCCAGAGCAGCGAGAGGTTGTTGTCCTCGCATATTTCGGAGGTCTGACTCATTCGGAGATATCAAAACATCTTGATCAGCCACTTGGTACGGTCAAGACCAGGATGCGACTGGCGATAAAGAAGCTCAGAAATGTCCTGGAACCGCAGATCCAAGAGTCTGCCGAGCACGGAGTGTGACTCGGCCACTGAGTTAATCCGGTCGTACCTACTGGACGATATCGACGAGTCCGAGGCGCTACTCTTGGAGTCGCACCTGGAATCCTGCCCTTCATGCAGCCTGCTACTGGAGGGCGACGGCGAGACCGTTGCTCGCCTCGCCTTTTCAATTCCTCAGATTACAGCCCCATCACGCGTGAAGGACCGTTTGCTTGGTCGCATAGAGTCCGAAAAGGGGTCCAGGGGCACCACTGCTCGTATTCTCGAAAGCTGGTCTTCCTGTGTAGTAGAAGACGCACGCAGGAGTCTGTCGGCGCATTCCGGCAAGATGGCGTTAGCAGGGGTGATTGCTGTGATCATCCTCGGCGGCATGTGGTTCAACGACTTGCAGAGAGATGATTCTCCTGAAGAGTCGACGCTGGCCCTCGAGGTGGAGCCGGACGATGTGAGCAGTCTCGAACCCAGTTACGAAACGATACTCGTGTCGTCCTCGCCGGGAGCATCCGTGAACATGCTGAGTGGGACCGGTCCCGGGGAGTCCGCGCGCGGCATGCTGGTGGCGTCGCGCACTTCCAACAGAGCCCTCCTACTTGTGGTTGACCTGCCATCCCTGCCATACGGAATGGTCTATCAAGTTTGGCTGATCCAGGGTAACCGGGTGAACAACGCCGGGTGGTTCACTGTGGACTCGACTGGATACGGTCAGACTGTTATTATACCCGTGGCTCCTTTCTGGGAGTTCGATGCCGTAGGTATAACGATCGAACCTAGTGGGGGCAGCATAGACCCTACCGGCGTGAGTGTCCTGAGTGGCGAACTTTAGAATTGTCTTAAAAGATCGTCAAACAGGCCCTATGCTTGACTTGCGCCTTATGGTAGGGTATCACGGTGCAAAAGCGTACGAGATTATCTAACAATCATTCATTAGGTCATTTTCCTTACATCCGAAGGAGGGGAGTCATTCAGTATGCCCAAGTCTAAATTCTTACTAGTCTTGGCTCTCTTGCTGCTGCTGGCGGTACCCACAACCGTAGTCCTGTCCGACGGTCACGGCCTGGGAGAGGGCACTGCAACAGTATTTGATGATGCCGGCATGAGCGACGGTCTTGAAGTCAGCTTGACGGGGGCTGCGGCTCCCGATGCGGGCAAAGAGTATGCCGTATGGCTCGTTGCAGAGGAGCAGGCGGCATTCCTGAGAGTCGGGACGCTCAGCGTAGGCGAAGACGGCAGCGCGAGCCTTACGTTCGACAGTAGCTCGGACGGACACAGCGGCGACAACCTGGTCGCTACATACAGCGGTTGGGCCATATCGATCGAAGACGCGGGCTCGTCCCCTGACACCCCCTCCAACCAGGGGGAAGCGTCAGAAGTCTTTGAAGGCGACATGCTCGGCAATGTGCGAGACCTTGTGATGTCCATGGCCGGCCTGAGAGCTCAGATCGAGTTGGCCTCCATGCACGCTGGCTTCGCCGCCGCATCCGGCACAGTCGAAGATGTCATGCAGCATTCGCATCACGTAGTCAACATCCTCGAGGGTTCGGGCGGCGCCAACTACGATGGTAGCCATGGCGATCCCGGAGACGGCACCGGAGCATTGGGCTACGCGGCAATGGCGAAAGCCGCCGCGTCGGCCGTGGGAGGCTCTGGCGAAGAGGGATCGAAGCGGGCGATGTATTCAGCAATGGCCAATACATCGGCGGCGAATTCCGAGATGTATGCCATGATGGCACGAGACGCGGCCCTTTCCGCGGCTGCCCAGGATGATGTCGACCTGGCGAAGATATTCGTCGGGCCGGGAGGTAGGACAGCAATCAGCCTCCTGGAAGCCGCAATGTACGGCTTTGACGCTGATGGCGACAACATGGTGGAAGGCGACATGGGCGAAGGCGGAGCGATGTCAGCATACCGCCAGGCCCAGATGGCCGTCTCCTGGACTGTCAGGGCGGGCGGTTTGCCGGATCTGGCAACACCCACACCGCCGCCTACGCCAGTACCCACGGCGACCCCTGTGCCGACACCCACACCCACGCCGCCACAGCAGCCGACAGCGCCGGGTCTGCCCGGAGTCGGCGACGAGACGGTCTCGCCAGTGATTCTGATGGCCATTATGGCCGCCGCGGCGCTGCTCGCAATAGGTGGTGTAGTGTCCATAAGGGACAGAGCGCGAAGGTCTCGTAACAGGTCGTAGCCGTAACCTACCGAATCTAGCTTAGTAACATAGATGCCCCGCTAAATGCGGGGCATCTTGTTTTCATGGATAGGTGAAAGGCCGCGATGGTCGAGATCGAGATCAAATGCGATTTGTGCGGGACCGCTATGGTAGCGATCCGCTGCAAACTCCAGTGTCCGCAGTGTGGATATACGCGAGACTGCTCAGACCCGTAGGCATGCCATCCAGGAACTATAGGGGTCCGGGCTATGGCGACGAGCTTACTTCTAGACGATCGCAAAGGGGTCAGACGACGAGCTAGCCGCCGATGTGGTACATCTCCACCTTTTTGCGCGGCTCGTCGGTGAACATAGTCCTGATCTCAGAGTAGCGATCATCTCTGACGCTCCATCTGCCACGGACGATCTCTTCGATCTCCTCATCGGTGGCGTTGGAACGCAGAGGCGTCCGAAGATCGGTCCCGGATGTCGCGAACAGGCAAGTGACAATCTGACCCTCGGGGGAGAGCCTCATCCTCGTGCAGTCGCCGCAAAATGGCTTGGTCACAGAGGCTATGACGCCGATTTCGCCAATGCCGTCGGAGAACTTGAAGCGGTTGGCCACTTCCCCGGCGTAGTTGGCCGGTATCGGCTCCAGCGGCATCTCAGCGCCAATTCGGGCCACGATCTCGGCGGCGGGGACGACGTCGTCCATCTTCCAGCCGTTCAGCGTGCCCACGTCCATGTATTCGATGAAGCGGACAATGTACCCGTGTTCCCTGGCGAAGCGAGCGAGGTCGACGACGGTGTGATCGTTGACGCCGCGCTGGACAACTGCGTTGATCTTAATTGGACTGAAGCCGACCTCAGCGGCGGCTGCGATTCCCTCCAGCACACGCTCGGTGCCGAAGTTGCGACCGTTCATCTTCCGGAACACTTCGTCGTCGAGCGAGTCCAGGCTGATCGTGATTCGCTGGAGTCCGGCTTGCCTGAGCCTTTGGGCGAACTGGGGAAGCAGATAGGCGTTGGTGGTCATGGTCAGGTCTTCGATGCCGGGAACGCCGGCCAACATCTCTATGAGATTGACCACGTCGGCACGGACCAACGGCTCGCCACCGGTAATCCTGACCTTCACCACCCCCAGACGAACGAGGATACGGGTCAGCCGCGTGATCTCCTCGAAAGTGAGTAGCGATTCTCTGGGCAGGAATTTGTAACGCTCGCCGTAGATTTCGGCAGGCATGCAGTAGGGGCAACGAAAGTTGCACCTGTCCGTAACCGAGATGCGAAGATCGCGAAGAGGCCTCCTGAAACGGTCCAGGGGCGTCGCGCCGGCATCGTCTGGGTGTTGTGATGTCATTGCAACCATTATACCTGTTTCATCCGCAACGTTTCGGGGCTCCCTTGAGCGCGGTCACAACCTCGCGGACGGCCAGCGCACGGTGGCTCACTGTGTTTTTCTGTTTGGACGTTAGTTCGGCCATGGTGAGCCCGAGGTCTGGGAACAGAAAGACTGGATCGTAGCCAAAGCCGTTGTCTCCCCTAGGCTCTCGCACGATCATGCCTGCACAGACCCCCGAGTACAGTTGTGTCTGACTATCAGGAGCGGCGACCGCGATGACGCAGCGGAAGCGGGCTGTCCAGGAGCACTCCGGTGTATGGGCCAAGTTACCAAGAAGGAGTTGGATACGGTCTGAGTCCGTCGCGTCAGGGCCGGCATACCTTGCAGAGCGCACGCCGGGCGCTCCTCCCAGGGCATCCACTTCGAGACCGGAGTCGTCGGCCAGGGTCAATAGGCCGCTGAGGTCTCGGTATGTCTCTGCTTTCAGCGCTGCGTTGTCCTCGAACGTCTGGCTGGTCTCCTCCACATCGACGTCGATACCTACGTCGTTCAGCGAGGTGAGCTCGAAGGGGACGTCGCCCAGCAATTCCGCCAACTCGCTGAGCTTCCCGCGATTGCGGGTTGCAATGAGTAACCTGGGTAGAGATGTCAACGGCTCCTCCTGGTTCCGGCGCGCCAGTGGAGTGTAGGTCGCAGCAGTATAGCAGACGGCTGAGGTGGTAGAATCAGCGCCGGAGGTGACCAATGCCAGGCGCTCTTGCAGGGTATCGAATCCTGGAGTTCGGGGACCACCCGACTGTGGCGGTGCTCGGTATGCTGCTGGCAGACCAGGGGGCGGACATGGTCAAAGTGGAGTCGCCGGAAGGGGACCCGCTTCGGGGAACTCCTGTCTTTTCAGTTTGGAACCGGGGTAAGCGGTCGGTGGTTGCAGGGTACGACAAAGCCGGTCTTATCCGAAAGCTCGTGGTGGGGGCGGACGCGATCATCGAGGCATCCCACTCAGGCCGGAACCCTTATGGCATCGACAGTGCGTCGGTCTGTAGCATACGTTCGGACATTATTCACCTGACATTACCGGGCTTTGGAGAGGAGCACCCCCAAGCGGATACGCCCGGGACGGAGATCCTGATTTCGGCGGCCACTGGCGTATACGTGGACCGCAGTCCAGACGGCACGGAGGGATCGAGCTTCATAGCTCTACCATACGCCAGCATATTCGGGGCGATGGTCGCGGCTCCTGCACTTGCGGCCGCGCTATACCACCGGGAGCGCACCGGCGAAGGCCAGGGCGTGACGGTGCCACTGTACGACGCCATGTTTACAGCTATGGGGTCGTCAGTCGTCCGGAGGCCCGACGTCGCGGCGGAGCCGGCTGCTATATCGCCGGCGATCGCCCGCTTCTATCGCTGCCAGGACGGGCGATGGATCAATCTGAACGCAACCTACGAGCGTTCCCTCAGGCCGATTCTGGACGTGCTTGGGCATCCTGAATGGTTCGGCCCATTGACCGACGACCGGCTGCACCAAAACCTTGAAGAGCGAGAGGAGTGGGCGGTGCGATTCGCGGAGCCGTGGCTTCAGCGGTCGGCGTTGGAGTGGGAGTCTCTAATGGCGGAGGCGGGCGTGCCCCTCACGATGTGCAGGACGCTCCAGGAGTGGATGGATACTGAACACGCGAGAGCGTCCGGCGCGGTGATGGACATCGAAGACCATGAGTTCGGTCCGATGCGGCAGGTGGGCATCCAGGTGCGCATGAGCCATAGTCCGGGCGAAGTGCGAGCCCCGGCTCCCTTACTGGGACAGGACAACGAGACCATTTTGGCTGAGACATAGAGAGGGCGGCGACCATGCCTGGAGCGTTAGACGGAGTTCGAGTTCTTGACCTGTGCATAATACTGGCGGGACCCACCTGCGGGAGGACACTATCGGAGTACGGGGCCGAGGTAATCAAGATCGACCCTGAGCACCGTGCGCCCAGCCTTACGCCATGGCTGGACGTGGGCAGGGGCAAGCGCAGCATATGCCTGAACATAACAAGAGACACCGGGCTGGATGCTTTCTACAAGCTCGCGGACACCGCTGATGTGGTCCTGACCGGATTCAGAAAAGGGGTGGCGGAACGTCTTGGGATCGGCTACGACCAGCTGAGCGAGCGAAACCCCGGCATCGTCTATGCTGCAATCAACGCGTTCGGCCAGGATGGCCCGTGGGCGATGCGGCCGGGTTTCGATCAGAACGCGCAGGCGGCAACTGGAATGCAGTTGCGAAACGGCGGAGCGGACGGCGAGCCTGGACCTCCCCCATACACTCTCAACGACTACGGGACTGGAATCATGGCCGCCTATGGTGTGATTCTCGCCCTGCTGGAGCGGGAGCGCACAGGCAGGGGGCAGAAGATCGACACTTCACTGTCGTACACCGCATCCACGTTCTCCTCGGCGTACATGATCGAC
The DNA here is from genome assembly GCA_965215735.1 of Dehalococcoidia bacterium. GTDB lineage: Bacteria > Chloroflexota > Dehalococcoidia > Lucifugimonadales > UBA1123 > VXRN01. The sequence goes on along the minus strand of CBDCEF010000004.1, from coordinate 788,187 downwards.
TACGAAGGATTCGAGCCGGATGAGATCAGTGGCCCGGATGCAAAGGGGAGTGGGCCTTTCTCGAGGTTGTACGGGACATCGGACGGGTGGCTCGCGCTGTCGGCTGAGACAGACGCAGAGCGTGAACGACTCCTGGCGATCGAGCCGTTCACGGGGATTCAGGAGTGCAACCCGATGGATCAGCTAGAGCCGGTGTTCGCATCGCGCTCGATCTCTAAATGGATGCAGATTCTCTCCGAGGCGGGTGTCCCCGCGACTCCCCACCGGACATTGGAAGATGTGAGGTCTGACCCGTACTCCAGCGACAATGGGTTGATCGTCTCAGAGCGACATGCTGCGTTCGGAGCAATCGAACACGCGGGCACGGCGCAACGCATGAGCAGCACTCCGGCGAGGACCGAAACCTCCCCGACGTTTGGCGGCGACACGGAGTCGGTGCTAGTCGAGCTGGGCTACACGCGTGAAGAGGTCGACTCGATGCGCTCCGACGGCGTGATTCCGAGTTCGGACGGCCTGCCGCTCAGATAGCAGTGAAGCTAGGCGGAGCCTGAGATGTCGGCGGCGACTGATCTCGCCTGTGCGGCAAATTGGTCTGACAACAGCCCACACGCGCCGGTGTATTGGGTCGGGTCGAGAAGCGCCTCGATCTGGTCGGCGGTCAGATTTTCGAGGACGTCTTTCTCATCCGAGAGCGTCTCTGTGAACGGTCGGCTCTCGACCACAGACGCCTGGGCCGCGTCGTAGATAACGTCGTGGGCGCGCTGGCGTCCAATTCGCCGGCCCAGCTCCAGCATAAGCGCCTCGGACATAATCAGTCCTCCCGATAGGTCGAGGTTCTGGCGCATCCTGTCCGGGAATACCCGCAGGCCGCTGAACAGCTCGATCATGTACTGGAGGATGTCGCCAACGGCAATCGCCGCCTGGGTTAGCGCCCTGTCCATCATGACGCTGGTGGTGCGGTCGGCCTCATGCTCGGTCATCATTGCCTCAAGTGCGAGGGGAACGAGCGCCCTGACCTGAGCGGCGCCTGCCACGATGTCCTGGCTGACCTTGGGATTCCGCTTCTGCGGCATGGTGCTGGAACCCACAGTGCCAGGAGGGACGGGCTCTTCGAGTTCGCCGAATTCCTGCTTCATGAGGGTGTACACTTCGCGACCGATCTTGGAACAGGTCGCGGAGAGCATTCCAAGCAGCACGACGTACTCGCAGAGGTGGTCGGCGGTGGTCCTGGAGGGCATGGGCATAGGGTGCATGTCCAGCTTCTCCGCCATTCTCTCCTGAATGTCCATGCCGACTTCGCCGAGCGAACCCAGCGTACCGGCGCCTCCGCCCAGCATCGCGACGAATACCCTGTCCTCGCATCCACGGAGTCGTTCCACGTGCCTTATAAGCTCGTCTATCCACACGGCCACCTTTAGTCCGAACGTGGCCGGAACGGCGTGCTGACCGTGCGTGCGCCCCGGCAGGGCGAAGTCCCTGGTGCGCTCGGCGAGGTCCGCCAGCATTTCCAGGATCCGCGCAAGCTGATCGAGGTAGATGCGGTGGGCTTTCCGAAGCTGGAGCAGCTTACCGGTCTGGGTGATGTTCTGGGTAGTCGCGCCCCAGTGAACAAGGCCGCCCGCGTCGCCGTCGCAGACGCGGTCCAACTCCCAGATCAGAGGTACGAGGCCGTGACCGGTCCTGGCCAGACCCTCGTAGATCGAGTCCATATCGAGGAGTTCGAGGCGTGCCTTGCGGGTTATTTCTTCGGCGGCATCTGAAGGGATGACGTCCAGTTCGGCCTGGGCCTGGGCTAGCACGGCTTCCACGTCCAGCCAGGACTGAAACCGCTGGGCTTCCGAGAATAGTTCACGAATGCCTGGGTCCGGCATTCTGAGCGCTGTCGGCTCCTGTTGCATGGCGATGTCTCCGAGTGGTAATGGGCGGAGTGTAGGGATGCGTCAAGCGCGATGTCAAACGGTCGCCGAAGTTACAGGGAGGGGACGGGAAGGGAACAGGCCAGCCTGGGGACCTAAATGACGAGCCTATCGCGGGCGTCTCACGAGTCGGCGAAAGAAGTTCCTGATTCTGGCCCGGCGGTTGACGTGATGGTCCCACATGGCGCCCACCAGCACGTTGACCATGTCGGACTCGTCGGTCCGCCAGTGGTCCTGACTGCGGCGTCTGTTGTTGAATTCCTGCATACGTTTCCGCTGCCTGCGCTATTTCCACCAGAAGTGCTGTCCGAAAATAGTACAGCGGAGTCGTAGGGGGGTGACTAGCGAGAATTCAACGATCTTTTGAGGTATTTAGGGATGCTGTTCGCTTCCCCACTACGGCGGAGCCTTCAGCTAAGGTCGAATCCGGCCTCTCAGGCGAGGGCCTCCGGAGGGCTCAATCCAGGTGAGTCGCGTCGTTGAAGAGGTTGATGCGCCAGAGGTTCTGGTTCGTCAGCGTCTGCCCGTCTTCGCACCAGCGGTCCACATCGATTGTGAAGTCGAAGACGCCGGTGTTGCGTACGCTCAGCCCCCAGAGGCGGTCTGAGCCTATAATCTGCGCAATGATGAACTGCATGATCCCGCCGTGGGAGACAAGCAGGACGCTGTCCTCGTTGGAGTGATCGGCGATTACGCGCTCAACGACCCTCCGCGCGCGCTCAGACTTCTCTGCGTAGGACTCTGCCCCTTCGATGATGTCTGTACTGCGTGTTGCCGCAAACTCTCTGGCTATCTCAGGCATCGAAGATTCGATCTCTTCCCAGGTCAGCCCGGTGAAGGCACCGATGTCGGTCTCCATGAGGTCGTCCACAGGCACGATGGGGAGGTCCCACGCGCTCGACGCTATCTGCGCGGTCGCGAAAGTCCTGGACAGCGGGCTGGAGTAGATGTGGGACGGCCGATAGCCTTCAGAGAGGAACCGCTTGCCTAACAGGGCCGCCTGCTCCCTGCCGGGATCGGTCAGTTTAGTGTCATCACGGCCCTGCCAGCGTCCTCCCGCATTGCCGGTGCTCTGTGCGTGTCTGACGATTGTGAGTTGCATATTAGATCCGATCGTGCTTTTTTCTGCTGAACCTTGGGGCCATCTGGATTCGGCGTGTTCGCGCCGGCATCGAACGCCTTATCGTAACACTCTCAACCGGAACCCTGTAAACTGGCACTTACAAGGTCACCAGAGTGAGCAGTCATACATCAAACGCAATCTACTACGGTTGGATCGTCGCCGCGGCGTGCGTGTTTATCGCCATGGCTGGGAGCGGAGCGTACAACGGATTCGGCGTATTCATCATCCCGATGAGCGAGGAGTTCGGCTGGAGCCGCTCGGCAATCTCTCTCGCGGCAGCGGTGGGGACGATAGTAGGTGGGATCAGCCAACCTGTGTTCGGCAGGGTCTTCGACAGGATTGGTGGACGTCGTTTGATTCTCGTGGGCCTGGCCGCCTTCGGAGTGTCGAACATCCTGCTGATGTTCACAAACAACATCGTCTACCTGGTGGTGGTGTTCGGAGTGCTAATCGCCCTCGCGGGAAGTGCGGGGACATTCAACACCGCCGTGGCGCTGATTTCCAAGTGGTTCGAGCGCCGGCGCGCGACCGCCATCTCCCTGGTTTCGGCGGGAGGTTCACTCAGCGGGCTGGTGTTCGTGCCGTTCATCGCGTTCACTATTCCCATTGTCGGATGGCGAAGCACTTGGCTCATCCTCGGGCTCGTAGTGCTCGTTCTGGCCGTCCCGGTCGCGTTCCTGATACTGAAAGACGATCCTTCGGAAGTCGGACAGCTGCCTGATGGAGACGAAAAGGCTCCGTCCCGTGACTGGGCGAGGAGTTTGTCAAGAGGACCGCTGGAGACCGACTACTGGCTGAACGCGCTCAGGTCGGTGCCGTTCTGGCAGATCGCGGGAGGGTACTTCGTCTGCGGCGTCACCACCTCCATGATCTCGACACACTTCGTGCCCTATGCGATCGAGGAGGGGTTTTCCGCGTCGTCGGGGGCAATCGCGTTTGGAGTGCTGAGCGGTCTGAACATCGTCGGAGTCATGGGCGCGGGTATGCTGGGAGACCGACTTGGCCGTAAGAACGTCCTCGCGGCGGTGTACGCGGTTAGGGCTGTCAGCTTTGCGGTGCTGCTGGCTGTTCCGGGGCTGTGGGGACTGTTCGGGTTCGCGGTAATCAGCGGGTTCTCATGGTACGGCACTGTTCCTCTGACGATGTCGCTGACCGCGGAGGTCTATGGAATCAGGCACATCGGCACTCTCAGTGGAATCGCCTACCTGGCTCACTCGGTTGGAGGGGCGCTGTCAGTGCAGTTCGCGGGAATAATGAAGGATGTCACCGGCAGCTATATCGTGCCGTTTGGCGCCGGGGGGCTGCTGCTGGTCGTCGCCGCCATAGTCAGCTTGTCCATAAAAGAGAAGAGGTACTCGTCCCGGTACCAGCTATCGACGGCGAGCTAGGGCAGACGTCTGATCTTGGGTAGGGCGAGGGCCGTCAGGATGCTGACTCCCAGCAGCACCGTGCCATTGATGAAGAGCGCGCGCGTAGCCCCGAAAGCCCCGGCAAGGGCGCCAACGCCCATGTGCCCGGCGGGCGCCACTCCGATGCTGAACAGCCACGATCCCATGGCTCTGCCGCGCTGCTCATTGGGGACGACCTCCTGCATGAGAGTCTTGTACAGCGTGTCTACCGCCGCGGCGCTGGCATTGATCAGCGCCAGTACCAGGACGAAGTAGATAAACCCTCCGCCAAGAGTGAATGCCATCTCCCCCAGGCCGAACGTCCCGGCTATAACGAAGATCAGCAGTCCCTTGTTTCTGAAGCTGCCCAGACCGGTGAGCAGGAACAGACCGATAACTCCTCCACCCTGTCGGAAGGCGCTCATTATCCCAAGACCCACCGAGCCGACTCCAAGCTCGTCCCTGGCGAACACTGGCAGCAGGCTCTGGTGGGTAAATCCGAAAATCTCTGTGATTGCAGCAAGGGCCATCAGGGTCAACAGCGTGCGATTCTTACCGATGATCTCTATGTATCCGTACAGGTTCTGAAGCACCGACTGGGGAGTTCTAACCGCGGCCTGGCCCGGTTCTCGTGTCCAGACCAGGATCACGGCAGACGCCGCGTAGCAGAGTCCGATGGCAAGGTACTGGGTACCAATGCCTGCGATTTCGATTATCGCCCCTGCTACTAGAGCGCCTGCCACTCCGCCAATCCTCTGGCTCAACGCCGACAGGGACATGCCGTTTAGCGCGGCCTCTGGGCCAACGATGTCGTATGTGTATGCCTGTCTGAGCGTGAGTGTGAAGGCCCACACACATCCCATCACGACGGTGAGGGCAATGACCGGCCAGACGTGTTCGTAGCCCAGAAACAGGGGGAGTGCAGTCAATGCGGCGATGAGAGCTCCGGCCAGCGTGATCCATCGAATGAATACCCGCCTGTCTACACGGTCGGCTACGGCTCCTGAGACGAACCCAAGAAAGAAGAAAGGAGCCATGCGTGCGGCGGACGCCACTCCGACGAGAAACGGCGAGCCAGTGAGGTCCAGCACCAGCCAGCCAAGAGCGACGAACTCCATGCCCATGCCCACCGCCTGAACGACGGTAGACAGCCACAGGAGCCTGAAGTCGCGGTATTGAAACGAGGCGGCCCAGACGGAACTTCTTGTGAGGTGAGAACGCAAAGCCATTTCCGCTGGGCGATCCTGCGAGACATGATGGTGGTGCCGAAGGTCGGACTCGAACCGACACGGGATTGCTCCCACCGGTTTTTGAGACCGGCGCGTCTACCATTCCGCCACTTCGGCACAGAGGGTTGATTGCAGCTAATTTAGCACACTGGTAGGCCTATTCATCGACCTCTGCAGTCCAGTTTGACCACATCGGCTATCTAGCCCCGAGAGTTCATTGCTGCGGCTGCAATGTGTGAGTCTGCCAACACAGGCTCTTGGATGTCAACCGGGATAGCTGCGTGCGTCTACTACTCGCCGTAAGACCCGGTGTGCTACTCTCTGACATCTTGGACAGTCGACGCTTGTTGAGGACGAGGACAAAGGAGTGTCCACAGATGACTGATCGATCCACACCGCCGGTGGCAGATACTCGGCCGCACAGTTTCACTCATCACGGCATTACCATCGAGGATCCGTGGCACTGGCTGCGAGACCCAAACTACCCAACCGTGGAAGACCCCGATGTGCTGGCGTATCTCACGGCAGAAAACGAATACTTCGATGCCGTGATGTCGCCTCACAAGGACCTGATAGACAATATCTATGAGGAGATAAAGGGGCGTCAACAGCCGGACCTCTCCAGTGTGCCGTCGAAGAGCGACGAATGGTACTACCAGTGGCGCTTTGAAGAGGGAAGCCAGTACCGCGTGTGGCTGCGATGGCCTGTCGACGGCCCGAACGCGCGGGAAGCTCCAACAGCCGACGCGCAGACGATTCTGGACGAGCCGACCCTGGCAAAAGACCACGAGTACTTCAGGCTCGGCTCTATGTCCGTGAGCAACAACGGCTCTCTGCTGGTGTACAGCACCGACACCGACGGCTCAGAGCGGTTCAGGATGGTGGTCAAGAACCTGGACACCGGTGAGATGGTGGAAGATGAAGTCGAGAACACCGTTGGAGGGGCGGTGTGGGCGTCCGACGATGCATCGTTCCTGTATACCCTGGTGGACGAGAACTGGCGTCCCTGGCGGGTGCGACTGCACATACTGGGGGAACCTGTCGAACAGGACACCGTCGTCTACGAGGAGCCTGATCCTGGATTCTTCGTTAGTGTGTGGTCCACTACTTCAGAGGAATACATCGTCATTGGCTCGGGCGATCACGTCACCTCTGAGGTACGGCTTCTCCGCGCGTCCGATCCGGGCGCTGAACCGGTCCTGGTCTCGCCGCGTCGGACCGATCATGAGTACTCGGTGGACCACCAGGGCGATCGTTTCGTCATACGCACGAACGACACGCATAAGAACTCCCGACTGGCGACGGCGCCTGAGTACGACCCCACAGAGAAGTCGTGGATGCCGCTGGTTGACGCGTCGGACTCTCACTACATCCGAGGGTTCGCAGCATTCAAGGACTTCATCGCCGTGCAGGAACGCATTGACGGGCTGGACCATGTACGGCTGATCGACCGCGCTGGCGAATCCACCTACATTCCCTTTCCAGAGTCGGCTTACACTGCGCACATGGGCAACAACCCTGAGTTCCAGACAGACACGCTCCGACTGGGGTACTCGTCGATGGTCACGCCGGACACCGTGTTCGACTACCACCTCGACACCGAAGAGCTTGAAGTGCGCAAAGTACAGCAGATCCCCAGCGGATACGAGGCCTCCGCATACGTGACTGAACGCATACTCGCCAATGCCCGCGACGGGGTGCAGGTTCCCGTGTCCCTGGTTCGTCGCGAGGACACCCCCGTGGATGGCACTGCACCGCTGTACCTGTACGGCTACGGCGCGTACGGTCTGGCTATCCCGCCGGGGTTTTCAACGTCGATACTGTCGCTGTTGGACCGCGGCTTTGTCTTCGCCATCGCGCACATTCGCGGAGGAGACGACCTGGGATACCACTGGTACGAGGCCGGCAAGCTGGACAGGCGCACCAACGCGTTCAACGACTTCGTGGACGTCGCGAGTTTCCTTATCCAGAAGGGATACAGCGCGGAAGGGAGAATCGTCATATCGGGAGGCAGCGCCGGTGGACAGCTGGTTGGCGCCGCGTTGAACCAGGCCCCGGAGCTATGGGGAACCGTCGTCGCTCACGTCCCATTCGTGGACACGCTGAATACAATCCTGGACGACACGCTGCCCCTCACTCCCATCGAGTGGCCGGAATGGGGCAATCCAATTAAGGACAAGGCGGCGTTCGAGCACATCGCGTCCTACTCTCCTTACGACCAATTGAAGGAGCGCTACTACCCCCCGATACTGGTGACCGCGGGACTGAACGACCCCAGGGTAACCTACTGGGAGCCAGCCAAGTACGTGGCCAAACTGCGAACCCTAAAGATGGACGACAACCTGCTGCTTCTCAAGACCAACATGGGTGCAGGTCATGGTGGAAGATCGGGGCGATACGAGCAGCTATACGAAGACGCGGAGGAGTATGCGTTCATCCTGACGAGCATGGGGTTGCTGAAGTAGCCGTTGCTGGCCACGAAATATCTCAATCGCTAAATCGCGGCATGACCCTGGTGGCGAAATTCTCCAGATTCTGTAGAGTCTTGCTCAGTGGGAGTCCCTGGTGGGCGAACTCTACAAGCAGATAGTCCAGGTTGCATACCTCCTGCAACTCCTGAACCTTCTCCACGATGTTCTCGGGAGAGCCGACTAGCAGGGTACGAGGCTCCAGAAAATCCCAGTCCAGCTTCACGTCGGGATCCAGCGTCTCTCCCGGATTGGTAAACACCTGCCTGCCGCGAAACGGGTCGTTGAATATGAAGGAGGACATGATCCCCTCTTCCGCATCCCTCCGGGCCTCTTCCATCGAAGATGCGACGTACGTTGACCGCATGACCGCCTGGTCTTCTCCTAGCTCAAACGGTCGCCCGTCGGTCTTGGATCTGACTTCAGCGTAGAGCTCCATTCGTCGACGAATCCTGAGAGCCGGGGGCTGCCAGTAGCAGGCTTTCAGCCCGAGTTCCGCCGCTGTGGTCACTGAACGATCAGTGGAGACTGTCATCCACAGAGGTGGATGCGGTTTCTGGAACGGCCTCGGCGTTACCCGCAGCTTCGTCACTCTCTCGCCATCCTTCCAGATCGGATCAGGCGGATACGACGGATGCGAGAAGACGGTGTCCTCGACGGGGAAGGTGTAGTTCGTTCCCTGGTGGGAGAAGTATTCATTGGTCCAAATCTCCCGTACTATCTGTACGGTTTCGCGGAACAGTTCCCTGTTTTCCTTGTCTTTGCGTGGGTCTGCGTTGGGATGGAACTGCGGACCCTCGTAGGGCCAAATGCCCCTGCCGAAGCCGACTTCTACCCGCCCTCCGGTCATGTTGTCCAGAGTCGCAAGATCCTCCGCCAGCCGGATTGGGTGCCACCACGGAGCAATATTGGCCATCTGACCGATGCGAATTCGGGACGTACGAGCCGCGAGATCTGCTCCAAGCAGAATCGGATTCGGAACGTCACCCGCTCCGTAGGGGCCGAAGTGATGTTCTCCCAGCCAGATGGCTTCAAATCCCAGCTCCTCGGCCATGACTGTCTGCTGCCTGAGATTGTCCAGTAGACCTATGGCGTCGGTTGCTTCTCCCGCGGAGGCAGCGACCGTTGTGAATGCAGCGAACTTCATTCCATAAACCTCCCACTTTGCATAGACCGTTGGCGCTTCAGTACTGCCTTTTGGATAGGGACTCCCTCGATGGGACGACTCGATCACGGATGTTTGCAGGAGCATTTTTGGAGCGCTGGGTCGTCATGCTACGCTTGCCAACAAGCCTACTACAAGGAGAGGCACTATGCCTTCAGGCCGGAACCAGGGTCTTGTCCAGACTGTGCTGGGCCCTGTCCCACCATCGGAGCTGGGTCCCACTACTACTCATGAACACATCTACATCGACTTCTCCTTCATGTATCAACCGGCGCAGGACACGCCGTCTCCGGAAATGGCGGACGCGCCTATAACGCTGGAGAACCTCGGCTGGATACGGCGCAACTACTACAGCAACCGGTCCAACCTACATCTGATGGACCTGAACACCACGATCAAAGAAGTCGCGATGTACAGAGAAGTCGGTGGCGGCGCGATTGTGGACGCCACCACAACGGCCATAGGACGCCGACCTGATGCGCTAGCCCGGATATCTCGGGAATCAGGCGTGCACATCATTATGGGCTCCGGCTTCTATGTGGGTGCGGTCCATCCTGAAGATATGGACGAGCGAACTGTCGAAGATCTGGCGAGGGAGATTTGCAGCGACATTATGCAAGGTGTGGACGACAGCGGGATTCAAGCGGGCATAATTGGGGAGGTGGGATGCACATGGCCGCTGACGCCAAACGAGCGCAAGTCTCTGGCGGCGGCAGCAGTCGCGCAACAGGAGACGGGCGCGGCGGTACTGATTCATCCAGGGCGGCATCCGGATGCGCCTCTGGAGATACTGGAACTCCTGGTGAACAGCGGTGCGGACATATCGCGCGTGATAATGGGGCATCTTGACCGCACTGTGTTCGAGTTCGATGCTCTTCAGAGAGTTGCCGCGTCAGGCTGTTATCTGGAGTGGGATCTGTTTGGCAACGAGGGCTCGTACTATCCTCTCGCCGAGCTTGACATGCCCAGTGACGCTCAGAGGCTGGACTTCATAAAGCGCATCACCGATGCGGGTTATTGCGAGAGAGTCGTCATTGGGCAGGACATCTGCACCAAACACCGCCTCGTGAGCTATGGCGGACACGGCTATGGTCACATTCTCGAGAATATAGTTCCGAAAATGCGGCGCAAGGGTTTCTCGGAAGACGCGATTGAGGCGATTACGGTTGACAACCCTGCCAGGATACTCGCTCTGGCATAGCCTCCATAGTGCTGGGCCTCACAGAATCACATACAAGCCACTTTCCTTGAATGACCGTGCTGCCGGCCGACCTAGTCCGTCGGCACAGGCTCTACTGCACGGCCCTTGAAGGCGGGCATCACCTCTTCGGCGAACATCTCCATCTGCTCCAGGGTGACCGACTCCGGCGTTCCGACCGGGTGGCTGACGTTTACGCGGTCAGGGCCTTGGATAAGCGATCCCAAGCCAAGCCCCAGCACTCTACTCTGGGGACAGCCTCTAAGCCCCTGGAGATGGGGTTGTTTCAGACTTAGTCGTTGCTGATAGTCACAACCCCCGTTCGCCCCTCGTAGGTCATGGTGAAGTTTCTTAGGAATGTTCTACCGAGCAGGGCAAAGTGGCGCTGTCCGCCTGCTGCGAGATGAACACCAGCGACCCGTCCGTGGACAGTGCAATCCAAGTCAGGGACGTAGATTTGTGCAAGATGGACGTTGACCGCGCCAGCTCCAAGCGCTCCTGCGACTGTCGCGCGGTCAACCACAGGTAGACCCAGATCCATAGCAAGAGCAGAGTCGATACTACTGTCAGTAGCTCCTGTGTCTATCAAGGCCGGATATAGGCGATCCGGTAATCTCGGTCTAGCCGGTTGGTCGTGATGATACGCTGGGTCGAAGCCAATCCGAACAGCCAACGTCGGTCCTATCTCCACCAACGCACCTGGAATAGGGATGCCTGCGGCGTCGTTGAAGCCTATCCTAACGGATGGCATTGACATGCCCGTACAGTATTGAAGACGACAACCTGATCGGGCCTGCGCCTACTCGCCTGATGAGGTATGGGCCGCGACCGAATCTCCGAACGGCGTCATCGGCTGCGTCTTCGAATGAGTCGTAGGTTCCCACGAGCTCTTCGGCGTGAAGGACGACCCACTCTCCGAAGTGGTCTGTCTCCAGGTAGTCCCGCATCTCTTCGTATGCAGCGATTTGCTTACTGAGTCCAGACATGGGGCCCTCCTCATCTATACGCAGCTCGTGCGTGCACACCCCTAGTCCGCCGGCACCGGCTCCACCGCGCGGCCACTGAACGCGGGCATCACCTCCTCGGCGAACATCTCCATTTGCTCCAGGATGACCGACTCCGGCGTTCCAACAGGGTGGCTGACACCGACACGATCTAGTCCGGGGTACGCTTTCTCAAGCTTCTTGAGCTGCTCGACGATGACCTCCGGCGGACCGGCGAGGAAGCCCCCGGTACTTACGGCGCCTTCAATGCGGGGCAGGTCGGCCGTCGGGGCTCGTGACGGGTCGGACATCGCGTCGATCTGATCGTCGCTGAGCGCTCGGACCAGACGGAGCGGGCCGAACATCTTGAGGTTTTCCTCGTAGTAGTTGCCCGCAGCGGCTATCGCCTCCTCCTGCGTGTCGGCGATGTAGAAGTGGAATCCGATCGACAGATTCTCGCCCAGCTCCAGGTCGCGTCCGGCACGGGCGTTGGCGTCGCGATAGGCCTCGATGACCCGGTCCATTGCGCCGCCCTCGGCCACGCCGCCGCCGATCACACCCTTGATGCCATGCTTGGCCATGAAGTCGAGTCCGCGCGGCGTCGCGCTCTGTATAGGCTGCCAGCACTCCACGGGGAGCGTCGCCGGTCGCGGCACGAGCGTTATCTCCTTCAGCGTGTAACCTCGATAGGGCACCTCCGGCGGGATGGTGTAGTACTCGCCCTTGTGTGAGAACGACTCCTCGTTGAACGACTGGAAGATGATGTCCACCTGCTCCTCGAACAGGTTACGGTTGGCCTCCTGGTCCATGAGCGGCGCGCCAAACGTATCGACCTCACGGGTGTGGTAGCCGCGTCCGACTCCGAAGATAGTCCGGCCCTTGGTCAGGATGTCCGCCGTCGCGAAGTCCTCGGCCAAACGCAGCGGGTGCCACATTGGAGCGATGTTAAACCCGCACCCGATGTTGAGCCTCTCGGTCACGTGCGCAAGATGGACGGCGAGCATGAGAATGTTTGGGATGCACTCGTAGCCCTCCGGCTGGAAGTGGTGCTCCGCCATCCAGAACGTGTCGAAGCCCAGCCTGTCCAGCGTCTTGGCTATCGCCTCCGCCTTGTCGTAGGCGGTCATCAGGTGCTCGTTCCCAAACCACCTGTCGTTGATCGCGATCCCGCCGTAGCCGACGTTGTCCATATCCACGTGACCGGCGTACAGGCTGTCAAACTTGGTAATCATGGCTCTCTCTTTTCTCCCGTGCTCGCCTATAAATTTCGGCTATAGTCTACATCTTTTTTGCGTTTATCGTGTGGGATTCGAGATGTTAGGATTGTTGCCTGCTTCATCGGATAATCACTCGGAGACAGACTCATGCTCACATCGGCGACATCTATAACGGAGTTCATTCCCGGCCCGGTCAGAATAGCTGTGGACCGGACCGGCGAGGGTCCGCTCCTGGTAATGCTGCACGGCATAGGAGGAAACCGAACGAACTGGCGAGACCAGCTACCGGTGTTCGCCGAACAGTTCACCACTGTCGCCTGGGACGCACGGGGATACGGGCTGTCGGACGACTACCCGGGCGATCTCGATTTCAGGCACTTCGCCCAAGACCTGGAACGCGTACTCGATCACTACGGGGCAGAGAAGGCGCACCTGCTCGGGCTATCGATGGGAGGGCGCATCATCCAGGACTTCTATGAGATGCTACCGAATAGAGTCTCGACGCTCACCCTGTGCGACACGCACAGTGGAGACTTCCACCAGTCGTGGGAGGCGCGAGTAGAGTTCGTCCGGCTGCGCAAGGAGCCGCTGCTCGCGGGCAAGACGCCCGCCGAGATGGCTCCGCCAGTGGCAGAGACCCTTATTGGTCCGACTTCTTCGAGGGAGGCATTCTATAGGTTGGTCGACAGCATGGCGGCCCTCCACAAGGAATCCTACATCAAGACGATAGAAGCGTCCGGCCTACAGCCGCAGACACTGAACATCTCTACCATCGCAGCGCCGACCCTAATCGTGTGCGGCGAATACGATCGGCTAACGCCGCCGGAGGTCAGCGCAGAGATGCACAGGAAGATACCGAGGTCGGAGTATGTCGTCATCGAGGACGCCGGCCATCTGACCAACATCGAGAATCCCTCTCGATTCAACGAGGTTGTGATGGAATTCCTGATGAGGCACAGGGAGTTGGAGTGATCCTGCATCTACATGACCGGCGTACAGACTGTCGAATATGATAATCATGGGTGTCCTACTATCATAACCGCACATAAAACTGTGATGGCTCTTCTCCGAATTTAAGGAGCAGGTTCATAGATTGACGAACAGTAGCTTTTGCGTTGAAGCCAGTATAGATTACCATTCCTTTCGTCAGACTTCTCTTACCGCCAAAGACCTTACCGTTTGGATGGCGAGGAATAGTATTTATCAGGCAGTTCGCCCTAGCTTTTCCAGTTATCACAGGACAGTCGCTACGTGAAAGCTTGTCTCTCACTATTAGCCAGTTCGCAATCTCAACGAGAGAACCTGCCCAGCTATTTACTACAGATTGTTCTCCAGACGGAAATCCAACAGCTTTGGGAATCAACCCTGACGGCTCTAACTGAGTAAGCGGAACCCATTCTGAGGTGAAACTGACAGCCTGCCCAGAAGTCTCACGCCAAGACGCTACTGAACCATCAGGAGGCTGGTCTAGTAACTCAACCTCGCGTCGCAAGATACGCATGAGCCGACTCTGGACAGATTCAAAGACCGCTGGCATATCAATGTCAACTGACTGCGCCTCTAATTTCGCCAACTCATCTCCGCTGGCGGTGAGCGCTGTCCTACGCTCACCTTTCCACTTACCGTACATATCTGCTTTTTGTGGGAAGTTCCTAGGTCTCTGCCCTTGGGGGATCGCTTCCAAGTAGGCTTCGAACTGTCTATCCAGGATTTCGTTATTTCTCAGGTCTCCATCTTCATTGGCAACGAAGTCGCGCAACTTATCCTGCCTGGCCTTGTATTGACCCAAGAAATAGTCCCGCTCGGACTTCAGGAGTTCTCGAATCAGTAGGGACAATCTCTCGTCCAGTTGGTCATGATCTATCACTACTTCATAGTCTCCATCATCTTCTTCCCTTGCCAGACGCTCCATCTCTTCGGAGACAGGCAGGTGGGCTTGTAAATGTGCGTCTTTGTGGCAAAGGTCGCATACCCCGTCGTGTGTGTACTGGCAGATGTCTTTCAGGATCCAGCGCTTCCAAGCGCGCCACTTGCCACAGCGTTGGCAGTCCGCGCCGAATGGCTCACCGCAGCATCGGCAATCGTGACTGGCCGCGGGTGACACGGTCCAGCAGTGCTCGCACCATATGACTGGAGCTTCCCCATCGGGAAAGTGCCCGCGAGGGTACAGTGTCCATACCCTTTCAGTCTCTGGGAGATTATGTGCTTGGGTATTGCCCGCAAGATCGAGAATCATACAATCGCCATCGTTGGGCTTTGGTCTCATACCCCGCCCCACCATCTGTAAGTAGAGCGACAAGCTAGTTGTTGGTCTAGCAATCACTATGCAGGACGCGTCGGGTAGGTCGAACCCCTCTGTGGCAACTGCGACATTTATCAGCACCCTCAGATGACCATCTCTGAATTTCGTGATGATGTCGGCGCGTTCATTGGATTCTGTGCTGCCGAGCATTACTTCGGCGACGACACCTGCATCGTTGATTACCGTTTTGAGATTGTGCGCGTGCTGAACGGATACGGCATAGATGATCGTCTGTCGGCGTGGGGTCTCTTCCTGCCAGAAATTCAGGGCGCGGACCGTCATGACATCAGGGAGGTTGGCTTGTTCGATACCTCTTTCCGTGTAGTCGCCGATGGATCCGATTTCTCCGCCCTTGATACGGTCCTCATGCGGCGGAAAGAGCACTGTGGATTTACACAAGAATTTCTGCGCCTGTAATTCACCGACCTGTGGGCCGCATATCAGATCATCGAACAGATGGTTGAATCCTTCCCTCTTAGATAGGCGCCAAGGGGTTGCGGTCATACCCAAGACACGTCCCGGCCAGCTACGTATTATCTTCTGCCATCCTCTGGCAGTCGCATGGTGAGCTTCGTCAATTATCATGAGGTCGCCGATACCGTACTCGCTCCACACACCCGATTCATCGGCACGGCGAGTTGCAGTTTGAGCCATTAAGATTACGACGCCGTTCGGTATATGTGGCGCGGGCGTACTCCGAGCCCAGCTTGCCTGGGGAGATACATTGACACCAGCGGAGTTACGCAACATGTTTCTGGTCTGAGTAGCTAATTCGTTGCGATGAGTGATCCAGAGAGCCTTGCGTCCATCGGTCAGATAGCCTGCCAGCAGGTGGGCGGCGATGACGGTCTTGCCTCCGCCGGTGGGAAGCTGCACCATTATTCGCGCTTTTTCAGGATCGAGGACTTTTTGGACCTGTTCGAGCAGATCGCGCTGGTAGTCACGAAGTTCAATCATCTGCCATCTACCGGAACCTCGGCGCCTACAGAACGAATATATCCCGCACTGAGCAGCTGAACCCCGGCAGCGCCGATCCGCCGTTCAGTGTGTCGTCTTCTCCCAGCATGACTTCGGGGGCGTCTGGGCGATGCACTCCCACCGTCCGCGTATCGGAGTACACCACCCACACCAGCCCGGTGTCGTAGCTCAGCCACATCCGAGCCTTCTCGACCACATCGGCAGGTCGATCACTTGGGGACACTATCTCTACCACCAGGTCAGGAGCCACTTCGATGTAACCGGTGTTCCGAACGCCCAGGGGCCGCTTCTCGGCGGATATGAACGCAAGGTCCGGCTCCCGCACCGTGTCCGGGTCACGTTCCAATCGCACTCCGACATCGGACGCTACGAGCCGGCCCAGCCGCCTCGGCTTCACGAAGCCGCCCAGGATGAGCACCATGTTCGTAACGATCTCGCCGTGTTCCTCCCCAGAAGCCATGGTCTCGTGCAGAACCCCCCGGATAAGCTCCCCGCGTATGCCTTCGCTGTACAGGCGCAACAGGTCGTCAGCCGTCAACAGCTTCTCTTTCTCTCTTGCTGTCGCCATGTTTCCCCCGCGTCATCACTCTGCCGAATAGGGATTAGGCAGGTTGTAGCCACTGACCGATACGTGTCAATTCGACCGTGAAATTCCCCCCGCCTCTGGTATAATCCAGCCAAGTCTTGATTCCAGTCACCATCTTACAGGAGGCAACACATGGCTGAAACTGAATGGGGCCAGATCTACAAGGAAATCGGAGCGCAGCCGGTCATCAATGCCATAGGCAGCGTCACAATGCTGGGCGGCTCTACACCGGTGCCAGAGGTGGTTGAGGCGATGGAGGCGGCAGGCGTCGCCTACATCCCGCTGATGGACCTCGAGGAGAAGGCCGGGAGGGCGATCGCCGAGATGTCGGGCGTGCCGGCTGCCTGGGTGACGTCCGGGGCCGGATCGGCGCTGACACTGGCTGCAGCAGCCGTGATGGCTGGAGACGACGACGACAGGATCCAACAGCTTCCCGACACGACCGGAATGAAGAACGAATTCCTGATCCAGCGTCGACAGCGCTACTGGTACGACCGCTGCCTGGAGACTTCGGGCGCGAAGCTGGTCGAGTTCGGTACGGACGAAGGCACGACACGAGAGGACCTTGAGAACGCCATCGGCCCGAACACCGCGGCAGTCCACTTCTACGCGGTCGAGCAGGACCCAGACCCCAACGTCCTGCCGCTCGAGGACTGCATCGAGATCGGCCGAGCCAACGGGATAATAGTCACGGTCGATGCGGCAGGCCAGATCTATCCGCTGGACAACTTCGGCAAGTACGTGCGGATGGGTGCTGACTTCCAGTGCATCGCCGCCAAGTACATGGGCGCTCCACAGTCGACCGGACTCGCCCTGGGTACCGAGGACATGATCCGCAAGCTCGGATACCAGTCGTTCGTCGGCTATGAGGGACGCCGGATCAGGGGCATCGGCAGGCCGCACAAGGTCGATCGCCAGGAGATGATAGGCGCTGTGGCGGCGGTCAAGCGCTGGTTCACCATGGACCATGAGTCGCGCCTCGCCGAGGTCGAACAGCGCAGCCAGACGATCTTGACGCCGCTCAGGAATATCCCCGGTCTCAAGGCCGAGATGATGGACAACATCATCGGCCACCAGCCGTTCGGCGTGCATCTTGAAGTGGACCCAGACGTCGCGGGCTTCACGGCACAGGAGCTGGTCGATCGGCTCAAGGCAGGCGATCCACCGATCTGGATGCGAGTCCGCGAGGGTGAGGAGCACATAGACATCCACGTCTTCGGCCTGTACGAAGGCGAGGAGCAGATGGTGGGCGAGCGCATTGCCGCCGAGTTCGGCCGCTAGGGGTGTCCCCCCTCTCAGGGATACGCATAATCGACCTCACTCAGGTGCAGGCCGGGCCGTCGTGTACTCAATTGCTGGCGTTCCTGGGCGCCGACGTCATCAAGGTTGAACAGCCTGGCGTCGGTGACCGGACACGCCATGAGCGAGCCGTTTCGGAAGACGTAGATAGCTTCTACTTCATCGTCTTCAACGCCAACAAGCGCAGCGTCACGCTCAATCTGAAGACCGAGCGAGGTCGAGCAATTCTGCTCGACCTCGTCTCCCGCGCTGACATTGTCGTCGAGAACTACGGTCCCGGCCAGATGGAGCGGTTCGATCTGGGCTTCGACACGCTCAAGCGGGCAAATCCGAAGATTGTCTACTGCACCATCAAGGGCTTCGGCAGCTACGGCCCGAACGCTCACGTGAAGAGCTTCGAGCACATCGCCCAGGCGATGGGCGGCGCCATGAGCGCCCAGGGTGAGCCGGGTCGCGAGCCGATCTTCGTGGCCCCCGGCGTTGGCGACTCCGGCACCGGTCTCCACGCGGGAATAGGTATGCTGGCCGCGCTCAGACAGCGGGACGCGACAGGCGAGGCCCAGCGGGTCGAGGTTGCGATGCAGGACGGCATAGTCAACCTCATGCGTATTCGCATGATCGACACGTTCAACACGGGCAAGCCAATCCAGCGTGAGGGCAATCGCACCTGGGGAGGCCCGACAGTCGTGTATCCGTGCAAGCCGGGTGGTCCCAACGACTACGTGGCGCTGATTCTCGCAGGCGATGCCTGGGACACTGTGCTCGCGCTGGCTGGTCGCGCCGACCTGATCGGAGATCCCCGTTACGCCACGACGGAGGCTCGACAGGAGCACGGGCCCGAGGTAGAGGAGATAGTCAGCTCGTGGACCCGCACGGTCACCAAACACGAGGCTATGAATACCTTGACCGAACTGGGTTTTCCGGCGGGCGCAGTGCAGGACTCGCTGGAAGTCCTTGACGACTCTCACCTGAGGGAACGCGAGATGATAGTGGACATCCACGACCCCGTCCGGGGAGACTACCAGGTGATCGGCTGTCCCATCAAGGTCGACGGGAACGACGTTCAGGTCCAGCCGCCGCCGTTGCTGGGCGAGCACACAGAGGAAGTGCTGGCCGAGATGCTCGGAATGACAGCATCTGAGGTCGGCGGCCTGCGGGAAGAAGGAGTCGTCTGATGGACAAGCGGGAGTTCATCGAGCGGATCAATTCCGAGCGGACCAGTTGGGACGAACTCTTAGCGCAGGTGCCCGATGACCGAATGCCGGAACCCGGAGTCGAGGGCGACTGGTCGACCAAAGACGTTCTCGCCCACGTGACGTGGTACGAGCGTGAGATGGTGGGGATGCTCAAGTCGCGCGCCCTGGTTGGCTCCGACTGGTGGGCGCTACCCCTGGAGGACCGAAACGCCGCCGTCCACGATGAGATCATGGGTATGTCGCTCGAAGAAGTGCGCGCGGAGGTTGCCTGGGTGTTCCCGGCGCTCATCGAACAGCTGGAGCTGCTGCCTCAAGAAGCACTCGGAGACCCCTCTCACTTCGAGCACATGCCAGCGGAATGGGCACCCTCTGACGTGATCTCAAGCAACACGTACAGGCACTACCCTGAACATACCGAGTCGATTCGGCGTCTGCTTGAACAGGATTCCAGTCCCTGAGGTTCCCGAGGTCGAAGCTCAGTCAGCAGCGATGATCGCCAGCTCAGGGTGTGGCAACGGCGGACGCTGCGCTTTGATAGCGGCCTTCTGCTCCTCGGACGTCATTGGTGTGAATCGCTCTGCCGCGTCCAGCACCTTTGGAAGCAGGCTGACTTCACCTGAGCTTGGCGCGGTGTGCATCGGCTGTGACAACACCCACCAAAGCGAACGGTCGATCTCCGCCTGCTCGCGGTGCGGGTCGTACCAGGTGTGGCAGTCCCTCGGTCCCGGGCCCCAGCCTCCCCGCGCGATCATCTTGATCGTCTGAATGCCGATGTCCCTGGCCGCGCACTCAGCGAGCAGCGCCTCCGAGTCGCGCCGGTAGTTGATATCCCTCGCCATTGCCGGGTTCAGCGGGAACATGACCGTGTCGAAGTCGAACCGCCTCAGACTCTCAAGAATCGTGCTGGGCACATGAGGTCCGTGGCCAGTAATGCCAAGCCACTTGGTCAGGCCCTGGTCGCGCATCTCGACCAGCGTCTCCAATGCTCCGCCATCAGCAGTGGCGAGGTCCAGCTCGTGCAGGTTGACGACCGAGTGGAGCTGGAAAAGGTCGAAGTTCTCAACGTTCATCCGCTTCATGATGCTCTCGACGTCGCGCCACGCCTCGTCGCGACTACGAAAGCGGGTCTTCGACCCCAGGAACATGTTGTCCCTGAGCTCCGGCATCCAGGGTGCGACCCGCTCCATCGACTGTGCGTAGGAGGGGGCAATGTCGATGTGATTAACTCCGTGATCGAGCAACATCTGAATTGCCTGGTCTGCCTCGTCCTGGTCGAGATAGCCGACCAAGTATGCCCCGAAGGTGACGACGGTGCTCTGGTGTCCTGTACGTCCGAGTCTTCGCTTCTCCATATGTCGTTCCTCCTGCGGCAGCACCGGCGCTGATCGCACGATACAGGCCGGTGGCTGTGATAAACTTTCGCTCTTGAATCCCTGCTAACAGAGTGAGCATACAGAAAATGTCCCAAGTATTCGACATCGCCGACAGGTACGTGGAGCGCGTCGCGGAGATGAGCCCATTCAGCGCGACCTATATGGGTGTACCCGGACACGACCACGAGATGAACGACTTCTCGCCCGAGGCGAGCGAGGCGGAGGCTCAACTCGACCGCGACACGCTGGCGGAATTGGAGTCCGCTCCGGTCGAGAACGACAGGGACCGGATAGCGCGAGACGCGATGAGAGACAGCCTGCGATTGGGTCTCGACAGGCACGACGCAAACGAGCACTTCAGAAACCTGAGCATGATCCACAGTCCAATTCACAGTGTTCGCCAGATCTTCGACCTGATGCCGCGAGAGACCGAGGAGCACTGGGCGAACATTGCCTCGCGAATGGCGCTGATTCCCATTGGCCTCGACAGCTACCGTCGGACACTCGAAGAGGGGCTGAGACGCGGCCTTGTTGTCGCCAAACGTCAGGCGAGCGAGACCGCCGGACAGTGCGACATCTGGATGGGCGCAGTAGAGGGTCACGAGTCGTTCTTCCGCGGGCTAGTGGAATCTTTCGACGAGTCAGGTGTTGACTCGGGAGGCCTCAGATCTGAGCTCACCGCCGCGGCAGGAGCCGCCGAAGAGGGAGTCGCCGACATGGCACGCTTCCTGCGCGAGACCTACGTGCCCGGCGCCTCGGAGCGAGACGCAGTCGGAGAAGAACGCTACTCGCTAGCTGCCCGTGTCTATAACGGCATCGAGCTTGATCTGCATGACACTTACCAGTGGGGCTGGGAGCAGCTCGTGTGGGTCGAATCGGAAATGGAAGCCACCGCCCAGAGGATCGCTCCTGGCCAGGGTGTCGAGGAGGCCAAGGAGCTGCTGGAGACCGATCCGGCCAGAGCAATCGAAGGAGAGGCGGAGTTCACGGTCTGGATGCAGGAGCTTCAGGAACGGACGATCAGCGAGTTGAACGGCGCTCACTTCGACATAGCCGAGCCTGTGAAGACGATCGAGGCGCTGATCGCCCCTCCGGGCGGCGCGCTGGCGATGTACTACACGCCGCCGTCCGAGGACTTCTCAAGGCCGGGCCGTACGTGGTACCCGACTGGAGGGAAAACGCGGTTCCCACTGTGGGGCGAGGTCTCCATCGCGTACCATGAAGGGGTCCCTGGGCACCACTTCCACCTGGGCACGACGGTCGCGCTGTCTGAGCAGCTCTCAAGGTTCCAACGGCTTCTGGGCGGTACGTCGGGGCAGATCGAGGGCTGGGCGCTGTATGCCGAGCGGCTGATGGGCGAGCTCGGCTACTTGGAGAACCCCGACTACTATCTCGGAATGTTGAGAGCGCAGGCGTTAAGGTCGGTCCGGGTAATCATAGACATCGGAATGCACCTGGAGCTCGCCATACCCAACGGCCAGGACTTTCATCCGGGCGAGAGTTGGACCCCCGAACTTGGCCTGGAGTTCATCAACCTGAAGAGTCACTTCCCGGCGGACTTCGTCGCCAGCGAGGTCAGCCGCTACCTGGGCATCCCCGGCCAGGCCATCAGCTACAAGGTGGGCGAACGCGAGTGGCTCGCAGCCCGTGAGGAGTCCAGGCAGAGCCTCGGTTCTGCATTCGACCTCAAGGAGTGGCACACTCGCGCACTGTCAATGGGGCCGATGGGCCTGGCGCAGATGCGGGACGAGTTCAGGCGGGAGTGAAGGTCGGTAGCCCCTAAATCATTTCCACTCGTCGTCTGGGGGCCAGATGTTGGTCGCGCCTCGCCCTGCGCCCTGAAGCCCGGAATCTTCACGCCAATCTGCCGAGGCATCCCGCCATTTGATGAAGTGGGGCGCCTGCGTATGGGCGTGGAAGGCATCTTCGTCCTTGTAGACTTCGTACAGCCAGATTCGGTTCGGGTCCTCGGCGTCCTGAATGACGTCGAAGCGAAGGCATCCGGGCTCTTCGTTCACCGATCCCCTGGCGTCGCCGATCATCTCCTCGATGAACCGGTCCTTGTAGCCTTCCTTGATCTGAATCGGCGCGATGATTACGTACATTCGGAACTCCTTGTTACAGGACTCGACTCGCCGCCGACACGGCAGCGCCCGGCGCTACTTCATAGCCGACCTGCGGTAGCACAGACTCCATTGCCGACAGGGCAAGCAGCACATAGTCAGGGCGGCTGGACTCGCCCATGAGTCCGAATCGCCAAATCTTGCCGTCGAACGCGCCAAGGCCCTTGCCGATCTCAATCTGGTAGTCGGAAAGTAGCTTCGCTCGCACCTGGGCATCGTCCACTCCGTCGGGTATCCACACCGGCGTAATCTGCGCAAGTTGATAGCCTTCTGGAGTGACTACTCCTAGTCCCAGGGCCTCCAGCCCCGCTCTCAGCGCGGCCGCGTTGCGCTCGTGACGGGCGAACCGGTTCTCAAGGCCCTCTTCAAGAACGACGCGGAGGCCCTCTCCAAGCGCGAGCACCATGCTGACCGGTGACGTGTGATGGTACACCCTTGGGGCGTACCAATAGTTGGCGTTCAGGTTGAGGTCCAGGTACCAGGAGGCTGGTGGCGTCTCCCTCGATCTGATGGATTCCATGGCGCGCTGGCTGACCGCGACCGGCGAAAGGCCGGGCGGACAGCCCAGGCACTTCTGGGTCGCGCTGTAGCAGTAATCGATACCCCAGTCATCGAAAGCGACCTCGTTGCCGCCCAGCGATGTCACGGCGTCGACCATGAATAACGCGTCGTACTCCCTTGCGAGTTTGGACATACCCTCCAGTGGCTGCCTGATGCCAGTAGACGTCTCCGCGTGAATTACGGCGACGAGCTTGACGTTGGGGTTCTCTTTGAGGGCCTCTTCCAGCTTCTCTTCCGGGAAAGGGGCGCCCCAATCAGAGCGCAGCGCAACTACGTTGGCCCCTACGCGGGTTGCCATATCGACCATACGCTCGCCGAAGTATCCGTAGATGCACACGACCACGGTGTCGCCTGGCTCCAAAATGCTGGACAGTCCGGCCTCCATTCCTGACGATCCGGTGCCTGAGAGGGCCATTGTGAACGCTTCTTCTGTCTGGAATACCTTGCCCAGAAGCTCCGCGACCTGGTCCATGATGTCGACGTAGTCCGGGTCGAGGTACCCGATCATGTTCTGCATCATCGCCTGTAGCACTCTAGGGTTGACCATGGACGGACCCGGGCCAAGCAGAATGCGAGGGGGTACGCCAATCATCGCGTTGGAGTTGTATTCAGTCATGAGGCTCCTTCATTTGCGGTTGTACCGGTCGTCGAACCGGACTATGTCGTCTTCGCCGAGATAGCTGCCTGACTGCACTTCAATTATCTCAAGGGGGATGGTGCCCGGGTTCTCCAACCTGTGCGTCTCTCCGACTTTCACGTAGGCTGACTCGTTCTCGAAAAGAAGCGACTCTCCGTCGTCCTTGACAATCTTCGCGGTGCCGCTTACCACGACCCAGTGCTCGGACCGGTGGTGGTGCATCTGCAGCGAGAGTGCCTGCCCAGGATTTACTGTGATCCGTTTGACCTGGAAGCGGTCGCCGGCGTCGATGGTCTCGTACCAGCCCCATGGCCTGTGAACTCGACGGTGATTCTCCTGTTCGGGGCGGCCCTCGGCCTTCAGCCGCTCGACCAGCGCTTTGACGTCCTCAACCCTGTTCCGGTCCGCAGCAAGTACCGCGTCCGGCGTCTCTACGATGATAACGTCTTCGAGGCCAACCGCTGCAACCAGCCGGTGATGCCCGAAGATCATGGAGTTCCGCATCTCATACGTATAGACGTCACCCCGGACAACGTTGCCGTTTTCGTCCTTGTCACTGACGTCCATGATCGCGGCCCATGACCCCACGTCCGACCATCCGGCGTCGATGGGAACAACCAGCGTGCGGCGATGGCTGTCGGAACCCACGATCCTCTCCATTACAGCGTAGTCGATGGTGTCGGGGGGACATGCCGCGAACGTCTCAGCGTTCGGCCTGAAGAAGAGGCCGTCACGCGTGCCATTGGCGTGGGCTCTTCGGCAGGCATCGGCGATGTCAGGTCTGAATCGCTCGATCTCTTCCAGCCACGCCGACGTGGGGAGGACGAACATTCCGCTGTTCCACAGGTACTCCTCAGTGAGAAGCATCGAACGGGCGGTGTCCAGGTCGGGCTTTTCGACGAACTCGGCAAGCTCGTAGGCGACGGCCGACTCGGACCTGAAACCGTTAAAGAACTCGTCTCCCCTGCGAATGTAGCCGTACCCTACGCTTGGGAAGCTCGGGGTGATTCCGAAGGTCACGATGTAGTCATGTCCTGCAAGTTCCGTCGCGACCGCAACCGCGCGCTGGAACGTGGGCACGTCGGAGATCATGTGGTCCGCCGGGAGGACCAGCATAACAGGACTGTCTCCGTCGTCGGCATGTTCCGACAGTGTGAGCGCCGCGAGTGTGAGGGCTGGAGCGGTGTTGCGTCCGACCGGCTCAAGTAGTATCGAAACAGGTAATCGGTCGATCTGTCGTGAATGTTCAGCGACAAGAAACCTGTGTTCCTCGTTGCACACGACTATCGGGTCCGCGACCTTGTCGACTCCGTCCAGTCGGAGGACAGTGTCCTGCAGCATCGAGCGATTGTCGGAAATGGACAGGAACGGCTTGGGGTAGAACTCCCTGGAGAGCGGCCATAGTCTGGTGCCAGAACCTCCAGCCAGAATAACGGGGTACAGTGTCATGGAGAGACTCCGTCGATCGTGGGTGTGCCGGGTCTGTTCCAAGTACAGTTGATAAGCGGGGTTCTCAACATCCCATACGGTACTGCTAGTCAGACCTTGATGCAAGCGAGCGAGAAGTTCGATACCGATTGCTGATCAGGGAAAGTATGCCAATATCACCACGAGTCAGTGCCAATGGTGAACCCTCTCAAGTCAACCAAAAGCCCGCTCCAGCGCTTCTTAGAGTGGATTGGTCCAGCGGAGGCCGGGGAAGCGGTTGAAGTCACCGACGTTTGAGTGGATCTCAGCCTGATACTCCATCGCGAGTGCGGCAATGTGCGAGTCGGTCACGAGGTTCGCACCGACGCCAGCGGCGGTGAGACTTCTTCGGAAATGAATCATGTGCTCGGTACCTGGGTTGATTGGCGTAATGTGGGGGAACCGAAGCCACTCCAGCACGTAGTCAACTGCTACTTCAGCGGCTACAGGGTGGACGAGTACTCTGGGATGGGTCATCAGCCTCACAAAGCCTATTGATACGACCCACGGAATGGCAACTCTCTCTACACCGTTGACCAAGCCTTCCCACCAGGTTTTGGCGGGGTCGTGATAAGGGGCACCGTCGTTGTGGGCATACACTAGCAGGTTGAGGTCCGGTACTATCACCTCGTGTCCTGCCCAGCAAAGGTCTCGGCTTCGATCTGATCGTTGAGCTGATTGAGCTTCAAGGGGTCGACGCTGGGAACAAGGCCACTGTGATTTGGTAGAACCCTGTACTTGGGGCTCGTAGTGTCGTTCCCTGCCGGCGATAGACCACGGCGTAGTGTATCGTTGACTACCTGTTTGAAAGAAACGTCCAAGAGGCGTACGCGCTCTTTCAGGGAGTCGGCAACATCGTCGTCCAGTGTCAGCGTTGTTCTCATGTTGGCATCTTAGTGAGCAGGTTTTTTGATGTCAAGATGTTTGGCCCGTCGGAATCTTTGCGACATCTGTCCTTTGAACGGCACGAACGATTCTCTCTATCCACCCAGAACAACACCGACGATGGACTCCTCCATGTTCATGGCGAGGTCGGTTACCTCTTCCACCCGTGTGTGGTCTCCCGAGGTCGCTATGTAGGCGACTCCCAGGATTCTGCCAACCCTGAAGTCAATGATCGTGGCCGAGATTGGCTGGCCGTTCCTGTTGTAGCTGGCGCGGAGTCCGACCGCCTCATCGAAGAACCCGTCTGGGGTGAACTGATCGGCTCCCACCAGTACTTGGCCTTCACCAGCGTCTGTCCCGATGTTGTTGAAAAAGTCATGCAGAAATACATCGTGCATCCAGCCGTGTACGCCGTCTGGTGTATTGAACAGGTGCGCCACGGAGCCGACCAGCACGTCTGCTCCGTCAACATCCGGGTCCACTGTGGACGACCAGAACTCTCGGACGAATCCTTTGATTCGGCCAATCTCCGAAAAGCGTTCCTCCGTCGCCCCCGGGAACCCGTGCTCTGCCATTTTGCGGTTGTCCAGATCGTCTTCCCTGGTCTGCGTGTAGCTCTCATACCTGTTGGGCAGACTATGCGCCGGGAGCACAAGCCTCGGGAGATCAGACTCATGAACGTCGAATGTAGCTTGAACCAGCTTGGTGGTCACATTGGTCTCCAGTACTGACTAACCACTTGCGCAAGCGATTGTTGACCCGTGCATCCGCCACTGTCAAGAGCGGTCCTGCCACCGACCCCCTTTTATCACTGCGTTGCCTGACACCCATAAGCTGTTACCTGTATAATGTCGCCGTACCGGCAAGAGAGGGAATCTACTTACAAAGAGAGCTTTGCATGAGCGACAAGAATGAACCGAAGCGCGGGTTCACACGGCGACAGGTCCTCAAGGGTGTTCCCCTGGGAATCGCTGGCGCTGCCGCGCTAACGGTGGTCTCCAGTCGATTCGTGTCCGCCTTCGTCCGGCGCAGGCGGATGCCCGACCTGCCTCAGGACTCCATCTTCGCCCCTGACAAGAGCAGGTATCCGGAGGCGTAGCTCTCGTTCGTGCACAGGTGCGAGGCGCTCGCTCTCCTCGAAGACAGAACGTGTGCGCAACGCGATAAGCCGCTGGCCCGACTCCGCAGGGCGGAACGCTGAGCGGGGTTGCAGGCCAGTCCCGAGTCGGAGCAGCCGGATCCCATACCTGCGAACGAAGTCATGACGGTCTCTTCCATGATCGCCACTCTACTTGGCACAGTGTTTACCACACTGATCGTGGTCGGCTGCGCTCATAGCCCACAGCCCGATACAGCCGCCACTCCTGTACCTACCCCTACTCCCATAGATGTTGAGGCTCTGCTCACCCGATCAGGTGAGGCGACGGGTGCGCTGAAGACATTCCGTTTCCAGCTCGAACACAACAGGGAGGGCGGTACGCCTTTGACGGACACCCTCACCGTTACCGAGGCCGATGGGACCGTGGTCAGTCCGGACGGACTGTCTATTGAATTCGCTGGCACTGTCGGCAACTTCGCAGTCCGGTCCAGCCTCATCACCCTGGGCGACGACAGCTACATGACGAACCCACTGACCGGGGTCTGGGAGCAGGTGGCCCGCGAGGTCAGCCCACTTGGCTTCTTCGATCCGCAGCTGGGCATCGGTTCGATGATGACTGAGGTCCAGAGTCCGGTGCTCGTCTCCAAGTCAGATGCCGAGATCGAGATCGAGGGGGCGCTCCCGGTGGAAGCCCTCAAACCGCTGTTGGGTGGACTGACGCAGGGGACTACAGTCAACGTGCGACTGACCATTGACGCGGATACTCTATACCTGGAACAGGCTATCCTCGATGGGCGCGTGACCGCGACTGAGCCTGACGGGGTTGTGCGTACCATCACGCTGTCGGAGTTCAACGAGCAGGTCACAATAGAACCGCCGGGATGAGCGGCCTGCGAGCTTCCCGATATCTCGCTCTCCTGCCCGTGTTCATCGGCGTGTTCATCGCGGCAGACGATCAGACCGTAATCGTTACTGTGCTCCCCGAGATAATGTTCGATCTGAGGGTGCAGATCAACGAGCTGGATCGCGCGTCGTGGACGATTACAGGATACCTGCTCGGATATGTCGCCGCGATGCCTCTCATGGGCCGCATGTCCGATGTCTGGGGACATCGCAATGTGTACGTCGCGTCCATGCTGGTCTTCATGGCTGGGTCGGTCGCGGCGGCGCTAACGACCAGCCTGACCTGGCTGGTAGCTGCGCGCATCGTGCAGGCGATAGGGGCGGGGGCGCTGGTGCCAATCTCCATCGCCATTGTTGGAGACCTCTTCGAGCCGGAGCGCAGAGCGATGCCGCTGGGACTTATGGGCGCATCCGCTGAGGCAGGAGGAGTGATAGGCCCGCTTTGGGGCGGTCTCATCAGCAGGTATCTCGACTGGCCCTGGGTGTTCTGGATCAACATACCGCTCGGCGCCCTTGTGCTCGTGACGCTGCTTCTCATGCTCGGCCCGAGTCCGAGATACCCCGCGCGAATCGACTACATCGGCGGCGGTCTGATCGCGGCCAGTCTGTCCACACTGACGCTGGCGCTGTCGGAGATCGACGCGCTTGGACTTCCCTTCGTCATCTATCTGTCAGCCTCAGTCGTCAGTTTCGGTCTGTTCGTACTTCGCCAGAGGACGACCTCTGACCCTCTTCTGCCGCTGGCGATGTTTCGAGCAATTCCTTTCAGCGCGGCGAACGTGACCCATCTGCTGCTGGGCGGGGCGCTCATAATCGGGATGGTGACCGTGCCCCTGATGGCGAACACTGTGCTGGGACTGACCGCGCTGGATGGCGGCCTCATGCTCATGCGCATGACGATCGCGATCCCGGTGGGTGCTGTCGCCGGTGGTTACGCCAGTCAGAGATTCGGCTATCGGCTGCCGTCCATTGTAGGACTGCTGCTGATCGCTGTCGGCTACGGGCTGATGAGCGGATGGGGCCTGGGTATAGCGGACCCGGCGATGACACTCCATCTGGCCACAGCCGGACTCGGGTTCGGGTTGCTGATCGCCCCGATCGCGCTCGCTGCGACTAACTCGGTTGGCGTTGGACTCAGAGGCGCCTCCTCCGCGGTCGTGACCGCCATGAGGATCGTCGGAATGACATTCGGCCTGGCCGCTCTGACGGCCTGGGGGGTCGGGCGGTTTTCGCAGCTGGTGGTAGGTCTGGAGTTGCCGCTGCCTGTACCTGGCGAGACCGCGGAGCAGTCGCGGACGCGTCTGGCGGGGTTCGAGCAGCACCTAATCGATGCCGGCCTGTCCGTTTTCAACGACTTCTTCCTGATAGCCATGGGCGTGGCACTCGTTGGAGTGCTCTCGGCGGCGTTCATGATTCAGCGGCGACCGGCCGATTGATCTGCTAGAATCGCCCTCGATCAGGTTGGGCTAGCCCCGACCCCCCACGTCATCAACAGAGCCAGTAGTCGGAGGATGAATTCAATGTCAAACCAGGTCAAGGGAGTGATAGCAGGCTCCAGGGGGGCGCCGGTTACCATCGAGGATATTCTGGTCCCGGACCCGGGTCCGGGCGAGGCGCTCGTCAGAGTGCAGGCGTGCGGAGTTTGCCACACCGATCTTCACTACCGCGAGGGCGCTATTAACGACGAGTTCCCGTTCCTGCTCGGACATGAGGCCGCCGGGACGGTCGAGAGCGTCGGCGATGGTGTGACCAACGTCGCGCGCGGCGACTTCGTCATCATCGCGTGGCGCGCGCCCTGCGGAAACTGTCGCTCCTGCCTCCGTGGGCGTCCCTGGTACTGTTTCGACAGCAAGAACGCTGAGCAGCAAATGACCCTGGCTGACGGCAGTCCCCTCTCTCCGGCTCTGGGAATTGGAGCGTTCACGGAACTAACGCTGGTCCATGCTGGACAGGCGGTCAAGATAGATCCGGCAGCGTCGGCTGCTGCAGCGGGTCTGATCGGATGCGGAGTGATGGCCGGACTCGGCGCGGCGGTCAACACCGGCGGCGTAACTCGCGGCGACTCGGTGGCGGTAATCGGATGCGGCGGTGTGGGAGATGCGGCCATCGCAGGCTCCCGGCTAGCCGGAGCTCATACCATCATCGCCGTCGATATCGATGACCGTAAGTTGGAGTGGGCCAAGGGCTTCGGCGCCACTCACACGGTCAACTCCACCCAAACCGACGCGGTCGAGGCAATTCGCGAGCTCACGGGTGGAAATGGCGTGGATGTAGCGATCGAGGCCGTCGGCAACCCGGCCACATATGAACAGGCATTCTTCGCTCGCGATCTCGCTGGCACCGTCGTTCTGGTCGGAGTTCCCAGCCCGGACATGAAGATCGAGCTTCCGATGCTCGAAGTGTTCGGAAGAGGTGGCGCTCTCAAGTCGTCTTGGTACGGCGACTGCCTACCGACAAGGGACTTCCCCATGTTCATAGATCTGCACCTGCAGGGCCGTCTCGACCTTGAGGCCTTCGTATCTGAGACGATTGCTCTTGGCGATGTTGAGGAGGCGTTCCACAAGATGGAACGAGGCGAGGTTCTGCGGTCGGTTGTGATTCTGTAAACGCCTGGTATCGTCGGGAGGGGTGTCATGCACAGTCAGCAGACAACATATGAGTTCAGACCGGTCGGGGACGGGGACAAGACTGCCAAGACCGATCTGTTCTACAGGGAGGAGATCCAGCTTGCCCTCCGCAACAGGGGAATGCCGCTGGAGGGCCTGAACTATGACATCACGCCAACGGGGATGCACTATCTACTGATCCACTTCGACATTCCGTTTGCAGACGAAGAAGCATGGAGCCTCGACATCGGGGGCCTCGTCGAGAACCCGGTCACGCTG
Source organism: Dehalococcoidia bacterium (assembly GCA_965215735.1). Taxonomy (GTDB): domain Bacteria; phylum Chloroflexota; class Dehalococcoidia; order Lucifugimonadales; family UBA1123; genus VXRN01. The sequence goes on along the minus strand of CBDCEF010000004.1, from coordinate 757,206 downwards.
GACATGAGCGACATCAGGTCGCGTCCGCCGATGACTACGCCGGTGACCATGGAGTGCGCCGGCAATGGACGGGCGCTGATGGAGCCTCGGGCGATCAGCCAACCCTGGCTACTTGAGGCTATCGGAACCGCGGAGTGGACTGGAACTCCGCTGCGACCGATTCTTGAAGAGGCCGGGATCTCATCGGACGCGGTCGAGCTGCTCTTCACCGGCGTCGATCAGGGTGTCCAGGGTGGCGAGCTTCAGTGCTATCAGCGAAGTCTCACGATAGAGCAGGCCATGCGGGACGAGGTGATGCTGGCGTACGGCATGAACGGTGCGCCCCTTCAGCCTCAGCATGGCTACCCTCTCCGTCTGGTCGTGCCGGGCTGGTATGGCATGACCAGTGTGAAGTGGCTGACCAGTATCGAGGCGATCGACGAGCCTTTCGACGGCTACCAGCAAATGAGGACGTATCGCTATGCGCAGTCTGCCGATGACGTCGGCGATCCCGTCGATGAGATTCGCGTCCGTTCGCTAATGGTACCGCCAGGAGTTCCCGACTTCCTTACACGCACACGTCTGGTCGAAGCTGGAACGCAGCGTGTCGAAGGCAAGGCATGGGCGGGCAGGCTGAAGGTGTCGCGGGTGGAGTTCAGCGGCGACGGAGGTCAGACGTGGACCGACGCCGAGCTCGGGTCTCCGGTGGGCGACTTCGCATGGCGCTCATGGTCGGCACAGTGGGAGGCAACCCCGGGAGAGCATGAGCTGTGCGTCCGCGCCACGGACGAAGCGGGCATCGTTCAGCCCTCCGAACAGCCCTGGAACTACCAGGGCATGGGCAACAACATGCTGCATCGGGTCGAGGTCTTGGTGGAGTAGGTCGGGATAGACCTAAACAGGAGACTACAGAGGCAGTACATCCACAGGAATCAACCTGTGATTGGTGGTGTCCGGGATCAACCCAAAAATCTGCAACGTGGTCGCCCCCAACAGATACGTGTCTTCTCCTCCAAACACAACCCGACTAGTCGCCACATCATCCCCGATTATAAACTGCGCTTCACCAACCGGGAGCTCTTGAATCTCACCGTCAGCTAGAGTGAATCTCCGAACAGTTTTTGATCGCACATTCAGTTTGGAGAGTAAGGACGCAGGCAAGACTGAGTAGGTGGCCCCAGTATCCACCAGGGCGTTTATCCACTCAACTTGGCTGCCGTTTCCATCGCTCACACCAATGCGCGTCTGGAACACTCCCATGTCTCTCTCCCCGCAGGTGTATGTAAACTCGGGTCTGGTAGCTGCATTGTAGCGGAGTGATTGAGCCTTGCGCTCCGCTCATCACTCCATTCGCCCAGCCACTATCTTCAGGATGGCCTCGCCGTGCTGTCTGAGAGTTGTGGGACCTACGCCCTTGATGCTTTGCAGCTCGGCAGTGTTTGCGGGTTTCCGCTCGGCTATCAGGGCGATGGTCTCATCATTGAAGATGGTGAACGCTGGCCTGCCTTGTCGCTGCGCTTCGCGATAGTTCCTGAGAGCCTCCATGATTTGTGCGCTGGTTGGGGGGCAGGCAGACGGTCTCGCAACTCGGACGGGAGGCGTCGCTGACTGTATTGAGCCGGCTATCATCGCCCTTCCCAGAACCCTGTTCAACTGCTCGGCAACACTCTCGGCGGAGCCGTCTAGGATGTTCACTGTTCGATGGGGTTGCGAGACACCATCTGTTACGTTGCTGATTAGCCAATGTCTGCCATTGGTCAGGACCGCAATTCCGCTGTCCATGTGGGAGGCGTAGCCCTCTAGTTGACCCATGTACCGCGGGTCATAGTCACGGTCCAGCCGTAATTGATTAGCGGAGGCGTAGAGGTGGGGAAGAGGTTCAGGTGGAGCGGGCGTGGACAGGCGCGCCGCTGAACACACCACACAGACCATCCACCAGCGGCTGATCGCCACCATTGCGGGCCAGCGTCCTGATTACACTGGTGAACGCACTGAACGCATCCGCACCATCTTTGTTCTTCGAGCAGTGCGACACCTTTCGCGCTATCACCGCCCCGCGCAGCGCTCGCTCAGCACGGTTGTTGGTCGGCTCTATGCCTGGATCATCCAGAAACCGCAGCAGGTTGCCACGGTCATCGTGCCAGCCAAGCTCGTTCTGAAGCCTCCCGTTGTCACGATCAGGCATCGGGCGGTCTCGCAGATGATAGCTCACCTCTCGTCTCAACCGCTCCGTCTCCGCAACATAGTCCGACGCCTCTCCCCGACGATATGACTGCCTCAGTTCCATCGCCTCTCTGAGCAGGCCGCTCAGACGCTTGCCGAAGCCATGCCCTCGACTCCGATCGGGGGTACCCACCTTGGTCTCGACCACCTCACTGATCGAGCGCAGCACGTGTGCCAGACATTTCTGCTGTTTCACACCCGACAGAGCCTGAGCATCGTAGCTCCGGCCCCTGTCCGTCACCATCACTCCTCCATAGTCCGACGGCACCACCTCTCTCACCTCTTCGTTGCGGTGACGAGCACGCACCTGGTACACCGTGGCATCTTCGGTCTCGAACGCCATCAGGAAGGCGCCCTCACCGCCCACTCGCCATCCCGTGTCGTCTGTGTGGACGACCCGACTCGCACACACCGAATCCCGCAGCCTCTGGTACGCATCTCCCACAGCGCCCTGGGCTCGGCGCAGTGCGTCCTGGGTGATCGCACCCTGGCTCAGCTCCACTCCGGTCAGCGCCCTCAGCACAGACGGCACCCTACGAACCGGTATGCCCACTCCGTAGTGCAGTACATGCGCCGCAGCCATCACTCTTCTACCCATACGGTGCGCACTCGCCCCGTACTGGTCCGCACCAACCTCGGCGTGGCGTCCTCGTACCCGTCTGCCGCAGCCACGACACCGACACACCTGCACCCGGTATTCTGTCACCTGCGGTCTGGGCATCTCGGGAATGTCGGTCACGTAGACAACATCCACTCCCTCCTGCTCGAGCACTCCTCCACATCCGGGACAGTTGTCGTCGGCCACCGACACATCCACTGGCGGCTCGGTGACCTCATCTGGAGACGGCGGCTTGCGGTAGCTGAAGTTCCCCATGCCCGGCTTTCGGCCGGGGCGTTTGGGCTTGTTGGTTCGCCCACCCTTGGAGAACGGGGCTGCCTGGCGCTTTCCCGCTCGCTTGGCCTCGGCGAGTTCCTTACGCAACTCTTTGATCGTCGCCGTAAGACGCGCAACCTGATCTTGCTGTCGGCTGACCAAGGCGATCAGCTCCCCGTGCTCACAGGGTGGAGGGTCTCTGTCTGTACACATAGCCGGAGTATAAGAATATGCCCAGCCTACCGCAACGCCTCAGCCGAAGCCGCTAATCAATTACGTCCAGCCTTTTGACCTCGATGAATGCAAAAGGACGGCAGTCGTCCCCGAGTAGGGCGATGTCAACCCTTATGTTTCTGCGGAACCTTTTCTTACCCTCTACCCGGTACTCTTTGATGACCAAGTCGGGGTTATAAATGTCCCAACCCAGCCCTATCAACATAGGCTCCACGAGGTACTGTGTGGTGTTGGTTTCGTTGTTGACGCAAGCATCTGCATGTTCCGAGACATTTCTGCTTACGAGTTCCACTGCCTTGACGAGTTCTGCGGGCGGTGGAGGACTGGACGCTTGATCCCAGCCCTTGCCACTCTCAGGGCTACTGCGTTGCTTCTTATAGCAGTCAAGGCATAACTGGTATTTCGCGGGTTTGTACGTATCCTGGCAGACGGAACAAAGACTGATAGTCCTGTCCTGCAAGTGATCGCAGCAAAGCGGGTGATTGGGACAGCTGGTCTGCTTATTGCAGTCCTGTTCGCCGCATATGCCAGTGCCAGCAGTCATGGTTTAACTCCTGATGAAGGTCGCACAATCATAGAAGCATGTCTTCCCAAATGCGAGACGCTCTTCATGCGAGTTTCCCAATATGCCCAGATCCGGTGCTGACGCTACATCGAGACCAAGTCTGCGCAGCCCGTCGATTACGGCTCTTGAGACGTTTTCGTCCGTGTAGAACCGTATCTGTCCGGCCATTCGTATGACGCCACCAGCTTCCGTTTTTCTTCCTGAGTGGACGCCTTTTCCAGGGCTTCGTTGAAGGCGTCATTATCACGAATGTCCCGATCTATGGCTTCGCGGTGGTCGGAATAGTAGGCGAGCGCGGCGTTTATGTCAGAGAGGGCTACGCTGTATTGGTCGGCTATCCTGTCCAGACTCAGGCCCATGCGCTTATGCCAGTAGACGATGTTACGCACTTTGATCCGTCTGCCCTTGATATGCGGCTCACCGCCCGCGTAGCCGGGCTTGATTTCGATGCGTCCATCGACGTATGACTTCGCAGTAGCCGACTTCACAATGCTCTCTCTTACAGAATAATGCTCAGCGGGTTTTCGAGCAGGCCCTTGATCTCGTTGATGAACATTGCGCCCTCGGCGCCGTCGACTATGCGGTGATCGGCTGAGAGAGTGGCGGTCATCATCTGACGCACTGTGATTTGGTCGTCGTCGGTGACCACCGGGCGCTTCTGGACCGCGCCGACGGCGAGAACCGCGGACTGCGGCGGCTGGATGATGGCCACGAAACTTGTGACTCCCATCATGCCCATATTGGATATCGCGAAGGTGCCGCCTGCATACTCCTGTGGGCTTAGTGTGCCCTGCTGGGCGCGCTCAGCTACCTCCTTGCTGGCCTGGGCGATCTTCCTGAGCGACATGTCTCCCGCGCCGACGATCGCGGGCATTATAAGCCCCTCTTCGACCGCCATTGCGATGCCGACGTTAACCTCGTCGTTCATCCTGAGTCCGCCTTCTTCGTAGTAGGCATTGAACTTGGGGAACCGCTTGAGCGCGATCACGCTGGCCGCAATAATCAGGTCATTGACCGTGGCTCGCACGCCATCCGCCGCCATCGCCTGGTTGATCTGGGCCCTCAGCATCATAGCCTCGGTCATGTCCACGTCCGTATTGACGTAGAAATGCGGCTTCTCGCTCTTGGAGCGAATCGTGACGCGCGCGATCTGCTGCCTCATGCGGGAGAGGGGGACCAGCTCCGGCTCTGGTTCAGCCTCGACCTCGACAACTGGTTCGACTTCTGGTTCAGCTTCAGGCTGGACTTCGACCTCCGCGACGGGTTCAGGTGTCGGCTCGGGCTCGGGAGTAGTCTCAGTGTCGGCCTCAATGACTCTCAGGACGTCTTCCTTCACGATGCGCCCACCGGGTCCGGTACCGTCAACTGCTGCGAGGTCGATGCCCGAATCGTAGGCAAGCTGCCTGGCGACGGGAGTGGCAAATACACGAGCGGCTTGGCTTGGCTCTTCGGCAGGAGTCTCATCCGGCTGGGGAGTTACGACACCGTCTGTGAGGGGGACGCTGGCGGCGCCCAGAGGTATGGCCTCGATGGTCTCTTCTTCTACTTCTACCTCCCGGGCTGCTGGCTCTGGCACTTCAGGTTCCGGCTCTTCTTCAAGCACGGCATCCATCTCACCGACTACTGCTATGGCTTCACCCACCGGCACTGTTGATCCCTCTGAGACCAGTATCTTCTGCAGAACGCCTGAAGCGTAGGACTCGAATTCGACGACCGCCTTATCGGTCTCGATCTCGGCGACCGGCTCGCCCAACTCCACGTTGGAGCCCTCAGCTTTGAGCCAACGTACGACTGTGCCTTCCTGCATGTCATATCCCATCTGGGGCATGGTCAATTCAGTTGCCAACGGATTCTTCCTCTCTCAGTTTCATGGTGTACGAGAAAATTGCATTAGAGTGTATGGGAAGGGGCCTCCTCTCCCTCGACGGGAGAGGATCGAGGTGAGGGTGACAGGTATAGTCCCCCCTCATCCCAGCCTTCTCCCACCAGGGGAGAAGGTGCTTCTCACACACCCTCTTGGTCCTGATCCGGAGTCAGATTCCGAAGTTCCTGGAAATCTCATCGACGACCCGGCTGGCGTCGGGGATTGTCGCCGCTTCGAGCTCACCGGAGTACGGCGCCGGAACATCGAGACCTCCGACGCGGACCACAGGGCCGTCCAGATAGTCAAACGCCTCTTCCTGTACCGCGCTCGCGACCTCTCCGGCAAATCCGCCTGTCCGCCATGCCTCTTCGACGACCACCACACGGTTGGTCTTCTTGACCGATTCCACGATTGTGCCGACGTCGAGGGGGCGAAGAGTCCGCAGGTCTATGACCTCAGCGTGGCGGCCTCTCTCCGCAAGCATGTCAGCGGCATCGAGGGCAACGTGCGTCATCCGAGAGTAGCCCACGATAGTGACATCCGAACCCTCGCGACGGACCGCAGCCTGTCCGAAAGGCACCTCGTAGTACTCGCCCGGCACCTCTCCCCTGATTCCATAGAGCAGCGCGTGTTCGGCGAATATGATCGGGTTGTCATCCCTTATCGATGTCCTCAGCAGGCCGAGAGCATCGTATGGGGTCGATGGGACGGCGACCTTGAGGCCGGGCACCGAGGCGTACCACCCTTCGAAGCTCTGCGAGTGGGTCGCAGCAAGCTGCGCCCCGCCCCCTGTGACCGTTCTGATGACCATCGGCACCGTAAGCTGGCCGTTTGACATGTATCTCAGCTTGGCGGCGTGGTTTATGATCTGGTCCATGGCGAGAAGCGAGAAGTTTATCGTCATGATCTCGACGATTGGCCTCATGCCGACGAGTGCAGCACCTACGGCAGCGCCCACAAAGCCCGACTCGGATATGGGCGTGTCCCGAATTCTCTCCGGCCCAAAGTCCGTGAGGAAACCGCGGGTCACAGCGTAAGCGCCGTCGTACTCGCCAATGTCCTCTCCGAGTATGAAGACGTTTTCGTCTTGCTCGAGCGCCTCGCGCAAGCCCTGCGCAATGGCCTCTCTAAGAATGATCTCTGTCATGGGCTATCCACCCTTGTTTTGGTACCCGAATACGGTCAGGGTCAGGCTCTAACTCTCGAAAGAGGGTGTTGCTGAATCCACTGTCGGCCGCAATCCGACCCTCTCTACCGGTGGAAATTTGCAGTAGCAAGGCGATCTATCACGCTATCAGGTGTCCAGGCGTGTGGAAGTGGCATCAGGCGTAGACGTTATCGTAGATGGAGTCCATGTTGGGCAAAGGACTCTCACGCGCGAACTCGACGGCCTTCTCGACTTCATCAGCGACCTCTGAGTCGATCTGCTGTAGCTCCGACTGGGTAATCAGCCCTTCGCCGAGGGCCAATGCCTTGAACCGATCAATAGGGTCGTTGATTCGCCACTCTTCTACTTCAGACATCTCACGGTAGTTGACCGGGTCGGCCATCGAGTGTCCGCGATACCTGTAGGTCATCGCCTCAATGAAGACCGGCCCGTTGCCCGCCCTCACGCTGCGAAGCGCCTCTGCGGTCGCCTCGCGCACTTCCATCAGGTCCATCCCATCCACCTGAACCGCAGGGATGTTGTAGTAATCCGCCGACTTGAAAATGTCGCGCCCAGCGGCATGGGTACGATCGACATGCGTCCCCATGCCATACAGGTTGTTCTCCAGGAAGAACACCGTGGGCAGCTTCCATAGAGAGGCGAGGTTGAGCGACTCATGGAACTCGCCCTCGTTCACAGCGCCATCTCCGAAGAAGATCATGACTGCCGCGTTCTGCTGCTTCATCTTGATTCCGAGACCGATTCCGACGCCGATTGGCATCTGTCCGCCAACTATCGCGTGGCCGCCCATGAAGTGCAGGTTGGCGTCGAACAGGTGCATCGAGCCGCCCTTGCCCCCACTCGTTCCGGTCGCCCTGCCGCACAACTCTGCCATGCAGGCCTTGGGGTCCAATCCCCGCGCAAGCGCGTGGCCGTGGTCCCGGTAATGTGTGATGACGTAGTCCTGCGGTTCCAGTGAGCCGACCGCGCCCACGGCTACAGCCTCCTCACCGATGTAGAGATGGAGGAAGCCCCGGATAAGCCTCTGCATGTAAAGCCGCGCGCTGGCCTCTTCAAACCGGCGGATGAGCATCATCATCCGATAGTACTCGGCCACCTGCGCCTTGTCGATATCAACGGCTACTTTCATGTGATCCTCGGCGTGTTGGGGGTCAGGGTTCGGGCGCTCTCTGCTTCTTCGACTTTCGACCCGAACATGTTACCTGAATTCTTGAACCTGACGCCTAAATGTGTATCGCCTCTCCCTCCGCGGCGAGCGCGGCTTCTTTGAGAGCTTCGGAGATCGTAGGATGTGGGTGTACGAGCCAGCCGAGCTCGGCTGTGGTGGCCTCCAGAAGCCTCGTCATGGCGATCTCGCCAAGCAGTTCTGTAACCTCCGCACCGATCATGTGTGCGCCAAGAACCTCACCAATCTCCGCATCGACAACCAGCTTGATCATTCCCTCGGTCTCGTTCAGGGCTAGCGCCTTGCCGCTCGCCGCCAGTGGGAACTTTCCAACCTTTATCGAATACCCTTGTTCTCTGGCCTGCGTCTCGGTCATGCCGAAGCTGGCGACCTGGGGTCGGCAGTATATCGCGCTTGGAATCTGATCGTAGTCGAGGGGCTGTGGGTTGAGTCCGGCAATGTGCTCGATGGCGGTCACGCCCTGAGCGGACGCAACGTGCGCGAGGAGCATCTTGCCGGTGACGTCGCCTATGGCGTAGATGCCCTCGACGTTGGTCTTCATCATGTCGTCCACCGGGATGAAGCCGCGGTCAGTCTCGACACCCACTGTCTCGAGGCCGATTCCATCGACGTTGCCCTCTACTCCGACGGCCACCAGTACCGCATCGCCGTCCAGGACGGAGCTTTCTCCCCCGGAGAGAATGGACACCTTGGCCGTTCCGTCGTCTACCGCGATTCCCTGGACCTGCGCGCCGGTGGCTATCTGTATCCCCTGCCGTCTGAATGAGCGTTCAAGCTGGCTGCTGACCTCCTCGTCCCCATTGGGTACGAGCCTTGGCAGCAGCTCGACGATCGTCACGTCGGCGCCGTATGCTCGCCACATATACGCGAACTCGCATCCGGTCGCTCCTCCGCCAATGATGACGGCCCTGCTGGGCGTCTTCCTCAGCTCAAGCGCCTCACGACTGGTTATGACGGTCTTGCCGTCTATGGGGAGGGCCGGGATGTGGCGCTGGCGCGCGCCGGTCGCGATGATGACCTTGTCCGTCGTCACCGCCCGGTTCCCTTCCGCGCCTTTTACCAGGACCGTGTTGGCGTTCGTGAGAGATCCGGAGCCGCTTATGTGCTCGACGCCGTTCCTGCGGAGCAGGGTTGCGACCCCGCGCGTGAGCCGATCAACGACCCTGCGGCTACGGTCGATGGCCCTGGAGAAGTCCGCCTTCACGCCTTGAACTGTGATGCCGTACTCTTCCGAGTGCTGGATGAGGCTGAGTACTTCGGCGTTTCTGAGAAGCGCCTTAGAAGGGATGCAGCCCCAGTTCAGGCAGATGCCTCCGAGAGCGTCGCGCTCTACGATGGCAGCCTTCATGCTCAGTTGTCCGGCGCGAATCGCGGCAATCCACCGAAGGGGTGGCGTTACAGCAGCCGAATGGGCGATGAGTGGCAAAGGGGGCGATGGTTCGGGCAGGACTTCGGGTAGATGGGTCCGGTGGCGGCCTTCAGCAGCCGCGTGGAGACCTTGTGGCCGTTTGCGAACGTTGGCAGGGCGAGATGGCGGGGAGAGGACGCAGCAAGAGACACTCTCGGACCGGGGTGGCGCGAGTTTGCGGGGCGGTTGGGTAGTCTGGTGGATGGGTCAGGCGCCGTCAGGCAGGAGATGGCAGGGCTCGCAACCGAGCGAGGGCGCGACTGAACTGGGTTTCCCAGGGCCAGTGCTGGGGAAGATGCAAAGTGAGGCGGCGCGCCTTGCGGGTGAGCCGGCCGGCCAGAGAGAAGAAGCGTCGTCGGAGGGTCTTGGTGGTTACAACCTGCTGGCCCAGACCGATGCGCGCTGTCCAGCGGGCCAGGTTATGGGCCATCACCCCGTATCGAGTACGGGGCAGGCTCTGGACGGCCAGCCAAGCGGCGTTGGCGGCGAAGCGTCCTGAGGGGAGATGGTTGAGGCCCACGCCGTACTTGAGGTCTCTTATGGCGTTCTCGATCTCGGCGTGGCGGCGATGGTCAGCCTCCAGTTCCAGGGTATCCCCCTCCCGGTCGGTGATGAAGCCGTGATAGCTGTAGCTGGCGAAGAGTGCCAGTTGTGAGCCGGGCGTGGGCTTCACCCTACGGACGATGAGCCGCACCGGGGTGGCGTCGGGCTCACCCCGGAAGGGGGTGTAGGTGGTCTCGGCCACGTCGGCGGCACCGTCCATCCAGTAGGGGATCGGCGTCCAGTCCTGCTCCGGTATCGTCTCAATCAGCTCCCTCAGACGAGCGTGCTGGCGGATGGTGATGGAGAAGCGCACATCCATCTCGCGGCAGACCGCGACCAAGGCGTGGGCATAGAAGCCGCTGTCGGCGCGCACCGTGAGTTGTCCTATGGCTCCGGCATGGCGCACTCGCCCCACCGTCTCACGCAGGAAGTGGGCGGCACCCCGAACGGTGTTGGCGCGACCCTCGCGCAGCCGGGACATCAGCACGTCACCGGTTCCGGCGGCGACGGCCAGCAGCGGGTGATAGCCTCGCTGGCCGGTGTAGCTGTGGTGGCGGGCACCCTCCTTGGCCAGTCCGTAGGTTTCGCAGATGGTGGAGTCCAGGTCGATGGTCAACGGCCCGTCACCGGGTCCGGCACCAGCGGCCCAGGCCCGCGACAGCAGCTCCCGGCTCACCCGATCCAACTGGCGCACGTGCCCCCACCGGAAGCTGCGCAGGAAGGTCCCCAGAGCCTGCCCTCGCGAAAGCGGGGGGTGGATGGCGCCTTGAGCGTGCAGCCGACGGCTCCAGCCGTCCCCCCGGTACGCAACACGTCCGCGTCGTCAATACAGTCTCCCCCGGCCAGTGCAGACGCAGCCAGTGTCATCACCTTGTCTCCCGTGTTCGCCCGCCCCGGCGCATTCCCCAGGTCAACGTGGTTGTCGACCAGTTCACCCAGACCCAGGTGCTGGGCCAGGGTGGCCGGAAGAATCAGCCCGGCGTTTGCCATCAGCCGATGATCGTCGAAGGCGATTTTGATGCGGTCGGGGTGATTGCGTGGTAGCATCTATTGGGTGCTCCCTTCCTGGGGTCGGTTTGGTCTTACAAAACCATTATCCCAGATTCAAAGGAGCACCTTCTTGCCGCTTCAGGACACTCACCCAACCCCCGCCTTCGGTGGATTCGGGCTTAAGGACGGGGTCCAGAGAAGGGTTGCCTGTTTCTGTCCGGCCCAGAAGGAACAGGGACTCCATATCCGTGTCAATGCGAGACTCGAGTGAGAGTTCCGCTAGGACGGCGCCAGTGATGGCGCAGTTCAAATCCCAGCCAGCTACCTCATAGTGCGGAACCGCGCGCTCACAAGGTATAATCCGTTCAGTGACCGCCGTGCTGGAGGCAGCTGCCAGCCGGCGCTGACATGACTGACAGTCACGCACCAGGAGACCGACACATGGCGAATTACGATCCCGGATCAAATGCGGGACAGGCTCTGTCATTGATGGCCCACCTCATGCGCAGGGCCGGATTCGGAGCGACCAGGGAAGAGCTGGAGCGGCGCATCGCCGCTGGATACGAGGCGACCGTCGAGGACCTTCTCCACCCGGAGGCGCAGGAGCCAGTCGACATCTACAAGTTCCTGCGCTACTACCACTTCCAGTGGAAGCCCGGCACACTTGGAGGCATCGGTCAGTCTGGCTGGGTCTGGCGAATGATCAACACCAACGCTCCCCTACAGGAGAAGATGTGCCTCTTCTGGCACCAGATCTTCGCGACTGGCGTCTCCAAGGTCGATCACTATGACGAGATCACCGACATGATCGACATATTCCGGGACAAGGGTTTCGGGAAGTACAGGGACCTGCTCCTGGAGGTCTCCAGGAACCCCGCGATGCTCTTCTGGCTGGACAACCACGAAAACCACGCCACGGCCATCAACGAGAACTGGGGACGTGAGCTTCTAGAGCTGTTCACGATGGGCGTCGGCAACTACACCGAAGAAGACGTCTACGAATGCTCCCGCGCGTTCACCGGCTGGACCATGACTCCCAAGCTGCCCAGGTTCCACATGGGACGCTGGGACTGGTACTTCGAGTACCGTCCCGACGATCACGACGAGGGAGAGAAGAACTTCCTCGGCCATAAGGGAAACTTCAACGGCGAGGACATAATAGACATCGTCTTGGCGCATCCCGCGACCGCGCAGTTCATCGCACGCCACCTGTACAGCTACTTCGTCGCCGACGAGGTGCAGGTGCCCGCATGGCAGGTGACCCCGCCGCGCGACCCTGCCGCAATCGAGGTCATAGCCAACGCGCTTACCGAGTCCGAGTTCGACATCCGCCACACGCTGCGTGTGCTGTTCAACTCCGACTTCTTCAAGGACGCCCAGTTCACCAAGGTAAAGAACCCGACCGAGGTGGTCATCGGCACGCTCAGGATGTTCGGCGGCTCTGACCTACCCGGCCCCGAGGTGTTCGACTACTCCAACCACATCACGTACATGGGACAGGAGCTGCTCAACCCGCCCAGCGTTGAGGGCTGGCACTCGGGCATCGAGTGGATAAACAGCGGATCGCTAATGAAACGAGCCAACTTCGTCGCCGACATGGTCAGCGAGATCGACCGTCCCGGGGTCAGCGACATTATCGAGCGCGTCAAATCCTCTGGGACTTCACCTGAAGCGGCGGTCGATACATGTCTCGACCTGCTCGGACCGGTAGTGGTCAGGGACGACACCCGCACCGAGTTGATAGACCACGCCTCGGCTCACGGAGAGTTCACCTGGGACGAGGCTAACGAGGCTGAGTCGGCCCAGCGTGTAGCCGAACTGCTCCAGCTCATCGTCGCCACAAGAGAGTACCAGTTCGCGTAACCGCCGCTCGGAAGTCCAGAGGCCAGGAATCGACACAATGATGCTCACCAAGATAGTAGGAGAACGAGTTTACGACTTCAGCCACGTAGTGGGTGGTCGCGACCAGGTGATGGGCCCGCTGGCACTGGCTTTCGGTCGGGATAACGACGTGTACGCCATCGTGTCCGCCCTTGGCGGCGGTCGCGGGATAACGAGATACACTGTTGGTCTCTATCCAGGCGAGGAAGAGATGGTCCAGCGCATCGGGGAGTCCGGCGAAGGCCCCGGACAGCTAATGTGGACTTCCGGCATCGCGCTCGATTCGGACTACAACATCTACGTCACCGACGCCTGGACCGATCGGATATCAGTATTCTCCGAGAGCGGGGACTTCCTCCGCTTGTTCGGCTCACCGGGAGACGGCAGCGGACAGTTCAGAAGGCCGTCGGGCATCGCTATCGACGAGGACGACAACCTGCTGGTCGTCGATACCGTCAACCACAGGGTCCAGAGGCTCACCCGCGAGGGTCGCTACCTGTCCGAGTGGGGCAGCGTTGGATCGGCCCCCGGCCAGTTCAATTCACCCTGGGGTATAACGACCGACGCCGACGGCTGCATCTACGTCGTCGACCACCTGAATCACCGCATTCAGAAATTCGACGCCGAGGGCGGGTTCATATTCGAGCTTGGCAGTCAAGGCTCCGGCGATTACGAGTTCGATCACCCCTCGGACGTCGCCGTGGACCCGGACGGTGATATCTACGTGTGCGACTGGGCCAACCACAGGGTCCAGGCATACACCGCCGACGGGGAGTACATCACCACGTTCATAGGAGACGCGCAGGATCTGTCGAAGTGGCAGGTGGCGTACGTCCGATCAAACCCGGACGTTTACAAGGCGCGCCGTCGCGTGTACACGCTAGAACCCGAGTGGCGCTTCGCCCTGCCCTCCGCGGTCGCGTTCGACAGCCGCAACTCCAGGCTGATGGTGGCCGACACCCAGCGCTGGCGCATCCAGATCTACAACAAGCTCCACGACTACAGCGACCCGCAGTTCAATATTTGAGGTCGGCGGGGCTAAGTGACTTGCCTATTCGGTGATACGCACGGGCATCGCTTACCTTCGTTCCCTCGCCAATCGTCGGGCGCGTTCTATGTCGCGCGACTGACCATCTGCAAACCACAGTGCACACTTTATCAACGTCTAATGGGGACGACTGGCAAGTAACCAAGTGCTGTGCAGACAGAGACGGAGCCAGCGGTTGAAGTAACCTTCCCGAACGCCGGAATCTCGAGTGGTTTGACAGTATGGCCAGCTGCAATCTTGCAATCAGACGCACTATAAGGTTACGATTGGACGGTATATTATCTGACTATCAGACGCACTCTAGCCCGACTATCAGACGATGCCGCAGACGACCGTATATCCCCGTTACATCGAAACTCTTCTGGCCGAAGCGCTAGAGGACTCGCCGGTCGTCCTGATCCATGGACCTCGACAGTGCGGCAAGACCACCCTTGCTCAGACTGTCTGCGCCCCATCTCAACTCAAATGGGGAGACGACACTTTCATGTGGGGGGACTCCCCGCTGAGCATCCTGTCCCGTCACACCCGGGACTACGAGTACATAAGCTTCGACGACGAAAACGCGCGCGCTGGAGCTCACTCCGATCCCATGGGTTTTGTCTCAGACCTGCCTGAGCGCGTCATTCTGGACGAGGTGCAGCGAGTCCCTGACCTTTTTGCCGCCCTGAAGATGGAGGTGGACCGCCATCGCGCACCAGGTCGCTTCGTTCTGACAGGCTCATCCAACATTCTGCTCATACCTCGATTGGCAGACTCACTTGCCGGCCGCATGGAAGTAGTCCGTCTTCACCCTCTTTCCCAGGACGAGATCGAGGCGGGACTACTACGGTCCGACCCGCTTAAGCTGACTTCTGATCCCCGATCAGGATTCCTTGATGCCCTGTTTGGCGGCAAGTTCAAGATTGGACGGTCTGAACGTCTGGGAAAGCAACTACATGAGCGCATCGTTACCGGCGGATTTCCAGCGGCTATAGCTCGGCAGCCGGGGCGTCGGCGCGCCTCGTGGTACCGGAACTACGCCGAGGCCCATGTGCAGCGGGACGTGCAGGACCTGGCACGCATCAGGGGCTTGGATGTTCTGCCCGACCTGCTAAACGCCACCGCGTCGCAGACCGCCAGGCTCTACAACCTCGCCGATCTCTCCTCTCCGTTCCAGCTCTCAAGGCAGACGATCGGAGATTACGTAACTCTTCTCGAAAGAGTGTTTCTGTTGGAGCGACTGAAACCGTGGTTCAGCAATCGTCTCAGTCGCTTGGTCAAGACTCCGAAACTGCACATAGGCGATACCGGTCTCGCCTGCGCGGTCCTTGGACTGGATGAGAAGACCTTGGCACCTGACCGCAGCGTTCTAGGCCAGATGCTTGAGACCTTCGTTTACCAGGAGTTGAGGCGACAGGGGAGTTGGAACCCCACACCCACGTCGTTCTTCCACTACAGAGACAAGGACCAGGTCGAGGTGGACATCGTAATCGAGCGTGGACCGACGGCCGTGGCCGGAGTTGAGGTGAAGGCGTCGGCGACGGTCAGATCGTCGGACTTCATAGGGCTACGTAAGCTCAAGAGGATAACAGGCGACCGTTTTGCCGCGGGAGTCGTTCTGTACGATGGTGAGACTGCCACGAGCTTCGGAGAGGGGCTGTACGCCATTCCCATCCGACAGCTGTGGGAGACCACCTTACCGCACTGACCAAGCTCTTAATTAATGGGAGACCGTTGCAGTCTGCCAATGCCGTCAGAGACTTACCACATCCCTAACCAGCACCAACATGCTGGATGAGATTATTATCGTCACGACAACATAACGAAATACGCGCTCGCTCATTAGTTTGAGAAGCATTGCGCCAAGTCCCAACCCCGCCAGCATAAGTATCGCCATAAGTGCGATCAGCGTCAACCTCTCGGCAGTGTAGAGACCGGCGACGGCATAGCCTGCTACGGCAAACACATCCAGCACCAGCAGATAGAATGCCATACCTGCTCTGACAGACCGTCTTTGCCAGTTCCGCGTCAGCAGGTAGAGGGTTACCAGCGGGCCACCGACGCCAAATGCGGGAAGCACAACCCCCACTACGAACCCTGCCAAAACGCCGACGACCCTTGAGTATGGAAAATCCCTTTGGAAGTTAACCGTCGCAATCGCTGCGAACATGAGAACGAGAACGGATATGCCGATACGCATTATGCTCGGATCGGCGAATTTCAGGATGTATACCGCAAGCGGTACGCCAAGCGCACCAGCGGCGGCTATCGGCAGGGACATCCCTGAAGGGGATGTCCCTGCGAGACTGCACGACTATCCAGGCTTCAATAGCTATCGCTATCGTATTCAGAATGACTACGGCAGTCTGCGGCTCCAGAACGAACAACAGGCCAGGCATTGCCACCATGCCTATCCCGAAGCCTGTCGCGCTGAGCGCCGTAGAGCCCAGGAACAGCATCAAGGCGGCTATACCCACCTGAGTCATACTCATTGCAAGCCTGCAACTTCCTGGACCGATTCAATGAAGCTGGCAATTGCGATTGGACGGAATCTTACCTGACAATCAGACGCTCTAAATAATCCGACACTCAGCCGATGCCACAGACGACCGTCTATCTCTGTTGCATCAAACCGCGCCCGGCCGCCGTACCCTGATTTCTCACGACCCTAATCACGTTCCTCGAGGATAACAGTCACGTCGACCAGGTCAAATTGACAGGTCAAATTGATTGGAGGACTACCATTGGTGCCCAACCGCGCCCCCACAGGGTATAATCCGACCAGTGACCGTCGCGATTTTGGGGACAGCCACCAGTCGCGCGGACATGACGGACTATCACGCACCAGGAGACCAACGACCAGCGCTGGCGCATCCAGAAATACGACAAGCTCCTCGACTACAGCGGACCCCAGTTAAACATCCTAGGCGGGAGCACGCCATGAAGTACCTCAAGACCATCGGTTTCAACTCCAACCAGCCCATAGGACGGGGGTTCAACTACCCCTACGACACCGCGTTCAGCGCAGACGGTCGTGTCTTCGTCATGAACAGGATGGGCGGACTGAACCCGCGCGGCATTCGTATCCAGATTTGCACCTTCGACGAGGACTGGCTCGGCGAGTTCTCCACCGGCCCCGGCGACGGCGACGACCAGTTCCGCGTGCCGGTGTGCATGGCCTTCGATGCGCACGACAACCTGTACGTCACCGACGAGGCGCTCAACGAGGTCAAGGTCTTCGACAGCAAGGGCAACTTTCTCAGGAAGTGGGGAACAGACATCGACGGCGTCGGCTCACTTGCCGGCCCCGCCGGAGTCGCGCACGGAGCCGGTGACAGCGTCTTTGTCGTCGAGCAGTATGCCAACCGCGTCCACAAGCTGACGCCCGACGGAGAGTCCATCCTGACGTGGGGAGAGTCCGGCAGCGCCCCGGGCCAGTTCAACCTGCCATGGGGCGCGACCGTGGACGACGGCGGCGGCGTGTACATCGCCGACTGGCGCAACGACCGCATCCAGAAGTTCACGACCGACGGCGAGTTCATCGCTGCCTACGGCGGACCCGGCGACGGCGAGGGGCAGTTCCACCGTCCAAGCTCCGTCGCGGTCACCAGAGACGGGCTGATCTGCGTAGCCGACTGGGGCAACGAGCGCGTCCAGGTCCTCGACCCGGACGGTGAGTTCCACCAGATGCTAAGCGGCGAGGCGACCCTGTCCAAGTGGGCCGCGGAGTGGCTCGAAGTCAACCAGGACGAACTCGGCGCTCGCAACCGCTCCGACCTGCTGGTCAAGGAGCTTCCCAAGCACCTGCAGACCCCGTTCCACTCAGCATCTCAGACCGAGCCGGTCTTCTGGGGTCCGGTCTCCGTCAAGCTCGACGCAAACGACCGACTCTACATCACAGAGCACAGCCGTCACCGAATCCAGATCTACGATGGCTGACCGCGTCCAATCCTTCAGGGAGCACACACCCAGGGAGACCACCCATGACCACCGAACACCGCAACCAGATAGCCCACCTGGCACGCCGCGCCGGTTTCGGCGCTACTCCCCAGGAACTGGACGCCTACGAGAAGATCGGCTACGAGGAGCTCGTGGAGCAGTTCCTCAACCCGGCGTCGGCGAACAGCATCCCTGACGACCTGATCTTCCGTCGCCACGTCGATCTTCACGCCATGCAGGGCCACAACCCCGCCTACTGGGCATACAGGCTCATCTCGACCCAGTGTCCGCTCGAGGAGAAGGTAGCCCTGTTCTGGCACGGCGTATTCGCCACCGGCGAGAACAAGCTCAACAACCTCGGCTCCCTCACCAACCAGATAGACATGTTCCGCAGACATGGTCTGGGCCGCTTCGACGATATCCTGATCGAGCTGTCCAGGGACCCGGCCATGATTATCTGGCTGGACAACCACACCAACCACAAGGACTCCATCAACGAGAACTACGGACGCGAGATACTGGAGCTGTTCTCGATGGGTGTGGGCAACTACACTGAGGACGACATTAAGGAGTGCGCTCGCGCCTTCACCGGCTGGTCAGTGAAGAACGGCGAGTACATGGCCATGATGGCCATGAAGGACTCGATCTGGCCGTACGGCAGGATCTTCTGGCACCACGAGTACCGCGACGACGACCACGACATCGGCGAAAAGCAGTTCCTGGGCCACAGCGGTTCGTTCGGAGGCGAAGAGGTCGTCGAGATCATCTGCCGCCAGGACGCCACGGCCCGCTTCGTCGCCCGGCACCTGTACAACTTCTTCGTCGCCGACGAGGCTCCCGTGCCTCAGTGGTCCGACACTCCGCCGCGTGACCCGGACGCCATCGACCTACTGGCGGCCGCCTACGTAGAGCACGACCACAACATCCGCTCAGTGCTGCGTGTGCTGTTCAACTCCGACTTCTTCAAGGAGGCTCAATTCGCCCGCGTGAAGAGCCCGACAGAAGTCGTCGTTGGGACACTCAGAAGAACGGGCGAGTTCCAGGTGCCCGACGCCGCGAACATCGGCATCTTCAACGTCATGGAAGAGACTGGCTTCATGGGCCAGAAGCTCCTCGATCCCCCCTCGGTCGAGGGCTGGCACACTGGCGAGGAGTGGATCACTAGCGGCTCCCTGGTTGACAGGGTCAACTTTGCGGCCCAGCGGATGAGCGACGCCTCCAACCCAGGCGTCAGCGACATGGTGGAGCGCGTGACAAGCGCGACCGACACTGACCCCAACGCGCTGGTCGACGCCTGCATCGACGTGATGGGCCCCATGAACGTCGCTCAGAGTACGCGAGGCCTCCTGGTCGAGCTTGCGACAGCCGGGATCAGACAGGGCGACACCCAGGAGCTGGTCCTCGACCTGTTCAAGCTGATCGCGTCCAGCCGGGAGTACCAGCTCTGCTAACAGAGCGCGGGGCGGTGTCATCCAACGCAAAAGCTAAGAGAATGCAAATCGACAGAGGTATCAGGAACACTTAGCGAAGAGGAGAACACAGCCGTGACGACATTCATCGCGCCGGACATCGAACGCGTTCGTGCCACGGCTGCCAGCCTCGTCGACGAGTACCGGCTACCCGGCATGTCGATCGGCGTGCTGTCTTCCGAGGGACTCCTCTATTCCGAGGGATTTGGATACGCGGAAATAGAGAGCGCCCGCCCGCAGGGTCCTCGACACAGGCAGCGAATCGGCTCGATCACCAAGACAATGGTCGGCCTCTGCGCGATGGCCCTCGTGGAAGAGGGCAAGCTGCGTCTAAACGAACGCGTGGTCGACAGACTTCCTGGCATCAACTTCACCGGGCCGGCCGAGACCTTGCACATCAGGCACCTGATGACCCACACCAACGGCATAGGTGAAGCTCCCAGGATGGACCAGTACCTGGATACAGGCGCAGCGTTGTGGTCGAACAGCGTGGCGCCCATACCCGTAACCGAGACATACGCCGACGGCATTCATATCGATGTGCCGGCTGGCACCAAGTGGTCATACGCCAACCACGCATTCGCGCTCCTCGGTGAGATCATCTCCAGGATAGAAGACAATCGAATCGAAGAGATCCTTCGGGAACGCATCTTCGATCCTCTGGCCATGGCCAACACCGACTGCTACGACCTGATGCACCCCGACCTGACCGTCGGATACCATCGTGCGCGCTCCCATGACGATCTCGACGTGATGGAAGTTCTCGGAAACAGCCCTCCTGAAGAGACGCCCGTTGACGGATACAACATCCGAGGCGACTACGTGTACGTGGGACCACGCGCCGCCGGAGCGGTGCAGTCCACCATCCACGACATGGCAAAGTACGCCTCCGCGCTGCTTCGCAAGGGTGCGGGTATAGTCCGCCCCGAGACCTTCGATAGGATGACTGCGCCCCAATGGTCCCCGGACGATCGCCTACTCAGCCTCGGCCTGACATTCATGCGCGACGAGCAGTTCGGCCTGCGCAGCATCGGTCATGGAGGCGGAGTCTCAGGCGGCTGGAACACCCATATCGATCTATTCCCTTCGGAAGACCTCGCGGTGCTTGTACACATCAACATCTACTTCGACAAGTCCGAAGAGATCTTCTCCAGGATCATACAGGCCGTTCTGAACGCTCCAGACCCAGACTTCTCCGGGTGCCGGACAGACGCCGCCATCCTGGCGGCCGCACCAGGCGTGTACGAACCTCCCGAGGGTTTCCTCACCAGCTACCGCATAATCAGGAGCACGGGACGACTCCAGATCACCGAGAGAGACGGGGAGCTATACCTGCGCGCCAGACGCGGACCCTGGCGCGAGGGCGTCCGCCTGGCGCAGCCCGATCCCAGAGATCCCGCGTTCTTTGTGCTTGACACAGGCGCGCCCGATCCACCGAGACTCGTGTTCGTTCGGGACGAGAACGGCAAACCCACGGCTATCCGAATGAGCCGAATGAACTTCGTCAGGAACGACAACCTGACTCCGTGGGTAGAGTAGCCAATCTCCCGGGCCAGTCCAATGCTGTATCAATTGGAGCGGTAGCCTATCCCGGCCCCTCTGGATTCCGGCCTTCGCCGGAATGACGGCGCGCGGCTGCTGTAGTGCCCCTCGAGGATGGCCGAACTTATATGTGCAGCTTTAAGCTGCCCCCGGAGCCAGCGCCTCGACCACCCGGACGTAGGAGTCCATGTCCGGCTCGTTGAGCACAAGCCTGACCTCATCCACCCCGGCGTCGAAGAACGTCTGTATCTGATCACGGCACTCTTCAGGATTGCCGATGACCGTCATCGCGTCCACCATCTCATCAGTGACCAGTCGGGATGCGCCCTCCCGGTCCCGTGACAGGTACGCCTCACGGATTCTGTCGGCCTCTTCGCCGAACCCGATCCGGTGCATGTACTGGTGATAGAAGACACCCATACCGCCGATGTAGAAGGCTATGTGCGGACGCTCGATGTCCCGCGCCGCCGCCGCATCGTCCGTGACGTACGCCGACACCTGCGGCGACAGCGTGATATCGTCGAGTGATCGTCCTGCCGACTCTGCCCCTGCCTTCAGATCAGCGATCGCCGCGTCCATCCGCGACGGCGCCAGAAAGATGGGCAGCCAGCCGTCGGCAATCTCACCGGTCAGTCTCAGGCTCGGAGGACTCAGCGACGCAATGTAGATCGGGATGCGCTCGCGGTACGTCCTGAAACGTAGCCTGAACCGCTGCGTCTTGAAGAACTCCCCTTCGTGATCGATCCGCTGGCCCGCTATCGCCTTGCGGATGATGTCGATGTACTCGCGCATTCGCGTCAAAGGCTTGCGGAACTTCTCTCCGTGAAAGTCCTCTATCACGAGCTGCCCGCTCGCGCCGAGCCCCAGGAAGAACCTGCCCTCGGACATCAGGTCCATGTTGCCCGCGGTCATCGCTATGTTCGACGGCGAGCGCGCGAAGACCGGCACGATGCTGGTGCCGATCCTGATGCGCGACGTGACGGCCGCGATCTGCGCAAGCGAGGTAAACGCATCCTCGCCCCACGCCTCGCCCATCGTGATACAGCTATATCCAAGCCCGTCGGCTCGTTCAGCCATGTCCAGCGTATCCCTCCAGCTTCCGCCCGGAGGCCTCAAACCCATGATTCCTATGTCGCCCATGCTGTACGTCATCTCCCGACTATGTTCTGTCGTTGTCGTATGTGCGCTGTACTATAATGCGCCCAAACCGCAGATTGCACGTGCCGCCGTCTCAACTGAATCCACCTTCTGTCATTCCCGCGAAAGAACGTCACCCCGTACTCCGATACGGGGCGGGAATCCAGGGGCTGCGGGGCGTCCATCACACGTATCGTCTACTTAATATGGCAAGGAGGGTGAATTGGCCAATCTCACAGGTTCGATAATCGACGCCGACACCGGCGATCCCGTCGCCGCCAGGGTGCGAGTGGTCGCCTCCACCGGACAGTTCGTCCAGCCGGACGGCGCTATCCTGAAGGTCGGTACAGGCGACCAGTTCTTCTACTCCGACGGCTCCTTCGACGTCGACGTACCCAGGGGCCTGGTGCAGGTCGTGGTGGAGCGCGGCACAGAGTACGTTCCCGTGACCCTCAACCTCGACGCGCCGTCGCACGGCACGGTAGCCGCCGACGTCACGCTGAAACGATGGACCGACCTCGGAGATCGCGGCTGGCACCCTGGTAACACTCACATCCACTACGACGAGAAGGAGTCGCGACCCGACGAGCGTCTCATGCTCGACCCCCGTGTGGAGGACCTGCGCATGACGGCGGTCAGCATCCTCAAGCGCTGGGACCTCGAGTACGCCACCAACAGGTACCCGACCGGTATGCTCACTGAGTTCTCGTCGGCCCACCACTACGTCCAGTGCGGAGAGGAGAACCGGCACAACTTCGAAGCCTGGGGACCGACGGGCTACGGCCACGTGATGTTTCTGAACATCCGCAACGTGGTCGATCCTGTGAGCCGCGGTCTGCTGGTCGACTCGTTCGACCCTGACTACCCTCCCCTCAGCTACGCCTGCGACGACGCGCACCGTCAGGGAGGCATCGTGATCTGGTGTCACAACGGCCAGGGCATGGAGGCGCCCGTTGCCGCGGCACTGGGCAAGCTCGACGCATTCAACCTGTTCGATCCGCACTGGATGGACGTCGAGTACGACATCTACTACCGGATGCTGAACGCCGGCATCAGGCTGCCCGCCTCCACCGGCTCGGACTGGTTTATATGCAGCGCGAACCGCGTATACGCCTACACGGGAACGAAGTTCGAGTACCCGTCCTGGCTCGACGCCCTCAAGAACGGGCACACCTTCATCACCAACGGTCCGGCCCTGTCGCTGGAGGTCGATGGCTACGGTCCCGGCGACGAGGTCTTCGCTGAGCCCGGGAAGAGCCTGTCAGTCCTCGCGACCTGGAAGTCGCACCGCCCCATCGCACAGGCGGAGCTTGTCTTCAACGGCCAAGTCGCCGCCGGCGAGACCTATCCAGACGGCTCAAGGGACGGGCGTCTTGAGATCGACTTGCCCGCTTCGTCGGACGGCTGGATCGCCGCCAGGCTCTCAGGCGCACACAGGGACAGCTTCCACCAGCCGGTGTTCGCTCACACCAGCCCTATCTATGTCCGGACCGGCGTTCCCAGCTCCGAACGCGCCGCCGCCGCTAGGCTATTCTCCGAAGGCATCGACCGCGACTTAGACCGCATACGACTAAAGGGCAGGTTCTACAACGACTCCCAGCGCCGCGAGATCGAAGACCTGTACCGCCAGGGCCAGCAGGTGTACCTCGACATGCTCAGCTAGCCGCGTCCGACCGAGATACCGCATCCATGCAGTCAGCGAGCACGGTGTTATACAATGCGCCGCAACCGAAGAACGCACACGTCCGAGGTCGGACCGTGACACCAAACGAGATAACTTTCGATGCGTATGAAGCCGAAGAAGGTGGCTACTATGCCGTTGCCCGAGGGTTCTCAATTGTTACACAAGGAGATTCCTGGGAAGATCTGAAGTACATGATCCAGGATGCCGTGCTCTGTCACTTTGATGACGATTGTACCCCCCAGACCATAAGACTCAAACCTCTAACACGAGAAAGAGAGACACAAATTGACAACAGCCACACAGACTTGGACTGAACAGATGGTCGAAGCAGCCGGCTCCACCGTGCAGGTGGTCCGAGGCGGCTCCGGCGACCCCCTGCTGGTACTCCACGAAGAGTTGGGACACCCCGGCTGGATGAATTTCCACGAGTCGCTCTCCCAGGGGTTCGAGCTGACCGTCCCATCCCATCCCGGCTTCGGCGACTCCCCGTTCATCGACTGGATTATGAACATGCGCGACCTCGCGGGCTGGTATTTGACCGCCCTCGACGACATGGGCATCGAACAGACCAACCTGCTCGGCTTCTCGTTCGGGGGCTGGCTCGCTGCAGAGATGGCCACGATGGACCCCAGCCGCTTCAGCAAGCTCGTACTGGTCAATCCCATGGGCATCAAGCCGCCGTCCGGCGAGATCTTCGACATGTTCCTGGTGATCGCGAAGGAGTACCTGGAAGAGAGCTTCCTGGACCCGGAGAACACTCCCGAGTTCCAGGCCGTCTGCCCTGACGAGCCGACGCCCGAGCAGGCTGAGTACTGGGAGGTTGCCCGCGAGCAGGCATGCCGTCTAACGTGGCGACCCTACATGCACTACGCAGCGCTGCCGCATCTGCTGCGCCGCCTGAAGAGCACGCCGACCCAGATCATCTGGGGTCGGGAGAACCCGATCGTTCCGCTCAGCGCCTCACAGATCTATCATGAGTCGATCCCCGGCTCCGAGTTGGCTGTCATTGACAACTGCGGACACCGCCCCGAGATCGAGCGCCCAGACGAGTTCGTGCGGCTGGTGTCTAGATTCCTGAAGGGCTGATGCGCTAGTTGACTAGCTCTAGTATCCGATTCACAAAGTCTCGGACGATCCGCTGGTTTTCATCGATTTGGAAGTCCTCCATAAAACCGATCTGGGAATTGGCGCGGAACATATCGGCCACGCTGAAACCAGCGATAATGGACAGATCACCTGCCTCTTCTGAGAGCATCTGAGCCACGATACTTAGGTCTTCGCGATTTGAGTGGGACCACCCACGCTGCCGCGCCGCATCCAGCACCGCACGCGCTGCTGCCTCCCACATCTTCTCCGACCCCTGAAGATCGTTGCCGGCCATGAACTCATGGTCCGCCGCCGCGAGAAGTCCTTGGGCCGTATCCGGGAACTTCCCTACGAGCGATTCGGAGTTCGCAGTTCAATCAACTAGAGTTAGCACTCGACTGATGAAGTCCTTAACGACCGCCCGATCATCGTCGTAGTCGTAGTCTTCTATGAAGTCGTGATAGTAATTGGCGTGGAATTTCTGGGCCACTCCAAAGTCGGAGATCATAGATGCGTCGCCCGTCTCGCCTGCGAGCTTGCGAACCGCCACCTTGAGATCTCGGTGCTTCGTGAATCGCCATCCCCGCTGTTGAGCAACCGCCATAACAGCATGTGACGCTGCTCCCCACAGTTTCTCCGACGCCTGGAGGCTGTCCCCAGCCATGAACTCGTGGTCCGATACTGCGAGAAATTCTTCCGCCGTTTGAGCGTGTTCCTGTACCAGCATGATGTGATTATCCTATGTATAGGGTCGTACAGCACATGATATCGTCATGTGTGTCTCTGATACAAGCTGATTCGTCTTACGGGAATACTGACAATCTGTCCTCTGTCCTCAATTCAGCTTGACCCTACCAGAACATGTGTACTATATTAATAATCACACACAATGACTGAACACAACCCCATGTCCCTATCCCAATTCATCAGAGACAACACCAACGACGGCCGAGACATGGCCAGCGTCCTCATCGACGTGATGAATGGCCGCATCGACGGCTCCAAGGTTGGGCACAGGCTCACCGCCGCCAGACTGCTCATCATCTACGGACACGACGACGCCGACGACTTCATAGCCGACAACACCCCCGACTCTTCAGGGGATGAGCGCGCCGAGAAGGGGTGGTTCCCTAACGACCCTGTGCTCGCATCACTCATCAAGACCAGGACCGACGGCGGACGAGCCATCTGCCTCTTCCTCATAGACGTGGTGAAGGGACGTGTAGAAGGCATCCATGTGGGACATAGAGTGGCGGCAGCCAAGGAACTCCTGAACCGTGGATTCGGAAGGTATCAGAGCAGACCATTGCCCAAACCTCCCGGTTCGTCTGCGCCGCGACGCTCGACCCACAAGACACACCAACAAGTTCCATCCGCTCAGACTCAGGCCGTAACACCGGTTCCCGCCGCAAGCACAGCGGTCCTGGACGAACCTGAGCAGCAGTCGGAGTCCGAGGATAGGCGAAAATTACTCATCGACATAGACAACGATCCCCGCTTCACCGTCTTCGACTCTGAGCTGTACCGGTTCATGAATGAGTGCGACGATCCCGACTTCGATCCCTATCTCGCCGCTCTCGACGAGGACTACCTCAAGTCATACACCAACTGCAAGGACCCCGAGTGCGAGGTCCACGGCGATCCCCCTGAAATCGACTTCGACCCCAACGACTTCCATTACTGACCCCCTCAGACCAGACTGGCGTTCAGAAATCGGAAGGGCGGGGACTGCGGAGGCTCTAACTTCTCACTCCTCGGAAGTTGCACCCGTGCAGTTTTCCCCTCCGATTGCCCACTCACCACATGCCTGATAAACTGGGCCGCATCCCAGCAGTATGTGATCGTGTCGAAGGAGGCGCTGATGTTCATAGGTCATTTCACGGAGAGGCCATATCAGGACCCCGAGTCCGGGTATTTCGGTGCGACCGGGCTGCCGATCAAGGACCTCACCCTCAGCAACGAGATCTATGACCCGCAGGTGGGCTCCGATCTCTATAATCGCTACCTTGACGAGCGCGTCTATGCTGAGGAGATGGGCTTCGACGGCATTATGCTCAACGAGCACCACAGCACGCCCTTCTGCATGGGCGGCGCGATGAATGTCGAGGCGTCCATCCTGGCAAAGATCACCAACCGTGCCAAGATCGTGCTGCTCGGCAACATTCTGCCGATCTGGGACGACCCTCTGTGGCTGGTCGAGCAGCTCGCCATGATCGACATGATCTCGCGCGGCAGGCTGGTCTCCGGCTGGGTGCGCGGGACAGGACGCGAGAGCGTCGCCCACAACTCGCCGCCGCCGTACAACTGGGAGCGCTTCCAGGAGGCGCACGACTTCATCGTCAAGGCATGGACCACCCCAGGGCCGTTCCGCTGGGAGGGCAAGCACTTCAACTATCGCTACGTCAACCCGTGGGTTAAGCCCTACCAGGACCCGCATCCCCCGATCTGGCTCCCCGGCGTCGTCAGCCGCGACTCGCTCGTGTGGGCCGCGACCAACCGCATCCCGTACATCATGCTCGCCACGAAGCTCGGCCCGACGAAGGAAGCGTTCCAGATCTACCACGACACCGCCGCCGAGCTCGGCTACGAGTCAGGACCGCAGAACATAGGCTACCTGTGGAAGGTCCACGTTGACGAGACCGAGGAGCTTGCCGACGAGGTCGGCAGGAAGTTCGTACAGGGTCCGAGCAACCCGTTCCTCGCCGGCAACGAGGGCACCGCGAACCCCGCGTTGGTCAGTCTGCCCGGACTGACCTCTCGCAGGCGTGTTCTTCCGACCCGTGATTTTACCACCGCCAACCGCGGCGGCGGCATTCTCAGCACCTCCTACGAGGACCAGGTCGAGAACTACACCGTCGTATCCGGCACGCCCGACACCGTCATCCCCAAGATCAAGCACGTCCTCGAGACGCTCAGGCCCGGAAGCGTGTTCTTCTGGGACGGTGATGGCGCGATGACCCACGAGGACCAGATGCGCAGCCTCAGGCTAATGGGCGAGTACGTACTGCCCGCAGTCCGAGAGATAGCCGACGAACTGGAGCTCAGCAGTTCGTTCGACGTCAATCCCGCCACTGGCAAGCCGTTCGAGGACAAGCCTGCCAAGGCCGAGGCAGTCGCCGACTAAGCGCACCGACCTCATACAAAACCGAAACTTAGATCCAATCACGGCCCAGCGAAGACCAAACTCGCTGGGCCGTTTGAGTCATACTGCATTTCGCCCTTCCCATTGGTGCTCCAACTTGCATCCGATGACGTGATCACCTAGAATGCCGATCGAAAGGCGAACACATGTCCGATAAATCTACGATAGAGTGGACGGATGCAACGTGGAACCCTGTCACTGGCTGTACGAAAGTCAGTCCAGGGTGTGCTTACTGTTATGCGGAAGCAATCACTCTGAGATTCAAGCGAGGTGGACGCTACCTGCCGGGGGAAGCGACTATCAAAACGCACCCCGAACGCTTGGAGATGCCTCTCAAGTGGAAAGCACCCCGAAGAATCTTTGTGAACAGCGTCAGTGATCTGTTTCATGAGGAGGTGCCGCCTGAATTCATACGTGACGTCTTCGACATCATGAGTCAGGCCAGTCACCACATCTTCCAAGTACTAACCAAGCGCCATCAGAGGCTTGCTGACATATCTCCTGACTTAGATTGGCCCTTGAATGTGTGGATAGGTGTATCTGTCGAGAATCAATACTGGGTAGAGCAACGCATTCCTCACCTCAAGACCGTCCCAGCCAGTGTTCGGTTTCTCTCGGTCGAACCCTTGCTCAAGGAAGTGGACTTATCCGAGCACCTTGATGGTATCGAATGGGTGATAGTAGGTGGTGAGAGCGGACACCGCGCTCGACCAATTGATCCAGCTTGGGTGCGGCGCATCCAAAGAGATTGCGAGGATGCCGGCGTATCCTTCTTCTTCAAGCAATGGGGAGGGCGAACCAGCAAGGCCGGAGGGCGACATCTCGACGGACGAACTTGGAACGAAATGCCTGAGCCCACGGCCAGGTACATTCAGATAAACCAGATAACTGGTTCCACCCCAGAGGATCTTCATTGACTTCCGAATTCTTCAACGAACGCAAGGCTTGGTCAATTGACAAGCACTCGATACTCAGTTCATACGCCGTTACAGCAGCCAGAATCCTTGGGCACCTAACTGTAGTTGACCTCATGGCTGGCGCTGGACAGTACGACGACGGCGCTCCAGGTTCCCCATTGATAGTGTTAGAGAGAGCCCTAGAGGCTGAGACAAAGAACTACAAGTACAGAATA
The DNA here is from genome assembly GCA_965215735.1 of Dehalococcoidia bacterium. Classification (GTDB taxonomy): domain Bacteria; phylum Chloroflexota; class Dehalococcoidia; order Lucifugimonadales; family UBA1123; genus VXRN01. Next base: position 728,133 of record CBDCEF010000004.1, on the reverse strand, counting down.
AAAGGTGTGTTCACCGAGACGGACATGTACAGCGACCTCGCTAAAACTCTGGGTCAATTTCCATCGTCACTTTGGACCGCCTTCGAAGGTGAGTGGCAAAGTCACATCCCCAGCATCCTCAAAGAGCTTGGCGATGACAATGCTCTCATCTTCCCAGACCCCTACGGAGCTAAGGGCATTGAATGGGAGACTCTGTCGCAACTAGTCAATCGACCTGACGCGGTGACGGAGGTCTTGGTTAACTTCAACATTCAACACTTCAGAAGACTCGCTGGCTTTTTAGAGTCGGATGCACCTCATCGAAACAGCTGGCTTGCTGTTATCGATCGAACTATGGGAGACACACACTGGCGAGAAAAAGTCGATATGAATGCAGACAGTGATGAACATGATGCACAGATCGTCGAAGAGTACCTAAGTCGGCTTCGTAAGCGGGGAGGGTTCAAGTACACGGAGACATATCCTGTAAATGACCCCGAGACCGAGAGATTAAAGTATTATCTGATCTATGGCACTCGCCACATACGGGGCTTGGAAGCGATGAATGACGTTGTGGTCAGGGTTTATGCACAAGCACTAGATCGACGACAGTCAGTACAATTACAACGAGGATTTCAAGCTGACTTCATGGCCGAGATGTTCGAGGAGCCGCAAGTAGACCCCATCGAAGAACTGGCCCAAGCAATTCGGACAGTTGGTAGGCCGGCTGTAACTTTCCGGCAGTTATACCTTCGAATGGTTCAGGACGGCTGGTTTGGTAAGGCATCGTCTGCACACTTTCGTGCCGCCATTCGACTGCTCATCAGTAGGGGTCAAGTTGAAGACATGAGCAGCATTTCAAACACTGACGTAATCAGATTCAAAGGTTGACCTCAATTTGCGTCAGGACTGCTAAGTTCACGTAGTCGCCATGCCCGACCGCAAGAAGATCGCCGCCATTGTCACGACCTGGTTCCCGGGTTCTCACGCCGACCTGATTGCGTCCAAGTTCGCAACCGGGTTCCCCACGGTGGACGGTCTGTTGGAACCGCAGGTGGACCTGGTATCGCTCTACATGGACCAGGTGCACCCTGACGACGTCGGACTCGATCTGGCGCGGCAGCATGGGGTCGCTGTCTACCCCAGCATTCGGTCTGCCCTGACACTGACTCCGCCGAGTGTCGGACACTGGCCCACCGCTCCCGGCTGGCAGGACGGTGAGCTTGCAGTGGACGGCGTCCTGATCGTTGCTGAGCACGGCGACTACCCGATCGACGGCTTGGAGCGGCGTCACTATCCTCGTCGACACTTCTTCGAGCAGGTCTGCGCGGTGTTCTCGGCCTCTGGAAGATCGGTGCCCGTGTTCACCGACAAGCACCTGTCGTACAACTGGGACGGCGCCCACTGGATGTATCGCCAAGCACGGGAACTGGGCGCGCCGATGATGGCAGGATCGTCCCTGCCGGTGTCTGCACGCACCCCCATGCTGGAGCATGACCTCGGCACACCGATAGATGAAGCGTTATCCATCGGCTATCACCACTCGTACCCGGGCGGCCTCGAGTCGTATGGCTTTCACACGCTCGAACTTCTCCAGTGCTTCGTCGAGCGCAGGGCAGGATTCGAGACCGGGGTCGCTGCCGTCCAGTGCCTTGAAGGCGACGCGGTCTGGCAGGCCGCAGAGGACGGCCTGTGGTCGAGAGCGCTCGCCGACGCCGCAGAGTCGTGCGTCGAGTCCAGGAGTCCCGGCCCCATGGAATCGGCCTGCCCCAACCCGAAGGTCTTTCTAATCGAGTACAGAGACGGACTCCGGGCTGCGACGCTAATGCTGCCCGAGCATCTCGGAGGATTCGGGTACGCCGCCAGGGTGGATGGAGAGGTCCAGGCCACAGGCCTGAACCGGGTGGCAGACAGCCAGCAGCCGTTCAGCTATCTCGGCCTGAACGTCCAGCGGATGTTCCTGACCGGGCGGCCCCAGTACCCGGTAGAGCGCACCCTGCTCGTGACCGGTGTGCTCGATGCGTTGAGCGAGTCGCGCCACCGGGGTCACGTCCGAGTGGAGACGCCACACCTCGAAGTGAAGTACGAACCGTCGCATCACCCACCCATCAGCCCGAACTCGTCCCCATGACGCCGCATCCATGCTAACCTACGCTCTGCCTGATACAACAATTGAAGTATGCCCCGTACTCTGATACGGGGTGGGAGTATTGCCGTGAACCTTACTGACCGAAGAGAAGCCTACCGGGCCATCCTGGAGGGTGACCAGTGCGTCCATCCTGCGTCGGTGTACGACCCGATATCCGCCCGGATCGCCGAAGACCTCGGGTTCGAGGTCATGATGTTCGCCGGATCGATTGCGTCGGCCACGGTGCTGGGCGCGCCGGACTACATCGTACTGACCCTTACGGAGTTCGCCCAGCAGATACACCGCATCTGCCGAGCCGGGACGCTACCGCTCATGGTCGACGCCGACCACGGATACGGCAACGCTCTCAACGTGCGTCGCACCGTGGAGGAGCTGGAGACCGCCGGGGTCGCCGCGCTGACTATCGAAGATACGCTGCTGCCCAGGGCGTTCGGCCAATCGGGACAGAGCCTGATACCCATCGAAGAGGGTATCGGCAAGATGAAGGCCGCGCTGTCCGGCAGACAGGACCCGTCGCTGGTCGTCGCCGGCAGATCAAGCGCTATCGCCATCGATGGACTCGACGAAGGCATACGTCGAGCCAAGGCATACGAGGCCGTCGGGGTCGATGCCGTCTTCATGACCGGCATCAGCACGCCTGAAGAGCTCGAAGCTCTGAACGCCGAGCTGAACATACCGATCCTGCTCGGAGGCGTTGCCGGCGACCTGACCGACAAGGCGTACCTTGGCTCGCAGGGAGTCCGGGTCGCGCTTCAGGGTCACTGGCCCTTCATGGCAACGATCAAAGCTGCCTACGACACCCTCAAGGCGCTGCGTGACGGCGTTGCGCCATCTGATTTGGAGGGGATAGCGTCCGCCGACCTGGTGGCGCAGGTCACCCGCCTCGAACAGTACGACGAGTCCATACAAGATTTTCTGGAGTAAACAGGCCAACGAGCCTATATTAACCAACTAGCTTCATTCCCAGCCCTAGACTTGGCTGATAGCGCTTCAGTTGCAACAGGAGAAAAGAATGCCCAAGCCAACGAAGATAGAGAAGGTCGAAACGTTCCTCTGGGACCGCTGGCTGCTGATCAAGATTCACTGCGAGGACGGCACTGTCGGCATCGGCGAGGGAGGCGTCCACGGATGGCAGCGCCCGACAAAGACGATGATCGAGACGATGGAGCCGTACCTGCTCGGCAAGGACCCCCACCAGATCGAACACCACTACCAGTATCTGTATCGCAGCTCCCACTTCATGGGGTCGGTTGTGCAGGGCGCACTGTCCGCCATAGACATCGCCCTGTGGGACATCAAGGGAAAGCGGCTCGAGGTGCCGATCTACGATCTCATGGGCGGCAAGACCCGCGACCGCGTGCGCTGCTACATGCACGCCCGCGCACCGTCAGACAACGACACCGCTGAGGGACTGGCCCAGGACGCTCTCAAGCTCGCCAAAGAGGGGTTCACAGCCGTCCGATTCTCGCCGTTCCCCAGTAACTTCCATCTGCACAAGTCCTACAGCGGATGGGCCGACGAGGCGGTCAACCGGGTAGGCGCGGTGCGTGAGGCAGTCGGACCGGACGTGGACATCTGCGTCGAGATCCACCGCCAGATGAACCCCGCAGAGAGCATCTGGCTCGGACGTCGTCTCGAGCAGTTCAACCCGTTCTTCTACGAAGACCCGATGCTGCCGGACAGTCCGGCGATCATGGGCGACGTCGCCGAGCTGTGCAACATCCCGATCGCCACAGGCGAGCGTTTCACCACGATCTTCGAGTACCAGCAGCTCCTGGAGGCGAAAGCCGCGTCGTACGTCCGCCCGGACCTGTGTCTCTGCGGCGGACTGTCAGGCTGCAAGAAGGTCGCGGCTATGGCCGAGGCGCACCACGTAAAGGTGATCCCGCACAACCCGTTGTCGCCGGTCAGCACCGCGGCCTGTGTCCAGCTCGACGCCTGCATTCCCAACTTCGCTCTCCAGGAGTACACCGGCGAGTCGGAACCTCCAAAGAGCGACCTTCTCCTCAACCCGCTGGAGTTGATCGAAGGCTACCTGACTGTGCCCGAAGGCCCAGGCTTGGGCATAGAGTTGAACGAGGCTGCCCTGTCCCAGCCCGAGAACCCCAAGGTGCTCAACACCCCCATCGGCTTCGACAGCTCCGTCCAGGACCGGTAGGATCAAGCTGTGATTCAAAGCATCCAGTAATCTGTAATCGCACGGTGACGGCATGAAAGGTTTTCCAAACCAGATATCGAACATCTCAAAGATCGCTTCAGCCTTGAATGTGCTGTCAAATATGCTGTGTGAGGGCACATCTACGGACGACGATTCGTTCGGCGAAGCGCTGCTCTTCAATGGGGTCATCAAGCCAGGGCGGCACGAAAACGACATTGACTCTTATCTCGACCAAGTTAGGAGACTTTCCCCTTCTAACCAGAGTCATCGCACAACAGCCCGAGGGATCAAGGAGTTACTCAGGCATCTGAGGCTTGTTTTTGAGACTGGAGGAAGACTTTCCTTGACCGACGCAGGGCGGGCGTTGCTGTATTCGTGGGAAGTAATTGATTAGCGGAGGCGTAGAGGTGGGGAAGAGGTTCAGGTGGAGCGGGCGTGGACAGGCGCGCCGCTGAACACACCACACAGACCATCCACCAGCGGCTGATCGCCACCATTGCGGGCCAGCGTCCTGATTACACTGGTGAACGCACTGAACGCATCCGCACCATCTTTGTTCTTCGAGCAGTGCGACACCTTTCGCGCTATCACCGCCCCGCGCAGCGCTCGCTCAGCACGGTTGTTGGTCGGCTCTATGCCTGGATCATCCAGAAACCGCAGCAGGTTGCCACGGTCATCGTGCCAGCCAAGCTCGTTCTGAAGCCTCCCGTTGTCACGATCAGGCATCGGGCGGTCTCGCAGATGATAGCTCACCTCTCGTCTCAACCGCTCCGTCTCCGCAACATAGTCCGACGCCTCTCCCCGACGATATGACTGCCTCAGTTCCATCGCCTCTCTGAGCAGGCCGCTCAGACGCTTGCCAAAGCCATGCCCTCGACTCCGATCGGGGGTGCGTCCTCTACCCACCTTGGTCTCGACCACCTCACTGATCGAGCGCAGCACGTGTGCCAGACATTTCTGCTGTTTCACACCCGACAGAGCCTGAGCATCGTAGCTCCGTCCCCTGTCCGTCACCATCACTCCTCCATAGTCCGACGGCACCACCTCTCTCACCTCTTCGTTGCGGTGACGAGCACGCACCTGGTACACCGTGGCATCTTCGGTCTCGAACGCCATCAGGAAGGCGCCCTCACCGCCCACTCGCCATCCCGTGTCGTCTGTGTGGACGACCCGACTCGCACACACCGAATCCCGCAGCCTCTGGTACGCATCTCCCACAGCGCCCTGGGCTCGGCGCAGTGCGTCCTGGGTGATCGCACCCTGGCTCAGCTCCACTCCGGTCAGCGCCCTCAGCACAGACGGCACCCTACGAACCGGTATGCCCACTCCGTAGTGCAGTACATGCGCCGCAGCCATCACTCTTCTACCCATACGGTGCGCACTCGCCCCGTACTGGTCCGCACCAACCTCGGCGTGGCGTCCTCGTACCCGTCTGCCGCAGCCACGACACCGACACACCTGCACCCGGTATTCTGTCACCTGCGGTCTGGGCATCTCGGGAATGTCGGTCACGTAGACAACATCCACTCCCTCCTGCTCGAGCACTCCTCCACATCCGGGACAGTTGTCGTCGGCCACCGACACATCCACTGGCGGCTCGGTGACCTCATCTGGAGACGGCGGCTTGCGGTAGCTGAAGTTCCCCATGCCCGGCTTTCGGCCGGGGCGTTTGGGCTCTGTCGGTTCGCCCACCCTTGGAGAACGGGGCTGCCTGGCGCTTTCCCGCTCGCTTGGCCTCGGCGAGTTCCTTACGCAACTCTTTGATCGTCGCCGTAAGACGCGCAACCTGATCTTGCTGTCGGCTGACCAAGGCGATCAGCTCCCCGTGCTCACAGGGTGGAGGGTCTCTGTCTGTACACATAGCCGGAGTATAAGAATATGCCCAGCCTACCGCAACGCCTCAGCCGAAGCCGCTAATCAATTACCTGCGTCCCTTTGTGATTCAGGTTCTTGTGGACAACAGTGCAGAATCCATTTCAGGTAGTGCCGTCAGTAGCCGCATCCGCGAGCAATTTGGCTTGGTAATCCCTGAACAGGTGGTCGATGTCGTATTGAGGCGACTTGCGAAGTCAAGCATCATCAAGAGAGTGAACGGAGAATACCACATTGTTGGCTCTCTACCTGATCCCATGCTTGTGCAAAGACAAGCGGAGGCTGGAAGGCATATTGATGCTGTTGTGTTTGGATTAAAGCATTTCTCCCAGGATACAATTGCCCCAATTGAAGATGATACAGAAGCCATAAACGCAATATGTGCCTTTTTGCGAGAATTCGATGTGGTATGTCTACGAGCATACTTAAGAGGTACAGCAATCCCAAATGTCGGTGGGTCCCATAAATATACGATCGTATTGGTCAGCGAATATGTTCAATACTTACAACAAGCAGACCCTGAGCGATTCAATAGCTTCCTAATTCTATTGCAAGGCCATATGTTAGCCAACGCTTTAACCTGCCCTGACCTTCATAATGCACCGAAGTCATACCGAGAGGTAACGTTCTACATTGATACGCCATTGCTAGTTCGACTACTGGGGAGTGAGGGGGAGGCTAAAGAGGCAGCAGCCAGGGCCCTAATTGATCTTCTGAACAGACTTGGGGGCGGGGTCGCTGTTTTTTCTCACTCGCGTCAAGAATTGCAGAATGGTAATTGATTAGCGGCTTCGGCTGAGGCGTTGCGGTAGGCTGGGCATATTCTTATACTCCGGCTATGTGTACAGACAGAGACCCTCCACCCTGTGAGCACGGGGAGCTGATCGCCTTGGTCAGCCGACAGCAAGATCAGGTTGCGCGTCTTACGGCGACGATCAAAGAGTTGCGTAAGGAACTCGCCGAGGCCAAGCGAGCGGGAAAGCGCCAGGCAGCCCCGTTCTCCAAGGGTGGGCGAACCAACAAGCCCAAACGCCCCGGCCGAAAGCCGGGCATGGGGAACTTCAGCTACCGCAAGCCGCCGTCTCCAGATGAGGTCACCGAGCCGCCAGTGGATGTGTCGGTGGCCGACGACAACTGTCCCGGATGTGGAGGAGTGCTCGAGCAGGAGGGAGTGGATGTTGTCTACGTGACCGACATTCCCGCGATGCCCAGACCGCAGGTGACAGAATACCGGGTGCAGGTGTGTCGGTGTCGTGGCTGCGGCAGACGGGTACGAGGACGCCACGCCGAGGTTGGTGCGGACCAGTACGGGGCGAGTGCGCACCGTATGGGTAGAAGAGTGATGGCTGCGGCGCATGTACTGCACTACGGAGTGGGCATACCGGTTCGTAGGGTGCCGTCTGTGCTGAGGGCGCTGACCGGAGTGGAGCTGAGCCAGGGTGCGATCACCCAGGACGCACTGCGCCGAGCCCAGGGCGCTGTGGGAGATGCGTACCAGAGGCTGCGGGATTCGGTGTGTGCGAGTCGGGTCGTCCACACAGACGACACGGGATGGCGAGTGGGCGGTGAGGGCGCCTTCCTGATGGCGTTCGAGACCGAAGATGCCACGGTGTACCAGGTGCGTGCTCGTCACCGCAACGAAGAGGTGAGAGAGGTGGTGCCGTCGGACTATGGAGGAGTGATGGTGACGGACAGGGGCCGGAGCTACGATGCTCAGGCTCTGTCGGGTGTGAAACAGCAGAAATGTCTGGCACACGTGCTGCGCTCGATCAGTGAGGTGGTCGAGACCAAGGTGGGTAGAGGACGCACCCCCGATCGGAGTCGAGGGCATGGCTTTGGCAAGCGTCTGAGCGGCCTGCTCAGAGAGGCGATGGAACTGAGGCAGTCATATCGTCGGGGAGAGGCGTCGGACTATGTTGCGGAGACGGAGCGGTTGAGACGAGAGGTGAGCTATCATCTGCGAGACCGCCCGATGCCTGATCGTGACAACGGGAGGCTTCAGAACGAGCTTGGCTGGCACGATGACCGTGGCAACCTGCTGCGGTTTCTGGATGATCCAGGCATAGAGCCGACCAACAACCGTGCTGAGCGAGCGCTGCGCGGGGCGGTGATAGCGCGAAAGGTGTCGCACTGCTCGAAGAACAAAGATGGTGCGGATGCGTTCAGTGCGTTCACCAGTGTAATCAGGACGCTGGCCCGCAATGGTGGCGATCAGCCGCTGGTGGATGGTCTGTGTGGTGTGTTCAGCGGCGCGCCTGTCCACGCCCGCTCCACCTGAACCTCTTCCCCACCTCTACGCCTCCGCTAATCAATTACGCGAAAGCCTTTGCGAGAATTTTGTCGGCCCTCATAGGCTCCTTACTAGCATTGGGACTACTGTCAGGATTAGGGCTACTTTCGGAGTTCGGGCTACGCCCGACGCCTCCGCTCTCCTGGTTTATGATTGCCGGTTCAGCGCTGCTAGTAATATACACTTTGGGGAATCTTACCTTAGGGTCGACTGTAAGAGACACATACTACTGGTTGGAGAAGCGGCTTTTAGGCTGGTTCCTTGCACATGAGTCGGATGCTATAGGGGCGGATTTTCGGGAGTTTGGTATTGAGAAGTAGGGTCAATCTCCCCAAACTGACCGCATGTAATGTTTTCATATGCCCCTTGCATGCTCCGTAGTTAATGCGCTGACCGGAGGAGGAAGACAATCCGTAAGAACTACCATGATAACGATCACGGTGTGCAACCGGATGAATGGTTTACACGACTGCTGCGTGTGCTGGCGGTGGCGAATGGCAAGTCGATGGGACAGGAGGTCAGGGATGTCTTAGGGTCGGAGGTGAAGGAGGAATCCCATCCTGCCAGAGATCTGGCAAGCGCCATCCGTTCTCGATTCGCACCTATCGGAGGCGTCGAGCTCGACATTCCGCCACGCGATGCAATGAGAGAGCCGCCCCGGGTTGGCTGTAGATGATCGCTCTCGATACCAACGTAGTCTCTGAGTTGGTACTACAGAGTCCCATCTCCGGCGTGATCGACAGATAACTCTCCCAGCCCCCCGCGTTTACAGGGAAACGCTGTCACTATATACTCTGCGCCACGAAACCAATCCCAGTCAGAAGCGAGGGCTCCTCATGGGCGAATTTGATGGTAAGGTCGCGATAGTCACCGGCGCTGGCAGGCTCCGAGGCATAGGACGTGCAGCAGCGGTTGGCTTCGCGAAGCTGGGCGCGAACGTGGTGGTAACCGGGACGGGTAGAGACCCCTCCTCGTTCCCGGACGATGAGAAGGCCGTCAACTGGCGCGACATTCATAGTGTCGCCGACCAGATCGAGTCACACGGCGTCAAGGCGCTGCCACTGGTCGCGGACGTGACCAACAAGGAGCACGTCCAGAACATGATCGATCAGGCCGTAAAGGAGTTTGGCCGCGTGGACATGCTTGTCAACAACGCTGCCTACGCGCGCGGCCCGGACCGCGTACCGGTCCTGGACCTCGACGACGGTATCTTCCAGCGTGTTATAGACATCAAGATCACGGGCACGTACCTGTGCACCAAGGCCTTTGTCGGCGCGCTTCAGGAGCAGGGTCACGGCGGGAAGATTGTCAACATCTCGTCCACCGCGGGCAAGCGTGGAAGCGCCAGCACCCTGGCATACAACGCCGCCAACTTCGCCATCGTGGGTATGACTCAGTCGATGGCACACGAGTTCGGCCCCATGGGCATCAACGTCAACTGCGTCTGCCCGGGCGCCGTCGATACGCACCGGATGGACGACATCGACCGCGATACGCGCTGGGTCGAGATGGCAGAGCGGACTCCGATAGGGCGCAACGGCACGGACGACGAGACAGGCGAGTTCTGCGTCTACCTCTGCACCGAGGCCGCGTCGTGGATCCACGGGCAGTCGATCAACATCAATGGTGGCTCCGTGATGGAGCACTAGACTGGGAAAGAGAGAATAGGAGTGAAGAGTGAGAGGTCAACGATCAAGTCTGGCCTCAACGACTCTCGATTCTCACTCCTCTCTACTCGCTCCTTACTGGAAGCGACACCGTCGCCTTGCCGATCACGTGCGGCGTGCCTTCCTCGTTTTCCATCGTGACGTCGCACTCGATCTGGGGTTTGCCGTCCACGATGTCCTTGTCGGTTATCATGCCGCGTAGGGTGAGAGGACGGTTGTGCAGCACCGGACTGCGGAACACCACGTCCAGCTTGACCAGCCGCACAGTGGGAGACCACGCGGTGATTAGCTGGGACATGATGGCGATGTTCATCGCGCCCGGCACGATCGCCTCCGGCAGTCCTTCGCTCTGGGCCTTCTCTCGGCTGGTGAACCGCGTTGGGCCCTCCTCGCGTCCCCAGACCTGGGTGAACTCGATTACCTGGTCGTCGGATACGATTCGCTCTACCGGTCCGACCTCGTCGCCAAGGTCAACGTCATCGTAGTAAACGCCGTCGCCGCTCATCTCGGCCTCCTCTTGCGCCTGACGAACGACTCCTGTACCAGCGCTACCGTGTCCCCACCCTGGTTGGCGAAGCTTGTCTCCCAGACCTGGAAGACCATTTTGCCGGAGCGACCGGTCTTGGCATAGACGTCCTTCAGCCTGGTCTTGGCGAAAAGCGTGTCGCCGGGCTTCACCGTGCCTACGCACTCGATCGCCTGGCTGGCGAACAGGCTCATATCGCCGAACTCCAGCTTGATGTCGGGCCGGGTGACACCGGACACGAACATGTTGCAGAACGTGGGCGGCGCGATGATACTGCCGTGCTCAGATTCTCTGCCGGCGTCATCGTCGAGGTATAGGGGGTTGGTCTCGCCCGTAGAGTGGGCGAACTTCACGATCATCTCCTTAGTGACCGAATAGGAGCCGATCTCGTGGTCCACGCCCAGGAGGCTGCGGTCGAATACTATGTCGGTGTCTGCGGTGGTCATGGGGTCTAAGCCCTCTCTCGGCCCCTCTCCCGTCAAGGGAACAGGAACGCTATGTCTAAGCGGTCGCGTCGGACAGCAGGACGGGAGCGAACGCGCCCGATCTCAGCTCTCTGACCAGGTCGGTCTCGCTCAGCACCGGGTTCTCGAAGCTGGTCATGCACTTGCCGATGGCGCTGACGAGATGTGCGTCGCTGCCGCCGGTGGCCGGGACGCCAAGCTGGCGGATCAGCTCCTCCGCGCGCTCCTGCTCTCCAGGGCGATTGGAGCCGTTCAGCCCTTCTGCGGCCCGAATGGCGCCGAAGTCGCGCCCGTTGTCTGTGAACTCGCACAGGCCGATGCCGAAGCGACCGGGATGTGCGGGAAGCGCTATTGCTCCATGCTCTTCTGCGGCGTCCACAAGCTCGAGCGCGTCCATGTTGACGTCGCCAAAGTTGATGGCGTCAGTGAGCGCCTCGGTGACGCCATACACCAGGAAGTGGCCCATGTTGGTGTCGAGCTCTGAGCCCTTCATGATGAGCACGTAGTTGGCCTCGCCGAGCTCAGAGTAGCTCTTGTCGAAGTCGAATTTGCGGTGCTCGGTCAGGACGAAGCCGTCTATCCGGCTGCCCTTCCTGCGCAGGACGCCCACCCACTTCACGTACTGGTCTACGTTTGCTCTTGCGTCGTCCGAGGATACGGAGTGGGTGTGCAGGTCTATGAACATGCGCTCCTTCTGCCGGGGGAGAATTGGGGAGCGTCGGAAACGCCGCCTGACGAATGTTATGAAAGCGCCGCAGCGCAGTCAAGAGCCTGCCCCGGACGTCGATCCGAGGGCGCGCATTTGACAGCGGCGCAAAGGCAGTCCAAAGTAGGCGAAGGGCCGAACAGAAGGTCGCCATCCGGCCGCCGGGCCCTAATACCCCAACAACGGAGGCTCATCCATTGGACCTTGGAATTGCAGGCAAAAACGCGCTCGTAACCGGCGGAAGCCGCGGACTGGGACGCCAGTGTGCCATCTCACTGGCCGCTGAAGGCGTCAACGTCGCGATATGCGGACGAACGCAGGGCACGATCGACGGCACAGTGGCGGAGCTGGAGTCGATGGGCGTCAAGTCGTTCGGAGTGGTTGCCGACGTGATCGATTCTTCGGACATGCAGAGGCTCCACGACGAGACTGTATCCGGCCTGGGGCCGATCGACATTCTCGTTAACAACGCCGGCGGCTCCATAGGCTCGACCGACATCTCAGCGACGCCGCTGGACAACTTCCGTACCGTGTTTGATCTCAACCTGTTCGGCGGCTACGAGCTGACCAGACATGCCTTGCAACACATGCAGGGTCAGGGCTGGGGTCGCATCATCAATATCGCGTCGATCTGGGGCCGCGAGTACGGCGGCAACATCGGGTACATGTCCGCGAAGGCCGCGCTCATAGCTGCCACCAAGCACGCCGGGCTATCCCTCGGGGGCACGGGCATAACCGTCAACTCGATCGCGCCCGGTTCGATCGCCCACCCCCAGGGCGGCTGGGAGCGATTCCAGGCCGAGCAGCCCGCGGAGGTCGTCAGCACCTTCATCGAGAACAATCTCCCTATGGGAAAGTTCGGATGGCCCGAACCAGTGGGCGACCTTTGCGCGTTCCTGGCATCTGACCGAGCCGACCTCATCACCGGATCGTGCCTCGTGGTCGACGGAGGCCAGAGCTACTCGATGATGTAGAAGACGGGCACTCTGGAAAGACAAGGCCGCAAGGATGGAACCCTGCGGCCTAGATTGCCAGGGCATTTGCACTGTTTCAGCACTTTGACTGCGATTGCGTGCTGTCGCCATTAGTGTCGGACATCCTATCGCAGCCATCCCGGAAACCTTGGGAGCACGGCTATTTCAGAAGCAGGAAATTAAGGCTGTACGGTGGATCACAGCCTTCTGGCGAACACCAGCGGGTGGTCTTCCCCGGGTGCATCATGGCTCTCGGAGTAACCATCGCCAATCGTGGAATCTCTCAACATGCTGAATCCAACGCCGGTCAGGATGTCGGTGTATTCTTCCAGGCCGTAGTTGCTCCAGTACATCGTCACGCCAAAGAATTCGTCCTCTGTGTAAGCCATCTCACTGAGGTGGCTGAGCGTGCGCATGAGGTACCCACCCGGCTTCAGCCAATCACGGACTCGCCGGAACAGGGCGGCGTGCTCCTCTCTCGGTATGTGAAAAATCGAGTAGAAGGCGACGACTGCATCGAAGCTCGAGTCGGCAAAGTCGACCGACGTAATGTCGCGATGCACAAAGGTCGCGCTCGGCACGTTCGCCTGTGCGAGCCGGATCATCTCGCTGGAAGCATCAACTCCCGTTACAGTGAACCTTCCGGCCAGCCCTCGTGTTGCGGGAACTCCGGCGCCGCATCCGATGTCGAGTATCGAAGCACCATCGTCCAGGAGTTTGCTCAGCAGATCCAGTTCAGGGTGTGCCTCTCCCATACGGGCATTGGAGTAGGCAGCGGCACACCGGTCGTAGCTGCTCTTAACGAGAGCCTTTTAGTCGACGAGAGGGTCGTCCGCTGGCTTCAATTGCTTCTCCTGACATACGGATAGGTTCCAAGTTCCTGTGCCTATGAGGCTACACCACCACTGCTCATAACTGATCTGCGCGGGGAGGCCAAGGTTTCTGAGCATCCCGGAAGTCACACCAGTTCAGACCTGTGAAGTAGTCTATAATAGACTAGTCCAATTCCCCGAAGGAGGTACAAAAGTGCTTGACTCCAAGTCTCAACGGGTCTGGACGGTAGCTGAGGCAAAGGCGCGCCTGTCAGAGATCCTTCGTCGTTCGGAAGAAGAGGGTCCTCAGCGTATCGGTGCCAGAAAGTCCTTTGTAGTAGTGCCAGCGCATGTATGGGATGAGAGACAGCCGCCACGAAAGCCTCTGGGTCAGTGGCTGGTTGAGAACACGCCACGCGGTACGAATCTTGAGATCCCGAGTCGCCGTGAGAGCGGGCGTGAGATCCCATTCATCGATGACGCAGGCGAATGAACGGCTGCCTTCTCGACACAAATGTGGTCTCTGAGCTGACAAAACAGGATCCACACCCAGGCGTCTTGAGTTTCATTGACACCCAGGACGAGGTGTGGCTATCCGCTATCGTGATATACGAGCTTGAGATGGGGGTTCAACTCTTGCCACAGGGGCGTCGCCGCGACAGACTGCGGGACTGGCTAACAAGTATTGTTTCAGACTTCGAAAGCCGCATATTGCCCATAGAGCGTCCAGAGGCAGAGTGGGCGGCTACGTTCCAGGCTCGTGTGCGTCGGGACGGTGGGACGCTACAACTCGCTGACGCACTTATCGCAGGTACGGCAACTAGCAAGGACTTGCCTTTGGCAACTCGTAACCTCCGGGACTTTCAGGGATTGGGTGTTGTCACAATCAACCCTTGGGACTCTCCATGACCACCATCCCCTAGTAGAAAGGGCCACATCGACCCCTTCAGGTCAGCAGCCCGAATCGCCCCCTGTGAATGCACCCTACCACCACTGCTCATACCGGATGCGCGGGCGTGGAACACCCAAATCCCCGAGCATCGCAATCATTGCTCGGATCATGGCCGGCGGACCGCACACGAAGAAGAGTGCTCCCTGGTCGACAGACTCCGCGCGCAGCAGGTCCGCGTCGATCCGGCCAGTGTGTCCCTCCCAGGTATCGGACGAGGTTTGTGTGACGGTGAGCACGTAGCTGATGCGGGGATTGGCTGCCGATATCGAGGCCAGCTCATCCCTGAACAGCAGCTCATCGGGTGTCGACGCGCTGTAGACCAGGGTCAGCTGAGTTCGAGTCGCAAGCTCGTGCGTAGACCTCACAATACTCATCAGCGGGGTCAAGCCGATGCCGCCGGCGATCAGCACGACGGACCCAGCCTCGTCCGGTTCGTAGAAGAAGTCGCCGCCCAGGCTGATTTCGACCTCGTCACCAACTTGCGCATCCTCGTGGAGCCAGTTGGTGACAGGGTGGTCCGAGCCGTCTCGCTTGACCGCCAGGCTGATTGCGGTCTGCTCGGCCGGGGAAGAGGTGATCGAGTAGCCTCCGACGGCTTCCGCGCCATCGAGTGTGACGAAAAAGTCCACCCACTGCCCGGCCATGAAGCCTATCTCGCGTCCGTGGAGGTCGAGAGCGAACGACTTGATCGACGGCGTCTCTTGGCGGATCGCGACGATCGTGGCCGGCAGTCTCACCGATCGCCCCGTTCGGCGGATGTCGCGGTGAACTCCGGTCTCACCAGCCTGTCGTACTCGTGACGCCCTCTAACCATCCCTCCATCGATCAGGATGTCCCGCATACCGTTGAACGAGGACTCCGTTATGGCGGCGCTCTCGGGCCAGGTGCGGTTTGCCCTGTACTGGCTCACGCAGTCGAGCAGAAGTTTGGAGTCCAAGTCGGCGAAGAAGGGCTCGACTCGGTCCACCACTTCTGCGTCCTCCGCGCAGGACAGCCAGTGGAGCGCGTCGTCGAAGCCGTCTACGAAAGCCTGGACGGTATCAGGGTTCGAATCGATGAAACTCGGCATTGCCGCGAATGAGCTGTAGCAGATGTGTCCCAGCTCGGGTCCGATCGCCGTCGCCAGGTGTCCGGCGCCCTCGGCCGCCAGAAGCCCGGCCTGTGGATGCGGCATGTGCACGTAGTCAATAGCGCCTGAGCGGAACTGGGCCAATGCTTCGTGGGCGGAGAGTCCGGGAACCAGGCTAACCGACTCAAGGTTGACCCCATGTTTCAGCATGGCGGCGCGCAGCGAGTTCCAGGGGACAGGAGTGAACCCGACGGGCGCCAGCGTGGATCCCTCGAGCATTCCCCACTCCCAGCCATCCACTCGGTCCCGCGAGACCAGGAAGAAGCCGTCGCGTTGGTTGATCTCGGCGACATGGAGCGGCGCGTCCTCGTGTCCCAGGTCCAGCTCGGCAAGGCTGCGACTGACTCCGGTCTGCACGATATCCACCTCGCCGGACCGGATGATGTCCATCGCCGCTCCGTTCTCGGGCATGGTGGAAAACATCACGTTCAGGCCGTGCTGATAGAAGAACCCTCCCGAGACCGCGACGTAGATAGGGGTGTAGAAGAGGTTTCGGAACGTCTCCATCAGGCGGAGACTCTTGAGTGGCGGGGCAGTCGACATTTCAGTCCTTTTGGGAGCAGACCAGGCGTCTAGGTGGAGGACGCTTTCCTGCGCTCCATCTCGTCGATTATGCGATAAGCGTACATCAGGCCGCTGCTCTCGTCGTCAATTGAGAGTTTGTTCTTGATCTCGGTCCCGTCAGGGAACATGATCTCAACCGAGATCACGGGCCTAGCGTCGTCGGACAGTGTGGTCAGAAGATTGTGACCGTCCGGGACAGCCTCGAACTCCCGCATGACGACGATGTCGCAGCCCTTGTACCGTTCGCTTCTCATCACGTCCTCCTGTTCAGAAGTACCGCCCGAAGATGTTGGAATCAACCTGCTCGTCCGGGAGTCAATGCCGTAACCATGTGAGATGCCCGCACGCTCTGCTCCCGATCCAGCGTGACTAGAGGCACATCCTCAATCATCGCGGCGGCTACATATACTGCGTCAGCGCCCTTCAGCCTTAGCCGAGCGGCCAACTCACCGCTCAGGCGTGCCATCTGATCATCGACATCCAAGAGATGCAGGCCGGGCAGGTTGCTCAATTGTCGCGCTGCGGTCAGTCCTAGTTCTACTTGCCCGGTTCTCCTACCCAAAGGCCCCGCAACTTCTGCCAGTAGAATTGCGGGGCCAAGAACATGGCCGCCGTTCGACATGGTCTCAAGTATCCAGTTTCGGGCTTCGGAATGATGAGGGTCTCGGGTCCAAAATCGGGCAACCCAGACGCTGGCGTCGACAATGTACAAGTTAGAGTTCTCTTCGGGACTCTCTCACAGCATCCACCGCTGACCCATCGCCGGTCCACTTCTCTGAGATTTCCTCAGTGAGTGAGTCCATCTGCTTCCATATTCTATCGAACCTTGCCTGTCGTTCTTTACTAGACTCCACCGGCACGATCTGAGCGACTACATTGCCTCTAAATGTGACTTCGACAGTCTCTTTCTCTTCACGTACTTTCTTGACGATTGCGCTGGCATCTCGTTTCAACTCTTTGATACTTACAGAAAGCATCTTTAACCTCATCCTTGGAACGATACGGCGCGCCAGCCGTAAAATGCCAGTTCTAGTCACTGATGACACGCCCCTCGTAGTCGATAGGAACTATCGGCAGGCCCAGCTCGCTCAGGCCGGACTCGATCTCGGCGGCGTCTCCCGCGATCACGATGTTCAGGTGTTCGACGTCTAGCAGCTCATTGCCTGCGTGCCTGACGTCTTCCAGGGTCGTCGCGGCAAGGCGCTGTGGGAACTGTACAAAGTAGTCGTCTGGCAGGTCGAAAGTAACGATCCTAGTCAATTGACTGATGATCTGGTACTGCGTTTCGAACTGGCTGGGAATGCTGCGCATGACGCCGTCGATCGCGTCGCGGTACTCGGTCTCCGTTACAGGACGATCGCCATTGATTTCGTTGAACTCCTTGAGCGTCTCGATCACGGTCTCTTTGGTCACAGCGGTCTCCACGCCGCCGCCAGCAACGAGCATTGATGGGCCGAGGTTCCAATCTATGCTGGACATGTAGCCATAGCTGTACCCCTTGTCCTGTCTCAGGTTCATGTTCAGCCTGGCGCCGAACTGGCCGCCGAAGATGTAGTTGAACACATTGAGCGACAGGAACCGCGGGTCTTTTCGTGGAATGGTCAGGTGTCCTGAGCGAACGACGGACTGCGCCGCTCCCGGCTTGTCGGCAAGGTATATCGTCGTCTGAGAGAGAGTGGGGAGCGCAGCCTGCGTCGGCGCAGGTACAGGCTCAGGACCAGCCTGCCAGGTGCCGAAAGTAGCATTTGCCGCCTCGACCGCCTCGTCCAGCGACAGATCGCCGACGATGATGAAGGTCGAATTCCCCGGACGTAAGTTCGCGCCGAAGAACGCTTTCAGGTCGTCAGCGGATGCCTGCTCCACCGAGCTCTCGACTCCGGTGAGCGGGTGGCCGTATGGCGTGCTGGGTCCGAACATCACGCCACGAGTAGCGCGAGCGGAGATTGTAGCCGGGCTGTCGGAGATACGACGCAGGTCGGTCAACAGGTTGGCGCGCACGCGCTCAAGCTCGTGGGCAGGGAACTCGGCGTTCTGGGCAACGTCGCCCAGTATCTCCAGCGCGTCGTGCCATGTCGTCGATAGCCCGTCCGATATGAGAACGATGTGCTCTCGGCTGGCGCTGGTGCGAAGGTGGCTACCCAGGAATTCCACTTCGTCTGAGATCTGGGCAGAGGTGCGTTTCCCGGTGCCTTCGGGCAGCATGGTTGTCGTCAGATTAGCGAGTCCCGCTCTGTCAGCCGGGTCGGACACTCCACCCGACCGTACAACCAGCCCGAAAGCGACCGTGGGCAGCCCACGCTTCTCGACGTGCAGTATGTTCAGACCGTTGTCGAGCTTCGCACGGTTCGGGACTGGAGCCGTGAACACCGGCTGTGGCGATGCCTCGGGAGTCGTGCTGCGATCGATGGGCGACGGTACCGTTGTGCGCTGCTCCTCCGGGTGGATCGCGAGACGCACCCTGGCGTCTGCCAATGTCCGGGCGACACGCGCCATGTCGTCGAGAGTGACCCCAAGGTACCTGTCGATGTCCTGGTTGATGAAGCCGGCGTCGCCGGCCATGATGTTGTAGTAGTTGAGCTGGTCTGCGCGGCCGCTAAAGCCTCCGAACCGTTCGAGCTGGAAGACGTGGGCCGCTTGGACGCGGTTCTTCGCGCGCTCCAGCTCCCTTTGGTCCACGCCCCCGCTTGAAATGTCTTTTATCTGGTGGAGGACTTCCCGCTCCAACTCTTCGAGAGTGTGGCCGGGGTTCGCGGTGGCCTGCACCATGAACTCGCCCGCGATCTCCTGTGCGTGGTGGTAGACGTGGACCTCCCGCGCTGAGCGGGCGTCATAGACCAGCGAACGGTACAGGCGCGAGCTACGGCCGTCGCCCAGGATTGCGCCGATGAGATCGAGCGCTGGCTGATCGGCGGCGAAACCGGGCATGGTCGGCCATACGAGGTACAACCTCGGAAGCTGGACGCGGTCGTGCGTCTCCATGTCCACAGCGCCTGTAAGGGTCGTGTCCATCCGCCCGGTGCGATTGACCTCCTGCCCGGAGGGGATGTCGCCGAAGTAACGCTCAACCTGTCCGAGCGCCTCGTCAAAATCGAAGTCCCCGACAATGGCGAGGCTCGCGTTGTTGGGCGTGTAGAACGTCTGGAAGAACGACTTCACATCGTCCAGCGAGGCATTGTCGAGGTCTTCAGGCGAGCCTATCGTCGTCCAGTTGTACGGATGAGGCGCAGGAAACAGCGCCGGCTGCAACAGCATCGATGCCATGCCGTACGGTCGGTTCTCATAGTTCTGTCGACGCTCATTCTTGACCACGTCACGCTGGACGTCCAGCTTGCGGTCTGTCAGGACCTCAAGCAGGTGACCCATACGGTCCGACTCCAGCCATAGCGCAAGCTCCAGGTGGTTGGACGGAACGTTTTCCCAGTAGTTGGTACGGTCCGGAGTGGTCGAGCCGTTAAGGTTGGCTCCGACCTTCTGAAGCGGCTCGAAGTAGCTAGCATCGTGGTTCTTCGACCCCTCGAACATAACGTGTTCGAACAGGTGGGCGAACCCGGTCTTGCCCCGCTCTTCGTTCTTCGAACCGACGTGGTACCAGACGTTCACTGCGGTTACGGGCAGGGACCTGTCCTGAGACAGGATTACGTCGAGACCGTTGGAGAGCGTGACCTTCTTGAAGTCGATAGAGATCATTGAGTGTTCCAGTCATATATCAGCCCGAGGAGGGCGCTGAGGATTGCGGGCCGAGTCTGCTGCCGAGGCCGACTCCATCGGCATTGACAACAAGCGAATTATATCACCGCACTTGCCGTCGCTGTTCCGGGGCAGCGGGAGAAGTATTTGCCGCTCGCGGGGGCGTTCTATTCCGACAGCGGCTCGATGAACAGGTGCGCGCATATCTGGGCTTACGAGACCTTCTAGCAGCGTATGAAGGTTCGTGAAGAGACGCGCGCCAAGGGAATCTGGCCGCCCAGCAGTCCCGTTATGCCGCTGCACCAGGAGAACAAGCTGCTCCTGCCCGCCGAGTTCTCGCCACTTCAGTAGCTCAACAAAAGCTCGGTCCTGACCGCGTGCTTACCCTAGAACCCCATAAATGTTTGAGATAATCTGACCGCGCAACTCTCAACTGGGGGACGGCGATGAACTGGGTCGACATCTTACTGCTGGTCATCCTGGCTGCTGCAATTGTTTGGGGACTAAAGACGGGCATCCTGGCGACAGTCTTCGCGGCCGTCGGTGTGGTGGTGGGATGGTGGCTTGCGGGCCGTTATGCCGATGATGTCGGTGGACTGGCCGGAAGCGCCGCGGCCGCGGACTCGATAATCACGTCCATCGCGTACTGGGCGATCATTGCGATCACTGTCGCAATCGTGGTCAAGATCGGTAGCCTGATCCGGCCGATGTTGGTCATCGGCACCCTGGGTACGGCGGGCATGGCGGACAGGATCGGGGGTCTGATCCTGGGAGGCATAATCGGGCTGGTGATTGCCTGTGCGGTGATCGTCGTACTGACCAGGCTTGCGTTCGACTTCACCGTGGAAGTTCCGGCCAGCGAACTCGTCGGCAGGGGACCGGGCATAGTCTCAATCGAGAATCAGCGGCAGACGCTGGTGGACTCGCTGACCGGGGCACGTTCAGTCTCCTACTTCATGGCCGTGAGGGACTTCCTCCCCGACGGCATGCTGGGACTGGTACCAGACGACTTCGACATGGGTCTCGATCTGCTCGACCAGAACATGGGTTAGAGCAGGCATTCGAGAGCCATTCAGGAGCCCAAGGGTTACAGCATCTCCTCCCGATGTGGTAGCGGCTGCTGCGTTTGCGATAGACTAGGAAATTAGAGGAGACCTGCTTCAAGATAATCGCGCGGCTTGGGACTCAGAACCGGCTTTCGGAAGACGCACATGAGCTCAACGGCGACCATACACTCGCCTGTGCTGGTACTAAACCAGAATTACCAGCCCCTCAACATCTGCAATGTGAGGCGGGCGCTGGTGCTTGTGGGACGCGGTAAGGCTGAGCTTATCGAGAACGGGCGCGGTTACATTCGGAGCGTCTCCGACCTCTTCCCGGCGCCGTCGGTGATCCGGCTGATCTACATGGTCAAGCGGCCGGTAATGAGGCGCAGGCTCTCTCGTCAGGCCATCTTCTACCGGGACGGGTTTACGTGCCAGTACTGCGGCCAGCAGACGAGGCAGCTTACGCTGGACCACATCATGCCTCGATGGCGCAACGGTCCTCATACATGGAACAACGTGGTCAGCGCCTGCATTCCCTGCAACCATCGCAAGGCGGGGCATACTCCCCGGGAAGCGCGCATGAAGCTGATCCGCGAGCCGGACGTGCCCAGGCCGAACCCGTACTACATGTTCCACCACCGCGAGATTCAGGACGAGTGGCGACCGTTCATGCCCTGGCTCAGCTGACTGGCCTGATTACGGCGTTTCGGCCGAAGCCGACTGTCCTACGACCCTGATCACGCAATATAGGGGACCGCACAGGTCCGAGTGGATCACCTGGTCGGAGCCTATCTCGACTGTCCCTACGGCAGAGCCATCATCGGTCTCGACCTCCACCCTGTCGCCTGGGGCCAGGCGCAGCGATCCCGGATCGCAGAAGCGGATCCGGTCGGAAGGCGATAGTCTGACCCCGACAATCTCGGGCATGTGTCCGGCCTTTCGGTAACGGGTATGAGTGATATTCGTGGACGTTGGGGCAAAGGGTCGGCTTATACCGCCGGTAGCTTCAACATCATTCCTTCGAGGGCCAGCCTCGGAGAGACGTTACGTTCCAAGAGATATGACGTCCGCATGACTGTCCTGATCGCGTCGGCCACTGAGGCCGGAGGCAGATGCTCTGCTACAGGTGTCAGCGAGTCGATTCTGGCGACGTTGGACACCAACTCCGGCTTCTGCCGTCCGATTAGAAGCACATCTCTCCACCAGGATAGCCACAGGTCCAGCTCGGAATACACAGACCTGCGGTCGCTGGGGAAGCGGTCCGCAAGCCCCGCCGCGTAGTCGAACCTGTCTGCCAGGGGACTTCGGACGACCGACTCCACCTGGTCCAGCACATCGGTCATGCGCTTGAGCATGTCCGGGTCCTCAGCGGCTTGGACAGCCCAGCCGACACGTCCGGACGCGAGTCCGGCGATCTCCCGCGCTCTGTCGCTGCTCACGCCCTTGCGGTCGCTCAGGAACTCGGCGATCATGGTCGATGGCGCCGGCTTGAGTTGCACTAGGCGGCACCGAGAGACGATGGTCGGCAGCATCGCACGCGCGTCCGTTGTCAGCAGGATTATCAGAACGCGCTCCGGTGGCTCCTCTAGCGTCTTGAGCAGGCTGTTGGCAGCCTCCTCACTGAAGAGTTCGGCGGTCTCGAAGACTATGACCCTGTACCGGCCCTCGAATGGCAGCAGGCTCGTCTCTCGCTGGATGTCACGCACCTGCTCGATGCCAATGAGAGTGCGAAGCCTTCCGGACCGGGCCTTCTCCAGCCCGACGATTCTCACGTCCGGGTGCAGCCCGGAAGTGATTCGCCCGCACTGTCCGCACTGGCTGCACGGCCTCTCGCCCGACTCGCAGTTGACCGCCCGGGCAAGGTCGAGGGCGAGTGTTGTCTTGCCCACCTGTGTCGGACCGGCGATCAGGAAAGAGTGTGAGACACGATCAGAGTCGAGTCCACGCTGCAAAGCCCTCAGCGCCCTGTCTTGTCCGACTGTGTTCCACATGCCGAGCTACTCGTACCGCAACGCTTCGGCAGGGTATATGCGAGACGCCTGCCGGGCTGGTAGGAACGTCGTCAGCAGCGAGAAGGCGTAGGCGATCGCGACGATCGTGAATATCTGGCCCCACGGGACCGCGAACTTCAACCCGGGGATGTCCTGCCCGATCGATTCCACCAGGTTGTACGACAGCAGTGATCCGAGGCCCACGCCGAGCAGAATACCCAGCAGGGCCACGAAGCTCGACTCCATCAGGAAGCTGGCCAGCACCATGCTTCGCCTGTATCCGATCGCGCGCAGGACCCCGATCTGCTGCCGACGCTCGACAACCGCCCGAAGGCTGATTACCCCCAGCGCCGCTATCCCGACCAGCAGGCCGGAGGCCATGAATCCCTGCAACAGCCGATTGATTCCAAGGCTCTGCTCGCGGTCCTCCGCGAGTTCATCTTCGAGCACTGAGGTCTCCAGGCCGTTCTCGAAGAACGCTGAGTCGAGTTGTGTGGCAATCGACTTGGCATCCGCGTCTTCAGTCACCTTGAACCTGTAGGTCGTAAGCGGCAGCGGTTCAGGCGATATATCATCCAGCACGGATTTGGAGAACATCAGCACGCCGGTCTGGTCTGAGAGGGCGTCCATGACTCCGATTATGGTGACAGTGGCGACTGCGCCTTCTCGCGGTTCCCGTATCTGGATCTCTATCGGGTCCATCTCCTCATCCTCGAAGAACAGACCCTCGACCCTGAAATCAGGGCCGCCAAAGGTGAACCCCCCGCCTTCGCGCGACGGGACTGCCAGGGCATCTACGACCGCTAGACTCGGGTTATCCCGGAGCGCGGTCCAGACCTCTTCTTCGGTTGTGCTGTAGCCGTCGGCGATGATCTTGAACTTGTGACCAGTGTTGTCCAGGTAGCGATCATCCGCACCTCTTGCCTGGTAGGACTCCCACCTCTGGTTCTCGGCTCCGACCTGCCGTGCCTCGACGGACATCGAGGTGTAACCGCCCACGGCGGTGATATTGCCGGCGTCGCCTCCTAATACCGATGGAAGCTGCGGCTCTATGTCGTCTATGGGATTGTTGTAGCTAACCACACCCACTATGTCCCACCCGCCTGTGACCGAATCCACGTCGGATAGCGCGTCTCCGAAAGCGGTGTTCAGCATGGACATGACGATAAGCGTGAATATGACCAGCGCGAGCATCGCCAGAGTCAGCCCAGTTCGGAGCCGGGAGTCCAGCGGGTAGGCAATCGCGGTCTTGAGTGCGGGACGGAGTCGCGAGTACCGTCCGAAAACTGCTGTCATCGCATCGGTTATCAGGTCGGCGTTGTACACGATGACCCACACCGGAGCCAGCACCAGGCAGACACCGGACACGAAGAACATCTCAATGTTGCCGCTCAGCTCGGGGACAATCCAGTCCAGAGAATCGAACGGCGTTCCCCAGAACAGCATCAGCGCCAGCCCTACGAACGTGAATGCATTGCGCGATTCAAGATCGGTAACCGTAGCCGCTTCTCGTGCCAGTGAAATCTGCCTGACGACCTCGAACGCCGCGACGATGGCCGCGACGACGATCGTTAGCACCTGGCCCTTGGCGACACCCACTGCGAGCCAGAACGCGGCGATCAGCAGTACCAGCGCGCCGGTTAGAAGTGTCTGTCTTCGGGCGTCCCAGCTTGGCCCGTCGTACAGCCACCTGAGCATCAGGCCGATACCGATAAACGCTATCGTAACGCCTATAGAGAACGGCGCCTGTTGCTTAGATATCAGACCCACCACGGACAGCGCCACTCCCGCTAAAAACGTCAGCCAGCCCCTGGATATCGCACTAGTCGAGATGCGGGCAAGCGACCATAGGATGAGTGCAGCCCATACCGGAGGCAGTATCTTGAATATGCCGAAAAGCAGATTGCCCAGCAGCGACCTGATCCGGCGCTGTCTCAGAGCCGTCCATGCACGTCTGAAACTGATGAAGGGTGAGGCGATAGCCCTGATGAGCGTTCGTAGTCTCGACTCCTCTGATGCCGACTCCAGTACGTCCGGGAGGTCTCGTATCGCGGCTACGATGTTCAGTCTGCTGGCCCTGTACGAGGAGAAGAAGACCGTGACGAACGTCAGAACCACACCGAGACAGTAGGAGATCAGAAAGCTCTGCCACCGATAGTTCATCACCAGCTCGAAGCCTTCGCTGTCGCTGGCAAATATGTTCGCCATGATGCTGACCAGCGCCAGTCCCACGCCGATTCCCAGCAGTGCGCCCACGAGTGCAGAGATCAGGTCGTATGCCAGTCCCTCGTAGATGAACGACTGCACCAGGTGGCGACGTCTCATGCCCACGGCGCGCGCAATGCCCATTTCGGGCTTGCGCTCGGCGGCCAGCATGACGAAGATCAGGAAGATCAGCATGACTCCGGCCATCATCGAGAAGAGGCCCATGATGATGAATATCGACAGAATCGCGCTAGCGATCGTCGTCGCCAGATCCAGGAGATCGGACTTGATGTCCTGAACTGTTAACGTTTTCAGATCGCCGAGCAGAGCGAACGCCGCGAAGACCTGCGTAGGGTCGTTGGTCGTCTCTTCGAGCGCAATCAGTGCCTGCGCAGACAGGGCATCATCCGCGAGATACGAGACCAGCTTGGAATCGAGGTCATGGACCTCTATCAGGTCGGCAAATTCGAGCATGTCCTCCCTGGCGGCATCGGGCAGGTCCTCGGCATTCGCCCTTATTTTTGCGACGACCTCGGGGCGATTGAGAAGCTCCTTGAGTTGAAGCGCTACGTCATGGTCGGTCAGGAGAGAACGCAGATGCTCCGTCACCTCGTCGCTGAGCTTCGCGCCCGAACCGGCGTCACCCCTGTTGGAGATGGCGACCGAGTTGACCTCGCCGGGACGACCGAAGAAGGTCTGCGCCTGCGGAATGGATATGAGGGCAGTTGGATCATCGCCCGCGATTCCGCCGTCTGCCGCGATTCCCGTCACCGTTAGCTCTATAGGTCCGCTCTCGAGATACATCACAAGGTCGTCGCCGACCGAGGCGTCGAGCTCCTCACGGGCGGCGTCGTTGATATAGGCCTTGTTGCCGGTCAGCGAGGATCTATCGAGTTGGACGCCGTCCACCGAGGTCAAACGGCCGAACACGCCGGTGTTCCCAACTTCTATGCCTACGATGTTCATTCGTCCGACGTTCTGCTGACTCGTCAGATTGGCGATCGGGGCGCGTTCGGAGATGAATGGCGCTATTCCGTCTATCTTGTCGTAGCCTTCAAGCTCGCCTCGCAGATCGTTGACCTTCTCCATCGGGAAGTACGGGCTGGGGCTGCTGCCGGTGAGACTGCCGAGACCGGACAGGTCGGACGTGAGGCTGGCTGTGAGGATCTCGTCGATCTCGCCCAGGCCCTTGGTTACACCGAGCCTGATCGAGTGGTTCATAGTGTCGCCGGTACCCAGGGCTGAGGAGATTATCAGAGTGCTGAGCATGAGGCCG
Organism: Dehalococcoidia bacterium; assembly: GCA_965215735.1. GTDB lineage: Bacteria > Chloroflexota > Dehalococcoidia > Lucifugimonadales > UBA1123 > VXRN01. The sequence continues at coordinate 701,686 of CBDCEF010000004.1, read as the reverse complement.
ACGACAATGAGAGCGGTCTGCGCGGGTCGTCTGGGAATGTTTCTGAGCCCGATTTTGAGAACGATGCGATTGAGAAGCGCCAGCACGCCGATGCTGCCGACAATCAGCAGGAATCCAATAACGACGCCGATCATGATTCGATCGGTGTCGACTCCAAATATCTCTTCCATTCACCAGTCCTTCAAGGCTATCGAATGCGACGCAGACGCGCGTGTATACCACGTTCACCAATTAAGTATAGGTGAGGAACTGTCCCGGATGGCGGGGACTTTGGTTGGGGAGAGTCGGATTTGCAGCGCTTCGGCCGACCTGGCAGTGCCGTCTTCCGTCGGCGTTGCTCACGGTCGTTTGGAGGTCTGTCGTGGCGGATATTCCCGCGCTCTTGTCAGCTATTGAACAAGTTGACAACGATGGATGCGGTTACAGCGCCAACGACCGCGATGATCCCGCCGATCATGATGTTCGTGATTCGATCTAGCCTCGCGTTGAACTCGGTGCGCAGGCTGTGGTTATCCTGACGCATCTCGGTGCGAAGGCCGTGAATTTCCTCGCGCATCTCGGAGCGGAGGCCATGTACCTCGCCACGAAGCCCATGGATGTCTTCGCGAACTTCGGTGCGGAGACCCCTGATCTCTTCCTTGAGCTCCCCGAATTGGATGTCGGTATTCTGGCGTTGTTCTGAGAGGCGCTTGTCCATCTGGTCGTACGCGCCCTCCAGTCGGCTGACGCGGTCCTCGGTCGTTTCGGTAGTCACCGGTGGTCTCCTCCGGCAGGTGGACCTCGAGCTTCAAATGACGATATTCGTCTAAATTATGTAGGTATAGACGCTATATGTCAAGATACTGGCCCGCAACAATCACATTCGAAGCCTTGAAGTCGAAATGCGCCACGCACACATGCAAGGCGTAATCAGGCTAACGGCCGTCGGTCACCAGGCCGTTTCTTATGTCACGTTCCCGCAGCTCGGGGTCTCGCTCTGCCGGTTCACCGGCTCCTGCGCCACTTGGAAACTCGAGCACCAGCCTGTCGTCGGGATCGTGCAGCGTGACATAGCCCGACGTCATCGATGCCGGATCGTCGCTCACCGTTTCGCCGTTGACGATCACGTTGGTCTTGGTGCCTGCCTTGCCACCGAAGATGCCTTGAGGGGCGAACGACAGCCTGTTCGGGTGGAAGTAGACGTTGAGCGGACTCTCGTGCGAGGGCAGCTTGCCGACGGTGATGCGCTGTCCGGGCGCTCCCCGATATTTGCCGTCCCCGGCGGAGTCCGGCATCAGCTCCTTGCCCACTATGAGGGCCGGACTGCTGACCTCGAACACCTCAACTGGGACGTTAGACGCGCTCGAAGGGAACATGTTGAGCCCCATGCCGTCACTTCTGCTGGTTGCTCCCCTGCCTCCGCCGCAGAACAGGTGGGCGTTGAAGACTCGCCCGTCGGCTTCCGCGCCGTATGTGCGTATCGAAGACATCAGCCCGTTACCGGACTGGATCTGTTCAGGGATCGCCTTGGCGAGCGCTCCGAAAATGCAGCCGTGAATATACCAGCCTGTGTTGGTGCGCGATCCTACCGACACAGGGAACGTGCAATTGATAATAGTGCCTTCGGGCGCGGCAACGGATATCGGCTCGAAGCAGCCCTCGTTCACCGGGACGTCCGGCGTGAGCAGGCAGGCCAGCGGGTAGTAGGTGTGTCCCTGGCTGTAGATCATGGTGCAGTTGAGGCCGCCTCGGTCAATCTGGGGCGCGGAGCCGTCGAAGTCCACCAGTATCTCGTCGCCTTGAATCTCTATGCGCACCTTGATGAGCAACGGGTCGCCCATGCCGTCCGTGTAAACCTCGTTGGTATACTCGCCGTCGGGAAGCTTAGATATCGCCCTGCGCATGGCAGTCTCGGATCGCCCTCGAATCGCCTCTGACAGCGCGGTCAAGTCTTCGAGCATGTACTCGTTCAGGAAGTCGACGATGCGCCTTGCTCCGACCTGGTTCGCGGCTACCTGCGCCTCTATGTCGGTCAGCACCATTTCAGGCCCGCGCACGTTCCACCTGAACATGTCGAAGGCGAGCTCGTTCGGCTCGCCCTTATCGTATAGCTTGCACAGCGGGAAGAAGATGCCCTCTTCGTACGAGTCGGTGACTGCCTTGGCGTCCAGTGAGCCACCGATGTCGGAGGTGTTGGCGATGTTGCCCACGAAACCCACGAACCTGCCCTGGTGGAACACCGGGGAGACGATGGCGATGTCCGGCAGGTGGCCGGCGCACATCCACGGGTCGTTGGTCATGTAGACGTCGCCGGGGTGCATCGACTCCACGGGATACTTCTTGAGTATCTCCTTGGTGACGTTGGGCATGGTCATGTTGAATACGGGCATGGAGCGGTAGGCGTGCGCGATGGAGCGGCCCTCAGCGTCGAGTACCTCACAGCCGAAGTCGTTTGCGGACGCGATGATCGTCGAGACGGCGGTGCGCAGGATGGTGGACCACATCTCCTCGGCGACGTTGAGCATTCTGCTCCACATGATCTCAAGGGATACTGGGTCAAAGCGTTCGTCAGACATTCAGTCCTCCAGCGTTATGACGAGGTTCAGCCACTTATCGATGGTCACGCTCTCGTCCGGCCGGACGATCGTGGTGGCCTCGGCCTCCTCGATGATCGCAGGGCCTGGAAATTCAGCTCCTGCCCTCAGGCTGTAGCGGTCGTAAACTGGGCAGTCGAGATACCTGTTGACGCTTGGGAAGTACGCCTGGCGCGTCCCCTTGATGGCGTGTCTGTGCCCAGTGGAGCTGCCTGACAACTCCTGTTCCCGTATCTCGAGGTCGGGCTGTGGGCCGCTGACCAATAGTCGCCAGTTCTGGACCTCGATGGGCAGGCTCAGGTTCCGGCGCGCGTAGAGCTGCTGGTAGATGGAGTGGAAGTCGGACTCTATCCGGTCTATGTCGTGGTCAGACAGTGCGCCGCCGGGCATGGGGACGTTGATCTCGTGTATCTGCCCAACGAGCCTCATGTCCGCGGTGCGGGTCAGCCGAACGTCTTCGGCGGACACACCGGAGTTCGACAGCATGTCCCGACCCCAAGACTCCATTTCGTTGTATGTGCGGTTGACTTCGTCCCAGTCGGTTCTGCCCAACAGTCCGGGCGCGGATCGAACGCTCTCGAACGAGAGGGGGGCCGCCAGGCAGCCAAGCGCGGACGTTACACCCGCGCCGAATGGTATAACCACGCGGGTCGCTCCAAGTATCCTTGCAACCTCGCAGGCGTGGGCAGGCCCAGCGCCGCCGAAAGCAACGATGGCGTACCTGCGCGGGTCCTTGTTGCGTCCGATGATGTGGATGCGCGCGGCGGCGGCCATGCTCTCGGTCACCACGCTGTACACGCCCCAGGCCGCTTCGACATCGGTCATGCTCATACGTGAGCCGAGGCTGGACATCGCATCCCGCGCGGCGTCGGTGTCCAAGGTCATCCTGCCGCCGAGGAAGTAGTCGGGGTTCAGGTAACCAAGAACCAGGTTAGCGTCCGTTACGGTAGGCTCTGTTCCGCCTAGTCCGTAGCAGGCGGGACCCGGACTCGCCCCCGCGCTTTGTGGACCGACACGCAGCAGCCCCAATCCGTCGAGCCACGCGATGCTGCCGCCGCCCGAGCCGATCTCGATCAGGTCCAGAACGGGTATGACGACCGGCAGGCCGCTACCTATCTTGAAACGGTGGACACGCGCTACCTCGATTCTGTTCGTCTGGCTCGGTCTGCCGTCTTCGATGACGCAGGTCTTGGCAGTTGTTCCGCCCATGTCGAGCGAGATCAGGTCCGGCTCGCCGAGCAGGTCGCTGTAGAACCCGGCGGCGAGCGCACCGGCTGCGGGTCCCGACTCCAGCATACGGACGGGTCTTTCACATGAGGCGTCGGCGTCCATTACCCCGCCTGCCGAGTGCATTACCAGCAGACGTCCCTTGTATCCCTCTTCGGCGAGGTCGCGCTCGACTCCCCGAATGTAGCGGGTGACCGATGGCTTGATGTACCCGTCTGCGACGGTCGTCGAGGTCCGTTCGTATTCATTGATGACCGGGGCGACTTCGGATGAGAGCGACAGACTCAGGTCAGGGTGGCGCTTCTCGATCTGCTCTCTGAGAGCGTGCTCGTTTACCGGGTTGTTGTAGGAGTGCAGCAGCGACACCGCGACCGCTTCAATGCCCTGCTCGACCAGGTCGTCCAGCACCCTGGCGGACGCTTCGAGATCCAGTTCCTGCAGAACGCGGCCGTCGCGGTCGACACGTTCGGGCACCTCGGCCCTGAGGCTCCTGGGAACGATCGGCTCCGGGAAGTGGGCGTGGAGGTCGTGCATGTCGTAGATCTGCTCGCGCCCCATCTCGAGCACGTCTCGGAAGCCCTGTGTCGTTAGCAGGGCTGTCTTTGCGCCCTTGCGTTCGATGATCGCGTTTGTGGCCAGCGTGGTGCTGTGGACTACGAGCCGAAGTGACTCTGGCGCAGTCCCGGCATCGGCGAGAATCTCCCGAACACCTCCAATTAGAGCCCTGGCGGGATCGTCAGGGTCGGTGAGAACTTTGTGAACGCTTATCTCGCCGGTCTCGACGTTGTGAAGTGTGAAGTCCGTAAACGTCCCACCGATGTCTATGCTGAGCGAGTGTGTGAGACCGGTCATGACCTACGTTCGGCGTAAACGCGATTGGCGCGGTCGATGGCGGCCACTCGGCCACTGACGAGGTCCTCCTGGCGCTTACGGGCCCACTGGTTGGAGCCTTCGATGCCGGCGAGAGATCCCTGGAACTGTGGCATCACGTATCTGGCCAGCAGTTCGTAGCTGTTGAGGATTCTGTCCCTCGGTGCCCAGTCGATGGTCTGCACCAGCAGGCCGCCGAATCCGCCGCTCTGCTCCTCGAGTCGCTTGATGCCCGCGATGCAGTCGTCGGGCGTGCCGATGATCCACGAGCCGGTCTCGGCCATGTGGTCGATGACCTGCTCCAGCGGCCCATCGAACGCGGCCTTTCGACCGTTGGTCTCTTCGGTGTACTCGCGCAGGAACCGACCGGCCCCAAGTCTCGCCTCGTCAAATGCCTGCTGGCGGTCTTCGGCGAGATGTATAGGGATGGTCAGCCGCCAGTCAAAGCGGTCGACCTTCTGGCCGTGCTCTGCCGCCGACTCTTCGGCGATGTCCCACAGCCCTCGAAGGTTGGACTGGCCGGACGACGGGTCTCTCGGAACTGTGATGGTCAACACCGACGCGCCGTACTTGCCCGCAAGCATGACGCCTGCGGGCGACTGTACCGACGCGACCGAGATCGGCATGTGCGGCTTCTGGAACGGCCTGATCTGGAGCATCGCCTCGTTCAGCTCGAACCAGTCGCTCTTGTAGGTGATCGGCTCTGTTTCGGTGAACAGTCGCAGGATGATCCCCAGCGCCTCGTCCATTTTCTCGCGCTGGGTCGTCGGGTCAATGCCCATCATGTAGGCGTCGCCGGGCAGTGCGCCGGGGCCGACTCCGAACATGACGCGACCATGCGTCATGTGGTCGAGCTGCGTCATACGGTTGGCGACCATCAGCGGGTGATGGTATGGGAGGCTGACGACGCCGGTGCCGAGCTTGATGTGCCGCGTGCGGTCGGCAGCGACGGCCATGAAGATCTCAGGCGACGATATGATCTCCCAGCCAGCGCTGTGGTGCTCGCCGATCCAGGCCTCGTCATAACCCAGGTAGTCGAGCCACTGGATGAGCTCCATGTCGCGGTCCATGGCCAGCGTCGGATTCTCACCGACACGGTGGAACGGACCGAGGAAGATTCCGAATTTCATTCTTTCTGGGAGCGCCATTGTGGTTTACCTCCGTCTAATCTACTGTAGGGGCGGTTCGTGAACCGTCCCTACCTCTCAACCCGATACACGCGAGTGGCCGTGTCGTGGAACATGTCGGCGCGCTCGGACTCGCTGTAGCCCTTGGACAGACGCTTGAATGCGTTGTACATGACGTTGTACGAGTACGAGACCTTGTCCACCGGGAAGTTGCTCTCGAACATGCTGCGGTCTGGCCCGAACTGCTCGATGCAGTAGTTCATGAACGGCGCCATCGACTCTGCCAGCTCCTCGGAGCCGATTGGCTGGTCGCGTTCGTGCCAGTCGAAGCCGGTACGTGGCATTCCGATGCCGCCGAGCTTGACAGTGACGTTCGGGCACTCAGCGACGGCGGCGATGCCGCTGCGCCAGGTGGCGAGCACCTCGTCGTCGTTGTTGCCGTATGGCCCGACCCTGAGCAGGCCCCCGATGTGGTTCAGGATGATCTGGAGATCGGGTACCGCCTTTGCGAAGTCCGCCAGCTCCGGGAGCTGCGGGAAGTACATCCAGCCCTCCAGTGACAGGCCCATCCGCGACAGAACCCGCGCACCGGCGCGGAAGTCGTCGCTGGCGAGCTGTCCCTGCATCCTGTACGCGGACGTGACCTCGATCTCAGGGTGTGGGTCCCACGTGACCGAATGCCGGATGCCCCGGAACCTGTTGGGGCTGGCGGCCTGTAAGGCCTCCAGCACCGGCTCGACGTCGTTGCCAAGGTTCAGGTTGGCGTGTCCGACTATCGAGGCGGCTGCGCGAGTTGGGCCGTACAGGCCGCTCTCGCTCGCTGCGGCGAGGCCCTGGACGAACTCGACCTCTCCGACGGGCTTCATCTCGTCCGGGCCGCTCGACCTGTACATCGCACGCGCTTCGACGAACACGGTGGAGCGGACGTTGTGACCGCTGTTCACGTCGTCCGCGAGCTCGTGCAGCAGGTATCTTTGGTGGGGGATTCGCTCAGTTCGAAAATCCCAGAAGTGGTGGTGCGGGTCGCAGATAGGAAGATCGGGTTCGAGAGTCTCTTCCTCGGTCAGTGCGAGCCAGTCGTTGCCTCCGAATGGCATGGTGAGTCCTCCATCGTATTGTGTAGCGGCCCAATAATAGCACAGCGACATTCGTACGGTTCCCGGAACTCGAAGCGAAGATTACGGCCATGGAAAAGGGGCTGGAGACCTTGAATGAATGTCTCAGATCCAACCTGTCAACGGCGCGAGGTTGGTGAACGAGGGGGCTGGGGACTGACGGTGAGGACTTCGTAAGTAGCCCAACCTGCTGATTGTCAGTCAGCGTCCAGAAACACAGGGACTTGTAGCTCGTTGGCCAATTCCCTGGACCTGCCGGACACTTGGTACCCATACACCAGAGGCATGGCGTCCTGCCCAAAGATTGTCCTGAGTACGTCAGCCGAATGTCTGGCTCTGGTGATGTCACCGTCGTCTATCGAGCCGGAGGCTTCGACTGCAAACCAGAGGGTGGACCTGTCCGACTTGCGCTGCGCACGCACAAGCAGGTCGGTGACCCTCAGGCGCGTTTCATCGTCGTCGGTGATCGCAAGGTTATCTGACGCCTCTTCAATCGCCCTCTCGAATTCCTCAATCCTGGGATTTATCGGCAGGAGCCCGTCCGTCCAGATGGGATAGACGCGACGCACGTCGAACTCCCTGGCTATCAGGGGTGGAATCTTGTTGGTCAGTTTAGACTCGAGCACATCGCCGCGCAGCTCAGCCGTGGTGTTGCCAAGATGCTCGACGGTCACCGCAAGCCCCCTGACGGTTGCCTGTAGGTTCCTGACGGTTGCTGCAAGGCCCTCGACGATTGTCGTTAGGGCTTGCAGTCGTGCGGGCACTTCCAGTAGCTCTTCAGTAAGCAGCTCTCGTCTTACTGTCGCGCGGAACTCGGGATTCTCACGTATGGCACGAATCAGGTCGTCTGATGTGTTGATAGATACCATGTCTGTGTCTCCTTTCTATTGTAGACCATACTGCTAAGTAGAAAAGAGCGATCGGTCAGGACTCCCGTCATTGAGCGCCGCACGACGCCGATGCTACCTTGTGAGAGTCGCCTGATTCGGATGGGCGAGCACTTATCAATCCGACACCGAGGAGACAGACGTGGATATGAACTTTCTGAGCAACGAGGAGATCGTCCAGCGGGCGCGGGTCAACCTGCACCAGGGCGCGTGGGACTACCTGGTGGGCGCATCCGAATCGGAGACAACCATGCGGCGCAACCGGCTGGCTTTCGACCAGGTCGCGTTCCGCCCGCGCGTACTGAATGACGTCTCCAGCGTGGACCCTTCCATGACATTTCTGGGGAAGAAACTGCGAATCCCGGTGCTGCTCGCCCCGATAGGGTCGCTCCAGGCCTTCAACCCCGAGGGCGGCGCAGCTTCCACCAGGGCAGCAGCGGAATTCGGGGTCATGCACGTGGTCAGCTCGGTCACGGAGCCTGGACTGGAGGAGATCGCCACCGCCGTCGATCATCCAAAGGTTTTCCAGCTATACTTGCACGGCGACTGGGCCTGGATTGAGGAGCGTGTCGCCGCCATCAAGGAGGCGGGATACATCGGGCTGTGCATCACGGTGGACACAGCCCACTACAGCCGCAGAGAGAGGCCGATGCTGACGCGGTGGCTTACCCCGACCCGACGCGCGCCTCGTGACCCGTCCCACGCTGCGTCCGTCACCTGGGACACAGTGGACAGGATTAAAGAGCTTGCCGGACTCTCGTTCATGCTCAAGGGCATCGCCACCGCCGAGGATGCCAAGATCGCCATCGAGCACGGAGTGGACGTGGTCTGGGTATCGAACCACGGAGGTCGACAGCTCGACCACGGGCAGGGAACGCTTGAGATGCTCCCTGAGATAGTCGAAGCCGTCGACGGCAAGGCCACTATTGTCCTGGACGGCGGTATACAGCGGGGCACCGACATCCTCAAGGCCGTCGCGCTCGGAGCTGACGCTGTCGCAATCGGAAAGCTACAGGGCTGGGGGATAGCCGCCGCGGGAGCCGAGGGCGTGGTCAGAGTGCTCGAGATACTCGAAGATGAAATCATCGTGGCGATGGCGCTTATGGGCGTGACCTCGGTGGGCCAGCTCAACCCGAACTTCGTCTGCAAGGCCGACCCGGTGGTGCTCCCTCACGAGATGAGCGCGTGGACCAACATGCCCGGCAATCGCATACAGTAGGCTCAGGTTCCCAAATCAGATATCAGGAGGACGACACATGCCATACCTCATCAACCACGTTCACATACGCGCCGCCGACCCACCGGTCTCGGCGGACTGGTACACGGAGCACTTCGGGGCCAAGAAGGTCTCCGAGAGAGAGGTCATGCCCGGCACGGTCACGATCAGCATGGACATGGGCTCGCCAGTCAGGTTGAACATATCGTCTCAGGTGGCGGGGTCTTCCGACGAGCGCGCCACGGCGGGGCTGAACCGGCTGGGACTCGAACACTTCGGGTTCGACGTCGAGGACATCGAGTCGGACATCGCCCGGCTTTCGGCGGCGGGAGTCAGAGTCGTACTCCCCATTACCGAGGTGTCGGGAGGCGCGAAGCTCGCCTACATCGAAGGTCCCGACGACGTGCTTATCGAGCTGGTGCAACCGCCCGGCTGAAGCGATTGAAAGTGATCGTGAAACGGCCTCCGTCGGGGGCCGATATACAACCCGTGTCCGGGTGCTGACAGCCACCTCATGCTCGATTGTCCGCTAACTGGATGGGAAGTTAGCAGTTTAGTCTTTGAGGCATTGATACTGTCCCGAGATCTGTAGAAAGGTCATGTTTGGCAAAGCCTAGCGTTAAGGTGTGGCCACGACCTCCAGCGAATCTCGTGCCAGCATCTCCTTTGCAATGGATAAAGCTCTATCCACGTTGCAGCCCATATACTCGGTCAACAGCTTGGAGGCTCTTTCCCTCTGGCCAGAGTCGATGAGCTCTTGGCACTCAGCCGCAATCTGATAAGCGCTCTCCAGCAATTCCTCCTGCAGTCGAGCCCACGTGGAACGAATGTCGTCGATCAACTGGCTGTCGAATTGATCCCCATGACGCACTCTGCGTTCTAGGTCTCGGAACAGCCACCATGGGCTCTCATCGCCAGGCTGTGCAGCGCCGACCGCCAGCATTTGAGGCACCTGACCCTCAATAAACATCGGTAGAAACACGCCGAGGCAAGGGGAGTAAAGACTACTCCAGTACACAGGCAGTCTGGAACCGTCGGAGCAAAGGTCGGCCACGAGGCTTGCGGCGGTGTTGCCTCGTCTTTCCCCGCGATAGTGGACGCAGATAGAAATGGATGTGGGCATCTCCTCGCAGAAAGGCTCCTTGGGATCCTCGCCGTCAGAGTGGTCCCGCAGCAGGGCAGTCATGGTTCGAACATCGATTTCTCCGGTGTGTGAATTCAGCACTCCACACGAGCGGGCGCTACGTTGCAGACCACGTCCCGAGGCCCGCGCAGGAAAGTCACAGTATGCCTCGGCGAAGTTAAATCGAGTACCCCCAGCGTACCAGCCATTTTCTTTGGCGTGGCTCTCTGCTAGGGGAGACAACCTGTCCCAGTCTGTTCCAATCGAATGGATGTTGCTGATACCCAGCGCAGATTCGACTCTCTTCACTGCCCATTCATGACCCGCGGTCTCAATAACATATGCCTCGTGAGGGTCCGCCACGATATACCCATTGTCGTAGGTACGGACCCCGTCCCCGTTCCTGAATTGCCCCTGCCCGAACTTGCTGATAAGTGAGACCATGACCTCCACCGCCTCGCTGGCCGACCTCCCTCGTTCAAGTCCCAGACGCACCAGTTCCATACCCACAAGCTTCGGCTCCTGAAACTCTGGGAACTTCGAGCCCAGCCCCTCGTTGCCTATCACAACCTGATATTCATTGAACCCGTGCTCATATCCCCAGCACCAATAGGGGCGGGAGCCAACGTGCTCATAAGTAGTGGTCACCTGGGGAAGCTCGACGAATTGGCACCTGACCGTGGCATCAGGGGCATGCTGGGCACGCCTTCGATGGACCAGTGGTTGACACTCCTCTTCTGGCCTATCGCTGTTCTTTGCGAAGAGAGTCTGGCCATGCCTGGTGGAGTTCGGCAAAGCCACCATGGTGTCACAACTAAGCAGCATCTCGTATCCTCCTTATGCCTGCTGTTCTGTTCCTCTCATTGCGCCTTGGGTCACCGAGACGACTCTCCGAGGCCCCGTCTTGCCAGCTTGGGATCGAGAGCGTCCCTGAGGCCATCGCCTACAAGGTTTATGGCGAGCACCGTGAGTGCCAGGGCCACGCCCGGAAAGAATGTAACCCAGAAGGCGGTCTGAATATAAGTTCGTCCCTCGGCTATGATATTGCCCCAACTGGGGATAAACGGTGGCGTACCGGCGCCCAGAAAGCTCAGGTTTGCCTCGGCGATTATTGCAAGTGCGAAAATGAAAGTGGCCTGTACCATTGCTGGTGCAATGGTATTCGGTGCTATGTGAAGAAATATGATACGCCGGGCTGGAGCTCCAATTGCTCTGGCCGCCTCCACAAATACTTGGTTTCGCAGACTCAAGACCGAGCCCCGGACAACGCGGACCATGCGCGGTGTCTCGACTACGCACAAGGCTATGATCACGTTCTGAATACTTGAACCCAGAGTCGCTATAAGGGCCAGAGCGAGCAATATCGACGGAAAGGCCATCAGCCCATCCATAAACCGCATTACCGGGTTGTCCAGTTTGTTGTAGTACCCCGCCAACAGCCCAATCGTCAGGCCTGCGACGTTAGCGATTAGTGCCACCGCGAAACCTACCAGAAGCGATATCCGAGTGCCCGTTATGGTGCGGTCAAACACATCCCTGCCCGCATGGTCTGTTCCAAACCAGTGTTCTCTGGAAGGGCTTTCAAACAGAATATCAGTGTTGACTCGCGTAGGGTCCGAGCGAACGAGTATTGGCGAGAATATAGCGAAATAGGCGAACACCACAAGGATGACAAATCCCAGCAACATATTGGGGTTTGCCCGAAGCAGGCGAACGGGGCCCCGCGAGTGAGCCCGTACCCATCCCACTAAGGACCGAGGAGATTCTTTGACGTTGATGCGCTGTTTTGACATAGCGATCAGTAACGTATTCGAGGATCGAGATAAGCGTATAGGATATCAACTGCCAGGTTGACGAATACATAGGCAACGGCCACGATCATCAACATCGCCTGAACGATGGGGTAGTCTCGACGTACTACTGCGTCGACAACCATGCGGCCCAGACCCGGGATAGTAAAGACCGTCTCTGTTACAACGAAGCCACTCGCCAGCGCGGCAAAGAGCAGACCTATTATTGTCACGATAGGGATGGCTGCAGCCTTGAACGCGTGGCGAACGTGAACGGTTAGCTCAGTCAGGCCCTTGGCACGAGCAGTCCGGATATAGTCCTCTCTCAGTACTTCAAGCATGGCTGACCGAGTCATTCTGGCTACAAGGGCAGCCGAGGGGATGGCCACGGCAAGGGCAGGAAGCGTCATGGCACGCAAGAATGGCAGAATCCCGTTCGAAATAGGGGTATATCCTATTACCGGAAAGAGCTTCAAGTTTACGGCGAGGCCCCAGATCATTATGAAACCCAGCCAGAAAACCGGGATAGAGAATCCCAAGACCACGAAAATCATGACTATCCGGTCTATCGCCCGACCTGCCCACCAGGCTGCAAGGATACCCAGAGGTATGCCGATTACCAAGGTTAGAGTCAGCCCCATGATGGCCAGTGCGGCGGTGGGCTGTACCCGCGGAGCCATGAGGCCGGTGATTGGACGATTGGAGAAAATCGAGGTCCCTAGGTCCCCTCTAGCGAGACGCCCCACCCACAGCCCGAACTGGACGATGAGAGGCTTATCCAAGCCTAGGGCCTTGCGAATTTTTTCCACATCCTCCGGGGTAGCTTCCTCTCCCGCGATGATGGTTGCGGGATCCCCCGGTGCTATGTGCAGCAGGGAGAATGTCAGGACGCCCACCATGAAGATGACAGGTAAGCTCGCCAGGAGCCGCCTTAGTAGATAATGACCCATGTTGTCAGATTCTCGTCAGGCACTTCGCCGCCAAAGCGAGCCTGAGCGCACCATAACTGAGGGCTCTGTGGCGACCGACCCACGATAGCGCGATATCTTCGCCAGGACTCGGCGAAGATATCGCGTACCATACACTGCTTGCGAATCCAGCCAGGAGAACCCTGCTACTCCTCCAACCACACGTCGAACACGAGGAAGTAGTGGGCGGGTTTGAATCCTTCGACATTCTTGCCGGCTGCGAACAGCCTTGCGACTTCCCCTATTAAGACATAGGGGACATCCTCAAATGCCTGGGCCTGAAGCTCGCCAATTAACTCGACCTGGTCTGCGGCGGTCTTTGCTCGTGTAAATTCAGCGAGCAACTCGGCCATTTTGCCCGACTCGTCCTGATAGCGATTGAACCAGCCATTCTTTGTAAGCGTCGACTTGGTTAGCGGGGTAACGGTAGTGCCCGATCCTGTGTGGAAGGCTTCCCAGAGCTCCGGGTCTGCCCGCCGCGTGGTCAGCGTGGCCCAGTCCATAGACTGGAAGTCAACCACGAAGCCGACATCCTCCAGCACCTCGCGAGTTACCAGCGAGAGCTGGGGGAACCAGGGCATGTCCTGCGCCGCCATGAGACGAACCGTTGTGCCTTCAAAGCCCGCCTCTTTGACCAGTTGCCGGGCCTGGTCAAGATCTTGGGCGTTGTAGTTTTCTGTCCCAACAGTGTTCTCCCACCGGGTGCCGCACGTGTAGTAAGTGGGGCACAATCTCCACAGCGCGTCATTCCCACCGACAGAAAGCTTCAGGGCTGATTCCATTGGGTACGCCAACTGAAGAGCGCGGCGCACGTTCTTGTTGTCGAAGGGTGGCTTTAAGTGGTTGAGGTACACGCCCATTTGCTCCCCGGGCATTACTACAACTGGATCAACCGTTTCGCTGCTGAAAACCCGGTCGGCGAGGGTCGGGGAGAAAAAGTCCAGAAGGTCCACCTCCCCCACTTCCAAAGCCGCGAGGCGAGCGGCTTGATCGGGGATCTCGATCCACTCCACTCGGTCCACAAAGGCTACGTGCCGACCTGCCAGACCGGAGGTCTGGAGTGCACTTGGGTTATAGTCGTCGTAGCGAACCATCGTCCATCGATCCCCCGGGGACCAGCTTTCAAACTTGAATGGCCCGGTTCCGACCGGTTCCGGCGCAGACTCCGTTTGGGGGAGTGAGTATGCGCTTTCGGGCACCGCGATCGGCGGGAAGGACTGCTCCGTCATCAAGCTGTCAAGCACCAGAGCGGTAGGTTCACTAACCTGGATCTGAAGGGTGCGATCGTCTAACGCGGAGATGACGCCCCCGAACTCGGTCGCCACCAGCTTCCACAGGGTAGCCACATCCTTCACCTTATTGAAGGACCCGACAAGGTCACCAGCCTTCAGAGTCTCCCCAGAGTGGAACTCCAGGCCATCCCGCAGCTTGACGGTCGTCGTCAAGAGGTCAGGGCTCGATTGCCACGACTCGGCCAATTGCGGTTGAAGTGCGAGGTTGTCGTCCAGGGTGAAGAGTCCCTCCTGGAGATGGTGACGGACGTTAGCGGTGACTGTGACGGTGGTCCACTGAGCATCCAGAGACTTCAGACTTCCATGGGGAACCGCCCTTAGCGTGCCGCCCATCCTCGCCATCTCGACGTCCACGGGGGGTGCAGGTGCGGGTGCAGGGACCATAATAGGCTCAGGGGTCGGGATTGCAGCCACGGCAGCCGACACAATGGCCTTGACCTCGGCGCTGCTTAGCGGCGTCGGTCCTCCGGAGACCGCATCCTCAACGGCCTTTCCCACCGATCTATCGATGTCAGCCGTGGTGACGGCCCCGGCTGTGGCCGCTTCCACCGCTGCCTCGACCATCGACGCAATCTCCTCGGCACTCGTCCCCTCGGGCACACTTCCCGCGACTGCTTCTGACACCAAGGCCCGGAGCTCATCGGCGCTAGGCCCGGCAGGTGCTGGCGCGGGGGCAGGCTGAGCCGCAGCCGCAATTGCCTGCTTCAGGGCAGCGTCTAGCTCCTCTGTTGTAATGGTATCCTTTGTCACTTCCTCCGTCGCGCTGCCGCATGACACGACCACAAGTCCGATAATAAGCAAACCTGCCAATAGCAATAGTCGTTGGACCTTCAAGGGATATCTCCTCCCTACCCTTCAAATGCGGTGCCTTGGCCTCGTAGGAGCCAAGTTGGGCGCAAATCCATCAACGGCACTTTATACTTGGTTCGTACGTGTGTCAATGACCCGAAATTGCCCAGAGTTTTTTCAGATTTGTAAGCACCACCAGTGATAGGACTATCTGAAAAACACATGAGTGGGCCAGACCGACGGCGGAACTCAGCGTACATCGATAGATCGACAGCGAACAGAGAGGAATGGGCATGGACCGAAGATCGTGCAACCGCCCGGCTAAAGCGATTGAAAGTGATCGTGACACGGCCTCCGGCGGGGGCCGATATCCAACCCGTTTCCGGGCGTGTGGCCGCTGACTGAACGGAAAGTCCTGCGTTCTGGTCTGACAGACTTCGACCCAGGCTGACTCAGGACTCTCTCTGGCGGAATGCGCCCCGTATGGTCTCGTCCGGGAAAAGGTTCGGGACCTCACCGGTGGCGGCGTAGCAATAGAGAGCCGCCTTGTAGATGCCATCCATCGTCGCGAATAGCAGGGCAACTCCGACGACCAGCACCACCCCGCTTCCAATCGTTGCGGCTATGCCGATACCTCCCAGTGGCGAGAGGACGAAAAACAGCAGCACTATGATACCGGCGGCGACCAGGTAGGCCGCCAACGCCGCTATGCCCAGACCGAAGTTGCCCACGACCTGCTCTCCCCAGGTGCGGCGGAGCATTGAGAGCGACGTCTTGAAAGCATCGCCCAGTGGTCTGCGCTCTATCACTATCAGTGGCACAACGAAGTATGTGAGGAGCGTCCACGCGGCTCCCAGCAGGGAGATGACTATCTGGCTGACGATTCCCAGGATGCCTCCGCGCTCGCGCGCCTGACCCGCCAGTATGCTCAGAATCAGCCCGACGGTTCCGGCAACGACGGCCCACATGAAAATGGTGATGACCCGGTACCACGCCCCTATCAGTCCGGAGCGGATGTTCGGGTCTCCCCCTGCCAGCCTCTCGTGGGCGGCATACACGAGGGCGCAGTTGAAGAATATGATCACGAAGTAGGCCAGAATATAGAATGCAAGTGCGAGGACGATGTCGCCAACGCCAAGTCCTCCGGCTCCAAGCCGATCAAGCGCGCCGATTCCCAACCCGACGCCCAGGAAGGTCAGCAACACGACTACTACACCGATCGAGGAAAAGACCGGAAAGAAGACAAGCTCCTTGTCAGCTCCCAGTACGCGAAGACAGAGTTAGGCGAGTCTGAAACTTCTGCCGATCGTTTCGAACATGTCTGTCCTCCTTATAGCACGCGGTAGCCCCAACCTCTGGTCCGCTATACGACAAGTAGGTCTTTTCACATACTTCAGATGTTCACTCCCCGCGGAGTTCAGGGCCCTCACCGGAGCAGGGGAGTCCATGGTCACCAATGCGAGTGCTGGTACAGTTACACCAGGAGTTTGAATTATAGAGACTCCAGAAAGCGGAGCAGCGAGTCGCGCTCGTCTCTGGACATATTCAGAAAGAACTGTCGTGCCGGATCGCCCTCACCTCCATGCCACAGAATTGCCTCGGAGATGTTCCGGGCGCGTCCGTCGTGGAGGAACCGAGTGTGCCCGTTCACACTGTGCACGAGACCGATTCCCCGGAGAGGAGGAATCATGACTGCCACCAACGCAAAAAACAGCCTGCTGAGGCCCTTGATGTACGGTGTCAGAATCGCCCTGGGGTTGGTGGCTTCTTCGCGATGGCACTGACTCTCGCTCACTCAATCCAAGAGTGAGGGTTCCATGCGATCTCCCATAGGTGGCCGTCCGGGTCCGCGAAGTACCCGGAGTACCCTCCCCAGAAGGTGTCTGCGGCGGGTTTGACCAGCGTTGCGCCAACCTCCACTGCCACATGCAGCAGCTCGTCCACCTCTCTTGTGGTGCGGACGTTGTGGGCCAAGGTTACACCGGAGAAACCACTTCCCTCGGGAGAAGTGCCAACATCGATGGCCAGAGCGTCTCGTGGGTAGAGCGCCAGCCATGTGCCACTGGTCAGGAAGAAGGCGATCGACTCGGTATCTTCGTCGCGCAGGGGTAGCCCGAGGCCGTCCCTGTAAAAGCGCACCGAACGGGGCAGGTCGGTTACACCGAGGGTGACGATGCTAATGCGTGGTTCCATACTGCTTCTCACCCATCCTTGAGTAATTTGGGAACATGATAGCCGAGAATACTTGTGGGCACTGACTCGGTGGATTGCGTCTGTAAGTTACTCAGGGGGCTACTGGCGGATAGGCAACTTTTGAGCAGCAACGTAGTTAAATATAGAGAGACTGCGTGCAAAGCTCGCACGAGCCGGCACACGTTTCCGATTGCATTCGATGTCAGACCCATTACGCTTTGATGGGGAGAAGGTCGCGCAATGAGACAATACAGCTACGGCAGAGATACCGGCCTTACGTTCCGCATGTTCTTCACGATGTTCATGCTGGCCGGTTTGTGGGTCGTGTTCATGGGCCTGCTGTTCTGGGCCGGGATCTCTCCGATCCTGATTTTCGGCTTCGCGCTGGTCGGGATGCTGCTGCAGTACTTCATGTCCGACAAGCTGGTGCTCATGTCCACAGGTGCGCGCGAGGTTACTGCCCAGGAAGAGCCTTGGCTGCACGCAACGATCGAGCGTCTCGCGCAGATGTACGAGATCCCCAAGCCCAGGAAGATCGCCGTCATGGACACTCACGTGCCCAACGCGTTCGCCACCGGCAGGAACCCAGGCAACGCGGTCGAGGACGGCCTCGATCATGAGATGGCTCACGTTAAGAACCGCGAGTACTCCGCCGACCGCGGGGGCGCTGTTGTAACCGGCACGCCGATGCAGCTCGCCTCGGCACTGGCGAAGATCAGCAACGATATGTATCGTATCCCGGACGAGGATCTGCGCGACGTTAGGCACGCCAGCGCGTTCATGTTCGTGCCCGCTCTCTCGGGGAACGGTATAGCGAGACTGTTCTCCAGTCATCCGCCCACCGAGAAGCGCATTGAGCGGCTCCAGAACATGCAGCGCGAGCTGGAGCGCAGTAGGCAATTCCGTATTTCCCTCTCCCTGGATGCGTGAGGGACGGAACGAGGGTGAGACCTCTTGGGTATCTTCAGTGCGATATTCGGGCACACCAAGCTAACGACGCCGGACCGAGAACAGTTCTTCTCGATCATAGGGG
Organism: Dehalococcoidia bacterium; assembly: GCA_965215735.1. GTDB lineage: Bacteria > Chloroflexota > Dehalococcoidia > Lucifugimonadales > UBA1123 > VXRN01. Next base: position 683,483 of record CBDCEF010000004.1, on the reverse strand, counting down.
CGGCGCATAATCTGGAGGCCAGAACCGAACTGCGGCCGACGTACAAGGCGGGCGTAGTGGTCAATCCTGTCGAGTCCACGTACTTCGAAAACCTGGACTCCGAGATGCGCACTTTGCTGGACGTGAGTGACTGCGCGACCGGCACCCGATTCGAGGTCGGAGACGACGAATTCGGCACACGATGGGTTGTGCTCGACGACCCGCACTTCGAGAATCTGGTTAGCCTGATCCACACGATCACCGAGACCATAGTCGATCACGGATTCTCGGACCGGCTGCTGGCCGCGGTGTTCGGGTTCGAGTTCCACGGCTGTCCAGCCTACTGGCTGTACAACTACAAAGCAGGACGGTTCTACCCGTTCGTACCGACGTCGGACCGCGAGCGCGACTACGCCACCGAGATGCGAATCGGCGAGATCATGCACGAGGAAAAGATCCCGGTCCAGCGAAAGCTGGAGAACTGGTACGCTCTCTGGGGCATACCGTTCTAGTGCTGCGCCAGATCAAGGCGGACAGGAATAATTCCGCCCAACCGTCATACCGGCAGAGGCCGGTATCCAGATGAGAGGGGCTTCCCCGTCGCTAGCCATCCCTCGGCGGCAGCGACAGTCCCTCCGCCGCAATCGTCATTCCCGCGAAAGCGGGAATCCACTCCGGGGCTAGCGTCTGGGGACTACCCTTCTCTCGGCGGCAGCGACAGTCCCTCGATGAACTCCAGGTTGGGCAACTTGCCAAGCTCAGACGGAGCAAGCCTGAGCTTTGTGGACCTGCTACCCCCGCCCAGGATCACGTAGTCGAGAGCCTGAAGCTTCGCGTCGACGTAAACGGGCAGGTCGGAAGGCAGTCCGAATGGGGTGACGCCCCCGATCATCATGCCCGTGATCTCCATGGTCTCATCCGCTCCGGCGAACGATGCGCGTGACACTTCCATCAGCCCCTTGACGCGCTTGTTGACGTCGAGCCTGTCGGTGGCCGCCACTATGCAGGCGCAGTGCTTCTTCTGGCCCCGCTTGGATGCCACGACAATCGTGTTGCCCGAATTCTCCAGCGGGAAGCCGTATTTCTCACAGAACTGCGCCGTATCGGCAAAGTCGGGGTCGATCTCGAATATCTCGTAATCGACGCTAAGCGACTGTAGCTGAGAGACGACACCATTTTCGATCAACTCGGATGACTGCACTTCTTGAACCCCCTGCTCGGACGTTTTGGCTGCGGTCATTATAGAGGAACCTACATATCCCCCCCCTCCCTCTCGAAGGAGGGGGCTGGGGTGAGGGTGATATCCTCCATTCCCGTCGCTAAATCGGCGGTCTGCGTGTGTGCCACTCAGTCGCCTGCTCGTAGGTGTGTGCCACTCTCAAGAGGGTCGCCTCGTCGAAGGGCTTTCCAGCGATTTGCATTGCCAGGGGCAGCTCGACGCCGTCCTCGGTGGTGAACCCGCTGCAGATTGAAAGCGCGGGGCCGCTGACCATGCTGAACAGGCCCCTGAAGCTGGCGTCGTTGAGCCACGACGCGGCTTCGCGTTCGGTGTTTATGCCCGCCGTGAGGTCCATCACCTGTGGCGGAGCGGGCGACGTCGGCATCAGCAGCACGTCCACGCTCTCGAGCGCCTCAAGCGTCTGGGCACGGATCATAGAGCGCATCTTCTGTGCCTTGTTGTACACCATCCCGGGAATGAGATCTGCGGTCATGAGCTGTACCCTGATGTTGGGGTGGAAGTCGTCCGCTCTTTCGCGAATCCACTCCGGGTGCAGGCCGGCCCGTTCGACCGCGCTGATGGTGCGGCTCGCCAGTCCCGCCAGAGGAGAGAGAGGTAGCGACACCTGTTGCACGTCAGCGCCGAGCTCAGTCAAGACCTCCACGGCGACACTAATCGCGTCAAGCGTGGCGGATGTGGCTGGGGAGACCTCCGGGTCAGTGAACTCTCTAACCATACCGATCTTCAGGCCGGATATTCCGCCTCCTAGAGCCGACGCGTAGTCCGGGACAGGTGTGTCCCATGTGTACGGGTCGCGCGGATCGTACCCGGCGATTGTGCCGATGGTCGCAGCGCAGTCTTCGACCGTTCGGGAGATCGGACCGATGGTGTCGAGCGACCAGGACGCGCCATCCACTCCATAACGGCTGACCCTGCCCCAGGACGGTCGCAGGCCAACCAGTCCGCAGTTGGCCGCTGGCCCCCGGACCGACCCCCCCGTGTCCTCTCCAAGCGAGGTGGCGCACATGAACGCTGCCGTCGCCGCGCCTGAGCCGGTGCTGGACGTCCCGGGATTGCGGGACGGGTCCCAGGGGTTGCCGGTGACCCCGAACGCGGAGGTTATCGGGTCGCCGAACGCCAGCTCCGTCATGTTCAGCTTGCCGATTATCACCGCGCCCGCGCGCTTGAGGTTGCGGACGACGGTTGCGTCCTCGTCCGGAACGAAGTCCGCCCTGAGCTTCGATGCGCTGGTAGTGAGGATGCCTGCGGTGTGAATCTGATCCTTCACCCCTACAGGGACGCCATGCAGCGGACCTTTGTCGACTCCTGCGGAGATCTCGGACTCCGCCTGCCGCGCGGACTCCATGGCCTCATCAGCGAGTACGGTTATGAATGCGTTGAGCGTGGGCTCCACCTCTTCGATGCGGTCCAGGTAGGCTTCGGTCGCTTCAACAGGGGAAATCTCCCCAGACTTGATTCGGCGTCCCAACTCCGTCGCGGACAGGTAGATGATGTCTCTATCGGCCATCTCTTACTCCTGAGCTGACTGCTCCTGTGGCGGGATTATAGGCAGAGGCTCCTGGGAGTTCAGGCCGGGTATGTCGACCTGGTCCATCCCTTCCAGGATGGCGTTCAGGCTGTGGCGTACCTGCGTCAACTCCGGCTCGTGTATTTCGAGGTCGACCGCCTTCGCGATGGCCAGCACCTCTTCGTTAGTCAGGCTGCTCATTGATTACCTCCTGTCGATGGAGTCCGGCTGTGCGTCTCCAAGCATACATCACGGGCGCTATCCTGACTCGACCCACCTATCGTACATGTCCTGTAGCTCGGCGGTCAGCCTTTCGAGCTGGCGCTGGGCGCGGCGTCCCTGCCTCATCTGACGATTGGCGAACGCCTGGGTCATCTCATCTTCGAGGCTGAGCTTCCTGGCCTCGGCCTCCTGTATACGTCGCTCCAGGTCCACCTGCTCCTGGCGGTTATGCGCCCGGCGGACCCTGTCCGACGCAGATCTGCGACGACGCCTGGACACGCGGCCGACCACTCCGCCGTCTGTCGGTCTTGTGGCTCTCCAGAACTCGCTGAAGCCGCCCGGGTGCGAGACCAGCTTACGATCTCGAATCTCCACCACGCGCTGAGCCAGTTTGTCCAGGAAGTACCTGTCGTGGGAGACGATCAGCAGCGTGCCCTGGAACTCCTCCAACGCCTCTTCTACTGCCTCCTGGGACGGTATGTCCATGTGATTGGTCGGTTCGTCCAGGATCAGCAGGTTAGGCTTCATAGCCATCAGGCGCGCGATCTGTAGTCGGTTCCGCTCGCCGCCGGACAGGTCTCCGACTGTCTTGTCCATGTCTTCGTGATCGAACAGCAGCGCGCTCAGCAGCCCGAATGCTGCCTGGTTCGACATGGGAGCTGCCTCACGCACCTGCTGCACGACCGTCTGGTCGTCGTCCAGGGTCTCCTGCTGTTGCGCCGAGTACCCGATCTTCATGCTGGGACCGACGCGAATGTCCTCGGAGTCCCACTCCCCGCGCTCGACGATGTCGCGCAGCAGCGTGCTCTTCCCACTGCCATTGGCTCCGACCAGTGCGACCGTCTCGCCTCCGTTCACCTCCATCTCAGCCTTGTCGAAAAGAATGTCTTCACCATACCCCCGCGTGTAATCTCGCACGTGGATCGCGATGTTGGCTCGCGTGGGCGCCGATTCGAAGTGGGTGCGGATGGCGGACGTGTCCATCTCCGGCTTATCCACCGCTTGTCGTCTCTCGCGCTCAAGCTGTGAGCGACGGGCCCTCAGACGTCTTCCCCACGCGGGGTCTGAGTTTGCCCTCGCGATCTGCTCGAAGCGGTGAACAAGCGCCTCCAGGCGCGCCAGACGCTTCTGGTTGGCGATGTAGTCGGACTGCTGCGAAAGCAGGTCTCGGAGACGCTGCGCGCGGTACGCCGAGTAGTTCCCCTCGTAATGGGTGATGCGGCCGTGTTCCAACTCCATGATGCTGCTCGCTACCCGGTCCAGGAGGTACCGATTGTGCGATACGACAAGTACTGCTCCAGAGAACCTGAGTAGGAAGTCTTCCAGCCACGCCATTCCGTGAAAGTCCAGGTGATTGCCGGGCTCGTCGAGCAGCAGCAGGTCAGGCTTGGCCAGCAGCGCACGGGTCAGGGAGAGCACGTTCTGCTCACCGCCCGAAAGCGAGCCGACTCGCTGGGCCTTCTTTCCCTCCAGGCCCATGCTCGCCAGCATTGAACCGGCCTCATCGACAAAACGCTCGCCGTCCATACGGTCGTACGCATCGAGGGCATTCTGGTAGGCATCGAGCGCCCGACCCGTATCGGCTTGGCCCCCCGATTCCAGGCCCCGTTCTGCGTGGCGCAGATCATTTGCGACGCGATTGTAGTCTTCCAGCAGAAAATCCTGCACCGTGACCGATTCATCGGCGTCAACGTACTGAGGTACGTAGCCAACCGTGGTGGTTTGGGGGATGACTACGGACCCTGAAGTGGGCTCTTCGCCCCCCGTCAGGACCTTGAGCAGAGTGGTCTTGCCCGATCCGTTTCTGCCGATCAGTCCCAGCTTGTCGTTCTCGTCGATCTGGAAAGAGACCCCGTCGAGCACGATCTGGGAGCCATAGTGAGCGGATACATTATTGAAGCTGGCAACCAGCATGAATAGCCTTCTCCAGGTGGATTGGGAGGCGCTTCGCACAGCGGGACATATGTGCGATGGAACAGAGGCCGCATATCAGCAGGCCAGCGGCGATTATAGCTGCGAGCCCAGGGGAAAACGCGGAGCGGTACCGTACGTCGCTGATCTCAGACCACAAGTGGGGGGACGAATAGAAGCGCGCTACGGGCGGACAACTAGTCTTTCAAGTCCGGATACTCCCGGAGAGGTGCAGTTGGAGGGCGCTCGGGGACGACGGCTAGAAGCCCGATCCAGATCCGCCCCTGGAGTCGAGATACTTCTGCCAGGCATCGGCGACAGACTGTTCCTGGCCTTCAAGAGGCAACTCATCCTCTTCGTCGAGCTCCGGAATAACGGTCTCGACGAATGGGTCGCCGCCCATGTCTCGGAGGTACTGCAGGAACCTCAACGCTGTGGAGAGCTCTTCTTCCGGCAGTTCCTCGACGAGTTCGTGTATGGAGTTCTTGATGACCATTGCCGTCCTATCCTGGACTCATGACTTGGCGCCCACCATCACATTGTATCACTGATGATAACAATCAGTTATCAGTTTTCTGGTCTTTGGTCAAGTATGTTGTTAACTGGGAGACCGTACCGGATCAGTGGGTGTCGCTCTCCAGCTCGGGAGGCAGCTCTACACTATCGCCTGAATTAGGATGCGTTCATAGCGGCTGATATAGTGAAAGAAGGGAGTTGTAGGAATGACGACACACATGAACAGGGATCGACCGCAGATGCCACAGGGCTATGGCGTAGGCGATCCGCAGTACGGATTCGAGCCTATCGAGTGGTCGTGGGTCGCGAATCAAATGTCGGAAGCTCGTAACTACTGGGTAGCTACCACACGGACGTCCGGCCACCCTCACGTCGTTCCAGTCTGGGGAGTATGGTTATGTGACCTCTTCCACTTCTTCACGGACAGCGACTCGTTGAAGGCCCGCAATATCCGGCGTGATCCCAGGGCCGCGGTACACTTGGAGAGCGGCGATCAGGTCGTCATCCTGGAGGGCGAACTGGAGTCAATGCCGGCGACAGCCGAAATAGTCAGCGCATACGCGGCCAAGTACGACACGTCACTTGGAGACTCTCCAGGTGACGTGTTCACGCTGAACGCGGCCAAGGTGCTCGCGTGGACCGAGAGCGACTTTCCAAAGACAGCCACCCGATGGCAGATTTAACTTCCCGGTCCTCTGTGCTTCCGGCGCATAGTCTACAAGCGGCAGTCCATTGACGATTTATGATCATCTCACGATCATAGACGGCGACCTGTTCTTCGAGATGCTGGAAGACGATGCCGTGTTCCGGGAATGTGACTTCGATGAGGCGGACTTCCAGAACATCGAGACGGATTCTCTGACAATCGACGATTGCACGCTCAGAAGGGCTGACCTCACTAACCTGGTCTGCCCAACCCTGCGCGTCAGCAATTCCATCGCCGAGAGCGCGATCATGCGTCGTATCGAAGCTCACGACGCCGAAATCACCGGTTGCAACCTTACGTCTGCCAAGCTCAGCAATGCTCAGCTCAACCTGGCTCGAATCATAGACTCCGACCTGTCGGGTGCGGATCTGGATGGCGCAAACCTGTTCGGAGCAGACCTCACGGGGTCGCGACTGAGGGGCGTGGACCTCGCCGGTGCCAGGCTGGACGGCCTGAAGATCAAGCGCACGGACTTCAGCCTGGCGTCACTGCGCGGCCATAGCTTCAAAGGCCAGAGACTTGAGGGCATTAACTTAACCGAGGCCGACCTCGGCGGCTGCGACTTCACCGACGCGGTCTTCGAGGACTGCCACCTCGCAGGCGCGTTCGTAGATGAGCAGACCAAGTTCGACGGCGCCGACTTTCGAGGAGCCGTGATCTCCGGGGCTCACCTGGTACGGGCCAGCCTCCGGGGCGCAGTCATGCTGCCGTCTCAGGTCAGCACAATGGTCTTCGACGGATTCGGAATAGTCGTCTTCGACGGCTGAGGCAAAGCGCCTAGTAGTAGACGAAGTTGCCAGCACCGCCGGTTGCAACGATCAGCTCACCCGTGACCGCCCACGCCTTGTCGGACGCCAGGAACGTGGTCACGTAGGCAACCTCATCCGCGTCCACCATTCTGCCAATGGCATTTCCTGAGGGCGAGCCGGGAGCGAAGTCGCGCCGTTCGACCTCATCTGCGGAGATGCCTATCTCGGCTCCGCGCTCCTCCAATATGCCGGGGGTGCGCTCGGTGCGCGTTGTTCCCGGATGAATGCAGTTTACGGTGATGCCGAACGGGCCGAGTTGTAACGCGAGCGTCTTGGTCAAGTGCACCATCGACGTGTTGCGCGCGCCTCCGCTGAGGTTGCCTGCCCTCCGTGCATTCGTGCCGCTGATGTTGATGATCCGGCCCCAGCCCCGCTCCTTGAGGTGCGGGATGGCCGCCTTGGCGCACCTCAGCGCACCGACGTACTTCACGTCGAAGTCGCGGAGCAGGTCATCCTCGTCGACCGTCTCCACCGGGCCGACCGCTGACGGCGACCCACCCGGCAGCGACGCGCTGTTGACCAGTATGTGGAGTCCGCCCAACTGTGCGGCAGCATCGTCAACCATCCTAGTCGACTGCTCGGTGCTCGTCGCGTCGAAGACGAGCGGTATGGCCCGCCTCCCGGTCAGTTCCCGGATCTCGGCAGCGGTTCGCTCCAGCTGTTCGGCATTGCGCGCCGCGATCGCCACGTCCGCGCCCTCCCGGGCCAGGTCGATCGCGATCGCTTTGCCGATGCCCCGGCTGCCTCCGGCTACCAGCGCCAGCTTGTCATTTAGTCCCATATCCACTTTGGCTGCCTCCTTGGTTGGTCGCTCTCTTTTCCTAATACTCTCCCATCAGGAGCCAGGAGACAAGGTCAGTGAAAACTACCAGTTAACACTTCTGCAACATTAACGTAACAAGAATGTTACACGTCAGAAAAGAGTTGGAAACAATCGTAGCCTACGGTCTTAAGTTGAAGGTTATAGGCCCCCATCTTCCTGAGGAGGTAAGTCAATTGTTCAACACAGGGTTTTTAGGTTTAACACCGTTTAAGCTCCGGCTCGTGATGCTGGCGTTGCTGGCTGCCGGGATATTCCTCGGCACCATAGGAACCGCCTACGCGCAGGACATGACCATAGGTGAAGTCGACTCGAAGGTCGAGAATCTCATTACGGTCATTGCAGCTGCGCTGGTCTTCTTCATGCAGGCCGGATTCGCATTTCTTGGCGCGGGGCTGATCCGCTCCAAGAACACGGTCAACTACATGACCAAGTCGTTCCTCGACTTCTGTATCGCGTCGCTCGGATTCTGGGCATTCGGCTTCGCGCTTATGATGGGCGGCGGCGGCGCATCCGGGATCATAGGCCTTGAGGGTTTCTTCCTGGTCGACTTCGATGATTCCCAGCTCGTCAGCTGGTTCTTCCAGATGGTCTTCGCCGGGACTGCCGCGACGATTATCGCCGGCGCGATGGCGGAGCGGACCAAGATCAACGCCTACTTCGCGTACAGCTTCATCGTCGGTGCCGTGGTTTACCCGATCTACGGCCACTGGGCATGGAGCGACGAAGGATGGCTCGCCTCGATGGGCATGGCCGACTACGCGGGCTCCGCGGTCGTCCACATGATCGGGGGCTTCCTTGCGCTGGCCGGCGCGATAATCGTCGGACCCAGAAAGGGATTCCGAGAGGGCGCCGACCTCAAGGGACACAGCATACCATACGTCGTCATCGGCACGTTCATCCTGTTCTTCGGTTGGTTCGGATTCAACGTCAACTCTGGCAGCCTGGGACTTAACGCGGTCAATACGCTTCTGGCAGGAGCCGCCGGAGCGACCGCGGCCATCTACATCACACTGGTCCGCACGGGCAAGGCCGACATCGAGATGGCGTGCAACGGCGCGCTGGCGGGACTCGTTGGCATAACGGCAGGCTGCGCGTACGTCGATACCTGGGCAGCGGTGGTCATCGGCCTGATTGCGGGCGGCATCATGATCGCCGGAGTCTCGTTCATTAAGAACGTGGTCAAGGTTGACGATCCTGTGGGCGCTGTTACGGTACACGGCATATGCGGAGCCTGGGGCGTCTTGACTGTAGGCATCTTCGCATCCGGCCACAATGGCGTTGAGGGCCTGATCGCGGGCAACGTCGGTCAGCTGGGACCGCAGATTGTTGGAATCATCGTAGCCATGGCCTGGGGTCTGGGCATCGGACTCATTCTCTTCAAGGCCATAGACCTCACAATGGGTCTCAGGGCCTCCGATGACGAGGAGGAGGGTGGTCTCGACGAGTCGGAGCACGGCGCGACGGCATACCCGGAATTGGCCAACTAAACACTCGATGACAGGATTCGGCGACTAGAGACGATTACATTTCCCTCAGTTAGTAGGTCCCGACTAGGGCCTGTTCACACTACGTAGTGCATCGAAGATAGTTCCAAAGAGTATGAACCCGATGTAGAGTTCATCGAGCTTGTCATACCGAGTGAATATTCGACGAAAGCCTTTCACCCTACGGAACAGACGCTCCACCTCATTGCGCCTCTTGTACAACTCCTCATCATACTCCCAAGCCACCTTACGACTCTTGCGAGGCGGAACGACAACTGAATACCCTAGACCTGATGCCAACTGACGTGTCGCGTCACCTTCATATGCGCGGTCCATCACCACGGACGGACTCCCACGCTGTGGACCCAGACGTTCCAGCAACTTGCGGCCTTCGGGCGCGTCGTGAGCCTGTCCGGCAGACAACGAGAAGATCACGGGTGTGCGCTCATCTGCGGCTACCATGTGAATCTTCGTTGTCAACCCACCACGAGACCTGCCTATCGACTGTGGGCCGTTTTTTTCAACGCGCCAGTCCCGTCCGGATGCACCTTGACAGTGGTGCTGTCCAGCGAGAGCACGTCGAGACTGACCTCCACTATTCCTTCCTTCCGAAGCTGCTCGAACACACGGTCGAGAACCCCACTCTTGGACCAGCGGTTCATTCTCGTATAGACAGTGTGCCATCTGCCGAAGCGCTCTGGCAGTCCTCGCCACTTGCAGCCGTGTTCGGCAACGTACAGAATTGCGTTGAGCACTTTGAGGTTCGGAATCTTCACGTTGCCTCGCTGCACCGGCAGGTGAGGTGCTATCAGCTCGTATTGACCTTGTGTGAGTTCCATGTATCCATGCTACCATCCTCAACTCAATTAGTGTGAACAGGCCCTAGTAGGTCCCGACCGTTCCAAGGGGGGCTTGAGCGGTCGGGACCTCTTCCTTTTTCATGCGCTATCTTCGATGCCGGGTGCTTTGTGACGTGTAACACAAAGTTAACATCTGCGTAACACCGTCGAAACAAAGCACTGGAATAATGTGAAACATAGAACAAACGAGGGGCCGGGCGAACACCGGCGCCCACAAATCTTCAACAGGAGCAAGTCACACAATGGGCATAGAAGCAATACTCGGCGGTGTAGTTTTCTTGGGACTGTTCGGACTCTGGGTGGTCCTTCCCAGCAAGCTGCGCAAGAACAGAGAGTAACCAAAACCCAGATCGCCGTTGGGGTGGGCGAAACCAACTACTCGGCGGTATCGTCAGACCAAAGCCCCTTTGTTAGAATGGCGCCTGATCGATTACCGGTCAGGCACATTTCATTTACGAGGGGTTCTCACAACAGTCAGTCCAAGCCCCTGACCGGCTGACAACCGGTGAGGACAGAGGTAATAGCAAGGAGTAGAGAGATGACGCCAGAAGAAGTCATAAAATTTATACATGATGAGGGAGTTGAGATCATCGATCTCAAGTTCACCGACGTTCCGGGCACCCTGCAGCACGTCGGGGTTCCCCCAAACGAGGTCAACGAGGACCTCTTTGCGTACGGCACCGGCTTTGACGGGTCGAGCATCCGGGGTTTCCAGACCATCGATGAGAGCGACATGCTCATCGTGCCGGACGCCAGCACCGCCAACATCGACCCTGTCTACAAAATCAAGACGCTCAGCCTGCTCTGTAACATCCGCGATCCCCTCACCGGCGCCGACTACAGCCGCGATCCCAGGAACATCGCGAAGAAGGCTGAGGCCCATCTGAAGTCCACCGGCATCGGCGACACCAGCTTCTGGGGACCTGAGGCCGAGTTCTTCATCTTCGACTCCGCCAGCTTCAGCCAGGACTCGCATTCCTCCCACCACAGCGTGGACTCGGACGAGGGCATCTGGAACTCTGGCAACGAGTACATGCTCGACGGCAAGACGCGGAGCACGGGCTACAGGCCACGCCTCAAGGGAGGCTACTTTCCCGTGCCGCCTGTGGACACTCTGAGCGACATCCGCTCCGAGATGGTCATCGAGATGCAGAAGTTTGGCATGAAGATCGAGAAGCAGCACCACGAGGTCGCCACCGCCGGACAGGGCGAGATCGACATCGTGTACGACACGCTGGTCAAGACGGCCGACAACATCATGATCTACAAGTACCTGGTCAAGAACGTCGCCGCACGGCACGGCAAGACCGCGACGTTCATGCCCAAGCCGCTGTTCGACGACAACGGCACCGGAATGCATACCCACCAGAGCATCTGGAAGGACGGCACCAACATCTTCTACGGCGATGGTTATGCCAATATGAGCGACACGATGAAGTACTACATCGGCGGTCTGCTCAGGCACGCTCCGGCGCTTCTGGCGTTCGCGGCCCCGACCACCAACTCCTACCGTCGGCTGGTGCCCGGATACGAGGCCCCGGTGAACCTGGCGTACTCGTCCAGAAACCGCAGCGCGTGCTGCCGTATCCCGGCCTACTTCGACACGCCGCCCACCAAGCGCATCGAGTTCCGCTGCCCCGACCCGACGGCTAACCCGTATCTCGCATTCAGCTCGATGCTGCTCGCCGGCCTTGACGGGATCAACAACCAGATCGACCCGGGCGACCCGATGGACGTAGACCTCTACGACCTGTCGCCCGAAGAGGCTGCGAACGTGCAGCAGGTGCCCGGGAGCCTCGAAGAGTCGCTGAACGCGCTGGAGGAAGATCACGAGTTCCTGCTGACCGGGAACGTGTTCACGTCCGACCTGATCGAGACCTGGCTGGACTACAAGCGCACCGAGGAAGTGGACGCCATTCGGCTGCGGCCGCACCCGTACGAGTTCTTCCTCTACTACGACGCCTAGACCAACAGGTCAGGGCATAAGCTAAATAGAGGGGCGACCCGCACTGGGACGCCCCTCGTCGATTACCGTCGATTCTCGGTTACCGGATCGCGTAATGAACCGATCAGAAAGCTCAGCGACACAGCGATGTTTCCTGTTCCCAAACAGGTTGCAGCGCCCCTGTCCAAGATTGACACAACTTTCACAAAGTGCTAAATTTTGCTATGATTTTCTTCGGTGTGGATGTGCGCCCCGTGACTAATGCGTCCCCCGCGAGACGCGGGCTCAATCTGCAAATTTCCGAAGGGTCAGCCCCGCTCCGACCGCTTAGATTCAGGTCTTTCCTATGGTAGATCGCGACCTCGCAATTGAATACGCGCTCAAAGAGGCTAGGGACAACGACGTTAAGTTCATCCGCCTCTGGTTTACCGATATTCTAGGTAACCTCAAAGGGTTCGCGATAACCGTCGAAGAGTTTGAATCGGCTCTGACGAGGGGAATGGGCTTCGACGGCTCTGCAGTTGAAGGATTTGCACGCGCCGAGGAGAAGGATCTCTACGCGCTGCCTGACCCAAACACGTTCGCAATCCTTCCCTGGCGTCCTCGCGAGAACGCCGTCGCTCGTGTGTTCTGCGACATCATAACGCCGGAGGAGACTCCCTTCGAGGGCGACCCCAGGTTTGTACTAAGGCGCAACATGGAGCGCGCCGCCAGCATTGGATATACATACTACGTGGGTCCGGAAATCGAGTACTTCTACTTCCACGACAATTCCAATCCCACTCCAATGGATGGAGGCGGATACTTCGACCAGTCAGCGACAGACCTCGCAACCGACATGCGGCGTGAGACCGTGCTCATGCTCGAAGAGCTTGGAATCCCGGTCGAGGCCAGCCACCATGAGGTTGCTCCGAGCCAGCACGAGATCGACCTGCGCCACACGGATGCACTGACGATGGCCGATACCGTTATGACCTACAAGTTGGTCGTAAAAGAGATCGCTCAGCGTCACGACTGCTACGCGACCTTCATGCCCAAGCCGATCGCAACCGTCAATGGAAGCGGAATGCACATTCATCAGTCGCTCTTTGAGGGCGGACGCAACGCGTTCTACGACGCCGAAGACTCCGAGCGGCTGTCGAGCATCGCTAGGCACTTCATTGCTGGGCTGCTGAGACACGCCCGTGAGATCTCGGCAGTCACCAACCAGTGGGTCAACTCCTACAAGCGTCTGGTACCCAATTTCGAGGCTCCGGTCCATGTGACCTGGGCGACGGTCAACAGGGCGGACCTGGTCCGTGTACCCAGTTACAAGCCGGGCCGCGAGGAATCTCGCCGAGTCGAGTTTCGCTCGCCGGACCCGGCGTGCAATCCTTACCTTGCATTCAGCGTCATGCTCGCCGCGGGACTCGAAGGCATCGAGAAGAAGTACGAGCTTCCCGACCCCACCGGCGCCGACGTGTTCGACATGACCGACGCCGAGCGGAAGGCTCACGGTATCGAGTCGCTCCCGTCGAATCTGCTGGAAGCTCTCAGGATAACCGAAGAGAGCGAGTTGGTCCGCAACGCCCTTGGAGACTCTGTATTCAAGAGCTTCGTGGAAAACAAGAAGATCGACTGGGAACGATACAGGTCGCAGGTGACGGACTACGAGATAGCCCGATACCTGCCAACCTTGTAGGACCTTAGAGGTACTAACAGAGGTCGGTCTGCTTCCAAGTCTCAGCTGAACGATTACGTCACATGCCCCATACCGGAGGCCCCAGGTAAACGCGATGAGCAGCAGCTATAACAAGGACTACACGCCCCGGCTTTCGACCGACGGCCTGTACAGCCCCGTTTTCGAACACGAAGCCTGCGGAGTTGGACTCGTCGCCAACATAAGAGGCAGGAAGTCGCACGCTGTCATCGAACAGGGTCTCGAAGTGCTGATAAATCTCGGTCATCGAGGCGCCTCAGGGGCCGACCCTGAGACCGGAGATGGCGCCGGCATCATTATCCAGATGCCTCACGAGTTCGTCGCGGCGGCATTCGGCGGAATCGGCATATCGGTGCCGGAGCTGGGCAGCTACGGTGTAGGCATGACTTTCCTACCTCGGGATGCCGAAGAGCGATCCCGATGCGAGGCAGCCGTCGAAAGGATCGTCGCGGCGGAGGGCCAGCGCTTTCTGGGATGGCGTGATGTTCCCGCCTCGCCTGGCAGGATTGGGACTCTGTCCGCGCGTGTGATGCCGACCATCAGGCAATTCCTCGTTGGACGCTCCGAGTCCACCGAATCAGGTCGAGATTTCGAGCTGCGCCTATTGGTCATTCGCAAGCAGATCGAGAAGGCGATTCTGGGAGACGACCTCTCGGCGCAGAGCGACTTCTACGTATGCAGCCTGTCGTCGAGGACCATTGTTTATAAGGGTCTGGTAATGGCCCACCAGCTCCAGGACTTCTACCACGATCTCAAAAACGAAGAGATGACGACGGCGTTCGCCCTCGTCCACTCTCGTTTCTCAACAAACACCCTTGGCTCATGGAAGCTGGCCCACCCGTACAGATTCATCATCCACAACGGAGAAATAAACACTCTCCAGGGCAACATCAACTGGATGGCCGCCAGGGAGAAGAACTTCGAGTCCGACATCTTCGGCGACGACGTCGGTAAGCTAACTCCGATAGTCACGCCGCTGCAGAGCGATACCGCCACGTTGGACAACGCCCTCGAGGCGCTTCTGGCGTCTGGACGCTCTCTGGACCACTCGATGATGATGCTGATCCCCGAGGCGTGGGGAGATCACATACCTATGGATCAGGCCAAGAAGGGCTTCTACGAGTTTCACTCGTCCATGATGGAGCCGTGGGACGGCCCCGCGCTGGTCATTGCAACTGACGGCGACAATGTCTGCGCCGTGCTCGATCGCAACGGTCTCCGACCATGCCGCTACCTGGTGACGACGGACGACATTCTGGTCATGGGGTCCGAGACTGGCGTGCTGGACGTGCCCGTCGAGAAGGTCCTCTATAAGGAACGCATTTACCCTGGTCGCATGTTCATGCTCGACACAGAGCGCGGGGAGATAGTGCAGGACTCCGAGCTCAAGGCCAACCTCTCGGCGAGACGTCCTTATGGACAGTGGCTCGAAGACAACATGGTGCTCCTGGAAGACCTTCCAAATCCGGCAGATGTCCACGGCACAGACTTTGCCACTCTCGCTCGTAGGCAGGCGGCGTTTGGGTACACGCTTGAAGACCTTCGTGTGATCCTGGAGCCGATGGCCTTAACGGGCGCGGACCCGGTCGGCTCGATGGGTACGGATGTCCCACTGGCGATCATGTCAGACCAGTCCCCCGTGCTGTTTCACTACTTCAGACAGCGGTTCGCACAGGTGTCGAACCCGCCTCTGGATTCGATCCGCGAAGAGCTTATTACGTCCACGCGCGCCATGATCGGGCACGAGAGGAATCTGTTCGACGAAACTCCAGAGCACTGCCGCCAACTCACGATAAAAGAGCCGTTCATTACCAACTCTGATCTGGAGAAGATCAGGGAGATCGACGTCAACGGCATCAGTTCGAAAACCCTTTCAATGTTGTTCGATCCCGAAGAGCGTGGCGGTCTGAGGGCGGCGATGGGCAGGCTCTGCCGGGAGGCATCGCAGGCCATCGAAGAAGGGTACTCGATTCTGATTCTCTCGGATCGCGGTGTGGACTCCAATTACGCGCCGATTCCCAGCCTGCTGGCCACTGCCGGTGTTCACCATCATCTCATTCGTGAAGGAACGCGGACTCGTTGCGGCCTGGTTGTGGAGTCAGGGGAGCCACGCGATATCGCGCATCTCGCCCTGCTCATCGGCTATGGCGCCGGGGCCATTAACCCATACCTGGTCTTCGAGTCGATGGACAACATGATTCGTGAGGACTACTTCCTGACCAGCATCGACTACAAGACCGCGGAGAAGAATTTTATCAAGGGTGCCCACAAGGGCGTCGTTAAGATTATGGCCAAGATGGGCATCTCCACTATCCAGAGCTATCGGGGCGCGCAGATATTCGAGGCCGTCGGACTCGACGAAGAGTTCATTGACGAGTACTTCACCTGGACGCCTTCACGCATTGGCGGCATCGGCATCGACGAGATTGAAGAGGAGTCCAGGGTCAGGCACTCGTTCGCTTACGTAGATCTCGTCATGCCGGGAAGTATGCAGCTCGACGCGGGTGGGTTCTACCAGTGGAGACGCGACGGCGAGTATCACATGTGGAATCCCACCACGATCGCGAAGCTCCAACATGCCGCGAGATCGAATAGCTGGGCGACCTACCAGGAGTTCGCTGAGTGGGCCAACGACTACGCTCAGCAGATGTGCACGATTCGAGGCCTCCTCGAATTCAAGCCCGCCAATGAGCCTCTTTCTCTGGACGAAATAGAGCCTGCCTCGGATATCGTCAGGCGGTTCGCTACAGGCGCGATATCCCTCGGTTCCATCAGCAGGGAAGCGCACGAGGCGCTGGCGATCGCGATGAACCAGATAGACGCCCGGTCCAACACAGGTGAGGGCGGCGAGGACTGGCATCGCTACAAGCCGGACTCCAATGGCGACCAGCGGAACAGCGCGATCAAACAGGTCGCCTCAGGTCGCTTCGGAGTCACCATAAACTACTTGGCAAACGCCAAAGACCTCCAGATCAAGATGGCGCAGGGCGCCAAGCCCGGTGAGGGCGGACAGCTCCCCGGCCACAAGGTGGACGAGTACATAGGCTGGGTGCGAAATTCGACGCCTGGCGTAGAGCTCATCTCGCCTCCTCCGCACCATGACATCTATTCGATCGAGGATCTGGGACAGCTCATCCACGACCTGAAGAACTCGAATCCCAACTCCAGGATAAACGTCAAGCTGGTCGCGGAAGCCGGAGTCGGTACAATCGCCGCCGGTGTCTCTAAGGGGCATGGCGACGTCGTCCTGATCAGCGGCGACAGTGGCGGGACCGGAGCTTCCCCGGAGGCGTCGATCAAGTACGCTGGACTGCCCTGGGAACTCGGCGTTGCCGAAACCCAGCAGGTTTTGGTCGAAAACGACCTGCGCGGTCGGATAGTCGTCCAGACAGATGGGCAGATCAAGACCGGCCGTGACGTGGCTATCGCGTGTCTGCTCGGTGCGGAAGAGTTCGGTATGGCCACCGCGCCGCTGATTGCAATGGGCTGCATCATGCTCCGCAAGTGTCACCTGAACACCTGCTCAGTGGGGATCGCCACACAGGACCCAGAGCTTCGGAAGAGGTTCGCGGGCCAGCCGGAACACGTCATCAACTACTTCTTCTTCCTTGCCGAGGAACTCAGGCAGATTATGGCCGAGATGGGGTTCCGCACGATCAACGATATGATCGGACGAATGGACCGCCTTGACACCCGGCAAGCCATCGAGCACTGGAAGGCGAAGGGTCTCGACTTCTCACGTCTTCTGAAAATGCCGGACGTACCCGACAACATCGCAACCTACTGCTGCGAGACTCAGGACCACGGACTCGACAAAGCGCTCGACAATAGGCTTGTTGAAATGTGCCGTGATTCGATCGATTCTGGTGCCCCCATCGAGCTTGAGATGCCGATCTCGAATGCCAACAGGACTGTGGGCACAACCCTCAGCTACGAGATTGCAGTCAGATACGGCGAAGACGCGCTGCCCGAGGATACGATCACTGTCCGGTTCGAGGGATCGGCAGGACAAAGTTTTGCCGCATTCTTGGCGAAAGGAGTCACATTCCACGTCGAGGGCGACTCAAACGACTACTTCTGCAAGGGGCTCTCTGGGGGAAGAGTGACGATTCGGCCGCCGGCCGCGTCGCGGTTCGTCCCCGAGGACAACATCCTGATAGGCAATGTCGCACTATACGGCGCAACTGGCGGTCAGGCGTTCATTCGAGGCATGGCGGGCGAACGGTTCGCGGTCCGCAACTCCGGTGCGGAGGCGGTGGTGGAAGGGGTCGGCGACCATGGCTGCGAGTACATGACTCGCGGTCGTGTCGTAGTATTGGGGCCCACGGGCCGAAACTTCGCTGCGGGCATGAGCGGAGGCGAAGCGTATGTCTTGGACGAATACGGCAAATTTACAGACCTCTGCAACACGGAAATGGTCTTCCTGGAAGACCTTGAGGAGCAGGCAGACATAGCGGCGGTCAGAAGACTGATCGAAGATCACCTGGCCTTCACCGGCAGCGCCAACGCCCGGAGGATTCTGGATAATTGGGACGATATGCTGCCTAGTTTCGTCAAGGTAATGCCCATCGACTATAAGAGAGTGCTCGCTGAGCGCGCTGCGGAAGGGCAGGCAACTGCGGCGGTCCCGGTGGGCGACTAGAGAAATACAACAGGCAGCCTGCGATGTACGCAGGCAATTGCAGGATAACAGCGGAGAATGGGAAAACCCACAGGATTCATGGAGTGGGCGCGAAGCACGCCCCCCACACAGGACCCTTCAGAGCGAACTCGGCACTGGCTGGAGTTCTATAGTGAATGGTCGGAAAGGGAAGCCCGCGAACAGGGTGGTCGATGCATGAACTGCTCGGTGCCGTTCTGCATGGGCGGCTGTCCCCTTGGCAACATCATCCCTGACTTCAACGATCTGGTGTACCGCGGCAAGTGGCGAGAGGCTCTGAATGAGCTTCACTCTACCAACAACTTCCCGGACTTCACTGGACGCATCTGCCCTGCTCCGTGCGAGGGATCGTGCGTTCTCAACATAAACGACGACCCGGTCACTATCGAATATATCGAAAAGGCGATCTCGGACAGGGGGTGGAATGAGGGGTGGATTGTACCTGAGCCTCCCTCCGCCCGTACCGGAAAGAGCGTTGCGGTCATCGGTTCCGGGCCGGCTGGTATGGCTGCTGCGATGCAGCTCAACCGGGTTGGTCATGTGGTATGCGTGTTCGAGCGCGACGAGTACATCGGTGGCCTTCTGCGACTGGGCATTCCAGAGTTCAAGCTGGAGAAGGCAGTCGTTCAACGCAGGGTTGACCAGATGACGGCGGAGGGAGTGACGTTCAGGACGGGTGTGTACGTAGGACAGGACCTGCCTGTCGCCGACATTCTCTCCGAATTCGATGCCATCTGCCTTACAGGGGGCTCCACGGTTGCCCGTGACTTGCCGATTCCCGGCCGCGAGTTGGATGGCCTCCATCTGGCCATGGACTACCTGACTCAACAGAACCGGATCAACGAGGGCCAGACGTTCAGCCCGTCCGATCGGATAGCCGCTGAGGGCAAGCGTGTCCTGGTACTCGGCGGCGGCGACACAGGCTCCGACTGCGTGGGCACTGCCCACCGCCAGGGCGCAGAGGTCGTGTACCAGTTTGAGCTTCTGCCTGAGCCGCCGCTTGTCCGCCGCGACGACAACCCCTGGCCTCAGTGGCCTGTAGTCCTTAGAATGTCATCCTCCCACGAGGAGGGTGCGGTGCGCGACTACAACATCCTCACCAAGAGCTTCTCAGGCTCCAACGGCACCGTCCAGAAGATGCACGCCGTCCGTCTGCAATGGGGCCAGCCAGACCACACCGGACGCCCGGCGATGATCGAGGTTGAAGGCTCAGAGTTCGAGCTCGACGTGGACCTCGTACTGCTCGCGCTCGGTTTCGTGCATCCTGAAAAGGCCGGGATGCTTGACCAAATCGGCGTCGACCTGGACAGTCGCGGCAACGTCGTGACCGGCTCCAACAAGATGACCTCCGTACCCGGTGTCTTTGCTGCCGGAGACATGTCGCGAGGTCAGTCTCTTGTGGTATGGGCGCTCGCGGAGGGCCGCGAGGCCGCTCGCGGCATCGACGAGTATCTTATGGGCAGCACCAAGCTGCCCCACTCGGTGAGTACGGCGCCGGTGATGTAGAGATCGGCAGGCTGTCGCGCTGACAATGGCGCGTGGTTCTAACGTTGGTCCGAGTTGCCCCGACCTTGACACCCCAAACCAACAATCCCTACCATTAACGACGCTTACTCGCCGAGGTAGCTCAGTTGGTAGAGCACAGCACTGAAAATGCTGGTGTCGTCAGTTCGATTCTGACCCTCGGCACCATGTACTGACCCCTCATCACACGTCCGAGCGGGAGTAGCTCAGTGGTAGAGCACTTCCTTGCCAAGGAAGGGGTCGGGGGTTCGAATCCCCTCTCCCGCTCCAGACCTGCCTGAACCACAATCGCCAGGCTTCTTCGGCTGTCCGAAAAACAGCCTGTTCATCAGTACAACAGCCCTCTCCGATCAAGGGAGAGGGCTGTTGTATTGGGAAAAGTCCCCGTTTTATCTGTACGGGTCCTTTGGTAGTAGAAGGTCCTGCCGAAGCCGTCCCGGCTACTTGAGAGCCTCGACTATCGTCGCGACGTTGTACCGCATCAGGTCAATGTAGGTACCCGCGTCACCGCTGGAATCGCTGAGGGATCCCGTGTATAGACCATTGATGATCGACGCGCCTACTTCGTCTGCAATTCGTGCTGCCAGCGTGTCCGACACGCTGGTCTCGGTGAACACGGCCGGAGCTCCAGCCTCGTCGATTTCGTCTATCAGTTCGGCTATCTCCTGGGCTGACGGTTCGCGTTCGGTGGTGCCGCCAGGGAAGACCGCTGCAACCACCTCGAATTCGTACGTAGTGGCGAAATACTGGAAGCTGTCATGGCTGGTGACCATCAGCCGCCTGTCAGCCGGGATCGTGGCGACCTGCTCCTGGATCCAGGTGTGGAGTTCGTCCAGCTCGCTGTTGTACGCCTCGGCATTGGCGCGGTAGAAGTCGCCGCTGTCCGGGTCCATCACCGACAGTCGGGCCGCGATGTCGTTCACCGAGCGCTTTACTCGATTCGGATCGAACCAGAAGTGGGGATCGAGTGGGCCGTGGTCGTGCTCTTCATCTTCATCCTCGCCTTCCTCCTCTTCATCGCCTTCGTCGTGATCACCACCTTCCCCCTCCTCTTCCTCTTCGTGGTGCCCTTCCATTTCCATGAACGCGATTGGGTCCACGGCGTCTCCCAGCTCGATGATGCTCTCGGGGTCCCTGGCGGCGTTCTCGATCAACTCATTTAGCCAGCCGGACTCCAGGCCGAGCCCTACTGTTAACACCAGATCAGCGTCCGCCACCCTCGCGGTGTCCCGAGCGCCGGGCTGGAATGTGTGTGGGTCTGCGTTTGGCGGCAGAAGTGGGAAAACATCCACACGCTCCCCGCCGACCCGCTTTACCCAGTCCGCGACTATGTTAATTGTGGTCACGACCTCTATCGGTTCCGATTCCGAGATTCTTTCGACCGCTGCGCCTGTGGAAGGAGCCGGAGCCTGCTGCTGTGGTGGAGCCACTGTTGGAGGAGATGGACCAGCAGCAGACTCCGGCGGGATTGAATTATCTGATGAGTTGTCGCCACACGCGACGGATAGTCCAATTGCGATCGCAGATATGATAATGAGTATCAATTGAACAGAAGAGTAATTCATGGTGACGATTTCTTGGTTAATAGCTCACGTTAGCGTGTCAAACGCAAACTCTCTTATAGAGGATGAGTCTCAACAGAGAATCTGATTTACCTCACATCACTGACGTTTATTGATATGTTAGATCAATAACTGTTGCTGTCGGTGACTATAATTCAAGTCCGTCAGTATGTCAAGTTCTGCAGAGATATTCACAAGTACAGGTATGTCGCAATGTTGCGACATAATATCATTAAATGGAAATTGGAACTCCTCGCCTACCGATTGCTAGAATCAACCGTGGTCCACCCCCGCGCGATTTCAGCTATTCGAAGGACTTTTCGTGACGATGTCCAACTTGACGCAAGAGGCGGCCGTATTCAGCGAGTGGCAGTACCCGGATGGACGCCCCAGGGAACACTACGCCCATCTCGCGGATGTCGTGGAGACTCTGGGAGCCGATGCGTTGGCTGGGCGATGGGAGCGCGCTCGAAGGCAGGTCGACCTCGACGCCTTCACCTTCTTCCTCGATCCCAGGCAGTTCCGCCTCACACCCACCGACTGGATACCGCGCATCATTCCCATGGACCATTGGGAGATGATCGAGGCCGGGGTGTCTCAGCGCATTAGGGCGATTAATCGGTTCCTATTCGATCTCTACAACGATGGACAAGACATCGTTTCTCCAGACGTTGTGTTTACCTCCCAGTACTTCTACCCTGAAGTGCAGGGATTCAGGCCTCCAAAAGACCTGTTCGTACACATCTACGGAATAGATCTGGTACATATGGGGGATGCTCAATACTACGTCTTGGAGGACAACCTTAGGATTCCGTCCGGCATCAGCTACCAGCTCAAGACTGTGGAAGTTGTCTCGCAGATCCTTCCTGAGTTCGCGAGCGGGTACGATGTGGAGCAGTACGATATCAGGGATGCTTACCTGGAGATGTTCCGCTCGCTGTGCGACGTAGAGTCGCCCGCATGCGTCCTGCTCACGGACGGCAAGTACGGTTCCGCCTTCTTCGAGCACCGCTACCTGTCAGAGTTACTGGGTATCCCACTGGTGGAGGGCACCGACCTGTACGTCGGATACGACGGGCGCGTGTTTGCCCGAACGATGGACAGGGATGTGCCGGTGGACCTCATATACCGGCGCGTCGAGGACCTCGACATATTTGTGCCCGGCCTGGGCGAAGCGTACCTGGACGGCAAGGTCGTGTTGGTCAACGGTATTGGCACCGGCGCCGCGGACGACAAGCTGGTCTTCATGTGGGTGCCTGAGATGATCGAGAGGTACCTGGGAGAGACGCCAATACTCCGGCAAGCTCCGAGCTACAACCTGCAGGACCCTGAATCGCGGCGCTTCGTCATGGAGAACCTCGACGAATTGGTTGTCAAGGTCAGACAGGGCTACGGCGGGACTGGCGTGTTCGTCATGCCCGACCTCGACTCTGATCGCATGGCACAGGTGGCCAGGAACATCTTGGAGGCCCCGGATGTGTTCATCGCGCAGGAGACTCTGGACTTTTCCAAGCACATGGTCTTCAATGACGAGAATCGAATGTTGGAACCCCGGCACATAGACCTTCGCGTGTTCGCGATCCAGGACGGGAATGGTAACGTAACCGTGTTTCCCGGTGGCCTGACTCGAGTGGCCCGTCCTGGAGGACGGATCACCAACAACTCTTCGGGTGGCATATGCAAACCGACCTGGGTGGTGAGATAGCTCCTCAGCCACTCACTGCTTCATACATATACGCGGCCCGATACAGCTACTCTGACACTGTTCTCCACAACGACAACCAGATCAGGCTGTTTCCACGGGATGGTGAGGGCCAGACGCCCATACTGTCAGAACTGTGGACAATTCCCGAAGGCATCGGTGTCGAGTACAGTGACCGGTTCGGCAACCGCGTCCGCCGGGCCCGGATCGTCGAGCACCACGATTCGTTCGTGATAGCGACCTCAGGTCAGGTGAGTCTGACGGCGCAGTATCGGGTCCTAGAAGACATGCACATAGTTGACGTCAAGAACCAGCCTGGCGCCACGGAATATTTGCTACGTTCGCCGTTGGTGGACCCGGACACGGTCTCCGCGCTCTCCTTCAGAGTAACGTCTGGCTCGGACTGGATGATGCAAACGATCAGCGAGGTGATCGACTGGGTGTACACCGAGATCGAGTACAAGCGGGGTACTACGGATGTTGCCACGACGGCCGACAAGGTTGCCGATGTCATGGAAGGCGTCTGCCAGGACAAGACTCACCTGGCTCTCGGAATGCTGCGGGCTCAGGGCATTCCGTGCCGTTACGTCAGCGGGCTGCTCACCGGCCAGATCGGCGAGACACACTCGTGGGTGGAGTTCCTGCATCCTGGCTACGGCTGGATCGGCGCGGACCCGACAAGGGGCGTCATCGCGCCCCCGGCACGAGACTATGTCAAGTTTTCCGTTGGACGCGACTACGCGGACGTTTCTCCGGTAAGAGGCTCCTTTCTGTCGAAGGGGGGAGCCACCGAGCACGCTGCTATTGCGTCAGTGACATTCGGGCAGACTGAGGCAAACCTGGATGAGGCCCTCCGTATGTTGGAGGGAGCCTACGTTGTCAGCAGCGCCTGATGATGACAATTACCGTGCCCTCCTATCGGTCCCCCGAAAGCGGGAATCCATACACCACCACGTTAGCGCATCTCGACAATCGAAAAACCCTGAGTGTTTGGCTACCAAGAAAGGACAAACAGATGGATCCCAGGACAATCACCTTGGGAACGGACCGATGGCTGACGGACTCCCGCGTCTATAACCTCGTCTGGCTCGGGCGCTGGATAGAACGTGCGGAGACCGTCTCTCGCGTGCTCAAGTGGGCTGCGGAGCAGGAGGGACGCGACACTGGAACGTCACCTGGACTCGACGAGGTCGCGGAAATGGCCGCGTCTGTACGCGGGGTTTCGGCAGCTCCTGGCGAGTCCGCGCTGGATGCACTTATGACACGAGACACCGGCGCGTCGCTGCGGGGCTGTCTGACTGCCGCTCGGTATAACGCGACTCATGTCGCCCCCGTCGAAGTGATCCAGAGTATAGGCGCCGCGATCCGATGCCTCGACGACCGTGACGGCCCGCCTTCCAGCGCCGGGGAGGTCGCCTCGCTGATGGGAGTCATATTGGCGCAGTTGGACGAACTGCATCAGTCTATAGAAGACTCCTGGTTCCACTCCGAGGCACTTTCTGAGGAAGAGGTCTTCCGGCGGTTCATGCAGCAGTAGCCAGCCTGGCCACCTCACTGAGTGGTGCCGGGCCGAGTCCTGATTTTGACACCCGATTAGACTATAATTACCGTAATGAAGCGAGGGAGTATGTTGGTCTTGTCGACAGCCCCGAGCCCGTCAATGTTCGAGGAGGAGATCGTGGCAGAACAACCAAGCGAAAAAGCTATGCAGAGAATGCGCGTCTTCGTGGAGAAGTTCACGGAGAAGTCCGGCACCTACACCCATCCGGGAGAGGGCGTCACCGAGGCCGTGGTTCTGGGTCTCGCCCAGAACATAGACGACACCGGACGCCCGCTCTGCCCGTGCAGGTTCTATCCGGACAAAAACGAAGAGGTCAAGCATCGCACTTGGATCTGTGCGTGTGACGACATGCAGATCTACAAGTACTGCCACTGCCTTCTCTTCGTTGACGAAGAGGGCCTCCCGATCACGGAGTACCTGCCGGAAGACCACGAGGGCAGGGCGATGTACGGCGAGGTGAAAGACCCGCATCCAGACAAGGGCAGGGTGCTCCGGCACAAGGCCGAGGAGCGTGAGATCGAGCGACGGGAACGTCCCTCTTAGAGGGTGCGATGAGCGAGAGGCCGATTGTCAGCCGGATAGTCTGGCTAACCGGCAGGCTCTCATGACGCATACAAAAATCAGGAGACGTAATGAGCACAGCGAACAAGACTGTCACAGTGTATTCCACTCTGGGATGCGGCTATACCGACATGCTCAAGGAGCAGCTCGACCGTGACGGCATCGAGTATGACGAGGTGAACCTGTCGCTTCACCCGGAGCGATGGCCCGAAGTTCTGCCCCACACCGACGGACAGCGGATCAGCCCGGTTATGATCGACGGCGACGAGATCACCATCGGTTTCAACGGCATCGGCTGTTACGGGTAGAGGTGAGTTGTGGCAGGTACCGCGGTAATCTACACACATCCCGAATGCACGATCTGCGTCTCAGTCAAGATGGAGCTGGACGAGCAGGGGAAGACCTACGAAGAGGTCGACCTGGGCGACTATCCTGAGCGGTGGCCCGAGGTCGAGGAGCTAACGGGCGGCGAAAAGATCACACCGGTTCTCGTCGAGGACGGCAAAGTCACCATAGGCTACCGGGGCATCGGCTGCACCTTCTACTAGGGGTGCCTTCTGATAGCGGGTCCTACAGCAGCCTGCCGATCGGCGCGATGCACTCAGGTACATCGTTGGCGGCGGAGTTGACGATTCTGGAGACCTCGTAGGCAGTCATCCGCTCAGAGGGATAAGGTACGAGCAACTCCGACAGTGCAGCCGTGTCGTCTAAGTCTGAGTCCAGCCAGACCGACTCGACATCCGGATCCAGGATGACTGGCATCCTGTCGTGAATGTCGGCAACCAGATCGTTTGCCGAGGTCGTGACAATCGCGCACGACATCATCCAGCTATCGTCAGGACGCTTCCACGACTCCCACAGACCGGCCAAGGCGAACAGTTGTCCTGAGTCCAGCATGATTCGCATGGGAGTGCGGGTTTTGCCGTCCCGCTTCCACTCGTAGAAGCCATCCGCTACGATCAGGCACCTGCGCCGCCTATACGCCGTTCGGAAGCTGGGCTTCTCGGCAAGTGTTTCTGAGCGGGCGTTTATCATCCGGCTGCCGATCTTAGGGTCCTTAGCCCAGGATGGCACCAGCCCCCAGCGCATCATCTCAGCGCGGTTCTGACTGCTGTCGTTCCTGATAACCAGAACATCCTGAGTCGGCGCGATGTTGTACCGGGGAGCGGGAGCGTCGCCAGACTCTGAATAGTGCTCCGATATGTTACGTAGGTCAGCCTCGGGCAGGTCAAACCTCTGCTCGATTCCGTACCAGTCTACTAGAACGAAGCGCCCGCACATGTTTTGCTCCTGGTGCGTAGATTCAGGTTCCGGGCCTGCCCTGGGCGCTCAGCCACTTCAGGCGCTGCTCCCTGCGCACTTTCTGATCGGGAGGCGTGAACCTGGTATGGAAGTCCTGCCGGTACTCCTCGAACGTTCCATCGACTATCGCCTCGCGCATTTCCTCCATCATTCTGAGGATGAAGCGAAGGTTATGCATAGTCGCCAGCCTGTATCCGAGCAGCTCTTTGGCCTTGAACAGGTGGTGCAGGTAGGCGGCTGAGAATGTCCGGCAGGTGTAGCAGTCGCATCCAGGCTCCAGCGACTCGTCCCGGGCGCGATGCGGCGCGGCGTATATGTTGATCCGCCCGTCCTTGGAGAACAGGGCACCGTTGCGCGCAATCCTGGTGGGCAGCACGCAGTCGAACATGTCTATGCCGCGGGCAACGCTCTCGACGAGGTCCTCTGGTGAGCCGACGCCCATCAGGTATCTGGGAGATTCGACGGGAAGCAGCGCGGCAGTCAGCTCGGTCATCCCGTACATCTCGGACTTGGACTCTCCCACGCTGAGTCCGCCGATCGCGTAGCCGGGGAAGTCCAGCGAGACTATCGCCTCGACTGAACGCTCTCTCAGGTCCTCGAACATCCCGCCCTGAACTATCCCGAAAAGGAGTTGGTCTTCACGAGAGTGAGCCTGTCGGCAGCGGGTCTCCCACCGGGAGGTTCGTTCCAGGGCCTGCTCGACCGCTTCCCGGCTGGCATCCGCGGCGACACACATGTCGAGAGGCATGATGATGTCCGCGCCGATCTTCTCCTGGGCAAGAACCGTGGACTCAGGCGTGAACTTATGCCGCGACCCGTCGATGTGAGACTTGAACAGGATGCCTTCATTGTCGATCTTGCGCAGGTGTTCGAGACTGAAGCCTTGGAATCCGCCGCTGTCGGTGAGGATCGGTCCGTCCCAGCGCATGAAGGCGTGCAGTCCGCCCATACTCTCCAGCAGCTCTATCCCGGGCCTGAGACTGAGGTGATAGGTATTGCCGAGGACGACCTTGGCGCCCACGGCCCTGAGATCAGCGGGATCGACGGCCTTCACCGAACCCTGTGTCGCGACAGGCATGAATAGAGGCGTGGGCACGTCGCCGTGCGTCGTGTGTAGCACTCCCGCGCGAGCGCCTCCCGCGAGCGCGTCGAGCCGGAAAGGCGAGTGGAGAGGAGTGAGTGGAGAGGAGTGAGTGGAGAGAGATCCCGTCCGGGCCTCGCCCTTCTCACTCCTCACTCCTATGTTCTCACTCCTCGTCATGCGCCTACACGAACGGCCAGGGGATGTTGTAGTTGGGGTCGAGTTTCGGGATCTCCGGGTTCCTGAGAATGAACCTTAACCTCTTGATGAGTGCCTTCAGCTCAGGTCCCCGCAGGCTCTCCCTGAGCTCCGACGTGTCGTCCGAGCAGGTGTCCAGCTTGCGGTGCAGTCTGCCCAGGTCGGCTACGAGGTCCGCCGGCACTTCGCGGCCCCAAAACTCCACCATCACGGTGCGGAGTTTGAAGCTGGGATGGAACGTGAGACCGTGGTCGATGCTCCAGATCTGGTCGTCGGTGCCGATCAGGCAGTGGCCGCCCTTGCGGTCCGCATTGTTGGTCACCAGGTCGAACACCATGATTTTGCGCAGCTCGTCGTGGCTGGCGGACTCCTTGACGATGTCGAAGTAGGTAACGTCCGGGTCGCTTTCGATGTAGTGCTGGATCATTCCTATGCCGTATGGGCCGTCCCTGACCAGAGTAATCGGGATTTTCGGCCATCCAAGCAGTCTGCTCAACAGGAAAGCCGCGCGCTCCCGCTGGTACAATGTTCCGGCCGGGAAGTCCCACAGCGGCCGTTCGCCATCGCGAGGCTTGTAGATGGCGCGTAGATATTGGCCCGGCCCAGCGTCTATCCACACCATGAACGTGTAGTTGGAACCCCAGGGCATCCTGTGGCCGCCGGTGATCTCACCGCTCTCCAGAAGTTGCCGCGCACCATTCTCGTCCACGACGACTGGAGT
Source organism: Dehalococcoidia bacterium (assembly GCA_965215735.1). Taxonomy (GTDB): domain Bacteria; phylum Chloroflexota; class Dehalococcoidia; order Lucifugimonadales; family UBA1123; genus VXRN01. Next base: position 654,910 of record CBDCEF010000004.1, on the reverse strand, counting down.
TGCATCCTCGGGAACGGGTAAGACGACACGATAAGACTGTCGATTACGGCGGGCCATACTGGGAATTTCAGCGGTTAGGGGTTAGAACGGATCATTCCGGGTCTGCCAGGTCTTCGGGTGTCAACTTGGCGTGACCATTAACCCGGGCGCACCTGTGGCCATCGGGGTCGATCGCCCTGCCGCACAGTGGGCATAGTGGCCTGCCGGCGGCACACACCCTCAGCGCCTGTTCGGAGAATCCGCTGATCTGCTGTTTGTCTGCCCAGACGCGGACTGTAGCCCGCTCCTCGTCCTCAGCATCGTGTGCGTCTATTATGAAAAGCCCTCTGCCTGCATCGTGACCCAGCACCAGCTTCATTACCTTGAAATCCAAGCTGGTGAGGCCCGGTGCCTCACGATCGGTAGGTGGGTCTCCCGTTGATGTCCGCTCCTCGGTCAGAGTCGCCATCATCTGCTGGATCGCTAGGGCAAGCTGAAAGAGCTGCTCCTTTTCGATCCAGATCGAGGCGGTGCTGCTGGAGCTGTCCACCTGGATGCGGAAGGTGCGCTTGCCCGCCTCTCCGAACGCCTCGGCCCGCAGTCTTGATACGCTGGTGAATTCGTTTTTGGCACTTGGCATGATTCTGCGGTTCATATTAGTCCGTAGCTCTGATCGTAGCAAGTGACCGGTACAAGGCGAGCCTGTGTCAATTTTGTAAATGTTGCTGCCCGACCATGTTCCGGAGCACAGGCGTCTCGCCCGCATTCGCTATCCTCAGCCTGTCAAACGGTGATTGCCTATTGAATCACACACAAATCTGACACAGCTGCAGTTGCTCCCAAGCCGGTTGACCCATCCGAAATGGCTTCGTTATACTTGTAATTGGTATTCTTGACCGAATAGATCAACAAAACAGGAGCGACGCTTCCATGACCACGCAGAAGGTCATCTCAAGGGAGACCGGAATTGAGGAGTCCCAATATAAGTGGGGATTCGAGTTCGACTACGAGTCAGAAACTGCTCCCAAGGGGCTGTCTGAGGACACGGTCAGGTTCATTTCCCACAAGAAAAACGAGCCTGAATGGATGCTGGAATGGCGCCTGAAGGCGTTCCGCCACTGGGAAAAGCTCGATCTGGAGGAGCCGACCTGGGCCAATGTTAAATATCCTGACATCGACTTCCAGGACATAGTCTACTATGCGGCTCCCAAGTCGCAGGACGACGGCCCGAAGAGCCTGGATGAGGTCGACCCGGAGATTCTTGAAGCATTCGACAAGCTGGGGATTCCTCTGGAGGAGCAGAAGAAGCTGAGCGGAGTGGCTATTGATGCCGTTCTGGACAGCGTATCTGTCGCCACCACCTACAAGGGGATGCTCGAAGACGCGGGGGTCATATTCTGCCCTATCTCCGAGGCGATCCAGAAGTATCCTGACCTGGTGCAGAAGTATCTCGGCTCGGTCGTTCCATACACCGACAACTTCTACGCTACCCTCAACTCGGCGGTGTTCAGCGACGGTTCATTCTGCTACGTCCCGCCTGGCGTCCGTTGTCCCATCGAGTTGATGACCTACTTCCGGATCAACGCACTCGACTCCGGTCAGTTCGAGCGGACGCTGATAATTGCCGACAAGGGCAGCTATGTCAGCTATCTTGAGGGCTGCACGGCGCCGATTCGCAAGACGCACCAGCTTCACGCGGCGGTCGTCGAGCTCGTCACCTTCGACGATGCGGAGATCAAGTACTCGACCTTGCAGAACTGGTATCCAGGAGACAAAGAGGGCAACGGCGGTGTGTTCAACTTCGTCACCAAGCGCGGCGCGTGTCGCGGGCGGAACTCCAAGATAAGCTGGACGCAGGTCGAGACCGGCTCAGCGGTCACCTGGAAATACCCAAGCGTGATACTCCAGGGTGACGACTCCGTAGGCGAGTTCTATTCGGTCGCGCTGGTGAACAACTACCAGCAGGCCGACACCGGCACCAAGATGATCCACATGGGCAAGAACACCAAGAGCACGATCGTCGCCAAGGGGATCAGCGCTGGCAAGGCGCAGAACACCTATCGAGGCATGGTTCGGATCATGCCGTCGGCGTCGGGGGCAAGAAACTTCACACAGTGCGACAGCCTGCTGATCGGCGACGAGTGCGGGGCGCACACCGTTCCGTACATCGAGGTCAGAAACCCGACGGCCCAGATGGGTCACGAGGCCACTACGTCCAAAGTGAACGACGATCAGCTCTTCTATCTCCAGCAGCGTGGCATAGACCAGGAAGAGGCCAACTACATGGTCATCAACGGTTTCTGCCGGGGCATTTTCAAGGAGCTTCCATTCGAGTTCGCGGCCGAGGCCAGTCAGCTACTCAGGGTAAGCCTCGAGGGTGCAGTCGGGTAGGCCACGACCGAAGATGACGCAGGCTGAGATTGAGAATCACATCGAGACCGCCGAGCGGTTCCTCCGACACGCGGAAGAGGAATACGAGGCAGGCGACTTGCCTCAGGCAGCCCGAAGGCGTCGGCGCTAAGTGTGGACGGCACCTTCAGTCTCATGGAAAAGATGCACAACACGATCTTCTCACCGGACCGGCGGTATCGCTACTGGCTTGAGGCCAAGCTGTCAGACGAAGACGGCATTTGCATGTTCCTGATGCTCAACCCAAGCACAGCGGACGAAGTGAAGTCAGATCCGACCGTAACCAGGGCGAAGGGATTCGCTCGATCTTGGGGATACAGCACACTTTGGGTGTGCAACATATTTGCGTTCCGAGCTACTCAACCTGGAGTCCTCAAACAAGACCCGGAGCCAGTTGGCGCTGAAAACGACGAACACATCCTGCGCAGCGCGCGTCGAGCCGACGAGGTAGTTTGCGCATGGGGAAATCACGGGGAGCATCTCGACAGAGGGACGCAGGTCCTGAGTATGCTCGAAAGCCAGACGCTCAATGTTAGATTGGGCCATCTTGGAATGACGATGCGGAACCAACCCAAGCATCCGCTGTACTTGAGAGCGGACACACCACTTAGCTATTTTTCAGGTTGAACTCAAAGGCGGGAAACACGAAAGCAATGCTGGAAGTACGAGACCTACACGTTTCAATTGATGATACCGAAATACTGAAGGGGATCAGCCTCTCGGTCAACGAGGGGGAGGTCCACGCGATCATGGGGCCGAACGGCTCGGGAAAGAGCACGCTCGCCAATGTCGTGGCCGGTCGGCCGGGGTACACGGTTATGTCCGGCGACATCCTGTTCGATGGACAGAGCATCATCGATCGCTTCCCGGAGGACCGCGCCCGTGAAGGCATATTCCTTGCCATGCAGTACCCCGTGGAACTTCCCGGAGTGCGGACATGGCAGTTCCTCAAGGCGGCTGTCGACGCGCTGCGAAAGCATCGAGGTGAGTCCGAGTTGTCGGTTCGGCAATTTGACAGGATGCTGGACTCGAAACGCGAACTGGTAAACATAGATGACGATCTCGTGCGACGTTCCGTGAACGAGGGATACTCGGGGGGCGAGAAGAAGCGAAACGAAATCCTTCAGCTCACGCTGCTGGATCCCAGGCTTGCCCTGCTGGATGAGACCGACTCCGGGCTGGACATAGACGCGCTTCGGGTCGTGGCGGACGGCGTCAACTCGTTCAAGAGTCCCGAAAAGGCGATCGTGCTGGTCACCCACTACCAGCGCATCCTCAACTATATTCAACCGGACTACGTACACGTTCTGGTCAATGGCCGCATAGTCCGCTCCGGCGGCAAGGAGTTGGCGCTGGAATTGGAGGAGAGAGGCTACGACTGGCTCATAGAGGAGGCCGCGGTCAGCGGATAATGGTTCGTGACTAACCGAGCAACTATGACTCAAAAACTTGATACATACAGCCGCTATGCAGACCAGTACGCCGGACTGCCGTCGGCAGGCCCCGCCTGGCTGAACACACTCCGTCAGAAGGGCTTCGACAACTTCGCTCGGCTTGGATTCCCAACTGCGCGCAGAGGCAACGAAGCATGGAAGTATACGAACGTCGCACGCGTCGCCAGGGCTGAGTTGTCACTTCCTGATCCGGCCCCGGCTCTCTCGGCTGAATCGGTCCGGAGCGTCGTGCCCTGGGTGGACGACTGGAACACGCTTGTGTTCGTCAACGGGAAGTTCAACAGCGATCTCTCACACGTTCACGAACCGGATGGTGTGAAGGTATCCAGCTTGGCTCACGCGGTGGATTCCGATGGCGCAGTCGTCCAGCAGAACCTGGGATCCCTGGCGTCGGTCCAGGACGATGGTTTCACTGCGCTCAACACTGCATTTATTGGCGACGGCGCCCTGGTACACCTCCCAGCAGGCGCGCGTGCTGAACGCCCTGCACACCTTGTGTTCGTTTCGACTGATGAAGAGAACATCGTCGCTCACCCCCGCGTTCTCGTAGTGGCTGGACCCGAATCGGAATCGACCGTGATCGAGAGCTACATAGGCCTTGGTAACAATACCTATCTCAACAACGGGGTGGCCGAGATCGTTGTGGAGGAGGGAGCGCAGGTCAAGCACTACCGGCTTATGGACGAGAGCGACTCCTCATACCATGTCGGGGTGGCCAGAGTCCATCAGAAAGACGGCAGCAGCTTCTCGTCGCACGCCTTTTACAAGGATGTCGGATTGGGAAGACACGACCTGTACGTGCATATCGGAGACGGGTGTACCACTGACCTCAGCGGCCTGTACGTCACCTCGGCCAATCAGCATGTCGATAACTTCATCAACATAGATCACGCGAAGCCGAACTCGACAAGCAGACTCTACTACAAGGGCATACTGTCTGGGCGATCCAGGGCCGTTTTCGGCGGCACTGTTTTCGTTAGAGAAGGCGCGATAAAGACGGATGCGCTGCAGTCGGACAAGAACCTGCTGCTCTCTCAGAACGCGGAGGTTGACTCCAAGCCTGCGCTGTTCATCTGGGCCGACGACGTAAAGTGCGGTCACGGTGCGACTGCCGGAAACGTCGACGAGGAGACCGTGTACTACATGCGCAGCCGCGGGATCGACCTGGAGTCGGCCAGCCGCCTGCTTATATTCGGGTTCGCGTCGGAAATCATCGACACAGTGAATATTCCGGAGCTGCACGACTTCCTGGAGAGGTCGTTCCTTGATGCTATACCGCGGTACGAGTTTCGTTTTGAGGAAACGGTTTAATGAACGATCTTCGTGATCTATACGCCGAAATTGTGATGGACCACAACCGAAGGCCGCGCAACTTCAAGAGTATCGATGATCCGGACCGGAGCGCCGAGGGGTTCAATCCGCTCTGCGGCGACCAGATATCTTTGTATCTGACGATGAACGCTGAGGACGGCATCGAAGACATAGGTTATGTCGCAGCAGGTTGCGCGATTTCGAAGGCCGCAGCGTCTATGATGAGCGAAGCGGTGAAGGGCAGAAGCTCCGATGAAGCGCGAAAGGTAATCGAGAACTTCCGGCTCCTTCTGACCAAAAAGGTAGACGAAGACTTCGACTACGAGATACTGGGAGACTTGGAGATACTCGAAGGGGTGTCCAGCTACCCGACACGAATCAAGTGTGCAACGCTGCCGGTGCATACGCTGGCATCTGCGCTTGAGGCTGGGTCGAACGGGATGGCTTCCACGGAGTAGCTACTCCCATTGCTTCGGAGGAGGTGGGGACATGCATATACCAGTCAAAGTCGATTACGGAGTAAGGGCGCTGGTTGATCTGGCTATCCATCACCAGAGCGCTCCGGTGCGTGCCAGCGAGATCGCCGGCAGAACGATGATACCTGAGCCGTATCTGGCGCAGGTGCTTCACGCTCTGGGCAGGGCTGGACTGGTCAGGTCGCAGCGAGGAAGGCAGGGCGGGCACACGCTCGCGGTAGAGCCCGGCGACATCAGCCTGAGCAGCGTTATGGAGTGTCTGGGGCCGAGCGACAACCTCGTCGCGTGTCTGGACGACCTTAGGGCGTGCATACATGTTCCCACTTGCGCGCAGCGTGAGGTGTGGCAGGAGGTGGAGCTCGCGGTCGACCGGATTCTCAGCTCCAGGACCATCGGTGATCTGGTGGACAGAAGTCACGCGATACTGGCTGGCGCGACATCCGGGTCGCGTCCCATTGAATTCAGCAATAGTCAGAACTAGCGCAGGAGAGGAAACTATGGCATTCGTCAAGGTGGGCAAGGCAGAGGACGTACCGGCAGGTACCGCTAAAGTCTACGAGGTTGGAGACCGGGCGATAGCGGTCTGCAACGTGGACGGTACTTTCTACGCGATAGACGACGTCTGCACGCACGATGAGGCCTCTCTGGAACAGGGGTACCTCAGTGGATACGAGATTGAGTGCCCCAGGCACGGCGCCTGCTTCGACGTCCGCACCGGCGACGTCACCGCTCTTCCGGCGGTGGTGCCGATTGAGACCTTCCCGGTGCGGGTCGAGGGCGACAACATAGAACTCGACGTTTAAGTCGGACCTCGACTCGCCCCTGTCCGCGATACGGTGGCGAGAGGTCCTGGAGCCTCATATATGTACGATGTCAAAAAGATCAGGCAAGACTTTCCGATTCTGAGTAGGAAGGTCTATGACAGGCCGCTGATCTACCTGGACAACGCAGCGACATCCCAAAAGCCGCGACAGATGATAGAGGCCCTCGTAGATTACTACGAAGGTTACAATGCCAATGTTCATAGGGGCGTCCACGCACTCAGCCAGGAGGCGACCGAGAAGTACGAGGAAGCGCGCGCCAAGGTTGCCCAGTTCATTGGAGCGGAAAGCTCCAATGAGATTATCTGGACCCGGAATGCGTCAGAGTCCCTTAACCTTGTCGCGTACACCTGGGCCGAGCAGAATATAGTCGAAGGCGACGAGATCGTTGTCACCCCGTACGAGCATCACTCTAACCTTGTGCCCTGGCAGAAGGTCGCGAAAGACAAGGGAGCGAAGCTGCGTGTGCTCCCAATGCTGGATCATGACAACAGCCTGGACATGTCGCGCGTGGACGAGTTCATAACACCGAGAACCAAGCTACTGGCGATAGTGCACATGTCCAATGGCATTGGCATCCTCAACCCGGTGCATGAGCTTACGGCCAAAGCTCGTGCTGTCGGCGCGACCGTGCTGCTGGACGCCACTCAGAGCGCGCCGCACATGCCCGTGGACGTCAAAGACCTTGACTGCGACTTCCTCACATTGAGCGGTCACAAGATGCTCGGGCCGACTGGCATCGGCGCGCTCTACGGCAGGCAGGACATTCTGGAGAGCATGGAGCCGTTCATGAGAGGCGGCGAGATGGTACTCGAGGTATGGTACGATCGCGCGACATGGAACGATGTGCCGATGAAGTTCGAGGCTGGAACGCCCAACATCGCGGGCGCAATCGGTTTCGGCGCCGCTATTGACTATTTGAACGCGCTTGGGATGGAGAATGTCAGGGCCCACGAGGTGGCGTTGAATGCCCACGCTCTGGAGGCATTCAAGGAGCTGGAAGAGGACATAGACATCTTCGGGCCCCGCGACCCTGAAAGTCGCGGGGGGATCATTTCGTTCCACTCGGACATTGTTCATCCTCATGATCTGGGGACTTTCCTCGACCGCGACGGAATAGCGGTCCGTACTGGGCACCACTGCACAATGCCGCTCATGCGAGAGCTGGGTGTAATCGCTACGGCGCGCGCCAGCTACTACCTCTACAATACCGAAGAGGAGATCGACGCCTTGGTCGATTCGGTCAAGCGAGCCCTCAGGTATTTCTCGGATGGCGCTGAGTAACCTCGACGAAGTCTACCGCGATGACCTGATCCTGGACCATCGTCGTCATCCAAGGAACCCTTGCCATCTAGTCGATGCTGACTTGGTGGTCGACGGAGTAAATCCGTTCTGCGGAGATGAGATCCACCTTCAGATCAAGCTTGATGAGGAATCCCGCGTATCCCAGGTTGGATTTCAGGGCGAGGGTTGCTCGATCAACCAGGCGACGGGATCGATGCTGTCGGAGGCAATCAAGGGACTGACGGTCCCAGAGGCCGAAGCCCTTTCGGAAAGATTCCACCGGATGATGCAAGGGCCCGAACCCACCCCGGCGCAGCTGGGCCAGCTTGGTGACCTGGGGACGCTTGCCAAGGTGCGGGAGTTCCCGGTCAGGATAAAGTGTGCGCTTCTGGCCTGGTCTACCCTGGAGGACGGCATCGACAGCCGGGGTCATTAGCCATCCAGCCACACCCTGGCCCAGTGGTAATACTCATAGGCGCTGAAGTTGGGATGAAAGTCCCGTACGTGGTCGCGCCAGGTCCAGATCGTCTCTCTAGCCGCCGGCATGAACCTGTATCCCTGGTCCAGTACTCGCTCTTGGATCTTGCGAATCAGATCGGCCCGGGTCTCATGGTCAGACTCCGCCGCCTGCGACTCAAGTAGCTTGTCGAGAACCTCGTCGCGGTGGCCGGTCGTGTTCCAGATGCCGTCGCTGTGGAGCACGGGCAGTAGATAGCCGTTGGGCGTTGTAATCGGCGCCGGCGGTCCCACCATCAGCTGGTATTCGCCGCCCAACCAAATCCGTTCGCCGAATTCACGCCTGTTGACGATCTCGGTCTCTACCTCGAAGCCCAGCGTCTGCAACTCCACGGCGATGGCGTGCGCATGGGCAGTGTACGACTCGCCGAAGTCTCCCACGGTGATTACTATGGGTATCGGAGCGGCGACCCCGGACTTGCGAAGCAGGGTCTCAGCATCAGAGCGGCGGTCGAAACGTCGACCAAGTTCGGACTGCGGAATCAGCCAGTCTGCCGATCTCACGGCGAACCCGTGACCGATGAACCCGAACCCTCCCCAGTGCTCCTCGATTGCCTTAACGGGTTCCATGCCCAGGATTGCGGCGCGTCGGACCTCGGAATTGTCGAAGGGCGGGACCGTCGTCTTGAATGCTACCTCGATCCCGATTCCAGGCTGGGGAACGATTGTGAAGGGCGCGTAAGGAAAACGGTTGGTGTAAGTAATCCAATCGTCAGGCTGCATGTCCATGATGTCGATTTGACCTGTCTGGATTGCGGCGTTGCGTGTGTCTTTTCCTGTCAACACCAGGATGTTCAGTTTCTGAAGCAGAGGAAGCCCGTGCTCATAGTAGTAGGGGTTTGGACTGAATTCGTGCTTGTCGTCCTGGGCGGTTCGTTCAAGCACCCACGGGCCTGAACCGATTGTTGGGCCGTCACGAAGGTCTCCGTTGACCTCGACTGCCTCAGACGCAACGATCTTGGAGTGGCCGTCGGCGAACGCCAGGAGGGCGTCGGAATCCGGTACGTTGAGCGTCACTCTTATGGTCAGTGGGTCTATCTCACCCAATTCAGCGATGTTGTGTAGTAGGGAAGAGTTGGGCAGGTTCGAATCACTCTGGCGCAGGTAGCTGAAGACGACATCAGCCGCTGTGACCGGCCTAGCATACACCGGTCCGACATCCTGCCAGCGGGCGTCGGGTCGCAGCTCGAACCTGTACATGGTAGGCGATTCCATCGACCACGACTCGCACAGGTCGCACTCAACAGCAAGACTTGGGAGCCTCACGTCGGGACCGGTTTTGAGCCTGAGAAGTCTGGAATAGGCAATCCCAGGACCCCATGTCGACAGTGCGGGCGAGACGTCCATGTGTACGTCAAGATGGGCGATGTTTTGAGATGTGGACAGGTTCAGGGCACCGCCGCGGGTTCTGGAGTCGGGCGTTGGCGCCGGAGACGGGGGTATGGGGACAGGAGTAGCCGTCGAGACCGAAGGAAGTGGCGTTGGTGTTCGGGTCGGCGGAACCCGAGTCGGTGTTGGCTTGGGGGACGCCGTGGGAGACGGGATGGCCGTTGGGGAGGGAGCAGTAGTAGGTGAGGGCTCTGGAATCGGATCGACATCCCGATCGCAGCCAATCACCAAGCTGAAGAGGATACATCCAAGCATGGTGGGCCAGACTGTTGAGAGTCTCATGTGGACTTCGCCCCATGCCTGTTTCTCATCCCTGCAAACGCAGCTTGCAAGCGTCCTACTGAGAACATGCCTTCTCCTGGTAGGAATATCGCTGCCATGATTGTCGGGGGCAGGAAAAATACGGCATGAGTTATGACCGCGAATCCGAAACTGGACTCGCGGGTGACTCCGAACATCTCCAGTACATAAACGACCGCGAACTCGAATGTCCCGATGGCGGCAGGGGCAGCCGGAACTGCAGTTGCGAAGTAAATGGTGCCCATGATCACTGCCGTCGCCACAACGGGTGTGATGGACAGGCTAATCGCATCCGCCAGGATCCATGCAGTGATTCCAACCAGCAGCCAGTACACGAGAGTCATTGCAGTGGAAATCGCCAGACGCGTTCGTTCCCTCTCCAGGTCTCTGACTGCCTCCATAAAGTCAGCGAGAAAGCGCAATCGCAGGGCCCACTTGACGCCCGTGCTTCCCCATGCAAGTAGCCGCACGATCGCAACAGAGACGATTGCGATACCGATGGCTCCCCAGATGTACGGAGCAAATCTCTCCATTTCGGGAATCAACAGGAGTGCGATACCCAGGATTGCGGCGCTTACGACCAGATCCAAGACGCGCTCCATGCCAAGAGTGGCGAGCGCGACCGATGGCCGGACGCCGTCTCTAACGGTCAGTATGGCAAGCTGGACTGCCTCGGAAGCCACCCTGATCGGGACGACATTGTTCAGGCCAATTCCAATGTTCTGGATGATGAACAGCCGGTTGGTGGACACCTCGTCGCCGACGAAGAGCACTCGCCATCGAGCGGCGCGCAGGTAATTTGCGGCGAAGAAGACGATTATGGCGAGGGCGATCATCGTCACGGACACGCCTTCGAATGATTCGAGGACCAGTCCCCAGTCCAGGCCGCGAACTGCGAGCCATCCCAGAAGCGCGCTGGCCGCGACTCCTAAGCACACTCGTCCGACAGACCACGCTCTACTCTTCAACTTATCCACTCATCCTCACACGACGACGCCCGCATGACGCGGGCGACGAGACTCGAAGGTAGTATAATGATCGGCGCTGACTGTTGACCACAATTGTTGAGCGCTGCCATGTACGTTGACTGCCATGTTCATCTGGATTCGTTTACGGATATTGAGGTTGGGGAGATTCTCGACCGCGCCCGTGGTGTGGGCGTTTGGACGGTAATCTCCGCGGGAACGACGATTCCGTCTTCACAGAGGTCTCTGGAACTCTCGGGAAAGTACAACGGTTTCTTTTCAGGCGTCGGTATCCATCCGATGGACATCCGAGAGCCGTTCAACGACCAGACCTATGAAACTCTGAGGAATCTGGCCATGTCCACGGAAAAGGTGCTGGTAGTGAGCGAAATCGGCCTGGACTTCATGGACGGAGCGCCGGACCGAGCCATCCAGTACCCAGCCTTCAGGGAGCAGATACGACTGGCTCGCGAACTTGGGTTGCCTGTTGTGTTCCACAGCCGCGAGTCGCACGACGAGGCGTTTCGCGTGCTGCGTGAGGAACGAGCTTACGACGTCGGCGGTGTCATGCACTACTTCCAGGGGGACCTCAGGACCGCACAGAAGGTTATGGACCTTGGTTTCTACATTTCGCTCGCGCGGCCCCTGCTGCGGCTCCCGTACCTGCAACAAACCGCGGTCAAGGTGCCCCTGGAGAGCATCGTGCTGGAGACCGACGCCGCACCGCAGCCGTTCAAGTCAAAGCGCGAGAACTGGACTGAGCCCAGGCACGTCGCGGCAGTAGCTCAGACTCTCGCTGAACTGAAGGGCATAGACGTGGAGGAGGTGGAAGAGGTGACGACGAGAAACATGAGGCGCGTGCTCGGCCCGAAGTGGGACATCGTGCTCAAGTACCTGGGGTCTTCAGAGTAACCCGAGAGTCCTGACCGAATTTAGCAAGAACTCCGGGTTAATGGTCGACTGGAGTCACGAGTCTGTCGAGAACGAACGACCGGGCACGGTCTCTATCGACTCCCAGAGCTATACTCACGTTCCCCTCGCCGTATACCGCCCTGGTCCGGCCTTTGGTTCCTCCGTCCTCATCGACCTTGATGGTCCCCTGTCGATACTCGAAGAGGTCCGGCGCCACCGCAGCCGCAACGGTCACTGGGTCGCAGAGGACGTACACGTCGCGGTCGGGATGCAGGTCGAACCAGCCTTGCATGATCCGGGCTGTCAGCTCCTCCCCTATCGACGTGCCGGCCTGCCAATCTGTTCCATTACGTCCAAAGCCCACTACGTCTCCTACGTCCAGGCCGACCAGTGTGATGTCGATTCCGGAGTCGAACACGATGCTGGCTGCGTGCGGGTCGGCGTAGATATTGAACTCGGCCGAAGGGGTTACGTTGCCGGGCACCTCCACGGCGCCGCCCATCACGTAGATGCGTCGCACTTGACGCATCGCATCAGGCCCGCGTTGAATCGCGCGCGCTATGTTTGTCAACGGACCGAGAGCGATTATGTCCAGCTCTCCAGCCGCCTGGTTGACCGCTTTGAGGGTATGTTCAGGCGCTCGTGTCTGGATGGGCTTTTGGTCTGTGGTCGGCAAACGGGTCGTCAGGCCGCCCGGCCCGTGGTAGTGGTACGCGAAGTTTGATCTGACTCTGAGGGGTCTGTCGGCGCCTTTGGAGATTGGAATGTCGGGGCGTCCGAGGTGGCTCAGCAGCCTGAGAGTATTGCGTGTCGTGTGCGCCAGCCGCGCGTTGCCTGCTACGGTCGTTACGCTGTCGATCTGCAGTTCCGGCGAGTTTATCGCCATAATGAGGGCAATGGCGTCGTCGGTACCCGTGTCGGCGTCGATGATTACTTTCACTGTGTATTGTCCCTAATGTGTGCGTATTTGCCTTGAGACACTGCTCAACGTATCGAAGTATGAGCAGCAAACGATTCCCATGCCTCGCTGGACGTGTGTTGCAGACTCACCGTCAACTCGCGCCTGAGCTTTTCGGTACTTGCTGTCCACCTGTACCGGATGAAGTTCAGCCCGCAGGCCGGGGAGTCCGACTGCAACCCGAGATCCCACGCAATTGACGTGATCGAGTGCCAAGCCACGGGTGGAAGTCTCAGCATCCGGCGGCCCATGACAGCGACCATCCGGCTCCAGGGGATAGTACCATCTCCCGCCACATTGTAGATTCCTCGGGGTTTCGTACCGAGACACTTCAAGATGACCTCAGTCAGATCATCCTCGTGGATGAACTGCATCGGCGGGTCGGCGTCGCCAAGTCGCGGCAGCACCGGCTTTCGGAACGCGTTCGCTATGAAGTTGTCGGCGTGAGGTCCCATAACTGGACACCCGCGCAGGATCGCGACCGAAACTGATGCGCTCCGCTCGGCGAACGCTGTCAATAAGGCCTCTGCGACTGCCTTGTCCTCGCTGTACTGAAAACCTGGGACCGGACGTATCGGATCTTCCTCGGTTAGAAACTCGGGATTGTCTGGGTGAGCGCCGTAGACCGAAGTGCTGCTCAGGTAGATTATCTGGGCGACGTCAGCGTTGGAACACGCCTCGATGGTGTGACTGATGCCTGAGATGTTCACCCGCCTGGCGAGATTGGGACGCCGACCGGGATTGAGCATGTAAGCGAGGTGGATAACAGCATTGATGTCGTGGCGATAAAAGAGGTCGGGAAAGGGTTGTGTTACATCGAGCCTCACGAACTCAACGTGGTCGTTGTAGGTCGAATTCGGCGTTACTATGTCGGTCGCCAGCAGGTATTCGATTGTGTCACAATTCTGAAGACGCTCGACGAGCCTCCCGCCAAGGTAGCCTGCCGCGCCCGTTACGGCCACGCGCAGGGGTCCATCAGGCATCGGCGACAATGTCGGTGAAGTCGAATCTCAATGTGCCCAGCCCTGGGACATCGAAGCCCATGCCGATCTTGTGAGCGCCCGGTTCGAGCCTGGTACCTGTCACCCTGACGACGATGGCCTTATTCATGGCGAGCGTTAAGGTGCTTTGCTCCGTAACTTGGTCGAACCGGGTTGGCTTACCTTCGAGATCGAACTCGGCACTGTCAATGGGGATCTCCGCGCCATCTACGGTCAGCGGAAGTACCTTGTGCGAGTAGCCTGAACCGAGTCTGTTCATCAGCTCGAACTGGAATCCGTCTTCCGTATTGGCGAGGCTCTGCTTTACGTAAAGCCTCCTGAGCAGAAATCCCGGGACAGTGACCATCAGTGGTTTTCTCCAACATCCGACCCCGTATCGGAGTACCCCGTATCATGGTACGGGGCAGGCGGGGTGACGTTGTTGCGCATTCGATAGATTGCGGTTGCCGCCTCCACGTACTCTCCGGGGATAGGCGTCACCTGACCGAGCGCATTGGCCATGACGTAGATCTGCGAAGCGCGCTCGATAAGCAGGCAGATATCCATTGCCTCATCGAGAGAGCGTCCTACAGCGACGGCTCCATGATTGGCAATGAAGGCAGCCTTGTTCCCTCCCAGGGCCTCACAAACGTTGTCGGCCAACTCCTCGGTCCCTGGGAAACCGTATCGTGAGACCCGTACAGTGCCGCCGACATAGACAACGACCTCGTCAATAATCGGCGGAAGGTCGATTCCGGCAACGGCCAGGACGCTGGAGTAGATAGAGTGCGTATGCACTACGGCTCTGGCATCGGACCGCCGTTGGTAGATGCCGACGTGCAGTAGGCTCTCTGAGGATGGTGCGCGGTCTCCCTCTAGAGGTTCGACGTCGAAGTCAGTCACGACGATGTCGTCGGCAGTAATAGATTCATACGGCGTCGACGCAGGGGTGATCGCCATCAGGTCCCGGCCGTCATCGTCGCCGAGTCGGGCGCTAATGTTTCCGGCCGTGCCAGTCACGAGGCCGATGTCGGCCATCGTTCGGGCAGCGTCGGCTATTGCCTGTCTCTGGCTGTTCCACTTGATGTGCATGAGAATCTGTACGGACAGTTTATACGGAGTTGAGGAAATTGCATAAGTGCAATTCCTGCCTTCGTGGGGACAAGCTTTCGAGGAGACGAGCGATCGGATCGCTGCGTTCGACCATTCCCGGGACAACGTGACGCGACACACATCTATAGGGATGTGTGTCGCGTCACGTTGTCCCGTTCGTCGGCTATCAACACTGGCCAGGCTCAGCCCAGCAGCGGACCGATGCTCTCGTGGACTTCCAGCCAGTGTTCGTAGTGGTCCTGGTACTCTGCCGCGTCTGCAGGGTCAGGCTCTACAGTTTGCGTGTCATGTGACAGCGCGATGGCCGCTTCGGTCAGGGAGCTGCACTCGCCGATGGCTGTCCTCGCGATCATGGCTGCGCCTCTGGCTGTGGTGTCAGGCTGTCGGAACATTGATATGGGACGACCCAAGACTTGAGGAAGTATCTGCCTGAATGTGCTCAGACGGCTCAATCCGCCTCCAAGCGCAATGTGACTCGCGGCGATGCCTGACTCTCGCTCCAACTGTTCAACGTTTGCCCTGATCGTGTACGCGAACGACTCGAGAGCGGCCCGGCTGATCTGACCCGGAGTCGGGCCTCCCATTGTAATTGGAGTGGGGAAGAGAATCCCCCCGAGCCTCATGCCAACTGCCGAAACGTCCATCGCTTGCAGTCCAAAGTGGCCCGTGACACCGAGCGATCCTGGTGGGACGGATGCGGCAAGCTTGTCCATCTGAGCATAGGCGCTTTGGCCGCCGAACATAGTCTCGGCCAGCCAGCGCCAAACGTTTCCGACGTCTCCAGCACTGCTCTCCATGACCCATAAGCCCGGCAGCTGGAACAATCCCGTCCAGGTCTTCATGGCTGGCGACAGAATCGGCTCACCAGTCAGCATCTGAACCGGTGCGCTCCATCCTGCGATTATCCCAACCTGTCCCACATTAACGATTTCGGCGCCGATCATGCCCGACTGAGTGTCTGCTCCAGAGACAACGACACATGAGCCGGCGAGCAGGGCGACTTCGCTGGCGATCACTGTACCGCGCGACTCGGTGGCCTCACAGAGTGTCGCTTCTGGACAATTCAGCCCCAACTCATCAAACATGTCAGACGCCCAGGTGCGCGTTTGAATGTCAATAAGGCCACTCGCCGCAGCCAGGGTAGACTCGCAGGCGAGGTGACCGGTTAGCCTGAATGCCACCCAGTCCGCGAGCGTGACGACATGACTCAAGCTGGCGTAAGCCGATGGTCGAGTGTCACGCAGCGACGCCAGTTTTCCGGCGGCCATCATGAAGGCGGGCCGGTGTCCTGTGGTATCGTACAGTAGTTGCCCGTGCTGAGCATCGAGCGCGGAGCCCTGAAACACGGCGCGGATGTCAGTGTTGGGTCCTGCATACACCGGGCGGCCTTCGCTGTCTGTGAAGACGAGGGACTGCCGCTGGGAAGTGATCGCGACTGCCTTCGGACGTCGGCCAGGTTCTCCGACGCACTCCAGGATAGCGTCGCACAGCGACTGCCAACTGGCTTCCAGGTCGAAGCCCATACTGTATTGACCGGCGCTCGGCTCCTCCAGATAGAGCCAGGGGCGTGACGCTGAGCGAGTGATCTCGCCTGCCGAGTCAACCAGGTGGCAGCGAATTGAGCTCGATCCCGCATCGATTACCAGAACGAGGTCGTCAGCCATCCCGCGGCTTCCACACTTCGGGAGCGACGAGGTTCAGGGGGCGTATTCCCTGTACAAATCGGAGAATGTCATCTGCCATCATCCTGGAGTGACGCTCGATTGTCTCGTCTGTCGCTCCTCCTACATGCGGTGTCAGTATCACATTGTCCATCTTCAGCAGGGGGCTGTCTGGGACGATAGGCTGGGTCTCGAACACGTCGAACGCCGCTCCACTGATTCGGCGATTTCGAAGCGCGTAGAGTAGGGCTGTCTCGTCGGCTATGCAGTAGTCTGAGCAGTTGACGAAATAGGCCGATGGCTTCATCAGGGCAAAGAAATCGGTGCTTAGCAGCCCCGTTGTCTCAGGCGTGGTTGCTGCGTGAACACTGACGAAGTCGGACTCGCGGGCGAGTGTATGAAGGTCTGTCATACGCACTCCCTCGGGCACATTGTCTATGTATGGGTCGTAGGCGGACACATTCATGCCAAATCCCATACACATCCTGGCGAGAGTCCGTCCAATCGCTCCCACGCCTACAATGCCGATGGTACGGGAGTTGAGTTCGATGCCGCGAAAGTCGGTATAGCCTGCCACCGGTTGGCGCCACCGACCCGAACTAACGTAGTCATGGGTCTGCGGAATTCTGCGGGCCAGCGACAGCATCAGCGCGAAGGCGTGCTCGGCTACGGCGTGAGCGTTGCGGCCCGGAGTGTTGACCACCAACACGCCGTGATCTGTGGCGGCCCGGAGATCGACCTGGTTCGTCGCGGCCCGGCAGATACCAACAAACTTCAGTTCTGGGCAGTGCTGAAACGTGTCTTCGAACACGAAGTCGGCTTCCACGACCAGTATCGAGATGTCTTCAGATCGGATTCGTTCGGCGAGCTCATCGGGGTCGGTCAGGGCGCGCGTTTCCAGCCAACTCTCATAGGTGATGTCCATTTCGGCCTGGAGACGGGCGAGTTGACGCTCGTCGAATGGAGCGAGAATCAGGGCGTGCATATCTAATACAGGAGTCGCCTGACCACCGGAATGCCCAGCGCGGCGCTGCCGATCCAGAGCCGTGCGGTTATCAGCAGCTTCTCACTGGCGCTCAGTCCGATCCGTTGCGAAAAGACGTTGAACCCGGAGTCTTCGATCCTGTCTAGGATAGCGGCGTATGCTTCGTGCAGGACCCGGAGGCAGGTCCGGGACTCCAGTTCGACCATATCGAACAGGGGTCTAGACTTCTCGTAGTGTGACCTGGCACGGTCGACCTGGTACTTCATAAGCGATCTGAACCGGTCGTTGACGACCTCGTTCTTGAGGTCTTCCTCTGTGTAACCGAATTCTGCCATCTCGTCCTGGGGTATGTATATCCGGTCGCGTCCTGCGTCTTCCTTCAGGTCGCGCAGGATGTTTGTCAATTGCAAAGCTATGCCCATGTCGACTGCGTAGTCCTCGGCGCTGGGGTCATCATATCCGAAGACCTCAATGCAGATCAGCCCGACAACAGAGGCCACCCTGTAACAGTATTCTCGAAGCTCAGCGAAGTTGGCGAACCGGTCCTTTACAAGGTCAGATTCGACGCCGTCCAGAATCTCGTCATAGTAACGGACAGGGATGCCAAAGGCGTTGGTAGCGTCTGCCAAGGCAATGAACTCAGGCGCTGAATGTGGCGAATTGCTACCGTCGGATTCATCGTGGGACGGTGCAGACAGAGTGGTGGCCAGCGTACGGCGTGTCTCGGCGAACATGCGGCGCTTTTCTGAGAGTGGCGCGTCGTCGTCAGCGATGTCGTCCCACAGCCGGCAGACAGCATACGCTGCGTAGATGGCCCGCCGCTTCTGGAGCGGTAGCGTGCGAGACGCATAGTAGAAGTTCTTGGCGTGCTCTTTGGCTACCTGCTGACAGTGGTGGTAGGCTCTATCGAGTGCGTCGGCCTTTGGGTGCGCTGAGGGTGAAAACACTGGTCTTTAGCACCGCCTTACCAAATTTTCGTCACTGAGCAATGCTCTGGTTGCAGATAAGGCTCAGTCTCGTACGGTAGGGTGAACGTACCATACCCAAGGTGCACAGGCAACTCGATCTGGGTCTGCATCAGTAGTGGTAGTCGTTGGGATCGAAGTCTATCTGTGGGGGTTCACCGTGGACCTCGCACTCTGGTTCCCTGCAGCCGGTGAATGACTTGAAGTACTCCTCGTCGAGGGCGGCGAGATATGGATCGAAGTCCGGGTCTTCACACTCGTTTATGAAGTCGTACAGGGGAGAGTCGAAGACCGACAGGTAGGGATCGTTGTCTATGTCGATGACAATGGCGCGATTGGCCTCAGGCTCTGTCTGCTGCTCAGGTTCGTCCAGGACCGCTGCACTTGCAGTGGGTGCTGCGACGGCGGCCTGGGTCTGAGCAGGTGCGACTCGCTGGTGTGTCTTGCGAGTCTGGCGCCTGGGTGCGGTTGAACCGGGAGGCTTGGGCAGGGGTCTGCTCTGATACTTGCCGAACGCGCGGCTGAGAAGCTCTTTCGCTGCTGCGACGCGGTGTCCGACGTGGATGCCTTCCACCCTGCCTTCCATGACGTCGATGAGGAAGAGGGCCATGGCCCGTCCGTCGTCGGTCCTGATCTTGATGAGCGTGGTGAGTGCGGGGTCGATCGGGAACCACGCTTTTTCACGCCGTTCACTCTCCTGAGAGTCGGGGGTGTTGTCGCCTATGAAATCGTCTGCGTCATCGTATCCGTAGATGATGAGCAGCCTGGCTGCCGTGAGTCTGTGGCTGATCTTGCAGTCGTCGAGGCGTCCCTCCATCACGTCGATGAGGACGCTGGCGATGTTGCGCCCGTCGTTGGTGTTGTCTCTGATGAACTGTGATAAGGACATGGTATCTGATGTCGAGTATAGAACGTATGTACTTTCAGGTCAAGGGAGAGGTGGCTTTCAATTACGGAGGGCGCCCCCTGTTAATCTGGGACAGGTTCATCACTGGTCAACTACAGGATTCGTCCAGAGGTTGTCTGATAAACTCAGATTGACTTACTTGGCCCCAGGGATACCCAAAGTGCGAATCGACCCGGAGGCAGGCAGATGTCGGACAAGTACACTCTCCATCTGGAGAATTTCCGCTCGATTCGCGATGCGACAGTAGAGATTGCCCCGCTGACCGTGATTTACGGACCGAACGGCTCTGGCAAGTCGTCTCTGATCTACGGCCTGCTCACGCTCAGGAATTTTTTTACCAATCCTGCCCAGAATATTCCGAGTCTGTTTTCTTACCCAACGATAAGTCTTGGTGGGTTGAGGGAGGTGGTACGAAATCACGCTGAGGACGTACGTGTGAACCTGTCCCTTGGCATTGACCGCGAACTATGGTCGTCTAAAGTTATGCTGTCGATTGACCATTCCGGTGGCGCGGTTACGGTCCAGTTTGACTGCCCAGGCGGATTGGAACCATTTGTGATGATGGCACTTGACATCCCATTTCCGTACCGCGGAGATCAGCAGACATCAAGTAACCATATTTTGAACTGGGAGCCACCGAATGATGAAGCGATCGAATCACCAGTCGAAGTAACTTGGAATGGAATCAACTTGGGGACAGTACTGGCGGGACACGCAGTCGACCCCAAAGTACTTGAAGGGTTACTAACTACCGCGAATTCATCGGTGGAACTGGCTCGCGGGACAGGTTTTGTCCCCCTTAGACGTGGGTTCGGGACTCCTGTGTATAGCGTGTCAAACGTAACTCCATATCTGGCTGAGGATACTGAAGTGGCGTCGATTCTCGCTTCTGATCGATACCTAGAATACGCCGTCAGCGACTATTTGGAATCAGTTGCGGATCGACAACTTCGCGTTCGTATGCAGGCTGGAACCTCGTCATTCAACCTCGACTCGGTACCCAGGAATGGCGACGTTCCCGCATCCTTGGTCAACGATGGCTTCGGAATCAATCAGCTCGTGCACATGCTCACGGTTTGCCTGTATTCCAAGACCAAGGTAGTCGCCATCGAGGAGCCAGAGATTCATCTTCACCCCTCAATGGTCAGGAAGCTCGTACACGCAATGGTGGACATCACTTCCAAGCAGGACAAGCGGATTATCGTGTCCACCCACAGCGAGACATTTGTGTTGTCATTGCTCGCTCAGATTGCGGATGGGAAAGTGGGAGTGGACGATGTCTCTTTCATCTTTGCAGAGAAGGAGGGTGGAGAGAGTAGATTCACCAAGCAGGAGGCGACTCCGGACGGACAGATCCAAGGAGGGCTTAGGTCATTCATAGAGGCTGAACTAGAGGACATGGCTGTGTTCTTCGGCCAGAACTCTGGACCGAGCTGATCAAGGCTTATGCTCATTGTCCTTAACGAGTGGATCTTCCACGACCTTTGGGGTGAGAACGGGGAGAGTAGCCAGCGAGAGACGGTGCAATTCCTGAGCGCTTTGGTGCAGTCCGCCGACATTCTGATAGTTCCAAGTGAGCCCCGTTGGAGCAACAAAGCCAATCGGCTGATGGAATTCACGGATGCCCGGCGCAGAGTAATCAGCAAAGTGTTCCGCAGCCTGTATGACGACAGTGAAAGGACGATCAGAATTCGGGCGGATATAGCGGAAATTGTGCCCGACGAGCTCCTGAGCCGGTTGCCGGAAAAAGACGTCTACCTTGTCTACGCTTATCTCTTGGGCAACGCTGATGTACTTGTCACCACGGACGTTCCGCTTTGGGAATCGCTGGCAGACAGTGACCTCGTCACATGCCAGATGCGGGATGACTTTCTGGCGGACTATGGGCCCTGATCGGCAGCATCCACGTGCCTAGTAGAACTCTACCTGTCCCGGACCATCAGGAAGTGGGTGAACTCTTCGATCTCCTCTCGTGCTGAGGGGGATAGCTCAACCGAAGCCAGGGACTGCATTGCGATGTCTGCCCACTCGCCGATCTCGGCTCGAGCCTGCTCTCGTACGCCGACCCTGTCCATGACTTCAAGGACTGATGCGACGTCGGTTTCGTCCAGTTCCTCTTTTTCGTAGATGCGGGACAGGCGCACGCTGTCGCCGTCCCCAGCGTTCTCCATCGCATAGACCACGGGGTATGAGTTCTTCTTGCGTCTGATGTCTGCGCCGACGGGTTTGCCTGTGACGTCCTCTTGACCCCAGACGCCCAGGACATCGTCCCGAATTTGGAACACGTATCCGAGTGCCCTTCCGCACTCCCTGAAGGCGGCCACTGTGCCGGGATCGTCGGCGCCAACAGCTGCCCCGATGTTCAGCGAGCATCTGAGCAGGGCGCCAGTCTTGCGTGAGATCATCCGGCGATAGTCGTCCATGCCTATGTCGTGTCGGCCTTCGAACGAGATGTCGAGGTACTGGCCCTCTATCATCTCCAGGTAGGCCTCCGTCAGGAGTTGGGCTACTGTAACCGCGCGGCTCGCGTCCAGTCCCGAAGAGAGCAGCCTGTGGAGGGCTGTGTCGGCTACGACCCACAGCACGTTGCCTGAGACCAGCGCCTTCTGTTTTCCCCACACGGCCCAGATCGTCTTGCGACCGTGGCGTGTCTCGTCTTCGTCCTGGATGTCGTCGTGAACGAGCGAGAAGTTGTGGATGAACTCGAGCGCAACCGCCGCGGGTATGGCCTGGGAGACCGTGCCACCGACTGCCTCGCACCCGAACAGGCAGAGCGATGGTCTGACGGCCTTGCCTGTGGTCGAGGCCACCGGGGCACCGGTCTCGTCCGCCCACCCCATGTAGTACCTGAGCATGTCGTACACGAACGAGTGGCGCTGTGACAGCTCCGACCTCAGCGCGCTCTGAATACGCTCCCCGTATCTGTCTATCATGGGAGGTAGTGGCACAAGCTGGGCGCTGTCTGGGGATTTAGGTCCGGTAATCAAGGTTCTCTCACGGTCTGTTTGTAAAACTTTTCACTTGCAGGTTTCAAGGTGCGTGTGCTATATTTCGCCCGAACTCAGACCTTGACCCGGACGGGATTTTATCCCTTATTATCTCGCTCGCGCGGTCGCCCCCGCCATAGTTCAAGGAGTCGTCCACAACGACATGCTTGACGAGTATTTCCGGCAGTACGCCCTGATCGCCATCTTCGTCGCAGTAGCTGCGGCAGTGCCACTCGGGATGCTGATAGCCAGTTGGGCGTTGACGGTACTCAAGATCAGGCCATACGCTCCGGACCCCATAAAAAAGGCGATCTACGAGTGTGGATTCGAGACGCTTTCCGGCAGATGGAGCCAGTTCAACTTTAGATTTTACTCCTTTGCGCTGATCTTTGTAGTTTTCGATGTCGAAGTCGTTTTCCTGTTCCCATGGGCCGCCAGCTTCGGGCTGCTTACGGCCCAGTTCGGCGCATTTGTACTTCTGGAGATGCTGGTGTTTGTTGCGATCCTTGTGGTCGGGTGGCTTTACGCCTGGCGCAAGGGATCGCTGGAATGGAGTTGAGGCATGACACACGACCCAACCTCCGACCTTCTTCTGCACCAGTCCACGTGGGACCTCGATAGGGAAGAAGGCGACTACGTAAATCATCTCAAGGCGACTCATACCGAGGCCCTTGCAGAGCCATTGCTCGAAGTCCCTGAGGAGTTCGAGCGGAACATCGCCATAACGTCAATTGACGCGCTTATCAACTGGGGGCGCAAGTCCGCAGTGTGGCCGCTGTCATTCGGATTGGCCTGCTGTGCGTTCGAGATGATGGCCAGCGCAATGTCGCGGTTCGACATCTCGCGGTTCGGCATGGAGGTGTTCAGGCCGTCGCCAAGGCAGGCGGACCTGATAATCATCGCCGGAACAGTGACGTGGAAGATGGCCCCGGCAATCGAGCGTGTCTATCAGCAGATGGCTGAACCCAAGTGGGTGATATCCATGGGGGTTTGCGCAACGAGCGGCGGCCCATATTATGGCTCCTATAGCGTGGTGCCGGGAGTCAACCATATTATCCCGGTCGATGTTTACGTGCCTGGCTGCCCGCCCCGTCCCGACGCTCTTCTGTATGGGATTATGCAGCTCCACGAGAAGATCAAGCGCTACTCCATCCAACAGGGAAGGAAGTAAGCCGACAAATTGACTAGGGCACACTCCGGGGAGGATGCGGCGCGCCTGATCAACGAATCGATTCCGGGCGCGGCTGTCGATAGCACGCAGACGGATGTCTGGGTGCTGCCTGAACATATGCTTGCTGTCGCTCGTCTTCTGAAGGACGACCCCGCGTTCGACTTCTCCTTTCTGAACGCGCTGTCCGCGGTTGACTACGTCGAATACTTCGAGATGGTGTACCATCTGCTATCGTTGCGACGGAACGCCAGTCTGGTGGTCAAGTCCAGAGTCTATGGCAGGGATGAGCCCGGCATTCACTCAGTGTATGACGTGTGGAAGGGTGCGAACCTACAGGAGAGGGAAGTCTGGGACTTGATGGGCATCCACTTCGAGGGACACCCGAACATGAAGAGAGTATTGCTTTGGGAGGGCTTCCCCGGGCACCCGCTCAGGAAGGACTATTTGGGTTAGGGACACCTAACCGGAACTGTAGTCGATGGCAATCAGGACAGAGCCAGTCACAATAAACCTTGGACCTCAGCATCCCAGCACGCATGGGGTGTTCAGGCTGCGCGTAACGTTCGACGGCGAGGTGGTGCTGGACGTAGAGCCGGTGTTCGGGTACCTGCACAGAGGCTCTGAGAAGCTGGCTGAGTCGCGCTCTTACGTTCAGATCGTCACGCTCACAGACCGTATGGACTACACTGCGAGTATGTCCAACAACCTGGCTTATGTCAGAGCGGTAGAGAAGCTGGCGGGCATTGAAGTGCCGGAGCGAGCGCAGTACATTCGAGTAATCAGCTCCGAGCTGCAACGCATTGCCAGCCACATGATGGCGACAGGGTTCCTCCTGAATGATCTGGGAGCTTTTGCTACGCCGCTGATGTACTGCTTCAGAGAGCGTGAAAGGATTCTGGACCTGTTCGAGATGCTTTGCGGCGCCCGAATAACGCTGAGCTACATGCGACCCGGCGGCGTCTTACAGGATGCCCCGAACGACTTCTGGCCAGCCCTCGACAGGGTCGTCGAGGACCTTCCCGCCTCCATAGACGAACTTGAAGACCTGATAACCGGAAACGAGATTGTCCTGACGCGCACCCGCAACGTGGGGGTATTGACGGCTGAGCAGGCTATCGACAACTCGGTCAGCGGCCCAATGCTTCGCGCTGCTGGTGTGCAGTGGGATCTGAGAAAAGCAGACCCGTACGAGGTGTATGATCGGCTGGAGTTTGACATTCCAATCGGCAATGACGGTGACAACTTTGACAGGTACACCGTTCGCGTCCAGGAGATGCGCGAGAGTGTGCGGATTATCAAGCAGTGCATCGAGCAGATTCCCGACGGACCCGTTCGCGCGAACACTCCTTTCTTCATCCGCGCTCCCGATGGCGATGCCTACGCTGCTGTAGAGGGGCCAAAAGGCGAACTCGGTTTCTACCTGGTTAGCGATGGAGGCATATCGCCGTACAGGTGCAAGGTACGGGCGCCATCATTCATCAATCTGAATCCGCTGCGGGAGATGCTCGTGGGCGGGAAGATGGGAGACCTGATCACAACTTTCGGGTCTGTCGACATCGTCCTCGGGGAGGTTGATCGGTGAATGCCGGATCGCTCTTCGAGGGGATCATCAGTTTTGGGAGCATCTACGACTTCATAGACGGCTTCGTTCCAGAAAGCTTGGACTGGGTGGTTTTTGCCATTGGAGCGGCGTTGCTGTCATTTGTCGTCATCAACGCGATGGTGATGTCCACTGCTGTCTACACGTGGTTCGAGCGGAGGGTGCTGGGCAGATTCCAGAACAGGTTGGGTCCCAATCGGTGGGGGCCATTTGGCGTGCTCCAACCCATCGCCGATCTCCTCAAGCTCATCACAAAGGAAGACACGACTCCAGATGAGGCGGACCGCTGGGTGATGCTCCTCGCACCGGTCGTCCTGCTGGTGCCAACTTTGGTCGTGGTCGCGGTCGTGCCGTTTGGGGAGAACTCCTTCCTGGGGCGGCTGAATATCGGGATCCTGTTCGTGCTTGGCGTGACCTCGGTCAACACCATTGCGATATTCATGGCGGGGTGGGGTTCGGCGAACAAGTACGCGATGCTCGGCGCGATGCGCGGTGTTGCGATGCTGGTCAGCTATGAGGTGCCCATGGCGCTGGGCGTAGTGGGTGTATTGATCCTTTCAGGTTCCCTCTCCCTGTTTGATATAGTCCAGAGCCAGTCGGTGCCGTTTCTCATCGTTCAGCCTCTCGGATTCCTGATCTTCGTTGCTGCCGCATCGGCGGAAATGAGCAGAACGCCATTCGACCAGATCGAGGCTGAATCTGAGCTAGGCTCTGGCTACAACACTGAGTACAGCGGCATCAAGTTCGCGTTGCTGTTCCTTGCAGAGTTCATGGCCCCGATAATAACCGCAATGATTGTCGTGACGCTGTTCCTGGGGGGCACCAACGGATTTTCGCCCATCCCGGGACAGATTTGGTTTATAGTCAAGACGTTCGCGGTTGTGTTCGCGCTGCTGTGGGTTCGCGCGACGTGGCCCAGGCTTCGCGTTGACCAGATTATGGGATTCGCGTGGAAGGGGCTGTTTGCGCTCTCGCTGCTGAATATATTCGCGATCGCGATCGAGGTTGTGATTTTCCAGGACGACGCTGGCGACATATCGATGAGCTCGCTTTGGATCATGTCGGCAATCAACTGGGCATTAATGATCGCTGCGATCATCGTAACTGCCAGGGTGCTCGGCCAGAAGAAGCTCGAACGGCCGGCGCCCGTTCCATCTCCGCTGGCGAACATGTACGCGGAGGCCGATTAGTGCTGAAGGAACAACGCCGGAAAGTTCAGGACAAGAAATCGCCGCTGGCAAATATGTATGCGGAGGCTGATTAGACTATGTATGGCCTCTCACTCTTCAAGGGACTGGGAGTGACGATGAAGAATCTCGTCTCTCCGGGTCGGGTATTCACCGTTCACCAGTACCCCGATCGCAAGATCGGTTTGGTAGGTCTCGCACGGATGAACGACCAGAACCCGGTTGCGTTCGCATTGCGACGCCCGGGCGAGTCGCTGAAGGCGCTCATGGGCCTGACCAGCGTGCGCGACCGACAGTACCAGCACCCTCGTTTCAGAGGGGAAGAGTTCTCCTGGTACGAGAATCGTTGTACGGGCTGCGCGTCATGTGCGAAGTATTGCCCGCTTGGCATCATTCGAATTGTGACGGACCCGGCAAAGACCGACATCCAGGAGGGCGACAAGTACTTCCTCGAAGTGTTCGACATAGACATAGGTCGCTGCATGTTCTGCGGCCTTTGCGTCGAGGCGTGCCCGTATGATGCAATCCACATGGGCAGTGGGTTCGAGGAGGGAAAGTACAGTCGCCGCGATCTTGTTATAGACAAGGCCAGGCTGGTTGCCTCGCCTAAGCGCCCAAGCCACTGGTTCAGGCCTCAACTGTCGGCGAGCCAGGACTACAACCCGCTGGATGGCGATGAAGCGGACTCGCGGGAGGTCCACCGGCACGAACGGCCGTCGCTGACTGAACAGCAGCAGCGTTGGGGTCAGAGATGATCCCTGGCCAGGGGGCCGAGGCGTCCCTGATTGTCGACATAGTCTTCTGGGTGCTGGCAGGGAGCAGCATTATCGCGGCATTCGCCGTGGTCCAGATGCGGAACCTGTTCAGGGCAGCGCTTTTCCTGATCGTGTCGTTACTGGCAGTCGCTGGGATGTTCGTCCTACTCCGGGCCGAGTTCATCGCCGCAGTACAGGTGCTGATCTACGTTGGCGCTATTTCAGTACTGATAATCTTCGCCATTCTGATGACGGGAGAGGTGGAGACAGGCAGCCCCGCGCATTCGATGCGGATACCTGTAGGCATCCTGGCTGCGCTGTTCGGAATTTTGGCAATTTTCGTCACGGTTCAGACAGACTGGATAATCCTGGACAATGTCCTACAGGATGGACAGCTTAGCGCGGCAGCGACATCCAGAGTAGGGGAGGTCTTTTCCAATACGATCCCGTGGATCGCTCGTCTACTCGTGCAGGACTTCGTGTTGGCTTTCGAAGTGGCGTCCGTCGTACTGCTGGCGGCTGTCATTGGCGCATTGGCGCTGATTCGCGAAAGGTGATTCGTTGAGTCTCGACAATTTCCTGATAGTCTCAGCGATACTCTTCGCTATTGGGCTGTACGGAGCGCTGTCGAAGCGCAATGCGATTGCCGTGCTCATGTCGATTGAGCTGATGTTCAACGCCGTGAACTTGGCGGCAGTAGCGTTCTCCAGGTACACGGTCCCCGCCTCGCTATACGGCCGTCCATCCAGCGGTGGTGACCAGATGGTGCATCTGCTGCTGACCGGGCAGGTATTCTCGATATTCATCATCACGATCGCGGCGGCGGAGGTGGCGCTCGGTCTCGCGATAGTGATCGCCATATACCGAAGTCGATCGTCCGTCTTAGTGACGGACGCGACCCAGATGAGGAAATAGCTCTGTATGTGGGTAGAATATCGCACTGTGCCCAGCCTGATGATGGCTGAGATGTGGAAGGACCTTCTGGAAGGAGATGGTCTGCCTACGAAGATTCTTCCGGTCGGAGACATCATGGACTGGGGGGAGAGGACGCCTTTCAAGGTGTACGTACCCAAGGGCAGAGAACACGTGGCCGACGAGATTCTGAGGAAGCTGTAGATGATCTCTGAATCGATCGTATGGCTGACCCTCTTTGCGCCGCTCGCGTCGTTCGCCGTTATCGGTTTCGTAATATGGCCGCTAGCCTATGCACGATCCGGCACGAGTCCCGGTCTCGGCCAGTTGGGCAAGTCAGCTGGATGGCTGACAATTTTGACCATCGGTCTCAGCTTCGTCATATCGGTGGCTGCACTCTTCAGCACCGTTGCCAACCACGGTCACATCGAATACGAGGTCCACGAATGGCTAACCGTGGGCGCGTTTACATTCAACGTGGGCATCCTGTTGGACCCGCTTACCGCCGTGATGCTTGTAGTGGTTACAGGTGTCAGCCTGATGGTCCAAGTCTACTCGCTCGGCTACATGAGCGAGGAAGAGGACCGAGGGTTCGCTCGCTACTTCGCCTATATGTCTCTGTTCACGACTTCGATGGTCGGCCTCGTGCTGGCGTCGAGTATCATCCAGGTGTTCGTCTTCTGGGAACTCGTTGGGCTATGTTCGTACCTGCTGATCGGCTTCTGGTTCACAAGACCGTCGGCTGCCAACGCCGCCAAGAAGGCTTTCATCGTCACCAGGGTGGGGGACTTCGGGTTCATGCTGGCGATCATGTACCTGTTCTACCAGCAGGATACGCTGGCGGCTGCAGGACTCAATGGTCTGGACATATCTGATCTGTACAGCGCAGTTGATTCGGGGATAATAGCAGGCGGGGTCGCGACATGGATCGCGGCCGGTATATTCGCCGGAGCTATCGGTAAGTCGGGACAGTTCCCGTTGCATACCTGGCTGCCGGACGCGATGGAAGGTCCGACTCCAGTCAGCGCGCTAATCCATGCTGCCACAATGGTAGCCGCCGGCGTGTTCCTGGTTGCCCGCTTCTTCCCACTGTTCCAAGCGTCCGACGAGATGATGATAGTTGTTGCTATCGTCGGAGGCTTCACCGCGATCTTCGCCGCGTCGATGGGTCTGGTGATGAACGACATCAAGAGAGTGCTAGCGTACTCGACTGTCAGCCAGCTCGGATACATGATGCTCGCACTCGGAGTTGGCGCGTATGCGTTCGCGATATTCCACCTTTTCACTCATGCTTTCTTCAAGGCGCTGTTGTTCTTGGGCTCGGGATCGGTAAACCATGCCACGGGCACGTTCAACATGCGCTACATGGGAGGTCTGCGGCGATACATGCCGTGGACGTACTTCACTTTCCTTATAGGTAGCCTGGCGCTGGCCGGAATATTCCCGACCGCCGGCTTCTGGAGCAAGGACGAGATCCTGGCAAGTGCCTTCCACGAAGGGTCTGCCGTCGGCATGATCGTCTATGCGCTGGGCCTGATCGCAGCGTTCATGACTGCTTTCTACATGTTCCGCGCGCTATTCATGACGTTCAACGGCGAATTCAGAGGCGGCGCTGAGACTGAGGCCTCCGAGACGGAGGACGCCGAGGAACTGCACCTGGGGCACGTGAGCCTGCATGAGTCGCCGTGGGTCATGGTTGCTCCAATGGCGGTACTGGCTGTTCTTGCTGTGGTTGCTGGATTTATATTCAACCCGCTGACCGACCTCGGAATAGTGCCGATCCACTGGTTCACGCACTTCATGGGTGAAGGATCAATTGCAGTCGAGATTCCGCCGTTCGACATTACGCTTGCGGTAGTGTCCAGCGCGGTAGCCGTCGCCGGCATATTCGTCGCTTACATGATGTACTATCGGCAGACGTGGTCGGCGGAGGCGGTCGGAAGACGATTCTCGTCCGTGTATACGCTGCTTAGCTCCAAGTACTATGTCGATGAGCTTTACGAAGAACTGCTGGTGCGCCGGTTCTTCTACGGCGGCGTAGCCCGGCTACTCGACTGGGGAGACAAGAACGTAGTTGACCGAATCGCGAACATGGTCGGTTGGCTTGGGGCAAACGTCGGAGGCGCGCTGAGACAATTCCAGACGGGTCAGATTCAGCAGTACGCGGCAGCGATTTCGATAGGGGTAACAGTAATTCTTGGCCTGTACCTGTGGTTCCTGTAACCAAGTGAACCACAGTGTATGGTCCCTAACTGGCAGGTAATGAAGAGTTGTTCACAGGTTTGCTGACATTAGCAGTGTTTCTGCCCATAGGCGCGGCAGTGCTTATCGCGCTGCTGGGTCGCGGCGCGCGCAACGTGAAGATCTTCGCTGCGGCCGTCTCGGTGGTCGAGTTTCTGCTGACGTTCTTCATCTTCCTTGCCTATGACACGTCAGACGGCGCGTCGCAGTTCCAACTTGTCGATAGGGTGGCTGACTGGATCCCCATCCCGTCGTTCGAGGTTCAGTATTTCCTGGCAGTCGATGGACTGAGTGCGCCGCTGGTGCTGCTCACCGGGCTGCTGGGAATGGTCGCGATATTCGCCTCCTGGAGCATAGAGCACCGGGTGCGCGAATACTTCGTGTGGCTGCTGGCGCTCCAGGGTGCGGTCGTGGGCGTGTTCACATCGCTGGACTTCCTGCTTTTCTTCGTCTTCTGGGAGCTCGAGCTGATTCCGATGTTCTTCCTGATCTCGATCTGGGGGAGCGGTCGCCGCGAGTATTCGGCCATGAAGTTCCTGATATTTACGATATTGGGAAGCGCCTTCATGCTTGTCGGCATCCTGATCCTGTACTTCACAACGGGATCGTTCGACATGACGGAGATGCCCGCTCTAGTGCGGCAGGCCAGCAGCGGCGTGCCCGCGCTGCTGGTGTTCCTGCTCCTGTTTGTCGCGTTCGCAGTCAAGCTGCCTGTTTGGCCGCTGCACACATGGCTTCCCGACGCTCACACAGACGCACCAACGGCGGCTAGTGTAATGCTGGCCGGCGTGCTGTTGAAGATGGGCGCGTACGGAATGTTCAGGCTCGGCGGTATCTTGCCGGAAGTGCTGAGGGACGTGTCGTGGGCGCTGGCTGCGCTCGGGGTGATCAATATTCTGTACGGCGCGGTGGTTGTGTTCAGACAGACGGATATGAAGCGGCTAATCGCATTCAGCTCTGTCAGCCACATGGGATTCGTGCTTCTGGGCCTGTCTTCGGCTGTCGGCGTCGCGGGAAGTGTATCGTCTGTAGGTCTGACGGGGGCCTCGCTCCAGATGTTCACACATGGTGCGATCACCGGTCTGCTTTTCCTGCTGGTCGGTTATGTCTATGAGCGCGCCCATACCAGGCACATTCCGGACCTGGGCGGTCTGGCCGGGCGAATGCCAATCCTGGGTGCAGCGCTGCTGGTCGCGGGACTGGCATCGCTGGGGCTGCCATCGACCGCCGGATTCGTCTCAGAAATCCACGTCTTTATCGGAACGTTCCCTGTCTGGAGTTGGATGACCGCTCTGGGCGCATTCGGAGTGGTTTTGACAGCAGGATACATTCTGTGGATGGTGCAGCGAGTTATGCTCGGTCCGCTCAACCCTCGGTTTGCGGACCTGCGCGACGCGACTCCTCTTGAGCTAGTGCCAATTGCGGCTCTGGTTATTGCGATAATGGTGGTCGGCATATTCCCGGGCACCGTGACCGACGTGTTTGCCACGGGGGTCAAGCCAATTGTGGAGTCCCTCCAGATGGACCTGGTCCTAAGCAGAGTGAATTAGCGAGACAACCGCAAAGTGACGCTAAACGACATATACCTTCTTTCGCCTGAGATCGCTCTGGCAGGAGTGGCGATGCTGCTGATCCTGATCGATCTCGTCGTGTCCAGGAAGAGCGTACTCTTGGCCGTCGGTGTGATCGGCCTGGCTCTGTCTGTCGTCTTCAGTCTCGTTCTGTGGGGCGACCTCAACTCCGAGTCGACGGGCCAAATGCAGGGCGTTTTCGGGACACTGGTGGTCGACAAGTTCAGCTTGTTCTTCAAATTGCTCCTCGCCACCGCTGCGGCGCTGGTGCTTTTAATGTCCGGCGCCTATGTCGATCGCATACAGCGCTTCCGAGCAGAATTCTACGGACTGATTCTGCTCGCGACGTCAGGCATGATGTTGCTGGCGTCAACGACTGAGCTCATCACGATCTACGTGGCACTGGAGCTAACTGCACTGCCAACGGCGGCGCTGGCTGCGTTCCTGCGCGACGGCCGCTCGGCGGAGTCCGGGATGAAGTTCCTTATCCTGAGCGCTGTGAGCTCCGCCGTGCTGCTTTACGGCATGGTGTTCATCTACGGGTTCACGGGCACGACATCGCTTCCCGAAATCGCGGCGCAGATTAGTGGCATGGTCGATGCCGGGCTGCTCGATCCCGCTGAGGCCTTCGGAGACAGCAAGGCCCTCCTGTTTGGGATAACGCTGATAATAGCCGGATTCGGATTCAAGATATCAAGCTTCCCGTTCCAGTTCTGGGCGCCGGACGTCTATGAGGGCGCGCCCACGCCGATAACGGCGTTCTTATCTGTAGCGTCGAAGGCCGCGGGCTTCGCGGTGATTCTCCGGGTCTTCTACATATCCTTCCCGATGGACGTTGTAAGCGAGAACTGGGCCACGATTTTCGCCGCGCTGAGCGTGGCTTCGATGACTTTCGGAAACCTTGTCGCGATTCGTCAGAACAACATCAAGAGAATGCTCGCGTACAGCACCATTGCCCATGCAGGCTACGTCATGGTTGGACTCGCGGCTTTTGCTGCCGGATCCGCGGAGCAGACGGACATCGGGACGAGCGGTATCCTGTTCTATCTGGGCGGATACGTCGCTACCAACCTGCTGGCCTTTGGCGCGATAATCGCAGTATCCAATAAGATTGACTCCGACGAAATCGATCGCTACGCGGGTATGATGAGGCGTGCCCCTCTGCTGGCAGTAACGTTGGGATTTGCGATGATCTCGCTTACGGGGATTCCTCCGACCATCGGTTTCATGTCCAAGATCTACCTCTTCGGCGCCGCCGTAAGCGCCGACATGGCTTGGTTGGCGATCGTCGGAATGGTAAACAGCGTGGTCTCGGCTTACTATTACCTCAGAGTTGTCAAGGTCATGTTCCTCCAGGAACCCTCGGACGATAGCTCGGTTACCTCTGACGCCGCAACGGGAGTGGCGTTGACGGCCACCGCGGCGGCGACCTTAGTTTTCGGCGTCTATCCGACGCCGTTGATCGAGCTTGCGCGAACCGCGGCCGCCTCTCTGGGCGTCTGATCCATAGGTGAGGAGGGAGCGATGTCTGAAGCTTGCTGCGCTCCCTCGGCGGAGACCGACAGGCCTACTACCCCTCTACATACCCCGGCCGGTCTTGTCAGGACCAAAGCTGTCGGACGCGCTCCCAAGGGAATGGTCCACATACCCGGCGGCAGATTTCTCATGGGCACCGACGACAGTGTCGGATTTGCCGCCGACGGTGAGGGGCCGGTGCGAGAGATTGAAGTCTCGCCGTTTCTGATCGACGAGACCGCGGTCACAAATGCGCAGTTCGGCAGGTTCGTTAGGCAGACCCGGTACAGGACCGAGGCCGAGCGGTACGGCTGGTCGTTCGTGTTCCATTCGTTCGTCCCCAGGAAGATCGCCAGAACAGTTACGCAGTCGGTCGCGGAAGCGCCCTGGTGGTGGCGGGTGGATGGCGCCTGCTGGCGCAGGCCAGAGGGTCCGGGCTCGGGAATAGGTCGCAGAATGGACCATCCCGCTGTCCACATTTCATGGAACGACGCGCAGGCATATGGCCGGTGGGCAGGCAAGCGACTTCCCACCGAGGCCGAGTGGGAGGCTGCGGCCCGCGGCGGACTCGTCAGTAGACGCTATGCCTGGGGCGACGACCTGACCCCAGGCGGCAGACACATGTGCAACATCTGGCAGGGCGAGTTCCCGGACCGGAACACGAAGGAAGACGGACACGTCGGCACTGCGCCGGCCAGGTCTTTTTACCCCAACGGCTTCGGCCTGTACAACGTCTCAGGCAACGTCTGGGAGTGGCAGTGGGACTGGTTCAGTCCAACTTTTCATCGCCAGGGCCCCACCGTCGACCCCGCAGGTCCGCCTTCGGGCGTCAGCAGGGTTATCCGCGGCGGATCGTACCTTTGCCACGAATCGTACTGCAACCGTTACCGCGTCGCAGCCCGCAGCGCCAACACACCGGATAGCTCCACCGGCAACATGGGCTTCCGGTGCGTGGCGGACGTGGCCCAATGAACGCGCGGCTGTGGTTCGCCGCAGTCGGCGCCTCGCTGGTCATTCTACTTGTAGCTTGTGGCCAGTCGTCACTTCCAGAAGAAGTGCCGACACCGGCTTCCGTGGCTGCGGTGCTTCCGACGAGCAGCCCCACTCCGGAGCCGACATCTGCGCCGGTCCCTGAACCAACTGCGACCGCGACTCCCGAACCAACGAACACACCGAGGCCAGAGCCGACATCGACTACTGAGCCCACTGCTACACCGACGGAAGCACCGACCGCGACGCCGACATCGGAACCGACTTCCACGCCAATCTCACAACCAAAGGCCACGGCTATACTCATATCCACCGCCACACCGAGCCCCACTCAGACGCCGACACCAGAACCGACCGCCACCTTGACGCTCCCTACCGCGACGCCACGTCCAGAGCCAACGTCCACACCTCCGCCCCTGGACACACCGACCCCGACTCCAACCTATACTGCGACGCCAGTCCCACCGGAGCCGGGCGAGGTTGCTTGGACGGTCAAGTTTGGTAGTTGGATCGATGCCAAGCCGGTACTCTACGACAGCACTATCTACATTAGCTCAGAGGACTACCTGTATGCGCAGGATTCTGCAACGGGCGCCAATCGCTGGCGTTACAGGGCCGGCGCCAGTGTCACTGGTACGGCCGCCGTGTTCGGAGACCTGGTGCTTATAGGGGATCACGATGGCTGGATTCATGCAGTAGGCAGGAACAGCGGAACGCAACTTTGGAGGAAGGGCAAGCTCGGTGCGATCTGGGGCGAGGTCTCGACAGACGGCACTGGTGTCTTTGTGGCAGACGAAAGGGGTGCTGTCACGGCCTTCGACTTTAGCGATGGCTCGATGATTTGGGAATTCGAGACAGGTGGAGCAATCTACGGAGGTGCGACAGTCGCCGATGGTGTCGTTTACGCGGCTTCGTACGACGAATGGGTTTACGCGTTGGATGCAAGTTCGGGAGAAGCCCTGTGGAAGGCAGAGTTGCTGCTCGGCTCCAACTCCACGCCTACCGTCTCGGATGGGCTCGTGTTGATCGGGTCGTGGGGTGATCGCGTTTATGCGCTCGATGCAATGACTGGACAGTTAGTGTGGAATTTCTGGGCAGGCGATGGCCGGACAACATCTGTGACCGCTGCGGGCGATTCCGTGTACTTCGGCTCGGCTGACGGCTACATCTACTCGGTCGCAGTGTCCGATGGCTCTCTGAGGTGGCGACACCAGATTGGGAAAAGTATCGAGTCCACTCCGGCGGTGGAAGGAGGGTTAGTGCACGTTGGGTCAGACGACGACTTTTCCTACGCTCTCGATAGTGACACCGGTTCTCTGGTCTGGAGATTCCAGACCAGAGAGAACGTAAGGGCACCGATACTCGTCCATCAAGACTTGGTCTATGTCGGCTCGGACGATGGCAACTTCTACGCTCTGGCAACTGGTTTCCCCGACGATTACGTAGTGACAGTAGATGTCACCACTCCTCAGTCCCAATTCAACCTGCTTTCGCCTGAGGAGTTGAAGCAGCGGTTGAAGGAGGCGTTTGGGTCGCAGCAGCCTGTGTTCGCGTCGGTGGCAATCTTTGGACCGGACGGGAAGACAATACAGGAGATTGACGGCTCCGACCTTGTTACCGAGATCTTCGAGAACGGCTACTATCTGCTGACAGGAAGAACCGTTCAGCAAGATGGTTGGGAAGCCAGATTCTTCTCTTTGGATGACTACGCGGCCCTCGCAGAAGAGAGGGGATACCCATCATTGAAGCGTGCGCTCGGCTGGTGCTGCATTCGCACCGACGACGGTCTTGCGCTGGTCATGCGCGCCGATCGTCCGCTGGACTCTGCCACAGCCACCACCGCGCACGAGGCAGGTCATGCGCTGCAGCAGCTATTAAATCCGGCTCAAAACAAAGGTGGCGGGAACTCCCTGATGGGTGCGCTGCACGAAGCCGAGGCATTCGCGTTCGAGGTTGCCCTAGCACGCAAGATTGGGGATTACGCTGACATTGAGACGGCCAGACTCCCGACTGGATATAGATGGAGAGGGTACTTGGACCAGTGGCGAGAGAGCTTCAAAGAGTCGTTGGATGACCTTACGAAGAGGCATGATCGCGGACGTCTGATCATGTGGCTGGCGGTACTGCACGACCCCGAACTTGCAGACCTGCGAGAGGAGCTTGAGCGCGACGGACACCTCTCGGCCGACTCGGTTTACAGAATGTTTCTGAGATTCACCCGACTCACGCCCACTGAAGTCGAACCATACATCAACTCCATCACTCCAGAGAGGCTCGGCGACGACCTCAATTACTTTAGTGGCATGGTCAACAAGCGTGCCGAATATGTCATCGATTTCCCCGACCTCGTTCTCAACGTGCCGACCCTGGCCATCAGCCCGTGATTACGCGGGAAGCCACTTTCGGTTGACCTTGCACAGGTAGCTGAAGGTCGGGTTCACGAACTGAGTGCAGCGCGCTTCCAGCACTTGGCCCAGGAACAGGTACGCTTCGCCTCGCTCGAAGCCGTAATCAGTCTCGAGCCACAGCAGCATTTCTGACAGGGCAATCCTGAAGGCGTCTTCCGCGGGCCGAACAATCCCAGTCGTCATGATGTGGGTCTCGTTCTCGATTCGGGGCCATGTCATGTTTTCAGGTAGAGGGGCGAGCTCGCACCGCAGTCTTGCAGTTCCGCCGGTCTCAATTCCGCCGGCGCCGCAGATCTCGCCATCCCCCTGTCGGGCGTGCATGTCTCCGACATGCAGCAGCGCTCCCGGTACCTGAATCGGTATGTGCACTGACGCCCCGAATGTGACCTCCTGGATGTCGAAGTTGCCGCCCCACTCTCCTGCCCAGGCGTTGGTCCACCGGCTCCTGGCCGGGGCCACGCCCACGACTCCGAGCATAGGTTCAACTGGGAACTTCAGGTCGTCGCTCCAGTGAATTAGGCCGTCACTGATTTGGACGATCTTCTGATGGTGCCCTATCCCTGTTCCGCCCATCCAGCCGGGCATGGCTCCCGTGCTCCCCCTGAACTGGGTATAGCCGAACGGCTCGGTCTGGATGTCCAGAACGTGGACTATCAATACTTGTCCAGGCTCCGCGCCATTGACGTAAATCGCTCCGCTCGACGGGTTGCCCCCGATCAGCTTGGCTTCCAACTCTTCCTGGGTCGGATGGCCCTCTATCCAAGGGCCGCGATTCATCTGCGTGACGACCTCGAACTCCTCACCCGGATCGACGAACAACGTCGGAGCGTTATCAGGCCCGGTCTCGAAGTACAGAATGTCCTTGGTTGCGCGTTTCATTGTTGACCCTCCAGAAATGCTCTCGCCCCGTCCATGAATAGATTGGTAGCGCGCGCCGACGTCATAACATCGTCCGCCATCTGCTTGCCTGCGGCATGGACAGCGGCGCGTACCTGCTGCTCGAACTCTTGGACACGGGAGTGGTTGGGCTGACCGGGAAGTCC
Source organism: Dehalococcoidia bacterium (assembly GCA_965215735.1). Taxonomy (GTDB): domain Bacteria; phylum Chloroflexota; class Dehalococcoidia; order Lucifugimonadales; family UBA1123; genus VXRN01. The sequence continues at coordinate 617,145 of CBDCEF010000004.1, read as the reverse complement.
CATTGACTGAGCGATATCCTGAGCGCCGGACGCGTACAGATCGATGCCGTCCACCTCCAGGATTTCGTCGATGTTGTCCAGCACCTGGATGTCCTCGAGCTGGGCTATTACGAGAATGTTGTCGTTCGTATGCTCCATGTACTCTGGTAGCGACTCTACATCTCCAAAGTAGGCCCCTCGACCCGAGCCGAAGCTGCGAAGTCCACTGGGAACGTATCGACAGGCGTCGGCGAGCTTCTGGGCGCGGTCGGCGTCGACGATGTGAGGTCCGGTGATGCCCAGAATGCCCCGGTCCAGGAATCTGAGAATCGTGGGATGCTCAATGTCCGGCACACGTGCCATCGGCGTAAGGCCGGCCATGTCGGCGATTCGGCAGAGGTCGTCGAGCAAGTCAACTGTGAAAGGGCCGTGTTCGCTGTCGAAAGTCACGAACTCGAACCCCACCCGTCCGCTAAGCTCGATCAGTGTTGTGGACGGGAAAGACAGGTTCAGTCCGTAGGCCATCTGGCCCTGGCGCATTCTTGTTACGACGTTGTTGACCCTCATATCAGCAGTCCTCCTCTACCTTTGGCTGGCTGTATTATAGACCCAAATTGCTGCGACGTTGTCGGTATGCGGTCGCCTGTTCGTCTTGACACGCGAACGGCTAAAGTGATAATTTTCACAACAGTTTTGCAGCACACAGGCAACGGCTCTCGGGCCCCTGACCTTGACACTCCCAGACCCCAGTGTGATAATCGTCAGCGGCCTCCAAAGGGTCACAATTTTAGTGAAATAGAAACAGGTTTTTCGACCGCTTACCGTATGGATGTCATACCCATAACGATGGACCCGAGAATGATCGGGCCTGAAAGCTGGAGCGAGCTGGGCAGCCTGCTCATAAGCCTCTGGCTGTCAGTTCTGTTTATCGTTCTGTTCGCCTCGAACATGATACTGGGGCACATCATGATCCCCTCGTTCATCATGTCAGGGCACGTTCCCGAGAGCTGGCGCAAGTTCAGGCCTCCACTCTACGTCTTGGCCGTTATCAGCTTCGTTATTGCCATGTTCTTCCTGAGCCGGGCCGTGGACTACGCGGGCGTTCTCAGGAACTTCTGGCCAGACTACTGGATCTGAAACACATCATCCGACCGATACCCAGGATAGCCGTGATTTGATTCCAGGCGACTTTCAGATAAAGAAGCCCACCGGCAAGCAGATGTTTCTCGGTGCGGTGTTAGGTATTGGTGGATTAGTCACAGCGATTGTGGTGCTGGTCGGTCTCACCTGGGTCATCTCGGCTTGGTTTGGAACCCCTGTCATTTTTGGGTCGGACGAAGGCCCTGAGCAACCGATCGCGTTCCCGCATACAACGCACGTACAGGACCTTGGTCTGGATTGCACTTTCTGCCACCGTCAGGTGGAGACCTCGGCCCAGGCCACTATCCCCGCTGTCGCAATCTGCATGACCTGCCACCAGGCTGTTCCTGGAAGCACTGAGACGGCACAGGCTGAAATCAAGAAAATCAAAGACGCCCACAAGAACAACGACGCCATCAACTGGGTTCGCGTGCATCGCGTTCCCGACCATGTACACTTCGTTCACGAGGCGCACATCAAGTTCTTCTCCGAGCGGGATGGAGTACCAGCATCGCAGGTATGCTCAACCTGCCACGGCGACGTAGGCTCGATGGAGAAGGTGAAACAGGTCCGCACGCTCAAGATGAGCGACTGCGTGGACTGTCATCGCGACAACGGCGCGCCTACAGACTGCACAACGTGCCACTACTAGAGGGGCGCATCCGCTTGGATTACAGACAATGGCATTAACCAGAAGACAGTTCCTGACTCTCACCGGCGGCTCCGCGTCCGCGGCGATTCTTTTCGCCGCCTGCGGTGTGCCGGAGGATGAGCTGCTTGTTGAGTCGCCGGTGCGTATGCCGGAGGATCTCGTCTCTGGGAGAGACAACTGGTATGCCACCCTCTGCAGGGAGTGCGGCTCCGCTGAAGGAATTGTAGTCCGTGTTATGGAGGGCAGGGCGCGCAAGATTGAGGGTAATATCGATTACCCGACCAACGTGGGCAAGCATAGCGCGAGATGCGAAGCTAGTCTCCAGGCTCTGTATAATCCAGATCGAATTCGGGGCCCGATGGTGCGCGCGGGCGAACGCGGCACGGGGCAGTTCGAAGAGATTAGCTGGACCGACGCGATCGGCAGGCTTGCGTTCCACTTGCAGAACATCCAACAGGCACGGGGCCAACAGGGGGTGGTGATTGCCACCAATCCTCTGGGGGGGCACCTCGGCCTCGTCGTTAGCAGATTCGCCAAGCAGTACGGCGCAAGGCATGTTCCATACGAGCCGCTCGAAAGCACCAACCTGAACACGGCGATCAAGACTGTGTTCGGCCAGGACCGGATGCCGGACTTCGACATCGAAAATTCGCAGTTCATCCTGTCTTTCGGGGCGGACTTCCTCAACACATGGGGGTCGCCCGTGCGATACGGACGCGGCTACGGCAAGTTCAGGCAGGGCGACCGCGAGCGGGGTACCCACTACCACGTAGATTCACGTTTTTCGATGACAGCCGCCAACGCGGACAGGTGGATACCTATCAAGCCTGGAAGCGAGGGGCTTCTGGCGCTGAGCATCGCTGAGGTCATCGTGCGAGAAGGCCTTGGAGACTCCGCTGCCGCAGAGTCGCTCACTGGCGGAGACGCCGAAGCGCTTGCGGAATTCGCTCCTGAAGTGGTCGCGGATAGAGTGGGCGTATCCGCGGAGAAGATCACCGATATAGCCCACAATTTCGCGGGGCATGGGCCCGCGATCGCCTTGGGCGGAGGCTCGGCAGGCGCGCACACCAACGGCCTGGTCAATCTGATCGCCATATACTCGCTCAATTTCCTGGTGGGCAGCGTCGAAACTCCCGGCGGTGTGCTGTTCAATCCAGCGCCTCCGCTGGAAGATCTCGCTACACCGCCGAACACAGGCTCGCTTTCCGATTGGCAGGCCATTGTCGCGGACATGCGCGCCGGCAAAGTCAACACGTTAATGGTGGGAGGCGCGGACCCGTTCTACGGACTACCGGCCTCGGTCGACATCTACGATGCTTCGTACGATGTACCGTTCATCGCCAGCTTCAGCAGTGTGATGGACAACACGACACTAATGGCCGACCTGGTTTTGCCCCAGCACACAGCGCTTGAGGATTGGGGAAGCGATAGTCCTCACTTCGGCGCGGGTTACGAGCTGGTTGGATTCCAGCAGCCTGTAGTCAGGCCCTTCTTTGAGAATCGTGGTTCTGAGCTTGGAACACGAGGATTCGGTGACGTGATCCTGACACTGGCTCAAGGACTCAACCTGGACTTGGAGCTGGGCGGTGAGACCTTCAAGGACATTCTCCAGTCCGATGCCCAGAAGCTTTACAGCCTGGGAAGGGGTTCCGTAAGTGCCCCCAACTTCGGGAGTTTCTGGAACGGTGTGCTTCAGCGGGGCGGCTGGTGGGATACCAGTGCAGGGTTCGCGGGCGGCATCACGAGGCCCCCGGAACTCCCCGATTATCAAGATGCGCAGTTCGATGGAGGCACGGGTTTCGAGTACTACCTGGCGCCGTTCAGCCAAACAGGCATAGGTGAAGGCCAGCGTGCGCACCTACCGTGGATGCAGGCGACGCCGGACCCGATAACTACCGCGACCTGGCGCACGTGGATCGAGATCAACATGCACGTTGCCGAGGACCTCGATATTCGTGAGGGCGACGTGGTCCGGGTGACTTCGCCGCGAGGCTCTATCGAGGCGCTGGCATTCCCACATCCGGGAGTACCGCCGGACACGGTGTCCATTCCGCTCGGACAGGGCCACGCTGGGAGTGGTCGGTACGCCAAAGACAGAGGATCGAACGTGTTTTCGATACTCGCCCCTCTGGCCGATGCCGATACCGGAGCGCTGGCCTGGGCAGCAACCAAGGTAAACATCGAGAAGACCGACGAGTGGGTGCGGGTTCCCAAGTTTGAGAATACCGTTCCCGACCTTCCTAGAGACGAACACCAGCGCGTCGTCCAGACGACATCAGAAGATAGCTAGGGGAGCTTTCTAAATGCCCGAAAGTTGGGGAATGATAGTCGACCTTGACAAGTGCACGGGCTGCCAGGCCTGTGTAGTAGCTTGCCAGGCCGAAAACAACATTCCGATCAATGAGGAAGAGCACTTTAACCAGAGACGAGCCATCCAGTGGATACGCGTGGAGCGTTACTGGGAAGGCGAGTTTCCTAATATCAAGGCGAGGTTCGTACCGATTTTCTGCCAGCACTGCGCGGATGCGCCGTGCGAGCCCGTTTGCCCGGTCTATGCGACCTATCACAACTCAGAGGGTCTGAACGTTCAGATTTACAACCGCTGCATCGGCACGCGGTTCTGCGCCAACGGCTGCCCGTACCATGCGAGGTTCTTCAACTTCTGGGAGCCGTCGTGGCCTGAGAGCCTGACCAACCAGTTGAACCCTGACGTCACAGTGCGCAGCCGAGGCATCATGGAGAAGTGCACGTTCTGCATTCAGAGGATCCGTCGCACAAAGCGCACGGCAGTGCAGGCGATGGGAGACTCGTCTGCCGAGACAATCCTCGCCGATCCAGTGTTCGAGCGGTCCATTAGTCCAGCCTGCGTGAACGCATGTCCTACGGAGACCCTCGTGTTCGGTGACATGTTCGATATGTTGTCTGCGGTGCGTGAGGGCGATAGACTGCCCAGCCCCAGGAACAAGGCGGAGGAGATCGTCAAGCACGAGCTAGAAGATGGAAGGGGATATCGTATTCTCGAAGAGCTCGGCACCAATCCGTCTGTGATATACCTCCGAAAGGTCGATAAGGAAACTCAGGAAGCCTCACATGGCTAGTAGCGCACACGCGGCGCCCCACGAGGGGCCCCACGTAGATGCTCGCGTCGCCGAGCCGCCGACTTCTCCAAGTGAGACGACGGATGTTCTGGTCGGCAAGTATCTGAAAGTCGGCGACAACTTCTGGAGGGCCGCGGCGGTCTTTGGCGTACTCACGGTCCTGGGTATTATCGGCGTCATGGTCCGGCTCATAGATGGAGTCGGGAACACGGTCGTCTGGGGCTACTACGTGGCCATGTTCAGCTTCATGATTACAACGGCCTCAGCCGCGCCGATGGTCGCCATCGCGCCAAGGCTCACGAACGGCCACTGGCGCAGGCCTCTGTCCCGCGCTGCCGAGCTATGGAGCGTCGTTGGACTGCTCAGTCTGCTGTGGTTCATCCCAATGTTGTGGATACTGCCGCCACTGAGCTCCGGTCGCCGATCCCTCTGGTTCTTCGACATGAGCGATCCCAATGCGGTGCCGTCCTATTCCCCCCATATATGGGCATCGGCCGCGATTCTCGGGCTGGTTGTGACTGGCCTCGCTCTTCTTTGGGTGTCCAGTCTTCCGGACTTTGCCTCCGTCGCTCAACGCGCTCCGCAGGGCTCGCGTCAGCAGCGCGTCGCCAAGTGGATGGCCCGAGGATGGCAGGGGACCTCCGCGCAATGGTTCATGGTGAACCGTCGCCTCGGAATTCTCGGGGCGCTCTACTTCATGATGATGGTCTTTGTCCACTTCCTCATCAGCGTTGACTTTCTGATGACGCTTGTGCCTGGATGGATCGACGCCCTGTACCCGGTAACACACGCTGCGAACGCGCTCCAGGCAGCTGCTGCGACCATGGTGCTGACGGCCTGGATTCTCAGGACGTTCTGCGGGTACGAGCGCTACATCGGTCTCGACCAGATATGGGGCCTCGGCAAGCTGATGTTCGCGTTGTCGCTGCTCTGGTTCTGGTTCTGGTTCTCCAGCTTCAATGTGCTCTGGTACGGCAAAAAGCCGTCTGAGCAGGCGGTTATTGAGTTACTGACGACCGGCCCATATTTGTGGGTGTTCATGGCGGTTTTTTTGCTGTGCTTCGTGATCCCACTATGGACATTGATGTGGAATCCCGTGCGCAGGAGCCTTTGGGGGCCGCCGCTATTGGCTGTGAGCGTCCTGCTGGGTACGTTCCTCGACCGGATCAGGCTCTTCGTAGCAGCGTACTCGGTCGAGGGTATCGGAAACCCCTTGTACCATAAGCACGCGCTCGACTTGGACCATATACCGAAGATTGTCCTGCCGGATATCTTTGACATCTTTATCCTGTTAGGAGCTGTCGGCGCTTCGATTCTGGTATACATGTTCGCCACCAGGATCTTCCCGATAATCAACATCTGGGAACAGCGTGAGCTTCAGCTATACGACAGAGGCCATGAGCCGTATCATCGAGGCCACGTCCGAATAATGGGTAAGAGCGAGTAGCGCTGGGGCAATATGCTAGAACACGTACAGCTAGATCAGAAGACGATCAACAAGGAGCTGCTCGGCGGCGTGCTTAGCACGCCACGCTGGTGGTTGCCTACTGTTCTCTTCCTCCTCGTGGTTGTGTTCACCGGCCTTGGCGCGTTCGGCTATATGATGAACAAAGGCCTCGGAGTCACCGGACTCAACAGGCCGGTGTTTTGGGGCTTCTTCCTGGTCAACTTCGTTTTCTGGATTGGTATCAGCCACGCCGGAATCATGATCTCGGCCATTCTGAGACTCACACAGGCTGAATGGAGGCGCCCCGTCACTCGTGCAGCAGAGGTGATGACAGTCTTCTCGCTGATGGCTGCGCTACACACGCCACTGTTCCACGTTGGACGCCCATGGCGAGACTTCTGGGTCTTCCCGTACGACTTCGCACGCGGGGTCTGGCCTAACATCCGTTCTCCGTTCGTCTGGGACCCGAGCGCGGTCATGACATACTTGATCGGCAGCTCGCTGTTCGTGTTCATCGCGCTGCTCCCTGACATGGCGATTATCAGAGACCGGGCCAAGAACATCTGGGTCAAGCGACTTTATGCCGGGCTGTGCCTCGGATGGCGCGGGACTCCCAGGCAGTGGAAGCTCCAGGCTGTTGCGGGCATACTGCTCTCGGCGCTGGTGCTGCCAGTGTTCGTCTCCGTACACTCAATCGTGTCCTGGGACTTTGCTGTCGTAATCGGCGTCGAAGGATGGCACTCGACGATCTTCGCGCCGTACTTTATCATCGGCGCGATCCACTCCGGGGTGTCCGCGGTCGCCATGCTGATGGCGCTCGGCGTCTGGATGTGGAAGCTGGATAAATACATCCGACCTGACCACTTCGACGCAATTGGCAGACTTCTGATCGTCGTCGCCACCACGTGGTTCTTCTTCTTCTTCCTGGAGTGGGTGTTCGCACTCTACACACTGGAAGGACCGGAGATCGTTCTGCGTGAGCTACAGGTCTTCCAGTGGCCCTACTCGATGCTGTTCTTGATCTTCATATTCACGGCCTACTTCATTCCCGTTCCCTTGTGGCTGTTCAAGTCGGTCCGGCGCTCGGCGTTCTGGATGCTCATCACCACGATTCTGGTGAACGTGGGAATGTGGCTCGAGCGTTTCATCATCATCATCCCCAGCCTGGCCCGGCGTCAGCCGCTGACCTTCGACTGGGGCACCTACCATCCGAGCATAGTCGAGATCCTGATCGTCGCGGAGACCTTCGCGTTCGTTGCGCTCGGTATGCTCCTGTTCAGTAAATTGTTCCCGCTCATTCCGATCTTTGACATCAAGGAGGGAATGATAAACAGACGCGAATTCAAGATTGGACGTCGCACTATTCCCGCGACGGTCCGCGAATGAGGTAAGCGGTTATGCTTGCAAAGAAGAGCGTTCTCGGCCTGTTTCCGGAGGGAGAAGAGGGCACGGCAGCCGACGCCCTCGATGCGCTCCGCGAGGAGGGCTACACGCACTCCGAGTACGAGATAATCACCGGTACGCCGTATCCCGAAGGCACGTTCGGCGAGGAAGAGCCGAAGCACACCCTGTTCAGGTGGCCACTCATGGGCGCCGCGTGCGGGTTCATCGTTGGCCTGGTCCTTACGGCCGGCACGCAGCTCGCCTACCCGCTGGTTACCGGCGGAAAGCCGGTGCTGTCGATCCCGCCCATGGCCATCATCATGTATGAAGGCACAATGCTAGGCGCCATCATCTTCACGGTCATTGGCGTCCTCGTTGAGTCCCGTCTGCCACGCCTATTTATGGGGGCGTACGACGAGCGTATAACCGAGGGGTACATCGGAGTGGCCGTCACCACCGACGAGGAGCGAGTTGGGAAGGCTGAGGAAGTACTCAGAGAAATCGGCGCCGAGGACATCAAGCGCGGCTGGGAGTCCTGAACGCCTTGAATCTCGTGACTGACAGGACCTCGAAACCCGATATGTCTGCTATCAAGGACGCACTTTCACGCTCGAACCGTTGTGGCGAGTCACGGTCTCGCGCATCGTCGATAGGGATTGCTCTGCTTGTTACGGCACTAGCGATGTTCGCCCTGGTCGGCTGCTACAACAACAACACGGGCGAGACCAATATCGGTGACTCGATAAGGTTCAAGCTGCCCGCATTTCCAGAGACTGGATCGAACAAAGTGCAGGTCTTCACGGAAATGCACTATCAACCGTCGTACCGGTCCCAGGAAGGGCCCAGGCTGGACGTTCCAGACAGCGCCGTACCGATCTCCGGCAAAGAGGTCGTGTTGACGTCGATTGAGGAGTACGCCGCGTTGCAGAGTCCCGGAGGCGACACCGCCAACGGCGCTGGGCTCTTTGCGATCAACTGCGTCGTGTGCCACGGCACTGAGCTGGACGGACAGGGTTCCGTGATGGTCACCGGCCCCAGTATGGTCCCGGCGAATCTCAGGGGCGAGGTCACGATGGAACGCACTGACGGTGAGCTGTACGGCCTCATCAGCTACGGAGGCAATACCGGGTTCACCACGCGTGTTCCAGCCCTTACAGATCCCACCGTGGACGGCGAACGCTGTGTGGGTCAGGGTTCCTGCCCTATGCCGGAGTTCCGCAAGCTGCTCACCGAGTCGGAGCGGTGGGACTTGGTGACATACCTGAGGGGTATGCAGGGGCGGTAGGGGATCGTTAGGGCTGTTAGAAGACGGCCTGGCCTTGGCCTTGTGTTCCCCCACGATCTTTTTCTGTAGAAACGCTTACCTCAGTTTGGGTCGTACGCCAGGTTCGGCCTCAGCCAGCGTTCGATTTCATTGACGCTGGTCCTCTTTCGGCGTGTGTAGTCTTCGACCTGGTCGCGCCCAACGCGGCCTACGCCGAAGTAGTGAGACCCGGGATGCGAGAAGTACAGCCCCGACACCGAAGCCGTTGGCCACATCGCGAAGTTTTCTGTCAGGCGGACGCCGGTGTTCCGCTCGGCGTCGAGCAGATTCCACAGGGTAGATTTCTCCGTATGGTCCGGGCAGGCTGGGTAGCCAGGTGCAGGCCTGATCCCCTGGTACTCTTCCTTGACGAGTGAATCGTTGCTGAGGTCCTCGTCAGGAGCGTAACCCCAGAACTCCCTGCGAACGCGCTCGTGCATCCGTTCGGCGAACGCCTCGGCCAGACGATCGGCAATCGCCTTGGTCATGATCGCGCCGTAGTCGTCGTGCGCGGCCTCAAGAGCGCCCGAGTACTCGTCGCTTCCGATACCCGCTGTCACGACGAATGCCCCGATGTGGTCTCGGACTCCAGTGTCCCTTGGCGCAATGAAGTCGGCGAGGCAGAAGTTGTCTCTGGGCAGATTGGCGCGAGCGCGGGACTTGTCCGCCTGCTGTCGCAGGAAGTGCAGGGTAGCGATGGTCTCATCTTCTCCAGCAGCGTGCCCTGACGTACCAGACGAAGGGGCGTAAACTCTCACGTCGTCTTCGACCGCGCCAGCGGGCCAGAAGCCTATGACCGCCCTGGCCCTCAACGCCTTCTGGTCGATCATCTTTCCGAGTAGGTTCTGGGCGTCGCGGAACAGCGTGCGGGCCTCGCGCCCGTAGGTGGGGTCGTCGAGGATCGCTGGATAGGTACCTCTCAGCTCCCATGTGAGGAAGAACGGAGTCCAGTCAATCCTGTTGACGAGGTCCTCGAGAGGGTAGTCGTCGAAGATGCGCAGCCCAGTGAACCTTGGTGCCTGCTGTACACTCTCTGCCCAGTCGAATGTCTCGCGGTGAGCACGTGCCTGCTTGATAGGCAGCATCCGAGTCCGCCGACTTCTGGACGCGCGATCCTCCCGTACCTTAGCGTACCGCTTCCTGGTGTCTTCGATGAGAGCCTGGCTGTTCGTACCGAGCAGATTGCTCATCACTGTTACGGACCTGGAGGCGTCCCGGACGTGTATTACTCCGTTATCGTACTCGGGTTCTATCCTGACGGCCGTGTGCGCGACTGAGGTGGTCGCCCCACCTATCAGAAGCGGTACCTGGAAGTTCTGCCTGGACATTTCACGCGCAACTGTCACCATCTCGTCCAGCGACGGCGTTATAAGGCCACTGAGACCGATCACGTCGGCCTCCTGCTCGCGGGCAGTGTCGAGAATAGTCTGGAACGGCGCCATTACGCCCAGGTCGATTACCTCGTAGTTGTTGCACCGCATCACGACGCCGACGATGTTCTTGCCTATGTCGTGTACGTCCCCCTTGACGGTAGCCATGACCACCTTGCCGTTCGATCTCCGAGCCTCGCCATCGCCCTGTTCGGCCTCGATGTACGGCTCGAGTTGCGCGACCGCCTTCTTCATTACGCGTGCGCTCTTGACCACCTGGGGAAGAAACATCTGCCCCGAGCCGAAGAGGTCACCTACGACGTTCATGCCGTCCATCAGCGGGCCTTCTATGACGTGCAGCGCCCTCTCAGAGGCGAGACGGGCTTCCTCCACGTCCAGTTCTACGTGGGAGTCTATTCCATTGACAAGCGCGTGTCTCAGACGCTCATTGACCGGCAGAGATCTCCACGCGTCGTCTTCCTTTCGCTCCCTTTGTGTGCCCTGTACCGAGTCGGCTATCGTCAGAAGTCTCTCCGTGGCGTCCGGGCGCCGGTTGAGCACAACGTCTTCCACTGCACCTCTGAGACCAGGCTCGATCTCGTTGTAGACCTGAAGCTGCCCTGAGTTGACGATTCCCATGTCCATCCCGGTCTTGATTGCGTGATACAGGAATACGGAGTGGATCGCCTCGCGTACCGCATCGTTGCCCCTGAATGAAAACGACACGTTGCTGACACCGCCGCTTACGTGCGAAAGTGGGAACTTGCGCTTCAACTCGGCAGCCGCCTCCATGAACGCGACCGCGTAGTCGTTGTGCTCCTCGATTCCAGTCGCCACGGCAAATATGTTGGGGTCGAAGATAACGTCCTTCGGCTCGAAGCCCACCTGTTCGGTCAGAATGCGGTACGAACGCTCGCAGATGCCGACCTTGCGCTCGACTGTGTCGGCCTGCCCATGCTCATCGAACGCCATTACTATGACGGCGGCCCCATACCGGCGTACGATTCGTGCCTGCCTGACGAACTCCTCTTCTCCCTCCTTTAGTGAGATTGAGTTGACGATGCCCTTGCCTTGGAGACAGCGCAGGCCAGCCTCGATCACGCTGAACCTGGAGCTGTCCACCATGATCGGCACACGTGAGATGTCCGGCTCAGAGGAGAGTAGCTTCAGATAGCGCTCCATTGCGGCCTCCGAGTCGAGCATCCCTTCGTCCATGTTGACGTCGAGGATCTGTGCTCCGTCTTCCACCTGCTGCCTGGCTACGGCGACGGCGTCCTCGTACTGTCCCCTCCGGATTAGTCTCCTGAACCGCGCCGAACCGGTCACGTTGGCGCGTTCTCCGATGTTGATGAAGTTGCTGTCCTCTCTTATCTCAAGCGCTTCTATGCCGCTGAGAAGGGTATTGGTGTTGTGCTGGGGTCGTTGACGCGGGGCGAGTCCTGCGACCGCGTCAGCGATCGCGCGGGTGTGCTCGGGCCGGGAGCCGCAGCAGCTTCCAACGATGTTAGCGAGGCCGCTTTCGACGTACTCACGAAGGTTGGCAGCGATATGCTCGGCAGATTCGTCGTACTCGCCAAATTCGTTCGGTAGTCCCGCGTTTGGGTAGCAGGATATGAAGTGTGAGGACACATCGCCGAGTGCTGCCAGGAATGGCCGGATCTGGTCACTTCCGAGTGAGCAGTTAATTCCGACCGCCAGGAGCGGGACATGTGTGACAGATGCATAGAACGCCTCGGCAGTTTGCCCGGACAGGTTTCGGCCGCTGAGGTCGACGGCCGTGAAAGAAACTATCACTGGCACGCGAGTCCCTCGCTGCTCAAAGACGGACTCGATCGCGTACAGTGCCGCTTTGGCGTTGAGAGTATCGAAGATCGTCTCGACCAGCAGAATGTGAACGCCGCCGTCCAGGAGACCATGGACGGCTTCAGAGTAAGCGTCCGACAACTCGTCAAAGGTCACATCACGGTAGGCGGGGTCGTTTACGTCTGGTGAAATCGAAAGCGTCTTGTTGGTTGGGCCGACGCTACCCGCCACGAACCTCGGTCGCTCCGGGTCGCGCTCAGAGTATTCGTCGGCAACCTCCCTACTCAGCCGCGCGGCATCGCGGTTGATTTCATAGACGTGCTCTTCGAGTCCGAACTCTGCCAGTCCGAAGCGTGTGGCCGTGAACGTGTTCGTGGTCAGAATGTCGGCGCCGGCGTCAAGGTACTGTCGCTGCGTACGCTCTATGAGCGCAGGCTGGGTCAACACCAAGGCATCGATGCAGCCTCTGATGTCACGCTCGTGCTGGGCGAACCTGTGGCCTCTGTAGGCCATCTCGTCCAGTCCTAGAGACTGGAGCATGACTCCCCAAGAGCCGTCCATCACCATGACGCGTTGCTGCAGAATGCGCTCGATCTCCGTGGTCCGATCCACGCTCGGAATTGATTTAGTGATGGCTGAAGTCATGCAGTCACTTCCAGGTCAGGGTGTCGTCAGACCATTGTAATGAACAGCAACGCCATACCCAAGCCGCCGAAAATTCCTCGACGAAAATGCATTGACAGTACGGGCGTTCTGTTCTAAACTGTTCGTAGAACACACGATCGATAGATAGAGGACCTATAGATAGAGGGGGCACGATGCCATGACGACAGCGCCACTCGATCTCAAGAGTTCGCAGATACCGATGCCCGGAATGCGGGTAGAGCCGATTGTAAGGCGTCCGTTAAGTTCGGCCAGTCTAGCACCGGGCCAGGTCGTCCAGTACCACGGTCGGGTCAGGGGCGGCCCGCGCTTCGGTCTCATCGGAGCGGTGGTCGAAACACGTTCACGCCAGGCAGTGGTGGACATGGGACCTCATGGAAGATGGCACATTCCCTACTATCTGCTGACGGTCCCACAAGGAACCTATGGAGGACGAGATGCTGTTCAGGCGGCGTAATAGGTCAGCCGAAAAGGCCACGGAGGTCGCATCGCAAGTTAGTATCCGTGTCGTCGGTGTGGGTGGAGGCGGGGGCAACGCCGTCCGGCGCATGTCGGACGACGGTCTCCAGGGCGTGCGGTTCCTGGTATTGAATACTGATGTCCAGGCGCTGCGCAGCCTGAAACAGGTCCAGACGTTCGCCATCGGCCCCAATACGACAGGAGGAACGGGTTCCGGGGGTCAACCCGAAGTAGGCCGCAAAGCGATGCGAGAAAGCCAGGCGCAGGTTGGCGGTCTGCTCCAGGGCGCGGACATGGTGTTCATCGCTGCCGGAATGGGCGGCGGGACGGGGACGGGAGCAGCGTCGCTGGTAGCAGACCTCGCCCGCAAGCAGGGTGCGTTGACTGTCGCAGTCGTCACCCTCCCGTTTGGATTCGAAGGTTCGCGGCGCAGGGAGAACGCGGATCGGGGTCTGCGTCAGCTTAGACAGAAGGTAGATACCCTCATCGTTGTTGAAAACGACAGGTTGCTGCCCGCTCTCGAGGGGCGTGTTGAGTTGGTGGAGGCTTTCAGGCGCGCCGATGAGGTGCTGCGCCAGGGTGTGCAGGGCATCTCGGATATAGTCACGGTCGGCGGGATGATAAACGTTGACTTCGCCGATGTGAAGGCTGTAATGGCGGGTGGAGGACCGGCATTCATGGCGATTGGCCGTGGACAGGGCCGGGACGCGGCAGCGCAGGCTGCGAGGGACGCGCTAGCCAATCCGCTATTCGACGCTCCGCTTGAAGGAGCGGGCGGTATCCTCTTCAACGTGACCGGTGGCCCCGATCTTACCCTTGGGCAAGTCCACGAGGTCGCAGACATCGTCAACAAGGCTGCGGATTCTGGCGCCAACGTGATATTTGGCGTGGTCCAGGACCGTCGGATGAAAGGCCGAGTCAGCGTAACGTTGATCGGCACGGGCCTCGAGCCCGCGGGAACCGAATCTGTCATTGAGCGCGCCACTGAAGTCATAACTAAGAAGCGGAAGCCAATTGCTTCCGCTTCTACTTCGCGCTCCATGAACGGACACTCGCAGGCCGCAGTTGCTGGCACGCGGCAGTTACTCTAGCGTCCGTCCCGTCCGCATCTGTTCACGGTCCGCCGACCGCTGATCGAGTCTACTGTAACCCGGAGACGAGGGTCGCTGCTCGCTTTGAGTCTATCCTGTGTCCGGATCCCGTACCGTTGGTCGGAAGCAGGGAGTTGATCCGCTCGAACATGGCCGCGACGTTGTCGATCGTCGTCTCGTTGATCTCGCCTCGGAGCGTTCCGTGATTCTGCAAGAAGTGAGCTGCGGGTCTGTACGTGTCGAACTCCCCGTCAGAAATGTTGTTCGCGCTGAAGAACGCTTTGACACGTTCGGCGATTCTGGGGTTGCGGTCAGAGATCGAACGCAGGGTTATCGGCTGTGGCAGCTCGTTCTTGTAGGACGTGTTGACCAGCTTCAGATAGAATCCCGGATCCAGTAGGTCTTCTATGTCAGCGTCCCTGACGCGGGTGACTTCGACCCACTTGATTGGGCTCCTATGGGAATCTCTGGCGAGCATCACGTCGTTGATTGACTCGATGTGTGCCCTGCTTGCGGGTGTAACGTCCATCAGCACGGCGAGGCTGGTGTAGTTGTCGCCGAGCAGCGATATGAATGCCGGCAGATTTTCGGACCTGCCAACCGGGATAATGACCCACCTTGGATCGAGCTTGGCCCGGCCCTCCGCTGCGCAGAACTCGCCCAACACCTGCAGGTAGATCAGGTCGGAAGGAGAGTTCACCAGCAGGCAGTGGGGCGCCAGGAATAGCGTCTCCGCGAGCTGATACCCGAGTGCGGTTTGAAGTGGGAACACCGTTTCACTGCTGTTCTGTAGAACATCGTCTGTGATGACAGTGCCATAGTGGTCCATGTCCTCAACGGTCCTCACGCTTGTCAGGTTGTTGAGGTTGATCATGAACGGGGAGTGCGTTGTGTATACGACCTGATGCCTCGGCGCAAGCCGCTGGTCGATGAACCGCAGGAAATCGTATTGTGCCATGGCGTGCAGGTTCAGCCCCGGCTCGTCCAGGAGCAACACCATGTCACCCTTCCGCATCTCCTCGATCTCGGAGAAATACACGAGGAAGCTGAAGAACCAGACGAAGCCCTTCGAACGCTCATCGAACGGTACCGAGACGCGATGCCGGTCATTCCAGATGCGGACATGGAGTATCGGTCCGGCATTCAGCGGAGGAGGATCGTTCGGATTTGCTGCCGACAGGTCGAACTGGACCCTCAACTGAGTGTTCTGCTTCCAGAACTCGAAGATCTCGTCGCTGATTCCGATGGAGGCCGACTCCAACTCGGCTTTGAGGTATTCGTAGCTGGTCTGCTGCTCCAGATCTTCGAGGTCGGCGCCAACAAGAGACAGCAGGGCGATGAAAGTGCGGTCCGCGTCGTCGAGCTCGTCCGGCTCGAAGCGGCGCTCCTTGATGTCCTGTATCGAAATGCGGCCCCGCATTGTGCTGTAGATGTCGAAGTACACGAACTCTGGGAGGTACCGCTCCAGGTGCTCCAGAATGATCTGCTGCCGAATATCGCTGCTGATTCGCTTCGTCAGTTCGGAAAGCAAGTTCTGCACGGCAGCGGGCTTTGCATCGAGCGACTGGAGACGGTTGTAAAGGTCGTCCCACTTGTTGGTGTCGCCGAGGTACTCCTGGACATCCTCGGGCAGGTTCGCGCTATTGATCACGTGCCTGATTACGGCCTCTTCGTCGATGTCCACTTCCCAGGACCGCTGGTTCTTGTAGTTCTTCGACGCGATTACTTTCATCGATCTCAGCACGCCCGGACCGTACCTGGATTCGAGTTCTGCCATCTCTTCCCGGGTCAGTTTGAATTCGGCCTGGACCACTGTCGCGGGATCGGTGTCATGGCGTCTCTTGTAGCGAACGTAGCCCTTCCTGGGGTAGTCCATGATGTCGAAGTTGCCGTTCGCGCCCCCGACCGGATTCAGGCGTCGCAGCGCTTGGAGGAAGGCCGTCTTGCCGGACTCGTTCTTACCAACCAGGGTTGTGACGTTGTCCAAGGAGACCCACCCAGAGTCGTCGATGCTGCGATAATTAGTGACCTTGGCTCGAATTATGTTCATTGTGCCTCCTCGGTATTGGCTGCGCGCTACTTGGTTAGCTGCCTGAGCTCAATCTATTTCGATCAAGTGTGGCGGCCGCTCCAAGTCGACAGTCCACCTTCTTCTTCCTGTGCCATCGGGACGTGAGTTCATTCAGATACCACAAAGCCTAAAGAAGAGGCTAAGCTCTGCCCATGTCCAATTTCAAGGCATTTAATGAGTATAGTTTGAGAACTGTTCAAAAATTGTGAGACTAAATCAGGCTGTATCCCGAACCATTGCGATCAATCCCCGTGCCCTGGGCATCGTCGATCCAACCAAACTCTTTGAGGATCTGTTGGCTGTAGGTAACGCGGCCGGTGACACGGTCGAGTGGCTCGGACGCAAGCAGCAGCGCCGATTTCGCCATGAGTTCCGGGTGCTCGCCACGAGGGTCGTCGATGCCGGTTACCAGATTGTGAAACACTGTCCCTGGGGTGGGGACGACCTGGGATGGCGATACGCAGGTGACCGAGATGCCGTGCTGATACACTTCCTGGGCCAACCCTTGGCTGAATCTTTCCAGCGCGGCCTTCTCAGCGCCATAGCACGTCCCACCGGAGTTGGCAGGGGCGTCCGGGTAGGGGCCGCGGCCCGGCCCTATAGCGGCCCCGGAAGATATGTTGACAATGCTGCCGCTTCCCCGCTCAATCATGTCTCCGAGGGCCAGCTGGCTCAGTATGAACGGCGCGTGAAAGTTGACGGCCCATGACCGCATCCAACGTCGAAGTGGATAGTCCTTTACGGGTATGAAGTAGGTTAGCGCGGCGTTGTTGACCAGCACATCCACGCTTCCATACGCTTTGTGCGCCTCCTCGAACAGGCGCTCGCAATCCTCTGGGAGAGAGATGTTCACGGCGGACGCTGTTGCCTCGCCGCCGGCCTCCCTGATGTCGGCCACCGTCTTTTCGAGGGATCCCTCGAGAGGGTGGTCGCCTTCCCTGAGCGTCCGCGCTGCCGCGACGACGCTGCCGCCCTCAGCGGCGAAGAGCCTTGCTATCTCAGCTCCGATTCCCCTGCTGGCGCCGGTTATTACGCACACCTTGCCATCGAGCTTACCCATTGACGAACCTCCGGTATTGTCCGAGTTTGACCGTCACCATTATATTAGGAAACAGATAGCGGATGTTAGCTTTCATGTGGGAGGAAACAATATGACAGACCGGCAAGTGCCGAGCAAAAACGAGGTGCTTTCGTACCTTAGAGACGATAGAAAGTGGGGGCGTTGGGGAGACCGTGGGTCGGCAGGGGCGATCAACCTCATAAATGCCGAGAAACGCCTGGAAGCGGTCAGCCTCGTCAAGAACGGGCGAACGGTTTCGCTCAGCCGGCCGTGGGCCGTCGAGCCGAGAGCCGAGAACCCGCGACCGGCGCAGCACTTCATGACAGTCATGGACCGACCTAATGGCGGTGGCGCCGCGATGGACTTCTATGGAGTCTTCTACCACGGCACCGCCACGACTCACATCGATGCGCTCTGTCATGTGTGGGACGATCAGGGTCTGTGGGACGGAAAGTCTCCGGATGAAGTGCTGGGATTCAGCGGAGCCAGCTACGGTACGGTCGATGCCTGGAGCGACGGCATCCTCACCCGCGGAGTGCTGCTCGACGTTCCAAGGCATCGCGGCACTGACTACGTGACGCTCGACTCGCCGGTCCACGGGTGGGAACTCGACGACATCGCCGCCGAGCAGGGTGTTGAAATCAGGTCCGGAGACGCCGTAATGGTGTACAGCGGTCGCGAGTCGTATGCGGCAGAACACGGTGGTAATTGGGCAGGCGAGCCCTCTCGACCGGGTCTTCATGCCTCATGCCTCAGATTCGTGCGCGACGCGGATATATCCATACTCGGCTGGGATATGATGGACGCGTCGCCAAACGAGTATGACATTCCGTGGACAGTACACGGTGTTATATTCGCCTACGGAGTCGCCCTGCTGGACAATTCGCTGTTGGAGCCGCTTGCGAACGCATGCGCCGACGAGGGCAGGCACGAGTTCATGCTGACAATCAACCCGCTAAACGTGGTCGGAGGTACTGGTTCGCCTGTCAATCCTATAGCCGTGTTCTGAAGTGGTCGGAGCGTCGCCGGTTGCTGTTGAATTGACTGGGGAACGCAGCTAACCTTTACTAAGGTAACTTATGCAGCAGTCCCCAGTTGTTCGCGCCGAGAGCCTATTCAAGCGCTATAGCGGCGTAACCGCGGTCAATGGGATCGACTTCCAGATTCAACGCGGTGAGTGTTTCGGCTTTCTTGGACCCAATGGAGCCGGCAAGACTTCCACGATGAAGATGATTTCGTGCGTCTCGCCTGTGTCGTCCGGGACTCTGAGCGTGTTCGGCATGGACGTTCGGAAACGCCAGCGTGACGTCAAGCAGATCATGGGGGTCGTGTCGCAGTCTGACAGTCTGGACCCCGATCTCAACGTAATTCAAAACCTGTTGACTTTCGGCAGATTTTTTAACCTGGGATCGGATGTCTCCAGAGCGCGGGCGCTTGAAGGACTCGAGCTGTTTCAGCTCGCAGACAGGGCGAACGATATGCCGGACCATCTTTCGGGTGGTATGAGGCGAAGATTGCTCATCGCCCGTGCACTCATGAACGAGCCGCGCATTCTCGTCCTCGATGAACCTACAACCGGACTTGACCCACAGGCCCGACTGCTCGTTTGGGACAAGCTCAACCTCCTGAAATCTCGCGGCATTACCATGCTTCTCACCACTCACTACATGGACGAGGCTGCCCATCTGTGTGATCGGTTGGTGGTCATCGACCATGGCGAGATTCTAGTGGAGGGTTCTCCGAGCGAGATGACTCAGTCGCTCGTAGGGGATGTTGTATTCGAAGTGAGGGTACGACATTCCGAAAAGCAGGAGCTGATCGACTGGTTGAATCGCTCAGGAGTGGAGGGTCGCATAGAAGACCGCGCCGATTCTGTTCTGATCTACCCGAGGAATGGCATGATTTCCCTTGAAAACCTACCGCTTGAGGGATACCAGATCACGCGGAGGCCGGGCAACCTGGAAGACGTGTTTCTACGATTGACCGGACGTGGTCTGAGGGAAGGCTAGACAGGTGAGATCAATCGAACGCGACGCCGCGCGCTCCCACGTCTCATGACTGTACTGCAGGCCATAGTTCCTGTGATTCAGAAAACGCCGGTGTGGCGCGGATTTCGGGTATGGCAGCGCAATCGGGACGCTACCATGCGCGCCTGGAAAGTGGAGCTTGGAGGACTGCTCGTCGAGCCCTTCATTCTGCTCTTCGCCATGGGCTTCGGACTCGGGCCGTACATAGGCAACATAGGCGACCTATCGTATGCTGAATTCATTGCGCCCGGCGTGGTCGCCAGCTACGCGATGTTCCATGCCACGTTCGACGCAACTTATGGCGCCTACCTTCGTATGGAGAGCCACCACATATACGAGTCGATGCTGTATACACCTATAGAACCGCGCGATATTGTGCTGGGCGAGGTTATGTGGGGAGCGACGCGCGCGGTCGCTTCGGCAGTGGCGGTAATGGTAGCGGCTGCAATCTTTGGACTGGTCTCCTCCCCACTTGCGTTGCTTGCAATACCTGTGGCTTACCTGATTGGGTTGGTCTTCGCCGCTCTGGCCATGGTGCTCACCTCTACGGCAACCACTATCGGAGCGATGAACAATTTCTTCACGCTCTTTCTAATGCCGATGTTCTACTTGAGCGGCACATTTTTCCCGATCGAGCGGCTGCCCAGCGTGGTCCAGGAATTGGCGTGGATACTGCCGCTTACCCCAGCGACCGCCCTCGTGAGAGGACTAATGACCGGCGAACTGACCCCATGGATGTTCGCATGGACTGCTGAGTTGATCGCATTCGCGGTTTTGCCGCTGTTCCTAGCTTCTTACTTCATGCGCCGCCGCCTCTTGAAGTAGGCTACCGGGTGTGCGTCGCGCGATCGTGAGATATAATCGGGTCGACAACCCCAATCGCTACTAAGGAGCAATGATGGTATTCAGTGAGGGATCCGGCATCTACCGCGCACTCGGAGTCAAGCCTGCAATTGTCGCGTCCGGTTCCACCACCGCGTACGGTGGAAGCAAGTTGAGACCTGAAGTTCTGGACTCAATGGAGAAAGCGTCCAGGACGATGGTCAATATGGACGACCTGAACGTCGCCGCGGGCAGGGTGATCGCGGAAGTCACAGGGGCCGAGTCTGGTCTCGTGACGTCCGGGTCTGCTGGCGGACTGGTGCTCCAGGCTGCTGCCGTCATGGCAGGGAGCGACCCGGCTAGTATGGCCAAGCTACCAAAGTCCGACGGTCTCAAGAACGAGATCATCATGCATACCAGCCACAGGTTCCCATACGACCAGTGCTACACGGCAACCGGGGCCACCATCGTGAACATCGGCGATGGACGACGCTGTCACCCGTGGGAGCTAGAGGCTGCAATCAACGAAAACACCGCAGCGATTGCATACCTGTTCTCCGGCTTCGTAAGTCGCCGGGCACTCCCCATTGAACAGGTCGTGGAAATTGCTCACGCTCAGGATGTGCCCGTGATCGTCGACGCCGCGTCATACTTGCCACCCAGGGCTAATCTTCGCCGCTTCATCGACGCCGGCGCGGACATGGTGCAGTTCTCAGGGGGCAAGGCAGTACGGGGTCCGCAGGGTACGGGTATTCTCGCCGGAAGAGCTGACCTCATTGAGGCTGCATACGCTAATGCCAGCCCTCACCAGTTCATCGGTCGAGGCATGAAGGTGGCCAAGGAAGAGATCATCGGCCTGGTGGAGGCGCTGCAAATATTCGCTGAAGAAGACGAAGACGCCGAGAATCGCAGATTCACGGAGATGTGCCAGCATGTGGTCGATGCACTGATCGAAGCTCCCGGCCTCGAAGTGTCTGTCGAGCACGATGAGTGGGACTACCTGACACCCGTCGCCGTAATGCGCTTCACCCGAGACTGGCGTGGCCCGTCCAGGGATGAGGTCAATGACGCCATGGCTGCCGGCGATCAGCCCATCTACCTGCACAACATCCATAACCCCGACGAGCTTGCCGTGGACCCGTTCAACCTCGACGACGGCGAGTTGGATGTCGTCATCAGGCGTCTGCGAGAGGCCCTGCTGGGCTGACTGTGTATGCGCAGGCCTTGCGATCGTGATTGGGGACCGTTAGACGACTCTCAACTAACGCCCGCAATCGTCGAAAGTACAATGTCGCTCCACCACTATCCCAAGATTATCGAGGAGTGCTGTCATGAAGTACGACCACATCGTCATCGGAGCGGGTTCGGCGGGCGCCATTTTGGCGACCAGGTTGACCGAAGACTCATCCAAGTCGGTCCTGCTGCTGGAGGCTGGGCCGGATTACGCGGAGATGGAAGACCTTCCCGATGAGGTCCGTTACGGTTACGCCACGGCAACCGACATCATGACCAGCGACCACAACTGGCAGTTCACGGGCCGGGCCACAGACGAAGCCGAACCCATGCTTGTTCCGAGGGGCAAAGTCACGGGAGGCTCGTCGGCCATCAACGGCCAGATATTCCTGCGTGGAGTCCCGGAGGACTACGACAATTGGAAGTCCTGGGGCAACGATGAGTGGGGGTTCGAGGACTGCCTGCCCTTCTTCCGAAAGTTGGAGACGGACACTACGTACTCGGACGACTTCCACGGCACCGATGGGCCGATCATCTGCCATAGGTTCCAGCCAGAGGCTTGGCAGGACGTCTCGAAGTCGTTCTACCAAGCCTGCCTGGAATACGGGTTCGAAGACTGTCCCGACCACAACAACCCCGACTCCACTGGGGTCGGGCCGCTGCCCCTGAACAACCCGAATGGCATACGCTGGAGCACCAACCTGGGCTACCTGAGCCTCTCGCGCCACAGGCTGAATCTCACGATACGTTCCAACTGCGTTGTGCATCGGATTGAATTCGACGGCAACCGAGCGACCGGAGTCGTGGTCGAGAGCGGTGGAGAGGTCTTCTCCGTTGAAGGCGAGGAGATCATACTCAGCGCCGGCGCGGTAGGCTCCCCGCAGATACTATTGCTGTCCGGCGTTGGCCCGGCGGAGCATCTCAGAGAGATCGGTATCCCAGCCGTCCACGACCTGCCAGGAGTGGGTCAGAACCTGCGTGACCATCCCCTGGTGTACGTAACCTGGAGGGCGAAGCCTGAGCACGAAATCGACCTCGACGGGCCGCGGATTCAGTTCGCCCTGCGCTACACAGCCACTGGATCCGATCTGCGCAACGACATGATCGTGTACATGAACAGCTTCGCGACTGAACGGGTCAACCGGGGCGGCGACCGGATGGAACCTATCGGCATCCGGATGATTGTCGGTCTCGACCTGGAAGTCGGCTCAGGGGAGCTGAAGCTACAGTCCGCTGACCCGCATCAACAGCCTCTCCTGGACTACAACTACTTCACTGAGGAATTTGACCGCGAGCGAATGCGCGAGGCTGTCCGTGTCTGTATGCAGCTCGGTGAGCACGAGGCTTGGAGCGCGATTCTCGACGAGCGAGTCGAACCGCCGGACGAGGCGCTGGAATCTGACGATGCCCTGGACGCCTGGATGATGCGCGAGGTCACTACGGGTCACCACATATCCTGCACCAACAAGATGGGGCCGGAGTCCGATGAGCTGGCCGTTGTGGACCAGCACGGGAGAGTGCATGGGCTCGAAGGTATTAGGGTTGCCGACGCATCGATTATGCCGGACTGCGTACGTGCCAACATCAATGTGACAACAATGATGATCGGAGAAAAGATCGCTGATGCCATTCAGGAAGGCCGTTAGAAGCAGTGAGTCCGTGAGGGACCACTCCATGGTCGGGGGAAGCCTGAATTGAACTACGACCACATCATAGTTGGGTCCGGATCGGGCGGCGGCGCTCTAGCTGCCAGACTGTCAGAAGACCCCAACCGCTCTGTTCTCTTACTTGAGGCGGGCGTTGACTATCCGGACTTCGACACCATCCCAGACGACCTCAAGTATGGCTGGGGAACAGGTACCGACTTCGTTGTGGAAGACCGTCACAACTGGAAATTCACCGGACGGGCTTCCGAGTTGAACCCGAACATGGATGTCCCAAGGGGCAAGGTGACCGGGGGGACCAGCGCAATAAACGGCCAAGTGTTCCTGCGTCCCGTCTCGGCAGACTTCGAATACTGGACCTCGCTCGGCAACGACGAGTGGGCCTACGAAAACGCGCTGCCGTTCCTGCGTCGAATGGAGACAGACACCGACTTTTCGGACGACTACCACGGCTCCGATGGCCCTATTATCGTGCGACGGCATAGCCTCGACTCGCTTCAGGCTGAGCAGACGGCGTTCTACAGTGCCTGCCTAGCAGTCGGATTTCCCGAGAATCCCGATCACAACCACCCAGACGCCTCTGGGGTCGGGCCCTATCCGCTGAACAACCCGGGCGGCGTAAGGTGGAGCACAGCGATCGGCTATCTGGGCATGGCACGCCACAGGTTGAACCTCACCATTAGACCCCGGTGCTTTGTTCGCCGCGTGCTGTTCGAGGGTCGCAGGGCAGTGGGAGTGGAGGTCGAGAGCGGAGACGAAGTCTTCAGCGTTTACGGAAGCGAGATCATTCTGAGTGCCGGGCCGATCGCTTCTCCTCAGTTGCTGATGCTCTCTGGCGTCGGGCCGGCAGACCACTTGGCAGAGTTCGGCATCGACGTGATCCAAGACTCACCTGGAGTTGGTCATGGGCTGCGCGATCATCCAACCGTGCAGATGCTGTGGAAGGCTCAGGACCATGTACCCGCGCCGCCGCAGGAGGTGGGACCTCAGAAAGTGGCGCTCCGATACACTGCCCCAGGGTCGCACCTGAGTAACGACATGATAACGGTCATGCGCTTCCGCAAAGAGGGCCACATGCTGCTGATGAGCGTGGGAATATACCTCGCGGTAGGGCAGGGGAGTCTGAGGCTCCAGTCAACAGACCCGCATGTGCAGCCCCTTCTCAATTACGATTTTCTGGCCGAGGAGTTCGACAGGCAGAGGATGCGCGACGGCGTCAGGCTGTGTCTCGACATTGTCGCGCACTGCGAGTTCGAGGACATAGCCGGACCGCTGGTATCGCCCTCGGAGTCGGACCTCGCCTCCGACGACGCGCTCGATCAGTGGATGCTCCGTAACGTGAGCACCATGCACCACATCTCGTGCACGGCCAAGATGGGCCCGGACTCCGACCCGATGGCGGTTGTCGATCAGCACGGTCGTGTAAAGGGTGTCGAAAGTCTGCGGCTGGTAGATGGCTCAATCCTGCCAGACTGTCCGAGATCCAATACCAACGTACCGATCATGATGTTGGCAGAGCGCATTTCGGACTGGATTAAGGCTGGGCAGTAGCCTCACCTCCTACACTTCGTCCAAGCCCGGCCCCATCCGCGAATGGCGATGGGTTCGTACCTAATGTGAGTCCAACCCTGAGCGGAATGTGATCCCATGACTCGAATTCTAGCGCCCGTACTTGCCGTGGCCCTGGCGGTTCTCGGCGTAGCCTGTGGAGGATCGGAGCCCGCTGCACCTCCAGTCTCGCCGTCCCCACTTGCGAAGGAGCAGCCGGCCGTGCCCCCGCCGTCCCCACTTGCACAGGCGCAGCCAACGGCTGCCGCGACCAAGGCTCCTTCAATACCGACATCTGCACCTGTCGCCACGCCCACTTCTCCACCAGCAGAGACGCCGACGCCCGCCGGTTACAACTCTAATGTCGCAATGTACGATATCTTCCCGGCATTCTCAGTCGTCAAGCCAGAACTTGCGGAAACGCTCGATGAGGTCGTCGCACAGAACGACCAATCGCTCGTGCCGTTCCTGGTGGAGATCTTGAGGTTCATGCCATCCAGCAGGTCATGGGACCTCATTGGGCAAGCACTCCGGGATCTGACCGGACAGACGTATGCCAGCGAAGACTGGGATCTCTGGATGGATTGGGTGGGTCAGAATGGCGACCGGTTTGACCCTCCCTCTGAGTATGCTGCGTGGAAGGCTAAGACCTATTCAGCTATTGATCCGAGAATGGGTTACTTCATACGTCCTGCGGCCGAGTTCTCCCGAATTGACCTCACCGAGGTGGTGTGGGGTGGTGTCCTCACCGACGGCATCCCTGACCTCAGGAATCCGAGTGCGCTCACTCCAGATGAAGTCGACTACATGCAGCCGGACGACAGGGTCTTCGGCGTACACATCAACGGCGAAAGCAAAGCGTACCCGCTACGTGTGGTTAATGCTCACGAGATGGTCAACGACACGGTTGGGGGCGAACCGATCTCGCTAATGTGGTGAACGCTTTGCGGCACCGGAATCGTGTATTCCGCGAAGATAGACGGAGAGCCTACCACTTTCGGCACGTCGGGGCTGCTGTATCGTTCCAACAAGCTGATGTACGATCGCAAGACCAACACCCTCTGGAGCTCGCTTGTCGGCAGGCCGGTGATGGGTAAGCTGGCGATGAGGGACGACCTGATACTGGACTACTTCCCGGTCGCGCTCACGACCTGGCAGGAGTGGCTGGAGGAGCACCCCGACACCGGCATCATCTCCAACGATACCGGCTACTACTCGCCCAGATTTTACCAGCCGGAGGCGGACCCCAAGTCCATCTACTACGCCTACCGAGTGGACCCGGACACAATGTTCCCTGTCTGGGACCGTGACGACCGTCTCGACGTCAAGGACGAGGTCTTGGCCCTATCCGAAGGAGACATCCACAAGGCGTATCCCATACCGGACCTGAACGAACTAAGGGTGGTCAACGACACCATCGGCGATCGGGAGATAGTGATACTGGCTTCGTCGATTTCATCCGACGCCCGAGTATACGATCGGGGCGGCAGGCAGTTCTCGCCAGACCTCGAGGATCCGACGCCCGTGGTCCCGAAGACGGTGATGGATGCCGAAGGACAGGTTTGGCAGGTCTCTGACAACGAACTGACAGGTCCGGACGGCGAGACGCTCGAAAGGTTGCCGTCGTACGTGTCTTTCTGGTTCGGATGGTATGCGTTCCACCCAGACACGCTGCTGTACGAGGGGTAAGCAAGGCCGGTCGACAGAATGCTTCGGCTTCCAGATCTGGAGGCTGAACGAAGGCCCCGCGGAACGTCTGGATGTTCGCTGCGGGGCCTTTTTGGTCTGGTCACGATGTGAGTGACATGGCTCGGATGCACTATTTCGGCGGTGTCTCTAGTCCGCTGTTACAGGAACCCTGGCATCCACCTCGTCGTGAGCCCAACGCAGGAGCTCTTCAGTCTCGTCCCACCCTATGCAGGCGTCCGTGATCGATACGCCGTACTCGAGGGAATCGGCGTCGCCGTTCAGCTTCTGTGCGCCGGGGCTGAGATTCGACTCCAACATGCAGCCGATGATGCTGTCGTTACCGCCCGCACGCTGACCGACAACGTCCTTGAAGGCGATCTGCTGTCTCCGGTGATCTTTGTTCGAGTTACCGTGGGAACAGTCGACGAGAAGCTCAGAGCGGACCTGTGCTTCGCTGAGCATCCTGTGTGCGTCGGAGATAGACTCCGCTCCGAAGTTCGGGCCCTCTCTCCCACCGCGGAGTACCAGGTGGCCGTCGGGGTTGCCGCGCGTGTGGACGACTGCGGTCTGGCCATCGTGGTCGATACCGAGAAAAGCGTGCGACGACCTGGCGGAGATCATCGCGTCTACGGCGATCTGCGCGCTCCCGTCGGTGCCATTCTTGAAGCCAACGGGCATCGAAAGTCCGCTTGCCATCTGCCTGTGCGTCTGGCTCTCGGTGGTCCTTGCGCCTATCGTGGACCAGCAGATCAGGTCGGCGAGATACTGAGGGACTATGGGGTCCAGGAATTCAGTGCCGGTAAAGACGCCCATTTCCGCGATCGAGTGCATCAGCCGCCGCGCCGTCCTCAAACCCTCGTCGATGTCGAAAGTGTCGTTGAGGTGGGGGTCGTAGATCAAACCCTTCCACCCGACCGTGGTTCGCGGCTTCTCGAAATATACCCGCATTACTATGAGCAGGCGATCATCGAGTTCTTCGTGCAGCTTCGACAATCGTTCTGCGTACTCGACGGCGGCGCGCTCATCGTGAATCGAGCACGGCCCGACGACCATCATCATGCGATCGTCGTCTCCACGAAGTACGGCTCGTATCTGTTCGCGACCCTCCAACACCGTCTGCTCCGCGGCGGCGCTGACGGGGAGCTCTTTGATCAGTTCGACGGGGCTGATTAGCTGGCTTGTACTCACGACATTCACATCCCTGGTAGGTGACTCTTGCATCGGCCCGATTTCCTCCTGTGGTTTTGGACTACCTTTCATTTCAGACAATCAAAAACCCCAGTCGCTACCGACTGGGGTTTGTTATCTGTCTTCGTCTTCTTCAGACTCTGGACGTTACGACTCAGTCGGCAGCGTGGGTGCCGCTAAAATAAGCGTAGGTCCAAAAATAGAAGCTGGCAATTGCGAATTTCATCACGAACTGTACGGTAACAAGTTAACCGAGCGGGTGTCAATAGCTCTGGCACGTGAAAAGTCACACGTCAGCAGAACACAGGAAGCCGCGACATGGCAAGGCAAGCCCCCGCGCCTCCCATGCCGCGGCCGTTCAATCTACAGTCGGTGTATTACGTACATTCGAACGGTGTACCCCGCAGTTGCAATTGAGATCAGTACCAGCAGAAGTATCAGCCAGATCGATAGTCCACCACCATCGTACGAGGCCACCCACATCGGCCCGGGACCGTTCCCAGCAGCGATGTCGTCCGTAGGAACCACATACTTCGGCGGCACCGGCGTCGTCGCCATCGGTGGCAGCATCAGCTCTGCCATGGGCGCGGATTGCGGCTCTATCTTGAACGTGGCAATCAGCTTCGACAACTTGTCGGGCTGCTGGGCCAGGTTTCGCCACCGGCGCTCAGACAGTAGCCACAACGGTACGTACGTCGGGGGTGGCTCGGGTGCAATTACCGGCTCCGGTGCTGCTGTGGTCGGCTCTAGCGGGTCCACGGCCGTCGGCGGGGTGTCCACTACTACCGGCGGCACTGGCGTCCCGGTCGGGACCGGTGCGGTAACCCTGGCCGGGACGGGCGTGGGAGCTGGCGCTGGCTCAGTCACCGATACGGCGACCGTGCCGACTACCCGCAGGCCGCCGGAGTCGGCTGCCACTACGTAGAATGACGTTGTTCCCTCGTCAGCTGGAGTTATCGAAAGGGTGCCGCCGTCGACTGCTGCGTGTGCCACATCCGTACTGGCACGACCGGAGATCTCGTATGAGAGCGAGTCGCCGTCAGGGTCCATGAAGTACTCTCCGAGATCGACCATCCACGTTAGGTGCCGCGTGGACAGCTCCACGTCTGGTATCTCACCCACCTGTGGCGCTTCGTTCACGTTGGACACCGTCACGGCGACCTCGAACTCCGCGGACAGGTCAGGCTCTCCGTTATCGGTGGCCGTGATCGTCAGCGAGTGGACGTTGGTCTCAGCGGAACTGCTGGGCGACTCGAAGTCGAGCGCGCCTGCTGGAGACAGGTTGCCCTGGTCGTCGATCTCGAAGCCCAATGCGTCAGGGCCGGACAGAGACCACGTTATGACACCCTTCTCAGGGTCGTCCACCTGGTACTGCGAGATCAAATCGGTCTGGTTCTCTGGCAACGACAATTCTGAGGCTCCCGTGATCGCCCCAAGCTCGTTGACCTGTGTGACGGTAACCCGCACGTTGTGGACGTCGTATTCGCTTGGTCTGCCGTCGTCCTCGGCCTGGAGTATGACCTGGTACGTGTTGCCCTCTCTTCCTTCAGGGTTCTCGTAGTCCGGCGGACTCCTGAAGCTGAGAACTCCCTCGTTGGAGATCTCGAACTTTCTTCTGTCGTAGCCGAGGAGGGACCATGTGATTTGGTCGTCGTCCGGGTCTTCGGCTATGAACTCGGCGACGGGGTCCGTGCCGTTTTCGCTGAACGTGACGTTGGTCTGACCGAATATCTGCGGGGTCTGGTTGCCGCTGTACCCGTAGCCGCCGCGTGTTTGGCTGCCGCCTCCTGAACTGGAGTCGCCTCCGCCTGAGCTTCCACCCCCACCGGAGCTGCCGCTTCCGCCGCCCGAGCTTCCACCTCCACCGGTACTGGGCGGTGGTGTAGTCGTTGGCGGCTCAGTCGGAGGAGGCGCGGGCTGGTCTGAACCCGCTGCGAACTCACTGAAGCCTTCGATGTTGAATACGGTGATCCTGCCGCCGCCGTTCGGGTCCGCGGTGAGGCTGTAGCACTCGTCGGTTCCGACGGGGTCCGGGCACTGTGGTATCTGGTCCCAGGAGACGTCGGTGGGGCCGTGGCCCTTCCACATCTGGAACTCGCCGCTGGTAACGGCCGTCTGAACGGCGCTGTACAGAGTCTGGTCCAGGTCCACATGGAGGGTGGATGGCAGGTTCAGGCTCTCCTCGATCGACTGAGCGCCGAGGTCGAACAGGTCCACCAGGACGCACACGTGCTGGTGCCCGATCGGAGCCTCCACGCCGCAGTTGTTGCTCTGCGCGTCGATGGCGGCCTGGAAGAACTGGTCCCTGGCCCCGGCCTGGAAGATGACGGACAGGCTGCTCGTGGTCGTGGCCGTAGTTGTGGATCTAAGAGTAGTCTCGACTGCGGGATCGACTATATGCACGGTCTCAGTGTCCGTTCGCTCCACGACCGGCCTGTAGACGACCACCCTGAACTCCTGGCTGATGCCGGGAGTGTCCGATACGGTCAGCGTGGTCGTAGCCACGCCGATACCGACCGGCGTGATGGACAGGTAGCCATCTGAGACCTCGACTGTCGCTATGGCCGAATCGGATATGGTCGCCTGGTAGGGTGGGTGACCGTCGTCCGGGTCGGAGAAGTAGTCGGACAGCAGTATCCTCTCGCCTCCGCCGTCTATCGGGACGAACTGAATCGGGATGGTTGCGACCTGGACCGTTGGGTCGCCATCGGCGTCCACTGTGACGGATACGTTCCCGACCGACGTCAGGGTACCGTCCGAGACGGTGTAGGTGAACGAGTCGGAGCCGTAGTAGCCGGGGTTTGGCGTGAACTTGACCACGCGACCCTCGACGACCGCATTGCCGTTTGCGGGCTGTGTGGTCGCGGCCAGGGTTAATTGCATACCCTCAGGGTCTGAGTCGTTCGCGAGAACGTCTATTGTCACGGCGGAGCCGTCCTCGGTAGCCCTGGCAGTGTCGTCCACGGCCACGGGCGGCTCGTCGATGTTAACCACGGTGATGTTGACTCTGATGGAGCTGGTTGCGTTGGACGGGTCTGCCGCTGTCACGTTGACCGAGTATCCGGTCCTGGACTCGTAGTCGAGCGGCATCCTGGTCTGGATCTGGCCGGTCGACCTGACGATGCTGAACAACGCGGCGTCCGTGCCGCCGAGTCCGTAGGTCAGGTTGTCGTTCAGGTCGTCGGTGGCCGTCACCGGATCTCCGATGCTCTGGCCGGTACCCGTGTTCTCATCGACCGTGCGGCTGGTGAACTGTGACAGGAATCGCGGCGGGTTGTTGTTTACCGGAACTGCCCGCACGGTGTTTTCGGATATGGTACTTGCGCTCTTGCCGTTGCTGTATCCGTCGTCATACCTGGCGGTAGCCCTGAGATACCTGCCGACGTCCCCGGCGACAGGCGTGTAGCTGTCCGACGTGGCCCCGCTGATGGTGCTCCAGTTAGACCTGCTGCCTGAACGCGATCTCTGCCACGACCAGGTGACAGCCGAGATGACCTCGTCAGGATCGTCCAGGGTGGCCGTGATCGCCGTATCGACCTGCGGCTGCACCGACGAGAGCTCGACCGTACCAGCTTCCTCCACGTTGGTGACGGTGATCGTCACGTCATGCCTGTTGATGTTGTTGCCGTCGGACGCCTGCACCGTGACGTGGTACACGTTATTCCTGTCCGAGTCCATCTTGTTCTCGAAGTCAGGAGCCGGGTCGAAGCTGAGCACACCGCCGTTGGTGATGGCGAAGTACGCGCTGTCGGTACCGAGGAGCGTCCAGGAGACGGAGCCGCCCTCGGGGTCTCGTCCTCTGTAGCTCGCCACTGGGCGCGTGCCATTCTCGGCGAAGTTTGTCGAGGTGGCCCCAGTGATCACCGGAGCTTCGTTCTCGCCGATCACGTTGATCGTGATAGCGATGGTGTCGTCGGTCACCGCATCCAGGCTACCGTCGACGTTCTTGCTGTCTCGAACGGAGACGGTGACTGAGTAGCTCTTCCTGCCCTCGTAGTTCAACTCGGACTTGGCCAGAATCTGGCCGGTAGATGAGTCGATGTCGAAATACCTGGCGTCTCTGCCGCTCAGCTCGTAGTGCAGCGCATCCTTCTCCGGGTCGGAGGCTGACACCGGCGCGCCGACGTTCTGACCTGCGGCGGTGTTCTCAGTCACGCTGCGAGTACGGGTGTCCCCGTTCGGGAACTGCGGAGGCTCGTTAACGTCTGTGACAGTAATCTTGACGGGTAAGGTGGCAGTAGCGGCGCTGTTCATGACAAATGCGATTACCGTCACGTGATATTCGTTATTGTCGTCCGAGTCCAGATTATCTTCGTAGTCGGGCTGTGCGTTGAAGTTCAGTATGCCTCCATTGATCCTGAAGTGGGTGGCATCGTCTCCAGACAGATCCCAGACGACCTGCTCCCCTTCGGGATCGACTGCGGTGTAAGTCGCAAGTGGTCCCGTAGCAGTCTCGGCGTAGCTTACGGTGTCAGGGCCACCTGTGAACTCCGGTGGTTCGTCCACGTCTGAGACAGTTATGGTCACCGTGGTGGTGTCCTCCGCGCCGGCCGGGTCTGTGGCCGTCACGGTGACGGTATAGGTGTCCTTGTTCTCACGGTCCAATGGGTCCTTGGTAAGGATCTGACCTGTGGTTGATGTTATGTCGAATGAAGAAGCGTCCATTCCTCCCAAGGTGTACGTCAGCTCGCCTGCGTGTTCGGTATCAGTTGCGGTAACCGGTAGGCCGACTGCTTCACTTGCGGCGGTGTTCTCTTCGACCGAACGAGTTGTTTCTGGCCCGAATACCGGTGCGGTGTTTACTATAATCTCCGCCCCCACCGCACTTGCTGAGGTCGCCTCCGCATCTTTACCTAAAGCCTCGCCGTCCGTGTAAGTTGCGCTGACCCTAAGGCTCTTTCCTAGGTCGGTTGTAGTGGCGATGTAGCTGTCACTCGCGGCGTTGCTTGCCGTGCCGGACTTAACAGGAGTCCAATTGTTCCCGTCTAATGTTTCCCAAGTCCAGGTGATATCAGACAGACTGCCGTCGGAATCGGTCAGCGTGGCTTTTACCTGCGCACCTACCGTTGGGTTGGCGGGCGAAAGCGTGACCTTTCCAGGCTCCTCAATGTTGTTGATGGTAACAGTCACGTCCAGCGGGACGGTGTTAGGCCCGTCGGTCGCCATCACAGTCACCTGGTAAGTTTGCTTGGCTTCGTAATCCGGCGGGGACTTGAATGTCAGTTTGCCGTCCACGATGTCGAAGGCGTTTTTGTCGGCTCCCGACAGGTCCCAGCTGATAGATTGCCCCTCCGGATCTGTGGCGGTGAAGATCGCGACAGTACTGGTGGCGTTCTCATCGAAAGTGAACGTTGTATCACCAGTGATCTCAGGAGATTCGTTGACGTTATTCACGTTGACTGTAACTGGGATGGTGGCATCGGTCGCATCGTTTTCATTGTTGTCTACGTCCTTGCCGTCGCTGACAGAAATGGTCACCGAGTAGCTCGGCTTGTCCTCGAAGTTGAGAGGGTCCTTCGTCATCAACTGGCCAGTGGAGGTAGCGATGTCGAAGTGTGCAGCGTCGGTTCCGCCCAGCGAGTATGTCAAGTCGTCTGATTCATCGTCCGTCGCCGTCACA
Organism: Dehalococcoidia bacterium; assembly: GCA_965215735.1. Classification (GTDB taxonomy): domain Bacteria; phylum Chloroflexota; class Dehalococcoidia; order Lucifugimonadales; family UBA1123; genus VXRN01. The sequence continues at coordinate 583,835 of CBDCEF010000004.1, read as the reverse complement.
GGGTCTCCGATCTTCTGACCGGTCGGTGTATTCTCGTCGACGCTGCGAATGGTGTTCGGCGAGAAAGACGGCTGGCTGTTTGTTTCAGGTACCTTGCTATCCGAGATACCATATGCGCTCTTGCCGGTGCCCTCCCCGTCGTCGTACGACGCCGTTGCGCGGAGATAATTGCCCTCGTCGGCGTTACCAGGTGTATAGGTGTTTCCCGTCGCATCACTGATGGTTGACCAACCGCGGTCATTGTTAGCAGACTGTTGCCAACTCCACGTTATGGCTGATTCGATCAAGTCTGGATCGGTTACGCTGGCGTTAATCTGCGTCCCCACCTCAGGCGTACTCGGTGTAAGAGTGACGACACCAGGCTCTTCCACATTCGTGATGTTGATTGTCACGTTTAGGTCGGCGATGTTGTCGCCGTCGGACGCCTGCACCCTGACTTGATAGAAGTTCTTGACTTCGTAGTTGGGCACTGAGTCGATGTATAGCTCGCCGTTTTCTGTTATCCCGAAGTCAGTGGCGTCGGTTCCATGCACTGTCCAAGTTGTGGTTGCGCCTTCAGGATCTATCGCGACGTAGCTCGCAACCGTGCCAGTTTCGTTCTCGTTCCAGCTTGTGGTGGTGGCACCGCTGGTAATCTCGGGACCCTCGTCCTCGTCGACGACGTTTATGGTCACAACTATGGTGTCGTCGATGGTCGAGTCAGCATCGCCATCGGCATCCTTGTTGTCGGTGACTCGCATCGTTACCGTGTAGCTGTTCTTGCTGCTCTCGTAGTCGAGATCGCCTTTGGTCAAGATCTGTCCGGTCGACGTTGAGATTTCGAAGTGGCTGGCGTCGGTGCCAGTCAGAGAGTAGGTCAGACGATCGTTCTCTGGGTCGTCAGCCGTGATCGGGGTGCCAACGTTCTGGTTCGCCGCAGTGTTCTCGGACACGTCACGGGACGTAGTGGCCCCTGGGAACTCCGGCACCTCGTTCTGATCGGTCACAATGACCGTCACATCGAGTTCATCACTCTGGCCCGCATCGTCCGTCGCCTTGATTGTTATTTCATAAGTGTTGTCCCCGCCATCCTCGTAGTTCGGCATCGCAGCGAAATTCAGCGCGCCATTTGCAATAGTGAAGGCGTCCTTGTCTGTTCCCAGTACCTCCCACGTTATCGTCCGCTCTTCGGGGTCGCCCGCGTCGAAAGTTTCCACCGGTCCGGTTGCTGTCTCGACGAACGTAATCGTGGTCCTACCGATCAAGTCCGGTGGCTCGTTCACGTCGGAAATGTTGATGGTCACGTCGAGAGAGCCTGTGTGTTCGTCGTCGGAGGCAGTCACCTTGACGCTGTACACCTTCTTGGTCTCATAGTCTGGTGGGTCGATTAATGAAAGGACACCGGACTCCGAGATCGCGAAGGCGTTGGCGTCGGCTCCTGCTGGGGCCCAAGCAATGTCGTCAAACTCAGGGTCGTCTGCAGTGTAGGTCGCTACGTCCCCGGTTCCGTTCTCAGTGTATGTCGTTGTCGTGGTGCCAGTGACGACCGGCACCTCGTTCACGTCGTTCACCGTGATAGTCACCTGTTTGTAGGCGTCGGACGAAGTGGCTGGGTTGCCGTCGGCGTCCTTGCCGTCGTGTACATCCACGTCTACGTAATAGGTGGAAATGCCCTCGGCGTTGAGGTCAGATTTTGTCTTCAACTGACCAGTTGACTCGTTGATGTCGAAGTGCTCGGCATCTGTACCACTCAGGATGTAGGTAAGCGAGTCACCTTGATCTGGATCAATGGCCTTGACAGGATCTCCGATATTCGTACCCGCAACCGTGTTCTCAACTACGCTCCGCTCGCCGTTCTCGGCGTCAGGGAACGCCGGTTGCTCATTTACGTTGGTGACCGTGACGGTGACCGCGTACGTGGTGATACTGGTGCCGTCGGCTGCCAGTACGTTTACGTTGTAGACATTGTTCGAACGGGAATCAGTTGGGTCTTCGTAGTCAGGCGTTGAGGCAAAATCAAGATTTCCAGATTGGTCAATCTCGAAATCGTCGGCATCGGTGCCTGACAAGGACCACCGGATCTGGTCGTTCTCAGGATCGGTGGAATCGTAGTCTTCCACCTCACGTGTATCGTTCTCTGCGTATTCAGTCGTGGTAGTGCCGGAAACGATCGGAGGCTCGTTCACACCGGTTACGGTGATCGTCACGGCAATAGAGTCGTCCGTCGTTGTGGAGACACTGCCGTCGTCGGCCCTGCCGTCATGCACATCGATGGTGATGTCGTACCTGGGCTTCGTGTCCTGATCGAGTGCGGCCTTAGTAAGCAGTTGACCAGTCGAGGGGTCGATGTCGAAGGAATCGGCATCGGTCCCGCTCAGAATGTAGGTAAGCACGGCGTCATCGTCCGGGTCGTCAGCAGCTACTGGCACCCCAACATTCTGATTCGCCCCGGTGTTCTCAACGATGCTTCGCTGACCGGTCTCAGTGGACGGGAACTCCGGGGCCTCATTCACGTTAGTGACGGTGACCGTCACGGCGCGCGTGGTTGTGCTGTTCCCGTCGAATGCCTGTACCGTTACCTGATAGACGTTGTTTGGACCGGAATCCGTTGGCGCTTCATAGTCCGGTGTCGAGGCGAACTCGAGTAGGCCGCCTTGTGTAATGGTGAAATCGTCCTCGTCGGCGCCCGACAGGGACCAACGGATCTGGTCGGTCTCTGGGTCGGTCGCGACATAGGTATCCACCCCATCTGTACCGTTCTCGGCGTACTCAGTCGTAGTGGTGCCGGTGACGACAGGTGGTTCATTGATGTCCGTGACGGTAATTGTCACCGCAATGGTGTCGTCCGTAGCCGTGTCGGAATTGCCGTCGCCATCCTTGCTGTCGCGCACCGAAACAGTCACGGAGTAGGAGGCTTGGCTGTCGCTGTCGAGGGCTTCCTTCGTCTGAATCTGGCCAGTGGTGGTGACGAAGTTGAAGGAGTCAACATCGGTCCCACCTAGAATGTACGTGAGCGTATCGCCGTGGTCCGGGTCATTGGCAGCGACGGGCACACCAACGTTTTCGCCCGATGGCGTGTTCTCTTCTACATTCCGGCTGCCGCCTTCTGTTGTCGGGAACGCCGGCTGCTCATTGACGTCGGTGACCGTGACGACCACGGCCAGCGTCCCGGTGCTGTTCCCGTCGAATGCCTGCACCGTTACCTGATATTCAGGTTGGTCCTCGAAATTCGGCGCGTCATTGAAGGTGAGTTCACCAAAAGACGAGATAGAGAGGTCGTCACTGTCGGAGCCAGATAGAGACCAGGTAGCAGTGACTCCCTCCGGGTCATCGGCGATGTAGGTTTCCACCGACCCTAAACCGTTCTCAGCGTACTTCGGCGTGGTCGTGCCGGTTATCGTCGGAGGCTCGTTCACGTTGGTTATGTAGACGTCTACATCCAGAGTCGTGGTACTCGTGCCGTCGGATGCTTCCACCGTTACGAAATAGAAGTGATCGCCCTCGTAGTTCGGCGACGTCACGAAACTGAGGACACCACCGGGAATGGTGAAGGCGTCGGCATCGGTTCCCGACAGCCCCCAGTTTATCGGCTGGCTCTCAGGATCAGTCGCAGTGTACGTAGCCACCGCCCCTATGCCATTTTCGAGATAGTCAACCGTCGAGGAACCGGACAGCACCGGAGGATCGTTTACGTCCTGGACGTTGATCGTCACGGCGATGGTGTCGTCTGTCGCCTCATCGGCGTCGCCGTTTGCGTCCTTGCTGTCACGCACCTCTACCCTGACGGAGTATGTCTGCTTGTCTTCGAAGTCCAGAGCAGCCTTTGCTTGAATCTGGCCCGTCGATGAGTTGATATCGAAAGAACCGGAGTCGGTACCGCTCAGCGAGTACGTGAGCGTTTCGCCATCGTCAGGGTCAGAGGCAGTGACCGGAGCGCCCACATCACGTCCGGCTTGATCGCCCTCGTCAACGCTTCGAATCGTACTAGTGTCGAAGAATGCCGGGGCCTCGTTGACGTTGGTGACGTCCACGGTCACTGCCAACTCGCCCCGCTGCGAACCGTCACTGGCCACCACTGTTACCAGGTATTCGTTGTCCGTGTCATCGTCAGCAGGGGCCTCGTAGTTTGGAGTCGTGCCGAATCGAAGCGTTCCTCCAGCAATGGTAAAGTCACCGGCATCGTCGCCTTTGAGGGACCATTCAAGTGTGCCGCCCCCTGGGTTGGTGGCGTCGAACTGGGCCACGTCTTGTGTATCGTTCTCGGCATAGTCCTTGCTCGATGGGCCGGATACCACAGGCCCCTCGAAGATGTTTATGGTCACCTCGATGGTGTCGTCGACCGTAGACGTAGCTGGGCCCTCGTTGTCCCGTATCGACACCGTCACCGAGTAAGTGGATGTGGAAGAGGCATCCAGAGGCTCCTTGGTGATGATATGACCTGTAGAGGTGGATATGTCGAACGACGACGCGTCGGTACCGCCCAATGAGTAGATGTGCGTATCTTCGTTGTCCGGGTTCACGGCCTCGACGGGCGGGTGGATCCACCGTCCCGGGGGCTTGGTCTCGGCCACGTCCAGGGTGGTGGTCTCATCCCGGAAGTACGGTTTTTCGGGTTGGACGTCTGTGATAGTGACCCTCACCGGGAAGTATGCGTACGGAAAGCCCCGAGAACCGCCTGAAATGATCAGCTCATATACGTTGTCCTTATCGGTATCCTTGGGGTCTTCGTAGTTGGGGTCGTCTTCGTAGTAGCCTCGGGGTGAGACTGAGAACACGAGCTCAAATGTCTTCGTATCGCTTCCATGGTGGACAAGTTCGAAGATCCTGTCGTCGGTGCGCAAATTGTACAGGCCTATATAACCCCGTGTGTTTGTTACGCCCGTGTTGGTGTCCGGGTTCGGATCCATCGAGTAGTAGAATTCCCCGGTGGTGGTGCTGTTCTCTGGGACGGTGATTTCGGATGCGCCGTGGACTGTGACCGGTTCGAACGGAATATCGGGGTATTCGTAGGCATAGATAGTCTTGTCCACCGAATCCACGACGTAAACCCATCTCCAGTCGGACGAGATGCCTGCGGGGTCCGAGTTGCCCACCCTACTGAGGTCATTGATGTCGTACTGTGGCATGCGTTGCTCGTTGACGCCCATTTCATATGCGTAGACTTTGTCGTCATCATCGTCGGCAACATACATCAGCCAGCCGGTGAGCCAGAGACCAGTGGGACTCGCGTTGTCCGGATTGAGAACGTAGTCCTCTGATGACGTGCTGTGAGTTACGGGTCCTCCGCTCAGGTTGTCGTATTCGAAGACCTTCCCAGCATCTGCGTCGACTACATACGCGAAGCGATGCTCTTCGTTGATGTGGAAGATTTCTATTCCCCTGGGAGTAGTATTGGCAGGGGCTAGCGTGAAGTCGTCGGCTGAAACGCGAACTCGCTCTCCACTATCAGCGTTACTGTACGCGAGGACCCTGTCGTCAGAGCCAGATCCGTCATTCGCCACCCAGGTGGTGGTCGCGTTGGATGCGATTCCCCAGGGGTTATTGGTCCCCGCGAGATTGTAAGTCTCGACGAATGTTAGAGAGTCCGCTCTGAATCCATTTTCCAAATCTGGGAGATCGTAGACATAGACCTTGTTCGTGGCGCTGTCGACTACGTGGAACCGCAATGTAAAGTCACTGAGATCTTCGGTCCAGAGACCTGCAGGCTTGTCTGGCTGGTCGCCGGGCAACACCATTGCCTTGAACTCGGAAACCTTGAACGCGCTGGCTGCCGTGACTAGTTCCTCGGGTTTCTCGCCGCTACTGTCATAGAGGGTGGCGATCAGAGCGTACCTTCTAGGGGGGCAGGCAGCTGGGATTGTACCTGTTGCCGTCGCCGTGCCACCTGATATCGTGCCTATGGGCAATCCGTTCTCAACGCCCTCGCCCTTACAGGCAAGTACGTCTGGTTCGCCAAAAGTGGCAACACTGACGTCGTACGTCAGGTCTGAGTAGCTGCTCAGACCGCTGAATGTCAGCGTGAAGTTGAGCTCCTCATTATCACGGACCGTATGGTGGGGATCGAACTCGATGTCAATCGACGGCCCTTCCTGGGCGTGGGCCGTGCCGTTCGGGACAAGTGTAAGCCCGAATCCACCGAAGGCGGGGGTTGGGTGAGTGTCCTGAAGCGGCAAGAAGGTGCTCCTTTGAATCTGGGATAATGGTTTTGTAAGACCAAACCGACCCCAGGAAGGGAGCACCCAATAGATGCTACCACGCAATCACCCCGACCGCATCAAAATCGCCTTCGACGATCATCGGCTGATGGCAAACGCCGGGCTGATTCTTCCGGCCACCCTGGCCCAGCACCTGGGTCTGGGTGAACTGGTCGACAACCACGTTGACCTGGGGAATGCGCCGGGGCGGGCGAACACGGGAGACAAGGTGATGACACTGGCTGCGTCTGCACTGGCCGGGGGAGACTGTATTGACGACGCGGACGTGTTGCGTACCGGGGGGACGGCTGGAGCCGTCGGCTGCACGCTCAAGGCGCCATCCACCCCCCGCTTTCGCGAGGGCAGGCTCTGGGGACCTTCCTGCGCAGCTTCCGGTGGGGGCACGTGCGCCAGTTGGATCGGGTGAGCCGGGAGCTGCTGTCGCGGGCCTGGGCCGCTGGTGCCGGACCCGGTGACGGGCCGTTGACCATCGACCTGGACTCCACCATCTGCGAAACCTACGGACTGGCCAAGGAGGGTGCCCGCCACCACAGCTACACCGGCCAGCGAGGCTATCACCCGCTGCTGGCCGTCGCCGCCGGAACCGGTGACGTGCTGATGTCCCGGCTGCGCGAGGGTCGCGCCAACACCGTTCGGGGTGCCGCCCACTTCCTGCGTGAGACGGTGGGGCGAGTGCGCCATGCCGGAGCCATAGGACAACTCACGGTGCGCGCCGACAGCGGCTTCTATGCCCACGCCTTGGTCGCGGTCTGCCGCGAGATGGATGTGCGCTTCTCCATCACCATCCGCCAGCACGCTCGTCTGAGGGAGCTGATTGAGACGATACCGGAGCAGGACTGGACGCCGATCCCCTACTGGATGGACGGTGCCGCCGACGTGGCCGAGACCACCTACACCCCCTTCCGGGGTGAGCCCGACGCCACCCCGGTGCGGCTCATCGTCCGTAGGGTGAAGCCCACGCCCGGCTCACAACTGGCACTCTTCGCCAGCTACAGCTATCACGGCTTCATCACCGACCGGGAGGGGGATACCCTGGAACTGGAGGCTGACCATCGCCGCCACGCCGAGATCGAGAACGCCATAAGAGACCTCAAGTACGGCGTGGGCCTCAACCATCTCCCCTCAGGACGCTTCGCCGCCAACGCCGCTTGGCTGGCCGTCCAGAGCCTGCCCCGTACTCGATACGGGGTGATGGCCCATAACCTGGCCCGCTGGACAGCGCGCATCGGTCTGGGCCAGCAGGTTGTAACCACCAAGACCCTCCGACGACGCTTCTTCTCTCTGGCCGGCCGGCTCACCCGCAAGGCGCGCCGCCTCACTTTGCATCTTCCCCAGCACTGGCCCTGGGAAACCCAGTTCAGTCGCGCCCTCGCTCGGTTGCGAGCCCTGCCATCTCCTGCCTGACGGCGCCTGACCCATCCACCAGACTACCCAACCGCCCCGCAAACTCGCGCCACCCCGGTCCGAGAGTGTCTCTTGCTGCGTCCTCTCCCCGCCATCTCGCCCTGCCAACGTTCGCAAACGGCCACAAGGTCTCCACGCGGCTGCTGAAGGCCGCCACCGGACCCATCTACCCGAAGTCCTGCCCGAACCATCGCCCCCTTTGCCACTCATCGCCCATTCGGCTGCTGTAACGCCACCCCTTCGGTGGATTCGGGGTAAGTAAGGGTGCCACAAATAAGCCAAACAGCGGCGTGACCACCAGGACTGTTATTGTCGCAATGAGCGCTCTAGGATTCACGCGCAATAGAACTCTCCTCTCGCACCAGTGGCGACAACAGGGGAGTAACCTGGCACCTTCTCCAACACGTTACGGGCACGGCTACCCTTTTTGCCGCAGTTTCAATGAAACCCTCTAGGCGCCCTTTAGTGCCAGCGTTAATTTGTACTTTTTTCGAACATTTCTTAGATAAGTACCAGAAGTGCCGTGGCCGACCGACTCTCCCGATCTCCGATCCGAGAAAGCTGGTAAACTGTCAATGTCATACGAGAACTCTCAACCGGCTGCTCACATGCCACTGATCGGATTCGTCTATAACGCACTGGTCGCGGACGCGCCCTGCCTTATAGATTCCCTAATCGCCAAACTCGGACTTCGCGCCCAGTCTTGGGTGTCGTCCGCGTTCGAGGTAGACCAGCACACCGAGCTGCTCCCGGATACGTCGCTGGTCGTCGTCGCCGGGGGAGACGGCACGATTCTCCGCACGATCCACGCTGTCGCGGCTCACTCGGTCCCGATCGTGGGAGTCAACATGGGTCGGGTCGGCTTCATGAGCGAGCTGCGAGTCGAGGACGCGGCTGCGCGTCTCCCCGCGTACCTCAGTGGCGACATGCGCGTCGAACGCCGCATGATGCTGCGGGCCACCGTTACCGACGATGAGGGCAGCCTCCATCTCAGCGCCGACGCGCTCAACGACGTGGTGATCGGACGCGGTGGGGTCGCCAGGCTGCTCGACATCGACACCGTCGTGGACAAGCAGTTCCTGACTTCGTACCGGGCGGACGCAGTGATCGTCTCGACGCCCACCGGGAGCACGGGCTACGCGCTGTCCGCGGGCGGTCCGATCTTCTTCCCGGAAGCAGAGATGATGATGCTTCAGCCTGTCGCGCCCCACACGGGCTTGCGAGACGGCCTCGTGCTTCCCCACGACACGGAGGTGACGCTGTCGGCGACCGACGGCAAGCACGCCTCGCTGAGCGTCGATGGCATGGAGGACGTGGAGCTGGAGCCTGACTTCAAAGTGAATATACGGAGAAGCCCCTACACGGCCCACTTCCTACGCTCCAACCCCAGGACCGCGTTCTATGACCAGCTCACGCGCCGACTGGGACTGGTCTACAATCTCACCTCCCCGACGTAGAGGCGGTTCTCGAACCGCCCCTACCGATCCGGACCTGAACACCCACGGAGAAAACACATTTGAACCAGCCACAGCCAATCAGCCAGGAGACGGTGTTCAGCGGTCGGATCATCGAGACCAGGGTAGACACGCTGCTTATGCCCGACGGAAAACAGATCACCAGGGAAGTGGTCCAGCACCCGGGCGCGGTGGCGATCATTCCGATAGACACTGAAGAAAACGTGCTGCTGGTCCGGCAGTACAGGTACGCTGCCGGACAGTCCCTGCTGGAGCTCCCGGCCGGTGTAATCGAGAGTGGCGAGTCGCCCGACGACACGGCGCAGCGCGAGCTGCAGGAGGAGATAGGCTACGCCTCGAACAACCTCCGAGCACTTGGAGGCGTCTACTCGTCACCAGGGTTCTGCACTGAGTTCCTGTACCTTTACATCGCGTGCGACCTCGTTCCAAGCCGGCTCCCGGGCGACGAGGACGAGGACATAAGCGTAGAGACGATTCCGATGTCCAAGGTGGACCGCCTGATCAGGCTCGGCGAAATCCAGGATGCCAAGACCGTTGCCGGCCTGCTGATGGCGCGGTATCTGTTCAAGTAATTCAATAGGAGAGGCCGATGCCGGACCTTAGAGCCATTTTCGCCCAGATTGACGGCATGGAAGACGAGATCGTCCAGCTTCACAGGGACCTCGTCAAGATTCCGTCCGTGAACACCGGGTTCATGCCCACGGGCGATGAGACGCCGGTCTGCGAGTACATCCGCGGCTGGCTCGCCGAAGACAGGATCGATTCCGAGATCCTCGGGCGCGTCCCTGAGCGCGGCAACATCATATCCAGGATCGAGGGTGAGAACCCGCAGGCGCGGCTGATGTTCATGTCCCACACGGATGTCGTTCCGGTCGAAGAGGAGGAGAAGTGGATGTTTTCTCCCTTCAGCGCGACCATCCACGAAGGGCGCATCTACGGTAGGGGAGCGTCCGACTGCAAGGGACTTCTTGCCGCGCAGCTCATGGCGATGCGTCTGCTGAAGCGCAACGGAGTGCAGCTGCGAGACAGCCTCATACTGTGCTCGGGCGCCGACGAGGAGCACGGCGGACGATACGGTTTCGGATGGCTCGCCGACAACTACCCTGAGAAGATCACCGCGCCGTATGCGGTCAACGAGGGTGGGGGAACTCCCATCGAGGCCGCCGGAGGACTGACGTACCTACTTGGAGTCGGCGAGAAGGGTCGGCTACAGGTCGAGTTCGAGATTAAAGGCGTCAGCGCCCACGCGTCCGTCCCGTGGCAGGGCACTAACGCCCTGTACAGGCTGTCGCAACTCCTCAACCGCATAGAGACCTACGAGCCGGAACGTGATACCTCGACCAGCCTGTTCGCGCATCTGTCTAACTTCGCTATCGAGCACGCGCCGTCGGCTGAGAACGTCGATGAAATCATCGCCGAGGTCTCCGAGGCCAACCCGCGCTTCGCCTCGATGCTTACGGCTCTGTCCCGAATGACCATCACGCCCACGATGATTAACGGCGGCATCAAGTCGAACAGCGTCCCGGAGCAGATAAACCTCACGTGCGACGTCCGCACTCTCCCACATCAGGACGACAACTACCTGCGGGCGGAGCTTGACCGCATCAAGCAGGACATACCCGGCGTCACCTACGAGATCGACTACATGGCCGTGCCCAACTCGTCCGAGTTCGAGACTGAGCTGGCAGAGCACATCCAGGCCGCAACCGCGCTGGCGCTGGAGCGCGAAGACATCCAGTGGGTACCTGCGATCAGCACCGGGTTCACCGACTCGCGCTTCACACGTCCGCTGAACGTGATCACCTACGGCTTCTCCGGCTCCCACCCCGACGACGACCCCATGCTCTCCCGAGCACACGGCACCGACGAGTCCGTCGGCATTGCAAGCCTCATCAGCGGCACCAAGATCATGTTCGCCCTCGCATGCACCCTGTGCGGCGCGGAGTAGGGTTACAATGAGAACATGATCTCCCGTATCGCCATCAAGAATTACCGCAGCCTGAGAGACGTGGAGTTGCGTCCGGGGCCGCTGACAGTCTTGATAGGGCCAAACGGTTCCGGCAAGTCGAACATACTCGACGCGCTGAGGTTTCTCAAGGAGATACACTCAGACCCACGGTCCAGAGAAATGGTGACGAACTCACAACTGGAAGAGCGGGGCGGCTACAAGCAGGTCGTGTGGGGTGGCCTGACTGACGAGAAAATCGAGTTTGAGGTGGAGTTCTCCAACAGCGAAAGAGAACCCGACATCCCCGACTTTAGGGTCGAGCTTCAAGACCACCCTGAACCTCACCTTCGCTACCGTGCTGTCCCGATTGGAGCCGAAAGATGGGAAGGTCCAGCAGGCGCAGACGGCATCAACAACGAGTATCTGAAGATGGCGAACCACCTCCAGTCTTGGCAGTTCTACAACTTTTCTCCTGAGTTGATGCGCAAGCCGACGAAAGTGAAACAGGAGAACGTCCTCAACGAGTCCGGCTCCAACCTGTCAACCGTGATCCACAGCCTGTTTTCGGCAGGTCAACCGGATCTTGAAGAAGCCGTGAGTATGCTTCAGGTTATGGTTCCATCCGTGGAGCGACTTGTCTCGCCCATATTCGGAGATGGGCACACATACGTTGCTCTGAAAGAGAAGGGTGTCGAGAACCCTGTCGGTACATGGGGCCTATCGGATGGGACCTTACTGGCCTTGGCCCTGTCAATCGCCCTTGTCGTACGACCCGAGCCTGAACTCATCTGCATCGAGTCGCCCGAGACCGGGATTCACCCTCAGATGCTCCAAGCAGTGGCCGATATGCTAGAAGTGGCGTCGCGGGACACGCAGGTGATCGTTACCACTCAGTCTCCCTACCTACTCGAATGGCTGCCATATGAGAGTTTCGTGGTGGTCGAAAAAGAGGAAGGTGAGACGCGCCTCACCCCTCTCAAACACAAGGATGGCATTCGAGAGACGATCGAAGCGTTAGGGGCCCGCGACTCATTCTACTCCGGCTATCTGGGCGGCGAGCCGTGAGTCTCGGTCTGTACGTCGAGGGTCGAAGCGACAAAGACACAATCCCGATACTGATCAGAAAGCTCGGACACCGGTTGAGAATCATAACGAAGGCTGTCAGTCAGTCGGAGTTGCTGATTGGCGACAAAATGGCGCGTCACCTGACAGTGTTGCTTCGAGAACGCCATGATGTGGATCTGGTACTTATCTGTATCGACTCGGAGAGGGTTGATTCTAGCGTTACCAAAGAGCGCTCACGCCCTGTTGAACGAATGCTGAACCGAGACTCACCTGTAACCGTTAGATACGCCATAGTCGATCACGCTCTGGAAGGCTGGCTTGCGTGTGACGAAGAGGCTGTCCAGTCTGCCCTCGGTCCTCGCGCCCAAATCAATATACGAGGCAACCCGGATGAACACCCTACGCCGGCCGACATCCTGCACAGGGTATATCGCGAAAACGGGCGCAAGTTCCGAAAGACACGAGATAACCCCATAATCGCGGAACGTGTTAGGCCGGTGCGAATCAGTCAACGCAGTTCGACGTTCAGAGTATTCGAACAGTTGTTGGAACAGTACTTGTCTGGCTAGTTGAGTTTCAGCCTAATAATGAACACATCATTGCACAAACCCCAGACCATTTACCTCGCCAACCCATACGGCTTCTCGGCTCAGCAGAAAGAGATGCTGCTCCCTGGAATCATCGAAGCTCTCGAATCACTGGGCCTCGAAGTCTGGGAGCCTTTCGCACGCAATAACCAGGAGGACATGTCAGTCTCTGGCTGGGCGTATCGAATAGGGCAGGCCGACTTCAGGGACGTGCGAGACTCAGACGCGATCTTCGCGGTCGTCAACGGTGTCCCGCCTGATGAGGGCGTCATGGTCGAGCTCGGAATGGCCATAGCTCTCGGAAAGCCGAGCTTCCTGTTCCGAGATGATTTCCGTCGTGCGACCGACAGTGAGGAGTACCCCTTGAACCTGATGCTCTTCACTGGCCTCCCTGAGAAGGGATGGCGAGACTTCTACTACACTTCAGTCGAAGAGATCGCCGCGCCTGACAAGGCGCTGGCAAGGTGGGCCAGCGGACTTCAGTGACCCGGCCTATTGGCTATTTGCAGGATTCAGCCTCTATGAGCGTCTTTAGCACCGGGATCATGTCTGAGGCCACCCGACTGCACTCCTCTACGTGCGGAAAGCCCGACAGGATGAACTCGTCGATTCCGAGTCGCCAGTAGCCGAGTAACTCGTTCGCAACCTGTTCAGGATCGCCGACAATGGCCGTGCCGCAGTTGACTCGCACTGTGGATATGCCGTTCCACAGGTGATCGCCGACCCGGTGGTCTTCAACTATCCTCGCCTGCGCCCGCTGTCCGACCATGGCGGTACCAGAGAACGCCGCGCTCCGCTGCTCTCTCACTACAGACGCCGCTTCGGATAGCAGGTCTTCAGCAGCGTCCCACGCTTCAGCCTCGGTATCTCGAACTACCAAGTGGGTGCGCAGTCCAAAGCTCCCTTTACGTCCCGCCTCCGCGAACTTGGCTCTTGCGCGGTCGAAGAACGGTCCCAGAACGTCCTGCGGCAGGATCCAGGCGAGATATACGTCGGACTGTCGTCCAGCCAAACCCAACGCGGCATCTGATGCACCACCCAAATAAAACTTCGGGCCGTCTCCAACCGGACCGGGTGAACAGAGCGCACCATTCAGTCTGACGTGGTCTCCAATGAAGTTCTTGGGGTCTGGAGACTCCCATAACGTGCGACAAGCCGCGATGAACTCCTCTGCGCGTGCGTAACGGTGTTCGTGATCGCTCTCCTCGCCCAGCCGCTCGAAGTCGCCCTGGATGCCTCCCGGCACGATGTTTATGTCTATGCGGCCTCCGCTGATCTGGTCGAGCGTCGCCGCCATCTGCGCGAAGAGGCCCGGCGAGATGAAGCCAGGACGCAATGCGATCAGGAAGCGTATGCGACTTGTGACCGCTGCTAGCGCGGTCGCCATCGTCCACGTCTCGGCCAGCGGCTCCCCCTGGTCGAACAGGCCGTTGGCGAACCTGGTGGGTATCAGTAGCGAGTAGAACCCCTCGTCCTCGGCAGTCTGAACGACATCGCGGAGGTACTCGAACGTGGGCGGACGTTCAGCCTGGACCGTTCCTATGTGAGCGCCGTCGCCATCAATCGGAATGAACCAGGAAAACTTGGCTTCAGGACGTGTCTCAGTCACTCCTCGCTCCTCACTGTTCTAGTTCCACACGCGCCCGAACCGCTGTACCAGGTTCCAGTCGAGTTCGACCCCAAGCCCGGGCGAAGACGTTAGGTATAGGTGTCCGCCTTCTACGTGTTCTCGTGGTACAAGCAGATCGGCTCGCCAGTCCGCCTCGTACACCGCGTGCTCGAGGGGCATCGAGGTCGGGACGGCCGCCGTCGCGTGTCCGCTCGCAAGCAACGAGATAGGACCCGACGGGCTGTGCATTGAGAACCCCTTGCCCTTCGACCCTGTCGAGCGACCGATGGTCACCGCCTCGACCGCTCCTCCACAGTGCTTGATATCTGGCATGACGACCGAAACCGCCTCGGTATCCAGCAGCCCGTCGAAGAAGTCGACGCCGTAGCCGGACTCTCCTCCGGCCACGGGCATTGGCGCCCACCGCGCGATGGCGGCGAGATCCTCGGGGTCGGACGTCGGCTGCACCGGTTCTTCGAACCAACCCACGTTTAGTTTGGCAAGCTCCTCGACTATGAGCGGAGCTGTATCTCGCTCGAATCGACTGTGGCAGTCCACCAGCACGGTTGCATCACAACCGACAGCAGCGCGGACCGCATGTACCCTGGCGAGGCCCGTTGCAGCTTGGTCCAAGATGCGGTCTGGAGACGAGGGCGGTCTGACCTCATCGAACGGTGCGCATTTGAACGCGCTAAATCCTGCGTCTGCGGCTCGCTCGGCCACTCGACCGAAGTCAGCAGGAGTCCGGCCGGTGGCGAACAGCGACCGGTTGATGTTCGCGTAGAGTGGGATCCTGTCGGTTGGTCTGGCCCCGAGGTATTCGGATAAGTTGACTCCCGATTGCATGGCGCATAGCTGCGCTACGGCAGTCCTCAGCCCGCTGACTGATGTAGCTGACGTCGGGTCGCGTCTCAGCGCATCGGGTGTTAGGCTAAGGAGCCTTTCGACGTCCGATTCGTCGGATAAGTCCTCGTCGTCCAGTACCGACACCATCCCATTCACAGATTCTGCGACCTGCCGCGAGCCTATCTCCACCGTGGTTGAATTGCCCTCGCCGTCTGAAAGCACCGCGAACACCCAGGTTGTATTGGGTGTCACTGTGACCGATGCGAAAGTGTCGAGAATGAGTTTCACTGTTGCTTTCAGCAGCTACCCTTTCTGGACCTCAGCAAGAAGCCTCAGAGTCCGCTCCTCGGTAGCGGCAGGGTCATCCCCAGCTGGGATGGGCGTGGCCAGCAACTCGGACGCGCCCCAGTCAAAGACTGTCTGAATACGTTCGGCGACCGTTGCCTCGTCTCCGGCGATCAGCACTTCGTCCAGCATTTCGTTGGTCCATCCGGACTCGGGCGAGTCCGCGAAGCCTGCCTCGGCGAACATGTTCGCGTAGAACGGGTTGGCCGGGAAGTATCCAAGCCGGGCTCGCACGCCGTCTCGCGCCGAATCCAGATCGTCCGTTACACACACCGGTGCATGGGCTATGAGTGGCGGCACGTCCCGACCTGCGGACTCGGCCCCGCGCGTCATGGCGGGTACGGCGGTATCTCTCAGGTAGAAGTGCGGGCATACCCAGCTAATCGCTCCGTCGGACAGTTCGCCACACGTCTCGAATGCTCCCGGGCGTAGCGCCGACGCCATGATGGGTACATCGACCGGGTTAGCGATGGAGGAATTTGCAGAGTACCAGCGTCCCTCGAACTCGACCGCGCCGGTGTGCATTAGTGAGCGCAGTATCTGGAGATACTCTCTGAGGTGGCCTATGGGCGCTCGGAAGTCCACCCCGAAGGTGCTGATCATGCCCGATTTATGGCTGGGTCCGACTCCAATTCTGAACCGTCCGGGCGCCAGGCTGTCGATCACCTGGATCTGCTGGACAAGCGTGACCGGGTGTCGCGACCATGTCTGCACGATGGACGTGCCGAGTTTGATCTCGTCTGTAACAGCGGCTGCTGCCGCCAGAACGGTCACCGCCTCGCCCCCGCCTCCGCTCGACGTGAGCCAGGCACACCCGATCCCCATTTCGTCCAAGTGTACGATCCTGTCGATTGCCGCCTGCGCGTTCGGCGCGGTTACCGAGACTCCAATGACGTTCTGATCGCTCATTCGTATCCCCCAATCGTCTCCGCTGTTTGAGTCGGGCGAGCCGAGTATATCACGCCGCTGACACTGGAACTGTCACATGATAAACTTGGCGCATGAGTAGTTTAATCGAACACGAATCACCGAATCTGAAGCTGCCGACGATGATAGTAGCGTTCGCCGGCTGGCCTGACGCTGCCGAGGCCGCTACCAGGGCCATCCGCTATCTGGTCCGCAAGCTGCCGGCGAAGAAGTTCGCTGAGATCGATCCCGAAGAATTCTACGACTTCACCGTCACGCGTCCGCATACGAGGATCGACCGCCGGGGCAGGCGCGTCATCCGATGGCCCAGGAACGATTTCTACTACTATGAAGACGAGGACGAAAGTCGCAATCTGCTTCTGTTCATTGGTACCGAGCCAAACCTGCGCTGGCGCGCCTACTCCCAGATAATCACCGAGATTGCTGTGAAGAGTGAAGTCGACGTAGTGATCTCGCTCGGAGCTCTTCTGGACGCTGTCCCGCACACGCGGGAGCCTCGCGTTACCGGCCGCGCCAGCTCGACTACTCTGACCGGCAAGGTCAAGTGGCTGGGCATCCAGAACTCAGGATACCAGGGCCCCACAGGCATACATACCGCGTTCACGGACGCGTGCAGCAACAACGGCCTCGACCACGCGAGTATCTGGGGGCACAGCCCGCACTACGTCGAGACTTCTCCCAACCCTCGGGTCAGCCTGGCACTGCTTGAGAAGCTCCGTAGCTTGGTGGATTTCGACGTAGACCTGAAGGAGCTCGATCTGGCGGGCGAGGCGTTCGAGGAGGACGTCACCAAGGCCATAGCCAAGCGATCGGACGTCAGCTCATACGTTGAGAAGCTAGAGCGCCGCTACGACGCATCTCACCGCCCAGCCGATGACGAGATGCCCGACGCAGACGACATGGTTCGTGAACTGGAACAGTTCCTACGCAGCCAGAGTCGCCCCTCTGACCAGCAGAGCGATACCTGATATGGCGGTCCCTCAGCCCACGGACTCGCACATATCGGTCAACGGCAATTCGTTCCACTATCGCAACTGGGGCGGTGAGGGTCAGGCCGTTGTGCTCGTACATGGGCTCGCCTCTAACTGCCGGATCTGGGACCTGGTCGCGCCGATGCTGAGTCATCAGTTCAGGGTAGTGGCAATCGACCAGCGGGGCCACGGCGAGACCTTCAAGCCCGAAACTGGGTACGACTTCGACACCATGGTTTCCGACCTCCATACGTTTATGGATGCCCTGGATATCTCCAGCCCCATCATAGTCGGCCACTCATGGGGGGCGGATGTGGCGTTGGAGTACGCGGTGGCCCATTCGGGACGCGCGCGCGGACTGTGCTTTGTAGATGGCGGATCCATAGAGATCTCGGGGAGACCCAACTGGACTCTCGAAGACGCCAGGCGAGAAATGGCGCCACCCCTGTGGACTGGTGTGACGCTGCAGGCGTTCAGGGAACGGCTGCGGACGCGCTGGCTTGCCGTCGATAAGCCAGAGGTAGAGCAGATCGTGCTCGCCAACTTCGACGTTAACGACGACGGTACCATCGCGTCCAGGCTCAGTCGAGACAACCACCTGAGAATCATCGACGCGCTATGGGACCACAAGCCGTCCGAGCTGTATTGTAGGGTTGATTGCCCGGTGCTCCTAATGCCGGCGCGACAGAAGGGAGATACGTCCCCGCAGGCGCGCAGGTGGCGACGTGAGGAGTCGATCGCCAGGGCCGAGTCCCTCCTTCCCGCCGCCAAGACGGTGTGGATGGAGGACAGCATCCACGATGTCCCTCTGCAGCGGCCCGCGCTGGTCGCATCCACCATCGCCGACCACGTCACCGGCGGCTTCTTCGGGTGACCGCTACTTAGCACGTCCCTCGAACGAGGCGAGCGTCCGGCTGACGCCGACCAGGATCACGGAGTCACCAGGCAGGCAGGGCTGGTCCTTGTCGGGATATATGATGATCTCCCCAGCGCGTTTGATTGCCAGCACGTGGACATCGTTCGGCGCACAGGTCTGCTCAATAGGGCCAGCGCTTAGCGGAGAGCCTTCAGTGACCATTACCTCAGTGAGACGTTGGCTGTCGGCGTCGGAAGACATCAGCACGTTGTCCAGGAAGTCCACCGCAAGCGGGCGTGTCACCGACATCGCCATGCGCAGTCCGCCTATCCGGTACGGCGATATGACGTGGTCTGCTCCCGCTCGCTCCAGGTTCTTTACGCTTTCGGGCCTCGAAGCCCTGGCGACTATCTCAATGTCGGGGTTGAGTCCGCGCGCCGAAAGAGTCACAAACACGTTGTCCTGATCGTTTCCAAGCGCGGCAACTAGTCCTTTCGCTCTATCTATGCGCGCCGACTTGAGAGTCTCATCATCGGTCGCGCTACCCTGAATATAGGGGATGCCCAGCTCGCTCGCTCGCGCCAGGGCGTCAGCGTCTGAATCGACCACCGCCACCGTCACCGACTCGTGAATGAACTCCTCGGCCACGGCCTGTCCGACTCTCCCAAAGCCGCACACAATGAAGTGGTCCTTGAGTCTTGAAAGTCGCGTGCTCATCCTGTTCCTCCGTAGAAAGCTGCGCACGAACTCCTCCTCCACAACGTAATGCACCATCGCCGTGAGCGTGTACAGCATGGTGGCGATACCGCCGAGCATCAGGAACGTGGTGAAGATGCGTCCCTGGGTCGATAGTGGTCGCACTTCGTTGTATCCAACAGTCGTAAACGTGAGGATCGTCATGTACAGCGATTCGAGAAACGACCAGCCCTCGATGCCCATGTAGCCGAAGATGCCGGTGACGACGAATGACCCCAGCGCCAGCACAATCAACCCGAATCTTGGCGGTCAGCCTCATCGAAGCCCGCCTTACGGCGTGTCTGCTCGCGCGAGCGCGGTCAGACGCGCGTTGAGCACCCTTAACCGCTGCCTGTAATCGGACTCGGTGAGTGAGCCTGCCTCGTGGCTCGCGGTCAGGTCCTCGACCATCATGCGTATCACCGTGCGTTCATCGTCGTCGTATGTGATGTCCTCGCGCAATGTAACGGATGCCCGCGACTGCGAAGCTCGATCTGTCTTCCAGACTGCCCCGTAGATCAACAGTCCCATCATGAGGGCGATCAGAGCTGCTGGCGCGGCGTATTCAAACTTGATGTCAGGCAGACTGTCGCCGACGCGCTGTCCGGCTGACGCCATTGGCAAGCCATCGAGGTCTATCGACACCGAAGCTCCGCGCGTCAGACCTTCTGATTCCACAACTTGGTACTGTCGCTCCCCGATGGTGACTGGACTTGGGGGGCCAAGCGACGCGCTGGCGATCGAAACGACCTCCTCAGGAGCAAGTATTCGCACCTTGTCGGCCCCGTATCTGTAGGACTTTTCCAGCGTGATTCTGGACGCCTCGTATGGGAAGCGGTACGAGAACATCACCTCGTGCTCTCCTGGAGGGATGCTCGCCAGCAGCGCGAAACCCCTGTCCACCTGGACGTAGTCCGCTCCGATCAGCGCCGTGTCCAACACCAAATCGGTCGCGCCGGGAGGCAGTCCGAATCTGAGCAGTTCCATGACCCCCTCGCCCGGAACGTAGGTCCTGTCTGAGCGGTTCGCGAGCCTGATGATCTCGAGCGCGGCGAGCGTCTGGTCCGAGTCGTCGGCGTCAGCTAGTAGCAGCGACGCTGAAGTTGCGGAGACGATCCCATCGTCCGACGTGCCGTCGTAAACGGTGAGAACAACCGGCTCAGGGGAGCCGTTTGCCAGATCGAGATCGGTGCCGTAGATAGCGTCTTGATACCGGACTGAGACCCCATACGAGACAGCGGAGTTGTACTCGAAGTCTGCGAAGCTGAACGCGCCAGTGCCGTCAGTCGTGGTGGTGAGGTCGTCGAAACCCATCGACGTGACGCGGTGCAGAGTGACCGTCTGATCAGACACGCTCTCTCCATCGAGAGTGGCGTTTCGTACCATGCCTTCGACCGTGCGAAATTGGGTCTGGGCGTGTACGACCCCGCCGGCCGCAGCGAGCGCCAGCAAAAGAGACACTGCGAATGCGCAAAGCATGTCCCGTGCTCCGACACGGGGTCTGATTGCCACGCTCTCTGTTGAACCTCCCGGCGCGATGCTCCGGTTGCGAGTGTAGCAACCGCTTTCCCGACCGGTCAACGCGAGCGTTCGTTACAATGGCATGCAAAGTAAACAGGGAGGGTTGTGTTATGGCTGACTACTTGGATGAGCTCGCCCGGTTCGCTGTAGAGACCAAGTTTGAGGACCTGTCGAGCGATGCGATTGACGCCGCTCGCAAGGTGACCCTGGACACACTCGGAGCGATCACCGCCGGAATCGAGGAGCCTGAGAACGCTCAGTTGGCATCGTGGGCCGCCGTCAATATGCTGCCGCCGACAGCGGGAATCCTGGCCACCCCGTACCGTGCCAGTCCTATGGCGGCGGCACTGGTGAACTCCACGGCCGGGGTCGCCCTTGAGATGGACGAAGGCAACCGCTTCGGTGGCGGACATCCCTCGATTCACGTTCTGCCCGGACTGCTGGCCGTTGCTGAGCAGGTCGGGGCGTCTGGTAGCGAGTTCATCACCGCGCTCATTGTTGGATACGAGATCACGTCCAGGTTAGGCGGCGCGACCGTGCCGCACGATAACGTCCATTCGCACGGCCACTGGGGTACTCCTGGCACTGCCGCGGCGATCGCCAGGCTCAGAGGATGGTCTGCCGAGGACGTCAGAGGCGTGATCAACCTTGCGGCGAGCATGAGTCCGGCCAATACGTGGACCAACGCCTTCGAGGGGGCGACGGTGCGGAATCTCTATCCTGGGCGTTCCTCAATGCAGGGCGTACTCGCGGTCGATCTATATCAGTGCGGATTCACCGCGCTCGACGATGCGCCGTCGGACGTGTACGGGAGTATTCTGGGGGAGTCTTTTGATCAAGAATCGGCGGTCGCGGGACTCGGCGGCGAGTACCGGATTCAGCAGAACTACTTCAAGCTGCACGCCTGCTGCCGGTACAACCACGCGACGCTTGACGCTGTTGTGGATGCGATGTCCGACGTCCACATCTCCCCAGACGAAGTGGAATCCGTCACTGTCGACGTCCCGTGGATGCTCGACGGAATGCTGGGAGGATACCCTCAAAACATGCTGGCTGCCAAGTTCAATATCCCCTACGCGGTGGCTGCTGCCCTCGTGACCGGCCGGACAGACATCACGGTCTTCAGGCCGGAGGTCATTGCCAGCCCCTTGTTGCGTGCAGTCTTCGACCGCGTCAGTGTGAGGGTGGGGAACGTGCCACGCCAGGATGCAATCAAAAGTCCGGGCGCGAGCGTCGAGATCCGCACCAGAGGCGGAGACGCGCTGACCGGAGCCGTGACGTTGATCAGGGGAGACTACGGTAATCCTATAGCTCGCGCCGACTTGGTGGACAAGTTCACCTACCTCGTGGAGCCTGTATTCGGGACGAATCGAACACAGCACGCGATAGAGCGCATAGACACCCTCGACCGTGCCGAAGACATGGGTACCGTGGTGGAAGCGTTCCAGCATTCCAGTTTACAATCCCACTGAATTTACACAGGCAGGACGATACCGATGCTCGACTACTACAACGTCATGGACATGCTCGGAGCCGAGGAAAAGCAGGTCCAGGCCACTGCGCGCCAGTTCCTCGACTCCGAAGCGGCGCCGGACATCGCAGACTACTGGGAGCGCGGCGAGTTCCCCAAGCACCTGGTTCCCAAGATCGGAGAGATGGGCTACTTCGGCGCGAACCTACCGTCTGAATATGGCGCGGCCGGCGTGAACAACGTCTCTTACGGGTTGATAATGTACGAGCTGGAACGAATCGACTCCGGCCTTCGCAGCTTCGCGAGCGTCCAGGGCGCCTTGGTAATGTACCCCATCCATGCGTACGGGTCTGAGGAGCAGCGCCGGGAGTACCTTCCGAAGTTGGCCGCGGGCGAGATGGTCGGCTGCTTCGGACTCACAGAGCACGAGGGCGGGTCCGACCCCGGAGCGATGCAGACAACTGCCAGAAAGGACGGCGAGAGCTATGTCCT
Source organism: Dehalococcoidia bacterium (assembly GCA_965215735.1). Lineage (GTDB taxonomy): Bacteria > Chloroflexota > Dehalococcoidia > Lucifugimonadales > UBA1123 > VXRN01. The sequence goes on along the minus strand of CBDCEF010000004.1, from coordinate 561,389 downwards.
GAACGGCTCGAAGATGTGGATAACCAACGGCAACATCGCCGACATTGCATTGGTATGGGCCGCAGATGACGATGGAGTCGTTCGCGGCTTCCTGGTCCCGACCGACACTCCAGGCTTCATCGCGAACAAGATCGAACACAAGATGAGTATGCGCGCATCTGTCACAAGCGAACTCGTCATGGACGAGTGCCGCGTACCAGCGTCAGCCGTGCTCCCGGAAGTCAGAGGCCTGCGAGGCCCGCTATCGTGTCTAACCCAGGCGCGGTACGGCATCACCTGGGGCGTGCTGGGCGCGACCGAAGCCGTGTACCAGGATGCGCTGGACTTCTCCCAGTCACGCGAGACATTCGGGCAGCCGATAGCGGCGCGTCAGCTTGTTCAGGACAAGCTCGTGAACATGGTGACAGATCACACTCGGGGCCTTCTGCTGTCGTGGCGACTTGCGGTGTTGAAGGACCAGGGCAAGATGAGCTTCACCCAGGTGTCCCTCGCCAAGCGGGAGAACGTGCGGTGTGCGCTAAACGCGGCCCGTAGTGCGAGGGAGATTCTCGGTGGGTCGGGCATCGTGCTCGAACACCCGTCGATCAGGCATATGCTCAACCTGGAGACTGTGGACACCTACGAGGGCACCCACGACATTCACACGCTCATTCTGGGACGAGACCTGACTGGACATAACGCCCTCGGATAGCTACCCGGCCACAGTCAGATGCGCCTCTCCCAAACCTTCGATTGAGATAGTCGCGGAGTCGCCGGCGTCCAGCATGTAGGGCGGAGCGAAGCTGCCGGTCAGGATCGTCTCCCCGGCCCTGAGGTTTTTGCCCAGCCCGGCTAGGTTGTTCGCCAGCCATGCGACCGGTTCGAGCGGGTGGCCCATAATGTCTGTGCCAACACCCTCGCCGATCACCTCGCCGTTGACGATCATCTTTCCTTGAGACGCAGCCAGATCGATAGAGCGCCAGTCCGTAACGGGCTCCGTAAGAACCGCTCCACCATTGTTGATGTTGGTAACGATGGCGCGCAGCGCAGGGTTCCGACCTTCGCCAGCCGCGCCCTCGCGTCCGTCCACCAGCTCGAACGAGGCCGCCAGCCACTCGATGGCATCCAATACACTTTCGCGCGTGTAAGGTGCGCCGGACGACGGCAGATCGGCCCCCATCCTGACAGCCACCTCGCATTCAATGCCCAGCCGAAGGTAGTCGTTCGGGTCAAGCGTGACGGATGAGTCATGAACACCGATGGCCAGTATAAGCCCGGAGCACGGGCCATCGATCCCGGAACGCTCGCGCATCACGGCGTTCGTGTACGCGATCTTGTAGCCCCACACATCAGTGCCTCTGGATTCCGCCACGCGTCCCAGGAATGTTTCCTGTATCGCATATGCCTCCCGCTCGTTGGATGGAGCAAAGGGCTGCGTCATTACGTCCAATGGCCTTTTGGCGAGGAACTCGACTGCAAGATAGTCGCCTGCCTGCTGAATGGTCTCTGAATTGGTCATCTAGATCGCCTCTCTGTTGACGTCCCGGGTCTCAGACGCCGGCTCAGAACTCGTTTCTGACCTCGGCCGGCTGACCCGATCTGAGCGAGTCCCACGCGGACAGGCACGTTGATACAACTCTCGCGCCCTCACGGGCTCCAACCCAGGGAGTGGCGCCGTTCAGAACGCAGTCCGCCATGTGCTGGAGCATCACTATCATCTCGCCGCTGTGGCCTCGTTGGGAGGGGAACTCCACACTGGTGTCGCGCTGTGGCAGCCACTCATCTGCATCGAGACGTACCTTGTCGTTCAGAATCGTCCCCTTGGTGCCGTACACCGTGAGGCTGTTCATGGGAACGTTAGTCGGGTGAATCACACCGAGCAAGTTGGCGACTCGTCCGATCTTGCCGGAGGCGAACTTCACGTTGATCACGAACGTGTCCTCCTGCGGGTAGTCTTCTGAAACTCCACTCCGCAGTCCGTAACAGTGTACTTCAGCAATGTCGCCCATGAACCAGCGCAGCAGGTCGATCGGGTGGCAGGCCCCGCCCAGGATCAGGTCCTGCGGCATCTGCACACGCCACGGAGTCTGCTCATAGACAGGTCGGAGGTCGTGTACGTAGTGCGCCTCGGCCATGAACAGATCGCCGATTGTGCCGTCGTCACACATCCGCTTGGCGTTCATATAGTCGAATCGCCCCCGCATCGTCTGCGTCACCAACAGGGTAAGCTCGGATCTATCCACCGCCTCCACAACCTGCTCGGCCTCTTCCATTGAATAGACCATGGACTTGGTTACCATTACGTGCTTGCCGGCATCGAGCGCAGCGAGTATCTGCTCTGCGTGCAGAGGACCGGGCGTATAGATTCCGACGATGTCCACGTCCGGCATCGAGACGAGCTCGTCGAAGTCAGTCGTAGCATCGCTGATTGCGTACTCTCTGGAGACGCGGTCGAGACGGTCCTGGTCCGTGTCGCAGATGGCGGTAACATTGATGGGGACCTGTGAAGCGTTGGCTCCCAGCACGGTCGATCCGTGTCCCAGCCCCGCGAGTCCCAGCCTCAACTCCTTCATCTGCTGACCTCCAGCTGTTCCTTCACTCTTTGCCAACGTTCGGGCATTTCCTGTCTGGTCATCTGCGGCTCGAATCCCATGGACAGGTACAGCCCAATCGCAGGCAGCCGCCAGTCATCGGTGTACAGGATAACGTTGACGTATCCCCTATCGACAAGGTATTTGACGACCCCGGTGCAAGCAGCGCGCCCGAGACCCAGTCCGCGCACGTCCGGATGACTGGTGACAAAGTCCACACGACCAGTACAGCCTGCTCCCACCTCAACTGAGGCGAAAGTCGCCGCGACTATCTTGTCGCCCATGGTCGCGACCACGGATCCCTCTTTCCGCTCCGGCCCGGTTATGAACTCATCCAGGCGTGAGCGGCCCCAGTTGCTCCCGTATTCTCCCATATTCAATAGCTCCAGCCATGAGTCTTCATCGCCGGGAAGGTATCCGCGCAGCTCGTAGCCGTCAGGAACTTTGTACTCAGGCATTTCCTCGGCTCGGCTGGCCGAGATCGTCATAGATAGCTGCATCGGCAGAAACTCAGCGCTCATCCCAGTACCCGTCGTCCTGGGCCAGTGCGCCGTTCGCCGATCGTCTGACAACCAGTGCGCGTTTGTTACCCATTAGGTCTTTGTGGCTGGTCACCTCGATACCATGACCCATTGTTTCCACCGCCAGCGTCTCTGCTCTGTCCATCTGCTCGGGCATCAGCTCGACTATCAACACTCCGCCAGTTGCCAATTTGCCACTGGTCTGTGCGACGAGCCGCCGAAGTGGGTCCAACCCGTCGATACCGCCGTCAAGCGCGATTCGAGGCTCTTGCCGGACTTCAACCGCGAGGCCCTCTATCTCATCACTCGGAATGTAGGGCGGATTCGATACGATGACGTCAATCGGCCCCTTAATAGACGAGAGCATGTCTCCATGGACGAAACCTATTCTATCTGACAGACCCAGACTCACTGCGTTCCGTCTAGCAACTTCAAGAGCCTGACTTGAGATGTCCGTAGCTGTCACTTTGACATTCTCGATGTGCGCCGCGACTGCCAGGGCTACCGCCCCTGAACCGGTGCCGACATCGACCATCAGAAGTCTGTGAGAGCTCGAGCCTGCCAGATGTTCCAGCACAAGGTCGACCAGTAGCTCGGTCTCCTGACGGGGGACAAGTACCTGGCCAGTAACCGACAGCTCCAGTCCGTAAAACTCACGGTGTCCGACGATGTACGCCAACGGTTCGCCCGAAAGCCTCCGTGTCAGCAGTGATTGCAGTTGGAGGGACTGGCTGTCGGTGAGGCCGAGGTCACTGCCGTAAACTAGTGCGAGAAACTCGCTTCTGTGTATGCTCAGCACGTGTCTGAGCAGCACTTCGGCTTCGACACGGAACTCCAAAACTCGGCCATCGCGCAGGACTGATCTAACGGCAATGAGACTCTGCCGCAAAGTCGCCGAATTCACATCAGTACGCGAGAAGCCTCGGCCTCTCGCTGTTTTCTGGCTGGACAGGAGACCGAGGTCAGATACGTCCGTCAGACCCCTCACCGACCGATGGCCTGAGCCAGCTTTCGTGTCTGCTCCTCCTCGAGGAGCGCGTCTATGATCCCGTCTATCTCACCATCGAGGGCCTGTGCCAAGCTGTGAATGGTAAGGCCGATACGGTGATCGGTGATCCTACTCTGAGGGAAGTTGTATGTCCTGACGCGCTCGGAGCGATCGCCGCTGCCCACCTGCGATCGACGAGCATCCGAACGCTCGCGATGCTGGCGTTCCTCTTCCTGCGCATAGACGCGGGACCGCAGCACAGACAGCGCCTTCTCTTTGTTCTTGAACTGGCTGCGCTCGTCCTGGCAGACTGCGACGATGCCTGTCGGCTTGTGAGTAACACGGATGGCGGTGGCGACTTTCTGCACGTTCTGACCGCCGTGTCCTGACGAGTGGAAAACATCAATCTGTAGATCGTCAGCGTTGATCTCGACATCCACTTCTTCAGCCTCAGGTAGAACCGCGACAGTCGCCGCCGAAGTGTGGATGCGGCCGCTGGACTCCGTCACCGGCACACGCTGGACCCGGTGGACGCCGCTTTCGTGCTTGAGCCGAGAATATGCTCCTTTGCCTCTGACCTCGAAAACTATTTCCTTGAACGCACCGATGCCCGTCTCATTGAGGTCTATCACCTCGGTGTTCCAGTTCTGCCGCTGGGCGTACCTGGAGTACATCCGGTAGAGGTCTGCGGCGAACAGCCCGGCCTCATCACCTCCGGTGCCGGCCCGCACTTCGACAATCACGTTTTTCTCATCGTTGGGGTCTTTGGGAACAAGGGCCAGCTTGAGACCCAGCTCCGTCTTCTCTTTGCGAGGTTCAAGATCAGCGAGCTCTTCACGGGCAAGCTCGACTATTTCCTCGTCACTCTCGTCCCGTAGAAGCGCTCTGAGACTCTCAATCTCAGACTCAATGGATCGAAGCTGACGTGACAACTCCACTACCTGCCTTAGTTGAGCCTGCTCCCGGGCAAGCTGCTCGACACGAGTGTAGTCCACCGCCACCTCAGGATCTGACATGAGTTGGTTGATCTCATCGTAGCGATCTTCGATTGTTTGCATTCTTTCAAGCATGGCTGTTCGCTCAGAATAGTACAGCAGGATGTAGTAAACTGCCAAACTATCATCAACATAGGGAGAAATGGAAAATGCCGAATCGAATAAACCGGGCCATTGAACTGCTGGAGCAGGATCAGCCCATCTACTATACGGGCGGTCACACCGGTGCCAATCTCACCTTCGAGGGCGGCAAGGAGATGGTCCATACCTATGCCGACTACATCAACGTGGGAATGGAGCACGGGCCGTTCGACATGCCGGGCCTCGAGCAGTTCATGAACGGCCTGGTCGCTGGCGGACCAACCAATAGCGGCCACCGCACTCCGACCGTCGTTGTGGAGGTCCCGGTCGACGGAGCCAGCGGCGACATTGTCAGGGCCAACGCCTGGCAGTTCAGACAGATTCTCGCGCGCGGCGTGCACGGCATACTGCTGTGCCATGCTGAGACACCGGATGCCGTAAAGGCCTTCGTAGAGTCCTGCCGCTACCCGTTCCAGAAGATCGGCGTAGGCAAGGGTCTGGACGTCGGTCGGCGCGGGTCCGCGGGGCAAGCATCGGCGGCTCCGATCTGGGGCGTGGAGATAGACGAGTATCTGGACAAGGCCGATCCATGGCCGCTCAACTCCGACGGCGAATTGGTGCTCGGCCTGAAAATCGAGAACACGCGAGCCCTCCTCAACGTTGAAGTTACCACCCGTGTGCCGGGGATCACGTTTGCTGAGTGGGGGCCTGGGGACATGAGCATGTCTATGGGCTACAAGAACGCCCCCGGCGAACCATGGCCGGATGAGCTGTGGGAGGCTAGGGAGCGAGTCCGAAAAGCCTGCGCCTCGGCCGGTATCGCATTCCTGGAGGGCGCGACGCCGGACACCATAGGGCAGAAGATCGACGAGGGTGTCAGAGTGGTGTCCTCCGGTGGTCTACTTGGGGAAGCTACGGCCAAAGCCGGCCGAGCCCACTCAGGGCGTACCATGCCGGTATAGGAGCAGACGGGGACTTTACCCGCCGTCTCGTGCCCTCGCGCGGCTTCCAGACCAGAGTTGACTACTGAACGTGTGGAGCGTACTCGGTCCCTATGTGGCCCGCTGAGACCAGTTCGTCATACTCCTCGTTTGAGAGCTTGAGAAGCTTCTTATAGACGTACTCGTTGTCCTGTCCCAGCGTGACAGGGCCCCGCCGTATTCGGATGTCGCTGCCGGACATCTTGAATGGCGCCCTCGGGTAGAGGTGGGTTCCGACGTCTTCTTGGCTCGCCTCTTCAAACATGTTTCGCGCGAGTAGATGAGGGTCTTCAAATGCGTCGCGCTGGTTCAAAACAGCTCCGGCGGCGACGCCGTGCGATTGCAGCAGGCCCATGACCTCTCTATGCCCGTGTCCGCGAGTCCAGTCGCTGATCATCCTGTCGAGGTCATCGTGGTGTTCGCGTCTGGACACGTGTGTGGCGAACTCCCCGCGTCCGGCCCACTCCGGATTGCCGATTGCCTCGCAGAACAGCTCCCAGTCTCGATCGTCGAAGATAGTGATGGCCACCCACTGGTCCTCGCCGCTGCAAGGATAGACTCCCTGCAGAGCCGTAGGGTGCCTGTTGCCGATGGTCGATTGACTGCGACCATTCATCGAGTAATCCATGAATGCCTGTCCCAGGTATGGAGCTGCATTCTCGGCCTGTGACAACTCTACCAGCTGACCTTCACCGGTTTGCCGTCGGTGATTGAGGGCGCATAGAATGGCAAACGCCCCTCCGACTCCCGCGGCAGCGTCAGCCATATAGACCTGTGTGTTTGCCGTGGGCTCGAGATCGGTGTATCCACGCAGAAGGCTGTGCCCTATCACACCTTCTATGTGTATGCCGAGGGACCTATGGTTCTGATATGGACCCGCGTTCCCGTAGGCGGGCATTCGCAGCATGATGAATTCGGGGTTGATCTCCTTCAGTTCTTCATAGGAAATGCCGAGCTTCGTCATAGTCTCGGTGGGGTTGTTTTCTACCAGAACGTTGCTGATGGCGACTAGCCGGTTGAATATCTCTTTGCCTTCCGGCCTCAGCAGGTCGACTGTCATGCTGAGCTTGTTGCGTGCGTGTGCGTTGAAGAGTGGATAGCGATTCCACGGTCGATCGGTGGGGTCGCGGTCCGGCATACCCCCTATGAATGAGGGCAGTCGCTGGACCACCTCCTTCGATGGTCGGGCGATAGTCCCGCGGGTGGATGGTCCAAATACCTGGATTGACTCGACTCGAATAACCTCGGCGCCTAGGTCTGCGAGCAGTGTAGTGCAGTACGGTCCAGCCCACACAACAGTCATGTCCAATACTCGAATGCCCTGTAGCGGCAAGTTCATATGACCTTGTCTCTTCTCAGCGATTCGACCTCGGCCCCACTCATTCCGAGTTCTGTCAGGACCTCTTCAGTGTGCTGTCCCAGAAGAGGCGCAGGCCGTCTGATAGACCACGGGGAGGCTTCCATCATAAACGGCCTTCCGGGATACGTGAGACTCCCGGCTACAGGGTGGTCCACCTCGGGGAACGCCCCTCGTTTATGGAAGAACTCGTCTTGAAGATAGTCACCCATCGTGTTCAGGGGGCCGCAAAGAACGCGCGAAGCCTGCGCTTGGCTCCATGCTTCGTGCTTCGTGCGGTCCAGGAGCCAGGGGTAGAAGAACGCTTCGAACAGCCCTTCCATTTCCTCGTTTGCTTGGGCCTCGGGCGTGAGCCACTCGTCCCCTTGTAGCTCCTCCGGGTTACCGAGCATATTCCGCACCCTATCGAAATACTTGCCGCTACCCGTGATTTGAAAGAAGCCGTCTTCACACGGATAGACGCCTGATGGATATCCTCCCGAGCCGGTTGCTTCCCCCAGTGGCGTACGCCCGGTGATTTCGCCGTTGTACTGGTAGGCGAGCATCATACTCATTCGTCGGTCAATCGACCCGGCCTGTACCTCCATCAGTGATATGTCAACATGCTGTCCTATACCCTCGGCCCTGGACGCTAGCACAGCGCCAAGCGTGGCAAACGCCGCCACCACTCCGGACTGATAAAGGCCCACGGTCCCGCCGAGCTTCAGCGGTTCCTTCTCGGCGACTCCTGTCGAGTACAGTTCACCCCCCATGCCGTAGAATATGATCTCCGAGCCGCGCCAGTCTCGATATGGTCCAGCTTGTCCGAAGTTCGAAACGGAAGTGAACGTCAGCGCCGGATTCAGTTCGGACAGTGCCTCGTATCCGAGGCCGAAACGGTCCACAGTTCCAGGCCTGAAGCTCTCGACGACCACGTCAACTTGGGACGCCAGATCGCGCGCAATGCGCTGACCTTCGGCGGCCTTGAGGTCCAGCGTCATAGACCGCTTGTTGGTATTGAGATGGAGAAACGTCCCACTCTTTTCAGGGTGGGACTCGTCCTTGGGAAACGGCCCCAGGCTACGGGCGCCATCTCCCGAGCCAGGCCTTTCGACCTTGATGACGTCTGCTCCATAGTCCGCGAGCAACTTTGTACAGTAGGGCCCCGCAATGAGCTGAGTAAAGTCGAGGACCTTGATGTTCGACAGGGCCATCGGCGCCAACAGAGTCTACCTCCCGGTCTTTGTACGCCGGACATGATAGCACTTCATGATTCACCGACCTGACAGTGGACTTCTGCCACGTCAGTTGTGAGCATGGATGTCCTACTCGGCTGATTGGATCAGCTCAACCCAGTTCCCGTCTGGGTCCTGTAGATAACAGACAATTCGACCCGGCGAGACCTCTACAGGCCGATTCAGTTGCTTTGCCCCGTTGGCGATCATTTCATCGAAAGTGGCATTGATGTCGTCAACGTCGAAGCAGATGTGCGACGCTCCAAGCACTGCTCTCTCCTCGGTCGGACGGTCCGACGCCTCGGGCCTGATATATTGCACAAGCTCCAGGATGTGCCCACCGTTTTCGTCCGTACCAAGAAGCACCGCCTTGAGGTGAGTGTTTTCGTAACCGACGACGTCTGAGATCGGTCCGCCATCTCTTTCCCTGCGCGCCACCTCTTTCAGTCCGATCACGTTCATGTAGAACTCTGCGGAGGTCGCGACGTCCTGAACGACGAATCCTGTGTGGTTCATTCCAGTTATCATCTATGACCTCCCTTTGTACTCTGAAAGAACTCGAAGCCTGCACCAATTGCCAGCGCTCCCCAGCCCACCATGAGACTCAGTCCTCCAATCGGGGCAACCGCTCCGAAGACTCCGATGTCCATCAACGCTAGCAGGTACAGACTGCCGCAGAATATGACCGCGCCTACTGACATCAGAATGCCCGCAAGAGTCACGGCCCTTGACCGCCACACTTTCGCTGCGGCGCCGATCCCGACTAGGGCAATAGCGTGATACATCTGGAACCGGACGGCCGTCTCGAGAGTGTCTAAGGCATCTGAATCGATTCGGCCTTCAAGGACATGGGTTCCTGCCGCGCCGATCGCGACTCCCAGACCGCCCAGTGCTGCGCCCACGCAAATCCACAGCGCCCACGAGTAAGACTTGCGCCCGATTGCGCCTGCCTTTTCCGACGTCTGGTCTCTGGTAGAATGCACAGTGAACTCACCAGCTATAATACACTTGAGCCCAACGCTAATCCATGAACCCGGAGGCAAGTTCACGTGACGACCCACATAGAGCGCAGTTTCTTCGATCTTCACTCCAAGTCCGCTGAGTTGCACGACTCGGCCAGATCGCTGTTCCCCGATGGCGTGACCCACGATGCACGTCGCCAGGACCCGTTCCAGCTCTACTACACACACGCCGAGGGCGCGGCCAAGTACGATGTCGACGGCAACCGCATTCTGGATTACTTCCCCGGCCACGGGGCGCTCATCCTTGGCCACTCTCGCCAGGAGGTAGTCCAGGCCGTCCAGGACCAGATGGCTATGGGCACTCACTTCTCCGGCTCAACCGAGGTGGAGATCGAGTGGGGCAACTGGGTCAAAGAACTGATTCCGAGTGCCGAGAAAGTCCGCTTCCACAGCTCTGGTACCGAAGCCGACATGATGGCCATTCGGATGGCACGCGCCTACACAGGCAAGTCCAAGGTCATTAAGTTCGAGGACCACTTCCACGGCTGGAGCGATTACCTGGTCGCCGGAACAGAAGGAATCGGCGGCATCCCGCAGGAGACGCTAAGCACCATGATCGTCCTGCCCCCGAACGACATCGAGATATTCGAGAAGACGCTTCAGGAAAACGACGACATTGCCGCCGTCATACTGGAGCCGACCGGCGCCCACATGGGACTGGAGCCGATTCTGCCTGAGTTCCTGACACAGCTTCGTGAGGTCACAGAGCGATACGGCGTGATTCTCATTTTCGACGAAGTCGTCACCGGATTCAGGACGTCAAGGGGCGGAGCCCAGGAGTACTTCGGGATACGGCCCGATCTCACTACTCTCGCGAAGATTCTCGGTGGCGGTCTCCCGGGCGGAGCCGTTACAGGCAGGGCAGACATCATAAATATGATCGAGGGCAGGCCAGGGGACGCCGAGTACAATCGCAACAGCCGCATCGCCCACAATGGCACGTTCAACGCCAATCCGATCTCGGCAGCGGCCGGCATAGCGGCCCTCAAGATCGTTGGCACCGAACCCATCAACGACACCGCTAACCTACGTGCTGCACAGCTTAAGGATGGCCTGAACGACGTACTCGGACGGCTCGAAATTTCGGGCTGCGTGACCGGAATCGCTTCGTTGATGTTCCTGCGCCTAGGTTTGGACCACGAGTGTGACAGAGAGTACTGTATCCTCTCTCATGAAGAGATGGCCCAGGCCATGGAGCCGGAGCGTGTCCGTCAGTTGACCCTGTCCCTATTGAACCACGGTGTCCAGGCAGGGAACCGCTTCATCCTGACCGCTGCCCACACTGAAGACGACATCGCCCACACCATCGGCGCCTACGAGCAGGCATTCGGCGAAATCCGGGAGCTCGGCCTGGTGTGAGTCGGAAGGCATTCGCGACTCGATGAAACGGGCGGACTTACGCAATGAGTTCCGATGCCCTGGTTACTCGTAGCCGCAGGCGGTGCACTTGGTGCACTCTCGCGCTACGCGCTTGATCGGGCCGTGGTTGCGGCCATCGGCCCGACCGTGATTGGCATCTTGCTAATAAACGTCACCGGGTCGTTTATGCTGGGAGTCTTCGTAGCCGCGTCTGACGTCTTTGGTTGGCCGTCGTCAGCGAGGACTCTCGTCGCAGTCGGGTTCTTGGGGTCGTACACGACGTTCTCGACCCTGACCGTCGCGTCAGTCCAGCTTGCGGAATCGGGCGAGTTGACGCGGGCAGCCCTGAATATAGTCGGCAGTATCTGCCTGGGACTTATCGCGGCGGCAGCGGGAGTGCTCGTCGGGAGGGCTCTTTAGACCTCCCTAGCCGACAACTCCCCGCCAGACCAGCAGCACGCCGACGACTATCAGAACTGCGCCCATTGTGAGAATCAGGGTGTTCAGTTGGACGCGGCCAGTCAACCTTGCGCCGAGGTAGCTGCCCGCCATCGCCGCTGCTCCCATCGCGATCAGCAGGGTATAGTCAACCTGCCCTCTGGTAACGTGTCCGACCCAACCCAGCGACCCCATGAAGAAGCCGATGAACAGGTTCGATCCAGCGGCGATGCGCGGGTCGATACGCAGTACCCGGATTAGAGCGGGCAAGCGGATGCTTCCGAGAATCAGGCCGACCGCGCCGCCCAGGATTCCCACGCCCAGACCAATTCCGGCCTCGAGTGACACGCGGTTGCGAGTGAACTCTCCCTCCGCTCCTTCTAGGTCAGACCCGAACATGTGCGGCCCGCCAGAACGTCGCCTGTTTCGCACCAGAATGAGGAACTCAATACCCTGCCAGAAGACCAGGGCGCCGGCTGCGCCGATAAGCAGTCGTTCCGAGACGAAGTCGCTGATGAACCCTCCGATGAATGCCCCAGCAAAGGCAGGGATACCCATGACCAGAACAATGCGCCGGTCCACGCGCCCCTCCCTGAAGTGCCGTATAGCTCCGCTCAGTGAGGCAAGGCTGGACACTAGGATGTTGGTTCCTCCGGCGATCGGAGCGCTCATTCCAATCAGAAGCATTGCCGGAAGACGCATGGTCCCGAGTGCCAGCCCCACGAATCCCCCGAGTATCCCCACGGCGAATGAGACTGCAGTCAGCACTCCAACCTGCCACATCAAGAGGTCAGTGGTCATTTCTTGTTGTCCGCCTGCTCAAGAAGCTGCTGCATTTCGGCAATTTGCTCCCTCGTTGCTGATCGCCGACCGTAACATGCGCGATTGAATGCCGTGGTCGCCATCTCCACAAGCCGTTCTGGAAGTACTCTGCTGAGGGGCCTCCTGAGTTCACCGGGGGTCTGGGCTGCGCTTCGCTGCTCTCCTCGCGACTCTGCGATTGTCAGCATGCCAAAGTAGATCCTGAACACCTCCACGATGTTCTGCTCATCTTCTGGTAGCCTGAGCTGGTTCTCCACCTTGCGCCTTCTGAATCGCTCTGGCAGGAGTCCGAACAGCAGCCGGGCCAGGTCCGTAGCCGGATCGAACTCGTCGGACAGAGATGCACGATCTCCTTCTTCATCGACTCGTCGCCAGCGAAGGTTTCGTCGGTATGCTCTGGCCAATACGAACAGCGCTGCTCCCACCAGTAACGCTATGGCAACCCCGGCCAACACTTGGAGCCATAGGGATGGCTCCGAAGGTTCGGCCTCCTTCATGAACTGCTCCATGAAGTCCTGTGGGCCGATCTGCATCTCCTGTTCATCTTCGGGTGGTTCGCCGGCGAATCTTAGCAACAAACTGAAAATGGCCGAAATCACGAATTCCAAGACGTAAACCAGTGGCACTATAAACACGAAGAAGATCACCCTGGCGATTCCGTCAATGATGAACTTCAGGGGAGTGGATATGAACGAAAGCAGTCCGCGCTGGAGGAGGCTGAACAGGAAGCCGGATAGTATGATCACTCCCACGATCGAGCCTATTACTCGTATCCAGGTACGTTGCGTAAGTGCCCGCCGCGTCGAGGGCAGAATGTGGCCGGTACCCAGACCGGCCAGTCCCGCTGCGAAGAACACGAACATGAGCTCGAAGACTCTCAGGTTTGCTGAGTTGAAGATGTCCACGACTGCGGCGACTGACATCACGATTAGTCCGAGCTTGAATGTAAACGACAAGTGTTCAACCGGGAACTCGGTTGTGGCCAGTCTCCCGCCCCTCAGCCAGAAGAGGATAGAGGCGAAACCGCCGATTACACACAGCCGGATGTAGAGGTCCGACCTGTCCGGTGCGAAGACGGTCGACAACCAGCCAATGTCCAGCCACTGCCCCGCTGACTGGAGCTGTGTGCCCAGCACCAAGTACGTTGTGAGCGCGCCAAGTGTCATCTCCACTAGGTGCGGCATCCAGACAGGCATGATGATGAGAGACAGTGCCCGGGCTGTCGCATACGACACCAGCGTGATCGAGAGTGCCGCCACCCAGGAGATCGGACTTCCTCCCGGTAGCATCATCAGCGACAGCATTGACAGCGCGGCGTAAATCCACACGCTCTCGACCACAACCGCGGACAGCAGTACGATTCTATCTTGGGCTGAACTCACCCGCCATCTCCATGTTCTCGAAGAACCTTCTGAGGTCGTGCGTCAGTACGCCTTGGGGCATTTCTGGTGGATCGGAGTCTCCGACAAATACGACAACCACCCTGTACCCTTGTCGCCGCAGGTTGGAGACGCTATCTACGAGTTCGTCCGACAGAATCGCCGCGATCATCACCAGCGTGGAACCCGTGGGAAACTGTTTGAGGTGCATCTCCAACTGTCCGGCCATCGGCCCGATCGGTAGCGGCCTGATTGTTGCGAGCGCCTCGAGAATTATCGTCAGTTGCTCCGGCGTACTTGCGGCTTCGACCTTCATGGGTCGGTCGGTCAGAATCGGGACTCCGTTGGAAAACAGTCCTAAGTTATACTGTCGCTCCGCCGCGTAACTGGCGATTGACGCCGACGCAGTAATGACTCGCTCCAGATTGGTCGGAGAGTATCCCTCCCATGGCCTCTCTGATGTCTCGACAGCAACGATCAGGATAACCGTAAAGGTCGAACTGGGCTCGAACGTGCGTACCTGGAGCTGTTGCCTTCTGGCCGTGGCCTTCCAGTCGATGGTCTTCATCGGGTCGCCGATCTGATACTCTCGAAGCCCCGATGGTCGGGACAGGTCTTGGAATATCTCAATTCCACCCCGTAATTCGCCCAAGGGTCTAAGCGCTGGCAGACCGAGATCGTGCAGTGGAACAACTCTGGGGTAAACCAGCAGGTAGTCGTTTCCTCTCAGGACTGATTCGCTCTCGAAGAACCCGAACAGGTCACCGCTTTCCATGCGTGCCGGCCCGAACCTGTAGAAGCCCCTGGTGTGACATCTGATGGTGTACTCCCAATTTATGCGCTCGTACCAGGACATCGAGGTGTGTAGTCGCATAATCATCGACTTGGGATTGGAGCTGGGAGTCACTTCCGCGCCGACGATTTCGATCTCTTCAGGGAACTCGTCCTCAAGGTCTAGCTTCCCCAGAGGGACCGGCTTCCTGTTGGTCAGAGATATGGTCAGCTTTGTCTCTTCTCCCCTGAACACTCGCGTCTGTTGGATTTCCCGTTCGTAGTGGACATCCTCCAACGAGAGCCGATTCCATAGCCACGAGACCAGCGCAACCAGGAGTCCCATGACTCCGAGACCGATCACCAGCGCCTGTCCCGAGAATATGCCGATGAAAACGAGCAGCACAAACATCACTATCCAGATGTCATGCCAGAATCGGTTGAACAAGGCCGCTACCTCTCGATGGGTACGGGGACCAGGTTCAGTATCTCGGCAATGATGTTCTCGGGCGTCCGCCCTCTCAGGCGGGAGTTAGACGTCAGTATCAGGCGATGCGCCAAGACGCACTCCGCAAGCCGTTTCACGTCGTCGGGAGTGACGAAGTCTCTGCCATCTAGCGCGGCATGGGCCTGCGCTGTCTTATACAGCGACAGCGCGGCGCGCGGACTGGCGCCCAGTGTAAGCCCGTCGTTGTTACGAGTGGACTGTACGATCGCAACTATGTAGTCCCGAACGATGTCGTCCACCCTGATTGACGTGACCGCCTCCTGCATCTCTCGTAGCTCTTCCGAGCCGGTCACAGGGTCCAGGTCAGGAAGCACGGTGTCGCGCTCGAACCTCAGGAGGATGTCAGACTCCTCTTCCGGCGTCGGGTATCCGAGCTTGATGCGGACCATGAATCTATCGAGCTGCGCTTCGGGGAGCGGAAAAGTCCCTTCAAGCTCGATCGGATTCTGGGTCGCCAGCACCAGGAACGGCTCGTCCAGGCGGCGCGTCAGTCCGTCCACCGTTGCCTGCCTCTCCTGCATGGCCTCCAGGAGGGCAGACTGTGTCCTGGGGGTGGCGCGGTTGATCTCGTCCGCCAGAATAACCTGGCTGAAGATTGGCCCTGCCCTGAACTCGAAGTCCCCAGACTTTTGATTGTAGAAGTTCACGCCCAGAACGTCCGTCGGCATCAGGTCCGGTGTGAACTGGATACGATTGAACGTGCATCCCAGCGATTGCGCCAGCGCTTTTGCCATGGTGGTCTTCCCGATTCCCGGGACGTCCTCCACCAGAACATGACCTTTGCAGACCACCGCGATTATCGCCAGATCGATTGCGCTCGACTTACCGACAATTACTCGTTGAATACTGTCCCTGAGCCCGTGTGCGAGCTCCTGGAAGCGAGTCACGTCAACCGTCTGTTGGCTCATGCCCTCTCCCTTGCAGCTGGACAGATGGCCGATTGCGCATCTCGCCTGCCAAGAGTGTTTGAGTATTATAGACGGCTTTCCTAGTCTGGGCGCCGCCTGTGGGCTACGTGCGAGACCCTCCAGCGGCTGCAGTTCCGGCAATTCTGCCATAGACTGCTCCGTGCATCAGGCCCGCTGCCCTCAAGCTGCCGTGAACGAATATCCCGCCCACGATTATCCCGGCCGCGAACAGGCCCAGAATTGGCTGGCCATCCGTATTCAGGACCCGCGCGCCTGTGTCGATCTTGAGTCCGCCGTATGTGTAGGTTATACCGCCCGTGACCGTGAATGCGAAGTAGGGCAGGCGGTCGAGCTTTATCGCCCAGTTGCTCTTGGGAGGATTCAGTCCGCTCGTCGAGCGACCGTCCAGAGTTCTAGGCTCGTACTCGGCTTCGTGCGCAGACGCGTTGAACTCTTCGATTGTCCGCTCCAGCGCTTCGGAGTCTACTCCGAGCTTCTCCGCCAGACCCGCGACTGAGTCTGCTTCAATACGCCGGGCGCTCGTGTACCGACCTTCGAGATGCGCCTGTGCCCTGGAGTCGAATATCTGGTGGGCGATACCGTCGGTCTGGCTCAGGACCGCATGGCCCATGTCCACGAAGGTCTGCTCGGCGAAACTGGCGCCCTCGTCGATAAATCTGAGACCGTCCGTATTGACAGTAAGTCCAATCGGGTATGACCGTCGGGGCATGATGTCGGTTACTTGGAGGTCGCCAGTCGCCGGCGCGTCCACGTCGATTGGAGTAGCGTGACATCCGTCCCATTGACCGGTGCCCTGGGCACCGATGTCGAGTGCCACCCGTATGCCGTCGCCGGTGTTATGGGCCGAGCCGCGCACGCGGGCCCGCTCCCAGCCGTCTCCTATGTGCGCACCACGCATCTCGGGACTGGCCTCGAACCCGCCGCAGGCGAGTACGACGCCGTTCGAGTGAAGCTCATGTACTCCGTCGCGGTCCCTCGCCTCGACGCCGATAACCGCTCCCTCATCGTTCGTGAGCAATTTTGTCATTGCCGTCTCGTACAGAATCGTTATGCCCGCGCGTCGGCACGCGGTAGTCAACATCCGGACCAAGCCAGGACCGGACTCCCACGCGCTCATACCGACGCTGTTGGGGATGACCGAAGGCGCGCCTTCGATGCGCGCCGAGCTAGCGGACAACTCCCACCTCACGCCCTTGTGGAACATCCACTCCACTGTTGGACGCGAGTTTGCGATCAGCGTCTCGATTAGTGCGGGATCGGAATCCCCCTTCGTCACCGCCGCGAAGTGCTCGCGGAAGTTATTAGCGGTGTAGGGGGCCATGCTGATTCTGCCGACCTCAGAGTCGGTCAGGTCGGGCAGCATCCCACGTAGGTCTTCAATGCCATCGTGGACGAACCTGAAGCCGCCACCGGTGTAAGGGCAGTTTCCACCCTGCTCACTCGGAGGCGCCTTCTCCAGCACCACGACCGACGCACCCACGTCACGCGCAGCGAGTGCCGCGCACAGAGCCGCGTTGATGGTCTGTGCGGTGTGTTCAGCGGCGCGCCTGTCCACGCCCGCTCCACCTGAACCTCTTCCCCACCTCTACGCCTCCGCTAATCAATTACTAGCGACTCAACAAAACTCGAAGCCATCTTGAACGACCAGACGAAGCCTCTTTGCCAGTCACGAATCGTGATGTCGCCGTCTTGTAAGCGTCCTACGACGCCTCTGACATCGAAGTCGATGCCAAAGCTAGTGATGTCATATGTCGCATTGAGCGATGACTTGTCCTCATCCTCTTCGTTCTCTGTTTCGTCTTGGATGAGGTCATCTACTTGATCATGAATCGAATCGGTCAATTCGGATTGGTTGCTCATTGCGGCCCCTCCAATCTCTCGAACCATTGAATGCGGATTGTGGATGGTACAGAAGATCTATCCTCGCCAGAGCCATTTAATTTGAAGCGTACCAGTTGCTGTTATGGATTGCACACCTCGTAAATGACCTTGAATCTGTTTCAATTCTGTAGTTGTGGCCAATCGATCATGTTCCGGAGAGCGGGCATCTCGCCCGCTCTCGTTCGGCCAAGACCTGCCGGAAGGCAATTGCCGATTGAGTCACCCACGAAATTGTTACGTTACAGGCTCAATTATTGAACTACTGCGGGTGGTGTAGATCATGGACACTTATTCGCTAGAGGGAGGAATGATCGAGGGGCCAAAACGCAGCGGCACGTTATAGCAAATCCCACACTAGCTTGGCCAACTACGTTATCGGTCGTGAATGCGCTAGTCCACCAGCTGCCTCAGTCGTGGGTCGAGCCTGTCCCGCAGCCAGTCGCCCGTAAAGTTGAGCGACATCACGACCATGAAGATCGCGACCCCAGGCAGCACAGTCGGCCACCACGCCGTTTCCAGGTAGCCCCTGCCCTCGGACACCATGCTGCCCCATGTCGGCGTGGGATGTGGCACGCCAGCGCCAAGGAAGCTGAGAGCGGCTTCAGCGAGGATCAGCGAGCCCACGCTCAGCGTGGCGATCACGACCGCTGTGTTTATCACTCCGGGGAGGATATGGCGAAGTAGGATCCGTATCGTCGAGCATCCCGCCACGCGCGCCAGGTCTACGAAAGGCTGGTTTTTCACCACCAGTGTCTGGCTTCGAATTACACGCACGAACGGGTTCCATGCCAGCGCGACCATCAGGCACAACAGCAGTACAGTGCTCTGGCCGAACAGCAACACGCACACGAGCGCAACCATCAGGAATGGAAGAGCCTGCCAAATGTCCACAAGCCTGGTTATTACTTCGTCGATCCAGCCGCCGGAATAGCCGCTAACAATGCCAAGCGTAGTACCTGTTACGAACCCGCTGAGCAGCGCTATTGCAGCCACTATCAGCGATATTCGTGCGCCGTACAACATGCGCGAGAAGACATCTCTGCCAGTGTGGTCGGTCCCGAGGAGATGTTCCGGACGGACCTCCTCGTTCACAATCAGCACGTCGGAAACCATGTTGTCCGGCAGCCAGGGTGGAGGCTGCTGCCGGCTTCGGATGCTGCCGGAGTATGGATCGTGAGTGGCCAGCGCCGGCGCAAAGACTCCGCAGAATATGAGCGTGGCCAGTACGGCCATGGGTATCACCGGCCAGCGTCGCAGGAACATCCAGGCGGTTCTGAACTGGCTGACCACCGGCGGGTAGTCCCGCATTCCCAGGAGGTCACGTTCAATCTGGGTCATCTGCATGTTGACTAAGCCCTACTCGTACCGGATGCGTGGATCTATGAGTGCGTATGCGATGTCTGCCAGGAGTGCGAAGAACACGTAAATGCCAATGAAGCAGAACACAGTGCCCGCAAGTAGCGGCCAGTCGTTGTCGTAGACTGCCCTGTTGAGTGCGACGATTCCTATTCCGGGCATGGAGAACACTATCTCCACGACCAGCGCACCGTTCAGGTAGTCTGCCAGTAGAACGAACGCAGACGTCAACGGCGGGATGACGGCGTTTCGCAGGCCGTGCTTCAAGATAATCGTCCATGGGCCGACGCCTTTTGCTCGCGCCAGCTTGATGTACTCCGAGTCGAGTATCTCGAGCATCGCCGAGCGAGTCAGTCGCATGATACCGGCAGATGCCGGCCAGCCCAGCACGATGCATGGGAGTACGTAGTACTTTATGTTGCCCCAAGACAGCGCGAATGTACCGTCCTCGGGACCTCCCGACCAGCCGGGCGGGAACCAGTTCAGCAACACTGCGAATATCAGTATCGCCATGACGGCTGTCCAGAACTGTGGGGTCGCCTGACCGAACAGCGCAAATATGCGGCCGATGTAGTCCCAAGGAGTCGCGCGTTTGACCGCCGCCAGAATGCCTATGCTGAGGCCCACGAAAACAGCGAATATCCACGCGCCCGCGGCAAGCCTGAGCGTCATTCCGAGGTGTTCGCGTATTATCTCGCTCACGGGTCTCAGCGACCCCAGAGACTGACCCATGTCGAAATGGCTGAGGTTCCACAGCCAGATCGTGTACTGGAGCGGCAGGGGCTTGTCCAGCCCCATGTGTCTCTTGATCTCCATGATCTGCTCGTCGGTGAGCTCCACCTGTGCATCCCCGATGTACAGGATGGTCGGGTCCAAGCCGGGTCAGGATGAATATGACCACGGTCGCCCCGATGATGGAGATCAATATAGAGAGGGCTCGTCTGGCTAGAAATCTGCCCATGGATAGGTCGAATCCTCGCTAATCTCAAGTAGCCTGGTGCCGTTGCGGTTAACCGCACGGCTCAAGGATGCCTCTTCCGTGCGGGGACGATTATGACAGTGTTGGAGCGTGGGTTGGGAGGCTTTCGCCTCTCGTCCCACGCTCCGGGCTTACTTGTTTTCTACTGGTTGGCCGGCACTATGTGCTGAGGCCTGCCCCAGAAACCGCCCGCTGTGGAGCGAGAGTTCCACGACTCAACGGTCTCGGGGTTGGCGGCGACTCCACGCGGCGGCTGTACCATACCGCTATAGAGCTGCCAGTAGTAGTAGTAGTCAACCATGTCGAGGTGGAGGTCCTCGCGCGCCTGCTTGTCCCTCTCACCGTTGATGTTGATGTACATATAGTCGAGGAACTTGCTCTCGAACGCGCAGCCCCAGGCCGGGCGGCTGAACGTGCTGTCAGAAGGCGGCGGAGGCCAATCGAACGGGTAGTTCGCCGTCTCAACCGAGCAGTTCTTGACCACCGGGAACGCCTGTGTGCGGTCCCTCATGCGAGGCACCACCACGCCGCCGTACTCCTCGGTCAGCAGCTCGGTTCTGACGCCGATCGCCTCCCAGTCAGCGGCGACCGCATCGGCCTGCTCGAGGCAGACATCGCCGGTCTCGCAGGCGTACTTGTTCATCTTGATCTCGAAGCGGATGCCGTTAGAACCCCTCGGGAATCCGGCGATGTCGAGCAAGCGCTCAGCCTCAGCCTTGTCCGTCGGGATCTCCCATGGCCACTCGTAGCTGGGCTCAGCAGCGCCATCGTACTCGCCGTACTCAATCCAGCTTGTGCCCGCACCGAGAACGTCGCTGTCGCCGTACTTCTCGTGCGCGGCCTTGACCATGGCCGCCGTGACCGTGCGGTCAGGACGCCAGCCAGGGAACTTCGGACCCATCAGCTCAAGGTAGATGGGAGTGCCCAGCCCTGCCTGAAGGACGTCCACGATACCCTGACGGTCGATGGCGTGGGAAAGCCCCCAGCGTACCAGGCGAGCCTGCTCCATGTCGCTCATACCAGCGGGATTGTCGCTGTCAGTGTAGTCGCACTTGTCTTCCCAAGGGCAGCCGATCCAGGCGTAGTCCTCTGAGTACACGGGAGACAACCAGGGCTCAAGCGCCTCTTCGGTCTTGGCATTCACGTCAGTCCAGAGGTTGCCGGGCCAGATCGCGCTCAGGGTCATCGTGTCCTTGTCGGACATGGTGGTGATGAACCTGAGGCCCTTGCTCTCAAGCTCTCTGAGCCTTCCGAAGTCAATCGATCCGATGTCGGCGTCGCCGGTCTGCATCATCGCCATACGAGTGGTGATCTCAGGAGCCTGCACGACGCGGAACTTGCCGATGTGAGGCGGCTCTATCCAGTGGTCGGGAACGGCGTGGACTTCGCCGTGGCTGTTCGGGACCCATTCGCCCATGGTGAATGGTCCAGATCCGATGGGAATCAGCTTGATGGCATCGGAGCCGACGGCATCAAAAGCGTTCTTACTGTCGAGCCTGACCGTGGTGTCGTTGATGTCGAACTCGCTGATGGGTATTCCCCAGAAGATGTCCGTCACCAACGGCGCCTTTACAATGCTCGCATCGTCCGCGGTAGCGGCCAACGTCGTCTCTGGAGTCCTCGCGACGTACCGCATGGCCAGATATAGGGAGATCTGAACGGCAGATCCCGCTAGATTGACACTCTTCAGAATCCAAACCTACAATTCCGCTGAACTCGCACAATCAGGGAGCGAAACATGTCCCGTCCAATCCTCAAGACGTCACTTTGCGACTACTTGGAGATCGAGTACCCCATCTGCCTTGCCGGAATGGGGGGCAGGTGGACGCCCCCCGAGCTTGTCGCCGCCGTATCCAACGCGGGTGGCCTAGGTGTCATGGGCGGATCGGGTATACAGGTGGATGAACTTCGGCAGCGCATCCGCAAGGTGCGCGAACTGACCGACAAGCCTTTCGGCGTCGATCTCCTCCTGCCAGTGATTACCGGGAGCGTCGAGCGAGACAGCATGAAGGGACAGCAGGAATCCGAGCTGGACGCCGTACGAAGGCAGTACCCCAGGCACGCCGAGTTTGTCGATACTCTCATGGCAGAATTTGGTCTTGACCGCGTCGAGCCGCCACCGCCTCCGAAGGAGACGGGGATTGCGTTGGCCCGGAGCCAGGTGGACATGATCCTGGAGGAGGACGTCGACGTCTTCGCCGCCGCGCTGGGCGATCCCGGATGGGTGGTCCCGCAGGCCCACGCCAAGGGCGTGAAGGTGATGGGACTAGCAGGCAGCGTCCGCAACGCGGAGCGCCAGATCGCGGCTGGAGTGGACATCGTGGTCGCACAGGGGACCGAGGCAGGAGGACATACAGGGCGAATCGCTACGATGCCACTGGTACCGCAGATCGTCGACGCTGTCTCTCCCAAGCCGGTCGTTGCGGCAGGAGGCATTGCCACCGGACGTGGCATCGCTGCCGCCCTCGCCCTGGGAGCCGAAGGAGCCTGGCTTGGCACAGCGTTTCTCGCTGCCAAGGAGTGCGGCATATACGAGCCTCAGCAGCAGTCCATAATTCGCGGCCGCTCAGAGGACTTCATAATCTCCAAGTCCTATACCGGTAAGACCGCGCGCCAGTATCAGGGGCCGATCGTACAGGCCTGGGCCGAGTCAGGTCTGGAACCGCTTGGCATGCCTCTTCAAGGCGTTCTCATGTCAGGGTTCAACCTGGCCGCGGAGAAGGCCGAGCGGTACGATCTGGTATTCAACCCTGCCGGTCAGGGTGCCGGAATGGTCAATGAGGCACGCCCCGCCTTAGACATCATGGCCGATCTGATCGACGAGACCATATCGGTCCTCAACGAGATAAAGGAGCGAGTGACGACCTAGACGATCACTCCCTGCTCACGCAGCGCCGGAAGCTCCTCTGACGACACGCCCAGCATATCGGTAAGAATCTCGTCAGTGTGCTCCGAATACAGTGGCGCCGCCTCTACCGTGACCGGCGACTTCTCGAGCTTTACAGGGCAGCCGATCATTCGGTAGTCGCCTCTCTCCGAGTCCTCTACAGTGACCAGCATTTCTCGCGCTTCCAAGTGTTCGTTCTCCAGCACTTCCAGAGGTGTGAAAACAGGACCGCACCAGGCCCCGGCGGGCGCCAGCGTCTTGAAAGCCTCCATCTTGGAGCGCTGCATTGTCCACTCCTCGATTACGGCCAGTATCTCGTCAGCGTGCTGACCCTGGTACTCTGCCTCTGTGAAGCGTTCGTCAGTAAGCAGGTCCTCTCGACCGATCATCGCGAGAACCAACTCTAGCATTGGCCCCCGAATATGGATCATCACGTAGTCGTCGGGTCCGCCAGGAGCGCACCTGAACACCTGCGGAACGCCGCTCCATCCCCTCGTGCCCGTCCGTCCGCCCCATTCGCCCCTGCCGAGAGGGTGGATCATGCTGATACGCATGAGATTCAGCACCCCGTCCTGCATCGACACCTCGACCTTCTGCCCCTCACCGGTCTGGTCTCTCTGTCGGAGCGCAGCCAGAATACCGATCGCCATGTGGAGCCCCGTTCCGGAGTCGCCAGCTCCGACTCCTACTGACATCGGCGGTCCGTCCGGGTAACCCGTAACGGCCATTAGTCCCGCTGTCGCCTGTGCAGCTATCTCGTACGACTTGTAGTCTGAGTATGGCCCCCATGTGCCGAAACCCTTGATCGTGGCGTAGATCACCTGTGGGTTGATCTCCTTGAGTCGTTCGTATCCGAATCCCAGGCGTTCCATCACGCCCTTGGAGAAGTTCTCCAAAACCACGTCCCCCCACTCGACCAGTCTGGTGAATATCTGCTGGCCTCTCTCCGTCTTCAGATTCAGCGTCATTGCTCGCTTGTTTCCGTTGAAGATCGTGTAGTACACGCTGTCCTGATCGGATCGTGCGGCGAGCTCCCAGCGTGTGCTGTCGCCGCCGGTGGTATCTTCGACCTTGATTACATCAGCTCCAAGGAAGCCCAGTAGCTGAGCGCAGGACGGCCCCGCCTGCACCCGACTTAAGTCAACAATCTTCACTCCAACCAGCGCCTTTTCCATCTATAAGCTCCTCTTTTGGCTATCGCGTGATCCTGGATTCTAACATCAGCGTCCGAGAACGGAACCGATGAAGTCGCGCTGACCTCGCGCGAAGTCCGAAGCCCTTGCCTTGGCACGGCCTTCCATCTGTATCTCCAGCAGTTCCAGAACGCCCGACCCCGTCGCAACGACAATACTGTCCCCCTCCGACGCTGACACTGTTCCGGGCGCAGACTCTACGGACGCGGACGACAAACGCCCTCTCACGAGCTTCAGAGTTCTGCCGCCCCATGTGGTGAAAGTGCCCGGCCACGGCGTGAACGCCCGAATTCGGCGTTCGATGGCCTCCGCGGACTCGCACCAGTTCAATCGACCGTCCTCACGACTCAGCAGCCTCGTTATCGTGGCTTCTTCGTCTTCTTGGACAGAAGGGACGATCTTGCCCTGTACCCACCAATCCAGCGTCTCAACCAGCAGCTCAGCACCTAGTCCGAACAGCCGGTGAGTCAGCGTATCTGCGGTCTCATCCCGGCCGATATGCGTCGTCTCCTGCGCCAGCACTGGCCCGGTATCCATGCCTTCATCAAGGAGCATGATGGTCACACCCCCGGTTTCGTCCCCATCCAGGATAGTAGAGATGATTGGTGAGGGTCCGCGGTGCCTGGGCAGCAGCGACGGGTGTATGTTCAGGCATCCATGCCTGGGCGTGTTGAGCACGATGCTGGGAAGAAAAAGACCGTAGGCTGCGACTACGATGGCGTCCGGCTCCAGATCGGCGATTAGGGCACAGGCACCCGGGTCCCTTTTCAGCGAGGCCGGCTGAAAGAGTGGCAGGCTGCGCTGCTCAGCGAATTCCTTCACCGGGGACGGCTTAAGCCGTCGTCCTCTCCCAGCTGGTCGGTCCGGCTGAGTGCACACGCCCACTACATCGTGACCCCGATGCAATAGCGCGTCGAGCGTCGGGACCGCAAAATCCGGCGTACCCATGAAGATTATCCTGAGCGTTTGATCGCTCATCGGCAGGAGCCCACCAATTCGGCGAAATCGTGGAAGGTCACACGATCGCCGACTTCGATTCCGAATTCGCTGACCTCTCCCGCGTTGATCTCAAGCACGTACCTGACAGGGCTTCCTGGTCCATAAGTAGGAAGAGACCCGGAAGACGTACCGGCCGGGGGCGGAGGGATGTCGGTATGAAGGTCAGACACACTGCACTCGTCGCCAATCCAAACGAAGTCCAGTGGGATCAGCATCTCTCTCATCCAGAAGCTCGGAACCCTGGTCGATTCGAAGATGAATAGCATGCCCGATGCGTCGGCCAAACTCCCACGGCCTGAAAGTCCGCGACTTCGCTCCTGAGACGTGGCCGCGATCTCAACGTTGAACCTTGCGCCGTCGATTTCGACAGCGGGGCCGCTCGTTCCATCGGCATCCGCGCATGCCACGCCGATGAGTATGCCGAGGGAGATGGCAACTTGAATCAGAGACACGTCAAGCCGCCCTGTCTTTGACGGTCATGCCATCTGGACCCAGGTCGCCCCGTCCCCGCCATGTTCCCTCGGTTCTGGGCCGAAGTCGCTAACGGCCCTGTGGTAACGAAGGTGATCGCGTACCACGTTCCTCAGCACTCCAGTTCCGCGTCCGTGGATTACCCGTAACTTTGGCAGTCCGTCGCGGATGGCACGGTCCAGAAATTCGTCCAGGTTGACCTGGGCATCCACCGCACGCATCCCTCGCAGGTCCAGTTCGGCGCTCTCCAATGGCGGGGCGAGATCGGTTGTCACGCGAGGTGTGTCGGCGTCGGCTTCTTCTTCCGGCTCGCTGTCCACTCGTGACAACCTGTGAAGATCGACGTTCACGCGCACGCGGCCGATGCTGACTTCAACCTCGTCGCTCTGCCGGTGAAACTCCACTATTCGTCCCGTGAGGTTCATGCCACGGATGAACACCGTGTCGCCTTCCGCGAGTGGGCGCGACACAGGCTGTGGTCGTTGGGTCGGTACAGGCACCGGAATCTCGACCGATGCCAAATCGCGCCGAATCCTCTCTACTCGGTCGAGTGTCGGCGGAGGTCCGCCACCTGCAACCGTTGGCACTGCCCATCGCAACGACGCCTCGGCGCCATCGAGCCGCCGGCTAATCTCACGGAATCGCTGGATGACGCTCCTTCGCGCAGTCTCAATCATGTCGTCTCTGTGACTTACCAGGAAGTCGACCTGTCGCTCTAGCTCCTGCCGCAGTGACTCCGCCTCGGCCTTGGCTACAGCCGTCTGCTCGACGTTCGTCTGAAGTTGCTGCCGCTCCCGCTGAAGCTCGTTCAGCCAGTCCTCGAACAGTAGGTGCTGCGGCTCTATCATGCTCCGCGCTTCGTCCAGGATTTGACTTGGTATTCCCAGACGCTCCGCGACCGCCATCGCATAGCTCCTGCCGGGCGCTCCTATGGTCATCTCGTACGTCGGTCTGAGCGTTTCCGGATCGAGCTGGAAACTCGCGTTCATCATGTCGCCCGACCCGTCTGCGAACGCGGCGACGGTCCTGTGGTGAGTGGTCACAATTGTAGCTGCGCCTTTGTGCGCGAGATGCGAGATCACCGCTTTTGCCAAAGCCGACCCCTCTTCAGGGTCTGTGCTGGTGCCAATCTCATCCAGCAGCACCAGCGACTCTGAACTTGCGTGACGCAGGATCTTCACAACATTCTGGATGTGCGATCCGAATGTCGAGACAGAGTCCGATATGCTCTGCTGATCGCCGATGTCGGCGAATACGCCATCGAACACCGGCAGCGCGCTGCCCTCCTCGGCAGGCACACGAAGTCCAGACTGGTGCATCAGCGCCGCCAGCCCCACCGTCTTCATCGCGACCGTCTTACCGCCTGTGTTGGGTCCGGTTATCACGAGCGCCGACCAGTCCGGCCCTATGTGCGCGGTCAGTGGCACAGCGTCGCTGTCCAGCAGAGGATGCCTGGCGCGGATCAGCCTCAGGCGCTGTCCGGAGCCGGCCGATGCCGGAGTGACCGCGTCCAGTCGGCGGCTGTATCGGGCGCGGGCGAGCGCGAGGTCCAGCATAGCCGTGGTCCGGTTGGCGCTCCTGATGTCGCCGGCAACGGCGCCGACAAGACTTGAGAGGTCTCGCAGCACACGGTTGACCTCTCGCTCCTCTTCTAGCGCAAGCTCCCGCCACTCGTTGCAGAGTTCAACCGTCGTGAAAGGCTCCACGAAGACCGTCGCCCCGGTGTTCGAAGCGTCATGGACGATCCCGGACACTCGGTGTCGTCTATCGGCCCTCACCGGCACAACGAACCTGTCCCCCCGGACCGAAATGATCGGCTCCTGGAGCGCCTCCCTGCCGGTGTTGGAGTTAATGAACCGTTGCAGGGCTTCGTTAACGTGCTCGTATGCCGCTCGGACCTGACCGCGCAGCGCCCTGAGAGATGGAGTCGCGTCGTCCGACACGTCTCCGCGGATGTTGATTTTCGAGCGAATCTGGCGTCGCAACTCCCTGAGATCAGGAATCAGTCCGGCCATCTCCGCCATTATTGGAGCTACTCGTTCGGCTCTGGATATCGTGCTCCGCGCCCTTCGATGCACTTCAAGCGATTCGGCGACGGCCAGCAACTCGACGCCACTCAAAACGCCGCCCAGTGCGGCCCTCGTCACCGACTCCGTTGTGTCCGAGTCCGAATCGAGACTCAGGTCTCCAATCTCTTCGAGCAGGGCGCACGCGTCGGCTGTCTCGTCCTGGAGTAGTCCAACCTCCACCGGATCAAATGACGGCTGTATCTCCAGGGCGAGCCTTCGTGCTTCGTGAAACGTCGTCTGATCGGCAAGCCGAATGCGTATCTCGTCGAAGTCCAGCAGACTCAACGCGGACGCGCGCAACTCTTCTAACTCGGCAGCTCGCGCGCACTCGGACTCAGGGCTGTGTGATTGGCTCACTGGCGTGCATTAACTCCACCGCCAATTGTAACAGGTGCCATCTGCCGGACAGGTCTCGTCCAATGCTGTCAGAGTCGGATACCGGGGCCCTTGAACTCTATCAGGCCATCTACAGCCAGGATCCTGAGAGTGCTGAGGACTGTCCGGCTCAATCCGTCACTATCCGTGGGTGAGGCCACCCTTGAAGTAATCCTTCGAATAATCTCATCGACGCTCCGGCTACCATCGATTTCCGAGATCATGGCGGCCACGAGTGGGCTGACCGCAATTCCCTCCGGTCTCCGCGAGCTGACGAGAACTGCGCTCCACTGGAACTCCCCTTCAGCAAAGATCGGTCTGCGTTCGACAGCGATGTTTCCTGTCAGACGAGGGGCTGCATCGAGACTTGTGCACGCGTCGAAGTGCGTGGCCCTCTCCAGCCGCTCCGACTCCAGCGCGCGTATCGAGTTCCTGAATGCGTCCGGCAGGGACCCGCGCTCCAGCACCGCGCGCTCGTACCCTCGCACAGACTGTCCGGCAACGGCACGTATGAAAGACGCGCGCGCGCCCTCATCATCCGATGCTCCGAGAATTCGACGACTCTCCCAGAAATACGACTCGACAGTCCTGTTGCTCGCATAGAAAAGGGCAGCCAGTTCCCTGAAGTGGCTGTACTCCTTGTGGTACAGCTCGTGATAGATATCTGCCGCCGGGCTTCGTATGGACGGGTCCCCCCGGGCTGCGTCAATGTAAGCGGCAGCCATAACCGCCGACATCATCGCCAGGTGCACACCTGACGAGAACAGAGGATCGACAAAGCAAGCGGCGTCGCCTACGAGAATCCATCCGTCACCGACCGTCTTACGTGATGTGTACGACCAGTCTTTGACGACAAATGGCCCATCCGTGAGGCGCGAACTAGACAGCATTTCTCGGCTGCGAGGGGCAGACCCAAGCTGCCAGCGGAAGTATCCGCCAACTCCGAGCTTCGCGATCCCAGCCGAACCTTGCTGAGAGTCGACTACGACCCCGACACTGCTCAGGTCACCGCACAGCGGGATGTTCCAGACCCAACCATCAGGGTATGACTCGATGAAGATGTTGCTCTCGTTGGGAGAAGGCAGCCTCTCCGACCCCTTGAAGTAGCCATACACTGCCATGTTCCGAAAGCGCTCGTCCCACTGGCGTAGTCCAAGATTTCGGCTGAGCATGGCGGACTGCCCACTCGCATCGACTATCCAGTCAGCATTGATCGTTCCCGTGGATCCGCCATCCGAACGGTAGGTCAGCGACTTTTCGCGTACTGAGTCGACCTCAACGCCGGTGACCGTGTACCCCTCGCAAACGTGCACTCCGGCTGAGCGCGCATTGTCCAGCAGTATCTTATCGAAGGTCGGACGCCACACTTGGTACGCGTGCGGGTAGGAATGGTTGGTCTCTTTGAAGTACCAGCTCCAGGGTTCCGGCTCCCGACCCCAGAACATGGTTGCCCCCCACTTCTTTGGGAAGCCTGCCTGCTCAACCTGGCCAAGAACGCCCAACTCTTCCAGCACGGGCATCGAGGCGGGCAGCAACGACTCTCCGACATGGGGACGTGGGAAGCGCTCGCGCTCCAACAGGGCTACTTGGAGGCCCCTTCGTGCAAGCAACGTGGCGGTGGTGCTGCCGCCCGGGCCGCCTCCGATTACTGCGGCGTCATAGATTCCGGCTTGTGACACGAGTTGGCGACTACTACTACGCTCGCTGGTAGATCTGGATCCGGTGGCGGTTGCTCTCAGTCACGTAGAGCCGTCCTTCGCTGTCCAACTTCACAGATACGGGCGACCAGAACAGCTTTTCAATGTGGGAGGACTCCTCGTGTGGATCGTCCGGGTCGTACAGGTCTATGTCAGGTTCGAGATCGGCGCGGACCCTCGCCGCGGCTTCCTCCTTATTCACGTTGAAGAAGATCTTAGCCCACTCCGATTCAGTGGCCTGTCCCCTTAGCAACTGGACAAACTCTCCATCCGGACCGAACACCTGCACTCTCTCGTTTCCCCAGTCGGCGACATAGACCAGTCCACTCACATCAACCGCGACGCTGGAAGGTCTTCTCAATTCGCCGCTGCCCCGCCCGGAGCTGCCATAGGTCGCAACGTATTCGCCGGACGCTGTAAACCGCTGCACCCTGTCGTTGCCCCAGTCTGCCACATACACGTCGCCGTCAGCCGCCACTGTCAGACCCCATGGCAGATCGAATTCGCCATCGCCTGTTCCGTGTGAGCCGAAGCTGTCTATTGACAGCCCGCTGGCAGTAAACCGCTGGACTCGGTGGTTGTGCGTGTCGGAGACGTATACAGTATCGTTGTCGCCTATAGCTAGGCTCGAAGGTCCATCAAGTTGACCCTCAGCGCTGCCGGTCGTTCCCCAGTTGGTCAGAAAATTGCCGTCAAGGTTGAACACCGAGACTCGGTTGGCGTACTCGTCCGCGATGTAAACTCTTCCCTGGCTGTCCTCGGCGATTCCGCAGGCTTGGACGAACTGGCCATCACCATCGCCCGCAGCCCCGAAAGTGCCGTAGTACTCGCTGTTGACATCGCACATCGTTACACGCACCCCTCGGTCCACGCCGTCCACCGATCGGTTGACCACGTAGAGACGCCCATGAGAAGTGGGTAGCGTGTCCACCGGGTAGTAGAAGCCCCGACCCTCCATCACTGACAAGCCTACAGTCAGGCTGTATTCCAATACTTTGGATTGTGTCTGTGCTGCACCGGCTACCAATGCAATTGCCTCCAGGTTCATTTGCCCTTAGGAATCTCTCTGCCCTGTCGAAATGTGTCGACGCCCAATTTTGAGGGGAAGTGCACCTTACCGATCAGGCCCGCTGGAAGTCGTGGGTCGCCGCGGTCAGTCTAAGCATACTGGCTACCTTTTCACGCGAATGATCTCCCATCTCGGCGCGCTTCCTGATTATCCTGCGCGTCTCTTCCGAGATCGCGACGTTGCCCAGGTGCTCGAGACACAGATCGACCAGGTCGTCCGCTGAGGGATCCGGGTCAGCTTCAACTATGGAGTCCACCATCGCACGGACGCCCGGCTTGGTCTCGTCACCTAGCTGTTCGGACGCGAAGTTGATCCTCTCGATCAACGTCCCTGTATCGATCCACTCCACTCCCTGATGCCAGCCCTCTACACTTGGTGGGTTCGTTAGCATCTGGCCCATGAAGTTGGTCTGGAAGTATCTGTCGAGGATTTCCCGTCTCGGCCGGTCGAACTCGCCCGTCAGCCTCAGCACTCCTGTCACGAACTCGGCCGGGCCCTTCACCTTTTCGTACCTGACGTCCTCATCCTTGAAGAAATCTGAGTTGAGCAGCGTCTTCACCATGGCTTCGATGCTGTGGTCGCTATCGAAGTATGCCTGAGACAAGATGTCGATTGCTTCAAGGTTCCTCGGAGGCGTGTACGGCCACGACGGCACCGGTGGCTCATCGGCAATGAAGAAGTGGTACATGTGCCTGGCTATGAATCGCGCGGTCGCTTCCTGCTCGCATATGATCCTGATGATATCTTCACCGTTCAGGTTGCCCGTGCGTCCCAGGAAAGTCTTCTCATCGTCGTCGTGATCGTCCGCCCTGTACTCGAAGTGCCACGAGATGCGGCCATACGGCCAGTCCGAGTCTCGCATGGAGCGCAACACCATGTACTCGGTGTTCCCGAGGGTCCAGCCTGTGAACGCCCTTGCGCACTCCTTGATGTCTTCCTCCGAGTAGTTCCCAACTCCCATAGAGAACAGTTCGAGAAGCTCCCTTCCCCAGTTTTCGTTGATCGATCCCTTGTGGTTGTCCTGGTTGTCCAGCCACACGATCATTGCCGGGTCCTTCGCAAGCTCCAGCAGCAGCGTGTCCAATCGGCCCATGCCGTGGTGTCTGAACATCCTTATCTGGTCGGACAGGGCCTTGCCATGGATCACCTTCGGGTAGCCCGTGGCGAAGATACCGTGCCAGAACAGCGCGACCTTCTCCTGAAGCGGGGCCTTCGTCGTAATCATCCGGTACAGCCAATGAGCAGGGCCGCCCTGAGGAGTTAACATCCCAGACTGTTCGAAGTGAAAGCGCCTGGCGAGAAACACCTCCGGCCACCCCGACTCCGAGGGATTGATGAGCTCGTCAACAGCGGCCTCGTAGCCTCTCTCAGCCCATGCGTCGATCTCATCCCGTGTTCCACCGAAAGCTGCCCGCCGAAGAAGGTGAGCGATCAGACCGGTGTCTGTCCTTGTGCTTACTACCATCGTACTACCTCGCTTTTCGGAATTGGCTGAGTTTAGGAGAGATTATTGCAGAAGTGGGCGATAGTCAATTGCCTTCCAGATGTGCCAGTTCAGGCCAAATGCTGCGCATTTGCCAACAGTCCAGGGAGACCAACTTGGCATCGCCTCCTCTCGCGAAAAGCGACACTCCCCGGCTGTCTTCACGCCCCGGATAAACTCGCACTGTCAGGCATTGTCTGTCGTTGGCGAACACCTCAATCACGCTCCGGTCGATGAACACCCTCAGATCAAGCAGTTCGTCCTGCTTCAATGCTATCGGTCCAATCTCGGATGAACGTGCCCAGACGTCGTCTCTTACAGATGACTCCGAGACGTCTACCTGAAGTGAACTGGTATCGAAGCGCCGATGATCGTTCGGATACAGCGAGATGCGCGTACGCTCCGCGCCGTTGGGCGACTTGAGTACATAGAGACCCACTTCTCGCGCTGCACTTGGATCGATGGTCGCACGAAGCTCGATCGCCTTGCCCCCGATGTCGTCCAGCACAACTTCCCCGTTGGCCGGCATTTCCATAGTCCCCACCGAGCGATGGCCCGACCTAAGCGACTCAACCTCATTCACCGGCGCCATCTTCAGCGCGTTATCCGAGTCGAGCCAGTAATGTCGTGGCAGGGTCATCATCTCGTCGGTCTCGTCGGTTTCCCTGCCTTTGTGCAGGTTGAAGATTCCCAGGTACCGGCCGGAGTCGTCTATCGTTGCGGACGGAGCGTGCAGGCTCCCGACAACCCACGGTCCGTAGTTCATCCGTCCGTGGCTCTCCGGCTTGAAGCGATGCGTATCCGGGTCGTACTTCCCAATGTAGTACCGTCCGGCCCGCTTGTGACTGAATAGCAGAAGCATGTGCCTGCCGTTCCCAATGGGCCAGAAGTTGGGCACTGCGGCGTCCTCCCCCGGTTCGGCGAAGAAGGCGTCCTCCATCAACTGTCCCATGTACTCCCACTCAGCGAGATCCCTGGATCTGAACAGGTGGTCAACGCCAACCGCGTCCAACCCACGGTCACCGTCCTGGAAGGTTCCCGATATCGAGTAATAGCCGTCGTCCTCTTTCCAGATACATGGGTCGAAGACACGGTACCCGCCGTCACCCGTCCCTTGATTGGTGCCCGGAATGACCGGATTGTTGGGGTGCTTTGCCCAGTTCATCAGCAGGGGATCGGACGCCGTCGCGATCGCGTTCCCAGACTGCGTCCCATGGTAGATCGCGATTACCCGATCTGGCTCGACCAAAGTCTGGCCGCTGAAGCAGTCCCTCTCCACGTCCGGGTACAACGCCATCGGCAGATCGCGCCAGTGGACGAGGTCGTCGCTGACGGTATGACCCCAGTGAACGCGATCGACCCCCATCGGCCTGAACTGGTAGAACATGTGGTACCGACCCTGCCACTGGCACAGCCCGTTGGGGTCGTTCATGTAGTTCTCAGGTGATGAGAAGTGATACAGCGGCCTGTACGGGTCTTGCTCTGCCAGCCTATCGCGAGATTCCCTGAATCGGCGCACCGTATCGTCCGTCTCGATGGCACGCAACTGTTCGTCGAGTGTTTCAGGGTATACTTCGCCGCTGAGCGGTTCGCCCGAGAATGGCTGTGTCACCGCTTGGCCTCCATCCGCATCATCTGTAACCCATCGTTCTCATGCTGAGTGCCCAAGTTAAATTCCCCCAATTCTTGGGACCTCCTCTGGCATCGAAATCGAGTATAGCAGGTAAGTTTATCTGATAAAGTTTCCATGTTTAGAATTCATTAGAGGTCGCCAATGCCTATCTCATCTCTCGACCCACATCCCAGGAGACGCACTCCGGTCTTGGACACGCAGATGTCCTACGTCGATACTGGAACAGGCCGTCCGGTCGTATTCCTCCACGGCAATCCCACCAGCTCTTACCTGTGGCGAAACATCGTGACTCACGTCAGGGATGCCGCTCGGTGTCTCGCTCCCGACCTGGTCGGAATGGGGCGGTCGGGCAGGGCGCCTTCCGGCTCGTACAGGTTCGTCGACCACTCCCGATACCTCGACGCCTGGTTCGATGCGGTCGGTCTCGAAGAGAAGGTAATCCTGGTCGGACACGATTGGGGGTCGGCGTTGGCGTTTCACTGGGCTAACCGACATCGTGATCGGATCGCGGGTGTCGTGTACATGGAAGCAATAGTCCAGAGCCTTACCTGGGACCAATGGCCTTCGGCGGCAAGTCGGATATTCCAGGGATTCAGGTCCGGATCCGGCGAGTCCATGATATTGGAGAACAATCTCTTCGTGGAGCGCGTGCTGCCCGGCAGCATCATTCGTGATCTGACCGAGCAGGAGATGGACGTCTATCGAAGACCTTTCCTGGAGACCGGCGAGTCCCGGCGTCCGACCCTCACCTGGCCCCGCGAGATTCCTTTGGACGGTCATCCGGCCGACGTCGTCAGCATAGTCGATGAATACTCTGCGTGGCTGTCTGGGTCCCCAGTGCCCAAACTGTTCGTCAACGCCGAACCCGGAGCCATACTGACTGGAAGTCAACGCGATTTCTGCCGCACGTGGCCCAATCAGACTGAGGTCACGGTGAAGGGACTACACTTTGTGCAGGAAGACTCTCCGGATGAGATCGGGGATGAGATCATCCGATGGATTGGCGGTCTGGATTGATTGCGCTGGATACACTTCCTGACTATCTGAATGAAGGCCTCAACCTCGTGCTGGTTGGCCTCAACCCCGGGTTGTCCTCCGTTCGACTCGGCCACTACTTCGCTCAACCGCGTAACCGCTTCTGGCCCGCAGTTACCCAGGCTGGACTGTTCGATCCCCCTTTGACATCAGACACCGACTACCTCGCGCTGGAACAGGGCATTGGCTTCACCGACGTTGTGAAGCGACCATCTCGTGGCGCTTCCGACCTGCGTGCTGCGGACTTCCGCAAGTGGGCGCCGGTCCTCCGAGCAAAGCTCGAGGGATTTGCTCCCCGTACGGTCTGCTTCCACGGTGTCACCGCCTATCGAAACTACCTGAAGTATGCTGAAGACACCGTGCCGGACGTTCAACTTGGAGTGCAGCCCACCGCGATAGGTGAGTCCCGCGTGTTTGTGGTACCCAACCCCAGTCCTGCCAATGCAGTCTATTCAATGGATGAATTGGTCACCTGGTATCGTAGGCTAAGGAAATATCTCGTAACTTGAGCGACAGCCGGATTCGCAGCTTCATCGCCGTCGAGCTGTCCGACGCCGCTAGGATTGAGGCAGGTCGGCTCATATCGGCCGTGGAGAAGACGGGTACCCAGGGCGTCCGAGCGGTCCGGCCCGAGGGAATTCACCTCACACTCCGTTTCCTAGGTGACGTGGAATCCGATGCGATCCCTCGCGTCATCTCATCAATTCGTGCCGCTGTGGCCCAATCCCAGCCTTTCGAACTGGCCCTCGACGCTGTGGGAGCCTTCCCCAATACGGCCTCTGCGAGGGTGTTATGGGTTGGGGTAGATGGCGATATGAGCAGCCTGAGCGACCTGCACGAAAACGTTGAGAGCGAGTTATCTAACGTCGGGTTCAGGCGCGATAGGCGCCGTTTCAACCCTCACATCACCCTGGCCAGGATTCGCGACAGGGTCACAAGGACCGACCGGCGACGGCTCTTCGAGACGGTCTTCGCTGTAAGTCACGATCGGGTCCAATTCGAGGTGGAAGCTGTCACCTTGTTTAAGACCACCCTTCACCCCGAAGGGTCCATCCACACGGCTCTTCACCGCGCACGACTTGGGGAGTGAATGGTCGGACTATATTCGCGGCCGACCCACTTGAGTGCAGTTCCAGAGAAGTACTGACAATCACGCGGAGCCTCGCTATGGAGCTCCCGTTTGCTCACCATCGTTGTCTAGGTCCATGCGCGCTTCTAGTCTCTGTAAGGCGTCCTGGGTGGCGCGGATTTCTCGAACGAGCTCTTCCCTTGACACCGGAGCCTCTATCTCTCGCAGCCTCTCCAGCTTAGCCTCGTCCAGGTTGTTGATGATGATCGCGATAAACAGGTTAATCACAACGAAGGTGCCCACAATGACAAAGCTGACGAAGTACAACCACGCCAGTGGGTGCACCTCCATTGCGGCGTACATCACCTCCGTCCAGCCCTCCAACGTGATTATGTTGAACAGGGTCAGGAGGGATATGCCCAGATTTCCCCAGTTCTCAGGGTCGTTTTCGTGGAACAGGTGATAGCCCATGATGGCGTAGATATACACAATGATGCTCATCAGCATCATTACGTGCCCCACGCTGGGAATTGATCGCACGAGGGCAGCGACGATCAGACGCAGATCTCTTATTGTTGAGATCAGCCGCAGCACTCTCAGGAGTCGCGCTAGCCGGGCGATCATCGCGAACTGGCCGGTCGCCGGAATCAGCGCGAACACGATCACCAGGAAGTCGAAGATGTTCCAGCCGTCCTTGAAATACCCCGCGACACGAGGGGACGCAGAGACCATCTTGAGCAACGCCTCGACGATGAAGATGACCAGGGCGATCTGGCTGCCGATGCGGATCAACTCTCCGTATCGTTCACTCAACGCCGGAGAGGTCCCCAAACCAAGCAACGCCCCGTTGAGGATGATGATCGCTATTATGGTGAACTCAAACGCAGGCGCTTCGACCAGCCTCTGAGTTGAATCAAGTACGTGTCTCATAGTAGGGAGGTGACGATTGGGCTGCCCGCTATCGTATCACCGCGTCTCGATACTGCTCAAGTTGGCCCTGGCCTTTACAGGATGTCTCCTTGTTTCCGTCATTCGCCCGGTGTTATACTTTCGCGCGGTCTTAAACGTGGCTATTCGAGGAGGGTTTTGTGGAGGGTAGAGACTTCCCCACCTGCATGAGTTGTACAGATGGAAACCTGTTGCCGTTGTCTGACTTCGGAAGTCAGGGCGCGGCCATTCACTACAAGGCGTGGGTCTGCAGCAATCCCGATTGCGGATTCAACATCAAGATTCGCAATGGCGACGTCTATCTCAACGAGCCGATCGCCAGTGGAGAAATGCACTCACCAAGATTCAGATAACATATCCCATCCGACATTCGCCGGAACAGAGCGGCCCGCCCATCGCGGGCTGTTCTTCTTTCTTCCTATGTCGCGGTGTCCTCGAATTTGGACTCCCCTCCGTGCTGATATACTGAATGTGCCCGCCGTTCACGGGTACACTTGTGACTATGAACCTTCAAGCCTCGGACAGCCATACACCCCGACGTAAGGTCGGCAAGTTAATCGCCGGCTCGGTGTTGGTCTTTGTTGGACTGGTAGTTGTGGTTGCGGCAGGGCTCTACTACGGGCTGGGGCGCTACAACTCGACGCAGCTCGATGATCTCATTTCGGCCGAGAAGGGCCCCGTGGCTATGCAAAGCGTGGAAACCGACCAGACCCAGGTTCGTGGCGTATTGATGCCGGATGGCAGCTTCAAGCCCATACAGACTGGTGTCAAGAGAATTGAGGTATACGTCGGAGACCAGAAGGTTGACGACCGTGCGTCCTTAAGCGCTGCACCGTCTCCAGTTGCGGCGGTCACTTCGCCGACCATCCAGGCAGCCTCCACGGTTGTTCCATCCGCGGAACAGGCTCAGGCTCCATCCATGCCAACCAGCGACGACAGAGAGGCGTCTGACGAGGCGAAAAACAGTGCTGAACTCGTCTATGCGTACAACGCTCTTTATCCTGGTTACCAGATGCATCCCAAGTACTGGGACAACCCTCTGAACGCCGGCGCCGACCCCTTTTCCTACGGTGCTGTCAAGCGCCCCGACGGGTTCATAAGTATTGAGTCTTCACAGGGTATGCCCAAGGGGGCCGCACCTGATGCCAATCACATCAGAATACCCAGCATCGGCGTGGACTCTACAGTGTCGAATCTCGCGATTATTGACATTGGCGACAGCCGTCAGTACGAAACACCCAAGCATGTCGTCGGAAGAATCCCCGAGACGTCGAACCCCGGCGAATTGGGTAATACCTGGCTGTTTGGACACCTCGAAAGTCCCATAAGGGGTGAGGGCAATGTCTTCCAGAAACTACCTGAGATTCCGGCGCTTTTGAATGGCGGCGATCCAGTCTACGTGAGCCTCATCAACGAAAACGGCGACGAGTTCTTATACCAGATCACCGCCACGGAAGTGGTTCATCAGGACGACCTGAGCTTGTATCAGACTGAAGACGCCACAATCACACTGGTGTCATGCGTTCCCAGGCTGGTCTATGATCGTCGGCTGCTGGTTACTGGCAAGCTCGTGGGTGTGAAGATGGCTGCCTGACCTCTCAGCCCGAGACGCGGCCGCGAGCGTATCCTTCATCACAGATATGAATCGCTCCGCTGGCTTTGAAATCTGTTTGCCCTTGAGGGTTACAATTCCACCCTGTTCCACGGGCAAAATGTGGGCCAGACTGACCACTCCGAGGTTGACGTCGTCGTCCGGGTCGATCGCAAGCCTGGGACCGACCGAGATACCCAATCCCAGCGCAACGTATCTCTTAATCATGTCCATGCTGTCCAGGTCGACGACGATCTCATAGCTGATTCCGCGCCTCTTGAACTCCGATTCGAGCAGGTCTCGTGTGTGAGTTCCCTCAGTCATCATTATGAGCGGGTACTGGGCGATTTGCTCTATCGATTCCACCGGCTTCTGAGCCAAAGCGTGGTCGGGAGGCGTGATTAGTACCCTCTCATACACGAATAGGCCCTCAAATTGGAAAGCCTCGTCTCGGTCGTAGTGCTGGATGATTCCGATATCAGCGTCGCCTTCGGCGATCATCCTCATGATCTGTGTCCTGGGCGCTGACCTGATCGTCAGGTGAATGTGCGGGTGGAGTGCCGTGAACACCCGCACCACACTAAGCAGCGTGTGTGGGATGAGATCTGGCGTCGCCGCGATGACCACCGGACCGCGCTCTTCAGCCTCCGCCGCTGTCTGCACCAGCGAGTCAAGACCCTCGACCAGAGGAACGGCTAGCTCTTGTAAACGCTTACCGGCCAGAGTGAGCTGAATCGGTCGCTTCACACGGTCGAACAATACCGTATTCAACTCTGCTTCCAGTTTCTTGATATGTGTTGTAACTGTCGGCTGGCCCATCCCCAGGTGTTCG
The DNA here is from genome assembly GCA_965215735.1 of Dehalococcoidia bacterium. Classification (GTDB taxonomy): domain Bacteria; phylum Chloroflexota; class Dehalococcoidia; order Lucifugimonadales; family UBA1123; genus VXRN01. The sequence goes on along the minus strand of CBDCEF010000004.1, from coordinate 521,888 downwards.
GCAGCCCTGGAGATGCTCCTGAAGCGGGCTGCCGAACAGAAGCTTCTCAGTTCTCTTATTTCCATTGAACGGATGCCTTATATCATAGAAAATAATATATTATATTCTTAAATATCACTTCACAAGATATTGTGTTCCAAGGATAATAAATTATGTAGAACACAATATTCTACTTTGAGATTCAGATCACAGACCAAGGAGAGATATCATGATGAAAAGAGTAAAGGTCTTGCTCGGACGCAGGAAGATGTCGAACCCCCTGGACAGTTACTTCTTCAATGTCCACAGGCACTGCGCCAACGGTGGTCCGACCTTCGACGAGGCTCGCAGAGACTTCGGCGACATGGTCCGCAAGAACATGTTCAACTGATCGACCACCGATCATAGCGCGGGACGCGGACGCCTCTTCCTCCTGTGGTTGGGTCATACCGCCAACCCCTGAGCCTATCTGAGGTCACGCTTCCCAACAAACCCTTATCCAGGCGCCGGAGCTTTTGCTTCGGCGCTCTCATTATTCTCGATTGGACCTGTTAGACGGCCGCACCTTCTTGTGCCTTCACCGAGTCACCTACCGCAATGGCGCCGCTCTGGATTACGGTCGCCAGCATCCCGCGCTGCTCATCAAGCTCCACTCTCAGACCGTCTCGGATCTCGTCCATACGGGCACAGGGAGCGCAGAAGCCGGTGATCTCCACTACAGCGTCGTTGCCGAGAGACACCTGTTGTCCTGCCTCGATCGTATGCAGATCTATCCCCGATGTGGTGATGTTCTCACGTACTTGGCCGCTCTCCAGCCCGAACTTGCCGAGAGTCTCTTCGTCCATCAGCAATACCTGTCGGGCCGTTCGCACCCCTTCGGAAACCGAATGACGGTCTCCCTCGATGCCGTAGCCGGCCTTCATGTCCGCCGTGTCCACGCTCTTCATCGGGTCCCTGTGTCCCGTGCAGAGATATATGGAAACTATGGTTCCCTGCGTGCCGTTGCTCATTGCGTCCTCCCTGACTGCTGAGGTTCGCCCCATTGTACACCCTTGTCTGTGGGTTGACCTCAAGCGGCCGGAAGCTGTCAACTCGTTGCGCAAGGCTGTAAACTGATGTGCAAAAATACATGGCTACCTGAGGAGGAGCGACGGCATGGTCAGCACGGCAATACTGGGCACGGGACGGTTCGGATATGAAGTGGAGGTCGGGTGGGAGAAATTGCCTTCCGGTATAGGCTGGCGAGAGGTGGCGGGCGTCATTACGGACGGGGACGATAACGTTTATGTCTTCAGTCGTGGCGATCACCCGATGATTGTCTTCGATAAGGAAGGCAACTTCATCAAAAGCTGGGGAGAAGGTGTATTCAGCCGAGCCCATGGCGTCAGCAGGGGACCTGATAATACCCTCTACTGCACCGACGACGGCGACCACACCGTCAGGCAATGCACCCTCGACGGCGAGGTGCTGATGACGATCGGTGTAGCCAACCAGCCCGCCGCAGCGTTCTCTGGAGATCCGTTCAATCGATGCACACACGTCGCCACTGACCCCGCAAACGGGGATCTGTTCGTGTCCGACGGCTACGCCAACAGCAGGATCCACAAGTACACTCCGGATGGTCGGCACATTATGTCCTGGGGCGGTCCGGGAACTGACCCTGGGCAGTTCAACATAGTCCACAACATCGCCACCGATCGCGACGGCTACGTGTATGTCTGCGATAGGGAGAACCACCGCATACAGGTATTCGACCGCGACGGTCGCCTGGAAGACGTGTGGTACAACGTCCACAGGCCATGTGCTCTCTATATTGACGACGACCAGCGCGTCTACGTCGGCGAGCTCGGCTGGGGCATGTCGGTCAACCGAGAGGTGCCGAACATAGGTCCCCGCGTGGCGATCATGACAACCTCCGGCAAGGTGCTTGAGCGCCTTGGAAACGGCTACGGCCTCGATGTAGGACAGTTCATTGCCCCCCACGGCATCGCTGTGGATTCTCACAAGAGCATCTATGTTGGCGAGGTCGCCCACACCAATATCAGCCACACCGCGACGCCCCCTGAAAACGTCCGCGCATTCCAGAAGCTGGTTCGGGCCGGCTAGGGGACAGTTCGCGATCCAAGTTGGATGGCGTACCTGACACTCTGAAATCGATATGCTATGCTCACTCCACGATGTGAGGAGGTACTTGAATGGCAATCGCACACAAGCAAGGATCAGCCGCTGGCATGACAAAGGCCGCTGAGAGGTTCGTAGAAAGCCTCAGCGGAGACCAGCGCGACAAGACCGTTTATGAGTACATGGACGGCGAGCGTATCTTCTGGTACTATCCGCCGGTCAACAGGCACGGACTCCCGCTTAGGGACATGGACGACGACCAGCGCCAGCTTGCATACTCTCTAATGGAGACCGGGCTGACTGAGGACTCGTTCGAGAAGGCCAAGCTCATAATTGAGCACGAGTCTGTCCTCGGGCCATTGGAAAAAGAAGCTGGCATCACCAGCTTTGTTCGCGATCCCGACCTCTACTACTGGACCGTCTTCGGCGACCCGGGCAGCGACAGCGAACCCTGGGGCTGGCGCGTTGAGGGCCACCACATCTCCCTGAATTTCAGCCTGTGGGGTGACAACTTCATCTCGATGACGCCGTTCTTCTTCGGGGCCAACCCGGCTGAAGTCCGCAAGGGGCCCAAAAAAGGCTTGCGCATTCTTGACGCCCGCGAGGACCTGGGTTTCGAGCTGATGAACAGCTTGGACAAGGGTCAGACTTCGACGGCAACGATCTACAGCGAAGCGCCGTACGATATTCTCACCTATAACGCCTCGCGGGCCTCTCTGCCGCCCGAGGAGGGTCTCCCTGCGTCAAAGATGAACGACACGCAAAAGGAGATCCTGCGAAGCCTGGTCAATGTGTACGTGAACCAGGTACGAAGCGATATGGCCAATGACAAGTGGGCCCGACTGGAAGCCGAGGGCTTCGACGGTCTCCACTGGGCATGGGGCGGACCGACCGAAGAAGGTAAAGCGCACTACTATCGTATTCACGGCGGCAACTTCGTGGTCGAGTTCGACAACAGGCAGAACGGGGCGAACCACATCCACTCCGTCTGGCGTGATGTAGAAAACGACTTCGCAAACGACGTGCTCCGGGAGCACCTGCTCCTATACCACGTGCTGTAGGAGTAGAGTGCTGAGTCGGCGCTTCCGACCCAGAACGTATCGACTATGATTGGGGTGGCAATGTTAATCAAACTGCGCCGCCCCAGTTTGCGTTGGCGCGCTGGCCTAAGTTCGACTTCACGTACTGACACGTCCGCACTGGCCGGTGTGAACGCCATGGCGGTAGCGGTGGGTCTTCTTTGCCTGCTGCTGATCGGGTTGACCGCCTGTGGAGACAACGAGCCGGAGCCTGCCCCAGTTCCAACACTCGCGCAGGCCACTGCGACATCTGCCCCCGCACCGGTGCCTACAACAATGCCCACACCGCCGCCGGCTCCCTCTCCTTCACCTGTTCCGACAGCCACTCGCGTGCCGACATCCACGCCCATACCGGCTCCTACAAGGGAGCCCGCTCCGACTCCGGAGCCGACAGCGCAGCCCACAGCAACTCCGGCTCTCGAAGACATTGCAGCACCCGTCCCGAACGCTGCCGATTTACTCTTCGATAGCGCCGAGGCGATGTCGGAACTGGACAGCTACCGGGTAACAATGGATGCTAATCTCTCAGTTGGATCCGGCGGGTTGACACTTGAGATACCAGTGATCGTGACCGTCGACTACGCATCCCCGGATAGGTCACAGGGCCTGTCATCAATAGACCTCGGCTTTTTCAAAACTGAGGTGAAGTTCGTAGCAATCGGTGAGGACTTCTACTTCACGGACACCGAGACAGGCGAGTGGGTCAAAGGCGGGGGTTTTGATCTCCTGCCCTTCATTAGTCCGGATCAGCTGATTGACTTTGACGACTCCGGTACGCTCTACGACTTCCGCGGCCTATCTCAAGACGACTCAGGGACTGTCTCAGGGCCTGAGGAGTTCGAAGGCGTATCCGCATATCGTCTGTCTTACTCCATCGACGATCAGGCGGCCGATGAGATGGACTCAGGGCTTGGAGCAATGAACATCGATCTTTGGATAGGTGCCGAAGACAGTCTGCTGCGCAGGCTGCAAATCAGTGGCCGGTTCTCTGTCGAAGACGAGCAGGCAGGGTCATCGTCAACTATTCCCCTGGATGCCCTGTCCGGCGATGTCGAATTGGAAGCCCTTGTCATTTTCTCGAACTTCAACGATCGGGTCGTGATCGAACCACCCGCTGAATTCGCGGGTACCGACATCGCAGATACGGCGCCGGCAGACCTTCCTCTGGTCGAGACCCTTCTCGACAACGGATGGACCAGCTACGAATTGCCGGACGACTCTATTGGGATCTCCGCTCCCCCGTCCTGGACAGTCGCCGCGCTCACTGCGGAAAGCATCGAAGACCTCTTGACCAAGGCGGCAGAGGGTACTTCAGATCTACCGGAGAACCTCGCGCTCCAGCTCAACAGGCTTGGCGACCAGGTTAGCTTCAAATTGTTTGGCTACCGCAGGGGTGGTCCGACTGATGCTGATTTTGCACCTAACTTCTCCGTACTGGTCGAGGAGAGCGAACTGGCAGGCGACCTGGAAACGTTGGCAGCGCTCAGTATTCAGCAGATTGAGACTGCCCTGCCAAATGCGGGCGACGTGAACGCCCGACTGCTGGGCGTGGACGGCAATGATGTCGTTGAGATCATCTACCCGATATCTGCGACGTTCCCTGACAGTGGAGAGCTCGAACTGGCTATTGTACAGTATCTGATGTCCGCCGAGCCCAACTACGTTGTCGTCACCTTCACCGATCTTGCATCGACAATTGAAGGTACGCTGCCCGAGTTCCGACAAATAGCCGAGACCCTCAAAATCCTCTCGGTGCTTGGTGAAACCCGTGAAAATGACCAGACCAACGAAGGAGAATCCGTGACACAGCAATACAGTTCAGCGCCAGCAATGAGCATCGACCCATCGAAAACATACACCGCGACTTTCGCATTGGATAACGGCTCGGAGTTCAAGGTCGACCTGTTCGCCGATAAGGCCCCCAATACGGTCAACAACTTCGTCTTCCTGGCTAGGGACGGGTTCTATGACGGTATGACGTTCCACCGCGTGATTCCTGGCTTCATGGCGCAGGGGGGTGACCCGACGGGCACCGGGCGAGGCGGACCCGGATATCGATTTGCGGACGAGTTCCATCCCGACCTGAAACATGACCGGCCAGGAATTCTATCCATGGCTAACGCCGGGCCGAACACCAACGGCAGCCAGTTCTTTATCACATTCGTACCTACACCTCATCTTGATGGCGCACATGCCGTCTTCGGCGAGGTCGTCGAGGGCATGGACATGGTCAACGCGATCTCTTCGAGGGATCCTGCGACCGCCCGTACCCCCGGAGTCGCCGTGACATCCATCAACATCGAGGAGAGTTGATCTTAGGCCGGGGTCTGGCTGGCTGAGGGGCTGATAGGGAGGAAACTTCGGATTGGAAATGCATGAAGCCTCTTTTCTATTGGGCTGCTCATTGTTGTCGCGAAGCTGCTGGAGGGCGTATTCAAGCGTTTCGGCTTGAACTCGATCATCGCATACGCCACCATCGGCGTTGTCCTTGGTCCCGCAACCGGACTGGTTAAGACTGGTGCCGAAGTCGAGATTATCCTAAGCATCGGTATCTTCATATTCTTCTTCCTCATCGGCCTTGAGGAACTGGATATCAGGGGCTTTTTGGCTGCTATTCGAGGCCGTCTCTTCCTAGCTTCCGTACTGTCCGTGACCATATTGCTATTGGTGTCTCTCGCGGTAACCACCGACCGTCTCTTTGATCTACAGTTAGACTTGGACTTCACGCAAGCCCTGGGGCTGGCTGGGGTGCTGTCGCTGTCAAGTCTTGGGGTGGTCGCCAAGGTGCTGATCGACGAAGGCCGTCTCAGAGAGCCGGTGGGCGTTCAGATCTTTACGGCCGTGATTATCGCCGAGCTAATAGCCCTGTTCGTAGTGGGGTTCGCCATAAGTAAGCACTTTTACGCGGGGGGGCATGGTCACACGCTAGACCTGCTCAGCGTTTCCACGATCATCGGTCAGATAGTTGGGTTCTCCATCATCATTTGGCTCTTTTCCACCAAGGTGCTTCCCAGGGTGATAATGCTGCTGCATCGTTTCCTGCAGGTGCCGCAGCTCTCCTTCGGTGTGCTTCTGGGTGGACTCTTCCTGGTAGTCGTGGGTGCTGAGCATGTCGGTCTCCACGGTTCCCTCGGGGCGCTGCTGTTTGGCGCCGCACTTTCCATGCTGGCCTACCAGGTGCGTCGTGATATTATGCCGGGCATGAAAGGTACTGCCGAAGGATTCTTTGTTCCTCTATTCTTTGCGTCCGCTGGACTGCATCTGAGCTTGGATTTCCTGAAACTGCCTCCTGAGACGGTGTTGGCTCTGATTCTGGTGCCCCCTGGCCGGCAAATTCGCCGGGGCGTTCATTAGTGCATTCATCACCCGGCTCGAAGCTCCATTCGCAATAGCTTGAGGTCTGATGGCAAAGGGAGTGGCAGAAATTGCCCTCCTGCTCTTGCTGCTGCATACGGATGCCATTGACAAGGGAGTCTTCTCCCTACTGGTGGTGGTGATGTTCGGCTACATCCTACTGACGCCCATGGGTATCACCTTCGCGATCAGAAGGACGAAACATTCTGAAGTCGTTTCTAAGGATGGGCAAGTCCCGCCGTCTCTGGACCGCTTTGCCCTGCAGGGCATTAGGGTAGGCGAAGTCCTTGACCGGTCCCGGAGTTACCCTGAGACGTCGCTCACGGTGAAGGCGTTTGCCGAAAACTGGCTGCTACCGGAACAGCACGACTACGTGGTTGTGGGCCAGGGTGAATTCGCCGGCATAGTGTCGTTGAGTATGTTGCGTTACCTCCCCCGCAGCGAGTGGGAGCGCACTTCACTTGGAAGTGTTCTGCGTCAGAGTTCACCGTTCGTCCACTCCGACGACTTCGTCGAGGATGCCTTACAGCGAATGACCGAAAGCTCAGTAACCGTTATCCCAGTTGCTGACAGGGACACACGTGAGTTCATAGGCTCCATTTCCAGCCATGAAGTATTGGAAATGATCGTTCTGACTGCCCAGGGACACGAAATCTGAATCGCAAGAATAGGTTGCCGACCCGAATTAGGTCTGCGGCACATTGGATTGTCGTGAGTGATAGTCACCTTGCTGGCGCCCGTCATGCCAGGGCGCAAATTGTGCGGCGTGTGGGGAGAGCAACTGTCCCTTGACTTAGCCATGTGCTGGTGACAGACTCTACTATCGACCATGACACCCGGAGCGCTTGGCAGCCCACTTGATAATAGACATCCACACACACACATATCCTACTTCTGTCGACAGCTTCATTGAAGCAGATGAGCTCATCGAACAGGCAAAGAGCATCGGACTTGACGGGGTATGTATTACAGACCACGATGGCTTCTGGGACCATCGCGAGGTGGAAGATCTCTCCAAGCGGCATAACTTCCTCGTACTACCCGGTTGCGAGGTGACGACCGAGGAGGGCCATCTGCTCGTTTACGGCCTCCGCAAGTACATCTTCGGAATGCACAGGGCAACCTTCGTCAAAGACAAACTTGACAGGGAAGAGGGCGCCATGGTTGTGGCTCACCCCTACCGAAGGACATACCGAAAAGGCGCTCACACGAGCGACTCGGCCTACCATGAGATGCTGGAGAGGGCGTCGCGCAACCATGTGTTCGACATGGTCAACGGTGTCGAAGTGATGAATAGCCGTGGGCTGGCTGAGGAAAATGCCTTCAGCCGCGATTTGGCCAAGTGGTTCGACCTTCCTGGAACTGGCGCCAGCGACGCTCACAAACTGGAGGACATTGGCACCTTTGCCACGGAATTCGAACGTCGGATCACCTGTCTCGACGACCTCATAACCGAGTTGCGAGCGGGACGGTTTCGGCCTATAGTGCTGGATAAGGCACGGAGTCCCGTGCTGTCCGGCGTTGCTCTCTAGCCTCAATGTCGTCCGTGGACAACTTGTTGTCCACCTACTGCTAGAAGTCCCGGTAGAGTCCGCTGATGGCCCCACTGCTGGAAGTCAACAACCTCCACACCTACTTCGGTACCAACGAAGGAATTGTCAAGGCCGTCAACGGCGTATCGCTTTCACTCGAAGAAAATAGCGTGCTGGGTGTCGTTGGTGAGAGTGGCTCGGGTAAAACTATGACCGCTCTCTCGGTTTTGCGGCTTGTCCCGTATCCTGGTCAGGTTGTTGCCGGCCAGATCATGTACGAAGGCCGCGACCTCCTGCAGATGAGTGACGATGAAATGCGCCATATCAGGGGAAGGCAAATCTCCCTGATCTTTCAGGATGCTGCGTCAGCGCTGAACCCTGTCATCACAATCGGCAGCCAGGTCGAAGAGTTGATGCTTGAGCACACCGCCATGAGCAAGCGGGAGGCGCGGCAGGTTACGACCAACCTTCTTGCCAACATGGGCATCCCGGACGCGAAGCAGATGCTCCGCCGCTACCCTTTCCAGCTTAGCGGCGGAATGGCGCAGAGGGTGATGATGGCAATTGGAGTCGCTCTCAAGCCCAGGTTGCTGATCGCAGACGAGCCTACGTCAAACCTCGATGTCACACTCCAGGCCGAAATGCTTCAGCGTCTGCGGATTCTGCGGCAGGAAAACGGCACGGCGATCATGCTGATTACCCATGACCTGGGAGTAATCGCGCAGATGGCCGAAAACGTTGCTGTGATCTACGGCGGATATGTGGTCGAGTACGCGGACACGCCCTCCCTGTATAGACGCCCGATGCATCCTTACACTTGGGGGCTGTTCCAGTCGCTTCCACGATTGGACGCGGTCAACCAGAGGCTCAGGCCGTTGTCTGGCGCACCTCCTCAGATGCTCGACCCTCCGGACCAGTGCCCATTCCTGCATCGCTGCGCCAAGGCAACGGTCGAGTGCCGCACGAGTCCCCGGCCCCCACTGACAGAGACCGAGCCAGGCCACCAACTGGCGTGTTACAACCCGGTGGAGGTCGAGGAGAATGCCCGGAACTAGGTCACTGGGCGTCGAGCGACAGCGACTGCATCAGGTATGTGGGAACGTCCGACTGGGGCAGCTGGGACACATCCTGGGTCGACACACCGGTACTGATCAACGCCGATGCTATTCCGAAATTATTCGCGCCCCTGATGTCAGTGTCCGGGGTATCCCCGATCATCACCATGTCCATGGTGCCGCTCCGCAGATGTGCCTCCTCAAATATCGCCGAGTGCGGCTTGCCTAGCCTCGTGAACCTCATTTCAGGACGGTTTGGGTATCGCAACGCTAGCGCACTCTCGAACATCTGGGCAACCGTGCCACTTGCGAACGCGAAACCATTCCCGCTCGGGTATATCAGGTCCGGGTTTGGCAGAATGAGCCGGGGAGGGCAACCAGCGTCGATCATCCGGAACAGCCCGCTCAGAACTGAGCGCCCTGCCTCGAGAAGTGGGTAACCGCTCTGATCGCCAATAACGACCGCTTCGAAGTCACCCTCGCGGGATACGACAACTCCCCCAGCTGACTCGACGTACGAGGCGCTGTCAGCTGGCCCGAGGACGACACACTGCATCCCCTCCAGCCCGTGCTCTCTGAAGTAGCCGGAGAGTAAACTCCCGGACGTTATGATGCGCCGTGCGTCAATGGATAGGCCGAGTCTCTGGTAGCGCGCGGCCCTGGTCTCGGGGAGCGCTGAGGCGTCATTGGTCAGAATAAAGTATGGCTTTCCAAGGCTGTTCAGGTGTCGTATCGCCGCTGCCGCCCCCGGTACTACAAGGTCGGAGTTCGCCAGAACTCCATACGCGTCGAACAGGATGACCGAATATTTGTCGATCAGCTCATTAAGAGTGGGCTCCGGGACCTGTGTCATTCCGACCTGGCGCTACTGCGCGGTGTAGCCGCCGTCTATCACCAGCTCGGCGCCGGTTACATAGGACGATTCGTCGGACGCGAGGTAGAGGGCGCCGTACGCGACCTCTTCAGGCTTGCCATATCTGCCCATGGGTGCGTTGTCTGTCGCCACGTAGTCGTTCTCACCGAATGTTTCAGCGCCTTCCCAGCCTGCCCGGGTCATCGGAGTCTGGATCGGTCCTGGGTGGATCGTATTGACCCTTATCCCATCCTCCGCGTACTGGATCGCCGCCGACTTCGAGAATATGCGCACGGCTCCCTTGGAGGCGTTGTAGGCCGCGGCAACCCCTTCCTGTCCGACGTTGCCGCTAATGGACGAGATGTTAATGATAGAGCCGCCTGTTCCTTGGCTCTTCATCTGGGTGATCGCCGCCTTGGTGCCGAGGAACACGCCCTTGGCATTGATGTCCATGATCCGGTCCCACTCTTCGACGGTCGTATCCTCTATCGAGACCCTGCTCGCGATTCCGGCGTTGTTGACTATCACGTCCAGCTTGCCGAACTGCTCGATAGTCCTGCTGATCGCAGCGTCCCAGTCCGACTGCTTGGTCACGTCCAGCGTAACGAAGATCGCGTCGCCGCCTGTCTCATTGATCTCAGCCTCAGTCTGCCGCCCGTCCGCCTCCAGTACGTCTGCAATGACAACCTTCGCCCCCTCTCGGGAGAAGATCTTGGCTTCGGCTGCACCCATGCCTCGGGCGCCGCCGGTAATCAGGGCTACTTTGCCTTCGAGTCTCATTTGACAGCCTCCTGAATGTGTTGTCAGTCGTACTTCAACCCCAGCTTAACGGAGAGATTCTCGAGCATGTCATCGACCATCGCGTCGAGATCGTACGCAGGACTCCAACCCCACTCGTCTCTGGCCGCGGAGTCGTCCAGCGAGTCAGGCCACGAGTCCGCAATCCCCTGTCGCAGTGGGTCTATATTGTACTCCATCTCGAATTCTGGAATACGCCTCCGGATCGCCGCTGCCAATTCCTCCGGCGTGAAGCTGATAGATGCCACGTTGAAGTCCGCGTGATGGTTGAGGGCGGAGACATCAGCCTCCGCGAGATCGACGATCGACTTAATGCAGTCCGGCATATACATCATCGGTAGCCGGGTATCAGGCCCCAGGTAGCAGTCGTACCTGCCCTCCCTGAGTGCGCCATAGAATATCGCCACCGCGTAGTCCGTAGTTCCCGCGGTCGGCTCCGTCTTCCAGCTGATGATTCCCGGCAGTCGCAGACCCCTGACGTCCAGCCCTAGCTTCTCAAAGTAGTAGTTGCCAAGAAGCTCCCCGAATACCTTGGATATGCCATAGAGCGTGTTGGGCCGTTGGAGCGTCTCATTGGGGGTGTTCACAGGTGGCGTGTCCGGCCCGAACGCCGCGATCGAGCTTGGAACGTTGACCTGCGTTACACCGGCGGCCAAAGCAGCTTCAAGCACGTTGTACAGACCATTGATGTTGACAGCGTGCGCCGTCTGCCGGTTGGCTTCCGCGAGGGCGGACAGAATCGATCCCATGTGGTAGATCACGTCGACCCCGTGGTCGGATACTGCGGATTCCACGTCAGATTGCACGGTCACGTCGAGCGTGATCGACGGCCCGCCATCGCGCACGTCATCCGGCAGGGGAGTACGGTGCCCGGCTGCGACGACGCTGTCGCTTCCATATTGCGCGCGCAGCGCCGGAACCAACTCTGAGCCGATCTGCCCGGCGGCCCCCGTGACCAGTATCTTCGTCATATCAGGCCCCGTTCCCCTCATACGACACGCTGACCTTCGTGTGAAGTCCGCCACGGATCTTGTAGTCCAGCGACACGGTCATGCTGCGTGGCCCACAAAGCGACACAAGATCGTTCAGAATTCGATTGGCCGCGTGCTCTTGGACGATTCCCACTCCGTCGTAGCTCAGCAGGTAGTACTTGAGCGACTTCAGCTCGATGCATAGCCGGTCCGGCACGTAGCTGACCTCCAGCGTTCCAAAATCCGGCAGGTCAGTCCAGGGACAGACAGCGGTGAATTCATCAGTGTCTATGACGACTTCCGCTCCGCTTTCCGGGTAGTCGTAGTCGAAGGCGAGCAGGCAGCCTGGGTCTATCTCCTCTTCGGACTTCGGCTTCCTGTGCAGGTCGTTCAGACCCTCGTAATGTCTCTGGAGTTCTTCAATGGTGGGCATCTGACTCCCTCACTCGTCACATGGTGTCAACCGTGGGCCTCCTGTGATCTATACTACAGGGACGGAATCCTGCCGGAGGACCAGACTGACATGAAGGATAGCTAGGATGGCCAAGCCGATCAAACTGAGCACGCGCCACCTGCTCCTGCGTCCCTTCGAGTTGAGCGACGCACCAGACGTGTACGAGTATGCTCAGGACCCGGAATGGGCGAAATTCCTGCCGCTCCCGAGCTCATACACCCTCGGGGATGCCGAGGAGTTCGTCGCGCGGTCGTTCCTCACTGATTGGCACGTAAATCCCATCTTCGCAATTACTCTCAATTGCAAAGTCATTGGATCGTTCGACGTCAGAGTGGACCGGCCAAACAGTGCTGCCGAAGTCGGCTACGCTATCGGTAAGCCTCACTGGGGCCGGGGCTTCATGGCAGAGGCGGGCGACGCGGCCATAGCCTGGGCTTTCAGGGAATTCGATCTGACCAGGATTTGTGCACGGGCTGACCTGCAAAACCATCAGTCCCTGCGCGTGATGGAGAAACTCGGGATGCAAAGAGAAGGCATTGCCCGGAGCAGCGGACCCAGCGCCCATGACCCGAATGTTCGTGAGGACACCGTAACCTACTCCATCCTACGGGATGAGTGGGAACTGGCCGCTTACTCGGCGAAGTGACCTGCATCGGAATAATTCTGAAACAATGGCCGCATCAGTAGATCAGCCTGCAGTCCAGATCCGAGGACTCACCAAGGCGTTTGGGCGCACCCCCGTTCTCCGGGGAGTCGATCTTGATGTGCCACGAGGCACCGTGCTCAGCTTACTCGGCCCAAACGGCTCCGGCAAGACAATCCTCATCAGGGTGTTGGCAACGCTTACGAGACCCGACGCCGGCGACGTACGCATTTGCGGTCTTGGACTCAGCAGGCAGGGAGCGCGACTCCGCAGAGTGATCGGAGTCGTCGGACACGATCCACTCCTGTACGACGATCTTACTGCCCGCGAGAATTTTCACTTCGTATGCAGAATGTTCGATCTCGACCGCTCCGATGAGCGCGTAGAAGAGGTGACCGACCTGATGGGCATGACCGCCGATCTCGACAGGAAGATCGGAGCGATGTCCCACGGGATGAAGAAGAGGTTCAGCATCGCCAGGGCTCTGTTGCACGAACCGCAGGTTCTACTGCTGGACGAACCGGAGACTGGCCTCGACCAGGAGGCATTAACTCTTCTGGACGCCGTTATCTCTCACCAGGCGGGACCTGTCAGGACGGTTATCATGACCACCCACAATCTTGAACGCGCGGTTGCCCTGGGTGACCGAATAGCCGTGCTCGCTAACGGTCGGATTGCGTATCACGAGTCTGTTGACTCATCGGACACTGATGCCGCTCGCCAGACGTACATGCGACACATAGGTTCCCGACGGTGAGGAGCTATCTGGGCGCGGTGTTCGCGATTCTGGCCAAGGACGTCCTGCTCGAACTCAGGACCAAGGACATCTTGGTCACAACCTTGGTATTCGGCCTACTGGTAATCGTCGTGTTCAGCTTCGCGCTCGACCCCACTCCCACTATGGTCGCGACCGTCGCACCTGGGATTCTCTGGGTCTCGTTCACATTCGGAGGCGTACTTGGGCTGAACCGTTCGTTCAGCATTGAGATCTCTCGCGGCAACCTTCAGGGACTCATGCTCGCGCCAGTCGGACGTGACGCCATCTACTTCGGCAAGTTCCTCAGTAACTTCCTGCTCATGATGGGCGTGGAAGTGGTCATCTACCCCTTGTTTTTGATCCTGTTCAATCTTCCCTTGTATGTGTATTCGATGATCCCTGTGCTGGTTCTCGCGACAGTCGCGGTGGCGGCCGTCGGCACGGTGTTCAGCGCGATGGCGGTCAACACGCGCTCACGGGAGGTTATGCTTCCGCTCCTGTTCTTCCCCGTGGTCGTTCCCGTGATAATCGCCGCGACTGAGGCCACGGGAATACTGCTTCGGGAAGCCGTCCCAGGGGAGGGGGGTGCGCCTTATCTGCTGATCGGACCCGGAGTCTCTCTGTGGATACCGCTGCTCCTGGTCTTCGACGCGATTTTCTTGGTAATCTGCCCAGCGGCGTTCAGCTTTATAATCGAAGACTAGCAACTCGGAAGGCGACCCAGACCATGAACATACCTGACAACATCTTGGCCGAGATTTACCTTCATGCGCGGGAGGAGTTCCCGAACGAGTGCTGCGGTTGGCTGACCGGGCCAAGAGAGTCCGACAATGTGGCTCACGTCAGGCGTGCGGTGAATGCCTATCAGCCCGCTGCGCATCCTACGGCCCCGGATCGGACCGCTGAGACTGCGTACGTGATCGACGGCGACGAACTGCTCGAATTAAACCGCACTATGGACGACCCGGAACCGCCTCTCGTCATCTACCACTCCCATCCTAACGGTAGGGCGTACTTCTCAGACACCGACCGTAAGGTTGCTACCGACCCATGGGGCGACGGCCCGGTCTATCCCGTTCGGCAGCTGGTCGTCGGAATCGACAGCAAACGCGTGGTCGAGGCGCGATTGTTCGACTGGAACGAAGCCGAGATGGACTTTGTAGAAGTGGCCAGATTCGACGGCGCAGACGTCTAGAGTACGGAAACGAGCGCCTCTCGAAGCTCTTCGAGCGTGCAGAAACCCTCGAACCTGCCGGACACTTTACCGTCTCGGTCGATGACGAAAGACCACTCGGTACTTGGCAGGTTCCACTCCCTCACGACAGGCGAGATTACAGCCTGTCCGAGGTCTCCTTGGATCTCATCCGGGTTGTCGTAGAGATCGATGTGGATGAAGTTTGCACTGTCGGCGTACTCGTTCTTTAGGTCCCGTAGCACATCCACCTGAGGACCACATACGGCGTTGGTGCAGAACGCCGGACTTGCCATCACAATTACAGTCGGCCTGCCGCTCTCTACCGCATCCGCGATCGTCAACTGGTAGAGATCAGGGTCCTTGAGAGAACCGGTCGTCAACTGTGACAACTGTTCCACATCATCTGCGGTCCGGTTGACGCTCTTGATCGCTGCAACCCCAAGCGCTGGGGCCTTCGATCTCTCCGGTACGTCGAAGTACAGCCTTGCTCGCTTCGGATTGCCGTCAGCGCCCAGGACCGTGGCCTGGATCGCCCACTCTCCGGACCTGTCGAATGTCAAGTGAGTGCTGTACAGACCTCGTTCGACAATCGGGAATGGCCTGAACAGCGCGAATGAAGTCTCGACGGGCTCCCCGAGCTCCTCCGGCTCCGGTTCGTAGAACGACTGTACCGTCGCTGACGGAGCGTCAATGAGACTGGTCTGGGACTGAAGGGCGAACGCTACCCTGTGCTTGCCCACACCGAGGTCTGGAGTGGCGAAAATCGCTTGGAGGCCATCGTCCGATACCGGCCCGCGAATCAGCTCTTCAAATGTCAGCGGCTCGGGTTCCTGCAGGGAGGCCGCCTCACCATCGGGAACAGTATTCCCTGATGCGGAACAGGCCAGGGCGAACACCAGCAGCGATGCTAGCGCGATGGTCATGCGCATCTTACGAGTCCCTTGCGGGCTCCCCGCCGTCGTAGGAGCCAAATGTGAACGCGAACAGTGAGAAGTCCGGCGAGTTGGATGCCAGCCTCAGCTCGCCCGATACAAACTCTGGCTGGTCAACCAGGAAATACATCCGCGATTCATCGACCTGAATATAGCTGCTTCCATCTGAAGCGTACATGATGTCTTTTCCAGCCCGCTCCTCTGGCACTGGGGCATCGTCCAGATAGACCACGACGTCGTACGGGCTGCTCATGCCTGGCGACATCACCGCATTCACGCTCGTCCCCACGAACTTGAACGCTACATAGTCCTCCAGGTCCATCGTTTCACGTGCGTGGATCAGGCTCTCTGCTGTGTTGAGCCACAGTCCTTGCAGGTAGAGAAAGTGGTTCCGGTGTTCGCCTGGGTCTGTGTACATCACCTCGGCGTCTGGACCCTTGTAGTACTCTTCGTGGAGTACATACGGCGGAACTCCGCCGGACATGAGCGTGCCATAGTTGCGTTCATACCCGGCATAAAGTTCGCGGGTCTGTCCATCCGCTGCGGAGGACGTCTCACCGGCGGCTTGGGCGATCGGAGGTCCGGGGTCTGTGTCCGTCGTGATCTCGCTGACGTCGTAGCCCGCTTCGGTCAGGATTTCGCGAATCTTCAGCTCTGTCTCGTCGTACTGTCCCTCTCCGAAGTGAGAGTACCGAATCTTCCCATTGTGATCGATCAGATACTTGGCAGGCCAGTAGCGGTTGTTGAACGCTCGCCACGTACCGAAGTCATTGTCCTGCACAATCGGATACTTCAGGTCGAACTTTCCCACTGCCTCCACCACGTTGTCATACTCTTCCTCGAACTTGAACTCGGGCGTGTGAACGCCGAGGATCACGAGTCCATGATCAGCATACTTCTCGTTCCACACCCTCACGTAGGGTAGGGTGCGAATGCAGTTGATGCACGTGTAGGTCCAGAAGTCGATCAGCACGACCTTGTTGTCTTCTTGCATTCCAGACAGCGTAAATGGCTCGGAGTTAATCCACCCGCCCGTCTCACGAAGCTCCGGCGCGGCCGGGTATGAGCCGGTATCGACCGTCGGCTCCGACATCGGTGTGGGAGTGTCGGGAATGGTTGTCGCAGTTGGCAGGGGTGCGCTTGTAGGTGCTGGGGGTGGCGCCGTCGGGGCCGCCTGGACGGCCAGCGCTGGGCTTGTTGCCGCAGGCGCGGCGCTTTCTTCGCTGGATGAGCATCCGGCTGCGACCAAAGCGAAAGCGAATAGCAGGACTAGAAGTAACGGAGCATGTCGTGGAATGAAGCTACCTGGATAAAGCATGAAAGCGTCCTATGACTTACTGATTGACGAACGGTCGGCGCGGCGTTGTTGTGTTTCTGGCTACGCACTCTTTAGATGAGTCGGTTTCCCAAAGCGATTCACCTGTTCGGTACAGACAGTCAGCGTCGTCATTGATTGGGGAAACCTGTAGCGTTACCATGCAATATGAGAATGCTTTTCGCGGACAGTTCCCATTGGAGGCATCGTAACATGAAGGTCGGTTTTGTCGGAGTTGGGTTTATGGGTCGCCACATGGCGCGAAACGTGCTGAATGGCGGGCATGAAATGAGCGTGTTCGACGCCAACAGGGAGGCGGCCGACGAGCTTCTCTCTCTCGGCGCGACTTGGGCGAACAGCCCACGCGAAGCTGCTGAAGGCTGTGAAGTCACGTTCACCTCACTGCCAACGCCGCAGGTTGTGGAGGAAGTCGCGTCGGGCGAGGGAGGAATCCTGAGTGGGGCGGGGCGCGGGAGTGCTCTGTTCGACCTCAGTACCACCGACCCCAGTACCATTCAGCGCATCGCCGCGCGCGCTGAGGCGAGCGGAATTCAGGTCCTTGATGCACCGGTATCCGGTGGTACCGGCGGTGCCGACGCCGCCACACTGTGCGTGATGGTTGGCGGCGACAGGGACACCTACGACCGCTACAAGCCTGTGCTCGACCTGATCGGCGACAAGGTCATGTACTGCGGCGGACTTGGCTCCGGCGCGGTTTGCAAAATCGTCAACAACCTGGTTGGGTTGAGTGTCGGCGTGCTGCTCTCTGAAGCGTTCTCCGTGGGCGTCAAGTGGGGTGTGGACGCACAGACGCTCTACGAAGCAGTTTCTGGCAGCTCCGGAAACACAACCTCGATGCACGGCTATCCTAATGGGATCTTCCAGCGAAACTTTGAGCCTGGGTTCGCGCTTGACCTCGCCGCCAAAGACGTTGGACTCGCCACTCAGCTGGGCCGCGAGATGCGCGTTCCAATGGAGATGTCCAACATTGCCCAGCAGCGTTACATCGACGGTCAGAATCGCGGATTTGGCCGTATGTCGGCTGGTGCAGTCGCGATCGTCCAGGAGGAGAGAGCCGGAGTCGAAATTGCGCCCAAGGGATAGCGTCAGAGTGGATTCATGACCATAAAGCGAAATTATGACCATAAACTAGCTATGCCTCAGCGCGTTACACACAATTAGAATCGCCCTGATGAACTCTGAAAGCGTAACAGCACAGCGATATGAGCAGACCACGCTCGCAAATGGTCTGTGCGTCGTCTCATGCGAAATGCCCCACACTAGATCGGTATCTATCTCAGCTTACGTGGGTGTGGGGTCCAGATACGAGGCCGATGATCAGGCCGGTGTCTCTCACTTCATTGAACACATGGTGTTCAAGGGAACAGAACGCCGACCGGACCCTGTGGACATCAGTGCGCAGATCGAGTCCACTGGCGGGATGATCAACGCTGGCACGGAACAGGAGCTGACCGTCTATTGGTGCAAGGTCGCCCAGCCGTACTTCTCTGAGAGTTTGGACTTGCTCTTGGACATGTTTCGAAACTCGCTCTTCAGACAGGATGACATCGAGAAAGAAAGACATGTCATCCACGAAGAGCTCGCCATGATCAACGACTATCCGTCCGCGAGGGTTGACTCGCTGATAGACGAGATGCTCTGGCCGGATCATCCGCTTGGACGAGACATCGGCGGGAGCCACGAGTCGGTCGACGCTATCGACCGTAACATGCTTTTGGAGCATATGGGCGAGTACTACGCCCCCTCCAACACTGTCATTAGCGTAGCTGGGAATGTGCCCCACTCTGACGTCGTCGCTGAGGTTGAGAAGTTGTCGTGGGACCGGCCGTCCGGTCAGATTTCAGAACCGGCCCCCGTCATGCGGCATCAGCATCAGTCGCAGCTCAGGCTGGAGTACAGGAAGACCGAACAGCTCCATCTTTCAATTGCCCTGCCTGGCTTGGCCCTGGACGATCCAGATATCTATGCGCTTGACCTGCTGAGCGTTATCCTGGGCGAGGGCATGAGCAGCAGGCTGTTCGTAGAGCTGCGCGAGAATCGGGGGCTGGCCTACGACGTTCACAGCGGCGTATCCCACTTCCGCGACACCGGTGCGTTCATTATCACGGCCGGCGTTGATCCCGCGAGCGCATACGAGGCGGTTCCCGCGATTCTGGAGCAGGTGGCCAGCGTCCGAGACTCCATTGACGACCGCGAGGTGAATCGCGCCAAACAGCTCGTTGCCGGACGCATGATGCTCAGAATGGAAGACACCCGAGCGGTCTCAGCCTGGATGGGCAGCCAGCAGATGATACGGGGCTCAATGCTGGATGTGGACGATGTCGTGGATCGAGTGAGGGCAGTAACGACTGATGATCTGTGCCGCGTGGCATCTCAGAATCTGGTCGACGACCGTCTTAACCTGGCAGTAGTCGGACCCTGCCGGGGCCGCAAGCGCCTGTCACGGCTTCTGAAACTCTAGGGCCTCCTACTCGCTTCCCCTGTAGTCTCTGAACGGACCGTCTCGCCAGTCCAGAGCTGCCTTGAGACCCTCTTCCTGCGCCATCCGGTTGAACTCTTTGACTATTGGCGCTTGGTGGGCAATCGCGTCGGTCTCAGCCGCTATGTGCTGAAGCGTCGAGCGCCCCATCAGGTCCATTGCCTTGTTGACTATGCTCTTGTTGGCCGCCAGAAGCTCCCAGGGTATCCTTGCCATCGTTCGTGCCAGGTCTTCCACCGCCGCGTCCAGGCCCTCGGCAGGAACAGACTTCCACACCAACCCAAGCTCCTCGGCGCGGCTGCCTGACACCGATTCGCCCGTCAGCAGGAACCACTTTGCCCACTACGGCCCCACCATGTACGTCCACATGTGCGTCGGCGGCGTTCCCATGGAACGAACTGGAGGAAAGCCAATCTGCGCGTCGTCCGCCGCGATGACGATGTCACAATGCATCGCCAGGTCGGTACCTCCCGCGATGCAGTAGCCATGTACCCCGACGATCACGGGCTTGCTGAGGTTCAGGATACTATTCATTGTGTTTGGAGTGCGCTTCATCCTGTGAATGTCAGCGCGGATGTTGTCCCTCTGCGCCTGCGCCGTAGCCTGGGCCTCAGGCGTCGCGGGAGGCGTAATATCGTACCCTGCGCAGAACGCCCTGCCATTCCCTCTCAGGGTCATTACGCGAACCTCCGGGTCGTCATCGGCCCGCTCCATGCAGTCCACGAGCTCGTCCTGCAGCCCACGGCTGAGCGCATTGAGCTTCTCCGGCCTGTTCAGCCTGACGCGACCGATGCCGTCTGACGTCTGGTATTCGATGAACTGATAAGCCATCCCGACCTCTCGGTCTTTAAACGTTGAACAGGACGTGTACTACGTCGCCGTCGCTGACGATGTACCCCTTGCCTTCCTGGCGTAGCACTCCCTGCCTCTTCGACTCAGCCTCGCTCCCCCACTGCACCAGATCATCGTACGCTACGACCTCGGCCCTTATGAATCCTCGCTCCATGTCGGTGTGAATCGCCCCGGCTGCGCGCGAGGCGGAGTCCCCGTTCGTAATCGTCCATGCGCGGACATCTTTCGGACCCCCGGTGAAGAACGTGATCTGGTCGAGCGCCTGATAGGACAATCGCACCATCCTGTCCAGCCCCGATTCCCCGATGTCCAGCGACTCGCGGAACTCGGCTTCGTCTTCGGGTGTCATCTGGCCAAGCTCCATCTCCAGACTCCCGATTAGAACTGCGGTCAGCATACCCGTTTCTGCGATCTCCGAGTCGAGCTGTGCCTGGATGTCACTGATCTGGTCTGCCTGGTCCTCGCCCGCGTTGACAACGACGATTACCGGCTTGGCGGTGAGGAACTGGAACTCTTTGACTCGTCTGTTCTCGTCTGTACTCAACCGATGATTTCGGATGGGTATTCCGGACTCGAGCCCTTCCTTTAGAACAGACATCAAAGCCCGCTCCCGAATTAGCGTGTCCCGATCCCCTGACCGCGCGCGCTTGCTGTTCTGGTCGATTCGTTCGATTCTTCGATCGAGAATCTCCAGGTCGGCGAATGTCAACTCGTAGAGCATGGTCTCGATATCTCGAAACGCGTCGACGCCATCGCCACCGTCTGGTACGGAGGGGTCCTCGAAGCCCCTTGCGACAATCACCAGCGCGTCAGAGTTCTGAAGCTGGTTCAGGTACGTGCCGGAAACTCCCCTTGTCTTTCCCAGACCATCGGGAGCCGCGGGAAGATCTACGTAGATTACCTCAGCGGGAGTCGTCTTGGACGGCTGATAGATTTCGGTCAGCGCCCCAAGTCTTGCGTCCGGCACTTTGGCGACCCTAATATTGGGCTTGGAAGCTCCGGAATACTGCGCGACCTGCGCAGATCCCTTTGTTGCAGCGTTGAATATGGTGGTCTTGCCGCTGTACGGCAGTCCGATGATTGTTATCTGCATATGGTCAGGCGTACGGCGTCAGTCATCGAGTCTCCTGAACTCGCCGTCGATCACTTTCTTGTCCTTCCCCGCATCGTGCCGTGTCCCGTCCTGTTGGGGCGAGCCGGAAACATCCGTAAGCACTTCCCGCGGCGCTAGCAGCATGAATAGCAATCCCGCGCCGACCAGCGCCAGCAGGTCGTCGAATCTGCCCAAACCCCACGGAATGAAGTCCGGAACCAGATCGAACGGCAGAATGATGTACGCGATGGCCGCCGGAAGCAGCAGCTTCAGCCTGAACGGCACACGTCCGTCCAGCATGAGCCTGAAAATCAGGCGTGGAATGCCTGTCATGCTCAGCAAGTACCACAGACCACGTAGCATAAGGCACCCCCTTCTCGTTCATGTACAGATTATAGCCCGATCTCGACCCCAGGGGAATCTAAGATTGCGTTTCGGGCGCTATCCAATGCTCTCCAGTCACACTTCACCTTGCTCGACATGAGGCCTGCCAATACAATTCATCAATAGATGTTGACATGCGGACCCATCGACGTGAGGGAGTAACCACGGAATGACCACGCTCCAGGAGACAGACCCGCAGGTTGCCGAAGCCATCGCAGCCGAAATCCGACGTCAGCGCGAAAACATTAACCTCATTGCCTCAGAGAACTATGCGAGTCGTGCTGTCCTGGAGGCCCAGGGCTCTGTAATGACCAACAAGTACGCTGAAGGTTACCCCGGAAGGCGCTACTATGGCGGATGCGAGTTCGTTGACGTCACCGAAAGTCTGGCGATTAACCGCGCTAAAGAACTCTTCGGAGTCGATCATGCAAATGTTCAGCCTCACTCCGGAGCTCAGGCCAACATGGCCGCCTATTTCGCCACGATTCAGCCAGGCGACAAGGTCATGGGACTCAGCCTGGACCACGGCGGGCACCTCACCCACGGGAGCCCCGTGAACTTCTCAGACAAGCTGTACGAGTTTGTACCGTACACCGTGGACCGCGAGCTTGAGTTGATTGACTACGACGAAGTACGGCGTCTTGCCAAGGAGCACCGTCCGAAAATCATCGTCAGCGGCGCGACCGCGTACACGCGCACCATCGAGTTCAACAGGTTCCGCGAGATCGCCGACGAAGTGGACGCGGTTCTCATGGCGGATATTGCTCACATCGCCGGTCTGGTCGCCGCAGGGGAGCACCCTTCGCCTGTGGGCCATGCCCAGTTGGTCACCTCTACAACTCACAAGACTCTGAGGGGCGCTCGCGGAGGCATGATCCTTTGCGACAAGGATCTCGCCCGCAACGTGGATCGCGCTGTCTTCCCCAATGCGCAGGGAGGACCGCTGCAGCACGTCGTAGCTGCCAAGGCGGTTACCTTTGGTGAGGCGATGACTGACGACTTCGCCGCCTACCAGCGACAGGTACGCGCCAGTGCAGTCGCTCTGGGAGAGGCCCTGACCGACGGCGGCCTACGGCTGGTGTCCGGCGGTACCGACAACCACATGGTCCTCGTGGATCTCCGACCTCTGGACGTCACCGGACGGCAGGCCGAGGACGCCTTGGGCCGGGCAAACATCGTGGTAAATCGCAATGCCATCCCGTACGATCCGAAGCCGCCGCGTGTGGCAAGCGGCGTCCGACTCGGCACCGCAGCCATCTCAAGCAGAGGATTCAAGGAGAACGACGCCCGCCGAGTGGGAGAACTCATCCTCAGGGTGCTTGGCGACATCGACAGCGATACCGTTCAGTCCCAGGTACGCGCCGAGGTACTCGAAATGGCGCCAAGGTTCCCACTCCCAGGTATCGACTTCTGACTAATTTGGAACTGCCCCACCGAAAAGCGCACTCTCTAGACCGCCCTTCTGTGGTATAAATGCTGCCACTGCCCATCTGTTAGAATCGACCTGAATCGGACGAAGGCGTAGCCGTGTGGCGTGTAGTCAGGTCGGGAGCAATGTATTGCGTAGTGTGGCAGAGCCGGAAGCCGGCGCTTTACCGACCTGTGTTGAGGGCCGCCGTTGATCTGGCTTAAGTGGTCTTGGCGCGACCTCCGGTCGAGATGGGTCCAGGTTGCCGCTATTGCGATAGTCATCGCGGTAGGCACGGGGCTATTCTCCGGGCTGCGCAGCATGAATGTCTGGCGTGGGCTCTCCAACGACGCCAGCTACGAGGCTGCCAACACGTTTGACCTGCGCGTTGCCCTGAGCGCGGGCAGTCTTGTCGAGCGCGGCACGCTGCTGGACACCCTGTCTGAGATCGATTCAGGCATCGTAGCCGTGGCCGAAGAGCGGCTGATACTGCCGACCCAGGTCTCGATCGAGACTGCGGAAGAAACGATTCTCGTTCCGGGTCGGATAGTGGGTGTTGACCTGGATGACGGCGGTCCTCATGTGAACTCGATGCACGCGCAGGTTGGCAGGAATCTGGTGGAGTCAGACGTCGGGTCGAATACGGTCACCCTGGAGCACAACTTCGCCAAGTTCTACGATCTGCCAGCCCAGGGTCCAGCGCTCCTCGCTGGCGCGGTTCCTGTTGACTACGTGGGACAGTCATTGGCTCCGGAATACTTCTTCGTCATCACCCCTGAGGGGGGATTCCTCGCCCAGGCAAACTTTGCCGCCGTCTTCACATCGATCGAAACAGCCCAGCAGCTCACTGGCATGAGCGGGAAAGTCAACGACTTAGTGCTCAAACTTGAGCCTGGGGCAGATGAGGACGCGTTGTTCGACGCCATGCGTGAGCGCTTCAGTCAGATGGGCGGAACGGTCACACGTAGGCTTGACGATCCATCGATAAGACTCATGATTGAGGATGTGGAGGGCGACCAGCAGTTCAACACAGTTCTCGCGATAGCTATTTTCGGTGGAGCGGTCTTTGCCGCCTTTAACCTGACCAGCCGCATCGTGGATTCTCAGAGGCGGGAGATAGGCATAGCAATGGCCTTGGGGGTACCGACGCCGTTGGTCGCGCTCAGGCCGCTACTCTTCAGCGCTCAGGTCGCGTTGCTAGGCGTGGTGTTCGGAATCGCCATGGGAATCGGTGTTGCGGAGGCGCTCGGTGCCTATCTGTCTGACTTTCTGCCTCTCCCCGCATGGCGGACGCCGTTCCAATTCGGGATATTCGCGGTGGCCGGCATTTTAGGTTTCCTGGTCCCGTTCCTCGCGACTGCCATACCGGTGTGGACAGGTGTCAGGGTCACGCCGATTGAAGCAATAAGAACAGGCCATCTCGCTGACCGAAAAGGAGGGATGCCCAAGCTGCTGTCCATGGTCCGGATCCCGGGAAGGACCACAAGGCAGATACCGTTCCGAAACGTGGCCCGTGCACCTCGCCGGACCTTACTGACTGCCTTGGCCATCGGAGCCATTGTATCCATCATGGTTACTATCTTGGGGATGCTCGACTCGTTCATAGAGACTATCGACCGCGTCGGAGTCGAGACAGCCGGCGTCTCACCGGACCGTGTGGAGATTGCCTTTGACACGGTCTACCCGACAGACTCTCCTCTTGTTGACAGGGTACTCGACTCGCCTGGCGCGGGTAACGCCGAAGCTTTTCTCAGGCTGGGGGGCTCGATCTCAAATGAGGACGAGTCTTTCGACGTGTTCATTGAATTTATGGACTACGAAAGCGATCTGTGGCGTCCGACAATCGTGGACGGCGCTCTCGACGCCTCGACGCCGGGCGTCGTCATATCCGAGAAGGCGGCCGACGATCTCGGAGTGGCGGTCGGGGACCCTGTAACTCTGACCCATCCCTCGGTGTCTGCAGACGGTGCATTCAGCTTGGCGAATTCCCAACTGGAAGTCGTGGGACTTCACGGTAGCCCGATGAGGGTGGGCGCATACGTGGACTGCCGCCACTGTGATGGTCTGGGAGTCGCGAAAATGACAAACGTCGTCCAGGCCCAGCCCGCGGATGGCGTCGAAGTTGATGCCCTGAAGAGCGAGCTGTTCGGCCTTCCTGGCGTGGCTTCAGTCCAGAAGGCGACGGCCTCGAGCGAGGTGTTCAAGGACCAGTTCGAGCAGTACACGGGGCTCTTGGGATTCATTCTGGCGTTTGTGGTGCTTCTTGCCCTTCTGATTGCGTACAACACCGCGAGCATCAACATGGACGAGAGGCGCAGAGAGCACGCGACCATGCTCGCGTATGGATTGCCAGTACGCACCATACTCGGGATGGCAATTACGGAGAGTGCGGTTCTGGGTGTTATCGCGACTCTCGTTGGGCTTCTCGGCGGTTACGTGATGCTTCAGTGGGTCGCCACGGTACTCATGCCCAACGCCTTTCCGGATCTTGGACTTGAAATCGTGTTCAACCCGGTCAGCCTTGTTACAGTAATGGCATTGAGCGTCATCGCGGTCGCAATCGCGCCTGTGTTCACAATTTTCAGGTTGAGGAAAACGGACATTCCGTCGACCCTCCGCGTAATGGAGTAATTGGGGTCCAGTGCGAGCCCAGTCAAGAGCATATTCAGCGAGGGTGCCAAACCGTTGATCCAGTTGCTGTACGGAGACGACCTCGTCGGAGTTGAAGAGGCGCTAGCCGAGTTCACGGCCAACTCTGGCCCCGAAGACCTCCGCGACGTGAACCAGCTTTCCCTGCGTGCTGACGGCCTTACACCTGACTCCGTGGCTGCTGCTGCGTTCACCATGCCGTTTATGACGGACCGCCGCCTTGTCGTCGTCAAGGATCTGCTCACGAGGTTCGAGCGTGCCAGGCCTCGCAGGGGCTCTGGGCAGCCTGGCGGCGCTGCTCGGGGGAATCCCCTCGGGGAGTGGTCAGGCCTGGTAGAACAGCTTGGCTCCATGCCGCCCACGACGGACCTGGTCTTCGTGGACGGCGGGCTGTCTGGAAACAACCCAATGCTTCGACGATTGTCGCCGATGTCTGAGGTGCGGGAATTCAGGATGCCCTCGGATCGTGATCTGCCCGGCTGGATCGCCGATCGCGCCAACCGCATCGGGGTGAAGATCGACCGTGGGGCATGTGCGGTTCTCGCAGACGCCGTCGGAAGGCAGCCAATGCTGATCGCCTCCGAGCTCCGCAAGCTTGCGCTCTACTGCGGGGACAGGCCGGTTGGCGAGGACGATGTTAGGGAAATGGTCGCGTACGTACGTGAAGCCAATATTTTCCAGGCCGTTGACGCGGTAATCGACGGTAGGACCGATGTCGCTCTCAGATTGGTCGGCCGAATCATGGATGACGGCAGCCCGGCGGTCTATGTCATGACCATGATCGCGAGGCAGATTCGGCTTCTGCTCATGGCCAACGACCTCGTGGCTCGCGGAGAGCCCCAGGATCAGATCGGACGCCGAATACGCCTGTCAGGATGGGTACTAAACAAGACTATCCAGCAGGCGCGGCGCATGAGCCATGAGAATCTGGAGTATATGCACGAAAGGCTTTTAGAGACGGACCTTCTGCTCAAGACCAAGCCGATCGACGAGCAACTCGCGCTGGAGATGCTCGTCGCCGAACTGACAACGAGACGCTTCTGACACCTGCAATATCAGGTGAGCGCCGCTGCGTGCAATGCTCCTGACTAGATCGTAAAGCTGTTCATCAGATCGGAGACCGATCTGGCCGGAGCTCTCTGAGAGATGTCGTCGATACGCTGGTCGAAGGTGGGTCGGTCTCCGTCTCGATACACGACTCCAAGAGGGACTCCCGGCGCCGACGCTACCTGGAACGCAGCCTCGGGGTCTGTCTCGTCGTAGTCGTCCGGGATGTCGTATGCCAACCCCGGTATCCCCTTGCGTGGATTCCCTTTGAGAATTTCGTAGGTGTTGTTGTACTCGGTGCAGGGAGACTGCACGTGTACTATCGAGAAGCCGGGGTGTTCCATCGCTTCGGTCACCATCGCAGTCATGGGACGGATCTGGCTGGAAATCGCGGAAGCGATGTACGAGACACCCATGCTCAGGTACATCTGGAACGGGTTGAGCTTCTCTTCAGCCTTTCCGAACGGAGTGGAGCTTGTCACCACGCCCATTTCGGTGGTCGGAGAGCTCTGGCCCTTGGTGAGGCCGTAGACCCCGTTGTCCATCACCACTGCGGTGATATTGAGGTTACGTGCAGCCTGCGGCGCAATGTGCTCGAATCCGATGCCGAGGAAGTCTCCGTCACCCGCGACCACGATGACATTGAGGTCGGGTCGGGCCATCTTCACGCCCATGGCGATTGGCAGCGACCGGCCGTGGATTCCGTGGAAGCCGTAGGGCTGTTCGTCGCTCTCTAGCATGTGGACCATGTTTCCGGAGCAGCCAATGCCGGCTACGATGACATTGTTCTCCATCGGCGTCTCGGTCTCTATGACCCGGCTCTGGATCGCGCTCTCCAGCGCGCGGCGAACGCCAAAGTCTCCGCAGCCTGGGCACCACTTGAAATCGTACTCCGGGTTTTTCGAGGTCATGCAGGCACTCTCTCTTTCTGCTGAATGCCGGCCTTTTCTGTTATGGCCTGCACCAGGTCGGTGGTCTTGAAGGGCAGTCCGGTGATCTGAGTGACGGACTCGGCCTTGATTCCGAGCGTCCTCAGATGCGCGGACATCTGGCCCATGAAATTCAGCTCTGGGACGATCACGAGGTCCTTGGTCCGTAGCTCCTCTACCATTTCGGCGGGTAGCGGATTGAGGAACATGGTGTAGTACCAGCCGAGGTCCGCTCCCTGTGCGGTGAGCTCGCGCCATGCGCCGAGAGCCGGCCCCTTCGAGCCGCCCCAGGGCATCAGTACGACGCTGGCGGACGTGTTCTCACTCTCGTAGTCGCCATCGGCCAGCAGGTCGATCTTGCTGAATCGGCGTGTCGTCATCTGGATGTGGCGCTCCGGCCTGTGGGTGGTGTCTCCCATGCCGTCGTGCTCCGACCCATTGGCCACGTAGGCCCCGGGTCCACCCGGTATGGGCATGGGAGAGATCTCCCAACTCTCATACCTATGATAGCCGTTGGTGCCCTGGTAGGTCTTCCTGCCTTCGACATTGATCTTGGACAGATCGGGCTTCGGGATGTTCTGGTTGCGCTCCGACAGCATGTGCTCGCTGAGGATTACGACCGGACCCTGGTATCGCTCCGCCCAATTTAGTGCGTGGATGGCAGCAAAGAAACACTCTTCCACGGTGCCCGGGGCGATGATGGGCAGACGGATGTCGCCGTGACCCGGGTACATCGCCGTCATCAGGTCGGACTGCTCTGTCTTGGTGGGAAGTCCGGTCGAAGGCCCGCCGCGCTGGATATCAGCGACAACGAGCGGAATCTCCGCCATCCAGGCCAGACCCAGTCCCTCGCTCATCAGCGAAAACCCTGGCCCTGCGGTGCCCGTCATGGCCTTCTTGCCCGCAAATCCTGCACCGACGATGCTTGTGATCGACTCAATCTCAGATGTAGCCTGGTACACGAACTTGCCCGGCCCGGCGAGGTTGTTCTCCAGCCAGATGAGCAGCGACGTGGCCGGAGAGATTGGATAACCGACGTAAACGTCCAGGCCAGCAGCCAGTGCGCCCAAAGCTAGTGCCTGGTTACCGTTGATTAGGATCTGATCGATTCCAGGAGGAATAGGGTCTGCCAGCTCTCCGAGACTGAACCCGCTCTTCTCCGCCTCGGCGCGACCGAGTCCGAGCGCCTGATGGTTCGACTCGATGATCTGCTGGTCGTTCGGACGCCCGCGAGTGAAACGCTTCGTCACGAAGTCTTCGAGGATCTCCTGCCGGACGTTGACGAGGTATGCGAGCGCCCCCATGACTACCATATTCGCGGCGCGGGCGTTGCCCGTGGAGCGGGCGAGCTCGTCGAACTGCATTCCGAAGCTCTTACCGTCGGGTTCGAGGTCTACTTCCTCGGAGTTAAAGATGATGACGCCGGTGTCGGAGACTTCATCCTTGTGAGCTTGGTAGGCGTATTCGTTGAACGCGACAAGCACGTCCAGCTCATCGCCCGAGCTGAGCACCGGCTCGTTGGCGATACGAGTCTGGGTCCATGTCGGGCCTCCCCTGATCTGTGATGGGAACGTGGAGAAGGTCTGCACGTGGTATCCCACCTGGGCGTTGGCTTGGGCGAAACCTTCGGCGGACGTGACCACACCCTGGCCGCCCTCTCCGGCGAACCGGACTACAAAATCTGTCTTCTTCAATTCACTCACTCCCCGCTAGCCTTGGCCGCGCTCGACGTAAGTGGCGCACTTCGCCACGCGTCGTAGTTACATGAGGCTGGAGTTGCTCGATGCAGACGCAGCGTGTGGCGTGTCTTCAAACAGTACGGCCCTCCGGATCGTCGTCTGGCGGGCCGTTGAATTACCTCGATGGTCAGTGGGCAATTGCTGTGTTGTGGCGCTTCCGCGGTAGGCGACTCAAGGGGTCGCGATGTGTTGATCGCATCTGCCGCACATCAAAATATATCAGGGGTGATTTTCAGGTGTCAATTATATGAAGGGCGACAATGCTGTCCCAGATTGGTAGGCATCGTCGTTCCGGCGAAGGCCGGAACCCAGAAGGGTGGTGGGTGACTCACTCCTCACTCCTCTCCACTCACTCCTCTAATCCCCTCAGACAGCGATATCTGAGGCTCCCAACCGATCGTCGCCTTCGCCTTCGAGCAGTCCGAAGACTTCCGAAGCTCCTCGAATTCACCCCGCGGATTCGGGTAGATGTGCTCGACCTCACCGCCGATCATCGCCGCGATCTCGTTCACCGACGTCTCCTCGTTCGGACCGATGTTCAGCGCTACGTTCTCTCCCTCGGGCAGGTCGGCGCTCGCAGCTAGCAGGTTGGCCCGCACCACGTCGAACACGTGCGTGTAGCTCCGAGTCTGCCGTCCGTCCCCGTAGATCGTCAGCGGCCTGCCCTCGTCCCTCAGCTTCAGAAAGTGAGGTATGACCAGCACATACGCTCCGGTGGCCGTCTGACCCGGACCGTACACGTTGAAGTACCGCAGCGACACGACGCTCATCCCGAACAGTCGCGCGAACATGCTTCCATACTGTTCGCCGATGAGCTTGTGGAGCGCATAGGGCGACACCGGATTCGGCGTCATGTCTTCCCGCATCACGTGCGTGTCCTGGTCCCCGTAAACGCTCGACGACGATGAGTACACGACCCGACCGACCCCGTTCTCCCGCGCCGCCTGCAGCACGTTCAGCGTGCCGTTCACGTTCACCTCGTGCGTCCCGACCGGATCGTCGATCGACCTCGGCACCCGAGCCCAGGCCGCCGTATGGAACACGCAGTCAGCGCCCTCAGTGGCCGACATCACCAGATCGAGGTCCGTGACCGACCCTTCAACCAGCGTAGCCGCCGGATTAACCCTCCTGCCCTCGTTCGTCGACAGGTCGTCCACCACCACCTCATGCCCAAGCTCCAGGAGCCGGTCCACAAGGTGCGAGCCGATAAAGCCGCATCCGCCGGTTACTACGTGTTTCATGTCAGGAGAATCCGCCAGCAAGGGGTAGAAGGTGATTGGCAAAAGCCGATTTCATGCTACCATATCCTCGGTGGTCAACCTTGCTTTTCGACGATAGCCCATGAGGGATTTCGCCTACGTAGTCCGATACCTCCACTCCGCCCTGCGGTGGCGGCTCTTCGTCTGGCTCACGCTGATCGTTCTGGCATCTGCGTTGGAGGGAGTCACTCTCGGACTGTTCCTGCCGATAATCGCTGGCGCCGATTCCGACTCGCCTCTGCAGCGGATTATCACGTCCGCCTTCGACAATCTCGGCATCCAGTACACTCTGCCGCTTGCCCTTGGCGCAATGACCGCCCTCTACGCGCTCAGGACCGCACTGGTCATCACTCAGGAAATATTCGTCGCCAGGCAGATCGCCGGTCTCATGGTCGACATCAAGGCCAAGATGGTCGACCAGCTTCTTCGGGCCGACTACCAGTACTTCACGAAACGAGGCGTTGGATACTTCAACAACGCCGCCACCGTCGAGTTCACCAACCTCACCAACGCTTTCGACTACAGCACCCGGGCAATGGTGGCAGCCGGATTCACCGTGACCTACGTCGTACTGGCGCTGGTAGTCAATCCGGTCTTGGCCGTCGCTTTCCTTATCTTCGCCGTGCCAGCGTACTTCCTGCTGAGAACTGCCTTCAGGATGGTCCAGCGCGTCTCGATCCTCAACACCGAAAACAACTCCCTTCTTCAGTCCCACCTGATCCAGACATTCAACGGATTCAAGTACTTCAAGGCGACCGCTTCGACACGGGGAATATGGCGAGCCATATCTTCTGCTATCGGCGAGCAGGGGCGTCTGCTCTACGCCCAGCGACGTCTGGAATCGGTGGTGCGAAACGGCATAGACCTGCTGACCGTGCTGCTCATCGCCGCGCTGCTGCTGTATTACGTCGAAATCGCGGGAACGGCATTCGTGGAGATGGTGTTCATGCTGGTCATTCTGCGCCGCACCGCGACGTTCGCGCAACAGACCCAGACGTCGTTCCAACGGTTCTTGGACTTCTCGGGCAGCGTCAGGCTGTTCCAAGGCCTTGATGTTGAATTGTCCGAAAACGAGGAGGCGTTCGAGCCCGACGCCATCGCTCCTGACTTCGAACTACCGATACGACTCGACAACGTCTCCTTCGGGTACGAAGGATCGTCGCCGGTCCTCGACGGGGTCAGCTTGGTTATACCTCCCAGGCGCAAGGTGGCGTTTGTCGGCGCGTCAGGTACTGGGAAGACTACGCTCGCCACCCTTCTCACTGGGATACTCCGTCCTACCTCTGGCGTGATTTCTATTGGAGGCGTCCCATACAGTCGTATAGACCAGGCCAAGCTGCGGGACGGTATCGGCTATGTCACTCAGGAGAGCGTGATATTCGATGACACGGTCCTCAACAACGTGAGCCTGTGGGATGACGATGGGATCTCCCCTGAAAGGGTCAGACCCGCCGCCAAAGCAGCCCACGCCTCCGAGTTCATCGAGGACCTCCCAGAAGGTTACGACACCTTGCTCGGCGACAACGGAATGAAGATATCCGGTGGGCAACGGCAAAGGGTTTCCATAGCGCGCGAGTTGTACAAGAACACGCGGGTCCTGATATTCGACGAGGGTACCAGCGCACTCGATACAGAGTCGGAGCGGATCATACAAGCGAACATCGACGAGCTTCGCGAAGACACAACGCTCATCCTGATAGCCCACAGGCTGTCCACCGTCAGAAACAGCGACATGATTTTCGTCTTGGAAGACGGCCGGATAGTAGAACAGGGCACCTACGACTACCTGTACGCGATGGGAGGCAGGTTCACCGAGATGTTAGAACAGCAGGCGCTTAGCGGTGACTTGAGAGAAGAAGAAACTATGCCGAGCCTCGTAGTCGGCGATTGCTAAGTGAATATGCTGATGGTAGCTGAGAGTTCTATTAAAATGAGGGAATAAGTGTGAGTTTCCTGTTTTCCAGCCCTGTTTCCAACACCACTCAGTCGATAAGGGGAGGGAGCGGAGCGACATTTCAAATACAGGGTGACCGCCTCGTCAAAAGGCAATCCCCGAAGCATTCGCGTCTTGAGCGAGAGAGAACCCAGTTCGGTGCACGAGTCGCTGCAGGATGTGGGCTGTTCGAAGTTCCAGAAATCCTATCTTATACCATTCCAGTCTGAGCGGGCCATATAGGATACTGGCAGCGGTCTGATGCTTCGTCTATGCTCGGGTCAACTCATCGAGTTGGAGGGCAGCAGATGATCGGTCGACCATTTCGGGTGAACTGGCGCCCAGAGGATACGCCAGAGGCACTGAAGGCAGCATATCGAGCAGAAAGAGACACCATGCTGCGTACCCGTCTGCATGGACTGTGGCTACTGCGTTGTGGACGACGGCTGGGTGAAGTGGCGTCGGTGGTAGGGATCCATTATCGGACGGTGCAGACATGGGTGTCGTGGTACAGAAAGGGAGGAGTGGAGGAGGTACTGTCGCACAGGATGAAAGGCAAAGGACAGCCTGGGTTTCTGAGCGAGGAACAGGAGCGGGAGTTGGCCGAGGAGGTGGAGAGCGGACGATTCAGGACAGCTGGCGAGATCAGGGAGTGGATAGAGTCGGAGTATGGAGTGAGCTACCGGTCGGGAAGTGTGTACAGTCTGCTTGAGCGTCTGGGATGCTCGCCGAGAGTGCCGCGTGGTCTTCACGTGAAGGCGGACGTAGGAGCTCAGGAGTCTTGGAAAAGGGGGGCCTGGGTGAGGCGCTCGCAGGTGCTGGTGTGACGACGGAGACGGTGCTGGGCTTTGCCGACGAGATGCGAGTGGGACTTCGTGGAATGGTGCGCAGGGTGTGGGGTCGTCGTGGCGTGAAGGTGCGTCAACGAGTGCAGTTGGTGTACGAGTGGAGGTACCTGTTCTGTGTGGTGGACGGACGTAGTGGGAAGCTGTTGTGGAACTGGATAGACTCGATGAGGTCTGAACGGATAGCAGAGGCGGTCAACGGTCTGAGGCATGGGACCGACGTTGGAGCGCTGGTGTGGGATGGAGCGAGAGGACACCGCAGTCGGCTGGTGGATGTGGTGGGACTGCCGACGATCGTGCAGCCTGCTTATAGTCCTGAGCTCAATCCTGCTGAGCGAGTGTTCGAGGAGGTCCGTCGCTGGGTGGAGGGCAGGATATACGGGAGCATCGAAGAGAAGGTGGAGGCAGTGAACGCCTATCTGCGTGAGTTGGAGTCTGATCCCGGACGGGTGCGGTCGCTTGCTGGGTGGGACTGGATAGAGGAAGCGGTCCAGAGCCTACCATCCCACTATGCGGCCTCCTCAGACTGAAATGGTATTAGTCGGTCAGTGCCCTTGGCTAGCAGTTCCGTGGACTCTCATACTGCTGTCGGTTCCATACGTGTGGCTAGTTTGGCACGGTGATGCAAGGGAAGTGAATCGACATGCGTTCTTTGCGGCGTTTCAATTCCACTTGGGAATTGCTCTGTTGGCAATGTTCGCTTACGATCTGGTGGATGTACGCTTCCGCAAGGCTAGGTCATAAAACCAAACGGCACCAAAGAAGTTGCCGACAATCGGACCTTCACAAGGGTGCTGACTACCATGAAGTCTTCTCATTGCTGCCACACTTGGCGTTGGTATGGAGTTTGGAGCGCAAGTTACTGATGCGGATTGAAAGGAAGCAGTTTTTTGCTAGTCCGTCGAGTCACCTTGACCTCTCGTACGGCAACAGAAGAATCCTGGTGCCGCTGGCGCTTTTTTCGGCATCTACTAATGACGTCGATGTATCCGCCTCGATCCTCCAGATCGCGCGTGATACTCTTGCAGGCGTGGAACTGGTCGAGGCCGACATAACCCGCAACCATTGTCTCGGTAATCGGCAGTTCTATCTGATTAAGGCAATTCGCTTCTTCCCGAGAGCTGGACCGCAGTTGAGACGTGAAGCCATCACGGTCATCGCACGGCATCTGAGACTCGGGGGAATGGTGGTCTTCAACAATCATCTCGACAGGCACAGTTTAGTTCGGTGAACCGTCGTTGCCTTGGGCAGGGACCACACGACCGAAGATCCAAGAGCCAGCCGGGGTATGTCCCGGCGGGAGCTCAGGAGTTTGCGGCGATAGCCGGTCTGAAAGTCGAACATGAGTATTCGCTCACAATGCTGCCATTCACTGACTGGCACATGCTGCGTCCATCTGGGTTGCTCGAAATTCTGGAATCCATCCTGAGCAGGATCGGACTGTTCGCTCCTCTGGCGCAGAATCTCATATATGTCTGTCGGCACGCCGAGTCAGAGCCATAGTTGAGACCTCACCAAGTTCACTGCGCATGTACGCAAGACAAAGACCTGTAATGGACCAGACTTCTGACGGAAAGTATCGGCGCCCCGTGCACATAGCAATGTATATGCCGTCCCTCAGAGGCGGCGGCGGCGAGCGCGTAATGCTGGGCCTCGCGTCCGGACTTGCGGCTCGAGGCGTGCCTGTTGATCTCGTCTTGGTCAGGGCGGAAGGTGAGTATCTTAAGGAAGTACCGGTAGGAACGCGCGTGATCGACCTAAACTCGCATAGGACCGCTGTCAGCTTCCTGAAATTTATCAGATACCTTCATCGAGAAAAGCCTCAAGTGGTAGTGTCGGCGCTCACGCCTACAAATGTCGTCGCACTGGTTTCTAAGCAATTGTTTCGAAAGAGCTTTCGTGTTGTTGTTCGACAGGACAGTACATTCAGTGAGGAGTTCGATGATGGCACCGCCAAAGAGCGAGTGCTTCTGCGAGTGCTCAAATGGTTAATGCCGGTGGCGGATGACATTGTAGCGGTTTCGCAAGGTGTCGCCGATGATCTTCGTATTGTGGCTCCTGCTGTTTCGAGTAAGGTCAGGACAATCTACAATCCGGTGGTATGGTCGGACCACGACGAAAAGGCGTCGGCCGCGGTAGATCATCCATGGTTTAATGACGTGACCACACCGGTCATTCTGGCGGTTGGTCGACTAGTACCCGTGAAAGATCACCCGGCACTGCTCAAAGCCTTTGCGCAGATTATCTCCTCGCGTCCTGCGCGTCTCGTGATCCTGGGTGAAGGGCCAGAGAGGCGGAATCTGACCGAACTTGCGGAACGACTAGGCATAGCCCGTCATATTGATATGCCCGGGTTCCGCCTCAATCCGTTTGCGTTCATGTCCAAGGCCAGTGCTTTAGTGTTGTCTTCCCGATATGAAGGGCTGGGCATCGTGCTTATTGAAGCCATGGCCTGTGGAACCCCGGTCGTAAGCACAGACTGCCGTAATGGTCCCAGAGAGATACTTGAAGACGGCAAGTGGGGCCGTTTAGTACCTGTTGGCGACTGGCGCGCCATGGCAGAGGCGATTCTGGATACTCTTGACAACCCGATTCCTTCCGACCAACTCATCTCTAGGGCATCGGCCTTCTCCGCGGACGCTTCCCTAGATCGCTATCTGGAAGTTCTGACCGGAAGCAGCAATTGAGCCATAGGTATCCAGGCGCGACGACGCGGCATGTGATGTTCGTGACAAGCGGCCTGGAGAGAGGCGGGGCTGAGAATCAACTGGTTGGGACCGCAGCCACGCTATCCGACAGGGGATGGAACGTGACGGTCCTTTCGTTCCTACCCTTCTCCACCAACTCGTGGGCCACTGAGTTGGAAAACACCAGGGTCAGTCTTCTCACGTTGAGTGCGTCATCTGGACTGCGAAAGTACTGTAGCTTCGTAGATGCGGTCAGAAATATCAGACGCCTCAAGCCCGACATCCTCGTTGGTTTCATGTTTCACGGCATAATGGCGGCCCGAATAGCAGGGCGACTCACCGGCGTGTCCGCGAACGTTTCCTCAATACACAGCGAGCGCGACGGGACATTTAGGGAGCGGATACTGGGAGCGACCGACAGGCTTACCGATGCTGTCACAGTCATGTCGCGTCATCTAGCCTCCGAGCTTGTTCACAGGCAGGTCATGTCGAGGTCCCATGTGCACGTTATTCCCAATCTTGTAGATGTCGCGCGATTCAATAGAGGTGTCTGCCGCGACCAAGTCCGTGCGGAGATGGGAGTGACCGAGAACCAATTCCTGTGGCTTGCCGTCGGCCGCCTCGACGAGCCCAAGGACTACCCAAACCTACTGAATGCGTTCTCGGACCTCTCCCGGCGCCATCCCGACACACGGCTGATGATCGCCGGTGATGGCCCATTAAATGGCAAGTTGGACTCTATGATCCGCAGGCTGGGCATCGACGGGCGAGTTCGCCTCCTCGGTCTTCAGTTGGACGTGCCCAATCTCTACGTGGCCAGTGACGCGCTTGTGCTGTCATCAGCCTGGGAGGGTATGCCAGTGGTCATACTGGAAGCGATGGCGTCCTCAACTCCGGTTGTGGCAACGTCGGTGGGCGCGGTACCAGAGGTTGTTTCCGACGGTGTTTCAGGACTGATCGTTCCTCCACATGACCATGAAGCCTTGGCCAACGCAATGGGGAAAATGATGGATCTTCCTGAGAAGACCCGTCAGATGCTCGGACGGGCAGGGTACGATCGCGTACTATCTGAATTCTCCCTCGAATCCGTCATCGACAAGTGGGAAGACCTGTTCGGACGTTTGCTGGGGGAATGTTCGCAAGGCTGCAAGAGATGGAGCAACACCAAGTGAGTCAACTGCCGGAGTCAGTGGCGCTAGTCTCAAACTCCGACGACTCCCTCTACCGCTTTCACAACCCGATCATGAAGAAACTTGTCGAAGTCGGGCTGAAAGTGTACGCTGTTTCCCCTCCAGGCCCGTTCGTGGCAGACATCGAAAGATTGGGTGTTGACCACGTGCCATGGATTCTGAGCAGGAGATCGCTCAACCCACTGACTGAGTTAAAGTCGCTCGTGAGACTGGTGCGCATCTACGATCGTCTGCGACCGGATCTCGTCCAACACTTTACGGTGAAACCCAATGTGTATGGCGCCCTGGCTGCCAGACTCACCGGGATTCCCGTGGTGTTCAGTGGAGTGCAGGGCTTGGGATACGCCTTCGGAGAAGGAGGGGGTAAGCGCGGGTTGCTGCGTCTGACGTTGTCAGTGCTTTACAAATTGACAGCCCTACTCAGCGACAGGTTCGTGCTGCTGAATTCGCACGATCTGGACAGGCTCTTCAGTGAAACAAGCATGTTCAGGCACAAAGCGATGGTTGTGTTGGGCGGCGTTGGTGTGGACCTGCAAGAGTTCAGTGAAGATGCGGTTTTAGGAACACGACAACTGGAGTTCAGAGAGAGTCTGGGTATAGACCAAGATGCCGTAGTCGTCACGATGGCTTCACGCCTCTTGCACGACAAGGGTGTATCTGAGTACGTGGAAGCAGCTCGAATGGTCAGGAATAGAAGGGCGGGCGCCACCTTCGTACTGGCGGGTACTACAGACCCGGATAACTTGGCAACTGTGACCTGTGCGGACATACGAGAGTGGTCGGAAGCGGGTGATGTACGGATCGTCGGACACATCGCCGACATGCCCACTCTCTTGGCGACTTCGGACGTAGTAGTACTCCCATCGTATTCAGAAGGAATCCCCCGCGTCCTCATAGAAGCCGCAGCGATGGGCACGCCGATCGTGTCAACCACGATCCCCGGCGTCGCTGAGATCGTTGAGGACGGCGTCAACGGCTCCCTTGTCCCTCCGAGAGATGCGGACGCGCTAGCCTCTGCAATTGAAATGCTCCTGAACAATCCCCGGCTGCGTTCCGAGTACGGGGCAGCGGGCCGGCGCAAGGCGGAGCGGGAGTACGATGATCGCCAGGTCGCACAGGCGTACGTAGAGGAATACAAGAAAGCGTGGATGAAGGATAGAGGTTAGCGCGCGCCGTTGTCGGCCCGACGCTTGCTGAACGTTTCGTGAAGCGTTGGGAGCCTAGGGGTGTTCGCCGGAACTACCTAGATGTCCCGTCTCCCAGGTTCGTCAGGAACTCCGCATTGTTCTTGGACCTGCGGAGGTGTCCGAGCAGCTTTTCAGACGACTCGCCCGGGAACTTCTCGTCCGAAGAGATCATCGAGACCATCCGACGCAGCAGCCAGATCTGCTTGAGCGTGGCCTCGTCCAGTAGCAGCTCCTCGCGCCGCGTGCCGCTTCGCGCGATGTCGATTGCAGGATAGATCCTGCGCTCGGCCAGGCGCCTATCGAGGTGGACCTCCATGTTGCCGGTGCCCTTGAACTCTTCGTAGATCACTTCGTCCATGCGGCTGCCCGTGTCTACCAGGCACGCCGCTAGGATGGTCAGGCTGCCACCCTCCTCGGTGTTGCGCGCGGCCCCGAAGAACTTCTTCGGAGGGTACAGAGCGATCGGGTCCATACCGCCGGACAGCGTGCGGCCGCTGGAGGGTACCGCAAGGTTATAAGCTCTCGTGAGGCGAGTAATGCTGTCCAGCAGGATCAGCACGTCCGTCCCCGCTTCAACAAGCCGCTTTGCGCGTTCGAGCACCATCTCCGCGACCCGGCAGTGGTCTTCCACCGGCTCATCGAAGGTAGAGCTATAAACCTCCCCGTCGATCGACCGGCGCATGTCGGTCACCTCTTCAGGTCGCTCACCGATCAGTGCCACCATAATGTGAACATCAGGATGGTTTGCGGTGATGCCGCCGGCCATGTCCTTGAGAATCGAGGTCTTGCCCGCCTTGGGAGGTGACACGATCAGGCCGCGCTGTCCGCGTCCAATAGGTGAAAGAAGGTCGATGAGGCGTGTGGAAAGGTTGCGGTTAGTAGTCTCGAGCTTCAATTGCTCGATTGGGAAAATCGGTGTCAGTCCCTCGAACTTCGGACGGTTCCGGGCCGAGTCCGGCTTGACTCCGTTCACCTGCTCCACGCGGACCAGGCCGAAGTAGCGTTCGCCATCCTTTGGAGGACGTACCCGGCCAACCATTTGATCGCCGGTCCTGAGTCCGAAACGCCTGATCTGCGACTGCGACACATACACGTCGCTCGCGCTGGAAGTGCCCGCGTCCTGCCTCAAGAATCCGTAACCGTCGTTAACGATCGACAGGATACCCGAAGCCGTGATCGGCCCATTCTTTTCAGCGACGGCCTTGGCGACGCGCGCCACGAGGTCGTGACGCTTGTGCGAACCGTTTTCGCTCGCCCCGAACTCCGACGCAATGCGTACGAGCTCGTCGTTGGATTTGGTCATAATCTCCGAGAGATTCATGGTGTTTCTCCGAGGGATGGCATATTCAGACTATATGCGATGTGGATTCAGTCGCGGTGTCTGTAATGGTAACGATCGCAGCGTGCGAAACGGAGCGGATGCGGTACGTTTGCGGCTCCGACAGTAATATCAAGAGGTCTTTGCCGGATGGCGTGGGAGGAAATCGAAGAACGAATCACTTCCGATCATACCACATGCAAATGGGTTATTCCAACTTCGATCCTTCATCTGATCCAGAATGGCGTCGGCAGTCGGCGCTGTCCGCCCTCGCGGACCACGTTGCTCGCGACTCCGACAAACTCCCTGAACAGAGGATGAGGCCTGTCTGGACGTGACAGGAACTCGGGGTGGAACTGCGTCCCGACCATGAACGAGGCGGGTGCGTACTCCATGATCTCTATGAGCTCACCGTCTGGGGAAATCCCTGTCGGCCACAGTCCGACATCCTCGAAGCCCTCACGATAGTTGTTGTTGACCTCCCACCTGTGCCGGTGGCGCTCCTCGACCCTCTGCGTTCTGTACGCGCGCTCGGCCCAGCTGTCGGGCACCGCTACGCACGGGTAAAGCCCAAGCCTCATCGTGCCGCCCATATTGGTGACGTCCTTCTGGCTCTGCATCAGGTCTATGACCGGGTGGGGAGTATCTGGGTCCATCTCGGTGGAGTTGGCGCCGTGCAGTTCTAGAAGGCTGCGTGCTATCTCAACCACCATTACCTGCAGCCCGAGGCAAAGGCCGAGGTATGGCACGTTGCGGTTGCGCGCGTAATTGACTGTTTCAATCATGCCTTCGACGCCGCGCGGTCCGAACCCGCCGGGTACCACGATGCCTGCCGCCGACTCCAGTAGGCGAGTCGGGCCCTCTGCCTCGATCTGCTCGGAGTTGATCCAATGCACGTCAATGTCTCTGTCGAAGTGTAGCCCTGCGTGAAGCAGCGCCTCCTTCACTGATATGTAGGAGTCGCGCAGGTCGACGTACTTGCCGACGATCGCTATCGGGAGGGTCTCCTTGGGCGCCTGGATCGCCTTCACCATGGCCCGCCAGCTGTTCAGGTTGTCTGAGTACACACTGGGCAGGGCATCGTCAAATGCGGGCTTCCTGACGGTCTGAAAGGGGAGAGATGGCTCGCTCAGGCCCAGACTCTTTACGACAAGGTCTCCTAGTCCCTCATCCTGGAGGATCAAGGGCACCTCATAGATGCTCGAAACTGTCGGCAGCGTGAGCACGGCCTCGTTTGGGACGTCGCAGTGGATGGAAATCTTCTTCTTGATGTCTTCGTCAACGTCGTAATCGGAACGGCACAGGATGGCATCAGGCTGGATACCTATGCTCCGAAGCTCGCGAACCGAGTGCTGCGTGGGCTTGGTCTTTAGCTCGTCCGTTGACGATAAGTAGGGCAGGTAGGTCACGTGAATGTAGTACACGTTGTCGCGCCCGACCTCGTTGCGCATCTGTCGGATCGCTTCGAGGAATGGCAGACCCTCTATGTCGCCGACAGTGCCGCCGACTTCGACCACGATCACGTCGGCGCCGGAATCCTCGGCCAGATCCAGGATGTGCTGTTTGATCGCGTCGGTCACATGGGGTATCGCCTGGATAGTCCCCCCAAGGAACTCGCCGCGCCGCTCCCGTGCGATGACGTCGCTGTAGATCTGACCGGCAGTGATGTTGGACAGCCTGGTCAGGTTTACATCGACAAATCGCTCGTAGTGGCCGAGGTCCAGATCTGTCTCGCACCCATCTTCGGTTACAAACACCTCTCCGTGCTGGTACGGGGACATCGTGCCGGGATCCACGTTGAGGTATGGATCGAGCTTCATCAGCGAAACAGACACGCCGCGGCTCTTCAGTATCCGACCGAGCGAGGCTACCGTGACGCCCTTGCCCACTGAGCTGACGACTCCACCTGTAACGAAGATTATTCTTGTCATGCGGTCATCGTCTCCGGAAAGCGCCAGCCGACCCGCCGATTATGCTTCAATGAGCGAACCGCCGCTCGTTAAGGTCGGACGGTGGCGTGTGCAGGGCAGCCGGGTAAATAGGAAGGGATCTGAGTGGGACAGCGCGAGAAGGGGAGGCTTGCTGGTGAGGGCCCTGACAGGCACTCACTGACTTTCGGCTCCATCGCTGACGGTGGCGTAGGTGTGCGTCACGGCGTCCAGTCCCTCGACGTTTGCTTGAGTATAGGAACCCATATCCTAGAGTGTCAACGACTATGTGAGGCCAGTTTCGCTGACAATCAGCTTGTGCACTGGCTAGCCTGTTCCGACCAGGCTCGCTGCCATGTATGATTGCTGAGTCACGGCATACGATGAGTGCCCTCTCGGCGGGAGAGGGCTTGCGCGAGGGTGA
This sequence comes from Dehalococcoidia bacterium, assembly GCA_965215735.1. Classification (GTDB taxonomy): domain Bacteria; phylum Chloroflexota; class Dehalococcoidia; order Lucifugimonadales; family UBA1123; genus VXRN01. The sequence goes on along the minus strand of CBDCEF010000004.1, from coordinate 479,478 downwards.
ACACAGAGGCTATGCGTTACTACTCACTGATTTCGAATGATGGCGATTCTAGGCTGATCGTCGAAAATCGCCAATCGATCGCCTTGGATCTTACGAGCTTGGACCCCGATCTGACCGACCTTAGCGACCTGCTTCTCGCGGCCTCGCTGTCGGGTATGTCGGTTGACGAGATAACAGATCTGATTCTGGAGACCGGCGACGCCGACAGGTTCGACCTGGGCGAGACGATGGACCGCTCAAGGGACGGTGACGGGTACTACCGCCTCGATAGGCCGTTCGAGCCTCCTGAGGTCTGGGCCGCGGGCGTCACCTACAAGACCAGCGAGATGGAGCGGCAGCGTGAGAGCGAGACCCCCGACGTCTACGCCAGCGTGTTCACCGCCGATCGCCCGGAAGTCTTCCTCAAGGCGACCCCGGACCGCTGCGTCGGCCCATTTGACGCGGTCGGAATCAGGGGAGACTCGGACTGGAGCGTACCAGAACCAGAGCTGGCGTTCGTCCTGCACAGGGGCGAGATCGTCGGATACACCATCGGAAACGACATGAGCAGCCGGTCCATAGAGGGTCAGAATCCTCTGTACCTTCCGCAGGCCAAGCTCTTCGACAGGTGCTGCTCAATCGGACCGTGCTTCGTGACCGCCGAGGACCTTGACCCAACCAACTTGGACATCTCTTGCTCAATCGTTCGGGAGGGACAGGAGGTGTGGTCCGATCAGACCTCCACCTCGCTGATGGCGAGAACGTGCGAGGAGCTTGCAGACTGGCTACAGCGGCACAATCTCGTGCCCGACCTGACCACCGTGCTCACCGGCACTGCGATTGTTCCCCCGCCCGAGTTCACCCTCCGAGAGGGCGACGTAGTGACCATCACCATAGAAGGCATCGGCTCACTCGAAAACGAGGTGATCGAGGTATAGTGGCTGGAGGTGTTGCGACTAGCTGTGGCTCAGCCCGCCGTCGATGTACAGCGTCTCGCCGGTCATGTACGACGAAGCGTCCGACGCCAGGTACAGCGCCAGGAATCCCACCTCCTGGAGCTCACCGACACGTCCCAACGGTACAGTCTCACGGGCGTTCTCCCGTGACCTCGCTATCTGTTGAGGATCGCCGGTTTCCGGGTCTGGAAATATACCCGGCGCGATGCAGTTGACCGTAATCCCGTAAGGGGCCCACTCTAGGGCGAGAGTCTGCGTCAGTCGAGCGAGGCCGGCCTTGGCGGTCGAGTACACCAGCGACTCCGGCGAACCCTTCCGCGCCGCGAATCCGCTGATGTTGATGACCCGACCTCTGCCCCGCTCGATCATGTGAGGTCCCACCGCGCGGCAGCCCTTGAACGCCTGCGTCAAATTGATGTCGAGCACGAAGCGGTACTCGTCGTCGCTGATTGGAGTGCCGTCTGAGCCCGGCGGTGGCACTAAGGGCTTGCGGATCGAGTCTCCAAGATTGTTGATCAGGACATCGATGTGGCCCCACTCGGAAAGCGCGGCGTCAACCGTTCGCTGCCAGTCGTCCGTGTCTGTTGCGTCCGCCGTCATCGCAAGGATCGGATAGCCGGCCACCCGCATTCCTTCAGCCAAAGGCTTCAGGTATGTATCGGTGAGTGCAGTCACCATCACCCTCGCCCCGGAGTGTGCCATCACCCTGGCGATGCCCTTGCCAATGCCCCGCGCTGCGCCCGTCACTATCACGGTCTTGCCTCTTACATCGAATTCCTGTGGCAGCATCGCTGGTCCTCCCAGGTGACTTCAAACCATCAGACTTTAGACTGTCTCGTTCTGCTCATTCATCCCAGGAAAGCAAGCTGAGAGCCTGCTGGACGAAGTCCATGCCGACCATGTCTTTCCACGCCGACAATAGTCTTTCGGTGACCTGGCCGGGCGTCGATCGCCCTACTCGGAATCCGTTTAGGGTAGCCACGGGAAGCATACAGTAGCGGGTGCTGGACACGAACGCCTCGTCTGCTCCATAGATCAGTGACGGACTGTACAGACCCTCGTCCACACCTATCCCGAGCGTTCCCGCCAGCTCCAGGACGGTGTGCATACTTACTCCTGGAAGCACGTTTCTGCGGTCCGGTAGCTTAATCCTACCGTCCACCACGAACATAAAATTCGCCCCCTGGCACTCGGTGATGAAACCGTTGTCGTTGACCATAAGCGCGAGAGTCTGGGTGCTTCCACGTTTGCCGTCTCCTCCTTCCGCTTCAGGGGGCCGAGGATAGGTGACTGGTGTGTAGAGCCTTACACCGTCGACATAGCTCCGTGCGAAGCTGTTGAACTCCAGGGGGGTGCAGTAGACCGCTATGTCAACGCTTGGAAGGTCGTCTGCTGATATGGGACTCGCCATTGTGATCGTTTGCGTGACCACCATGTCGCCCCTGCCGCCTTCCAGCAACGTGAGGTTCGCCTCTACGATTCCTCGCGACGCCGTCTCCAGATCGTCTATTGTGATCCCGGGATCGATGTTCGAGTACGCCAGTCCGCTGAACAACCGCTCGAGATGCCTGCGTAGCCGGAATGGCTGTCCTCCGAAAGTTCGGGCTGAGTCATAGTAGCCCCCCGCCGATCTCATGTTGATCCGCTGAAGCTCCGGGAGTGCTTGGGAGTACGGCATGACTCTCCCATTCACGTAGGTCAAGAACTCCTGGCTGTATGTCATGTCAGCGTCGTCCCAGTAGCCGTTTCTTGATCTTGGTGAACGTGGTTGCCGCGTGGATCAGGGGTGTCATCTTCCTGCCGTGAATCGTTCCCTGTGCCAACGCCTCTTTGAAACCCGCCGGCGTCCCGTCGAATTCGGGCATCGTCACGTAAGTTCTGCCCAGCTCGATAGGAGTGTGGGAGTCGCTTACACCCGATGTCAGAAGTCCATGCTCCCTCGCGAACTCGTGGGCCTTTCGGTTGTCTGCGTCCATGTTGTTGCGCGAGTTGAACACCTCTACGATGTCTGCATACGGCAGAATGTCCTCGATTCCCCTGCGGGTTATCACCTCGCTTCTGAACCTGTCGAAAGGGTGGGGGAGACTCACTAGTCCGCCCTGCTCCCTGATCCTCTGAGCAGTCTCGACCGGAGTCAGCCCTCGGGGAATCGTCTCCTGTAAGAAAAGCCCTGTAACCTCACCCTCTTCTGTGCCCACTTCCTCGCCGATGATGACCATGAACGGTGCAATTTCACGAACTACGAACGCGCCCTCGGTCGTGTTGTGGTCCGTGACCGCGATGCAGTTCAATCCGACCTGCAGGCACCGCGCGACCAGACGTTCCGGGCTCATCTCCGAATCTGGCGAGTAGTGAGTGTGCATGTGGAAGTCGGCCTTGAGCACTAGCTCCCGACTTCCATATCGTCGTCACTATCGACCATACGCATCTGCTCCCCGTATGCGGTCCGGATTCGCGTGATCCTCATTTCAGCCGATGTCAGCATCTCGTTGCAAACACGCGCCAGCTTCATCCCCCGCTCGTACATCGCCATCGACTGCGCCAGCGTCAACGAGCCCGACTCCAGCGCGTCTACCGTCTCATCCAACAGTGCCAGAGCCTCCTCGAAAGAGAGGTCTTCAATTGCTTTAGTTTCCTGCTCGGACTCGACCGACGACATGCAGCCCTCCGTAGTCACTACTCGCCCAGCCTGAAAGGCGGATACTGGTCCGTGGTCAGCAGGAACGCATAGGCTGCAACTCGTAACCCCCAACGGAACAGTCCCACTATGTAGTTGAACATCCATATTGGGTATCGTCCGGTAATCAGGATGGCTATCCAGGCGATGAACACTACGAAAATCGAGACAATCCCCAGAATCGCCAGGACTATGTAGTGCGGTATTGCCAGAAGCCATTTGAACAGTGGCAAAATCCGATTCAGTTGTCCTTGTACGTCCGGATAAGCGATGTCCAGGGTGACAGCCTGATGCTCGTCAGCGGAGGGGTATTCGTCGCGTAGCAGGAATAGGTATGCTCCCACCCTGGCTGAGAAACGACTAATCTCCAGGTTCCAGTCGAACCACCAGCGCGGGTACTTTCCCCTGAACACGATCATCAACATTGTGGCCAGGTACAGTCCCATACTTATGATCAGCGCCTCGGTACGCCCCCAGTTCCAAGACGAGTCCATGTCGCCCAGACCGAGAGAATTCCCGATAAGTCCAAAAATGATCAAGATTGGTATCGTCAGGATGATCCGCACGAGTGCGGTGAGCCTGTTCCGGCCTTCTTCCGGGTACTCTACGCTGAATTGGACCGGGTACATGTCCGTCGAATAGACCATGATCTCCTCCTGCGGGGGCTAGTTTTCTACAGGATCGGTCGAAACCTCTTGCACCGCCACCGCAATTGTACCCTCATTGAGTGTAATGTCCAGCGACCCGCCCGGCTGAGTGTCTCGTGCCTTGGACACCACAGTACCCGTTTCCCGGTCCACGACAATAGCGTACCCACGCCTCAGGGTATCCAACGGAGACAGCGTTCGCAGTGCTGTGCCAAGGAGATCGACCTGGCCCCGCGATAGCTCGACCCTGTGAGCCAGAAGCGTCCTGGCTGCGTCAAGTTGGTCGTCCACCCTGAGCCTGATCTGGTCAATGTCTGGAATGGACCGTCCGACTCTGGACCACAGCGCCTCCAGGTTACTCGTGGCGCCGTGCAGGTGCTGCGACGCCGATGTCTCCACGCGATGCACGGATGCCGATAACCTCTGAAGCAGTTCCATCCGGTCCGGGACGACCATCTCCGCTGCCGCAGACGGCGTCGGCGCCCTGACGTCAGCCACAAGGTCGCACACTGTGAAGTCGGTCTCGTGACCCACTGCGCTGACTACTGGGACGCGGCTCGAAAACACCGCCCTTGCGACCGCCTCTTCGTTGAACGGCCACAGGTCCTCAAGGGAGCCGCCGCCTCTGGCGACTATGATGGCGTCTATGTCCCCTTCGCCGTTCAGCGCCTCCAGACCCTCGACGATCGTCTCAGCCGCCGAGTCTCCCTGTACCATGGCCGGCGCCAGAGCCAGTTCGACAAGCGAAAATCGCCTACTTATGACAGTGCGAATGTCCTGCCACACTGCGCCAGTGGGAGATGTGACGACTCCAATACGCCTCGGAAATGCGGGAAGCGGACGCTTCCGTGATTCCTCGAACAGACCCTCGCGTTCCAACTGTGCCTTGAGCTGTTCCAGCCGCATCTGTAGTTCGCCCACACCCTCGGGCTGGATCACGTCCGCGACCAACTGAAGGTCGCCGCGCACCTCGTACAGGGTCACTCTGCCATGTGCTACCACGGCTGCTCCGTCCTGGAGATGGGCCGCCCCGCGCGAGTTTCGGAATAGAACGCAGCGCAGGGTGCTGTTGGAGTCCCGAAGTGTGAAGTAAGAGTGCCCCGAACCTGGCCGCCGCAGGTTGGCGATCTCGCCCTCGATCCAGACGTCGCTGAGCAGACCGTCGTAGGCCAGCAGGTCCCTGAGATACGCGGTGACCTGCGACACGCCATAGATCAGCGCCATGTCAGGCCCTCGAAAGGTAGCTGCCTGATCTCGTGTCCACCTTGACAGTCTCACCCTCGTTGACAAAGAGCGGGACCTGTATGAGAAGACCTGTCTCGAGCGTCGCGGGCTTGGTGGCTCCGGTCGCGGTGTCGCCCTTGAGGCCGGGAGGAGAGTCGGCAACCACGAGATCAACCGTTAGCGGCATGTCGATCGCTATGGGGTTGTCTTGATAGAACACCAGGTCGACCGTTATTCCCTCCTTGAGGTAGTTCAACTCGTTGGAGATGTCGCCTCTGGCCAACGGGAACTGGTCGTATGTGTCGGTGTCCATGAAGTAGCACAGCTCGTCTTCGTCATAGATGTATTGGGCCGACCGGCGCTCCACGTCCGCGGAGGTCAGTTTGACGTCGTATCCGGAGAAGCTTCTGTCGAGGACCCTTCCGCTGCGGATGTCCTTGAATCGTATCCTCATCGTCGGAGCGCGCTGCTGCATCTTGCTCCGGTCGTAGTCGACCACGAGGTATGGAACGCCGTCCAACTCGATGGCCATGCCTTTTCTGAGGTCTCCGTATCCGATTGTCATGCGATTGGCTCCTATTGACCTGTCCGCTGCCGGCGCATCTCACAAACCCCCTACTTAGGCGATCTTGTCAGAGGTCGTGCCCTGCCGTCTTCCATCACGACGACGTCCTCGATCCTGATGCCGCCCCAGCCCGAAATGTATATCCCAGGCTCGATTGTGAACACCATGTCGTTTTCGACGATGTCTTTCGAATTCGGGACCACCATCGGACGTTCATGGATGACTAGCCCGACGCCGTGCCCCAGCCCGTGGCCGAATTCGTCTCCATACCCGGCGTCTTTGATGACTTCGCGGGCAACCGAGTCGATCTCTTCGCCGGTCATGCCGGGAGAGGCCGCGTCTATCGCCGCCTTCTGCGCACGCAGAACGATACCATAGATGTGTCGGAACGTGTCGTCTGCCTCTCCCACCACGAACGTCCGCGTGAGATCGCTACGGTAGCCTTGGAAGTCTGCTCCCATGTCGATGACGATTGGCTCGCCGGCCCGGACCGCCGCGTCGCCCGCACGATGGTGAGGCAGTGCCGCGTTCGGGCCTACTGCAACTATCGTGTCGAAAGATGGTCCCGCCGCGCCGCGCTCGCGCATCTGCTTGTGAAGCTCCCACGCGATGTCCTGCTCAGTCATTCCGACGCCTATTTTCACGCTCACTGCGGACAGTGCCTCGTCTGCGATCTGGACTGCCCGCTTCAGAGCCGTCAGTTCTTGCTCGTCTTTGACCGCCCTGATCCACTCGAGCACGCCGACGGTCTCTACGAGCTCCAGCTTCAGGTCGCCATCGGCTTCCTCAGTGGTGTGCTTAAGTTGGCTGAAGGCGGCGACGCTCATGTGGTCAGCCTCGAACCCGACCCTGCGCATTCCTAATTCCAAGGCTAGATTTGGGAACCATGTCTCGCCTCCTCTAATCTGGCGTACCTCGAATCCGGGCGACTCTGCCTCGCCCTGCTCGATGTACCTGAAGTCTGTCGCGAGTACCGCGTCGTTGGCCGTGATTGCGAGATAACCGTTGGAGCCGCTGAATCCGGAGAGATAGCGCCGATTGGCGGCCGATGAGACCAGGAATCCATCCACGTCCAACTCAGCCATGCGCTCCCTGAGCTTGGGGAGCCTGCGGGAAGAGTTATCCGTCACGACCTGCCGCCGAGGTGCTCTGCCAGAAAGTCGAGCGCATACTTGTACCCTCGCCAGCCCAACCCAGCGATCTGACCAACCGCCAGATCGGCGATCACCGAGTGACGTCTGAACTCGTCCCTGGCGTGGATGTTGGACAGGTGCACCTCGACTATTGGCAGTCGAGAGTCCGTCAGCGCGTCTCTGAGGGATAGCCCATAGTGCGTGAGCGCTCCCGCGTTGACCACGAGCCCGTCAGCCCCGTCCGCGGCCCCTTGGATGAAGTCAACGATCTTCCCTTCATGGTTCGACTGGAAGAACTCGACCTCCAGGCCCAACTCCTGCGCGAGCTTTTGTAATGCGTCTTCTATCTGTGGAAGGGTTGTGACCCCGTAGTGACTGGTGTCTCGACGTCCCAGGTTGTTCAGGTTGGGACCGTTTACTATCAGGACCTTCACGCACCGCCGCTCCCGGCCCCGGCTCTTGGGTGGGCCGCCATGTACGCTTGTCGCGCCTCGGTCTTAGTTATGTGCGTGTACACCTGTGTCGTCGCCGGGCTGGCGTGACCGAGCAGCTCCTGTACGACTCGCAAATCGGCCCCGCCTTCGAGCAGATGGGTCGCGAACGAGTGTCGCAGTGTGTGAGTGTGGACCTGGGTACCAAGCCCGCTGCGGGCCGCATAGCTCCGTACCGATTTCTGGATGCTGCGTTGACTCAGACGTTTCCCGTACCGGTTCACGAACAGCGCGCCGTCGGCGTCGATCGACGCAACTTCGGGCCTCACCTCTGACATGTAGGCGCTGAGCGCGTCCTTGGCGGACTCTCCGATCAGCGCGACACGCTCCTTGGACCCCTTGCCGATTACCCGGACCTCTCTGGTTGCCAGGTTGACGCTGTCCACGTTAAGCCCGTTGACCTCGCTCACGCGAAGACCGGCGGCGTACACGAGCTCCAGCAGCGCCCGGTCCCTGATTCCCTTGTCGGAAGTCGGGTCCGGTGAGTCCATGAGGTTGGAAGCTTCGTCCTGAGATAAGAACCGGGGGATACGGGAGTCGATCTTGAAGCTGCCGCGTGGGGGCAGGGGATCATTCTCCGCGATGCCGACCCGATTGAGCCACTTGAACATCGTCCGCATGGCGCTCAGTTTGCGCGCGATGCTCGTTCGCACGTAGCCTAGCTCGTGAAGCCACGACAGGTATCCGCGCACCGTCCGCCTGTTCAGGTCGCTGAACGAGTCGATGTCGTGATTGGACATATAGTCTCGCAGCGGTTCGAGATCGGACAGGTAGTTTCTGATCGTCAGGGGAGCGAGACCGCGCTCCGCGACAAGGTGGTCGCGAAAGTCGCTCATCGTTCCGCTCCAGTCCTGCGCCTCCATGCTAGGCCGCCTCAGATTGGAATCTTGGCACGGGACCACTGAATCCGCAGGTGTCGTCGAGACACTTTGCGTTCCGGCGGCTGCGTCCCTGAGACACCAGCAGCTTGCCGCATCCAGGACAAGGCTGCGGCAGCGGGTTGACTGTGTGCTTGCACTCTGGATAGTTGATGCAGCCGTAGAAGATTCTGCCGTTGCGCCCCTTCTGCTTACGCTCGATCATGTCGCTGCTGCACTTCTCACAGGCCACCCCGACTCGGAGAGGCTTTGCGTTCTTGCAGTCCGGGTAGCCCGAGCATCCCAGGAACCGGCCGCTCTGTGAGTTCTTGACTGCCATGCGCCTTTCGCACTTGCCGCAAAATTCGTCCACGTCCTCGCTGACCAGCTCCCGCACTGCCCGCTCCTCAGGGCTCTCTACAGGGCGGGTGTTCTTGCACTCCGGGTAACCGGTGCAGGCCATGAACCTGCCGAACCGCCCGCTCTTTATCACCATAGGGTGTTCGCACTCTTCGCAGACCTCGTCCGTCGGCTCTTCGAGCTGTTCGCGGGGTACGCGCTCGGCTTCACTCATTGCCTTCTCTACCGCCTGCTCGAACGGGTCGTAGAACTGCCCTATTACAGGCGTCCACTGTTGTTCGCCCTCGGCGATATCGTCCAACTTCTCCTCCATTCCCGCCGTGAAGCCGACGTCCATGACGTCGGTGAAGTTCTTCACCAGCAGGCCGGTAACGACCTTGCCCAGGTTGGTGGGAACGAATCTCGAACCCTCTTTGGTCACGTAGTCACGCATCTCCAGCGTGGAGATAATGGAGGCATACGTGCTCGGTCTGCCTATGCCCTCCTCCTCTAGCACCTTTACAAGCGAAGCGTCCGAAAAGCGCGGCGGCGGCTTGGTGAAGTGCTGCTCTGGGTCAATGTCGAGGCAGTCCAGCAGCTCACCCTTTTCAAGCTTCGGTATGGGCGGATGGTCTGCGTCGTCGTCATCGACGTCATCCTTGCCCTCCATGTAGACGGCGCGGAATCCTGCGAACTTCAGTATGGACCCGCTTGCGCGCAGTTCGTATTCTCTTCTCGATAGAGTGCCGGTCACGCTGATGGATACCGAGGTGGAGTCGAACAGCGCATCGGACATCTGGCTTGCTACCATCCGCTTCCAGATGAGGTCGTATAGTCGTGCCTGATCATTGCTCAGGTATCTGCGCACCGATTCCGGCTCGCGCATGACCGACGTGGGTCTGATCGCCTCGTGCGCTTCCTGCGCTCCTTTGACCTTGCGTGTGTACGAGCGCGGCTTGGAGGGAGCGTACTCAGCGCCGTACTTGCGCCTTATGAGTGTGGCGGTCTCCTGGAGCGCCTGAGCGGCAACGTTTGTCGAGTCCGTCCTCATATACGTTATGAGTCCCACGTCCCCCTCGTCGCCGATCGACAGTCCTTCGTAGAGCTGCTGGGCGACCAACATGGTCCTGCGCGCGCTGAACCTCAGTTTCCGTGCGGCTTCCTGCTGGAGCGTACTCGTGATGAACGGGGGCGCCGGGCGGCTCCTGGTCTCGCGTACGCGTACCTCGGTCACAGCGTAGTCAGAGCCCCTAATATCAAGGACTATCTCGTCGCTGGCAGCCTGGTCCGGGATCTCTATCCTGCCCCGCTTGCCCTTCACGGAGTGGACCCGCGCCTTGAACACGCTCTCGGATCCCCTTCGAGGCCGCTTGGACAGAGTCGCGTCGATCGTCCAGAACTCAGTCGGCACGAATGCGTCAATCTCCGCCTCGCGGTCGACGACAATTCTGAGCGCGACGGACTGAACACGGCCTGCGGACAGCCCGCGTCGCACCTTGGACCAGAGTACTGGGCTCAGCTTGTATCCGACGATTCTGTCGAGCACGCGACGCGCCTGCTGCGCGTCGATGAGCGAACGGTCGAGCTCACGCGGGTTGTCGAACGCCTCGGCGATAGCGTCCCTCGTTATCTCGTGGAATACGACCCGCTTGGCCTTGCTAGGCGGAATCTTGGCCGCCTCCATCAGGTGCCACGAGATCGCCTCACCCTCTCTGTCCGGGTCGGTGGCCAGATAGACGGTGTTTGCCTGCTTGGCCTCCTTGGCCAGGTCCGAAATGATTTTGCCCTTGCCGTTCACAACCCTGTACGTGGGCTCGAAGCTTCTGTCGTCTATTTCGATCCCCATGTCCTTCTTCGGAAGGTCCCGGACATGCCCCATCGAAGCCTTTGCGACGTAGTTGCTGCCTAGGAATCTCTGTACGGTACGGGCCTTTGCCGGCGATTCAACGATAACTAGATCTTTTGCCATATCCCCTACACTGACTGGTACTCTGCCACGGTCTCCCGCAGCCGGACATAGTTCATTCCACCCACCTGACGAACAAGGCCCCTCAATTCCATCATAGTTAGGGCGCCACTCACTGTCGAGGCGGCAAGGGCGGAAGTTCTGGTTATTTCATCTATATGGATCGGGTCGAACGTCACGAACTTCAACACGGCTGCCTGCGCTTCGTCTTCGGGGAAGAAGGCCGCCAGCTCTAGCTGGTGTTCGACTGCCGACAGGTTCAACTCCTCCATGACATCGTCTGCGCTCGTGATGAGCTTTGCGCCGGAGTCCCGTATCAATTCGTTGCCGCCCCGCGACGCGGGAGACAGAATGCTCCCGGGGACGGCAAAGACCTCGCGGTTCTGCTCCAGTGCGTGCCTGGCTGTCAGCAGGGCGCCGCTTCCCTCAGGTGCTTCGATCACCAGTGTTCCGAGGCTCATTCCGCTTATAATGCGGTTGCGCCGCGGGAAGTTCTGCGCGTCGGGCCGCGCTCCGAGTGGATGCTCTGATATGATGGCGCCCTTCAAGGCTATCTGCTCGGCCAGCGTGCCGTGTTCACGAGGATAGATCACGTCAACGCCGCTGCCAAGCACTGCGATTGTTCGAGCGCCAGACTCCAGCGCCGCTCTGTGTACGATTCCGTCTATTCCCCTCGCCATACCGCTCGTGATCGTCACGCCGCTCCGAGCGAGGTCCGACGTAAGTTGTCTCGCGGTCTCGCGGCCATAGGCGGTCGGCCTTCGCGTTCCCACCACCGCTACCGCTCGCTCGTCCGCCGGGTCCAACTCACCCTTGACGTACAAGACGGGCGGCTTGTCATATATCTCTTTCAGACGGGGAGGGTAGTTCTCGTCGTGCCACGTTAGAGCCGTGACCCCGGCCTGTTGGACCCGTTCTAGCTCGGCGTCAGGGTCAACCTTCTCCCGCGTCGTAGCCACATGCTGCGCCGTGCCCCGGTTGAGCCCCGCCTGTTCCAGCTGACTTGCGTTGGCCTGCCACGCGCTGGCTAGAGAGCCGAAGCTGCCCTCCAACAATGCTAGGCGAGCCCGACCGACACGCGACACACGGCTAAACGCGATCCAGTATTTTAGCTCAGACGTTTCCATGTGCGACGGGTATTCTACACCAATTGGACTATGAAACAACCCCTCGCAGACGGATGGGGCAGGTCGGTATGTCAAGCGCCGCCTTGGCCCAGAAACGAGAGGCCGACTAACGAGGAGTGTACGCGGACAGCGGTTCCGACTCGTCCCCAAGCCGCGCACAGAATTACGTGGCGTTTCAGTGTGAAGATGGCGGAGAGGGTGGGATTCGAACCCACGGTCGCCTTATACAGACGACACGCGATTTCCAGTCGCGCCTATTCGGCCACTCTAGCACCTCTCCGTGTTGGGCTGCCTGCACCTGTTCACTTAAGCGTACCTCAGAACGAGATTCGCTTCAGCTCCGTGCTGGCGGAGAGGGTGGGATTCGAACCCACGATGGAATTGCTCCCATACTGGTTTTCGAGACCAGCGCCTTAAACCGCTCGGCCACCTCTCCGAGGCCACGCGAAATTATAGCATAGCAAAAACGCTAGTCTTAAACAGATCGTTGCCGACTACGATGCGGGCAGCACGTACCGCTCGATGGCCTCGACAAGACCGTCCTGCTCGACACTTGCGACGGCGTGATGAGCCAGTTTGAGTAGCTCAGGCGGCGCGCCGCCCATCGCGATCGACAGCCCAGCCGTCTCGAACATGGCAACGTCGTTGAAGCTGTCCCCGACCGCCGCTACCTCCGACGGCTCGATACCCAGTAGACCACACAGCGCGCACAGTCCTGAACCCTTGTTCACCCCGCGCCGGTTGAAGTTGACCGACCACAGCCCGTTGTACGGCAGGTACGCCTTGACTGCTTCCAGGCCTGGGTTCGCCGACATTTGGCGGACCATTCCATTTGCCTGATGCTCCGTCAGGTTAAAGGCCGTCACGCGCGTCAGCCCCCGGGTGTCGAACTCTTGGACATCGGTCACAAGCCCCTCTGGACTCGTCGCCATGAATTGACAGCCGGACTCAATGATGGGCCGCATGGCCAGCATCGCCAGTTCGCTGGTCATCGGTGCGCTCCACATGGCGTCCCCCGTTGTCGGATCGAGGATCAACGCACCATTGTCCGCGACCTGTGGCGAGGTCAGCCCGAGCTCGTTCGCGTATCTGAGAATGGACTCAGACTCACGACCCGTCACAATGGAGACATGGACTCTTGACGACACGCGCCGGACTGCCTCACCTACCCCGGGCGACACGCGTTCGTCCGACCCGATGAGAGTACCGTCCAGATCAAGCGCCAGAGCCCTGATTTCTTTCATCAATAGCGTCAGCGTCGACAGAATCAGCTAGGCGCGTGTTTTGATGGCGACCAGTTCGTGAATTGAGCCGACCCCGTGCGTTTCGGCCAAACTGTTGGATAAAGCCTTATTGATGTGCGGTGCAACACACGGCCCATTGTAAACGAAGCCAGTCAACATCTGAATTGTCGTCGCACCCGCCTCGATGACTCTCCGAGCGTCCTTGGCTGTGAAGACCCCACCGCAGGCGTTAATGTCTGCCTTGTCCCCTATACGCTCCCGCATCTCGGAAACCATTCGCAGCATCTGTTCATAGATGGGCTTTCCGCTTAGTCCACCTGAACCGACTTCGAGCTGGGGGTTCTCCACGGGCTGAGTATTGGCTATGGTCAGCACATTTACTTGCTCCGCGATGCATACTTCTGCGAGGTTCAATGCACGATAGTGGTTCGCAGCATTCTCGTCTTCCGGGGGAAAAGGAGGCATCTTCACAAAGAGAGGCTTGGAGCGTCCGGCATTGATCGTGTTGAGGAGCGTTTCCAACACGTCGGGATCGTGGAAGATTCTGAGCCCCTTTGTGTTCGGGGAGCTTATGTTGATCTCAACCGCGTCCACTAGTGGCTCCAGCCGCCGGTGGCATGTGACGATGTCATCGATCTCAGTACCCGAGACGCTCACGACAATTGGAGTGTCCAAACACCTGCGGCGGGCCCGCTTGATACGCTCGACCGCCGAATCGAGGCCCTTATTTGGGAACCCCATAGAGTTTATGAGCGCTTCCCGTGATCTGTCCCTAATAAGTCGTTTCTTGGGATTACCGGGTCTTGGGTGGAGCGTGACGGTTCCGCAGGTCACATACCCAAAACCAAGGGAGGAGAGTGCCGGAAGAACCTTGCAGTCCTTATCTAGGCCAGCTGCCAGACCGACCGGGTTCTTAATGTTGATTCCCCCCACCGTGGTGCGGATGTTTGACGACTCGAAACTGTTCATTGCGCCTATGACACGCCACAACGGCGATAGCCTAAGTGCTACAGTGGCGAGGTCATAGGCTGATTCAGCCGGCAGCAGGAACAGTGCAGGGCGTATCAGATTTCGGTAGATGCTCAGGTTGTTGCCCATAAGATAATAGGGGTCTCTAATCTAATTGTAGGCTTTTCAAACGGCTGCATGATTCTAGCGCATCTGAACGGTGTATTTCGCGCCAGCGTTAAATTCATTGTGCAGTGCGGCTGAATTTGACGCCAAGCTGGCAGGAGGTCATCTTCAAACAAATTTCAGAAAAGTATTAGAAAACAGAAATTTATCTAAGCGAATTCCGTGAGCTCCCAAGTCGAGGCGAAAGGTCTTAATTGAACATTGGAGGAATGTCTTGGCTAGACGATAATCCTGGCCATGTGGTCGGCCACCTCGACCTTCGCGACGCTGGTCAACAGGAAGTCCCGCTTATCGACGAAGCTAAGCTCATCCCATTTTCTGAGAACGTCGTCCACGTCAACGGACGTCTCCGATCGCTCAGCCCCCTTCCGCGCCACGTCGAGATTGTTCAACGCACCTGATAGGTGGTCGGTGTCTGCCCCGCCTGACGCGGTCTTGCGCATAGCCTGCAGGAACCGGCGCTCGGCATTCCTGACCCGCTCCTGCCAGATCGCCCTCAGAGGCTCCTCTACGTCCCCATTCCGATTGCTGGCGTCGAGCCTGTCCAGCTCCTTCGCCTTGATCGCCATTGGTATCTGTGCCAGCACGGCGCCCTCCAGGTCGGCTTCGCGCCACGTATGGTATCCGCACACGCTCTGGTTGTTGCGAGACTGGCACTGGTAGTAGCGATAGGTCTTCCTGTTACGGTTGCCGTCCTGATTTGTCCACCGCTGATGACGGGTCACACCCATCATCTTGTTGCCGCAGTACTCGCAGAACGCGATTCCTGAAAGCAGGTATGGTTTCGCCCTCGAAACTCTGCCCCGGGGTCTGCGACTCTCCACTATGTCTCGGGCTGTCCGGTAAGTAACCGAATCGATGATCGCCTCATGGCTCCTGGGCAGCCTGAGCCCAAAGCGCGTATACGTCCCAATATAGACCGGGTTCTTGAGAATGTCGCGCACGCTAACCACGCTCCACCGGCCTCCCCGGCGCGTCGTGATGTCCCGCTCGTTCAGGTGCTGGACGACGAGTCGCATCCCCATCCTGTCCCTGGTGTACAGCCGGTAGATCAGCTCCACGACGGCGGCCTCGTCCTTGACTACCTCATAAGAACCGTCGTCTGTGTACCGGTACCCGAACGGGGGGCGTCCGAGACCCTTTCCCCACATCGCCTGCTCTTGCATAGACTCCCTGATCTTGCCGCTACGTGCCCGAGAGACCCCCGATACTCCCAACACGAAGAACGCATTCTGGAGCGGATCTGGCATGTTCACGTCCTGACAGGTGACCTTGGCCCCGGCGCCCTCGATCTCCAGGAACGCGCGCGCTACGGTTTCGATGTCGCCGCCGATGTGGCTGGAGTCCGGTATGGCGACCAGGAAGTTTGAACCTGACTCCTTGATGTAGGCGATCAGTTCCGTGTACAGAGGATAGGTCCCTTCGCCACTGGCGTTGAGGTCCCCAAACGTCTTTACGGGCTGGTGCAGGTTGATCTCGCAGTATGTGACGAATTCATTCTCGAAGCCGGCAAGGCTCTTGGCCTGCTCTTCGACCTGAGACACTGCGTCGACTCTGAAGTATCCGAGCGCTCTCACTGCTTACTTTCTGACCTCGCCTCAGCCATGTATGAGTATCCGTGAGCAGCTACCGCACTGGACGATGTAGTCGCCTGAGCGCGCGCGGCTCCGCTCCGCGTTTGGGATCGTGAGTCTGCAGCCTTGGCACATACCACGCTGGTCCACCAGCGCGGCTCCCTGTCCACCCCGACTGCGCCGAACAGTCTCGTACACCGCCATGACGTTTGGAGGATACTCAGTGGACAATTCCTGTCGCTGCGAACGGAGTTCAGGAAGATCCGACGTCAGCTCCTCCTGCCGTGCTCCCAGAGTGTCCAGCTCGCGCCTACGATCTCCGTCGACCTGCTCGAAGACGGCCCGCGCCTGATCACGCAATTCCTGCGTCTCTTCCATCTCAACCATGAACTCCAGCAGCCGGTCTTCCTCGCTGCGCTGATTACGGAACAGCGTTGCCCGCTCTTCCTGATACGCTTCCAGCTCCCTTGGATTGGTGACGCTCCCGCTGTACATCCGGCTGTCGATACTTGAGATACGCTCTGCTATCTGTTCGATCGTGCGCTCAGACTGGCGTCTGGCCGGACCCAGCTCATCGAGCTTTCGTTCGAGAGCCGACAGCCTTCGGTGCGCCTGGAGCCTGTTCGCGTCATCGGCAATCCGGGTCCGAACCTCCGACAGCTCCTCCTCGAACTGCTGAATTCCCCAGTCCAGTTCCTGGAGTTCATAGAGCTGTCTGACAGTCCGCATCCGCTACACCTATTCAATGGGTTGATACATTCTAAGGCAATTCGCCGCGTCAATGAACCAGCTACGGCACATCGGAATAAGGTTCTGAAGCACCTCCGTAGAGATGCGACTGTCCCGGATTCGAAACTCAAGACCGGACGAGACGGGAAGTCGGTGCGGTTAGACTATGGTCGAAATCGACCTTTTCTAGTAAAATCACTAATGAACTCCGCTACCTCTTCCAGGAGTACCGAGCCTCGCACATGACGCAAGTCCCCAGGATTCTCCAACGACCCAGGACCAAGATCGTCGCCACCCTGGGACCCAGGTCAAACTCATACGATACGATTTGCGAACTGGTGCTCGCGGGTCTTTCTGTGGCCAGGCTAAACCTCTCACACAACACACTTGACGAGCACGAGCGCGTCTTTCGAAACGTACGGAAGGCATCAGAGGATCTCGAAATCCCAGTCGGAATCATGGTTGACATTCCTGGCCCCAAGTACAGGACAGGCCCTCAGTCGCCCGGAGAATTCTACCTGGAGCCCGGAGACAGGATCGTACTCACTAGCCGAGACGTTATCGGTAGCCCGGAAATTCTCAGTGTGTATCCGCCGGGTGTGCATAAGGACTCCGCGATCAATGGAAACATTCTCCTTGACGACGGAGCAATCGAGTTGAACGTGCTGGACATTGATAGAGAACTTATGGACGTGTCTTGCGAGGTGGTGAGGGGCAACAGAATGGTTGAGGGAAAGGGCGTGACCATTCCCGGACGAGCTCCGTCGCTGCCGTTCCTTGACGGCAGGGCGAAGGAAGGTCTCCGATTTGCCGCCAAGACTGGAGCCGACTTCGTCGCGCTTTCCAACGTCACTAGGCCGGAAGATATCGACCAGGCGCGGGACCTGATGTCGGATTATGGCAGCGACTCGTTCATCATCTCCAAGATTGAGACCGAAGAGGCGGCGGTCACCAACTTCGACGGCATCCTGGAAGTCAGCGATGGCATTATGGTCGCCAGGGGCGACTTGGGAGTTGCGATGGATGCGGAGTGGGTGCCGATAATGCAGGAGGAGATGATTGAGAAGTGCAATCTCGCCGGAAAGCCCGTAATCACCGCGACTCAGATGTTGGAGTCAATGATAAAGTCGGCCAGTCCGACGAGGGCCGAGGTCAACGACGTGTCCAACGCGGTGCGCCAGGGCACCGACGCCGTGATGCTTTCGGGGGAGACTGCCGTCGGCGATAACCCCGTCCTCGCTGTCGAGACCATGAACAAAGTCGCCTTGGCGAGGGAAGCGGCGCTCGACTACGAGCGGATGCTCGAAGAGCGGTCCCGGGACATTCAACCGCGGATTGACGACGGGATCAGCTACGGCGCGGCCCGAAACGCTGTCAGATTGGGCGCCTGTGGGATTATCGCCTTCACGGAATCGGGAAGCACCGCTCGTCGCGTCTCGAGGTACAGACCGGGAACACCGATTCTCGCCCTCACGCCCCACGAGAAAGTGCTTCGCATGTTGACCGTCAGTTGGGGAGTGAGTCCCGTCAAGGGTCCCGACCTCACCACGGTCTCACATCTCCTCAACGTGTCCGAAGGCCACGCGGTCTCGTCCGATCTGGTACCGGACGACGGCGGCAAGGTCGTTATCACTGCTGGATTCCCGTTTGGAACGGTTGGAAGTACCAACTTCCTCTACATCATGGACATTCCGCCGAAGGCGGCACGACAGGAGGGCAGCCAACCGTGCTGAAGATATACAACACCCTCGAAAAGAGCCTGGACGAAGTTCAGCCGATAGACGACGGCGTCGTGAAAATGTACACGTGTGGCCCCACGGTGTACCGCGATGCCCACATCGGAAACCTCCGCTCATACCTGATGGCGGACTGGATCAGGCGTATTCTCACCGCCCAGGGACTCGACGTTGTCCATATTAAGAACATCACCGACGTGGGTCACATGCGCCAGGAAGTGCTGGAGCGTGGAGAAGACAAGATCATCGCCGCGGCAATCGAAGAGGGTAAGACGCCGGCTGAAATCGCCGACTTCTACACTCTGAGATTCAGGGCGGACGAGGAAAAGCTCAGCATCCAGCCCGCTCATGAGTTCCCAAAGGCGACTGACCACATCGAGGAGATGCTCGAGATTGTCCAAAGGCTCGTTGAGACAGGCTACGCCTACGAAGTCGACGGAAACGTCTACTTCGAGGTGTCAAGTTTCCCCGATTATGGCCAGCTTTCAGGCAACATCCACGAAGCGGAGCTCTTGGAAGCTGTGAGGGTCGACGCAGACCCCCTCAAGCGTGACCCGCGCGACTTCACCCTCTGGAAAGCCGCTGAGCCTGGTAGAACGGTCAAGTGGCCCAGCCCCTGGGGAGAGGGCTTCCCGGGCTGGCACATCGAATGCTCAGCCATGTCAATCAAGTATCTCGGCGAGAAGTTCGACATACACACCGGCGGAGTTGACAATATCTTCCCCCACCACGAGGGCGAAATAGCCCAGAGTGAAGGCTTCACTGGCAAACCGGTTGTCAACTCATGGGTCCACGGCCAGCACCTGCTCGCCGATGGCGTCAAGATGGCGAAGTCCGCAGGCAACTCGTTCATCATGTCCGACATAGAGGCACAAGGTCTGGATCCGATGGCATTCAGGTATCTGTGCATGACGGCCAGGTACAACACGCGCTTGAACTTTACGTTTACCTCTCTGCGGGCCGCCCAGCGCGGACTGCAGCGACTCAAGAACCGCGTCTGGCAATGGATGATCGATGCCGAGGAGGCCGGTGTAACCGGAGGAGTTGACCCCAATGAGGCCTCAGTCGAGGAGTGGACACAGAGGTTCTTTGACACCGTCAACTCGAACCTCGACATGCCCGGCGCACTTGCGCTGACTTGGGAAATGGCCCGCTGCGACCTCGACTCAGTCACCAAACTGACGGTGATAGAACGCTACGATGAGGTGCTTGGCCTCGGACTGCTCAGTGTTGGCGACGAGTACGAGACCCCTCCGGAGGCGCTGGAACAGCTGCTCCGAAGGGCGCATCTGCGTGATATGGCCGAATACACCGCCGCCGATCAGGTCCGCGTGGCTCTTGAAGAGGTGGGTTACGTCGTCGAGGACCACGAGCGCGGCTCCCGTATCAGGCCGAAGGCCGAGTGGGAGAAGCTGACTGAGGACCGCGATGTGGTCTCTGCCGCGGCCGA
Source organism: Dehalococcoidia bacterium (assembly GCA_965215735.1). GTDB lineage: Bacteria > Chloroflexota > Dehalococcoidia > Lucifugimonadales > UBA1123 > VXRN01. Next base: position 459,650 of record CBDCEF010000004.1, on the reverse strand, counting down.
GGTTCCCTCATTGGTCGAACAAAAGGACGCGCACGATGTCTCTATTGGCATCGTCGCCTGTAACTACGTCGATGACGTGAAACGCGTCGTCAGCAGCGCCCTGCATTGCAGCGAAGACCGAGACGTTGAGGTCGTGGTGCTGGACAACGGCTCCACTGACGAAACAGGCGAGTATCTGGACGAAATGGCGTCTTCTGACTCTAGAGTCCGGGTGATTCACGCCGACCACGTTCTCGGAGAAGCCGCCGCCAAGAATATCGTGCTCAAGCAGAGCCTCGGTCGCATTGTCATACTGCTGGACACGAGCGTCGAGGTGACAGGTGACATTGTCGGACCCATCGAGACGTTGCTCCAGGATGGCGGGGTGGGCGTAGTGGGCCCGTTCGGACTTCGAACAGACAATCTTCACCACTTCCACGATGGAGAAGGCGAGTCTGGAGATATGGATGCCATGCAGGCATACTGCTTCGCTTTCCGGCGTGAGGATATCACTCAGGTCGGCCTGATGCGTGAAAGCTTCAGGTTCTATCGCAACCTGGACATTGACTACAGCTTCCACTTCAAGGAACAGGGCAAGCGCATTGTCGCCGACCAGTCTCTGCCCGTAGTCCAGCACGAGCATCGTGTCTGGAACGAGCTCGCCGAGGCCGAGCGCGACGAGTTGAGCCTGAAGAACTACAGGCGTTTCCTCGAGAAATGGGGAGAGCGCACTGACCTGCTTGTCAGCAACCGCACCTGATCGCTAGAATCCTTCGGGGATTCTTGATTGGCTTTCCGATATGCGAACAACCCCCGGGGGCGGCTCTCCTGCGTCAGGCCGGTAGATCTCTCGTGATGGAATCGAGCCTCCCTGTAAGAGGTCGTTTCTACCCACGCCCCCGGAGTTGAAGTGGATCTAACCCTTCTCTGGCTACAACTGGCCGCTGCCGCCGCACTTATCTTGGTGACAGCGCACTTCATGGCAAGATCGGCGGATGTCGTAGCTGAGAAGACTGGCTTGGGCAGGTCCTTCGTCGGTGTCGTCATGCTCGCGACGGCTACGTCGCTCCCGGAACTGAGCACCGGCATCAGCTCGATCATTCTGGTTGGAGAGGTGGATCTTGCCGCTGGCGACGCCTTCGGCAGCAACCTGTTCAACCTGCTGATTATCGGACTGATGGACATATACTGGCGCAGAGGTCCTGTTCTGGCGTATGTGACTGCTACGTCCGGGTTGGTTGGCGTTCTCGGCGTTCTCGTCATCTCCGCCGCTGTAATCGGCATAATCGTCCATGGTCTGACAACGAGTATGTCAACTTGGTACGTAAGCCCGGTGTCCTTTCTCATGTTCGGGGTCTTCGTCGTTGCCATGTACCTCGTTTACCGGGCCGAGCATAGCGATACATTGCCCGCGTCTGTTGGCCACGTGCCGAGCCAGACCTCCAACTACGAAGGGGAGAGTCTTTCTCGGTCTGTCGTAATCTACCTGATTACTGCTCTCATCGTGGTCGGCGCTGCAGTCTGGCTGGCCCACACAGGAGACCGTGTGGCAGATGCGATGGGCTGGGAAGCCAGTTTTGTCGGTACGCAGTTCCTTGCTCTCAGCACGTCGCTCCCAGAGATGGCAGCGTCGTTCGCCGCGCTCAGGCTGGGGGCGCCAGAGCTCGCGATCACCAACGTCCTGGGGAGCAACCTGTTCAACATGGGATTTGTCCTCTTCTTTGATGACGTGGCATTCACTGAGGGCGCCCTGTGGGCCGGGATTGCCGACATCCACATTCTGACCGCAGTCGTGGCGATAATAATGACTGCCATAGTCGTCGTTGGAATCCAGACCAGCAACTGGCGTCGTCCGGCCCCGTCGATTATTACCGTGCCGGGGGCGGCAATGATTGTCCTGTATGTCGTTGCAAGCGTGCTCATCTACTACTTGGCCTGATTTGACATACAGCCAGGCTGCTCATACAGTTGAGTCCGCCAATCCACTATCAACAGGAGACCACTAATGTTCTTTGAACTTCGTGAATACAGAACGCTTCCCGGCCAGCGCGAAAACTGGGTCAGGTTCATGGAAGAGGAGATCATTCCCTTTCAGGTCTCCAAGGGCATGGTAATCGTGGGCAGCTTCGTGGGAGAGGAAGAGGACGACCTGTACATCTGGGTGCGTCGCTTCGATAGCGAAGAGTCTCGGGAGGCCCTGTACGAGGCTGTGTACCAGAGCGACCGCTGGGTTAACGATATCGGCCCGAAGGTCCCGGAAATGCTCGACCGCGACAAGATCGTCGTTCGCCGAATTGAGGCCACCCCCCACTCCGTCATACAGTAGAGTGCATCCGAGTCCATTGGACTCGGTATGGGCACGCTTCAATGCGGGCGACAGGTGACCTCCAGCCCGACCTTATCCTGACCAACGCGCGGGTGCTAACCATGGACCCGCGCCACCCTACCTCGCAGTCCGTCGCGGTCCGCGGCGATCGGATCGTATGGGCAGGCGCCGATGCCGAGTTGCCTTCTATAACTTCTGCAGGTACGAGAGTCATCGACTGCGTCGGCGGGACGCTGCTCCCGGGCTTTCACGATGCCCACTTGCACCTCCTCGCCTTTGCTTCTTCTCTGGATTCGGTTGACTGTCGGCCCAGCCATGTGTCGTCCATAGCGGATATCTGCCAGCAGATCGCCATTCGCACCGAGCACACCCCCCGGGGCGAGTGGGTCTCAGCCTGGGGTTACGATCCTCTCTATCTGGCCGAGCGCCGCCATCCAACACGCTGGGACCTCGATCGCGTCGCTCCGCACCATCCGGTTCGACTCAACCACAGGTCCGGGCACGCCTGCGTGCTCAACTCCATGGCCATGGATCGCGTGGGAATCGCCGACAACACTGACGAACCGCATGGCGCGACCATTGCGCGTGACCTTGAAAGCGGAACGCCGAACGGTCTCCTTCTTGAGATGGAAGACTTTCTGGACGGACGAATACCGCGCCAATCGGCCGCCCAATTATCGGACCTGGTCGAACGAGCCGCTCGAAGGCTGCTCTCGTTCGGCGTAACTTCTGTCCAGGATGCCACCCACACCAACTCGATCGACCGCTGGAATCTCTTCCAGCACCTGTCGGCTCAGGGGATGCTCCTCCCGAGGATAACCCTGATGCCCGGAGCCGATCATGTCGCTGACTTTGCAGATGCGGGTTTGAGATTCGGCAGCGGCAGCGACCGACTTCGGATCGGACATGCCAAGATCATGGTCACGACTTCAGCAGGGTTCGCCACGCCATCTTCTGACGAATTGAAGACCATCATGCGCGGGTGTACTTCCCTTGGATTCCCGACCGCGGTGCACGCGGTGGAAGCCGAGGTCATTAGGAGCGTGGCGGAAGCGATCTCTGAGTCTCCGACGCTGCCTGGGAGATTTCCTACTCACAGGATAGAACACTGTTCAGAGTCCCCTCCCGGTGTTCTGAATTCGGTCGTGGAGTGCGGGGCCGCAGTTGTCACTCAGCCTGGGTTCATCCATTACGAGGGGGACCGCTACCTGGCCGAAGTCTCATCCGAGATGCAACCCTTCCTGTACAGGGCCGCATCACTCGCCGCCTGCGGCGTTGGCGTTGCCTTCTCCTCAGATGCCCCAGTATCGGAACCAGACCCTATGAAGGCCCTCTACGCCGCTGTCACCCGACGCACGTCGACAGGAAACTCGCTTGGCGGACACGAAACGATGGATATCGGAGCGGCTCTGAGTGCCTACACCATTGAGCCTGCCCGCGCGACCGGGATCCACGACAGACTCGGACGCATCTCTCCAGGCAGCCTGGCTGACTTGGTGCTGTTCGACGAGGATCTGCTAAATGTGGAGCCGGATACGCTGCTGAGTACCCGGCCTGTCATGACTATACTCGGCGGTCGGGAAGTGGTCAGCGGTTAGAAGTCACCTCACAAAGACGAATCTCAACTCCATCTCGCAGGCCGAGTCAATACGTACCCATCGGTCCTTACAACGGTTTCCGGCAGTTGGCTATCTCTCAGTTTCTTGCGACCGATGGTAAAAGACGCCGATGCCGCTTTGTTGAGATCGACCGAGTGCCTCCCGGGCGAAAATGCCACTATCACATGTTTATCAGGATACCGTGTTCGAACCGACCGCACCGGACCTGTCAGATCACTGTCGCCAGAAACGATGATGGCTGTATCGAACCTGTTGTCATACGCGTCGGAAAGCAACTCGACTGCGATGTTGACGTCAGTCATCTTCTCCTCTGGCACCTGCCAAGTTTTACCGCAGTTCCAGCAGTACTGCTTCTTCATTAGGAAATGGCCAAGGTGAATTGTCAAATCGGGCAAGGTCGCCAGCGCTTCCAGATAACTATTTTGGCGTACTGGCTTGAGTTGGTCGCGAGGTGTAGAAGAAACCCGGGCAGTGAAGTATCGGACTGCTCCTAGTTCCTGGTTGGAGAGCAGGAGATTTAGGGCTAACCGCCGCAGATCGAGCCAGTAGAATCGCCGCCAGCCCTTAGATTTAAGCCCGTAGTAAAGATTGAGACCATCAATGTAATAGATTGTCCGCTGCATCAGTCTCTACTTGTGATGACGCCGTCGTTTACTATCTCCGGCTCGAAAGCGCCAATGGGTAGCCCTTGACAGTATGCCTGACAACAGGCACTATTACTATAATCACCCCAGTGATCGTATCGCTGGGCCGACGTCCCCCGGCCAGCCTCTCGAACTATCCAGCCTTAACAGGCCAAGCTCAGAAGGCAGAATAAGGGGGGCGTTTCTTTTGTCGGCGAAACCCGTGCGAGCCTATCTCAGTCTGATTTCTCAGCCTATTCAAATGATTCCTTCCCCATGGGGAAAAGGGCTAGAGTTACAGTGGCCGACATGACGCTATTCGACGAGGACCTTCAGACCGTAGAGCCGACTTCGCTTCTGGGAATCACACCTGCCATGACCATACTGGCAGGCCAGGTCGTCTGGGAGTCCTGACTTGGCCTAAGGCGAAGGGCCGACAGACCGCTCAGCTCCTGCGCGTAAGCATGTAGTCCAGTAGCTGCCCCAGCGACTCGCGCGAAGGAGTATGGGGTAGGGTGAGGAGCGCGTCCCTCGCGACACTGCATCGCCGCGCCGCCTCATTGTAGGCGGCGTTGATAATCTCGGGCTGTCGGATCATCTCCACGGCCTCGGCCAGCAGAGCGTCATCTCCGGTATCGTCATTGAGGTACACATCGATCGGATTGCCCGCGGGACTGGCCTCTCTGGCAATGAAAGCGGGTAAAGTCATGATTCCGTTGGCCAGATCGCTGCCCACTGGCTTGCCGATCTCATCCTCGTCGCCCTGGAAATCGAGGATGTCATCTACGATCTGGAACGCCATGCCAAGCTCGCGTGAGTACTCCCTGAGCGCGTTGATCTGGGCATCAGGGGCTCCGCTCAGGATAGCTCCCGTCTCGCCAGACGTGCTGAAAAGCGACGCCGTCTTGTTGTAGATGCGCTGATGGTAGCCATCGAGTGTCTGACCAGGGTCGTGTGCGCTGACCCTCTCGTGGAGCTCCCCGCTGGATAGTTCCATGATCGTCTCGGAGAACCGCCGGATGACCCCCACGTGCCCCGTGTCGCACACAAAAGTGGCCGACGACGCGAACACGTAGTCGCCCACCAATACCGCGATGTCCTTACCGTACAGGCTGGAAATCGTCGCTCGACCACGTCGGGTGTCGGAGTCGTCTACCGTATCGTCATGGATCAGCGTGGCGATGTGCAGCAGTTCAACCGCCGTCGCCATGACCTCGGACTTGTAGTCGTCGTGGGAGTGGAAGCTGGCGGCCAGCAACGTGATCGCCGGCCTCGCCCGCTTGCCGGTTGAACCGTAGACGTGCGTCAGCATCTCGGACAGGAAGGAAAACTTGACACCCGCCAATTCCTTCAGGCGTTGCTCCACCTTCTCTAACCGATCCTGGATGGGGGCATAGATAGCGGAAACCTGGTCTCTGTCCGCCGTTGCTCGTGGACTACGCGCCAAGCCTCGACCTCTCCTCTTCGATGATTGAATCGTCGAGTTTGGTGAAGAGTGGCTTAGGCCTCGGTAGCGCCCTGCCCGGTGCAAGTGCCTCTCGATTCCATGACCAGCCCTCGGCCTCTGCGCTTCCGTCCAGGCCTAGCATCTCGTGCAGCTTCTCCGATGTTTCCGGCATGAACGGGAAGAGCGCCGTCTTGAGACAGTTGATTACGGTCATCGCCGTCCACAGCGTTCTGGCCGCGTCGTCTTTATCGGTTCTAACGGCCTGCCATGGCGCCTTGGAGTCAAGGTAGCGATTGGTCGAACGTGCAATGCCCATCGCCGACTGGAGGGCGTTCCTGAACCTGCATCTTTCGAGCTCACTGGACACGGCCTCGAAACCGCGTCCGGCCTCTTCGAGCAGCTCTTTCGATTCTTCGTCTAGGTCGCCCGGGTCGGGTGTCGTGTGGTCAAAGTTTCGCCCCGCCATCGTGAGAACACGATGGACAAGATTGCCGAATGTAGCAACTAGCTCGTCGTTGTTGCGACGAACGAACTCCGCCCAATTGAAGTCCGAGTCGCTCGTCTCCGGCATGATCGAGGCGAGCATGTACCTGATGGAATCGACATCGTATCGGTCCAGGTAGTCCGGCATCCAGACAGCCCAATCGCGACTGGTGGAAACCTGCTCCCTCTCTAGGTTCACGTACTCGTTTGCGGGAACGTCGTACGGAAGGTTCAGGTCTCCGTACGCCATAAGCATCGAAGGCCAGATCACTGTGTGGAACGGTATGTTGTCCTTGCCCATGAAATAGTAGGCGCGGGAGTCCTTCTGCCAGAAGTCCTTCCACTTGTCGGCGTCGCCGGAGCGCTGTGCCCACTCTTTGGTGGCCGACAGGTACCCGATCACCGCCTCGAACCAGACGTAGATGCGCTTGTCTTCATAGCCCTCGACCGGCACGGGTATTCCCCAGTCCAGGTCGCGCGTAATCGCACGGTCTTTGAGTCCACCTTTGACGAAGCCAATCGTGAAGTTCTTGACGTTCGGTTTAAAGTGGTCCTTTTGACTCACCCACTCAAGCAGTCTATCTTCAAACGCGCTCAACCTGATGAAGAAGTGCTCCGTCTCTCGGATCTCAGGTTCGCCCCCGCACATTTTGCACGTTAGCCCGATCAGCTCCTCAGGGTCGAGAGTCGTACCGCAACGGTCGCACTGGTCCCCACGCGCACCCTCGTTGTCGCAATGCGGACACCTGCCCTCGACGTAGCGATCCGGAAGAAATCGCTCGTCAGTCAGGCAGAAGGGTTGACGCATCGTGTCCTTGTACAGATACCCCCGATCCAGCATCTTCAGGAACATATCCTGAGTGACCTGGGTGTGGTTCTCGGTATGCGTAGACGTGAACAGGTCGAAGCTGATTCCGAGTCTGTCCCACGTCTCCAGGAACTCCTGCTGGAATTTCCCTATTATCGACTCAGGCCCGACGCCCTGCTGGTCGGCGGCGATAGTCACCGGAGTGCCGTGCGCGTCGCTGCCAGAGACCATAGCGACCTCGTGGCCCTGCATCCGACTGAACCTCGCGAATATGTCTGCGGGAAGGTAGACACCCGCCGCATGTCCGACGTGAATCGACCCATTGGCATACGGCCACGCGACGCAGACCAGTACTCGCTCTGGCAAACTTATACCCCGAAAATTCGTCAGTGGAACTCAAAGCCAATGGTAGCATACCGCTCGGACACCCGGCGAACCATGAAAGCGGTCTTACATCGTAATGATTGGCAGTCATACGCCTTCCGTCATTCCGGCGAAGGCCGGAATCCAGAAGTGGTGGGGTGCCATGTAGTTGGATCATCTTTTCGTTGAGTAGGTCTGATCCGGCTATCCATCAAACTCCAGCCACCGCGAATAAAGCTCCCTCCTGGACATGCCCGTCACGGCGCCGATCTCGGAGATCGCGTCCCTCGCAGTCAATCCGCGCGCTTTCGCATCTGCCAGCAATTGGACAGCGTCTATTTCACTCTCGTGCATAGGCGCGGCTAAGGCTCCCTCGATCACCAATGTAAACTCACCGCGCGGCTTCACGAAGTGTGAGATGGCTCCGGAGACTGTCCCCCGATAAACCTCTTCATGGAGCTTCGTCAGCTCCCGGCAAACCGCGATCTTCCGATCTCCCAGAGCCCCCATCATGTCCGCAAGCGCAGATGCCAACCTGTGTGGTGTCTCGAAAGCCACGATCGCCCTCGTTTCCCGGGCCAGGCTCGACAGCAGGCCAACGCGCTTCGTCCTCTCACGAGGTAGGAAGCCGACGTAAACGAACCCATCGACCTCTATCCCAGACGCCGCCAGCGCGGTCGTCACGGCCGATGCGCCTGGCAGTGGCACCACGTCGAACCCACTCTCCACTGCCGCCGCAACGAGGTCTTGCCCTGGGTCGTTGATAGTCGGCATACCCGCATCGGACACAAGCGCAACGTCCGAGTCAACTAGTAGCTCTAGCAGCTCTCCAAGCTTTGAACGCCTGTTGTGCTCATGAAACGAGGTGACGCGGGTTGTGATCTCGTACCTCGCCAGCAACTTGCGTGAAACACGGGTGTCCTCAGCGGCGATCAGGTCCACCTCTCGAAGCACCCGCAGCGCGCGAAGTGTTATGTCCTCGAGATTCCCTATCGGTGTGGGGACAATGTAGAGCGTTGGCAAGTGGACGCACCGTCTGGCTTCAAACGTATTCGTGCGACCTCAGCATACACGATTCCCGGGCCTCTCCCTCAGTTGCCGCACCAATATTCTTGGCGTACAATCCCCCCACGCATGGACGCAGGAGATTGCACATGGTTGAAGTCGTCGACATCGAGACCCAATTCGACAATCAGTTCACCCGCCAGTTCGGGTTTCCCAAAGAGCGCCCGGCCACGAAGGTCCTGGGGCTGATGCAGGAGAAGGTCCGCGACTTCATCTCCCAGTCGCCAATGCTGGTAATGGCAACCAGCTCCGCCGACGGCACATGCGACGCTTCGCCCAAGGGCGGCAAGCCCGGTTGGGTCAAGATCCTGGACGACAGTCGCGTGCTGATACCGGATGTTGCGGGCAATCGGCTCTTCCAGTCGTACCTGAACATGGCCGAGAACCCGCAGGTAGCCCTTATCTTCTTCATCCCGGGCATCAGGGAGACTGTACGGGTAAACGGCACTGTCGAGATCGTGGACCGCTCCGCTCTCGACGAGCTTCAGGTGGATCTCCAGGTCTTCAACCCGGACGAGAACGCCAAGATTCTTCAGGGCATTGTCGTACACGTTGAGGAATCCTACGGGCACTGCCCAAGAGCGCTTGCGTTCTCGCGGTTCTGGGACACTGGCCGCATCGACGAGAACTCCAGGCGGTCTTAGCAAACACGGCTCAGGTTAGGGAAGACAGCCTTCTCATGCCTTCAGGCGCCCTCTCCGGTATTCGAGTCATCGAGTACAGTATTGGCCCGTCCGGTGCGATGTGCGCAAAGACATTCGCCGATCTCGGTGCCGATGTCCTCAAGATCGAGCCGCCTGAGGGAGACCCGGCAAGACGTCTCGGTCCGTTCCCGAACGACAGACCCGACCCCGAAGCCAGCGGTATCTTTCTATACCTCAACGCCAACAAGCGCGGCCTGACGCTCGATCTTCACCGCTCGGCTGATCGCCGTCGCATTCATGATATGGTCGCTGGCGCCGACATATTCGTCACCGATGTCCAACCGAAACAGGCAGAGACTCTCGGTCTCGACTCCGCCTCGATCGGTGACCTCTCCCAAGAACTCATTCGAGCCTATGTCACCCCATTCGGTAACACTGGCCCGTATCGCGACTGGAAGGGCACGGACCTGATTGCATGGCACATGGGCGGAATGGGCTGGGAGTCTCCCGCCGCGTTCGTGACTGATCCGGAGAAGCACGCCCCCCTGCGTGGCAGAGGCAACATGGGCATGTACTTTGCCGGGTGGGTCGCCGCCGCGGGCGCGATGTGCGCCCTCTTCCACAGGGAGACCTACGGTTTGGGGCAGGAGATCGACGTCTCTGTCATGGACACCGTCGCCAGCCACATCCGGGGCAACTTCGCAACATACTCGTACGACATCTCAAGGCTGCCTGAAGACAGGCAGAAAATGTTCTTCCCCTGGATCTGGAAGGCCGCCGACGGCTACGCCTCTCAGACCTTCTTCCTCGACCACTGGTGGGAGACCCTGAAGGATATGATGGGCAGGCCCAAGTGGGCGGACAGCGAGGCCTTCGATACCCTGGAGGGGCGCCGAGCTGGCTTTGAGGAGATCGAACAAGGGGTAGCCGAATGGACGAAGCATAGGACCAGGGAAGAGCTTTATCGGAAACTCCAGTCCTCAAGTGTGCCCTGCTTCCCAGTTCAGATGGTGGACGAGATTGTTGCCTCTGAACACTATGCCGCAAGAGGCTTCTTTGTCGATCAGGAACACCCAGTCGCCGGAGTGGTGAAGCAACCCGGCCCCGCCGTGAGGCTCTTCAGGACGCCCTGGAGTCTACGCTCCCCGGCTCCGACTTTGGGAAAGCCAGGCTCCAAAACAAGTAACGATCGGTCTTGGACTGAGGCCAAGCACCTAACACCTCCAGAGCCGACTGCATCGCCCACGTCGCCAAGCCCCCGCAACAGGCCTCTCGAAGGCATCCGCATAATCGACTTCGGCTGGATACTGTCCGTCCCATACGCCGGCGGCTGGCTTGGGTCCCTCGGCGCTGAGGTCATAAGGGTCGAGTCGAACACGAGGCTGGAACCGGGAAGAAGTGGTCTGGCTGGATCAGCGGACGGAGTCTCAGGTGTAAACAGATCGGGTATTTGGAACTGCCTGAACCACAGTAAGCTCGGCATCACGCTGAATATCCGTGATCCAGAAGCCCAGGAACTCGTCAAGGAATTGGTCGCGGTAAGCGACGTGGTAATGGAAAACTTCTCAACAGGCGTGCTTGACCGCCTGGGTCTAGGGTATGAAGACCTCCGAGAGATCCGCCCCGACCTCATTATGCTGAGCGGATCCACCATGGGCACAGTCGGCCCTGACCGGCACTCTACGGGCTTTGGTCCCAACGTCTGCTCGTACGCCGGCCAGCCATCCATAACTGGCTACGAGGGGGGCCAGCCCCAAAACCTCGGGGGCAACTGGCCAGACTACCTTGTCGGCACCATGATGGTCCATTCTGTGCTGAGCGCACTGTGGCACCGTCGCAAGACCGGCGAAGGGCAGCGCATAGAGGCCGCGATGGCCGAGGTCGTGTCGAGCATGATCCCGGAGGTTTTCCTGGACTACACCATGAACGGCCGAGTCTCGGAACGTATCGGCAACCACGACCCGCACATGTCCCCGCACAACGTTTATCGGTGCGCGGGCGACGACGATTGGGTCGCCATAGCCGTTCAGTCAGACCAGGAATGGACCCGACTGTGCCACCTCGTGGACCGACCGGAGCTTGCCTCAGACCCCCGATTCGCCACTCTGGAATCCAGGAAAGCCAACGAAACAACCCTTGATGACTTGGTACAGGAGTGGACGCGCCATCGGATCCCCACTGAAGTCACCCATCTTCTCCAGGGGCAGGAGATAGCGGCGGGGCCCGTCATGGACGTAATGGCGCTCATGGTCGATCCGCACTTCCGCGAGCGCGGAAACGTCATCGAGATGGACCACACCGAGGTAGGCCCACGCGAGGTTGCCGGGCTGCCAATTCGCTTTAGCGATATCCCGCGTCCCGCCTACTACACCGCGCCGCTGCTGGGACAGCACAACGACGACCTGTTGTGTGGCTTGCTTGGCAATGACCTTAGAGAGGTCGAGCGATTGAAACACTCGAAGGCTGTGTTTTGACGACGCTCCCCTTGTCTTTTAGACTATTGTTAGAGACACATCACACAGGAGGAACAGCCTGAGTATGGCTACCGGACAGTACAGCATCCCATACGGCAGAAGTCGCGCCGACGCTATCTACACAGACGCGATGTCCCGAATGTACGGGCTTGTCGCGCTCGGAGTCGTTACCACCGCCGCCGCGATCTGGGCAGGCGACACACTCGGAATCGGCAGTATCATCTTCGGATTCGGTTGGATCGGGATGCTGCTCGTCATCGGGATCATGTTCGGCACCCTGTTCGCAGCGAACGTCGTTGTCCAGAAGGGCAACCTTGGCCTTGGCATTGCCCTCTATCTCGCCTTCACCGGAGTGGCGGGCTTGTTCCTTTCTCCAATACTTGTACAGTTCACCGGCGAGATGATCGGCGTCGCGTTCCTACTGACAGCGGGCCTGTTCGTCGCCATGAGCGCCGTCGGCCTGACCACCAAGAGAGATCTGTCGAAGCTCGGTCCGATGCTCTTCATCGGACTGTTCGGCGTCGTCATCGTCAGCCTGATTAACGTCTTCCTGCTGCAGTCGAGCGTTCTGTTCCTGCTCGTCAACATCGTCCTGCTGCCAATCTTCCTCGCCCTCACGGTTTGGGAGACCAAACAGATGAAGGAGTTGGCCCAGCAGGCCGCGATGGACGGCGACGACAAGACCGCGACTCAGGTAGCCGTCATCGGCAGCATCGGACTCTACCTGAACGTTCTCAACATGTTCATCATCATCCTCAACCTGCTCGGCTTTCTCTCAGGAGATGATTAGAGTCCACACGCTACCTGCAATTAGTTCCTGGGAAGGTTATCCTCCAGCCACCGCATCACCTCGTCCCTTGCCTTGCCCTCGAAGCCTCTGGCGAGCAGCGGAAAGGGGAGGTCCAGGTCCAGATCGGTGTCCGTCACCGTCAGGGCACCCTTGAAACTGGCTATCCGACTCACCCTGAACCGGAACCTGAGAGCATCTCCCCTCCACTCATGGGACACGTCCGAGACTGAGCCGCCGAACTGATTCAGCAGATTCGGTAACTCACTGCCGATCCAGTCCTTGGCCTCCTGTTTCGTCATGCCGTGAGGTCTTTTGACCCTCACTCTAGGACTCGTTCACGCCGAGATTGGCATAGCAATGTAGGCACGGTTCCCGCTACACCACCGCGCTCGCCGTGCCGACGATTGCCACCGTCCCGTCCTCCTTCTCCATCCAGACTGCTGCGTTCGCGCGTCGCGATCCGTTGTCTACGGTCTCGTCGGTTATGACCGCCTTGGCAGTCACAACGTCCTCAGGCCAGACGATGTTGGTGAACTTGATGTCCAGCTCGCCTCCCTCGAACCAACCCTTTCCGAAGTGCCGGTCCATAAGGTCGCCGAAGTATGACATCGTCATCCGACCGCCGACCACGACCTCCTCGAACCCGAGTTCTTCAGCGGCCCGCTTGTCGGTGTGGTAATTGGCGTTGCCGTGGAAGAACGTACCGCACATCTCCAGGCTGATCATGTGCGAATCGCCCTCGACCAGGTCGCCCTCAGGTACGTTGAACCGCCTGGCGCCGCCTTTGGCCTTCGGATCGCGCAGCGCGACCCTTCCCGACGACTGGCTCAACAGGTAGCTCTGGTGGTGATGCCCAATGGCCATAACTTCGCCCTCAGGAGACCAGAGTGTCACCTCAGAGTTGACGAGAGTCCTGTTGCGATGATCGTAGATGTCCACGATCTTCGACGTGGCCGTGTACTGTTGACCGGGATGGATCGGTGACTTCATCTGCCACTGCTGACGCATCCACAGGTTTCCGAAAGTGTTCTTGAATCCACCGCCCGGAAAGCCGCCGTCAACGGAAGTCAGTGTCATGGAGGGCGCAACCGGCGCTCCGTAAGGTTGATTGTCGTACCAGTCCGAGTCGATCTCCAGCCCCTCGAAGTAGTCGTTTAGAATGCGGTTGTCCGCGACGAACTCTCTCGAACCTAGCTCCTTGCCAATGTAGGCTTCTTCGGGATCGTTCGATACGTATGCCATTGTCCTTCTCCTCCCGTGCCGCTGTGTTTCGATTTAGAGAACTGTCGCCAGCTGGCATCTCAGCCTCAGAGGATGACCCTCTCTTCCTGCAACGTTGCTATGTCGTCCCACGTGTAGTCCAAGAGCTCGATGAGCACGCTTTTGGTGTCTTCCCCATGTGCCGCGCCATTTTCCTGGTTGAGACCGTGTACTCCGAGTACGCGACTGGCGTCTGGAGCCACTTGCTCCGACCCAACACGGGATGGTCGTGGTCGTTGATCCGGATCCCCGTCAGGGGACCCGGGGGTTGCTGATGTCCTACCGATCCGTTGGTGGTGGACATGACTCTTTACCTTCTAATACTGTCTCGACTGTCGCGATCTTCCGCCCATCGCAGCGTATGCCACTTCGGGGTCGATCACCACGTCCAGGAGCGCGGCCTTGCCCGAGCCGAAGGCGCGCTCGAGTGCGGGCCTGATCTCCTCAGGGTCGGTCACGCGCTCGCCGTACCCGCCCAGACCCTGCATGATCTGCGCATAGTTGGTCTCCTGAGACAGGTACGTCCCCACACCGCTTCCGCCCCTGCGAACTACGCCCTGGGTCGTCTGGTTCCACGCGCCGTTGTTGCCGACGATCGAAACGATTGGAAGGTCGTGCCTGACGTAGCTCTCGACGTCGAATCCGGTCAGACCGAACCCGCCGTCTCCGTAGATGATGCACACCTGCTTGCCCGGTCGGGCGAGCTGTGCCGCGGCCGCGAAGCCCGAGCCGGCGCCCAGGCAGCCGAACTGTCCGGGGTCCAACCAGTGTCCTGGGCCATTGATCTCCAGCACACGCGCGGCGAACGTCACGATATCGCCGCCGTCTCCGATAACCGTTGCGTCGTAGTCCAGGAAGTCACGCACCTCTTTGACCAGCCTCATCGGGTGAATCGGCGTCTGGGTGCTGTTGAGCATCTCCTCGTCGGCGGCCTGGAGCGCGCGGTCCTCGGTCTGGACCTCTTCGACCCACGCCTTGCCCGGCGAGCTGTAGCCTCTCGCCTTCATCTCGTCCATGACCTGGCGAAGAATGGCCTTGGAGTTGCCCACAACGCCCACGTCGATGTCGCGATTCTGACCGATCTTAGATCCGTCCATCATGATCTCGATGAGCTTAGGGTTCTGCGGGAACATGTAGTCTGAGCCGTAACCCAGCCTGAAGTCGATCGGTGTCCCCAGCAGGATTACCGTGTCCGAGTGGACCAGGCCGTAACGCCTGCCCAGGCTGCCAAGATTTGGATGGTCGGCGGGAATCGAGCCGCGCCCCATCGCGTTCAGGAACACCGGTGAGTCGATCATCTCGATGAATTCTCGTAGCTCATCGGCGGCATCGTTCCACCAGATATCTGAGCCCGCCAGGATCATCGGCTTCTCGGTCTCCATGAGTATGTCTACCACTTGGCTAATATACTCAGGGTCTCCATAAGCCTTGGAGTCGGTCCGGTACACCTGCGGGTACCTTACGTCGTCCTCCTCTGTTCGACCGTTTACGAGGTCAATCGGAATCTCGAGATACGCTGGGCCTGGCACGCCGGTTGTCGCGTGCCGGAAAGCGATCGCTACGTACTCGGGGATCCGCTCGACTCGCTTCACCTGCTCCGAGAACTTGGTCACGGGCTTGAGGAAGGTCGCCGAATCGAAGTCCTGCAGTCCGCCACGTAGATGGTCCGTGATTCCAGCGTTTCCGCCGATCATGACCATCGGACTTGGTGCCTGGAATGCATTGGCGATTCCGGTCACTGCGTCGGTGACGCCCGGACCCGCCGTGACGATTGCCACGCCAGGCTTGCCGGTGACCTTTGCCCAGCCCTCTGCGGCGTGCGCGGCCACCTGTTCGTGTCTGAAGTCGATTATCTTGATTCCCTCGGCGACACATCCCTCATAAAGGTTGTAGATGTGGCCGCCGTTGAGGGTGAAGACGTACTCGACGCCCTCCCGTTTGAGTGCCTTGGCGAACAGTCGTCCGCCATCTATCTCCGCCAATTGTTCCTCCTGTATTGGTTTTGATTGACGATTCGATGGCTCAGTCATGTTTACGCACTTATCTATCTTACGCGAACATCAGTCGTCCCTTCGGTTCAGGGACTGGGTGTCCAAACTCCTTGGCCGTATCAATCCACAGGCTCATAGCCACCTGCACCTCTTTCAGCGCTTCTTCATAGCTAGCGCCGTGGGCGGAACAGAATGGGAGCTCCGGCACATCTGCAATAAATGCATTGTCCTCGTCGCTCCACCATATGATGATCTCGTACTTATGCGTCATCTGGCACCAGCCCATGTCTGATTGCAAAGGCTCTAAACTGTCGAACCTGGTATTCCTTGACCATTGAGTTTACAGGCTGAAGATTCAGCCTACCATTGACTTCGGCTCTAGCGAACGTGTGGTGGCTGCCACGTATCCTTTCCTCGAATCCCATGTTTCCGAGCAGACGTCGGAGTTCTGAGAACCTGATGTTGGCATCCGACCGTCCGCTGAGTATGGTCCGCAGCAGCTGGCGGTCTCGTGAATTCAACACCGACTACAGAATCACTCCCTTGTCCTGGAGCGTAGTAATATCGTCCCAGGAGTAGCCCAGCTCTTCAATGAGTATCTCCTCTGTATGCTGACCCAGTTCCGGGGCCTCCTTGAAGATACCGGAAGGCGTCTCACTATAAATGTTGGGGTGGTTGCACATCTTGATAGGCCCGATTATGGGGTGATCGAACGTTGTTATGTACTCATTCGCGATCACCTGCGGATCGTCCACCAGCTCGTCTGTTGACTGCACCTTCGCGTAGATGAAGTCCCCTGTGGCTCGGAAGTGCTTGTCCCACTCATCGGAGGTTTTCGTGAGGAACTGCCTGTCCATGATGCCGACCAGCTCTTCTCTGTTCTCTGATCTCGCATCCATCGTCGCGTACTTTGGGTCGTCAACGATCTCCGCAAGACCGAGCGCCGTCATGAACGACTCCCAGTAGCGGTCCGGCTGTAGGTGCATCAGCTGGATCCAGCGACCGTCCCCGCACTTGTACAGGTTCGCGAGCACGTTCCACGCCGACTTGCGATCATACGCCCCGAATCGATTGCCTCCCATGATCAGGCTCATGCTCATTCCCATGCCCTGGAGCCACATGTTGGCGCTCAGGTGGGACGCATCGACCTTCTGGCCGACGCCCTGCACGAACCTCGCGACAAGCGCCGCCAGCACTCCCTGGCAGAGCATGATCGCCCCCATCTGGTCCGATACCCCCTGTGAGACTCTTACTGGCTCGTCCGCGTCTGCCGGGGTCGCCGAGATCATCAGCCCGCCCCGCGCCTGACCACAGCCATCGAATGACGGGAGCGCAGAGTCCGGCCCGTTTGGACCATAGCCCGTGGCCGAACCGTACACCAGCATCGGATTTATCTCGCGCAGCGTGTCGTATCCGATCTCCAGTCTCTCAGCCACACCTTGTCTGAAATTCTCCACGAAGACGTCGGCATTCTCTACCAACTTGTAGATGATCTCACGGCCCTCCTGCGTCTTCAGGTTGACCGCGATGCCGCGCTTGTTGCGGTTGTTCGCTTCGAAGTAGGCGTTCCTGCCTCCGGGAAGACTCGGCACAATTGTCGCGGCTCTGGACAAAGATCGCCCAGCGTCGCCATCCAGGGCCTCGATCTTGATGACGTCCGCTCCCATGTCGCCCATCATTGCGGCAGACATGGGCCCGAACTGCCACATCGTCCAGTCGAGAACACGGATTCCCTTCATCGGCCCCGTTACGCCGTTTGCACCATTCTGGAACACTGGCCACCTCCCTCTGCTGGACTGCGCGCCATTGTAGAAGATTGAGGCCATTTTAGCATCCGACGGTCCGGACTGACTCCCTATGATAGAATCCACCGCGCGCCGACCGAAGTGATCCATGGAGCTCACAATCGTCTCCGGTCGGTCGAAACTATTCCGAGGCTGAGTAGCAGGTGCCCACCCGCATAGTCATAATCTCTGACACCCACTTATACCGCTGGGACGAGGTCCACCCGGATATTCGTGCCGCCGTACGGGGTGCCGACATCGCCGTACACTGCGGCGACATCGTAAGGCAGGACGTCGTTGATGGTATGCGCGCGGAAGCCGCCCGCGCAGTGATAGTCCACGGCAACTCCGACCCCCCTGATCTTCGGAACTCCCTGCCGTACACCGAGGTCTTGGAAGTCGATGGCTTCAGAATCGGCGTAACCCACCCCGCGTGGGGAGGCCCCGAATTTCCCCTGGAGGAGCTTCTCCCTGACTTCCCGGAGCCTGTGGACGCGATTCTGTTCGGACACTTCCATGAGACTATCATCGAGGTTCGCGACGGCGTTCTGTTCCTGAATCCCGGCCAGGCATACAAGTCGTTCATGGTACCTGCCACCATCGCGGTCCTTACGATCGCCGACGGCAGAATGACCCCCGAGATCGTCACTGTTGAGGAGTAATCGTGATCGTGCGGGCCCCGTGCTAAAATAGCCGCATGACACAGAGAAGAGACAATCAGGACAGACAGAACAGGAGAGGCATCGGGCGAAACTACTGGATGTTCGCCGAGACGCCCGAGAACTTTGCCATCATAAGGGATATGGGTGTTACGCTCTTCGGTATGGGACGCCGCTTCAGGCGACGAGCCGAGCGCATGTCGCCCAACGACAGGGTCCTGTTCTACGTCAAAGGCATTCGCAAGTGGCCTGCGTCAGCAACCATCACCTCTGAGTGTTTCGAAGACGACTCCGAGGTGTTCGTTTCCAACGACTGCGGGGAGCGGTTCCCCTTTCGCGTAAAACTGCGGCCGAACATCGTGCTCGATGAGCAAGACTACATCGACGCAACGCTGCTCGCACCCAGGCTCGACTACGTCAGACGGTGGGAGCCCAAGGACTGGCCGCTGGCATTCTTCGACAGGCTTCACCTGCTGCCACAGAAGGACTTCAGGCTGATTGAGGGCGAGATGGAGCGCATCAAGAGGAACAACAACCGCCGCTCCCAGCCCCAGCAGGAAAAGTCCGAGGTACTCGCCCTCGACACCTCCGGAGATGATGCCTCTGGCTAGTCTCTCCAGACCTGCCTGTTCCCGATCTCCGAGTCGTAAACCTCGAACGCCCGCTCGATGAACTCCCTTGGTAGATCGTCTCTGTCGGCGATCTCTGCCAGCTCCAGAAGCCTTGCATAGGACGTTGCGATGGGAAGCGTCGACGCGACCGTCGGGGACGCCAGCGCGAACTTGATCGCCCACATCCCTATATCGCCGCCGAACTCCCGCAGTGCGTCCACGACTGCCTCCCGCTCTCTTCGATAACGCTCGAACGCCTCCTGCCGCAATTGATCGTTCAGGTTGGTTGCCTCGTCTTCCCGACCTCTGATGTCCTCCAGCGCACCTGAGGCGCTCGGATTGTACGCAATGATAGACGTCGTAGTGTCTTGTGCCCTGCGTATGAGGTTGCGACCGGGTTCCTGCTCCAGCAGTCCGTAGGTCATCTCCACTGCGGACACTTGCCTGTGATCGATTGCACCCTCACCGGTCTCCTCCGACTCGGGGACGTCGTCCAGCATGACCCCGTAATACCGCGTCTTTCCCTCCACTACCAGGTCATCCAGCAGCCCGAAAAGTTCGTCGTCTTCGATCACGCTCGGATCTGGGTGATGCAGCAGGAACAGGTCGATATAGTCGGTGTCAAGCCGACGGAGGCTCTGCTCACACGCGTATTGGATGAAACCCGGAGTCCAACGCCGCGACTTCCCTCGCTCGCTTGGGTCGATGACAGGAGCGTAGAAGTCGTACCCGGCCTTGGTCGAGATCACGATGTCGTGCCGCCGCCGACCCAGCGCCCGTGCCAGCACGCTCTCTCCGTATCCCTCAGTGTAAGAGTCTGCCGTATCGAAGTACGTGAACCCCATGTCGTACGCCCGCGTGAGCAGGTTAACGGTGTCCTGCTCGGTAACATGGCCGTAGTCGTTGGTCGCAAGCGGACGCAGGGACACGCCTATCTCGGAAACTGTAAGCTCAGTGTTGCCTATCTGGCGATACTTCATCTAGTAGATCTCACCATCTATGGTCGCCAGCCCCTCCAATGGAGAACCTGCGCAACCGTCACACCTGCGAAGGTCGGTATCCAAAGAGGCGGCGACTTCTTCTTTAGGCAAACTATCCAGAAGTGGCAGAAATTGACGCCCAGGCCTCGACCGCCGTCGGCGTCGCCCCGAGCGCGGATCTGATGGCGTCACAATGCCGCTCGAACTCCGTATCGTCCATGACCGGCAACATCGTATCCAACGGTACGTCTTGGCCCAGTTCCACCCACGACTTGCATCCCGAATACTCATCGAGCACCGGCAGCGCCTGCGGCTGTTCCATCTCGAAGACGCGCAGCAGTGCAACGGTCAGCGGCTGCTTCGGACGCCAGTGAAGCCGCTTGTGGGCGTAGTCGTCCGTCCAGATGTGAAAGTCGGAGATGGTATCCAGCGCCGACTCGTCTCGAATCTCGAACTTGTCTACCACTTGGCAGTAGTACGTCAGCTCCACCACGCCCGGCGTGTCGTCTTCATCTACAGTCTCTCGGAGCGTCTCGTGATGCGTGGACTTGATGAGTTCAGCCTTCTGGTGCAGATAAGTCGGAAACAGCAGGAACTCCGGATGCACGAGCCTGAAGTCACGGTCATCGCGGTGGATGCCGCCCTTGCGCAGGATCAACGCCTGCTCACCCCGTCCAAGAGCCTTGACCGCGACCGCCCACTCTTTGAGCGCCATGTCCGAAGCATGCGGAAGAACCATATTGAGACCTCTCTGCGTGGGGGCTGTTGTTTTCCTGGTGAGATCAATTATATCCGAGTCTTGCGCACACTGCCCACGATGATACAATCACGACCGACCGACAAGAGCGGGGCCGTTCGCCCGACCCCAGAGGGCCAGAGGGATAGATATGAGACTAGAAGGTAAAGTGGCGCTGATCTCCGGTGGCGCGCGCGGGCAGGGAGCGACCGAGGGCCAGCTATTCGTTGACGAAGGGGCTAAGGTCGTACTTGCGGACATCCTTGACGTTGAGGGCGAGGCGACAGCAGCGCAGATACGCGAAAACGGCGGCGAGGCGTCTTATGTACACCTCGACGTCACCAGTGAAGACGAGTGGCGCAACGCGGTCGAATTCGCGCTCCAGACCTACGGACGTCTGGACATTCTCATAAACAACGCGGCGATATACAAGCGCACTCCGATTGTCGACACAGACTTGGAGGAGTGGCGTCAAATTATGGAAGTCAACTCCACGGGTGTATTTCTGGGCACAAAACACGCTATCCCCGCCATGCAGCGGTCTGGCGGCGGCTCTATCATCAACATATCCTCCACCGCCGGCCTTATCGGCAGCGCCCGTGGCAGTGCCTATGGCGCCTCCAAAGGAAGCGTCCGGCTCTTTACGAAGTACACTGCCATCCAGCACGCCACTGAAGGGGTTCGTGCCAACTCGATACATCCCGGTCCTATAGATACCGTGATGATCGCCGATAACCTCGCAACACCGGAGGCCCGTGCCGAGTCGGAGGCCCGCGTTCCGCTCAGGCGTATAGGTACGGCAATGGATGTGGCATACGGCGCGCTGTTCTTGGCATCCGACGAGTCGTCCTACATGACCGGCGCGGAGCTGGTCATCGACGGCGGGGTCACGGCCCGTTAGCGTCGTGGTCCTTCGCCAGATCGATACACACCAGGGACGCGGGCGCGTTGAGCAGCTTGGACCCAACGAACGTTCGGACGACGCGCTTTCACTTCGGTTCAGGACCTTTGCCGCCGAGGAATGTTCGGGCGAGTCTGGATTGAACGTGGTATCGCCGACCTATGAAGCCTTATCTTTGGCGGTCGCTTCCAACGCCTGCCTGCTGAACCTCGCCCGCGAGTGTCTGGTCGGCCAGCCGATTCCGAACCTCTTCTTCTCTGCCGTCAAGCGTGTGCTTGCGGACTGCCCGGACGACGGTCTCTCGGACCACTATGACCGTTGTGCGAGGGATGGCCGTCCCACGCCCGGCCTCGCCGAGGCGTTTAGCAGATTCTGCTCTGCCCATGACGATGGCATACGTGAGCTTGTAAGTACGCGGCGCGTCCAGACCAACGAGATTAGGCGTTGCTCATACCTGATGCCCGCGTTCGGAGTAATCGCCAGTGAAGACCCCGGCAGACCGCTAGCTCTGATCGACGTGGGTTCCAGCGC
The DNA here is from genome assembly GCA_965215735.1 of Dehalococcoidia bacterium. Lineage (GTDB taxonomy): Bacteria > Chloroflexota > Dehalococcoidia > Lucifugimonadales > UBA1123 > VXRN01. The sequence goes on along the minus strand of CBDCEF010000004.1, from coordinate 437,576 downwards.
CGGACTCAACTTACTCTGGGACAGCTATCAGTACAGGTACTCCGATGGCTCGAGGTACGGCCCCACGGATTCCGACGTGCTGATCGAGGCAGAGACCAGGACTCCTATGCCCTCCATCCCTAAACGGTTCCCGACAGTCTCCTTCCGCACCGGGATCGACCTGTCTCCGGTGGACCTGAGCGACGACGAAGAGTACCGCTGGATGATGGCGCTGGTCTGGCCCGACCATACCGATCGCTCTGAGCTGCTTGCCGCGGCCAGGAAGATCTGGCTGGAAGACACGCCAACAGTTCTGGCAGGGGACGCGGTGGCCCTCATGCCCAACGTCCTGGCGAACGTTCCTGCCGATGCAGTGCTGTGCGTTTTCCACTGCCATACCCTGAACCAGTTCCCCGTCGAGGCCCGCTCGGCATTCTACGAGGTCCTCATGGGCGAGTCAGAGCGTCGCATCGTTTATCACGTTCCGTCCGAGGGAGAGCGCATGTCCGTAGACCGCATTGCAAATAGACAAACGACTACGCTTCTATCGGCCCGACGCAATGCCCACGGCAGGTGGATCGAGTGGGACTATCCGAAGTGACCCAGCACACATTACCCATCAACATAGACGTCAACGGCCAGTCTCACGATCTGGAAGTCGACACTCGCTGGACTCTGCTCCACGTTCTCCGCGAAGAGCTCGGCCTGACCGGAGCCAAGCGAGGCTGCGACCGAGGGGAGTGTGGAGCTTGCACAGTACTGTTGGACGATTTGCCGGTCAACGCCTGCATGACCCTGGCGGCCACTATCTCCGGCAGCACCATCCGCACCGTTGAGGGATTGTCGTCCGCGGACACGCTCCACCCGGTGCAGCAGGCATTCCTGGAGAACGACGGCGCCCAGTGTGGCTATTGCACCCCAGGCTTCCTCATGAGCGCGACAGCGCTTCTCGAACACAATCCGAGACCGACAGACGAAGAAATCCGCTCCGCTCTCGCCGGAAACATCTGTCGCTGCAACGCGTACGGGGCCATAATTCGATCAGTTATTGCGGCGGGGAACGTGCTATGACTGGCTCAATTGGACAGTCAGTCTCCCGCCGTGACCTCCCTGGAAAGCTCACGGGAGAGGCGAAATACGCTGCGGACGTGCAGCTCCCGGGTATGCTTACCGGCAAGATTCTCCGAAGTCCGCACCCACACGCGACGATTGTCTCAATTGACGCGACAGCGGCGCGCGACCTGCCCGGAGTCCACGCCATCGTCACGCCGTTCGACGTGCCAGTAGGTAACATCGCCCCGGACGTCCCGATACTCGACACTGAGGTGCGCTTCGTCGGCGACGAAGTAGCCGCAGTAGCCGCTGACGACGAATACATCGCCCAGCACGCCCTCGACTTGATAGAGGTCGAATATGCTCCTCTACCGTTCGTTACCGACCCCCGCGCCGCGATAGAGCCCGACGCTCCTCCTGTTCACCCAGGCGGAAACCTCGCTGGCGGCGAACCGATTGTCTTGGAAAGAGGCAGTGTTGAAGAGGGCTTCGCCGAGGCAGACGTTATAGTAGAAGACACGTTCAGCACTCCCGCACACTCAGGGGCCGCGCTCGAACCCCGCGTCGCCGTGGCGTCATGGGATGGAGACGATCTCACCGTGTGGAAGTCCAGTCGTGGCGTCCACCAGGACCAGTTGCTCTTGTCCTTCGCACTGGGCATCCTCAGAGACCGCGTCAGGGTCATAGGCGCCGCAATGGGGGCAGGCTACGGCAACAAGGATGAGACACGCCTTTCCGTCTTAACCGCGATTCTCGCTCGACGTGCGGGCCGCCCCGTAAAGATAGAGGCAACTCGCGAGGAGGAGATCGTAGCGGGTCGTCACAGGCACGGCACGTTTACTACCGTCAGAATGGGTGTCAAGTCGGATGGTACTGTGACCGCAGTCCACGCCACCACGATCATGGACACCGGAGCTTACCTGTCGTCCGGCCCTGGAGTAGTCCGCAGGGCAGGGCAGGGGGCGCTGTATCTCTACCGCTGTCCCAACGTTCGCTACGACGGCTATCTGGCGTACACCAACACGCCTTCAGGTGGCTCGTACCGAGCCCTCGGTGCGCCCCAGGGGCACTTCGCCCTCGAATTGATCGTCGATCGGGCCGCCCGCGCTGTCGGCATGGATCCTGTCGATTTCCGACTGAAGAACCACGTTGGCCCCGAGGGTCAGCCCGGCGAGCGTACGACTCTACCCAACGAGATCATAGATACACAGCCTCTCGAGGGCGGCATACCATTTTCCAGCAATGGTCTCCGCGAGTGCATCGAACGGGGCGCTCAGTCTTTCGGATGGAACGACTACAGTCCCGTCTCTGCGGGAAGTCTCAAGCGGGGAAGGGGAATGGCGATATTCGTCTATCGCGGAGGTCCCGGAGGTCGCTCCATTGCCAGGATGCGTCTGCAGGCTGACGGCACATTCATGTTGGTCTCTGGAGTAATGGATGTCGGCGAGGGAAGCTCGACTGTGCTGCCCCAGATCGCCGCGGAGGCTCTCGGAGTAACCTACGAGCAGGTGAGCGAGACCCTTGGCGACTCTGCCATCACGCCTGAAGCGCCGATAACCGCCGGTTCAACCGTGACATTCTCTGCCGGACTCGCCGTAAAACAGGCAGCCACCGACCTTCGTGCCTGCCTGTTGACCGCCGCGTCGGAGGTGCTTGACCTGCCCGAGTCTGATCTAGAATTCGACCAACTCGGAGTTGGCTCGCCATCTGGGCACAGGTTGTCATTCGCCGAGCTAGCGGAGCATACGGGACCTGTCGAAGTCGAAGCCTCTGTCTCTCCCGGCAGTACCGAATACGTTGTCAACTCTTTCGGAGCCCACTTTGCCGAGGTCGAGGTAGATACCGACACCGGATCTGTTCGGGTCTTGCGTTACGTCGCCGCCCACGACTCCGGCCGCATACTTAACCCTCGCCTTGCGGTTAACCAGGTTGAAGGCGGAGTCTCCCAGATGCTTGGATTCACTCTTACCGAACAGATGCTTACCGACCCCAACTTTGGGGCCACCCTCAACGGCAGCTTCCTTGAACATAAGAGCCCAACAATCTTGGAGTACCCCGATATCGAGGTGATTTTCGCCGACGTAGTTGATCCGGTCGGTCCCTACGGCGCGAAAGCTCTCGGAGAGCCACCCAGCGTAGGCGTCGCCCCCGCGGTAGTCAGCGCGATCCGTGACGCCACCGGCGTCGAGGTTCGCGACCTGCCTGCCACCCCCGACAAGGTTCTCAACCTGCTCGCCGAACTGGAAGTGGACAACGTCTCATGAGGCCATTCGAGATTCTCAGCCCGACCACTCTTGACGCGGCGCGCCAAGAGCTCAGCCAGCGAGCCGGCGAAGCGGCGATACTGGCTGGCGGCACGGACATACTCGGTGAGGTCAAAGAGGGTACCGCATCTCCCTCCTCCTTGATCGACGTAACCAGCGTAAAAGGTCTCGACAGCATTCAGTTCACGGAGACCGGAGCCTCAATTGGCAGCCTGGTTACCCTGGCTGATATCGAAGCTGACGACAACGTCCGTGGCGAATACGCCGCCCTTTCTCAGGCGGCCGAGTCAGTCGCAACGCCTCAGATACGGAACGTCGGGACCCTGGGGGGCAATCTCTGTCAGCGCCCTCGGTGCTGGTACTACCGTAGTCCGCTGTTCGATTGTCTAAAGAAGGGCGGCGACACCTGCTTCGCCATTGCGGGGTTGAACAAGTACCATGCCATTCTGGGCGCGGAAGGCTGTCATATCGTTCATCCTTCTGACACTGCCGTCGCGCTGACCGCACTCGATGCGTCCATTGAAGTATTCGGCGCCCAGGGAATGCGACAGATGCCCATATCGCAGTTCTTTGTGGGTCCTCAGCAAGACCTACTTTCCGAGACTGCGCTCGACTTTGGCGAAATTGTGACACGCGCGCTCATTCCTGCACCGGACAACGCTCGGAGCGTCTACCTGAAGGCTAAGGAGCGCCAGGCATACGACTTTGCCCTAGTCAGCGTTGCGGCGAGCCTTGCTGTCAAGGACGGTATTGTTGCCAGCGCGCGCTTTGCACTCGGGGGTGTGGCGCCGGTGCCATACGCCCTGCCCGACGTTGCCGATGCCATCGTCGGATCGTATTCAGCAAATGTAAATGCCTCGGAGCTAGGACGTATTGCCGTCCGCGACGCTCGACCAATGACGGACAATGAGTACAAAGTCAGGTTGGCATCAAACCTCCTTGCTAAGGCAGTCGCAACACTCCTAAATTGACTATCTCGAACATCCTCTGCCATCCAACCGCTATCCATGCCGTCGCCGAGGCGAATCGCCTGGGTATTATCCTCGATTTCGACGGCACCATTTCGGAGATTGCCCCGACGCCCACATCTGCGGTAATCCACCCGCGAATCGCGGAGGCACTCGATGTGGCAGTGAGCAAGTTCTCCTTGGTGGCGGTGTTGTCAGGTCGCGCTGTACGAGATGTCGCGGCTAGGGTCGCCATTCCGGGCGTCACCTATGTAGGCAATCACGGTACCGAGTCTATCGTGAATGGACAGCTGAGAGTCCTGTCATCCTCCGCGCCGGCTGGCATAGTCCAGGCTCTCGAGTACATAAGACGGACAGTCGACGTACCCGGCATCGTTTACGAGGACAAGCGTTTCAGCGCCTCCATACACTATCGCCAGGTCGAAGACGTAAAGGCTGTCGAGCGCCAGCTGAGGCGGGCAATCAACCGTGCTCCTGGCTCGGACATGCTGGACTCGTTCTGGGGACGGATGGTGCTGGAGATCAGACCCGCAACGGCTATCACCAAGGGCGATGCCATCGCCTACCTCTCCTCACAGCACTCACTCGGCACGCTTCTCTTTGTCGGAGACGACACGACCGATATCGACGGAATGCACAGACTGCCTGCCTTGGAAGGAGTACATACAGTCGGAGTCGCAGTCGTTTCTAGCGAGACACCCGAGCTTCTAATCGAAGCCGCTGATTACCAAGTGAGTGACGTCGATCAGGTTGCGGACTTACTCGACCTGATCGTAGCCTCACGACTCGAGTCACTACGGTCTCCTGACCCCACCGGCAACTAGTAGCTGTCACTCAGGCCTTTTCGGTTCGATCCCGGTCATCGCGCCAATCGACGCGATAAAGCTGCCGGCCCCATAGTGCCGGACCTGCCATCTGTGCAGATCGCGCCCCTCCATTTCGCGCCCTTTCAGCTGATAGTACGCTGGGCGGCCGATTGATCCCTGGAGAAGGACCACTACGCCCATGACTATCGCCACGATTGGGGCAATTAGAAACCAGGCAAACAGCGTGAGCATGCCCGCTACAACTAGCGTGGCTCCCACCACCAGTCGTTTGTGGTCCGACGCCCTAACTTCCGTGATGCTTTCCAACTCCGTGTACGGAAGCTCGCGAGTGTACTCTGCCCCCATGCGCTCGTTGACCAGTATCACTCTCCTTGAAGTAGCGTGGTACGGTCCGAAACTGGACACTAGTCGCTCGCCGCTCCCGAGGAGTGGCTCGACACGGTCTAGCGAACTGGGCTTGGGCAGCAGTTCAAGCATCGGAGTCAGAATATGGCTATCGGATTGACCGGCGATCCGGTCGTGTTGTTCAGACGCAGCGGTCCTATCGTAAGCATGAACTCCCAGCGGTTACGCTCGCGACATGCCTGCGCCAGCTCTTCTAGGTTCGCGTTGTCCAGTATCCACATACCCATCGCCACGATGCCTACCTGGTGAATGGGATTGCTCATGCTTGGGTACCCTGTTGGCATCACGTCGTTACCGGTGTCGCTTCCCAGCATTGAGATGCTTCGCTCGTGGAACAGCGGCAGACATGCCGCCTGACACGCTGACGATCCCTCCTCACGAGGATTCCACGGTCCTTCTGTATTTCTTCGATGTAGGTTCCCGGTGCGCACAAGAAGAACGTCGCCCTCTTCGATCTTGAAACCGCAGCGCTCCTCGGCTGCCAGAATGTCTTCGGGCATGACGCCCTCGCCACGCTCAAGCCAATCGACGCCCCGGATCATCGGCGCGTCCACAAGAACACCTCGCGTGACGATGCCCTCCTTGGCAAGCTCTATGGACTCAACGGTTGCCCCCAACCCTGTCGCCACCAGGTGAGCGGGCTGGTTGTTGTACATTTTGCCTTCCCAGAAGAAGTGGGCGAGGCTGTCCACGTGCGTTATCGCGTAGCCGTGGAAGATCATACCGAAGAAGTCAGTGGAACCCTGCGCCGTGCGGGAGGTGACTTTGTCGCCGGTGGCCCAGCCCTCGCCGCTCTCGGTCATGAAGTGAATGGGCGGTATTGGAATGTCGGGCGCGGGCTCGAACATGACGGTCCTGGCACACGACACGGTCGTACCATCTTCCACGAGCGATACAGCTCGCTTGACCTTGTCCGGCCCCAGGAAGTTCAGCGTACCCATCTGATCGTCGTCTCCCCACCGCCCCCAGTTGGACAGCGAGTCGAAATATCCCAGAACTTCCTGCTCGGAAGGAATGTTGCCGGTCGTCATGCTGGTTACCTCTCTGTGACGGCTTGCCCGACGCCTGATAGTCTTCGGTTTCAACCCCGATGTTTCAACCCCGATTAGGGTCAATCAAGTATATCACCTTGCTTTGACACTCTCTTTTCGCTTTCAGGACACAGGTCCGTGTGCAGGACGACTGCCCCCTCTGTCTCAGGGAGAGGGCTGGGTTCAGGGTGGAGTGTTCACCTACTTAACTGGTGCAGCATCTCTTCTCGGCTTATCCTTGCGCATCCGACCCCTTTGAAGTAGAGTAAGCTTAGCACCCACATATTAAGGCGGGATTAACAGTTTACGGAGGCCAAGACGATGTGTAATTGTACATGTATCGAGGCTGGATTAAGCGTGGCGTCCCCAAGCACGCAGGTCCGGCCGGTTAATAGGAAGAATCTAGTAGCCATCGAAAATGAGCCGCAGATAGGCGAGACACCTCATCGCGCCCTTGATGCTTGGCTCACCCCCAATCCTCACTTTTACGTCAGAAACCACTTCTCCATCCCTGACATCCGCTGCTCCGCCTGGAGACTCAGCATTGACGGCCTCGTCACACGCGAGCGCCGTTATTCCCTCCCGCAGCTCAAGCGACTTCCAAGAGTCACCCTCCCAGTGACAATGGAGTGCGCGGGCAACAACCGCAGCGACCTCCATCCCCCCACCCCTGGCAACCAGTTCCAGAACGGTGCAGTGAGTACCGCGTACTGGGCCGGCGTGAGACTCAGCGACGTTCTCAAGACCGCTGGCATCGGGAAAGGCGCCCGCGAGGTGCTCTTCGAGGGCCACGACACGGGCAGACCTGAGCCCGGTACATCCGAAATGCCATACACCCGCAGCCTGCCGTTAGACGTCGCGTTGCACCCCGATACTCTCCTCGCGTACGAGATGAACGGCCAGGAGCTCCCGAAAGAGCATGGCCATCCGCTCAGGCTCATTGTGCCAGGCTGGTACGGCATGGCATCCGTGAAATGGCTGAGTCGGCTCAAGGTTCTTGACACTGACTACTCCGGGTACTTTCAGGGGTACAAGTACGTGATCGAGGACGAGAAGGGTCGTACTGTGCCGCTAACCACGATCGGTGTGAAGTCTCTGATCGGAAGCCCCAGCGAAGGCGCGACAACCTCCATGGGCAAGGTGTGTGTGACAGGTATGGCCTGGTCCGGCGAGGAGCGCATTGCGCAGGTTGACTTCAGCCCCGACAACGGTACGACTTGGGATCGGGCTGAAATTGTTGGACCGTCCGAGCAGTACGCCTGGCAGAAGTGGCACCACACTTGGAACCCTGCTGCGCCTGGCAACTACAATCTGATGTCGCGCGCGATCGACGTCCGCGGTAACGTCCAACCCATGAAGTCTCGCTGGAACCGGCTCGGTTACATGGTAAACGGGGTCAAGCCTGTTAGTGTCACCGTGGCCGAGTAGCAGAATCCGACTTCGGAATTGGCAACCGCCAGCCATTTAGTGTAATCTCGCGCATCATGGCCCCCGGTTCGGGTTGCCTCCGGGAAGGACAGGTACCACCATAGCCAATTTGACCCGCAGCGCTAGGGAGTTTGCGGGCGTGGTGTTCGATCGCTACACCGCCGCGCTTGCATACCAGGACTATCGCACGCTGTGGATAGCAAACCTCTGCTCCGGTGCGGCTGCCTGGGCGCTCATCGTCGCACGCGGAGCACTGGTCTACAACGAATTTGAGTCCAGCACGTGGGTCGCCGTGGTCACCTTCGCCGCCATGATCCCGCGCGTGTTCATTCCGCCCATCGCAGGCTATCTGTCGGACAAGTTCGACAGAAGGCGCGTCGTATCACTCATGTACGCGATCAACTTGGCCCAAACGCTAGGCCTATCGTTCTACGTGCTGCTCGGCGATATCAACCCGTGGGTGATAGTCGGTATGTCGCTGATCAACGGCTCGGCTCGCGCCGCACAGATGCCCGCGTCCCAGTCGCTGGTCCCGAACCTGGTGCCCCGCAGGCTGCTGCTGAACGGTATCGCCCTCAACCAGGCGACCATGCAGGGGTCGCGGCTGTTCGGCCCCATCGCTATCGTGCCTATGCTGGCGACAGTTGGCGTATCGGGCGCATTCTTCCTCTGCACCGCCTTCTACGTTGTCAGCTTCGTGCAGAGCCTCAGGATCGGTACGATCTCCACGGGAACTGTCCGTCAGGGCAGCAACTTCATCGTCAACTTCGCGACCAGCGTCTGGGATGGCATCAGATACGTCTATCGGACCCCGATACTCAGAGTTGTGGTGTTCATGGCACTGTTCCACTGCGGACTGACCATGTCGTTTGAGTCCCTGCTGCCGGTGCTGTCGGATACCCGGCTGAACGCCAGGGACGCTGGATTCACTCTGCTGATGGCAGCGGTCGGCGGCGGCGCGCTGATAACGGTCATCGGCATTGCTGGAGTCACCAGCGAGTCGCTGCGTGGCAAGCTGTTTATGAACTTGGGCGTTATCAGCGGCTTGGCGCCCGTCGTGCTGGCTATGTCTGTAAACATGCCGACCGCGCTGCTCGCCGCCGCGTTCATGGGAGCTACCCAGTCCGGCTTCATGACGCTCACTCACACGATGATTCAGTCGGTCACGGACGACTCCGTGCGTGGCAGGGTGGGGGCGGTGTACTCCATACACATTGGTGGGATGATGGCTTCGGTCAACCTCATCAATGGCTGGATGGCGGACATTCACATTTCCGACATCCTCCTCTCATCGGGCACGCCGCTGTCTGATCTGATCAACGACGTGCTCTCCCTCTTACCGTCTCCGATTGGCCCCTCGCCGCTGCTGTTAGTCGGTGGAGTCGCGTTCATACTGGTCATGTTCGTGAGCTGGCAGGCCACGACGATCAGGCAGATTTACCGTGGCGAGCTCCGCTACTCCGTGGCCGCCGCACACTAGATGATCCAGTGGCTGGACTGTGCTCCCACACACCTTTATCCATCTCCCGAACATTGGCCCCGTAACCGAGCAGGCGCTCTGGGACGCGGGCATTCACACATGGGATGACTTTCGCACCTCCCTTAGCCTGCCGAGGCGGATCCGCGCGCAGTCTCGTGGTCTGAAAGAAAGAGTGGTCGAGAACATTGAGCGTCTGGACGATAAAGACGCTGCGTACTTCGCCCGGACGATACCCAGATCCGAAACATGGCGCATGTACGCCGACTTCCGGCACAACGCCGCATTTCTGGATATTGAGACGACCGGTCTCTCGCCGAACTACAGCATCATCACCCTCGTTGGCATCCTGGACCGTGAGGGCTACCACGCCTTTGTGTACGACTGGAACCTGTCAGACCTGCGAGAGGCATTGGAGCAGTACGATCTCATCGTCACATTCAATGGCGCTTCGTTTGATCTGCCGTTCATAGAACATCATTTTGGATCGCTATTCAAACACACCCCGCACATAGATCTCCGCTTCGTACTGAGTCGGATGGGTCAGAAAGGAGGCCTCAAGGCGATCGAACGCCGGCTCGAAGTCGGCCGCCCGACGGAGCTTACCTCACTCAACGGCTACGATGCAGTCAGGATGTGGCACATGTGGGAACGCGGCAACCAGGGCGCGCTCGACACCCTGGTCCGCTACAACGCCGAGGACGTTTTCTCCCTTCCCAAGCTCGCCGAGATCGCATACAACCGGCTCACGTCATCCATACGCTCTCCCGCGAGCTATCTGAAGCCACACGAGTACCCCGACTCCGATCTCCCATACGACCCCGACGTGATCGGCTATCTGGCGGGATCTGGCCAGCGGCACAGCAGATGGTGATCAAGTCGCAACCACTTGGAAAGTACCTCTTACAATGAACATCGCATACGCAGCCCACGACAGCACCATCCGCCTACTCGACTCGGCTGATCCGGACGCTCCCGACCGCATCCTCAGCGTCCCTGGACTGAGATGCACCTGGCCCGTGTGGTCGCCCAGCGGAAATCAGGTCGCGTTCTCGGGCTATGCCGGAGGCAGCAACGGCAGCGCGAGGCTGGGCCTGTACGTGACTGGTATCGACGAACAGGGCCCTGGTCTCATCTACGCTAACGAACCAGGCACCGCCGGCATCGCCAGAGGGACGCCCCACTACGCTTGCTGGGCCCCGGACGGCTCCAGGCTCGCCTTCGTTGCGCAGACCGCAAGGGGCCTAACCCTATTTGTCTGGGACACTAACTCTGGCGAACCTGCTAGGAGACTCCTCGATGGCGGGCCGATGTACTTCTCATGGTCGAACACTTCCGACGAGCTCTTCGTCCACTCATTTACGGGACACTACCTCGTCAACGCCTCGTCAGACGCCGATCCCGAACAGTTCCCCGGTTTGAGCACTCAGTACATGTCTCCGTCCTGGGACACTGACAGACGCCGGATCGCCTTCTTCTTGGACGCCAATCAGGGACGACAGCGTCTGGTAACGATCGACCTTCAGGACCAGGCGGTGAGGGTTCAGACCGAAATACCCGGCATCGCAGCTGTCGCTTGGCGACCTTGCTCGCCACAGCTTGGACTCGTCAAGGCGATGGTCGGCTCGTCTGGATTTTACTCAGGCCTGCATATCTTGGATTGCGAGACGCGGGAAGATCGCCAGATCGTTGACGACCCCGTTCTCGCGTTCTTCTGGGCGCACGACGGTTCGAGGGTAGCCTACGTCACGTCTTCCGAGGGCGCTGAGGGGTCGCTCCGCATTGGCATTTCGAACGTCGATGATGGGAGTGTAGTCTACCTGCCGGACTTCCGACCCAGTCAGGAGCAGCTAACTCACTTCATGTTCTTTGACCAGTACGCCCAGTCGCTCCCCCTTTGGTCTCCGGACGACGCCTTCCTGCTGGCGTTTGGGGAACTCGGTTACCATGTCGAGCGCACCCCATTGAGCAGTGGCGAGACCAATAGCGCCATCCTTTTCGATACCGCCGGAGAACGGGAGCCGCTCGAGGTCGCAGGCGGATTCATTGGCTGCTGGGCACCAGAACGACAGGACTCCTGATTAACGTAGCACTCACAGCAGCTACGACAGCCGACGCACTTCCAGTCTGTCCGCCAATGCCCTGACCTGGTCATGCGGGAACGCTCTGAGACCAACGGTCGTACACTTTAGCGACGCGGCCGCGACCGCGAATCTCAGCGACTCCTCAAAGTCGGACTCTGCAATCAGACTACCTATGTAAGCCGCTGAGAACGTCGCACCGGCCCCGCATGTGTCAGCCGGCTTAAGCTCAGGCGCTCGAACGTGTAGAGCCTCTTCACCGCTGATGCCTACCACGCCGCCCGAGGCCAGGGTGACCAACGCAATCTCGACGCCCCTGCTTGTGAGTAGCCGCGCCACTGATTCGGCATCTGTATCCATCTGCGCGGCGTCCGTCACAGCCTGGCAGATCGTGGCATACGGCACAAGAGTGGAAATAGCCTCAGCCTCCGAGTGTCCGTGCTCCAGGTTCAGCATCACGGGGACGCGGGCCGCTTCAGCCGCTTTCATAGCTCGGATGATGTGCGGAGCATCGTACCAATCGACGTATAGCAGCTTGGCGCCTTCGATAGGCGACAGGTCGGCGTCGTCCAGCGTGACCAGCACCTCCGGCCTGCGGTCCCAGATGTAGGTTCGTCCTCCGAGCGAATCCGAGACATTGACCTCAAACGGAGTCTCTATATCATCACGAAGCTCGAACTTGCCGCCGACGCCCATCTCTAGCAATCTCCGAACGGTTCGCCTTCCAGCCTCGTCGTCTCCGAGCGCGGTGCCCACGAGTTCGGTCGATACACCCCAGGCCGGAAGCAGACCGGCAACGATGGCGGCGTCGTCCGAAATGAACTCTGCAGAATCTGTCGAGACCGCCCCGGTATTCCACGCGGGCAGACTGTCCACGACGATCATCCTGGCTGGCGTAATCATCCCGAAGCACACAACTTCAGGGCAGGGGACAGGTCTTAGAGAGACCATGATTCGACTAGTCCAGCGCCCGCAGGCGACGCTGCGTCACAAGCACTACGGTAGTCGTCAGCAGCAGAAGAGCGCCGAGTATCATAATTGCGAACTGACCACCAAACCGCTCGGCGAGCGCCCCCGCCGGGAGCACCCCAAGGGGCATCAGCCCGAAGTTCATCATGAACACACTCATCACCCGGCCACGATACTCGTCATCGACCTCTTCCATAATCAACGCCTGGTTCAGGGTCCGCCGCCCTGCGTCTCCGAGGCCCAGCAGTACCATCAACCCTGCTGCCGCGTAATATAGCGGAATCGCTGCAACCAGCATCAGCGCTATCGCCGAGATAAAGCTTCCAGCCAGCAGAAGCAATCCTCGACGCTTGCTGCCTATTGAGGCTATGAACAGCGCTCCGACCAGCGACCCTAGACCCATGATCGTGACCAGCAGTCCAAGCGACTCCGGGCCTCGTCCGTAAATGTCCACTACGAACACCGGCATCAGGAACCTGAACGGCATCGCGAGCAGCGCGGTTGCCAGTCCCATGACGAGTAGTATCAGCACCACAGGACTGTTCACGACGTAGCGAAGACCCTGCGATATATCGCTCGCCATTGGCACGCTGGGCCTGTTCGCCGACCCGCCGCGAGCCGAGACCATCGACGTAAACATCACCGCCACAACACCTAGTCCGGCGACTAAGAAGTAGACCCCCTCCGGACCGATCACGTTGTACAGTACCCCTCCGACCGACGGCGCGATCAGCGTCGTTAAGCTCATGGCCGCGGCGTCCAGAGACATCGCGTTGGTCAGGTTGCTTCGACCTACCAGTTGCGGAACCAGGGCCTGGCGCGCAGGCATTAGGAACGCAAACTGGGCGCCTTGGACCATTGACACACACAGAAGGTGTATCCACGTGACGGTGTTCGTCAATATCGATACGCCCACGAACAGCGCGAGCACAACCGCCATGCACTGCCCAATCTGGATTACCCGCTTACGCTCCATCCGATCAGCCACCGCTCCCCCGAACAAGGCAAGCGACAACATGGGAATCGCAAACCCGGCATTCACTAGACCCAGGATGAACGGAGACGACGTGAGCTCATAGGTCAGATACGCTCTGACGATCATCTGCATCTGCATTCCCATCATCAGGAACACCATGCCAAGCCAGAGGAAACGGAACTCCCTGAACCTCAGCGAGTAGAAGGTATTGAGGATCCCTCTGCCTGCGGGAGCGTCTACTGAGGCAGAGTCCACGGACGCAGAGGGGTCCTTCGTTGGCGCAGGTGGCCTATTCGCAGAAAGTGTGGCCGTTCGGCCGGTCTCAGCAGTTTCGACCCGGCCCGAACGCAGCGGAGTATCAGGCATGAAGCCCAGTATACAGCAGAGCGCGAGCCGCTATCTGTGGCTTTGTCTCACATCACGGCACGTCATGTTACAATCGAGCGTGCACTGGGCATACTCGATTTGCGATACACAGGAGAGCTTCACATGGCAACCGAAACTAAGACCTTCCGAGTCAGCTACGGCAAGTACGTCTACGAGCATGTTCCAGGCTGGGGCAATCTCCCCGCAGGTTGGGAGTGGAACCACGCTGTCGGCGTCGGCATTGACGCGCAGGACCGCATCTTCGTTTATAACCGCAGTGATCACCCGATCATCGTCCTGGATACATACGGCAACGTTATCAACAGTTGGGGCGAGGGCCTTTTCGGGTCTGCCCACCACATCGAAGTGGGACCCGACGGCAGCATCTACACAACCGACATCGGCAACCACACTGTCCGAAAGTGGACCGCTGACGGCGACCTGCTCATGACACTCGGCACGCCCGACGATCCGCCCGAGCCGCTGAGCGGCGACCCGTTCAACCGCCCCACGGACATCGCCATAGCATCCGACGGCTCGCTCTACATCGCAGACGGTTACGGCAACGCTAGGATTCATCACTTCACCGCCACAGGCGACCTGATCCGGTCTTGGGGCGAGCCGGGTACCGGCCCAGGCCAGTTCCGGATCCCGCACAGCGTCTGCTTAGACAACGCCGGAACCGTCTACGTTGCCGATCGAGAGAACAGCCGCATACAGATTTTCACCCCCGACGGCCAGTACATGAGCGAGTGGGGTGGTGTCCACCGTCCCGACCACATCTGGCAGGGACCGGATGGCAACATGTATATCACCGACCTCGGCTTTCACCAGGGCCTCGGCCCTGACCAGCCATCCCCGAACGCTCTGTCGCATCCCGCCGGAGTCAAGATCATGACTCCGACCGGCCAGTGGCTAGGAGGCTGGGGCATGTCCACCGACAACCCCGGAGACATCATCGCTGGACACGCGGTTGCAATGGACTCCAACGGAGACCTCTATGTCGGTGAAACCCTCGACGGCGCCAGGGTCCAGAAGTTCGCCCGAGTTAGCTGACATACGACAACAACTCTCCCTCTCCCTCGGTTGAGAGGTGTAGATAGAGCTGACTTTTCAGATCTGAAGCCTCAATCAACAGGCCCCTCTCCCTCAGGGAGAGGGTTGGGGTGAGGGGGCTCTCGCAACCCGCATCGCGACCTCCTTAGCCTACTTCACACCCACTGGGGCTGCCTGTACTGAAGCGCCTCCGCGACGTGCGCGACGCCGACCGTATCCTCCCCGGATAGGTCGGCGATCGTCCGCGCCAGTTTGAGAATGCGGTGATAAACTCGCGCTGACAGGTGCATCTGCTGCATCGCTGAGCGCACCAGCCCCGACGCCTGCTCGTCCAGGTCGCAGAACTGGTATACCTCGTTCGGTCCCATCTCGGAATTGGTCAGAAGGCCGGTCTCTCCGAACCGCGCCCGTTGAGCGTGTCGCGCTCGTTCTGTCCTGTCGCGGACCCCCGAGGACAACTCCGCTGCTGACGGAGCAACCAGCTTATCGTACTCCACCCGGGGAACTTCGACGAAGATGTCGATCCGGTCCAGCAGTGGACCGCTGATTCTCTTGCTGTACCTGCTGACCTGCCCCGGAGTGCAGGTGCATTCGTGATGAGGGTCCCCAAAGTATCCGCACGGACACGGGTTCATCGCGCTGACGAGCATGAAGTTCGCCGGATAAGGTCACCGAGCCGTGCGCGCGTGTAATTATCACACGCTTGTCCTCGAGCGGCTGTCGCAGCGCCTCCAGGATCCGGTGCCCGAACTCGGGCAATTCGTCCAGAAACAGCACACCCCTGTGGCTCATGGTGATCTCCCCGGGGCCTGGCACGGTGCCTCCACCAACGAGCCCGGCGTACGAGACTGTGTGGTGCGGAGACCTGAACGGACGCTCAGAAATCAGCGGGTTCTCCCTCGGCAGAGAGTCTGCGATTGAGTAGATCTTGGTAACCTCGATCGCCTCCGAGTGGGTCAGGGGTGGAAGGATCGACGGCAACGCCCGTGCCAGCAGGGTCTTGCCTGATCCGGGAGGCCCGGTCATAAGCACGTTATGACCGCCCGCGGCCGCAACCTCAAGTGCCCGCTTCGCGTGCTCCTGTCCTCGGATGCTCGATATATCGAATGCATGATCCCCGCTGCTACGGGGCGAGTTTCGACCGTCTGCCGAGGCCGGTGTCAGCTCTTCTTCGCCTCTGAGATGCCGGATTAGTGATAGCAAATGCTCGACGGGATACACTTCTATCCCCTCGACCAAGGCCGCCTCCTCACCGTCCGGCATCGGAACGAAAACCCTGGACGCCCCGGACTCCTGGGCCAGCGCGACCATTGGCAGGATTCCATCTGTGTGCAGCAAGTCTCCGTTCAGAGAGAGCTGCCCAACGAACATGGCGTCGTCATTCACCGCATCCAGTTGTCCCGAGCTCTGCAACAGCGCTATTGCCAGTGGCAGATCGTAGCTGGAACCGGCCTTGCGCACATCCGCAGGAGCCAGGTTCGCTGTGATTCTTCGCAAGGGGAATTCGCAGCCCGAGTTTCGTATCGCTGCTCGTACCCGCGCCCTCGCCTCCTGGACCGCAGTGTCCGCCAGTCCCACCACGTCGAACCGTGGCAGGCCGGGAGAAATATCGACCTCGACATCCACAATGAATCCGTCCAGACCGACAACTGCACACGACTTCGCTCTTGCCAGCAACTGGCGACTCTCCTCTGTGACAGAATTCGACGACGTTCATGCTATACGGTGGCAATAATAGGGTCAATCACTGATACACTTTCGAGATTCGTACCATTAACCAACATTTACTGAATTCCTCTATCATGTCACTGCCGTATGGATTCCGCACATCAGACCACTAGACAGACTAAGCTAAGGTACCTCCCTGAGGAAGACCGGCGCGTTATCCGCGCTTGGTGCATGTACGACTGGGCAAATTCGGCCTTTGCCACCAGTGGCGTGGCAGCAATCTTTCCCGTGTACTTCGTCTTTCTGTTCAAAGAGGCGCTGGGCGACAGCGCTTCGATCCTTGGAATCACGTTCACGAGCAGCTCGACTTGGAGTCTGGGCGTCGCCATTTCAACTGCCATAGTCGCACTCTCCAGCCCAGTGCTCGGCATCATCTCTGATCGCGTCCCGATCAAGAAGACCCTTCTTTGGATATACACAGCTATTGGCTCTCTCTTTACCGTGCTGGCGTTCTTCTCTGCTTACACCGCCCAACCGTGGATATGGTTGTTCGGGATGTTCATCCTCGCCAACATAGGCTTCGCTGGAAGCCTGGTGTTCTACAACTCGTTCCTACCCCACCTAGGACCTGCGCGGATGCACGACGACATCAGCAGCCGCGGCTTCGCGTATGGCTACGCGGGCGGCGGACTGCTCTTGTTGGTGCATCTGGCGTTGATCCTGGCGACCCAGGACACGGATTTCGCAGACATCGCGACCCGATTTGCTATCGCCTCCGTCGGTGTGTGGTGGTTCGGATGGGCAATCTGGACACTCAGGGTGATGCCTGAGCCGCACATCCAGCGGCGCGTCTTCGGACTGACTGCATTCTCGGCGCTGGCTCTTGGCTTCAGGGAACTAGGCCAGACTTTCCGTGAGATCAGGCGATACAGGGTCGTGCTGACCTATCTAGGTGCGTACCTTCTGTTCAACGACGGCCTCCAGACGGTCCTGGCCATAGCCGGTGCGTTCGCCGCCGACACCCTGGGCATTGCGCTCGCCTTTAACATGGCGACAATCGTCATTATCCAGTTTGTGGCCGTGCCGGGCGCGCTCGCTTTCGGTTGGCTCGCGGACCGAATCACGACAAAACCGGCGCTGACCGTCTCCCTCATCGCCTGGACTGTCATAGTCCTGTTCGGCGTAGCGATAGTCCCGCTTTCGCCAAGGGACCACTCTGACTTCGATTTCCAGCTTGCTTATATCCCTGCTTCTGGTGACTACGTCATCGAGGTCGCGCCCGACCTGCCTGAAGAAGGCTTGGAGCTTGAGGGTAGGGGGGACACCTGGCTGCTTGGTGAAGGCGCCGTGCTGAAGCCCCGCGCTGTCCAAAACCTGCCCGACGTGATAAGGGACGCCAGGGAATTCGAGTACAGCCTGTCGGTTCGTGGAGGAGAGTTGGACGGCCAGTCCGCGGTCGGCGATGCGCATCCGTCGGTGTTGGGCCGGGGACTCATAGATCGGTGGCCGTCCATCGTTAGAGGCTACCTCTGGGAACCACTCGGATTGCAAGTCGGTTACCAATGGCTTCTCCTCGGAGTTCTGGTGGGCTTGGTAATTGGAGGAAGTCAGGCGCTCGCAAGAAGCCTGTTCGCCCAGATAACGCCGGAGTCCCGAAGTGGAGAGTTCTTCTCCTTCTTTGGATTCATGAGCAGAGCGTCTTCAGTGTTCGGACCCATGATGTATATCGCCGCGACCGCCATCTTCGACACCCGCGTCGCGGTTGCCTCTATTCTCCTGATAATCATCGCCGGTACTATCGTGCTGACAAGAGTGAATGTGTCACAGGGTATGCGAGCGGCCGCCCGAGAGGAGCGTAGGACCTTCAGCGTTTAGCTGGAGATCTGATAGGGCCGAGCAAAGCCTCGCCCAAGAGAAGAAAATGCCAGAGTTGAACGACGTCCAGTCGAGATTGAATCACACTCAAATGGAGCGTGTCGTCGCGCCGGCCACTCCTGAAGGTGTCGCCGCCTCAATTGCGAAGGCTTCGGCCGAGGGACTCGTCGTGTGTCCTGCCGGCGCGAGACACTCTATGGGCGGCCAGCAGTTCGCCGAGGGGGGAGTGTCGATCAGCTCGAAGAGGCTGTCCGGAATTGGCCCCCTCGATCCCCTGTCGCGCACGATCTGGGTTCAAACTGGCGTCACCTGGCCCAAACTTGCAGCTTGGCTCCGCCAGCGACAGCCTCGTCTTCAAGCCCCCCTAACCATCATTCAGAAGCAGACAGGCGCGGACGATCTGACCCTCGGCGGTGCGCTGTCTTCAAATATCCACGGCCGGGTCCTTGGCCGAAAGCCCATAGTCGACGACATAGATGCGTTCCACATCACTCTGCCCACCGGCGATCGTGTCCAGTGCAGTCGTTCCGAGAACACCGAGCTCTTCAGTGCCGCCATCGGCGGCTACGGTTTGCTCGGGTTTGTCGACTCCATCAAGCTCAGGTTGGAACCTAGAGTCCAACTCGTCAGGCGCGTGCGTGAGATCACAATAGACGAGGTGATTCGCACGCTGGAATCGCAGACAGCTCAGGGTGCGACTTTTGGTGACTTTCAGTACATGACCGACGAGACCTCAGATGACTTCATGCTCAGGGGTATCCTCTCAGCATACTCACCGGCCGGCGCGTTCACGGAGGTTCCAGGCGACCAGATTGGGCTTTCGGCCGAGGACTGGATGAGGTTGTACGTTCTGGCGCACACTGAAAAGGCACGTGCCTATACCGAGTACGCCGACCACTATCTCCGCACGGATAGCCAGCTCTACTGGTCCGACGACCACCAGTTCAGTCCATATCTGCCTGAAGCTGGCGACCTGCTGGCCCGCACGCTCGGCTGGACTACCTTCAAATCGCTGATGATTTCCGAACTGTACGTGCCTCGGAATAGATTCGAAGACTTCATGCATGCGGCGCGGCAGTCACTGCTGGATACTGACGCGAACGTCGTTTACGGCACTGTCAGACTGATCGAGTCCGAAGACGAGACCATACTGCGCTGGGCGAAGCAGGACTATGCGTGCATTATCTTTAACCTGCTCGTGGAGCACTCCCCTGAGGGGATCGAACGCGCGAGCTCTCAGTTTCGCCAGCTAATCGACTGTGCCTTGGACAGGGACGGCAGTTACTACCTCACATACCATCGCTGGGCAAGGAACGACCAACTGCAACGCGCCTATCCCGACCTGGCGAAATTCCTGGAGCTCAAGGATAGGCTTGATCCTAACGGGGTGTTCGAGAGCGACTGGTTCCGCGCGCTCAGGAATGCCTAGTACATGCCCTGGCCTACGTTGAACGTGCCAGGAGCTACGGAGTCAGCCACAAGTGGGTGGTGATCACTACGATGCCATAGTTGTCGGCGGAGGTCCCGGAGGTCTGGCGGTCTCGCAGCAGCTTTCCGCGCGTAGAATCGTGAATGTGGTGCTTGAACGGGGTGACCGGGCGGCCTGGATGTGGGAGAACGTGTACGACAGCCTGAGGCTGCACACTGGAAAGCACTTGAGCTCACTTCCCGGAATGTCGTTCCCCGCTGGAACATCACTCTTTCCTACAAGACGTGAGTTCACCGCATACATCGAGGCATACGTCGATAGATTCAATCTGCCATTGCGGTCCGGCGTTGAGGTAACGGGACTTCGACGTCAAGATGGTGTCTGGGTAGTCGATAGTTGTGGGGCCGAATATCGGTCTCGTGTCGCGGTTGTCGCCACCGGAATTATGTCCTCTCCGCTCTTGCCGGACTTCCCCGGTGCCGCCTCCTTCACAGGCCGCCTCCTTCACAGCTCGGATTATAGGAGGCCGGACGAATTCCTGGATAGTCGTGTGCTCGTGGTCGGAATCGGAAACTCGGCTGCGGAAATTGCCTCTGAGCTTACCGTTGCTGGCGTGAACGTCGCGGTCTCCGTCCGTTCGGGCGCCAACGTCGTGCCGAGGAGCATGGCAGGAATCCCATCCCAGTACTTTGGATGGGCCATTTCGTGGCTGCCCGGATCACTGCAGCGTAGCTCCGTGCGCGGCGCGGCAATGGTCGGTGAGCTGCTTGGGAGTCGGAAGTCCTCGGAATTGCCAGGCAAGGAGCGACTCGACGCCTGTCCGGATGTGCCTCTCATAGACAGCGGGGTCGCGCGCTACATCGACGCTGGACGGATAAAGGTACTGCCGGGAGTCGTCGGGTACACTGATACCGGGGTCCGGCTCACAGACGGGACCGAGTGGACGTGCGACGCGGTGATACTCGCCACCGGTTATCGCGCGACAATCCAGTGGATGGGTGAGTATGGTGACCGAGACGAGTGTGGATTCGCGGACCGCCGCGACAGAGTTCGGAGCTCGAAGTACGTTGGACTATTCTTCGTCGGCCATAACTACGATGGACGGGGAGGGCTGTACAACATCAAGCTCGACGCCAAACGGATCGGCCGGCTTATCGAACGAGATCACGTACCGTGATAGTCGGCGAATGACCATAAGGCGACAGCCAGCACCATGTGGAACCAGATGGGGATTGTACGCCTGAACCACCTGAGCTCAGGCTTGAGCAGCATTGTCAGGATGTACCGGACGACCATCGCCCCGAAGTAAATCCACGCCAGCGCCGCAAGAACCGGCGCAGCCTTTGCCCACCAGTCCGCCGCGAACACCCCTTGGTCCTGGTGCACTTGTAGCGTGATTACGGCCATGAGCGCCAGCAAGACCAACTGTCCTGGAAGTAGGTAGCGGTATGGCATGAGGCCGGAGTACCAATGCTCGTTGGCGGGGAGCCACCTCGGCTCATTCGTCACTACAACCAGTTGTCCAACCACGCGCAACGCGAACAGCGCCGTGCAGACCGACAGAATAACGAAGCTGTACAACATGATCTGTCAGGCTCTATTCAGACCTGGGCTTGAAGAGGCGGCGAGGACCTACCTCGGTAGCCCAAGCCCTCTCTGGGCAATAATGTTACGCTGGATCTCAGAGGTCCCGGCTGCGATCGTAGATGACGTGGACGTCAGGTAAGACTGCTGGATATGTCCTTGCAGCGGCGCCCACTTCGATCCCTCCGATAGCAACCCCGCCATCCCGAGTATCTCCATACCCGTGCGCGCGACGCGCTGAGTCAACTCCGTCCCGTACATCTTGGACATGGACGCCTCAGCGTTGGGGATCAGGCCTTGACTCTGCATCCAGGCCACTCTATAAGACAGCCATCTGGAGATCTCGGTCTCGACATGCCGTTGCGCCAACTTCTTGCGGACCTGTGGGTCTCTGCTGAGCGGTGCGCCGCCGCGCTCGGTCTCTGTCACGTAATTTTTCAGCGCGTTCAGTGTCCGGCGAGCTCCGGCCGAGTACCCCACTCCTGATCGTTCGAAGTCCAGCGCCACCGCCAGCGTGTACCATCCTCGGTCCTCCGTTCCGACGAGGTTCCCGCTCGGCACTCGTACGTCATTGAAATAAACTTCGTTGAAGTCGTGCCCGCCCGCCATGTTCTCGATCGGCCTGACTTCCACGCCCGGACTCTTCATGTCCAGCATGAACAGGCTGATTCCTCGGTGCTTGGGCGCATCCGGGTTTGTGCGCGCGGCTAGCCAGCCCCAGTCGGCGAAGTGCGCGCTGGACGTCCAAATCTTCTGGCCGTTGATGACGTAGTCGTCACCGTCCCGGACTGCTGATGTCTGGAGAGATGCAAGGTCTGACCCCGATCCTGGCTCGCTGTAGAGGGTGCACCAGTAACGTTCTGCCCTCGCAATTGGCGGCAGGTGCTCCCGCTTTTGGTCATCTGTACCGGCCAGCATCAACACCGGCCCCACCCATGAGATCGCCCCAGTCCCCAGCTCGGTTCCGGGAATGTTCCAGTACGACATCTCCTCGTTGTAGATTACCTGCTCCATTATCGACCGACCCTGGCCGCCATATTCCTCAGGCCAGGCGAGCGTCAGCCACCCCTTGTCCGCCAGCCGCTTGGACATACCGCGTGTGAACGCCTGACGGTCCTCCACGGACTCTCCCGTCTGACCGATCGGGTCCCAGTCTGAGGGCAATTCATCCTTGATAAAGTCGCGGATCTCCTGGCGGAAGTCCTCTTCCTGCTGAGTAAAAGTGATGTTCAATCTGGACCTCCGTGCCCGGATGCAGATTCGCTCAGGCGACTTGCCGTAGTCTAGGAATCCACCGTTAGAGTGTCAATATTCCCACGTCTGCGCGCTACCCAACCCCTGTACCCCAGATATCCCGCCACCACGACCACCAGCCCCACCCCAGCTGCAATTGTCAGAAACTCGAAATTCCCCTCGATGAACTCCTGTATCTCCTCTCCGAACAGGAACACCAGAACCCCGATCGTCATAAACCGCGCTCCGCGACCGATCAGTGACGCCAGTACAAACGGACGTAAGGGCAGGTTCATGATGCCCGCCAATATCGTGAACACTTTATAGGGAATCGGCGTGAACGCCGCCACCAGGATCGCCCACACGCCGAACTTGTTGAACAGCGCCTCGGCTCGCTCAACTTTGCTCTCGGACACCAGCCGACTCAGCAGCGGCCTGCCGACTCTCCGTCCTAGCCAGTGGCCTATAAATGCGCCCGATACCGAGGCGATCGTAACAAGCGCCGCTACCCATATCGCCGAGCCCGGACTCGCCACGCCGACCGCGATGAGCAGCGGGTCTGGAGGAATCGGAAAGATCACCGACTCGCTGAACGCTGCTAGAGCAAGCAGTACGATAGCCAAATCGCTGTCAGCAGCTTGGAGCGTCCAGTCTGTTAGGTCGTGGAACAGCTCACGCAACAGGGCGCGTCACCTCGCGAAGACCTGTTCCAAGTGAACGGTCGCCGCAGTTTCCAGGGAAAAGTAAACTCACGCCAGTCCGGAGAGGCTCAACACACGGTGCACGTTCTCGGGCCCCGGAGCGCGCTGACCAGACTGCACTTCCTGGACAACCTGCACAATGGCGGCGTTGACCGGTGTCGCTACTCCGACACGGCGTCCCTCATCGACGATGTACCCGTTCATAAACTCGATCTCGGTCCGCCGACCCTTCTCCACGTCCTGGCCCATCGACGACTTCCAGTCCGCTCCGCCTCCGGACGGCTGGAACTTCGCGTCGAGTTCCTCAAAGACCTCCCCGTCGTCCGCATTTGCGTAGGTCTCGGCCGACAGGCCCCTGATCGGCTCGACCTGGTAGTTCTGCGCCAGTGCTACCTGGCACGACTCCTTGCAGATGTTGATCTGTATGCGGCGCGCTTCCGGCATGGACGCGACGCCCTCTGCTCCAAGGCTGGTCATCGCTCCGACAGGGTTGCCCGACGAGTTGGTCGTTAGCTTCGACCAGCGCTCTCCCCAAAGGTTTGACGTCGCCTTCGCGTCGTCCACGCACATCAGGATATCGGCAAGTTCTTCGACCCTCGGCGTGATGCGTCCGTGAAGCTCCCCGACGCGGAACACCACGTGCCCCCGGCCTCGTCCCGGAAGCCCTCCACGGGTGACGTGGCCCGGCTCCCACAGCGCAACCGTTATGCTCGACATGATGCACCCGACCGCCCTCTCGTATCCCACGATGGATGCCACCAGCCTGTCGTTCATGCAGTTCTGAGACGACACGACCACCCCGTCGTCCTTGACGAGCCGCTTCAGGAAATGAGCCGACCACTCGGTGTCGTAGCTCTTCATCGCCAGGAAGCCGATGTCGAACTGGCCCGGCAATTGCATCGCATCCGACAGGTGGTGAGCGTTAACTTCAACGGTGAAGTCATCCTGCGTGCCCGAAGCGCGCAGTCCGTTCTGTCGCATCGCCTCTACGTGCTCGCCCCACATGTCCACGAAGGTGACGTCGTAGCCCTCCCTGGTCATATACGCACCCAGGTAGCTTCCAGCCGCCCCCGCGCCGAAGATCACTATTCGCTTATCGCTCATATCAACTCCCTTTGGCTACTGGAAGGCTGTCCTGAGTTCGAACTCGAACTGTTCTCCATCGATATTTGCCGAAACTGTCCGTGTGGAGGTCCTCGACCCACGCACTTCAGTCACGGCAATAGGGCCGCCATTCTCGTCTCTCACCTGCACGTCACTGCCGTCCGATCTGATCGAGACCGCTCCCGTCAGGTCCAAGCCGACGAACGACTTGATCTCCCGCAGCATCTCTTCCTGGTCACGCAGAACCTGGTGCGCTTCATCGACCGACACTTCTGAAAAGCGGACCTTCGCGCCTGGCATCGCCTGGGTAAGAAGGCCGATGTCCGGGCCGATCACCGTCGCGATCTTCGCATATCCGCCCGTGGTTCCCCGGTCGGCGAGCAGGATGATCGGTTGGCCGCTACCTGGCACCTGTATCGAACCCAGGGCGGTGCCGTCCGACACAATGTCAGGCCCGCTCGTATGGGCGATTTCAGGACCCTCCAGCCGGCAGCCCATCCTGTCCGAGTCCACTGAGACCGTATACTCGGACGTCAGCATTGCATTCACGCCGCTCTCGGTGAATTCGCCTACCTGCGGGCCGAGCACGACCCTGATATGAAACTGCTGGCCGTAAGTCGGCTGTCTGCTGATTCCCATGGGCAGACCTGTCCCGGTCCAGTTTGCCAGGTGCGGCGAGTCGCCTATCGGCAGCAAGTCTCCATCGCGCAGCGCGCGTCCTTCGAGTCCGCCAAACCCGCCTTTCAGGTCCGTCGACCGGCTGTTCATTACGAGGGGAACGTCTATATCCCCAGCGACCGCCAGGTACGCACGCAGACCGTCCAATGCACCGCCGAGGGTTACTACTGACCCCGCCGGGACCTTCACGGACTCCCACGTCTGTACCTGCTGTCCGTCCAGTACTGGCCTGAAGTCGGCTCCGACCACGGCGAACACGCTGTCTGTGTTGAACCTGATGGTCGGTCCCAGCGCCGTGATTTCGAGCCCAGCTGCGTCTTCGGAGTTGCCGACCAGGATGTTGGCAATACGAAGTGAGACGGGATCCAGAGCTCCGCAGACGGGGATTCCGTATCTCTGATAGCCTCTTCGACCCAGGTCCTGCACCGTCGTCAGCAGCCCGGACGAGATCACCTCGATGGTGCGATCGCTCATCGCCCAGTCCTCATGACGGTCGAATACGTGCCGTTCTGTACCTGGCGATCTATCTCACCGTACGCGGCAGCGTCTTCGAGCGCAACGAACCTCACTCTGTCGCCAGCATTGATTACCGTAGGCGGACTCGCATACGGATCGAATAACTTTAGCGGAGACCGCCCGATAAGTCGCCAGCCTCCCGGACTTGCCACTGGATACAAGCCTGTCTGGCTCTCGGCAATCCCCACTGAGCCTGCTGGAATTAGTATGCGAGGAGATTGAAGTCTCGGCGTGTGCAGCCTTGCGTCCAGCCCTCCAAGATATGGAAAACCTGGACTGAACCCCATCGTGTAAACCAGGTAGTCCGTCCCGGAGTGCAGCGCGATTACCTCCGTCTCGGTCATACCCGCGTTCTCGGCTACGAATTCAAGGTCTGGTCCATGCTCCCCGCCGTACAGGGTAGGAATCTCGACTATCCTGAACTCGTCCCCGGTCTCTCCCTCGCCTATCGCCAGATCCGATATCTGAGCCTGTAGCTCTGGCAGCGATACCTGGAGGGGGTCGTAGTAGATCAGCAGGGAGCGGTACGTGGGCACCAACTCGAGCACGCCTCTGATGTCGGACACCTCGATGGCGTCCGCCGTCCTATGCACCAGCGCATTGATCTCTGGGTCGATCTCGGACCCGAATTCGACCACTACAGCCTGGTCTCCTGCGTGCAGGAACTGGATGGCGCCGGGCGATTGCGCATCGCCTCGGACGTGTGAGGACACTAGACCAGCTCGCCCAGCGGCCTGACCAGGACACCCTCCGATTCAAGCGCCTCTTTTAGCGCCTTTGCCATCTCCACCGCCCCGGGCGTGTCTCCATGCAGGCACAGGCTGTCGGCTTCCACCTCGATGACGTCTCCGTTGATGGCTCGTGCGCGTCCCTCGACCACCATCTGCAGGCTGCGCTCCACCACCTCGGAGGTATCGTGGATTACCGACCCGGGCTGCGATCGGGACACAAGCGTGCCGTCAGGATTCAGGGCCCGATCAGCGAATATCTCGCGCCCGACTCGGAGTCCCATGTCCTTCGCGATATCTATCCACGCTGACCCCGCAAGCGCAAGCAGCGCAGCGTCCTCGTCCACTTCCAGCACCGCTTCACAGATCGCGCGGGCCAGCGTCTCGTCGTCCACTGCCATGTTGTACATCGCGCCGTGTGGTTTAACGTGCTGGAGTTTGCCAGTGTTCGTGAACGCCTGCAACGCGCCCATCTGGTAGATCACGTCATTCCGAGCCTCATCGGGCGAAACGACCATGTTTCGCCTTCCAAAACCAGAGAGGTCTGGAAAGCTCGGATGAGCGCCAATGGCCACTCCTTGCTCCTCCGCCAGGGTCACCGTCTTGCGCATCCAGCTGGGGTCGCCGGCATGGAATCCGCAGGCGATATTGGCTGAAGTGATGTACTTGATGACTTCCTCGTCCAGCCCCATCTTGTACATGCCGAAGCTCTCGCCCATGTCGCAGTTGAAGTCAATCTGGTTCCCCATAAACCACCTCGGTAGGGTAACTATCTGGAAATGCCGCTCTGCTGATTATATCCTGCTGCCATGCGGGTTCTCAATCTGCTGGCGACGCCTACTCAGAGGCCGAGCCTATCCGGGCGTCTTCTGTGAGTGCGTCGTGGAATTTCCAAGAGCCGCGAACCGGCAGGTTCCAAACCCAACCATCTACCCTTGTCGTATCTGGTATAAATAGAGGGTGCCGTGGGCACAAGCATCTGGCACATCCTTCTGCTGTTACCCCTGAACCGCAAATGTCCCAATCACTCTTGTCATGGAAGACAACCAACTCATCAAAAAACGTGTATAATATTACTTAAAGAAAATTCTGAGCTTACATAACTAAGGGTTATGGCCGAGATCAACTTCCATCGCCTATTTATCTTCCACACGGTTGCCCGGCTCGGCAGCTTCACCAGGGCCGCTAGGGAACTGGATATCAGTCAGCCTGCGGTCTCCATTCAGGTCAAGGAGCTGGAGCGCAGCCTAGACACGACTCTGCTCATCAGGATGCGCTCCGGCGTAAGCCTTACCGACACTGGTGAAACGGTCTTTGACTACACTAGACGCATCTTCACTCTCGCCGACGAAATGACGAACGCTATCCAGGACCTGACAGGTCTGGAGTCGGGTAGGCTGACCATCGGATCGTCGTCGACCCCAGGCGAGTACATTCTGCCACTGGCACTCGGCAGGTTCCGAGAGCGATATCCTAAGGTGGAAATTTCGCTGTCAATCTCGAACACGAGGACCGTAATCGATCAGATTCTTAGCCGCGAGCTTGATCTGGGGATGGCCGGAGCTCCGGTCGACATCCGGGGCCTGGCCTCTTTTCTCTATGTGAACGACGAGGTAGTACTCGTCACTTCGCCCACACACGTGCTCGCTCGCAAGCGGAGACTAACCCTTCAGGACGTTGTCGATGAACCATACGTCATGCGGGAGGCCGGGTCGGCGACCCGTCGTGCCGCTGAGGATCAATTCGCTTCCATGGGCGTTCGTGTCCGTGTCGCCATGGACCTTGGCAGCAACGAGGCGGTCAAACGCGCAGCCTCAGCCGGACTCGGAATCGGAGTGGTGTCGAAGTTCTCCGTCGGGCCTGATGTCGGGGCTGGATACCTCAAGGTGCTGGCGGTTCAGGGCTGGAGGTGCGAGCGTCCGCTGACCGTGTTCTACCGCGACGACGCCCACATCTCCGCTGTCCAGCGCGCGTTCCTGTCCATACTGAGAGTCGACAAGCCTCTTCCGCCGATGCTCTGATGCGTTCAAGCCCCTGGCTTGAACTCTATCCCCTCTTCAAATGCGAGGCCCCCGACTGCACCTGCATCTCTGGCTTTTGGGCCTCATCGTCGTTGGTCACGAATTCGCCGTCGTGGAGGGTACAATTCTCACCCCGAAACACAGCTATACCGTTGCATGGTCGCTCAATCTCACCGTCGGTTGACAAAGAAAAAGTGCTGCGATAGTCTAGCTCCGCTCCGGGCAATGAGCCCCGAGTCACCGAAGTGACCGTTTCTCGTAGGTTGATTGGTGCCGCCTGTATGTGTCTGCGATACTCTTAACGCGCAGTACCTGATGGGCAACCCCTCATCAGTGCGGATTGTCGGCTAACTGTCATTTGACAGGAACGACCTTGTCAGGAACGGCCTTGTATTGAGGTGGCGAGTGAATCGAATTCTCAGGCTGGCCGCATTGGTTGCCATCCCGCTTGTCGCCCTGATGCTATACGGATGCAGTTCCGACTCTTCTTCCGATCCTGACGACGAGGATGGCGGCTCCTCATCCGCCGCCGCTCAATCTCAGCCTTCCAATACGCAGCAAGCTCAAACTTTCCCCATGCCGGTTGACTCAGCAGCGCCTGTCGCAATTTCCGCAACCGATCCGCAGGTGTATGAGGGCGAGGGCAATACGCAGACGGCCAGATTCGACATTACTGATGGCATCCTATACATGAAGGCTTCTCATCAGGGAGGCTCCGACTTTGCTGTCAGGATTCTTACCGAACAGCACCTCGTGAGTAAGTCAGCCACGGGCGGCCTGCACTCCGGTACCGGCAGCCCCAGGGGCAACGTCTCTACCATAGAGACCACCGGCGCCTACGATGGTGTGCGGGCACATCAGGTGAGTCCCGCCCAGCTATTCGGACTGACGCCAGGTACCTATCTGATGCAGGTTACCGCCGGCGGGGCATGGAGGGTTGAACTGACTCAACCCGTCTGGGACAGCGGAGAATCGCCTCCGTTTAACTGGTCTGGCGCCGGCGACGACGTTAAGGGCCCAATCAATCTCGAAACCGGAACTAAGTCCGTGGCAATCACTCACAGCGGATCGTCCAACTTCGTTGTCGAACTGATCAATGCGGACGGAACCCTCGCGGAAAATCTTGTAAACATCGTTGGTTCATACGACGGAACAGTGGAAGTCAAGATCCACGCCATGATCGGACTGACGCCAGACATATACGGACTGGTAGTCACTGCCGACGGGGAATGGACAGTCGACTTCGGAGAGTAGCGGAAGACGAGCCCGAACTTGGCTTGTGCTCATGTAAGGCGCGGCCTGCGGCAACAGACGTTGCCTGAAGTTCTGACTCGCGTCAATGGAGAGCTGGGCGAATGACTGGCTACATTATCAGGCGCACCCTTACGACCATCCCGGTAATTATTGTCGTCGCGCTGGTTGTCTTCGCCATTCTGCGGCTTGCTCCGGGCGACCCCGCCGCCATTCTCGCCGGGACAGGAGGGGCCGAAGTCGATCCCGCTCTCGTGGAGAAGATTCGCAAGCAGCTTGGGCTGGATCAACCGATGCATGTCCAGCTCTATAGGTACTTCGGTGATCTGGCCAGGGGCGATCTGGGACAGTCGCTCCTCTCCAAGCACAATGTCTCTGACTTGATAAGGGCGCGAGTAGTACCGACCATATCTCTCACAATTATGACGGAGATAATTGCGCTGGCCCTGGCGATTCCGCTTGGGGTGCTGGCCGCTTGGAAAGCTGACTCGTGGGTTGACCGCAGCGTAATGGTTATTGCAACTCTTGGATTCTCGATGCCGGTCTTCTGGCTTGGCTTCCTTATGATCTTCTTCTTCGCGGTCCAGTTGGACATCTTCCCAGCTGCCGGATACAGTCCGCCCTCAGAGGGAATCGGCCCGTTTCTACACAGGCTGATAATGCCGGCTTTCGCCACCGGGGTCATAGTAATGGCGTTGATTACCAGGATGACGCGCGCGACTATGCTGGAAACTTTGAGAGAGGACTATATTCGGACAGCCAGGGCGAAAGGGCTGACTGAACGGACCGTGCTCATTCGGCACGCCCTGCGTAACGCCGCACTCCCGATCGTAACGGTTATTGGTCTGGGATTCGCCTCCCTGCTGAGCGGCCTTGTAGTTACGGAAAGCGTATTTGCGGTTCCAGGTCTGGGGAGGCTGCTCTTGAACGCCATACTCGCCAGGGACTATCCAATAATTCAGGGGACCATACTGTTAATTTCAAGTGTGTACGTGGTCATCAACCTGCTTATCGACATATCCTACGCTTACTTCGACCCCAGGATTAGGTACTAATGGCGTCACAATCTGACAGCACTGCGCTGGAGGTCGCCCAGACTGCCTCGGGCAGAGTTGGTTCACTGACCCGGGCAGTCCGCAGGTCCGCCCAGCGCAATCCGACCATGGCTGGCGGAATCGCCATTGTGCTGGTGATGGCGTTACTTGCTGTTTTTGCTCCTCTGCTGTTTACGACGGATCCCACGGCTGTTGCGCCTCGTGAAAGATTTATCCCACCGTCTGCAGATCACTGGTTTGGCACCGACAATATCGGCAGAGACCTGTGGAGTCGTGTCCTGTTTGGCAGCCGCGTTTCAATGATGGTGGGAGTCGCTGTGGCAGTGGTTTCCGTCCTCTCGTCAATCGTGCTGGGACTTCTGGCGGGCTACTATAGGCGTCTGGACGCGGTTATTATGCGGCTGATGGACGGACTCATGGCGATTCCGTCCGTACTGCTGGCAATGGCGCTGATGGCGCTGCTGGGTGGCAGTGTGCAGAATGTGATCATCGCCTTGTGCGTGGTGGAAACGCCGCGAGCGGTGAGGGTTGTTAGGTCCTCTGTTCTCAGCATACGAGAAGAGATGTTCGTGGATGCCGCTCACGCCCTGGGAGTTCCTCCTATCCGTGTACTGCGAATGCATATTCTCCCTAATACGTTCGCGCCCCTCATAGTGCAGGCATCTTTCATTGCCGCCTCCGCCGTGCTGGTCGAGGCTTACCTGAGCTTTGTAGGTGCCGGGCCTCCGCCGGAAGTACCCAGTTGGGGCAACATAATGGCTGAGGGACGGCACTACATCTCCAGGTTTGTGTGGATGATCGTCTTCCCGGGCATCTTCCTCACGTTAACTGTTCTCGGCATCAATCTCGCGGGCGATGGTCTGCGGGACAGCCTGGATCCTAAGCTGCGGAGCCGAATGTAAACGATGAACCGAAAGACTAGTATCGACTAATTGTATCGGCGTGTTCTCAAGATATTTGGATTGTTGGTAAGAATTCTGAGGAGGATAAACAGTGAAGAGTCTAGCTTTTGTTCTAGTGTTCGCACTTGCCGGAGCACTGGTCTTGGCGGCCTGTAGCTCCGCCGAACCCGAGGTCATCGAGAGAGAGGTGGTCAAGGAGGTGGAGGTAATCAAAGAGGTGGAGGTAGTCAAAGAGGTGGAGGTAGTCAAAGAGGTGGAGGTAGTCAAAGAGGTAGTCAAGACCGAGATCGTCGTGGCTACTCCCGCACCAGCAGCGATGATGATGGTCGAGGAGGAAGACAAGTACGGCGGAACTCTGAGAGTCGTCTCTCAGGCTAGTATAAAGTCGCTCGACCCGGACTTCTGCACCTCGTATGTCTGCTGGCAGCCGTCCGCCGGACCCATGATTGAAACGCTGTTTACCCAGGCCGCCGACTTCAGCACCCAACCACAGCTGGTCGACAGCTGGGACGTATCCGACGATGGTCTGACCTGGACGCTCAACCTCCGTGAGGGCATCACTTTCCATGATGGGACACCCCTGACAAGTGAGGCTGCGATACTATCCACAAAACGAATTCTGAACGACACGCCGGCTGGTGAAGTTTTGAAGTCCTTCCTCGTTGAGGACGGGATGCAAGCAGTCGACGACCTGTCCTATACAATAGAGACCACGGAGCCTTACGGCTCGCTGCTGGACGGAATGGCCCTGAGGACGCATGGCACCGTTCTGGTGTACACGCCTACCGCCGCGGCTTTACCGATGACCGAGGACGTAGGCGAGGAAAATATCGTCGGCACCGGTCCATACCAGCTGGATAGCTGGGACGTCGGCGTCAAGGTGACGATCGCCCGCTTCGACGACTTCCAGTCTCGAAGTGAGCCTGCAAGCTGGCTGGCAGGGGAGAAGAAGGCCTACCTCGACAAGATCGAATGGCTAGAAATCCCCAGCGAAGAGACCAAGGTTGCCGGCCTGAAGACTGGCGAGTGGGACTTCATCGACAGCATCGGCCTGGACTTTGTCGCCGACCTCAAGGAAGACCCCGACGTAGGATTCACCTGGTATCCGGGCCACATGTGGTACTTCGCCTTTAACTCAAACGAGTTAGAGAAGGAGCCGTTTGACAGCCTGCTGCTTCGCCAGGCGATCCAGGCATCCATGAGCGGCATAGACATGCTCAGCGCAATCGGGCCCTCGGACACCTGGAAGCTGAACTGCTCCATCTACGGCAGCGGCACCGTGTTCGAGAGTGACGCAGGCTGTGATCTCTATAACCAGGATAACGTGGAAAAGGGCAAGGAACTGCTGGCGCAGTCAGGCTACAACGGCGAGCCCATCGTAATTCTGAATCCAACCGACTACAGCACGATCACCCCCGTTGGCCCCGTGATTAAGGCGCGGATGGAGGATATCGGCATCAACGTGGATATGCCAGGCATGGACTGGGCCACGGCCACATCTAAGCGTCTGGCCGGCGAGGGATGGCATATCTTCACCAGCTGGGGGACCATCAGGAATCGCCAGAATCCCGCGTTTAGCTTCATGCTGGCCGGCGGAGGCACGTCAATCGGATTTGGCTACTACAATGAGGAGATCCACCAGCTTCACGACAAGTTCCTCCGAGCGACTGACTTCGAGACCCAGCAGATGCTTGCCGACGGCATGCAGCAGGCGTTTATGAGCGATCCGCCGCAAGTGTACTCTGGCATCTTCTTCATGCCCAGCGCTTACCGCACCTGGGTACACGACGTGCCGGCGGAGCATCCTGGTAGCCCGCAATACACTAACGTCTGGATCTCCAGGTAGAGACTACTGGAAATGGCCCGGTCTCAGCTTCAAGCTACAAATAGGCTGAGGTCGGTGCGAACTGGTAAGTAAGAGTGGGCCCGGCCCTTGACTCTGTCGAGGGCCGGGCTCATTCTTCTGAGTAAAACTGGTCTGATTATCGACCGTCTGAGTTGTAAACGGCCAGCGATTATGTCCTCTCTAACTGGCCAGCGAAAATGTCCCCATTATGGAGACACTGACATTGACCAAGAGAGAACAGGCACGGCTTCAAGTACTCAACAGAGCTTACTCGCAGAACACATGAATATAGATCAAGCGGCCACTCTGATGGGACTGAGCGTACGTCACACGAGACGACTACTGGCCGCCTATAGGGAGAGCGGAGCAGCCGCACTCGCTCACGGCAATCGAGGACGACGTCCTTCCAACACCACATCCGACACCTTGATCGCCAGGGTCGTGCATCTGGCTCGCACCCGGTACCAGGGCGCCAACCACACACATCTGAGTGAGTTGCTCAGAGAGCGTGAGGGTATGGACGTAGGTCGGACCACTCTTAGTCGCATACTGGTGGGAGCCGGTGTCGACAGTCCGCGCCGTCGTCGTCCACCTCAGCATCGTGTCCGTCGTCAGCGGATGCCGCGTGAGGGAATGCTGATACAGATAGACGGCAGCTACCACCGGTGGCTTGGAGCCGACGGTCAGCAGTTCACACTGCTGTTGGCCGTTGACGATGCCACAGGCATGGTGGTCAACGCCCTGTTCTGTGAGTACGAGAACACACGCGACTACTTCGTGCTGATGCGGGGTCTCATGCAACGCTACGGCATACCCATCGCCCTGTACACAGACCGCCACTCAGTCTTCAAGCACGTGCCCAGGTCCGGACACTCAGGCGCTCCCACACAGTTCTCTCGAGCTATGGACAGGCTTGGGGTCCAGATGATCTTCGCTCTGTCACCGCAGGCCAAAGGCAGAGTGGAGCGCACCGCGGGGACCTTCCAGGACAGGTTGGTGACTGAGCTTCGCCTCGCGGGTGCGACTGACATCAAGGAGGCCAACTTCGTGCTCGAGGACTTCCTTGATCGCTTCAACGACCGCTTCGGGGTGCCCGCACAGGAGCCGGAGTCTGCCTACCGCCCCACGGACCCGCAGATGTGTATGGACACGGTCTTATGCTTCAAGCACACTCGCAAAGTGGCCAGGGACAACACCGTGAAGTATCGCTGGCGCACACTTCAGTTGCTGCCGGCTATTGAGCGACCGAGCTATGCAGGGTCGAACGTGGAGGTGATCGAGATGCTGGACGGTCAGCTGGTCGTTGAGCACCATGGACACATCGTCCCCAGCCAGGAGGCCCCACCCCGTCCGGTCATACTGCGCAGCTTCAACGAACGATCTCCACACGAGTTCGTTCCACAGATCGACCGCAACGGTCTCGGTAGGAGATGGGCTGAAGCACTGGCGTCACTCGACGCGGAGCGAGCGACCGGGGAAGCTCATGACGCCGTCGCTGCCAACGGCGCCTCAGGTGTTCGGAGTGGATCAATCGGCTCGCGAAGGAAGCCCACGCCACTTCAGACAGCAAGATGGAAAGCTGTCCAGAAGGCGAAGCAAAGGGGATTGTCGATTCGAGGGATTGCTCGGGAGTTGAGTGTCCATAGGAGCACGGCCAGGAAGTACATGGAAGCTGAGAGTCCGCCCTTGGCACACGCTCGAGTACCAGCGGGATCCACTTGATCTGATAACATTCCGAACTGAGCAGGTGACATTTTCCCTGAACAGTTAGGCGGACATAATCGCCGAACATCGACATCTGGGGCGGCGAGAAAGCGTACCACTTGGGTCTGAGTGTTCAGCATAGATGTCAGTACTGGCTGGGCCGGGACTGAGGTCGGAAGTCAGCATGAGGACAGCATGTTGGCGGTCTGCCTGCTCTGCCTCAGACGGTGCTCTCACCGTTCATCTGCAGGTTGTGCACATGGTGTGTCAGTCTGTCCAGCAACGCCCCGGTCAGCCTCTCTTGGGATGATCTAAAATGATTGGAAAGGGATTGTCCTCCCATGAGGTGAGGTGGCTACGGGTTCTGGAAGAGTGAACCACAAGTTGAAGTAGCTGGTGGCTGACCAAGCCGAAGCGGGCCGGTACCCACAATGGCGAATGGACTAAAGGAGTAGGTCATGCGGACAGCCATCGCAAGACTCCGGAGGTTGGGGTTCACCGTCGCATCCGTAAGCGTCATGAGTTTCGCGCTCATGATGAGTCTGCTCTGGTTCCTCGGGAACCCCGGGGAGATTCATGCGTGTAAGTGCGCGGTACCAGGGACTCCTTCCGAAGAACTGGAGACGTCCCAGGCGGTCTTCGCTGGAAGAGTTGTCTCGATTCAACACTCCTTTGATCCGAATGCAGCGTCTGTCTCGCCTGAGGACCGCACCACGGTTGGCTTCGAGGTCAGTACCGTGTGGAAGGGCATCGTCTATGAGGACATGTACATCACCACACCACCAACCGGCGGAAGTTGCGGGTTCACCTTCATCGAACGAGAAGAGTACATCGTCTATGGTTACGACAGCAACTATGATGACGGCGGCTATACCGTTGGCATTTGCAGTCGAACTGCTCTCCTCGGGCTAGCGCAAGCTGACCTCGAAGCCTTCGGGGCGGGGCATGCTCCTCAAGCCGGGACGGGCGGCCCAGTCCCCGAACAACCACAGGACACGGCACGGGATGGAGTTGAAGATAACTTCAGCTTCGACTTCGAGAGTGATGCCGAGGAATGGCTGGTTGGATTTGCAGACCTGCCTGTGGACTACGACCAATCGACCTTCGAGCTCGATTACGGACATCGCCCGCTTCCCGGCAGTCTGGAAGGCAGCGGCATCTACGTTCAGGGACACAACCGCAGTGCCGATCTCTTCATGTTCCTGAAGAGGCAGATTGGCGGGCTGATGCCGAGCAGGACATATGTCGTCTCTGTGTCCATGGACCTGGCGACCAACGTCCCCGCCGGGTTGGTCGGTATCGGCGGCTCACCTGGCGAGAGCGTCTTTGTGAAAGCTGGAGCGGCAACTGTCGAGCCCACGGCTGAGGAGGGAGACAACCGGCACCTCAGGATGAACATCGACAAGGGCAACCAGGCCCAGGGGGGCGAATCCATGGTAGGTCCTGGGCAATATGGCTCACCGCGAAGTGCAGGGCATGAAATACCGAATCAAGACACTCGACAACAGTGACCTGCCCCTGGTGGTGGACACGGACAGTGAGGGCCGGGTCTGGCTGATCGTTGGCACCGACTCCGGATTCGAGGGACTGAGCGCCCTCTACTACTCCCGCATCAATTACACACTGAGCACGGTGGAGCCGCCAGCTACCGGCGGTTACAGGCCGCCAGTCTGGGCAGCAGTCGTAGTCGTGGGAATCGCCGTGGTCCTGGCGGTTGCAGGGCTGGGCTGGATGGTCCACAGTCGACGACTCAGCAGACGGGGAATGGCTCCACTCACCAATTTCTGAGCCGTCGGGCGGCGGTGGGTTCCACAAGAATGCGTCTCCGACCGAGAGTTTGAGTTGACGGGGGCGATAG
This sequence comes from Dehalococcoidia bacterium, assembly GCA_965215735.1. Taxonomy (GTDB): domain Bacteria; phylum Chloroflexota; class Dehalococcoidia; order Lucifugimonadales; family UBA1123; genus VXRN01. The sequence goes on along the minus strand of CBDCEF010000004.1, from coordinate 400,543 downwards.
TTCTTGGGGATGACGTGACGGACTGTGACGCCTTCGATGCATTGCACGGACTGATCCGTGAAAGAGGTCTAAGGGGAGCGGCAGTAGCCGTCGTGGATGACGAAAAGCCGGAGGCCGTACTGCGGAAAGCGGACTACTGCCTGACCGGGTCGGGTGAGGTGGAGGAGTTTCTGCATTGGATGGCTTACGCGTCGCCCAGGGCGTCAATGAAGCTGTAACACCAGTCGCGGGCGGTGTGGCTGCTTACGTCCCCGTAGAGGACCTTCCAGCGACGTTGTCGCTCCGATCCGGGCATGGTCAGGGCACGGTAGATGGCGGAAGCTGTCCGCTGAAAGTCGTAAGGGTTGACGATGAGGGCGTCCTGCATAGACTCTGCGGCGCCGCAAAAGCGGGAAAGAACCAAGACCCCGGGGTCCGAGGTCTGGGAGGCTACGAACTCCTTGGCGACTAGGTTCATTCCGTCTCGGAGAGGGGTGACAAGGCAGACGTCGGCCTCCCGGTAGAGGTGGGCCAGGTCCTGCTGGGAATAGGAGCGGTGCAGGGGGTGGATGGGCATCCAATGAGCCTCTCCGAACTTGCCGTTGATCTTGCCAACGAGTGAGTCGAGTCGCTCGCGTTCCTGAGCGTATTCGGGGATGTTGACCCGGCTGGGCGCCGATATCTGGATGAGGGTGACGCGACCGAGGAGCTCCGGGTGGTCGTCGAACAGCCGCTCGATGGCCAACATCCGCTGGGCTATCCCCTTTGTATAGTCAAGTCTGTCCACCCCGAGAAGAAGCTGTCTGTCCTTGGGGAAATCCTCCAGGAAACGGCTAACGGGGGTCGGGACTTGGCTCTGAGCCATCTCGCGGAAGGCTTGGATGTCGGCGCTGACGGGGAATGAACGCACCTTCAGGGTTCTGCCTTCGTGGTGTACGGTGTCGCCGATGAGTGCGGCCCCGAGCTCGTCGCCGAAGGACTCCTGAAGGTTATGGGCATATTTTCGGGTCTGAAGACCTACAAGGTCGTAGTCGAAGAGGCGGGTGAGCAACTTTCGAGCCCAGGGCAGGAGGCCGAATATCTCGGAGGGAGGGAAGGGGATATGAAGGAAGAACCCGGTCATGCCCGTCCAGCCGAGCTTGCGAAGCTCGTGGGCAAGGGGGATGAGGTGGTAGTCGTGAACCCAGACCAGGTCGTCGGGCCTCAGGAGGTCTATGAGGGCGGCGGCGTACTTTCGGTTTACGCTTCGGTACACACGGTAGCTGTCATGGCTAATGATGGCCTTGTCGGGGAAGCCGTGAAGGATCGGCCAGAGGGTGCGGTTGGAGAAGACATTGTAGAAGCTCTCGACTTCGTCTCTGGAAAGGGAGACGGATACCAGACGGATGCCATCGACCTCGGTGATAGTAGTAGGGGCAGTGTCTTCCTGGCCGTTTCCGTCCCAGCCCATCCAGATGCCGCCCCGAGTCTCGAGGAAAGGCCGCAGGCTGCTCACGAGTCCACCGACGGGAAGGTTGCGTCTTTCCTCCACGCTGGAAGACGTGGATACGGAAGGGGTCCTGTTGGAGACTATTACTACTCGGCCTTCGCCACCCATGATCGCTCCATTTCAGCGTCGGTATAGGGTCAGCCCCGCGACATTGCTGGCATGGGCCCGGGACTGCCTTCCCACACACCGTCGGACTTCACTGCCTCCTCCTCGAAAGGCTGCCTGTCTATTCGATCAGCCTGCCCGATAACCTGGCGACGTACACGCAGGTCTGGTCAGCGCCCCCAGAACTCACGGAAGCGTAGTAAGTGGCCGGCGTTGGTCATCATACCCAAGGCACACCCACAAGGGACGCCCCCAACGGCCAGACCACCTACTGAACTGACACGGGATCTGTCCGGCGCCGCCGTGTCCGTGTCCACGAACTCGCCCTCGCTGTACGCCTTCCATTTGCCGGCGCTCACGCCTGGCCGCAGCGTGCCAAAGTCGAGGAAAGAGCCGTGCACGTCCACGGCCTGCCCACGAGCGTGCTCGTGGGCAGCACCCTGAAGGGGAGGGGCGAGGAGCGCGACGAAGGGCACGGCCGCCAGGCAGCGTGCCGCGAGGGACCGGACGCGCAAACGCCCCGTCCGCCCCGGCTTGGCTCTCCTAAGAGCGGTGACGAGGCCCTGTATGCCACCCGAGTACGTGGTTCGAGCTAGACTCAACACTTCGGCCTTTATCGAATCGGGTGTTGTGTTGGGAGCCCTCCGACCCCGATGGCCGTGAGCTAGGTTGTGTTGACATTTCATCTCAGCCATATGAGAGCACCAACGAAATGGAGGAAGCCGAGGTACCTATGTGCCAGCTTGTCGAATCGGGAGAAGATATGTCGGTAGTGTTTGATCTTGCCGATGAAGCACTCCACAAGATGACGCTCTCGGTAAAGACACTCATCGTATGAGTGTGGCTTTCTGCGGTTCGAGCGAGGTGGAATCACCGCGACGGCCCCGTTGCCGATGATCGACTCGCGGAACTGATTGGAGTCGTATGCACGGTCTGCAATCACATGCTCACTCTCCATACCGGCTATGAGCTCCTCTGCCTGTGTGATATCGTGCTGTTGACCTGCGGTCAGCGTGAACCTCAAGGGATTGCCAAGACCATCCACACTCACATGGACCTTCGTGGTGAACCCGCCTCGGCTTCGACTGAGCGCTTGAGATTGTTGACCACCGTTTTTTGGGGTGCGCCCGCCTCGCAAGAGTGGGCTCGGACTATTGTGCTGTCTATGATGACATGCTCCATATCAGGGTTGTCAACGAAATGCTGATGCATTCTCTCCCACACTCCGCGGTCACACCATCGGGCAAACCGTTTGTAGACGCTGTTCCATTTCCCATACTCTGAGGGAAGCCGCCGCCATTGCGCTCCCGACCTGCTCATCCAGACGACAGCCTCGATGAACCGTCTACATTCGGCTTCCCGTCCGACGTAGAGGTCTGACTGGCTACGAAGGAACTCAAACACATTTGACCATTGTTGTGGAGATAGCGTGACTGTTGACATCTACTCAGCATAATGCAAATGTCAACACAACCTAGTGCCCTGCGCCACACGCAAGACCACCCAAAGGTATTGGGCCAGCCCTATTTGGACATTACGTCAGTTCCGATGTCTTAACCGGGGATCCAGTATGTCACGCAGGCCGTCACCCGCGAGATTAATTGCTAGAACCGTGACTGACAGGAACAGGCCCGGGAAAAAGGTAATCCAGAAGGCGACTTGAAGATACTGGCGGCCCTCACCCATTATGTTTCCCCAACTGGGTATGATCGGCGGGGTACCAGCGCCGAGAAAGCTCAGGGCGGCCTCTGTGAGAATGGCCGCTGCGAAGACGAACGTCGCCTGTACCAGTACGGGTGCGATGGTGTTCGGAGCGATATGGTACGCGAGGATTCGCCATACCGGTACTCCGACCGCTTCCGCGGCATCAACAAACATCTGCTCACGAAGGCTTAGTGTCGCCCCACGGACGATTCTCACCATGCGTGGCGTGTCGACAATCGTGATAACGATTATGACGTTTTGAACACTCGACCCCAGCAGCGTGATTATGGCTAGAGCGAGAAGGATCGTCGGCATTGCCATCATGCCGTCCATGACGCGCATCAGGATGTTATCGACGAATCGTATGTATCCAGATACTAGACCGAAGATAAGCCCGAGCAAGGTTACCAGCAACGAGACAGAGAATCCGACCAGCAATGATATGCGGCTTCCCTGCATTGTGCGAGCGTATACATCCCGACCGAAGTTGTCGGTACCGAACCAGAAGCCGTCGAGCGTGGGAGAGATTAGCCTATTTTCAAAGCTGGTGAGAATTGCCTCGCCGGTAATGAAAGGGGAAATTACGGCGATGACTGACATTGCCGCGAGTGTGAACAGGCCAAATGCGAGTGTGGGATTGCGCTTCGAGCCTCGATACGTCCTTGAAAGGAGCGCCCTCAAGCTTCCCTGGGATGAAAGGGCCGCATGTGTTTCGGCAGTCTCCATTTCCTGAGTGCTCATTGAAAGCGTATTCTGGGATCAAGGTAGGCGTATGCAATATCCACAAGTAAGTTCACAAAAATGTAGAGCACCGAGAACACCATGAGCATTCCCTGGATTATCGGATAATCCCTCCGAATCAGAGCGTCGACTACCAAACGCCCCATGCCGGGAATAGCGAAAACAACCTCAATCACCACAACACCCGTCAGAAGTAGAGCGAATGAAAGGCCCATTACCGTTACTATGGGGATGGATGCAGCCTTGAGAGCGTGACGGAGCAGCACCAGGCGTTCTGAGAGTCCCTTGGCGCGGGCGGTTCTCACGTAGTCCTCGTTCAGGACTTCGATCATTATCGACCGGGTCATGCGGGCCAGGAGTGCGGCGGCCACCAAGGCGATGCTCAGGGAAGGCAGCACCAAGCCTCTAAGATACAGACCCATGTCCACTGAGGGCGGGACATATCCCAGCACTGGTACGATGCCCAGGTTTACCGCGAAGAGCCAGATAAACATAAATCCGACCCAGAACGCTGGAACGGAAAACGCCAAGACGGCGAACACCATGGCAAGACGATCGATAACACCCCGTGCCTTCCACGCTGCCAGAACACCTAGCGGAATACCTATGAGGACGGCCATCAGCTGGGCCATAACCGCCAGGCCCACAGTCGCTGGGACACGCTGAGCCATAAGCTCCACCACAGAGCGCTGAGAGAATACGGAAGTGCCTAAGTCTCCCCGCAGAAGATTGCCCACCCAGATGATGAACTGCTCATAAAGAGGTTTGTCAGTACCCAGAGCCTCACGGATCTCTTCAACCTCCTGTTTGGTAGCTTCCTCTCCCGCGATAATCGCCGCAGGGTCCCCAGGTGCCAAGTGCAGAATCACGAACGTAATCAGGCCAACCATCGCCACGACGGGAATGGAGGCCAGGAACCTCTGTATGATGTACGAAATCACGCTGTCTCGCCGGTCCAGAGCCTGTGTCCACAATTGTGGACGGCTCGTCTTAAGCTGACGAACAAGTGCCGATAGGGCGTGTGGCTGGTCTCACACTCTCTTCTGACCAATAGTGCCGAGAGCTTGGGGGTGCCCTGCATTCGCAGGGAAGTGGGGCGACCACGTACCCCCAGCCTCTCGACCGATGCTATTTCATGGTTGGTATTCGGTTCAGTCTTCAAGCCAAGCGTTCGGCCAGAAGGGAGTGTGCTTGTTCGCGAAGTTCTTTATGCGCGCTGATCTGCCGTTCGCCCAGGTCTGTTGCCCAAAGTAGAACATGGGAACATCCTCGTAGAACTGCGCATGGACCTTGTCTGAAATCGCCTTGATAGCTTCGAAGTCGCTCTCCCGAGCCATCTGGTCGAAATACTTCTTCATATTGCCGGTTGGGTCTGAGTAGCCGTTCCGTGCGCCGTCAGCGGTCAAGAACCAGTCGAACTGCAATGGGCTGACATTGTAACCAAGCTTCGTGCCGGTTATTCCGAGGTCGAATGAATCAGCGTCGTTATACAGCGCGGCCACTGTTCCCCAGTCGGTCGCTATGAACTCCACCACGAACCCCAGCTCTTCGAGAAGCTCTTTGAAAGGCCTGGTGGTGTCCTTGAACATTGCGAGGTCTTCTGGGCTGGTCAGCCTGACCTCGACACCGACCATACCCTCTTCCTCAATGATCTTCTTGGCAGTTTCGACATCCTTGACGTTGTAAGCTTCCGTTCCCGGTACGCCGGTCGAGTCCCACACTGTCTGATTGATGCCGCAGCCCATGAACCCGGAACAGGTGTCCCAGAATTGACCCTTCTGACCACCGGCAGCTATGCCCAGGATCTTGTCATTGTCCATGGCCATCTGAACGGCCTGTCTGACACGCTGGTTGTCAAATGGTGGGTGGGTATGACTGGGCCACATGCCGACGAGTCGTCCGGGCTTGCCAGTAGTGAATACGGCGTTAGGACTCTCTTCAACGAGGGAGGCGAAGTCAGAAGGATATTCATCTACCCAGTCAACCTGCCCGGTGGTCAGCGCCGCAACGCGAGTTGCGAAGTCTGGTACTTCCAGCCACTCGACCCTATCGATATAGGCGGTGTGCCCGCCAGACATGTAGGAAGCAGGCTCGGATCTAGGCTGATAGTCCTCCCAGCGTTCCATAATTACGCGGTCTCCAACATACCATTCCACGAACTTGTAGGGACCGGTACTGCTGATGTAGTCGACCGCCGTCGTGTTCGGAGTCTCCCAGATCTCTTTGGGCTGAACCCAGGGCCCACGATGGCCTGGTGGCGTGGTGAGGGCCAAAATTGGCAGGCCAGAAGCCTCGCTCAGATGGAAACTGAGTGAGACTTCGCTGTCGGCCGTTATTTCGGTAGTAACGTCGTTCGCTCGCCGCAAAAAGGCGGTGTTCGCACGGTTGTAGGAGCCAATGACGTCCTCAGCTGTAACCGGCTCGCCATTGTGGAACTTCAGGCCCGAGCGTATGGTGAAAGTCCAGATCAACCCATCGCCGCTGACCTCCCACGTGTCTGCCAGCATCGGCTGAATCTGGTCCTCAAAGTCTCGCGTAAACAGCGTCTCAGACATGTTGCTCGGCAGGTATTGGACTACTGTAGCACCCGTCCACTGGGCGTCAACGGCGGGGAAGTTCGCCTGTCCGATTCCGGAGGCGGTTCCTCCGAACTTGGCCTCTCCTTCTTCCGAAGATATCTCGACAGACGAAATGCGCGTAATCGGCGGAATTGCGGTCGGGAGCGGTGCCGCCGGGGCTTGTTGCACAGGTGCCGCCGCAGGTGCCGCCGGAGCTGGTGCTGCAGGCTGCGCCGGAGACTGCGGCTGTGACTGGGCCGCCGCTTGCGCCGGAGCTGCGGGCGCAGCGGCCGCAGGCTGCTGAGGCTGCTGAGGAGCAGACTCTTCAGCGCTGCTGCAAGCCAGGGCTAAAATCATGAGGCCGATGATTGATAAGGCTGCAATAGTACTCGTGAACTTCACAGTTGGCCCTCCCATTCCCTGAATAACAATAGCTAAAGTCGCAATGTCCACTTGGAAGATCCTCATCCCGGGCGGGTAGAATCTGTACCGCCAACTCGTAAAACTCCCAAGGGTGTGGATGTGAGTGTCTGCTGGGCCGACGAGCAGGATATGCCAAACTTACGATGTATGACTTTTCTTGTCAATCTATTCCCGATTTGCGTTACAGATATCGAATCGCGTGTGTGACTCGACAAGTCAGGGAAGCAACAACTGACATCTTCGACTTCATCTCAGGGCAAGCAGAGAGCCGTCACGCCTAGTTAGATAGAGCAATCCGCCAGACACAATTGGTGTAGAAGCAAGAGGCGACACTGTGCTGGACCTCCAGAGCTCCCGTCCAGTCAGCGCCTCAACGGCGTAGAGAATTCCACCGACGTCTGCGGCGAATAGAGTGTCTCCCCACAATGACGGGGAGACATGGAAAGAGTCTGGCGATTGAGATCGCCACTTCAGGTCTCCAGACGCACGATCCAGCGCGAGCAGGGTTCCCGACTTGGACGCCGCGAAAACAAGGTCGTTAGCAACTACCGGTGCCGTTGTGAATCCCGAGCCACGTTCCAGGAAGAACCAGACGGAGCCCTTCTGCTGACCAGCGGATTCAATGAACCCGAAGTGTCTGAGCTGAATTCGAATCCACGTAATGTTCTTCTCAAAAGGAAACTCACGCTGGGTCCAGTCTATGGACCTTACCCGCCCTCCGAGATCGGCGATAAACAGTCTATCTCCATCGAATACTGCGCCGCCCTCCGCTCCGTTTATCGCCTGATAGTCGAAGCGCCTCTTTCCTGTACTCAGGTCCAGCAGATAAAGCTTTCCTTCAATGTCGGTGAATGCCACGACAGGTGGGTGCACAGCTGGAGCTGAACGTATCACGTCGTTGGCCCTGAAACTCCATCTCTCATCCCCAGTTGCCGCGTCCAGAGCATAGAGCCTCCAGTCGTTAGAGCCGATATACAGCACACCCTCATATACAACTGGCGAGGACAGTATTGGATTGCCCGTAGTGAACTCCCAGACCAATTCACCCGTATCGGCATCCAGCGCCACGATCCTACTGTCCTGCAGGCCCACGAACACCATGTCGCCCGCGACGGCAGGAGTCGACTTCACGACATCGCCCACTATAAACTCCCACAGTGTTTCTCCACTGGCGGAGTCCAGGGCCACAACGCGTCCGTCGCCTGTACCTAGATAAAGCCTGTCGGATACTATCGCAGGGGATGCAAACAGCCCGGCACTGCTCCTAAATTCCCATTTGACGACTCCTGATGGTCTGAACGCTGCGACCTCTGTCACGGCGTTTCTGTCGGGCGCGCTCTGTGACATGGCCCACTCACTGGGCCTGGGAATCGAACTGATCCTCGTAGCCGGAGGAGGCAGAAAACGGTACGGACCGACATTTACATAAACGGTCCACGCCGCCAATACCAAGATGGCAACCGCAGCTGCAACCCACGCTACGGAGCGACGCCTGCGCATTGAGTTAGGCGCCGAACTCTCAGGTAAAGTCACGTCCGAATTAGACGAACTCGGACCCGTAGGCAGCCGCGATCTGCATGAGGCGCAGAATGCTCTATTGGGTGGACTGACTTGCCCGCAGACCGAGCAGACGATGACCTTGGCAGTATCTCTCATCGCTTGCGTCCGCCCCCGTAGGCCCTAGGGCACTATGGGAAGAGTGACACGAGATGGGCGCATGGCGTCGTGATGCACTGTCTGGTGTGCCTTAACGAGAGTAGATTCGAAGTAGTCGTCTCCACCGGTATTGTGGTTGCGGTCGAAGTTCGGGAAGTCGCTGCTCGTTACGTCCAACCTGATGCGGTGCCCTCGCTTGAACAGGTTGCTGGTCGGATGGACTTGTATCGCGTACTCGTAGGGCTTCCCAGGCTCGATCAGCGAGGGTGAGTCGTAAGAATCGCGGTACCTTGCCCGCACTATTCCATGGCACAGTTCCTGAACGAACCCGTCCGGCCACACGTCCATTAGCTTGACGACGAAATCAGTATCCCTTGCTGAGGAAGTGGCCCACAGATGGACCTTAACCGGGCCTGTCACCTCTACTGGCTGCTCCAAATGAGGGGTCTGATAGACGAGAATGTCCTGCCGGTCGTCCAATTCACGCTGATCGTACGGCTCCTGCTGGCAGTCCGGGCTGAACAACGTCATCACAGGGTCGCGCGGGTCGTAGTCATATGAATCTACAGGTTCGGCCCCCGGAGGCTGAGGACTCAGCAAGCCGCCTGTGCGCAGGTAATAGTCCGTGTACTCGGTCCTAGCGAGTGGCCACTCGTTTTCTGCTCGCCACTGGTTCGCCCCCATTACAAATATTTCGATTAGCGGCCATTCGGCAACGCCGCTGTCTTCACCCTTGAGCCAGTGTCTGAACCAGTCGTCTGCTATCTGATAATAGTCGCGAACGGCTTCCGGTCCAAAGTCGATCACCCCCACCTTAGAAGTGAAGTCGAGCGTGTGCGACCATGGGCCGACTATGAGACGTTGCCAACTCCTGGCTTCTTCCGTCATTCCGTTTTCCCGCATACCGGTGAAGTGCCTGATCGCACCGATCTGCTGGTCGTACCATCCGGTCGTAGTCAAAGCGGGTACCGACACGTCCTTGTGATGGTCCATGAATTTCAAGTTGTCCACGGCGTGATCTTTGAGCCAGCTACGCCAGTGCTTTCCCATGCCGGACAGTGAATAGTCCGGAAGATCACCGAGCGGGAGGTACCATTGCCACTTGTACCGGTCCCGCTCCACATAGAATCTGTCCGCCTCCTCGACTGTCGTTGGACCTGGCGAGTCTCTGAGGCGCCTTCGAGCATCTGGCGCCAGTGTGTTCAATGTCCACCAAAGAGCACGTCCGAGACGGAGCACGCCAGACAGCTCCCTGTCCAGCAGGTCTGCCGCTATTGCGCTCGGGAGCATTGCGACAAGATGAGGGGGCCTCTTGTGAGCGAGCTCCCACTGTGTCCAGGCATTGTAGGAGATGCCAAATGTCCCGACCTTCCCCGTGGACCAGGGAAGCGCGGCCGCCCACTCCACAGCATCGTAGCCGTCCTCTGAGTCCATGTGTTCGCTGCTCAACAACGCGGGCATGAACTCCCCATCGGAGCGATAGCGCCCGCGTATATCCTGCTGGACGACTACATAGCCTCTCTCTGCGAGTTTATGCCCCTGCTGTACAAGGACTTCCCCGTTCTTCGAATAGGGAGTGCGCTGCACAAGCGTCGGATACTTGCCTGCCGCGTCTGGCCGGTATATGTCGGCACGCAGGGTTGTCCCGTCCCGCACTTGCATTTCGACATCGCTGTCAATCGCCACACTGTGTGTTCTACGGTCGCTACCCTCGTTCCTGCTCAATTTCGCCAACCTCCCCTAATGGGTGCGATGCTGTCCAACGTCACAGGCAATACGTATGATCCTGAGACTATACTCCCTCAGCGTAGGCCGAGTGAAAAGCGTCAACTCCGGCTCGGAAGCCCACGCCCGGCTCACGCACAATTGCGAGCGGGCTTGCGAAACTTGTGAACCCTTGGTCGATGTGGCCGCTTTCAATGGTATCGATGCGGTGACCTCTCGATTCGAGTTCCGCAACGACCTCGGCAGGTATGCGCGGGTCGACGTATGTGACTGGAAGGGAGCAGTCTATCCGAGGCGAGTCGATCGCCTCCTGTGGGCCCATCCCATAGTTGAATACCTTCGCGATGAGCTGGGACACGCAGTTAGTTATCCTGCGCCCACCAGACGCGCCGACGGACATTCTCACGCCGTCCGAGTCCATCACCAGAGCCGGTGTCATGTTGTTCACCCCAGTCTTTCCAGGCACGATAGAGTTCACCCTGCCGGGCACCGGGTCGAACCAGTACATCGCGTTGTTCATGACAACTCCGGTACCCTTTGGAATCACGCCGGAGCCGAAACCCGCCATCAGTGTGTTCGTCAGGGAGACCGCCCCTCCGTCCCCATCCATCGTGCAAAGGTGAGTGGTGCCATTGTCGAGGGCAGGTGCGCTCGCCTCATACACATGAGAAGGACTGCCCTCCTGGAATGCCCAGGGATCGCCCGCCTCGATCTTCCCCAGCCGGTCCATTGATATGCGTGCGCGTCGGGATTCAGTGTACCTGTCCGACACCATGCCCTCCCAGGGTAGGTCCACGAAGGTATGGTCCGCCACGTACCTGAACCTGTCGGCATTGGCCAGCCTCGCGGCGTTTATCAATATGTGAAGCGCATCTGCCGAGTTGTGACCCATTTCAACGATGTCGAACCCATCCAATAGCTTCAGGGTCATGGCGGTCGTGATACCTGAGCACGCGAATGGAGGGACCCGCACCGTATAGCCCGAGTATCCGAACTCCAGTCCGCCCTCCACCACAAATGGCCTATATTCTGCGAGGTCCTGCATGGAGAGTATCCCGCCATTAGCACGAATATCTGAGGTGATTGCTTCGGCAATCTCCCCTGTGTAGAAGGCCTTCGGGCCCTTCTTCCCGATCGTTTCTAGGATGTCTGCGAGGTCCGGTTGCCGCATACTTGCCTGTGTGGTCAGGTCTCCCGCGGGAAGCTTCCCCCCAGGCATGAATACTCTTCGAAGTTCGTCGTAAGCGATCAGCTTGTCCGCCATCATTCCGAGCGTGTAAAGGTTGTGCCATCCAAGCGCATAGCCGTCCCTTGCAAGAGATACCGCGGGGCCGATTACTTCCGATAGCGGAAGCCTGCCCAGCCGTGCGTTCGCCTCGCACAGGCCGGCGACCGCTCCGGGGACAGCTACCGACCTGAAGCCCTCGTAGTTCTCATTATTCACGACCCCGTGCCACCCGAAGTAACCCGTAGTCGCCTCGTTCGTGAGTTCGAACATGTCAGGTTTGGCATCCAATGGCCCCCTCATTGGGAATCCTATCGCCCCACCCTTGTTGCCCACCTGGTAGACCATGTATCCACCACCGCCAATGCCGCACGACCAAGGCTCAACGACTCCAATGGCGAAGCAGGCCGCTACTGCCGCATCAACTGCGTTACCTCCCATCTCCAGCATCTGCAGACCGGCTTTCGTGGCATGCCGGTCTTTGGTCGCCACCATTCCCTTTGTAGAATGGGCCTCGGTTTTGGTTATCGTGGTTCTGGTTGGCGCTGCTGTTGCCATAGCCTACCTACCCTTCTTCCTAACGTGTGTTATTTCCGCCCCGAACGCAGTACCCCACTGTTCTGGTATCTCATTACCTGGCGACCATTTGTGTCTGCTCATTCGGGCCCTTCTATGACGCTGGGTAACGCGATAACTAGGTTGTGTTGACATTTCATCTCAGCCATATGAGAGCAGCAACGAAATGGAGGAAGCCGAGGTACCTATGTGCCAGCTTGTCGAATCGGGAGAAGATATGTCGGTAGTGTTTGATCTTGTCGATGAAGCACTCCACAAGATGACGCTCTCGGTAAAGATACTCATCGTATGAGTGTGGCTTTCTGCGGTTCGAGCGAGGTGGAATCACCGCGACGGCCCCGTTGCCGATGATCGACTCGCGGAACTGATTGGAGTCGTATGCACGGTCTGCAATCACATGCTCACTCTCCATACCGGCTATGAGCTCCTCTGCCTGTGTGATATCGTGCTGTTGACCTGCGGTCAGCGTGAACCTCAAGGGATTGCCAAGACCATCCACACTCACATGGACCTTCGTGGTGAACCCGCCTCGGCTTCGACTGAGCGCTTGAGATTGTTGACCACCGTTTTTTGGGGTGCGCCCGCCTCGCAAGAGTGGGCTCGGACTATTGTGCTGTCTATGATGACATGCTCCATATCAGGGTTGTCAACGAAATGCTGATGCATTCTCTCCCACACTCCGCGGTCACACCATCGGGCAAACCGTTTGTAGACGCTGTTCCATTTCCCATACTCTGAGGGAAGCAGCCGCCATTGCGCTCCCGACCTGCTCATCCAGATGACAGCCTCGATGAACCGTCTACATTCGGCTTCCCGTCCGACGTAGAGGTCTGACTGGCTACGAAGGAACTCAAACACATTTGACCATTGTTGTGGAGATAGCGTGACTGTTGACATCTACTCAGTATAATGCAAATGTCAACACAACCTAGGCGACTGCTTCCTTGCGTCACCTCTTAGGGAACTGTTGGGAGGGTAAGACAGGAGGGACGGGAGGCGTCGTGGAAGATCGTCTGTTTGGCTGGTTTCAACTCGAGATGGGCCCAGTCCTCCTGCCCAGTATTATGGTTCCGGTCGAAGTTCGGAAAGTCGCTGCTCGATATATCAAGTCTGATTCTATGACCGGCCTTGAAGAGTATGCTGGTTGGCAGGAGCTCGACGACGAACCTATAAACCTCGCCAGGGTTCATCAGATTCGGTCGGTCGAGACCTTCTCGGAATCTAGCGCGAACGATGCCGTAGCACAGGTTCTGGGCAAAGCCATCCGGGTGCACATCCACCAGTCTCGCGATGAAGTCGGTATCCGGTGCAGTGGAAGTGACATAAACCTTCAGTACCGGCACACCCGTCACCTCTATTGGTCTCTCGAGGGGATTGGTCTGGTATACGAGGACGTCCTGTCGCCGGTCCAAAACACGATGGTCATGGGGCTCGTCGTGACCACTGTAGGAGAACAAGGACATCACCGGATCGCGTGGGTCGTATGTATAGCCATCTGCTATCCCATCTGGTTGGGGCTCCAATGAAAGCACGCCGTCACCCTGTGGAGTGTTGGCTTGGCCCCTACTTCTAAGGTAGAAGTCAGTGGGCTGGGCTCTGACGAGAGGCCATGCTTCCTCATCGCGCCACCTGTTGGAGCCCATGACGAATAGACGGACCGGTGGTCTGTCCATTACGCCGTTCTGCACTCCCCTGAGCCAGTAGTCGAACCAGGGGACGATGAGAGAAAAGTAGTCCACCTCGGCTTCGGGACCAAAATCAACGTCCCCTGTCTTCCGAGTGAGCGTGTTTGTGTGAGTCCAAGGTCCAACTATGAGCCTCTGGCTGTTACGTGCTTTCTCCGTAGCCCCCTTCTCCCGCATCCCGCGGAATAGATCGACCGTCCGTGACAGTCGATCATACCATCCGGTGCGATGGTGTACGGGAAGGTCGATTTTCTCGTAGCTTTCCTCGATGTTGAACATATCCTCGTTAATGCTGGCGAGCCAGTCGTGAAAACGGTCGCGAAGACCGCCTATTGCCTCCAGAGGCAGGTCCTTGTACGGAAGGTACCACAACCACTTTTCGCGATTGACGCTCGACTCCAAGTACTCATACTCCTCGACTGTGGTGGGCCCATGTGGCCTATCAAGGAACCTCTGGGTATCCGGCGCCATTGAGCCCAGGGTCCACTGCAGCTGGCGTCCTGGGCGGAAGACGCCTCCGAGCATCCAGTCTGTGCTGCGTGGCGCAAATCCACCGGTAAACATGGTCACGAGGTGAGGTGGCTTCGTTCGTGCGAGTGACCACTGGGTCCACGAAGCGTATGAGTACCCGAAAGTCCCCACCTTGGAGTTAGACCAGGGCTGATCAGCGGCCCATTCGATAGTATCGTAGCCATCCTCACCATCCTTGCAGTCACGGTTGAACATGGGATGGAATTCACCATCCGATGCCCACCGTCCCCTGATGTCCTGGGCAACCACCGCGTATCCTGACTCAGCCAACCTTTCGTAGGTGGGAACCATATTGGATTGGAGCTTGTTGTACGGGGTACGAGTGACCAGGGTGGGGAACGGTCCTTTTCCATTCGGGAGGTAGACGTCTGAACGCAGAGTGGTCCCATCACGCATAGGATTAGGAACGTTGTACTGGGCCTTGGACTGTTGGTTCGCCATCTGCTTGGCCTCCGCCTGTGTAGACTCGGCAGGCAGTCCGCCATGGGGTACGACGCGACCTCTACCAAGTGTGGCCCGAAACACACCGTCGCCTCGGTCTTCTTCTCCGATAGTTGCTAGCCTGTAGCCAGCCTCATGTTGGCGACTCGTCGAGAAGGCCGGTTTTCACCCCTCGCTATTCCCTATGGGGAAGGTACTCCACATGGACGAGATCCGCGCCCGACGGACAATACCGCTTAACTACGACCAGAAAGTGCTCCAAGTTGCGCTCTACTTGCGAAGGGGAGGCATTACATTCCCCTAAGGGAAAGTGGTCCATGCCTATGTCCTCAGCGTCCAGATGCCAGCTCCAAGGAGCGTTATGGTCGCCCTGTCCAGGGCCCGAGCGGATACGGCCGTTTGGGACGAATGAGGTGCTCGTACCCCCATCAACTCTCAGAATTATCTGTACGCTGTATGGGTTCGTTACCCAAACGTGGAAGTGCTCTTCATCGACCCGAAACGTCGCCAGCAGGCCGCCTTCCAACTCTTGGGACAAAGAGCTTAGGTCAGGTCCTGGTGAGCGTATGGCGTCAAGAGCCTTTGTGGATTCTGGCTTACTGCCCGCCGAAACTGCTGTCGTGGGTGTCATTGTGCCTGTGGGCGCCGAGGCCGGAGACGAAGGACCATCGCCACAGGCGGCCAACGCCAGCGCAACAATACACACGATCATAGAGACGCAGCCGCGCACTTGTCTTCTCCCTCTGAGCAACCCTCTAGAGCTGCCTGAGCCGGGGGTCGAGACGGTCCCTGAGCCAATCTCCCAAGAAGTTCAGCGACATGACTACCAGGAACATGGCCACCCCCGGAAAGACAGCGCCCCACCAGGCCGTCGAAACATGGGCTCGGGCCTCAGACACCATTAGGCCCCATGCGGGGGTCGGCGCGGGTATGCCTGCGCCAACGAAGCTGAGTGTCGCCTCTGCTAGAATCAGCCCTCCGACGTGCAGCGTCGTGACGACGATGACCGTATTGATGATCCCGGGCAGAATGTGACGGATCAGGATACGGGAGTTGGAGGCGCCCGCCACCTTCGCCAGGGCCACGTAATCGCGCTCTTTAAGCGACAGCACCTCGGCCCTCACAAAGCGTACGAGGGAGGCCCAGGTCAACAGGGCCAGCAGAGCAATGATCAGGCCCAAGCTTGCCCCCCACAGGATCACGGCGACCAGGGCGATGAGCAGGAAGGGCAGCGCGAGCCAAACGTCGACCATCCGCATTATCAACTCATCGACGAGTCCTCCGAGGTAGCCGGCGATCAGACCCAGCGTGGTGCCGACGAGCATTCCGGTTACCGTAGCCACGGCCACCACAATGAGAGAGATTCGTGCTCCGTGGACGATTCGACTCAGCACGTCTCTTCCGACATGGTCCCCACCGAGTATGCGCATACTCGTGCCTTCTGAATGCCAGAAGGGAGGCGCGTTCCGGAGTAACAGATCTTGCTCCAGGGGATCATGAGGAGCGATCTGTGGAGCGAAGGTTCCGGTTACGACAAGGGCTATCAACACGGCGACCGGAATTATCGGCCAGCGGCGCAGGCCATGCCATAGAACCCGGGCCAAGTTGCTCGGCTGGAGTTTAGCGGCCACGGCAGCGTCCGTCGCATCGTTGGACATCTCCGCACCATGCCTACCGGTACCGGATTCTGGGGTCGACTATCCCGTACAGAACATCGGCCAGAAAGTTGAACCACACGAAAGCTGCAGCGAAAAACAGGACAGTCCCGGTTAAGACGGGAAAATCGTTGTTTCCGACAGCCTCCAAGGCCAGCCTGCCGACCCCCGGCCACGCGAACACCAGCTCAACGACCGTGGCGCCGGTGATGAAGCTGGCCAGGAACAAGCTGGAAAAGGTAATCGGAGCGATCAGCGCGTTTCTAAACGCATGCTTCCATATGACGATCCCTCCACTTAGTCCCTTGGCCCGCGCCAGCTTCACGAACTCGGAGTCCAGTACCCCCAACATTGACGACCTCGTTAGTCTCAGGTACGTGGCGGACCCCAGCCAGCCCAGGGTTATCGTGGGCAATATGAAGTGCTTTATCTCCAGCCAGAGCGAATCTTCTGGATAGCCGCGACCATGGCTGGGCAGCCAGTCAAGCTGCACTGCAAATACAATGATGGCCATGATTCCGATCCAGAACTGGGGAAGGGCTTGGCCAAAGAGCGCGAAGATTCTGCCTACGTAGTCCCAGAAGCCGCCGCGCCTCACGGCCGAGAGAACTCCCAGTGGAACACCGGTGATCACCGCGAATGCCCATGCACCCAGCGCTAGCTGCGCTGTGGCCCCAAGTCTGTCCTTGATCTTCGCCGCCACCGGAGTTCGGTCGATAAGAGTGTAGCCAAGATCACCCCGCAGGGCGTTCGCTGCCCAGAAAAAATACTGTAGCACCAAGGGCTTGTCCAAACCCAGATACTTGTTGAGACCCGCCCGCTCCTCCTCGCTGAACCCGTACCCTCCCCGCTGCTGTGCATATAGAAGGAGCGGGTCTCCCGCCGCCCGCGACAGTCCAAAGACAATCACTGTCGCGGCGAACAGGGAGAAGATGGTCGCTACCGCTCTCCTTAGCAGGAATCTGCCCATACCTGGCCCCCGTCATGCCGGCCCAACGATGCATATACTCTTGGGTTGAAGGGACTGCCCCTCCGTGCCTCTGGCGGAGAGCTTCTGGAGGACAACTATCGACTATGCGACCGGCTGGCGAGACATTGACTCGGGCCCACTCCGGCACCAACCGGGGAGCATCACCTCGTGAGCTGATTTTCGTGGGACTTCCCACTTCCTATCTTTTGGGAACGATGTTGCCGAAGGCCGATTCACCGAAGATCGTAGGTTCCATCTGCCACTCTGCGATGGAATTCGGATTGTATATCACCAGCTCGGGGACGGAGACCACTCCTGGCTGCAGTGCCCAGTGGTGGACGAAGTCGAAGAACTGGTCCATTAGATCATTCCTCTTCTCCTTCGAGGGCTCCTTGGCCGCCTCCATATACAGCTTGGAGATCTCCGGAGCCTCGAAGCAGACGCAGTAGCCGCCGCGGGTCAGGCTGCTGTTGACCAGCCCCTTGGGTTGATCATGCGGGAAGATGGACTGGCCATCATCGTCGAAGTAGAGGATAGGGATTGTGGCGGTCCGGCCGATGAGGCCGGGGCGGTACACCGCGTATGGGTACTTCTGGACTGGCGTCTCGACCCCAATCTTGGCGAAATATCCACTGACCGCATCGCCGATCTCCTCCACCAAGTTCTGTATCTCCCAGCCTGCCACGAAGATGGGCATCACGAATCTGATCCCGTCATCCCCCTTGGGATAGCCAGCCTTATCCAACCATTCCTCGGCCTTGGCCGGGTCGTAGGGAACGTACCACTTGTCCTGCCAATGCTCGCTCTTGGGGTCTATGAATTCGACGTAAATGGGTCCACCCAGTCCGTTCAATAGTTGATCGTTCACACTTTCACGGTCTATTGCCATGGCTAGGGCCCACCGCACCAGGCGGGCCTGCTCCATGTCGTCCATCCCCGCCGGATTGTTATCGTCTTCGGGGCTGAACGGATTCCCTATCCACGGGAGATCGTTAGCGTAAACGCCGCTCCCCTCTACATCAAGCGACTCTCCGGTCTGGGCGTGAACGGACTCCCAGTAATTGCCGGTGAAGTAGATCCCCTGCTGAGAGGCGTTGCCGTTGGACGTCGTAATGAAACCGAGATCCGCGAGCTCGGCAGTCTTGGAAGTAGGCAGGAAGGCGGCGTCGACCTCTCCAGTCATCATCGCGGCCGCGCGGGTGGCGTCCTCAGGAATCGCCTGGACGATGACCTTGTCCACTTGAGGCTTCATCTCCCAGTGATCGACGAATGGGGTCAAGACTCCCCTGTCTCCATCGGCCCAACTGTCCAGCTCGAAGTTTCCGGTATAGACGATGTTTGGAAGCGACTTCATCGCGTCTTCCCCCACATCGTCGAAGAGCTTTTTGCTGTTAATGCCGATTCCCACATTGCCGCCTGTATTCATCGTGTTGTTGATCCAAGAGACATCGAAGGTCGCAAAGGTGAATTCCACCGTACTATCGTCCAGAGCCTTCACCGGATTGTCTCCGAACAGCGCTGAGAGGTTGCCTGCGCTGCCCGTAATGCTATGGGGCGTAATCCTAGGATTCGCCATATTGTAGCTCCACGCAACGTCCTCAGCGGTCATCTCGCCCCAACCTCCGTGGAATTGAACCCCCTGACGCGTCTTGATGGTGACCTTGCTGAGGTCTGGCGCAAGATCGAAGCTCACTGCCAGTTGAGGGTAATTGTAGTCAATGCTCCCATCATCCCTGAACCTCCACGTAAAGACGTCTTCTGCCACACCCCAAGGAGTGAGCCAGCCGGGCCCGATACTGTTTACGCCGCCGGAGCTACCCAGATCGGGCCGGGCGTAAATGATGGTCCCACCCGGGTTTTTGGACTCGGGAATCTCCATTGCTGCGGCGGGCTTAGGGGAGGCCGCGGGAGCCGGGGCAGTAGCCGGCGCGGTGGTCGGCGCGAGAGCCGGGGCAGTAGTCGGCACTGGAGCCGGTGCGGTGGTCGGCGCTGGAGCCGGGGCAGTCTTGGGCGTCGGCTCGTCGCCGTCGCCGCACGCCAGAACGACCGCCAGTGTTATGGCCACAATCAATAACCCGAATACAGTTACTCGGCACATTGCTGACCTCCTGAAAGCGTGGTCCAGTGTATTTGGCAAAGTTTCAGTAACCAACCGAGCCGATTGTCACACGACCATATCCTCTTGTCAACCGCGAATTACCCCGGTTGGACGTGTTCGAAACTCAATTAACGGATGAGATCAATCCTTGTCTTTGGGATTTAGGCTCGATTCACGGGATCCTACCCACGTAATTCGCAATCTTGCCCCGAGTGGATTACCCATACATCGATCTTCCTCGACATCCTCGAGAGAAGTGTTACCCATCGTGGGTTGATGCATTCATAG
Source organism: Dehalococcoidia bacterium (assembly GCA_965215735.1). Taxonomy (GTDB): domain Bacteria; phylum Chloroflexota; class Dehalococcoidia; order Lucifugimonadales; family UBA1123; genus VXRN01. The sequence goes on along the minus strand of CBDCEF010000004.1, from coordinate 380,694 downwards.
TCGGAGTGCGTGTAACGGGAGTCAGCCATCACAATTACCTTGACATTAAAGACGGATTGTAATTGATTAGCGGAGTCGGAGGGGGGAGGAGGTTCAGATTGAGCGGGCGTGGACAGGCTCGGCGCTGAACACACCGCACAGACCATCTACCACCGGCTGACCACCACCATTCCTATACAGGGTCCTGATTACACTGGTGAACGCACTGAACGCATCCGCACCAGCTTCATTCCTGGAGCAGTGCGAGACCTTCCTCGCTATCACAGCTCCACGCAGCGCCCGCTCCGCTCTGTTGTTCGTCGGCTCTATCCCAGCACCGTCCAGAAAACGCAGCAGATTCCCACGATCGTCCTGCCAGCCAAGCTCGTTCTGCAACCTCAAGTTGTCGCGATCAGGCATGGGACGGTCTCTGAGATGATGGCTCACCTCTCGTCTCAACCGCTCCTTCTCCCCAGCATAGTCCGCCATCTCTCCACGACGTTCTGACTCACGCAGTTCCATCGCCTCTCTGAGAAGCTCGCTCAGCCGCTTACCGAAGCCATGCCCTCGACTCCGATCGGGGGTGCGCCCTCTGCCCACCTTGGTCTGGACCACCTCACTGATCGAGCGCAGCACGTGAGCCAGACACTTCTGCTGTCTCACTCCCGACAGAGCCCGCGCATCGTAGCTTCGAGCTCGGTCGGTCACCATCACTCCCGCATAGTCGCCCGGAACAACCTCCCTGACCTCCTCGTTGCGGTGACGACCGCGCACCTGGTACACAGTGGCATCATCGGTCTCGAACGCCATCAGAAAGGCACCCTCTCCGCCAACTCGCCAGCCTGTGTCGTCAGTGTGGACCACCGCGCTCTCACGCACAGACTCCCGAAGCCTCTGGTACGCATCTCCCACAGCTCCCCTCGCTCGTCGCAGAGCGTCCTGCGTGATCGCGCTCTGGCTCAACTCAACTCCGGTCAGCGCTCTGAGCACGACGGGAACCCTCCGCACCGGTATGCCCACTCCATAGTGGAGCATGTGAGCCGCAGCCATCACCCGTCTGCCAACCCGATGGGCGCTTGCCCCGTACTGGTCCGCACCAACCTCGGCGTGGCGTCCTCGTACCCGTCTGCCGCAGCCACGACACCGACACACCTGCACCCTGTACTCTGTCACCTGCGGTCTGGGCATCGCGGGGATGTCGGTCACGTAGGCAACATCCACCCCTTCCTGCTCGAGCACCCCTCCACATCCGGGACAGTTGTCGTCGTCCACCGACACATCCACTGGCGGCCCCGACAGCTCATCTGCAGAGGGCAGCTTACGGCAGCTGAAGTTCCCCATACCAGGCTTTCGACCGGGACGTTTGGGCTTGTCGGTTCGCCCACCCTTGGAGAACGGCGCCGCCTGACGCTTGCCGGACCTCTGGGCGGCGGCGAGTTGCCTGCGCAACTCCGTGACCGTCAGGGCCAAACTCGCGTTGTGACCCTGCAGTCGGTCTACCTCGGCGATAAGGTCGGCGTGCTCACAGGGTGGAGGGTCTCTGTCCGTACACATAGCCGGAGTATGAGAATATGCCCAGCCTATCGCAACGCCTCAGCCGAAGTCGCTAATCAATTACTGCGAATCGAACCCGTGAGTAAGGCCTCGTCATCGTCCCCTGACCGACAGTGCCTCGCCGCCGGACGCCGCTCTGATAAACGGACTCAACAGGTTAGTGAATTCCATCGGGAAGATGAACTTCGTGCTGGAGCTTGATCCCAACGCTTTGAGAGTTTCGAAATACTGGAGACTCAGTGTGTTGGAGTCTATGTGCTCTGCCACCCGGTGAATCCTGTCCAGCGAGGTACCGAACCCATCTGCGCGGAGAACAGCGGCCTGCTGGTCGCCCTCAGCTGTGAGGATCTCGGACTGGCGGTGACCCTCGGCGCGCAGAATGGCAGCCTGCTTCTCACCTTCTGCGACCGTAATGGCCGCCTGTCGCATGCCTTCGGCCTCGATGACAGCGCCGCGGCGGACACGTTCAGCTGACATCTGCCGATTCATAGCTGCCTGAATGTCCCGTGCCGGTTCGATCTCGCTTATCTCTACCTGAGTCACCTTGATGCCCCAGCGCCCAGTTACCTCGTCGAGCTTCAAACGAAGAGCTTCGTTGATGCGCTCTCGCTGAGAGAGGACATCGTCCAAGTTCATCTCTCCGATGACGGCACGGAGGGTTGTGGTCGCCATGCCAACGACGGCGGAGTGGTGGTCCACTACTTCGAGAACCGGCCTCTCCGCCTGATCTTCCATAATGCGCATATAGACGAGGAAGTCGATGCCGATCGGCACGTTATCCAGCGTAATGCTGGTCTGCCGCGGGATGTCCATGACTTCCTCACGCAGGTCAACAGTGCTGGTAACGTGGAATGGCCAGAACAGTAGATTCAGGCCGGGCGGACGCATTCCAGCGTATTTACCCAGAGTGAAGATCGCTACGCGCTCATATTGTCGGACTATTTTCAAGTATGGAATCATGTGATATTCCTTCCGATGGCATCCAAGCTACTTTCTAAATTGATTTGCGGAGTCGGGTGCAGGAGAGGTTCAGACGGAGCGGCTGGGAGCAGAAGCGCCGCTGGATACATTGCAGAGCGCACCTACCAGTGACTGATCGCCACCATTTCGGGCCAACGTCCTGATCACGCTGCTGAAAGCAGTGAACGCTTCAGCCCCACCATTGTTCTTCGAGCACTGCGATACCTTCCGCGCGTTCACCGCACCGCGCCGCGCTCGCTCAGCACGGTTGTTAGTAGGTTCGATGCTCGGATCATCCAGGAAACGAAGTAGGTTGACACCATCATCGTGCCAGCCGAGTTCGTTCTCAAGCCTCCCGTTGTCCCAATCCGACATGGGGTGGTCACGAAGATGATAGCCCACCTTTCGTCTCAACCGCTCGGCCTCGGCGCCAAAGTCTGACACCTCCCCCCGGCGACATAACTGCCTCAGCTTCATCGCCTCTCTGACCAAGCCGCTCAGACGCTTGCCGAAGCAGCGTCATCTACCCTTCTTGGTCTGGACCACCTCACTGATCAGGCGCAGCACGTGCGCCTGACATTTCTGCTGTTTCACACCGGATAGAGCATGAGCATGGTAGCTCCGGTCCCGGCGCCCGACGAGTGCCAGGACGATGCAGGCGACGACGACGATCACTCCCATGTGGAAGGGCATCAGCCATATGAGGTGCAGCGAGAGAGCGAGGGATAGCGCGTTACCGAGTGCAACTGCTATTGGACCGAGCACCAGTGCAGCTGCAGCCATATCGCCTCCTGATCACATCATAACGTACGGTTGCGACCCGTAGTTGACTACCTGAAGCCGGGGACGATCGCCAAGACGATGTCAACAGGGTGGAAACAGCGAGACCCTCAGCCTACAGTCCGAGGTGGCAAGCGCGTAGGATCGGCACTCCCCCGCAAGCAGCCTAGTTCAGGGCGTCCGAGTTGACATAAACAATATAGGGCGAATCAGGCAGGGTATGAGAGACTATTCTGTCCCATCGCCGAGGGGTCTCCGTAGCTGGGACCCTCCCCTCAACCGGACAACTTCGCTCCGAGTTGGGACGATCCCTTAGAGAAAGTGTCCTAGACTCAACCTGGCTCTCCAGAGACCCTTCCATGCCGATCCAACCTACGACTGCCCTCGCCCAGCGCAGCCGCAACGAGATCTGCAGGAGAAGTCCTCAGATCAACTCCCCGAATACCTGGCGGCACACGAGGTCGACGCGCTGACCGAGGCCGCTCCGAACCCGCGGGCGCGGCTGCTGCTCCTGGTCGAGTTGCGGACCGGACTCATGATCTCCGAGGCGCTGGTGCTTGAGCCGCGGGACCTGTCGCAGGACACCGATCAGCCCACCATCCGCGTGCGGCAGGGTAAGGGCAGCAATACCAGGATCGTGCCGGTGCACGCCGAGCCGCACTCGGCTCTCACCAGCGCTCTGCAGCTCGGCAACATCGGATAGGATGACAGGCTCATCGGGGCCTCGATGTCGACTGCGGACCGGTGGATAAAGGCGGCGGCCGCGAGGGCCGAGGAGCTGGGCGCCATACCGCCTGGACGTCACGTATCGAATCACACGCTCAGGCACAGATACGCCTGTCACCTGCTGGTACACGGGATCCCGATCAACTACCTCAGCCGGTGGCTTGGCCACTCGTCGATCCAAACGACTCTTATCCACCTGGAGCTGGTGCAGGATCCGACTGGGAGCCTGGCGGCCGTGCCGTGAGGACTTCGGGTACGGCATCAAGGCGCCATACCGCGGTGTCATTGTGGAGTTCGAGTCTTCTTCGGTGAGCCTAAGCAGACCATATTGCGAACTTTTCGCTGGGAGATCCGGCTGTTGAGAACCGGTTGCCGCCCCTCCGTTGTGCCTTCGCGAGCCTCCAGCCTCATAGGGTTGGAAGGTCACCCTAGCCTCTATTTTCACTGCTGCGCCCCTGTCGGGACAAGCGGAAGTTTCGGATGGGGTTCCGATAAGTAATTGCGCCTTAGTATTACAACCACGGATTGCCAAATATGGTGTCTGATCCTTCGTGTTCGGCCACGAGCGAGAAATCGCGGTACGCTCATGGCAGTACGGTTCAGGTCCCAATCGGTCCCGATAATCACCCCGTCAGATAAACCGTCGCCGTAATACTAGAGTATATTTTCCAGGAACCTCTTGGCCCGGCTGTGCCTTGGGCTCTGGAAGAATTCCTCCGGGGGGTGGTCTTCGACGATCTGGCCCTCGTCGAAGAAGACGATGCGGTCAGCGCCGTCCCGGGCGAAACCTATCTCGTGGGTGACGACCATCACGGTCATCCGGGGCTGGGCGAGCTCCCGCATGACTTCCAGGACCTCCCCCATCTCGACGTCCATCGCCGAGGCCGGCTCGTCCAGGAGCATGATCCTGGGGTTCATGGCGAGAGCCCGGGCGATGGCGGCCCGCTGCTGCTGACCGGAGGACAGCTGGTGGGGATGCTTCCTGGCCTGCTCGGGAATCCCGAGCCTGCTGAGGATATCCATGGCCCGCTGCCGTGCCTCCCCGGGGTCTTCCCTCAGGACCCTCTGGGGGGCGAGGGTGATGTTGTCCAGTATGGACATATGGGGGAAGAGGCTGAAGTCCTGGGAGACCATCCCGATTTTCCGGCGCACCGCATCGATGTTGCGGGTATCGCGGTTCAGGAGCACGCCGTCGACGATGATATCGCCCCGCTGGTGTTCCTCCAGCTGGTTGAGGATGCGGAGGAAGGTGGACTTGCCGGACCCGGAGGGGCCGATGATCACCACGGTCTCGCCCTGGCGGATTCTCGTTGTGACTCCCCGTACGGCGTGGTTGCCGCCGTACCACTTGTGGACGTTCCGGCAGATGATGATGTCCTCCGGCAGGAGGCCGCCTGACCGGCCCTGGGCCTGGCTCACCGTTCTGGTTGCTGATGCGTTCATTCCTAGTAGCCTTTACGAGGATTTATTCTGGGGTCTATATATCTACCTTGTTGCAACCCTTCTACTATAATATACTGCCATATATTCCCCTTCGCAATACCTACCTCTGCTGAAGACGATTACCGTTCAGAACATTGTTTCTCAGACAGACTCGTAGGCCACCTGCAAGTATCTTCTCGTCCAGTATCATTAGTGATATCATGGCGTGTGGAAAGTACTGAAGAAATCACCGACAGGCTTCGCGCCAACCCGAAAGGAATCAGGTTCAATGACCTCGCCAGAATCTGTGACCGATTCTTCGGAGAGCCGAGACAGAGAGGCACCAACCACCGGGTATATCGGACTCCCTGGCCGGGTGATCCCAGGGTAAACATCCGGAACGACAGGGGTATGGCCAAAGCCTACCAGGTCCGGCAGGTCATCAGGGCAATTGAGAGACTGGAGACCATGAGTTGAGTGACCATTACACATACCGCGTGACATGGTCCGTTGAAGATGACGAGTACATTGGGATGTGTGTCGAGCTTCCGTCGCTCAGCTGGCTCGCATCCTCGCCAGAAGATGCATTCTCAGGCATAAGACAGCTGGTGTCGGACTGTCTGTCTGACATGCGGTCAACCGGCGAAACTCCACCTGAACCGATTGCCGAAAGAAGCTACAGCGGCAGGTTCATCGTCAGGGTACCGTCCGAGGTTCACAGGGCTCTGGCTATACGTGCCGCCGAAGAAGGCGTGAGTCTGAACAGGCTCGTGAGTGCCCGGCTGGCAGCACATGGCTCCAACTGAACAGGTTCTTCTTGACATAATGTAAATAGGGCGAAACAGGTGACAGTTATGCTGGTCAGTTCGGCTGGCATTTATCCTGCTTCGACACCCTTGACCCTATGCCGGGACCCCCGATTTAGCCTCTTCAGCGAGCGAAGTGCAAGAGTGCACATACCCTGCCGTCGATTTCGCGCTCGCAGGAACCCACTTCAGCACAGGACGGGGCGCCGTGCCAGACGCAGAGGGTCGGGGCAGTCAGAACGCGTTTCGCAATTTGCCGCAGGGGAGAGCCTGCAGTAGTGTCGTCACGCATAGAGTCGTCTTGTCAGCGATAGGCTACTCTGGAAACATATACAGCGCATGGGGGAGTCGGTGTCAGCCAGGGTAGACGACGCGTAATGAGATATCTCGTAACGGGCCTGACAGTCGCTCTGGTCGTTGCCGGACTCTGGGGGTCTGACAGTCTTGCCAACGCGCAGAGTGCTTGTGCCACCCTGGGCGCGGTCTCACCCGACAATACGGCGCTGGTGTCCGACTGCGAGACGCTGCTCGATGTCAGAGATGCCCTGGCGGGAACTGCGTCGCTGAACTGGGCCGCGGACACTCCAATCGAGAGCTGGGACGGCATCTCCGTGGGTGGAACGCCACTTCAGATAGTTGGCATATCTCTGAGTGAGAGAGGGCTGACCGGCACGATTCCCAGCGAACTGGGTAACCTGTCCAGACTGACAAGACTGCACCTCGGCGACAACCAGTTGACCGGGACGATCCCTGCGGGACTGGGCAGTCTCTCCAACCTGGAGGTTCTGCACCTCGGCGACAACCAGCTGAGCGGTACGACCCCGCCGGAGTTGGGCGGTCTCTCCAACCTGAAGGTGCTTGAACTCTACGACAACCAACTGAGCGGGACGATCCCTGCGGAACTGGGCAGTCTCTCCAACCTGACGGACCTGTCCCTCTGGGGTAACCAGTTGACCGGGACGATTCCCTCACAACTGGGCAACTTCTCCACCCTGACGTCGCTGAATCTGTCAGATAACCAGCTGACGGGAGAGATTCCGACACAGTTGGGCAGTCTCTCCAGCCTGAAGGTGCTGTACCTCAACGGTAACCAGTTGAGCGGTTCGATCCCTGCGGAGTTGGGCAGTTTCTCCAACCTGAAGGTGTTGAAGCTCAGCAGCAACCAGTTGAGCGGTTCGATCCCTGCGGAACTGGGCAGTCTCTCCAACATGAAGGTGCTGGACCGCAGCGACAACCAGCTGAGTGGTACGATCCCCGTGGAGTTGGGCGGTCTCTCCAACCTGACGGGACTGCACCTCGGCGGCGACCAGCTGAGCGGTTCGATCCCTGCGGAACTGGGTAGTCTCTCCAACATGAAGGTGCTGGAACTCTACGGCAACCAGCTGAGCGGTTCGATCCCCGCGGAGTTGGGCAGTCTCTCCAACATGACGTGGCTGGACCTCCGCGGTAACCAGCTGAGCGGTTCGATCCCTGCGGAGTTGGGCAGCCTCTCCAACCTGGAGGTGCTGGACCTCAGCGGCAACCAGCTGAGCGGTACGATCCCTGCGGAGTTGGGCGGTCTCTCCAACATGACGTGGCTGGACCTCAGCGGTAACCAGCTGAGCGGTACGATCCCTGCGGAGCTGGGCAGTCTCTCCAACCTGGAGGTGCTGTACCTCAGCGGCAACCAGTTGAGCGGGTGCATTCCTGAAGGGCTGCGAGATGTGCCGCTAAGTGACCTCGACCGGCTTGGTCTGCCGTTCTGTGGTCCAACGTCACTAACCGTAAGCATCACCGCCACGAGCACCCAGGTGAGGATCGACTCGCCGATCCTCGTGACGGCCGCGTTCAGCGAGCCTGTCTCCGGCTTTACAATTGAGGACATCAGCGTGGTCAACGGGTCGGCCGACAGCCTTGTCGGCAGCAACGGCGACTCGGTCTACACCTTTGATGTGACGCCGAACGCCATCGGAGATGTGACGGTGTACATAGCCGCCGCCGTGGCGGAAGACGGAGACGGCAACGCCAACACAGCGGCCGTCCAACTATCTCTGGGTATTCCCTACGACGACGACCATAGTGGCGCGATCAGTCGGCAAGAGGTAATCAAAGCCATCGGCGATTACCTGTTCAGTGGCCTGCTCACCAGGGATCAGGTCATAGCACTGATCAGTCTCTATCTCTTCGGATGAAAGTCTCACTCTGACAGTAGTGGCTGGGAGTCCAGGCATACGCGCTTTGAGCAACAGAACCGACCCTGGGACACTTCGGGCACGCCACCGGCTTGACATAACTCAAATAGTGCGAACCAGTTCTGAGACGTCGAAATCGGCAGTGGGAGGTTTCTCCACGGCGCGGACCATCATATGCGACACTTCCCTAGCAGCCTGTCTGAGGAATGACTGACGTAGCCGCCGGGTCAGGGAGAACAGGCTGCGACGACTATTGGCGCCGGTCGCAGCCACTCAGACCCGGATCGCCTTGCCAATGGCACCGTGTTCACGATCTCGGCGAAGTCGCTGATGCGTTGGACAGACCTGTTCGTGCTTTGTCGGGCAGATCGGCACCTGAGTGGAACAGCTTCAACAGGTTGTGACCGGTGCAGATCAGCGACCACTCTCCGTTCACCTTCTCCAGTCCCCGCAGCAGGAACTGCCGGAAGCCCCGGCCCTGTTTGACCTGGCCGAATACCGGCTCAACCGTTTGCATCCGAAGGGCGTATCGCTGACGACCACGCCTGGTCTGCAACTTCCGTCGCATCCGGTCCCTGGGAGACAGCTGACCGGGTATGCGACCGCGGGGAGCCGGGGGAGGCACCCTGCCGTGGCGGGTCTTATCCGGTGCAATGAACGGGTCCACTCCCAACGCATCTATCTCATCGACTGCCTTTGCCGAGTAGTAGCCGTCGGCGGCGGATACTTCCCTCGGGACTGCACCGACATTGTCGATGGTCTTCTCCATCATGGTCACGGCCTGCTGCTTGTCAGAGGTCACATTGGTGGCACGGGCCGCCACAATCACCCGGTTGGCGCTGTCCACCACCGCCTGACAGTTGTACGCCTGTACAAAGTCCCGACCTCCTGGAGCGGGCATGATCCGTGACTCGGCATCGGTGAAGTTGCGCTGGGACCTGTCCTCCGGCACACTCGGATGCTCTTTCCCCTCCGCCTCTGCCGACGCCTGGACCTCCCCTTCCAGGGACGACATGGCCTCACGTATCTTCTCCAACCGTCCTTCCCGAAAGGCCAACTCCTGAGGCAACTCGTCCCCACGACGGTCCTGACCGTACCTGCTGTCCTTCTCGGCATCCACCTCCTCGGCCCGACTCAACAACTCCTCAACCTCCGTCACCAACTGTGTTACTCGGACGAACTCCTGGGTGGTGAATCTGGGACATTGGAATCCCCATGCCCTTCGGCACTCGGTGAAGGCGGGACGCCCCATGCTAAAATCGAAGCGCGAGAAGAACCGACTATACGAGAGATACATAAGGAATCGACATGAAACTCGGAAGAGTCGTCATTCCAGCAATTGCCACTGTTGCCGTCCTAATTTTGGGCATTGTTACAGTCGCACTTGTAGCCAGGGGGGTTCTTGCTTCGGAACCCGCAAGCGATCCTGATCCAACCCCGACACCGGTATCTGTGGTCGATAGCACCACGGAATCCACTCCGGTGCCAGAAGTCACCGTTGATCTTGCCGAGACACCCAAGGAAATTACACTCGAACTGCCGGTACTCCCGGACAAGTCCCTGTCGCCAAAGTCGCAGACAACACAGCGCTCGACAGGTGCGACCCGTTCTGAGCCGCCAGCACAGCCCGAGGGAAAGACCTACTCATGGGAGGACGGCGACAGAACGCTCAATGTGGTACTCGAGGAGGATCTAGTCGTTCAGAAGACCTCTGAAGTAACTGCAGCTGATGTCGTGGTTTCCAAGGGAGTCGTCGACAGCATCGTTGAAAAGCAGACCGGCCACGGCTCCGATGCCGGACCGGTGTTCAAGTCGGAGTCTGGCGGGGAGCTGATGACTCTGCCCGGCGGCGTTCTGCTGGCTCTTGATCCCACTTGGGACGGGACGCAGGTCGAGGACTTCTTCTCAGAGAACGGCCTTTCGGCAGACCAGGTCTCGGAGCTCGACTTCATCGAGAACGGCTTCGTGGTCGAGACCGGATCGGGTTTCCCATCGCTTGACCTGGCCAACGAGCTCGCATCCCAGGACGGTGTGCTGATCTCCAGCCCCAACTGGTCGAGAGAGGTAGAGACCAAGTGACGTCTCCGACCCTCAGCCTGTTTAGTTCTTGAGGGAGACCTCCGCAGATTCTGTGTCAGCGCGGAGGTCTGTATCTCTGCCGCTGCCTGCGAGGTTCCTACTACTATCGGTCTCATTCTTCCTTTTTCTCATTCTGAACGCCGTCGGAGTTGGCGCGCAGACCACTGACGACCACGGGAACACCTTCGGTTCCGCCACGCCCCTTTCTTTGGGTTCCTCAATTGTCGGACGCATCGACCCCGGCGACGACGTGGACGTATTCAAGCTGGACTTGTCCGGCAGGGTCGGGGCCACAGATGTCTGGATATATACCACTGGCGAACTTGATACCGCTGGAGGTCTGTACTACAGCAGCGGTGGCCAGCCCTTTGCATCCAACAACGACAGCTTCATCTCGGGAAGACCGTACAACTTCCACTTACGAGCGCCCCTGGCGCCGGGCATCTACTACGTTGAAGTCTTCAGCTTTGACGGACTTACAACAGGGAGCTACACCCTGCACGCCGAGGCCGTAGTAGATCCGGGCAACACTATCGGCACTGCAAAGACCTTGAATCTCAGCGCTCCCACTGCCGGATCAATAGACTTTACTGGCGACGAGGACTACTTCAGGTTGGACCTGGCCACAAGTACGCATCTGTATCTCAACGTAAGGAGCGTACAAGGAGAGCGGGTCTTTGGGTTTACGGTCGATGTCGGAGGCAGGATCGTTCATTCAAACACCTATCGTTGGACCGACGGTTTCTTCGTTAGAGACCACTTCGCCCCCGGCACTCACTACTTCTGGGTCTTCAAGCTCTTCAGAGTCGGGTCTAACCCTGTGCCCTATACCATCCACGCTTTCGAGGACGCCGATTATCCCGCATTCTTGGAAGACTGCCAGGCAAAGACAGATGCGTTGAACGACCCGCAGATTGGGGACTCCCTTTACGGGTGCCAATGGCACCTGCGAAATCAGAGCGGTGAGGACATAAACGTCGAACCTGTCTGGGCAGAGGGCATCACGGGCGAAGGCATCAACATCGCCCTAGTTGACGACGGTATGGACTTCAACCACGAGGACCTGAGAGAGAACGTCAATACATCCCTCAATCGCAACTACACAAGTTTATTAGGCAGCATCTCCCATCCCCACCTCCACCACGGCACATGGATGGCGGGCATCATCGCAGCGCAGGACAACGGCGTCGGGGTGCGCGGAGTTGCGCCAAGGGCCTCCATCTACGGGCACAACTTCTTGGCTCAGCCCTCGACCGTTAGCCTAGTCGACGCCACGACTCGCAACAGGCTCGTAACAGCGATATCCAACAACAGTTGGGAGCCTCGCGTTGGACCTGGCTTAACTCAGGCGGCAGCGGTCTGGGAACTGGCCTTAGAGTCAGGGATCGCAACAGGATACGGCGGCAAAGGAACCTTTTATACCTATGAAGGCGGCAGCGGTCATCAAATAGGAGACAACTCAAACCTCAACGAGTTTGCAAATTTCTACGGCGTGAGTGCCGTATGCGGTACGAGCGAGATCGGCACTAGAAGAGCTACTTCGGAAATGGGAGCTAACCTCTGGGTCTGCGCACCTGCGGGCGACGATGGGGACGCACAGATAGGCATCGTCACCACCGAGAACCATGACCGCTACATTTACGGTCTCTCTGGGACAGACGCTGCCACGGCAATTGTTTCAGGCGTGGCCGCCCTGATCCGCCAAGCTAACACAAATCTCACGTGGCGCGACCTGAAGCTGATTCTCGCTGCCTCCGCTCGCAAGAACGATCCTACAAACCCCGGCTGGGAGGACGGCGCACGCAAATACGGTTCCATCTCTGCGACGGACCTGTACCACTTCAACCACGAGTATGGGTTTGGAGTCGTCGACGCCAAGGCCGCCGTGGACATGGCGAAGGAATGGACCGCGAGTCTTCCACCGTTGCATAGCTCGACTGCGGCGTCTGGTAGTTTCAACTCCCTTGTTCCAGACCTGCCTGCAACAGGCGTCCCCACCACGTTCTCCCACGAGCTAACCCTGAACACCGACGACATAGACTTCACCGAATTCGTAGAGGTCAATGTAACATTCAGTCACGAATCGTTCCGAGACCTGGACGTAGAGTTGGTGTCTCCTTCAGGGGCTAGGTCGCAGCTAACCGTTGCCTTCGATACCGCCACACCGGATGACCCGACTGACGAAGACCTCGTACCGCTGCGTGGCACGTTCAGATTCGGTTCCGCAAGACACTTGGGAGAAGACCCAAACGGCGTGTGGCGGCTTAACGTTAGCGATCACATTCAGGACGTGACCGGGACCTGGGATTCCTGGAGCATCAAGGTCTACGGCCACAGCGGAACCCCAGTTGACACGACCACCTGTGCCACCGGAGGCGCGGTAGCCAATGCGTCCACCAACCCGGGACTGGTATCAGACTGTGAGACGCTTCTGGAAGCGCGAGACACCCTGGTAGGAACCGGAACCTCGCTGAACTGGTCGTCGAGTACCCCCATGACCGCATGGGACGGCATTACGGTAGAGGGGACGCCAGCACGGGCCACGCAGATCTCCCTCCAGAACAGGGGGCTAAGTGGGACGATACCTGCTCAGCTCGGAAGCCTGACCGCCCTCACGATCCTGGACTTCTCCACAAGTCAACAGATATGTGAAGACTACGTCTGTCGAGATACCGAAGAACACGAGCTGAACCGACTGACTGGGACAATACCGACCGAACTGGGGAATCTCTCCAACCTGGTCCATCTGGACCTACATAGGAACCAACTGAGCGGGTCCGTCCCTTCCGAGTTGGGCAATCTCTCCAACCTTGTCGATCTGGACCTGCATAGGAACCAACTGAGCGGGCCGATACCGACTGAGCTGGGGGGGCTTTCCAATCTGACGTGGCTGACCCTCCAGGATAACCGGTTAAGTGGGTCGATACCGACGCAACTGGGTGGTCTCTCCAACCTGAGGGGCCTGCGGCTTAGCAGGAACGAGTTGAGTGGGTCGATACCGACGGATTTGGATAGGCTTTCCAACCTTGAGCGGCTGCACCTCGACGGAAACGAGTTGAGCGGGTCGATTCCTACCGAGTTGGGTGGGCTTTCCAACCTGATGACGCTGAGTCTTTGGGGAAACGAGTTGAGTGGGTCGATACCGACTGAGCTGGGCGGGCTTTCCAACCTGATGGTTCTCAACCTCGCAGACAACCAACTGACCGGCACGATACCGACGTCGCTTGCCAACCTCTCCCATTTGGAGTTGCTATACCTCCGTGACAACCAGTTCACCGGGTGCATCCCTTCGGCACTCCAGCGTGTGCAGGACAACGACCTCGCCGACCTCGCCCTTCCATACTGCGTCTCGCCCACGGCCACACTGAGCACGACATCGGTCGGGGGCCCCGTGAGAATCAACTCACCAATCCCCGTGACCGCCACATTCAGCGAGCCTGTCTTCGGATTCACAGTCGAGGACATCACTGTGACCAACGGCGTTGCGGGCAACTTCGTCGGCAACGACGGCGACTCGGGTTACACATTCGACGTAACCCCTAACGTCATCGGAGTTGTAGCTGTGGACATTGCCGCCGACGTAGCGCTGGATGCCGAGAACAACGGCAACACAGCGGTCATCCAGCTGTCACTGGGTATCCCCTATGATGACGACCACGATGGCGCGATCAATAGAGACGAGGTCATCACCGCAATCGGCGACTACCTCTTCAGTGGGACTCTCACAAGGGACCAGGTCATTGCGTTAATTGGTCTCTATCTCTTTGGTTGACAGTTGCCACTGGGTATCTCCCGCTCAGATGTTCCAATCTGGTATCCAGCTAGATTGATTAACTTCCTGTCCGCCTCGATGGGCGACTGCGCCGACGCCTGGGTTCTCCCACCATGGGGTCGTGAGACGCGAACAGGCTCTCCTTGCTTCAGGACCTTGCCAATATCCTGAGCTCGACGTGACGCGGTTGCCAGGGAGGACAGTGCCGAGGCTGAACTCAACTGGGAAGCTGCTGCTCGGCAGGATGCCGAGGCCGAGGTGCGCAGGCTCAGGGCACGTCTGGAGGAGCTGAGCGAGGAGCGGTAGGCTGTCGTATTCACCTCTCCGGCACGCACAGCTAGACATAACGCATCTTGTGCGAACCACGATCGTCGGCCATGTGAAGTTGCTCGAGGCTGCCAATCCGATGAAGCGCGCCCCCTGTCATTCTGAAGTACTTCCCCAAAACAGTGACCAGAGAAAGCGAAGAGTGAGGGCCCATTCACTGGGTCACAGTTCCAGCCAGACGACGCTGATCTACCTGGAGCTGGTGCCGGACCCAACTGGAAGCCTGGCGATGGTGCCGCAATTCCAGGAAGCTTGTCTGCAATCTTGGTGCATTGATGCTGAAACACAGTGTGGATTCGCTCTCGTTGACCCCACCCTAAAGAGGGATTTACCATCAGTTCCGTTCACCCCGTCTAACTTCTTCCGCTGAAGAATAAATTCGATTAACGGAGGAACCATCTGCGTGCCAACCAGCGCCAACTCACAGCCAGTCACGGTTGAAGGGCTACAAAATGTCAACGAGGCCCTTGACCAGATGAAGAGACTTCTCTCTGCTCAGGACCTCACGACGTTGAACGTTCTGCAAGATACTGTTTCCGACCTGAGGAAGCTGGAGATCCTGATGTCCTCCGCCGGGCTGGAGCCCCAGTTGAATGCCTTTCGCGGGTTCCTCGATAACGACTCGAGGCTGGAGGAACTGGTCAAAGAGCAACAGGGCGGTTTTGACCTATTCAAAGTGCTAGGGATCCAGGAAGAGGAGCGCGTTCACTCTAACTTTCTGGCCTGGCTGCTTGACCCGCGCTCCAATGATGCAATAGGAATCTTCTTCCTTGAGAACTTCCTGGAACGTACCATCGCCGCGGCCAGGGAACTGGACATATCGACCGTACCCTTCCGAAACGTGCGTGAGACCGACTGGTCAGAGACCGAGGTGCTCAGAGAGTGGAACTACATCGACATTCTAATACTGAACAGGAAAGCGCGTTTTGTGTGTGCGATTGAGAATAAAATAAATGCAGATGAAGGTTTCGACGAGGATGGCCGAAGCCAACTGGCCAGATACCGGGAGACGCTGGCGAGGGAGTTCCCGGATTTCGACAGTCATCGGGTGTTTCTGTCACCGTAGGCAATGGCTTCTGGCAGTATTGTTGAGCGGAAGTTCTGGGTACCCGAGAGTTATTCCAACATCCTTGAGCTGGTGGTCGAGACTCGTGGTCGAATTGAGGACACAGCCGAACCGGAAGTCTCTTGGTCGCTGAGCCAGTATGAGAGCACATTGAGGAGAAACATAGTGCCTGAAACCGGAGAAATCGCCAAACTTGCGAGGGAGATATATCTGGAGCATCGTGAGGCGATCGAGCTGATCTATCGACACCGACCCGATTACCAGGCGGAAATCAAGCAGGTACTCCGGGAAGCGATCAGTCAGCAAGAGAGCTGGAAACTGGATGTGGAGGGCAATTCTTTCGTCCGCTTCAGGCCGATCGACTGGGACAGGTTCGACCTCCAGCGTAGCGGCAGTGGTTGGGGAGGGAGTCACACACTCCTGCTGTTCGAGTTGTATTGTCCTTCAGATCCGACACAAGCGAGTGGGCCGTATCTTGTCCTCGGCCCTGGCAGCGATGAGAACATCAGGCAGGAGCTATTCGAGACTGCCAGGCAGAACCCGAAGGCGTTCAAACTAGGACAGACTACGCTTTCTGGTACATACCCTCGTCTTCATGACCGCGGGCAATACCTGCTCGGCGAGTCCGATTTAGGTCCCGGGTGGGCTGATGGCGCCACGAACGGCAGGATCACCGAGTTGATAGAGCGTTTTGCCAGGGACGAATTCCCTCTCATCAACGAGGCCATCATCGGCTGCTTCGAGGGATATAAGGCAGACCTCACTCTGTAGGCCGAATACCCTGGAATTTCCGACTATCGAACCGTGTTCACTTCAAGCTGGACACCCTCGTGCTCCTGTATGCGGCTGATGACCTCGAACAGGTTGCGGGCGTGCGGATTGCCGTCCGGACCGAACATCCGCATCAGACTCTTGGGCGACTTGTTCGTCATCGAACCCAGCTCCTCGAACCCGATGGTCGCATTGATGTAGTCGCGCAGCACGATCTTGCCTGCATCGAGGTCACCGGAAAGTAGGCACTCGACGCCCTCCTTCAGCAGCTCTTCCCGAAACGCGGGGTCGCGCGCGGCGCGGTCCTGCACGGTCTCCTTGAAGTCACGTGTTAGCGGCATGTTTCACATCTCCTGCTGCTTTCGACGCCTGTACTCCTGCCAGAGCTCACGGGCACGCTCGATGTCCCTCTGCTGACGCGCCTTGGTCCCGCCGCCCAGCAGGACTATCAGGGTATCTCCGTCTCTGCCGAAATAGACCCTGTAGCCTGGGCCGACATTTATGCGGCATTCCAGAACACTACTCCCAACGCCTCTCACGTTGGACAGGTTTCCAGCCTCCATGCGGGCAAGTGAGGTTCTCACCCTGGCCGCTGCCCCGGCATCGAGACCGTTGAACCATCGACCGAATGGACTGCGGCCCCGGTCGTCAATGTATTCTCTGATCTCAATCACGCCCTCATGGTACCACTAGAGTTACCATGAGGCAAAGATTCGGGCGGCTGTCGAGAGGGGACTGGAGCAACGAGGATTGTCTCCTCCAGCATCATGCGCCTCAACGACCGCCGGGGAATATCCGCGTCCGCGGGGCCGCGATCTGCCGACTTCGCAGCCGTCCGAAACCCGGGCCCCAGCAGTTCACCTCGTGGGTGTTCCGAATCGCTCTCCCACCCGTTCTCGAACGGGTCCGGCCTTGTCCTCCAGTTCCTTCTGTTCTCCGACGGCAGCGTTCCACGCTGCCACCTCCTTACCGATCTCTCACTCATGGCGGATGCCGCTGCCTGCTGTGACTTGCCTTCCATCAACTTCTGCCTCAGTAGAACTACCTGCTGATCCGTGACCAATCTGGCACCTCCTAGATACCAGACCATCCTATCTACGGACCGGCCAAAATCGTTGTCGTCACCGGCAAGAATGATTGTCGTTGTTCAGCATCTGCGTGTTGCTCGGACGCGCCGCCGGACCGTCCAACGCCACGCTACTGTGGATCACCTGCCTCTTGGCGTCCCTCCTATTGGCGGGATTCTGTGCGCTTACCATCCTCGGCATCGGCGTGGTGATCGCGCCACTGGCCATTGTTCTGATAACGTTCTCGCTGGTAAACTTCGCAACTGACTTCAGACACCGACAGAAAACTCGATAAGGTCGGAGCTTATACTTCCCCATGACCCCAGACACCTCACCAGCCCGTCCCGACTGGGTATCGGGCGAGATGTTCCCCTTCGAGAGCAGGTTCTTCACCACGCCCTCGGGCCAGTCGATGCACTTCATTGACGAAGGCGAAGGGGAGCCAATCGTCTTTGTGCATGGCAATCCATCGTGGTCTTTCGAGTTTCGCCATTTGGTGAAGGGACTCCGGTCTGAGTTCCGTTGCATCGCCCCGGACCACATTGGCTTCGGCCTGTCGTCCCGCAGTAACAGAAGCGAGGACCACCGACCTCAGGCCCATGCCGATGCGTTCGCCTCGCTCCTGGACCATCTCGACCTTCATGACATAACCCTGTACATGACCGATTGGGGCGGACCGATCGGACTGCACTTCGCCCGCACTCATCCTGAAAGAATCAAGCGTATTGTCATCGCCAACACCTGGTGCTGGCCGGTCTCCCGAGATCCCCACTTCGTAATGTTCAGCTTCATGATGTCGAGCTGGCTCGGCCGATACCTCATCAGGCGCTTCAACTTCTTCGTCAACAGGGTCGTGCCCATGGCGGTCGGCAG
Source organism: Dehalococcoidia bacterium (assembly GCA_965215735.1). Classification (GTDB taxonomy): domain Bacteria; phylum Chloroflexota; class Dehalococcoidia; order Lucifugimonadales; family UBA1123; genus VXRN01. The sequence goes on along the minus strand of CBDCEF010000004.1, from coordinate 362,341 downwards.
TAAGGATGTCTTGACGCCGCAGGTGATGGAGCACTATCGAAACGCCCAGCCCACACCTGATGCCCGTTCAGCCTGCGCAGCCCTGCCGGGAGCCATCATCGGCGGAACCGACTGGCTGGGTACCATTTGGGAAGACCGAAAAGCCTTTGCGGATTTGCCCGCCCTCATACTCTGGGGAATGAAAGACATCGCGTTCCGAAGGAAGGAACTGGAGCGATGGCAGTCCGAGCTAACGAACTCCGAGTTCCACGAATTCCAAGACTGCGGCCACTTCCTCGCCGAAGAGGCCCCCGACCAGATTCTGCCCCTGCTCACCTCCTTCATGACGAGGACGTGACGAATCTGATTCTGGCTACGACTTCAAGCCAGTCAAGCCACCGATCGGGGGACTTCATGAGTACGGCGACTACCCACTTGGTGATGCTACTCTAGCTAGCCTTATCAAGTTTATTGACCGGTTCTGGAATGTGCTCGACAAAAGCCCCGCTAACCTGAGAACTGCAATGGCCCGGTTCAGCTCATCCTACGAGAAGCGTGATCCTGCAGACCGACTCGTCGACTTGGTTATTGCTCTGGAAGCCTTATTCGGCGACAGTGGTGATAGCAGTAATCTCAGATATAAGCTTGCTATGCGTGGCGCTAGCTGGCTACACGCGACTGAATGTAAGCGCGTCGCGTTGCATTCGGCACCATCAAGAAGTTCTATGATGACAGGAGCAGTGTCGTTCGCGGAAATCTACCCAGGAACGTCACAGGTAAACGGGTGCAAAAGCTCGAATGTATCGTCCGATCAAGTCTGCGTAAGTTCTTGGTTTGGCAGGTGCAGCATGGGAAGCCACCCTGCGGCAGAGATATAGATGACCTCATCATGGCCAGGAAGATTTGACAGGCTCTAGCGTCTCCGGATTCCCCACAGCTGGGACAGTATGATTCCCGAGTGGGAAGGGTTCTTACAGCTATAAGAACAGGCCCAACTTGACATAAGGTCAAGAGGACGAACCTCCTGGCCAGGCTGTTCCAGATAAGGTGAACTCAGTATGAATGACCCTCAGATCACGCTACAGTACGTGATCGACCATGGGAGCTTCGTTGACTATAGTGAAACCAAGCCGGTCTATCGCGAGGAAGAGGAATTCAACATAAGGATAGAAGAAGGCCGAGTGTACTTTGTCATGAAGTGCAAATGTACGACTGTTGACTCGGCAAAGGCAGTGGTCGAGCCCTATATTGACAGTTGGGAGTTGGATGTAGCCTTGACGGGCCGGCCTGGCGAGTTCAAGCTGAAGTTTGAAAAGGCCGAGATTAGAGACCAAGAAACCAACTCAGTCAAGCACTTTGTGGATGCACGCCCAGTATCTTGGCATTTCAGTACTTCGGTTACTCAGACTCAGGGGCCTTATCCGAAACCTCCGGTCGGCGTGTCTCTGAAACTCAGTGACGGTGTGCGACTCATGCTCGATCGGTATGAGCGTTATTGTAATGGCAGGACAGAACTGACAAATATGGCATATTTCTGCCTGACCGGGATGAGAGACCTGTCGAATGGTAATGACGGTGATGTGAAGCGTAAGTACAGAATCTCAGAAAATGCCATAGATGCGTTCAGAGCCTCGCCAACACGGGTGGGCGCACGGAGCGTAGGAAGCAGCAGGATGTCAATAAGCGAGATCTGATTCCAGTTGAAAGGCTGTTTCTAGTGGAAGCCGTCAAGAAGTTCATATGGAGAGTGGCGGAGGTTGCTCAATCCCCGGACGGAACATTCCCGGTGATCACCTTAAAGGACCTACCAAAACTACCCCGTAACGAGACCACGGAACAGCCTGAGCCTGCGGATCACAGCTAAAGACCGGCCCTACTAGACATAACGAATCTAGTGCGAATCATGTCTGATAGACAGCACTGCCGACTACACCCAGGCGTCCAGGGGCGCGATTCGGGCAGGTGCTAACCTCTGGTAAGTCATCATCCGGTGCGAGCTGCGGTCCTTAGAGCCGTGACCATCCTTTCCCCCATGTTCACAGGCCATTGCGCCGGTTCGTCTGCCAGTATCAGGACGGAGCCAGACCGTGAGCGCGTCTAGGGTCTGAGCCGAGATACTTCACGCTTGCGCCGTTCTCACGGTTCAGGATGCGCGCCTGTTGTGCCATAAGTCAGTCTCCTGACACTTCTTGTTGACAGTCTATTTCATGTCCATGACAATGCCCTTACCACAACACCGCTCACCTTTTGAGCGGATGATCGTCAAGCCTGTGTGTGTCGTCTCTCGGCGCATCGGGATAGGGACCTTTGTGCCTCCTGACCGACTCACATGGGCTGACGTTCTGTTGTAGCAAATAGTCGCTATCCTATCCTGTGAGGGGGCTTCCAATGTCTGACCCGCGCCTGCTAGTCTTCGCCTTTGGTATCTTGGCGTCTGCGATTGTCGTCATCGGCAATGTCCGCCGACACTACGCGGGGCATAGCGAGTGGTTGAAGACTTGGCCTCAGAGAGACAGCTTTGTGACATTCGCGGTTGGCGTCCTTGTTGGAGGGTGGGCTGCGGTCTGGCCTCTGTGGATATCGGGGCATCTTTCCACCGACTAAGGAAACTCTCCTTCTGAGTCATCTCTAAGCTCCTGACCTGTCGTTCAGCCTACCCTTACGCCGACTGCGTATATCTGACCACCACTGTCTAAATGGCCCCTGTTGCTTGCGTGCCATCAATTCCTTGAGTCGGTCCCGCTGAGAATCAGGAATCTCACGCATCCTCTTCAGCAGCGCATCTGGAGCGCTGCTTTCTCAGGCGGCAGACAGCTCGACTAGACATAACCAATCTAGTGCGAACCAAGGATCTGAAATGAAAATGAAACTATGTAACGTTCCTCCGTTTGTCATGATCATGGCCGGCCCGGTCCCTGCGATCATCCTCAATTACATCTTCTGGCCCGACGCACATTGGCTTGGCAAGATGGCGCTCTTAATGGTCTGTGGGGCGACCGCGGAGATGACTCGCAGACACCTCTGCGAAAAGGACGGACAAAGCTAAGAACACCCCCAGCTCGACATAATGTCTCTAGGGCGAACCAATGAGGTGGCCATGTGCCATACGCATCGACCAGTGAGCGGTATTGACATGATGCGGGTAGATTACGCCCAAAATGCCCGGACCGTTAGGCTCTCGTCTGATGACTGTCACTTCGTTCTCGATGCTAACGACCTCGCCAAAGTGATTGCACACAATACTTGGTCTGAGGATTACAAGTCCGGCAGTCGCATCCCTCGTCGTCGTCTGATCCGTCCGCCTATGAAGGATGTCATACCAGCCGCAAAGAGCACGTCCATCGGTACGGAGATTTATGGCGATTTGAGCGAGTCAGGAACTTGTTCGGCGGTTCAATGATCAAGGTAGCGGTGACATCCTGCAACTGCCCTGTTGAATTTCCGGTCGAGTTGGTTTTAAGGCCTTTTGCCAAGGTGTGGAAAGACTCGACGCTGGTTATCCTGACGGAGGCCGAGTTCAAATCGTGGGCGGAGTCGCAGGAGGAGCTTGAATGGAGATCCCAGCTCCTGCAACTGTGATTTGGCTCCTTCATCGCCGGCAAGCGTCCGAAAGGTTGATAAAGTGGGCCTCGATGTCGTCCATGAACCTCCAAGCCAGCGCCAGGTCATGTGTACTCATGGCAAAGTCCGTGGAGCGGTCGCTGATGTTAGGGTATTTCTGTTCCATTTTGTCGGCGTACTCCCGAACGATCGGGAGGGCACGCGGGCAATCCCGTACGTGTGGCCACAGATTCTTCTCTGTCAGTTTCAGTATTTTCCCCCTGTTCTGCACCTCTGCCACCGTTGGCAATATCTGGGGCGTCGGCTCGGGCTCTCTCTCCACAAGTGAACCCACCTGATCGCAAGCAACGGCGACCAAGGCTATGCAAGCAATGATGGCCACTTTCCAAAGATTCAATGCGCTCCTCCTTCGGCAAAGCTAATGGTAGGGCCAGCTCTACATGACATGCAAAGGGCGAATCACCTAGAGGAGGTGGACGAATGGCGAATGTGAAAGAAGGATGAATGATCCCTCGCGATAGGATAACGGCCGCTGAGCTCACTCAGGTAAGACAGGTCTTCGAAGGCTTGTTGGACGTGGTTTACGGAAACATAGAGTCGAGTCGACCCATTCAGTCGAGGGAGGATCGCACACGGGAGGCGCTGACACTTCTCAATGCTAGAACCGGCCCAACTTTACATAAAGGTTCTAGTGCGAACAAAGCCTGTCAGCTCGTGGTCAGTGTCGAGGACTTCCTCCGGGACCGTCTGGCATGTGGTCAAGGCTTGGGTTTGCCTTGCGCCATGTGCGCCGCTGAAGCTTGGGATCATTGTCGCGCGCCGCGTGGAGCTGCGCATAGTCAGCACCGCCGCGTAGCCACTTGGAAAACCAATGATGTTCGGATGCTGGTTCCGTCCCCAGTGCCAGGAAAAGACAGTGTGGTTGCTTCCCGGCGGCGGTGCTAAGAGCTGCAACCATGCGGTCGCCCGTGTTGTCTGGCCACTGAGCCGGCTCGTCTGCCAAGATCAGAACCGGCGCGAGCCCGTGCGCCCATCGTGGATCGCTTCCGATACAGCGAACACGTACGCTGCGCTTGCGGTCCTCGATCCGTGCTTGCTGCGCAGTGTCCCACACTCGCCAGCGGTCGCGGTTGTCCAGCTTTTCCCCCATGAACGCAAGGATGTGCTCAAAGCTGATGCGAGCCTGTTCAAAGGAGCTCGCCACAAGCACAGTCTCGCCCCTCGGGAATGCTAGCGGTCCGTCCAGCGCCGCGGCCCCGAGTCCCGCCACAAGGGTAGTCTTTCCGTTCCCACGCCCAACAGAAATCGCGCTGCTGGCGACGTTCGGAGCGAACGCGCCGCGCACGAAACGAGACTGCCAGGGAAGCACGTTGAACGGTTGTCCGGCGTGTCTGCCCTGGGTGACGGTCAGCTCGGAAAGGTAGTCAATCAGCGGTCGCGCATTCATGGATTTATCGGCTCCCCCCTGCGGTCCCTGTGGAATCTGTGGGAATCTCTCGCAGGGTCCCGCGCCCTATCCTCGGAATTCAGCGGTGATTGTGAGGTCGTCTGAGGCCCTGCGCTCTGGTCTGGTGACGCCTGTAATGTCCCATGCCTTGTTCCTGAACACGACGCGGTTGTTGGCCTCAGTGATGTCACCCTGCGCGGTGTAGCGGCGGATTGTGAACCGTGCAACGCGCGTAGCCTGCACGCGGTCGGAGCCGTCCCCGAACCGCTCGGCTGCGCTCACATGGGTCACTGAGGCCCAGGTTAGGTCACTGTCGATCCATCGCTCGACTTCCCCGCCGAAGTCGTCACGCGTCACGGTGCGCGTCTGTATGCCGATGAGCTCTTGCCGTGCCATGTGTTCCCCTAGAATCCTACCAGTGCGCCCAATTTGGTGAGTCCGTCGATAAGGTCTGCGGTTGTCAGGTCGATTTGAGTTAGCAATTCGATCATGGTGTCTCTCCTTCTATCTGGGCTATTAGGTCCATCAGTGCGCGGTGTCTTTCACATGAATCACACTCGCACGATTCAGGGTCATTCAGGCCGCACGGCTCACACTGACTGACAGCGTGATTCCATGCGTCATTCATGAGCTGGGTTGCGAGTGCTAGCGCCTGTTCGAGGTGTTCGCGTAGCGCCCGCATATCCTCCAGCGGCATACCGCAATGCGTACATATAAGATTGCCTAGGCCACTGGGTATCATGCTATCCCCCTATCTGAACGTCATCGGCTCGCTATGTCGCCCAACTTTTGGTTCATCTCGTCACTTGAGGTGGCGATGTCCGCGAAGTGTGAGTTGAGGAGAGACATTTGCTCAAGCATCAGGTCCTCAGTTGCCGCCTCTCTGCCGGCGTCGTGAGCATCGCACATCGCGCAGTCTGTCAGCTCGCATTGGTTGTAGTCGTGTTCCGCCATGTTGTCCTCCTACCAGTTCCTTTTGCAGCTCGGGCAAGGTGCGCGTACAGCCTTGGCCCATTCTTTCGCGCTGAATTCTTCGATGATGGTCCCGCAATGGACGCATCTTCCCGCGCGCCGGTTCGGGTTGTCTTTCATGGTTGGCTTTCCTTTCCGTTCAGACGTCGCTATAAAGTGCGCGCCGCGTGGTCTGTAATGCCGCGTGTCCGCTGACTTTTCACCTGTCCGTCGCTTAGCTTCTGGCAAGCTCGAGGAGCCCGTCGCGCCAGTGTCTATGCGTCCAGCGCCGGCGTAATCCTCGTAGCCACAGATTGCGCATCCACTTACGCCGGTTCTGTCGGGATTGAGGCGCGCCGTACATCGTGGGCAATGGCAATGGGTCAATGGCGTGGGCTCCTCAACTGGTTCTGGAATGGCGATGTCGCTGTAATCGTCGAAGTCGGCCCCGAATGCGAGTTGTTGCGCGGTCATCGGAGCCGAACAACCCTATGAATTGCCCTCACGAGGTCTGGCGTCTCGACAACCATCGGCGCCGGCGCTTCCTCGACAGTGTGCCTTGCTGCAAGTGCGGCATTAATGGCTGCGGTCTTGGCGTCGCCGAGCTTCCCACGTACTGCCATGATGGGCCCTGCACGGTGCATCAGGTCGTCGTACCGTTCCCGGTCCTCATTCCTCAGACGGTACTTGGTGAGGATGTCCATACCCAGGTAGGCCACAACGTCGACATCAGCCGCCGCCGTGAGGTCTGCCACCTCTGCTTCCAGGTCCCTTAGCTTGGTCTCTAGGATAGCGGTAGGGTCGGTGTCCCCTTCGTAGGGGACGTCCGAACCGCTAGCGGCGCTAACCACTTCCTCAGAGACTTCCAGATTCTCACTGTCAGAGCCCTTAAGCTTAAGCTTCAATCCACCGACCGTGGGAGACGTCTTCCAGCCATTCCAGGCCGTCCGGCACCATCTGTGTCTGCTCTATCGGTATCCCGCCGTCGGTGGATAACCATGCCATGCTGGACATGGTGTCTCCACCTACTCCCAGCCGCCGGCGCAGTTCCCGAATCGGAGATTCTTCGGAGGAGTACATATCTATTCTGTGCCTGCTCCGTTCATGTCTGCCGGTCCAAACCAATCGAGGGAGTACTCGTCAAAGCTATGACCCTACAGGTCCAGGATGCACCTGAGCGTGAAGGTTCTTGTTCTGTCCAGTTTGGTGGGCCCGGCGGGACTCGAACCCGCGACACCCGGTTCCGAAGACCGGTGCTCTGTCCACTGAGCTACGGACCCATCACCCCACGCATCCTCTCCACGTTGGCAACTTGAGTGTACCATCGCCCAGCTCCACAGTATGGGGTGGTCTTCTACTCGACATAACGTCTCTTGTGCGAACAAAGCCTGTCAGCTCGTGGTCAGTGTCGAGGACTTCGTTGACCGCTTCAACGAGCGCTTCGGGGCGCCCGCACAGGAGCCGGAATCTGCCCACCGACCCGCGGACCCGCAGATGTGTATGGACGGCCCTATGCTTCAGACACAGTCGCAGGGTGGCCAGGGACAACACCGTGAAGTATCGTTGGCGCACACTTCAGTTGCTGCCGGGTATTTTGCGACCGAGTTATGCAGGGTCGCCCGTGGAAGTGATCGAGATGCTGGACGGTCAGCTGGTCGTTGAGCACCATGGACACATCATCTCCAGCCAGGAGGCCCGCCCCGTCCGGGCATCCTGCGCAGCTTCAACGACCGATCTCCACACGAGTTCGTTCCACAGATCGATCGCAACGGCCTCGGTAGGAGATGGACTGAGGTACTGGCGTCACTCGACGCGGAGCGAGCGACCGGGGAGGCTCATGACGCCGCTGCCAACGGCGCCTCAGGTGTACGGAGTGGAGCAATCGGCTCGCGAAGGAAGCCCACGCCACTTCAGACAGCGAGGTGGAAAGCTGTACAGAAGGCGAAGCGAAAGGGGTTGTCGATTCGAGGGATTGCTCGGGAGTTGGGTATCCATAGGAGCACGGCCAGGAAGTACAGGGACCACTAGGGGTTTTGAGAAGGGGACAAGTCCCGGTCAGCTGCAGTAAGAAAACCGAGCATGTCCCCTGCACCAACTCTAACATGCCGTCCTGCCGCCATGCTTTGGCGGTCTGTCACGAGCGTCAGCCTCCGCCCTAGCCTCGTCGCCCTCAATCTTACGGAGGCGTGCTGCCTTTTCCTTGTCGCCGTGTTCGTAGTGTCCGCTTACTCCAGTCATGTTGTCCCCTTCCTAAGCTGCTGACTCGATTAGCCCGTTAGTGACGCTACAAGGGAATCGGCGCGCATCCCACTACCTCAGCCGGCCAGCAGGTCGCGCGCTAACGAGCTGCCACGCGCTACATTCTTACCCTGCTGTCCTGCCGCCATGGCGTCATAGTTTTCGTATCCACACGCAGGGCAGGTTTTCACCCCTGCCAATCCTCAGTCAGCCGTGCACGGCATCCTCTAGGGCAGTGAGTCGGAACGGTCGCGCGGTCGAGGTCCAGCACTAATTGACGTTCAAACATTCGTCGGCCTCCTCGCATTGACAATGAACATGTGGCAACGCGAGCCACGTGTCCTTGACTTCGGCCTCATGGTCAGCGCATAGCCACCACCAACGACAATCGGTTGAATAGAACGCGGCATGTAAGAATATCGGATCGCTGACAGACTCGGGAACAGGGTCAACCAGTTCGTGATAGCAGACCGCACAGTGACCTGCATGGGAAGTCGCCTCAACTTCACTCAAGTAATCGTCCATTGTGGACAGTCCCTCAACCGGGACCCAACAGTATTGACAAAAGTGCCATACCAGCGGCCCAGGGTGAGGGTCCGAAATCGTTTCGTCCGGTCCGAGACAATCGAGGTGTCGGAGTTCTCGGCGGCCCAGCTCGTCCGTGATGATTACGCCTTGTGAATCCTCAGTCATGACGTCACCTTCCTATTCGTGTCGAGTGTGTTGTCTGGCTGTCTTTAGCCCGAATCCACCGAAGGGGTGGCGTTACAGCAGCCGAATGGGCGATGAGTGGCAAAGGGGGCGATGGTTCGGGCAGGACTTCGGGTAGATGGGTCCGGTGGCGGCCTTCAGCAGCCGCGTGGAGACCTTGTGGCCGTTTGCGAACGTTGGCAGGGCGAGATGGCGGGGAGAGGACGCAGCAAGAGACACTCTCGGACCGGGGTGGCGCGAGTTTGCGGGGCGGTTGGGTAGTCTGGTGGATGGGTCAGGCGCCGTCAGGCAGGAGATGGCAGGGCTCGCAACCGAGCGAGGGCGCGACTGAACTGGGTTTCCCAGGGCCAGTGCTGGGGAAGATGCAAAGTGAGGCGGCGCGCCTTGCGGGTGAGCCGGCCGGCCAGAGAGAAGAAGCGTCGTCGGAGGGTCTTGGTGGTTACAACCTGCTGGCCCAGACCGATGCGCGCTGTCCAGCGGGCCAGGTTATGGGCCATCACCCCGTATCGAGTACGGGGCAGGCTCTGGACGGCCAGCCAAGCGGCGTTGGCGGCGAAGCGTCCTGAGGGGAGATGGTTGAGGCCCACGCCGTACTTGAGGTCTCTTATGGCGTTCTCGATCTCGGCGTGGCGGCGATGGTCAGCCTCCAGTTCCAGGGTATCCCCCTCCCGGTCGGTGATGAAGCCGTGATAGCTGTAGCTGGCGAAGAGTGCCAGTTGTGAGCCGGGCGTGGGCTTCACCCTACGGACGATGAGCCGCACCGGGGTGGCGTCGGGCTCACCCCGGAAGGGGGTGTAGGTGGTCTCGGCCACGTCGGCGGCACCGTCCATCCAGTAGGGGATCGGCGTCCAGTCCTGCTCCGGTATCGTCTCAATCAGCTCCCTCAGACGAGCGTGCTGGCGGATGGTGATGGAGAAGCGCACATCCATCTCGCGGCAGACCGCGACCAAGGCGTGGGCATAGAAGCCGCTGTCGGCGCGCACCGTGAGTTGTCCTATGGCTCCGGCATGGCGCACTCGCCCCACCGTCTCACGCAGGAAGTGGGCGGCACCCCGAACGGTGTTGGCGCGACCCTCGCGCAGCCGGGACATCAGCACGTCACCGGTTCCGGCGGCGACGGCCAGCAGCGGGTGATAGCCTCGCTGGCCGGTGTAGCTGTGGTGGCGGGCACCCTCCTTGGCCAGTCCGTAGGTTTCGCAGATGGTGGAGTCCAGGTCGATGGTCAACGGCCCGTCACCGGGTCCGGCACCAGCGGCCCAGGCCCGCGACAGCAGCTCCCGGCTCACCCGATCCAACTGGCGCACGTGCCCCCACCGGAAGCTGCGCAGGAAGGTCCCCAGAGCCTGCCCTCGCGAAAGCGGGGGGTGGATGGCGCCTTGAGCGTGCAGCCGACGGCTCCAGCCGTCCCCCCGGTACGCAACACGTCCGCGTCGTCAATACAGTCTCCCCCGGCCAGTGCAGACGCAGCCAGTGTCATCACCTTGTCTCCCGTGTTCGCCCGCCCCGGCGCATTCCCCAGGTCAACGTGGTTGTCGACCAGTTCACCCAGACCCAGGTGCTGGGCCAGGGTGGCCGGAAGAATCAGCCCGGCGTTTGCCATCAGCCGATGATCGTCGAAGGCGATTTTGATGCGGTCGGGGTGATTGCGTGGTAGCATCTATTGGGTGCTCCCTTCCTGGGGTCGGTTTGGTCTTACAAAACCATTATCCCAGATTCAAAGGAGCACCTTCTTGCCGCTTCAGGACACTCACCCAACCCCCGCCTTCGGTGGATTCGGGGTAAAGCAGAGGTAGCTGAATAAAGGAACGCCAGGTTGAATCGCTACAGAACTGGTGCGGTGCCAATAGGTCATCGCGCTTGAACCAGAGCAGTGCTCGATTCAGAATTCTTTCGTCCGCGCGGCTGATCCCCAAGTGGGCGTGCAACTGAGCCATCCCTTCATGGAACCAGAGCGGTATCGACCGGTACGCTGCTACTCCTAGCATTCGACACATTTCGGCGTGAACCAACTCATGCATCACGGTAGACGCAGGGTGGGGGTTGTCTTCACTGAGTAAGTTGCCGGCTTCTTCCAGGGGAGCATAAATTGTAATCTCGGATTCCGCACACAAGGTCGCACCGAGTGATTGCTCCAGACCTCTCACAGCGTGGTATTGCCCGAGACTTCCGAAGAGTTCCAGTGAAATACGTCCATTGCTTGTACCTGAAGTTGGCCACACCTCTCCAAGCTGCCGCCGACTCCTCTCGAATTCAGCCAGTGTTCGCTCAAGTCCCTTGGATTCCAGATCGGGTGTCTCCGAGACTATGTAGTGGTCTCGGGCAGCGTCAGCGTCCGCAGGTCGAGAGAGATGGTCCGATACGGAGGGAGTCATTCCGATCCCAGTAACTGCAAATCCAACCACTGTAAGTGCTATGGTCCAGCGTCTCGTTGCCCTTTGCGACATTTTCTTCGCTGATTTGTGGTTCACTTGAAGCCTACTCAATGTGAGAGCGAGAACTAGGGCGCCAGCGAGAGCTAAGCCTACGATCGATTCGAAGTTGGGGCCCAGGGGGACGGTTTCGATCGCCAAGAGCGCGAGCAAGATGCTGAAGAAAGTCCATAACAGGACCACATAAACTATCCAGCACAAAGATCGCCAGAGAACCAGCAGCCAGTGTGGAACAGATACTCTGAATCTGTAGAGAAGATCACTCCCGCGAGAGAAGAATCGAATGCAGATTCGAATGATCCTGCGGTCGAGGCTGGAAAAGTGGCTACTCAAGGGTCTACCTCCATTGCGGGATAGATTCATCCTGCAATGGATTCGACCTTTTAATGTGTCACTGTTTTTGGACACTGAGCTGCTTTCGCCGAGGACGACCTCGTAGTGGTGGCGGAAAGCCGAGTGAGCGGTCAAACTTCCTGAACCACCGCCGAAGGTAGCTCTCGCTCCGTGGATCAGCCCCCAGCTCAGACCGCCTCACGTAGTCGGCGAAACTGCCATGACACAGCAGTCGGTACTCGATGTATCGATCAGCGGCCTCCCGCATTGCCGGCTCGTCAACTGCAGGGAACTGTTTGAGCATGCTCTGTAGGGCTGTACCCATCCTCTTGTGCTGCTGAGTCTTGCGAGGGCCATAAGCTGCTGGAAGCGCCTCTCCCCCCCTGTGCTTATCTATCGCGACCGGGTCGAGGTCCGCGCCATCGAAAATGAGGACAGTTAGAAGTTCAACAAGCCCGTTTTCGTTTAGAAACATTCGGTTGAACTCAGCGATGCTGGGATAGGCATCGTCGCTGGCATCCAGACGACTCAGGCGATCCAATAGGCGAATGGCTGTCGCCTGTTCCTTTCCCTGCAGTGCGCCGGAAAGGAGCGCTCCAATCGCTGTTGACAGATCTGCCAGCACGTCCGAGGTTCCACCTTGGATCAGTTCAAGAAGTGCTTTTTCGTACAGGTTCTCACTGTCAATCTCCGGATGACGCCGAATAGCGTCGACGACGTAGATACGGTAAGTGGGGTCCAGCATTGCCTTTGGGATCCGCATTCGGGATCGTGCTTGGAAGTTGACTTGGGTGAACCTTGCTCCATCCCCCGGTCGGTTCATCTGTTCTCACCTCACCGGCAACCTGAGTCTGAGGTTTGCCTACCAGTTCACTCGACGGCCATTCAGTTCCAATGCTATTCGTGGCTCATTACAGATGAAACTGATCCTAGCGGCCCGTAAGCTGATAGACCCACGCCCGCATGAGGGCCCAGAAGCCCTTCCACCCAGAGCCGTACTGTCGCGCCTTCTCGATGAGGTCAGCCACTCGTACTCTCCTGATCTCCTTCCTGGACAGCTGGCGAGCCCACCTCACCTGGTTTTGACTAATCCAGTAGTGGGACTGGCAGTCGAAGCTCCAGTTTCCGATCGACGGACTAAGGGAAACTGACCGGCCGTCGAAAGTCATCTGCCATTCGGTGGGATCCAGTGGAGTGACGACCTCGTTCCCACACCCGCAGCAACAAAGGTGCAGGACGGTTGCGAATCGCATTGACATGTAGACGATGCCCTCGTCGAGGGAGTCGGGCATGTACTCGACGAACCTATGGTCAAGCGACTCTATGCGAGTCACGCCTGGTCCTCATTGAGAAGATGATTCCCATCGGTGTCGTAGTAGCTGGAGTGCTCATGCTCCAGGTCCACGTAGAACCCCATCAGCTTCTTCCACTTGATTACCGCCAGCGCCGCGCTGAGCATGTTGAGATCTGCGATCTGGATGTTGCGGGAGTAGACGTCGTCACCCTCACCACCGGAGTAGGGGACGGTAGAGTCGATGTGACCTCGCGCCTGAGGGGTGCCCGCGGTAACCCTCAGAGTGCCCAGCAGTGCTCCGTCCACTTCGTCCACTCCCATTCCGACGTCAATGAAAGAGATGCCGAACTCCAGCAGTTTCTGCACAACCAGCTTCCTGCTCGGCGCGGTGTCCACGGCTACGAATACGAAGGCCATCCTGCGCAGGATGTCGAGGTTTGATTCGTCCAGGTATCCGTGGTCGAAGATGTTACGCCGCATATTTGAGTAGAGGTCGCGGAAGTAGACAGCCTTTGGCGGTCCCTGCCTGAGAGTGTCGATGTGTGGCGCTCCAGGTGAACGGAATGCGTTGTGCTGTCCGAAGCGGTCGCCGTCGAACAGGTGGAGCTCCCTGACGGGAGTCTTTGCCACAAGATCTAGTATGTAGGAGCCGGTCCCGCCCAACCCGACTATCGCTACTGCTCCGACCGCCAGTTTTTCGGACACGGCCCCGATGCCAGCACGGCTTGACGCCGTGTCCATGTACCAAAAGACCGAGCCCTCGTCACGAGATTCCATGACTGAGAAGGTCTTTGCTGTGGCGCTGGAGTCGATTACCTGGGCCTGTCCTGAGATTATGCTCTCGTAGCTCACCATCTTCTCGTAGTAGTCGGGGTAGCCCTCCTTTGGTTTGCTCGAGAACTGGTGATGCACCACGAGTCCGCTCCCCAGATCGGTCTTCCCGCTGGAGTGATGAATCTGGCTGAGTGACCTTCCCTCCTGGTCACACGGCATTTCGCCGATGAACATGGCAATGTGTGTCCCGGGATTCGTTGTCACGTCCCCAGCCAGGGTCAGCTCTGAGACGAGCGTGCCACGTTTGATGCTCCGGTCTGCGGAGACGTAAGGGACGGACTTCATCAGCAGGTGGCCGGAACGAATCTCGATCTCGTAACCATCGTCCTGCAGCCGCTTGAGGTCTGGGCTACGACTTATCAGTGACTCGGACATTGAAGATTGTTCCTTCCTTAACCTTCACGGTCTGACCTTCGAAGAGTCGTCCTTCCGGTGGACGACCACCCCCGTCCCTGTATGTCACAGTGATGGAGATATGGGGTCCGGAGGGGATCGGGTCGTAGGCGAGTAGCACGACCTCCTCGAACGACAGCTCGTCAGAGGAAACTTCCTTCTTGCGGCCGTTTACGATTATCCCTATGCTCTTGTCGACATTCACAACCATTGACTTCTCCTTGCTGTTCGCAAACTATCACTCTGTACCATATAAGGTACACTCGACAGAATAAGGTGCTTTCCCACCGTGTGTCAAGTGCTAGCGGTATGGTGTACCATTCCAAGTACAGAGGGAGGGTGGCATGGCTGCGGACAGGCTTGAGCTCAGCGACCTAGGTCGCCTGGTCGCCGATGAGCGACAGAGGCGCGGAATCAGTCTTCGGGAAGCCGCTGAAGAGACCGAGATTCCTTTCAACACTCTTGCACGGGTCGAGAAGGGGCATGTCCCGGATCTTCCGAAATTCAAGAGACTCGTCGACTGGTGTGGCGCCGATGTCCGGGACTTTTTTGAGCTTCAGGAGAAGGCGACGGCGACCACGGACCTGATCGCCGAACATCTACGGGCGGACAGGAATCTCCCACCAGTGGCTGCAGAGCGGATAGCGGCGATCGTCGACGACCTTTACCAGGCCCTCGCGGAACCCCAGGAGGTCTCTGCGGCTCACCTGAGAGCAGCGACCACATTCCGTCCAGAGGCGGCCCGTTCATTGGGACGGATGCTGACCGACATGCACGAAGCTCTAGTGGAGGAGTCCGGCTGTGCCCCTTAGAAGGGGGTTCAAGTCCGAGGCCGAAAGGATTGCACAAGGAGTGCGATCGGAGCTCGGTATGGGCGCTGCGCAGATGGTCACACCCGAAGTCCTGGCCGACCTGTTGAGCGTCGAGGTCCGATCAGGGGACGAATTGATTCCTCGCAAACGCTTTGAGGAACTCGATGATATCCAGGAGGGCGCTTTCTCTGCCTGTACATTTCGACCATCTAACGCCCGTGTGGTTGTTGTCTACAATCCCATCTCCCCTCCGACGCGAAAGAGGAGTGACCTCGCGCACGAGCTCGCCCACATCCTGCTTGATCATGATCTGAGCCGGATCGAGAAACTGGGGGACATTACCTTTGTCACCTGTGATGCGACTCAGGAGGACGAAGCCGCCTGGCTGGCCGGCTGCCTCCTCCTGCCCAGAGCTCTCCTATTGCGGGAGGTGCGAAGAGGTTCGAGTGCAGGCGAAATCGCCCGGAAGTATGGGATAAGTGAGTCCCTAGCCAGGTACAGAGTAAACGTCACCGGGGTGGCCAGGCAGAACGCAGCAGGTAGAAGAGTGAGCCGTAGCCGGCGATAGAAAAGCAAATGCCAGAGATGCTGCCCCATAACTGATCAAGGACCTCCGTTCAAGTTCACTCAGTCTTGACATCCGTGCCGGGGACACAAAGTCTCATGTGCTGCACTCCTACTCCGCCCCAGATGTCACATTGCGGGCAGCCCTCAATAGTTAAAGGAACGCGCTGCCACCAAGCTTGCGACAAACTTGCGACGCCCTTGTTTGCGATTAGCGCCATCAGCGATAATAGGGCTCCTCGCTATTCTCGTTATCGCAAACAGTGAGCAAATTGCCAACTTCACCCAGTCACGGCCGTTCACCGCATGGTCGTATGGTGCTCTGCACTGGCGGCTACACGGCCTACGTTCCAGATCCTCTTCCGCCTCCACTGTCGTGGGATCAGCCTCTCGCAGTCATTCTCTCGGAGGCCGACAGGGCAGTTGGCAGACTTGCGGGTGAGGGACGGCGCCTTCCCAATCCGCACCTCATAATCCGGCCTTTCGTTCGCAAGGAAGCCGTCCTGTCCAGCCGAATCGAGGGCACCCAGGCTACGCTCGGGGAACTGCTTGCAGCGGAGGCCGGCGCTGCCGTGGACCGTAGCCCAGAGGACCTTCGAGAGGTCGGCAACTACGTGGTCGCTCTTGAGTACGGCTCGGAACGCCTGGAGACACTGCCCATCTCCCTGCGTCTGGTACGCGAGCTGCACGAACGTCTGATGAGGGGCGTTCGGGGGGACGTGGCCACACCCGGTGAGTTCCGGCACAGTCAGAACTGGATCGGACCACCTGGATGTACTCTGAACGACGCGACCTATGTTCCCGCACCTCCAACGGAGTTGATGGCCTGCTTGGACACCTGGGAGAGATTCCTGCACGACGACTCCGTGCCGCCCCTGATTCACGCTGCCCTGGTCCACTCGCAGTTCGAGGCGATTCACCCATTCCTGGATGGAAACGGTCGAGTCGGACGGCTGCTGATAACGCTCCTGCTGGTCAGCCGGGACATCATCCCTTCTCCACTGCTCTACCTGAGCGCGTACTTCGAGGCCACCCGCGATGAGTACTACGCGCGCCTCCTTGGCGTGACCGAGCGAGGGGAGTGGGATGAGTGGCTGACCTACTTCCTCAGGGGAGTCGTCATGCAGTCAGAGGACGCTGTCGACCGTATTCAGCGCATAGACAATCTGTTCGTCCGCTGGAGGCATGAACTCGCCTCTGGCCGATCGCGCTTCCCGGAACGGGTACTCGATCTCTTTGCTGAGAACCCCTTCTGGACGGTGCGCAATTTAGCCTCCAGACTGGACGTGGCATTCACAACGGCCCAGCGGGCGATCGACCGGCTGGAAATGCTGGACATTGTCTCGCGAGTCGGGGAGGCGCGGCGTAGTCGCGTGTACTGCGCAGGTGAGGTTCTCGATATCCTTGAGGAACGGCCCGCGCTTCACAGGCCTGTCGCTGGAGACTCGTGACGACGTCTTGACCACCTCCCATCCATCGACGAACGCTCTTTACAACCCCGTACGGTCGTCTTCTGAGCCGATCATTAGGTTACTGCGAATAACATTACTGATGCGAACGAATGTCGTCTGGCCAACAAAGCTTCAGAATGTCCTGACCCGTGGTGCCGCTGCTCCATACTTGAGGATCGATGGACTCTCAATGTTCCCGCATTCGACAAGACCGATCACGACAGTAGATCCCTAGTCACCGCAACTTGATGGTCTGAGCCTGCTGCGGCATAATTGGCCGACTTGGATACGTGCTGAGTTCTTTAGACGAGCTCCTTGGCGAGTGATTGCCAGGATGCTCTTGCATCTTCAGGCGGTGGATACTTGGGCCTCTTTCGGTTCCTTCGAATGCTGATTGGAGGAGGGGAAGGTGAGACTGAACGTAGTTCAGCCACCTCAACCCGCGCAAAGCCAAGCGAGAAATCGACATCGGTCGGAGCAAGTCTTCTTGCAACTCAAGAAGAGGCCGACCCACTAGGCGACACCCTTAACATCTCACCGAGCAGGAACCGCAGATCTTCGAACAAGAAGATGCGCTGGGTTGAGCCCGGTGAAGTAGTGACCGTCGCAGGTCGCGCCATTCCAGGCATGATCTATTTGGGCTCAGACTCCACCCGAAGTGGCATGGCATGGGAAGACAATCCATTCATCGACCCGAAGTTGCGTGTTGCGACAGACGATGCGGACGTTGCTGGTGATAGCTTCTCCTACTGGCCTAGTTACGGTGAGATTCCACCGCAGGCTCGAGCAGCTTACCTCGATTGGCTAGCCGATGGTCGGCGGGACGAGCGGTACGGCGCCGGCTATGTCTTCCTGTTCTTCTACGGTCTCGAAAGGCGGTTCTTCGTGGACTCTCCATCTGAGGAGGAGAAACACGCTCTGATCGCAGAGGCGGAGAGGTTGCTCCGGATATATGGCGAAAATCGTTCGATACGGGGGTACCTGGGAGCCTTTCTGGACGCTGCGCGGATCGTGCTTCCGACAGAGCACGAGATTGAACCTCAATTTGAAAGTTCGGGGTACGAGTTACCACTTGGACTTCGTGTAGCCATCGGACGAATGACAAAGAAAGAAGCCCCGCTAAATGCTGACTGGCTTCTAGCTTGGTACTCGGCTCACCCCGAATACTCGTTTCGGACGCCGGCAAGACGCGCCCACCCCGAATTCAGGGCACTCTTCAGGTTGCTCTTCGATGAACGGTATCCGAAAGGGCTAAAGGTCAGGATGTCCAAGCGTATCCTCAGCGCCCATTACAATGCTTCATCAGGAGCGTTTAAGGTCGACCTTAAACGCTTCATCGGCGATGTCCCCGATATCTCTCGCCTGTCCCAACCGCTCAATGCGGCGAAGAAGATTGTCGACGAGGCAACGGACACACTCGACAGATACAGCCGTTTTCTCGGACGCAATCCAAACAGCCGTAACACGATAGAGGCGCATATCCTACTTCCGAAACGCCTCTGGACCCTGTTCCCCTGCCCCGAGATGGCTGAACTACGCATCTGGGCAGACGGACTCATTGGATCTGGTCATCTGCCACTCGCTGAAGAGGTCATTGAGCGTATCGAAGGAGAACGGCCGGAGAAAATCAATAAACGCCAGCTGACGTGGGCAAGTGACCTGCTGGCCCGACTCTCAATTGGCATTGCTCCCGATCCGCGTTTTGCATTGCGCACACCTAAGATCGGAGACCCCGTCGTTCTCTTCCACCTTCCTGATGACACAATGGAAACCGAGCGGGTGAGTGAGAAGTACAAGGAAGCCCTCATCATGATCGCGATGGGGAGTTTTGTAGCCGGTGCTGATGGGACGGTCGCTAATATGGAACGCGATGCACTTCGCTCCATTGTTGACTCCGCTGAGCTTTCTACTAGTGAACGCGAACGTCTGCTCGCCAATCTCAGATGGATGACGGCGATCCCGCCGGACCTGGCTGTGTTCCGACGCCAGTTGAAGACCATCCCGGAGAACGTACCTCACGAACTCGGACGTGTGGCCTTAGCAATGGCTGCGGTGGACGATGTAGTCGGCCCAGGAGAGATCAGAGCGATTGAGAGACTCTTTGGAGCTATGGGCCTGAGTACCGACGGTATCTACGCAGCCCTTCATGATCTGACATCTGCGAGCGAGCCTGTTGTGGTCCGGTCGGCTGACGACCAAGACGTTGAATTCATAATTCCCACAAGACCGGACCCCGACAGCCAGATTGAGCTCAACGCCGATCGCGTAGCTCGAATCAGGGCCAACACAGAACGCGTTTCCACGATTTTGAGCACCATCTTCCAGGAAGACGAAACATACGCCGAACCGGAAGAAGTGTCGACTGGTGACAACCATGTCTTTGATGGACTGGACAAGAGACACGCTGACTTTGTTAACGAACTACTGACTCGCGCTCATTGGGGAGAGACAGAATTCGAGGCCCTGGCTAGTCAGTTCCAACTGATGACAGGTGGAGCTCTCGAGACAATAAACGAATGGTCTTTCGAACGCTTCGACGATCTTCTCATTGAAGAGTACGAAGGTTACGAGATGAATCCTGAAGTCGCGACAGAACTTAGAGATTAGGAAAAGTATATGCCCACTTCGAGGATCAGGCCGCGGGACCGCGATGCCATCATCCAGGCTCTCAGGGCAGGTGTGGTACCCAAAGTTGGTTTGCGGCATATCCAAGTAGGACGCACCGGCGAGATTGAAGAACTAATTCGTGATATAGAACGGATTGAAGATGGCGGAGCTACTATACGCTTTGTTATTGGAGAATACGGCTCTGGCAAGACATTCTTCCTTAACCTGGTTCGGTTGGTCGCTCTCGAGAAAGGGATGGTATGCCTATCCGCGGATGTGACACCCGACCGCCGTCTTCACGCTTCAGGTGGGCAGGCTCGCTCGCTCTACGCGGAGCTGACTCGCAATGCATCCACCCGTACCAAGTCAGACGGCGGAGCGATGGCATCAATCGTCGAACGCTTCGCAATGCAGGCTGTTCGTGCCGCGGAGACCAATAACCGGGAGCCCGCCGCCGTCATTCGAGACAGCCTTGCCCATCTACAGGAGCTGACAGGGGGTTACGATTTCGCCACCGTCATTTCTCGCTATTGGGAAGGCTTTGACACCGACAACGATGAACTGAAGACTGCAGCCCTCAGATGGTTGAGGGCCGAGTACTCGACCCGGACGGATGCTCGAATGGCACTGGGCGTTCGAACCATCGTTGATGATGCCTCTGTCTATGACCAGCTGAAGCTCCTATCATTGTTTGTACGTCAAGCCGGCTATCAGGGCTTAGTAGTGTCTCTCGACGAACTCGTTAACCTGTACAAGCTCACCTCGTCTCGTGCGCGGCAGTCGAACTATGAACAGATCCTCCGCATCCTAAATGATGTGCTTCAGGGCACCGCCCGCCATCTAGGCTTCATACTTGGTGGAACACCCGAGTTTCTGATGGACACCCGGCGCGGTCTCTACAGTTACGAAGCTCTTCAGACCAGATTGGCCGAGAATACGTTTGCACGCGATGGACTTGTCGATCTGTCGGGACCTGTGATTCGCTTGGCCAATCTGACGCCGGAGGACATGTTTATCCTACTCACCAACATCCGCCGTGTGATGCAGGAGGGCGATTCCGCATTGCCAGATGAGGCGCTCACTGCCTTCATGTCACACTGTTCTCAACGCATTGGAGACGCCTACTTCCGAACACCCAGGAATACCGTCACCGCCTTCGTGAATATGCTTTCGATTTTGGCCCAGAACCCTAGCGTGGACTGGCGGTCACTAATCGGGTCGGTAGATGTTGCCGACGATAATGCCGACGATGTGAACATCAGCCCGGGCGAGGAAACTGATGACGAACTTGCTTCCTTCAGAATATGAGCACTCAACAGCCTTCGATCGCCTAGCTGAACCTGTCCGTCGTTGGATATGGGATAAGGGTTGGAAT
Organism: Dehalococcoidia bacterium; assembly: GCA_965215735.1. Taxonomy (GTDB): domain Bacteria; phylum Chloroflexota; class Dehalococcoidia; order Lucifugimonadales; family UBA1123; genus VXRN01. Next base: position 341,362 of record CBDCEF010000004.1, on the reverse strand, counting down.
AGCCTTCGGGACGTTCAGGAGCGTGCGATCCACACACTTCTGAACGACGAAAGGGACGTTATCATAGCTGCCCCGACCGCAGGAGGTAAAACTGAGGCCGCCTTCTTACCGCTAATCTCATCTGTCCTAGAGGAGTCCAATGAGGGCGGCTTTGACCTTGTTTACGTAGGCCCTCTCAGGGCACTCATCAACGACCAGTTCCGGCGCTTGGAGGATCTATGCGCAAGGGCCGAGGTGCCGGTTTACCCGTGGCATGGAGACATCTCACAGGCAATCAAGTCCAGGGCACGGAAGAACCCAAACGGGGTTTTGCTGATTACTCCAGAATCTCTCGAGGCCCTATTTGTGCTGCGAGGTCCGGAGGTCCCAACCCTGTTCGCGGGTACCCGCGCTATCGTAATCGATGAACTCCATTCGCTGTTAGACAATGAACGGGGCGTCCACCTGCGATCCTTACTGACGCGCCTCGAACTGGCTACTGATAGACGAATTCGTCGGATCGGACTCTCAGCTACTTTGAGCGAGATGGATCTGGTAAAGGAGTATCTCCGTCCTGAAGCTCCTGAGTCCGTGGCTCTCCTGGAGAGCAGATCTGAGCACAGCGAACTGCGGGTCCAGCTTCGCGGCTATTTGAACAGCGTGGACGAAAGCGACGGCGAGCATGTGTCCGCGAAACGGGCGGTGGCCGAGCATCTCTTTTCGAATCTGCGAGGTACGCCCAACCTGATCTTTGCGGGGTCACGGCAGAATGTCGAATGGTACTCGGACGCCCTGCGGGACATGTCTGAGAAGGCACGCGTTCCGTTGGAGTTCTTCCCCCACCACGCCAGCTTATCGCGCGAACACCGTCTCGATCTCGAGAAGCGTCTGAAAACACGTGGAACAACAACAGCCATCTGCACGTCAACGCTGGAACTCGGCATCGATATTGGCGACATTGTCTGCGTGGCACAGGTTGGCGCCCCGTTTTCGGTTTCGTCACTGCTGCAGCGACTTGGACGTTCGGGACGCCGTCCCGATGAACCTCGGATACTCCGAATGTATGCCATTGAGTCTGAGCCAGATCCTAACACCCATGCCCTGGACCGTATGCACCTGGGTCTTGTTCGCTCCATTGCAATGATTGAGCTTCTTATTGAGAAGTGGTGCGAACCTCCTGCTCCTCAAGCTCTACACTTGTCTACGCTTACTCATCAGATATTGTCGGTCATCGCCGAACATGGGGGAGTGAGAGCCAAGCGTCTCTACAGTACGCTATGCAGACGAGGGCCATTCCGACTAATCGACCCTTCCCTTTTTGCCAGTGTCCTTAGACACTTGGGGCGGTCTGATGTGGCCCTAATCGAACAAGCACCCGACGGCGTTCTCCTGCTTGGCCCGCGTGGTGAGAAGCTGGTTGAGCATTACAGCTTCTATGCAGTTTTCCAGACGCCCGAGGAGTATAGGATCATCGCTGATGGCAGACTTCTGGGAACACTCCCGTTGACCACTCTCCTTGCCGAGGGCATGTCAATCATTTTCTCGGGACAGAGATGGATGATCACCAGGGTCCATGATAAAGACAAGGTCATCGAGGTAACTGCTGATCGAGTGGGACGACCGCCGTCTTTCAGTGGTCACGGTGGTCTGATACACGACCGAGTGGTGGAGAAAATGAAGGATGTGCTCTCTGGTGAGAGCATCCCCCGCTACCTCGACAGTGGAGCCAAGCACCTTCTGAAGGATGCGCGGTCTGAGTTCAAGAGATTGGGGCTGGATCGGCGTTCAATCTGCGGCACTGCAGAGCGTGGTCGCGTGGTCGCCACATGGGTTGGCTCCATCAAGACTTCTACTCTGGCCCTCCGACTACGAGCTATGGGATATACGGTAGTGACTTATGATGGCTTTCTTGATGTCAATTACGGGGAGGGTGTCCCATCCGTGGAGGAAGCTCTACAGGAAATTGCAGGCTCCAACGGGACATCAGCTGAAAGCTTAGTGCCTAGCGGTGCGAATTTCATGACAGAGAAGTTCCATCCATATCTGAGTCCTGACCTCTTGCTAAAGGAAGCAGCCAACTCCAGGCTTGACCTTGACGCCCTCCCAGAGTTGGCACGCAACATTAGTGAGGATTAACGGAACAGAGAATGCCTTCTCCTAACGTCAAACGCCTATCAGCATCTTGATGAGCAATGAGCTTGTCGCCTTTCCCTCGTCTGACATAGGACTTGCTGAAGAGGACCTTCGGCAATTGGTCGAGGTTGACGTGGACTCATGGTCTGCAATCACAGTGTCCGCCTACGGACGAGACATGGTGATCTATAACCCCCGACACTTCAGCGGGCGGTATGCCAGCGACGTCATGCATGAACTGGCTCACCTTGTACTCGGTCATGACCCAACGACGATGTTCTTCGTCGGAGATGGCGAACTGGCACTCCGGGGATTCAACCCCTCCACGAAAGAGGAAGCCAACTAGCTGGCCGGCACCCTGCTGGTACCTAGAGACACCCTGGTATACGTCAAAGGGCGAAAGATGACGAATGAGCAGGCGTGCGCGAGGTATGGCGTGAGCAGTCAGATGCTGGAGTATCGAATGCGTATGACTGGTGTCAATCGGCAATTTGGACGCAGCGGTAAAAGAAGATAGATGTCACGGTGCGCCGCCATGCGGAAGTGACGAGAAGAGTGAGCTTGTAATTCAGAGCGCCCTATGCGCCGACGATTAAACCCGAGTTTGGTCGACTCTTGGCAGGTTGCCCAACAGCACCACCTGTAGCGTCGTTATCTGTTGGGGCGGATTACAGGGATTCCACCATGCGGACCGCCCCATAGGAACCTCCCATGAGAAGCCGGCGCAACCCTCAGTCCTACACGCTCGGCTTGTTAACCTCGACGGGAGTGTTCCACCTGACCATTCGGTGGGGACCCTCTACGGGACAAGGCGCGCTCTGCCATTTGCCAGAACTGAAGGGCACTAGCGGTAGGAATCGCTAGTGCTAATCCCTGACCAGACTCCCCCAATCATATATCCGAAGTTGAGATTCGCCTTTCTTAAAGGAAATAAACGGCTTGTGATATAATGACGCCACACTTGAGGAGGGCAATGACTGAGCTTGCCGAGGATACTCTGACAACGCTACGGAACGATGGCACGCCTCTCGCCGGTCTGTCCGGTCAGCGGCGGGTGCAATTGATGGCACTTCACCGGGCTTTCGATAGGCCGTTCGACGCGCTGCAGGCAGCGTCGGTTCTCGCCATCGATCTCGACAGTGCTCGTCGTCTGCTCGCATCACTTGCCGACGGAGGGTGGCTTGCCCGTGTGCGCAGGGGGTGGTATATAGGCGTTCCGCTCGAGGCCTCCGAACCTGGGCAATGGCGAGAAGACCCCTGGATCTTGGCAGCCACACTCTTCGGCCCCGGTTACATCGGCGGGTGGAGCGCTGCTGAGCACTGGGGGCTCACCGACCAGATATTTCGCGTGATCTACGTAATCGCGGGAAGGAAGATCGCGCCAACACGCCAGACATTACAGGGTAACGACTTCCTGATTCGAACTGTGCCCGAAGCGAGCCTGTTCGGGACACGCCGGGTCTGGCGTCGGCGGGTCCCGGTGAATGTTTCCGACCCCCATCGCACCGTGATCGACATCATCGATGTCCCAGCGTCGGGAGGGGGACCCTTACACACATCCGAGGTGTTGCAGGCGTACTTCGAAAGCGAGCACGCTGATCGAGCGAAACTTCTTCAATACGGCGACCAACTTGGTCGTGGCACCGTGTTCAAGCGGCTAGGATACCTGGTGGAGCGTGCAGGGCTTGCCGACGTGGACTTCATCAATGCCTGTCGTAGCAGAATCACCAGAGGGGTAAGCCGGCTCGATCCTGGCGCGCCACCGAAGGGGTCGATCGTGACCAAGTGGAACCTGCGCGTGAACACGCAGAGACTCGCTCCCGACGACAGGGTTCGGGCATGATCAGTCGCGCAGATATCGACGATCGTGTTCGTCGATGGGCTCTCCGCGAAGACGTCGTTGAGAAGGACTACGTTCTCGGTTGGGTTCTCTGGGGTATCGGCAGTGATCCGCAGCTGCGCGAGACCTGGGTGTTCAAGGGCGGAACGTGCCTCAAGAAATGCTACATAGAGACCTACCGTTTCTCCGAGGACCTTGACTTCACGGTACTTGAGAACGGCCCCATTGAGCCGGGCGAAGTACTCGAGGTGATCTCGCGAGTGCTGGACCGCGTCAACCAGGAGTCCGGAATTGATTTCACTCTGAGGGAGGCTGTCTGCCGGAGTAGACCATCCGGCCTCTCGGCCGAGGGACGCATCTACTACCGCGGGCCCCGAAACACTCCAATGCCAGCGAGCATCAAGCTCGACCTCACCAAGGATGAGCTCGTCGCGTGTCCCCCGGTATTGAGACCCATAAGCCATGACTACCCTGAATCAATGCCCTCGCCCGCTCAGGTTCGCTGCTATAGTTTTGAGGAGGTCTTTGCCGAGAAATTACGCGCAATGGGAGAGCGCTCTCGTCCACGGGATCTGTACGACATCGTCAACCTCTTCAGGCGACCCGAGTTCCGTCAACATGCCGGCCTCATACTTGAGGTTCTCAAGGAGAAGTGCCAGTCCAAAGACATACCCGTTCCCTCAGCCGAAAGCCTCCGGGTATCGCCGATGTTCGAGGAACTGGAGAGTGAATGGGGAAATATGCTCGCGCACCAGTTACGTGCCCTGCCAGACTTCGAACAGTTCTGGTCGGAGGTGCCGCGAATATTCGCATGGCTAAATGGCGCAGAGCCCGCTGAGGAGCTCAATCCTGCACCGCTTGGTGAAGGCGAAGAGCTGTGGACACCGCCGCAGACATTCTGGGCATCGGGATCCGGAAGTCGTCTGGAGCCGGTCCGGTACGCAGCCGTTAACCACCTGGTTGTCGCCCTCGGCTACGGTAATCGCCGTCGACTGATCGAGCCGTACTCATTGGGGCGGACCAGGAGCGGCGCCATACTCCTCCACGCCATGCGGGCAGACGGTGGAGGCAATCGGTCCTACAGGATCGAGCGCATCCAATCCGTCACAGTGACGACCCGCCCGTTCACGCCACGGTTTGCTGTCGAGTTCCCCGTAGAGGGAGCAAGCCCTGCGCCGCCATCCTCAGACTGAGCCGTCTCGTCCAGTAGAATTGGCAGGCGCACGAACCGTGGGGTATACGTTGTACGCTGCCCCAGCTGCCGGAAGCGTTTCCAGCGTGTTCGGCGGGACACACAACAACGTCCTCACAAGGATCCAAGCGGGACTTGGAACTGCCAGAGAAGGTCAGGATACATCGAGCACATCAAGTGAGCCCAACACCTCTGTTACCGCTCGCGGGACCAGCCCGAGGCCATCTAATCCATGTCCAACTTCACGCAGTTGATGCGCCAGGATGCGGAGCCAATACCAGGTCACTGCCCGTCTGTCCGGGGCATGGCAACCAGGGTGAGCAGGCTGCGGAACTCCATGGCATCAGCGCTACAGACGACAGGGGCGAAGCTATGTAGACCGCGGCCCCTTCTGCTGCCAAACTTATCCGTAGCATAGGGGACATAAAGAATGTCAGGTAGGTCCAACTGGTACTCCGATCATCCGCCCGCGTGTACGTGCGCTGCGTGCAGAGGTACTGGGCGTTCTCGCAGGGGACGGCGCGGGAGCCGCAGGAGAGACACATACGGCACTTACTACAACGATGGCGTACGGCAGCGCCGATCTGGCGGCGCGGATTCCCGGCCGGCATTCCGGCTGAGACGTGTGGTCAGGGCCGCCGTGAGGTTGGCCGTGATCGCGGCGTTTGCGGCATGTGTCCTGTGGTTCCTCCGAAACGACGACACCAGAGCCGAGGTTCTCGACTGGATCAGTACGCAGACGGATGTCGTTGCCGACAGGGTGCGGGAGGTTTCAGATTCGTCGGAATCCCGCACATCGCCTTCAGAGATTCGAACCGTTCCCACGACCCTGGCGCGGTCCGCTCCCCCTGAGGGGCAGGTCAGTGTATCGACCACCGAGACCGCCCCGCGTCCGGCTGAATCCACCGCATCAAGGGACCTGGACCCGTCACTCAGATACCCGGGAGAGGGCCCGCTGGATGTGGGCGATGTCGAGGCGTGGATCCTGCGCTTCACCAACGATGAGCGGGAGAGGGCGGGACTGAATGCTTTCGTCCACGATCCTGCCATATCTGACATCGCGAGAGCCCACAGCGAGAAGATGGTCCGGTTCGGGCTCACCCACGACATCCAGGGCATGGACCCCACCGACAGGGCGCTCGCTGCAGGGTACGACTGTCGAGCTTACCATGGTGACGGCTCGTACTCTTACGGACTGAGCGAGAATGTCGCCGAGCATCCCAGGGTGACCCACTGGTCCGGCGTGGGATTCGGTGGAGGTTCCACGAGGTGGCGGCCCGTGGAGTTCGACTCAGACTCCCGAGCCATGGCCCTCGGACTCGTGATGGGATGGATGGACAGTCCAGGTCACAGGGCCAACATACTGGACAGGGACGCCCGCAGGATCGGCGTAGGTGTGGCCATCGCTCAGGCCCCGGAGAATGGCTGGACCCACGAGACGGTGTTCGCGACACAGAACTTCTCGGCGTGCAGATAGGATTCGGCAAAGCTCTCTGAGCTACTGGGAGAGATCCACATCAAGCGTTTTTCGGCCCGTCAATTCTTCTGGCCGGTCTGATCCCTTGTCTGTTCGGCGTTCATGGATCTCATAGTCCTGTAGCTCTGTCATCTGCGAAACTGGCTCCATGAGGTCAGGTCTAGTACGTCATCTCGCGGGCGCTGTCCATCAAGACGCGAATTCGTACACCTGCATTGACACCGACCGCTTCGGGCTGGCCTCTCCATGGAGCATCAGCCGCACCCTCTCTGCCGTGTCTCGACTGAACGACTGCTCCCCGCACCGCGCGCAGACCGTGCACGGCACGCCCTCTACCAGTATGTGACGTCCGTCGACGCTGAAGACTTCATTCACCGTTTCTTCACGGCTGTCCGCGGCGCCGCAGACCGCGCAGGTGAACATCTCTACCTCCTGAATGATTCTAACCAGATGGGTGTCGGCGAGCGATACCTGTATGTGTAGGGAACGCACGGATCGTGTGAACCCCAGCAACAGGCAACTTGGAGCATACTTGTCGTCAGGATACTCCTCGATGACATTCGCTTCTGCCCTTGCCTCTCTGATCTCAAGTTCGCTGATGTTCCTTTCACCGATTCGGATGAAAGCGTGTCGCGACAGATCATAGTTTCCTGAGCTCAATTCCGGGCGGACCTGTTCGATCGTCCTCAAGACTCTCCGGACCTACTCATTTTCGAAGGCTCCGATTCCAGATGGCCTGCGACAAAGTGGATCGCTACTCTTGGATGGACACTTCACGGTAAAGAGTATTTCCCAAATGCCGCTGATGCCCTACAGGCACTGTCAATCGGCTCGACGGTGACCTCTGAAATATACCCTTTCATAAACGTAGTTATGATAGTCTTTTTGTAACTTTCCGATTTTCCTCCGAAAAACAGGACAATCCGTGACCCAACAGCTCGTCCAGGGCACGCCGGCCGGCCCGCTCGCCGCTTTCGCAGACCGGCTCCCGCCCATGATCGCCGGCGCCGACGACCGAACCGCCTGGAGGTTCGTCGACTTCTTCGCCGTCACCATCCGTAACCCCAACACCCGGGAGGCCTACTATCGGGCCGTCTCCCGGTTCATGGACTGGTGCGAGCAGCGGGGGCTACACCGTCTCTCGGCCATCAGGCCCATCCACGTCGCGGCGTACGTCGAGCAGCTCCCCCTCTCACGACCCTCCGTCAGGCAGCACCTCTCCGCAATCAGCAGGTGCTTCGACTGGATGGTCTCGGGCGGCACGCTCGAGGCCATCCCGGCAACGTCTGTCCAGCGGCCGAGGCACGTCCGTCCGCACCGGCAGGACACCGGTCCTCAGCGACGACCAGGCCCGAACGCTGCTCGAATCCATCTCGACGGACAGGGTAGCGGGACTTCGAGATCGTGCACTGATCGGCACCATGCTGTACACTTTCGGCCGGGTCGGCGCGGTCATCGCGATGGACGTCGAGGACTACAGGCTCAGCAACCACCAGAGGACATTCCTGCTGCACGAGAAGGGCGGCAAGGTGCACCAGGTACCCGCGCACCACAGGATCGTCGAGTACCTCGGTGAGTACATGGATGCCACCGGCCTCTGGGAATCCCCCAAGTCGCCCCTGTTCCAGGTGGTCGACATCACGAAGTCCCGACTCAAGGGGACACGCATGAACAGGCAGATCGTCTTCCAGATGGTGAGGCGACGCGCCCGGAGGGCCGGGCTGCCTCCGTCCATCAACTGCCACAGCTTCCGCGCCACCGGCATCACCAACTACCTCTCGAACGGTGGAGCACTCGAGGACGCCCGGGCCATTGCTGCGCATGAGTCGTCTCAGACCACACGGCTCTACGATCGCAGCGGCGACAGCATCACCCTGGACGAGATCGAGAGGATCAGGTTCTGAGGCGGTGGCCCTGTCGAGCACTCGTCAGCCTGCGTGGTATCATATATGTGGATCCCCGCTCACCTGGAGGTGGCTCATGGCGACGCAGGCTTCACAGACGACTCCGATGATCCCGCAGGGACGGTCACTCACCGCAGAGGAAGCTACGGAAGTTCAGGAGAATCTGGCCCGAGCCAACTTCGGCATGAGCCTCGCTGAGTTCGTCAAGGCGTGGAAAGCCGGAGAGTTCGACAACGACCGCGAGAGGCACAGCAAGGTCGTCAGCCTGGCGATGCTGGTCCCAGAGTGTTGGGATGATTGATGCTGGGCAGAACCTCTGCTGAAGCGGTAAACAACTATCGGCAGCACATCCAGAGCCTTGTTTCGTGCGTGACCAATTCGGTCGCTGACGTAGCCGGAGGCTATCGACCCGGCCCCTACCCTCACTCCCTGCTTCTGAACAATGGCCGGCCTGTGAGACTAGGCGGTACGTCCAGGCTCGGCCTCCAGTTGCAGCAGAGTTATCTGATCGACACGCCCACATCTCGCAACGATCGATGGCTTGTCAGGGTCATCGCCTATGCGTACACGCTCTTTGATGTAGAGCAAAGAGAGATTCTGAGCTATCATTGGCATCCCATGGGCAATAGTCCCATCGTAACTCCTCACCTGCATCTCGAGCAGGGGGCGCGGGTCGGACGCACTGAAGTCCGAGATGCCCATCTTCCCACTGGCGCAATCTCCGTTGGAACGCTCCTTCGCTTCCTTATTCAGGATCTCCTGGTGACACCTGAACGGCAGGACTGGGAACCAATCCTCGCGGAGGACCAGCCATCCCTTTAGGGCAGACGCGGTGAGAATTCGTCCCCCCGATCTGTCCGTACCTCATCACGATATCGTTACCGCCTCTGTTGGCAAGTGGCGTGACTGCCTGGGCCCAGGCGAGCTTTCGACATCATCCCCCAGGGTTCGCACGCCAACCGCGACGGACACCAGGCGGGTTGGGCCCTCCTTGGCGAATGATGAGGACCACCATACTCATGGGCATAGGTATGCACCGCTACCGACGTCCCGGCACTGTAGGAGCAACGGCCAGCGGCGAGGCTCGGGCATACCCTGCGGCTGCTCTCATCAAGACCGAATAACCGCGGGTTGAGCGCGCGCAGGTAGTCCGGAGCTTTGCGTTGGATGGGGACGACCTTAGGCGCACTGACCGGTATGACGCCTCCTGGTGCTGTTGATGGGTTCCGGATTGTTCCAATTCTCGTGCGATGAAACGGTCTCGGTCAATTGGCTTCAAACTCGCCTGTACGCACGATAATTATTGTTTAGTTGATAAATCACTTTATGGCCGAACAGTACGTCATCGTATTGTTGGTGAAGTGATAAATCATCTAGTGTCTAATCAGCCTAGCGAATCATACCTACCTCGGTCTGCGGGGCCTCAAAAGTGGCTGGAATCGAGCCCTGCCTCTGTTAAGCTTGCCGTACGACAGATTGGTGATTGGATGATTCGCCATTTGTTGATTAGTCATATAGTCACTTAGAGTTAGAGGTGCCAGCATGATAGTGGCAGTGGTGGCCGAAAAGGGAGGCGTGGGCAAAACCGTCGTGGCGACCAACCTGGCCGGCATGAGGGCGGCGGCGGGCTTTAGGGCGCTCCTGCTGGACGTGGACAGGCAGGGCAGCTCGACTTTCTGGACGCAGTTCCGGTCGGAACGCAATCTCCCGCAAGTCGAGGCGCAGGCGCACCGGGGGGAGGCGTTCAGGCGTTACGTAAGCGCTCCGAGGGCGCTGCACGACGACATCGTGATAGATGTGGGTGCCGGGGACGGTCCCAGCTTGGACACCGCGCTTCAGGGCGCCGACTGCGCGGTGATACCGGTGAGGCCCACTGGAGTGGACATGTACACGATGCAACTCATGGACTATCGCGTGGCCGAGGCGAGGGAGCTCAACCCCCGACTGAGAGCGCTGGTGTTGATTAACCAGGCTTCGACCAACCCCAGACACCGGGTGCTGCGAGTCGCGGTCGAGTCGCTCAGGGAGGGTAGTCGGAACCTCACGATCGCCGACACTGTCCTTCGGGACCGCGTCGCGTACCAGCGCTCCCACCTGCTCGGGCAGACGGTCTTGGAGTACGTCCCTCGATCCGGCCGCGCAGTCGAGGAGATGCTCTCTCTGTACAGGGAGGTGTTCTGCGAGGATTATCCTGGAGCGGACTCCAAGCTGACCGTTGAAAGCGCGCGCGCATCAGGAGATGAACGATGACGACGATGCCCATGGGACCCAGAAGACAGCCCGGTTCCACCGGCGAGCGGCGGGAGACGGCTGATCCCCCGCTCCAGGACAGGGGCAGCGGGTCTGCGGGGAAGAAACGTTCGGAGCCAAGGCGATACATGGGCGTCAGGTTCACCGAACGCCAGAGAGACCTGATCAAGATGGCGGCAGACTACCGCAGGGAGTACCTGCACGACTACATCTGGGAGCGCATACAGGGCCACGTACTTCAGGACGTCGCGGAGTTGCGCCGTGAACTGAACGCCCTGGGGCCGCTGGGCGACGAGGAAGATCAGTAACAGGCAGGGGGCCGGAGGTCTCCTGGTCTGATTCCAGGGCCCGGAGAGAAGTGCAAAACCTCATCGGCTGCGGCTGACGGGTCGGCTCCCGTTGGGCAACACACACCGCCTGGGCGAGACAGATGATGCCCTTAGCTAAGGGCACCGGTCTGTGCCAGAGGATACATCGCAGTCCGGTATGGCGGGAGAAGGACGATCTGCTGCGCAGTGTACCCGGAGTGGTACCACAGGTGTCGCTGACACTACTTGCATACCTGCCGCCGGTGCTGGGCACGCCGCCCTGGTCGGTGTGGCACCCTTCAGAAGAGACAGCGGTCCGCACAGAGGTAGCGCATTGTATGGGGTGGTAGAGCCACAGTGCGCTCTGCATTGTACATGGGAGCGGTGGTGACGAGTCGTCGTAACAATGCGCTGCGTGAGTTCTACCAGCGTCTGCTGGAAGCCGACAAAACGGAGAAGGTAGCCCTCACCGTGTGCACGAGGGATTTGCTGGCCCCTAGCCAGTTAGGCGGATACTGCATAGAGTTCCATGATGCAGTGGGCGTTCTCCCCGTCACTCCTCGCGCCGCACTCTTCGGAACTCTGGTCCATCAGACGCAGGTCGCAATCTTCATTGTAGACGGCGGTCGGCACTTCAACCCTGACAAGCAACTCAGGGAAATACTCCGGCGCAAGCCCATCGGAGGTTGGAACGTTCGTCACATCTGCGTTCGTGATGCCGTGGATAGCGACGGCATCGGCCGGTATCGAGCCTGCGTCTTGCCTGCTCACGAGCATGCGAGCATCCTTCCAGATAACTCTGCTCTTCCCAATCGGCGCCTTCCACGGCATGGTCTTCACTGTTCCACTGCGTTACGCCTGGTTCTGCCATCAGTCTGGACCGCTCCTGAAGTCTTTGTACTCCTTCTAGGATAAGTCCATGACTGGTGGCCTCCGACTAAACTGATACAGGCTCAGGTCGACGCCGTTCCTTGACATGGCTAGGCAATGAACATATGGTTCGGTTGGTGCATTAGCCTCTCTTCGTGGGTGGGTATGTCATTTACCGCTGTGGATCTTCTTGAGTTTCGGTGAGGGGGCAACAAATGAGTAAGGTTATTGGACTCCGGAGGATCGCAATCATAGCAGGGGCGGTCATGCTCCTGACTCTCGTCGCAGCCTGCACCAGAGAGGTAGTCAAAGAGGTGCCGGTTGAGAAAGTTGTCACCAAAGAGGTGGTGAAACAGGTAGAGGTCCCGGGTAAAACTGTGGTGGTGGAGAAGGAGGTGGTGAAACAGGTAGAGGTCCCAGGTAAAACCGTGGTGGTAGAGGTGGTGAAACAGGTAGAGGTCCCAGGTAAAACCGTGGTGGTGGAGAAGGAGGTGGTGAAAGAGGTAGAGGTCCCAGGTAAAATCGTGGTGGTGGAGAAAATCGTCACTAAGGAGGTTCCGGTAGAGGTGGTCAGAAGGGAACAGGTTATTGTCACTCCCACTCCCACCGATGTGAAGCTTCCTGTTACGGGAAGCCATCTGAGAGTCGCTGTACAGCAGGTGGGACCGGCCTTATATCATAGGCCTGCGGCAACCTTCCCATTCTATACTTCAACTATATTCCTAGGCATAGGTGAGACCCTGATGGACTATGACGGCGTTGGGTTCTCTTCGATGATCGCCGACTCATGGGAGTTCGACGAAAGCGGTGTGACTTGGAACCTCAACCCCAGGGTCCCCTGGCATAGCGCTGATTACGGCAACGTTACAGCCGACGACGTTCACTGGACCTATGTCGAAAACAATAGAGAAGGCACCCTTGTTCCTCATGCGCAATACTGGGGGGCCGACTTCCAGAACATGAGAGTGTTGGATGAGAGCACCCTCCGTTGGGACTGGAAAGAAGGGCCTACGATACGTTGGCCATTTCTTCCCAGACATGTGGGTAGCGGCGCACCAATCATGAGCAGGCAATACTTTGACGACAATGGCGAAGAAGCTGTCAACCGAAAGACAATTGGCACCGGACCGTACAAGCTGGTTGAGCATGTGTCCAACGACCAGATCTTCTTGGAGGGTGTTAGGAATCACTGGAGAAGGAATCCGGGATTCGAGCTCGTTCGTGTAATAGAGGTTCCGGAGCAGGCGACTCGTATCGCCATGTTCAATTCGAATCAGACAGACATAACATTGGTCGGATTGCCGCTTCTCGATCAGGTTCTTGACACGCCCGGTGCGAGAACCGTCATCGGGAAAGTATCAAGCAAATCGGGATCTGTGGTCCAATTTGGGGGAAACTGGCAGACGCGGCGAGAAGGCAATAACAAGCCGGCTGTGGAAAAACCATGGGTTGGTGACCCCGACGTGCCAGGAGATCTCGAAAGGGCTGTTAAGATTCGTACAGCGATGTCATACGCTATCGACCGTGAGGCTCTGAATGAAGTGATACTGGGCGGGCAGGGGTGCGTTGGTTTCCTGTACGGGCTTGACACGTGCAGTGCTCATTGGAACCCGGACTGGGGTCACACGTATGACGTTGAAATGGCCCGACAGCTCCTAACAGAGGGTGGATTCCCCGATGGGTTCGAATTGACATTCTGGACCGCCCCGGGTCCTGGGGGCCAAACGAAGATCGAAATAGACGAAGCCATTGTTCCGTTCTGGGAGGCGATTGGCCTCGACGTAAACATCGACAATAGCGCTTATCAGGTGCGCAGGCCGCAGTTTATCAGTGAGCGATCAATGACAGACGTATGGTCTTTCTTCTACGGAGGAAATGTCTCCGATCCGGATGTATTCTTGGATATCATACCCGACATGACATATGGAAGAGTTCTTTCGAACCTAGGCTATGACTATCCTGAGGCAGATATATTCGCCGATGAACTTCAGAGGACCTTCGAACTTTCGGAAGCTTGGCAAGGTCCTCTGAATGACTACTTCCGCTTCAATTCGCATCTTGGCGAGATGTTCGCGTTCGGCACTGTTGCATGGATTGATCCTTGGGTCGTCGGTTCTGGGATCGGATCCGTAGACATGGTAATTCATGGAGACGGGATTCCCGAATTGGAATCACTTGTACCTGCCCGATAGCTCGGACTGAACACTTACCCGCACAACCCACCCAAGGGCGTGCATATGCTTCAGCCGGACGGTTGGAGAGAACACCCATATGGCCCAGTTTCTCTTCAGACGAATAGTCTTATTGGTAGCTACGTTCTGGGTTGTGTCTGTACTGGTGTTCTCGCTATCGCGCGCTGTGGGCGACCCTCGGATAATGTACCTGCAGCAAGGGTCGACGCAGGAAATGTGGGATGCGTGGGGACGGGAATTTGGCCTTGACCGGCCATTGCCCATTCAGTATCTGGTTTGGGCAGGGAAAGCTCTCAGGGGGGACCTAGGCATCAGCCTCTGGGAGAGAAGATCCGTTACCGAGGCTATAGTGGAGCGACTCCCTGCCACAGTCCAGCTTGGACTGTCCACCTTTCTATTCTCCATGGTAGGTCTTCCATTGGGAGTGCTCTCAGCCGTAAGACGGGGATCGGTATGGGACTACGCTGGGAGGACGTTCGCCGTACTTGGTCAAGCCCTGCCCCCTTTCTGGATTGGCCTGATTCTCATACTGTTGTTCTCTGTTCAATTGGAGTGGCTTCCAGCCGGCAAGAAAGAGGGACTAGCGTCGTTTGTAATGCCTACGATAACGCTGGGCTGGCTCTCTGCCGCCGGAATACTTCGGTTGGTTAGATCAAGCATGCTTGACACACTCGACGAAGAGTACATCAAATTGGCAAGGGCAAAGGGGAATTCGGAGAAGAGAGTAATCTGGAAGCATGCCTTCAAAAACGCATTCGCGGGACCGCTAGCCTTTGCGGGCCTGCTGCTAGGGGGTCTGTTCACCGGTGCTGTTGTCACAGAGTCTGTCTTTGGCTGGCCTGGAATAGGACGCTTGGCCATCCAAGCCGTGCTTCAGAATGACTTCCCTATGCTTGCCGGGGTCATTCTGCTGTTCACACTTCTCTATGTACTTGCCAATCTAGCCGTGGATGTCATTCACGCATCTCTCGATCCGAGAATAAGATACTAGCAGTTCGGGAAACGCTTTGAATTTATCTCCCGCCACGGGTCCTAGGCGATATGCAATGCAGGTGATTCGGCGCTGGCCGATTATTCCCGGCTTTCTGCTCATCATCTTTCTGATAACAGGGACCTTCCCTCACTGGATTGCGCCACACGGCCCCACAGACGTAGAGCTGCGAGCCAGGAGATCACCTCCGGTGTGGTTGGAAGGCGGAACTTGGAAGTATCCCCTAGGCGCGGATCTGCAGGGGAGGGATGTCCTCAGCAGGATAGTTCATGGCGCGCAAATCTCGCTGATTATCTCCGCTTCAGCGATTTCTCTAGGCCTAGTCTTTGGCACGGGCTATGGGCTTGTGAGCGGATACTTCGGCGGCTGGGTAGACGAGACTCTCATGAGAATACTTGAGATTTTCCTGGCGATCCCACTCATAATGGTTGCCTTGGTCATCGTCATAGTTTTCGGGCAGAGCTTCGGTACAGTAATCGGCATAATGGTACTCTTCAGTTGGGTCCCATTCGCCAGGCAAGTCCGTACTGAAACGCTTCAGATCAAGGCCCTGGATTACGTTGCGCTAGCTAAAGTCGCCGGGGCATCAACACAGAGAATACTGATCAGGCATATCCTGCCAGGTGTGGCAAATACGACCATCGTCGTCGCTACCCTTCATGTGGGAAGTCTAATTCTCGCAGAGTCAATTCTGAGTTTCCTGGGCGCGGGCATCCCCCCTCCGACGCCAGCCTGGGGCGCAATGGTCTCCGACGGCAGGAATTATCTAGGCAGCTCTTGGTGGATTGCTTTTTTCCCAGGCGTGGCCATTTTTTTCACGGTCATCGGGTTCAACTTCCTCGGCGACTGGGTGCGGGACGCATTTGACCCACGACTTAGGCAACTCTAGTCAATGGATTGCAGTAGAGCAGACCATCCATGACATACATGTCATGAGTATGCAACTGTTGTGCCATCCCAGTTTCCCACGCTGACTGGAATAGACTAAGCTGGACTTTGTACATTCACGCCGCGTTGGTCAGCGACTCCATGAATCTGTTGAACAGTGGCGTTGGGATTTCTCGCATATCGGGTCTCTGCGACGACATGCAGAAAGTCTCAGAAGCAAACCAGAGGTGACGGCGCACCAAAGCGATCGCATCGACGAAAGTCGGCTCTGCCTTGGCATACCATGCCGTCGATCGTGTAGTTGCCAGTCGGCGACCTCCCAACACGTGAGCTGCGAGTGTTATCCAAGAGAACAATCCCAACAGCAAAGGAATGGTCCGGGCTATGGCGCGATCCGACCACTGGTGTTGAGTCTCCACTCCCAGATGTGCGCGTGCCTCCTGAAACAGCCTGCCCCGTACTGGATACGGGGTCACCTCCACCTGCCAGCGCAACACGAACCACTCGACGATCTGGACAGGGACGACCGCGGGATCAGTGCACAGCAGCGCCTGGTGATCCACGTCAACTATTTTTGCCGGTTCCTCGACAATTATTCTGGCCGGTCTGACTCCTTGTCTGTCTGACGATTCTGTGCCGCGCTTGTCCTGTAGCTCGGTACGTCGAACTCCAGGATCACCGAATGGTGCACGATCCTGTCTATGGCCGCCGCGGTCGCCATTGGGTGTCAAGGGCGGGCGAAAAACAGACCACCTGGGTGTCAAGATACAATGTCCGCTCTGAATGAACTGGGACTGAGGTCAGTCCGAGGACGGCGTAGTGGCGGTCTGTCTGCTCTGCTTCAGACGGTAGCTCTCACCGTTCATAGCCAGGATGTGCACATGGTGTGTCAGTCTGTCCAGCAACGCACCGGTCAGTCTCTCCGATCCGAACACATCGGTCCACTCGTCGAACGGCAGGTTGGTGGTCACAAGCACCGAGCCCCCCTCGTAGCGCTGGCTGAAGACCTCGAAGAGCAGTTCCGCTCCGGTCTTCGACAGGGGAACGAAGCCCAGTTCGTCTATGATCAGAAGCTTCAGACGGGACAGCCTCTTCTGGAAGTTCAGCAGACGTCTGTCGTCCCTGGCCTCCATCAGTTCGCTCACCAGCGCCGCGGCCGTGGTGAACCCCACAGACAGTCCCCTCTGACATGCTGCGAGTCCCAGTCCCAGCGCCATGTGGGTCTTGCCCGTGCCGCTGTTGCCGATGGCGATAATGTTCTCCCTGCGGTCCACGTACTCGCACCTGGCCAACCGGGTCACCAACTGCCTGTTCACCGACGGGATCGCAAGGAAGTCGAAGGTGTCCAGGCTCTTGACCGTCGGGAAGCGTACAGCCTTGATGCGTCTCTCCACCATGCGGTGGTGTCTGTCTATGAGCTCCAGTTCAGACAGCCTGAGCAGGTAGTCCGGGTGGTCCACCCCCTCGGCGGCGCACTGGGCTGCCATCTTCCCGTACTCCCTGAGGAAGGTCGGTAGCCTGAGCACCTTGAGATGGTGTTCCAGCAGCAGTGTTGGTCTGTCGTTCACGATGCCCTCCCTGACAGAAGCGTCATGTAGTCTGTGGCCGATGTTGTGCTCACACTCACCCTGGGCAGGTATGGATACAGCTCCAGGTCCAGTCTTGGCGGTCGGCCCTCGATGCCGCACAGCACGAGGTGCTTGACCGCGTCGAAGCTCAGCGCTCCCAGCCTGATCGCGTCCCGCACCGCCTGGTGGACCTCCTCGATGCTGAACGTCTCCATGAGTCTGAGCACCTGCACGAACTCCCTCTTGCCTCGTCTGCCCATCCGCGACTCCAGCAGCCGGCGCAGGGTACCGAACTCCTCGGGGAGGTCCCATCCGGCAAGTGGCGCCGCCTGGTCCAGCGCACCGGTCTTCCGCTCCAGCAGCGGCAGGTAGTGGATGGGATCGAACACGAAGTCGTCTCTGTCGTAGGAGCGACGGTGACGGGCTATCACGTCCGTCCCGCAACTGATGACAACCTCGTCGACATAGCCTCTGACCAGCACCTCTCTGTGTCCATACGCGACCGGCACCGAGTAGTCGTTGGTGCGGTATCTGACCAGCGACAGCGAGGTCACACGGGTCAGATGCCTGTCGCTCGGGTCATACGGCACTGCCGGCAGCGGCAGAAGTGCGTCGAGATCACGCACCATGCGCTCGCCTATCGTCTCTGTGTGGCCCCTGAGCTTCGCCTCCATCCTCTCAAGGCACCGCTCCTCCAGGTGGGCTTGAGGGCGTCGAAGCTCTCGAACGAAGGTATGGGCACCAGGAAGTTCCTCCTGGTGTATCCGACCATACCCTCCACCTTCCACTTGTCGTTGCCCTTGCCTGGACGTCCGAACCTGTCTTCGAACAGGTAGTGGGACTGCAGTTCCGTGAACACGCGTGTACGCTGTCGTCGACCGTCTCCCAGTATCCTCGCAACGGCCAGACGGGTGTTGTCGTACACGATGCTCTGTGGGACTCCTCCCAGGAATGAGAACGCAGAGACGTGTCCGTCGCAGAACGCCTCGGTGGTCTCCGCGGGGTATGCCCTGACGAACATGGCATCGCTGTGGGGCAGGCCCAGAACGAAGAAGTGGACCCCTGCTTCCGCCAGGGGCAGG
The DNA here is from genome assembly GCA_965215735.1 of Dehalococcoidia bacterium. Lineage (GTDB taxonomy): Bacteria > Chloroflexota > Dehalococcoidia > Lucifugimonadales > UBA1123 > VXRN01. The sequence goes on along the minus strand of CBDCEF010000004.1, from coordinate 322,688 downwards.
CTCTTCCGCTTCACTCCGCCTATGATAGCCAATGCCTCTCCGAAGTCGCACTGCGCGTGTCCGGGAGGATGCGATAGAGGCACGAACATCTCACGTGTCCGGCGGCGGTGCTCTCGGACGTAGTCCTTGACGATCGTGTACCTGCCGTCGAAGCCGTACTCGTCCCTCAGTCGGTCGTGGATGCGCTTGGCGGTGTGGCGCTGCTTCCTGGGAAGGTCGAGAGCCTGCCCCGTACGTGATACGGGGTCGTCCTCGAGTATCCGGTCGATGACCCCGGTGTAAGGTCCGATCTTGGGTCTCATGGGAGGCTGTCGTCTTCGGTATCCCGGCGGCACCGAGTACGCGAGCATCTTGTGCACGGTGTCTCTGTGCAGACCGAACACCCGGGACGCTTCCCTGGTGCTCATGCCGTCTACCATGCAGGCTCGTCGGACGCGAAGATACAGCTCCACCTGGTACATCCCTCACACCTTCCATGGGCTCTTGGTATGTCCCTATGGAAGGTGGTGGACGGTCCGGTTTTCAAGCGCCTTCAACCGGCGTTCGAGCCGTCCACGAGGTACACTTTAGCTCCGCCGTTTACAACCCCTGTGCAATTCTCATCGGTGCTTATCCCAATGGAATCGACAACGGGGGCCGCACTTGCAATACAGTCGGAGCTTTCGCCTAAAGCTCCTAAGCAGCAGGTCCCCGGCATCGCATGGTCGACACTTCACTGGTTCGTTCTAGAAACGTTATGTCAACTGAGGCCTGTTCTTAGCTTTGAAGCTGTTAGAACTACATCACCACCATATCGAAGTAGGGCCTCACACGGAATGCCGCCTCTGTCCTTATCGAGACCATGCGGGTCGCGACTCGGCCCGCCAGCTGACTTGTAGAACGCGGATGCCTCGATGTGTCCCATTTTCGCCGACGGTCTGGATTCTCAATTGCTCCTCGGGCGAGTGTCGAGCATCTCGACATATAGTGGATTCTCAATTGCTCCTCGGGCGAGTGTCGAGCATCTCGACCCCTACCTCCATTGCTCTGGGATATAGCGCCGGGCCAAACTGGTTGAACATCGCCACGTCGGCCGCATCGCGCCCATAACCGACGGCAACTCGCCCTCCACGTGGAACGGCCTGCGTTGCATCGAAGGTGTACCAACGGCCACCTACGTACGCCTCGAACCAAGCTGAAAATCCATCGGCTCGAGTTCGTGCAGATAGCCTACAACGATACGCGCTGGGATACAGAGACTGCGGGATAACGCGATGCCCAAATGAGTGAGCTCGCGACATACGCCCTCGCGCTGATGGTTGACCTCGACTGCCGACATCTGAAAATTGCTAGAATCCGGATTGAAGCGCACGGAGGTGCGGATCCACCTTACAATTCTAGCCACTTGATCGTAGCCAGGCTCGACGCCGTCTACGAGTTCCCTACCGAAGTCTATAAACCGGTCGGACTCGCAATAACGGCTGGGAAGAAGATAGGTTAGAACCTCGTACGGTAGATTATGCACCTCGTCAAATGGCGCGCCAGGCGACACGTCTACGCCGTCTGCGGTTGAAACGTCCGCAGATCTACGGATAGAAAACTCACCTGGGGGCGCTATCAATCGCTCGCACAGGTTACCGTAACTGTCCACATACTCTGTGACCGGTACGCTTGGCGTCGATGTGCAGTCTTCATGCGCCACCCACTGTTGTGCTCCGCTTCGAGGGCGGAGCATCAGGATAAGAGGCGTAGGGACGGTCACATCAAAGGTAATATCACAACTTGTACGAAGCCACATTTAGATTCCCTTAGCTGGACTTTCAACTAACTACCCGGTTCAAGCGCTGATCACCACGGATGCAGCTGGCGGCGTGCTATCGGCACGAGCTGGTAGCCCAGCTGAGCAGCCCTCCTCCTAGCGTTGTTCAACGCTCGCTTACCGTACTGTCTTTCATAGTACTCCGCGCCTGCATCCACGTACTCCTGTCCGTACTTCAGCATCGAGTATATTATGCGAGCGAGCTTGTAGGCGGTTGCCGTCATCGCCTTCGGCGCACCCAGCTGGGCCTTCTTCCTTCGAAGGAACGCTCCAAGCGCACTGTCCGAGCGATGAAGCGCGTTGGCCGCGAGTCGAAGTGTAGCAGCAGCCCTGTTCGCATTCCGAGTCGTCCTCGAAATCATCACCCTGCCTCCGCTCACCCTGTTGTTGGGACTCAGTCCCAGCCATGAGGCAAAGTGCTTCACCGTAGGCCACCGGCTCATGTCCGTCCCTGTCTCACTCACCACCTTCAGCGCCGTGTACGCCTCCACGCCGTCCATTGCGGTCAGGTCCACACCGGTCATCAGATATAGGTACGTACGCACATCGAACTTGGGCGCGTTGCCCTGGCGGGGATTTGCACCACGCCTTTCTGCCAGAGTCCCACCGTCGCTGCGGTCATCGAACCGACCGAGCTGCAACTCTATCTCGCTGTCGCATTCATCTACTCCTCCGTCGCCAGAGTGATCTGTTGTACCACCATCCTCGGCCAAGGCCAAACGTGGGACGAGGCTTTGCCTCCATTTGGTGTGGGCTAGCTCACCAAACCATTCTAGGTAATTGATTAGCGGGGTCGGAGGTGGGATTGCGATAGGCAGGTCAGGTTTTTATACTCTGGCTATGTGCATCGATAAAGACCTCTCTTCCTGTCAACACGGGGAGCTGATCGCCTTGGTCAGCCGACAGCAAGATCAGGTTGCGCGTCTGACGGCGACGATCAAAGAGTTGCGTAAGGAACTCGCCGAGGCCAAGCGAGCGGGAAAGCGCCAGGCAGCCCCGTTCTCCAAGGGTGGGCGAACCAACAGACCCAAACGTCCCGGCCGAAAGCCGGGCATGGGTCGTTCAGCTACCGCAAGCCGCCGTCTCCAGATGAGGTCACCGAGCCGCCAGTGGATGTGTCGGTGGCCGACGACAACTGTCCCGGATGTGGAGGAGTGCTCGAGCAGGAGGGAGTGGATGTTGTCTACGTGACCGACATCCCCGCGATGCCCAGACCGCAGGTGACAGAATACCGGGTGCAGGTGTGTCGGTGTCGTGGCTGCGGCAGACGGGTACGAGGACGCCACGCCGAGGTTGGTGCGGACCAGTACGGGGCGAGTGCGCACCGTATGGGTAGAAGAGTGATGGCTGCGGCGCATGTACTGCACTACGGAGTGGGCATACCGGTTCGTAGGGTGCCGTCTGTGCTGAGGGCGCTGACCGGAGTGGAGCTGAGCCAGGGTGCGATCACCCAGGACGCACTGCGCCGAGCCCAGGGCGCTGTGGGAGATGCGTACCAGAGGCTGCGGGATTCGGTGTGTGCGAGTCGGGTCGTCCACACAGACGACACGGGATGGCGAGTGGGCGGTGAGGGCGCCTTCCTGATGGCGTTCGAGACCGAAGATGCCACGGTGTACCAGGTGCGTGCTCGTCACCGCAACGAAGAGGTGAGAGAGGTGGTGCCGTCGGACTATGGAGGAGTGATGGTGACGGACAGGGGCCGGAGCTACGATGGGCTCTGTCTGCGGTGTGAAACAGGAGCTGGCACGATGCTCAGGCTCTGTCGGGTGTGAAACAGCAGAAATGTCTGGCACACGTGCTGCGCTCGATCAGTGAGGTGGTCGAGACCAAGGTGGGTAGAGGACGCACCCCCGATCGGAGTCGAGGGCATGGCTTTGGCAAGCGTCTGAGCGGCCTGCTCAGAGAGGCGATGGAACTGAGGCAGTCATATCGTCGGGGAGAGGCGTCGGACTATGTTGCGGAGACGGAGCGGTTGAGACGAGAGGTGAGCTATCATCTGCGAGACCGCCCGATGCCTGATCGTGACAACGGGAGGCTTCAGAACGAGCTTGGCTGGCACGATGACCGTGGCAACCTGCTGCGGTTTCTGGATGATCCAGGCATAGAGCCGACCAACAACCGTGCTGAGCGAGCGCTGCGCGGGGCGGTGATAGCGCGAAAGGTGTCGCACTGCTCGAAGAACAAAGATGGTGCGGATGCGTTCAGTGCGTTCACCAGTGTAATCAGGACGCTGGCCCGCAATGGTGGCGATCAGCCGCTGGTGGATGGTCTGTGTGGTGTGTTCAGCGGCGCGCCTGTCCACGCCCGCTCCACCTGAACCTCTTCCCCACCTCTACGCCTCCGCTAATCAATTACGTATTGCCTTATGTTGGGGACGTCGTACAGTCCAAAGATCAGCGGCCTTTCCTGACCCTCACCTGGAACGTTAACCAAACTCAAGATCCGTACTCCACTACGAACTCGCCATGAGAATGTCGGGTCCTAAGGAAGCGAGCCAAGTCTGAACGGTCTCCATGTCTCTTAGGGCGCCTCCATCATGCCGAGGTTATACGGTCGAGCAGGCGACCGGGTAGGAGCCTACGACATCGACTGTATCACTTCACGATCTGTGGTCCGCCAGTTGCCAATTCATAGATGTTCACGGCACCTAATTAAGACTTCCGGCCGGATCCGGCACCAGCTCAAGATAAATCAATGTAGTCTGGATCGACGAGTGTCCCAGCCACCGGCTGAGGTAGTTGATCGGGATCCCATGCACCAGCGGGTGGCAGGCGTAGCTGTGACGCGGCGTGTGGTGCGATTTGTGAGGTCTCGGCGGTATGGTCCCCAGCCTCTCGTCCCTCGCGGCCTCGGCCCCTGGGCCTGGGAGCGCGAGGGACAAAGGCGGTCGCCAGGTTGGTGGTCACGAAGTCGCTCCGGAGTGCAGTCCAAGGCCTAGGACACTTCCTCCGAGAGATTGTCCCGAATCTGGGCGAGGTTGTCCAGTTTAAGGGGAGAGCTCAGCTATGAGGACCGCGGCCGGATTGTCGAAGACCAGCATAGATGTCCGCCTAACTGACCAGGGAAAATGTCACCTGTCTAACTTGCGACTGTAACAGACTACGTTGCTTTGGACATCACCCGAGGACGATTCATCGGCGGACTGTCGGTCTTAAGATACTTCCGTACGGTGTTCCTGTGGATGCCCGTCTCCCTGGTTATTGCCCTGATGGACAGGCCCCTGCGCTTCGCTGCGTGAACCGTCTCCCACCTGGCGATCTGCTTCGGAGTGGGCTTCCTCGGTACAGAGGTTGCCTTCCTGCGGATCCTGGCTGCACCACTGTCGTGGTTGCGGTCGTTCTCTTCGGCTCTCTCCCTGTCGAGTGAGGCCAGAACTCTCTCCCAGCGGCTGCCCAGACCGTTACGATCCGGCGGTGCATGGGAAGAGTGCCCGTTGACCCTGCGCAGGATGTTCGGACGGGGTGGAGCCTCCTGGCTGGGGATGAGTTGACCCTCGTGCTCAACGACCAGTTGACCGTCCATTCCCTCGAGCACGTCCACCTTCACTCCAGCGTAGGTCGGACGTTCCATGCCGGGCAGCAGCTGAAGCGTACTCCGTCGGTATCTCACTCGGAAACTGCCGAGTCAGTCAGTTATTCACACATTATTGGACGAAAATACAGGTGTTCCATCAGCACGTTCCCGGCGTTCGGCAACCCACGCCGACTAGAACCGGATGTTAACGTGGAATAGCACCAGGTGCTGATGGTATTATGCGACCAAGCGCTTTTTCTTGGAACATTGGCGCTGTTTAGATGCGATTGCCCTGGATAGCGAGGCGGTTGAATGCCACGCTCAATATGATCGGGCAACCGGCTTATGACTTCACTATCGCGTGGAAAACCGATGAGGGCACGGCCACCGTCCATTCCGATTTTGAGTACGTCGATTGGGCCACACAGAGCAACAACGACTTGGCAGCGGCGCATACGCTTCCGCGGGCTGAAGTTTGACTCGGACACTTCCGGCGCAGCGGTAGTATCCGCCTCCGCGAGGTCCGGCGTCTCCCGTCGCAACCAGAGGCTTTGACAATGCGCACACTAATCACAGTAACCTCGATCATCGCTCTTGTCCTGTCAATTGCTGCCTGCCAGGGAGATGCTGGGCCTGCCGGGGAGCAGGGGCCTCCCGGGCCGCAGGGCCCCGCGGGCGCACCCGCCCTCGTGGATGAGGCCACCGTCGCGTCTCTCATCGAGCAGATGCAGGAGCAGTTGGACACGGGTTATACCATGGCGGCCGTACCTCCCAAGTCGACGCCCGCCGACTACACCAAGTTCCTGGTAAGGGACGCCATCAGCAGATACGAATCGGAAGGACTCGATGCCACCGTCACCTACTACAACGCCAAGGAGAGCGTTGACGGCCAGTGGTACGTCTTCATCATCGATGAGAACCAGACCATCATCGCTCATGCCCCCGCCCCCGACCTCGTGGGCAAGCACGTCTCCCAGGCCCTCGGACCCAACTCCTACCCCACGGGGTCCGCCGTCGCCGCCTCCGCTGACCAGGACGGCGCCTGGTTCGACTACACCTATGCCAATCCCGCCTCTGACATTGTGGAGACCAAGCACTCCTGGGTGGTGATCCACGACGGCATCACCTTCGGCTCCGGCTGGTACGAACGCGGCCCCGGCAAGTCCGACGCCCCCGCCTACACCAAGGCCTTCGTGCAGCAGGCCATGAACCTCTACGTCGCCCTCGGCCCGGAGGAGACCGTCGCCTACTACAACGCCAAGGAGAGCGTTGACGGCCAGTGGTACGTCTTCATCATCGATGAGAACCAGACCATCATCGCTCATGCCCCCGCCCCCGACCTCGTGGGCAAGCACGTCTCCCAGGCCCTCGGACCCAACTCCTACCCCACCGGGTCCGCCGTCGCCGCCTCCGCTGACCAGGACGGCGCCTGGTTCGACTACACCTATGCCAATCCCGCCTCTGACATTGTGGAGACCAAGCACTCCTGGGTGGTGATCCACGACGGCATCACCTTCGGCTCCGGCTGGTACGAACGCGGCCCCGGCAAGTCCGACGCCCCCGCCTACACCAAGGCCTTCGTGCAACAGGCCATGAACCTCTACGTCGCCCTCGGTCTGGAGGAGACCGTCGCCTACTACAACGCCAGGGAGAGCGTTGACGGCCAGTGGTACGTCTTCATCATCGATGAGAACCAGACCATCATCGCTCATGCCCCCGCCCCCGACCTCGTGGGCAAGCACGTCTCCCAGGCCCTCGGACCCAACTCCTACCCCACGGGGTCCGCCGTCGCCGCCTCCGCTGACCAGGACGGCGCCTGGTTCGACTACACCTATGCCAATCCCGCCTCTGACATTGTGGAGACCAAGCACTCCTGGGTGGTGATCCACGACGGCATCACCTTCGGCTCCGGCTGGTACGAACGCGGCCCCGGCAAGTCCGACGCCCCCGCCTACACCAAGGCCTTCGTGCAGCAGGCCATGAACCTCTACGTCGCCCTCGGCCCGGAGGAGACCGTCGCCTACTACAACGCCAAGGAGAGCGTTGACGGCCAGTGGTATGTCTTCATCATCGACCCAGACGGCTACACGATAGCCCACCATAACCCGCAGTTTCGAGGGCGTGATCCCAGCCTCCGTGTGGACGCCACGGGGTATTTCTATGGCGACGACTTACTGAGCGCCACTGAGGCGGGTCATTGGGTCGACTATGTGTTGCTCAACCCGGAATCGGGCGAGAACCGTCAGAAACACACTTGGATTGTGCGGCATGACGGGCTGCTATTTGGATCGGGCTGGTATGAGTAGTAGCAACCCGCCTCGAAACTGGGAAGCGTTCTACGATCCAGCGTTTACATTGAGATGTCAAGGGTGTCGAAGACCAGCATAAATGTCCGCCTAACTGACCAGGGAAAATGTCACCTGTCTAACTTGCGACTGTAACAGACTACGATGCTTTGGACATCACCCGAGGACGATTCATCGGCGGACTGTCGGTCTTAAGGTACTTCCGTACGGTGTTCCTGTGGATCCCCGTCTCCCTGGTTACTGCCCTGATGGACAGGCCCCTGCGCTTCGCTGCATGAACCGCCTCCCACCTGGCGATCTGCTTCGGAGTGGGCTTCCTCGGTACAGAGGTTGTCTTCTTGCGGATCCTGGCTGCACCACTGTCGTGGTTGCCGTCGATTGCTTCGGCTCTCTCCCTGTCGAGTGAGGCCAGAACTCTCTCCCAGCGGCTGCCCAGACCGTTACGATACGGCGGTGCGTGTGAAGGGTATCCATTCACACCGCGCAGGATGTTCGGACGGGGTGGAGCCTCCTGGCTGGGGATGAGTTGACCCTCGTGCTCAACGACCAGTTGACCGTCCAGTCCCTCGAGCACGTCCACCTTCACTCCAGCGTAGGTCGGACGTTCCATGCCGGGCAGCAGCTGAAGCGTACTCCGTCGGTATCTCACAGTGTTGTCCTTTGCCACTTTGCGACTGTGCCTGAAGCACAGCATCCGATCCAGACACGTCCCTCCGTCCACAGGGCGGTAGGCGACTTCAGACTCCGGAGCCGATACCCCGAAGCGCTCGTTGAAGTGAGGGAGGAAGTCTCTCAGAACGACACCAGCATCTTCGATGGTGGTCGCACCCGCGAGTCGAAGCTCGGTTACAAGTCTGTCCTGGAAGGTCCCTGCCGCTCGTTCCACACGGCCCTTGGCCTGCGGGGACAACGCGTAGATCATCTGTATTCCGAGCTCGTCCATCGCACGGGAGAACTGGGTTGGAGCGCTCGGTAGTCCACTCCCCGGTACATGCTTGAAGACCGAGTGGCGGTCGGTGTACAGCGCGATGGGTACCCCGTGGCGCTCGATCAGTCCCCGCATCAGCACGAAGTAGTCTCGGGTGTTCTCGTACTCACAGAACAGGGCACTGACCACTTTGCCCGTGGCGTCGTCCACGGCAAGCAGAAGCATGAATCGAGGTCCGTCCTCTCCGAGCCACCGATGATAGCTGCCATCGATCTGTATCAGCATCCCCTCTCGGGGCATACGTTGTCGACGAACACAGTGCTTCGGAGGACGTCGGCGACGAGGACTGAGAAGACCGGCTCCCACCAGTATGCGACGAAGAGTGGTCCGACCTACGTCCATACCCTCACGCTCTCTGAGCAACTCACTCAGATGTGTGTGGTTGGCGCCCTGGTACCGGGTGCGAGCCAGATGCACGACCCTGGCGATCAAGGTGTCGGATGTGGTGTTGGAAGGACGTCGTCCCCGATGGCCGTGAGCGAGTGCGGCTGCTCCTTCCTGTCTGTAAGCCGCGAGAATGCGCCTGGTGTGACGCATGCTCACTCCCATCAGTATGGCCGCCTGGTCCACCGTCATATGCTCAGACAGTAGGCTGTTGAGGATCTGAAGTCTTGCCTGCTCTTTCTGGTTCAATGTCACATTCTCCATGAGGTGAACTGTGACATTCTCCATGAGGTGAACTGTGACATTTACGCTGGTCAGTTAGTCAGGACATTTATGCTGAGCTATAACAGCCGGATGGGACATTTTGCCTCTTTTTGTCTCACGGGTCAGGCAACTTTCTCATCGGGTGAGTCGAATGCACCGGGCACCCCAGGAATCTGTCAGGAACCCCAGCGAGCCTTACGGGTCAGGACGCTTTTCCAATCCTGAACATCGTGGAGCCGCACTCCACGCAGGTGCCCCGGGTGGCTGACCGGCCGTTCTTCATAGTCACCGGCTGGGCGTTCTGAATCTCGCGCCTCTCTCGACACTTCATGCAGTAGCCAGTCATTGAGTTGTCCTTTCAATACTGAACTCGTGGAACTTTGCCGACAGCATCATACTATCGGGATTGTTCGCTTTCACGAATGAAAACACCTACAGTCGGGGGCCGAGACGATCTTGATCGAAGGTGCAATTCCGGGTCCGTGAAAGCAGGGCCACCATGGCGCGGTCCAAGAGTTGCCCCCATTTTGTCTCAGTGCCTATCCTGGTCGCTCAGCCAACGTGTCCATCGACGATTCCATCTGGCGTACGTTGTCGCAATTCCGTTGCTACCGCACTCCAGCGATAGCTTCACGGAATTGAATGTTGCATAATTCCCAATCACCGATTAGCGTTACGTCTGACTCCGTGAAAACCCACACGCGCCGGTTGGACATCCGGGCCATCGGCAGCCCGCTGTTCCCAACCATAACTTGCGACCGAGTCTATGGCTTCAGCATCTCACACAAACGAAGACATACTGTACCAGCCTGACGAGCGACCCAGTCATCCGGCGTCCCTGGTCCACGGCTTTCAGAGTGTGATGGGATCGATCGGGGCAATGGCGGCGACCGTTTCAATTGTGGCTCTGGCCGGCGGACAGTCGGAAGACTATTTGGCGTGGCTGTTCTTCGCGAGTCTCGTCGTGTGCGGCCTGGGCATGATTCTGCAGACCCTGCGGATCTGGCGGTTCGGGTCCGGGTATCCGCTCATCGTAGCTTCCGCCTCCGCTTTCATTGCAGTCTGCATCACGACGCTGGCGGATGGCGGACCCGCAATGCTATCCAGCCTCATTGCGGTTTCAGCGATCTTCCAGTTCGCGTTTATTTCGCGGCTCTCGCTTCTGCGTCGAATAATCACTCCGACGGTCGCGGGTACGGTTCTTATGCTGATGTCCGCCACGATCATATCTGTCGTGCTCGGCAGGCTGCCGGACATACCAGAGGGCGCCCCTCCCTTTGCGGCTCCCACACTCGCTGGAACCACCCTGGCTGTTCTCATCGGAATGCGGCTGTTCGCCCCGCCCACTTGGCAGCAATGGGTCCCAATCTTCGGACTCCTGTCGGGCTGCGCAGTGGCGTTGGCGTGGGGTCTGTACGACTTTCAACGTGTTGATGAAGCGCCATGGGTGGGCCTTCCAGCAAACCAATGGCCGGGATTCGACCTTAGCTTTGGCGCAACGTTCTGGGCACTCCTGCCCGGATTTGTAATCGTGGTCATGGCGACCACCATTAACTCCATCAGCGACACGGTCGCGATTCAGCAGGTTGCATGGCGCAGGCCGCGAGCGACTGACTTTCGCGTGGTGCAGGGCGCGCACAACCTGCTCGCTCTGACCAACCTGATTGCCGCGCTGCTGGGGGCCCTACCTACCATGATAGGAGGCTCGAATTCGGCGCGAGTCATCCTGACAGGTGTGGCCGCCAGGCGTATGGGTGTCTATGGCGGAGCCATACTGATAGCAGTGGCGATACTCCCGAAGGCGATAGCCCTCGCAGTCTCGATTCCACGACCCGTTCTCGTTACGTACATGGTCTTCATGCTCTCGCTTCTGTTCGTGCAGGGGATGAGGATTGTTGTAAACGACGGCATCGACGGGCGAAAGGCTGCCGTTGTCGGATTATCTCTTTGGATTGGCGTCGGAATCGAGAACCAGCTGATCTTCCCAGACCTCTTGAGTGGAACTCTCGAGACCCTCCTGAGCAACGGCATGACGACCGGTTCGGTCTGCGTGATTATTCTCACCGCCCTCATCGAGATGACCTCCTCGAGACGAAAACGCCTGAACGTGGAGATGAATCTGTCCGCAATGCCCGTGATGGACGCCTTCCTGCGCGACTTCGCCTCGAGGTCAGGATGGAACGAAGCCTCTACCGACAGGCTCCGCTCCGCAGGCGAGGAGACGCTTGCGAGCCTCCTGTCTCACGATGGCAACCACGAAGCTGGCTCCGCAAATCGCCTGATAGTGAATGCACGTCGGGCGGACGGGTCCGTAGAGCTTGAGTACGTGACAACGTCCGAAGGCGACAATCTTGAAGATCGTTTGGTCTATCTGAGCGAGCAGCCCGAGATACAGCACGAACAGGATATTTCGTTCCGCTTGCTGAGGCATTACGCCTCATCGGTACAGCACAGGAAGTACCACGACATAGACATAGTTACTGTTCGAGTCGACGAAATCGGACGTTGAGGGTTGATACCCTATCGCGCGACAAAGGTGCCCACTTCGTTGCATGGTCTTTCCTAGTGCCCTCCAGAGCTTGACCGATGAAATTGGGGAGGAACTTCTTGAAGTTCACCGTCTCGTTGAAGGCCTGTCAGGCGGGGAGAGTGAGGCAGAAGCGGAGCTGTGACTGTAGAGGACGCTGCAACCATCTCATCCGTGGTCGGTCACACCGCCTGCGGCTGCTTCGTTGGTTCTGGAAACGTGACCTGGAGAAGTGGCCAGTACAGGTAACGAAGACAGGTACGCAGGCGTGGGATTATTGGCACGTCTCTCACGAGGGCCACTTGGGACGACTAGAATCCCTTTGAGTGAAATAGGAAGTAGATGGTCTTGGATGAAGAGTGATTACCGCGTCACCCTTACCCTTCTGGAACCTGGCTAGGTTCGCACTCTGGGACTTATGTGAACCACGTCCGCCCTGATACTGACATAACAGCGATAGCGCGAACCGACGGCAGTGTCAGCTCAGCCAGTCGTATTGAGTGTCAGACCCTATGCCCGTTTGACCAATATAGACCATCGGAGTTTTATACAGAGGGGATTTCAGGGCTCCCGACAACAGAATGGTGAGGACTGGCCTGCGTTGGCAGCCTACTAGCATGACACAGGCTCAACGCAGTAATTGCTTTGGCGGTCCTTGCATTTGTGGTGTATGATGTGTGTATGGCACGCACAAATATAGACATCGACGATCATGCCTGCGCAGAGGTAATGCGCCGGTACAGCCTTGCGACCAAGCGCGAGGCGGTCAACTTCGCGCTTCGGACCCTTGCGGCAGAACCCCTGTCAATAGATGAGGGCCGCGCCCTTAGAGGTGTCGGATGGGAGGGCGACCTCGGCCTGATGCGGTTGAGCCGTTCGCCGTGATCCTTATCGACACCTCCGCCTGGATAGAATTCCTGCGGGACACTGGGTCAACGGTCTGTACACTGGTTGATGAACTGCTGGCCGACGAGATTGCCATCTGCGACGCGGTACGAATGGAGGTGCTCGCGGGAGCGCGGGACGAGTCGCACCTGCTGATGCTCAGGCGGTTGCTGGCCCGGGCGACGGTCCTACCAACGACTGTGGCAGACTACGACCACGCGGCCGCACTCTACCGCCGTTGCCGGAGACAGGGGGAGACCGTTCGCAAGCTGATCGACTGTCTGATCGCTTCAACCGCTATTCGCGCGGGAGTGTCTATCTTACACCAAGACGCCGATTTCGACGTTCTCGCTCGCCACACAGAGTTGCGAATCTATCAAGCTGAACATAGCTGAACCGAGTTCGACAAGGTCCACAAACGGGACCCCTGGGCCGATTGTGTTCGGACTTAACCATGACACCCAATGAGTTTGCCAAGAAGTGGGGACAAGCGAAGCTGAGTGAAAGCGCCGGGTCCCAGGAACACTTCATAGATATTTGCCACCTTGTCGGTGGGGCCACACCTGCGGAAGTCGACCCCAAAGGGAATTCTTCACGTTTGAAAAGAGGCTGAAGAAAGAGCCGGGTAGAACCGGTTTCGCCGACATGTGGCGGAAGAACTGCTTCGCGTGGGAGTACAAAGAGTAGGTTGATGAAAGAACTGTACGAGTTAAGCGCGCGCGCCGTCCTCCGCTTTGTAGTTGTCGGCTTCCCTGGCCACACCACTCCCCCGGTCCCGATGGGGGGGATTCGCGGGCCGTGCATATCTCTTCACAAGAACCCTGATGCGATGGAGTGGATCGTACAACAGGTCCATTGAGGCATGCCTCAGGGCCTAGCGCAAACTGAACTGCTGTTGTTGTGTCTCCGAGCGCGTGAAAGAGTTCAGATCCTGATCCGTGCGATCTCTCCGAGCGTCACCTGGTCCTGGGTCCTGTCATATAGCCTGGTCGTCTTCTGGGAGGAGCCGTGTGCCGCGATCTTCCGCGCCTCCTCCAGGGATCCTCCATTCTCCAGGTATGTCGTTATGCCCGTTGCCCTGAACGTGTGGCACGTCGTCGTCCCGGGCAACCCCGCCGCCCTGGCCCTCCTCTTGATCATGTTGTAGACCACGAACCTCCGCATTCGCCTACCCTTCAGGCCCTTGCGATCGGGGGTAACCGGCTGGAACAGTGGCTCCCGCGGTAGTTGCCACAGCTCGGCAGCGTCCAGGTAGTCCTCTACGTACTCCCTCGCAGCGTGATGCGCGGGAACATCGTGCGCCTTGCCGCCCTTCTCGTGAAGCCTGAACATGCGGTGCCGACCAGATAGGTGGTAGTCTCGGACATCCATTGCGACCACTGCCCCCACCCTGCCGAATGTGAATACCATGGCCCCGATTATGGCGCGATCCCTCATTCCGCAAATGTTGTCCAAGGGAATGGAGTCCAGCAGCTCACGGGTCTGGTCAGCGTCCAGCACCGGAGTGAGGCCGACCCTGACCACATGGCGTGGGCTCTCCACCGACCTGGCAGGATTTGTCGCGACCACATGCTCCGATACAAGGTGGTCGAAGCATTTGCGGAGTGCAGAAATGTGGACCTTGATGGTGGGAGGGGCCAGGGTGGACCTGAGCGTGTCGACATACCTGCTGATGTGTATGGGAGTGACGTACTCCAGACCGGCCACGCCACGATCGGAACACCACTCCAGGAAACGTCTGACGGCGCGCTCGTATGCCTCTCGGGTTCCGGGATTGCGAACGTTGAGCGCCTCAAGGTACTCGTAGAATATCCTCTGAGTGCGGCCAGGCTCAGTGAGCAGCAGAGTTGGAAGCGCATCGACGACTTCCGGAGGGAGCCCAGCCACTCGCCTTCGCGGGACCGGCACGGTGATTGCGTCGAGTGAACGCGCCTCGACGTCCCCGATGGAGTGATCGAATCGCTCCAGTCCGTCAGAGTCGTCGCGCCTGTTCAGCCCGCCCTCAGGGGAACCATCCCCTCTGTAGTCCTGCACCATCCGACACCTGCGCATCAGTTGAGTTCGTCGTTGCGACGTCCCTGGGACGAGGAACCGTCACCAACCAGCGACGGCGACGCACCCGCCCAAGGTGAGAAGGCAAGATGCCCATCGCCGTGGCCATGCCCCACGTGCCCAGAAGGACCAGCCACACACTAAAACCATAGCACATGCGTTTTACGAACAAAACTTCATTTCATGTAAGCGAGGGTAGGGTTCAGATTGTCGCTCCCACACACTTCTGCCACCGTGCCCCAGCTTGAGAGCGATCGCCGTTTGCGCCCAGGCACCAATGGGATTCTGGCGTGCCGGAATACTAGGTGACCCGACCCACGGCACCTCGCGTAGCCGGAAACATGAGCGCGAGTAGAATCTGCAAGCAAATGAAGGAATACGCAGCTGCGCCAATGAAGTTATGAGGAGATGAAGTTGTGAAGCTAAATGGCCAGACCAGACGCAGTTCACACAGGAACGGGCAGGAGGGCAACACGAGGACGATCGCGATCCTAAACCAGAAGGGCGGGGCGGGAAAGACGACCTTGGCTACGAACCTCGCCCACGCGTTCCAACTCACCGGTAAGGACGTGCTTCTGGTAGATGCTGACCCTCAAGGCAGCGCGCGCGACTGGAGTGAGGCGAGCCATGGCGGGATCTGTCCCGTCGTGGCGCTTGATAGGGAAACACTCGCACGGGATCTCCCGGCCATTACGCACGGTTACGATTGGGTCGTAATTGACGGCCCTCCACAGATCGCTCGGATCAGCGCGGCCGCTGTCACAGCTGCCGATGTTGTCCTAATTCCGGTCCAGCCCAGCCCATACGACATCTGGTCGTGTGCCGATCTCGTCGACATAGTAGAGGCGCGGCGGGCAATTCTGGACGGCCATCCTCTGGCAGCGTTCGTGATCAGCAGGGCGATCACGAACACCAAGCTATCTAGCGAGGCATCTAAGGCTCTCGAAGGGTACGGGCTCCCAATTCTCAAAGCCAAAACCACCCAGAGAGTCGCCTATCCCACGACGGCTGCTACGGGTAGCACAGTCTTCAACGATCCAACAGGACCGGCTGCCCTGGAGATTGAAGAGATTCGCGACGAGATTGAGGAGATGCTCAATGGTACTTCACGCTAAGACAAGCCGAAGGGACTCGGATGCAAAGGACAGGGTGATCGCCGAGATCTCCGCTGAGCCGACAAAGAGGTTGAATGTTGAGATACCTGCCAGTCTGCATCGGCGCGTCAAGATGGCGTCGGCCGCAGGCGACACAACCATTACGGAAATGGTAGTCGCCGCTCTCGGAACGTATCTGAATGCGATTGAGTAGTCTGGGAAGCGCCTGGCTCCCAAAGACATCGCAATCGTCCGCACCGCACCCGTTGGATAGCAGGCGCTAGAGTCCCGACGTGTGGGTTCGTAAAGACGGCTGCCTGCAGGCTCTGCTGGCATGGATCTCGGGAGACGTTCGTTGACGGCTACGGAATAGTAACTGTCATTGAAGTCCCAGTATTGTACGCCTACCGGCCTGATGGGCCTTCCACACAGGAGAGGTTTCTCGGAATTGATTAGCGCGCCGCGCAAGCACCAGAATGAGCACCCTGAAGGCACCTGATAAGCACCGTTAAGGCACCCTGGAGGCACCGAATAGGCACCGACGGAATCTGGAAGGCGATTAAATGTTCAAAGTGCCAGAAGCACCTGATAGGCACCATTCGGGCACCGTCTAGGCACCAATTGATTGACGAAGACCGTGCCAAGCGCGTAAGAGGCAGTTGGCATCCCATGTTCATCCTTCAAAATCGAGAAGCCCCTGTGAAGCAAGCGGTAAAGCCTAATCTAACAGCGGAATTAGCCAGGGAACGACTGAGTCCTGAGGACTGTCACGAACAAATACATCCACACGTCCACGGGAGAATGATCTGAGCCGGCCCTGACGCGTCCCCTTCTGTCAGAAGTCTGGAAGGCTGATCCGAGAGGGGCTCAAGAGCCTGGATTCTTTCGACCCTACGACAGAGGCTCTTCGGCGAGCCTGTGTCAGTTTGGTAGGTGGTGGGGTTGTAGAAGGCGTCGCAGTGAGGTTGCCCACGGTCGGAAGCTGTGGGGACCGCTCAACACGGGTACTGAGGCCTCAGACCGGTCGCTGACTCTCGTTGTGCTCCTGGGCCGCTCGCGCACAGGTCGATGATTCATCGTTGGACCCGAGCCACAGACAGTCCTTCTGCGACAGAACATCGACAACTCTCCGTTCCTGCATAGCTGGATCGTCTTGGCCATCCGGTTCGCTCCGCGTATGCTCCAACTCATCCCCCGCTTCTTCATTCTGTTGGCTGTGAGCTTGTCCCCGTTGGACTCCATAGCACCCAGACTCCGAGCGTCCGACGGAGCGTTGGGGACCCGGTTGCGCCAGTCCACTCCGTTGGAGATGTTGGACTCGACGTACTCCCTGTTGCGGATGGCCGTTTTGCCCTCGACCGCCTCAGCCGCAGACATCAGCGCGCGCGCATACTCCTGCGATCCTGAGCGTATCGCGTCATAGATGGTCGAACCGAGCTTCCTGCCATAGCCTCGGCCACAGGCGCGAGACAGGTGGAAGCCGTCCAGTTGGAACACGGCACTGCCGAACTCCTCTGCGCCCCTACGTATCCAGTTGGCTCCGTCGCCACCCACCACGAACAGCTTCACCTCATCGAGTGCGTACTGCCTGGCCCATTCCAGACTCGCACCCTCCCAGAACGGCACCGCATCGTCTCCATGCGCATACACCCTCTTGTCCACCAGCTCGTATCGGTCTTCGGCCAGTCGTCGCCAACCCCGATAGGCTATGGCGCTCTTGACCTCGTGGTGTCTGCGCTTCTCACGCTGAAGATGTATCCACACCCCGTCGGCCTCGGTGTAGAGTATGTCGGTTCTGTGCCGTCCTTCACTCACATCCTCTCCACGCTCGAACTGAGACTCCCATCGCTCACGCTCCTCTGCCAGCGCCTCCTCTCCCACACTCTGTAACAGCCGGTGAGCCGTCTTCGACGACAGTTCCCCGGCAGTCAGTGCGCTCACCGTATCGGACACCTTCCTGAACGGCATCTCCGTCGCCATCTCCACCACACGCTCCGTGATCGACGGACTCGCCAGTTGCCGAGGCCTCCATCCCAGACACTCGTCCAGAGCGAACACTGTCCCGCCATCGGAGTCTCTGTACATACGACGACTGACCACCACGTCCCCGAATCTCGTCACCATCGTCCGCTCACGAAATCCCAACACCGTCCAACCACTCGGCTTGCACCTCAGCAGCTCATCATCGAGTGCCCTGAGCCTGGTGATCGCCTTCTCACGTGCATATGCGCATCCCTCTCGATAACTTGTCTCCTCCCAGTCAGTGTCAAATCCACTCTGTTTGCTCTCTATCCATTGGTGTACGCTGAACTCTGCCATCAGTCTGGACCCGTCCGTCTGGTTTTAGGACAAGTCTAGACTGGTGGCCTCCTACTAAACTGACACAGGCTCCTCTTCGGGTTCCGACTTGACAATTGCCATCGTGATACACGAGGCGATGGAGGTGAATGTGGGAATGAGTACTCTACAGACTCATCCAGCCGAGATCTGGGAGAAGGCACTCGAGAACCTCAAAGGTCAGGTGACGAAGCCTAATTTCGACACCTGGCTGATACATACCCGGGGATTGGATGTGACTGACCGAACCTTCGTGCTCGGCACAACCCAATGCATTCGTCGCGGAGATGCTTGAGCAACGTATGTACTCTCTGATCGCCCAGGTGATTGAGAACATCATCCAGCGTGAAATAGAGGTTGAATTCCGAGTCCAGTCCACGTGGGAAGATGAACAAGCACAGCAGGCCAATCTTGAAGCCCTTCAGACAGGTCCCGAGCATAGGATTGAACTTAGCCGCGCCTCGTTGACCAGGGCAAAGAGTGAAGCGAATCTGCAATCCTCCACGACGTTCGACACCATGGTGGTAGGCGAATGCAACGAGTACGAGTACGCAATCGCAATCGCAATCGCAATCGCAGTGTCAGATGAACCGGCCACTTACGAAAATCCACTCGTGATTTACGGCGCCGTGGGGATGGGCAAGACTCATATCATGCAAGCGGTCGGTCATCGCTACCTGGAGAGGCACCTTCGTGTGATGTACCAGACCACCACTGAATTCACGTCTGACTTCACTAGGGCAATTAGAGAGAGAGACCGATTCCTGGAGAGATAGATACAGGGTATACGATGCAGTCCTTATTGACGACGTCCAGGACCTGGTGGGCAAGGAACAGACTCAGGTGGCGTTCTTTGAGGTGTACACACAGTCAGTGAACTCCAATGTCCAGCTGATTCTAGCGCTCGACCGGGCTCCCCCGCTCATTACGCCTGGCAGCATGGACGATCGTGTACGATCCCGCCTCAATGCCGGCGCAGTTGTGGGACTCGACCCGCCAGACCAAGAAACCCGCTTGGCCTACGTTCAGCGGCTCCTTGAAGAGAACGAAGTCAATATGCCTGACGATTCTGTTCAATACATCGCCAGGAACGTCAACACAAACTTCCGCTACCTCCGGCAAGCCTGCCTCCGCATATTGCGCCGACGCATCCTGTCCGGGCGGCCTGGAGCGTACGAAAATTACTTCACCCTAGACCAGATTAAGATCGTCATACCCTCTCTTGAGGAAACCTCCCAAGTTTTCCGAACGCCGACTGCTGTTTTGGAGGCGGTAGCCTCTCACTATGGCCTAGCAACCGCCGACGTGCGGAAGCCTGGCAGACGACGAATGATCTCAGAGGCCAGACAGGTCGCGATGTACATACTTCATGAATACCTGTCCATGACGTACCGACACATTGCGGATCTTCTATCTCTAAAGACCCACGCCACGGTAATAAGGCAGTGTAAGACAATTGCCGACGCCCCTGACAGAGATCCCATTAGGACTACTCTCGCAACTATCCGTCGTCAGATCAGTGGTGGCTAACTAAGCCTTTCCCCGGTGCTTACTCGGTGCCTATATGGTGCTCTGCCGGTGCTCCAATGGGTTCCGCGTTCCCGGCGGTGGTGCTCACCTAGTACCGATTGGTGCTCAAATGGTGCCCAGCGCATTGATCGGGCACCACGTGAGCACCTCAGCAGCGCCGCTCAAGCACCTCAGTCAGCTAGCTTCAAGGCTCTCGCAAAGACGATCATTCAGGCACCAGAAATAACCCAGCCTACTACTACTAACGAATACATAAGAACATTATGGAATCTGAGTATTGTGATTGATAGTGACCTTTCGTCGTGAAGAACTTCCGCTGTTGCTAGCCACCGTGAACCGCTGAGCTGTCGCCGCCGCCTAACTATGCGTAGGTAGCCGACGACAATTGTCCTTGATGTGGAAGGCTGCTCAAACATATTCGCATGGGTGTTACCTGCATGGACGACACTCTCGTGTTGGTGAGACCTTAGGTGACCGAATCCCCCTTGTAGGCGTGTCGGTTTCGAGGCGTCGGCAGACTTGTGTGAGGGCGCCACAATGAGTGGGAGGCAGGGCAAGATACACGTCTGTGGACACACTCTCCCAACCCTGCCGGAATCTGCGGTTAGTTCGAGTTCACGAATGTGGTGGACGTCACAACTTCAAATCATGGCTGGGAGTTCCGCAGTTTCCAGCAGTCAGCCCCACATGACCACTGTTATAATCCAGACACCAGACTCGGAGGACGAACATGGTCACGACACCTAGACTGACCTACCAAGACTACACTGACCTCGAGGGCGATGAGCGCTACGAGCTTCTCGACGGAGAGCTGATTTTGGTTGCTTCACCAAACAGGGATCACCAGACCGTCAGCCTGAGGTTGGCAAGCAGGATGCTGTCCTTCGTGGACGAGAACGAACTGGGCTGGGTGTTCAACGCTCCCTTCGACGTGCTGCTTACGGACACCGACGTCGTCCAGCCAGACGTGATGTTCATCACCAGGGAACGGGAGAATATCAGCACACCGGCCAACATCCAGGGAGCGCCTGACCTGGTCGTCGAGGTGTTGTCGCCCTCGTCGGCAAGGCGGGACTGGAGGGAGAAGCGCGACCTGTATGCAACCCACGGTGTCAGGGAGTACTGGATAGTCGATCCCACCAACAGGCTCGTATGGGTGCTGCAACTCGGGGACGGGGCCCTGGAGATCGAACAGACCTGCGCAGAGGGCGATGTGGCCGAATCCGCGGTCCTCGAGAGCTTCAGCGTCAGCCTGGCGGAGCTTTTCTAAGAGCATCCACTGCCTGCGGTCCACGCAGAGACCGTCCGGCAATTCGATTCACTGAGATGCCCGCACACAGCCTACCGTCTGGTCATCCCCCGGGTTCGTACTGCCCAACCGGTGTCATTCCTCCTGTATGCAGGAGCCTGATGCGCCTTCGATCAACGGCTCACGCCCGCAAGCTTGAATAGCGTCCGTCTGTATTCAATGTTATTCGTTACACTTGAATACGGGAGGCCCTGATGGCAAGTCTGCAACAGGGGCGACGGTTCTCGCTGGATGGCGACGTCGCCGCGGAGGTCACCCGGACCGAGACGGCACTCATCCGGCTCGACGCAACCGAAAACGCGCTCGCCAACTCTGAGGCGCTCGCCCGGCTTCTGCTGCGCGCCGAGTCCGTGGCCTCATCGAGGATCGAGGGCCTCGAGATCGGGGGCAGGAGGCTCCTCCGAGCGGAAGCGGCGCAGAGACTCGGTATGGAACCGCGCTACGTCACCTCACGGGAGGTCCTGGGCAACATCGATGCCATGACGTGGGCGGTGGACTCGGTGAGGCCCGGTGGCGACATCACCCTGGAGTCCCTGCTGGAGACTCATCGACGGCTGCTGGCCGGAACACGCCTCAAGGACCATGGAGGCAGCGTTCGAACGGTGCAGAACTGGATCGGAGGCAGCGACTACAACCCCTGCTCGGCGTCGTTCGTGCCGCCTCCGCCGGAGCACGTGCCCGAGCTGCTGGACGACCTGATGGGGTTCTGCAACGACGACTCGCTTCCCGCACTGGCCCAGGCTGCGGTCGCACACGCACAGTTCGAGACCATCCACCCATTCGTGGACGGCAACGGGCGCGCCGGACGTGCGTTGGTCCACATGGTGCTGCGCAGGCGTGGGCTGGGACTGAGGATACTGCCGCCGGTCTCTCTCATCCTGGCGACATGGTCACAGGACTACATAGACGGACTGAACGGGACACGCCACGTCGGCCCATCCAACTCCGCCGGGGCGAGCGCCGGCATCAACAGCTGGATCGCGCTCTTCGCCTCTGCGTGCAACCGGCCGGTGGAGGATGCCGGTCGTTTCGAGGACCGGGTGCGCGAGCTGCAGTCAGGTTGGAGGGGACGGGTGGGGCGCATCCGCCGTGACTCCGCGGTCAGCCTCCTGATCGACGCTCTGCCCGCCGCTCCCGTTCTCACTACGTCCACGGCGGCGGAGCTTGCCGGGCGGTCGTTCCAGGCCACTAGCCTTGCGATGGAGCGCCTGGTGGAAGCCGGTGTGCTCGTGCAGGTCAGCGTCGGGCGACGCAACCGTGCCTTCGAGGCGCATGAGCTGGTTGACGCGTTCACCGCGTTTGAGCGCAGGCTCGCGAGTCCGGAGGGCGACACCCGCACATCGACGTCAGCGCGCAGGGTGCCTGGCCGACCTGTAAGAAGACGGACCTGAAGTCAGCACTCCACGAGTTCTGCATCACTACCCCCGAAGCTAGCACTGCCTCCGCGATCGGGCGGACTCTGCAGACCTAAACAATTGAATCGGCGCCCAGGCCTCAGTACCTGGGAGAGTCCGAGGTGACCGATCGGGGCCCGATCAAACGATGACGGCCAGACGACTACTCCCACGTCAAAGCGCTGACCGATCCGGCGTGGGAGCCCGACATGCAACAGTTCTAGTAGACCTTCAGGTTTAGTGTGCTGCTCAGGCCCCACTTCGCCAACCGCGACGATGTGCTGATCGCCAGAGGGGGATACCTGTGCAGCAGCTGTACCAACGCCTCAGAGAGTGTGGCCCCCGACTGCGTGGTGGCCTTCGGAGTCGATCCGGCCGCGAGAGAGGCCCGCAACGGCTACATAATCGCCGAGGCGGGCAGTCAGCCCCAGGGGCCGATATCGCGCGGGACGCTCTGAAAACGTGTCCACAGGAGCGCCGTAGAGTCGAATTTTGAGGGCCTCCCTAGCCACACTCGACCCGTGAGTCCTGGAAATCGCGGTCACGGCCACTTCTGGCCCGTCACGGGCCAGTTCTGACAGTCCGGCACACCCTATGCCGCGGTGCGGACGTCCTCGAAGAACGCGCCCACCCAGGGGCGATTGTTCTCAAGTACCCGCTTGGCGCGACGCCTGTCCAGCGACCAGGCCCTGAGATAGGGTGCAGGACAGCGATCGAATCCGGACCTGCGCCTGTGACACTGTCATTTAGACCGGCTTTCTCTCTTGTCCGCTCAATGACCGAACCGGACGCCGACTCTCATCGGGGGGATACTAGGGATCACTGTAGGGGACAAAACAACCGACGTCGCATATGGAGCGCCGGTCCCTCACCAATATCCCACACGAAAGCCCCTAGTCAGATGTATTGATGTCGTGATAGACATTTGTACAACGGGACACTAGACCAGTCGTACTCCTGTCGGAATATACCGACAAACAGCATGAGAGCAGGACAGAAGAAAATGCCGGTCGTGGCCATAGTCAATCAGAAGGGTGGCACGGGCAAGACCACGCTCTCGATCAACCGGGCATCGGCGTTCGCGGAGCTTTATCCCACGCTGCTGATGGACGCAGACCCACAGGGGAGCGCACTGGACTGGGCTGACAGCCGAGCCGCAGCGCAGATGAACCTGGATGCATGTGGAGTAGAGCCGTCGCGCCTGCTTCGGGACGTTCGGAGTCTCGCACCCAACTACGGCTGGATAATCATCGACGGGCCGCCCGGCATTGGAAGGGTCAGCGCGGACGCCGTTCGAGCGTCTGACATCGTACTGATACCGAGCAAACCCAGCCCCTTCGACGTATGGGCAGCGTCCGACATCGTAGAGGCGGTGAAGGTCCGGCAGGAGACAACCGGCGGCATCCCGAGGGCATTCTTTGCAATCACAATGGCCCGTCCCCGCACCTGTCTGGTTGGACAGGTTGATGCGGCGCTCGCTGAATACGGACTGCCCGTCCTCGAGGCCCGCACTACAGAGCGGGTCGCCTATCCGATGACAGCAATGGAGGGCAAGTCGGTGCTGGATAGCCGGGACAAGGCCGCCCAGCGCGAAATACTCGCAATGAGAGACGAGATAGAGAGGTTGGAAGATGACCATGCACAGTAGGCCCAGACGACGTGGAGAAGGGCGCACTGCGACTTTTGTCGAACAGGCCGCAGCTGAAGAGAGATGGCGCAGCTGCATTGCATGATCCCGGACGAGCTGCACCACAAGCTGAGGATGCTGGCGGCCCAGGAGCGGACCACCATAACCGCGCTGGTTACCGTGGCGCTCAATGACTACGTGGCGTCCCGGTCGTGAGGAGGGTTGGTCTGCATAGGTAGTGACATATACGGTAGTCGCTTTGTACTGGCGGCCAACTGTACATCAAAACATCCCGACATCGGGCGCCTGAACGGACTCTTGCGAGAACGGGCGGACTGACGAGCCTGCTCCGGAACACTGAGCGAGGTCGCGCAGTTCAGGCGGGACTTCCGGATCTTCCACTCGGAACGTCATCGCTGCGAGCTGGATCTCAAACCAGGCTACCGGAACAGCAACGCCTACCATCTGAATACAATAGATCAGCTAGCCAGCTCACAGCAGAATCAAATTTCAGATATAGTGTGTGCTTGAATTGTCAGGCTTGTTTCGATGCGATTGTGAGCTGAATGCCAAGTGCAGCCAGCACCTTCATCACAGTTCCGATTCTTGGGTCACGCTCGCCGGATAGCGTCTTGTACAGGCCCGGCCTCCCCAGTTGTGTCTCCTGGGCGATGTTGGTCATGCCTTTGGCGCGTGCCACATTTCCGACAGCCTTCATAAAGAATGCAGGGTCGTTCTCTTCGAGCGCAGCTTTCAGGTATTCGATGATTACCTCGTCATCTGTGAGAAGCTCGGCACTGTCCCACGGAGTGTAGTTTTCTTTATTCATACCATCACCTCAGATGTCTGTCGCCATCCGCTGGGCCCGTCTTATGTCTCCCTGCTGGCTCGTCTTGTCGCCACCCCAGAGCAGGATAACCACTCTCTGTTGGCGGATCGTATAGTAGATGCGATAGCCTTGGCCGACATCGACACGGAGTTCACTGACACCACCTCCGACCGACCTGTGGTTCACGAAATTGCCTTCCTCAATGCGGTCGATGCGAACGAGGATCTGCGCCTGTGCCCGCTTGTCTCGCAGCCGAGTCAACCAACGCAGGAATCGATCACCTTTGGCCACTTCATATTTCACTCATATATTGTATCCAAAAGGCGACAGCCTTCCAACACTCCAACTGCGGCAGAGAAGTGAGTCTGGAGGATTAAGTGACTGACCACAACTATGCCGGATGCGAGGATCCGCTGTGCCGGCGGTGCGATGACAACTCAGCCGGCCACGTCGACGGCGCTGTTCGAGGTCTCGATGCAGACCACTGACCACCCGGTTGGCTGCGGGTGTGATCCTTGCCAGGCGGTGGCGGAGCGACTCAGACGACGACGAGATCTATGGCCTCAGAACGACTCGGCCGTCGGTTGCTTGGACGCTGAACTGGCGCTTCTGCTCGGAATCGAGCTGGCCGACGGAGAAGTGCTGTAAGCTAGGCGAGATGGCGGACGGCGAAGAAGGGGAGGAGGAGGCCGATGGATCCCACGGGGTTCTCGTACTTGGTCAGGTGTCCTGAGTGCAGCCGCACGATACGCGCCGAGACCGCGGCGCTGATGGGCGCGGACTACTGACAGCGCGTCGCGAAGGAGCACGGTATGAACAGGTCGATTGCCGTCAGGCATGTCCGGCGAGAGTGATGGGTGGCTGTGCCATAATAGGCCGGAGTATCTCCACGCCAACCGGGAAAGGACCGGCACATTGACGACAACTCCTGAGAAGTCACTGAACTCCATGTTCAGCAACGCCTCCGCCAGGGAGTATGGCTTCACCGACGAGTTCTGGTACGAGGTCTACGATCTGTACGAGAAGGCGTTGGCCGATGACTCGTTCGACTCGTTCGACATTTTCGACATTGAGCGGACAATACGCCGGTCGCTTGGAGACCAGCAGATCGACGTACTTGTCCGCAGCCACCCTGACGCGCGTGAGTTTCAGCAGCTGCGGTTCACGGCATTCCCCGCGAGCGAGGATGAGGGCGACCGGCAGATCCCCAGGTGGTACTGGCATGACGACGATAGACCTGTCCTGGGTGAGGCCCTCTTGGTGGACTACGCGTACCGCTGGTAGTGAGCGTTCCTGCAAGGCCCGAGCTGCCTCCCTAGGGTCGCGGAGCCGGCGCTTACCGTCTCAGATTCGCCGGTGTCCTGTTGGCGCCGCAGCCGGCGCTGAAACGAGCCGAAACGCCGATGCCGGGCCGATCTCGCTGAAAACGGGCCCACAGGAGCGCCGTAGAGCCACTATTTTCGGGCCGCCCTACTCGTCATCGTCATAGTCTCACCTCAGGCCTGGACGAACTCAGAATTGGCCTCTATCTCCTTGGAGATGGTTCGTGTTATCCATTCATTGATACTCAGGTCGCGCACTGCGGCCTCGACAGACACCTGGCGGTGCAGGTCTGGCCCCAAGCGAAGATTCAGCTTGCCGGAGAACCCGCGACGAGGCTCAACGCCGTCTTCCGCGCACCAGATCAGGTAGTCGTCTATGGAAGTGTGAAACTCGCGCTTCAGATCATCTACATCGGAGGCCTCGAACGTAACTATCGGATATGGAGCTGCATTGATGACCTCTCCATGCAGCATTCCCGCAGAGTCGTCGTACTCAACCTTTGCGATATATCCCTTGTACTTCATCATGGTTGCACTCCTACTGCAGCTAGAAATCTGGCTATTGACCGCACCGTCGCTTTACCGACTTCGGGTTGAGGGTGAGGTCTGTGAACGACCATGCGCTCGTTGTCCTTCTTGAGTCCCACACGCGATCCAGCTCTTTCTGTGACTTAGACCCCCGCCGCAACCAGCAATGCCTCTATCTCAGTCCACCTGATGTCCGATGGCGTGGGTCTTGCAAAGATACGTTGGAGGGTTCTGTGCTGCCTTTCATTCACGATGATATGGTACCGTGCTGCGGTACCACTGTACAAGTGAGTCCCCACGCGATAGGCAGTGGTGTCAAGGTCGGGGGAATGGGCCTGTTGAAAAAGTTCCGGTTGTCGCTGTGGCCGACGGAACATAAGATGGCGTGAGCATCAGGTTCGGGAGGGATTGCGATGCTCGAGCCACTGGACCGCTTCAGCAGAGACTCCACGCTGTTCCAATTCACCAGCAGGAGACTCCGAGACTTTATCGACCCTAAGCATCTGTTGATCCAGATTGACGAGCAATTCGACTTTGCCAAGCTGGTTGAACCACTCGAAGACTACCACTGTCGGGACAACGGAAGACCGGCCATTCACCCTGAGGTCCTGGTCAGGGCGCTGCTGATCTCTGCTCTATACAACATCACCTCCTTCCGACGGCTGTGCTCTGCCATCTCTGAGAACATCGCGTTTCGCTGGTTCTGTTTCCTGTCGATAGACGACAGGGTGTTCGACCACTCGACCATCAGCCACTTCATCGAGCGCATCGGCGATGAGGGCTTCGGCGAGATATTCGATCGCTTCAACGAAGAGTTGCTGAGGCTGGGACTGCTGTCTCGACAGATGTACACAGATTCCAGCCTAGTCAAGGCTAACGTGGGCAGGCATGGGTTATCTCACAGCGGTATGAGTGTGGAGGAGTTCAGGGCGAAGGCTATTGAGGAGAACGGGTTATTCGTGCTGCGGGAGCAGCAGGTCGATGAGAATGGGGTCGAATCTGAGAGAGTCAGATACTTCCAGGACCCCAGGGGGAGATCGCCACTCAACGATGCCGACATCGATGCGCGTTGGAGTACCAAGAAGCGGAACAGGCGTCTAGACCTTAATACAAGGAGAACGTCATAGTTGACAGTGGAGGCTTCATCGTGGCACGGAGGGCCACACGCAGCAGCGAGGGGGACTGGAAGCCGGTCAGCGATATGCTGGAGCAACTGCCCATCAGGCCAGAGACACTGACGGGCGACACGGGGTACAGCGCGAGACGCCTGAGAGAGAGGTTGGAGGAGCTGGGCATCACCGCCTACATACCCATCCATCCAAACCAGGACAACAGCGTGGTTGCCCAGAGGGGATTCACCTTCCATGGAGACCACCTCGTGTGTCCCGAAGGGAAGGTTCTCAGAAGACGTGCCTTCCACAGGAGGGATCGAAGCTATCAGTATGTGGCTCGTCAGAAGGATTGCCAGCGATGTCCTGTAAGAACCGAATGTCTGCCGCCGAGACAGAAGCGACGGTATGTGGCTCTGACGATGTATCAGCCAGTGTACCTGAGGGCGGGGGAACGAAATAAAAGCGAGGCGTACAGGCTGGAGATGAAGAGACGACAGGCGACAGTGGAGGGAGTGTTTGCATCGCTGGACAGGCTGGGCAAGATGCAAGTTGAGGGGGCTGTGGAAAGTCGATTGTGAGGGATACATATCAGCGCTTGCGCACAACTTGAAGAAGGCTGTGCTCAAACTTGGCGGGATGGGGCCGCCGACCCCAGCGGCGACGGTTGCGACGAGCCGTTAACGAGAGTGGATACGGGATGTCGGCTACTTGACACAGGACAGGTTGATCCTGACCGAGTTGATTGTCACTTCCAACAGCACAACAATCTCAAAATCGATATCGTAAGTGGGACGACCCCACTTGGTTCAGGCTTTATCAACACGCCCTTTAATCACCCCGGAGTCCTTCATCAGGTAGAAAATCAACACCGGGGCAGTGGCCAGCCCAAGGACGAAGGCGAATGAGTTGGTGACAGCTCCTAGAGTCTGGGAGACTACCCTCCAGGCCGCCTCGTCCATGATGTCACCCGTGTCGGCCAATATCTCATCCGCTCTGTCCCGCAGTTCCTTGGGGGCCAGCTCAGCATAGAGGGCAACCCAGCCCTCCACTGTAATTCGGGCGGAATTGAAGAAACTTAGGAATCCTTCTACCAGTCGTTGTCCCTGCTGAATGGCGTCGGGAACGACCAGGATGCCCAGCCCGGCCAGGAAGATAATACCGGTGGCGATGCTGCGGCTGAGCGCGGGTCGGCGGTTTCTCCAGGGCATTCCCTGTTCCAGCAGCTGTGCCACTGGCAAGAGTGCGTAGGCAATCACCGCGCTGATTCCCAGAGCTACCAACACGGTGCCCAGCAGGTAAAGCACCGCCAGAGTAATGACCATCACTGCGGCGGTGGCGGACAATGGGAGACGCTTACGTCTAATGTTTTTATCCATAGATGCCAACCTGCAGATGCCAACCTGCCAAGCTCGGGAGACCGATAGTGGTTGGCGACATTATGTGGGGCGGCGTGTCTGCCGTAAAGTAGTCCCCGGGCAGAGCCGTGGGAGGAGTGTCCTCTTACCCTAGGTTGACACCCGGCCGACCGGTAGAAAAACGAGTGTGGACTTGCTCACCTGCTCATGCGGGTCCTCGCCACGTGGCGCCGCCGCTTGAGCAGGTCGTTGGGATCGTGGAAGGGACAGCCCAGGTGGTGACCGTCACCACTCCGGCTGTCAGGGAGGTCGTGTTAGGAGCGGTAAGGGGATCAGGCAAGGCCGTACCAGGGATCGGTGAGGTCGGGGGCGATGCGGTAGAGGGGCAATGGTCGGAGCCGCCTCCGTGGAGGTGGACAGTGTGGAGGCCGCGTTTGCAGCTGTGGAAGGCGCCGTGGAGGCTGCCTACCGGCTCAGCCGGTCGCATGGCGACAGGGTAAGGCACTCAGTCGTGAGAAGTATCCTCAAGCCGCGCCGGGTCGTATCGCCTGAACTCGAACGACGCCTCTCCGAAGTCGCCGAGAGGCTGTCCGAAGAGCAGCCGACCGGAAGGGCGGCGTGGCGTGGATCGTCGTTGGTCAAAGCAGTGCGGCTTCTGATAAACGCGGGCGGAATAGACCTGGCAGCTTCCCTTGCGTACTTCATGATTCTGTCTCTCCTTCCTCTGGTGGCGCTGGTCATCATGGGGGTATCCGTCATCAGTGAGCCTGAGGGCATCCGTGTGAACCTTACCGAGGTCCTGGTCTACTACTTTCCTACTTCCCAGGACCTGATCGAGGAGGCCGTGGACAACCTGCTCAACGGATCGCTTACCATCAATCTAATAGCGCTGGTCAGCATAGTGATCGGCGCGAACGGACTTTTCATGGCTCCCAACAGGTCGGTCAGCAGGGTATTCGGAATCGAAACCAAGAGGATCACACAGATAACCCTTGCCAAGGTGTCGATCGCGACGCTTGTTGTGACACTGTTCCTGTTCTCAGTTGGTCTGACGGCCTTCCTGCAGGCGATTGTTAGCTTTGAGGAAGGGATCTCCGAGACGACAGGGCTGGCGTCCAGCCTCGGGTTACTCACCCTGGGGATCGTCGCCTCTGAGGTGGTGCCTGCGCTCGTTACGGCAGTCGTTTTCGCCTTCGTGCACCGTCGCATACCGAGTGTTCATGTGGAATGGAGGGACGCCACTTTCGGTGCGATCGTGGCGATAGTGTTCTTCGAGGTGGGCAAGCACCCGTTCTTTTGGTTCACGGGACTAGCTGGCCAGAGGAGCGTCGTCTACGGCCCCATCGCCTCCGTGGTTGTTCTGATGATGTGGGGCTTCGTTGGCGGACTGATCTTCCTTTACGGCGCAGCCCTGTCGAGAGCTGCGGGCGAGCTTCGACCGACAAAGTTCCCAGTGTATCGTCAATAACCTCCCATGATCCGTGCCAGGATGACCTCTCCTTCTGATTCCCATATTCGGGCCGCTGCTCGACGCCGCTCCCCGTCTGCTCGTTGCTCCGGTGAGTGCGCCCGAAAAAATAACATGGGTCGTACTGGTGTACCTCCTCGTGCAGATTGTCGAAAACAACGTGATCGGTCCTCGTATACAGGGTGGGCGCTGAGGATGAACCCGGCCGTCATCATGGTCATCCTGGTGACGTCCAGCGGGATAGCTGGACTGTGAGGTGTTGCAGTGGGTGTACCTCTTGTCGCCGCCGCAAGAGACGTATTCGTTTACATCCACAGGTAGTGAGATATGACTGTTCACTCCTCAGAGATGGAGGGTGAGCCGAAACCAGAGCCGTCCGAGGTCACTCATGTGGCAGAGGCCGCCTAGGAGGGAAACGAGTTGCAGGGACAGGAGTAAGTGTACCGGGATGTGAGAGCACCCGGCCGGCCGGAGGCACAGGAGAATGAGCCAGGCCAAGTCGCCGGTTCTCCCCATTCAGCAAGAGAGACGAGTGTGAACAGTCGATTAATGTCGCAAATAATGATCTCAGCAGAGCAAAGGGGCTTGAAATGGACAAGAAAAGGGAAGGCTGGTTCGTTGCTGGTTGGGGGAGTAGCGGCATCGGTGGTCTTGCTGTTACTGGCGCCGAAGTCTGGAGCCGCGTTGAGGTCCGATCTTGTGGGAAGGGGTGAGGGCTAAAGGCCGGAGCTAACCCGTTCGACGCCTCATCCCTATACGACCTGCGTGCCAAGCCGGTACTCCCTGGCGCTGCTCCCTGCTAGGTCGAATCGACCTAAGAGCCAGTAGTAGTAGTTTCACTCTAGAAGGACGCAGGATCAGGGGCCAGCACCCCCCCCCGCCTGCCGCTACGAGCCGAGCCCTTACCGATCCTCCAGGGGCGCCCCGGCAGTGTATATTTCCGTTGATGACGCCACGATCGACGGATCGGGCGCATGGGCCACTAGCTCGTCTTTCCCCTCGTAGTCGAGCAGGTGAAGGACGTGTCTGATGGCATTGATCCTGGCCCGCCTCCTGTCGTCAGACTTGACGATCGTCCATGGGGCAGCTTCGGTATCGGTTAGCAGGAACATGGCCTCTTTAGCCTCGGTGTACTCTTCCCACTTGTCTTTGGACCGCAAGTCCACCGCACTCACCTTCCACTGTTTGAGCGGATTGTTGGCGCGGCTGTCGAACCGCCTGAGTTGCTCCCTTCGACTGACGGAGAAGTACAGCTTTACCAGGTGTATTCCGCTGTCCACGATCATTCGCTCAACCGCCGGCGCCTGCCGGATGAACAATCGGTAGTCCTGCTCTGAAGAGAATCCCAACACCCTCTCTACACCGGCGCGGTTGTACCAGGATCGGTCGAACAGCACTATCTCCCCAGACGTTGGAAAGTGTCTGACGTAGCGTTGGAAGTACCACTGTCCCAGCTCGACATCCGACGGCCTGTCCAGCGCGACAAGTTGCGCATGACGCGGGTTCCAATGCTCCAAGAACTTCTTGATAGTCCCGCCCTTGCCTGCGGCGTCTCGCCCTTCGAACAGGATTATCACCCTCTCTCCCACGTCTCTGATCCAGTTCTGCAACTTGATCAGCTCAACCTGGAGCGGCCTGTTCAGAGCGTTGTATTCACGATTGCGCATCCTGTGAGCGTACGGGAATAGATTCTCCCTGAAGTAGCGGATGCGATTCTCCGCCCCGATGTTCGGCGGGTCAGAGATCGGCTCAGCGTTGGGAATTGTCCATTCCGCTTTATCCGGTATATTCGGCTCGGTCCCGCCGGTGGTAGCAACTCCCTGGGGCCCAGGAAGACGATCATCTGTGGTCACTTTCTTCTCAATAATGGAATCACCCATCGAATCACCACCTACAACAATGTGCTTCCCGCTATATTACGACGAAATCGTCAGATTCCCCACAGGTGGCCCTCAAGGCAGGGCAGTCGCATTTTGAAAAATCTAAGAAGATATCCAGTAGGGTGCGGTCATTCTTTGATATGGGAGTGACCTCATGGACAATTCACCCGTAGTTTTGCTGACCGATCAGTTCGCCAAGCTGACAGACCCCCGAACCGGTCACGCCAAGCTACATAAGCTCATAGATGTCATGGTCATAGCCATCTGCGCCGTCATCTGTGGAGCCGATTCGTGGGGGGATTAGGATACCACCCTTACAAGGTGGAGACACGGGTTCGAGTCCCGTATGCGCTACCAGCTCCTACCTCTGATCCGTAGGACAGCCTGTTCCTGAATAGGTGGCTTGATCCCCTCGCCAGATCACACCGGTCAAGCTACGATCAAGACATGACCAACGACAGAACTCCCCGGACGCCCCTCGATGCCAGAGAAGTAGCCCCGATCATAGCTGCCCTACTCACCGATCGGCTACAGACTAGGAAGAGGTCGCGCGACTGATGGAGCGATACGACCTCCGGCGCATCCCGGTCACGGACAACGAGGGCAGGCTTCTAGGATCGATAGGCGTCGATGACATAATCGATGTGTTCGAAGACGAAGCCACCGAGGACATGTACAGGATGGTTGGCGTACACGAGGAGGAGAAGGCTGCCGGCCCGTTCTGGCGGTCGGTTAGGGGGCGTCTTCCCTGGCTGTGCGTAAATCTGGCGACTGCCCTAGGCGCAGGCCTGGTTGTAAAGATGTTTGAATCGACGTTGGCTCAGGCGGTTACGCTAGCCGCATTCCTGCCTGTGATAGCCGGTCAGGGCGGCATCGCCGGTACACAGACACTGACGCTCATCGTAAGATCGATTGCCCTTGGGGAGTTGAATGACAAGCCATGGAAGCTACTAGCGAAGGAACTGGGGCTTGGTATTGTACATGGGGCTGCGCGCATTGCGGATCGACCCCGCTTTGGCGTCGGCCGTGGCAGTAACTACCATGACCGACATCCTCGGTTTCCTGGTCTACCTGGGCCTGGCAGCGTTGATGATCGGGTGGATTACAGCGTAAGTGCGACGGTACTCTAACGACCGCGGTTACGCAGCATAGGGCTACTCACTCCACCTTCTCAAGAGGTAGTCTACATCCCATCCAGCGCGCTTGCTTTTAGCGGCCACGCCTCCTTGTGATGTGGTCTCACGCTCATCTCGGTAGGGAGCCCTGTTCCCGCCCGCCTCTCGTCTTCGAGAGGTCTCGGCCCCTGGACGGGCGTGAAACCTCTTCGGTGAATGGGCGTGGACCCTTGCATAGCGGAAGATAGAAATGCCCGCGTTACCTTTTTGCCACTTGAGGCGTCTTATATCTGAAGGGAGCGAAACATCCGGCCGCAGCTCAATGTTGTTCTGCGCCAAGATTGCGATGGTGACTTTGCAGGCCGTGTCCTGTTCTCAACAATGGCAAGAGAGAGTATGATCGCAAAGGGGTTCGTGGCGTCCAATGTGGTCAGACCGGGTCGGCAGAGCGGTTGACAGTGATTCACATCCCGACCGTTCCGATTTCCACTCCAGGACACGTGGCCTTGGTCTCTTAGGACATTCTCTTCGAGATGGACGGTCGTGCGCAGGATACCGCTTGGGCATCGGGCGGCTCAGTAGGCTTTGAGGCCCCCCTCCAGCGGTCACACACCGGTTGGGCTCTAACTCAATGGCGGCACACAACGATAAAATTGGTGATTGAAATGTGGGCTGGACTGAACGTAAGTCAGAGCGAACTCAGGTCGGAATCACTACTTGTCCGATCCCAATCTCATAGAGGAGTCATGCCATGGTGATGCCGCAGATAACCATTGACCTGATGGAAGCATATAACATCCTCGGCCCCCTGGCGCTCATCATAGGCGGCATAACCGTCTACGGAGTCCTCGTGTTCAACTTCTACAGGTTCCTGGCGCGGAAGGACATCATCACCCTGAACCTTCAGAAGCACAACCAGGCCAGGCGCCCTGCACTGAGAAAGACAATCTCGGTGGTCTTCTACATATTCAAGTTCCTGATGCTCTACCCCGTCTTTGTATTCTTCTGGTTCTGCGTGATGGCCGGTCTGCTCTACGTGCTGGGCAAGAATCAGACGACTGGGACGGTTATGCTCGTGGCGATGGGAGTGGTGGGTTCCATCAGGGTGAGTTCCTACTACAGGGAGGCGCTTTCAACCGACATTGCCAAGATTCTTCCGTTTGCATTGCTCGGCGTCATGATTATCGACAGCTCGATCATCCGGATCGTGGAGTCGACCGAAGGTGTGCGAGAGGCCGCGCTTGAGTGGGAGACAGCTATCTACTACCTGGTTGCTGTCGTCGGATTGGAGTTCGTGCTGAGGATGACAGCGGGAATCATCGGACTCATAATTGGTCGTCGGAAGTCTCGCGATTTGGAGGAGAGTCAGGTGACCGCTCAATCCGAGCCAACCGGGCCCCAGCATACACCAGAGATCCCGAATACCGGGACCGGGTCACCAGTTCCAGGTCAGGTCGCAGCTACCGTGGCGCTAGGCCCGAATGGGCTGACGGTGATCCGACCAAGGACTAGACTGGATTGAACGGTAGGCAGGAGTTGGTTGCAGCCTTAGGCGCGTGTCAGCAGTGCCCCCGCTCTGGGCTCTTCGGTGGGGATGCTGCTGGATTAAGCAGTCAGGAAGCTCCTCGTCTACGGTGTTGAAGGCCGCTGTCTCATGCCGGCAGCTCCGTTCGATCCAGGCCTGCCTCACCGGTCACCGTGCCAGAAGCAAAAGGTTGCAGTCATTGGCTCAGCCGGGGTGATTTTCACGAGATGGAAGTGATGTCGCAGGGTCCGAGGATCAGGCCTCCTGAGTTCGAGCCTCAAACGTTCTATTGGAGGCGGCCTCGCCCCTCTTGTTGACCGGGATGATCCTGTAGGTGTAGGTCTTCCCCGGCTCCAGTTCAGTGTGAATGAACTCTGTCTCGTTCACTGTCATGAGGTCCTTCTCGCCTCTGAGGAACCCGCCACCATGGCGGACTCGATAGCTCTCGACCTCCGTGTTTCCCAGGTCCGGGTCTTCCCACCGAATGGTGACACTGCTCATGGTCGCCTCGATGGCGGTCAAGGAATCCAGAGGACTGGGCCTATCGACGTGTAGGCGTGCGTAGGGTAGCGGCTCCTGCGCCCTCGAATATAGTCGTTCGGCTCCGCTCAGGACTGTATGGACGTGGTCGACTGTCAGCTGGTTCCTGTTCGCCTGTAGCGCGCCGGTTGCCCTGGAGAGATCGAATGCGACATCCTTGGCGTCATTAGATAGCTCCCGCAATCTCGCCCCGTTAACTTCCATCCGCTCTAACGCCCTCTCCATGTCGGTGTTCGCATCACCCATGTCCCGCCCCACCCGACGGTTTCTATGGCGAGTCATCATGGTGGCTGCCACCAGCATGACCACGCCTGTTACCAGGCAGATACAGCTGAGAACCAGCGGGGCCACTGCCAGTTCGAGTCCACCCACTGGGATTGAACCAATACCGAACCATTTGGCTGCCCCGGCGAGTTCCTTCCCGAACCCCCCTGTGACCGTCCAGGCTCCCAGCTGGACCCCAATCGCTCCGGTTAAGGCCGCGACTCCTCCACTGACCCACACCCCAGAACTGTCGGCATCACTGATTCCGTGCTCTCTGTATGACTGTTCGTCGCTGTACCAGTCGACAGCCAAGCTGCTCCTGGGTTCCAGCGCATCCACACCCGATTCCTTGAGGGCACGCCTCGCCCTGTCGTCGGCATCCAGTAGGTCCTGGAAGGCGGAGAGAGCCGCCGACCTGATCTCCGAATAATTCTCACCTGATTCGCGGTGTTTGTTGCAAAGCTCAGAATGGGTGGCCTTCAGGTCCGGCATGGTGTTCTCCTGGATCCCGCTGCCTGCAGGTAGATTCGCCTATTCTACCTGTTATCCATTGACCGTATTGGAGCCATAGTTGGGCACGGACGTACTTGAAGTCATTACGGTATTTAGTGCGAGGCTCTATGGAGCTCGTTCCCACAATTCAAAGAGGCTTATAGAAGCACTGGCTGACGATGAGACAGTTGCTCAAGCCCGTAATTTGAGCGCGTTATGATCTTGGCACACAAGATAGTTCTTAACCCGACCCGCAGCCAGGAGCGCCTGCTATGGGAGCACGTTGGCTACGCAAGGTTCGCCGCCAACCGCGCCATCGAGGACTTCAGAGAAGAACTCGATGATGGTGAATGGCGGAACGACAAAACGTAGCGCCCACGCTGGAACGCACGCAAGGCTGAACTGGCGCCATGGGCAACCCACCTCAGCCAGAACACGGCCAAGAACGCCATACGCAATGTGGGCAAGGCGGTCTCCAGGTGGGGAGAGTACAGGCGTGCTCTGAGAGAAGGCAGACCTGCGCGATACGTCGGCTTTCCTGGTTGGCGCAAGCGCGGCGTATACGACTGCTACCAGGCGGACAATGGCAGAGGCACAGTGAGGGTGTGCGGACGGAGCTTGAGACTCCCACGAATCGGCTGGGTGAAGATGCGAGAGGAACTCAGGTTCGATGGCGAGAACACAACCGTGGTCGTGAGCAACGACGGTAGCCGATGGTATGCGGCGATAGGCGTGGATACCAGGACAGCCCCGCCACCCAAACGCCAGGGGGCACCGTGGGAATTGACATGGGCGTAAGGACGCTCGCGACACTGTCGGACGGGACAGCCATCGAGAACCCGAGAGCCCTGGCATCTGCGCTTTCGGCCCTGCGGCGTGTGGACAAGGCGATAGCCCGTTCTTGGAACACTCACGGTCGCAACAGGCGGTCAGCCCGCAGGCAGAGAATGTACGAGCGGCGCAGGAGAGTTCACGCCCGGGTCAGTCATCTCAGGAACGACTTCCAGCACAGGGCGACTACCGCGATAGCCAAGCGGTATGCTCACATAGGAGTCGAGACGCTGAACATCTCCGGC
This sequence comes from Dehalococcoidia bacterium, assembly GCA_965215735.1. GTDB lineage: Bacteria > Chloroflexota > Dehalococcoidia > Lucifugimonadales > UBA1123 > VXRN01. Next base: position 285,174 of record CBDCEF010000004.1, on the reverse strand, counting down.
ATGATGCGTAACCGCAGACTCAGCAGGGCCATCTCGGACGCAGGCATGGGCAACTTCATCTCGATGCTGGAGTATTAGCTGGACTTTGTACATTCACGCCGCGTAGGTCAGTGACTCCATGAATCTGTTGAACAGTGGCGTTGGGATTTCTCGCATATCGGGTCTCTGCGACGACATGCAGAAAGTCTCAGAAGCAAGCCAGAGGTGACGTCGCACCAAAGCGATCGCATCGACGAAAGTCGGCTCAGCCTTGGCATACCATGCCGCCGATCGTGTAGTTGCCGGTCGGCGATCTCCCAACACGTGAGCTGCGAGAGTTATCCAGGAGAACAGTCCCAACAGCAAAGGAGTGGTCCGGGCTATGGCGCGATCCGACCACTGGCGTTGAGTCTCCACTCCCAGATGTGCGCGTGCCTCCTGAAACGTCACCTCCACCTGCCAGCGCAACACGAACCACTCGATGATCTGGACAGGGACGACCGCGGGATCAGTGCACAGCAGCGCCTGGGAGTCGAACTGGTGTAGAGGGTCTCGAATGAGCACCCAGCGAATGGGCACGGTCGGCTTGCCCGTGTGATACCAGACAGCAGTGTGGGAGTTGAGTTCCACCGTCCTGTTGGCGCCGTCGTACCGGCTCACCACCGCCTTTGTCCAACGCGTGTCGGGTCGATCAAGGAGTTTCCTCAGTGTGGGCAGACGTTGGCCCTTGAGTCGTGGACGACCTATCTGTCCGGGCAGTCGAGGTGGAGCGGGTTCGTAGAGCGCGGCATCCAGACGCAGCCTGGTGATTATCGTGACGGGTTGAGCCATGGACTGACAGAAGTGAAGCAGATCGAGGGCAGCGTAGCTGCTGTCGGCGACCAGTACCACAGGACGGTTGGGCAGCCAGCGACGGAGCTGGACAATCATCTGACGCGCCCAGTCGGTGAGCTTTTTGTGAGTCTGTCCCATCCGCTGGTAGTAGCGCTCAGAGGGAGCCAGGGCAGTCAGCACAGGCAACGCCCATGTCCGATGTGCCCAGGGTATGTTGGTCAGCCACATCAGACTTATCCAACGCAGGCCAGAGGCCTTGACGAAGTGACTCCCGCTGGAGCGCACCGCGTCGCGATATATCCCCTTGGCCCTGATCCGTTTGCCACGCCGCCGCTCCAGGGTCTCGTCTATCCCAAACACCAGTGGACCATCGCCCTGATCGAGGTGTTGGAGCAGGAGCGACAGCAACACACGACTCAATTGGAGGGGTGACCATTCAGCGCGGTTGAGAACGTGGTGGTAACGCGCGAAGCCCTTGTCATCGCTGAGTCCCATGACTCGGAGGGTGGAGGTGACGGTCCGCCTGTGCGTGGCCAGGACCGCGCCGACCAGCAGCACCTGGACTTTCGTCCATGTCCTGGCTTGGAACATCGGCGCGAACGGCTTGAGTGCGGGTATAATTGCGTCGGGCAGAGCCTGCCCCGTACCTGATACGGGGGTGAGCATGACTTGACCTTTCGTGATGGTTGGGTCTTGTCAGCTTACCCTGTTCTTTTCTAAGTTTTGTACAAAGCATCGCTATGCCCACTGCGGGCCGTGCAGGGGCGACTAACTGGGACGCCTTCGGGAGCTGTGTATGATTGCGGTGGGGCGTGTCGTCGTCGAAGAGACCGGGCTCGGCATTGGTGTATTTTGCCCGTTACAAAGCATGGTCCGGGTGCCTTACGACGGCATCATTGGTGACGTCCCCCTGGGAACGCTCCCGTTTGAAAGATTGTGCGAAGCGCATGGCACCCTGCGGCGACACGCCTACTTCACAGTATCAGAGGGTGTAATGGACAGACGTAAGAGGACCTCTGGAAGCAAGAGGGCAGACGGAGACCGAACGAAGAAGCTGTCTGGAAGTTTATCGCGATTGAACCTGAACGCAGCGGGCATAGACGTGGGAGCGAGCAGCCACTTCGTGGCGGTGTCGGAGGAGTGTGCTGATGAGCCCGTGCGGGAGTTCGAGGCGTACACAGCGGAGCTGTACCGTATGGCCGACTGGCTGGTCGAGTGCGGGGTGGAGACGGTGGCGATGGAGTCGACGGGAGTGTACTGGATAGCGCTGTTCGGGGTTCTTGAGGAGCGCGGGCTGGAGGCGCTGCTGGTGGACCCGCGGCGTCTGAAGAGTGTGCCGGGTCGCAAGACGGACGTACTGGACTGCCAGTGGCTGCAGCAGCTGCACACCTACGGCCTGCTGTCGGCGGCGTTCAGACCTGAGGCGGAGATCAGGCGGCTGAGGAGTTACCTGCGCCAGCGCGCCATGCTGGTGGAGTATGCGTCTCATCACATCCAGCACATGCAGAAGGCGCTGACGCAGATGAACATCAAGCTGCAGCACGTCTTGAGCAACATCACCGGCAGGACCGGGATGAAGATAATCGAGGCGATCGTGGAAGGTGAGCGCAACCCGCGAACGCTGGCACAGTTCAGACATCCCACGGTGAAGGCTGACGAGAGTGAGATAGCGGAGTCGCTGCGCGGCCACTGGAGAGAGGAGCACATCTTCGAGCTGACGCAGGCCCTGGAGCTGTACAGGACATACCAGCGCAAGATAGATGAATGCGACAGGGAGATAGAGTTGCAGCTCGGTCAGTTCGATGACCGCAGTGATGGTGGGACTCTGGCAGCAAGGCGTGGTGCAAATCCCCGCCAGGGCAACGCGCCCAAGTTCGATGTGCGTACGTACCTGTATCGGATGACTGGAGTGGACCTCACTGCAATAGACGGTGTGGAAGCGTACACGGCGCTGAAGGTGGTGAGTGAGACAGGGACGGACATGAGCCGGTGGCCTACGGTGAAGCACTTCGCCTCCTGGTTGGGGTTAAGTCCCAACAACAGGGTGAGTGGCGGCAGGGTGATGAGTTCGAGGACGACTCGGAATGCGAACAGGGCTGCAGCAGCACTTCGACTCGCGGCCAATGCGCTTCATCGCTCGGACAGTGCGCTCGGAGCGTTCCTTCGAAGGAAGAAGGCCCATCTGGGAGCGCCTAAGGCGATAACGGCAACCGCCCACAAGCTGGCTCGCATAATTTACTCGATGCTGAAGTACGGTCAGAAGTACGTGGACGCGGGAGCGGAGTACTATGAAAGACAGTACCGTAAGCGGGCCCTGGGCAACGCGAAAAGGAGGGCTGCACAGCTGGGATACAAGTTGGTGCCGATTGTCGACGATCATGGCGAGTTGCCAACTACATCCGTGGCGATCAGCCCTTGAACCGGGTAGTTAGTTGAAAGTCCAGATTAGAGGCTGTCTGAAAAGTGATTTTACGTTGGAGACGCCAGCCTACGAAGCATCAATCTGACCATGGCAGGGTACACGAACGCCTCCTCGGTCTCTGGCGGGAATTCATAGTCCTTTAACAGACGACGGTTTCGGACCAGCCACGCGAACGTACGCTCCACCACCTAGCGACGTGGCAACACCACGAATCCCACCGGACGACTAGGCGGCTCCTGATCATCTCGCAGCCACACTCTGCCTCTCCACCAATGGCTTACCACCTCCAGCTCTCACCGTTCATCGCCAGGATGTGCACGTGGTGTGTCAGTCTGTCCAGCAACGCGCCGGTCAGCCTCTCGGACCCGAACACATCGGTCCACTCGTCGAACGGCAGGTTGGTGGTTACAAGCACCGAGCCCCTCTCGTAGCGCTGACTGAATACCTCGAAGAGCAGCTCCACTCCGGTCTTCGTAGGGGAACAAAGCCCAGCTCGTCTATGATCAGAAGCTTCAGACGGGACAGTCTCTTCTGGAAGTTCAGCAGACGTCTGTCGTCCCTGGCCTCCATCAGTTCGTTCACCAGCGCCGCGGCCGTGGTGAACCCCACAGGCAGTCCCCTCTGACAGGCTGCGAGTCCCAGTCCGAGCGCCATGTGGGTCTTGCCGGTGCCGCTGTTGACGATGGCGATTATGTTCTCCCTGCGGTCCACGTACTCGCACCTGGACAGTTGTGTCACCAGCTGCCTGTTCACCGACGGGATCGCAGGGAAGTCGAAGGTGTCCAGGCTCTTGACCGTCGGGAAGCGTACAGCCTTGATGCGTCTCTCCACCATGCGGTGGTGTCTGTCTATGAGCTCCAGTTCAGACAGCCTGAGCAGGTAGTCTGGGTGGTCCACCCCCTCGGTAGCGCACTGGGCTGCCATCTTCCCATACTCCCTGAGGAAGGTCGGCAGCCTGAGCTCCCTGAGATGGTGTTCCAGCAGTAGTGTTGGTCTGTCGCTCACGATGCCCTCCCAGACAGAAGCGTCATGTAGTCTGTCGCGGAAGTGGTGCTCACGCTCACCCTGGGCAGGTATGGATACAGCTCCAGGTCCAGTCTTGGCGGGAGGCCCTCGATGCCGCACAGCACGAGGTGCTTGACCGCGTCGAAGCTCAGAGCTCCCAGCCTGATCGCGTCCCGCACCGCCTGGTGGACCTCCTCGATCGAGAACGTCTCCATGAGCCTGAGCACCTGCACGAACTCTCTCTTGCCTCGTCTGGCTCGATGGGGCCGTTTTCAAGTACGGTGAAGTCTCGGTCCTCAGAGAAACGGTAAGTCTCGAAGTAGCACTTCTTGAGGCATGTTCCGCCCTTGAACACCCACGTCTCGCGCAGCAGCGGCTCACTTCCGATACCCCAAAGTACCCAACCGAGAACGTAGTCCTTCTCAACTACATCTTCGCGGAGTCCCCAGCGCTGAACGCGATCGACGATTTCTGCGCGGCCGATCATGCCCGGGCCACTCGCTCAGGAGCGAGTCTCTGTGTGTTGACCCGCAGGTTCCACCTGGTCACGATCGAACCCTTCGGTAGCGCGCCAGGATCGAGCAGACTCACCCCTCGCGTAAATCCTGTTACGACAGGCATTGATGAAGTCGACATCGGCCAGTCCCGCACGTTCCACCAAGTATCCGAGCCGCTTGAACACGGTGCCACGACCAAGTTGGTCACCGTATTGAAGAAGTTTCGCCCGATCGGCGTGCTCGCTTTCGAAGTACGCCTGCAGAACCTCGAATGTGTGTAGCGATCCCCCTCCCGACGCTGGAACATCGATGATGTCGATCACGGTACGATGGGGGTCGGAAACATTCACCGGGACCCGCCGGCGCCAGATCCGCCGTGTTCCGAACAGGCCCGCTTCCGGCACAGTTCGAATCAGGAAGTCGTTACCCTGTATTGTCTGGCGTGTTGGCGTGATCTTCCTTCCCGAGACCACGTAGATCACACGAAAGATCTGGTCGGTAAGTCCCCAGTGCTCAGCAGCGCTCCAGCCCCCGATGTAGCCGGGGCTGAAGAGTGTGGCTGCCAAGATCCAGGGGTCTTCACGCCATTCCCCTGGTTCGGAGGCCTCGAGCGGAACGCATATGTACCAGCCTCTGCGCACACGGACGAGCCACTCACCGTAGATCTTTCCGAAGGTCTGCAGGTCGGGCATCTTTCCGGATTCAATCCTGGAGAGCGTCGGCGCGCTAGTTCCAATCTCGGCCGCTGTCGCTCGAAGCCCCTGGTTGCCACGCTTCCTTCGGACGATCGTTCCTAAGTTCTGCAGGGTGATCTTGGCCATGATGAAGCTCCCATGCTTGATCTGCTTGCGCCCACGGCCCGTGCCATAGGTGGCTCCACCATGGAAGGCCTGGTTCCGCAGAGTGTAGAGTCTCAGGAAGACCTGCACCAGCACGCCGTGGAGGAGGCTCACCTTCTCGTCCTAGCCGAGATCTGGGACACTCAACCTACTGAAGCTGTCCGAAACCCGTCCAATGCTTCGCTCGAACCTCTCTTGCTAAGTCCGGTCACCATCGCCAGCCCCTTCCCTCAACGACCGCCAGAGGGGCTCGTAGACGAACTGTTTCGAAGCAGATGGTCGATCCTGCCAGCCAGCTTTCTTCCGGCAAGACGCGTTTCGATCTCTCTCCTGTTGTCCCTGGGCAGGATGTTCCTCAGGAAGTCGCTGAACTTTTGGAACTCACTTAGGGAGTCGTCCTCGATGTCTGGGTGTCTAAGCTCGACGCCGTAGGCTGCGTTGAACGAGATCCAGAGGAATATGAACTCCTCATCAGGCGTCTCCGTGTTCAGACTGAGATCAAACCAGCTGATGGCACGCCGCATTCGGTCCTCATTGTGGTCCCGCTGGGATGGAGAATGTGTCGCCGTCGTCATAGCGGGCCTCCCGGTGCTGCTTTGGCAGTCAGGGTAGACTTCGACGATCGACTGCCAACCTTGACCAACGTAATCCTCCCCGCCTCGCACTGAACCATAGCAGGAAAGTGGGACGGCAGTGTCACGCCCTCCACGCGGAAAGGAACCGGGTGCTGTTCACCGCCTCGAAAGCCATTCTGGATTGGCTACGCAGGATTGACGGCCTAGAAACGGCGCGGCTGGCGCGAGTTCGCCGTGCGACGATTGCATTACCGTCCGGCGACCCGAGTTCGAGTCGGGACCGAAATGCCAACGAATTCACGGTGCAACTGACAAACAACACTCTCACGGTCCGGTTCGCACTAGTCGTGCCATGTTGCACTATCCCCATTGACCGGCTCCGAGGACGACCGTACGGGCTCGTTCAGACCATCTTCCGAAGGTGGCCGGCGATCAAACCGCCTTCACATTTCTCCAGCGACAGGCCGGTGAAGCGCGGGCGGTTCCTCAAGGATATCGAGAACCTCACCTGCGCAGTACACGCGACTCCGCCGCGCCTCCCAGACTCGCGAGACAATGTCCAGCATTTCCAGCCGGTCGATCGCCCGCTGGGCCGTCGTGAATGCCACGTCCAGTCTGGAGGCTAAATTGCGCACCGTCCAGAAGGGGTTCTCAGCAAAGAGATCGAGTACCTGTTCTGGGAAGCGCGATCGGCTGGAGGCGAGTTCGTGCCTCCAGCGAGCGAACAAATCGTCAATGCGCTGAATGCGATTGACAGCGTCCTCTGACTGGATAACGATACCCCGGAGGAAGTAGCTCAGCCACTCCTCCCATTCGCCACTCTCGGTCACTCCAAGGAGGCGTGCGTAGTACTCTTCACGAGTGGCCTCGAAGTATGCGCTCAGGTAGAGCAGCGGAGAGGGGTTGATGTGTCGGCTGACCAGAAGCAGCGTTATCAGCAGCCGTCCGACTCGACCGTTTCCATCCAGGAATGGGTGAATCGCCTCGAACTGCGAGTGGACCAGGGCAGCGTGAATCAGGGGCGGCACGGAGTCGTCGTACAGGAATCTCTCCCATGTGTCCAGGCAGGTCATCAACTCCATCGGAGGTGGCGGGACATAGGTCGCGTCGTTCAGGGTGCAACCTGGTGGTCCTATCCAGTTCTGACTGTGCCGGAACTCGCCGGGTCCGGCCACGTCCCCCCAAACGCCCCTCATTAGACGATCGTGCAACTCGCGTACCAGGCGCAGGGACATGGGCAGTGTCTCCAGGCGTTCCAAGCCGTACTCAAGAGCGACCACGTAGTTACCGACCTCCCGAAGGTCCTCTGGGCTACGATCTACGGCAGCGCCGGCTTCCGCTGCAAGAAGTTCCCCGAGCGTAGCCTGGGTGCCCTCGATGCGGCTGGAAAGGACGGCTTCCTTGCGAACAAAAGGCCTGATGAGGAGATGCGGATTGGGAATGCGCCGTCCCTCACCCGCAAGCCTGCCAACTGCCCTGTCGGCCTCCAAGAGAATGACTGCGAGAGGCTGATCCCACGTCAGGGGAGGTGGAGGAGGATCAGGGACGTAGGCCCTGTAGCTGCCAGTGCAGAGCACCATCCGGCCGTGCGGTGAACGGCTGTGACTGGGTGAAGATGACAAATTGGCCACTGTTAGCGGTAGCGACAATAGCGAGAAGTCTTATTACCGAGGAAGACACTTATCGAAAACAAGTGTGTCGCAAGCTTCTAACAGCGAGTACCCATGAGGTGGCAAAAACGGGCGGATATTTGAAACCGGGGAGCGGAGCAAGAGTGTGCCATCTGGGATCTTGGCGTCCACCGTAGATGTCAGGTCTGAGTGAACTCGAACGGTCGAGATCAGGAGGCCGAAATCCAACTTCACTGGCGAGGACGACCAGCTTTTGGTTCGCACTATCATGTTATGTCATCGAGTACCTTTTGCTGTCGCCGATTCCCGTCACCGCTCCCCGGTTCTGCGTTTCAACCGGCCACATTTTTCGACGGGTCTGACCCGATTTGTCTCCTGAAGAGTGAGCCGGGAGACCCCATGACTGGTGGTTCACTCTGGCCGCTGGTATTGGCAGATCCGGTCGGGGTTTCTGTCGCGTTTCATGCCTGCGATACTGGCGGATCCCGGGGGGCTTTTAGTGCCCAGGCTGCACACGATTTGCGTTCATTTCCTCAGGGGAAACGTGGGCTGGCACGTCACATTTCGTGGTCACGCCTGGCAGTGAGTTGCGAATATCAGGGCCGTCTACCATTCACCTCTCCGGCGGGCACACCTGTCTGTAGTCTGCACGCTGCCTAGACCTCGCTGGTTTCGTCGGACAACGGTGGGGAGCCTATGTCGGTCATGGTTATCTCATCAGGGGTAACTATGCCTCCCGACAGTACCATGCTCATGGCCTGCTGGACGCTCATGTCGACGTCGTGCACCCCATCGATCGGCACGACGCCAACCCAGCCGGAATTCGGCGTCGGTGCCGTGGGCACGTAGATGACACCCATCTCTCCATCCTTCGTCATGGTGGTTGCCGTCAGGAAGCCTATCATCCACGTGCCGGCCTTGGGGTATTCGATCAGCACGACACGCTTGAAACCGGTCTCGGAGGTCCCTGAGAAGGAGTCGATGAGCTGCCTGGCAGGGCTATAGACGGCACCCACGATGGGAATGGACAGGAGCCACTTCTGAATGCCCTCAATCATCCTTCTGCTCAGGCGACTCAGCTCCCATAGTTGCCCGGCGACATAGACGAGTAGCAATATGGCCACAATGCCTATCCCAGGAAAGTCGCGCCCGATCCTGTCTTCGATGAGAGGCCCCAAGAACCCATCCATCAGGTTGAACACCAGGCGAAGCACCCAGAAGGTGATGGCAAGCGGCACGACGATGATCAGCCCCTGAATCATCACCTTTCGGAGATGTCCCCAAACGGCCGATTTCAGAACACGCATGCGCCACCTCAGGCGAGAACTGTAGGCAACTCTACCACACGCCTTCGATCAGGTGGCTACATACTCTGGGAGGCCTCCCTGTAGATCTTTGGCGTTCGGCAAGAGCGTCGCACATCAAGCCCTTCACGTTGCCGGTCGCTGTGGCCTATTGACCTGTCAAACCCTTCTGGAGGTTCAGGGTTAAAAGGCGTCTATCCACTCATACCTCCGCATTTCCGCCAGTCTCATGGTTGACTCTATAGCTCTGGGCCGAGCCTTCGAGAAGAAGTCCAGAAACTCCAGCGTGACGTCCATGACCACAGCCACCTCTGTACCGCCTTCGACCTCACGAAGGGTTCCCCGGTCAGTGCTAACCATCGACTGAGCCGATAACAGGACAGGCCCGAGTCGGCTGCACCCACTGCGCCGCTACACCTCGGCGGTCGCACCACCTTACAAGCCAGGGAGGTGCGTACACGCCATCGCGTCTTCGGGACGGACTGCTGCCTCACAGCATCTGCTCAGTGGATCATCTGAACGCGGAGACCGATCAGGTCAATAGGACAAGGGGGGCAAATCCAACTTGGCGAAAATGCACTAACCGAAGTTGGCGTTGACACTTGGCGGTCATCCGCCGGCTCACCCGTCACCCACCTGGGCCGTCTCTCGTGGTTGCACACGTTCCTCGATGTGCGCCCCCGACTCAATCTCCGCCACGCGCAGCTCAAATGCCTTCTGAAGATTCTGCCACAGCTGGGGCGTGGTGCCGAGGTAGCGGGAAAGGCGGAGCGCCGTGTCGGCCGTTACCCCGCGCTGTCCCTTCAGGATCGCCGTGACTCGATTCGTGGGCACATCCAGAGCCTTGGCCAGCGCGGTCGCCGATAGCCCAAGCTCCTCAAGCTCCTCACCCAGTATCTCCCCGGGGTGCACCGGTCTCATTCCGTTGCTCACACCCATGTCCAGACTCCTCATCAATGGTAGTCCACGACTTCCACGTCGTGCGGTCCGTCGTCTTCCCAGCGGAAGCATATCCGCCACCGGCGATTGATCCGGATGCTGTACTGGCCCGTACGGTCGCCGGAGAGGGCCTCCAGCCTGTTGCTGGGCAACGCAGCCAGATCCTGCAGGGCCGCCGCGTTGTCCAATACCATGAGCCGCCGTGTCGCCTGATCCTCGAACCCGTGAAAGGCCCGCACCAACCGACCCTGGAAGAACCGCTCGGTCCTCCGATCCCTGAAGCTTCGTATCATTGTAACGTCTTACGTAAGGGATACATAAGATGTTACCACACAGTGGCTTTGACTCGGCTGGACAACCGGACCCCGAGGACCGGAAGGGCGGAGCCTGGGTTCCTCTCGTGAGCGAATCCCAGCTCAGCGATCTCGGATCGAGGGCGTCCGCGGCGGACTTCAAAGCTGTGAGGGACATCAGTTCCGCGATCTGACGGGATGCCGCGGTCGGGGGATTCACCCAGACGATTTCTGCGGGGGCCGCGGCGGGGCTGTCGATCCGCAGGAGTCGCCTCCTGGAGTCCCCGGGCCGTGGTGATGCCGCCGGGCCAGTCCGGATCAGCAGATACGATGCCGGCCGCGAGCACCAGGGCCCAGACGGCTCTTTCCCAGTCTGCCGTGGCCGGCGAGCAGCGCGGCCTGTCAGGCAGATGGGCATCGCGAAGACGTGGACATTGAAGGCAGGGTGGTGGGAGCGGAGCAGAAGCCCAGGAGGGTAGTCCTGAAAATGCAGGACCGCCAGGTTGTCGGCATTATCAAATTTCTTCCTATTGAGAATCGTGAGGGACTCAGGGGTCACCGCGAAGTCCTCGGGCAGAACGATGTAGAGCTCGCTGCTGCAACCAGCTACCTCCCACGGGTCCGCGGGGGACTTCATCAAAGCCCGCGTCCCTCCGGCCTCCTCTCGCTCTGTCGCGGTTCGTCCAGAGCGATGCTGTGGCCGGGGTTGCGGGCCACCAGATGGGCACGCCGGATGGTCGCGGACAGGGACGCAGCCCTGAGGTCACTTCGCCAACTCGTGCTCAGCTCACAGCCTGCGTACACTGGGAAGCGTCGCCATCTGTCTGTCCAGCGTAAGGGTCTCGAGGCCCGCGAGAGAGTATCCGTCCGCAATAAGCCTGTCGAAGAGGCCGGGGCCGCCAGATGATTGCAGCGCCAGGATGATTGACTGACCGTTCAGCGGGGCGACCAGTCCGCTGGTCAGGACATCCGCAAGCGCGGAGCGGGCGTCCGGCGCCGATATAGCGTAGTGGTGCTGTAGCACGATGTAGGCTTCGCCGATCACCTGGTTCGAGGCGAACACCTCGGCGTCGTGCTCCTCGATCAGGATGCGAAGCTCGTTCACGCAGTGCTGGAAGTCCGGATCCGGCGTTGCGGTCACCAGTCTGACCAGGACGGAGGTATCAATCCCGCAGGGCTGGGTCATAGGGCCTGTCCCGGAATGAGCGGATGTCGAACGGCGGGTGCTCGTCGGGAATCCTGTCCCGAAGGGTGCCCAGGCGCGAGTAGTCGATGCGTCTTGGGCGCAGCAGGTAGCCGTCGGGGCCCTCTGAGAGTTCAAGGCGGTCACCCGGCCCGACCCCCATCGCGTCCAGCACGTGGGCAGGGAAGGTTACCTGTCTCTTTGAGGTGATCTTGATAAGCACAGCGTACTCCTTACCGATATGGTACAGCGGTAAGGCAGGTGTGGCAATAACCGCTATCGACGCGCGCGGCACGAATGGGGACTGGGAAGCCCGACGCCGGCGGTCTGTTCAGGGAGGTCCTGGTCATCGCGGAGTCCGGTGTTGGCGATCTATGGAGTTCGCACCATGCTGAAATTGTACCGCAGCGCAGGAGACTGGCCATTGTCAAGGGTGTCGAAGACCAGCATAAATGTCCGCCTAACTGACCAGCATAAATGTCACAGTCACCTCATGGAGAATGTGGCATTGCACTATCGGATCGAGCACGCCAGCCACGTTGATTACAGTAAAGTAGATCCGGTCTATTGCGAAGTAGAGGGCTTTGGCATACGGATAGAAGACAACCGCGTACGATTTGAAATGAAGGAGCACTACGCCACTGTGGACTCGGCCTTGGAAGCTGTTAAACCCTATATTCACAGCTGGGAGCTGGACGCTGCTCTCAGGAGCCAGCCAGGCGAGTTCAAGTTGAAGTTCTGCGGGGCTGAGGTAGAAGATCGAAAACCTATCCCAGGCAAGCATGAAGTGTCTGCAGACCCGGTGTTTTGGGAGTTCAGTACCTCTGTTCCCACCGTCACCAAGTACAGACCGTATCCCAAACCTCCGGACGGAGTACCTCTTGAACTCAATGATGACGTGCGGATTATGCTTGCTCGACTTGCGGATTACTTCATTAGGGAGAAACCGCCGGGAGTCGCATACTTCAGTCTGACCATGCTGGAGGAACTGACGAGCAAGCGGCCTAAGAGGGTCCGGCGGTCTACGGGGGGCAGGCGGTCTACGGCGGCCGAGAAGTTTCAGATTGAAAGAGACGTGCTCGACAAGGTAGGGGACCTTTCCAGCGAGAAAGGTAGCCTAGCGATGGCCAGGAAGGCGGAAGGGAGAGACTAGGAGTTGTCTCCAAGCGAGATTCGGTTTCTTGAGAATGCTACCAAGGCGATTACTCGGAGAGTGGCGGAGAAGGCTCAATCCCCTGGTGAATCATTCGAATGGATTAAGCTAGACGACTTTCCACACTCCGTGGTTAACAACGATTGTCGTTCAGCATTTGCGTGCGTACCAAATCTGAAGCAAGGTCCCATTTCATATGACATACAAAGGACGCACCTGTAATGCTGCATCCAGATTTAACCCCACCGGAGCATCATGGCCATGAGTTGGTTTGTACCCCAGCCGTGTGGTGCAACACCTGTCAGGATCTGACGAACATGTTGTAGCTGGTGAAGTCCAGCGTCGACCAGGAAGTCGATGTGATCGGCTACCTGGAGAGTACACTGATAGGAAAGAGAGGTGCAGTGTTCGAGCTGTACTGCTTCGAGTGCAGCAGTGCCCCGGGCGGATCGTTTCAGGACATTCGCCGCGCATTGAGGACCCGCGGTCAGACACGAGTACTCTCACGCGGAAACAAGGCCCCACTTGGCATAATGTTTATTGGGCGAACCAGTTCGAGCCTGTCAAGGGCGGGCGGATAACAGACCACCGGGGCGGCGGGAAAGTGTACCACTGGAGTCGCAGGTGGTCAGCAATAATGTCCGCTCCGAGTGAACTGGGACTGGGGTCGGAGGTCAGTCCGAGGACGGCATGTTGGCGGTCTGTCTGCTCTGCTTCAGACGGTAGCTCTCACCGTTCATCGCCAGGATGTGCACATGGTGTGTCAGTCTGTCCAGCAAAGCGCCGGTCAGTCTCTCCGATCCGAACACCTCGGTCCACTCGTCGAACGGCAGGTTGGTGGTCACAAGCACCGAGCCCCTCTCGTATCGCTGGCTGAATACCTCGAAGAGCAGCTCCACTCCGGTCTTCGTAGGGGAACAAAGCCCAGCTCGTCTATGATCAGAAGCTTCAGACGGGACAGTCTCTTCTGGAAGTTCAGCAGACGTCTGTCGTCCCTGGCCTCCATCAGTTCGTTCACCAGCGCCGCGGCCGTGGTGAACCCCACAGGCAGTCCCCTCTGACAGGCTGCGAGTCCCAGTCCGAGCGCCATGTGGGTCTTGCCGGTGCCGCTGTTGACGATGGCGATTATGTTCTCCCTGCGGTCCACGTACTCGCACCTGGACAGTTGTGTCACCAGCTGCCTGTTCACCGACGGGATCGCAGGGAAGTCGAAGGTGTCCAGGCTCTTGACCGTCGGGAAGCGTACAGCCTTGATGCGTCTCTCCACCATGCGGTGGTGTCTGTCTATGAGCTCCAGTTCAGACAGCCTGAGCAGGTAGTCTGGGTGGTCCACCCCCTCGGTAGCGCACTGGGCTGCCATCTTCCCATACTCCCTGAGGAAGGTCGGCAGCCTGAGCTCCCTGAGATGGTGTTCCAGCAGTAGTGTTGGTCTGTCGCTCACGATGCCCTCCCAGACAGAAGCGTCATGTAGTCTGTCGCGGAAGTGGTGCTCACGCTCACCCTGGGCAGGTATGGATACAGCTCCAGGTCCAGTCTTGGCGGGAGGCCCTCGATACCGCACAGCACGAGGTGCTTGACGGCGTCCGAGCTGACTGCTCCCAGCCTGATCGCGTCCCGTATCGCGTAGTGGACGTCCTTCTGGCTGAACGTCTCCATGAGTCTGAGCACCCGCACGAACTCCCTCTTGCCACGTCTTCCCAACCGCGACTCCAGCAGCCGGCGCAGGGTGCCGAACTCCTCGGGGAGGTCCCATCCGGCAAGTGGCGCCGCCTGGTCCAGCGCACCGGTCTTCCGCTCCAACAGCGGCAGGTAGTGGATGGGATCGAACACGAAGTCGTCCCGCTCGTAGGAGCGACGGTGACGGGCTATCACGTCCGCACCGCAGCTGACGACCACCTCGTCGACGTAGCCTCTGACCAGCACCTCTCTGTGTCCGTACGCGACCGGCACCGAGTAGTCGTTGGTGCGGTATCTGACCAGCGACAGCGAGGTCACACGGGTCAGATGCCTGTCGCTCGGGTCATACGGCACTGCCGGCAGCGGCAGCAGGGCATCGAGATCACGCACCATGCGCTCGCCTATCGTCTCTGTGTGGCCCCTGAGCTTCGCCTCCATCCTCTCAAGGCACCGCTCCTCCAGGTGGGCTTGAGGGCGTCGAAGCTCTCGAACGAAGGTATGGGCACCAGGAAGTTCCTCCTGGTGTATCCGACCATACCCTCCACCTTCCACTTGTCGTTGCCCTTGCCTGGACGTCCGAACCTGTCTTCGAACAGGTAGTGGGACTGCAGTTCCGTGAACACGCGTGTACGCTGTCGTCGACCGTCTCCCAGTATCCTCGCAACGGCCAGACGGGTGTTGTCGTACACGATGCTCTGTGGGACTCCTCCCAGGAACGAGAACGCCGACACATGTCCGTCGCAGAACGCCTCGGTGGTCTCGGCGGGGTATGCCCTGACGAACATGGCATCGCTGTGGGGCAGGTCCAGGACGAAGAAGTGGACCTGACCTTCCGCTTCACTCCGCCTATGACAGCCAATGCCTCTCCGAAGTCGCACTGCGCGTGTCCGGGAGGATGCGATAGAGGCACGAACATCTCACGTGTCCGGCGGCGGTGCTCTCGGACGTAGTCCTTGACGATCGTGTACCTGCCGTCGAAGCCGTACTCGTCCCTCAGTTGGTCGTGGATGCGCTTGGCCGTGTGGCGCTGCTTCCTCGGCAGGCCGAGAGCCTGCCCCGTACGTGATACGGGGTCGTCCTCGAGTATCCGGTCTATGACCCCGGTGTAAGGTCCGATCCTGGGTCTTCTGGGAGGTTGTCGTCTTCGGTATCCCGGCGGTACCGAGTAAGCGAGCATCTTGCGCACGGTGTCTCTGTGCAGACCGAACACCCGGGACGCTTCCCTGGTGCTCATGCCGTCTACCATGCAGGCTCGTCGGACGCGAAGATACAGCTCCACCTGGTACATCCCTCACACCTTCCATGGGCTCTTGGTATGTCCCTATGGAAGGTGGTGGACGGTCCAGTTTTCAAGCGCCTTCAGCCGGCGTTCGAGCCGTCCACGAGGTACACTTTATCTCCGCCCTTTACAAATCAGCTATCCGCCGTCGAAATCTGCAGTGGGTGTTTCACCGTCTTGGGCCGAGACAAATTCAGCCTCGCCACCACAGTCCGGGCTCTACAGGAGCATGCAACTGGGAGCAGGTGTTCCACGTCAACCATTCTTGCCGGTTGTGCGACAATCATTTTTGCCGGTCTGACTCCCTGTCTATCAGACGATTCTGTGCCGCATTGGTCCTGTAGCTCGGCACATCGAACTCCAGGATCACAGAGTGGTGAACGATCCTGTCTATGGCCGCCGCGGTCGCCATGGGATTTGCGAACACCTTCTCCCATTTGCTGAACACCAGGTTCGAGGTGACCCCCAGGGACCTGCGCTCGTAGCGTTCGGCTATCAGGGTGAACAGCACCTCCGACTCCTCGGCCCCCTGCGGCAGGTAACCGAGGTCGTCGATCACCAGCAGATCGAAGCTGTCGAGCTTCCTCAGCATTCTGGGCAGCTCCAGGTCCCTCCTGGCAGCCAGCATGTCCTGTACCAGTCGGTATGCAGGAACGAACAGCACCGAGCGGCCGGACTCGACCAGTCTGTGTCCTATGGCGCACATTGCGTGGGTCTTGCCGGTGCCCGGCATCCCGAACGCCAGCACGTTGATGCCCCGGTCGACGAAGTCCCCCTCGCCGAGTCTCCCGAGTTGCTGTCTGAGCTGCACTGGTGTCCTGTCGTGCTCGAAGGTGTCCCAGGTCTTGCCCGCCGGCAGCTTCGACGCTCTCCTCAGACGGTCCACCCGCCTGATCCGCCTGTCCTCAGCCTCCTGTTCCATCACCTCCACGAGGGTCACGAGAGCATCGGCGTGTCCGGCCTGGCTGAACCTGCCGACGGTCTCCGCCGCCAGTGTGGGCAGTTTGAACTGCCTGCATAGGTCCCTGACCCGTTCCGCAACTGCGCTTGGTGAGTGAGTGTCCACCATCATCTCGTACCTCCCACCAGCAGCCGGTCGTATACACCGAAGTCCAGGACACCGGACAGCTTCAACTCAGGGACCGGTGGAGGCGCCGGCGCAGACAGCCTGCGCACCATCGCGTAGTCGAAGCTCAGTCCCGACTCAAGCAGTCTCCTGAGTGCCCGGTCCACCTTCGACTCCATGGTTGTCGCGGCCAGGTGCAGGATACGAACATACTCGACATCGGCACGCTCACCCCTCCAGCCACACAGCGCGTCGTAGGCCAGCCTGAGTGACTCAGCACGAACTGGGACAGCAGGTGTCTGAAGGGCTCTCCGCCTATGGTCACTCCCAGCTCCGTGCAGTGGGTGAAGTCCACCTGGGCCTCCCGCCCGGGTGGATGGTCCTGCTGGAAGTACACCTCCCTGTCCGGTCCGTGAAGCGCCCTGTGGTCGCGCATCCGTCGCTGAAGCGTCCTCAGCTGGGAGTTGCCGAACCTACCCGGGTATCGCTCATCGAGCCACTCCAGGATGGTTGTCGCACTCAGCTCACCGTCGGGATCGGTCAGCAGCAACGGAACAACGTCGCTTTCCCACACGTCCGCGAACGGGTCCGGCCTGCTTCTCCATCTCCGCCTGGATCTCTTACTCTCCGACGGCAGCGATCCACGCTGCCACTTCCTTGCCGATCTCTCGCTCATGGCGGCTGACGCCGCCGCTCCCTGCTGTGTCTTGCCTTCCATCAACTTCTGCCTCAGTAGAACTACCTGTTGATCCGTGATCAATCTGGCACCTCCTGGGTACCAGACCATCCTATCTACGGACCGGCAAAAATCGTTGTCGTCACCGGCAAGAATGATTGTCGTTGTTCAGCAGCTTCTTGAGTGGTGCCGGCCGATCGAGTCTACGGGCCGGATGTACCTAGTGCGGATCTCGTCCCCGGCTACATGAAGGACAGATCCTTGTTGACTATCGAGGCCAATCGTGAGCCAAATCCCGATGTCGAGGCGGAGGTGAATAACGTGCTGTACTAGCCTGGGATTCCCCGAGAGGCGGTGGCCGTACTGGACAAATGGCTCAGAGCGTTCTATCAATCCAGCTGATCTTGGGTCAAGTTCTGATTGCGTACAGGTTCTGGACACTTTGGCGGGGACAGAATTAGCTGCCAATCACGAACCGTCGCTCATTTGCTCGAGAAGGCGGACGCTCCCCTGAACACGGCGATAGCAAACCATTGTTGCGCCGGTGTCGGTTCATTCGCCCACAAGGTGTAGGTTGGGATCGCCCACTTTGTGGAAGAAGGCGCCGGTGTACCCGGCGCCGGGGTCCAGTGAGATTAGCAGCTGCGCCCTAAATCCACCGATGTCCTCGTGGCTGCGCTGATCTCCGTGACCATATCCATGCCTCCGTGGTTTGGGTAATACCATCATGAGGCAACGCGGGGGCCAGAGCGATTGTCGCTGTTCAAGAAGCGCGGTTCCTGGTCGTAACGGCGGCGGCGAGGTCCTGCATCCGGACAGGATAAGCAGGAGTCAGTCCTATTGGCGAGTACGCAGCCAGAGGTGCAAAGAGCCAGTCAGCATCAAGAGGGCGGCACCGCCCATGGTTAGCGCTGTCCAAGGAGAATGAACCAGCAGGTTGTTCATCCGGGCCAATGCTGCCGCCGCCGACAGCAGCATTGCGGTTACGAACAGGCTGAACCCAACCAACCCGGCCAGGACTAGAATCTCGCTGGCGATGACCTTACCCTGTTCCCCACTCTCCAGAGATAGGGTTCTAAGCCTGCCTCTCAGTCTCCTCAACTCGGCGATCCGGTGCAGCGTGACCAGCAGGACCAACGACAACAGGAAGATCGCCCCCACAGTAATCTGGGACAACTCGGGGGACGACGAGGGACCTCTCCAAAACGAGGCCCAATCCAGGCGATTGTGGGCCAGCACCGCCGGACCCTGGGGCAAGAGGCCGGCCAAGGTCACCAACCAGAAGGAACGTGTAGTCATTCCCAGCCACTGGAGCAACCAGTAGAGGATGATTGGAAGACAACAGATGCCGGCGATGACCATCATAAATGGGGAGATCCCCCACGTTCCCGGTCCCTGAACTCCCAGCTGGTCGCGCCAGAACGTGTCCAAGCTCAGGGTCGCGCCCAGAGACTCCCAAAACAGGTAGCCCGCCAGGGACAGGAGGCAGCCCAGCAGCAGGGACTCAACAGCTAGGAATCGCACCATTGTTTCACCGGCCCGTGTTGAGATGCCGCAAGAACGCAGAGGCGAAGTCCTGTTGCAGGGGATCCCACCGCAGTACCGATGCGCCGGAGCGGCGGATGGCCTCGTGCAGGGGTTGGACCTCCCACCGCATCAGTTCCAAGGCTTGGGCTTCCATCGGTGTGTGTGGTCTTTGATAGCCCTGGGGTTCCAGGTGGATCACCCGGACTTGGTTCTTGCGCCTGGAAGTGGGCCTCAAGGAGACCAGCCGTCTGATCCCGGCGATGAACCCGTCCGGGTAGGGCGACTCCGGTCCTCCGCGGGGGTAGTGAACGTCCAGCCGCGTGACGGCGTAGACCTCGGGCTGCAGCCTGAACAGAAACCCCTTGCACGATTCCACCGCCTGCAACAGGTTTTGCTTGTGCTGGCCCGGCTCTAGCCTGGTCAACATATTGGTGAGCCTTCGGAACTGTTTCTGTCCTACTTCCGGGGTCAGGATATCGCTCTGACTGTTGTAGATGTAAGCCCCCAGCGTGTAGCCTCGGGTCAGGTAATACTGGGCAATGCTGCTCGCCGCCTCCACCGCCTGGTCGATTAGCGCGGACAGTGTAGAGCCCACGTCCATGTAGTCCGCGCCATCCAGGAAGATCCAGACCGCCTTTCGGCCTTCCGGTTCATACTGATTGACCAGCAGCGGGTTGGCGCTGCCGGAGCTACGAGCGCTGGCTTTCCAGTTAATCCAGCGCATTGGGTCTCCCGGTGTGTAGGGGCGCAATTCGGTGAAGTCGGTGCTGGAGATCCCAACGATGGCCACGTCCTCCCAGGGGTTGCGGCTGTGGGCCCGGCCCCTGATTTGGTTGATCCTCCTGATGGCTTGAGTGCGAGGGACAACGGATATTTCCAGGGACGGGCCGGCCGATCCGTGTACGCGTCGGTGTAGCCCCAGCGGAGCCTCGGCCTCCCAGTCCGTCTCTCCCAGTGTGTACACGCCTCGCTTGGGCCACGAGATACGGTAGGAAAGGTCGTAGGTCTTTGCGCCGGGACGCTTCCAGATTACGCGGAGGTTGTTGCCGCTGACCACCTCCGCTTCCGGAGGAAGCCGGTCGTAGACATACAGTGGCCCCACTCCCCCGCCGGCTATCACCTGCCGGTCCACGTCCAGCCCGTCGCCGGCCCAACAAACGAGGCGCGGCGTACTACGGTTGACCACTATTCCGCTGGGGGCAACCAGCGCCGCGCCCACTAGCACAATGAGCAGCGCGTAGATGGCTCCCGCCAACAGGATTAGGTTGCCCAGACACAAGGCCAGGGTCAACAACACAAACGCCAAGGTCAGCCATCGCCCCGGCAGCGCGGAGAACATCAGCCGGTTGACCGGTGTCCCAACTCGGTGGGCACAGGGACCTGACTTACTACCTCTTCAACCACGTCCTGCGGGTCCACTCCCTCCAAGACATCTTCGATGTTCAAGATTATCCGGTGCCCCATAACATCCGAAGTAACCACCTTCACGTCGTCGGGGATAACGAAGTCTCTACCGTGGATAAGAGCCATACTCCGGGCGACTTTCAATAGGGCCAGGCTTCCCCGGGGACTGACCCCAACCGCGACGCGGGGATGCTCGCGAGTTAGCCGCACCACTTGGGTGATATAGTCCACCATCACCTGGTCCACGTAGACGTTCAGCTCGACGCTGCGCTGCAACCGCAGGAAGCCCTCAAGGTCCACTGCGGGCTCCAGGTCTTCGGTGGGGTCGTCCTTTTGCCATTGAATGCGGCGGAGCAGGATGTCGTTCTCCTGCTCCCGGCTGGCGGGATACCCGGTGCCCAACCGGAACAAGAACCGGTCAAGCTGGGCCTCGGGCAGCGGGTAGGTCCCTTCCTGCTCGATGGGGTTCTGGGTTGCGATGACCAGGAAAGGCGGACTCAACAGAAGCGTATCACCGTCAATGGTGACCTGCCTTTCTTCCATGGCTTCCAGCAGCGCCGCCTGGGTCTTGGGCGGGGCCCGGTTTATCTCGTCAGCCAACAGCACGTTGGTGAACACCGGCCCCTTCGCCAACTCGAACTCCCCGGTGTTCTGCCGCCAGACCCTGGTGCCCAGGATGTCGGCGGGCAGGACGTCCGGGGTAAACTGGACTCGCCTGGTCTTGCTGCCGATGGCCCGGGTGAACACCTTGGCCAGCAGGGTCTTCCCCAGGCCGGGATAGTCTTCGAAGAGAACGTGGCCGTTGGCCAGGGCCGCCGCAAGTAGTTTCCGCAGCAGCAGACGGTTGCCCACGAATACCTCGGAGACTCGGTCGATAATCGTCTCGCAGACCCGGCCCGCCTCTTCCACGTCAAATTGACTCATGCCGTAGTTCCTTCCTTCACCATAGCTAAGGATGTCGGCTGGCACCACCCGTTCCCGGGCGACTTGACTCAGAGGGACGTAGTCGCTTCGGCCCCCTCTCCAAACAGGTGGGATGCCGCCTCGTCTACTATCCGCTGCCGTCGTTCCCGGTTCCAGCGGGGGGTCGCTCTCCGGAAAATACTCCAGAAGACCCACCGCAAATAAGCTCCAATGCCATCGCCGGAGACCGGATCGTCGATGAACGTCATCAGGGGGAACCAGCGCGAGGCGGCCGAGCCAAGATCGGCCCCATGCTGCCAGTAAGCGGCGGTCAGGGTCACCGCTAGCTCCTCCGGTTCGCCGCCTTTGTCCAGGAACGGCGTCCCCACTTCCAGCAAGCGGGCTTCATCCACCGTTTCCAAGGGGGCCGAGGGCAGGGACAGGACCGCTGTCGTCCTGGCCATGGTATCCGCCAGGGCCGCCTCCCGTTGCTTCATGGTCATTTTCTTGTTGCACCTCCGAAGGCGCGGGGTGACCGACTTCAGGTAGCAGCGTCTCATGGGCGCAAATATGGCCGGGATGCTCTCCATGGGGGTCTCGTTCCGCAGCAGCAACCCCACCAAATATTGCCACACGCGTTCCCACTCGCCGGTGTTGACAAAGCGCTGTTGCAGGACCACTAACTCGGTCATCCGAGCGTCCCGCCGTTCTTCAGACACCTGGTAATGGCGAGACCAACTGGGCCAGGAGGCGGGCAACGCGGCCTCGGGAACAATTTCCGCCCGTACTCTCTTCCTCAGCCGGTTAATTGGAACGAAGGCGAAGGCCAGAACCATCAGCCACTCGTAGACCGGAGCGAACCATAGAGCCTCGTAGAGCAGGGGACGTAACAGCAGGCCGTACAGGAGCAGCGACGCCCCCAGGAAGAACGCCCGAAAGGTGGACTGTGACAACCACCGGGCGGTGTCGGTCAACACCCCCCCCGGAGCTGGGGCAAGGCTGCGGACTACCATTGCCGCCGCCGCCGCGAACAAACCGCCGGCAACGGCTGCCCCGAACAAAGGGTATCCGTGACCCAAAGAGGCCAACTTCGCCGCCACCAACCACGCCGTATACCCCGACAGAGCGTACGCCCCGGCCTTGAGCAAGGGACGGTAATGTGTACCGGCAGCGTCTTCTTCCGCAGACGGAAGCGCTCTGGCGAAGCCCAGCGCCATGAAGAAGCCGGCCACCAGATGCTTGGCTTCGAATAGCCGGCTGGAGTAGAGCAGGGTCCGGTCTCCCGGAAGCAAGTCCGGCCACTGGTCCAGAGCCGCCGCGCTCATGTTGGGCAAGGAACTGAGAATACCCCATGCTATCAATGCACCGCCGGCGGCAGTAGCCAGGGCAGCGGCGATGCCAACACATTCGGCGGCCACCGTCCGTAGCGGAGTGTCTGGATTGACCCACCGGTCGGACACTTTGTCGACATTCCGCAACGCGCTGCCCAGGTAGGTGGCTCCCATCGCCGCCGCCAGTGCTGGTAGTAGTGGGGAGCTGTGGACGCCGTAGGCGGTGGACCATTCCTGTTGATGCAGCAGCAGGGAGATTATCCCGAGAGCCAGCAGCCGGAACCAAGGGAATCCGAAGATCATGCCAGTGGCGGGGAAGGGTATGCTTGCCGTTCGGACCGCCGCCATGAACGCCAGAACAGCGCCGGTCCCGACAACAAAAGTGTAGTAAGTTCGCGGCTCGGGTTGGGTTCCCGCCAAGGCCACGACCGCGCCCAGGAGCAGCGCCGACCACGAGGCGTGCCTCAAGAAGCGCCGGACCATCAGCATGGCAAGGGTCACCGGCGGCCTGAATTCCTCGGGCAGGCGCATCGCCGCCCTCAGCCGGGAAGCGCGTTGCAGCCGGAACACCAGGTCAACCGCCAACGACAGCCCGGTGGCGATGGCGACGGGCCAGAGCAGGAAATCGAGCCCCAGACTGCTCTCCGGCAAGGGGGAGTCTTCCAGACCCCACAGGACGGTTGCGCCCGCGGCTATCACCACAGACTGGAATAACGGTCCCGTCAGCCCGCCGTTGGCTGCCATGCCCGGTTCAATCTCCCACTATCGTTCTGCGGGCCCGGTACATCGCCTCGAACCGGGGGCGGTCGATTTCGTGCAGGCTGTAGTCTGCCTCCTCAAACCGGGCGATTACCACCTCCAGCGCCCGGTGGTCCATAGGCGTTCCGCCGGCGACGACCATCACTTCCATCTCCCTGGGAGTGGTCTGTGCCGAAACGCGGGGCTCCCTCTCGCGGACCCACGGCAGGAAGGAATTGTAACGACGTACTACGTCATCCCGAAAATCCACTACTTCGAACTCGCGGTGGGCTGAGGTTGGAAAGTGTTGGTCTTCCCCTTTGAAGTCCACCACAACCTGATACATTCCGGGCACAGTACCGGCCCAGGATGTGTGGCACCGTCCTCCGGCGTCGGTCAGCAACCCAACCGGTTGGCCCGGCTCACCAATCATTGTCGTCACTGTCCGTCCGCCCACACCCTGTCCCGAATCGTCCAGCAGCATGATATCCACATGGACCTGCTCACCGATTCCCCAAATATAGGGGAGATCTTCCGCTAGCTTGACTAAAGTTATATCCAAGTGGGTGGCCACCAGCCCGCGCACCCGGAATTCCTCGACGGCGGTAGCCGGCAAATAATGGTCGTCGCCCGAGAAACTGGCTGTAACTCGATAGGTTCCCTCCTCGTGTGCTGTCCAAATCGCGGCGCACCTGCCTTTACGGTCTGTGGTCAGCTGCCTCGGCTCCTCCGAATCGCCCCAGTCCAACTCCACCGCCACTCGATCCATCGGCTCGCCCGACCCGCCGATCAGGACGCACTGGAGCGACACTTGCTCTCCGACCTGCCAGACCTTCTCCCCACCCGCCGGCAACTTCGAGAAGCTCAGGTCAAGCAAGGCGGGGACCGGTTCTTCCTCCTCGTCAGAGCGCGAATCTCGTCGCCGACGCGCAACCAAGACGCCCCATAGAAACGGCGCCAGACCGCCGACTCTGCGGAGCAAACCCGCTAACGACTTGGCCCGCCGCACAAGGAGGTATGCCGCGACGGAGCCGATGACCACCGCCAACGGAAGTCCTACCCAGAGCAGCCAATTGAACCCCCCGTCAGACGAGACCGGCGCCTCCACGGAGTGATCCACGGGAAGGTTCGATTCGTCGCCACCAAACTTGAAAGTCGTCAGGATTTCCGACAGGTTCATCCCGTCCAGCGCTGGCAGGACTAACTTCGCTACGCCGTCCGGGCCGGTGATGCCCGTGCCCCCCTGTCCGTCGTGGACCGTGGCGTTGGGAATGCCCATGCCTTGATCGTCCAGCAGCTGCGCTTCCACCGGCAATGGGCGCCCGAGCCTCAGCTCTTCCAGCGGCGTAACAAGAAGGCTGGTAGCGGACATGATCGGCGCCAGTACCGTGGCCAAGGCTTTCAATGCAGGGGCGGCCAACTCCAGTGGCATCGTCCCCAGCGTGGCACCTGCCGGAACCTGGTAGGGCAGCGCGAAAGCGCCGTTGGCGTCGGTGCGCCCCAATTGCTCTCCATCGACGGTGACGGCGGTGTTCGGCACTGGCCGGCCTCCGACGGATACTGCTCCCCGCAGCATGAGGGTATCGCCCCGGGCCACCGGCTCTGGCGGCTCCACCGCAATCTCCGGCGTCGCTGCGGTGACGGGCCACCGGGTTTGGGATGGACCCAATTCGGTGTTTCCGGGAAAACCGATGTCCACTGTGGCCTCGGTTGCTTCTTTGAAGACCGTTTCCCAAGCAAACCCGCCCTGGGCATCGGTATGCAGGATTGCTTCTGGCTGTCCGGCTACATTGATGGTCACTGGCATGGACGGCTGGGGCTCGCCATCGGCTCCGGTCAGGGTGCCGGTCAAACGGTAGGGCACCCCGACCGGGGTGGTCCTTTCTCCCTTGACTTCCATGAAGACCGGCTCGGTTGCCGTGTCCCGAACGGCTGGGGTTGGCTGAGACGGATGGTCATCGGCGGATGCGGCGCCAGGTGTCCTCGACGACGGCCCTCCCGTCTCGGCGGCTTCCTCAATCCGGGAGTCTCCACTTCCCGAATCTCCCACCGGGCGTTCCACCGCACCCGTATCCGGCCCCTGGCTCGACGGTACGGAAGCGGGGCCCCGCTGACGTAAGGCGTTAACTTCCTCTGTGTAACCTGCTGCCGGCTGCAATTGTGAAGAGCGCCCAAAGAGGGTCTGGCCCCGGATTGGGGAGGACAAGGGCAGCCCAAACATTAGAATGGAAACCAGGCACACTGCCAACAGCAGGATCAGCAGCCGAGGCTTTGTGACCCCTATAAGCACCACCGCCAGGACAACGGTGGCCAACACTGTCACCCCCAGAGGTTCCATCCCCCCGGCGTTCACTTGGTAGTTCACGTAAGGGACGCTCCCGTAGGGAAGGCTTCTGTGCGTCATCCCCGAAACGAGCAAGTAAATCCCAAGGCCCGCCATCGCCACTGCCGGCGCTCCTCCACAGACCATGGCCCAACGTGGTGTTCTCGGACGATCCTTCAGCCATCGCCGCAAGAGCAGGAGAGCTGCGACTCCAAGCGCAATGCAGGTGACCGCCGCGAGCACGGTCATTAGAGAAGCGCCGCTGGGGACTTCGAAGCTTGGGCCTAACGAAGAGCTCTCCGGCGATAGATCGTTGCCGCCGGAGGGTGTGAGGCCTACGAATAACTCGAAAAGGAAGAACAAGCACCCCACCGCTGCTGCCAAGACCACCAGCAGTCCCAGGCGAGGCGCAATTCGATGGAGCAGGGCCTTCATGTGCCCATGATAGTATGCGTTGTCATCCACCACAAATCCCCCTGCAATCACCGCTGACATGCTGTACACCAACGCCTACGGACCAGTCGCCGCTCTGGTCCACGTGCTGCGCCAGACCCCTCGATGACTGCGAACTGAGTGTACATATGGGTGGACGGAGTCTACATCAAGGCTGGGCTCAAGGAGGGAGAAGGCGGCGGTGATGGTGGTGATGCCGAGCATGAGCGGCGATTCAGGAGTCAGTTATGAATACAGTACACGTCGGCCGAAAAAGGAGGGCCTGAGCGCACCATACTGAGCCTGTCTCAGAAGGCGTTTGTGGCAGGTTCACTCCGATGCAAGGCGAAGGAGTGGAGGCTGGTCGCTGTCACCGTCCCAGTTCAAGGGACAGGACAAGGTTCCGGACCGTTAGACGGATTGCTGAAGGAGCTGGATGAGCTCCACACCCGGCAGAGAGTGCGCAGGCTGAAGGCGGTGGCCAACATGGTCCACTCGGCCGCAACGTTGGTGAGGCCGCGCAGCAGAAACCTCCGTGCCCCCTGTTGCTCCTTGATGATTCCGAAGACCGGCTCGACCAGTTGCTTTCTCAGCTTGTACGCTTCTCTGGCTGCTGAGGTGGCCATCCCCGCGCGGTGACGGCACCTGGGCCAGCGCCTTTCTCGGGACTCTCTACACATCGACCTGCGAAGAGGGCTTCCGGAGCGCTGCCTAGTGGCTGGGGATCACCCTGGCCGGATCGCCGCGCAGTCGTTCTCAGACCCGGAAACCGCCTGAAAGTGCGGTAGCGTGGGAAACAACCGCGCAGAGCAGTTCCGAAGGCCCTGGTTCGTGGTCGAGTGGTACGCTGATGTGTGACAGGGCGTATCCCGGTGCGCAGCTCGATGGCCGAAAATGACATCGGATCCCGTCAGGCCGGCCGGGCTGATCACTGATTGGGAAAGACTTTCTATATGGCTGTACAGGGTAGGGAAATGGTGCCTATCTCAGCCCGCGCTGTCGGCAAACACCCAGAGCCGATTTCGCCATCGCGCCGTAGGTTCGCCCTATTTAAGTTATGTTAATTGCTTCCCCTCGCAATACGACGAGACAAGGCAACCCGTTAGAGCGCAGTGTAGCCCCCGTCGACAAGCAGTGGCGCCCCGGTCACGAATGATGACTCGTTGGAGGCTAGGAATAGCGCAGCGTAAGCAACCTCTTCTGGCTCTGCGAATCTGCCCAGTGGGTATCGTTCCTCCAGACGTTCCCGGATTTGTGGGTTTGTCGTAATCGAACGGATTAGGCTGGTATTGACGTGACCGGGACAGATGCAGTTGACCCGAATGTTATCTCTGCCGAACTGGATGGCAAGGTTCTTCGTCAGTTGGACAACACCACCCTTGGAAGGAACATAAGGGTCGAACCCGCTGCCCAGTCCAATCGGAGCTCCGACTACACCGTTGATCGAAGAGATATTGACTATCGAGCCGCCGCCGCTCTCCCTCATCTGTTGTATTGCCAGCCAGCAGATGAGATAAGTACCGCGCAGGTTGATCTCAAGCACCCGATCGTACACTGCTATAACGCGCTCGTAGCGGTCCTCGAAGGTCGCGTCTGAAGGAACCGCGAAGTCGGAGATTATCCCAGCACTGTTGAGCGCGACGTCAATTCGGCCGTAACTCTCGATCGTGGCTTCAACCATGCGTTTGGCGTCGCTGGAGTCCGAGACATCACCTGCGACAGTGCTCGCAACACCCCCGTCCGACCGGATTTGTTGAACGGTATCGTCCGCCCCAGTCGCATTTAGATCGGACACAACCACCTTTGCGCCTTCCCGCGCGAACAAGAGCGCCGTTGCTCGCCCGATTCCAGATGCTCCACCCGTTACAAGCGCCACTTTGTTCTCTAGCCTCATGGGCTGGACCTCCACTTCTGTTCCTGTGTCTTCAAACCACGACTATGTGATGAGCTGCCCCCGTCTAACGCCACTACCTTGCCGGCGGCGTGATCCGAAATCTGTCACCAGTTGTATGGGCACCACGGCTGTAGAGGGTGGGAAAACATCAGGTCAGCACGCTCAACAGCGCCTAGTGAATACTCCTCGACGAGCCCCGCCCGTGCAAGCTCTGAGAATCGCACTGTCCCGAGGTAGGTGGATCCCATCTCGGTAACTGACATACCAATGTCCGGTGTTTCCGCTGTAGGAGTGCATCGGGCTCCGCCTGGGCCTGCCTCCAACTTAATTCTCCCATCGTTCCATGGGCAGAAGGGATCGGTGAACTCGAACACTAGCTGGCCGTCCATCCGGTACTTTCGGCCTGCGAGCGCAGCGTTCACGTCCACCAGCCGGAGCCAGAAGCTGTCCTGAATAGTCCGCTGGAGCCTGCGCGGGTCAGTCAGCATATGCGGCAAAGGGTCATCAACTGGCCTCTTTCTGGCTATTGTCCTCGTCCTTAGGTCCACACTAAAGCAGAATCTCCACAGTGAAGAGTAGGCTTCTTCTGTCACCGCCATAAGCTCATGAACCGTTACTGTGTCACCCATGTTCCTGTAGATGGCGTATCCATCGATCCTGTTGTGGCTGTGGTAGGCCACGCAAAAGTACCTGCTGGCAGACCCTCGCGACTGTGGTGGATCGACAACGATGCGAGCCCACTCAGCAGAGGAGCGCGCTACTACCCCTGGCCTTCCCACAGTTGCCCGTGCGTAAACCTCCGGGAAAATGTCCCCGACCTCTTCAGTCGGAACGAATGCCACATGGCCCGTCGGTTCGGCTGAATCGGAAAAGAGGGTGTGCTGCCGGTTTATGGTCCAGTCCTCTCGAAAGCTCCCTACGCTGTAGCCGTACCTGCCGTATATTACGGTCTCCGAAGTGTTGAGTCCCGAGAGCGGCTCGCCTCGCTCGTGAAAGTCCGCGAGCTGCATCCGCATCATTGAAGTCAGAATACCGCGCCGGCGATGTGTTGGCTGAACGCAGACGTGGCTGACCGCCCCTATGGGAAGACTTCCACCGGGTACGGCCATCTCGAATGTATAAGAATGGGTGGTGCCAACTATCTCCTGCCCCTCGAACACGGCCACACTCCGGTCAAGCTCGACCCACGGAGCGCTGCCAGTGGCAGGGTGGTGCAGAGTTAGATTCAGGTCATCATGATCTCCAAAGCCCCGTTCCATCGCCCCTATCCACTCTTCGAACTCGTCGACCCCGATCGCGCGCATCTCGTAGGCCATCGACCTATCTCCTCCGCATGGACAGTTAGACCCATGCTTTGTTCTTCATGGAGCCGGTTCAACGATGTCAAGAATCTGATCGACATCAATGTCGGTGATCTCCTGCCTAACTCCACTTGGCCACAGTATCGAGATCTGACTCACGTGTTCCGACTCGCCAAGACCAAACTCGAGGTCGATACTGTCCATCGACAGGTAGCTTGAACCAGCACGCACCTCCTGTACCTGTACCAGGGGAGCGTTGGAACCTGGGGCGAAGTACTCAAGGTACACTCGAGCTCCAACAGCATCGGCGTTGCTGCCCGTCTGGTCAATTCCCATTCGACCTCGTAGGCGCAGCGTGACCCAGTGTTTGTTCCCACCACCATTGAGCCAGACGAACACGTTCCCTTCCGCTGGTCGTGCCGACACTCCCGGCTCAACCCAGACGGGGCCGCTGCTGTTGGTGCCGATCAGGTCGACGTAGCCGTCTCCGTTGATGTCGCCGTGGGCTAGACCCTTACCGTTTTCATGCATACTGGGACTTATCCTTTGGCGTACTGCATCGAACTCCGGGAAATCCGGGTCCAAGATGGAGTAGTCTACCCCAACGATGTCCAGAAGGCGCGCCCTCACAGTAATGTCCTCGAATCCTCCCGCTCCGTCCCCTCGCAACATCCGTCCAGCGGACTCGATGATCTCCCCGCCCGGGCCCTCGCCGCGGTTGACCTCTGAGCCGAGCCAGTAGAGGTCCTGGTGCCCGTCGTTGTCGAAGTCGAAGAAGGTCGTACCGTATCCAAACTCATATGCTCCCAATCCAGTGGGTACTGTCCATCCGGGATGGATGTTGACTTGATCGAGGGCCAAAGGCGGCATAATTGGGCTGGGGACAACGGAGACAGCAAGCGCCACATCTGTGAAGACACCGAGGGTGCCGTTGTCGGGCGTCTGAGTGGTTCCGTCGTTCCTAAGCAGGTAGTGCATACAGGTTCCCCAGTCGAAACGGTCCGTGTATCGGCAGTCGCCGCCGATCTGCTCCTTGGGAGGATGAAGGCGCATGTTGGAGCCCTGGTTCGTTATGAAAACGTCGAGGTCTTGATCCCCGTCGTAGTCGCCGACTGCAAAGCCCATCCAATTGCCGAAAGCGTTTATTCCCATTTCGTCGGAGACTGGTGTGAAATACACGGCGCCTTCCGGCGAGTCGTTCCTGTATAGGTGCATCCTGTCGCCATCGTCAGCCACCCACAGGTCCTGATCGCCGTCGTTGTCGTAGTCGAAGAACAGGACAGCAAGCGTCCTGCCTGTGGGGTCGCCGATTCGATTTCCGAGACGGTCCTTCCTTGAGGGATCGTAGCCCTGGAACTCGGCGCCTGTGTCACGGTCCTTGAACAGGACGGGATTTCCCTCCGGGTCAAGCAGCCTTACCTGCCTTCCTCTTACCCCCGCCTCTTCAGCTATCTCTCGGAACGTCAGGTCGCTTTGGTTGTGGTAGAGAAGGTTGAAGTGACCGTGATGGGAAGGATCGTCCAAACCGTGGAAGTCCATGTCGGTGAAGTTACCGACATAAATGTCCAGCCACCCGTCATTGTCCACGTCAGCGCAGGCGATACTGCTTGCGGAGCGAAGATTCAAGTCGTCGCCGAAGGCCTGTTCAGTAATGTCTGTGAACGTCCCGTCTCGGTTATTGTGGTACAGCCGGTCGACTATCGCCGCCCTGTCTCTCGCGCTGGCTTGGTCGTCTCCCTGTGAAGATCTGAAATCCAGCCCATCACCGAACTGCAATCCTCCGAGATAAGCGAGGCCCCGCGCACCCACGTATAAGTCCTGAAAGCCGTCGTTATCGATGTCGCAGGCAACAGCGCCGCTGCTGTTGCTCTCGACAGCCGCAACTCCTGCCTCTGTGGACACATTGTTAAACGTTCCATCCCCTTCATTGCGGTACATGAAGTTTGGACGCTCGACCTCAGACGTAAGGAAGAAGTCCAGATCGCCATCTCTGTCGAAGTCAAAGACGACAACACCGGGGTGGTAATTCAGCAGACCAGCGCCTTCTGATAGTCCCCAAGGCGCTATGTTCGTAAATGGGACGATTCCGTTGACCGGAGCGTTCTCCATTTCTTCCGGGCCCGGCTGCGCCACGCGTTCCACGGGCCTCCCAGGTGATGTTGCGGCCTGCAATCGCTCAACGGGCGAGTCAGGCAGCACGCTGGGCAAAGGCCGCTGTATTCTCAGCCCACTTGAGGCGACTGTTGGTTCACTTTCCGCTGCTTCACCTCTTGTCAGAGGTTCTATCGCAAGGACGGCTACCCCTCCGACTGCTCCGAGGACCCACGTCGCCGCAATCAAGGTGGCGACTGCCCTTTTCGGAAGAATCTTTGCCATTCCCCAAAATGTCACCGGACCGCCGGCTGCCGCAGCGAATAGTAACGTTGCAGCGGGACCTGTTCCCATGCCAACTAGCAGAAGCGCGGCCACCAGTGGAATCTCAAACAGCAACGGCACGTTGATTAGAATGCCCAAGGTCGCCGCGACAGCGATGCCCGTAAGGTTGTCCCCCAGAAATCTTGAGACGCTGTCAGGACTGACCCACTGGAGAACGAGAGCACTGCCAAATCCGGCAAGCACCATTACTGGTCCCAGTTTGATTAGATAGCCTGAGCTTGCCTTCACCCAGTCTCGCATTCCCTCCGAGAGGGCCTCACCCCAGCTCGACCGAGCACCAGCATCCGGCTGCTCGTTTACTTGAATCCCAAGTGACTCGACATGGCGCTCACCCACTACTAGTGCCACTAGTGGTCCGATTAACAGTGCTGCGACTAGACTGACCGCAATGCGCGTCCCGCCGATAATCGGAGCGAACACCATGGCGGCCATAATGATGGCTGGCAGATTCAGGGTTGAAGAGCTGTGAACAATTGCGAGCGTGGTCTCTATGCTGGCGCCCCTGCTCCTGAACGCGGCTGAGATGGGAACGATACAAGCGGAGCAGAGGTTCAACACCGGCCCGACTACAAGGCCCCTGAAAGACCCCTGCAGGCCCCTGATCTGCAAACCCAAACTCTGGCCGTTGGGGAGTAGGAACGCTTCTGTGACGCCGGCGACCAGAAACGCGAATGCCATGCCGAGAGTGACGAGTTTCAGGTAGGTGAACGCCGTATCCCACCAACGCAGGAGCAGCGGAGTATCTTTCTCAGCCTCGACGCAGAATCCTTGGAAGCACTGCTGATCGGTCGCCGTGGCTGCGACCAGATCGGCGCGCACCGTGTCGAGCTTAGGGATGCGATTGAACGCGAGGAAAAGGGCCAGGAGTGCGATAAGCAGGCAGGCACCTACCACGCGCTTCTTGCTGAGAGCAGATTGGAACATGATGCCCTCACTTCCTGTTCCGCGAGTTTACATGCCTGTCAACTCGCTTTCAATCAGCCGTCGAAAACGGACTTAGCCCGAATCCACAACGTCTTCAACGTTCCCACTCGGCTGTTTCGATCTCTATCTCAGGTGATCATCATGGCGTGCAGTGATTATCGAAGCTACTACTCTCAGTTCAAATATCGAGCCAGTAAGACTCACGGGTGTGGGCTTCACACGCCTCAATTGACAGGTCTGAGCCCCTATTGTACAGTCGGATGACAACGGCCCCTAACGGAATGTTCAGTAGTGAATTTACACTATCTTACTTAGCGGTCGATTGACGGGAGGTGTGAAAGTGAAGTCTGGTAGACGCGTTAGGTTGGACATCCGATGGTTGGCTGTAGCTCTCGCTACCGTGCTGGTGGTAACGCTCGCATGTGCCGCTGAGGTGAGGGAAGTTCCGGTTGAGAGGATCGTCACACAAGAGGTGGTCAAGACCGTAGAGGTGCCTGGCGCGACCGTCATCAAAGAGGTGGTCAAGACCGTAGAGGTGCCTGGCGCGACCGTCATCAAAGAGGTGGTCAAGACTGTTGAGGTGCCTGGCGCGACCGTCATCAAAGAGGTGGTCAAGACTGTTGAGGTGCCTGGCCAGACCGTTATCCAAGAGGTGGTCAAGGAAGTGCCGCGAGAGATCGTCAGGGTGGAGCGCGTTGGCGGTGCCGAGGGCGAGATCATCGTCGTCATAGAAGGAATACCGGCAGTGAGCGGCTGGACAAGCAACTGCGGGAGCGGATGCTATTGGACCACCCTTATGAATGTTACCGAGACGCTTCTCCACGGTGGCAAAGACGCCAACGGCCTACCAGCATACCGCGGCAAGGTGGTCGAATCTTGGGAGTACGCTCCCGACTTCAGCTACATTGACTGGACTGTGAAGCGTGGCAACCACTTCCACCAAGGGTTTGGCGAGGTAACTGCAGAGGACGTGCTCTATACCTATAACGAAGGTGACCCGCGCTTCGCCTCCGAAGAGACGAAAGCCTTGGCCGAGTCCGTAGGTATCGGCACGGTGGCTCACAGAGGCCTTCCGGAGCCGTGGATGGGCAAGCTCGAGCTCTTGGACCAGTTCAAGTTCCGGATGCCGCTGTTGAACGGGCGACCTGAGGTCAACGGCCTGTTCCAGTTCACTGATGACTCGTACCCTGTCGGCATCTACAGCAAGCGGGCGTTCGAAGAGATGGGGTGGGAGTGGGTACGCGACAATATCGTCGGCTCTGGACCATACGAGTATGAAGAGATGGACTCGGACGTGAAGTGGTCCATGATCGCCAGGAACGATCCCGAGAACGAGGACGAGAAGATTCCATTCGTCTACAGGTGGGAGATTCTAAACATACCGGACGAGAATGTACGACTGGCAATGTACAAGGGCGGCCAGGCCCACAGGGCATGGTTCGACACTCCCGCAATTGGCATCGACCTGTTGAATGAAGGCCACAGCAAGACGGTTCCAAATGGCGGGAAGGCCTCGGTGCTCTTCACCTTCATGGGGAACTACTGGGAATCTGTAGAAGGACAGACCGGCGAGCCCCTGGAGAGAGAGGCGAGAGGCCAGATAGGAAATGGTGGGGACGAATACCCCTGGATATGCCCGCCGGGACCAAATCCGATGATGCCCGAGGTCAGCGACTGCAACAACGTCGCCAAGAAGTTCAGGCGTGCCATGTTCATGGGCATAGATAGAAGAAGCCTGCTCACGGCACTCTACGGCGGTCGAGGCAGTTTGCTGTTGTCGCCGAACGCGAACTTGGGCGACCCGTTCATTCTGAAGCATGGCGACCGCTGGGGTGACGCATACAACCCTGATGCGGCGAAGGCGCTGTTTGAAGAGTGGAAGTCTGAATACACGGCGATGGGCGGCAATTCGGACAAGGTCAAAGTGAGCGCTTGGATCGGCACGAGTGGCAGAAAGGAAGTAACCGAGGCTGTCCTCAGCCACTGGGAGTCTCTGTTCGGAATAAAGTGGGAGATGGACAACACTCCGCAGGCTTCTTGGGCTCCCGGAGCTTGGCGAGGCCGTGAGGGATGGCAGCTCGTTCGTGATGCTGCGCTCACCTATCGCGGAAACTCGATGCTGTGGGACGTCGAGCGGTGGCACACATCCCTCGGCCAGCCCGGATCACGCAATGAGGGTACGGAGTTACTAAAGGCCACCGAGACTATTCTCGACAAGGGTGAGGCTTGGAACGATCCGGCAAAGCAGGAGCAACTCACCTTGGATTGGATGGACTGGTTCTTCGACCAGCATATTGCAACCGGTGTACTGGAGGGCCAAAACGTTACCGATCTGTACCGTTCGGACTACATCGAGACATGGACTACCCGTGTTCCCGGTGTTCCGTGGATCCTCTGGGACCCCGAGTACGTGACCTTGAGGAAGTAGGAATCTGAGTCGCTCTTGCGGGGCATCGACTAACAATCGACTTTGACTCGAAGAGACACACTTTCATACGGACGGAGGGGGCCGTGGGTTCCCTCCTCCCGTCCGTTACCGCGTGATGATTGGCAGGGCTTCTCCCGTCCGACAAGGTTACTGATCACCTTGAAGAAGTGCGTCGCTGGTCTGACGTCATTGGGTGAAAGCTGGGAGGTACCGCAATCACTAGGTACATAATCCGCCGTGCCTACATGTCGCTATTTGCACTCGTCGGCGCGACCATAGTCATCTTCGCAGGGTCTCGGTACCTGGTGGACCCTGTCATGGCTTATCTGGCCCCGGTGGACAATATGGATGACGCGTCCTCCTTCACTCCCGAGCAATTGGAAGGCGCGAGAAAGAAGCTCAGGCTGGATAGACCGGTGCCGGTGCAGTACGTGCTCTGGGTGTGGGACGTTCTTCACGGAAACCTCGGCAATGATATCGTAGATACTCAACGCCCCATCGCGCAGAAGTTGCGGAAAAAGTTCCCACACACGCTCCAGATAGCCGTGCCCGCTTACATACTTGCCGCGCTGGTAGGCATTCCCATAGGGGTACTCTCGGCGGTGACGCGGGGATCCGCGTGGGACATGGGGGGACGTATGTTTGCCGCCATCGGATCGGCGGTCCCGGAATTCTGGATCGCCGTGGTAGCTATCCTCATATTTGGTCTTTACTTGGACGTGCTCCCTATGGCCGGAAAGGGTGAGGGGCTTGCCTATCGAAACTATATTTTGCCGGTATCGATAATGGGTCTCACCTCCACCGCGGGCTACGTACGCATCGTGCGCTCCACCATGCTGGAGGTGCTTGACTCAGAGTTCGTCAAGCTGGCTCGCGCCAAAGGAGTCAGCGAGCGAACAATTATCTGGAAACATGCCCTCAGAAACGCGCTGCTTGCTCCCCTTACTGTGGCCGGCCTCATGCTTGTCGGGTTCATAACCGGCTCTGTAGCGGTCGAGGTAGTATTCGCATGGCCCGGAATTTCGGCTTGGGCGGTGCAGGCGGTGCTCCAAAACAACCTTCCTGTTGTGGTAGCTACGACCCTGGTCTTCACCTGCCTATACATTGGTGCTTCATTCATAGTCGACATCCTTTACGGGTTCCTGGATCCCCGTATCCGTTACTCCTAAGGCGAGCGATATGTCCTCGACGGCAGATGCACAACAGAGGCTGCTCCTGGCGACTCGGGGGCCACGGATCATTGAAATCCTTCGCGCATGGCGACGCTGGCCCGTTTTTTCTGCCATCGTGCTTGGGCTATTGTTAATTGGCGCTATCGCCTATCCCGTCTTGATTCCCCACGACCCCAGGGTGTCCGACATCATGCTGCGTAACACACCGCCTATAGGCTTTGAGGGCGGTACGTGGTCACATCCGCTCGGAACCGACCCTCTTGGTAAGGACATGCTCGCGTTGCTTTTGGCCGGCGGGCGCGTTTCCTTGATGGTGGTGGCGATCTCGATCGTTACAGGAAAGTCGATTGGAACCGGAATTGCGCTCATATCAGGTTACTACGGCGGTATGTTGGACGAAATCCTGATGCGCTTGCTCGACGTGTGGTACGGAATCCCCTTCCTCATGGTGGCCATGATCGTGGTCGTTGTAATGGGCCCAGGCGTGAATACAATGATGGGCGTTCTTGCGATGTCCTCGTTTGCGGGAGTGGTGCGCGTGGTGCGCGCGGAAGTACTCAGTCTGAAGGAACGCGACTATGTTGCCTTGGCGAAGGTGTCCGGTGCTTCAACGCCGAGAATCATGCTCCGCCACATCCTGCCTGGAGTTTACAGCACGCTGCTGGTCGTGCTGACACTACAGACGGGTGGGCTGATCCTGGCCGAGGCGTTCCTCAGCTTCATTGGCGCGGGCATTCCACCTCCTACGCCTGCTTGGGGGTTGATGGTGGCCGACGGCAGATCGTACATGCAGACGGCCTGGTGGGTTGCCATCTTCCCTGGCGTATTCATACTGCTGACGGTGATGGCACTGAACTTCCTCGGAGACTGGTTACGGGACAAGTTCGATCCTCGACTCAGGCAGGTAGCGTAATAGGTTCACGCGCAAGCGCGTACGAAAAACCGTATTAAGCAGGACGGCACACTATGGATGTACTGATGATTGGTGGTACCCGGTTCATGGGTCGCATAGCGGTCCGCAAGTTGCTGGATCAGGGCGATCGAGTAACGGTTTTCTCCCGTGGAAACGTCAAGCCCGACTGGTGGGACGAAGTCGACCACATTCAGGGGGATCGCTTCGAAAGAGATGACTTTGCCGCAAAGGTGAAGGGGAGAAGTTTTGACGCCGTAATCGATTCGCAGGCATTCGGCAGGGATGACGTTGAAGCCATCGTGACCGCAATGGACGGAAACGTAGGCCGGTACCTTTTCGTCAGCTCCGGCGCGGTCTATGGGACCCAGGACGACTGGGCAGGCAAGATCGACTGGTTCTCCAAGTCTCCCTTCAAGGAGACGGACGTCAGCTGGGCAACCATCGACTACGATGATCCCTCTGCCGAGGACCCCTACGCGGCAGGTAAGAGGAGAGCGGAGAAGTGGCTCCAAGAGGAGAGCAAGATTCCTTATACAATCGTCCGCATTCCGGCGATGCTTGGCGAGGATGACAACGAAGAGCGTTCATGGTGGTGGACGCAGCGCGCGATGGACGGCGGCCCTATCATAATGCCGGCGGAAAACCGAGGCATGTTCCGGTGTCTGTACGCAGCCGACGCGGCCGACGCCTACGTTAAGGCGATCAAGTCCCCAAAGGCCGCCAACCAGACCTACCACGTCGCCACGCACGAGATCATTGCCATAGAGCACTGGGCGGACCTGGTATGCCGCACCGTCGGGCACGAGTCTGCACTGACCTTCATTCCATGGGAGTTGATTCTGAGACACGATGGCCTGCGCCAGCATCGACGATGGTATTCCCGGCTGGCGAGGCCGTTCCCGTACCTTCCCGATCTGTCCAAGGCGAGAGAGGACTTCGGGTTCACTACCACACCACTGGAGGCGTGGGTACGCTCAACGGTCGAGTGGCACATGAACGAGTACCAGGGTGAGGACTCCGCTGGCTATGAATATAGGGATGCTGAGATAGCCCTTGCCGCTTCCGGGAAGACCTATGAGTTCATTCGGAGCACGGCCTGACCTGGGTTCAATTGACTTGGCACAGGCAGGTGCATGATCATTATAGTGGCCAGGGGTCCGGCGACCAGGGTTGCATCGTAGTTGAGAACATACGGTCCGCCAACTCCAGAAACTCTTCTGAGCGTGTCTCAATTCTGCCCGTGCGCGCCATGTTGGAGAAGGATGCAGCTCCCATATAGCAGGTCGCTAGATCAGAAGCAGACATAACGATATCCGGCTCAGCCGTTGTGCGTCGCAGCTCGGCACCGTCGAGATCTGCCTGTATCGAGTACTGCCCCTCATTCCAGGGACACGTGGCGTCAGCTACACCTATAACCAGAGAACCTTTGGCCTCGTAGTTCCTTGCAGCCAGCGCAGTCTCGACGTCTACAAGCCTGACCCACACCCCGTCACGCAGGGAACGACGTAGCCTTCTGGGGTCAGCCAGCATCCACGGCAACGGATCGTCGACCGGGCGGTCACGCGCCACAGTTTCAGTCCTCAGGTCGATGTCAAAACAGTATCGCCAGAGGTTCGCATACGCCGCAGGCGTTGCTGCCATCAGTTCCCGGACTATGAGAGAGCTCCCTCTCATCCGGTAAGTAACGTAACCGCCAACAGTCCCGCCTGCTTCGTAAACAACGTGAAAGAACCTGCTGGCTCCACCGCGGGTGAACTCCAAATCCCACATCCGAGCGTCCCACCGGTGCTCAGATAGAGGCACCATTCCAGGTCGGCCGTCGTTCGCACGGCTGAACACCTCCGGGAACAGTTCCCTCATCTCCTCCGACGATACGAAACTCAGGCGGCCGCTTCCAGGCAACTCCTGCTTGAAGGCTGTGTGGTGACGCTCGATCGACCAATCCTCGCAGTATGCGCCGATCCCGTAGCCGTAGCGCCCATAGATCACGCTTTCAGATGCTTGCAGGTGGGCTAGCGGGATCCCCTCCTCGTACAGGTCCTCAAGCTGCCGCTTCATGAGAGCGGTCAGAATACCCCTTCGACGGTGAGTCGGAATAGTGCCAACATACGCTACCATGGCCGATTTCAGAGTTGTCCCCGGAACTGTCATGTCGAGGACTTCGTTGTGAGCCGAGCCGACCATCTGCGAGCCGTCATATGTGGCTAGAGTGCGGTCCATGTGTACGCCGAGACCGCCGTACTTCAACTCGCTGGCGGTGAGGTCGCGACCTTCGGCGCCAGTAACGACCAGGTACCACTCTTCCAGCTCTTCTTCGCCGATTGGCCGTATTTTCCACTGCATCGTCTGCTCGCTCGCCCAGCCAAACTCACATTGGCTACAGAAGTCCTGTGATTCACTGGCTACACTATCATGCCGGGCCGACCTGTCAAACTGTGCAGCCTGCACTCGCCGCTGCCGTTGCAGGGAAGCTATCTATGGGAATTACTGACAAAGGTTGACACCGCCAACCCCGTCCGAATTCTCGCGTCCCATGGACGCGGGCGGCGTATTCCCAGCCGCCAGTCCTCGCTGTAGTATCACCCGCGCGGCATTGATGTCCGCATCAAGGTGACTGCCACAGCCTGAACAGTCGTAGTCCTTGCCATCCCTGTGGGTTCCATCCACGACACCACAGACCGAACAGGTCTGGCTGGTGTGCCTCGGATCCACCTTCACGAACTCGCGACCGGCCCACTCTGCCTTGTACGCAAGCTGCGTGAGGATCATCCCCCAGGTCTGTTCGTTTATCGAGCGGTTTAATCCACTCTTTGCCGCCACGTTCCTACCAGGCTCCTCCACAGTCCCTTTGGCCGAACGGGTCATGTTCTTGATTTGGAGTCTCTCGGCAACAATCAGGTCATGCTCCCGCACCAATGCGGTCGTAAGCCGATGGACCTCATTTCGGTTGGAGACTCTCTGCCGGTGTTGCAGATTGGACAGCACGCGCCGCCGTTCCTTCCACCGACGACTGCCCTTCTTGCATCGTGACAGCCTCCGCTGGGCCTGCTTCACCCTGTCGCGCTTTGGCCTGCGTCTCTCGATACGCTTACCGTCAGACAGCGCAACACGGTCAGATACTCCCATGTCCAGCCCAACCACACGGCCAGTTGGCTCCATTTGCTCTTTCTCGACTTCGTAGGTGCCCTGCACCCAGACGCGCCTGCCGCGTTGCGTTATGCTGAGAGCGACAGGCTTGCCCTCCGGCAGATGCCTGCCCTTCCGAATTCGCAAGGTCGGCAGCCCACGCACCTTGATTCGTGTCTGTTCGCCAACCCGCTTGACCGTTCCCGTACTGAGTCCGAACACGTCCAGCGTCCGGTAGCGATGATAGGGCTTCCAGCGTGGGTGTCCCGGCGTCTCTCCTCGCTTACACCTTGCGTAGAAGGCAGAGTATGCCCTGTCTATACGCTTGAGTGCGCCACGACCATAGGAGACCGCTTCGGAACCGTAACCGTCAGGGTCGTCTGCCCTGACCTTTGTGAGCTCCTTGCACTGGTCATAGAAGGTGCGGGACTTGCTGGACTGCTTCCATGCCGTCATGCGCTCCAGTCTCGCCGCGTTGTACAGGTCGCAATTATGCCGGAGCACTTCTGCTATTCGCGCATATCCGGCCCGTGACGTGTATGCCCTGTGCTGGTAGGTATGGTGAGGCACTAGACAAGCCTCAACTGGGTGTTCAGCCGTGTCTCAGCAGGCCCTACCAGGTCGATGAACCGAAGGCGGCGATTGAACATCCTCTGGACGATGGCGGTCATTTGGTCAATCGTGTCCAGGGGACGGTCGTTGTGGCGACCCTCAAACTCGACAACGTAGCGGTGCAGGTGCTTCTCGCTCATCCAGTGGTACACACCCTGGTAGCCGCGCTTCATGAGTGCCCAGAACGATTCCAGTCCGTTCGTGTGGGCCTGTTCCCTCACGTATTCGCCAACACGGTGATTGACGGTCTCGTGCGTCCGCCTCAGACCGACATAGGCCCGCGCTTCGTCCGTGTACACCGTCGCCGTGGTCTCAGTGCGGGTGTGGACGAATCCCTGAAGCGTCGCGCTGTCCGTGCGCTCGACAGGCATTGCCGACACCTGATTGGTCTCGCGATCCTTCACCCCAACAACCGCCGTCATGTTGACTGGCCC
Source organism: Dehalococcoidia bacterium (assembly GCA_965215735.1). GTDB lineage: Bacteria > Chloroflexota > Dehalococcoidia > Lucifugimonadales > UBA1123 > VXRN01. The sequence continues at coordinate 243,924 of CBDCEF010000004.1, read as the reverse complement.
TCCGCCCGCGTGACTTCGCTTCCACTCGTGCTTGTTTGCTTCGATTCCCCCGATGTAGGTCTCATCCGCTTCGACAGGGCCGCGAAACAATGGGTCGTATGACCGCATTGCCTCCCGTATCCTGTGCATCATGTGCCATGCACTCTTTTGAGAAATGCCAAGGTCTCGCCCTAACTTGACGCTCGACACTCCCTTGAGGTTCGTCGTCATCAGGTATATGGCTATTGCCCACTTGCGGAGCGACAGCTTGGACGACTGCATCACCGTCCCTGTCTTGACGCTGAAGTAGCTCCGGCAATCAGTGCACCAGTAAGGCATCTTGGCGTGGGACGCCTCTCGCGTCCGCACGCTACCACACTGGCCACAGGCCCTGCCCTCCGGCCAGATAGCTTCCTCAAACCATGTCCGTGCCGATTCCTCGTCCGGGAACATCTCGAAGAGTTGTACCAGGGTGATTCCTGTTCTCTCAGTCCTGCCTGCCATTGCCATACCTCAGTCGGGATGGTCTAATACTGAGGGTTGACGGATGGCTTGTCAACCTTTGTCAGTAATTCCCCTATCTATCTGTCGCACGATTGCGCCGGGCCGTTGTATGCTCAGCTTATAAGGTCCCTCCTTTGTTGATCTCTTCATGTGTGACGGTATGAATTCCTTGAACGCTAGAACATCGTCAATCATCGCATTGACAGTGCTGATCGTTGTTCTGAGCGTGTCCGGCGGAGTTCATGCACAGGAGATCACGACAACTGAGCATTACTTCGTAGAAGCGAGCGTCGACGACGAAACGCCGTATTTGGGCCAGCATGTCACTTACACCGTAAAGTTCTATGTAGCCTATCCAACAGCCGAGACTCCGGGGTACAAGGCACCTGAATTCTCGGGCTTCATGAACAGGTATAATCCCAAGAGACTAGAATACTCCGGGAGTGCCCGTGGTCACAGTTACACTGTGTATCAAGTCTCGACGATCCTTTATCCGACAGTGGCCGGAAGTCAATCGATCGGTCCTGCGACGATGACTGTTCCTGAAGAGTCGTGCATCGATTGGCCATCGTCTCGAAACTGTCCCGGTGCCTATCTGTCTCCAATGGAGCGGGGTGGTGGTGATCACCGGTTCGAATACACCACTCGCCAGCTGGATCTGGCGGTTCTTCCCCTTCCGTCAGGTCCTCCCAAGTCGTTTTCGGGCGGCGTCGGGAGCTTCCAAGTACGTGCCTCAGTCGATGCGCACACCCTAAGGGTAGGTGAGCCGGTCGTCCTTGCTGTAACTGTCACCGGCAAGGGCAGCAAGGAGTCGTTTCCCGATGACGTATGGCCACGGATCAACCACTGGAGAATACTGGCAGGTAGCCACGAAGCTTTCCCTCCCTCCAAACAGGAAACTGGAATCGAGACCAAGACGTTCAGTCGAGTCATGATTCCTCAGAGAGCGGGGAACTACACAATCCCTTCAATGCAATTCAGCTACTTCGATCCCCAGCAGGAACAGTACGTCACTAAGTCGACAGCGCCAATCGAGGTGGAAATCCTAGAAGGACAGAGTTCCGCCGATGGTGGCACATTTGATCCCGGTGAGAGGAACAGGCGTCTGAGTGTGATCCGCACGAACGTGGTAGACGTTAAGCCGGTCCCCTCGAAATTGAAAAAGCCTGAAGAGCCTGTGATCTCCTCACCTTTGTTCTGGTGGGCTTGGACCACTCCGTTTGCAGTGCTGCTGATGCTGGTTGCCCTTAAGCTATTAGGCATCCTGCGAAAGGGCCCCAATTAGCTATATACTGATTGGCGAATATACTGCTCAGAGCAGGCGTGGATGCTGGCGGTTGAGACCGCAATGAGGGACGAAGTGCCCACTGACTTCGAGCCATCCCGTGGCGTCAAGAGTGACTTGGAGGTTCAGTCGAACCAACCATCGCAGCGGGCTCGTTCCCACAAGTTCCACGGAGGGGGGTGGGAGGTTACAACAGCAATACCGATTACAGCCACTCTCAACTTGCGAGCCTGGTCCGTTGGATCGAGCCCGATACCCTCCTGCGGACAGACGAAGACGTGATGCGGGAGATGATGACCAAGCTGGCATTCAGGCGTTCGGGAAGCCGAATCAGAGCGGCGATCGACTCTGCAATCAGGGATGCTCACCGCTCAGGGAGCTAACTTGGAATGTGACCTGACTGCGTGGATGATTGGGGGAGGCTAGATGGTGGTAACCAGATGGTCAATCCACAGAGACAGGGACCTCATTCGTTCAGTCTCCCAAGGGAAAACCTGATCGGGAAGAGTTCATGTGTGGTGTTCAACTCTCGGGTCGGTTCAACGCTGCCCCGAGGTGAACCCCTCAACGATTCGCCATCCAGAAGTCATCAGCCTTCTTGTCGAACTTTCCGTGTCCCGCCAGATCGTCGAGCCACACCCAGGTCTTGTTCAACCACCTCCACCGGAAGTTCCTGATGAAGAAGCGTGGTATCGCATACATCTTGCTGGGCGGTTTGGTCCAGGCGCACCTGCGGACGCACGTGCTGCAGGTGCTCCCGACGCGGATCTGGAACGTGCTGCACTTCAATGCATCCACTTTCCACGAAAGTACTCCCGTTGAGTTGCTCTCAGCCAGGGGCTCGAAACTTCGGTCGCCTGTCGTGATGGCTCCAGTACCGCACTTAGGGACACACTTCTGACATGCGTTGCAGAACTCAGTGATGCCGGAGTCCACGGCTCCGGCGGACTCCAGCGGAAGGTCGGTGAAAATCTTGGAAATACGGCAGCGCGACCCCACCTTGGGGTTGATCAAAAGGCCGTGTCTCCCAAGCTGGCCGAGGCCCGCGTCGACAGCCAGTGGGATGCTCAGGGCTGTGTCATTAGCCATGGGAATGGCGTTGTACCCCAGCCCTCGTATGAACTCAGCCGTCATCCATAGCGTCGGTGCCATTCGAGCATATGCCAGTGTACTGAGTCCCTCAGTAAGGAGAGTCGGCGCATACTCCGTGCCGTCGACATCCTTGCCCCACTCGTGGAGCATCACCACGACATTTTTCATCTCCTTCGGTATGACCCGGGTCCCATCTTCAAGGCGAATGGGCTGGTCGTACTGTTCGTACCCGGGCTCATCGGAGAACTTGATGGGGTAGGCCTCCTTCGTCTCCTCGTCGAAGTAATGAGAATACACCCAGCGACGGTCCAGCTTAGCGAAGCCAACCTGGTCCGCTCCGAACATCTGGGCGGCCTTCCGCACAGTATCCGACGCCTGTTCAGGGGAGGTTTCGGGTCGACCCGTGGGTGAGGGCTCCATTTCGGACTGCCATGCATTAGCTTTCCTGTCCGACTGGTTCTTTGAGAAATCCATAAGAGACAGCAGGGACTCTGATGCGTATTCGAGGCTCCATGCAGGGGCTTCGAATCCGGCGCGTCCCTTCTCCGTGAGCTGTCGCTGCTTGACCTTTAGTTTGTCCCGTTCAGCCTTGGACCGGGCATCCCAGATCATCTGCGAGCCCATATGATCTCTCTGGTTGAACCGAACGTACGAGTCCTGCACCTGGTACATTTCGGCAGCCGTGACGTGGCCGTTCGTTTCTGAATCCTGTTGAGAGTGGGATTTAGTGGGCCGCCGCAGTCCAAGTTTCATGGTATGAATCCTCCTACAGGTAACGCCTTGTCACATGTTGGGGTCTGACCGACTTTTTTGCAAATACTCCAGTAGCCATCACATCAAAACCAAGGTTTCTGAGGATGACCTCGTATCTGAAAAGAAAGTTAGAGGGCAAAGGCACCACGTACGGCAAACTTTCGACTGAGTGGTGCCACTGGACTGTACAGTAGTGTCCCAGATAGTGGTGTAAGAGTTGAGTACTGGACATAGAACAGACCACCGGACCATCTCCATGTGCTCATGGCGCCCGGTCAAGACTCCCTGACGGATCCGGCACCAGCTCCAGATAGATGTGCGTCGTCTGGATCGAGGAGTGCCCCAGCCAGCGGCTCAGGTAGTTGATCTGGATGCCGTTCATCAGCAGGTGGCGCGCGTAGCTGTGGCGTAGGGTGTGTGTGCCTATCTTGCGGCCGGGAACGATGGCCCCCAGTTCCCCAGCCCTCCTGACCGCCGCCTTGACCCTGCGCCACGCCGTCGACGGGTGAACATCGACGAGCCTTCCCTGGCCGATGCTCCCATAGGTGAGGGCCGATCTCAGCGCGGCCTGCAGCTCGCGGTGCATCGGCACGATCCTGGACCTGTTGCCCTTGCCGGAGCCCGGCCCTCCACTGCTCGAGCATCAGGAGTCTGGCCCTGGGGTTATCTGAGGCCCTGATGATCGCCTCCACCTCGTGTGCCTCCAGGTACTCGGGCAGCTTCCTGGGCTGCGCCGAGCTGTCGGACGTCTTCGGATGTGCGCCCCGTGGACGTCGTCTCCGGGCCACCGCCTAGGTTGTCATGGTGCCGCCCCGTGCAAGAAGTTCTCCGAGCGATTCTTGCAAACTGGGGCTTTCTCGGCCAGTTTAAGGAGGGGCGTAGCTACGGGGGATGGTCGAGGTTGCAAGAAAATATAGTATTTTCTTGCAGCCAGTTCACTGATGGTGAGGACGAATTCGTCCCACCATCAGTCGAGACTTCCCTTGTGCGCATTCACCATCTCCAGTGCATCTTGCCGCATTATTCCGGTTAGGTTCCGGTCAGTATTGAGGACAACCAGGTCTTTGGGACGCCTACCGTCCAGGTCCCAGGTGCAAAGGGCCTGAATAGTTGCCTTGCGGATCCGGATGAGATTGTGAAGCTGAGGCATGCGCTTCAACCACTTTCTCATACTCCCTCGGTAGTAGTCCCAACGCCAGCGCCCTTCATTCTTGAGTCTCATTTCGGACACTTCAGCGTCGATCCGGGTCGCTGTCTGGTGAAGCAATGGCCAGAGATAGTATTCGCCAGCAGACAGGGTACCGTCTGGAGTCGCGACGTAAATGAACACCTCGGGGTTAACGGTGTGGTGGTCGAAGGCTACTATCAGCTCTTCGGCGTGGTCAGCCAGGAAATGTTGGGCAGTGTCCAGGTCGTAGCTGTTTTGGAGACCGATGGGGGGCCTGCCCTGGTGGTCATACTTTCTATATTCACTCACCATGAGAGCCTTCCTTGAGTAGTCAGCCAAGGGATTGTTCCGGCGGGTGCTTCGCCTGACTAAGCTACCCCGGCTCCGCAGACCAAGGGAAGGATTTGAACCTTCGTTACTTCCGCCGGAACCTCTGAGATCGAAAAACCGATCCCTGATATTTCAGTGTAGCATGCCGGGCGGGCTTCTCAGATAGTGGATGCCCAGGATGCCGCACTCCGGCTTGCGCTAAACAACCTACGAGGACCCCTCGTTCTTCTGATAGTGGCCATTGGCGGAGCTTATGGATCGGACCACGCTTTGAGCGCACGTCTCCTCATCGACTACGATGAGCGGACCGGCGATCTCTGTTCGCCCAAGAGATCGCAGATCACAGCAACCGGAGGCGCACATGGTCACGACCACACCGAAAGAGGTGACCGAGTTGACATGGCGAACATAAGGCGGCAGTCTCTCTAGTTGACTCAACGATTCAGGAACGAACCAATGAGGAACATAGTTGCAGATTGGTGAGAGGGGTCAGAATTCTTCAGCGATACGTGTGGTACACCGGAGTAGGCATAGTGGTGTCTTCGATCGCTGCCCTTGCGATCAGGCTCTGGTTGCCAGAATCGTCCCACATGCCGCTCTTCATCCTGGTGCACAGTCTGTGTATCGGGGTGGCGCTGATGTTGCTGATCCGGTCCGTCGCCAGTGCTAAGACCGACTCAACTTGACATAAGCTTTCTAGGGCGAACCAATTCCCGGCCGTTGAAATCGGCAGTGAGTGTTTGCCCACAGCGCGAACCGGGGTAGCTGCCGCACTCCTACCCTGAAAAGCCGCCTCGGTTTCAACTAGGAGATGGTCCGTCTTTGCACGGTCCACAACTCATATACACCACATAGCAGGACTCTACTCGCCGATACAGAGTCACACGCTCGGACTGTGGCCGACTCCGAGTGGACCGATCATGACACGTTTAGGACTGAGTCCTGTGCGTTAACTGACATCGGGACCTCTCTTCATTCGTCAAACCAAGCTCATAGTCTCCTGTTTCTCATGCGCGTGATCACCTCCACTGCCTGACTCATGACGGTAACCCACTCGGTGCCGTACACGATCAGTCACCCGTCCGGCCCCGGTCTTCTTCAGTGGTTACTTTACTTTGCGATCGCTCGGTGGAGGACCTCGATTTTATGCTGCGCCTCGGGACGTCACTGCCAGCCCGAATCCGATTTTGACGTTGAAATGTGGCCGAACCTCTCCTAAGGTTAAATTATATTATGTAGAAACGGTGGTGTATTAAGCCAACATTATCCAGCAGTGGAGGGACGTCCTGGCAATTGGCAGACTGTTTGCTCCAGTCGAAAACACTTCTGTGGAAGGGAGTACCCGGGCTTCCTCGTCGCACAGGGAAGGCCGAGGTGAAGACATGCTCGGATATACCGTCCAGCCAGGGAACGAAGACTCAGTGCCTCGTGCAATGGAGCCATCGCAATGCAAACTACGGGGGAAATCCTTCACATACTGTTCGTATTAGGGCTGCCAACCCTTGCGCTGGTGGGCATAGGGGTATGGGTTCTGAAGCGGGAGGCCAGGGGCGCGGCCCGCGCGGTTGGGTATCTGCTCATTGCCGCAGGTGTCATTCTCGCTGTCTACACTGTGGCAACTCTGGTCAACGGCCCGCTCTCATTTATCGTGAGCGAGTCACTACCACGATGACAATGCCGGCCGGGCCATATGACCGAGGGTCCGAGTTCGAGCCGGTCAGTTGGTCAGTCGCAAATCATACCCGCTCACCCCATCGGTGGGTGCCTTAACAACACAGCGTCAAGTGTACAGGTACTTGAATGGTTGGCCACGGCAATTTCTGTTGCGTTTTGAGAGAACAGTCGGAACGAAGCCTGGGGCCAGGACCTGAGGGATATTGACGGGTCGGATGATTGACTGGCTATTGAATGCCGCCACGCCAATGACGACGACGCCATCCGGGGACGGCGCCGGCGACCCCCGGGCGCCAGCGCGACTCTTCGGCGGGGAGGGACGCATCAAACGCTCTATGTCTTGGAGAAACGTGACTGTTACTTGGGTCACATGCCTGCCCAGAGGCGTCCTACTACGCTTCTATGGCCATTGATCCACGTCAACCATTCTGGCCGGTCTGACTCCCTATCTGTCTGACGATTCTGTGCCGCACATGTCCTGTAGCTCGGCACATCGAACTCCAGGATCACAGAGTGGTGGACGATCCGGTCTACTGCCGCCGCGGTCTAGTCCGGCCACGAGAACCGAGCCGCTGGCCGGCCGGCGCAGCCCTTCGAGGCACTCGACAGCGGTGGTCCTCCCAGCACCGTTGGGGCCCCAATGGTGATGCAGAACACCCTCCCGACCTCGACCTCGAAGCTCACGCTGTCGACGGCCGCCACATTGCGGTACACCTTCCGCAGGGACGCCACATGCACCGCGAGGGCATCGGAAGGCTACATTCTTGTTCGGCTCCATAGTTTGCTATACAAAGGACTTTGTAGTATAGTTTCTTGTGAACGTAGGCAGAGTCAAGCGCATGGTCCCATGCTCACGCCACGATACACATGACGACGACAAGGAGGCGCGCGATGAACATATCGGGCGGTGAGACCGGGGTGGGCACACCCGAAGAGAGCTGGCGCGACATCCATGAGACGATGGACAGGGCGCGGAGCGCCATGTACGTCGCCGGAACGGCGACGATAACGCTTCTTTGGGCCGCGATAGCCCTGGTGGGAGTCGGCTCGCAATACGCTATCCTGACGCTGGCATCCGAATTCGCAGAGCGCAGCCCGTGGATTTTCGGGGTGCTGTGGGGCATCCTGATGGTGCTGGGCATGGTGGGAAGCGGGTTCATCGGACGCCGCGCCGGCAGGAAGATCGCATCAGCCGACGCCGCTCGTAGCGCTGGCATTCGGGTGTTCCTCTACTGGCTCGCGGTGGTCGTGGCGGTGTTCCTCATTCCGGCGGCAGCGGGAATGTGGAATGCGGAAGACGGGGACAACATACCGGGCGTCGCCCTCGGCATAGTGTCCCTGGCATACATCCTTTTCGGCATCATGCACCGACCGGTGCTGGCGGTGGTGGGCGTGGGGTTCGCGGCAGCGTTCTACATTCCCAACTACCTCGTGGACGGCCACGAGGCCATGCTGGTGTCGGCGGCGTTGATGGTGGTAGTGGTGGTCATAGGTGCGTGGTGGATACGCAAGAGCGGAGTCCTATGACCGACGAGGCCATTGTCCTCAATGAGACCATTCACCAGTCCACCCGACTGCGAATAATGACTATGCTGGTCTCCCAGCCCCCAGAGGGTCGGCTAGCCTACGGGTTCATTCAGAAGACGCTGGATCTGACCGGCGGAAACCTGACCACCCATCTGCGAAAGCTCGAAGACGCCGATTATCTGCTCATCACGAAAGAGTTCCTGGATTCCAAGCCGCGCACGTGGGTGCAGGCGACACAGGCGGGACGCCGCGCATTCGCCGAATATCTCTCCAACCTGGAGAGGGCGCTGAACTGGCGGCCGCCTACTTAGCCCACACCAATCGGCTTGAACCGCCCATTACGGTCGAGATGCCACTCTCCACTATGGGCTGGCCTCAAGTCTACCGCCCACGAGTACCGGGGGTTTTGATGTCTATTGTGTACTTCGAATGTTTCGCTGGGAGGTGGCGCTGTGATGCCATTCCTGCTCGACCCAGTGCAATACGTCTGTGGAGGGCTGGAAGCGTCGGCTCCGCGCCCGCCAATTCACCGCAATGAATTGCTATCGTTAGAGAATGTCAATTTCAGGCACCCGGGAATCGTCCACGCTGGCCATCGAGGTCCGCGGCCTTCGCAAGTCCTACGGAGAGACGGACGCTGTGCGAGGTATAGACCTGCGTGTCTCGAAGGGCGAGGTGTTCGCTCTCCTCGGCCCCAACGGCGCTGGAAAGACGACGACCGTGGAGATCCTGGAGGGACATCGAGACAGGACCGCTGGTGAAGTGTCCGTCCTGGGCTACGACCCGGGACTCAACGACCGCGCTCTCAGGCGGCGAATCGGCATCGTGCTACAGTCGACGGTCGTTGAGCCCTACCTCTCGGTCGAGGAGACGATAGACCTCTTCCGGGGATACTACCCTCACCCGCTGCCGCTTGAGGATATTCTGGACCTTGTCGGACTGAGGGAGCAGCGCCACGCTCGTGTGAGACGTCTATCCGGAGGCCAGCAGCGGCGGCTGGACGTTGCCATCGGGCTGTCCGGAGACCCGGAGTTGCTGTTCCTGGACGAGCCGACGTCGGGGTTCGACCCATCAGCGCGGCGCGGCGCATGGGAGATGGTCAGGAGTCTCAAGTCATTGGGCAAGACGGTGGTGCTCACGACCCACTACATGGAGGAGGCAGAGAACCTGGCTGACCGCGTCGCGATCATCGTAGAGGGTAAGATCGTCGCGGAGGGCACCGTGGGGGAGCTGTTGTACAAGGATCGGTCTACGACCATCCGGTTCAGGGTGGAGTCCGGCTCGGCCCGCCTGCCCGAAGATCTGACCGCGGTACCCACAGACGACGATGGTCGCTATGCCATCACAACGGACACGCCGACCCATAGCCTGCACCGCCTTACGGGCTGGGCCGTGGAGCACGGAAGCGAGCTGGAGGAATTGTCGGTGACGCGCCCGTCTCTGGAGGACCTGTTCATCGAGGTCGTCAACTCCCCGGAGCAGGACGGCAGGGAATCGTGAACGACTTCGCGCTTGCTCTGAGGCAGGTTCGCTACGAGAACACCGCTTTTTGGCGCAACCCCGTCGCGGCGTTCTTCACGATCGTGTTTCCCCTGATGTTCCTGGTGATCTTCAACCTGATGTTCGGTGGCTCGGGGACTGACGATCAGGGCGAACCCTTGAATTTGGCGAACTTCTTTGTGCCGGGGATAGTCGTCTTTGCGGTGGTGGGCGCCTGCTACACCAACATAGCGATGGGCATCGCGTTCTCCAGGGACGGCGGTTTGCTCAAGCGGGTCCGGGGCACCCCGCTGCCCAGTTGGGCATACCTGTTTGGAAGGATAGCGCACTCCGTGCTGCTGGCGATCCTGCTGGTCGTGATCGTGACGGGGGCGGGTGTGCTGTTCTATGACGTGGACATTCCGACGAACACTCTGCCCGCGTTCGTAGTGACGCTTGCAGTCGGAGCGGCCACCTTCTGTACGCTTGGATTGGCGATCACGTCGGTTATCCCCAATGCGAACGCCTCGCCAGCCATCGTCAATGCGTCGATACTGCCGCTGCTGTTCATATCGGACGTGTTCATCCCCCTGGACGAGGCCCCGGCCTGGCTCAAGATTCTCGCCGACATTTTTCCAGTAAGACACTTTGCACTGGCACTGCACACGTCGTTCGACCCACTGCAAACGGGCGCAGGATTCGAGTGGGTTCACCTGCTGGTCATGGCTGCCTGGCTGGCCGGTGGGTTTGTGGTTGCGTTGCGGTTCTTCCGGTGGGAATCCCGTCGATAGGGCACGTCCACGACCTCCCCGCTGGACCTGCAACGACAGCACCAACTCTAAGGTTTGAGATCCGCCATCGGCATGTAATCGGCGGAGCTAGCGTGTACCACATGGATGGCTCAACCGCCAGTGGCCGGCGCATTCCTTGGCGCTATCGACACGACGGTCATGCGAGTGGGATTCCGGGACGCGACCTACCCCGAGGGCCCTCCGGGCTGGACCCCTGGGGCGTTCTCAGACCCGGAAACCGACTACAGACGCGGTCGCGTGGGAAACAACCGCAAGAGATACCTTCGAGGGCCATGGTCCGTGATCGAGAGCGGCACCGATGTGCGTCCGCCCCCATCCCATGGAGCAACTCGAGGGCCGAAAATGGCGGCGGATTCCGTCAGCCCGCACGGCGTTGCCCGGCAATTGGGAAAGACATGCTGAATGGCCGTACAGGGCAGGGAAGTGATGGCTGACACAACTCGCGCTGTCACCGAAACACCCACGGCCGATTTCGCCATCTCGAACCTGGTTCGCCCTATAAATTTTATGTCAGCTCGCACACATTGAAAAGCCTGAATAGGAGGTGTCGACTCTGAGGGCTGATGGGCAGGTAGATCCAGGTACTCTAAGACCGTTGTCCCAGGTCTCCGACGACTGACCGAAGGCCCAGTCACTCCGATTCCAGGATCCCCGCGTCAGATCTGAAGCGGCCAAAGCAAAATCGGTTAGAGAAGCCAGAAGGCTATGTACCCTGCCAGGCAGGCGCCGGACATCGCCAACAGAACGTATAAGACGAAGACGCGGACGCGCACAAGGGCGGCGACCGCCACCGCGGAATAGAAGCTGACCGCCGCACCGGAGATCATGAGCGCGAGAGCGGCCCCAAAGCTCATGCCTTTGTCCATCAACCCGCTGACGAGGGGTAGCGCCGCGTAGCCGTCCAAGTACATGGGGGCGCCCACGACAACGGCCAGGGGGACCGATGCGCCTGCGTCCGTACCGAAAAGGGATACCACCCACTCGTCGGACACCAGCCGGTGCAGAAACACCTCCAGGACCAGGGCGAGGGCCAGCCATCGTATGATCGGCCGGGCACTGCCCCAGACCGCCGGCCAGAAACGGGGTTGCTCTTCCTCGCACTCGCACTGCTCTAGCGTCTCTGGTCGCATCAGCTCGTGATTGGCCCCGCGGTAGCTTGGTAAGAGGCTGGTCACGCCACCTGCCAGCATACCAATACCGAAGGCCGCCACAGTCTTGGCGACCGCGAAAGGAACACCGATGATGTCGGCGGTAATCAGCATCATGCTGGGGTCGGTTACCGGGGCGGAGACCCAGAATGCCATGACGGGTGCGAGGGGAAGACCCCGACGTAGAAGTGTCGCTATCAGCGGAAGCATACCCAGGCCGCACACCGGTGTAATGGCTCCGATGAGGCTGGCTGTTACCACGGCCCGTACAGGCCCCCCCTTCAGCCAAGCAAGGGCTCGATCGGTCCAGTGGCCCACCGTCAGGATGCCGGCAAGGAGTGCGGCGATGGCGACGACGGGCAACAACGAGAGCAGCCCGCGGCCGACTGCGTTCAGCATATCGGCGTTAGGCTCAGGCAGCAAAGAGCCGACGACCAGCAACGCCGCGGTGATAGGCCATATCAACGTCTCGGCGCTGGGACGCAAGCGTCGAATCGGACGGACCGTGGAGAGCATGCTGGATCCTGAAAGCGCCATTGCAAACATTGTATTAAGGATAGACCTCAGCAAATAGGGGCGGCAGAAGGGGATGAATGCTGGAACGAACATTTCTGTGAAAACCGGAATGCCCTTACTATGCCCGGATTCCGGAATTGAAGAAAAGGGTTGTATTGTTCAACGACCGCATCCTCAGGTCGGACGTCACTGATAGTGATACAATCATCGATGTCCAGTCCGAAAACAAAGCTGTGGGCTGGATGCTTATGCAAAGCGCGCGTTGCTCCGATGAACGGTGTTGAGGCCGAAATGGCCAGCAGGAGACAACCACCGGGGCAAGTGATCAACATGCTCAGAGAGGCTGAGTTCGCGATATCCGGGGTAGCACGGTGGCTGAGGCCCGCTCCGTATTGGAGTGACCTGGTAGACCTCCTTCGGTGCAGCTCCGAATCCAGGTGACTCAGGGCTAACCAAGCCACACTCCTGAAGTAGCTTGAATCTGAGAACAGTCGTCTCGGGAGAGCGGCTGCCGATCTCAGGATAGACCTACACACGCATCAGGCCTCACAGCTCCTTCTGGGTAACCGTCCCCCAGTGGCAGAGGCCTTCCTCCCAGCCCTGCTCACATCATGGTCGGACTGGCATAGCGGGTGTTACAAACGTCAGGGGCAGATCAATGGAATACAGCTCCGCCAATCATACCGGATCGGCCGGTCAATCCGACGTAGCCGCCGACTCAAGACTCGTGTGCAGAAACCTGTGGAAGGTGTTCGGGGACGGGGCCCGGGATCTCGCGGACTCCGTCGATCCTGCCCTGTCCAGGGAAGAAGTGTTGGCCCAGACTGGCTGCGTGCTTGCCGTCAGGAATGTCTCTTTCCATGTACGCGAAGGTGAGACCTTCGTCATCATGGGACTCTCCGGCAGCGGCAAGTCAACGCTCGTCCGCTGTCTCGGCCGTCTGATCGAACCGACCCGCGGACAGGTCCACATTGACGGCGAGGACGTGCTCACGATGAACAAGCAGCAGTTGCGGGAAATTCGCCGCCACAAGATGGCCATGGTCTTCCAGCACTTCGGTAACTTCCCCCACAAGCGGGTCTTGGAAAACGTGGTCTACGGTCTGCAGATCCAGGGCATTGACAAGGCCATCCAACACAGGCGCGCGGCCGAAGTCATTGAGCTGGTGGGACTGTCGGGATGGGAGAAACGCTACCCGCACGAGCTGAGCGGCGGAATGCAGCAGCGTGTTGGTCTGGCCCGTGCGCTAGCTGTCGACCCGCAGATCCTCCTCTTCGACGAGCCGTTCAGCGCTCTCGATCCCCTCATCCGGCGAGAGATGCAGGACCAGCTGATTGGACTCCAGCAAATGGTCCAGAAGACGATGGTATTTATAACGCACGACTTCCTCGAGGCTCTCAAGGTAGGGGACCGAGTGGCCATAATGAAAGACGGGGAGTTCGTTCAGATAGGCACGCCGGAGGACTTGGTCTCCAACCCGATCAACGACTATGTGCGAGACTTCACGCGGGACGTGCCCCGGTCCAAGGTGCTCACAGCACGTTCTGTTATGACCCCGCCCCGAGTCTACGCCACAGCAGATGAGGGACTATCCGACCTGACGAGCAGGTTGATTGCTCAGGAATGCGAAAGCGCGGTGGTGGTCGACGGGCAGGACCGCTTCATCGGAACGGTGCATTTGGCGGACGTACCCGGAAGCGGGGTGGCGCACTCCAGCGTCGCCTCCGTCATCCGGGACTCCTGCCCCGTCGTGGAGCCGGGTACCCGGCTCGAACGGCTCATTCCCCTGGCCATCGCCGGCGACGCTCCTATCGCTGTAGTGGACAGCGGCCGATGCATTGGCACAATCAACCGCGAGGCGGCACTTGCCGCCCTCATAAGCGACGACGGTGTAGCGATGTGACCCGCGCGGAAGCTTTCCAGATTCGTTTTCTCCGGGAACGCCGGCTCCAGGGCTTTCTGTGGACGGCCATTGCCGTCGCCGCGTACATCCTCGCGTATTCACTGGCGACCACCAACGCGGGCACTGACTTCGGAGACTGGCCGCGGAGCTGGGAACTACCCATTCAGGAGCCGATTGACGAGTTCTTTGAGTGGACCGGCGATGCCTTCGCCTGGTTCTTCAATCCAATCTCCGACTTCATAGATGCGGGCCTCGCTGGGATAGACACGTTCCTGCTCTGGCTCCCCTGGCCAGTTGTCGTGGCGGCGGCATCGATGTTGGGCCTCAGGCTCGGCGGCAGGTGGCTGGGGCTGTTCTGCGGCGCGGCCGCCCTGTTCATCGGCCTCAACGGGTTCTGGGACTCCGCGATGCTCACTCTGAGCGTAGTAGGGGTTTCAGTAATCATCGCTGTGGGACTGGGGGTACCAATCGGCGTATTCGCTGCCTTCAGCAGTCGCTTCGAGTCAGTCGTTCGTCCGATTCTAGACACCATGCAGGTCCTGCCTGCCTTCGTTTACCTCATTCCCGCGCTGGTCTTATTCGGAGTGAGCGGCACTCAGGGTATCTTCCTTACGGTGGTCTACTCGATCCCTCCTGTCATCAGGCTGACCAACCTGGGGATTCGCCAGGTCCCCCAGGCCGCCGTCGAGACAGCGCACTCGCACGGTTCGACTACATCCCAAACGCTGTTTCAGGTGCAGCTGCCACTGGCAAAGAGCTCGATCATGGTGGGCATAAACCAGACAATAATGATGGCGGTTTCCATGGTGATCATAACCGCGCTCGTGGGAGTGGAGGGACTCGGCAGGGACGTATGGCTCTCATTGAGGGAGGTGGATGCGGGAGAAGGGCTGGAGAGCGGCATCGCCATCGTGCTCCTGGCCATCATCCTGGACAGGTTTAGCTACGCCCTCGTAAAGTCCGGTCCCAACTCCTCTGAATCTGTTCTGGCCGTCAGTCAGCGTGCCGATGAGACGGCCGCCCAAAAAATTCAGAACATGGCTGCGCGCTACACTCTTCCCATTGCCGGCGTGGGCCTGATAGCTATCCTGCTGGTTCTTGGCTCCCTGTTCGGGTCACTGAGAGACTTCCCTGACGAGCTTACGTTCTCGATGGCGGACCCCGTCAACCGGGTCTTCGACTGGATGGCAGTCAACCTTTACTTCATCACAAGCTGGGTACGGGACACCCTGTTCCGGGAGCTCGGTTACTCACCTATTCACACGCTGCTCCTCTGGCTCCCCTGGCCGGCGTTGATGGTCGTCGCGGCCGGGCTGGCCTGTTTCATTGCGGGCAGGCGCGCGGCGCTTCTCGCGCTGGTGGGGCTGGCCTTCGCAGGCATCGGCGGGGTTTGGGACGCGACCATGGACACCTTGAGCCAGGTGCTGACCGCGGGGGTGTTCACGGTGGTGGTGGGTGTCGCTCTGGGCATTCTCGCCGCACAGAGCAGGGCCTTCGAGTCAGTCCTACGGCCCATTCTGGACACCATGCAGACCATGCCGATCTTCGTCTACCTGATCCCCGTCATAATGCTCTGGGGTGTCGGGCCCCTGGTCGGCATCATTGCCACCTCGGTGTACGCGCTGCCTCCGGTGATCCGCATGACCAGCCTCGGAATCAAGGAGGTACCGGCACAGGTTATCGAGACGGCCCTGTCGCACGGCTCGACCGGCCTTCAGACCATGCTCCAAGTCAAGATACCCCTGGCCTTCCCAACGATTATGATGGGTGTCAACCAGACCATCATCATGGTGTTGGCGATGGTGATCATCGCCGGACTTGTGGGCGGCGGCGGCCTCGGACAGGAAGTCTTCATAAACTCCATCTGGCTCAGGATGGGCCATGGCCTGGTTGCCGGGATGACAATCGTCTTCATGGCGATGGTGCTCGACCGCATGACCCAGGGCAGGCAAGGTTCTGCAATACCATTTGCTGCAATGAGGTAGCGAGAATCCGGCACAGGGCCCGCGGGGCCGTTAAAGGGAGGATGCCGATGGGACAATAGAGCATGAGGCAATCGGTCAGGTCTGCCTGATACACTCACAGCCCAGAAAGGAAAGGAAAAATGAAAACATTGAAGAATAGGTGGATTGGCCTCTCAATGATAGTGGCGCTGGCCATGGTCCTCGCAGTGGGGGCGGCGTGCAGCGAAACCTCCGATGAGGATGAGTCGGAGACCAGAGGCACCCTGTATCTCGTCGACCAGGACTGGAACGGCCAGCTGGTCACGACGGCTGTAATGCAGATCCTGTTGGAGCAGGAGATGGACCACACTGTCGCGACCAAGTTCGCGCCCGCCGACTCGGCGCCCCTCTTCATCGGTCTCGAAAAGGGCGACTTCCATTTCGTGTGCTGCAACTGGCCTTCCTACAGTGCCGCACTCCTCGAGGAGTACGTGGATGCCGACGACGGCGCCAAGGTGGAGCGAGTCGGCCCAGTAGGCATCACGGGAGAGACAGGATGGTACGTGCCTTCCTACGTCATAAATGGCGACGCCGACCGCGGCATCGATGCCGTCGCTCCAAACCTACGCAGCGTCAGCGACCTGAACGAGTACAAGTCCGTCTTCGCCACGAGCGATACCGGCACCAAGGGCAGACTCCTGGAGTTCACTGCAGCGTGGGACACGAAGCCCGCCGAACGACTTGAAGCCTTCGGCGCCGACTTCCAGGAGGTGTTCGCCGGGTCCGAGGGCGCAGCCCTGGCTCAAGTCGACGCTGCCTTCCAAAGGGGCGAGCCAGTCCTCACATACCTCTGGGAACCTCACTGGGCCCACGCCAAGTACAACCTGGTGCAGATCGAGATGCCCGAGTGGACTTCGGACTGCTATCCTGGCGGCAGCAACTACAACTGCGGCTTTCCAACCGACGCCGTGGCCAAGCTGGCTTGGCCAGGCCTCAAGGACGAGTTTCCGGAGGCATATCAGTTCCTCTCCAGATTCAAGATGACCAACCAGCAGCAGAACGAGATTGTCCTCAACCTCACAGAGAACGACCTAACCGTACGCAAGGCCGCGCAGGCGTGGGTTGATGCCAACGAGGCAGTCTGGAGGCCCTGGATCCCTTAGAGAGGAGTCGGCCTTGGAGCAGGGTGCGCGGCGTCAGGCTGCCCAGCCCGATTGAGCCCGTATCGGCAGGGCACGATCAGCAATGGTCATTCCGCCCTGATGAGGTCAGCCATTCGCTCGGCCATAGCCATAACGGTCAGGTTCAGGTTTGCCCGCACAGTATCGGGCATTATCGATGTGTCGACGATCCTCAAACCGTCGATGCCGTGCATCTGGCCGTACTGGTCAACGACTGCCATCGGATCATCTGAACGCCCCCTCTTGCAGGTGCTGGAGACATGATGCGCTGTAATCACTTCCCGTTTCATCCAGGCATCAAGGGCGTCATCGTCACGCAGCACATCGTCAGACGGAGCGATGCGCTCCTCGACCATCTGCTCGAAGGCCTTATGTCTGAACAGGTCGGCGCACAGCCTGACGCTTTAACGCAATCGCGCAAGGTCGAATGGATCGGCCAGCAGGTTGAAGTCGAGTTCAGGCGGATGCTCCGGGTCGCGTGAGCGGATACGCAGTTCCCCCTGACTCAGCGCCAGGTTGAGGCACTGGCTCACGCCTACTCCCACCGGGTCCGTGTGGTCCACTCCCCTCATCGGGCGAGAAACCGCATAGTTGCCCATGTAGATCACCAGGTCGTTCTCGAAGGGCGAGCCTGATGCCGTAAACCGCAGCGTGACGGTGCCGGTAGTGACCTGATCAAGCATCAAGTCAGGGAGGATGACATGTGATTTTTCAAGGTAAAAACTCAGCAAGGATGAACGGCAGATATGCTACGATGCCGTTGGATAAGACGAGACTATAGCAAGACAGGGAGAGCGATATGTCCTTTTTGGGAAAAGTTGGTGTGGCCGTCAGGGACTCTATAACAGGCACGTTGCGTGGAACGGGACAGGTTACCGGAGTGGCCATCGACGTTGTCCGCGATACGACGGTCAACGCGTTGAAGAGTACCCGCACCGTTGGTGGTGAGGTGGGGCACCTGGCCCAGGATGCGGTGGTGGGTGTCCTGCAGGCAACTGGCAACGTCGGGGCCGCAGCGGGTTCAGTCATCAGAGACTCCGCCATAGGCGTAATTGAGGGCACCGGCCAGGTTGCAACGGCCACGACCGTTATGCTTCACGATGTTGTGGTTGGCGCGATTCGTGGCTCCAGCGATGCGGGCGCAGAGCTGGGAACCGCCACGCAGAACGCGGTGGAAGGTGCCCTGCGTGGCGGTGCTTCAGTGGGATTGACTGCAGAGGACTCCGTTGTGCAGGTGACCAGGGGAGCAATCGAGGGGACGAGAGAGATAGGAGGATCTCTCACCACGACCGCTCAGGGAATCGTTACCGGAGTGATCACAGCCGTCGCAGGTACGGGTGGGGACGTAACGATCGCCGCACGAGACACTTCACGGCAACTGATAAGCAGCGCGGCGGTAGTGGGTGAGGACCTCGCAACGGTTGCCGTGTCCGCCGTTCGAGGCTCCATTGATGCAGCGAAGTCCGTTGGTGTCGACGCGGAAAAGGCCGCGTCAGCCGTGGCGACGGGGGCTGTCGAAGCCGCATACGACGTAAGTGACGCTGCGGGCGATGCTGTGAGAGACGCGGTTACAGGTACTGTACAGGGTGTGCGCGTGGTGGTGGAGTCTGTCACTTCAGATGAGGATAACGGACAGAAAGAGGCTCGTGGCTAGAACTGATACGTTGGATCCTTAGTCTGACCACTGTCGGTGGGATCCATTTGACAGCTGCCACCTGTTGTCGCAGGAACGATGGTACCATCATTGCTGCGACTTCTTGGCGATGCGCGCTTCGCCTCTGAGCACCATCCGCACTCCTTCGCTCTCGGCACCAGACGGACCGGCAGGGAGCCACAATGTGACGCATGACCACCGCTGGGCGGGCGGAAGGCGCCACCCCTGACTTGGTTCGTCCTATAAACTTTATGTAAAGTTTTGGGGTAATTGATTAGCGGCTTCGGCTGAGGCGTTGCGATCGGCTGGGCATATTCTTATACTCCGGCTATGTGCACGGACAGAGACCCTCCACCCTGTGAACACGGGGAGCTGATCGCCCTGGTCAGCCGACAGCAAGATCAGGTTGCGCGTCTGACGGCGACGATCAAAGAGTTGCGTAAGGAACTCGCCGAGGCCAAGCGAGCGGGAAAGCGCCAGGCAGCCCCGTTCTCCAAGGGTGGGCGAACCAACAGACCCAAACGTCCCGGCCGAAAGCCGGGCATAGGGTCGTTCAGCTACCGCAAGCCGCCGTCTCCAGATGAGGTCACCGAGCCGCCTGTGGACGTGGAGGTGGCCGGGGACAGTTGCCCGGGATGTGGAGGCAGACTCGAGTATGAGGGAGTACAGGTTGCATACGTGACCGACATCCCCGCGATGCCCAGACCGCAGGTGACAGAATACCGGGTGCGGATATGCCGGTGTCTCTGCTGCGGTAAGCGGGTCCGGGGCCGTCATCCCGACGTTGCGCCGGACCAGTACGGCGCCAGTGCCCACCGGGTGGGGAGACGGGTGATGGCGGCGGCCCATGTGCTCCACTATGGAGTGGGTATTCCGGTGCGGAGGGTTCCCGTCGTGCTCAGAGCGCTGACCGGTGTGGAGTTGAGCCAGGGTGCGATCACCCAGGACGCGCTGCGACGCGCCAGAGGTGCTGTGGGGGATGCGTACCAGCGGCTGCGGGATTCGGTGTGTGCGAGTCGGGTCGTCCACACCGACAACACTGGCTGGCGAGTGGGTGGTGAGGGCGCCTTCCTGATGGCGTTTGAGACCGAAGATGTCACGGTGTACCAGGTGCGTGCTCGTCACCGCAACGAAGAGGTGAGAGAGGTGGTGCCGTCGGAGTATGGAGGAGTGATGGTGACGGATCGGGGCCGGAGCTACGATGCTCAGGCTCTGGCCGGTGTGAAGCAGCAGAAATGTCTGGCACATGTGCTGCGCTCGATCAGTGAGGTGGTCGAGACCAAGAGGGGTAGAGGACGGACCCCCGATCGGAGTCGAGGGCATGGCTAGAGGACGGACCCCCGATCGGAGTCGAGGGCATGGCTCATCTGATCGTCGGGGAGAGGCGTCGGACTATGTTGCGGAGACGGAGCGGTTGAGACGAGAGGTGAGCTGTCATCTCAGAGACCGCCCGATGCCTGATCGTGACAACGGGAGGCTTCAGAACGAGCTTGGCTGGCACGATGACCGTGGGAACCTGCTGCGCTTTCTGGACGGTGTTGGGATAGAGCCTACGAACAACGGGTAGAGCGAGCGCTGCGAGGGGCGGTGATAGCGCGTAAGGTGTCGCACTGCTCGAAGAACGAAGATGGTGCGGATGCGTTCACCAGCGTAATCAGGACCCTGGCTCGGAAGGGTGGCGGTCAGTCGGTGGTGGATGGCCTCTGCAATGTGTTCAGTGGCGCTCCCGTCCCCTGCCGCTCCTCCCCGACTCCAAGCCGCTAATCAATTACGGCCCAGGAGTTGCGGCCATACCGCAGGGCCGTCACATATCGAACACACGCTCGGACACAGCTACGCTCGCCACCTGCTGATGCACGGGATCCCGATCAATTACCTGAGTCGGTGGCTGGGGCACTCGTCGACCCAGCTATGCAGGAACGGAGAGTTGTCGATGTTCTGTCGCAGAAGGATTGTCTGTGGGTCGGGTCGAATGATGAATCATCGACCTGTGCGCGAGCTGCCCAGGAGCACAACGAGGGTCAGCGACTGGTCTGAAGCGTCAGTACCAGTGTTGAGTGATCCTCACAGCTTCAGACCATGGACGACCTCACTGCGACGCCTTCTACAAACCCACCACCTACTAAACTGACACAGGCTCATCATCAAGACTTATATTTGACATAAAGGCAAGATATGTTAGGGTTGCCATAGCTTATCCAATAGCAATTGGACTATTGGTTGCGAACACCGTCATTTGATTGGTCGCTTCGACGAACTGCGAAGCTGTATCTAGGGTTTGGGCAAGGAGGAATGAAGATGAAGAATACAGGAGTCCAATGGGTTGTTATCGCGGTAGTGGCAGCCGTGGCCGTCACGTTCGCTGTGGCCTGCACGAGAGAAGTCGAGGTGCCCGGTGAGACTGTCGTGGTGGAAAAGGAGGTTGTGAAGACCGTCGAGATACCTGGCGAGACTGTCGTGGTGGAAAAGGAGGTTGTGAAGACTGTCGAGGTGCCTGGAGAGACCGTCGTCAAAGAGGTTGTGAAGACTGTCGTGGTGCCCGGTGAGACTGTCGTGGTGGAAAAGGAGGTTGTGAAGACTGTCGTGGTGCCCGGTGAGACTGTCGTGGTGGAGAAGGAGGTTGTGAAGACGGTTGAGGTCCCCGGCGAGACTGTCGTCAAGGAGGTTGTGAAGACCGTCGAGGTGCCAGTAGAAGTGCCCATGCGTGGTGGCACTCTCACTATCGCGCCCCTGTTTTTCGGTGGAGACAACTGGCTGGCGCACAACAACCCCACTATTTCGCATGGTCCGCAGCAACCGATCTACGATCACCTGCTGTACCAGGGAATCTCCGATCCGACCTCCTATCTTCCTGGTCTGGCGGCCTCTTGGAGCACCCCGGACTTGAAGGACTGGGTTTTCAACATCAGAGAGGGTGTGACTTGGCACAATGGCAACGGTGAGTTGACTGCAGACGATGTAGCGCTCGCCTATACCGAGATGGCCCGGGAGGATTCCAAGTCAACGATGATCACCCACATGAAGCGGCGTGTGCCCAACATGGCGGTGGCCGATCCATACACATTGACCTTTTCGTTTGACGAGTTTGACGTATCCCTAGAGGGTCTATTGAGTACGCAGGCGCGAGCGCTTATCAGTACGCCCAAGAGTTACATCGAGTCCGTGGGCGAGGACGGATTCGAGAGGGCGCCCATAGGCACCGGCCCCTACCAGTTTGTATCCCAGGAACTGGGCGCCAGGGTCGAGGTCGAGGCAGTTCCCGACGAGCATTGGCGAATCAACCCCATGTGGGACAGATTGGTCTTCATCTCAGTACCGGAGGACTCCACCAGATTGGCGATGCTGGAAACGGGTAGAGCAGACATGATCCCGATTACTACCGAGCAGGTAGAGCTGGTGAGTCGAGGTGGCTTCGACCTGCGTCGCAGCGCGAACCAGCGTCGGTTCGAGATCTTCTTCGGAGGCCTCTGGCGTTCGACGCACCCGAACTACACGGGCGAAGACCCCTGGCACGACATACGAGTGCGGGAGGCGATGAATATCGCCATTGATCGCAAGGCGATGAACAAGACATTCTTTGCCGGCATGGGGATTTGTGCGGATGGCACTCCCTGGTTCACCACGGTGGCGAGCCCCGGTGACGAGTGCATGATCCCATACGACCCTGTACGGGCTCGGCAGTTGCTGCGGGATGCCGGACACGAAGGGATGGAAGTGAGGCTAGCCAGCTACGCGTTCCCCGGGATACCCTTGCCTGAAGCGTTGCAGGCTATCGCAAGCTATTGGGACGACATTGGGATAAAGACCAAGACAGAATCGATGGAGCTACTGGGATTCAGGTCCATCTGGTTGGAGGATGCAACCAATGGATGGATGTGGTCTTGGGGTCTGGAAACCGGTCCGCCACCTTGGGATCCGTACCTGAACAAGTTCCATCAGTCCGAGGATATAGGATTCCAGATCATTTCAGACGAATTCCTAGACAACCTGTTTGCCAAGTTAGGCACTCTTGGTGGAGACGCCATGTCGAGAGAAGAACGCGCAAAACTCTACATGGATGCGCTGAATCACACACAGGATCAGTGGGCACTGGTGAGCGTTATGAACGTACCTCTGCAGTTCTACGCCACCAATCCGGAAACGGTGTCCTCGTGGCAGCCAATTGACAACGGTGGTACGAAGTTCTACGAGTACATAGCTCCGCGGAGGTAAGCTACGCCGCAACCTGGTGGCCCGGTGGAAAGAAAACGTTAGCGTGAACAACCGCCCCGCCCCATATTGGGAGGCGGGGCGGTTGTTCATCCGCTATGGGTTCACGACTTTGAGGGTATGGGGATTTGCGGGTATTCATCGGACGACGGATAGCTCTTGCAGTAGTCACTCTATTGGCGCTCTCGATCTTAGTGTTTGCCATGTCCAGGGCGCTGGGCAACCCGGTAGATGTCTTTCTGCCGATACAAGCCAGCCGGGAGGACAGAGAGGCGCTAATCGTCAGCATGGGGCTGGATAAGCCTATGCACGAGCAGTACCTGGTGTTCTTGAGGGAGCTATCTCGCGGAGACCTTGGCAAGTCAATCATGAATAAGCGTCCCGTGATTGAGATTTTCCGCATCAAGCTCTGGAACACGCTCCAACTGGCTTCGGTCGCCTTCTTGCTGACTTTACTGATCTCCCTACCTGTTGGTGTGATCGCGGCCGTGTATCGAGGCAGCTGGCAGGACTGGAGCTCCAGAGGTTTTGCTTTCGTAGGGCAGGCGGTGCCTGACTTCTGGTTAGGCATCATGCTCATCCTGCTGTTCGCGGTTTACTTCAACCTGCTACCGCCGGCCGGTAAAGGGGGGGCATCACACTTCGTACTCCCAGTGATTACTCTTGGGTGGAGCGCCTCAGCCGGGCTGATAAGAATAACCCGATCGAGCATGTTGGAGACCTTGGCGAGTGACTACATCAGGACGGCGCGAGCCAAGGGTCTAGGGGAATTTCAGATTATCGCAGGTCATGCTTTCAAGAACGCCTCTATTCCCATCCTCGCTTTCGCAAGTGGACTGATGATACGTGGCTTCATCATGGGGAGCATTATCGTTGAGACGGTCTTCGGCTGGCCGGGAGTTGGGAGGCTTGCATTCGACGCAGTCTCGGCAAGGGACTACCCGCTGGTTCAAGGGACCGTTCTGATGATTGGCGTGATTGTCCTAGTCGTGAATACTTCGATTGAAGTCATTTATGGCTGGATTGATCCGCGAGTGAGGCTCTCCTAGGTTAGACATGATGAGGTACGCGCGTGTCCCGGCGGACATGGGACGTTGGATTGTGCGTGCTGCACTCAGAGGACGATTTCCCATCCTCTCGGTCGCTGTGATGGTAGTCTTCGTACTGGCAGCAGCACTGGCACCGGTATTGGCCCCTCATTCACCAACCAAAGCCAACCTAGCTGCCTCTTTGCAGCCGCCGGTATGGCAGGGTGGCACCAGTGAGTACATTCTGGGAACGGATAAACTCGGAAGAGATATCTTAACGCGGATAATGTACGGAGCGCGGACCTCCCTCATAGTAGCCGCCATTTCCATCGCTGGGGCCGGGGTTCTGGGAACGGCGGCGGGCCTGCTGGCAGGGTATTATCGCGGATGGGTGGAAGCCCTGATTATGCGGTGGGTGGACATCATGTTGTCTTGTCCGCCGATACTGTTGGCTCTCCTCTTCGCCGTAACGTGGGGCGCCAGTTTAGTCATTGTGTTGACTGTAGTCATGGTGATCCTATGGGCACCCTATGCGCGGCTGGTGCATGCTGAGACGCTAAGCATAAGGGAGCGGGATTACATTTTGGCGGCTCACTCAACAGGTGTGCCACCCGCGCGCATCCTTGCGTTTCATATCTGGCCCAACTTGCTCAATACCGTGGTCGTCTTAGCGACACTCCAGGTGGGCATCGTCGTGCTGCTGGAGGCAGGCTTGAGCTTCCTTGGAGTTGGTATCCCGCCTCCAACGGCGAGTTGGGGCATAATGGTTGCTGACGGGAGGCAGGTCCTGGAAAAGGCGTGGTGGGTGGCAACGATTCCCGGGGTCACACTCTCGTTACTGATACTATCGGTAAACTTTCTAGGCGACTGGCTCAGGGACTTCATGGACCCCACTCTGCGTCATGCCGCAAATTAGCGGCGCTGGATGGCGGAGCAGGGTAGGCACGTCCGTGATCGAGCCCGCGACCCAACTCCAAAAGGACCTGGCATAGGGACTGAGATACGCCGTGCTCTGGGGCGACTCAGGCAAATTTAAGGGCCAGCACGTAGGCCGCAGCCACGAGCTAACCGACCGAGACATCATCGAGCTTCATACTTAGGCACACAGGCACCTCTAGACCTTCAGCGCACGCAGCGTCGGTCTGAGAATGCCCAAC
This sequence comes from Dehalococcoidia bacterium, assembly GCA_965215735.1. Lineage (GTDB taxonomy): Bacteria > Chloroflexota > Dehalococcoidia > Lucifugimonadales > UBA1123 > VXRN01. The sequence goes on along the minus strand of CBDCEF010000004.1, from coordinate 218,582 downwards.
CCAAAGCCCGAAAGCCATGATTGCCAGCGCGGTGCCTCCCAGCGACATCGGCCATCCCCAGTATTCGCCTACTGCCCCCAATGGCAGCGCGCCTATGTAGTGCATGGCCGCTCCTATGAGCCACAGGCTCATCATGCGCCCACGCAGCTGTGATGAAGTGGTCAGTTGCAGCACGGTCGTGCCCATCGAAAAGAACCTGGTGAACCCAACTCCCGTGAAGAAGAGCAGCACGTGAGAGACGATGTAGACCGACGATATGGCGAAGGCGACCGGCGCGCCTCCGAAGAGGATAATCATGCCCAGCCGCCGCCAGTTCTTGTACTGTGGGTTACCAAACGACGCTAGGAACAGGTTGCCGACCAACGATCCCACATCGGCCACCGTAAGCAGAAAGCCCGCGCCGGCGGCGTTCATGTTCAGCACTTCCTTGCCAAACGCCGGAAGCACCTGCAGGTACGACGACCCGAAGAACCCAAACGCGAAGCCCAGCCCCACCATGCCAAAAGCGATGGGAGTCGACATCATGTAGCGAACGCCTTCCGCAAGGTCCTCGATCACCCCGTCCGCGAAACACGGTAGGCAGTCGTTGGGGTTAAGATAGGGGCAGTTCAGTAGTGTGGAGTCGGCGATGAGCAAGACATACCTTCCCTACGGTCCCGATCAGCAGTTGCTGTTGCCGGCAGCGTTGCAGGCAGGAGTGGTTACCTGATGGCCATCTGGCGTATTTCATCTCTGACGTTGTGGACCAGTTGGAGCTTTCGGAGACCACCGACCGCTACGAGCGAGAGAGACGAGGCGGGCCGCCGTATCCTCCACGGATGATGGTCAAGGTGCTGCTCTACGGCTACTGTGCCGGGGTGGCATCTTCCCGACGAATCGCCCAGCGGCTCCACGAGGACATAGCCTTCCGGGTACTGGCGGCGAACAATACGCCCGATTTCCGCACCATCTCGGACTTCCGCAAGAACAATCTGGATGCGCTGTTAGGCCTGTTCTTGCAGGTATTGGCGTTGTGCCAGCAGGCGGGGTTGGTGAAGCTGGGCCACGTGGCGTTGGACGGCACCAAGGTGAGAGCCAACGCATCAAAGCACCGAGCGATGAGTTACGGTCGGATGAAGGAGAGAGAGGAGCATTTGGCGGCGAAGGTGTCGGAGTTGTTGCGACGGGCGCAGGAAGTTGATGATGATGACGACCGGCGGTACGGTGCGGATGGGCGTGGGGACGAGCTGCCGGAGGAGTTGGCCTTTCGGGAGGGGCGGTTGGAGAGGATACGGGAGGCGATGGCGGCGTTAGAGGCCGAAGCTCAGGCGGCGGCGGAGCAGGCCGAGGCCGCAGGCAAGGACCATTTGGGGGTGCCCGAGGATAGAGCCCAGCGCAACTTCACCGATGCTGAGTCCCGCATCATGCCGGCGCCGGGCGGTCGGGACTTTCTGCAAGCCTACAACTGTCAGGCAGTGGTGGACAGCGGCCACCAAGTGATCGTTGCGGCTCACGCTACCAACCAGACGTAGGACAAGCAGCAGGCGGTGGCCAGGGTGAAGGAGACCATCGACACCGTCGGTGCAGTACCCTGGTAGGTATCCGCCGATGCTGGCTATTACTCGGCAAAGCCAGTCGCCCAGATTTATGCTCTGTGCGTGGACCCGTTCGTCGCGCCGGAGCAGACACGCCACGGCCAGGTTGTGCAACCCGCGCACCGAGGGCGCTATGCCAACAGAGTCGCCCAGATAGACAGGTGCGTCGGTGGGGTGCTGACTCGTGGTCGTCAGGTCCCTACGGCGATGAGGGGCGTCGTTCCTTCAGGCGTTCTTCGACGAGTTCGTTCAGCGCGTCGTCCACCGCGGGACTGATTTCATTTCGGACAAATTCGGTGACGCTCATGCCGCGTTGAGCGGCTGCCTGCTTCAGGCGCGTGGCGAACGTTTCAGGCCAGCTAAAAGTGACTGGCTTATGCTTTTCCTTCAGGCGGTTCTGCTTGCCGGGCCCGCTTCCCCGCCCACTCGTGCGCGCAACCGGTTTCATCTCCATAGTCATACTGCGACCCCTTCATGCGCTTCGACCCGTACGTTGAAAACCAGACTGTACAGGTCCATTATTTCGTCTATCGCCTTCTGTGACGCGGTGGGCTCTTCCACCACGGTCATTCCTGCTGCAACTGCTCTCTGGAAGACCACACGCTGGCGAATCACAGTCTCCGCGACTTTGAGAAGATTGGCGCCGGCCAGGGCTTCCCGCACATGTGCGACGTCCGGACTTGCAGGATGAGTGGACGCACAGTTTATGACAGCCCAGCACCGGAGGTTCTTATTTTCAAGCTGCGCGTCTAACATTCGGGAATCCATCAGCCCCATTGTCCATACATCAATTCCGGAAGGGCGTACGGGCGTTATGGCGCAGTCGGCCACCTCAAGCGCCGCGCTCATCACATCACTGTCGCCGGCACCGATATCGACAATGACGTCATCGTAGTCAAGCGTCGCGGACTGCAGCGCGCGACCGAGCGAAGCGCCGAAATACTGATCCCAATGCAGTGCGGGCAGGTCCAGTGTTTCTCGTTTCTGGGCCCAGTAGGCTGAGCTGCCCTGCCGATCACCATCCAGGAGGAGCACTCTCCATCCCGCCGCGGCACGCATTCCCGCGAGATTAACCGCGACCGTCGTTTTGCCTGTTCCGCCCTTTTCTCCGAGCACCGCTATGATCATGACAATCCCCCTTTGAGACAAGATGTAAATACAGAAAACTGTAATTTAGTATTTCCATCTCACCGGCATTCTATATTTACGTTTAGTAAGTGTTCAAGCAGAATACATATTCGGTATTTGGGACTTTGCAGAAAGACGGGGTTCGCCTGTGGCGCGGTGAGCAGCTGTGGAATCCAGTGTGTAATTGCACCTGGACCCCGGGAGCGTCGTGGCTCGTAATCTGCAACGTGGCCAGACTGATCTGGGTGCCGGCACGATTTGCCCTGAAGGCAATGCTCGGTAGAGGGTGCTGAACTGCGTATTCTGCCGACCGCCAGCAATGTTACTGCGGAGCCATCTCTTGCACTCTTGGCACTGGCCTGCGAATTTGGTTGGGCGACAACTGCGACGGAAGCTGTCCTCGGAGGTTGGAGATCATGGCATCACTGGCACGCTTCATCCAGTTGGCGTCGGAGCCAGAGTCCACCAGTCGGATTGTTGTGTGGTGGAGAGCCCTGTGATGAATGTACTGAGGAAGTTAAAAGCTGTAAACATGTAAATACAGGACAATGTAAAAACTGTTATGGATGAAACTGTAAGAACGGCTTTCTGGAAAGTCCGATTTACCGCTTCATGTAAATGAGCATTTGCAGGCGCATCGGGTCAAGTATCAAGGGTAACCTGAAGGACGCCTGTTGAAGGTAGGCGGTTCAGTCTGTGGCCCTCGACGATTCACATCCTGTACCACGACACCCACTTCCGAAGCGTCCGGTAGTGGACCCCACCACCACAGTGAGTGGGCTGATGCCCCACGTTCAATCCAACGCCGAGAGGAAATCGTGCCCGGCACGGACTCTGTTGGAATGGACGGGTTTTTCGGGCAGAAACTCATGAGTGAGCGTTGAATGGCAACTCAGTTCTTGTGATCTTGGGTTTTATGCTGATACGCTGTCGTCCATCCATGGGGATCACGCTTCATGGTGACCAGTGAGGCCGCAGACAGAGTGATGGAGTGATGGCTGGAGGCTCTGGCCTGCGGCTCCACTGGTGAGCTCATGATACAGGCATGATTGTCAGCGGGGAATCCCCGCCTGTACTGATCCAGGCATTTCCCCGCGCCCCGGGAGACCTTTGGAGGCGTCACACGCCCACGCCCAGATGCCCCATCTACTGGGTGTACGGTCTCCAGTTCAGAGGCCCGCCTGTCCATAATGGAGAGAGACTTTCTAAAGTCACCCCACAGTACCCTCGGGCCCACAGACTCTTGAAGGTGTCTATAGCTGTTTACGGCAATTCACAACACATGATCTCATATCGGCAACACTCGAACTCGGCTCCGGCTCTCATCAACCACGACCAATGCCCCGACCGACAAGTCGGCCTCATGTTGATTTAGAGCGGCGATCACCGATCCTTCCAGGTAATCTGGCAGAGTGTCTTGCGTCCGGACCTGGATCACACTTGGCCCCGTCTCATGGGAGAGTGCCAGCATCGTGCCAAAGTCCAGATCATGGGTGAACACAACGTGTTGGTGAGTGGCCGCCCAATCCATGATTTCTTCGTCGCTGGCTCCAGGGGCGCCCACGGAGGACCAGTGCAATGCCCGCCACCCGTGCTTCCGTAGAACCTGCACCCATTCGGGAGATAGATTCATGTCGATGAGGAGTTCCAGCCTCATGAAGTGGAGAGGGGGACTTCGCGTTCCTCCAGTCTCCAGGCAGCGTAGGCCAGAGACTGGTCAATATCCTCCTGCTCAAGATACGGGTAGGCTCGCAATATCTCCGCAGGCGAACGACCGGCCGCCAGCAGGCCAACCACAGTACCGACAGTCACACGCATGCCTCGAATACATGCCTTACCGCCCATGACGGCGGGGTCGATAGTAATCCTGTCGAGCGATTTCATCGTCTGTTTGCACCCATGTTCAGGCTTTCGAGGCTCTCAGCCGCGTGTTCCCAGTATACTCCGTTTAAGTCGTTGCACGATTCCTTCGCTATCTCACTTCCCAGAGATGCAACAGTCCCTGAGTCCAGTGGACTTGCGGCAGGCAACTTTAGAAAGTCCCTATAACGGATGGCGGGCCTTGTACCAGACCAGGCAAGCTAGTAGGCTGCTGTGCTGTCCTAACGCAGCCCCGCAGGTCGTCTCGACCCATGGGGAGAGACGACCTCAGAACCGTATCCTCTCGATCTCGTCCAGGGTGATGCTGTCGCCGGTGCGGTCGTAGAGCCGTGTGGTCTGGGACGACTCGTGGGCAGCGATGGCGCGTGCGTCCTCGAGCGAACCGCCGTTGGAGAGGTAGTTGGTGATGCCGGTGGCGCGGAAGCTGTGGCAGTTGATGGTGGGAGGCAGCCCGGCCCGCCTGGCGCGTCGCCTCACCATCTGGAACACGATCTGCCTGTTCATGCGGGTGCCCTTGAGCCGTGACTTCGTGATGTCGACCGCCTGGAACAGGGGCGACTTGGGCGAGTGCCAGAGGCCGGTGGCGTCCATGTACTCACCGAGGTACTCGACGAGCCTGTGGTGTGCCGGGACGTGGTGCTCCTTGCCGCCCTTCTCGTGCAGCAGGAATGTCCGCTGGTGGTTGCTGAGGCGATAGTCCTCGACGTCCATTGCGATGACCGCGCCGACCCGGCCGAAGGTGTAGAGCATGGTCGCGATCAGTGCGCGATCTCGGAGTCCCGCGATCCTTATCTATTGAGATGGACTCGAGCAGCGTCCGGGCCTGGTCGTCGCTGAGGACCGGGGTCCTGCCGACCCTGACGACGTGCCTGGGTCTCTGGACCGACGTCGCCGGGTTGGTATCGAGCGTGCCGCCCGAGACCATCCAGTCGAAGCACCTGCTGATTGCGGAGAGGTGCTGCCTGACCGAGGGGCGTGAGAGGGGGAGCTGCTCGACGTACGCCGCGACGTGGATGGGCCTGATGGCGTCGAGCCGGTGGAGCCCCCGCTGCTCGCACCAGTCCATGAACCGGGAGACGGCGCGGTAGTAGGCCTCGCGGGTGTTGGGGTTACGGATGGTGACGGCGAAGAAGTCGACGAAGCGCCAGGCGGTGCGGTCGTCGGCCGAGGCGATCATGGGCGGGAGCCGGTCTGCGAATGCGGCGAGAGGGCCTGCCGGGGTGCCCTGGACGAGCTGTTGGGTCATGGATTGTCCTGTTTTCGGAGGAATTCGGGAAAGTTACAAAAAGACTATCATAACTACGTTTATGAAAGGGTCTAAGGTGGAGGTCGCCATTCCTACGATTTTGGGTCGAATGTCAATCCTCGACACACACCTAGGGCAACGAAAAGGATGTCGAGCCTGAGGTAGATTTCGTGCCAGCTGGCCCTGACAGTTGACGACCGGCCCAGGGAATTGGGATATCCATTGGATTGTGATGTGTAGATCTGAGTGAAGATGCTCCGAGCCCCTTGGCGCTGTAAGCGTCTGAGTCCCCCATAGCACTATTACTCGTGCCAATCGGTTTCGCACTTACTAATGTCCGTGCGAACGGGCCCCGCACTAACGATTGCTGCTGCTCAGTCGAAATGTGTTCTTAAATGGGGTCTACAGGTAGATCCGCCCAGGTGATTGGCAACCGACAGAGCACGACTCATTCTCACAGGTCAACAGACCAGTCCAAGGAGGGGAACAGGAGCGCGGACTGGATCTGCGAAGGGGCTCTCCCAATAAACTCAGCAACTTACTGGGGTCGGCGGTCTTATGGACTTGAGTGAGACTAATACGTGGCGGCCCAGCCAGTAGCCTTATCGTGGCATAGTCACAGCAGCTCCAGGTGCTCGGCGATCCAACGACTTTCGTCCCCAAGTATTTCGACGGGGATCACTTCAACCCAGACGATGTCTTGAGTGGCCACAGACTGGGAGCTCTCCGACACTTCACACCAAAACGTGTAACTCAGCAGGTCGATGGCGGCGGGATCGATATCGATGTCGTCCACCAGGATTGTGATCTGAATCGCCTCAAGCCCTTGGAATCGTCCGCCGACCAACCGGGCGCCAAGTGATTCTGAACTCAGTCCGAGTCTTAGGGCGAGATCCACAGTGTGGACTGCAGTTACACGACCGATTAGGGTCTCACGCCCCGTGCCCAGTGGATCGATCCTGTAAGTCTGGCGTGACAGCGAGTTCGCCTCTCTGACCCTGCGCATCGATGACTCATTCATGTGGATCGAGGCGCGTCTCATGCCAGGTAATAGACCATGATCGGTAGGCTGTACGCCGAACGATATACCTGCCATGTTGGTAAGCGCAGTGCGGCCCGACGGCCTTCGAGGGCTTTGAGACGTTGATTGAGAGCCTACTGAGCCACAGTTATGCTCTGGCCATGGTAGACCTAGATAGTCGAAAAAGACCTTGCTTCCATGGTCGCAGAAGAAATAGAAGACCGACTTCCGGCATGACGGGCACCTGGTCGAAAACGCTCGCGAACCGCATATGTCCGGCCCATGACTTGGATAGTACATCGTCATCTTTCCGTGTTCATGATGCTTTTGCCACTCCATTTTCACCGGGGTCAGTTTACCCGACCTGAAGCCTCGTGCCCTGTCGCCCTACCTATTTCGAGCGTCACTCAGGATGCTCTCCACCAGAGACAGGAGAGCCTTGCGGTATCAATAGCAGCCGTCCTTTGTGCTCACACGGATGAATTGAATCAAAGTCGGACAGACACAGCTGCGTTGGTGAAATCCAATTTCAGGTTGGGACCCAGCTCTGCCCTTGCGTTCCATCGCCGCAACTGTATAGGAGCAGATGGCGATCGCATGGCCACGGCCGTTATCCGAACCCAATTCTCGGCATGGTCTTCTCAGCCCGTCGCGAAAGGCAAGACAGTTTCCCGATAGTCCGCCTTCTGAGGACTCGCTTCCAGAGCGCAAGTTTTCTCTGACTGTCCAGGCAGCTCTCAACGAAAAGGAAATGGGCGCATCATGAGGCGTACCATTGCTGTCTGATGCAGTGTCCACCCTTTAACGGTGGATCGGGCCGTGGGTCACGACTTGCAGGCCTGGTAAACAGTTCCTATTATGGCAACGCCTGAGGCAACGCCTTGTAGGGCGAGCAAGTGAGGGGGTAGAAGCAATGACTCACGGAGACACTGGGACCCAAGCATACGATCACGATGCGGACTTCAACCACGAGGAGAGTCATCTTCGGGAAGTGGTTGCAGTGATCGACTCCGACATACGGGACAAGGAGAAGCGTGCTTCGAGACCAACATACGGGCCAGACGTGAGGTCGGCGGACGCCGTCGTATCTTACGCCGCGAAAGATATCGACACACTCAGGGCGGCTCGCCCCAACCCATTCTTCGGGAGGATCGACTTTTCGGAAGAGGGCAGTGAGGATGTCCAGACCATGTACATCGGCACGTCAGGAGTGAATATCCCCGATGTGCCGGAAGGCTTCATTCTTAATCACAGCGCCCCGAAAGCCGCACTCTACTACAATCCCGCCGCCGGGGCATACCGGACACCCCGAGACGGCACGAGGCGAGCGACGGTCTTCCTGAAGCGGTCGCTCGCAATAGAGGACGCGCAGTTACGAGACATCGACGACGTGCTGAGGTTGGCGTATCTCGGCGCCTCCGAGGTCTTATCCTCACGGATGCTGGACGAACGATTGTCTGGTCCGAGCGTTCGGTACATGTCCGATGCGGTCCAGACTCTCCAGCCCCAGCAGTACGAAGCGCTGTCCAAGACAGACAGTCCTGTTCTCATACTCCAGGGAGCTGCAGGCAGTGGCAAGAGCATTGTCGGCTTGCAGAGAATCGAGTTCGTCCTTTCACCCCACAGCGACCTGGGCAACCTCAACCGCCCTGCTCAGGAACGCATAGTGATGTTCGGACCATCTCAGGCATTTCTGGATTATGTATCGCAACTTCTGCCCCAGATGGACGTCCATAACATGCGCCAGATGACGGTCACCCAGTGGCTACTTGGGAAGTTCTCCTCCACAGTAACTCTAAGAGGAGGTGAGGAGAGGGTATTCAGTGACCTGATGAACAATCGTAGGAGGTTCCGTGAGGCCGAGATAGAGGCCCACCTGTTCAAGGGCGGTATGAAGATGAGGCGCCTATTGGACAACTACGTACGTGAACTTGTCAGAACAACCAGACAGAACATCCGCCGTCAGGCGGGCAACATCGTGAACCGGTTGTCATTGAACATGAATGCCGCCGACTTCAGGGCTCGCGTAGACAATGCATTTAGCCTGCGTACGCAATTGAATTCAGCTCGGGCGTCCCTGATAGAAGTGCTTGCACAGGAGTTGGCACGAACTGCTCCTTTGTCGTCTCGAAGACGAGGCGCCACCCGGTCCCAGGTCGTAGCGTCCAGCAGGACCGAGGTGGAACGTGAAATTGACTATCTGTGGCCTCGCTACGATTTCAGGCGCGAGTACGTGCGTCTGATGTCAGGGGCCGACGTCATCATGAGGTACAGCAATAGTGGAGACCTGGACTCGGGCGCAGCGAATGAAATTTCCCTAACGGTGTCCCGTAACGCCACCGGCCGTTCTTTGGGCCTGACGGACCTGGCGGCTGCACTCTATTTGGATTACTCGCTAAATGGCTATCAGAGCGAGAACTTCGAGCACGTGGTTGTGGACGAGGCCCAGGATGTCTCCCCGCTCGAGATAGAGCTGATGCGAATGAACTCGTCGAATGACAGCTTCACTCTTCTGGGCGACCTTAAGCAGGGATTGCTACCCCACAGGTCGATAACGAACTGGGACCAGTTCAGCAGGCTGTTCGACAGAAGCAGAGTAACCAAGGCGGAGCTGCGCGACACATACCGGAACACCCGGCAGATAACACAGTACACCAACCGTATTCTCAAGGGTCTCCCAATGCGTACTACGAGGACTCCAAGACCGTACGGACGCAGGGGTAGCCGCCCGGAACTCATAAGATCCAGGAGTGCAGCGGACATGGATAGCGCCATCGCCACTGCATTAAGGGAACTTCGCGAGTTGGATGAAGTACGCTCGATCGCCGTGCTCACCAAGTGGGATAAGAGTGCTAGTGACATTTACAAATCGCTTAGGAGCGAAGGCGTTAGGGACATTAGCAGGCTCAGTCAGACCGGAGTGGTCGAAACCGACCTGACGGTCAGTCCGGTAATCCTGACAAAGGGCCTGGAGTTCGATGCCGTGATCCTTGCAAATGCTGGCAGAAACAACTTCAACGACACGGAGTTTGACCGAATGCTGCTGTACCTCGCCTGCACTCGCGCACGACACCATCTGCAGATCCATTGGCATGGCCCGCGTTCGCCGATAGTCCCAGATGTGGACAGGCTGGCGCGGTAGATTGGCCAGCTAGTCCAGTCGCAATCGTGCAGAGTCGTTAGATTGAGAACGACTCAATCACATGGCAGCATGGCGTTGGCGGTTCACTTGTGGCCGGATGCCTGCACACAAGCCTCTATGTGATCGAAGTTGTCGCGATAATGGTCTGCAATGCCACGCGCTTGCGATGGGTCAGCCAGACCCCTTTCAAGATGTGGCAAATCCAATGCAGCCGGCTGCCAGAGATGCCAGTTGTTGCGGACATGTGGGATGCATGATCTCACGTCCTGGTCGCAGTCAGTCAGGTCAGTGTGAATTCTCCGGCCGTAGACGGGCACTGACCGCGAAACCAGAGCTCAGTAGCACAAATTGCTCTTGCATTATCCAAATCATATGGTATGCTTTCAATATGGGCTAATGTACCCTCAAAACTATCTCAACCAAATAGAGGAAGACAATCGTGATACGGATGGAAACGAACCACCTGACGACCACGGCAAACTTTCGGAGCACGACGGACCGTACTCTGCGCCTAGCGGTCCCAGATAATTAACTAAGCCTGCCCCACCTTCCCCTGCATGGGAGCCAGGCTGTTCTTCGCATTGACTTATCGATGCGCCCTCAGTGTCTGATAATTGGTTACTCAGACGCCGGAGGCGGGACAACTCTTGTCCCCTCCTGGATCTTGCGAGGCTTCCCACTTCTTTGTGAGTGGATCTTCGCGAGTCCGACGGGGATCCCCTGTGCGCCCTCGTTGAGTCCGATTCGTCTCGTGCAATGACATGGCAACGACGACCGGGTCCTACGGATGACGATAGACTGCCGTACCGGATCCAGGACGTCGAGTGTGTGAATACGAGTTCGGTCTACTCTGATCAGGGGTGTTTCCAAGTACTTCCCACGTGGCCGCAGTATGCGTGCGTCTGCGCCATCCTGGGGAGGAGACTCGGACGGGGTGGGGCAATCCCTCCGACCCACGAACGTAACCAGACGGACGGGTCCTCATGTGTGTGTGAAGGATGTAAACACGTCGACCATCGGGTCAGGGGTGTGAAGAGGTGGAGGAGACATGAGCAGCCCAACCATCGATAGCGAATGACATCGCGGAAGGAAGGGCCATGGCCAGGAGACGAAACATCACCGGTAAGGGCAGGAACAGAGAGTCGCAGTACGGGGGAGACCATTTCATGGAACAGGATCACAGTGCCAGGATACATCGGAGTTTCACCAAACATGCGAGGAGGAGGCGCCAGCAGCGGGGAATCTCGCAGTCGAGTATCGATACCGTTGTTCGCTTTGGCAGGAAGCAGATCCGTCACGATGGGTATGTGTACTCAATGGATCGAAGATCCCGCAGGAAGGCCGAGCGCCTACTGGGAGACGAGTACCGCAGAGTTGTGGACACGCTCAACATCTACGTGGTCATAAGTCTCGATAGCAGAGAAGTCATCACAGTGGCCCACAGGTTAGGTCGCCTCAAACAATAGAAGGTTACAGCGACAGGAACTCTTAGTACGGATAGTGGAGGGGAGACTCATGTCCCTCTCCCGAATACCGACAGGGACACGGCGCAACGCCAGATGATCGACACACTCCACACTCAAATGCGAACCAGGACAGGGCCATGAGCAGCACCAGTAAACTCGAACCCAAAACAGAGGGCGGGCGATGGACGGCAGCTCCCGACACTTCGCTAAACCTGATATTCAGTTCGTACGTCATATCCCCCGACCACGCGGCGAGGACAATCGACCGGGCCCTGGAATCCCGGGAGGGAGCGGCCGACAGCTCTCGGAGCACCCTCAACTCGGCTATCAAGGACGGCATCGATGTACTCGGATTCAGAGACGCCAGCAGGGCACCGACCGACCAGCTGAAAGCGCCCATCTTGCTCGAAATCTTCACCGGAAACGACAGGCTCGCCGGTGGTGTCCTGAGGGTATGGGCCGACTCTATGGAATCCCTGCGAGGCTTAGTGGCGGAGCATCTCGAAGCTAGGGGCATACCCACCGACGGCCCGGACCTTCGTAGGCGACGATTCCACTCAATATGGCTCAGGAGCCAGTGGCGACAAGTGCGCGACGAGATCGCGGACACAGAAACCGGCAGGCAGTTCGATAAGGACGACGCAGGCCTTATGTTGTGCTACGTCTCGGGCTGGCTGGCCGACCCTAACCGGGTTGAGACTGCAGGAATCGACTCCGAGCTGTTCCTTGAACTCATAAATGACCTTGACGACCTCCCCTCGGATGCCCCCGACTGGGACAGCACTGACCTGCTGATCAACGCCGTCAAACAACTGGCCGAGGACAAGGCCATGGATCGAAAATTGGCCAACACCCTGGCGATCAGGCAGGCCACTATCGAGGTCATAAGTGAATTCACTGAGGAACTGCGATACCTGGACCTGACGATTGCTCCACTCAGGGCCGACTACGATCAGGGAACAATTTCGATGTCGGAGTCACTGGCAATCATCGAGGACTTGAGGTCGAGTCTGGTCAAATATCGACTAGTTCGTCCGCAGGGCACCACCCGGACCGAGGAGCAGGAGCGTGCAATTCAGAGAGCGGATTGCGAATCGATCATACTGGAGTTGGCGGGAAAGTGGGGCACGCTGATGACCAGTCCGGAAGTCCCGGACGACGAACCGCCTGCGCAGGAACTTCGCGAGCACGCGTCGGAATCTGGGAGCGCTACGACATCCGACCTGGAACAGTCAGGCACCGGAGGCCCGTCTGCTATCGGCACTGGTAAAGCGCAGGCGGAACCGGTGCAGATACCGGACCTGGAAGCCATCGGTTCGGAACTGAAGCAGTCCAGGCAGGAAAACGACTCGCTAAGAGCAGAGAGTACCCTGCTAGCCCAGGAAAGTGCCGACCTACGAGCGGACAGGAACATGCTGGACGAACAGAACAGCCGGCTGAAGGACGAGCTGTCCCAGAGCCGCAACATGCAGGAGTACTGGCGAAGGGCATACGTAACCGAGAGTGCCGGACAGGCCAGAGAGGAAACAGAACGACCCGTGCACCTGACCAGCGTGAACGATGCTCTCGCGCTCGCCGCGAAGTCCTTCCCGGACAGACTTCGCCTCGCTCTCAACTCCAAGTCGGCCAAGAACAGCTCCTTCCGGAAACCGGAGGAGGTGTTCGACGCACTCGCGTGGCTCGCCACCGAGTACCACAGGCGACGCATGGACCCAGGGTCTGCGCCCAACTTCGACATGCTCTTAAAGGAGGCGTGCCCAGGCTGGTCATACAGACCCAAGCAGACCGAGATCACGAAGGAACAGTTCGCGGAATGGTACACGACCACGGTGGATGGCCGGTCATACGAGTTGGACACTCACATCGGTAAGGGAGCCAGCTTCGATCCGCACCAGACGATTCGGATTGCGTTCGACTGGGACGATGAGTTGAAAAAGGTCATCGTCGGATATATCGGGAGACACCAGCGCAACCGTCGCTCATAGTTGTCCAGCCGGACAACCATCGTCGAGTCCAGGTGACATGTGCTGCCTTCAGGCATGAAGTATCGGGAGACACCAGCGCAACCGTCGCTCATAGTTGTCCAGCCGGACAACCATGGAAGCAGACTGGAGCCGGGGACCTAGCGCCCTAAACAAGGTCAAGAAATACACAATGGATTGTGGGTAATCGTCGAAGTTCTGATCTTAACTCTAAGGAGGAGTCTTCATGGACAGTACAATACGGGATCTCTGGGCCAAAATCGGTTCCGAAAGCACCTGGAGCGATCTGATGGCTTCCAACCCCGGAATCTTCTGCCCATTCGAGCATAGATGGCCCCAGCCCGGCTTCGTGGGAAGAGATTACCTTGGGTCAAAACAGCGGGTGGCGGTGATGGCCCAGAATCCTCGGGCTAGCAACACTTCAAAGGCTGAGGCCGCCGACAGCGTGATGTTTGAGCTAATTCGCGAGCACAGCGTCACTAGGTCCCCGGACAGCCTCGACGCTCTGTTCGGGATGATGCGCGACTTCATGCTCGGCATAAACTACAAGCCGGACTGGAAGCCTGTGACAGCTGTAAGAAGGTATCTTTACTTGGAGCTGGACGAGATCGCCTACCTCAACCTGATCCCTCTGGCCACCTACGGGGACCGGATAGTTCCTGGGTTCAGGCAGGCTTTCGACATATCGACTAGGCTCCAGTTAGAGCATCTCAGGCCTGACAAGATCGTCGTGTTCGGTAAAGGCGCCTATGAGAAATTCCAAGAGCTAGGTGCCGGTTCATGGGACGTTCGCTACATGCAGCAGCGAAATTTCAGGGACGCACCGTCCCTACGGGAGTGGTTGAAGTCATAGCCGAATGAGGCCCACGCTAGCTTGGATGAATCAAGTAAGGCGCTTGCCGGACATGACCATTGGCCGATTCAGATGCATGGTCCGGATACTCAGAAGGAGTCCATACGTGGGCTGAATTTGAACTCTGGCTCCGAAATTTGAATATTGGAAAGACGTGGCGCGTCCTCCAACATGCATCGCACTCAGCGACTCGAGTGTGGAAGGAGCCTGTTGGTTCACCACGCGCATCCTCCTCCAGCCCAGGTCGACCAGCAGCCACGCGAAGGTACCATAAGTCCTGACTGGCCAAGTTGCTGGCGGCGGCGGCCTCACTGCCACGGTGCAAGAGTAAGCCCCGTGCGGACCGTCGTTCCAAGCTGTGGTGTCAAACGAACGCCTGTGCTAGCATTGATTGGATCAGCGGAACCACTGCCTAAGAATAGACACGCGTTCGATCACACCAGACTGACAACCGAAACCAGTCCCGGACGTGTCAAGTAAGGAACACGATACCCATGCATATTCTCGATGGTAACATTCAACTGAGTGCCAGCGACCTGGTGAACCATCTTGCGTGCCGCCACCTGACCGGTCTCGACCAGGACGTTGCCTACGGCATGAGGGTAACACCGAGCGCATGGGACCCGACTCTGCAGCTGCTAAGGGAGCGGGGCCTGGCCCACGAGCGGGACTACGTCCAGCACCTCCAGGACCAGGGCCTCCAGGTGACCGTAGCCGAAGGCGTGGGCATTGATGACGGGACCATGGTCGCGACACTGGAGGCGATGCGCCTTGGGTGCGACGTCATAGTACAGGGCGCCCTGTCCAACGGCGGGTGGAGCGGCCGTCCCGACGTCCTGCGCAGGGTTGATGTCCCAAGCAATCTCGGGGACTGGTCGTACGAGGTCATCGACACCAAGCTGGCCAGGGAGACCAGGAGCGGCACCATCCTGCAGCTCTCTCTCTACTCCGACCTGCTCAGATCCGCACAGGGCCTGCTGCCCGAGCACATGTACGTGGTCGCGCCATGGACGGAGTTTGAGGCGCAGAAGTACCGCACCGGCGACTACGCAGCCTACTACCGACTTGTCAGGAAGTGGCTCGAGTCCGCCATCGCCGAGCGAAATGGCGTCGGCATCTACCCGGATCCACGGGCACACTGCGACGTGTGTCCCTGGAGTCCTCAGTGTGACTCCCGCAGGCGCGCCGACGACCATCTCAGCCTTGTGGCTGGGATATCCAGCCTCCAGATCGACGAGCTGAGGAGCAGGCAGATATCCACCACAACCCAGCTGGCATGTGAGCCGCTGCCCCTTCCCTGGAAACCCCGGCGAGGAGCCGTTGCGACTTACGAGAGGATAAGAGATCAGGCACGCGTCCAGATGGAGGGCAGGAGGGCGCAGAAGCCGGTCTACGAGACGCTTGACCCCGAGCCCGGGCAGGGTCTTTCACTTCTTCCCACGCCGTCCCCAGGGGATATCTTCTTTGACTTCGAGGGCGACCCTTTCGTTGGGCCAGGGGGCCTGGAGTACCTGTTCGGCTACGCGACGGCCGGCGATCCTGGACAGCCAGTTTACACTGGTCTCTGGGCGCTCACCCCGGAGGAGGAGAAGCGCTGCTTCGAGAAATTCGTGGACTGGCTGATCGATCGCTGGGAGAGACGGCCGGATATGCACGTGTACCACTTCGCTCCGTACGAGCCCAGCGCCCTGAAACGTCTCATGTCGCGGCACGCCACCCGAGAGGACGAGGTCGACCGGATGCTCCGCGCGGGCCTGTTCGTGGACCTGTACCGGGTTGTGCGCGGCAGTCTGCGCGCAAGTGTCGAGAGTTACTCTATTAAGGAGCTGGAACGGTTCTTCGGCTTCGAGAGGGACGTCCCCATGCACCAGGCAAACTCCGCGCTTTACGCCGTGTCCTCCAGGTTGGAGATGGGCGACCCGGAAGGAGTTCTGGATGAGCACAGGCAGGTCGTCGAGGGGTACAATCGGGATGATTGCGTCTCCACACTCCACCTTCGCGACTGGCTTGAGGGAGTCCGTAGCAGTCTGGTTGAAGAAGGTGTGACGATAGAGCGGCCGTCCTTCCCGGATGGTCAGGCGTCCGAGACCATGAGCGAGTGGCAGGAGATGGTCAGGGAGCTCGGCGAGCAGATTGCCGGTGACGTGCCCGCATCTTCGACTGACCGGAGCCATGAGCAGCACAGCAGATGGCTGCTGGCTACAATTCTCGACTGGCACCGGCGTGAGGAGAAGGCCACCTGGTGGGAGTACTTCCGGCTGAGAGACAGTTCGGCGGAAGACCTGCTGGACGAGCGTCAGGCACTCGCGCAGCTGGCGTCAACCGGAGTGGTGGGAGGCACGGCCAGAAGACCCATTCACCGCTACCGCTTTCCGGCCCAGGAGACCGACCTCCGTGGAGGCGAGCAGCTCTACATGCCCGGTGGAGACCGCATCGGCAGCCTGGTGTCCCTCGATTCGCAGCGACTCACGGCCGATATCCAGAAGCCGGGCAACGCGGCTGACATCCATCCCGAAGCCGTGTTCGCCCACGACACCGTTCCCACACAAGCTCTCAAGGAGTCACTGGTGCGAATTGGAAGGTATGTGGCTGACAATGGCATGGTCGGTGAGGGCCCATACAGAGTGGCACGCGACCTGATGATGAGGGAGCCACCGCGAATTGCCGGAGAGCCTGTTCGCCGATCTAGCGAAACAGCACTGGAAGCCGCGCTCCGCATAGCCGGGCGTCGTGACTTCGGAGTGCTGCCGGTACAGGGACCACCCGGATCGGGCAAGACATACACGGCTGCCCGTATGGTTTGCGAGCTCGTGGCCCGCGGCGCCCGCGTGGGTATCACGGCGAACAGCCACAGGGTGATAGTGAACCTGCTGGACGAGGTCATGGAGGCGTCCGAGGAGAGAGGCCTGGACCTGCGTGCGGTGAGGAAGATCAGCGGCAGTACCGGCGACGAACCGCAGGACCCCAGAATAACGCTGGCAAAACAATACCCGCAGGTGTTTTCTGAGCTCGCTGGACCCAGCCAGGTCGCCGCAGGCACCGCATGGCTGTGGGCACGGCCGGAGGCCCACGATACAGTCGACGTCCTGTTCGTCGACGAGGCCGCCCAGGTGTCCCTGGCCAACGTGCTGGCGATGTCTCACGCCGGTCCCAGCCTTGTCCTGCTGGGCGATCCGCAGCAGCTCGACCAGCCAATCCAGGGAACCCACCCCGAAGGGACTGAAATGTCAGCCCTGGCACACCTGCTCGGCGATCGCCAGACAATAGACGACGACAGCGGTCTGTTCCTTGAGGAGACGTGGCGGCTCCATCCGGACATCTGCGATTTTACGTCCGAGGTCTTCTACGAGGGCAGGCTCAACTCGCGTCCGGGACTTGATCTTCAGGGGGTCGTTTCGAGCGGGACCGTTAACGGGACCGGTCTGCGCCTACTTCCCGTGCCGCACCGGGGCAACCGGAGCTCCTCGGACGAGGAGGCGGACCGGGTTGCAGAGCTCGTTCGTGGGATGGTGGACGGGGGCTCAAGTTGGGTAGACCGTACGGGCCTTGTGAGGCCCATTACTCTCGAGGACGTGCTGATTATCGCGCCGTACAATGCCCAGGTATTCAGGGTCCAGGAGAGGCTGCCCGGAGCGAGAGTGGGCACCGTGGACAAATTCCAGGGGCAGGAGGCTCCCGTGGTCATATGCTCGATGGCTACCTCCACGCCGGAGGATGCGCCCCATGGGATGGAGTTCCTGTACAGCCTGAACAGGCTGAACGTTGCGACCTCGCGGGCACGCTGCGTCTGTGTCCTCGTGAGCTCGCCGGATCTGTTCGCACCAGAGTGCCGCACTCCCCGTCAGATGCAACTGGCCAACGCCTTCTGTCGGTACCTGGAACTGGCTTCCGAAATCGCACTCTAGGTCCGTACCGGAAGGGCTGTGAGATCGTGGGACCCTTTATTGGGGTATGGACGTGAGGTCCCGGTGGCAGTCCGAACCATGTTGAACACGCGACTACCAATCATGGGCTCCAGTCCCTCGCGAAATGGACTGCACGATCAGAAAGGACCGCCTCGATGACTGATTCACTTTCCAAGACACCTGACTTGTTCCTCAGCAACGCAGCAGCAAGGGACTACGGCTTCACCGATGAATTCTGGCACAAGGTCTACACACTTTACTTGGAGGCGGTGCAGCGCGATCCGAGTGTCTCTTTCGACAAGCTCGAGGTCGAGCGGACCATACGTATGCCGTTTCAGCAGGAGAGCATTGACGTGCTCGTACGCTGTCAACCCAGGCCGTACGAGTTCTGGGTCATGCGCTTCACCGCATTCCCGGGCGGCGATGGGGACAAGCCCCAGGAGATTCCAAGGTGGTACTGGTATGACGGACCTCGCGAGGTGCTGGGAGAGGCCGCCCTACTGGACGCATCCAATCGATGGTAGCCTCCACTGAAACAGAATAACAATGGAATGGGAAGGGATGGTGGCCATATGTGGAGACACGCAGATACCCTCTGCCACTCCGCAGCCAATTTGCGGAACCATCCAACCTCGGAACAGAATGCCCCAATGGGGCCGTGCTATGATTGACGTGTCGCCCCTGCAGTTGCGAGTGTAGGCCAGAGCCGACGGTGAGAAACTCTTGAGATATCCAGCCGACGAAGCCTCGTCTCACGAGTACGAGGTCAAGAGAGTCCATATGGACGGCGCGACCTTCGATGCAGTCGTGTTCTATCTCCGTACCGGCGAGCCGGTCAACATCAACGTGGAAGACGTTCTCAGGAAGACCAACCTGTGGACTGACCCAGGCGAGTCCTGTCCAGGGAGTGAGCCTCACGTTATCTTCGAGGTCGCGCCCGGCCAAGACGGGGAACCGGTCGATATCTACATCGGTCGATTCGACGCGGAGCTGGAGCAATCGAAGCCGTGAGAACCTCAGCTATTGTATTGGACGATGCCACAGAACTGGCTCAAAGGGACTGGTTTGCGCCCCTTTCAGGACGCGCGATACCCATTTCAGTGCGGAACATAAACCTGGCAGATGCTCAGGATACCTCCCGACTACTGGGCAGACCCCGAAAAGCGGCGAAGGACCGGTACGGGTTCAGGCCCATACCAGCGGGGCGCAGGGCGGTCACGAACGAACTGGTCAATGAGCTCCGCGAAGAGCTGGGGTTCTGATGCATGAGGGCGTTGCTTGACGTCAATGTCCTGATAGCCTTGCTCGACGAGAACCACACCGGTCACGAACTTGTGTCGGAATGGCTCGCGGATCACATTCACGATGGATGGGCGTCCTGTCCACTGACCCAGAACGGCTGCGTACGCATTCTTTCCCTGCCACGGTACCCGAACTCACTGGGCATTGACGAGGCCATGGACCGGCTCCGAGATGCCGTGTCGACACCTCATCACCAGTTCATCGCCGACGACATCAGCCTGCTTGATAGCGCCGTGGTGGATGGCGGTACCCTGTCAGGTCCAGGACAGATAACGGACGTTTATCTCTTGGCTCTGGCAGTCGCCCACGGCGCTCGTTTCGTCACCCTCGACCGAAGCGTGCCCGTGGGTGCCGTCAGGGAGGCAAGAGAAGGTTCCCTGGTCACGCTCTGAAAATCGACGTTGCGATACTTACCGCTGCTCGACCAGGCGGTAGTGCTATTAACGGTCATCGGCGAGAGTTGGCGGGATTTGGTTCGCACTAGTCATGATATGTCGATTCAGCGCGGATGCTGCTTACAAAATGATCGAAGGACGAACCAGATGCCCGACCGTGAGACGTTGCCTCCGCTTGCCCCAAAAGGTGCAGTTTGCCCGCCCTGTGAAGGTGGAGACCGTCCTCGCCCGAGCGCTCGAAGGTCTCCTCGGCAGTGGTGTACTTGCGGCCCACTCTGCCAGTTTCACTGGCGAAAGCACCGGTGGAATTGGCACCGTGTTGGAAACGAGTGTTTCGATGAAGCCGTAGCTAAAGACACGGTGCACCTTACATAAGATTACTAGGGCGAACGAACGCTGCGGTCGTCGATCGGCTCGGCGACCGATTCCCTAACGTATCCTCGATGCCGGCCGAGGCTGGAGCCGACGTTCTGGTGTTCACCGCCTTCCCGGTTGTCCACTGTCAGCAGGTGTGGTTGAACTACCATTAGGAGCGACTGAGCAAGGAGGTCGGGCTCATGACCGACGTCGTGGGCATCTTCCCCAATCGTTCGGCGGTACGCCGCCTCATCAGTGACGTGCTCGCTGAGCAGCACGACGAGTGGGTGGTCGGCTGTCGCTACCTCATACCTGGAGTTCCCAAGAAGCCAGGGGAACGGCCGGAAGTCCCATTGACTCGATCTACCGTTGCGTAACCAACATCAACTGGATGACCAACTCTTACACCACTTCATGGGACTTGAGCATTACCGTTGCTGCGGTCCGGGCCCGGACTCCAGTTGCTTCGGGTCGTAGCCCACCAGCTCCACGAACCCCCATCCCGTCACAGACTGTCCCTCACGTTGCCCGGCCACTGAAACCGCCCCCTCCCAGTAGGACACTTTTATGACGCTGCTGGTGAACTCGGACTGTTCCACAAAAGGCGTCAACTCCAGCTCCAGTCCCAGAGGTGCGACCTCGACCCGCCAGCCCGATGGGTACTCGACGCCAGTTTCCGGGCTCACCCAGGCTCCAAGCGGGGTAATCGAAATATTCTCCTCGTCGTAGTGGGTCACGTCACCGTCGGGCTCCCGATAGGTGCCGTGCCCGGCCAGATGTCGGTGCCCGTCTGGGTGCCATATAACCGCAACCATCAGGTCCGAGCCGTCATCCAGCTGAATGCTGGACCAGTCCCACCCGATGTCTCTTCGCGATATATCGCCCCATTGGTGATCCATCCATCCTGGACCGCTCACCTCGCGGCGCCCTCCAGTGTCCTCTATCCAACCGGTTACGGCGAGACGAGTACGGGAGTAGTAGTACGTTGAACCTGCCTCCGGCCCCATGTCCACAAGGCCGTTACCACCGTGCAGCACTGGCTCCCGTTGGGACACTGCGCTCAGTTCCAGGCCACCCGGGCCATTTGCCCCGCTGAGCTGGAAGCGCATATCGTAGCCGTCAGGTCCACCTCGCATGATCCAACCGCCGGTCGCGATGTCCACCCCGGCGGCTTCGGGCTGCGCCGGCGCCAGCGCCAGTGTTTCCGCATCGTAGTGCGCACCGCTCCTGTGGTCTCCCAGGGTCGCCTGCAACAGGTGAGGTGTGCCGCCGCTACTCCCTTCCAACTGAAAAGTGACGAAGTGGTAACTGTATTCGCCGCCGGCCTCGTCCCGAAGCATCCCGTTGAAGTACCACCATTCGACGGGCGTGTCATGCGACCCTTCGTCCTCTGGGAAGACCACTGCCGCTGTAGACGGATGTGGTGGAGACTCGACAGGCGATGGTTCGGGCGTGAGAGTGGGAGCGGGCGTCTGAGTCGGCGGCACGTCTGGTGACGGTACGAGTTTGGAAGCGGGTACCGGCGGAGCTGGTCCCGATGAACAGCCGATCGCGAACAGGATCGCTACAGCGATCATTGGGAGGATTGTAGGCCGGGTGAAGGACAGCGGCATGTGAACGCTCATTGATAGGTTCATCGACTTGGGAATAGCACTCGAGTCTCTCTATCTTGACGGCATAAGAAACGAGCTAATGGACGTGGAAAGGTCGAACCTCGAAGCGAAAACTGATCCTACTGTGACACAAACCCAGATGCTTCATTGAAGGAAATCCAGCCGAGAACCTGCTCATTGTGACCGGAACCCAAATTAAGGCAAACGTTACTTCACATAATAAATATAGGGCGAACGATCACCGATTCTGTCACTATCTTCGAGTTCGGGACTGGCGACCAGCAGTCCGCGGAGGCGCGGTGGAACTCTCCATGCGCACTCCAGCGGGATACGGTAACCGTGCTGTTTTGATCATGCTCCTTCCGGAGACCGTGCCGTGCCTATCCTCGAGAGCCAACTCAATTTTTGCCGTGTGTGCAACCCTTGGCTTCCAATGGCTTCAGACGCCAGCGCACGTTAACCTTGCAAATACAACAGTTGTGCTGCTACATTTGCAAGGATGTTGCCCCGACGCATTGAGAATGAGCTGCATGGTCTGCTCGCCGAATACCCCGCCGTTGCACTGCTTGGACCCAGACAGGCGGGAAAGACCACGCTTGCGCTCGAGGTCGCAAAAACGGCGGACTCGGTGTACCTCGACCTTGAGTCGCACGCGGACCGGGCCAGGCTGACCGACGCTGAGCTCTACCTGTCGGACCACGAAGAACGGCTGGTGGTCCTGGACGAGGTACACCGCGCGCCTGACCTGTTCACGAGTCTGCGCGGACTGATCGATAGTGGAAGACGGAGAGGAAGACGGTCGGGACGCTTTCTGCTGCTGGGGTCCGCGTCGATGGACCTGCTGCGACAGTCCGGGGAGTCGCTGGCCGGGCGGATCGCCTATCTCGAACTCGGGCCCCTGGACGCTCTCGAGGTGGATCGAGGAGAGCGGGACCGGCTGTGGACACGGGGAGGGTTCCCGGACAGCTACCTGGCCGACGGCGGCGGCCGTAGCCTCCGATGGCGCGACAACTTCATTCGCACCTACCTGGAGCGGGACGTCCCTCAACTGGGCCCGCGCATTCCCGCAGAGACCCTCAGACGGTTCTGGACGATGCTGGCCCACTCGCAGGGTGGAACGCTCAATATGGCGGCCCTCGCGCG
This sequence comes from Dehalococcoidia bacterium, assembly GCA_965215735.1. Taxonomy (GTDB): domain Bacteria; phylum Chloroflexota; class Dehalococcoidia; order Lucifugimonadales; family UBA1123; genus VXRN01. The sequence continues at coordinate 195,574 of CBDCEF010000004.1, read as the reverse complement.
AGGCCTGGGAGTCGACGGCAGGACCATCTCCGGGTACCTGGACCTGATGGTCGACCTCCTCCTGGTGCGCCGGCTCACGCCCTGGCGCCAGAACGTCGGTAAGCGGCTTGTGAAATCACCGAAAATCTACGTCCGGGACAGTGGTGTCGTACATGCCCTGCTCGGCCTGGAGTCCAAGGAAGACGTGCTCGGCCATCCGGTAGTCGGGTCAAGCTGGGAGGGTTTCGTGGTTGAGACGCTGGTGTCGGTAGCCCCCGGTCGCACCGTTGCCACCTTCTACCGTGCGTCTGGCGGAGCCGAGATCGACCTTCTGCTGACCCTGCCGGGAGGGGACACATGGGCGATTGAGGTCAAACGGAGCCTGAACCCCCGACCCAGGCGCGGGTTTCACAGCGCATGCGCCGATGTTGGACCGGAGGCAAAGTTCGTGGTCTACCCGGGAGAGGAGCGGTTTATGGTCACCAGGGACGTTGAAGCAATTGGACTCGTAGACATGGCGGAGGAGGTGCGCGGCGCGACGTCGGGACTCACAGCATACCGGAGTCAAGAATCAGGCTGAGACGACGCGACGGCAGCACCCTGAGCATGCGGGACAGCTGATCGATTGTCACCTTCCTGTCCTGGACCGATTCCTTCAGGACCTCCACGGCGGCCTCCCGGCCGATAAGGCGCTCAAACCTGAAACAGTCCACTATGGTCCTGGAAGGGGTGGTGATACGGCCCGGTACTCCCTCGAACGACATGTTCTCGATTCCGTGGCTCCACGCAGATCCACTGAACCGAACCAGTTGTATCCCCTGGTTCGCCAGCACGGGAGGCCTGGCCTTGTGTGCGATGGCGATCCATACCTGGTGGGGAAGCTGAGTCCCAATCTCGTACACCTGCAGAGCAGAGAGGAGACAGACTATCGCAGATGGGACCCGGGCGCAGACCGAGGCCACTGAGTAGCGTTCTGTAGGTTCAGCGTCCACAAGCCGGTACAGTCCCCAGCCGACACGCTCGACGGTGTTTTCCGACTCCATTCGTCGAAGTTGATGATATGTTACTCCAAGTCTGTCCAGTTGGCTGGGACGAAAGAAGTTGCCGATGCCCGCACGGGAGAGATGGTCCTGGTTGAGTTCGACTGTCATTGCGCAACGCCTCCATCTGCATTGTAATGTGGCGGTAACCCTCGGTAAATTTATGTTGGCATTTTATTCGTAAGTGCCGATGTTTTCTAGTCCGAACCACGGCAGTCCTGCCACCGATTCAGAAGAAATGCAGGACAGTCCCATGGAGTCTTCCAACCAGGTCGCCCAGATCGCGCTGGAGACCGGCGAGGTCATCCTGCACGTGCTCCTCGATGATGTCCCAGATGTAGTCACCAGAAGACTTGTTCCTGTGGGTGGCCGCAAGGTAGAGCTGCTTATGCCGGATCTCAGTGTGCGACAGGCCCACGTAGCGTTTCTTCTGCCTATACTTCTCTGTCGTCTTCGGGCCGCTTGCCCTGTCGGTTTCGCGTGGATCCGTCGACTCGGCTTCTTCCTCTGGTATCCGCAAGTTGGTCATTTACTCTTCGTGTGGATTCAGTAAAAGAGTCCCCTCGACCGGCGCATCCACTGGGGAAGCGGCCATCCACCACACATCCATACGACGGGATGCCTTACCATATTTGAACTGGACGAGTTCCGACTGTCCCATTGACGTTGGTGGAGACCACTCGCCCAACGTAATTCAACAGCGAGCAACCATCACCTGCTCGGGAATCTCATTCTTGCGTCTGCGATGGAGCTGTCGGAACTGTGACCGGCCGGGTGGACTGGGCTAACTTTGCTTCATATAACGCGTCGGAGGCCGTAATGCTGGACGTGAGATCATTATCGACCGAGGAGCTGTGGCAGACTGCCGACCGCATCAAAAAGGAACTGGAACGGCGACAGAAGGAGTTGCAACAGACCTGTACACACCCGGAGTACGTCGCCATCATGTACATGCGTCCTGGGGCCACATACAGAGGCTGTAAGGTCTGTCAGAAACCTGCCCCCGAGTCAAGATCATAGAAGCAGAGTCTTCCGTCTTCGCAGACGACGGAAACTGGGTACGGCACGATAAGTAAGCCTTGCGTGCGCCAAGCAGGTTTTCACCTGTCAAAAACGCCACAGCATGTCTCAGCCGACTATTCAGTGAAGGGATGGCGGTTCCTCAAGGATGGCGAGAACCTCAACGGCGCAGTACACTCGATTGCGCCGCGCCTCCCCTACTCGAGAGACAATGCCCAGCGACTCCAGCCTGTCGACAGCCCGCTGGGCCGTCGTGTATGCCACATCAAGTCTGGAGGCTAAATTGCGGACCGTCCAGAAGGGGTTCTCAGCAAAGAGATCGAGTACCTGTTCCGGGAAGCGCGAACGGCCGGATGCGAGTTCGTGTCTCCATCGAGCGTACAGGTCGTCTATTCGTTGAATGCGATCGACAGCGTCATCCGCCTGCATAACGACTCCCCTGAGGAAGTAGTTCAACCACTCATCCCACTCCCCTCTCTCGGTGACGCCGAGGAGACGGGCATAGTACTCATCACGAGTAGCCTCGAAGTATGCGCTCAGGTAGAGCAGCGGAGAGGGGATGATGTTCCTCCCGACCAGTTGCAGTGTTATGAGCAGCCGTCCTACTCGACCGTTTCCATCTAGGAATGGGTGAATCGCCTCGAATTGTGAGTGGACCAGAGCCGCGTGAACCAGGGGTGGTATGGACTCATCGTGCAGGAATCGCTCCCAAGCGTCCAGGCAGGTCATCAACTCCATTGGAGGTGGTGGGACATAGGTCGCGTCGCTAAGTGCACATCCGGGTGGTCCGATCCAGTTCTGACTGTGACGGAACTCACCGGGTGTGGCCACGTCCCCCCGAACGCCCCGCATGAGGCGTTCGTGCAGCTCGCGTACCAGACGAAGGGACATCGGAAGAGTTCCCAGACGTTCCAGGCCATATTCAAGAGCGACCACGTAGTTGCCGACCTCGTGAAGGTCCTCCGGACTACGATCCACGGCAGCGCCGGCCTCTACAGCGAGCAGCTCCCCTAGAGTGGTCTGGGTCCCCTCGATGCGGCTGGACAGGACGGCTTCCTTGCGAACGAAAGGCCTGATGAGGAGGTGCGGATTGGGTAGGCGCCGTCCCTCACCCGCGAGTCTGCCGACTGCCCTGTCGGCCTTCGAGAGAATAACCGCTAGAGACTGGTCCCACGATATGGGAGGCGGAAGAGGATCAGGAACGTAGGCTCTGTAGCCGCCAGTGCAGAGCACCATCCGGCCATGCGGTGAACAGCTGTGACTGGGTGAAGATGGCAAGTTGCTCACTGTTTGCGATAACGAGAATAGCCAAGAGTCTTATTATCGTTGAACGCATTCATCGAAAACAAGCGTGTCGCAAGTTTGTCGCAAGCCATCTAGCCGCGAGCACGCGCAAAGTGAAAGGGACCGCCGCATATGGGACCACTGGGGAATCGACCAAGAGTTGCCACCTTGTATCGTGGCGTCCGCCGCAGATGTCAGCACGGAGTGAACTTGAAGGGTCGAGATCGGGAGGCCGAACTCCAAATTCTCAGGTGAGTACTGCCAGAATTTGGTTCGCACTAGTCATGTTATGTCGACATCTTTCTGGCTGTCTCTGACTTCCGTAAACGCCCCCGCTTTCGCGCTTCACTCGGCCACATTTTTCCGTACGACCTGCGCCGAATCTTCTCCTGGCGAGTGAGCCGGGAGACGCTCTGCCCAGAGTCGCTCCCAGCCCGACTATACTGTCCTTTTTCGACGGCATTACGGACCGGGGCATTGCAGCGCAGCCGCAGGGCGCCGTGCCGGCGAAGGCCTCGAAGCCTCTGCCCGAGTACCTGGAGGTGCACGCACTCACACGGGTGGCCCCGAATCCCAGGGCCAGGCTGTTGATGCTGGTCCAGTTTGCCAACGATTGCTACGATATGCCGCAATACCAACGACGACGGACGGGCCTGGGTTGCCATTCCCAACACACCGGACAGGCTATATCGTGCGCCGGTCCGGGTCAGGATCGCCGAGTACTCACCCGCCGTCAATTGGCGAGGCCTCACACACCAGCCATTTGGGGTGGGTCGTTCACGCAGTCGAGGTATGGCTGCCTTTTCAGAGGCTCGACATCATCATCTGTCTCTACCGATCTTCTCCAGTGCTTCGCGGGCGATATCAGACCATGGTTCTGGGATGTTCTCGCTCACCCACCGGATGGGTTCCTCCGCGCGCTGTTCCCTGAACTCGCCGAGCTGCCACAGCACCACCTCGCCGACATCAGGACCTATGGGGTATCGACTCTCGAGGACGTGTTCGACGAAGTTCTCGAGCAGGTACAGGAGATGCAGGCGTATCTCCTCAGAGTCTGGCGACGGAATCCACACCTCCCGGTCGTTGTTCGATCCGTCGCCGGCATGCCGCGTGATTGGTCCTATCGGAATGGGGTCGCGGTCGGGCCTTCTATGAGGATGGTTGGCGCAGTACGTCCAGAATGGATCGGGGATCGCAACGTCCCTGATCTGGCAGTGGGGATCGTCCTCGCTGTTTCCATGCGCATCGAAGCCGCTCTCGCCACGATTCCTCCGGTTGAACCAGCAGGTACCGCAGCAGTCCGATCCTCCATTTGGCATGTCGTCCGCATCCTCCATCAGGTGTCGACAGTTTCATTCGAACACATTCTGCCCGACTCGGACATGTCCTGGAAGTGCTGCCTTCAGAGTGAGCCATCCGTCGGTCAGCAAGGATGATGTCCCATGCAGTCTCAGTCTGCTGACACCTCGATCGGAAGGCGACAGTGGTCGCTTGAACCCCAGTCCTCGATCGAGTTCAGCGCGCGCGTCGTGACTCTCTCGTGGAACCCCCGCGATGCGAACACGTAGTCGAGCTGCTGGTCGGCGTCTTTCACCGACTGACCGGGCCTGTGAAAGGTCACCACATACCCTGTATCCGAGGGCAGATAGTCGGGCGCCGGGTGGGCCTGCCGCCCGTGCGGAGACCGTGGCCCCGTGAACTCGAGGTCCGGGATCTTCATTCTCTTCCAGACCCCCGGCTCCACTTCTGTTTCACCTGAAACGACTCTGCGCCGCAGCTCTGCGCCGGCTTTCATGTCTCTCCCGATCCATGAGCGGGCTCCACGGAGCGTCTTCCAGTTCTTCCGTCGAATGTTGAAGGCTTCTCCGTCTGGTCGATGCAGCACCACCGTGAATCCGGTTTCCTCTTGGTATATGCGATAGGAGTATCCAAACTGATCGGCCATCGTATCGACCGGTGTCCCTGCTTTCATGTCGCTGTATGCACCGGGCCTGTAATGTGCATTCAGGTCGCGCGCCGCCGGTATCCGGTCTGAGGAAGGCACGGCCCTGTCTATCAGTGAGGCTATGTCGGTGGCAATGCTGATAGAAGACCGGACCGCGTGGTCCTTCTGGTTCCAGTGCGCGTACATGGACACCGCGATGAATGGCTCACCATCCTCTGGATCCCTGGTTGTCACCCTCGCGGCGGTCATCAGGCCGACGTCGCTGACCGTGATTTCATGTGCCGACGGCCTGTCGTCCGGGCCAATCTGGTTGAACCACTCGACCTCCACCTGATCCGACAGCTTCACGACCATTGGCCAGCGATCGCACCATGTCCTGAACCGGTCTTCAGGATAGTCGGATGTCCACATGTGGGAGTCCCAATGTCCTCGACCACCCGTCTCCAAGCCGGCTGGCAGCCTGACGGCGGCACCTGGGCTAACCTCCTGCAGGAGGGCGACATCTGCGTCCATCTCCCTCAGCTCTTCCAGCGGCCCACGTCTGGTTGCGACGTTCCAGCTCACGACCCCAATCAACTGAATAGTCCTGACAACACCCCTGGATGCGGTGACAAAAGGCTTGGTCGAGTTGACCCCGGACAGGGTTGGTTAGGGCCCGATGCCCGATGCCCGATGCCCGATGCCCGATGCCCGATGCCCGATTGTAGTGCAGGACGGGACAACCCATCACTGTGAGGGAATCCCGTTCGGACTGTGGCAGTCTTTGGGAGTGAGGTTTTACTTGCGCTCCGCTGGTCCACTGCGCTGGTCCACTGCGACTGATGTGGTCTGCGACCAGCTGCTCTGAGCAGGAAGGTGTCCCAGGGTTCAATCGACCTCCCTCCGGAGCTATGCGGCGAGGTCGACAGAGACCTGCTCGATGCGGTCTCTCATGCATGGGTGGCGATACCGACGATTACGGCAGGCCTGGGTACACGCACGAAACAGGCGCACTGAAGACTCCTCCGGCCTCACTCTGGGCATGCTCGGCTTGGAACCGTCGCTCAGGGCGCCCGGCCGATTCTACGAACATGCGAAGCCACCCTGGTCCGGTCACCGCGAGCTCCCGGCCGGACCAGGGTTCAAACGTATGGTGACCTCAGGCCCGATTGTGTGCAACGTCACAACGTGTTATTTTGCAGACAGTCATCGCGTCAACACACAGTAAGTCATCCCGGGGGACGACATGATCGTCGCGCTGCTGGCCGAGAAGGGCGGGACCGGCAAGACAACCCTTGCGACCAACCTGGCTGGCATGAGGGCCATGAGGGGTCACAGGGTGCTGCTGATAGACGCCGATCGGCAGGGCAGCTCGCACTTCTGGGCACAGGCCCATGTCGGTCTGCCCCTGCTGCGCGTCGACTCAGAGGCGCTGCACGGCGAGGCGCTGGGCCGTCGGCTGCGGAACCCGGTCACAAGGTACGACGACATCATCGTCGACACGGGCGCGGGAGACAGCATCGAGATGGAGTCCGCGCTGGACGCGGCCGGCTGTGCGATCGCACCGCTTCAGCCCTCTGGGGTCGACGTGGCGACCATGGGACTGGTCGACGGGCGCGTCGCCCAGGCACGGGAGCGCAATCCACTGCTGAGGGCATGGGCGCTATTCAACCGCGCCCCGACCAATCCCCGCAACCGGGACGAGTCGGAGGCGAGGAACGCGCTCTCCACGTGCACTGCGCTCGAGGTCGCCGGCATCAGGGTGTGCGACAGGGTGGCGTACGCCCGGGCGCTCACCGCAGGACAGACGGTCATGGACTACCGTCCTGTCTCGCAGAAGGCGCGGGATGAGATCGCCGCGGTGTACGAGATGGTCTTCGGCGAACCTTTCGAGACAGGGAGAGTATGAGGATATGGCAATGCAGGTGAGACAGCCGGAGGGATCGGGCAGGGGCAGCGGACAGGGTATGAGGGGCAGGTCCGACGAGCCGAAGCGCTACATAGGTCTGCGCTACCCCGAGAGCTTCGTCCAGAAGATCCGGCTTGCTGCCGACTCGAAGAACATGAGGGTGGCTGACTACATCCTGGAGCTCATAGAAGAGCCTGTCGAGAGAGACGTGGCTGCGCTCGCCCGCAGGCTCAACAGCGAGTTCCCAGGCTGAGTTGCCGTTGTGTCCTATCACAATGTGATATGACACAACGAGATGATGGTATGGACAGGATTGTGCGAAGACCGGTGCTCGGGGTGGTGGTTCTGCGCCACGCGGACGGATCCTGGCAGAACCGCCGTGACTCCCATGCCGGCATATGAAGCCAACCGGGAAGCCTCGAGCACCTTGGCAAGGTGTCAGGTCCGGATGTCGTTCTCCAGCAGACGAGGGCGGCCCTGTGACGCAGGTTGTGTGGCTCCCGTGCTGCATCGTCCGGACTCGGGACATCGGTGGCTGACGCGGCTCTCTGCCACCGTTCGTTCGCGCCAATCCCCAAGTTCCACTTTACGAAATGACGTAGAACCCGTAGTGGCACGAAGCGTATGCAAGGAGGGATACGGTTAGTGCTCAGGTCGACGGCTTCTGCCAGAATCACCTGTATTCGCCGCCGCTGAAGCACCATGTCCTGTCGATGTCGTGGCTGAGGGCCACGCAGGTATGGGGATAACCCCGGGGGATGGTCTGTACGGGGAAGTGCAAGCGGCGTCGGTCGAGCAAGGGCCGGTTGGTTGGCGACACTGGGGCCGGTTCAGGCTGGTACTGGGTACTCAGCCATCCCCGGCCCACCCCTGCCGTGCCATGCCACGCCCAGCCGAGCCATACCCAGCCGAGCCATTGTGCTATCGCGCCGTAAGCAATTCCAGTTCCCTGGCCTGGATGGAGCCGATGCTGAACCGGCCGTACTCACCCGACTTCTCCGGTCTCCAGTCGCCCAGGCCTATCCGTCGCCCTCCAATGTCCAGCCACCGGGCCAGATGGTCCTGGTCGACCAGCTCGTCATCGGCATCGACCGTGAAGGTGCAGCTCCACGGGGGATCGAACTTCGGCCGTGTCCTCATGAGCCGGATTCCCTTCACGACCACGGGGACCGTGAACTGGGCCCTCTCCGCAAGCTCGTCGAGAGTCTCTCCGTAGACGTCGATGTCGTAGACGAAAGAGGTGTCGACGACGACCAGGCCCTCACGGACCTGGGCTCCCTGTCTCAGTTTCCTCGCCCCGGTCTCGAGGAGGCTTCGTATCGCCGCCGGGGGGATGGTGGGCATCCCGTCGGCATTTAGCCAGAGACTCCTGATGGTCTCGAGCCTGCGGAGGCGCTCGTTGTCAGCCACGGTGCGGTTGGCGCCACGCTTGCGGGTGATCTCCTCGATCTCGATGCTGATGGGGAGTAGCGGGTCGACACCGGCTGAGCTGTGGTGGATGATTGGAGAAGTTCCGACGATACTGATGTCGTGAAACATTTGCTTATAGCCCTCCTGAAAGCTTCGATGAACCGCCATGGTTCTCCGCCATACCTGTGATACCTTCTCAGCGTGGTGGCGAGCTCATGGCACGCGGTACATAGTGCGGTGAGGTCATCTGCGGTGGTGTCCTCGGGTCTGGGGTACCGCGTGGCCCAGTGATGCCCCTGTTTGGCCGGGGCGAGGCCGCAGAACTGGCATGTGCCGTTGGAGCGTGTGAAGGCACGCTTGCGAGCGACTCTGTAAGTGGGATGACTGTAGTTGAATTGCAATCAGGTCTCCGGAGTTCGGTACGGGGTGTCTGTCTTGGACATGTCCAATATACACCACACACATACCATATGCAATACATACGGGATATGACAGCACAATGATGCGATCGAGACAGATGGTGATACGCCTGACCGACCGGGAGTACGAGGAGTTCAGGCATGCCGCGGAGCTGGCCGGCCTGCCGTTCTCGGACTGGGTGCGCCGTCGGCTGAGCGAGGCAGCGGAGGAGGTGTTCAGGGTGGCTTCGCGCCGGGAGCGCGAGGATTCCTAGATACCGGCCGTCCCGGGCGAAGGGCCCCCACGCGGATGCCGGTCACTTCCGGCACGCCCCGCCAGGTGGGTCGGCTGACCCTCATCGAGTCCCTCTGCAAGGTGACTCCTGGACCAGCCCGCCTGGACTCATGGGTTCTCGCCGGCGAGCAGCTTCGCGGCCCATGTGACCGGGGTGCAGGGTGTGTGTCTCGGAGCGGTCACGGCCCCCGGTGCGCTAAACCTGGCCGAGAGCCCAACGGCAATCTCTGAAAGGAGATGCCCGTAGGGCGTGCGCCGTGCGACCTCGCCATGCACAGGGGTCGGGGTGCGTCAGGTCCTGAGAGAGATGGTAGAAGAGGCCTCGGCGGAAATTGGGGACGGCGCCCGCCGCCTGCCCCGCGCTCCCGCCCCTCTACACTCCTGGACAGAAGGAGCAGGAGATGACCGAGAACAGAGAAACACGGGGTTGACCCGTCGGACGTGCCCCGGGACGCGCCGGTTTTCGATGATACGGACGTGACGGCCGACTCTTCCGATACATGGACGACTTCCCGACCTGCACCCTGCGGATCCAGAACCGGGACTGATCGACGTCAACCATTTCCCTCGCGGACCGCCCTTCGGTGGAAAGGGAGCCGTCAGAATGCTGGAGCTGCGAACCGGGACTGCATAGCCTACGAGAATGCCGGATGAAGGGATGCCGCATCGCGCGACGGCCTCGGGCCGTCCGGGGAGATCACTGAGCCAGGTGCGACTGAGACACAGACCCCGAGCCGACCGTCTCCGGCCTGTCCGGTATACGCCAGAAATCGGGCAGGGCTGCGGTCCAGCTGGCCAGCCTGAACAACGACAACTATTTTGGCCGGCCCGTAGATAGGACGACCATGTTCCGCATCGTGCAAATGGGATAGCCCGCAGTGTGAATTTACGTGATGTGATATTGCACAATCCATCACGTCGTCCTCGGAGCTCGGGAACGTCCGCTTCTCTTGTTCTCCATGACCATGTCGCCCTTCTCAGGCAGTATCAGGACGATACATGCCGCTTCCAGCCGCAACGTGCATCGGCGCAGCTGGAAACTGCAAAATGACACAATGTGATATTGCAGTCCGAGGGTTTATGGGCAATGTCTGAGAGACTTTGGATCGGCACTCGAAGACAGCATCCGCAGGTCCCGGGAAGGGCCCTGTGAGTGATTGTGTCGTATCACATTCTGATAACACGCGATGCACTGCCCAACAGCCCCCAGGGCCCTGCTTCCCTGAAAAGGCTTGACGTGGATCACCTCCTCTCTCACAAGCGACTGGGAGGCGCTCAGCCGGGACCCGCCCTCCTGGTTTCCGAATTCCCCTGCAGGTCAGGCCCAGCCGTACAACACACGCAGTGCGTCTGTGGTACGATGAGCCTGTGATAGAACGCCTGTACTATCAAAGGAAATGACAGGAGGCCGCCAATGACCACAAGGAGGGAAGTGTCCAGGACCCATGTGACCTCGATCGCCAAGCTGATGTCCGGAGACAACAGCTGTATCTACTCGGCCTGGTTCCGGTCCTGGCACGAGCGGTACAGGAAGGCCGAGACCGACGGCACCGGACTCGCCGAATGGAACATGCGGCACACCACCATGATGCACGAGACCGTCGCGCTGCTCGAGAAGGACGGCTACGAGGTCAGCATCGAGGGACAGAACTGGTTCGAGACCAGGAGTTCCCAGAGTGGCTCGATCATCATCGGCAAGCCGGACATCATCTCGGTTAGTCCCGGCGGCAGGGTCACGGTGCACGATATAAAGACCGGCCAGCCCCGGGCGTCCGATGAGATCCAGGTCAAGCTGTACATGCTTCTGCTGCCGCTGTCAGGCCATCCCCGCTGGAGCGGAGTCAGGATGGACGGGAAGGTCCTCTATGCGAACAGTCGTGCCGTGAACCTGAGCGCCGACGATTTAACACCGGAGTTCAGGCACAGCCTTGCGGTGGTCATGCGACAGGTCGTGGCCCCCGAGCCCGCCAGGTTGGTGCCGAGTGCAAGGGAGTGTGGCTGGTGCGTGGTGTCCAGCGATGACTGCAATGGACGCATCGCACCGCATGCGACTTCCCCCGGCGGCGGTGACCGTAATGGGGACATGCTCCACTCTTGCTAAATGGGCCTTGAGCGATGGTGTGACACGGCGCCGATGGACAGAAAGGTTCGCGGTATGTTTTCGGAAGCTCACCGTAATGGGCTCGCTGATGGGCCGGGGGATGCCTGCCTGTCTGGATTGGTGACTTCTCCTATCTTGACGGCGGAAGGCGAACACAAAGCTGCCGATCAGCACGAATCTCTGTCGGACAGGTTTCCAATGATCTCGTAGGCGATTTCGTCGAATGCCTCCGACACGTTCAGCTCATCTGTAGTGGATAGTTGGCTACTCTCGTCAAGCACTACAGTGTCATACGCCACTAGCGTAATTATCGTGGACAGAGCTGCCTTAGTTATCGTAATCCCTGGTGGATGGATGGATTCGTTCCCGATGAGCGTCGGGTGTATCAGCGCGTTGGCCCGCTTTGCAGATCCGTCCTATCTGCCATAGCAGTGTAATCTGCCCGTGAAAACTGGTTGAGAGGCCATTCTTCCTGTAGGCGATTACGTACATCGTCGGCCCGTGTAACGTACACCCTGTCGGGATGTCCTACACGTGTTACTGTTGGGTGAGCTCCAATTGGGTCGTCGGGTGCGTCGACCACCGAGCCAGACGTGTCCGTAAGGCACCGTAGCGCACCTGGAACCAGTGGCTGCGATACCCGACATCGGTCCGCAATTCGACCGGGTCACCGTCATGGTCGCCCTGGGAATCAGAGCAGACTCATTCAGGAGGAGGCGTCACTACGGACGGCACTCCGCAGGGCCCCCACGGAATTCCGCTCAGTCCGTGGAAGATGTTCGCCCGACCTCGGCGATCCGCACATTTGGATGCTGGGTCGGCACCGACCGCGTGTTCCCGGCGCCGACCCACAGTGCTCACCGGCCGTCGCAGCAGGCGAATCCGTGGGACTCAAGCGCGGCTACTGGGGGCCGTTTGCATGACAGCGCTCCTATACTGCCCTTCAAGTGCGCAGTCCCGCGGTGCGAGTCCCGCGAAGCGCGTGACTCCGGGGACTCAAGCGCACCGCGGGCGCGGAAGGAGGCTCGATCGGTCGGGGATCCGGATCACCAGCCTGAGAGGCTCCCTCGTGCTACCTGCGCAATTGGCATGGCCCAGTTTACCATGTGCTGAAGGTCTACGTACAGATGTGCTATGCTGCGGGATGCTGTGTCAGTCTGGTGGGAGCGCATCTCGCCAGCGTCTAGCGTCACTCCGGCGATAGCCGGAATCCAGATGGGTGAGAAACACTCTTACCGAAAACTCCTACCAAACCGACACAGGTCCATGCTGCTGGCGCGTACGCACACACGGGATACGTTCAATGCAGGACACCGAACAATTCGACGATGCATTGGTGCTCTTGAGAGCTCTGCGAGCCTATGCGGTCAAGTATCGGCGAGCGTATGGCCGCTCCAGGGCAGCACGCCACCTTGGCGTGCCTCCAGTGGCGCTATGGCATTTCACCAATGTGAACCGCCGACCTGACGTGGGCGTTGCGGTGCTGCGTAGATTGGGGACGGACGATGTCAGCGAGATACGACGGCGGACCGCTGGGCTGCCCGGCTGGAGGCGAGTGCGCGGGTGATGGCTTCGGGTAGTGTGAGAGCCTTTGACCAGTCTGTGTTGGTCTGTGTCTGCAGGCATCCGTATGCCACCAAGGCGGTGCTGGCGGTGCTGATCAAGAGCCCGAACTCGAGGGTTACCAAGTCCCTCCAACGCCTGACAAAAGCCAGGCTAGTCGGTCGCATCTCTTACAAATCGAGGTATCTGCCCAGGAGCTATGTCTACTACCCTCAGCCCGAGGGAATTCAAGCTGCCGCCGACAAGCTAGGCCAGACGGTGGAGGACCTTATGAGGACGAGTCCGGCATCGTACGAACGGCTGAGGTGGATCGTCCAGCGAATTGATTCCGTTACGGACCTCTACCTCCTTGCGGCCACGGTCGCGACGGCCGAGGCGGAGCGATGTGACGAGGAGGAGGAGGCCGTTGAGGGGTGGGTCACAGTGTCGCTCTACCGGACCGGTGCGTACGATGCCATCATATCGTTGCCGGATAACCGAAACATTGGTGTTATCAGGCAGGGGCTCGCCCGCTCCAGGAGCCTGCTGAACGAACGGCTCCATTACCTTGCCCCTCCCGCACGGAAAGAAGCTGATGACCAGAATGACCGTGACCCCCCGTACGAGACGGGGAAGGTTCTTGTCCTGACCAACACGGAATGGCAGGCGCGTGTGGTCCACTCCGATCAGAACGGTCGCTGGATGGGACCCACACTGCATGTGGAACCCGAGGACCCCAGGACGCTTGGGGATCCGGACTACGTGGCCTGGGAACTTGTCAGGGATTTACGGCCCTCCGATGAGGCACCCCCGTCCATGGTGCCGGAAACAGCCGGATCGCATTTCCCCACTCGGAACCAGCTCGAGCGGCTGAGTGAGAATCTGGTATTCAAATTGTCAATCCGTCAGAAGTTTGTACTCGACACGTTGGTGGACCTGGCAATGATCCCACACGACGATCTCGCCGTCTTCCTGGGGCGAGACGACAGTGACAGACTCAGCTCCGGTCGAATGTCGGACATCATGAACGAGCTTGTGCATGAGCACGGGCTCGTCAGGAAGATTGGCGGCCGCGGCACCACACTATATGCTCTGGACACCACCGGGATCGCGTACACGCGCGACCGGGACCGTATTACGTCCACCGATGCCAATAACCTGTTGAGTCTGGAGCTCATACGAGAAACGGACGCGAGCGTGGTAACGGGCGGTGTGCAGACGTACCGTTACAGGGGTTCGGTTCCGTACCGGTGGTCTCGCGAAACGGAACACACGCGTGGCGTGTACTGGCTGCTGTCGCGGCTCAGACGTGGCGTCGTTGCCCTGTCACCATTCATGGAATTCGAATGGTTCCTGCCAATGCACAGGACCCGACGGGATTGGGAAGATGGCGGGATTGAGCCGGACGCCATTGTTGAGTGCCTGTATCGCACCCCGGAGGGCCGCACTGTCCGGGTGCCAATCATGCTCGAGTACGAGAGAAGGGACATCCATCCAGGGCGCTCGAGGCGGCGCCTCAAACGCTACGCGCAGTATTTCGGGAGTGGTCAGGCGCTGACCGACCACGGCGCGGCACCGTTGCTGCTGGTCGTGTTCGATAACGAAAGGGGGGAGAGGCAGTTCCTTCAGGCGGCCACCAAAATCGAGGCGGACCTCCCTCTGTTCACAGCGAACATGAAATTGTTGTCCCAGGTACCCGCCTCCAAGTTCACGATTGCCAATGCCTGGTGGCCGTATCCTCTGTACATCGGGCGACGCCGAAGGCAATCGCTTGTGGGGCGGATCCACACAATAAGGCACTAGATGCTGGCCAGGGAGCGCGAAAGACACGCCACGCTCCTCGACCAGCCCAACCAGACCGCCCTCCGAAGCGCTCCAGGCCCCGGTGTGTCGAGTTGCCTCAGTTCTCCTGGCGAGTCGCTGCCTCGCGCTCATTGGGAGCGGTCAGTCCCTCCACCAGAAGCGTGATGCATCACCACTGTGGCTGGCTGACCACCCGCCACAGTGCGTCATTTCACCCCGAAATAACAGCGGTCGTCCTTCGGGGCGACATAGCGCTTTTCCACGTCTTTCCGCGGCTGCCCATCTGCCTCGATGGATGAAGCATCGCAGCCTATTTAGCTTTGCAAACCACCCATCTGCATCCACTGCTAAAGCCTGGAAGTGACCTGATCACAGACAGATCTGTCCCAGAATCGCGAGAACGGCAGACATAGCCCGAAAACAACCCCATGACCTCACATACCGCCATAATGCCTGGGCCACCACACCCTGCAACCGGCGCATCGATGCTCGCACGATACACCACCCAATCGCCTCCGAGACCGCCTCGCAGGACCGCTCTCCAACGCGGCATCCCGGCCACACTGGCGCATCTGTCCAACACATTGCAGGAGGGGTCAAGACCAGGAGCCATGTGGGGCCTACATCCAGGGAGAGCTTGGCAATACACAGCAGGAGGTGTGGACTCCTGCTGGGAAATCCCACGTTTCGTGCCCGAACTCGAGACGCAAGGAAAGGCGTCAGTCGTGAGTGATGACCGCACCCAATCTACTCAGTGGCTCAACAGCGCGAAGAGATGGATCAGCCCGATAGGACAGGCTGGGTCAAAGTAACTTGGCGAATGCGAGCTAGCGTTGACAGTGGTAACTCACCATGTCCCGATTCAGGTACTGCCTCATCGCCGCGAGCGGCGGCGAGAGTGGGTGCCTCGACGACCCTTACCACTGGCGTGGGCCCTCCCCTCATCCGTGTCCAGATACCTTTCCACCAGGCCCAAAATCCGGAGTTCATAAAGCATGGCCTTTCGCTTTCCCACACCCCAGATTTTGCTAAGGTCCGCCCTGTTTCTGGGCAGCAGCCGCGCGATGGATCTCAGTGTCTCGTCAGCAAACAACTCTCGGCTATTGTAACCGTACTGTTGCGCGAAGCCGTCGCGCCACCTAACCAGCGAGTCGAACAGCCAATGGCGACGCACAGCTGGCCGAGGTCTCCGTGAGGCTTCAGCACATATATCGCAAGATCCGCAGGACACCACGTTCTGCTCACCGAAGTAGCTGACGAGTGCCACCTGGCGGCACCCACCGCCGTCCACATAACCAAGAATTGCGCCCGCCCGCTCCATCGCAGCCTCCCTCCATCTCGTGGCCTCGACGGACACGCCCGGTATCTGGGACATTTCGAGTTCGAGATTGCGCTGGTCGGGACAATCGGCGAACAGCACACAGTCCGCAGCCTTTCCGTCGTGGCCGGCTCGACCCGACTCCTGATAGTATCGCTCTATGGATGAGGGTGTCTGACAGTGCAGCACGAGCCTCACAGTCGACTTGGCGATCCCCATTCCAAAGGCCTTGGTCGCAACCATCACACTGATCCGACCTTTATAGAAGTCGATCTCACGCCGAAGACGCTCCTCCCCCTCCATCCCTTCGTGATAGGCACGCGCCTCCAACCCCTCTGCTCGCAGCAAGCGGGCCAACTCCACCACCTCGTCCCGCGACTCGCAGTAAACGACGGCGGGTCCCCTACCTTCGTGGCCACTAACCACCTCAGCCAGTGCCCCCATCCTGTCAGACGGTCGCTGTAGTACCGAGTACCGCAGGTTCGGGCGCACAAACGACTCTATCTGCACGAGAGGGTCCCGCAGGCCAAGCTGCTTAATGATGTCGTCCGTGCATTCAGGGGTCGCTGCGGACGTGACCGCCATGAACGGCGCATCTAGCGACTCCCGCAGGACACCAAGAACTCGGTAGTCTGGACAAAACTGGTATCCCCACTCGGTGACGCAATGGGCCTCGTCAACGGCGACGAGACCGACCGGGAGGCCCGACAACCACGGAAACAGGCTGGCACTATGCCCACTGACGGTTTCAGCACCCAGATATAGCACCCTGACTTCGCCGGACTCCACTCTCTCTACGACCGCTCTCTGTTGGCAGAATGACTGGCCGGCCGACAATGTGTCGGCGGCAATACCGATCCTGTTGAGCATACTCATCTGCTCGTGTACAAATGTTCCAGGAGGCGTGATCACGATCGTCAGCCCAGGACGCACCAGCGGCATGATCTGATAGCACAGCGACTTCCCGGCGCCCGTCGGCAGTATCGCCAGCGTGTCACGACCCCCCGCTGCAGCCTCTACGAGCTCTCTCTGTCCACGGCGGAATCCGGCGTGTCCGAACCTGCTCTGGAGCAGTCCGACTAGATCGGCATTTACAGCGAGTGTCCCCATGCTATGATCCTACTACAGACACGAACTCTCAGGCACACCGCCGTTCTCGGCCACTACGAAACCTATCTCGTCAACGTCGACACCCACCTTCGCCAGTACTGCCCCAGCCACCAGTGTCTACATCTGCGTCTCTGCGATGTCTGTGACCGCGGATCCGATCGCGCTGACTCCGAACTCGCCACACGCGTGGGCAGACCTGTTCGTGTTTGCCAGCCATGTGGCTTTATTGCTTGGAGTCACCGGTGACTCCAAGGCAGTGAGTGCCCTGGCCCACATGGCCACAGCGTAATGATCCAGCGCCGAACCCGGGGGCATGTCAATATGTCGATGTGCAGCGGATGGTCCTCAGTAACTGCCCAGCGGAAATGTCCTCACCACGGAGAGTGTGATATTGACCCAGAGAGAACAGGCAGGGCTTCAGGTACTCAGTGGCTTACTGGCAGAACAGATGACGACAGAGCAGGCAGCGACTCTCATGGGAGGGAGCGCGCGCCACACAAGGCGCATCCTGGCGGCATCCTGACAGAGAGCAGCGGCCGCACTCGCTCATCGCTGTCCATCCAACGCCGCACAGTGATCACGGAGGTTGTACACCTGGACGCACCCGCCATTCCGGCGCCAACCACACCCATCTGGGTGAGCTGCTCAGTGAGCGAGAGGGCATAGCTATAGACAGGACCACACTTCGTCGTATCCTGATCGGCGCAGGTCTCGTCAGTCCGCGTCGCCATCGTCCACCCGGGCACAGGATACGCCGTCAGCGGATGCCTCGGGAGAGGATGCTGGTCCAGATGGACGGCAGTCATCACAGGTGGCTGGAGGACCGGGAACCGCAGTTCACGCTGCTGGCAGTCGACCACGCCACTGGCTGTGTGGCCAGCGCACTGTTCTGCCAGGAGGAGACCACCCATGACTACTTCCTTCTCCTGGAGGAGCTGGTCAGGAACTGGGGAGCGCCTCTGACTCGCGATGTCGACCGGCACTCTGTCTTCATTCCCAGACCGGATACCGGACGGAAGCCTCCGGAGCCACCCCAGGTCACCCGCGCCATGGACGAACTGGGCGTTGAGCTGATCTTCGCCCTTTTACCACAGGCGAAGGGCGGGTGAACGCATGGCGGTGCCTTTCTGCACAGGCTGGCCACTGAGCTGCGTCTCGCGGGAGCGTCCACCATCGCCGATGCCAACAGCGTGCTGAGGCACTTCCTGCCGCGCCTCAACGGGTAGTTCAGGTTACCGGCCCGCGAGGCGAAAGCCGTTTACCGTCCGTTCAGTCCCGACATCCAGCTCGACAGGATCATCTGCTGCAAGCACTCGAGGAGGGGCGCCAGGGACAGCACGCTGAGGTACCGCTGGCATACCCTGCAACTCGCCCCGGAGGGGAAATCGAGAGTTGAGGTACTTGAAGGGCTGGACTTCAGGCTGCTGGTCCTCCACGACGACCCTATCATCCCGTCGCAGGAGGCGCCTCCACGACCTGGAATCCTCAGGACTGCCAACGGCAATATCCCACAGACCAACATCCGCAATCGGGCTCTCAGCGGAGCGGAACTCCACCGGAGACACGGCAGTCCGGCATCGATGGAGGTGACGGCCACGGCGGGTAACGGTGTTCATCAGGCCAGGCTCAGGGGCGTATCCACCCGTGGCATCGCCAGGGAGCTTGGCATGAGCAGGAACACTGTCAGGAAGTATCTGGAACCCGAGAACCCTGAGAACGTGGGGGCTCTCGTCGCATCCGGCTCATTGTCGTCTGCTG
This sequence comes from Dehalococcoidia bacterium, assembly GCA_965215735.1. Classification (GTDB taxonomy): domain Bacteria; phylum Chloroflexota; class Dehalococcoidia; order Lucifugimonadales; family UBA1123; genus VXRN01. The sequence goes on along the minus strand of CBDCEF010000004.1, from coordinate 176,683 downwards.
CCAGGCGAATCAGTACAGACCGACATTTTCGCTGACCGGGTACGCGGGACATAATCGCTGGCCGGCGACATGTTTTTGCACAGTTTGGAGTTGGCCCTAACAGCACGCATAACACCAGAACTCTGAAGTCTCAACTGGAGAACTCACCTTCGATAGATCCCTCGAGATGCAGCCTTCCCTTCACCGAGGCCCAGTTGTGTTCCAATGTGCCCCAGGTCCAGCACGCCGGGAACCTCGACGCTCTCCTCAGTCTCCAGAGCACCCGTGCACATTCGCGTCGATGATATGATGCATCACGGGTCTCGCAGATCGCACCACAACTCCGGCGCAGGTGGAGGCGTCCGCAGGAGGAGAGTAGACAGATGGCCGTTGAAGAGCACGCTGACAAACTGGACTGGGTGCGACCCGAGGTGGCAATTGAGCGACTCCAGGGAATTCCTGGCAATTCAAGGGCAACGGTCCAACGAAAGATTCGCGATGGTGTGATTCCGAGCAAAAAGGGGCCCGCCGGTGAAACGCTCGTCGCTATCCCCGCCGATACGCCTCCCACGGCTCGCGAGCAACTCGCGGTTGCGCTGGTGTGCATCGCTACCCTGAAGAAGGACCTGGCCGGAGAGAGGGCACGGGTGCAAAAACTTCAAATTTCCAAGACGACATCCGACGAGACTACCGCTGAGCTTGTTCGCAGGATCGATTCCCTGCTGGGCAGGCTGGAGGACGAGATAAAATATCGAGCACATCTTACGATGGAGCTGCGGCAGCTGATGGAGGACGAAGAGGCGCATTAGGATGAGGCATGTCGAGCCGAGCCCACGAGCGCGCCGCTCGTATTCACGCCTGCATCTGACGTCGATTTATCAGCAATTGGTGAGTGTACGGGAGACGAGACATGAGCGGGTCAGGTAATTCGCAGTATTCCGCGCCGCCTGAGGATCCGCCGAGGGATCAGGAGCCCGCGATCTGGCTCAGAGATGTGGGCCTGGTGCCCCTGACCCCACCACTGGTCGAGGCGCTGCGCGTCTACGTGAGCGCGTACATCCGGGCGCATGGCAGACGGGTATTCAGAGAGGAGTTCTCCGTGCCGGTCCGGGTCCTGCGGCAGTGGGAGTCCGGTGAAGCCGGATTCACGATTCCCCTGAGGACTCTGCAGCGCCTGGGTACGGACCCCCACGACATAACGGCCGCGGCGGAGGAGCTGGGAGATGACGACAGTGGTGTCTGCGAGGCGCTGGAGGACACGGAATCGGAGGAGGACGCCGGCTGGGAGACCTACCCGTGGGAGGAGGTGGAGTCCCGACACGCGAGCTTCAGGGCGCTAACACCAGACGAGAGAGCCAGGTACGGGGAGGGCATAGCATTCCGCATCGAGCATCGGGCGGGCCTCCGCGAAATAGTCGCCCGCCGATACCTCAACCTCAGTCCAAGTCTTGAGCGCGAAGTGCCATGGCGTGAGATGATGCTGGCGTCGGAGGTGGAGCTGCTACAAAATGGGGTGACAGTCCTGGGAGGAGGATCAGGGCACAGGGTGGACAATGAGCTCTGGAACGACGAGGGCGTGCGTGCTGAGATCAAGTGGCGCGAGGATGAGCTGGAGGCGAGGCGAGCGCGACAGACCCCGCTCTGGCGCAGGCTGTTCCTGCGCAGGCGTAACCGTACTCGACGTTAATTCCGGCGGCTGTCTACGCCGACATCGGTCTGTGCGGGTCCCGTGCCGCCGGCCAGGACCCATGTCCGTCAGTACCCCTTCGCTCCTGCGACGGCTGCCTGGGGAGGCAACGGGCCGACAGAATTGATTGTCGCTGTTCAACAGATCACGTCTCGACTTCAGCCCTGTCGGGCGGGCCTCTCCACATTGAGAGCGTCAGATTCAGTCGAACGTTGGGCGATATCAGCGGCCGGAACACGAATCTGCCAAACAGTGGGAGTGAGCTGTGCCACGACCGACTGTGCAGATCGAATCTCTGAAGGAGCGATCGGGATTCAGTGGAGTCGGCAGCCTCTCGTGCTCGGTCGGAAGCGGTATCCATCCGGGTGCTGAGCCGGCCGATCCCCTCGGCACCGATGTCGTCGCTCCCGTGGAACCACGGTACCGCTATTGCAGACGGTGGGATCACCGCTAGTCCCGGGTTGGCCCTGACCACACGTCTCCATCGGTATGCCGGTCGGGATTCCCCAACGGTCGGCCCGCGCTGCCGTACGCCCGTACGCCATTGTTGTGTGGCGTACCGTACATGTCACACCTGTGGCTCCCCCACCATCCTCGGCGGTAACGCCCGGTGGCCCTGCATGCAGCGCAGGTACAATCGGGCGGATGAACTGCGTACCAGATGGGCCCGCCTGACACTTCTCAGCGTCCCTCATGCGACGGACCAGCGTGACAGCAACGGGGGCTGGTGTTGCAGGTACTCCGCGCCGCCGGTTGCGAGGCTGTCTCGTCTCAGGTAAGTGACCCTGATACTTACACCCCGTACCGCCCCGGCTGCACTGGGTGGAATGGTTCCGGCGATGGACAGGCCCCTGTCCATCGCCCCGGGTCATGACTGGGTCTGACACGTCGACGAACACGTCCCCGACGTTCTGGTGCGCCCACAGGCATTGATATCAACGCGGTTGTGATGGGTCCCCAGCCTCATCGCCGCCTCCCGGCTCATTCGCGCCATCTGGTCTCTGCCGGCTGGCAATGACCCTGTCGGACGCGTCGGGGGCACTCTGCCCACTCCGCGCCGCACGGCGACGTCGATGCCCATCCTCACAGGCTGACTCAACTGATCCACACAATCCACGATGTTCCGCATCACCACTGTTGTTGTCGCCTCGCCCGCCTGAGACGGTCTCTACGAAATCCCACCAGATCATCGTCATCAGCCGGACGGCGGTCGCCGGCCCGGACACATCGATAAAGGATCGACCGCACATGTGTAAGGTGGGGTTCGCAGAGATATGTTACAATGCCATATACAGCACTGAATGACACATCTACCATAGTCTTACGACCGTATAGCCCAACACCCCGGAAGGAGTGGAGCGATGACGACAGACGACGTTGTGGCAGACCTGTCCGACGGACACCCCCACGCCATTCCCTGCCCGTCGGTGAGACACAGGGAGACCCGGACGCGCCACTGCTCTACGTCCGCTATGTATCTCCTGACAGGGTATGGCTTCTTCTTTGCTGGTCGCGTCCGGGATGTGCCTACGATGAGATCGCGCGGGCGCTGAACATCGGGGCAGAGTCGAACCGCCAGGTCCGCGGTAACGTTGTCGCTCACATGGTCGCGGCCTACGACCATGCGGACCCGGAAGAGCGACCCCGGCTGGTGTTTCACAGCTGGCGCGATGACCCTGACGTCGTTCCGTCGCCGGAGGAACGCGACCGTAGGGAGGCGGAATTGCGGGGTACAGCCAATGGGGTTCACCTGATGCTGTGGGATCCGGAGCACGCGGAGGGGCCCGGACACACCCTCGTGGTGGTCGGAAGCGAGGCGGCGGCGATGTCCCTCATGCGAGCCGGCGTTTATCGTCACGGGTACGTGCCCGTGACATGGTACCGGGCTGTGAGGCGCCTCGACGAGGACCGGGGGTCAGTGAGCCGAGTCGACTGGTCCCGCGTGCACGGCCGCAGAGTGGCCTTCTGGCCGACTCAAACGGTGGAGGCCCACGCCGAGATGTACCGTGCCGCGGCAATGGCCACCGCGGCCGGCGCCGGCGGCCTGCTGATGGTCGACCCGAGAGGAGCGGGGATGTCAGAGGGCGAGGACGCCGTGTCGCTCTCGGACCGCAGCACGATAATGGCAGTGCTGGGGAGCATGAGAGTCCTTCCCGGTTACGGCGCAGACACCGAAACCCCCACGGGTACCCCGGACGGGGAGCTGACCCTCGATGGGCTGCTGGTTCCGAGCGAGGAGAACGCGACGGATGTCGGAATGGCGATCCGGGTGCTGCGGGACCACGGTCACCGCATCGTGTTGACTTCGCAGCCGGCAGAGGCCCTTCCGCATGACGACGTGCTCTGGCGGGCCGACTCCGGCGTACTCGAGCGACGGCCCGGGGAGCTCGGCGTCGCACTGTGGAGGTCACGACTGAGATACCTGGAAGAGCTGCGAGAGGCCCGCGACACTCAGGATATGCCGGAAGAGGAGTTCGCCGCCTGCGTACGGTACGCCGGGCGCATGGCATCCACAACCGGCCTGCACGCCGTGGCAGACCTTCTCCCGACTGCATATCGGATCCTGGAGGAACGTGGCTCGCTGCCCGGCGGACTGGCGAGCGTCGGCCGGGCAGATATCGACGCCGACGGGCGTTACCTGGGTGCGCCGAACGGGATCATCGACCTCGACACCGGTCGGCTGCTCAGCGACACGGAGGCGCGGCGGACGTTGGTCTCCTGCACCATTCCGGACCCGTACGACCCGGAGGCCGTCGATCCCGACATGGACGCGCTGACGACACACCTGGGGCTGAAGGACCGTGAGCGTCTTCTCGATGCGCTGGGGTACGCGCTGCGGGGCGGAACCGCCGACCGAATCTACTTCATCGACGGCGGAATGACGAGTGACATCCTTCTCAACGCGGTGCGGACGGCGCTTGGGCCACGCTATTCAGGGACCGTGCCACTCGGAATGCTGCTCCTGTCAGATGATCGGCAAGAGGGGAATGCCCGGCGGTTCGAGCTGGGCCGCTTCTCCGGGCCCCGCATCCTGGTGGGCGCGGCGCGGAGCGGCGGGACGCTGGACCGGTCGATCCTGGGACAGCTGACTCTTTTCGACACCATCAGGGCCCGGACGATTCCCGATGAAGGTCTGGGCGACATCGAGCCCACGGCCACGATGTTCGTGGGACTCAGCGCGGAATCGCTGGCCGACTTCGGGCCGGGCGACCGCGACCTGCTCACAGGGCTGCGTCTCCTGCGCTACCCGGACGGGCCGGCGATCGACTCCGCAATAGGCGTGCGGGCCGGGCGAAGCAGGACATTCAGACAGGCGCTTGTCGCCCTGCTGGTCAGGCACTGCGTGGCCATGACCGGGCCACCGGACCACATTCCGCACCCTGCGCCTCCTCACCTGACGTCGCGCCAACGCCTGGCGACCGCCGCAGACGAGTGGCTGCTGGAGGCCATCGACGTGACGGGAAACCGCCAGGACAGGACATCGTCCTCCTCCCTCTGGGAGGCCGCCCGGTCCGACCAGGGCAGCGGGTCCGACCCCGACCTGGCCTGGGGCATGTCGCGCCGCAGCCTCACGACGCGCGCGATCGAGATCCACGGACTCGAACGGACACGGTCGGTGCGGATCGGCGACGCCGTCGTCACCGGCTGGATGGGCGTTCGCCTTGCAGCCGGTAACAGCGCGAGCGGATAGAAGCCTCCCATTCAGTTGGCCACTCCACCGCCATCGCATCCCGGAACGGTCGCTGGCTGGACGAACGATGGACGGGCACTGTGCGGTAGCTGTGAACGCGTCAGGGAGCCGATGGCCCCTGTATGCAGGGATCCTGTAAGCCTCACCTGTCCCGGAGTTGAACTTGCCGTAGCCCAACGTAACCTACCGTGGCTCACGGTCACATACCAATGCGCAGCGTCAGTTGCCTGCCCCACTCCGAACCGTATCAGTCAGGGATTGTCCCACATGTCCCAAAGATACAGAGTCCTGCCCGGCTGGCCTGGTAGAGTGATGCTCCTCTGGACCTCACACTGCGCTGCCCGCATCAGGGATGCGGCAGCCTATATGAATCGGTTCAGTGTTGCCAGCACGGAGAGGCCGGCCTGAGACCTGCTAACAGCGGCGGCGGCGGTGCCCTGACGCCGCTCTGTCGGGTGGATTCAGGCCCGTCTGATACTAAAAGTGGCCCAAATATCGGGCGATTTCAGATCTTCTACAATGAGTGTATACAGCCCAAAGGGTTGCCAATCTAAAGGGAGGTACGCCTGGTATGAAGTCCATCGACAATCGCAAGGGGGCCCAGTGTCACTCTGAGGCTCCTCAGAGGAGAGTAGTATGACGGGGCCGATCGGGATGGGCGAACAAGCCCCACTCAGGTACCGTCGCAGCATTCGAGATCTCGAGGCGCCACTGCGCTTCGACAGGCAGATCGTGCATGCGACCCTGCCCACCAAGGTGGTTGCGAATGGGCGGGAGCATGTCGAGTTTGAGGTGACCCGGTTTGCTGACGGCAGCCGGGCCGAGCTCACGTATCGGCGGAACGCCGACGAATCGGGTCTCCGGGAGTACTGCACCGCGAAGCTGCGCAACGGATGGGCGGGGCCGGACTACGACGGCGCAAGTTTCCTCGCGCACCGCCCGATGGGCGAGGATGCAGCGGAGGTTGGCGGGGACCCGACCCACTGGCAGATAGACTGGCATGGTGCGCCGCATGCCGGCACGAAGACTTCGACCATATGGCCGGGGCACTTTCACTCTGGAGACGAGGACCGCCTCGAGAGCCTGATGCTGCTGCTGCTCGACCAGATCGACTTCGGAGTGCATCGCGTCGCGCAGACACGGAGCATACTGAACAGCGAGACCCACGACTGAGGCCTGGGCTCAGCTGAGCAATCTGTAAACCGCGACAGGAGCCCCGCCGGCATCAGCTGGCGGGGCTCCTTGCCGCAAGGGACATTACGGGACCGGAAGGCTCGGGAGCGGAGAATGAGACACACACGACAGAGCCCCGTGGCCACGGGGCAGCTAAAGGCCTCGCGATAGCGGAGGCGTTCGAATGAGAGAGGCTTTCACGGACTGGCAACCGACCAGGAAGGCCACGAGGGGGTTGCTGTCAGCTGCGATCACGATAATCGAGTCCTACGCCGCCCAGAACTACACCCTGACCCTGCGCCAACTGTATTACCAGCTGGTGGCGCGGAAGATCATCCCGAATCAACAGAGCTGGTACAAGCGCCTGGGTGAGATTGTGACCAAGGGCCGCATGGCAGGCTGGATCGATTGGGACTCGATAGTGGACCGGGGCCGTGTTCCTGTGAGCCCTCCCGAATGGGACGGCCCGGCAGGGATGCTCCGGAGGGCCGCCAGTATCTATCGGGTTGAGCGCTGGAAGGGACAGTCCGACTACGTTGAAATCTGGGTCGAGAAAGACGCACTCAGCGGTGTGCTGCTGCCTGTTGCGAACCGGCTGCATGTGCGTCTGCTGGCGTGCCGCGGCTATGCGTCCTCGACCGCGCTGTACGATGCGGCACAGCGAATGGCGAAGGCATGGGACCGCGGCCAATGGCCGTGCATTCTGTATCTCGGCGATCACGATCCCAGTGGCCTGGACATGACAGACGATATCGTCAGGCGACTGCACCTGATGACAGGCGAAGGTATGGGCGGTTTCGTTGATGTCCGCCGCCTCGCGCTCAACATGGACCAGATATTGCAGTTCGCGCCTCCGCCCAACCCGACCAAGCTATCGGACTCGCGAGCTGCCGGGTATGTCCAGCGGCATGGCGACGACTCATGGGAGCTGGACGCACTGGAGCCCGCGGTGCTGGCGGGTCTGATCAGCGATGAGATCGAGGCCATGCTCGACATCGCGCTGTGGGAGGAACAGATCCGGGTGGAGGAGAAGCACAAGGAGGCGATCGCGGAGGCCATCGCCCAGGTGGAAGAAACGCTCGAACAGGAATAGGACTGGAGGAGCAAGCTTTGTACAAAATCTCGACATTTCACAGTAAGTGAGGCGAGTTGCACAGGACACAAACCATCAGCGGTTTTATACTGATTACGCAGGAGACAATAGTGGCAATTACGATTAACACAACTGACGACTTTTTAGAAGCGCTTCGAAGCAACCCCGACTTTCACAACGCAGCTAGGCGGGAGCTTCTGACCGAATCCCTCATCGGGCTCCCGGAGGAGATTACGGAGTTCCGAGCGGAAATGTATCAGCGGACTGAACGAATTCAAGGACACCTGAACAACCTGAGGGGATACGACGTTGAGCTGAAGATGCCGTCCAATCTCAGGCAGCAGGTCGAGCGCCGGTTTGGTCTGACGAGGGTAAGAGGCATCTGGTCCAGCAAGGTCTCCATTCAGCCACCCAGCCGGACAGAGCGCTTCAGCTCCGAGGTTGACCGCGGGGTTGATAACGGGCTTATTGAGGACAGCCAGGGTGGAAGACTCCTGGACACCGACATGGTGATAATGGCGCGTCGGGGCGAGACAACAGTCTATGTTCCCGCCGAGGCGTCCGGAGTCGTAAATGACGACGACATTGAACGCGTACGCGACAGCGCTGCATTCCTGCGGCGCTTGTATCCCGAGACAGAGGTAATACCTGCTGTTTACGGATACAGCATTGCCGGCCCGCAGGCCCGGTTTGCCCGGGCCGATGACACTGCGGGCCTGGAGCAGGTGCATATATTCCTGGACGACTCTGCAACATAAGAGGTCCAAACCAGACCAAGCACCACGCCTTCTCGCGGGGCTCTTTGCGTTTCGACCGAAACCACAAAGCCCGTCGGGGATGACTTCCCGATGACTTCCCGTCCGCAATCAGGGGCCTCGATCTAAAGAACCGAGGTCGAACAGACCGGTTCTCCTCGCCATAACCGCGGCGACGGAGGCTCGACATGCCCCGCCTGAGATTCTGTGCGAAATCCTGACTTATTGTGAGAACAGGACTTAATGTACAAAGCTGGAGGAGCAAATCAAATGCAGGATGTCTACATAATTGAACAGTCCCATCCGCTGGGTGCTCCCGGAGGGGCTCTGACGAACCAGCTTGCCGAGCAGTTGGACCAGAGCACCCTCACCTTGAACGAACTCAGGCGGGCGTATGCCGACCTATATCTCCTCGATCAGTTGTTCTAATGAGTCCCCAGCATGATTGAGGACCCATCTGTCCGCCTTGAGCGACGACTGTGAGGGCGTGGGGCTTTCCCACTATGGGGCCGTATGGCTCGAACCGGACCTCTCCACTTCAGGACCTTGGCCAATATCCGGAGCTTCGACCACCTGATAGTAGCAGCCGTGCTGATTTCCGGTCACCGGCGAGAACGACGTCGACCGCCTTTGACGATGTGAATAAGCTCTACGTGGGGGTCTGGCGCGGGCACAGCGAGACGCTGGGGCTTCACATGTGCTGGGAGCACGGGAGACTGCGGTTCTTCGACTCCATGACAGAGAGCTAACTGCTCAGCCACCAGGAGGAGGCCACGCGTGCCGAGGCAGAGGTCCCTCGAGGCTCAGGGCACGACTCGAGGAGATCGGCGAGGGCTGGGCGGGGTGCCCGTCAAGCCCGAAACCGCTCTGTGGCTATCAGCGCCGGAATCGCCCCCGGACCGGACGCGCTCGCGCTGAAACCGTGTCCTCAGGATCGCCGTAGAGTTGCTGTTTTCGGGCCACCCTACCCCAGAGTACCTGTCGGGCCTGGAATAGCCCGTGAATCGCGCCATATGCCCTCTCAGGCCGCACCGAACCGGTCCATGCCCCGGGGCTGAGACGTCAACCGCCATCAGCAGTTCAGGAACCCCCGCGGTGGTTCTGGGCGGGCCGCCGCCGCCGGCCACGCACGATCCAGACGACATTGGCTACAGCGACCAGCCATAACAGGGAGCCGGCGACGAAGATGGCGCACCGCTTCGTCACTTCGACTTGATTCCATCCATAGAAGAGGCTCTGACGCCGGGACAATGTAGAAATGCCCACTGAGTTCCACCCGATCCATCCTCTATGAGTTCCAGGCACCCGTGGTTACGGTGGTATACTGACACCAGTCGGCTCACCAGGCACCAGAGGCCCGCGATGACCAGCAAGACGACCACTCTCATACAGGAAGCTGACGGGATCGCCAGATTCCCCGTCTTCGCGCCCCGGGACGATATGCAGAACTGGCTCCACCTCTACGACTCCGCCGTCCTGACGGCTCTGTCGGTCCACTTCGCGGAGCTGCCCAACACCGTCGTGGCAAGCGAGGTGCCGGTCGGGCCAGACCTGTCCAACCGTGACGACATCCGCATACCGGACCTGCTGGTGGCGTTCGACTGCGACCGCGAACTGATAGAGGAGCGTCGCGGCTACGCGCTGGAGCTGATGGAAAGGCCGCCGGACTTCGTCCTCGAGGTCGCCTCACCGACGACGGGGGTGACCGACTACACGGACAAGCGTCTGGACTACGCTCGGTACGGAATACCCGAGTACTGGCGCTTCGATCCCAGCGGTGGTGATTACTACGACGTCGCTCTCGCAGGCGACCGCCTGGTTGACGGAGTGTACGAGCCGATAGAGGTGGAGCAGCTCGGCGAGGGTGTCTGGCGCGGTTACAGCGAGATGCTGGGACTTCACATTTGTTGGGAGCACGGGAAACTGCGGTTCTTCGACTCCATGACAGAGAGCTATCTGCTCAGTCACCAGGAGGAGTCTGCTCGTGCCGAGGAGGAAGCCAAAGCTCGACGTGACGCGATCACGAGGGTGGACCGTGCCGAGGCCGAGGTGCGCAGGCTCAGGGCACGTCTTGAGGAGCTGGGCGAGGGGCGCTAGGCGCGTCCACCAGCTCGCTTTCGGCCTCTCGGGCCCGCCCAGGTTGACATAATATAAATAGGGCGAACCATTCCCGTGATGGCGAAATCGGCAGTGCGTGTTTGCCGACAGCTCGGGCTGCGACATCCACACTATCCCCCACCCTGTACGGCCATATAGAAGGTCTTTCCCAAGTGGTGGCGGGCGTGCCTCGGCCTGACGGAATCCGGCGCCATTTCGGGGCTCCACGCAGGTCCCCGAAAAGTGCCCGGACACACACCGGTGTAGCTCTCGATCACGGACCATGGCCCTCGAAGGTGGCTCCTGCGGTTGTTTCCCACAGGCTGGCGCTGTTCAGCTGTTCTGTCAGGTTCGGAGCCCCGAAATCATGGAAGTGGCCTTTCGATGAAGGCCGAGTTCAGGAAGTCGAAAGCGTAGCGTCAGGCTGATGCTGGGGTCAATCGGTTTGGCGCGTTTCTGGTTGACCGCCCTTGACACCTCTGCCTGAGTCAGTTGCTCGGGCATCCTCGATCCAGATGACACCATCTACCTGAGTTGGTTCTGGACCCGTTGGACAGTAGCGATCGGGTCCCATAATGTAGACTGTCCTCATTGTAGGTCGTGTACCAGCCTGAGCCAGTCACTAAGGGCGTCAAGCTACCACCTGAGGGCTAGTTCAGTTCCATCGTTGATTTCGGGGGTGGGGTAATCGGACAGAGTCCGAACGAATCAAGAGTGCGGAATTCACAGGACATAGGTGCAAACACAAGCATGCACCGAAGTAGGGACTTGGTTAGGAGGTAGCAGCGACGATGCAAAGATCTGAAGCTGCTCACTCTGATCGAATTACAGTTGTTGAGGAAGCTACCGAGCGGCTCTTCGCCAACTGGGACTCCGGTGCAGTAGCAACCGACGAACCACGCACTTTTCAGGAAGCGGCCGCTGCAGTCAGACGCTTAAACCGGATATTGGAAGATCTTCCTGAGGCGGCTAAGCGAGCGCTGAGTGCTGCTGCTGCTAATGCTAGTCTGCTGTCTAACGATCGGTTTCAAGGTCTCTCGGAAATAGTCCAGAATGCGGATGACGCTGGCGCTTCACGAGTACAACTTGTACTAAGGCCGAGAGAGCTCCTGGTTAGTCACGACGGAAAGCCAGTCCGACTCAATCATGTGGTCGGGTTTGCAACACCTTGGCTAAGTACAAAGGGTGGAGAAGTTGCCAGTATTGGGCGATTCGGAATCGGGCTCATGACCCTCCGTTCACTATCAGCCACGACAGAAGTACACAGCGCTCCGTACCATGTGAGCCTCGACGAGTATGGGATTTCTCCCATTGAACAGCCCATCCTGCCAGCAGAGTTTCAGCAACCAAGCTGGACTACGTTCAGGATCCCCCTCAAGGCAGATGCTGTCACCTTATCCCAGATAGTAGAGTGGTTAGACCGGTGGGACGATGCCGCCCTGCTGTTCCTAAACAACGTCTCACGGGTAACTCTGTTCTCCCCCGAAGGGAAAGAGGTACGCAGACTCAGCCTAACTAGAAGTGACCCCGAGCAAGTAGTAAACGGAGACTCCACGAGCAACGGCGTGTTTCGGCAGTATGTAGAGACCTCTGACAAGCGTTCGTTGGTTGTCTACAGCACTAGTGCGGAGAGTCCTCCTGGAGTTCGGCGGGCATGGAAGACTACGGGTGAGACAACTCCCATCTCTGTAGCATTTCCGCTACAACCAACTGGAGTGGGCAAGATCCACGCAGGACTCCCAGTGTCAAGTGCGGACTCTCCACTCTTCGTGAGCGCTCAATTCGACCCGCTTACAAGTAGACTTGCATTCGGTGAGACTGAGTGGAACGAGGCGCTTATACCACTTGTAGCGCGACTATGGGCGGAGGCTGCGCTCGATCACTTTTCCATGCATGCCGTAGCCGCTTGGCATGCCATGCCAATTATGAAAGATGCGGTCGACGGGGAGGAGTCCTCATTTGTTCAGTCACTAGAGGATGCGATTATTGATCACGCACGGACCTGGCTTGCATCGCGCGTTACTTTCTATATATCGGGCCAAGGGCCCGTCACTCTGTCCAAGCTCGCAGTGGAGGCACAACCGTTAGAAGGCATCCTCTCCGAATCTGAAATTGCAACCCTTGCTGGTCTACCTGCAACATTGCCCTTCAGCAAGAGGGACCAGCTGGGGGCATGGAGATCCGTTTTGGAGGACTGGCGCTCCGCTGGGTGTGACCTTCCTGAGCCAGTGAGCGTGGAGAAATCACTTACGCTGTTAGGTGACGAGACTCGATCCGCGGAATCCACAATCACGCTGGCCGCCACAGCGTTGAGTGAGAATCTCGGCGAGAGACTGATCGAGTTCCCATGCGTAATTGCAAGTGACGGACGACACATAGTACCTCCGTCAGGCAATGCGCCAAATGCCGTGGCAGCGGCTGTTACGCCACTCGCACAGCAGCTCCGTATTGTGACCATCCTCCACCCGGCTCACATGCGTGACGAAAAACGCGCTCGTCAGGTCAGTGAGTGGTTGGTAATGTGTGGGGCCCTAATTGATGGGACAGACAATCGAGCGGTGGTCAACCGACTCGCTGCCGCCGGTAGATCGGGTCATAAGCTTCAAGCGCCGCTAACGGACGAGCAGGTGCGGGCACTCCGTGACGCATTCGAACTCATGGACCGTACCGAAAGGGAGGACATTGGTGCGGATGTGGGGAGAGCCATATCACTAGAGGGATACACATATAGAGGCAAGCGCCGCACCACCACCGTGACCAGTCCGGTTGAGGCATACGTGCCCGGGCGAATTGACCGGGATCCAGAGAGTTTCGCCGTTGCAGCTGGGCAGACCCCGGGACTGATATGGCTGAGCGAAAAGTACGCCGTTGTCCTCCGCTCACCTTCTGGAAGAACAGGTGTTGGTGCCCTGCAGTTTCTGAGGCTACTTGGCGCTAACTCGGCACCCCTACCACGTCTTCACCTAGAGTTGGAAAAGCGTTTTGAGCGCGAGGACCGGCGGGGTCTAGACCGGGACTTCAAAAATAGTCCAAGTGAGCGACGTGATGAGATGCGAAGGCTAGGTGCCACCTACACTCTTCAGGACTATGACAACCCGGATCTACTGGCTGTGGCCGAACACATTTCCCGAGAGCGTAGAAAGAGGGTTAGGCGAAAGCGTGCCGGGGCACTACTCGGGACGTTGGGCCGAGCGTGGCAGAGGAACCTGAGCAACTACGAAGAAGTAGACGCCGCATATACCAATTTCTATTGGCGTTTGACAGGGCAGTTGCGCGCATACTGGCTCTGGCAACTGGGCAACATCCCCTGGATAGATGACGAGAGTGGTACACGCAGACGCCCATTGGAACTGCGACTACGAACCTCAGGTAGTGAGGCAGTCTATGGTGTCCGCTCACCCGACTTTATTCATAAGGACCTAGATCAGTCCATTCGCCACGTGGTGATCAGGGCAATCGGCGTTTCCGGAGATCCCAATAGATCCGAACTTATGGACCGGCTTAGGGCATTGCGGGACGATAACGTGGAAGTCGAAATCTCTGCGGAAGACATGAAGCAGGAAGTCGCGCTCCTATACAAGGCTCTCGCAAATAGCTTCGCAACGTCCGCTCGTTCCTATCCAAATGCCGCACAGGTGCGCAGGGAGTTCGAGAGTGGACGGGGACTCTTGCTCACCAACAGGGGATGGCTCCCGCCTAGAGGTGTTCTTGCCGGCCCAAGCATATTTCGCAATTACAGAGCATTCGCCCCACAAGTCGAAGACGTCGAGCCATTCTGGCAGGTGCTGAATCTCAGGGAGCCTTCACAAGAAGACTGTCTGAAGGTGCTTCAAGAAATCGGCCGCGAACGCAGTGGCCCTTCGGAAGAAGACAGGATAATCCTGCTCGAAACATTGCGTGCGCTTGCCTCGCATTACCAACAGGAACGCACCCTAGAACCTCGTCGACTCCGGCAGTTGGCCCTGTGGACTAGTGAGGGCTGGGCGCGTTACAGACCTGTGTACGTAACTGACGACATCGTATTGGCAAAGGGATTGAGGGACCAGCTACCCCTATGGGAGCCAGGAGGAGATCTTGAACAGTTCCGCTCCCTGCTTTTCTCACTACGCGTCGAGGAAGTCTCCACTCATGATGCTGAGGTGATCGACCCCTCGGTCGCTTATGAGGACCCAGAAAATACAGACCTGTTCCAGAAGGCATTGCAGTTGCTGGAGGAGGATCTCGCGCGAAACGAGCCCCAACTTGCGGACGGTCTACAGGTACCATGGGCAACCTTGGGCAGACTCAGCGTACGGGTCCACCCAGCACTCTCTTTGCGCGTTAAGGCAGTCCAGAACGGGAAAGACCAAGAGTATGTCAGCAATATTGATGCAAAGGTGGACCTAGTCCAAGGCAGTGTGTTCATAAGGCGCCCATCTGTACTTCCCAAGGTGGAAGGCGGAGGGCGAGCACTTGCAGCACTGTTCACGGACAACAGAAGGCGTATTGCACACGCATGGCGGGCAGCCTGCGATAAGGCTGAGGAAGGAATCGAGGCGCATCCTGTCGAACTGGCGCACCAGATTGACGAGCACGCCCGCGAATCTACCGAGCAAGAATTAGAAGGGCGCATGTCTTCGTTCAGAGAGCGAACCGGACGGACGAAGGGTACGGCAGGACGGTCCATAACGAAGACAACCTCAGTCGACGATGCGAAGGAAAGTGCATCCGATGGCAATAACAAGACCGCTGCTTTTAATTCACCTCCTCGAGTCCTCATAGATCCTAGTTCGCTTAAGGTTGCCAATCCCAAGGGACGCATTGACAGGGGCAGCAACAGCATTCGTCGCAAAGGTAGTAACAAGAAGGGCCTCGCTGAGCCGAAGCGAATCTCGAATGCACCTAGGAACAGGACATCTATCCCGACGTACACAGCCTTGGACAGGGAGAACGTCGGGATGAAACTTCTAGAAATGTTGATGAGTAGTGACGACAATGGCATCGTAGATCTCCGAGCACAACATCGCGTTGGAGCGGACGCTACGGACAGTACCAATGCGTTCTACGAGTTGAAGGTCTTTGCTGGTGCCGAACCAGACCAGGTGACTCTGACGAACGCCGAAGCGCGTCGTGCAATGAGCACACAGAGATTCTTCCTCATCGTCGTATCGGACATTGAGGGAATTGACGCCCGGCCTAAAGTGCGCGTATTCGCCGATCCGCTGAAACAACTGCGCCAGACGCACAACGGCACTATCACTCTTTCAGGAGTCAAAAGCGCTGATAAGAGTCTCCTGTACGAATTTGAGCCAATTGAAGACGCCGAGTCTTCAGGAAGGGCGATTGGTTCGCAGACTCAGTGACATCTCCCGGTGAGGCGACAGGAACCGGCCAAAATGCTTGACGTGGTTCATCACGGCTCGACCGACGTCTTGCACGCCATCTCAGATCCTACTCGATGGACTGGCGAGCACCCTGGGAACGGGAGTCCAATCGCGCTTGGGCGGTGTTCATGGGGACGCCCAGGCCGGAATTACCTCCACGCTACCTAAGGTCCCATTGTCAGATGGCAATCAGAGGCTGGACAACTTCCATATAATACCATTTCTGTGTGATGCCGCCGTATTTACGCTGGGTGGTCTAATGGATTCCCGCTTTCGCGGGAATGACGAATGGGATCTCTGCTGTATATGATTTGTGGCGTTGTTACAGCGAATTGGTATAAGGTCAGGCCTCCCGAGTGTGACTGGCTCAGTAGGTGGGAAATGATAAGCGGGTCTTTGAACAAGTATCTCCTTCCGGTCATCCCGGTCAGTGTCAAGAAACTGGATGGTATGTGGCAGAAGCTAGACTTTCTCCTGGATACTGGATCCGAATTCAGCTGTATGCTCTCAGAGGCCGCGGCAATTCAATATGACATTGCAGCTAGGCCTCACTGCAATTCGCCAGCATCATTTCGCCTCTCACAGCGGCCGGACAACTCAATACCCTTGTCTACCTGCTGGGTTGAATTGCAGATGGAAGGCAACTCCAGGGTAGTCAAAACCAAGCTCAAGTCCTTTAAGACGGATCATTTCTCGGGAGTCATTGGTCCAGGCTTTCTGTTGGAGCGACGGATAACCATTGATGTCGAGAAGAACGGTGCGGTCGAAATAGACTGTATACCTTCACCTACTCACCTTGACCGTATTAGAAGGCGGATTCTCAAGTCCGAACAGCCACGGAACTTTTGGGAATGGGAACATAATTGGAAGCTGCCTTGGATGGACTTGGCTATTAGAGATAGTGCAGGTAGGCGGCAACCCCTCAGGGTGAATGTGGACACAGGGGACAGCGAACAGTTGAGCTTGCCCCCAAGCAAAGTTGAGGAATTCGGCCTTAGGCTGCCGGGCCGGTGCGAGGTGGACACTCCCGACGGTCCATTAGCTACGAGCTGTGGAGAAGTGGAAATGTACTGGCAGGGGGAGCCCATCAACGTACAGTGCATTCAACGCCTGGAAGACAATCCTCCACTCATAGGAATGAAGCTGTTGCGTGGCAATAGAATCACAATAGATGTTGATGTTGACTATGATTATTTTCCGCCGATCGTTGAAGTCGCTCGACTACCTGGATCAACGTCCCTCAAGGATAGACTTCATCGGAAATTAGCAGAGATGCCATGGCGGAGGACCTGAACATTCTGGCGGTAGGCTACAGGGTTCATGTCGTCCACGAGTCGTAGAGATAGTCACCCGACCTCAAAGTCCCACCGCCCTTGACAGCAGCCGCAGCTCCTCTTCCAGCTCACGTACACGGGTCTCAGCCTGGATCCGAGCCGAACGCTCGTCATCGAGCGTGTTAATGTGACGACCGGTTGCAGGATCGTACCACTCCATCTGGCCATCATGCCACCGTATGTCGAGGTCAAGCACGTCGCTGTGGCCCTGCAGGATGTCTTCAGCGAGCTGTTCGATCCGAATCGGCCTGTATTCGCCGTCAACCAGGCGCTCGCCGGCAAGCCGATCGCCGTAGAACTCACCCGTCTCGTCGAATCGCCAGTACTCTGGGATCCCAAACGCGGCATAGACCTCACGCTTCTCGCCAGTGTCCTCCCGCCAGGTACCGCGTGATGCAATCTCAAGCACGAAGTCGGGGGGCTTGCCCTGCTCTGAGATGACGTAGGCGTTGCTGCTTTGGTAGGCTTCAGGGTCGACGTCGAAGGCGATCAGCAGGTCCGGGTACTTAACACCCGTCATGTCTCCTGTGGGGGCGGGGGTGATGTAGTGCTCGCCTGCGATAAGGGTCGTCTCCGGACTGCCGAGGTGTTCGGCGAGCAGGTAGGCGCCGCCGGTACGGGTCAGATGGTTGAAGCTGGTCATGTCGTCGGGCTCGCGTGGTGGCGGGTCCGGAAGGCGAAAGCCTCCCCGGTCCCTGGTCGTCCTGACTGTGGTCATATCGCACCTCCTGGGGTTGGCGAGTATGTCTGGAGGCCAGACGGCTAGCAGCCGACAGTGTCTCCCATGGGTCGATTATACCTCACGGAAGGGGTTGGGCTACCCGAGCCGTAAGTCGCTCTGCGGTAGAATGCGTTGATATCCGGACGGCAATCTCTGAAAGGAGTGTCGCATAGGGCGCGAACGGCCGTCCGGTTGTCCTTTCCATGCAGGAGAGTGGCTGCTCCTGGAGTCGTTAGGAGCTCTGAAATCGCCGGTTTTCACCCTCCGGTGGGTAATGCACACCTGGCTGACCTAACCGACCATAATCCCCATCTTCGGCCCACGCCAGCGGGTGTACAGGCTCAACCGCGGTGGTCTCGAAGTCGTCGCCTGGGGGAGCGGTATTCGTCAGGCCGGCGGGCGCGGATCGGTGGTTGGAAAAGACCCGCTCCGAGGCCGTACGGGGCAGCGAGGCACTGACGCCGGCGGTCCGGTCTGTGGGCAAACACTCACTGCAGAATTCGACGTCTCAGCGTTGGTTCGTCCTAATAGACGTTATGTCAAGTTGGAGTCAGTGAGATACTCCCGTGCAGTTGATCCTCGCACTAGTCAGCTATTGCTGGACAGAATAGTCTGGAGTCGACTCGCAGGTAACCGCAATACTACGTTGATGACTTATGGTAGCATCAGATCTGCGCCGAAGTGGCAGAATGCAGAGGCAATCCTATGGGTAATAGCCTTAGGGAAGTTCAAGTCTCTCCATCGGCACCAAACCCCATTTCCGTATCTAACTTGCTGACATTCGTTTGAGGAAGGGGCCGATCACCATGTTCCCTGAACGACGGCGGGGTTTTTGGCCCCGAGTAGTAAATCAGGCGTTTGAGGCCCTAGGCGGCGAGGCGGAGCTAGCAGACGTCCATGTTTGGATTGAGAAAAACGCCAAACTAAACGATAGAGAACTCAGCCCAAGTAACTGGGGAGACTACCCGAGTTTCCAGGATCGCGTCCGTAGCACTTGTTCCAACATGCGCAAAAAAGGCGAACTCATATCGGTTAGACATGGGCGATACCGACTGTCAGTTCAAAGCCGTTAGGTCGCCAAAGTGCTCGTCTTGAAGACGGCCCTGCTCCTTCTTCTCTTTGCAG
This sequence comes from Dehalococcoidia bacterium, assembly GCA_965215735.1. Lineage (GTDB taxonomy): Bacteria > Chloroflexota > Dehalococcoidia > Lucifugimonadales > UBA1123 > VXRN01. Next base: position 157,665 of record CBDCEF010000004.1, on the reverse strand, counting down.
CCTTCATCATCGTAGCGCGACTCCAGCCAAGCGATGCAAGGAGCATGGAACTGCTGGAGAGAGTGGCCCGTTTTCGCTGACGAAGCACTGTGTATGAGGAGTGTGAGTCCACAAGGCTGGACCTTTTAGATCTGAAACTCCCATCGAAAAGTTCGCAGTTCGGTACGTGCAGATCCACCTGCCGGGACTCGAACCACTCGTTGCCCGACGATCGCTGTGGATCTTCTAATGCAAGAAATGTGGGTATTTTCTTGCATGGTGCGCAGATGGGGTTTTGCCAGTTCCAACCTACTCAGGCTCTCGTTGACTCCCTAAGCTAGAGGTGCTAGATTTCGGCAAATTAAACACTAGGATTCAACGTGCGGCTCAAAGGCAAGACTCTTCAGTCCATCAGGTCAGGACGCAAGGTAAGGAGCCCGAAGCAGGGACTGTCGTACCTCGCTTTCATGTACTCGATAATGAAACTCCGACTCGCGCACAGGTGGGAATGGCAGAATAGCCCAATGCCCCTGATCCGCCATGAGGTGCAGCCTACTCGCCACGAGCCGCCAGACCTAGTCGCCTACTGGCGCACTTCATGGGAAGCTCATTGCTCCCTCCGGATCGGCAACCTTGGTTACGCGCGCGAACTTTCCCATCGCCTGGTGGAGCTGGCTCCCACTGCTACGCACCGCACGGTTGCCGGCGAGCTGGTGCAGGAAATTGCCAGTGGAGACATCGCCAAGGCCACTAGGATGGCTGCCCATGTCTCTCGGGGCCCCGACCTGTATGCCGAGAAGGTGGTCTCAAGGCGCCATCGCTACCTCTGGATCTGCAACCCGAAGGTGGCCTCAAGAAGCATAATCGCGCATCTCAGCAGGGTGGACCCGAGTGCCAGGCTCGTAAGTCATCTCAGTGTTGAAGACGTGTACAGCACGTACCCTGAGACAGCGGACTACTTCACATTCGCATTTGTGCGGGACCCCTTCGACCGAAGCGTGTCTTTCTACCGGGACAAGTTCATAGACCAGGCATCCTTTCGCAGGTACCTTCACGACAACTACCTCATCCCATCGGGCGACGTGGCATTCGCGGAGGTGTGCAGGTGGTTGAACACCCCCTACGGCCAGAACTACTTTGCCGACAGGCACTGGCTGTCTCAGAAGAGCAACCTTGGCCTCGACGCCGGCGGCAGACTGGACTTCATCGGACGCCTGGAATCATTTGCTGAGGACTTCGCCCACGTGGTCCGAGAAATCGGACTGCCCGCCGAGGATCTTCCGAGGTTGAATGCCAGCAGGGGGACACCCTCTGGGGGTGGTCAGTCTGATGCCTATCTGACGGATGAGACCGTCGCCGAGCTGACGCGTCGTTACAGTGATGATTTCGAGCTGGGCGGCTACTCATCCGAAAGACGGGACCTGCAATCAGCCGGGCCGGCCGCGTAGCGCCGTCCTGATCGCGTTGAGGCTCTTTGCCGGGCGGGCCAGGAAGTAGCCCATCGTGGTGAGCGGCGATATGCGAAGGGCCTTGAGGACGAGCGCCAAGGCTCGCGGATAATGCCCGCTCTCCCGGGATATATTCGCCATCCTGATATGGAGACTGGCGAGTGCTCTGGGATTCTTCGACAGTTCATCGGCGAATCTCCCGACATGAAGTCTGTGGTACTTCATGCTCCGGTCCAGCACCTCGGGGGTCTTCGTGTACATCCTGCCAAGGTCGTGGTCATGCTTTACGACTACGACCTCCGGCAGCAGCAGGGCCCTGTATCCCTGGGCGAGGATGCGAACAGTGAAGTCCACGTCGTTGTGAGTAGTGATCCTGGGGTCGTAGCCCCCGACCTCCTTTGCGACGGAGCTCCTCACAAGAAAGACCGACGTCGGGTTCGGCACGTCAAGCGCCAGCATCCTGAGGTACTGCTGCTCGTCGCAGTCCTTTCGCCTGACCGCGAGCAGCCTGCCAGATGAGAAGTCCCGGACCTCGAGCCATGCGTAGATCATGGCGACCTCGTTGGGCGATGAATCCAGCAGACCGACCTGCTTCTCGAGCTTGAATGGCAGCCACAGATCGTCGTCATCAAGGAAGGCGATGAACTCCCCCTTGGACAAGTCCAGGCCGGTGTTGATCGCCGAGCTCTGTCCCCGGTTGGTCTCGTGTCTGAAGTACGTAATCCGGGGGTCGGCAAACCGACTTACGACAGAGGCCACATCCTCGCTGGAGCCATCGTCAACGACTATCAGCTCGTAGTCGCTGTAGGTCTGCGATAGCGCGGACTCCATCGCCCTCGACAGCATGAGCCCCCGGTTGTAGGTCGGCATGATGATACTGACACTCGGTTCAGCAACGTGCTTCTCAATCATCAGCCTGTCCCTCCCGTGGGATGTGGCCGAGCGACTGTGCTGAAGCGTATCTGGGTTCTGGGTAAAGCGACAATCAGCATGCCAGGGTGTCCTCATCCATTCAGCGCAGCCTGTAGCCGACAAGCTCCCCGACCGTCCTGAACCCCCTCCTGGCAGCGGTCCGAAACACCCCGACAGGGTCCAGCCTGACGGCTGTGAAAAACGCCGAGAACGCCGGGAGGGTGTTGCCCCGAAGGAGCTCGACCCTCGCGAGGTACATGAGGACCGATGAGCGTGCCCGCCGGGAGCGGGAGAGTTCCTCCGAGAACCGGGCGAGGTGTCGTCGCAGATAGAAGGCGTTGTGGGACAGCCACTCGGGGGTGATGTCGGAGACCCGAGAGTGTCCGTGCCTGACGTGTCTCCTCGCCACGACCTCTGGCAGGACCGAGACCTGAAAGCGCTGGGCGATCCTGCAGACGAAATCGAGGTCCGTGTGCATGCGCAGCGATTCGTCCCATCCGTCGACGTCCCGGGCTGCCCGTGTTCTCACCAGGAGGGTGGACGTGGGGCTCGGGATATGCAGCGCCAGCAGTTCGGAGAAGATGTCGCCGGACATGGTTCTACGGTAGCTGGGCCTGATGTTGCCCGTGGAGTCGTCCATCTCCTCAAGCCAGCCGTAGACCATCCCCACCTGTGGGGGTTCCGAGTTGAGGAGGGCCACCTGCTTCTCCAGTTTGGTGGGCAGCCACTCATCGTCATCGTCCAGGAATGCGATGTACTCACCGCAGGCGGTTGCAATCCCGGTGTTTCGGGCCGCGGATGGCCTCCGGTTTTCTGAGTGGATGATCAGCCGGATCCTCCGGTCGTCGAACGAGGCCGCCACCTGCGGGGTGTTGTCCATGGAGCAGTCGTCGACGATGATCAGCTCGAAGTCTTGGTACGTCTGGACCAGCACGCTGCCTATGGCACGAGGCAGTATGTCAGCCCTGTTGTAGGTGGTGATGATGACACTGACCTTGGGTCCGTCGAAACTGGTCAACCGTTCACTCCACGTACTGAAGGTCTTTCATCGCCAGATAGACCGCCCTGTCTCCGGCATCCTCATGATTGTGTCCCAGCCCGGACAGGTCGTGTACGTTTCGGAACACATTAAGGACTGACCCGTCGGACAGCCTCACCTCCAGTGCAATGCCCTGGTCTGAGGATGCGATAATCATCCTCTCACGGTCAGCTGAAATCGCAATGTTGCCGCGTACCCTGGAGAAGATCCTGTGTTCGTCGGGGGTGCCTGCCACTGGGAATACGGTCCTCTCACGGACCGCGCCACCTCCCAGATCGACCAGCAGGACGCGCGAGGGTCCGGCGATGGCATCCGAGCCAAAATTGTCGAACAGCAGGAACTCCGACCCTCCGAGGTGCTGTACCGAGTGCTGGAATATGAACGACCCTCGTACGAGACGCTTCATTTCGCCGGTCTCACTGTCCATTATGCCGAAGGCGCTGATGTTCCTGAGCGAGACGACGTAGTCACCGGGTTCGACCCCGGGGATGTCCCGTACATCGCCCCGTATTCTGTCGATGTAGTTCAGGTGAAGTACGTCACAGGGGTTGTGTGCCTGAAGAAGGAGTGAAGCGAAAGGGGAATCGATGATGCTGTCGATGATCCGGAAGTCCTGAAGGATCGAGCCATCGCCCCGGAGCACCCTGAGGTGGTCTACCTGGTTTATGCTACCGTCCCAGCAGTCGAGTCGGGGGCCGACGATGTTCGTGTTACCTCTGAGACGCGATCCTATAGGATGATCGCCGAACGTGGAGGCTGGGACGAGCGCCAGCTCCTCACCACCGGGCCCCTGAAATATGACCGTCCAGTGATGGCTGTAGTCGTCCCTCACCCACATCGGCCTGCCATCTCTGTCTATTCTGGCCACTATGCCATCTTCCGGGTCGGAGTTGGAGAACTTGATAATCACGAGGATGTCTCCATTGGAGTATTTGCGAGCCGAGTTCACGGTTGTTGCCGGTCTGGGTGTTTCGAATGGAAGCGCGGCCTTCCTGGGAAGCTGGACGATTTTCGGCCAGTCCTGTAGCTCGTCCAGCCGGTAGGGGTAGGCATGGACCACCTCTCCCGAATCGGAGAACTCGACGGCCAAACATCCCCGTTCCAGGCAGATCTCCCGAAAGAGGCCGTTGCCTCCGTGCCAAAGCAAACCGGACGAGAGGGCGCGGGGGTCGCCGATGCGATTCGCCGCCGCCTCTGTGGTCGAAAACTCCGATACGCGCATCTCCCGGGCCTCGATGGTGTTACCGGTCACCTCTTTGTGAATTGCCCGGGCGCTGACGCCGACCTGGCGCAGGAGGTGATAAGGATACACCCGATATTGAGACGCGAGCGCCCCTGCCCCGAATGCCACGAGGGCGATAGAGCAGATGAATGCCGCGGCCATTATCCCGTTCTGGTACCTGAGAAGCAGTTCCCATGCCTGCACAACCACTCGCATTTCGTTGGTCCTCTTACCGGGAAGGCGGGACTGATGGACCGGCCAGAGGTTCATCGACCCGCTGCCTTTCTTCGTTGAGCGCCTGCCGGTCGACCATCAGGGCGAACCTGCCCCCCAGGGCGTAGAGGTAGTCGTAGGTGCCCTGCTCGACAACCCGGCCCTGCTCGAGGACGAAGATCATGTCGCTGTTCCTCACGGTGGAGAGCCGGTGGGCGATCAGCAGGATGGTAATGTCTCCGCGCAGCCCATCGATATTTTTCTGTATGACTCTCTCGGACTCGGTGTCCAGTGCGCTGGTGCCCTCGTCGAATATCAGCAGCCTGGCGTTTTTGTACAGCTCCCTCGCTATCGAGATGCGCTGACGCTGACCGCCCGAGATCCTGATGCCGTTGTCGCCAAGCAGGGTGTCGTAACCATCGGGCAGGTCCTCGATGAACCCCCGGGCGTCGGCGCTCCTTGCAGCGGCCCCGACCCCATTGGCGGAGTGACTGCCCTCGTCCCAGAGGTTCACGTTGTTGAGCACCGTGTCGTTGAATATCACGTTCTCCTGAGTGACGTACCCGATCTTCCTTCGCAGCTCGGCCTGGTCGATCCTGTCGTAGGGGACACCGCCAATCGAGACCTCCCCGGATGTCGGGCGGAGTATTCCGGTCATGAGGGTGGCGAGCGTCGTCTTCCCCGAACCCGAAGCGCCGACGATCGCCACCTTGCTTCCAGGCAGTATCGCGAGAGTGACGTCCTCCAGGACCGGTGCTGAGCTCCCGTAGGCGAATGACACCCCATCGAGCCTTATGGCCTGGTTGAAGTCCGGGCTAACGGCGTCTGCGACCGTATCCTCCTCGTTCATCTCCATCTCCTCATCGAGATCCCTGAAGAGCCTGATGGAGCCGGAGGCGTCCAGGAACTGCTGGAACCACCTCTGAGTCTGCTGGGCAAACATGACGATGCGGCGCAGAATGAACAGAATGAAGACCATCTCGATGAAAGCTGCGCCCACGAACTCCACGTAGTACAGCAGCAGCGCAACGATCAGCAACACGGTGAGCAGGTCCAGACTGTTCTTGACCAGGGACTCGAGTCGACGCTGAGCGTACAGCAGGCGACCCTGCTCGTCTATGGCCGACGACACCGCCCTCGATATGCCAAATGTGGAGGCGGTGGCCTTGAGATATTTGAAGCCAGTGAGGATCTGGAGAAGGTGGGATTGGAGAAGCGCGTTATTTCGGGTGTTCAGTACCGATACCCTCTGTACGAGTCGGAAGGCCACCCTGAGGATGACGTATGCAGGTATCGATAGTATGACGAACGCGATGGACAGCACGGGGTTGACGACCAGCGCCAGCACGACGTACGTGGCGGCGAACGCCGCCGCCACCGTAGCCCGGGTGCACCTGTCGAACGCGTCGGCCAGCCTGGCGAACTCCACCGTGATCGCGTTGCTGAAGTACCCGCTCCCCCGGCCCGTGAAGTACTGGTAGTCCGTTCTCAGCAACCGGTCGACCATCCTGGACTTTATGTCGACAAGCAGCCCGGAAATCAGCCGCGCTACATAGATTTCCTGCAAGACCAACAGCACTGTTCTCAACGCGTAGAGGCCGACCATCGCACCAAGTGCCAGAGGCAGGGTGTAACTGAGACCGAGGCGGTCGAAGGTCGACGTGAATACCTGCAGGATGGGCGCGTTGGACTCCGAGCCAGCTATTATTGGCAGGAACAACCCGAGCGTGACGCCCTCTAGTGCCGAGGCCAAGATCGTCAGAGTGAGCCACGCGTACAGGCGCCACCCCAGCGAGGTGTTAAGGAATCGTAGAATGTGAGCGAAGTCGTTCACGCGCGGGGCTCCCTTAGGCGACCCATCAGTTGACAGACTCCCGCTCCATCTCTGCATGCAGGGCTTCCGCACATGAAATCAGCCCTCGCGCGACGTCAAACCCGGTAGAGGAGTACGAGTTGGACGGCCGGAACCTGCGGGCCTCCGCCGACACGTCCAAGTCGTCTAGGTCAAGCAGTTCGCGCAGGAGCCCGAGTCCTTCGATCGGGCGGTCGCAGAGTTGATCGTAGTTGACGAACGACACCTGCTCCGGTCTCTCATCCATGATTCTACGGAAGGCTGCGCACCAGTACCTGAACCAGAACTCGAGCCCGTCGGGCGAGCCGGGACTCCTGTGATCCAACCAGCCGTCGAAGTCAACAGGCCGGAGGTGGACTCCGAAATCGAAATGGGCGGTATCCTCCATGTAGCGTCGCGTGAAAGGCTCGAGCTCGTGCACCCGCTTGAAGTTGAGATGCTGCCGCCACATCGATATGGCATGGTCAACGGGTCGCCGAAACGGCACCAGTACTCGTGCGTCAGGAAATATCGCGCAGAGCTTAGGAATCCGCGATATGTTCCCGTTGTTCTTGGAAACATACCTTTTCGCCCCCCGCAGCATCAGCAGCTTGCGCATGTGGGACTCAAAAAACCCTCTGAACTCGTCGTGTTGATCAAGATCGTCCGAGGACCAGGTCACTATCCTGTCGTCGAGGTACTTGTGCGGCCAGTAGGCCCGCCATAGCACCTCCTCAAATGCCTCGTGGCTATCGTAACCGATTGTCATCCCGTCTCCGTGAGCGCGCTCGACAGAGCCGTTGTCGGTGCGTCGCCCTCCACCAGAGATGAGGTCCCAGAGCACTGGGATCAACAGAAACGGCATGTCCCTGTAAGTGTGTGAGCCGAAGGTGCCGGTTGACGTGATCACGTCCAGCAACAGTGTAGTGCCGGCACGAGGTAGCGACGTGATGAACAGTGGCCGGGTGGACTCGACACGCGACAGTCGCTTGGCGAAGATGCGGTCCTCCAGTTCCGCAAGTCCCTTCTGGATCTCGATCGTCGAGAACGCAAGGTGGTGCAGGGCCCTGTCCAGTCTCGAGTACCTGGCCTCAAGCCTCATGCCGGGTCCTCCGTCGCCTGCGGTTGAGGGAGATCGCGACATACCCACCAGCCGAAACCGCCAGCACCGAAGTGACGAACAGCCAGTCCGTCAGAATGGCGGTAGACTCTTTCAAACTGGCCAAGCCGATGGTGCCCATGAGTGCCAGGACGCCAAACGAAGCGCCCCCTGCGATCGCGCTGAACGCGACGATCAGGAAGAAGTACCCCAGGAGTCTCAGGGAGAAACGGCGCGCCATCCTCTCCTTGACATCGTCGCTCACGCAGGGATCTCGCAGCTGAGCCACAGCCCTGCGGGAGATCGCCAGGACCTCCCTTGCCATCGTATCCACTCGCATCAGCTTCAGAAGCGCCATGAACGCAACGATCGACAGGCAGGCCGAAACTAGGTTCAAGACTCAGCCGCCTCCTGTTCCGCCCTTGCGCGGCGTTCGCGGATCGTGCGGGACAGGCGCTTCACAGGGTACACGACGAAGCCGACGACCATGAGCGCCAGCGCCGCGAGTAAGGCAAGGAAGGCGCCCAGCGAGGCGAGACCCGAGCCGGGGCCGATGTACGCCCTGGTAATCTCCTGGGCTGCCAGTGTTGTTTCGGCCTGTGACAGTTCGATAATCATGAAAACTCATCCTTGTTCATGCAATTGAATCGACTGGATTTATCACTTTGCTTCTACATGTTCGCCGAACGCATTGACCCAAGTACTGCCAAGGCGTCCCTCAGAAGATCAAGGGCTACTAGGTGAAAATTCTGACTCCTACCAAAATCAGCCCGGCGACCACGAGAAGCAACAACACTCCAGCACACAGCAATAACAGCGCCGGACCCAATACTTCTTTTGGAGTGTTGAAGTCAACATCCATCTCGGTCAGCTCCGGACAGCAACATCGTTCTTGCAACACCCGCGACCTCGTCTCCATTTGGGATAGCTCCTCTCCTGTCGACGAGTCGTTCACTGGCATATACAAATACCTGTATCCCTTGGGTGGTAGGTTCCCCGAGATGTCGACCCGCAGGTTCACAACATCGATGTCGGGACGAATCGACCAGTTTCTGCCCTGAAGGCGGGCGACTGTTAGACAAAGCCTCGACCTTCCAGTTATTCAGTCGCGTTCGTTAGCCGTTCGGCCCGTGCGAACCTTATCGATTCCCATTCGCACGCACGACAGCGCAAATCCCACGCCCCAGCTGATGTGCATCGACCCGAGTGCTGCAGGCAGCAGAACTGCAGCTACATCACCCCTCCGGACCCACAAATACACCGAGCCGACGACTAGTCCACCCGCATATAGGAGAGGGAGCGCTGAGGCCCACAGCGACTGGGCGACAAGCCCTAGCGCTATGGACAACAACAGGCCCATCACCAGCACTGGAGCTGCTAGCTGCCGCAGTCGCAGAGAATCTGGATTGCGCTGAAGCATGATCGCCTTCCACCAGCCGTATTGGAAATACTGCTTCGATAGGGCCCTCAGGCTACCCCGCGGCTGGTAGTCCACCGTGAGCTCAGGGTCCAGCCATACAGTCTCGCCAGCTCTTCTCAGCCGCCAGTTCAGCTCATAGTCCTGATTGCGGATGAAGGTTTCATCGAAGCACCCTGCAGCAGCCAGGGGTTCACGTCGGAACACGCCCAGGTAAACTGTGTCGGTTGGCCCCTCCTGGCCACCTATCTTGTGAGAGGAGTTGCCCGCACCGAGTACGGAGGTCATAGCAATGCCAACGGCCCGCTCGAAAGCAGTCCTGCCTTCAGGGACCTGCAGCCCGCCGACTACAGCGGCTCCTGTGCGCTGCATTGTCTCAACCGATCGCTTCAGGTAGCCGGGGCCGAAGACCGCGTGGGCGTCGCAGCGGGCGATGATTTCACCGCTACTGGCCTCTATTGCTCGATTCAGTCCTGCAGGCGTATTACGGTTCGGATTGCGTGCAACCATCACAAAGGGGTAACGGCTGTGGAGAAGCCGTGCCATCTTGTCGTCGTCGGAGCCGTCTCCCACGACAACTTCGAGCTCCCCGGGATAGTCCTGCGCAAGTATGCCATCTATGGTCTCCGGGATAGTGTCCCCGGCGTTTCTGGCCGGTATGACGACACTCAGTTTGGGCCAACCATTCTTCCAGCAGGCCAGTGCATCTCGGCTTGTCTCCGATGGAGCCCGGCTTAACATTCAGACCTCCTATGAAATGAACACGGGGCAACCTCGACATGTCGGCCGTGGGATCGGCGGTCCGCAGTTTCTTGAACTACGGGCTTCGAATTGGCGCTCAGGAAACACGGCACCGCGCTGGAGGATTGCCCCTACCTTCAGGCGGATGTCAGCGATCTAAGACCAGAATCTTTGATTCTCTCCGCCGTCGTATAGTAACAGACACCACTTTTGGAGAGGGTATTTGCCCTTTCAGAATAGGGCAGGAACTACTGGGGACAGTGGTCCCACAATCTCCGCAGGTACCACGGGTGGCCGGTCTGCCGTTCTTCATCGTCACCTGCTGGGGACTCTGGATCTCCCGCCTGTCCCGGCACTTCAGGCAGTATCCGGTCATTGTGTCCTCCTCCATATCATCATGCAGTCGGGCGTACTCTAAGTGCAACTTCGGCATGGTAGCATGACCAGACTCTAGGTGATCACACCAGCGCTAAAGGAAACATCGGACGGGACGTCGCCTGCGAACCGAACTGTTAACGCGACATGGCAAAGCCTGTGCAGGACTGGCCCGGGCCGTGGCCCCGTGGCACTTTTGATCTGAATTCAGGTGAAACGCTGGTCGCCGGGGACCAGAATGCGGGCAGATGCCCGTAAAGCGGGTGAGGATCAATTCGACTGCGGGGGGTCTAGTACTGGGAGTTGTCCACAGGTAGACGCCATGGCTGCGATGGATGTTCATGAGCCACGAGCAACTTAGCCTGCCGGGTATGATTGATGCCATGCTACCCTCTACTCTCCACTTCCGGGCGCTTTTTGGACCTTCTGCTGATCGCTGGGGTCCCGGCCTCACTCAGATTGGAGCAGTCGATTGTGGACCGGCAACTTTGAGTCCTCAGAACGTCAGCATCCTGTGTCAGTTCGGCGTAGAAACTCGATTGAACCATGACGGAGAACACAGAGGAGAACCCCATGGCCTACTGGGTATATGAGGACGACCCTACTCGCATCGTGCGCGTCCACAGGGCAACATGCAGGTACTGTAACCATGGCCAGGGGTCGAAGGGATCACGTCTTCAGGATAATCGGTGGCACGGTCCCTTCGGGACCCTGCGAAAGGCAATCGACCTGGCGGTGAGCACCGGTCGCCACGATGCCAGGGGATGCCGGTTCTGCCTACCCGATCTGGGGCATTTTGAGCAGGAGTGAGCGAGGCCCCAGTTTCTCTGGGCCTGTGTGACGAACCAAATCCAGGGCGGCCATTTACGCCTCCTGATATCTGCCATAAATACGAGCACGTCATCCAACTCTACCCTATCCTTTCAGCTCCCTGCCGGTCTTTCCATATGGTCGGCTGGGACCACTGGCCAGACGCATTCCCTATACTTCGTGCCCAGTAGACTGCCGTCCATTCCGACTATCACTCCCTGCCGTCCATGCCTACGTCGCTACCAGCCCGGTGATTGGCAGCCCGGGGCGAAGTCCTTCACCCAAGAGAGGTCGTAGTTTGCCGAGAAGCTCGACTTAGAGTCGACCTGTTTCGCCCAAGGTCCGCTGACTCCTTCGTGTCTAGCAGCATGCTCACCCTAGCTTACGTCAGGCACGGATTCGTACCAGGGTGGCCTCTCAGCTTGAATGCACAACCCTCCGCTCCGCCAGGTTTGTCCATAGGCTACAGGCCGTCTGGTGCTGCCCTGTTGGTTCACAGTTGTGCTGGACCTGCGAGTTACAACCTGACACAGCTATGCATTGATGAGCCTGCCACAAGTCGCCCTTGATCGGGACTATGTGTGACACCCTACGCGACGATCGCTTTTTCTTGGCGGTGAGTACCTTGAACCGCCCTACTCTACTAGCAGCCTGTCTGAGGAATGCCTGACGTAGCCGCCGGATCAGGGAGAACAGGCCGCGACGACTATTGGCGCCGGTCGCTGCCACTCGGACCCGGGTCGCTTTGCCAATGGCACCGTGTTCACGATCTCGGCGAAGTCGATGCTGCGTTGGACAGACCTGTTCGTGCTTCGCTGGACAGACCGGCACCTGAGCGGAACAGCTTCAACAGGTTGTGACCGGTGCAGATCAGCGACCACTCTCCGTTCACCTTCTCCAGTCCCCGCAGCAGGAACTGTCGGAAGCCCCGGCCCTGTTTTACCTGCCCGAATACCGGCTCAACCGTCTCCATTCGAAGAGCGTATCGCTGACGACCACGCCTGGTCTGCAGCTTCCGTCGCATCCGATCCCTGGGAGACAGCCGACCGGGTATGCGACCGCGGGGAGCTGCGGTCGGCACCCTGCCGTGGCGGGTCTTATCCGGTGCAATGAACGGCTCCACTCCCAGCGCATCTATCTCATCAACTGCCTTTGTCGAGTAGTAGCCGGTGTCGGCGGATACTTCCCTCGGGACTGCGCCGACATTGTCGATGGTCTCCTCCATCATGGTCACGGCCTGCTGCTTGTCCGAGGTCATATTGGTGGCACGGGCCGCCACAATCACCTGGTTGGCGCTGTCCACCACCGCCTGACAGTTGTACGCCTGAACAAAGTCCCGACCTCCTGGAGCGGGCATGATCCGCGACTCGGCATCGGTGAAGTTGCGCTGGGACCTGTCCTCCGGCACACCCGGGTGCTTACGACCCTCGGTCTCGGCCTGTTCTGCAGCCGCCTGCGCCTCGGCTTCCAGCGCCGCCATAGCCTCCCGTATCTTCTCCAACCGTCCTTCACGAAAGGCCAACTCCTGCGGCAACTCATCTCCACGCTTGTCCTGGCCGTATCGCCGGTCCTCCTCGTCATCCACCTCCTCAGCACGCCGCAGCAACTCCTCAACCTCCGCCGACAACTGCGCTTCCTTCTCTTTCATCCGTCTGTAACTCATCGCCCTGTGCTTCGATGCGTTCGCCCTGACCTTGGTGCCGTCCAGCGCCACATGACCCAGCTTCACCAGCCCCGATCGCTGGCACAGCGCCAACACCTGCAGAAACAGACCCGACAACGCGGCCAGGTTGTCCTTGCGGAAGTCGCTAATCGTGCGGAAGTCCGGTGTGTTGTTCGCAGCCAACACCCGGAACGCTATGTCCTCGTGGAGACGCTGGGCGATCCGCCGTGAGGACGCCACTCCGACGCAGTAGCCGTACAGCAGCACCTTGACCATCATCCGCGGATGGTAGGGCGGCCCGCCTCTACTTTCCCGCTCGTACCGAGCCGTGATCTCAGACATGTCCAACTGGTCCACGACGTCGGAGATGAAGTAGGCCAGATGGTCATCCGGCAACCACTCCTGCAATGCCGCCGGCAACAGCAACTGCTGGTCTGGATCATAGGGACGGCAGGTCTTGCTCATCGGCGACTCTCCACACGCTATGCTCCCCATGTCATACCCGCTACCCCTCACAAACGGTGTTACTCGGACAGACTCCTAGGGCGCTCGTCCCGGCAGCCTCCACGTCACGCCATACGCTCATCCTCGACAACTCACAGCCCAGCGCACCCAGCAGATGGCTCACCGAACGCAGCGACAGGCCCAGAGCCCAACTCAGCGCAGCCAACCCTCTAAGTCTGTGGCTCTGGTCATGTCGGTCAACTCCCTCAGGGTAGTGTCTGAATGTGCGGCCACAGTCGCAACATCGGTACCTGAGCGCCGTGACCTCGCTGATGTAGAGGTCATTGATGCGATTTGTGACCTCTCCGTGTCGATTCATGTACACGCTGCCGCAGTATGTGCAGGCTGCCGGTCGAGTGTCGGGGTAGAGCTTGACCTATGGGAGTGTGAATCTTACTCTGGGCATCGTCTGGGTCTCTTGGCTTAGGTCTCTTTGGTTACCGAAACCTTACCAAGTTTCCTCGCTGCCTTCATTCCCCACCGCCTATGGGACGGTTACGTTATTCGCCCGCCCTTGACAGAAATGAATTTTGGCATACTAGGTACGATGACTATGCGGTTGAAAATGGGCAGAGGGTAGACGAATTCCACTCCTCCTAGCTGGGCATGTTAAAAGCGCTCTGTCCAACATTTGGGAAGGCGCCTTCAAGCTGACGTTCAGCGCGCTAGTTATCGCTGCAGCGTTGAGCTCCACTTTCTATTCCTCACGCTATGACTTCTCCATCGCTGAACTGACGGGCGTATTCACCCTTGGCATGATCGTCAGCGGTGTCCTACTGCTAAGTGCCCAAGTTATAGCACTGCGATCCAAGACCGCCGCCAACGCGGCCCTGGCGGGTGTGACCCTTGCCTGCGTTTTCACAGCCTATGTGGTACATACGGAGATTTTCTTCCCGGCGAACCGGGTGGCAATGCTCGGAATATGCGGCACTGCCCTATTTGGGTTATTCGTAGCCTTTCGCGTCATCGACGAGCGCCGCTGGGGAGGGCTGGCGCTTTCGGCGGCGGCACTGATCGGGATCGTGTTGCCCATTGGCCCAGATCTGTTCCAAGGACTCCGCACACCAGGAGGCATGCTGTCGCTGGAGGATCCCAGACTCTGGGTAACCTTGATCGGGATGTGCAGCGCAGGGCTGGGCAGCCTGTTCGCGCTGTCGCGGTATGTGGACGAATCTCATTGGGGAGGAATGGCCCTCCTGTCGGTGGTGGCTGTTGGGATCGCAGTAGTCGTGTGGGCTGGCCTTCAAGAGGGGAACTCTTCTGACTCGGCCAACTGGACCAAGCATCCCGGGATTCAGGATGTCACGTTTGAACAGAAGCCGAATGTATACTTTGTGGGATTCGATTCCGTGGTCCCTGAGTCCATCCTGCAGAAGTACCTGGACGTTCAGACGACCGGTTTTCATAGAGTGTTCGACAGGGAGGTGCGTCACTTCAGAAACCTCTTCGCCAGCAGCGTCTACACAAAATACTCGCTTAACACACTCATGGCCTTGTCCCAGGATATTTTTCTGGCCGAATCTAGGCCGAACTACTTCTCGGGTCAACATCTCAGCCCTCTTGTCTCGATCATGCGGGAGAACGGATACGAGACCACGTCCATTTACAACAACTTCCACTTAGGACACACAAAGGGGCCGTACATCGACAACTACGTCGTCAACATGAAGAGGGGGACGATATGCGCCCTATTGGACGAGGATGTAAGGAAGTGGGCCTTCTGGGGTTACTGCCGAATCACAGGTGCGAACTTGACCAGGGACGAAGTCATGCCTCCGGGTGATTTTCTGGTGAGGGAACTGACCAGTGTCGGAAAGGATAGACCCCAGTTCGTCATAGCACACATCTACATGCCCGGCCACACTTCGAGGAGCTTCAGATACCACAATCCAAAGGACAGGGAGAGATTCGCGGAATCCTATGTCCGAAAATCCAACGAGGCGGCCACCTACCTGGAACGCATCATCGATCATCTCAGGGACAATGACCCAACTGCGATACTGTTCGTCTACGGAGATCACGGAATGTGGCTATCGATGGGGATGCAGATTGATGAAGACCCCACCTTTTACCTTCAGGACAGGTTCGGCGTCCTGGGAGGCGTGTTTCCGCGCGACAGGTGCGGACAATACTTCGACGAGGCGGAAGCTAAAGGCTACATGACCACCCTGGACGTCGTCCACGCGATACTAGGCTGCCTGTCCGGCGGACAGAGTGCACTCCTGGAGCCGAGGCACGACCGCTTCTTTGGGGCAGGATTCGAGGAAGAACACGATTATCACTACGAGGAGTACCTGTATGAGTAGCACATTGCTTAGGGTGCTGGGCGCGACGCCTGTGATCGTCATGGCGCTTGTGGACTCGCACACAGCCCAGGCATACCACGGTATGGGGCTGGTGTCACAGCCATCCGCCGAAGTCGAAGTGCTGGTAGCCTACGTGGACCCGGGGGCCGCGGGATTCATCATCGTGTCGGTACTCGGATTCATCTCAGCCGTAGGGTACACGGCCCGTGCGTATGTTGGCAGGTTGAAGCGGATTGTCCTGCGTCGTGAACCAGAAGTCCATCAAGACGAGAGCAGCGTGGCCGATGCAGACGGCTGAACAGAACGTGCCTGCTCTCCAGGTTACTGCAGACGGAGGTTCTTTTAGGGATCCATCCGGGCGAGTCTACCACCTGGACGGGCTGGGAGCTCACCGTGTCGTGCGCGGGCTGTCCGCCACAGCCGCGTCGACAACTGAGAGGCTCCTGTCAGAGTCTTTCATCCAAAGCCTGATTGCCAACGGCGACATCGTGAAGACGACCCTATTGCCTCATGACGACCCTGTTGCCTCTCGAATAGTAGGGATGGGTTGGGCAGCAGCGGTGGAGCATGAACCCTTGGAGTTCCTAACCTGGCCGTACGAGTGGCCGTTTTCGATGCTGAAGGACGCGGCACTCCTTCAGCTACGGCTGCTGGATACCGCCGTGAGGAACGGCTGGATACTGAAAGATGCCACTCCATTCAACATTCAATGGAAGCAGGCCCACCCAGTATTCATCGACACACCATCCTTCGTGCCATGGAGCGTTGGCGAATACTGGCAAGGCTATCGACAGTTCTGTTCGACGTTCCTGACGCCGCTGTTGATCACGGCGCATCTTCGCATTCCATTTCAGCCGCTCCTGCGCTCGCGCCTAGATGGTATTCCGCCAGAGGAGGCGGCACAGTACTTCTCCGGGTTGAAAAGATTCAAGCGTGGCGTACTGTCTCATGTATGGTTTCCGGCCAAGGCAGAGAGGCGAATGAGGGGCCGTGGTCGGGCTGAGAAGCTCGCCCGGTCTGGCCGCAGGCAACCAAAGACTATGCTCCTGGCCCTACTGGACAGTCTGTTACGACTTGTGAATGGCCTGTCATACGCCCCCGTAAGCTCGAACTGGTCCAGGTACTCCGAAACGCACTCATACGGTGATACCGATTTTGAGATGAAGAAGAGATTTGTCGACAGTCACACTTCAGTGTTGCGTCCTAGACTGCTCTGGGACCTTGGGGGCAATACAGGCACGTTCTCGCGCATAGCGGCCCGTCACTCAGGAACTGTAGTTGCAGTTGACGGTGACCAGGACGCAGCGGACATACTCTACCAACGTACTCTGAAAGGAGGAGAGCGGAATATCATTCCTCTCGTAATGGATCTTGCCAACCTGTCACCCGGACAGGGATGGGCCGGGCGGGAACGCGCGGCATTCGACAGGAGGCGAAGCCCAGATATGATACTCTGCCTGGCCTTGCTGCATCACATGCGGGTTTCGGCCAACATCCCTCTGTCCCTGTTCATTGAATGGCTGCGCGGTCTGGATGCTACGGTAATAGTCGAGTTTGTCGGTCGTGACGACGAGATGTTTCGCAAGCTGATTTCAGCCAAGTCAGAGGACTATCCCGATTACACTGAAGGGAACTTCCGACTGGAGATCGCCAAACATTTCACCGTGCGTGACAGATTACAATTCAAAGACGGCAATCGGGAGTTGCTTCTACTGGATCCGAAGGGCTTGGCCTAGTCTGGAGTAGCGTCAGGTCGGCGGTCCTGGCACCGTGGTCGCCAATTTCGGCACAGGCAGGATCCCGAGCTCCTGCGGTGGACGCCCCGCGGACGGCGTCTCCTGGCGATGGTCTGATACCAATTCGTTTGGACTACGCCGCCAAGTACTCCGGGAGTTGCTCCGCAGCTTTCTACTGCGGGTCTCGTCACGGCTTCGGGTGCTGTCCCCTGGGCCGTCGGTAGCGCTCGACGGCTGCGGTCTGTTGGGTTGTCAAAACTGGACTCCATCGGCTCAAAGGTTGATGGGACAATGTCGCCGAGCGATTGTCCTGTCTGGAGCCTAGGTTGTCCAGTTTAAGAGGAGGGCTCAGCTATGGGGACCGCGTCCGGATGGGACATTTTGCCCCATATTGTCTCATGAAGGATCAGTGCGTTTTCACGAGCCGGCGGAACCTGTTCAGATGCAACGCCCACCGTGTCCAGGCGTCAATGACCGCCGAAGAGTGAGCGTTCTATTCGCCCCGCAGACGCCGGAGTTCTGCCTCGAGCTGCGCAACACGCGACTCGGCGGTATCAGCTCGCTCTCGCTCTTCCTGCGCGCGACTCTCGGCCACACTCGCCCGGAGCTCCGCTTCCAGACGACCTTCCTGCTCACGCTCGACGCGGGACTCGGCCGCCTGTCGACTTTCCTGCTCTTCCTCCTGGCTCAGCAGCCAACGTCCAGACACAGTGTCCCGGAAGCGCAGCTCGCCGTCCGTCCACCACAGGTCCAACTCCAAGATGTCGCTGTGAGACCACACCCGGCCGTCGGATTCTTGCCGGAGCTCGAATCGCCGATACTCCCCATCCACCAGATACTCTCCGACAAGCGGCTCACCATAGAACTCGCCGCCCGTCCCGTCGTATCGCCAGTACTCGGACACTCCCAACTCGGCGTACAAATCCCGCTTCCGTCCAAGATCGTCCGACGCCGTGCTCTCAGAGGCTATCTCCAAAACGAAGTCCGGAGGCTTTCCAACCTCCCACATCCGGTACGTGTTGTTTCGTTCGATTGACCCCAGAGACTCTTCCGATAGACCGAAGACCACGTAGCAGTCCGGTGACACCGACCGCTGTGGATTGCCCTCGACGTGGTAGATGAACGTATCTCCGTTCACCCTGACACCCGGTACCTCCCTGAAGTGCACCTCGAGGTCGCGGACGATCCTTCGATACAGCGGCGCCTGGTACTCTCCGTCGGGCAATGGCATTCCGTCCGTTTCGGGATAGACTGTGGCGGTGGTGGCCCCGGTGACCATGGACTCCTCCCTGCTCGCGTAAATTCTACCACAGGCGCCCGAGGGCCCTACGCTATGGAGAGTCTTTCCGATCAGCGACAACTACCTCTACCACAGATGAGACCATGTGACACAGGTCCCCATTTTGATGCATGGGGTGTTGGTGTCAGTCAGGAACCGCAGATCGGAGGAGCTGCGGGAGCCCCGCTGCCGCCGAGCCATTGGCACCACCTCTCAAGCCCCCCGATCAGAGACTGCTTAGCAGCCTCGGCGGCGGCGTAGATCTCACGGTCGTCGAACGAGTCGTCGGTGTCCGAATTTCCTCACCCCGTTAGCATTAGTCATCCACGACCCAGCGAACACGCCATGGATGACTAACGCTACCTTGACTCCTCTTCGCCGGGTTCCACAAGAATCACCATCTGCAGACCTAATCGAGTCGTTAACAGGCGGTGTGTATCTCTCAACACATCCACAAACTCTGCGTCACCGTCCCGGTCGATCTCATTGGTTGCGGCGATCAGGTTAGCTCGGAGCTGGCGGAAGTACTGTTCGTCGATAGTGGACCGTTCGCTAACCATCTCGTAATGCTCTTCCGCAGTGAAGTGCCCTTCTAATCCATGCACTTCGGAGTGCCAGTCAGGTTTGCTCTGAGTCCCAGTGAACGTCAAGTAGTGGACTTCATTGTCCGTTGCCCAAGGCAGGTCCCTCAGAGGTGACCACATGCTGTTGTCGGTAATTCTTCCACGGAGAAATAGGTTGTTGAAGTCTGTCTCGCTGTGGAACTTGGGAGCGATATAAAGGACATGTTTCGTTGTTTCAGCCAGTCGCTTGAGCTGTCGGTGCTGAGTGCGTTCGCCGCTTCGACTCTTTGATGAGACCCGAACACGATAATGTGACCTGTTGTGGAAACTCCAATGCATGGCATTACTTCGGCTCATGTATGCCGAAAGTTTGAACTGGAAATATTTGGCATGCCCTCGATAAGCGAGTTTCAGGTCGGCGCCCTTTTCGGCCTCTCTGATGAGAGATGGCAGTTCGGGTGCCGCTATTAGGCCAGGGTTACGACGAATATATTCATTTGTAAACGCGAACCCAAACGAAAACTCGGAGAAATCGGGTGACATGACTGGTCGCTCTCCCTCAGTCTAAATCGTGCCAACGGTAGACTCACGGTCAGTTGGCATTTCCACCGCGTTCAAGATTCAAGTCTTATGCCAGCACCTCATACTGCTTCAGCTCGATGAGGCCACACAGTCTTCAGACAGCAGCTGAACATTCCGCTCGGTCCACTCAACCCAAGCTCCAGTCGCAAGGGCCGCGACACACCAGGCCGCTAGGAACAGAGTTGCCAAAGCCTGTAGATCCGCCCGTTCAGGTCCTGTCGAGAAGTCTATTCATCGCGCCCTGGAATCGCTCGGACTGCTCCCTGGAACCCTTCCTACGGCCTCCCCCAAGTCCCCTCTCATATGCGGCGCACAGTGCACAGGTCCCGACGCCGTGAGCTCCGTACTCATCAGTGTCGGAATCGAGGCCGCGTACATCCACCTTGACGCTGATGGAGCTCAATTCCTCCTCGAACCGCCGCACACGACCCAGCACCTCTTCAACATCCGGTCTGTTTGTCATTGGGACATCCGGGGTCAGTCTGCCGGTTCGCAGCCGAGCGGCTTACGCTGCGCCGTCTCTCGCTTCGGCACAGCCCTCCTGTTCGGAGAACCGGAGAACACCCCCCGCCGGGGATTCGAGAACTCCCTAATCTCGGGTATGTCGGAAGTGTCTATGTCGTCGTCAGCCATGGCCGCGAGGGCGGTCAGCTCGGTCTTCTGACGCTGTGTGAGGTCAGCAGCTCCCATTGCGCTCATCGGTTTCAGTTCACCAGTTCCAGGACCGCCGCTATCCTCCGCGCCGTGTCAGTGAAGTGCTGCACCTCCTCCGGCCTCAGTCCCCTCCCCAACACCTTGCGCTCACGGTACGACAGCCACTTCTTGAGCACCTGGTAACCGCCGAGCTTGTAGTCCCACACGTTGGCGGGCACGTTGCGCCAGTAGGCCCGGTCGTTGAGATAGATGTCATAGGTCTTGTTGCCGAGCACTGAGATAGCATCGCCCATCGCCTCACGCTCCTCGGACGTGTACGGACGCTCGTCGACCCGACCCTGGCCCGGCATAACCGCCTGTCCCGATCCGAAGTGACCCCAGCCTGCCGTGACGTCGAAATCGCTGCCGGCCATGTTGCCCCCGTCCGTGGTGGACGGCACCGCGATGACCGCGATCTCAGGACGCAACGCCCCCGACGTGACCCCGGGAACGGGTGTGTCCGAGTCGAGCAGCGCCGCAAGCTCCCGGCCACGCGCCGCCGACGTCGCCAGCTCGTCCGCCGCTCCGACCTCATCGCCGTCCGGCCAACCAGGAATCGGGATGCGAGGCCACTCCATCCTGAGTGCCCCCGCGTTCACCTCCCGGTACGCCGGATCGTGCAGCACCGCAAGGACGTGATGGAATAGCTCCTCAACATCCGCGCCGATGCGTTCGAGATAGTGCTGTGCGGCCCCCGACAAGGTTGGGACGACGATGGATTCCGTCTCCTTCGATCCCCAAGCCGTCGTCACGGAGATACAAGGGAATGTATGATGTGCCACCATCCATGTGATTGAGGTCTGCCACGACTGAAGTCAACGATGGTGGAGACCACTCCCTACGCTGTCTCCGAGGAGTTATCAACCACAAGTTACTATCAAATACGTGAGGCTTGTATTCGGCTCGCTTCTCGTCAAGGAGCTTCGTGTCAGCATCCCAGTAGAGCCATCGCGTGTCGAATGGCCTGTAGGAGTGGCGGACGAAGCCTGCTTCACTAGGGCCACCTCGCATGAGAAGCGTGTCTCGTACCGCGCGGGCATCGAACCGCGCCGTGGCCTTCATCACCACCGGATAGCGCCGTCCAATCTCATCGTGACTTTCTGATCGGTTGAAGTAGTCAGCGATGCGCGCCTTCAGTCTGTCCAAATCAACGTCGACTAGGAACGGGTCACGGCTGGTCTTAACCCCAGGGAAAGAGACTGGGAACAAGTCAGGTAGCGCCGGCCAGGCATGCCAGCCTTCGCTGACTGCCACTGAAGCAAATGGCAGACCAAGCGGGAGGACCGGCGAGACCTCATCGTACAGCGCGTCCGGCTCGGCCTCCGCCGTCCCGGCCAACTCCTCGCGCTTGACCTGTCCCCAGAGGTTGCGGAAGCCGACCGTCTCGGCCGGAGCGTGATCGGCCTTTCGCACCAGCGTAGTGATTGCCGTCCCGACCTGTATGCCGACAGGGTCTCCCGGAGTCGAGAAGATGCTGGGGTCGGGAGTGCCGTCAGGCGCGACCTTACCGGTCCTGTACTTGTCGCCGTTGAGACTGTCGATCCTAATAGCGTCGAACTCTCTCAGGTAGCGCTCTCTCATGCCGGTGAACGACAGCCCGTCCAGCCACGAGTAGTTCGATATGAAGCACACCACTCCCTGGCCCGTCTTCTCGGTGATGCGACGCTCCGCCATCCTGAAGAAGCGCACGTACAGGTCGTTCAGTCCCTGTCCCTCGGGTCGCCTCACCAGCCTGGTGGTCCGGTATGCGGCCGACAGCTCCCGCTCCTCTTCCACCGCCATGCCCGCGTACCCGTTGTACGGAGGGTTGCCCAGGATGACCAGCACCGGCGTGTCCTGCTTCACGCGATCGGCACGGTCCCGCTCCTCCTCCAGCTCCGGGAACGGCAGCGGCTTCTGCACCGTCGGCTCCCACCCCGTCAGCGCGTTGGTCAGGAATATCCCCGCTCGCTCGATCCCGTCGTCTGACAGCGGCGCATCGAGGTCCCGCATCGTGAGCCCGACCTGCAGGTGCGCGACGACGAATGGAGCGGGCATGATCTCGAACCCGAACACGCGCTCGGTGGCCGCCCGCTTCACCTGTGCTCCAACCAATGCACCCACCCCGCGCTCCTGGAGATTCTGTGCGATGCGGCGCAGCACCTCGCTGACGTACGCGCCGGTGCCGCAGCACGGGTCGAGCACATAGACGTTCTCGGCCGCCAGCCCGTCCTCTATGCCGAGGTCGTCCCTGAGTGCCATGTCCACGCGGGCGACCATGTACCGCACCACCTCGGACGGCGTGTACCAGACCCCCAGCTGCTTTCTCAGCGCGGGGTCGAACGCCTCGAGGAACGGCTCGTAGAAGTACTGCACCGCCTGCCCCTCGTCGAACCGCTCGAAGAACGTCTTTCGGTCCACCCGGTCGAGCGCGGCCGATGTCCAGTCCAGCACCTCGACCAGGTCAAGAGACCGAAGACGTCCGGCAATGGAGATCTGTCCGAACAGCGATTCCAGCACGGGTACCCGCAGATGCCAGGAGGCATCGTGCCAGTTGAATGGGCCGGACGGAGCCGGAGTCTGGCGCGACCACAGGACCCAGCCGGAGAAGATTCCGTAGAAGAGCGTCTGCACCAGCGTTGACCTGAAGAACGCGTCGCCGCGTTCGCCCTCGAACCGGACTCCCAGAGCCTCCTCGAGTGCCGACCTGACCGCGACGAGCGACGACGTTGCTCCGGCGGCCTCGACACGTGCAAGTCCGTCCCGAGCGTACGACGCCAGCAGCCACGCGAGGTCGCGGGGTTCCGCGAGCGTGGCCCGATGGGACAGCGCCCGGCACAGGTACTCGCCAAGTGCAGCTCCCACCTCGCGGGCGGACGCTCGGGGTCTCTGCAGCATGGACTCGAACGCCGCGTCCGAGTCGGCCAGGCTGAACGTCTCCAGGTTGGCCGGGTTGCCATCCGTGTCGCTGCCCAGCAGAACGAAGTCGCGTGTGTTCGTGACGAGCACCAACCGGTACCTGTCCCAGTAGCGGCTGACCTGGCGGCCCTCGGCTGTCAGCAACGTGTCGTCATCAGGTGGCTTGACCTCGACGACTCCGCACTCAGGGGCCTGGCCCTGGCGCGGTGTCCCTCGCTGGACCTGGCTGGCAGCGTAGAGGCCGAAGTCGGGGTGACCCGCGCCCTGGTCTGCCAGCTCCGACACACAGACGACCTTCGGCCTGAGCGTCGCGCCAATCGAGTCGAACAGGTTGGCGAGCGCCGTATAGGTGGAACGCTCTGCCGTCGCCCCACCGGACGCGCGAACGCGGCGCAGGTTCTCAAGGTACCCCTCGACGATAGAGGTCAGTCTGGAGGTGTTCGCCGGCATGTCAGCACTGTACCGCACTCCGGGACCGGATGCAGAGTCTACCGCGCCTGGGCGGGCGTGTTCCTTGCTCCGTTGAGGATAATTGACGCCGGCAAGCACGCTGAACCCATCGAGGACGTCCGCACCGCGGCATAGGGGGTGCCGGACGGTCGGATATGGCCCGTGACGGGCCAGAAGTGGCCGTGGCTGCGATTTCCAGGACTCACAGGTGTCCTGGGGGCAGGAGGCCCTCGAAAAAGACGCTCCACGGCGCTCCTGCGGGATCGGTATTCCTGGACTTCGACCAGAAACGGGCTCTCAGCTGACCTGACCGCCGGTTTCATCACAGACGGACCGACGTCGGTTTCGGGGGCTGACCGAGGTCACTCAGTACCGCCACGCTCCTCGAGCAGTGCCCTCAGCCAGCGGACCTTGGCCTCCGCACGGGCCGCCCTGGCGGTCTCCGCTTCAGCTCGGCTCTCTGCCTCCAGTCGACCGACCCGCTGCTCATGTGGCATCAGCAGAAACTCCCCGCCTGCCGGGTCCCGGAACCGCAGATCGCCGGCGGCCCAGCAAAGGTCCAGACCGAGCACCGCGCTGTGGCCCCAGATCAGACCATCTGCCTCATGGACTATCTCCATCGGTTGGTACTCGCCATCCACCAGCACGTCGCCCGCCAGGGCTGACACGTGATACCTGCCGCCCGTGGGGTCGAACCGCCAGTACTCCGGCACACCGTGGTCCAGATAGACATCTCGCTTCACCGTGTAGTCCTGCCGGCCCTTGCTGCTCGATCCCACCTCAAGCACAAGGTCCGGAGGCCTGCCCACCTCGCCTGTCACGTACCCGTTGCGGGCCACTATCGCGACCGGATCGACTCCGAACGCCACCATACAGTCGGGCGCGAGCTGCTCCGAATCGTTGCCCGGATCTCGGCGCAGGTAGCCACCTCCCGAGACCAGAACATCGTCACGCTCGGCGAAGTGGAGTCCGAGCAGGCTGCGAAAGGAGTCGGTCACATCTGTCCGTCGCAGGTCAGGGTGCCGCGGTGGATCCGGTAGCTGTTCTGAGTACGAACAGTCGAGGTCCTGCCGGTGGCCGGATCGTGGTCCTCGCGTGGCCATCTCGGACTCTCCGATCAGCTGGGGCTTGGATGTCGTTTCGATTGTATAGAATCGCCGGGGTCATCAGGCTCGTCGCCACCACTCTACAGGTCCTCGGGGTTCTCTTCTGAATACTTCCGCAGCACCTGTGCGATCGCGTCCCCGACGCCCGTGTTCCACACGACCGTACCGTCGTCCAGGACGTTCGGTGTGGGTGTCATATCCCTGATGCCGCGGCACTGCTCGATGACTTCATCGATCGGCGTTCCACGGCGCAGGTGAAGCGACAGCAGCCGACACGCAAGCTCCGTCATTCCATGCCCGAACGTGCCGGTCTTGCCGATCCAGCCGAACACCTCGAAGGGACGACCGTTCTCATCGACCGTCACCGCCAGGTAGAGGCTGCCCAGCTCGGAGTGGATCTTCTCGGTCCGACTTGGGAGGCTGCGCCCCGGCCGCTCTCTCGTATCGTTCACAGCAGGCCTCCATCCGACAGCTCGATTCCAAGAAGCAGCGCCAGCTCCGCCTGCAGACCGGCCGGCAGCCCGCCCCTATCACTCTCGGGTTCCTGGGCAGAGGGCACGTCCGGATCGAGCCGCTCCTACAGCACAGGGCGACGTCGAAGCCGCTTTTCCCCTGCAAGACATGGATCACACCCGCAGCCGGCCGAGTGGTCAGCCGTCTGTGTCGAGACCTCAAACAGTGCCTTGGACTTGCCGTCCACGTAGCCGGCCGAGTAGTCATCGCATCAGGCTTTGTTGTGGTCCGTCACTTCGTCCTCCTGCTGCGACTGGGCTACCGTATCGCTGGCGCTGGCCCCGGCTCTGGCCAGTTCTGACAGTGGGCTTCCGAGCAGCGAGCTGACGCCGGTCTCCATTTCATCGTCGTCCTCCCATCCGCAGTGCAGACAGCCGGGATGTCACGGCCTGCCACCAATCTGGAGAGGCACCGCGAACAACGCCGGGGCAATTGTGACTCAGGCATCATCGGCCTCCGGCATCGTTTTTGGCTCGGGAGAATTCATCATCACTGCAACCGTGTGTCACCTGGACTCTCCGCTTCCAAGATAGCATCATGTACCTGCTGTCCAGGGCGGGAGAGGGCGATCTCCAGGAGTGGTTCCTCTCCCATCTCCCTCATCACCTGGTATCGACACCCGCCATCCGGGTCAGCCCCTCCCCACCCTTGGCACATAGGGCGTATTCAGGCCGTCGCTGCCAGCCAGCTCATCACGGAACACCGAGAAGACCAGGCCGATTGACTCCCTGGGATTTCTGGTCGTGATCGAGTAGAAGATCTGGACGTCCCGACTGAACTGCGCGACCTCGCTCAATGTTTCAGATCGGGCCGGCAGGATATGTCGTTCTCGCAAGAGCGCGCTCGCACAATCCGATGTCGAGATGTTTCGATGTACATACGGCTGTCATTACAAGACAACTTATATACATAACACCATCGATACAGGCCGAGAAGCCTCACGACCGGGAAGCCACATAGTCATTGAGCGCCTCGGTAACCAGAGCGGTTATGGTGGTCCGGTCCTGGGCCGCCAGGATCCTCAGCCTGTGATGCAGCTCGTCCGGAATCATGCAATGCAGCTGCGCCATCTCTTCAGCGGCGGCCTGCTCCACAAAAGTCGCCCTGCGCGTCTCTCCGCGTCGACGGGGCCTACTGCGCATGGTCATCTGCCAACCTCTCTATCTCGTCTCTCATGGCGAGTATCTCACGCTGTGCGGTCCTGTCCCGGCTGTCCAGCACCGACTTGCCCTCGATTGCCGTCATCGGATGGGCGACCCGCTCTGTGGTGCGGGCCTCGAGAACGGGCAGTCCGTATTCAGACAGCGCCGCATTACCGGCGACGAAGGCAATTCAATCGCCTTGGGACATCCCCTGCTCTCTCGTGGCGTGCTGGATAGCAATCGACCTGTTCATTCCATGCTCCTTCGCGAGGTGCTGCCAGTAGTCCGCACCCATAGTCTCCACACTGACCGCACGGACGCACTCCGGGGCGGTCGGGCTAACCTTCAGTGGCGGTCGGGCAGCCATCTCAGTACATGACCAGATGGGTGGGCACGAGCCTCTGGGACGTCGGGTCCACCGCAAGTCCCAGGCCCTCCAGCGTGTAATCGCCCAGCAAGGATGGGGCGTCTTCATGGCCGAACACCACCAGGGTGACCTCGCTTTCCCCATCTATCGTCGCCCAGGCCCTGCCGATGTCCAGCCCCATGCGCCGGTCATCGGCCGACACAAACCTGCGCTTTGCGATCGGCTCAACCCCGAGCTCCCGCAGCACACACCCCGGCAGCGTCGTGTAAGCAGTACGGGTGTCGACCATCGCCTCGATGTCGACCGAATGCCGTCCGTTCATGCTCGAGATGCGCAGCGGCCAGCTGAAAGTTCCCAAATCGTTCCTCCGGTTCCATGTGGTCAGTCCGCGGAGCCCCGCGAGTCACGTCTCTGGCGCCGAAACACACACGGCATGACGCTAACCGAGGGAGCACCGCGGACTTACTGGATTGCGCCCTGCCTTACTTTCCCCGATAATGTAATGCCATTGATCAACTTAATGCCGACAGGAGCATTTCGATGTTTGAGTCCAGCATAACCATCAAAGGCCAGACCACGTTGCCCAAGGCCGTCAGGGATTCACTGGCAGTGAAGGCCGGGGACAAGGTGCGCTACGTCATACTTGACGAGGGGGTCCTATTGATGCCGGTCCGTCCCACCAGCCGCCTGTTCGGCAGCCTGAAGTATGACGGCCCTCCCGTGAGCCTCAAAGACATGGAAGATGCCATCGCAGAGGGAGATGTCGAGGCATGACTGCGCTCGACACCAACGTGCTCATACGATACCTCGTGGGCGACGTTCCCGAACAGGCTGAAGCCGCTCGTGCATTGATTGATGAATTAACCCCGGACGATCCCGGATTCATCTGTCGCGAGGTTGTCCTGGAGGTTGCCTGGGTGCTGGAGCGAAGCTACCGATTCACGAGACCCCAGATTGCCGAAGCGCTGATGGACCTGACGGCTTCGGACACTCTGGTTGTCGAACATTCGGATGACGTAGCTGCTGCTGCCTATCGCTTTCGCCAGGGAGGTGTCGGATTCTCTGACCTGATGATACTCAGGGCGGCCGAACGGGCTGACTCCACGCCTCTTCAGACCTTCGATCGCAGGCTCGCGAGGATGCAGGGAGCCGAATTGTTGGGCTGAGGAACGACGACAAGGCAGGTCTGCAGAGACGTAAGATGGGCCCTGCAGATGGCGCGTGACATCTGAGGTGATGGCATGAACAAAGAGAACTACACTCCGTGGGGCAGTGCCGAGCTTCTCACTGATGACGAGGCGGTCATCGAGTATCTGAAGGCCGCGCTCGAGGAGAACGACCCCACCTTCTTCAGGAAGGCTGTCGGCAACGTGGCACGCGGGAAGGGAATGATCACCATCGACCTGGGTTTCCGCGACGGCCCGGATCCCGCTTAAGACCCAGCCTACCTGAAAACCCATGTCCCGCAGTGACGCCTCAGATACTCTCAATTCATCATGGCTGCACGGCCCTTCGTTCCTCACCTTGGCGGTGGCAATTGTCGTAATCCTGGTGAGTTGCACCAACTCCTCCGTGCCTCTCGCAGAAGACATGGATCCGTCACTGGGCCCACCCAACCATGAGGAGGTGGCGGCAGAGGCTCCGGCATCTGCTACGCATACGACCGGAGTCCAATCCATCAGTGGCCCAACAGCTGCATCGAATATCCCACTTCCGACTCCACAACCACGTCCTACAATGCAGGAACTCCGTTCCCGGTGGGAGTCGACACCAACTGATGAGCCGACCTCGATACTTACCGTGGAGAAGCTGCTGACCGTCGCGTATTCAGGCGTCATCTCGTTCGTTGGCCTATCGATGGTGTTCGGCCTGTTGTGGTCGCCGTTCGCCGCCCTGATCTGCCGGTTGATCGCTCACCTCAGAGGGCTGCCTGGAAGTGGGTATGGAGGTGCGGGATTCCGTTATTCGTTGCTATTCCTGCTGCCCTGGATCTACCTCGTGCTGCGAATGGTGGGAGTGCCCTTTTCCATGGTCGTGGTGCGCGTCGGCTACGGGCTCCTGTACGGCCTGTGGCTCGTGGCTGCCGTGGGGTCCTTCGCCGGCGGCCTGTTCGTGGCCGGCCTCTACTTCCTGGGCAACGAGGACGCGCGGGGAGCGGATGCCACCCTGCTCATCACCGGCGGCTCGTTCATCGGCGTTCTGTGGTTCGTGTCACTGAGAAAGCTGCTGCGCAGGCACCGGGTCGACTATGGAGGTGTAAGCAGCATCCCAATGCGTGCCGCCTATGTCGCGCTGTATGCGCTCTGGCCGCTGATCGCGCTTGGCATATTCTTCGAGGGCATGTTCGAGTTCAGCGAGTTTGGCAAGACCGATTCGGCGGTCCCGCTGTGGACGTGTGCGGCATTGATGGCGCTCGCCTGGGTGCTGGCGCTAAAGGCGTTTGACATCTCGACCGCCGACCGCTGGGACCGCCCGTCGAACCCCGTCCCAGACCTGCTACCGCCGGCTTCAGCCTACCTGGAGCCGTTCGTGCACCTGTACCTGCTGATCGTGATTCCAGGGGCGGTCGGGATAGCGGTGTACCTGTTCGGGGTCATCCTGTGGCTGGGATGAGAGAGCCTGCGTGTTCATTCGGGCCTGCGAAAGCGCAAGAAGGCTGCTCACGACCAGCTGGCTGCTGGGCCGGCAAGGGAGATTGACGGCCCAGCAGCGGACATACCTCACGACCGAAATTCCGCCGACAGATGTACAAGCCACCATCTCTACAGACCGACACGCCTCACGACCGGGACGCCACATAGTCATTGAGCGCCTCGGTAACCAGCGCGGTTATGGTGGTCCGGTCCTGGGCCGCCAGTATCCTCAGCCTGTGATGCAGCTCGTCCGGGATCATGCAATGCAACTGCGCCATCTCTTCAGCGACGGCCTGCTCTACGAAAGTCGCCGTGCGCGCTTCTCCGCGTCGTCTGGGCCTACTGTGCATGGTCATCTGCCAACCTCTCTATCTCGTCTCTCATGGCGAGTATTTCGCGCTGGGCGGCCCTGTCCCGGCTATCCAGCACCGACTTGCCCTCCATTGCTGTCATCGGATAGGCGACCCGCTCCGTTGTCCGGGCCTCAAGAACGGGCAGTCCGTA
This sequence comes from Dehalococcoidia bacterium, assembly GCA_965215735.1. Taxonomy (GTDB): domain Bacteria; phylum Chloroflexota; class Dehalococcoidia; order Lucifugimonadales; family UBA1123; genus VXRN01. Next base: position 127,640 of record CBDCEF010000004.1, on the reverse strand, counting down.
TTCAGCGAGCGCCGCATTAACCTGTCCGACCAGACGGGTGCGGGGACGGGCCATTGTGATTACGAAGAAACCCCTGGGGATGCCGCCGCTTGTCTCCTGCCGGGCCTTCACCGCTTCCACTATGTCGGACGCCGCCCACACGTCGAAGGGGCTTGGTTTGCTGGGTATCAGTACGATGTCTGACGCTCGAACGGCGTCCGCGCTGATCCTTCCTATGCCGGGAGGGCCGTCGATGATTATCCAGGCGTAGCTGGGCGCGAGGCTCCGAACATCCCGGAGCAGGCGCGACGGCTCCACTCCACAGGCATCCAGGTTCATCTGCGCCGTGGCCCGGCTGTCAGCCCAGTCCAGTGCGCTCCCCTGTGGGTCCGCGTCCATCAGCAGCGTGGGATAGAGCTCCGCGAACGCCGATGCCAGGTTGATCGAGAGCGTGGTCTTGCCCGTGCCGCCCTTCTGATTGACTATGGCCACGACCGGCATTGTTTCGTCCTGCTCCGTGCTGTTCCACAAGTATGTTCCGACAGGAGTGCGTCTGGGCAACTGTTCCGTTGTACAAGTGTCTATCACGACATCCATACATCTGGCTAGGGGCTTTCGTGTGGGATATTGGTCAGGGATCGGCGCTCCATATGCGACGTCGGTTGTTTTGCCCCCATCAGTGATCCCTAGTATCCCCCCGACGAGAGTCGGCATCCGGCTCGGTTATTGAGGGGAGAAGAGAGAAAGCTGATCCACGACAATCATTTTGGCCGCCTGTTGCCTCACCGGAGAATGTTACCGAGCTTTTCGCGGCCACTGCGCCGGGTGGACCGAGCCCCGGCACCTCCTGGACGTCGAAGTCACCCGGCATCGAGCGTGCTCACGTCGGCCCGATTCTCACCCGTCGCTGTGCCATGCGTACCGTACCCGAGCTTCACGTCCAGCTCGCAGCGCAGCTCCTGCAGCTCTCGATAGTACCGGGCGCCCACGGCGTCGGTACCGCCCAGGAACGACCGGCGGGTGACGAGCTGAGACTCGATTGCGGAGATACGCCGGATCAGCGAGAAAAGGCGATCGTCGGTTGTCATGTGTGCACTCCAGAACTGGCAACCCTTCCGGAACAGACATGCGCTGTCTGGGCAGTCAGAAGGAATTCCAACTATGAAATCGGCGGGTTCTGTATCTTCAGATGGTGGTCGCCGTATCGCCAGGTGGCTGTCGCTGTCTCAGCGGTTCCAGGTGCGAAACGTCGATGTCATGCAGGCGACCGGAGCGTTGTCCTCGCGTGGCCATGTCTGACGCTCCGATGAGCCGGGGACCCAGGGTGGATCTGATTGTACGGGATTGGCAGGGTCATCAGGCTGGCAGCCGCCAACCTACAGACCCTCGAGCTCGTCGGAATACTTCCGCAGCACCTGCGCGATCGCGTCACCGACGCCGGTGTTCCACACGACCGTACCGTCGTCCTGGACGTTCGGCGTGGGCGCCATGTCCTTGATGCCGCGGCACTGCTCGATTATCTCGTCGATCGGCGTTCCACGACGCAGGTGTAGCGACAGCAGACGACACGCCAGCTCCGTCATGCCGTGCCCAAAACTTCCGGTCTTGCCTATCCAGCCGAACAGCTCGAAGGGACGCTCGTCCTCGTCGAACGTCACCGTCAGGTACAGGTTGCCCAGCTCGGTCCGGACCCTCTCGGTCTGGCTCGGCAGGCTGCGAGCCGGCAGCTCTCCTTCGCCCAGCTCGATGCCCAGAAGGAGCGCGAGCCCGATATCCAGTCCACCGCCGCGCTCCGGGCGGTACCGGTCAGGTTCCGACATCGAGGCCTCGCCCCGGCGCTTCCGCGACGTCGAAGTCGCTCCGAAGCCGCCCAGGCACGGGCCGCATCCGCAGCTTCGGGGATGGTCAAATCGTTCTGGTCGAGGCCTCGACCAGCGCCTCAGACCTTCGTCGCTACTTGACGGTGTCATTCTGGCGCAGTGGGTCTAGGCAACTGGGATAGTTGTATCGAGTTATGCCATCAGCGCAAGTCGTACGGTTCCTTCTACTATGGCTAAGCAATATGGGTAGTGAGAGTGCGCCTGAGGCGCGACTCTTCACTACCCTACCCCACCACTCCTCTCGTAGAGAGTAGGTGGTAGGGGTGTAGGCATAGATAAGTAGGGGTAGACATGATGCTGATAGCTATGAAAGTCACTCCAAACGCACCATCAAATCACCAGAAACGCACCATCAAGTCACCACGAGCGCACCATCAGAACACCCCGGACGCATCATCAGAGCAACCTTGCCGCACCATCAGAGGTCATTTTGCGCACCATCAGAACATCCTGAATGCTGTCCATAAGGTCACCCTTGCGCACCATCAGAACATACTAAGGTGCGTCGTTCGGTGGGAGAATGCGCTTATCGTCTATGCGTAGTTCGCCATGCTCCTCAAGGCGTTCCAGCGTTTGCCATGCCCGCTTCACCAGTTCTCGGCGCCGAGTGTGCGCGCTGGAAGGGTATGCTAGGGCAATAGCATCTTCGTCCGTTATGGGGTCGTAGACATCAGGACTGGTCTTGCGGCGCCAGTTCCCCTTCCCGTCTGGAGCGTGGGTCCGGCCTGGCTCATGCCATGCGAATGCGAGTCCGATCAGTGCACGGTATCCGGGTGCACTTTCCGCTCCCCACTGATCGAGCCGGATAGGCAGTTTCACTCCACCCTCAACTTCAGGCGGAATGTCCAGCACTACGCGGATCGGCATATTCATGTCTATCCGTCCGAAGTTCTCGCTGATGCGCATCAGGTGGTGGTAGTGACCGTACCCGGTGGCGGGGTCAAGCAATGGTATGCGGGCATCTTGGTTGATGACTCGTATGGACTCACGAATGCGAGGCCACATTCGACTCACGGGTGGAGGCTTCCGCTTGCTGCCGTCCAGACGTTCAGGTGGATACAGGGCGTCGCGCAGGTCCCTTAGCGAAAGCTCATAGGTGACGAAGCGATCCCCGTGTCTCACGGTCGATGATGGGGCCGCCGCCAACTTGACCAACATACGAGCAGGGATGGGCGCAGCTCCTCCCCCACCCCGGGCTTCTCCCGCAGCGACTCCTAGGTCATACAGGTTAACCGGCAGGACGGGGATACGCCCCGTGGCAGGCCGTCCCTCGAACCCAGGTAGAACTGGTGTGCCGCCATCCGGCCCGAAGTGAGCCGCTGGCAAGTATAGTCTGTCGGTTCTAGCGCCGCCGCCATTCCTCATGGCGACTCGTGGCATGACAGCATCGGCCCTGAGAGAGCCGTCAGCGCCTCTGACTGCGGATACTTCCAGCGGCCTTCGTGTCTGCCAAACCTGAATGAGGGGAGCCAGAGGGTGCTTGACGTCGATTCCCCGTTTGCGTGCCGCAACCCATGATTGATGAACCAGTTCCGAGATGCTGCTCACCTCGTGCGCAATGCCCTGCAAACGGCCGGTGGCGGTCCAGCGACTTGCAAATTCCTCTCTCGCTTCCATCGCCCAAGCGTCGGCCGTGATCACTAGGTCGATGTCCTCCGCCGTGGGGATCGCTTCTGCAGGGCAGTCACCCGACTGGTAGTTATTCCAGACCGCAACTGCAAGATCGCGTAGCTCTTTGTCGAACGCCTGGGTTCCCTCGTCGAAGCTGGCCTGGATCATGGCTGATGCCTCCAGTCTGCTGGTGTACGATCGTTGCAATTATACCCTGAAGCCAACCGTGTCACATTCAGTTGTAGCCAACAGAGACAATACAAATTGGGCGGTATCGTAGTGATATGGGGGAATTACTGACAAAGGTTGACACCGCCAACCCCGTCCGAATTCTCGCGTCCCATGGACGCGGGCGGCGTATTCCCAGCCGCCAGTCCTCGCTGTAGTATCACCCGCGCGGCATTGATGTCCGCATCAAGGTGACTGCCACAGCCTGAACAGTCGTAGTCCTTGCCATCCCTGTGGGTTCCATCCACGACACCACAGACCGAACAGGTCTGGCTGGTGTGCCTCGGATCCACCTTCACGAACTCGCGACCGGCCCACTCTGCCTTGTACGCAAGCTGCGTGAGGATCATCCCCCAGGTCTGTTCGTTTATCGAGCGGTTTAATCCACTCTTTGCCGCCACGTTCCTACCAGGCTCCTCCACAGTCCCTTTGGCCGAACGGGTCATGTTCTCGATTTGGAGTCTCTCGGCAACAATCAGGTCATGCTCCCGCACCAATGCGGTCGTAAGCCGATGGACCTCATTTCGGTTGGAGACTCTCTGCCGGTGTTGCAGATTGGACAGCACGCGCCGCCGTTCCTTCCACCGACGACTGCCCTTCTTGCATCGTGACAGCCTCCGCTGGGCCTGCTTCACCCTGTCGCGCTTTGGCCTGCGTCTCTCGATACGCTTACCGTCAGACAGCGCAACACGGTCAGATACTCCCATGTCCAGCCCAACCACACGGCCAGTTGGCTCCATTTGCTCTTTCTCGACTTCGTAGGTGCCCTGCACCCAGACGCGCCTGCCGCGTTGCGTTATGCTGAGAGCGACAGGCTTGCCCTCCGGCAGATGCCTGCCCTTCCGAATTCGCAAGGTCGGCAGCCCACGCACCTTGATTCGTGTCTGTTCGCCAACCCGCTTGACCGTTCCCGTACTGAGTCCGAACACGTCCAGCGTCCGGTAGCGATGATAGGGCTTCCAGCGTGGGTGTCCCGGCGTCTCTCCTCGCTTACACCTTGCGTAGAAGGCAGAGTATGCCCTGTCTATACGCTTGAGTGCGCCACGACCATAGGAGACCGCTTCGGAACCGTAACCGTCAGGGTCGTCTGCCCTGACCTTTGTGAGCTCCTTGCACTGGTCATAGAAGGTGCGGGACTTGCTGGACTGCTTCCATGCCGTCATGCGCTCCAGTCTCGCCGCGTTGTACAGGTCGCAATTATGCCGGAGCACTTCTGCTATTCGCGCATATCCGGCCCGTGACGTGTATGCCCTGTGCTGGTAGGTATGGTGAGGCACTAGACAAGCCTCAACCGGGTGTTCAGCCGTGTCTCAGCAGGCCCTACCAGGTCGATGAACCGAAGGCGGCGATTGAACATCCTCTGGACGATGGCGGTCATTTGGTCAATCGTGTCCAGGGGACGGTCGTTGTGGCGACCCTCAAACTCGACAACGTAGCGGTGCAGGTGCTTCTCGCTCATCCAGTGGTACACACCCTGGTAGCCGCGCTTCATGAGTGCCCAGAACGATTCCAGTCCGTTCGTGTGGGCCTGTTCCCTCACGTATTCGCCAACACGGTGATTGACGGTCTCGTGCGCCCGCCTCAGACCGACATAGGCCCGCGCTTCGTCCGTGTACACCGTCGCCGTGGTCTCAGTGCGGGTGTGGACGAATCCCTGAAGCGTCGCGCTGTCCGTGCGCTCGACAGGCATTGCTGACACCTGATTGGTCTCGCGATCCTTCACCCCAACAACCGCCGTCATGTTGACTGGCCCTCCGCCCGCGTGACTTCGCTTCCACTCGTGCTTGTTTGCTTCGATTCCCCCGATGTAGGTCTCATCCGCTTCGACAGGGCCGCGAAACAATGGGTCGTATGACCGCATTGCCTCCCGTATCCTGTGCATCATGTGCCATGCACTCTTTTGAGAAATGCCAAGGTCTCGCCCTAACTTGACGCTCGACACTCCCTTGAGGTTCGTCGTCATCAGGTATATGGCTATTGCCCACTTGCGGAGCGACAGCTTGGACGACTGCATCACCGTCCCTGTCTTGACGCTGAAGTAGCTCCGGCAATCAGTGCACCAGTAAGGCATCTTGGCGTGGGACGCCTCTCGCGTCCGCACGCTACCACACTGGCCACAGGCCCTGCCCTCCGGCCAGATAGCTTCCTCAAACCATGTCCGTGCCGATTCCTCGTCCGGGAACATCTCGAAGAGTTGTACCAGGGTGATTCCCGTTCTCTCAGTCCTGCCTGCCATTGCCATACCTCAGTCGGGATGGTCTAATACTGAGGGTTGACGGATGGCTTGTCAACCTTTGTCAGTAATTCCCTGATATGGCATTGGCGCTGGTTTGAAAGCATTGCTATGTCGTTTAGGTATCACTCTGCAAAGCTGACGCAGCTCAAGGCGATAGCGCGAAAGCCCTGGATATACGCCCGATATATGCGACCCGATAGGTGGGTGATATACGAGAGAACACATGGCTCTCCTCCAGGACGCGAGCCCCCTACCCTGCAATCCATTTGGATGTGACGGAGTTTTACGGCACTGTGTGTTCCTGCTCTCAGAAATGGCTTGCTCACCTGCTCGATAGTGCTGCGACATCGCCTTGGTGCTGATATATATCGCATGGCAAAGCTGCTAGGACTTAAAGTGATAGCGCGAAAACAATCGATATAGGTGCGATATAGCCGAAAGAAAGCCCACTCGATTGCGATCGGCGCTTTGCAGATAACGACCGACCAATGAGGGGAGGTCGCCCGGGTATCCATAAGGAGGAGATCGCGTTCAGCTGATCGCCGAGTCCTGAAGCTGCGGGCGGTCTTAGAGACCGCCGTAGATCGGGATGAGTTCTGTCGGTCTGCATTCAAGGATTGTTGGCTCGGTTCTCGAGATCTCTGCATCTTGCCATGAGATCGTCGAATGACTCTTCGTCGGCGAACAGCATCCCGCCCTGGATCATGCGGTGATAGTCGTCAGCCAGGACGGTGCGTGCGTTCTGCTCGGGCACCAGTTGCAGGTGACCGGAAACTGCAGCTACATAGTCGACCCAGGAACCCTGAACATCCCTCTCCCTGAAAAACATCGACTTGTGTTCCGCGACATGAAGTGCCAGTGGACGGTTCCCGATCGCACTGTCCGCATAACCCGCATCGTCCAGTCTGGACCAGGTCATGCCAGTGCCTGGACAGTCTTTCTCCCCTGGCACGCTGCTGTCGGCAGAAGACGTGAATCGCCGTCGCCTTCTCCCAGAAGGTGCGCTCCGCTGCCATCACGAGGGGACGAGCCTCTGGGAACGAGACGTCTGGTAAGTAGGGCGCTGCGTCACACAGGGTCAGTCGCTCCTCATAAGGTTCGCCCGTGGACCTGGCTCCGAACTCGACCATAACCTCCGGCCTGACGAACGAGTAGTCCGGGAACAGGGGAGTGTACGTGATGTAGATGCAGTCCTGCTCGGCTCGGATGTTTGGGGAAAGACCAGCCCTTAGCATGCCTGCTTCAAGGATAGGCAGGGCCTCGTCTCCTACCCAGTTCGTGAGCCTCTTCCTGATCGCGCTGGTCCATGTGCGAGCCTTTTTCCGGGAGGGAGGGATGGGTTCATCATCGCCGCTGTCAACAAGGTCCTGCGCTAATGCCCGGATGTTGTACGTGACATCCAGGTCTTCTGAGAACCGGCGGATGACGTTGTAAGCCTTTGACAGCGAGGTTCCGCCCTTGAGGACCAGGTCACGACCAAAAGCCGACCCGGCCAAGGTGCTCAGCGTCTGCACGACCCAGACATCCTTCTCGAGCAGGTAAGTTGGCCGTCCACTGACGCTCGCAGCAACCGCCAGGGCGTCCCGCCGGTCGCTGTCTGCGAGTGTCCAGAAGGTTGTCCTAGCCATTGGCGACCAAATCGCTCACAGGTCCCGCGATCCATCCTGGCATCATGGCTCTCGCTTCAGCCAGCTCCCCGATGTCCTCGTCGGTGAGTTGCCTGCTTATCATGCTGAGACCCTCTTCCACTTCCTCCGGGCCAAGCCACGCGAGTGCCCGGACGGCATTGCCGGCGGCCCCGTTGGGCGCCACCAACTGCCACCTGGGAGCGTGCTGAAGCTCGATGGTTATTTCGCCGAGCTTCAGGTTGCGGTTGGGACCGGACGTGAGGTAGACGGGGCGGACGGGCACCTGCGTGGTGAGGCCGAGGGCATTCGCAGCAGCTCCACCGGAGGGTGTTATCGGCTCTCCCCAGAGGGATGAGAGTGCTGCGATGACATTCTCGACAGATGGCGGACGTGTGCCGAATGGCGTTTCGACTGGCAGCGTGTAGACCCCCTGGCAGACCCTGATGAGTCTCCCGCCACGGGCCAGGCGGGACAAGGCCTGATCGACGGCGGCCCTGTTGCCGAGGTGAAGTAGGGCGTTGGGGCACAGCAGCCCACCCTCTGGCAGCTCGCCAGCGTGTTGCATTATGGCTTGGGGTAGGCTTGGCATCATCTCACCTGTAGGACACTATGTCAGAAATGTAGCATTTGGACTGACATATCGCAAGATAGGGAATCCCATGTCGATCCATGCCAGGGACCTGTCCCGTCGATCTTCGTCTGTTGTCTCTTCAACAACACCAGCGACTCAGGACATGGCGACCCGGTCGCCTGGTTATCGTGGTGATAGGCCGGTGAGGTCGGCGTGATAGCGGGTCGGTATCGGTCCCTGAAGCTACAGATACACCTAGAAGCCGCCCGATAGCCTTCGATATGGTGGTGATATAGTCAACCGCATACATCCGATATACCCCGAGGCATAGGCATTATGGCAAGCAGGGCAGTTCTCATCCGACTCGACGATTCGATGCTTGAGAGAGTGGACGAAGCCGCATCAACGGAAGGTGTCAGCCGTGCGGAGTGGGTCCGGCGTGCCTGTACTCGCGCACTCGATGAACCGAAAGATGTTGGAGACGCCGAGATGGCGGGACTGCGTGAAAGGGTCTCAGGCATGGAGGCGCTGGTGGCGAGCCACCGGGAGCGATTGGCGGATTCCCAGGCGCACTCACTCGACCTCAAGTCCGAGCTCGACAATGTCCACAGGCAACATGATGGCCTGACGGCACTCCTCAATGCGATGAGGGAGCAGAACGATACCCTCGTCAGGGCGTTGCCTCCGGGGCCTTCGGAAAGGAGGGGCGGCTGGCGAAGCTGGTTCAGCTTCGGGCGTGTGGCATGATGGTGGTCATTATGCAGCGGCATGGGCTGAGACCTCAGACCGCGTCATCGTAGTTCCGGGCTACATTGTTGGTAACAGGAGCTGGAGCCGTAGCACCCGTCACGGTCCAGTCCGGCGCCTCCCGCACTCGGTCAGCACGGCCGCCCTCATTTCACATCCAGGTACTCGAGGTTGCGCGGCGTCGCGCCAGTCCGTAGCGAAGTCTCCACTCGAGAATCAGCACGCCGCTCCTCCTCGGTCCATCCCAGCAGGCGAACCGGCCTTCGGGTACTCCTCCTCATACGTATCGTTTCCGGGCTACTTGTTGGTAACTCGCCGTGTCCACTCCGAGACTCCGCCCTCACGGTCCACGATAGCGGCTTCGGACCGTAGTTGCGCTTCGGTCAGCACGGCTCCTCGGTCATATCAGAGGGACCTGCCTTCGGCGGGTACTGGTACTCGAGGCTCCAGAGGTTTCGGACCGCGTTGCGCCAGTCGGTGCTCCCTGAAGTCCGGAGACACGCCCTTTGGGGTGTGCCCGACGAACAGGACCGCGCAGCCGTTCCGGCGTCCCCACGCGTCCCAGCTGGACAGGAACGCCCTGACCAGGCCGCGGACGTTCTCGTCGCCGGCGTACGCCGCGGCAAGCGGGTCTATGACCAGCATCCTGGCCTCCACGCTCTCGGCGTACTTCCGCAGCTTCTCACCGGCCGTCGTCAGCGACGCCATGCTCGAGACGTGACCGCTGCGCAGCGGCGCCCAGAGCGGTCCGTTGTCGGCCATGTCCACGAACTTGATCCTGCCGGCGGTGGCGTCGTGCATTCCAATTGCGGCGAGACGGCGGTCGAACTCGTCGAGGTCGTCCTCCCAGGTGGCGATGACGACGTTGGCGGGGCTGTCGATCCGCAGGAGGCGTCTCCTGGAGCCCTCTGCCGTGGTGATGCCGCCGAGCCAGTCCGGTTCAGCCGCCGCGATGCCGGCCGCAAGCCTCAGCGCCAGGCGGCTCTTTCCCAGTCCGCCGTCGCCGGCGAGCAGCGCGGCCCGGCCCCACAGGAGCCAGCCGTCTATGAGCCACTCGACACCGGGCGGATTGGGATTGACGAGGCTCGCGACCTCCAGGGGCTTTGCGGCCCGGAGGCGTGCGTCGAGGTCCTGGAACGCCTGGGCGATCGTCCCGGGGTCTGCCCTGTCCTCCCTGAGATTGGCGATGGTCCTGACGGCACTGTCCAGCGGGTCGGTGTGGATGGGCCTCGCTGTCTCGACGGCGTCGACGAGCGCGCGCCAGGCGCTCATGTCGTCGGGGGCCTCGCTGAACCAGCGAGCGGTCTCGACCAGCTGGTCTCTCTCGTCGAAGGGTATTTCCACCCTCTGGTCCTCAAGTGACATCGTGATTCCTCTCAGCTCGCGGTTGTGGTTGACATAACATCAGTGTCGGGCAGGGGGCCGACCGCCATCATGGCGAGCCTCGCGGCCTCCCAGCGGGGCAGGCCCTCCTGCACGAGGTCCTGCGCGAACTCGCGCGCTGCGTCCATGTCGACGTCCTCCAGGGGATTGTCGGCCGCGTAGTCGCCCGGGTCGTTGTGTTCACCCGCCAGGGTGTAGACGCTGGTCTCGAGGCCCCGGTGTGCCAGTAGGCGGCGTAGACGGCGCGCGCTGTCCACGCCGTCAGGGTCGTCGTCAGCGTAGACCGTAACACTCGACCAGCGCGACAGCCAGTCCAGGAGGCGGTCCGCCTGCAGTCCGCTGACCCCACCGACGGCAGCCGCGGTCTCAGGGGACCGGGACGCCAGCGCCAGCGCGTCCGCGAGGCCCTCCACGATCACCAGTCCGACGGCACTCTCCGGTCTCGGGTCTCCCAGGAGGCAGACGGCTCCCTGTCGAATGCCGTACGAACGTTTCCCCAGGCCCCCTTCCTCAGCAGGCTTATCCAGCGCGGGCATTCCCTCAGCGTCCAGGTGCACCAGCTCTATGCAGGTCGGATTGGGGAGGTAGGGCCAGCGTTCGGCCCATTCGTCGTGCGGAGCGAAGGCCGCGACGATCGCGCCCGCGCCCTGGTGCTGCTGGCTGAGCAGTCCTGCCGGCAGCCAGCGAATACAGGAGGGAAGGGGAACGGGAGCCGGCCAGTACAGGCCCCGGCGCGCCACCCAGCGTCGCACGGGGTGGTCCGGGTCCTGGTCGATGCGGAAGGACGCCGCCCAGAGCTGGCGGGGGTACTCGGTGCGGTCCCGCGGTGTCTCCCGGTTCTGCGGGGTAGCCGGGGTACGTGGGGCAGGGGAGTCATCGATTCGCTGTCCCCAGATCCGCCATCCGGTGGCGCCCTCGATGGCGCGCCTGACCGAGTCACGGTCGCAGCCCGCCCAGCACTTCACCGAGACGACGTCGGAGCCGTCGCGGCCCAGGTTGTCGCGGACCCCGAGGTGGGGGCGGTCCCTGCGGTCGTGGCAGATGCCTGGCAGCGGCCACCAGCCTGAGGGAGAGCGTCTTGCGCTGGGGTTGAGTCGCCTGGCGATGGCCTCGGCGTCCATGCGGTACGGGCGGTTCATGGCGCGGATTCTGCCAGGCAGGTGCGCCGGAGCCGGGGAGTGGGATAGACTGGTGTCATGGTAGTGGGCCTCTCGCTAGCTTACAGAGGTCTTCTACGGTCGGGGCGGCTTTGCGACAGCCGCCTCGACCTATTTTATCACGTCGTGAGGGGTTGGAGCCGTTGTGAGGTCCTGCTACGGGTCCGGCAGGGCCGCAAGAATGAGACGGTGTTCCGGGAAGTGACCGGTTTTTCTCCGTGGAGAGATTTGGGAAGGTCGCTCGAAACGTGAGACCTCAATACGGCATGAGCCTCTTTCGGTATGCGGAGGGCGACTCGCCACATCACTGTGAGCGGGTACCTCAGCCTTCATGTGCTCCCTGATTCCTGCCAATGCCTGCTCCGGGCTCATCTGCGGGTGGTCCTCGATGAAGGCGTAAAGGTTGTACATCCGGTCCATGTGGTTGAGCAGGTACCGGACCGGCTCTCCATCCGGGGGCTCCTATCGCTCGCCACCACGATGATACGATATGGTGCATGGTTTCTTGGATATGTTCAGGAGGGTCAGGTTGCCGACATTCGAGTTTCTGTCCGTGAGGGATGCGCACCTGGAGCTGACCCTGAGGGGAAGCCGAGGCGAGATCCTGCGGGAGTACATGGGATACATCGAGCAGCTCGACCCTGGGCATGCCGGCAGGTTGACGGCTGCGGAGGGCGAGTCGACCGCCGCGATCCGTCGTCGTCTGGGAGCGGCAGCGCAGCTGCTGGGGAAGAGGCTGGAGGTGACCAGGGACGGCCGGGTGGTCTATTTCTGGGAAGGTCGGGAGGACCTTCCGCGTCGCCGCGGTAGACCGCCCCGCAGTGAGAGGTCCGGGTGATGCATACGGCCAGGTCTGGAGACCGGCTGGGCGAGAGAGCCAGGGATTGTCATGCTCGGGGGCGGAGCCGGCATAGCCCGTGGTAACCCCTGAATAGCCTGACGACGCCGACAGTACCGGACTGGTCCGCAATCCCGGTCGCCGAGAGGGCTGGTTTTTAGCCACGGACCACGAACGAAACCCGTCAAGGCCGGCCATCTTAGAAGCGTAGTGCCCAATCGTGCGACAGGAGAAGCTTGAGCCTGCCGTTGTAGGCTCTGACGACGCCCTGCGGATGGATACGGAATATGCGGAAGTCTACGATACCCGCGGGTGGGTTCGAAGAGAGCTCGGTGACTCGGCCGGAGCTGTGGCCGATATCCGAAAAGCCAGTGGACCTGGTTACCATCCGTGGCCACCCCGTGATGGACGCCGGTCAGGAGAAGCCCGATGAGCGATCCCAACATCCTCACCACGGCCCCCAGCGTTGCATCCTTGCTGGACAGCGCTTCAGGTTCCCGGGAGGGTCTGCGTGACCGGGCCCGCGGAGCGATGCTGGGACTTGCGGTCGGCAACCTGCTTGGACTCCCGGTCGAGGGCTGGAACCACCGCGAGATCGAGAGGAGTTACTACGAGGGCGTGACCGACATCGATCCGCGGGAGGCGGTGCGGCCAATGGACGACGACCTCGCGCAGGCCGTGGACCTTGGCGAGGCGCTGCTGGAGGGAGGCGACCACATCAGCAGCTTTGCCGGGCGGCTGGTCACCTGGGCGCGAGAGAATGGCCGCGGCATGGGCAACCTGACAAACAGGGTCATCCAGGAGCTGGTGGCCGGTCATGTGCCGCCCGACGCGGCGCGCCTGGTGTACGAGTCCAATCCCATCGCCCCCAACGGCGGGGTGATGCGATGCGCCCCGGTGGCTTTGGCGCGTCACCGGCAGCCGGAGATGCTTGTGAGAGACAGCGCCGCAACCTGCGTCGTGACCCACTACGCGGTGACCTGCCAGTGGTCGTGCATCATGGTCAACGCGGTAATCGCCATGCTACTGAGGGGTGTGGAGCCCGACCTGCGCTCTCTCATGTCAGCCGCCGCGGCCGATGGCGCTCCCGACATGCTCGCCGCGGCGTTGGACGACGGAATCCCCGCGGGGATTCTCTCCACTATCGAGGAGGGGACACAGGTAGTGCCCGACTGCTCCTGGCTGCGCCGACAGCAGATGCTGATCGGCCACACGCTGATTGCGCTGCAGTGCGGATTGTGGGCCGCGGTCACGCCGCTGGGCTTCGAGGCTGCGCTGAGGCAGGTGGTGGAGGCCGGAGGAGACACCGACACCAACGCGGCCGTGGCCGGGGCCGTCTTGGGCGCCCGTTATGGCGCGGCGGCGATCCCTGAGCGCTGGCTGGAGTGTGTGCCCGAGCGTGGTCGCATCGAGGGGCTGGCCGACGCTCTGATCGCCCTTTCCGACTGACCTCTTCACCGGTCCACATCCCCGCACCGCTTCCAAAACCGTCCCGTGGAGAGCTGTTTCGCTAACCTGTGCCGCCTGGTATGGGACAACCTGAGCCCGGGGCAGCCCGCGCAGGTGTGTGGGTTAACCGGCAATCCTCCCGGTGGGAGTTCCGCCAACTATGCTCGGGCCAGCCGCACGTTCTACTGCTCGCCGGGCTCGAATGGCTGGTCGTAAGCCCTGACGACGGGGATCATGGGCGTGCCCCCTATGTCGTGCCACTCGCCCCAGGACTTCTGGTCGACGATGCCGTCGCAGTGGTCCATGAGGACGGAGGTCCACTCGTCCTCCGATCTGAACGGCTGTCCGCGGTCCGTCATCTCGATTGCGTCGAGGAATCCCAGGTAGACCAGCATCACGGGAATGCCGAGCGACGCCAGCTTCCACGCCCAGGCGAACCGGTTGGACAGCTGGTAGTGACTGTCGCGGGATATCGCCCAAGACTTGCGTGTCGCAGCGCTTAGGCCGGCAGCCGCCTCGCCGATTGCGGCGCCAATTCGTTCGTGGTTCCTCCAGCCGTTCGGCGTGCTGGGAAGGCTCTTTCCAGCCGGGCTCAGCTCCTCGGCGTGGGCCTTCGCCTCCACGAGCAGAAGGCCGGATCTGCCTCTGACCGTACAGGTGGCGGCCAGGTCCCAGATCGGCGTCCTGGATCTTCGTGACTGTACCTCAAGCCACCAAGAACGGAGCTGTCGCCTGACGTCCGGAGACAGCAGGTCATTCGATCGGGCCAGGTCGGACTCATCGCTGGGCGTGGTGTCCCAGGAGCCATTCCTTTGGGCAGGCCTCCCGTGGGGCTGCCAGCGGTCTGTCGCGGACACCGCCACGTCGGGAAGGTTCACCAGTCGGGCCAGCCGCTCTGCGACGTCTCCTCTCTCACCATCCACCAGTAGGATACAGCGCGGCCTGCTGCCCCTGCTTCCTCGGCCGTTATCGAGCTGTTGGGCCCAGTTCATCATGGTGCTTCCCTGCCTGTGGATATCTGTCTTGATGTTCACTCGCGTAAGGTTCCGCGTATCTCATCAGGAGGTTACTGTCGCTCCGCGATTTCGATCAACAGTCGACAGTGGTCGCTTGAACCCCACTCCTCGATCGAGTTCAGCGCACGAGTCGTGACACTCTCGTGGAGCCCGCGTGACGCGAACACGTAGTCGAGCTGCTGATCGGCATCGGCCACCGCCTCCCCGGGTCGGTGGAAGGTGACCACGTTCCCGGTATCCGACGGCATGTAATCCGGCACAGGATCGGCCTGTCTGCCGTTCGGGTACTGCGGTCCCATGAACTCGAGACCGAGCGAGCTCATCCTGGTCCACACTCCCGGTTCCAACCCGGTCTCTCCGGAGGTGACCCTGCGGCGCAGGTCCGCGCTGGCCTCCATGTTTCGTTGGATCCATCGCCGCGTTCCCCACAGCGTCTTCCACCTCTTGCGTGAAATGTTGAAGGCATCCCCGTTCGGACGGTGTATCACAACGGTGAACCGGTCGCTCTCCCTGTAGATGCGGTAACGATATTCGAACCGGTCGGTCATAGTGTCAACCGGCTCCCGGGTCTGCATGTCCCTGAACGCTCCCTCGCCATACAACATGTTGAGGTCCCCGGCTGCCAGTATGCGGTGGGCGGACGGCACATCCCTGTTTATGAGTGCGGAAAGGTCGGACGTTATGCTGCGTGCCATTTTTGTGGCTCCGTCTGTCGGGTTCCAGTGAGCGTAGAAGGATGCCGCGATGAACGGCTTGCCATCTTCTGGGTCCTTTTGGGTGACCCTTGCGGCGGCGATTAGGCCGACGTCACTGACCGAGAGCTCGTTCTCTTTCGGTTCGCCGTCCGGGCCGACCTGGTCGAACCACTCGACCTCCACCCGGTCCGATAGCTTCACCACCATCGGCCAGCGATCGTACCACGTCCTGAACCGGTCTTCAGGATAGTCGGGAGTCCAGGTGTAGGAGTCCCAGTGGCTACGATTTCCTGTCGCCAGACCGGCTGGCAGCCCGATGGCCGCCCTTGATCCAACTTCCTGAAGGAGGGCCACATCCACGTCCAATTCTCTGAGCTCGATTAGCGGTCTGCGTCTCCTTGCGATGTTCCAGCTAACGACCCTGATCAACTGAATACTCCTGGCTGATGTGGATGAAGGACCACGCTCGGGTGACCTGCGATAGTTCCGTCCGGACGCGATGATTCTAGCGCACGAGAGACATCCAGTACCGTGCCGGGGTTCATGTCGGCCGTTCCGGTTCGTGGGTGTTTCCGCCTGGGGTTTCCTAGGAATGTGTCCGAGGAATTCAACTCGCCATCGAATCGACTGCTTGGATTTTCAGGACAGTAGAGAAGCAGCTACATCTTTCTGTTGTATGGCTTAACTCCCATTGTCGAAACCTCTGCTCCGAAACTCGTTCGCCCTTAATAGATAAATATCAAGGGCCGGATGCCGCGGGACACTTGACCCATGTCAGCTGTGGGTAGAGGCTGGCTGCAGATAGTCAGCCGCCCACCTCGTCAACGGACTCATCGGACAGAATCGCGTGCCGTCCTCGTAAATCGGCCGTGAGTTTTACATAAATGCGTTTCGCCCACCTCGACTGAATTCACTCAGAGTCGACGGATGTCAAGTCCTCGCCCAGGCCTACACTGCACCGTCTGGGTGCGATGAGGTGAGCAGTCGGCCAATAGGGGGATACTGCGCAGAGGATGCTCCAATTGTCATTGGTCTGATGCCTTCGAGCGAAATTGAGTCGTGATCACAGCCAACGTCAAGACAGTCGAAGAAAACCCCCGATAGGGAGAACGACACTCAGTGTCGGGAACAGGACTGAGACTCCAAAGACGGACGAGACAGCACGTTATGCTTAACGCAGCCAGTGGTCATGTGATCAGGTTTTCTCGTGGAAAGCGTTCGAACATGGGATATGTCCTAGCAGATCAGCAGCGTTGACAGTGCCCAGTTAGTGGAATAGCATGCGGTGGGGCAGCCGACACTCCGGCTTCACATTTCGAGACACATTTCGCTTTCGGGCATGGGGCCGAAAAGTGCATTTTAACAATCTGGTCAGGGGAGGTGTCAGTTATGGACGGCAGATGGGCAAGATTGACGAGATTGGGCTGGATACTGACTGTAGCGGGGCTGATTCTTATTGCGATTAGCGGATTCCTAGCAGGCAACACAGACCTGTTGGGAGCGAGTTTTGAGTCCGCTCTCGAAAATCTGACTTCGGCTGCGTATAGGGTGGATGACCTGATAATCGTGATCGGTGTTGTTACGCTGCTCGTGGGGCTATTTGGCCGGAACATTACCGGAGCAGAGGACTAGTCGAATAGGCATCCTGCTTTTCCTCCGATAAATATCGGCCTCAACCAGTTTGAGGCGTCGATGTGGCGCTTGAGGTCGTCTGAAGATAGTTACATTCTTGGAAGTGAGTCCGAGTGTGTGCGTGACACCTCTGCCAAGACTTGGTAAGTCTGTGTGTCGAGGTGCCCGTCGCCCAACGTACAGGTGACAGGGCCTCGCGGTAGCTGCGACACTTGCCAACGTACGGCCATCCGATGGTGATGGGACGACTCAGGCCGTCACCTGCCTTTTCCGACCCTGATCATATTCGTCGAATTCCTCGCCACGGACCTATGTGTCTTTACCCGGTACACCACAACGTCCACAACATTCCCTATCGGGTTCAGACTGCAACTAGAAACGCCACGGGCCACGTAGCGGATGGTACAGAATAGTAGGAGTGTCGCATCCGGCCGACAGCCGCTAGCTCGACACTCTGAACTCTGCCTGGACGGAGCCGTCGTGGAGGGCCAAGTCTGGTTCTCACTATCGCTGTTATGTCAACAGCTGACTGCTTGGACGCCGTACAAGGGCGGGCCAGACTAACTATTGTGTCACGGACAGCGGGGCGATTGGATTGCGGGCCGAACAATCGTAAGACTGGATAGGAGGAGGAGGCGCAAGCTCGCACTTGTCGCTGGCTGTCTTCCGGCGTGGTGGACGACTAGTGCCAGTCCTTGCCGCAACCTGATCACGGTCGGGGTTTGCTTGGTCAAGACGGAAGTGGGGCACTAGACAGAGTCGCCCCTGTCACTGCTCAGTGTGCAGCCGCTTCGGACTCCGACGAGGTTGCGGAAATAGTTTTGTAAACAAGATCAGGCGGCGACCTTTTCAGTCGTCGTGTTCATGACGATTCCATACTTGTACTCAACTCCGAGGTAGACGTCCTTCATAAGCTCGGGGGCCTTCAGTCTTCTGAACCAGCGCTCAGCCACCAGCAGCATCTTCCAGATCATGGTTATAGCGCGGTCCACTCTCCTGTAGCGCTTGGCCGCATCGGGCCGGAGCCTCAACGCCGCGAACGGTAACTCCACAGGGGTCGTTGTCCGGATGTGTCCCCAGTTCTCTGCGGGATAGTCATAGAACGTCACCATCCGACCCCAGTCACGCTCCAGAGTCTCTGATGCCGCCTCGTAGGAGTGGCCTCTGCACCACCGGCTGAACCCAGATCTCAGCCGCTCTGTCTCAGCCCTGCTATCGGCGTACGGGATCGTGCGCAGCGTCACCCTGGCCTGGTCGTGCTGGCGCTTCGAAAGCTTGTACAGTACGTTTACGGTCCCGTGGTTCCAGCACCTCTGTTCCTTCGCATCGGCATAGACGTTGCGAAGCGCTCCCCAGATGCCCGGGTGTCCGTCCCCAACCACCAGCCTCGGCCAGCCCACTCCCCGTTCTCTGAGGTCCCTGAGTACATCCGAGCAACTCTGTGTCGACTCCCTGTAACCCGCAACAGCGTTCACCAGCACTGCGGCTTTCTCACGCTCAAGACCCGCTTTCACGTACACTCCATCCACCCACATGTAGACCACCTCGAGCTCGTCCAGCGGCCTCGATCGCCACTCCATCTGTCCTTGAGTCGAGCGACCGCGCTCACCGACACCGGCGCATCCTCTCCCAGCAGTCCACGCAAAGCCAGGTCGAAGTCTCCCTCCGACAGACCGTGCAGGTACAGCTCCGGGATCAGATCGGCGACCCTGCTGGTCCTGCTGACGAACAGCGGCAGCAGTCTGCTCTCGAACCTCTCCTCGGTGTCGCGCACCCTCGGACGCCTGACACGTATCGTCCCTGAAGAGAGCGTCAGCTTCCGGGGAGGAGCGTATCCGTTTCGGTAGCCGCAGTCGCAGTCCGACCTGCGTGCGGACTTCAGCCTTCCGAGGAACTCGGCCACCTTCTCTTCAAGCATGTACTTGACCATACCCTGCACCTGGCCTCTCAGCCAGTCCTCGAGCTGGTCCCAATCGGGCCTTGACTCCGTGTTGTGATCGGTGGTCTCTTTGCTCATGGGCGGTGTTAACCTCTCTCGGGCCTCCAGCCCGTTTGTGAATCAGAGAGAGGCTACACGCCTGTTCTGTTTACACACCCTTTGAGGGTATCTCTGGTGAAGAGTACACTCAGTTAATCGAGGCATTTCAAATTGCGTGCGCATATGGGTTCGATGAGATTGCTTCTCATGGTGGTCGCTGTGACCACTCTCATGTGGGTCGTTGCCTGTTCGGTATTTACGCTGAGCGCATATCCTGCCCTGAACCTCCAGAGCCGGACAGCCCAGGAGAGTGGTGCGCCATGAGCAGAGTGCTCGACTGGCTGAGCTGGCTGGTGACGGTACGCCCGTGGGTCACGCTTGCAGTCATCTCGATCGTGACGCTGGTGTTGGCTGCCGGTGTTGCGCAGCGCGCGCCGGTGGCGGAGAACGAGGCCTTCCTCCCCCGGGACAGCGGCGTCGCCAGGGCGTTGGAGGAGATCGAGACCCTCTTCGGGGACTCCGATGTTGTCGTGGTAACGCTCGTCTTCCGTGGTGAAGCGTTCACGCCGGATGGACTTGCCCAGATGGACGGTTTGCTAGGGCGCATCGTTAGCAACCCGGGCGTAGGGGAACTCCTGCCGTCCGTCGACGCAGTCGCCGCCCCTACGTTGCTGATGAAACCCCTTCTCCGGGTGGCCGACTTCGACACGGTAACGCAGTCGCAGATCGAAACGGCGCTTGAGCATGTGCGGGCCACCCCGGAGCTCCAACCGGCACGAACGGCGCTGGACATGACGACCGGAATTGACACGGATGGTACGCCGGTCACGGTCGCCACCATCCGTCTGCGCGACACCCGCGACGAGGCCGTCGACGACGCGCAGCTGGCGATCAACGACCTGGCGGAAGCGGCCGAGGGCCCGCTGAGGGTGCGCAGCGTGTCGCTTGCGGTGATTGAGGAGGAGTACCAAGGGGCCACGAGCCGCGGGGTGCTGCCGTTGCTCGGGCTGGCGCTGCTCGTGATCGCGTTGCTGATGCTGCTCTTCCTGCGCACGCTCTCTGACCTGCTGCTCACGCTGACGGGGCTCGTACTCGCGCTGATCTGGACCTTCGGGGCGGAGAGCTGGCTCGGTCCGGGCGGCTTGGGTCTGATCGGCCCACCGAACGCGCTCACGGCAACGGTGCCGCTCATTCTGATAAGCCTCGCGGTGGACTATTCGATCCAGGCGGTGTCGCACTACCGGGAGCAACGGATAGCCGGCGAGCCTGTGGCGGTGGCGGTGCGGGCGGGGCTGCGGAACGTCATCATCCCGCTGGGGCTGGCCGCCATCACCACGAGCGTAAGCTTTCTGACGAACCTGCTCTCGCCGATCTCGGCGATTGGGGACTTCGGCGTGGTGGCGGGGCTGGGCGTCGGGTTGAGCCTGATCGTGATGCTGACGCTGGTCCCGGCCGCGCGAACGATCATCGACCGACGTCGCGAGGCCAGCGGACCGCTTCCTCCGCCCCGTCCGATCGCAAATGCAATTCCGGGCATCGACCGGCTGGCGGAAAGGCTGGGGGCATCCATCACGCGGAGGCCAGCGCCCTACCTTGTTCTCGTGGTTGGGGTGACGGTTGGGTTCGGATTCGCGGCCTCGGGGATCACCACGGAATTCACTATCCGCGACGTCCTGCCCAGGGACGGGAACGTGATCGATGACCTGAATTCGCTCGATGCTGCCGTCGGAGGCTCAACGGAGGTTGTCAGCGTCCTGGTCAGGGCAGAGGTGACGGAGACGCGCACGCTCCACAACCTGTTCTACATGACGGAGGCGTTTGAGGACGACCTGAGCCGGCCACGGGCCGCGGATGGCGCGATGGAGGCTTCGCTCCCTCTGCTCGTGCTCGACTGGACCACGGACGACGGCACGCCAGGTGACAGATACGACCGCGACCTCGATCGGCTGTTTACGGAGGCGACAAGGGGGCTGGATCTCGATCCGGTGCTGATTCAGAAGTTCCTCGATGCGCTCTCCGCCACCGATCCCGAATCCGTGGCGCGGGTTCTGGTCGAGGACCCTGAGGGCATCGACACCACGCTGCTCCAGTTCCGTGCCTTCTCGGGCGATCGTGAGCGAACCGAGGGGATGGTAGAGGACATTGACGGGCTGTGGTTAGGTGACGAAGACGCCATCGCGATGACCTCGCAGGACATCATCGTGCTCACCTCCTCGGACGAGATAAGGGATCGCCAGACAGAGGCGATCATCACGACGGTCGGCGCAGCCCTCGGCATCCTCACGATCTTCTTCTGGATAACGCTGCGCCAGCCCGCGCTGGGGTTCATCGCGGTAGGACCGATAGTGCTCGTCCTCATCTGGGTGCTGGGCACGATGGCGCTGCTGGGCATTCCCTACACGATCATCACCTCGATCACCACGGCGCTCGCGATCGGGATCGGCGTGGACTACACAATTCACGTGATCCATCGCTACCGGGAAGAGTTCGCCAAGCGGCGCAACCCGGAGACGGCGGCGGTCCGGACACTCGCCACCACCGGCTCGGCGCTGCTGGGCTCGGCGCTGACGACAGCGCTCGGGTTCGCGGTGCTGACGCTATCGCCGCTGCAGTCATTCGAGCAGTTCGGTATCATGGTGGCGATCACGATCGCGTACTCGCTGATCGTCTCCATCCTGGTGGTACCGCCCGCCATGACGGTCTGGGGCGCCTACCAGAACATGCGGATGCGCTCGATGGTGGAGCGCCTGTGGGACGAGCTTGACGTTGCTATTGAGGATACGCACCGGCGCTACGAGAAGGACCAGGGTGCGTCGTAGGACGCTATCCGAGGGTGGGTTGCCAGAGGTCCGCGACCTCAATGGTGTGGCCTGCGGCGGCGTACAGAGCGAACTTCAGCGTGAAGGTTCTTGATTTTGGCGAGGAGCCTGTGTCAGTTCAGTAGGAGGCCACCAGTCTAGACTTGTCCCAAAACTATCCTAGGGATGAGTTTCTCATGCCATTGTAGCTTTTGAAATCGGCTTGCGCCCCATGCATCAAAATGGGTACAAATGTCCCATCCTTCTGTGGTCCCCGTAGCTGAGCCCTCCCCTTAAACCTGTAAACCTCTCCTCCAATTGGGACAATCGCTCGGAGAAAGTGTCCTAAGCGCACCTGACTTCTCCAGAGACCCCACTATGACCACCAGTCAGGCCAGAGACCCTCGTTCCACGCGCTCGAAGGTTCAGGAGTCAGCACCTGGAGCTCCGGTTGATGTGCAAGGCCGTCGATATACTGACATTCACCTTTAGGAGAAGATGAACGTGGAACCACACAGGTTGAGAAGGTGGAGGATCGACGGCACTCCGAGCCCCGTCTTTTTTCATACCTGCGCCCGCCCCGGCAGATCAGGCTACGACTACAAGAAGAAGGATAACAGCGTACCGGACGTAATGGTCTCCGAATGGGTTTGTGGTCTGCCTGGACCTGACACAGCAATAGTCTCGCTGCTTGGTCGTAAGCCCAAGAGTGGCTATCTGAGTGAGATGAGCGAGTTCACGTTCTATTCTTTCTGCGGCGGATGGGACACGCCTCTGGAACGCGGTGCCAAACCAACATTCCAACAATGGCTTATGGACAGGCATGAGGAAAAGGGGATCCTTGTCAGGGAGTATCCCACTTACGATCACAGCCCAATCCCGGCCAGAGAACTTGAGGCAATAGTTGACGGAGTTCGAGAACTAATCGCTGACGGCCGTTCTGTTGTCATAATGGACTCGGGAGGAGAGGGGCGGGTAGGTCAAGTGAGTGAGGTCATGCAGGCCACGGAAGTCTTGT
The DNA here is from genome assembly GCA_965215735.1 of Dehalococcoidia bacterium. Taxonomy (GTDB): domain Bacteria; phylum Chloroflexota; class Dehalococcoidia; order Lucifugimonadales; family UBA1123; genus VXRN01. Next base: position 104,796 of record CBDCEF010000004.1, on the reverse strand, counting down.
CGGAACACCTACTGGGTCAATATGAGTAGACTGCATAACCAAATCCCTCCCAGCCTGTGGTCTCCCGAGTGACGGCTTTTGGGGCAGTGATGTTCTTGGGTGGGCTGCTTGCTGTTATCACAGGTGTCATTTGGCTGATCGGAGCAGCCATACGGAGCCGTCCGAAGAAACTCCCCACGATGATTGCAGGTGGTGGGGTGGCTGCGTTGTTTCTCGGCATCATAGTGGTGGGAATCAGTGAGACTTCCTCGAATAGTTCTCTGGAAGATCAGGGGGCGACTGACCCCCAGGCTACCGCCGCCGCTGACGTTCCCGAGCCGATGATAATCCCCACGGCGGAGGTTCTGCCTTCCGGTGAACGCGCGCTCAGCGGCGCTGCTTTCATTGCCATGACGGAAGAGGAGTTCGAGGCGTTTCTACGCCAGGAGGTTGGTCTCTCAGACCAACAGGTGGAAGAGAGGATGGCAACCTTTCATCAGGACAAGGCCACTGCGGTTGCACGGCAGGATCGCTTGGCCACACCTGTTCCCAGAGACTGGACGGCTGAGGAGTTGCTCGCGTGCGACCCGAAGGACCGCAAGTACCCGGACCTCATGTCTGATTGTGAAGTGGCGCTCTACCTCGCCCAGATCGCTGGATCGTCGTTGTACGAAAGTGACTCTGAATTACGAAAGCATGCTGCTAGTCTTTCAACGATTGACTCCGTGATCGATGGCCTGATGGAGGATCTTGCCCTCACACCGGACGAAGGCGCGTACCTCTGTGAGGTGAGAGAACAGTGGGAAGGTGTGGTGAGGGATGCGGCTGTCTACGTTGCGAGTTTGGCCAGCAGCGACACTCTCGGATTCGAGGTGGAAATCCTGCGGGTACGGATGTTCCTGGACGAAGCAGCCGTAGCCTGCAACTGATAGGACATCTGGCTACGAACACGAAGGAGTCCAAGAGTCGGAAGGGAGATCGTTTAAGCCATGCCAAATGGAGGATCTGACTGCTGTGGGACCTGCTGGTTCAACAGAAGAAACCAGGGGGAGAGGGGATACCCCGAGGGCCGGGACCGCAGTGTCGCTCCCTACTGCGAGATCAGGAAGGTGGCGATAAGGAACCCGTTCTGGACCTACTGCGCCAATCACCCGCACCGAAGACCGGACCGTGATCCCATACCGATAGGGCCAATCACGCGCCACGTCGGTGACAGCATGAAGAACGATCGAGACGTGTGGAGGTCCTCGCCTGACTCAGAGGAGATCCGTCTCCATCTTCTGGCCCTTCTCGAGAACTTCGTTGAACACGTTATGGAGAGCCGCTATCCGATAGGACCTGACGTCGGGGAGGTGGTGCTGCGGCAGCTGGGCGAGTTCAGGGAGGAGCGTGCAGTGGAGAGTATCCGGTGGGTGAGTGAGAACATTCCGGAACCCTGGTCGGAAGTCGCACGTGAGGCCCTGGCCAAGATCGGCGGTCGAGATTGAGGAGACTGACATGTCATCGACAGGGGTGACACGGTCTGTGTACTCTGCTGGCGGTGGAAGAGCCTTGGGCGAAAGAATCTGACGGGAATCTGCGTCCCCCTGGGGTCACGAGACCACCTGGAACAGGGTTCCAAGTGAGGAAATAGCACTGTGAGTGAGATAGAGACCAGAGACCGGTTCCGTGGCTGTCTTCTTGGATTGGCGGCAGGCGACGCACTTGGGACGACACTGGAGTTCAAGAAGCCTGGCACCTTTGAGCCCCTCACCGACATGACCGGCGGGGGGCCGTTTCATCTGAACGCAGGCGAGTGGACGGACGACACGTCGATGGCGCTATGCCTTGCTCTGAGTCTGCTCGAGTGCGGCGGCTTCGATCCCAGGGACCAGATGGAGCGGTACGTCCGCTGGTGGCAGGAGGGCTACCTGTCCTCGAATGGAGGTTGCTTCGATATCGGAGGTACTGTGCGCGCAGCTCTTGAGAGTTTCGAGGAGACCGGAGAGCCCTATTCAGGTCCAACGCACACGATGTCTGCGGGGAATGGATCGTTGATGCGGCTGGCACCTGTCCCGATGTGGTTTGCAGGAGATGCCCGTGAGGCCATCGATCGCAGTGCCGACAGTTCTAGGACCACGCACAGAGCGCAGGAGGCGGTGGACGCCTGTCGCTACTTTGCCGGGTTATTAGTCGGTGCACTGAATGGCGTTGACAAGGAGACGCTGCTGTCCTCCCTGTACTCACCTATCGACGGACTGTGGGGGGAGAGTCCACTGTCGCCGAGGATAGCCGCAATAGCCGGCGGTTCATTCAAGGACAGACAGCCGCCCGACATCAAAGGGGATGGGTACGTTGTATACACCCTGGAGGCTGTGCTCTGGGCGTTCCACCATACGGATGACTTCAGGGACGGCGCTCTGAAGGTGGCAAACCTTGGATGCGACGCTGACACGACCGCTGCGATCTATGGTCAGATCGCCGGGGCACACTATGGAGTCGACTCCATCCCTTCAGAATGGCGGGAACGGCTGACGATGTCATCCGAGATCACAGCAATGGCAGATTCACTCTGGGAGCGTGCGAAAGGGAAGGAAGCAAACAGTCCCTCAGGTCATTTGGTGACCAGAGACAAGCAATCCTCAAAACAGGCCCAGCAAAACTTGCTCGGAGGTACAATCATGACCGAAGGTGATCGACAGGATGAGCGCTTTCGCCTCGAGATCCAGGGAGCCCTCAGAAACGATGATAGGCGCCTGGGTGATGTGTATCGCATACTGGAAGGCACTATGGACGAGCCCGACTTCAAGGGTATCGCCGACAAACTGGGCTTAACGACAATTGGAACAGTTACCTCTGCAGTCGGATCAATCAACACATTGCTCGAATGCAGAAGGCTGACGAATGGTCCGAGGCTCGCAGGGCAGCGGGCCAGCATGTTGCGCAGCTTCGTCAAAAGACACTCCAGTCGGCTTTCGGAGGACTCGCGTGATGGGTTGCTCGCTCTGTCAGAAGAACACGATCGAGTAGCTACGGATGAACAGGCAATCGCCCGCGAGAACCAAGAGATCGAGAAGAATACAGAGTCAGAGTTGGAGGGACGAGTACCTGGGATCTACGTCTACACGTTCCCTCACTACATGAAGTACCCGGTGCTGCCAACGGACGATGATGACACCAATCCGCGCACCTACCTCAAGATAGGTCACTCATCTACAGACATGATGGCGAGGGTGCGCGATCAGACTGCTAGAAACAAGACGGTAATACCCGAACCGCTGGTAATTCTACGGATGTATAAGTGTCCTGGTGAGAAGTCAGGGGAGATCGAGAAGAAGATCCATAAACACCTCAGCGCCGCTGACCACAATCCGAATCGCAACAAAGATGCCGGAACGGAATGGTTCCTGACACACCTTCAACTTGTCGACTCGACGGCGGATCTTTTGGGCTTGGAACTGGTGTATGAACATCAGGACGCTTAGAGTTGGCCCAAGAACCTGGGGCGGACAAGAGTACAGTAGGAATTAAGGTCCTGGTGGGCACTGTGAGACAGAAAAACCATCTCCTGGCGTAGACAGACCCTTCATCGGCTCAGCACTAGATAACAAGGGCGCACCAGTGGGGACCGCGAGTGCAGACTGACGAAAGGGTTAGAATCTTTTGGAGATTCTTATCGTACAGCGGAGCAGGCATATTGGTGTCCTCGATCGCTGCCCTGGCGGTCAGGTTCTGGTTGCCGGAGCCATCGCACATGCCTCTTTTTACCCTGACGCACAGCCTGACTGGCGGCGTGGTGATAGCCTTGCTGATCCGTTCCCTCGGCAAGGCCAGAACTGGCGTAACTTGACATAATGCATCTAGTGTGAACCTTCCCGTAATGCCTGGTCGCCGGCGGCATGGGAAAGCCTAGACCGCGGCGGCCGGATCCCGGCGTCTGCGGATCTGGACCTGGTGCAGATGCTCAAGTCGAGCCAGGACCTAAACGAGCGTCTGACGGTGGCTCTGCCGTCGCCAGGGGCGCGGTCCTGGTGGAAACTCTGGTGACGGTGAGCTGGGCACGTCCCTTGGTGCCAGAAGAGAAGCCTGGGGGTTCGTGGCGCACCTAGGTTGCTCGTTGCCTGGCTTTCCAATAGAGCGCCAATTTACAATGGTGGTATAGTATGCGGCGCACCGAACATGTTCCGTGACGCTTAGGCAGTGTTGCAAAGAGATAGGGCTTTGATATGGAACTTACAAAAGATCTGCAAAAGCTGCGCCAATCAGATCCTGACATCGACTACATCATGAAGGTCTTCGAGGAGGCCGATAAGGTGTATAAGCAGGCAGAAATCGCGATGGGCCAGAGAGTGGCGGATACTTCTTCGCCTGTAGCGTCGACCAGGGTGGCCGTTACTTTCGAGCCCGACATCAGCGCGGGAGAGCAGTCGTCCGTCTGGAAACAATAGGGACAATATGTCAAACCTTTAGAAGGTAGGCTTGCGATAGTAGAAATCCCTGATCCACTGCCCAAGTCCTATGGTGAGCTACAGATCTTTCTGCAGCAATCTGACATCACCAACCTATTTGACTTGCGCTTAGAAACATTCCGGCGAATAGAGGCACTAAATAAACGGCCTTTACTATGCTATGTATCCCAGACCGAGGACGCTCCTCAAGGAGCACGTACATCTATAGGTGATGGGGATCTGACAGGCTTTGTCGATCTGATCAACTCAGTCAATGGCGATGAGGCCGACATCTTCATTGTTTCCAACGGTGGGTCGGCAGAGGCTACTGAAAGAATTGTCCAGCTGTTGAGAGACCGATTCAGGGATCTTCGGTTTATCATTCCGAAGAACGCGTACAGCGCGGCTACCTTGATGTCCTTCTCTGGAAACAGGATTTTAATGCTCCCTGAAGGTACGTTAGGACCGATCGATCCCCAGTTGAACGGCGTACCTGCCAGGGCGATCCTTCGTGCCTTCGAGACTCTGGAGAAACGATTAGCGAGAGAAGGGGCACAAGCTCTCACGGCCTATGTGCCGCTGCTTCAGAAATACGACCTGCATCTACTTGAGCAATGTAGAAGTGCTCAGCAGCTGTCCGAAGAACTGGCCCGAAAGTGGCTCTCGAAGTACGCGATGAGGAAGTCGAGTAAGGGAGAGATAGACAGGGCCATCGAATTCTTCGTCAATTGGGACCTGCACAAGAGTCACGCACGGAGCATCAGTGCAACTGCGGCCCAGAACGCTGGTGTTCCAGCTATTATTCTCAAGGGCAGAAGGGCTGATCTGGTTCGGAGCCTCTCTCACCAGTATGAGTTTTTCTTCGACAAGTCGCCCTTCTTTAAGGTCTTTGAGAATTCTGAAGGCATAGCTTGGGGTCGCCAACAGTCTTCACAGGTGCTTAATATCCCAATTCCCTCACCCGGGGGTTTGCCGCCTGCTCCTGATCAGGACGAAGCTGGCAAGTCATCAGGTTGAGCCTGTCTTATGAGCTGGGTGGTCCTTGATCACCCTCAACCTTGTGACCGGTTCCTTGACTATCACTTCGGCTGAGAAGGAGTATCGACTTATGTCCGAAGGGGAAGATGGGTATCGTCACCGGCAAAAGTGATTGTCGTTTTTGATGCGGTAGTCCAACGCATCTAGCCTCGCCATAGGACTTTTGCACGCCAGGAGAGCACCCACTTCACATAAGTTCTCTTAGTGCGAACCAACGCGCTTCTCCTGGTCGCCAGCGTCGTGGGAAACTTGACAGATCCGCAGCTGCAAACTGCCGTTCTTTCGTCGAGCTCGGGATCTGCGGCGTGTAAGTCCCCCCGTCTGATAGCTGTTCCTGGACTATCGATTCCCGTCACCTTGCGTCAACCACCATCTTGAGCCGATCCCTGAACGCGGTGCATGGAGTACACCCGCAGTCCCTCGGATGGAATCCCTTAGCCTTGCCGTCGGAGTAGCCCATCGCGTAGTGATAGCACGGTTCACACAGTTCGATCTGACATCCGGCGTAGTTGTGGTCCATCATGGTTGTCCCCCTATTCCCAGCGTTGTCCCGCTGACACTTTGACTGGCGTTGGTTCACCCTCGATGGGCTTTCCCCAGAAGGCGACCTCGACCTCACAACCAATTATGTCCCTCAAAACAGTCGCGATCAGGATGTACATCCGGTCTTTGACCTGATTCGTCTTTCCGTTTCCTCTGGCGACCGAGAGCGCCGCCGTCTCGACGTCCGAAGCGAACGCGCCCTTGATGAATCTGGACTGCCAGCGCAGCACTTCCAGCGGTTCCCCGGCGGTCTTCCTGTGGAGTCCCAAACCATTTTAGGGGTTCCCCACGCATCATCACGGCGTCGCACCCGTGGTGGCGGTCGTGGTGCTGCTGTATACGCCGATGACTGCCACGTGGTTCGGGGTGTCTGACGACCGAATCAGTCCCTCAGTGTCCCATATCAGCCCACGATAGACGATGCGATTGTTAGCCTCATTCAGCCTGTGAGTGTTGACCATAATGAACCGAGCGACACGACTGGAGACATCTATGTGTGCAAAGCGTGAGTAGCGTTCCTTGGTGCTCATGTACCGGACTTCGGCCATGCTGTACCGTCGTCTGCCCACGCCTCGCCCACGCCGCCATAGCTGTCACGCCGCGTTGTGAGCTTCTGAATGGTTATGACCTCATTCTTGCTCGGCACGTTCTATCCTCCCCCCGTCCAGCGCCTGGACAATCCGCGACAGATGTAGGTTGGCTTGGCTGATATGCTCTGCCAGCTCGTCGTACAGGTCGCGGGACATATGCGACTCGTTCACCATCTCGCCAAATTCAATCATGTTGTCTTTGTTCGTCATGGCGGCATCAAGTAGTTTGTGAGGCCCTGTCATGTTCTCAGTCCCCCCTTTGGCGACAGTCGCGGCCGGCAGTCGCAATAACACCGCGTGTCAACGCGTTTGGGTGTCTGTTCGGTCATTGGTGTCTCCTTTCGAGTCTCTTGGCTTTGGCCTTTTCCCGTGCCCCGTCCATCGTGGCGACCACGGTCAGTCCACGTGGTGGGTAGTACCGCGGCGGTGACATCCCCGTGGGCTGGGCATCTTTCTTGTAGCCCGCCATTGACGAGCCAGGCGTCATGCTTGGCGCAAGGCGCATTTTGGCGGAATAGTCCTCGTAACCACATCGATAACAATTCCCGATCCCAGTTCGGTCAGCGCGGAGTGCGGTAGTACATCGTGGGCAAGTCGTCATAGGCGTCGGCTCCTGGAATATCGGCATGGTGAGGTCGCTGTAGTCGTCCTCGATTTGGAATGCGAGTTGTTGCGCGATCATGGTAGGAGCCGCCACACATGGAACAGTCTCCAATGCGCCCGGGCCATGTCCAAGGTACCCCATACTACGACCCGTCCCACACCACGTATCCGTGCCACCTTCCGGTCTTCGCGGAGGTGACACCCCCAGACTGTTCCGCTCGCACGGTGAATTGACAGTCATTGCTTTTCTGAGAAAGCGTGACCACAATGCCAAGGAGTGAGGATCGCAGGAACGTAGAGCATGTGGCTGAGCTAATGCCAGTTCAGCAAATGGGCAGGGTTGGAGCGCCCCCGCGATAGTATTGGCGACATGCCGGATCACGTTTCTGATCTAGAGAGAAAGCCACCGCTACTTCCCTTTTCACCGAGGAAAGGATGGTTAGATATTTAGGATGATTGACGAATCGACCACCGAAAATTGCGACGCTGCCGGCGAAGACGTCGTTTCTGCCGTCGACATCATCGCCGATCTGGCATTCGATGCAGCTATCCCAGGCATCCCTGCACCGGTCAGGCGGAACCTTCTCAAAGCCCTCGAGCAGCTGTGCACTTCAGTAGTTGATGTTCCCATTGCATATCTTACTGGGAAAGCTGATGAACGACGTGCGGAAACATCGGCACGTATCCAGTTGATTGAAACATCAGCTGAGCAAATCGCTCAACAGATGCAGACCGACCCTGAGTATGCGCGTGTAGCGGTCCGGAAGTTCGGGCAGCGAGTAATTCGTGAGCAGGTTAACTTAGATATGATTGGTCTGGGAGCTGCTAGTGTCTTACGGGAAGCTGGTGATGCTATTGATCAATCAGAATCAGAGGAGTCGGGCGAAACACTCAACGATGATTGGCTGAACACTTTCGAGGTGGAAGCCAGGCTGAAAAGTACCGAGGATATGCAGGCTTTCTTCAGTAAGGTGCTAGCTGGGGAAATCAGAAAACCAGGATCCTATTCGACAAGAACAATCAAGATCCTAGGCAGCTTTGACCAGGATGTTGCTAACCATTTTGTGAGACTGTGCTCCCTGAGCATCTCACGAGGGGCAGACTTCAAGATAGTGCCTTCGTTCCAAGGTAATGCTGCTGACAATTCTCTTCAGGAATATGGACTGAACTTTACTACGCTTAATCTATTGAATGAACATGGTCTTGTAATCTCTGATTACAATTCTCGGTTGGAAACTACACCTTTAGTGGCCATTGGAACCTCAGGACAGCAGGCAATTACTACACCATTTGGTTATCAAGGACGCTACTGGATGTTGATACCGACATCCAGTAATGGGATCGGCAAGAAACTCAGCATACATGGTGTCGGTCTAACTCAATCTGGCAGAGAGTTGTTCGAAATAGTGAATGTCGAACCTATGGAAAGGTATTCGCAAGAATTGGTCCAGCTTTTTCAAAAGAATGGGTTTCGAATGACCGAAGTCGGTGATGGACAAACGCGAGTCGTAAGCATCAATGATGTCATGGGGGTTGACTGATCCTGAAGCGCGGTTTCTTGAGGAATACGTCAAGAAGTTTATACGGAGAGTGGCGGAGGAGGCTCAATCCCCTGGCGTATCATTCCCAAAGATCACCAAAGGGGACCTCCACGAACTGCGCCTTTAACTCCTACTATCGACAAGCCTGAGCGTGGGGAGCATAGCAGCAATCAGGCCCAACTTTACATAACACTTCTAGTGCGAACAAAGCCTAGTGCGAACGCGCGGAAAGCCTGTCAGTTCGTGGTCAGTGTCGAGGGCTTCCTCTCACGCGCGGACGTGAGGGACCTGGTGGAGCGTCGGCGCGAGGGCGCTAGGATTCGCAGCGGTTATTATGACGACCGTCCGACCTTGCAGCGGCCGGTGTGGTGAGAGATAGGCTAGGGGACCGCGTCAGACGGCGTCGGGAGCTGAGGACGCGCGAGGGTGAGAGACAGACCAGGGGACCGCGTCGGGAGCTGAGGCGAGAGATTTTTAAGGTCTATTTCAAGGCCCTATGTATATAATATGTCAGTGTTTTGCTCTCTCTCTCTCTCATTTTCCCACTGTCAGGAAGAGGCTACCATGCCGACACACTTCACCAAACACCGAGGGAACGGGACACCCAGCGCCCTCAACATCGAATGGGATCGCAGCCCTTATAGCCTTGCCTGTCCCCAATGCGGGTTTGCGTATGTCCACGCCCGCTCCACCTGAACCTTTTCCCCACTCTACGCCTCCGCTAATCAATTACGGAATGCAGGTCTGGGCTTTCGCCGCTGGAGCTTGGATTCTGACCATAGGCTTGCTTCTGGCACTCCTGCGGCAACGTCTGAAGGATATGTGGGAAGGGGCGGTCCTTGAAGGGTGAGACAGACCCAACTTGACATAAGGTAGCTAGGACGAACGATGCATAAACTTCATCGATGCACGTTGACCGTGTTCCTACTTTTAGGGGTCGTTGCTCTTGTAGGAGCCTGCAGTGATACGGAAAGTCCTACGAGGCACCCACCATCTACACAGATCACGGGTACAGCGTCGTCGGGAACTGAACACGCATTACAACGAGACGTAACCCGTAGCGGCATACAGGCATCGTTTGAAGAAGCTGGTTTTGAGTTCACTGGTCACGGGTCACTTGCCTGGTACACAGGCAACATCTGGGATGGAAGTTTTGTCACCGTTGAGATATTTGGCCCTGCCGACCAGATCGAGGCGGTGGAACTAACGTTGATGGTGAACGCGGTTCAAGATGATGGTGTAGGCTTTGCCCTCAGTGTGGCTCGGGCCGCTAGGTTGCTTGCGCCGGATCATGTTCAAGAAGTCGCAACATGGGTTGGAGAGAAAATGCCGCAACTCGTGGATGGAGATGAGGATGGTTTCATGGAGGTCTTTGGAACCTGTTCATTCCACTTACAGATTAGCGACAGCCTTCAATTCGTACTGCTGGCTATCGAACCGATTTACTAGTACACCAAGGCGACGAAATAACTATGCAATGAAGAAGTCAATTTAGGAGATTACATCGTGACTGATAACGAGACGAGCAAGCCGGTCGAGATTTCCGCCAGCGGGCAGCTCATCGGGGCCGGGGCTTTGATTGGTCGCGCTGAGCTCACTGTCGTTCCAGCTGACCGAATTGAAGTTGAAGACGCATCTAGTCTCAAGTATCTCGGACTCAGAAGCGGATACATCCAAGTACCCAATCACGTGTTCGTTGTGATGGAAGGAAGCCGCCACGAGATCACAGTGGACTCTCTGCCCGATGAACAGCAGGGTGCCTAACTCTCCACTTGCTCCTGGTTGTCAGCCAGTTCTAAGTATTTACCCGGCACATCGTGGCGTCGTATTCTGAGTTGGGTAAGTGGCGAGCCTGCCACCCCGGCAACCAGTCGGGGGCAGGCCCGCCCGAGGCCCACAGCTAAAACCGGGCTAGCTTCACATAATGATCAAAGGACGAACTAGATGCCCGGCCGTGGGACGTTGCCTCCTCTTGCCCCAAAAGGTGCAGTTTGCCCGCCCTGTGAAGGTGGAGACCATCCTCTCCCAAGCGCTCGAAGGTCTCCTCGGCAGTGGTGTACTTGCGGCCCACTTTGCGAGTTTCACTGGCGAAAGCACCGTTGGAACTGGCACCGCGTTGGGGACGAGTTTTTCGAGGAAGCCGTAGCCAAAGACACGGTGTACTTTACATAACAAATCTAGTGCGAACAAAGCCTGTCAGCTCGTGGTCAGTGTCGAGGGCTTCCGCGCGCGCGCTGACGTGAGGGACCTGGTGGAGCGTCGGCGCTAGGGCGCTAGGATTCGCAGCGGTTATTATGACGACCGTCCGACCTGGCCGCGGCCGGTGTGGTGAGAGACAGACCAGGGGACCGCGTCGGGAGCTGAGGGCGGGAGAGTTGAAGGTCTATTTCAAGGCCCTATATATATAATATGCCAGTGTTTTTGATATATATATATCTCACTTTGTGACCGTCACCATAAGCCTGCTGGCGTCAGGCGGCGTCACCAGGGGCGACCGCAAGAGGGCAGGGCAGTCGCACGAGTCACGGGCAGTTTTCAGGTGAAAAGTCGAGGTCGCGGCCCTGACCAGCTCGCGGTTCCTGGACGGTCGAGGTCGACTGTTAGAATCACGGATGTAACAGTGAAAGTGAGTCCAGCATGAGACGCTTCGACAGAATCGTGCTCCAAGACCACGTAGGCCACGACACCGATTTGAGCAGCTTCCTAGTCTGCTTATCATGCGGCAGCGAGTCAGACAACGTTGTTGAGTGTCGAGGGTCAGCAATTTAGCAGCGTGGTTGACCAGCAACAATAACACTCGCTTATGTTGGAATGGTATTAGCCCAAGGGTAGCTTGGTCGTGGCACCGTAAGTGGGTTCGACCAAATCACATCCGCTCATCATCGTCAGTCAGTTCTGTTATCAATGGGTTGTTTCTCATCTGCTGGTGGAGGTCACACTCTGCCACTTCCAGAAGTTCGGCCGCTCTCGATGTTGACAGAGCTCTTTCCCAAAGCGCACGACGGCACAGGCGGGCGAATCTTCCAGACCGTTCACTTTGCCTGGCGAATGCTTCTCTGTATGGATGGCTACGCCATCCATAGTCTGCAAACTTTTCAAACATCTGACCCATTAGAGTGGGACTGATGATGCCAAGGTCCTTGCATCTGTAGGTAATCGCCTGAAAGCTCGCCCCACATACCTGCTTTAAGTCAATGAGTTCATCCCACCCTATGGATGAGCGTCGTTTGCCAAGTTTCGTCCACAGGACATCTTCAGGGATTAGAAAAGCCCCTGCGAAGCGGTTCGCCGCTTTTTCCATATCTATGCCCTGGGAGACGTCGAGAACCATGTGCCCGATCTCGTGTGCAATCGTGAACCTCTGCCTCTCCCCCCAGTCTGAATCGTTGACGACAATCACATACGCATCGGGCATACCATCTAGGCGTACATGAGCCGTCAGGCCATCTAGATCTAGCGGTTGGTGGAAAAAGACCTTAACGCCCCTGTCTTCCAAAAGTTCAGCTACATTGGGGATCGGACTAAGTCCAAGCCCCCAATCTTGCCGTAACGCATTGGCCGCCCGTTCAACCTCTGAGACGTCGCTCACAACCGGGTAGGGTGCCCACCTAGGTACGTCCCATTTAACGCTAGGCAACCCGAGCATTTCCTCGATTGCCAGATAGCGTTCCAGCATGTGGCTTACCAAGGCACTTACGTGTTTCTGCTCCCTCTTGCTCGTGATCGTCTTTGTTCGGAAATCTATAGATTGCAAAACTATGCGCGGGTTTCCTGTCAGATAGTCAGCCGATACGTTCAGAGCGACTGATAGTTCTGCAAGAACACCAGAGCTTGGAGTGATTTCGTTGCGCTCATACTTACTAATCGCTTGAGGAGAGACTCTGTTCTGGATACGATCACTCAACACACGAAGCGATAATCTGGCTGATAGACGAGCTAACCTCAACCTTTCCCCTATCATTTCAGCCTCCTATATGCTTGGCCAGTTTACAAAACCGTGATATACTTTGTAAAAGTCAAGTCATGAGAAGGGAGGGCAAATCTAGTGAGACTGGCATCTATATGCAGAGCCCCCTCATCTTTGAGGCGTAATGCGCGAACCGGCGGCAAGCCCGGAAATTTTGCATTGGAGGGGGGGTGAGGAGCTTGGACAAAGAATACGTGTACAAGGGCGAAAAGTTCACGATCCAAGAAACTAGTCAGTGTTCGCTGGTCGTCAAGGACGACAAGAACATTGTGACCATATCAGTCGAATCTGGCAATTACAACGTTCGGAGGCCGGACGGCTGGGGATATTGGCAGACGGACTTGAAATCGGCTGTGACCGCAGCTTGTCGACTTCTGGTCGAATCTCGTGCCGATCAGAAGTCTAAGAAAGATCGATGCGCGGAGATCCACGACTTCGTGAAGGCACTTTAGTCGCATCACATTAGCTCATCATTTTCGTTCCACTAGGTTACTGCGGCCGAATGCTGCAGAGAAAGGCAAAAGACGTGTCAAGACGCGTATCAGCATCACAACTTCGCTCACAGGTGCGGCAGGCACAAGCTAGGCAGCGCCAGGGTGTTCAGAGAGTCAACAGTGCGATTCGAAAGTACAATCAAGGACAACAGCGAGCCGTCGACGCCTTCAACCGTGCCGTGCGCGACCGTAGGACACGCATCTGAGACAACCACTCTGATCGACGATTCGCCATAGCGCAATAATCAATTCTTCCAGCAGGCCGTTACGTCCTTCGTAGCGGCCTGACTGCATTTATGATGACGTCCCAATTTGGAAACACGCTCTTGGCTGACTAATTGAACGACAACAATTACTTTTGCCGGACGGAGGGTGCGACAAAATGTCCCATTCCGCGGCGGTCCCCGTAGCTGAGCCCTCCCCTTAAACTGGACAACCTCACTTGGAACCGGAACAATCTCTCGGAGAAAGTGTCTTACGGTCGGCCAGCTTCCAGGGCGACTCCATGACAATCGAGCAGTCTGTAAGCGAGCTACGCGCGACCCTTGATCTCCGACCTGAGTCGCCATGTAGTAAGTGTTGTGAGAACCAACCGGAGTATCAAGAGATGTCAAGTTTTGAAGCAGACGAAGAAGTCATCGGCGCGATCGAGATTCGTGTGACGGATCTGACTGAAATGGATGAAACTGATCAGCTCGCATTTATGCGCCAATGGTTCTTGGCCAACTATGAAGACCCAGCAGAATCATTACCTTATGAGTCTCGGGAGGGAGGCTACATATGGATCGATGGTGGTCCTTACGATCCTCACGAGGAACTGCATAGCAAATTTGGTGAGTTCGTATCAGAAGAAGTGATCGAAGCGTTTGGGGACGAACTGTATGCCGAATGCCCTGAATGGGCGGCGAAAATCGACCCGTCCTACGACGATCTCTTTGGATTCGACTATACTGCCGAACCCGCAGAGTACTTCGATGAATATCATCTGGCGATGGGCAGTAACCGTGCGCTGCTGGCTATAAATGTACCTGAATCTATCCGAAGCGCCTTTTATGGCATGGTATTCGTTAATTTAATCACGGTTATGGAAACCTATCTCTCAGACACTTTCATTGGCTTAGTGCCTCGTACTGAGAGGTTTATGCGTAAGTTCGTTGCGACGACTCCGGAATTTAGAGATCGAAGACTCACGCTCGCAGAGATTTACGACTCGTTGGACGAAATCTCCGAAACCACGGAGAAATACTTGGGAAGTGTCGTTTGGCATCGTCTGGGGATGGTCCGGAATATGTACCGTGACACCTTGGGCGTGTCCTTCCCCGAGAGCCTAGGGGATATTTTCCGTGCGGTCGAAGTACGCCACGCGTTAGTCCACAGAAATGGAAAAATCGAAGGGGAAAGCGTGGGAATTACGAAGGAGCGCGTTCAGGAACTAGCTAAAGAAATCGATAGTTTCATTTCTTCGATCGCCGAACAAATCGAACACCTCGATGATGACGTACCATTCTGATATTGATAACCTCGGGCGGCACCAGTAATCTCAGCGCGTTAGCAGGATAGGTGTAGAGGAGGCCCGGGAGGAGATCTGTACAGTAGCTCGCAAAGCGGAAGCGTCATCTCAAAAGCAGAGGTTTATGAACGCCATTCTTATCGCGACGAAGTCTAGGAGCGCGACCCATCCTGACCGCCAACGCTTCAAAAGGCCTTGGTTGACATAAGTTTTCAAGGAAGAACCAATGGGGAACGCGAGAGCAAACCGATGAGACGATCAGAATTCTTCAGAGATACTTGTGGTACGCCGGAGTAGGCATACTGATGGCTTCGATCTCTGCCCTTGCAATCAGATTCGTGCGAACCAAGGATCTGAAATGAAAATGAAACTGTGTGACGTTCCTCCGTTTGCCATGATCATGGCCGGCACGGTCCCTGCGATCTTCCTCAATTACATCTTCTGGCCCGACGCACATTGGCTTGGCAAGATGGCGCTCTTAATGGTCTGTGGGGCGACCGCGGAGATGACTCGCAGACACCTCTGCGAAAAGGACGGTCAAAGCTAAGAACACCCCCAGCTCGACATAATGTCTCTAGTGCGAACAAAGCCTGTCAGCTCGTGGTCAGTGTCGAGGGCTTCCTCTCACGCGCGGACGTGAGGGACCTGGTGGAGCGTCGGCGCGAGGCCGCAAGGATTCGCAGCGGTTACTACGACTACCTGCCGCCCTGGGCGCGGCCCACCTGGGGAGTGCGCTGAGGCCGGCTGCTATCGGATGCGAGGGTCCCGAGGAGTGTCACGCGACACGACCCTCGCGACAGACGTTGAGCGTGGGGGCGTGCTTGGCGCGGGTGTGATCGACGTGGGGGCGCTGCCGGCAGGCGTCGGGTCCGGTGATGGTGAGGCCGATGGTGGTGGTGCTGCTGAGCCTTGACGTGGGGCGCAGGTGCTTCGTGGCCGGACACGTAGAGGCGAATGGCGCGGGTGACTTCGGCTGTGATCGTCCGGTCGTTCGGCCAGAATCATTAGTCGTAAGACGCTGACACAGTCAATGTCAGTAGCCGATCGTTTCAGCGCCATCATGGCTCTACATATGTTGGGAAGGGCGTCTCCGCGGCCCATCCGCGACAACACGAATTCCACCCGAACATCGTCCGGCCACACACGGTCACGGCACGGACGCGAGACTTCCGGATCAGGTTGTTAAACCTGCCCCCTATTTTGGTACTGCGCCAGTTAACTCCAACCACGAATCCGGACGCCCCCCGTCCAGCTCGCGGATCCCACAAACCTTCCGTAAGAGGTCAGGACACCTTCCCCATCCTGAATATAGTGGTGCCGCACTGTCCGCAGGTGCCCTTGGTAGCTGTCCTGCCATTCTTCATTGTGACCTGCTCGGAGTTTCGGATCTCACGGCTCTTTCGACACTTCATGCAGTATCCGGTCATTGAGCAGTCCTCTCGATGCTGAGTCTCCTAGCGTGCGACAGCGTAGCTCTGCCTGCTGGCGGGCTGGATAATACCATCGAGACGGGAGTGACACAAGCCGATGGAGTCCATCATCGCGAGACACAGAAGGGCCGGGTCGTGGAGGACCGGGTTGGCGCTGCCACCAGCCATAGGAGATGCTCTGGAGATCAGCTCAATTGGAAGAGAGTGCAAGCGCGCGCGGTGTGGTGGTGAGCTGTGCGACGTCGAGACGCTGCGCACCAGGGACAAGACGGCGACACCGCCGGCGTCCTGGTCGCGCGACCAAATCCGGCGGGTCGCGGCCCTCGAGGAGCTGCGAAAGGACTGACCTGGTGAGAGTGGTGGACGTCGCAACCGGACGGACCGGATGGCGTCCAGATACCCATGCTCGACGTGTACCTCTCTCTCGCTGACGTGAGGGACCTGGTGGAGCGTCGGCGCGAGGGCGCTAGGATTCGCAGCGGTTATTATGACGACCGTCCGACCTGGCAGCGGCCGGTGTGGTGAGAGACAGACCAGGGGACCGCGTCGGGAGCTGAGGGCGGGAGAGTTGAAGGTCTATTTCAAGGCCCTATATATATAATACGCCGTGTTTTTGCTCACTCTCTCTCACATTCTTTGACCACCACTATAAGCCTGATGGCGTCAGGCGGCGTCACCAGGGGTGACCGCAAGACGGGCAACCCAGCAGACCACAGCCGTCGAGCGCTACCGCCGCCCCAAGGGCCAGCACCCCAGGTCACGTCGTGACATCGATGAGAAGACCGTTGAGCAGCTCCCGGAGTATCTCGAGGCCCACGAGATTGACGCACTCATACGTGCAGCTCCAAATCCCAGGGCCTGACTCCCTTCTCTATCTGCGCCGCCTGCCCGAATCCGGCGGCAACCACTGGCAGGCCACAGCTATATGCTGCTGTGTGGACGTCGACACCTACTATGTGCGCGTCGACGCCGAAGAGGTGGCACAGAACGACTACAAACTGTCCTGGCGCTCCAGGTAATCCGGCCAGCTCCCGGCATACTAGGTCAACCGGCGGCAGGTCCCGAGCACAGGGGCCGCGCCGCCGGTTCCGGGACAACCGAGAGGGCACAGGGGGAGCGGTCCTCGAAGGGTAAGATCGCTTCTACTTAACATAACGCATCTAGGGCGAACCGGCCCGCGGACTTCGATACCGGCGTCTTGTATGATGCTGTCGAGTATGAGGTGAATCAGTAATGCCACATCCGAAACAGCACCGGAAACCCAAAGGGCCGGAGCGTCCCTGCAATTCGTGTCAGCGGATTTTCCAGCCGACGGTGGAGCTATCACAATTGTGTCCAGACTGCTGGAGAAGTGGCGGCTCCATTGCCAGCCCGGGCTATCACAAGCCATACACACAGCGATGATAGCTAGGCTAGTCCCACATCAGGTCACTACCCCAAGCTAGCCTGATTCCACATCTAGGGGTACTGAATGTGGTACCAGCGTCGCTGATACCCGGATTCCCCGAACGTGGTGCATTTCTATACAAGGCTGCAACACCTGCTCAATGTGCCGCATCGGATATACTCAGATGTGTCTGGTTCACCACGAGGTGTACGGCTCGACAGCAGATGGCGGACATCAGGACTTCCTTCTGTGCCCGGCGTCAACCTGCGTAAAGATGCCGGATGACCTGCCATTCGACCAGGGCGCAGCCGTGGCCTGCGGCACTGGCACCGCTTTCCATGCCATTAAGCGCCTTGGACTCACGGGCGTTGATACCGTCGCTATCTTTGGACAGGGACCGGTCGGGGCCAGCGCCCTATCCTCGGAATTCAGCGGTGATTGTGAGGTCGTCAGAGGCCCTGCGCTCTGGTCTGGTGACGCCTGTAATGTCCCATGCCTTGTTCCTGAACACGACGCGGTTGTTGGCCTCAGTGATGTCATCCTGCGCGGTGTAGCGGCGGATTGTGAACCGTGCAACGCGCGTAGCCTGCACGCGGTCGGAGCCGTCCCCGAACCGCTCGACTGCGCTCACATGGGTCACTGAGGCCCAGGTTAGGTCACTGTCGATCCATCGCTCGACTTCCCCGCCGAAGCTGTCACGCGTCACGGTGCGCGTCTGTATGCTGATGAGCTCTTGCCGTGCCATGTGTCCCCCTAGAATCCTACCAGTTCCTTTTGCAGCTCGGGCAAGGTGCGCGTACAGCCTTGGTCCATTCTTTCGCGCTGAATTCTTCGATGATGGTCCCGCAATGGGCGCATCTTCCCGCGCGCCGGTTCGGATTGTCTTTCATGGTTGGCTTTCCTTTTCGTTCAGACGTCGCTATATAGTGCGCGCCGCGTGGTCTGTAATGCCGCGTGTCCGCTGACTTTCCACCTGTCCGTCGCTCAGCTTCTGGCAAGCTCGAGGAGCCCGTCGCGCCAGTGTCTATGCGTCCAGCGCCGGCGTAATCCTCGTAGCCACAGATTGCGCATCCACTTACGCCGGTTCTGTCGAGATTGAGGCGCGCCGTACATCGTGGGCAATGGCAATGGGTCAATGGCGTGGGCTCCTCAACTGGTTCTGGAATGGCGATGTCGCTGTAATCGTCGAAGTCGGCCCCGAATGCGAGTTGTTGCGCGGTCATCGGAGCCGAACAACCCTATGAATTGCCCTCACGAGGTCTGGCGTCTCGACAACCATCGGCGCCGGCGCTTCCTCGACAGTGTGCCTTGCTGCAAGTGCGGCATTCATGGCTGCGGTCTTGGCGTCACCGAGCTTCCCACGTACTGCCATGATGGGCCCTGCACGGTGCATCAGGTCGTCGTACCGTTCCCGGTCCTCATTCCTCAGACGGTACTTGGTGAGGATGTCCATACCCAGGTAGGCCACAACGTCGGTATCAGCCGCCGCCGTGAGGTCTGCCACCTCTGCTTCCAGGTCCCTTAGCCTGGTCTCTAGGATAGCGGTAGGGTCGGTGTCCCCTTCGTAGGGGACGTCCGAACCGCTAGCGGCGCTAACCACTTCCTCAGAGACTTCCAGATTCGGTTGAAAGTCGTCATGGTCGGGAAGTGCTCTGACTGCATCATCAACCCACGCCGGAGAGACCACACCCTTGACCACACAGAGGCCCTGTAACTGCCTGTAGTCGATGCGGTAGCGGATTCCCCCATGAAGTCGATCAACGGTCGCTATGACGCCTCTAGCGCGCAGACGGTCAACAACTTTCCTGACAGCATCTTTGGACGCCCAAGAGAAGTATTCAAGGAAGTCGTCATAGGTCTTGTAGACCCAATGCTTACCCTGCCACCGTTCGCCGCCCCGTTCCATCAGGAAGTGGAGTTGCTGGACGAATAGGGCCATGCGGTCGTCATGGTCGAATGCCGCGCCCAGGGTCGATGGTGATGGTATGGAGTGACTTGCTCGACTGCCTGGGGACTTCTCTTTTCCGCTATCCACGCTTGGCAGCTCGCGCCGCCGCTTTCCGCTCAATGGTGTCCAGCCGGAGAATCTCGCGAAAGACGTCGTGCAGGGTCATGCTGAAGTCCCAGCCCCGACGCTCGCATTCGTCCTGTAGCGTGCGATGGTCCATCGCTGGCAGGTCGTAGTGCATCCGCATCACTCCGTTGGGCTGCCTCTTCTGGTAGAACGCGACGATGTCCTTCAGCTCCGCGGCCCTTGCTCTGACCATGTCTCGGTAGGCCCGCTCGCGTTTCCGAAAGCGTGCAACGTTGGCCCGGTTCTGCTCTTTCGTTCGTGCCGGCACTTGCTCCCCCCCCCGGCCCCTTTTTGTGATTACAGTAAGTCACTACAACCACTCAACCACAGCTTCCCGAATCTCTCAACCCCTCGCAGTTGACATAAAGATTCTAGTGCGAACCTACGGCGCGATGGCGAATTCCACCGTGGGTGTTTCGCCACAAAACGGAGCCGCCGAGGCAACGCTTTTCCAGTCCAACAGCGCCGGCGTTCGGGTCTTTCCCAACCGCCGTCCCGCGCCCGCCGGCCTGACGGATTCCATCGCCATTTTAGGGCTGCTCGCAGCTCCTCAAAACGAGCCGTGCCGCACATGATCGAGCGCTATGGGCTGCGTATCGACGACTTCCTGGGCGGCCGGTGCGGAGTTTCCCCCACAGTGGGATTTAATGGGGATTTCAGGTTCTAGTCAGCCTTGGATACGGCGTAATACGAGGCGATCTCATCACCATTCAGGCGCTCAGGCCAAGATCTCCTTGTCGGGTAATATCAGCCCCGGCTCGCCGGCCTCCACTTCGTCTCGCATACAGGTTCATTACCCTGGACTTCGGGAGTCCTCGTCACCAAGAATTCGCCCAGGTGGATATTTGTATCCCCGCTCAGACTTCCGCGGGACCTATGCGTGTGACGATACCGGCCTGTCCAGCGGTGCAGCACCATTCTCGGCCACAGTTGCGGTTGCCTGCTCGAGCAGCGCAAAGGCTTCTGCTTCAACTTCCTTCACCGTGGGCAAAACAACTCTGGGACGGCTCCGAATGATACCTTCGTACAGAGGTTCGAACTCTCTCCGGACCAATCTACGAAGACGATAGGTGCTGGAATCTCTTCTTGTCTCCTTAAACACCCGCCTTATCCATTTGGGTGTTGCAGTCCGATTGACTTCCGAAGCTATGCTCTCGACCTCACTCTCCGTGAGCATGTACTCGAATGCCAGTACCCCGACCTCGTCGCGCACAATGTCCAGTAAGACTTTGGCGTCATCGTCAGCCACCCTATCAGCAACCCTCTTTGCCGCAACCGATCCTCCAACACTCGCGCCCAAGGCCCCCACGATACCACCGACTACTCCGCCTGCGGCAGTTCCGACGACTGGAACCGCCGACCCTATAGCAGCTCCAACGCCAGCACCGACCAGCCAGCCAGCGGTCCCAGTCGCAACACCAGTGACATTTACGGACGCGTTCTTGGCAAACTGGCGCCATGAAATCGAACGGTCGAAAGCCGCCCTGTAGAAGTCAGGGGTAGTGATCACAACTGTGGCAATCGACGCCGTAACAATGTTGGTGCGAAGGAGCTTGGACACGTGGTTGACTGCCGCTGCGCCATAGACCGGTTTCCCGAGAGAGCCTGCGGCAATTCGATGAACGGCCGCACGGCCAGCAGACGTACCAGAGATTAACCTCACACCGCCACGGACGGTGACCACACCAATGGCAGCCGACCTCGTGCGCAATAGCTGTGCGCTCGCAACCCCTGTAAGCAGCGAGGTACCGCCAGTCGAAAGTGCAACTCCGACAGCGAAGCGCATCGAGTCTTTTGTACTATTGCCTTGCCATCGGCTCTGTGCAAAGGTGACTACGAACGAGACGGCGGCGGCATACGTGGAAGTCACGGCCTGTGTCTTCGAGTCAAAGATGAGGGAATCGACATTCCCGGCTCGAGCGATGTTCCTGGCCTGTCTGTAGGTCACTGCACCCGGCTGAACCACCTTATCGGCATCCGCCGGATTGTCGACCCCGGGGACTCTGCCCTGGGCGATCCGACTGCGCATCAATTCCAGGCAGGATTCGTACTGGTCCTTCGGAACTTCGAGGACCTGCCCTGAGTAACGATAACTCTTGGAACTCGGATCAAACGCCGCCGCGACGGTCTCTGACGCGGTCTGAAAGTACTTCGACTGGATACTCACTCCATTAACAAGACGGTCAGCCCCATTGACTTCATTCGAGGTCCCTACTATCTCAGCGCTTCTGCCTCGAATCGCGTCAGCAATGTGATTGGCATCCTCCGCGGCAAAGCCATGCCCGCCCTTGCCGTGATACTTGGAAATCTGTGTTCTGGTCTCCAACGCCTGCGCAGCAAGAGATGCCGGCAACCCATTGATGGCCGAACGTGGTCCGGCACCCTTGGCTCTGTCTCTGTCGGTGTTTTCGTCTTTCGTTGCCAAGTTGTTGATCCTGTCAGACAGCGGGAGATGTACTTAGAAAGCCAGCGGCACACGCAACATCATACCCCGATCTAGGTACGAACGCAGAATTAGGCTCGTGCGAACGGCTGGCGCAAAGTACGCTGCAGGACTGTGGCGACATATGCCGGCGCAGTTCGTCTGAGTCCTGAGGCGACAGCGTTACGTCGCTTCGGTGCCTGTGATGGTTACCGGGTGCCCAGTCTTGGCTTCCACAATTGCAAATCCCGCTGCGTAGAGGCCTCGGCTGTGATGGTCCCCCTGACGAAGGTAAGTGACAATCCCTTCAGGCGCGTCAACACACTCCAAGAGCGCGAGCCGGAAATCTTCTTGTCCAAGCACTAACTCACCATCATCCAAGTGAGCGCGCAACTCTTCAGGCGGACGGCTCAAGACGTCTTCGTGCCACTCCAGCTCGTGTAGTAGCTTGTTCGCCCGCATTCTGCAGAAAGTGCTACTGCCGGTGGCCATAGTTCCCCACCCCAGCGGAGCAATGGCGTAATCGCCAAGATCAGCAACGGTGTTGGCGTTCTTTCTCCGTAGCTCTTTTTTCTGCTCGTCAGTCAGTGTTTGACCGCGAATACCGTGAAGGATTCGCGAGCTGGTTACCTCAGGCCAGTTCCGATGCACAATCTTCAGGAGATCCTGCCTCACCCACAGAAGGTCCTCAGGATCGCGATGATTTCTTACATCAACCAAGAAGGCGTCCTCATCAGCCACCAATGCAAACAGCAGATAATCTGACCGCCTCGCAAAGCCAGACCCAGACTTCTCGAAGCCTCTGCTGAGGTGGAAATGGTGCATGCCATAGTCCCACAGGAGACCGTCCCTGCTGGTTGCACACTTGATTCCCTTGCCCAGGTAGGGTGTGAGGTCGCCGCCACTCGAAAAGAGGTGCCAGATACGGAATGCCGCGTTCCAGACCTCCAGTGCCTTCGTTCTCTGCTTCGGATCAGTCTCCTGGGTGAGGATTCCCAATGAATCGTGTAGTTCCTCAGAAAAGTGCGCGCGACGAGGGACAGGAGAAATCCTCCTAATCAGCATTTCAAAGTACCGTGCTGCCAGATCGCCGGCGTCCCCACTTCCACAGTATGAGATGCCCTCCTGAGCGAAGTACCTCTGCACAATGTCAACGAGATCACGTTGGAAATTCAATCTTTGGACTCCGATGGATTGACTCAGACGAGGCCCACCTATCGTGAACGATGACGATCTCCGCGATGACACCGGCCACGTTTCATTCTGCTGGGTTCCTCGTGTAACTCTACAGAAGGTCCGGTCATCATTACCGCCCTTAGCTCTTCCGGTCGCCGGTCGGGGGCTAGACTAAAACCCCTTTTCTTGAGCCAGCTACGAGAGCCCTCCGATTTCGGGCCCTCTAAAAGGCATGCCTTTTAGTCCGGCACGTGGTTGCTGCAATACATGCCGTCCACTATAGACATACGGACCGGCAGGATGACTCAGGCTGACCCACGAGAGAAACCTGTGGGTGTGCGCGGCGGACAGCTCAGCGCATTCGCCACGAAGGCGCAACGATCCACTGAATCCAGCAGGGATGGAGGAACTGACGAACTGGCCGGCGATACGCCCCTCAACTGGTCTGAAGATATTTCGATTTCCGGGAGGGACGGTGTGACCGTTGGTGGTGTGCTCCGGGGCGGTGGACTGCAGGCAGGGCCAGTCCCAACTTCCGGCTCCGGAAGGCGCTGCTGGAACTGGCCGGCAGTATGGGTCTTGGTCACCTATTCAACTAATAAATGTGCGAAAATGTCCCCGAGGACTTCATTAGCGGTGAGGGACTCAGCGACGTCCAATGTCCCGAGTCTTCCTTGGGCAACTGAGGGCGGTCGCTTGGTGAGAACATGGCACAGTAGCTCAAGTAGCTCCATTCTTCAAGAGTAAGAGGATCGATGCACCAACAAGGCGGGACCATCAAAGAGGCACTGGACAGCATCGCGTCGCATGGATATGTTCTGCCAGCAATCCAAAGGGAGTTTGTATGGCGGCCAGAACAGGTATGCAATCTATTTGACAGCGTGATGCAAGGCTACCCGTTCGGGGAGTTCATGTTCTGGAGGGTTGAGGCTCAGAATTCCGGCCAATACCGTTGGTACGACTTCGTTCGGGAATACCATCAACGGGATAACCCGCATTGTCCTGAACTTGGGACTGTTTACGACAAGCCGCTTACGGCCGTGCTTGATGGTCAGCAGCGGTTGACAGCATTCAACATCGGACTCCGCGGTTCGATGGCTGTCAAGCTCCCCTACAAATGGTGGAACAGCTCGGACGCCTTCCCCAAGAGGGTACTGGCGCTCGATCTGTTGGCGCCTCCTGACCCTGATGAAGAGGGTAGTCGCTACGTCTTTGAGTTCGTCAATGAGGACCGCATCGGCTTGGAGAACACTCGGTTATGGTTCAAGGTCCCAGACATCATGAGTTTCTCTACGGAGAACCCCGCCCCGGACATGTTGGATTGGATATCTGAACAAGGTCTTGATACTGAGCAACAGCGCATGGGGTTTCGTACACTGAACCGACTCCATCAAGCCATCTGTGTCGAGCCCGTCGTTGCCTACTATGAGGAAAAGAGCCAGGACATTGAGCGAGTGCTCAACATATTCATACGATGCAACAGCGGGGGAACACCCCTTTCCTACTCCAATCTTCTCTTGAGCATCGCAGTGTCGCAATGGGACACCCTTGACGCCAGGAGTGAAGTCCACGGGTTGGTGGATGATATGAACAAGGTGCGCGCCGGGCTGCTATTCAATGCGGACTTTGTCTTGAAGGCGGGGCTTATGCTTACCGACCTAGCCAGCGTCGGGTTCAGGGTCGAGAACTTCACACACGAAAATATGGCCATCTTGGAGAAGAATTGGCCAGATATCCGTCAAGCGTTGCTGGAAACCGTAGAACTAGTGGACAGTTTCGGTTTCGATAGCAGGACCATCCGGGCCACCAACTCACTCCTGCCCATTGCCTATTACCTTGACAAGAAAGGGGCGCCGCGGGACTTTGAAACCAGTGACCGCTACCTGCACGAGCGCAAGGTCATTCGGGGTTGGCTGACCCGGTCTATCCTCAAAGAATCCGGGATATGGGGCAGCGGATTGGACACTTTACTGACGGCGCTGCGAGAGGTGATTCGCGATTCGAACGGGTCCGAATTCCCGGCCGGGGAACTTCGGCGGGTGATGGCCCAGGGAGGCAAGACTTTGGACTTTGGCGCGGAGGAAATAGAGGATCTCGCAGACATGCGGCTGGGGGACAGGCGTATTTTCCCGCTGTTGACCATGCTATTTCCTCACTTGGAATCTCGAGACGGATCTGACATTGACCACGTATTCCCAAAGAGCCGATTTACTCCCAACCGGCTGAGGACTGCATTCGTTGCCGATGAGCAGATTGAAGCTTTCCGGGATCGATGCGACCGCCTGGCGAATCTCCAGTTGCTGGACCGCTCGGTCAACAACGAGAAACGGGCTACTTTACCTGCGGACTGGCTGGACGTCCATTGCCCGGATTCCCAAGCCCGCCAGAATTACTGTGACCGTCACTTGCTGGGCGATGTTCCGGGAAAGATCAAGGATTTCACGGACTATTACGACGCTCGCCGACAGAGGCTCCGGAACCGTATTGCAGGTCTGGTGAATGCTGTCTAACTGTCTGTTCCACGGAAGAAGGTGGGCTCATTGGTGAGCTTACTTAGCCCGAATCCACCGAAGGGGTGGCGTTACAGCAGCCGAATGGGCGATGAGTGGCAAAGGGGGCGATGGTTCGGGCAGGACTTCGGGTAGATGGGTCCGGTGGCGGCCTTCAGCAGCCGCGTGGAGACCTTGTGGCCGTTTGCGAACGTTGGCAGGGCGAGATGGCGGGGAGAGGACGCAGCAAGAGACACTCTCGGACCGGGGTGGCGCGAGTTTGCGGGGCGGTTGGGTAGTCTGGTGGATGGGTCAGGCGCCGTCAGGCAGGAGATGGCAGGGCTCGCAACCGAGCGAGGGCGCGACTGAACTGGGTTTCCCAGGGCCAGTGCTGGGGAAGATGCAAAGTGAGGCGGCGCGCCTTGCGGGTGAGCCGGCCGGCCAGAGAGAAGAAGCGTCGTCGGAGGGTCTTGGTGGTTACAACCTGCTGGCCCAGACCGATGCGCGCTGTCCAGCGGGCCAGGTTATGGGCCATCACCCCGTATCGAGTACGGGGCAGGCTCTGGACGGCCAGCCAAGCGGCGTTGGCGGCGAAGCGTCCTGAGGGGAGATGGTTGAGGCCCACGCCGTACTTGAGGTCTCTTATGGCGTTCTCGATCTCGGCGTGGCGGCGATGGTCAGCCTCCAGTTCCAGGGTATCCCCCTCCCGGTCGGTGATGAAGCCGTGATAGCTGTAGCTGGCGAAGAGTGCCAGTTGTGAGCCGGGCGTGGGCTTCACCCTACGGACGATGAGCCGCACCGGGGTGGCGTCGGGCTCACCCCGGAAGGGGGTGTAGGTGGTCTCGGCCACGTCGGCGGCACCGTCCATCCAGTAGGGGATCGGCGTCCAGTCCTGCTCCGGTATCGTCTCAATCAGCTCCCTCAGACGAGCGTGCTGGCGGATGGTGATGGAGAAGCGCACATCCATCTCGCGGCAGACCGCGACCAAGGCGTGGGCATAGAAGCCGCTGTCGGCGCGCACCGTGAGTTGTCCTATGGCTCCGGCATGGCGCACTCGCCCCACCGTCTCACGCAGGAAGTGGGCGGCACCCCGAACGGTGTTGGCGCGACCCTCGCGCAGCCGGGACATCAGCACGTCACCGGTTCCGGCGGCGACGGCCAGCAGCGGGTGATAGCCTCGCTGGCCGGTGTAGCTGTGGTGGCGGGCACCCTCCTTGGCCAGTCCGTAGGTTTCGCAGATGGTGGAGTCCAGGTCGATGGTCAACGGCCCGTCACCGGGTCCGGCACCAGCGGCCCAGGCCCGCGACAGCAGCTCCCGGCTCACCCGATCCAACTGGCGCACGTGCCCCCACCGGAAGCTGCGCAGGAAGGTCCCCAGAGCCTGCCCTCGCGAAAGCGGGGGGTGGATGGCGCCTTGAGCGTGCAGCCGACGGCTCCAGCCGTCCCCCCGGTACGCAACACGTCCGCGTCGTCAATACAGTCTCCCCCGGCCAGTGCAGACGCAGCCAGTGTCATCACCTTGTCTCCCGTGTTCGCCCGCCCCGGCGCATTCCCCCCAGGTCAACGTGGTTGTCGACCAGTTCACCCAGACCCAGGTGCTGGGCCAGGGTGGCCGGAAGAATCAGCCCGGCGTTTGCCATCAGTCGATGATCGTCGAAGGCGATTTTGATGCGGTCGGGGTGATTGCGTGGTAGCATCTATTGGGTGCTCCCTTCCTGGGGTCGGTTTGGTCTTACAAAACCATTATCCCAGATTCAAAGGAGCACCTTCTTGCCGCTTCAGGACACTCACCCAACCCCCGCCTTCGGTGGATTCGGGCTTAGTCTGGTAGCATGGCGACTTACCGGGGTGACACTTTCCCTTGACACTTAAGCGGTCATATTCCCTGAGCTTCGACACCGTTTACAGGGAGTGGAACGATTGGAGGAAACTCTGGCGGGGGACTGTGCCTACAGCCTCGGTACTCGCTTCTTCCTGGACCTGCATCGGACTCTTGGTGAGGAGGAGTTTCAGAGGGGCTTTCGAGAACTGTACCGCCTGGGCAGGGACATCATCGACCCTGAGGACCCGGACGCCCGTGGCATCGATCACGTGAGGGACGCCTTTGGTTTCAGCCAGCAGGCGCGGGACGAGATCATTCCGAAATGGTACTGGGAAACTCCATGACAATCCCCACCTTCGACAACCCAGACGGTGGCCCCAAGATGACGACCGCGGGGAGCTACTCTCAAGCTAGTGGTAATCGTCGTGAATCTCCAGCGTGTCCCACGCTCGATGCTCAGAGTTGCTTGGGCAATCGATCGAGGGCCCAATTGAAGCTCCAGCCAGCGCGGTTGTAATGGGCTGCGATGACTCGGGTAGTTACAGGGAGGAACAATGCAGCAGGTACGAATATGGGAAATCAAAGCCGACCGGGAGTTGTCGGAGATACCGCCTAAGTACGCCAGCCTAGAACAATGGATAGAGGACTGGTTGGCCAACGACATATCAGTGCTTGACCCCAACCTCCTGGTCATCGGGAGGCAGGTTCGTACAAGCTTCGGCGGTGCGGTAGATCTGCTTTGCATGGACGGGGAAGGGAATATGGTGGTAGTTGAGCTCAAGAAGGGCCAGACGCCGCGGGGTGTCACCTCGCAGGCTCTGGAGTATTCGTCCTGGGTCAAGGACCTCGAGTTCGAAGATTTAAAGGGCATCGCCGACTCCTACCCGAGGATTGCAGGCACCCTGGAGACTGCCTTCCGGGAGAAATTTGGATCTGAACTGCCCGACGAGCTCAACCAGGGCCATCGCTGTCTAATCGTCGCCGAGTCCGTGGACGCCAGCACCGACAGGATCGTCCGATACCTGGCGGAGATTGGCGTGCCGATCAATGTGGCGACGGTGCAGCACTTCGAGGACGCCAGTGGTAGGGAACTGTTGGCGCAGGTCTATCTGATCGAGCCGGAGTCGATCCAACCCAGAGTGCGGCGCACATCCGCTCGGTTGGCGTACCGCACAGTGAACGAACTCCAAGCCCTGGCTGACGAGAGGGGCATCGGAGAACTATACCAGCGACTGAGGAACGGGGTCCGGGGCATCTTCTTCGCCCAAGGATACGCGGAGACGGTGGCGTATGTCCGCCGGGTGGAGAATGGCGGAGTGCGGACCGTGATGTTCGTCGACGCGGTTCCGGGCGACGATGCTGGAGGAGTCAAGTTCGTCGCTCACGCCACCCGTTTTGAGCGGTATATGGAGGTGTCAGTAGACGAACTCCGGGCCTGGCTGCCATGCAACACTATAGAGTCCGACGTGAGGGGCTGGAACGGCAGTTCTCCGGAAGAGAGAGATTCTGCCCAGGGTTTGGAGGGCTTGTTCCACAGCACAGAGGAGGTGGGCAGCTTCGTGGAGGGTCTCTCAGCCGCGTTGAGAGAGCGATCTCGTTCCGATGGGGGAGAACCTGGGTGACCCTCCGCAGCCTAGACAGGCCTACAGGCTGCGGAGGCGGGATGGCGGTGGAGTCTAGGCCGATGTACCAGGACGCAGCCCAGCGACTGGAGGCCAAGAAGATCCAGGGTTACCGACGAGGAAGGGGAAGCTGCCGAGGCTCAACAGAATGTCTGACGGCGAGCATCGCCATCGAGGCCGGGGTTGGTGACAGTCTGCAGATGACGGACAAGTGGCCGAAATTGCCGATTCCGCGCCGATCGCGCTGAAAACGAAATCGCAGGAGCCCCGTAGAGCGCCTCTACCAGAACCGCCTTAACTCAAGATATCTATCGGCCCTGGAATCCGATGATAGGCATATCGCATGCCCATGTAGGCTACACCAGAGAGCCCCATCCCTCGGGGCCATGATGTCAGCCGCCAACGTCCGTCCGAGCAACTCCTCAATAGCGTTGGCCCGTGCCGCCCGGAGGTATCTGGCCCAATTCCTCAGACCGGCCCCTGGGCAACCGCAATCATCTGGTCTCGTCTGACCTCTACGCCCTGATCAGCCTGTCACCCCGCCTGCCACGGATTGTCATTGCAGGGCACCATCAGGAGTCTGAGTCAAGCGAGTTCACTATGTCTGCTACCACCGGGTTGAACACTTCTTTGAACTTTGTGAGGTGGTCAAACATCCAACCCTCTATATCACTCGTCAGATTGTCGGTGGAACCGCTTCGGCGTACCACTATGTTCCCAGGGCCTGTCTTCCAGACTAATTCTGTCTTTGGGTCGGATTCCAGTCCCAGAGCTTCCTCAATATGATTCACCTGCTCGCTGTCGTCGCGCAGGGCATCAAATACCTGTTTTCTCCTCTCCCTGTTGGGTATGGTCATAATCACCCGGGGATTGTTCCCGACGTCGGCACAGTATTCCAGGTCCGCTACACCGGATGGAAATCTCTGTATCCAGCCTGAGTTGGCATTCTTCCTATCGGTAAAGCCCACCTCTTGTAGTCTGTTCACCAACGCCTGATAGAATATGCGTCGCCGGGCGCTATCTGGATTCAACCTGTCTCTGTTGCTCTTCGACCATTCATTGGGAACGACCACAGGAATGAATTCGGGCGCGGGAAGTGAATTCCCGATACTCACCGCGCGCACCTCCACGCCATAAACGCTAATCTCCTTTGGTGTCCAGCGATTCAGCCAGTCGAGAGCCGCTCGGTGCAGGTCTCTGAAATGTGGGGTAACCCATATCAAGGATCGAACGTCAAATCCAGCTGCGTAAGTGAGAAGTTGCCCGAGGTGGGTGTGATCAGTGTGTCCCAGCTGGTTTTCGATTGCCACCATTGTTCCACTATCATCTCGCGCGAGAATGTCCAATGAAAAAGGACCCACCTGCGCCTCTACTTGCACTAACTCCAACCCCAACTCCAAGGCGTCTCCCAGGAGTGTAAGGTTGGAGGCGAGCCACGGGGTGAAGTCCTGCTCCTCGTTTTCCCATACTTTCCGCACATCCACGACTTCCAGCTTTCCCATTTCCGAGACTGCCATTCGGTAATGCCCCCTATAACGCCACAAGTGGGCTTCGCTTACCGCGCTCAAACCGTGCGCAGCTTCGTAGATGCAGTTGCCCTTCCGGATCGAATGGCACCGCAGACAGTTGCCGTAGCCTGAGCCTCGCCGAGCGCGGAAGTCTCATTGACATATTCAAAACCGCCACGACCTCCACTGCCCACTGAACTATTATGATGATCGTACACATGTGGCAGAGGGTATGGTCGGATGCGAGATGGTTTGACCCGTAGGACAA
This sequence comes from Dehalococcoidia bacterium, assembly GCA_965215735.1. Lineage (GTDB taxonomy): Bacteria > Chloroflexota > Dehalococcoidia > Lucifugimonadales > UBA1123 > VXRN01. Next base: position 73,906 of record CBDCEF010000004.1, on the reverse strand, counting down.
GTTCCCCAAATGAGATGGGCCAGCTAGGGGGACTTTGTTCAGATGCAACACTTTGCCCCATTTTGTCTGCTGAAGCACACAGAAGGAGTGGTCAGAACAGCAACTGCACTGATAGCTACGATCGCCTTTCAGTATTGAACAATGACCTTAGCCAGTTCTTTAACCCTCCTCCTATGCTCTGATTCGCGTTCCTCGCGAGACTTTCTTGTCTCACTTCCTCAGCATTCGAACTTAGTCCATCGTTTGAGGGAGACTCGAGGGTCAGAGGACCCTCCCTAGGGTCTGTTCACACTAGCTGAGTTGAGGATGCTAGCATGGGTACATGGAACTCACACAAGGTCAATACGAACTGATTGAGCCTCACCTGCCTGTGCAGCGTGGCAACGTGAGGATTCCGAACCTGCCTGTGCTCAACGCTATTCTGTACGTTGCCGAACACGGCTGCAAGTGGCGAGGACTGCCAGAGCGGCTTCGGCAGATGGCACACTGTCTATATGCGGATGAACCGCTGGTCCAAGAATGGGGTTCTCGACCGGGTGTTCGAGCAGCTTGGGCAGGAAGGAATAGTGGAGGTCAGTCTCGATGTGCTCTCGCTGGACAGTACGACGGTCAAGGTGCATCCGGACGGGACTGGAGCGTTGAAAAAAACGGCCCACAGGCCATAGGTAGATCGCGTGGTGGGTTGACAACGAAGATTCACATGGTAGCCGCAGATGAGCGCACGCCGGTGATCTTCTCGTTGTCTGCCGGACAGGCTCACGACGCGCCCGAAGGTCGCAAGTTGCTGGAACGTCTGGGTCCGCAGTGTGGGAGTCCGTCCATGGTGATGGACCGTGCATATGAAGGTGACGCGACACGTCAGTTGGCATCGGGTTTAGGATATTCAGTTGTCGTTCCGCCTCGCAAGAGTCGCAAGGTGGCTTGGGAGTATGACGAGGAACTGTACAAGAGGCGCAATGAGGTGGAGCGTCTGTTCCGCAGGATGAAAGGCTTTCGTCGTATATTCACTCGGTATGACAAGCTCGATGAACTCTACATCGGGTTCATCCTCTTTGGAACTATCTTCGATGCACTACGTAGTGTGAACAGGCCCTAGTCGAACTCGATTGCTCATCTTTCAAGAAGCCCTGAAAAGCATCACGTGCCTCTGCGAGAACTCTCTGAGGATCCTGTTGGTACTCGGACCATACTCTCTTGGTTAGCCGGGCAGCGCTCCTGAGCCCCACTCCAGGTACGGACGGATCGAGCGAGTCGAAGTTCCCCTTGCGCATCCAGATCGATGCCTCAGTTCGTTCCATGGCTCCGGCAAGTTCTGCTATTGCAGGATCAAACCGCCCCAGCCCTCTATGCCTGACGTAGAGCACAGCCAGATCTTCTTCGCGCGTCCACCGTCGTCCCCTCATCGAGCTTCCTCTGAAATTTTCTAGCTCTCTTGTTGAAGTTGCATGGGAACAGGCCTAACCATCTACCGACACGGGTAGGTAGCGAAACTGTTCACCCCTCTTGTTCCCGAAATCTGAGTAGTTCTCCCAGTGCAGATTATATGATCCCTTCAACTGAATTCTGTCTTTCCTGCCCTTTATCGTGTTGTCGTTGGCATTAGCTGACCAGGAAAGATCCCCGGTTAGGCTTCTGTCTTCGTGGAGGCGAAAGTCGGCATCCATAGTAGTTCGCCAGTCCCGTGTTGGTGGTCTCCAGTAGTACGAATCGTTCGTGAGCAGGACTGCGAGTCCATTTCTAATGGAGTCATTCCGATCCACTATGTGCTCAATTCGAGCAATGTCCCGGACGAAGTCGTAGCGGCGCAGAGGATTGGCCGATTGTTTGTTGAGCATGAATCGTTCACTATCGCATTCTAGTTCCAACTCCTCCGTCAAGTACTTCAACTCGAGGATGGTCCCTTGACTCGGGATCCAGATATCAACATAAACCGCTTCGTTTGGTAGAGGCCTGTATTCAAATCTAAGTTCACAGTCTGGTGTCAACTGCCTTATGTGCCAGCCCAGTGCGAACTGGAAGTCGGCTTCGAGATGGAAAATGGGCCTTTGAGTGGAAAGACTTCTCATGAGCTGATGTACTTCTATCAAGTCGCTCACCCTCCTGGAGCCTGTGCAAAGTCTAGCTATACGGCTGTAATTAAAAGGTGTTTCGTATGACAAATCAGCTGATACGAGTACCCGCTAGGGTGCCGCAGCCATCTCCACCAGAGCGTCCTCCACTCTCAAAACGGCAAGCTGAATTTGCTTCAGATCGTGGGCAGCGGCGGCTATCGAGTCAAGATCGGTGTTTCCGATGGCCGTATCCAGTTCATTGAACTTCGACCCGAACTCCCTGAGAGCTTGGACGAGCTCGTTTATCCTGACGCCCAATGAGTGCTCCCTGTTGAGATAAAACTCTTTGCTGAGTGCTGACAGCGATCTGACCTTCTCAGCGATTCGCTCAAACCTCTGTTTCAGAGATTCACGAATTGCCCTCAAATCTGCGAGGGGGATTTCTGGACCAATTGGTTGAATGATTTCCAGGGTCTCGGTGACGAACTGCTTGATACCGATCGATTCCAGCTGGTCGACGAACTGTTGCCGGAGCGGCCCGACCACGTCGTCAAGCTCCCATGTGGTGGTTCGTGGTGGCAATCTCTCTCTCCTGTGCGGGTTAGGCCGGCCCGCTTGTGGCCAACGCACATCTTAATGCAGATTCCGGCAGTCTCGCCCCATCTATCATGGGCGACTTCCCGCACCAGATGGTGATCGCTTCTCCAATGCGGTTAGCCCATGATCGTGACGCCACTCCCGCGGTGCGGGTGCAGCAGCCGGACGGCTATGGACCGCCTGATCTCTCGCCGCGTTCACAGCAGGTCTCCATCCGTGAGGTCGATCCCTAGTATCAGCACGAGCTCCGCCTGCAGCCCCGCAGGCAGGCCGCCTCGGTCATGTTCGGGTTTCTGGGTCGGGGACACGTCCGGATCACGTGCTGCACGACGTTCCAGCCTCTTTCTCACTGCGAGGCACGTGTCACACTCGCAGCCGGCTGGGTGCTTCGCCGTCTGAGTAGAGACCTCGAATGGCGCCTTGGACTTGCCGTCGCCGGCCGAGTAGCCTTCGCACATCGGACAGAGGGGATCATCGCAGCTGGCGTAGTTATGCTCGCTCATCTCGACTGCTCCTCTATTGGCATCCAACCATCCGGGTCAGCCCTCTCCTCACCGGCGGATCATAGTACGCGTCGAGGTCGTCCTGGCCGAGCAGTTCGGCACGGCTGGGGTCTATCAATGCCTGGCGTTTGCGCTGCCCCGCGTTGTCTGGCCCATGTCATGCTTTCCCTCTACTGCCGTCACTCGCAGTCTATCCTGGTGCAGCCCCTGCCGACTTCCATCTCCACATCCGATCCGTCAACCAGGACAGACCAAAGAGCCTAGCGGGCTTACTGCATTGCAGTGTGCATTACTGTCGGGGATAATGTAATGCACGTAACCAACTTCATGCCGACAGGAGCACTACGATGTTCGAGTCTCGCATAACCGTCAAAGGCCAGACCACCTTGCCCAAGGCCGTCAGGGACTCACTGGCAGTAAAGGCCGGGGACAAGGTGCGCTACGTCATACTTGACGAGGGTGTTCTGATAATGCCGGTCCGCCCCACCAGCCGCCTGTTCGGTAGCCTGAAGTATGACGGGCCTCCCGTTAGCCTGGAAGAGATGGAAGACGCCATCGCTGAGGGTGCTGTAGAGGGATGACCGCCCTCGATACCAACGTGCTCATCCGATACCTCGTGGGCGACGTTCCCGAACAGGCTGAGGCTGCTCGCGCATTGATCCATGAATTGACCCCCGACGATCCTGGTTTCATATGCCGCGAGGTCGTCCTGGAGGTTGCCTGGGTGCTGGAGAGAAGCTACGGATTCACGAGACCCCAGGTTGCTGACGCGCTGATGGGCCTGACGGCTTCGGACACCCTGGCTGTCGAACAGTCCGATGACGTCGCTGCCGCCGCCTATAGCTTTCGCCAGGGTGGGGTCGGATTCTCTGACCTCATGATACTCAGGGCAGCCGAGCGGGCTGACTCCATGCCCCTTCAGACCTTCGACCGCAGGCTAGCCCGGATGCGGGGAGCAGAGCTGTTGGGCTGAGCAGCGACCAGTGTTGAGGAGATTGAATGCAACCCACCCGTTCGGGACCGTGTGCGGCAGGGTCCCGAACTGTAACCGGACTCTCTCAAAAGAGTTCAGCACGCTCCATGCGCTAACCACTCGATTTCGATTCGCGGACAATGTGTGAGGTGTAATGGTGGTCGATACCAATGTACTCACGTACATAACACCATCACTATATAACGACACACCTCACGACCGGGTCTTGACGAAATCCTCGAGAGCCTCGGTAACCAGCGCGGTCATGGTGGTCCGCTCCTGCGCCGCCATTACCCTCAGTCTGAGGTGCAGCTCGTCCGGGATCTTGCAGTGCAGTTGCGTCATCTCCTGGGCGACGGCTTGCTCCACAAAGGCCGCCGTCCGAGACTCTCCGCGCCGATTGGGCCTACTGTGCATGCTCATCTGACAACCTCCCTATCTCGTCTCTCATGGCGAGTATCTCGCCCTGGGCGGCCCTGTCACGGCTGTCCAGAACCGTCTTGCCCTCGATGGCCGTCATCGGGTAGACGACCCGCTCAGTGGTCCGGGCCTCAAGGACAGGTAGTCCATACTCGGAGAGAGCCGCATTGACCTGCCCGACCAGGAGGGTGCGTGGCCGGGCCATGGTGATCACGAAGAATCCCTTCGGGGTGCCTCCGGTCGTCTCCTGCCGGGCCTTCACGGCCTCCACGATGTCGGAGGCCGCCCACACGTCGAAGGGGCTGGGCTTGCTTGGTATCAGCACGATATCGGCCACCCTGACGGCGTCCGCGCTGACCCTCCCAATGCCGGGTGGCCCGTCAATGACTATCCAGGCGTACCTGGGCGCGAGTCTTCGGACATCACGGAGCAGTCCTGAGGGCTCAACTGCACAGGCATCGAGGTTCATCTGGGGTGTGGCCCGGCTGTCGGCCCAATCCAGGGCGCTCTCCTGTGGGTCCGCGTCCATCAGCAGCGTGGGATGGACCTCCGCGAACGCAGACGCCAGGTTGATCGACAGCGTGGTCTTGCCAGTACCGCCCTTCTGGTTGACTATGGCCACGACTGGCATTTCCGCTTCCTGCTTCCAAGGTGTACTTCGGTACGTCTTGACAAGAGGCCATTTGGTGTTGTGTACCGATATACACATGTCTATCACGACACACCAACGTCAGGCTAGGAGGTTTCGTGCCAGAATTCCGCTGGAGGCCCAGTGCAATTCCAGTCACAACTTCACGCCCTCGGTGGGCTCCCCTGGCCAACCGGCAGTACCTGCCCGTCTCGCGCCTGATCGAGGTCTACTGCGTGGCCAAGAAGGCGAATACGGACAGCATCAACTCGCAGTGTGAACCAATTGGGACGATCATACCGGCCTCTCGATATGATGGCGGCTAGATGCCGTCGTCCGCCAAGCGTGTCACAGCATGGACGGTCTGTACAATTCCGCGCCACGAGGGCCGGTCAAAGGAGTGGAGTTGGAATATTGACCATCCGTCGCGCTTGCTCGCGCACACAAGGCCGGCAAGGAGCGCGTTAATATCTCCTCGGTAGGTAGAAGTCCCCTCTAGGCTGCTCAGCTGTTTGCTCTACCGGCCCAACCCCTTCGCAGAATCGAGAAACACGTTAGTTTCCCCGATGCTCTGTCTCCTAGTCGTGGGCCGTGTCTTCAATGACCTCAACCGATTCATATCCTGACAGATATACGAGATGACCTTCGACTTCCGTCACTGTTGCGACGAGTGTGTCGGCCACGTCTGCTCTCTCACCCCTCCGCACCTCTATTCTTACCCTCTGGTCCGCCTCGATTCCGTGATCAAGGCCCCAAAGTGTGACCTTGTGGGTCCATGACCCGTCGGGATCTTCCCCTTCGAACGACCTGTTGATCACATCGTAATTCCGTTCGAAGAAATTGTATTCTTCCCCCACAATCCTGATGAGTCGGTCTTCGCCCTCTACAATTATCCGAGCGGGCCTGGTCAAGAGTGCGGCCAGGTAACATCTGGCGTCCGTCTGGCTCATGCCTTTCGCTGAGACGCTCATCACCAGTCCCTCTCGAAGCGGTGTGATGTGCCAGAGTCCATCTGGGCCGCGATCTATGAATCCAAGGGGTGCGCCGGAGGGAGTGTGCACCGAGCCGCTGCGATAGGCTTCCGGCCCCAACCACTCCACGCATGGGACCGCATCCCTGGACTGCCTGGGCAGTACGTCCAGAGTACTGGCGAAGTACCTGACGGCCAGGTCTCTGGTCTCCCGGAGCGTTCTGTATGCGTTGCGTGTGAGATTCGCCATGAAATCATCACCGATGTTGAATCCATCACGGAAGGCGCTGGCGAGGGCATCGCACCATGTACTGAACCCCTGTCTCCACTCTATGTAGCTGCGGACGGAATGTTCTCTGGAGCTCCCCGGGCTGTAGGCTAAATCATGACTGTTCCACATGGCGTTCTCGACAGCTTGTTCAACTCTGTTCACCACAGTCCATACAGGCCTGTCGGATGATAGGAGAATGTCACTGAGTCCGTGCAGGAGCTCTATGTGCAACAAGAGGTAGATCCGGCGGAGCAGCATCTCATCGAGGGACTGGGTTAGTTCCCAGTAACGAATGCCTTGAAAGGCATCATTGGATGCTGCCAATTCCAAGTACCTCTTGAGGGATTTGAGATGGTTCATGTCGGCAACATTCGAGTTGTACCGGTAGTGGCGCACCGCCGCCTGGAAGACTTCTTCCAGGGTAATTGATTAGCGGTAGTGGTTGGTGAGATTGCAGTCGGCAGGTCATGTTCTTATACTTCGGCCATGTGTACCGACAAAGACCGCCCTCCCTGTGAACACGACGACCTGATCGGCAAGGTCGACCGCTTGCAAGGCCAGGTCGCGCGTCTGACGACGACGATCAAGGAGCTTCGCAAGCAGCTCGCCGCAGCGCAGCGAGCGGGCAAGCGCCAGGCAGCGCCATTCTCCAAAGGCGAGCGGGTCTCAAAGCCGAGGCGTGCGGGTCGAAAGCCCGGGAAGGGGAACTTCAGCTACAGAAAGCCGCCCGCGGTGGACGAACTGACAGCACCGCCTGTTGACGTTGCGGTTTCAGCGGAAAGCTGCCCCGGATGTGGAGGCATACTCGAACACGACGGAGAGAGCCTTGCGTACGTGACCGACATTCCCCCGATGCCCAGACCGCAGGTGACAGAGTACCGGGTGCAGGTATGCCGATGCGTGTCGTGCGGCAGGCGTGTGCGAGGGCGTCATCGGGACGTTGGACCTGACCAGTACGGTGCGAGCGCCCATCGGGTGGGAAGACGAGTGATGGCTGCGGCTCACATGCTTCACTATGGAGTGGGCATACCGGTGCGGAGGGTTCCCGTCGTGCTCAGAGCGCTGACCGGAGTTGAGTTGAGCCAGAGCGCGATCACGCAGGACGCTCTGCGACGAGCGAGGGGAGCTGTGGGAGATGCGTACCACAGGCTTCGGGAGTCTGTGCGTGAGAGCGCGGTGGTCCACACTGACGACACAGGCTGGCGAGTTGGCGGAGAGGGTGCCTTTCTGATGGCGTTCGAGACCGATGATGCCACTGTGTACCAGGTGCGCGGTCGTCACCGCAACGAGGAGGTCAGGGAGGTTGTTCCGGGCGACTATGCGGGAGTGATGGTGACCGACCGAGCTCGAAGCTACGATGCGCGGGCTCTGTCGGGAGTGAGACAGCAGAAGTGTCTGGCTCACGTGCTGCGCTCGATCAGTGAGGTGGTCCAGACCAAGGTGGGCAGAGGGCGCACCCCCGATCGGAGTCGAGGGCATGGCTTCGGTAAGCGGCTGAGCGAGCTTCTCAGAGAGGCGATGCAGCTGCGGGAGTCACAACGACGTGGAGAGGTGGCGGACTATGCTGGGGAGAAGGAGCGGTTGAGACGAGAGGTGAGCCATCATCTCAGAGACCGTCCGCTGTCTGATCGTGACAACTGGAGGCTGCAGAACGAGCTTGGCTGGCAGGACGATCGTGGGAACCTGCTGCGTTTTCTGGACGGTGTTGGCATAGAGCCGACCAACAACCGTGCTGAGCGAGCTCTGCGAGGGGCGGTGATAGCGAGGAAGGTGTCGCACTGCTCGAAGAACGAAGATGGTGCGGATGCGTTCAGTGCGTTCACCAGCGTAATCAGGACCCTGGCTCGGCAGGGTGGTGGTCAGTCGGCGGTGGATGGTCTGTGTAGTGTGTTCAGCGGCGCGCCTGTCCACGCCCGCTCCATCTGAACCTCTTCCCCACCTCTCCGACTCCGCTAATCAATTACACCTTCTCATCGAACACTCGCTCGGCAGGGTTCAACTCGTGACTGTACGCAGGCTGCACCACGGTTGTCACTCCCGCCACGCTCCTCACCCACTCACTACGATGGCTGCTGGCGCCGTCCCAGACCAAGCCCCACCTGTGTATGTCGTCTCATACCCCATACCGCACACGCCACCGTCTCAGAATCCATCGAGTCCATCCACGTCCACTCCAACCCACCTGGCACAAAGTCCACCACGAGGAACAGGTACTTCCACTCACACACCGACTGCAGTCGGTCCACCACCTTCACTCCACGACCCCCCAATACCCGGCGCACCATACCTCCGAGTCCCTCCCTCATGTCGTCTGCGAACCCGATCAACGCTCCCGGATCAAATAGCAGCGGCACAATTATTAACTTGAGTAATATTACTCACTTTGATAATTTGAGTGTATGGCTATATTTCGACGCTCACATACCACAACGCTCGCCCAGCGTCTCTCCGAGGTCCCGACTAGGATCGTCGCTGTATTCGGGCCGCGCCAGACCGGTAAGACCACAATTGTACGCCAAGCGCTTCAACAGATCGAGCTGAACAGCCGCTATCTCTCCGTGGACGAGCCAGATACCCCGGGCCTTCTTATTCCGGATGAGGCAACCTCAACAAGAGCCCTCGAGGCGGACCAAGTTCGTGACACCGAGTGGCTGATAGGGCACTGGCACGAGGCGCGACGCCTTGCGGAAAGGGCCAACTCCGGCTTCGTGCTGGTGGTCGACGAGATACAGAAGATTCCCAACTGGTCAGAAACGGTCAAGGGCCTGTGGGACGCCGACCGCGCCAGGGATTGTCCACTTCACGTCGTCATCCTGGGGTCGGCCCCTCTGCTCATGCAGTCGGGGCTCAACGAGAGCCTGGCCGGAAGGTTCGAGCCTGTGGACGTGGAGCACTGGTCGTTTCCTGAGATGTCGGAGGCATTCGGGTTCAGCCTGGAGGAATATCTTTACTTCGGAGGCTACCCCGGCGCCGCGGGGTTGATCAGGGACCAGGAGAGATGGCGCAGCTATGTGCTAAGCGGCCTGGTTGAGCCAAATATCGAGCGCGACATCCTCTCAATGACCAGAGTGGACAAGCCTGCTCTACTCAAGAGGCTGTTCGAGGTGGGCAGTGCCTATTCGGGTCAGATTCTGTCGTACAACAAGCTGCTTGGGCAATTGCAGGACGCCGGCAACACAACCACTCTGGCTCGTTACCTGGACCTGCTGTCGAACGCGGGTCTGCTCACGGGACTGCCAAAGTATGCCAGCCAGCAGTTTCGACGCAGGGCCTCGATTCCAAAACTGAACGTCCTCAACACCGCCCTCATGACCGCCGGTTCCGGGTACTCGTTCGAGGAGGCACTGGCTGACCGCACTTTCTGGGGACGTGTCGTCGAGAGCGCGGTTGGAGCGCACCTGTACAACACTTCAACGCGCGACATCAGGCTTTACTACTGGCGCGGAAGGTCCCGTGAGGTCGACTTCGTGTTGCAGCGAGGGCCCAAGCTCGGCGCCTTCGAGGTGAAGAGTGGACCGGGCGAGGTCGACCTGAGGGGGATCAGGGAGTTCAAGTCAGAGTTCGGTGCTCATCGGTCAGTGGTCGTCGGAGCAGATGGAGTGCCGCTCAACGAGTTCCTGAGCACTCCAGCAAGCGAATGGTTCCAGTCGACATGAACTGCGTCGTAGAACGTACCTGCACGGTGATCATGGAGAAGGACGACTCCCGCCGGGGAAGTGAATCGTCCTTACGACTTAGCGAGTTCAGAGATAGGCCCGCGTACGTACTGCTCGGAGACCCCGGCATGGGCAAGTCGACCGCATTCGAGGAGGAACGCAAAGAACTCGGAGACGACGCCGTCATGGTCTCCGCTCGGGACTTCCTCTCACTGGACATCGACAACCGTGTCGAGTGGCGTGAGAAGACGCTGTTCATCGATGGACTTGATGAGGTACGTGCCGGAACGTCTGACGCGCGAACGCCTATGAATCAACTGTACGGTAGGCTTGACAGTCTTCAGCCTCCAAGGTTCCGCATCTCCTGCCGGGAGGCCGACTGGCTCGGAGATAACGACCGGGGCCGCCTGGAAACCGTGTCACGGAACTCTGAGGTCCTGATGCTCAGGCTCGACCCGCTCACTGACGAGGACATCGGGATCCTACTTGAGGCCAATGAGCGAGTCCCCGACGCTGAGGTCTTCATCGAGGAGGCTCAGCAGCGAGGATTGAAAGGCCTCCTATCGAACCCCCAGACGCTGAACATGCTTGCAGAAGTGGTCGTCTGGGGAACGGCCTGGCCAAAGGGTCGACTCGAGACATTCGAGCTTGCATGCCGGCAGATGGCGTCGGAACACAACGATGAGCATCAGGAAGGGGAACCTCCGCCCCCCAAGGAAGCTATCCTAGATGCGGCCGGGCGCATGTGCGCCGTGCATCTGATCGCCGGAACCGTCGGCTACGCAACCCGCCGACATTCGAGCGACGGCGACTACCATCCGGTGGACGTATTTGACTACGAGCCGATTTCCGTACTTAAGGCCGCACTGGCGACTCGGCTATTCGTTGCAGACGGTGAAGGATGTTTCACACCCGTTCACAGGCACATCGCGGAGTTCCTGGGTGCCCGGCATCTCGCCAAGCTCATCCAAGACGGACTTCCAGCAAGGCGGATAGTCGCGTTGATCGCGCAGGACGGGTCCGTGGTGACCGAGCTGAGAGGCCTCTCAGCGTGGCTTGCAGCACACTCTCCTGGAGCACGGCGTGAATTGATCGAGGGGGACCCAATCGGTGTGGGACTGTATGGAGACATCCGGCGTTTTTCAAGTGAGGACAAGAACCGGTTGCTGATGTCGCTCAACCGGGAGGCTGCGGGGGTCGGCTATTCACAGGGAGCAATGGCTGCCTTCAGCCCTCTCGTGACCGAAGAAATGGAGCAGACACTGCACGACCTGCTGACGGACGACCGCCGTGACTACGACCATCAACTCGTTGTCGAATTCCTGCTGCAGGCCATGGGCCATGGGGATCCACTTCCCGGCCTGCGCGGATCCCTGCTCGAGATTGTGCGCGACGACAGTCGATGGCCAAGGGTATCCAAGGCAGCGTTGGAGGCGTCGATCAAGTGGGCTGAGAATGGCGGCGTCGGTACGAAGGAGCACAGTCAACTCCTAGAGGACACACTCGCCGGACGCCTCCACGACCCGGATACGGAACTGCGCGGTCTGTTGCTGATCCACCTGTACCCTGGGGAGGTGTCTCCGTCGGACGTGTGGGACTATATCTCCAGTGATGCGCGCCCCGGTCTGGTGGGTATGCATGTTGGATTCTGGGACCATTACCTGTTCGAGCAGTCATCGGACGATGACGTCGCCGTGTTGATTGATCAGCTGAACGGGAGGATGCCCAGCTTGGCTTCCCATCTCGACGCCCACCATCTGCTAGATGTCCCCATGAAGCTGCTGGTCCACGGGTTGAGGACGCATGGTGAGTGCATAACAACGGAGCGTCTTCTCAACTGGCTCACGGTCTGCTCGGTCGAGAGTACTGGTGCATATGGACGCGTTAGCAAGTCTCTATTCGAGGTTAAGGAGTGGCTTGAGCGACACCCTCGCCTACAGGAGGCCGTCTTCCTCGAGGGCATCATGACGCTCCCCGACACCTCTGACTTCATTCACGGTGCCAGCGCTGTCTGGAGTTGCCTGCTTGGAAGCAGCCTTCCAGATGACTTCGGACTGTGGTGCCTGGAGCGCGCCGTGGAGCTCAATGGCACGCATCGGCAGGCATCTGAGTATCTGCTCCGGGTGGCCGTTAGTTCTTACCAGCAGAGGAAGTATAACAAGAGGCTGTCCCAGGCGGTCTTGGAGGAGCGGATTTTAGGACACCACCAGCTGGAGAGGGAACTGTCGGTGTTGATGCAACCACCGGTCGAAACCCCTTTGGACAACAGGCGGACCGGAACATTAGAGAAGTACGAAGAGGAGGAGCGGCGCAGAAGACAAGAATGGATCGACCACGTTAGGTCCAATGTCGGTGCGCTGCGTGAGAATCAAGGCTCCCCCATCCTGCTGTTTGAGATCGCAAGGGCATACTTCGGTGTTCAGACTGTACACGACAGGAACGTCTCACCTGTTCAACGGGTAAAGGAACTCCTCGATAACCAGCCGGAACTGGTGGAGGCGGCCCTGGAAGGCCTACAGGGCACGATATGGAGAGAAGACCTCCCAACTGCCGCGGAAGTCTCGAGACTGAACGCCAAAAACCGCTCTCCCTATCTGGCCCTACCCGCCTTGGCAAGCATGAATGAAATTGAACGTCGTGGCACGTCTAACCTGACCAGACTGAATGAAGACCAGATGAAGACCGCCCTTACTATCTACTTCTGCGGCCCAACAGGTTCGAACGAGGATGCCGGATGGTACAAGGAGTGGCTGGAAACTTCTCCACTTCTCGTGGATGACGTACTGGTGCGTTGCGCTACGGCGGCGATTCGAGCAGGGAAGGAATACGTGCCGGGACTGGCTCACTTAGCCAAAGATACGAACGGTCATGGTCGCTTGGCTCGCGACGTCAGCCTGAGGCTTCTGCACGCGTACCCAGTGCGCTGTAAGGCTAGTCAACTAGGAGCAATGGACAACCTGCTCTGGATCGCAGTGCGCCGGGCCGACCTTAGCTTGCTTGACAACCTGATAGAGGGAAAGATCTTCCTAAAGAGCATGACGGTCTCCCAACGGGTTCGCTGGCTTGCTGCGGGTACCGTCATCTCACCCGATAAGTATGGCAAGATCCTTGAGGACTATGTAGAAGGAAGGGACACCCGGATCAGGGAACTGGGTGCGTTCTTCAGTCCCAGTCACCGCATACATGACCCAATCCGCGTGCTCAGCGCAGACAATCTGAGGCGCTTTATTCAACTCATCGGCAGCTCGTTTGGGCCAACTATGCCGGACGGTTGGATCACGCCAGCCATCAAGGCATCGGAGATCGTAGATCGGATGATACGGTGGCTGGAGGCGCTGCCAGCCGAGAATTCGCTACAGCCGTTGGAATCACTCCGTTCCAACCCAGCGTTGGAAGCATGGCACATCCAACTCGATGCGGCCATTGGTCGGCGAAGGAAAGCCGACCGTGATGCGGCCTTTCGGCATCCTACAGTCGAGCAATTCTGCCAGACTCTGGCTGGTGGTACACCCTCGAACGCCGGTGACCTTGCAGCGTTGCTGGTTGACAAATTCGAGGATATCTCACTTCGGATACGCACGAGTAACACGAACGACTGGCGCCAGTATTGGAACGAGGACCCATATCGCCATCCTTCGAAGCCCAAACATGAGGACTCCTGCCGCGATGCTGTCCTGTCTGACCTTCGGGCTGTGCTCCCCGCTGGAGTGGACGCTCAGCCCGAAGGTCGGTACGCTAGCGACAGGCGTTCTGACATCAGGGTCACCCATGTGGACTTCAATGTGCCAGTGGAGGTGAAGAAGGACTCCCACCGGCAACTTTGGAGCGCGATTCGAAGCCAGCTTATCGACAGGTACACGAGTGATCCCGCGACCGCAGGGTACGGGATATATCTCGTGTTCTGGTTCGGTGAGGAGCTCACACCACCACCACATGGGAGGCGGCCAAGGACGGCAGAGGAGCTACGGCAACGTCTGGAAGATTCACTGTCGGAAGAAGAGGCACGTAAGATTACGGTCTGTGTAATTGATGCCAGTCGGCCGGAGGTGATGTCCATCCCATCGGCCTCCCAACAGTCAGTTTAGCTTGGCAGGGATAAGAGGCTTGTTGACGTGAGACAGGGAGTCAGCATCTATGGTCGGCGCCTTCTGGTACTGACATGACCTGCACCGTGTGTGTGCGATCTGGAGAGCTCCTGTTTAGGCAAGGCAGTTCGGTTGATGCTTTGAGGTGGAGCTAGAGGGACGCGAAGCCGGTTTCCTTGCTGGTGTATGAAATCGCTCATTTACAGTCAGAACCCTGCTGGTCACGCAAACTGTAGCAGTGCCGAGGAAAGAAGTCGCCATAGCTAGCCTAGATGCTACTACGTCCCCGATGTGAGTATGCTGAAAGCGGAAGTCACTCCACCAATAGTTCTGCGGTGGGCGTTAGGGGACGGCCAACGAATAATACTCGTCCAATTGCTGGGAGTTCTGAAGTGACATCAGAAGAACTCATGGTGTGTACACAGTGCTTCACGGACTCAGGAATAGTTGAGTTCATCACCCAGAATGCGTCAGGTAGTGACTGCTCATTCTGCATGGACTCTGACGGAGGTACAGCATCAGCGAAACTGGCCGAGGTTGCTGCGCACATTAACGAGTGCTTGTACCGAGAGTACGATGATGCTGCGAACCAACTACCCTACGATGGCCAAGAAGGAGGTTACTTCGGCAGACACTGGGACACTCACGACCTATTGTTCGAAGAAGTCGAGCTAGGACTAACATACTATGGTGGTGCGTTAGCCTATGCGCTCTTAAGCCACATTGACGATAACACTTGGTGCCAATCAGATGGTCTCGGCACCAATGACGATGAGGACGCACATTACAGTTGGCGAGATTTTTCGCGCGCGATTACGCATGAGCGTCGTTACTTCTTTTCAGACTTCCGAACGCAACATTCTGAACCATGGAATGACACACCAGGACAGTTCTTGGACAGAATTCTTCAGTATGCCGAGCAGGAAGGACTGTTCAAGTCTCTCGGAAAGGGAGTGTCGCTATTCAGAGCGCGGTATGAAGGTGACAAGTCTAAGCTCGAAGAGGCCCGAGATCTTGGACCTCCACCCGAGGAACGCGCTACGCAGGCCAATCGGATGAGCCCACCAGGCATCGTCATGTTTTATGCCTGCGAGGACGAAGAAACTGCTGTGCTGGAAACAGCAAGTTCCTTCGGCAGATTCGCCATTGCACACTTTGAGACGCTCCGGCCCACACTGATCCTCGATTTGGCGGATATTCCTCCCGTTCCGAGTTTGTTTCAAGAGGTCCCAGATAGTTTGGAATACTGGCCCCGTAGAGTGCTTAAGTTCTTGCACCATGTCGCCCTACAGATGTCTCAGAGAATCGAACGCGATGACAGAGTGCATATCGAATATGTGCCTACCCAAGTCGTTACAGAGTTCGTCCGTTCCCAATTCATTTTCGATCGTAAGCGAGTAGATGGGATAAGATACCCTAGCTCCGCACATCCTGGCCACGCTTCTTTGGTGCTGTTCGCTACACAGGACAATATCCTGCCTGCCGAAAACGTCCAGCCACATGAAGACCGATGGCTTGAGCTTGTTGGAGTCAGACACGTCCATGCATCTGCTAGGCTGTTGGAACTCGAGTAATTGATTAGCATCGTTAAGCCCGTCCCGGGCCGTGCAGAGGCGACTAACCTGGACGCCCGACCTATGGAAGGACTCGCCTGAGAAGGTAAGTTAGTCGATAGCGGCTTCGGCTGAGGCGTTGCGGTGTGATGGACATGTTCTTATACTCCGGCTATGTGCACGGACAAAGACCCTCCACCCTGTGAGCACGACGACCTGATCGTTCAGGTAGACTGGTTGCAAGACCGGAACGCGCGTCTGACGACGACGATCAAGGAGCTTCGCAAGCAGCTCGTCGCAGCGCAGCGAGCGGGCAAGCGCCAGGCGGCGCCATTCTCCAAGGGCAGACAGACCTCAAAGCCCAGGCGTCCGGGTCGAAAGCCTGGCATGGGGAATCAGCTACCGTAAGCCACCCTCTGCAGATGAGCTGTCGGGGCCGCCCGTGGATGTGTCGGTGGACGCCGACAACTGTCCCGGATGTGGAGGAGTGCTCGAGCAGGAGGGAGTGGATGTTGCCTACGTGACCGACATTCCCGAGATGCCCAGACCCGAGGTGACTGAGTACCGGGTGCAGGTGTGTCGGTGTCGTGGCTGCGGCAGACGGGTACGAGGACGCCATGCCGAGGTTGGTGCGGACCAGTACGGGGCAAGTGCGCACCGTATGGGTAGACGGGTGATGGCTGCGGCGCACGTGCTGCACTACGGAGTGGGCATACCGGTTCGTAGGGTACCGACGGTGCTGAGGGCGCTGACCGGTGTGGAGTTGAGCCAGGGTGCGATCACCCAGGACGCGCTGCGCCGTGCGTGGGGCGCTGTGGGAGATGGGTACCACAGGCTTCGGGAGTCTGTGCGTGAGAGCGCGGTGGTGCACACCGACGACACGGGCTGGCGAGTGGGCGGAGAGTCTGCGTTCCTGATGGCGTTCGAGACCGATGACGCCACGGTGTACCAGGTGCGATCTCGTCACCGTAACGAGGAGGTCAGGGAGGTTGTACCTGCCGACTATGCGGGAGTGATGGTGACGGATCGAGCGCGGAGCTACGATGCTCAGGCTCTGTCGGGAGTGAGACAGCAGAAGTGTCTGGCGCATGTGCTGCGCTCGATCAGCGAGGTTATCGAGACCAAGGTGGGCCGTGGTCGCAGCTTCGGGAAGCGACTGAGCGAGTTGCTCAGAGAGGCGATGGAACTGCGGGAGTCGGAACGTCGTGGAGAGGTGGCGGACTATGGTGGGGAGACGGAGCGGTTGAGACGAGAGGTGAGCCACCATCTGCGGGACCGTCCGCTGTCTGATCGTGACAACTGGAGGCTGCAGAACGAGCTTGGCTGGCAGGATGACCGTGGGAACCTGCTGCGCTTTCTGGACGATGGTGGGATAGAGCCGACTAACAACCGGGCGGAGCGGGCGCTGCGCGGTGATAGCGCGTAAGGTGTCACACTGCTCCAGGAATGAGGCTGGTGCGGATGCGTTCAGTGCGTTCACCAGTGTGATCAGGACCCTGGCTCGGCACGGTGGGGATCAGTCGGCGGTGGACGGTCTGTGTGGTGTGTTCAGCGGCGCGCCTGTCCACACCCGCTCCATCTGAACCTCTCCCCGCGCCCGACTCCGCTAATCAATTACCTTCCAGGGAATCTGCTACTTCGTGATCGTGCTTCCGCAGGTCTTCGTATCGAGCATTTAGGTTGTGGGTGTCATCCCGTGGGCCTCCAGCCTCGGCAATAAGGAATTTGATCGCTCGCTCAATAGAGAGATGCGCGATCGCCACCCTGTTCATGACCTGAACGGCCGTAACTTCTGACACCATGTCGTTAGTAACTGGCTCATTCTCCAGAATGCGGATTACATCCTTCACGGAATGCCTGATGATGGCACGTCGAATCTCTACCATTCGCTCTTCTCAATTCTGTGGCTGTTGCACCGCCTCTGTTGTCATCCGCCGACAGCCTCGCCATATCTGCTGCTACACACTATTGAGAGGAGTTACCCAGTCTGGGGCCTCCACAGCCCCTCTTGCAGTGAGTACGCATCAAGTATTACGTCCGCCGAGGATAAATCATATGGCAGGTCATCATCTTTCTTTTCATTACAGCGAGCACACGTCACTGAAAGATTCGCCAGGGTATCGGTTCCGTGCATAGACTGCGGCAGACTGTGGTCCAATGTGGCTTCATCCAAAGTGGGAACGATGTTGCCGCACGCGGCACAATTCTTCCTCTGCTCCAGCCAGAGGCGACGTTTCACGTCTCTCTTCAGAGTTGGCTTTCGCAGCGAACTCACATCCTCTAGTCCCCCCAGCAAGTCTGAATCGCCACTGGCGCCAGGGTGGATGCGGTGAAACAGGGATCGCGGCAGGTGGAACCCAAACCGTCCTTTCTGTCGCCGAATGGCAATGACCTGATACTTCGCGAGTCGCTTGGCATCGGCTCGGGAGACAGTCACCTCTACACTGGAAATGGCATTGAGATGAACAAACAACTCGTGCTCTGGAAACTTTGCGGGACTGTCAAACTTTCGTGTCAGACCAGACAGTACTCCCGCTACCGCTGCAGAAGCGCCTTCATACTCGTCACCTCGACCCTCGAAATCCATCTTGACCCGTGGAAACACTTAGACAGTCGATCCAAAGTGGTGGCGTTCTCGTAAGCGCATCTCAAGTACACTTTCAATGAGGGATTCGACTGCAGGGTTCCTGCTCAATAGACAGTCTCCAAGTACACGTGACCAAGGCTGGTACCCATCGGTAAATCGCACCCTCTCGACCGCATGGTATGTGGCCTGCCATGGTCCTTAGTTCTCTCTCCTACACAATATGATAGTCTTTTTGTAACTTTCCCAATTCCTCCGAAAATCAGGACAATCCATGACCCAACAGCTCGTCCAGGGCACCCCGGCAGGCCCGCTCGCCGCATTCGCAGACCGGCTCCCGCCCATGATCGCCTCGGCCGACGACCGCACCGCCTGGCGCTTCGTCGACTTCTTCGCCGTCACCATCCGTAACCCCAACACCCGCGAGGCCTACTACCGCGCCGTCTCCCGGTTCATGGACTGGTGCGAGCAGCGGGGACTCCACCGGCTCGACGCCATCAGGCCCATCCACGTCGCGGCGTACGTCGAGCAGCTCCCCCTCTCACGCCCCTCGGTCAGGCAGCACCTCTCGGCCATCAGCAGGTGCTTCGACTGGATGGTCTCCGGCGGCACGCTCGATACCAACCCGGCGACGTCGGTCCAGAGACCCAGGCACGTCGTCAGGGTCGGCAGGACCCCGGTCCTCAGCGACGACCAGGCCCGGACGCTGCTCGAGTCGATCTCAATAGATAAGGTCGCAGGACTTCGAGATCGCGCACTGATCGCGACCATGCTCTACACCTTCGGCCGTGTCGGCGCCGTCATCGCAATGGACGTCGAGGACTACAGGCTCAGCAACCACCAGCGGACATTCCTGCTCCACGAGAAGGGCGGCAAGGAGCACCACGTGCCGGCACACCACCGGCTGGTCGAGTACCTCGGTGAGTACATGGACGCCACGGGGCTCTGGCACTCGCCGAAGTCGCCCCTGTTCCAGGCGGTCGACATCACCAAGTCACGGCTCAAGGGCGCCCGTATGAACAGGCAGATCGTGTTCCAGATGGTGAGGCGACGAGCCAGGAGGGCCGGTCTGCCTCCCTCAATCAACTGCCACAGCTTCCGCGCCACCGGCATCACCAACTACCTCTCCAACGGCGGTTCTCTCGAGGACGCCCGCGCCATCGCCGCCCACGAGTCATCCCAGACCACACGGCTCTACGATCGCACCGGCGACAGCATCACCCTCGACGAGATCGAGAGGATCAGGTTCTGAGGCGGTGACCTGCTGCATGCACTGATGAGAGGTGTCTGCTGCCTTCCTTATATGGCAGTATCTTCAGGTCACCGAACCTCGCCTTCATACTGAGCTGGGTTATGAAATAGGCGGGCGGGGACCTCCAGGCCACGGCCGATACTTCCCGTCTCACCACCCCGATGCTGCCGACAGCCTCCTCAGCCGTGAGCACGCCTGCTGTCTGTCCGTTATCTGGCTGGTTGCCCGAGCCACCACGTTCACCTGGTTCACAGGAAATCCGTCTCAGGTTCAGAGAGGGGGTACACCGCCTTTTCCACTGGCACACTTTCTGCAGGAACCTCTGTCGAGCATCCAATTCATATACCAACTGAATAATATGTGAAGCTGTGGTTCGAAAAGAATGCTTTCTTACTTTCAGTCTTGAAGGTCTTTAGACTAATAAATTTCTCCGAAAATTGACCCGCATTCCAATAGCTATAGTGACTCTCATCCTCATAGGCTTTTATTCAAGACAAAAAGCATGGAAGCCTAATAGCAGGTGCAGGCACTATGAAAGTAGCGGTTATCGGTGAGAAGGGCGGGACTGGCAAGACCACATTCGCGACCAACCTGGCAGGTTGGCGGGCACGCCGGCGACCTGATGCGAAGGTCGTTCTGATAGACGCTGATCGGCAGGGCAGCGGAAGCTACTGGGTCGAAGAACGCCGCGAGCGGGACGAGGTCACACAGCTCGACGTGATGCAAAAATACGGTGACGGACTTGGGGTGGCGATGTCGTCTATCGACGCCTTTTACGACGACGTGGTGATAGACATTCCCCCAGGAGATGGACCAGACCAGCGCGTCGCCCTGCGTGAAGCCGACCGAATCATCGTTCCTGTGCAGCCTGGGATATTCGATATGTGGACGGTTACCCTCATGGATGAAAGGGTTGCAGGGGCTCTCACAGACAGACCCGATCTCAAGGTATGGTTCGTGCTCAATAGGGTTGCCAACCATCGGGGCAACATCGACAGCCGTGAGGCCCGACAAGCCATCGAGACCCAATGCGACACGGTGCCGCTCGCGGACTTCGACGTGCATGACCGCGTCAGCATTCGACGGGCCTCGATGTCCGGTCGCACGGTCGAGGAGTACGAGCCTGTCGATCCGCGAGCCGTTCAGGAAATGGACCAGCTCTATCTACTCGCATTCGGAGGCGGAGATAACAATGATGAATCTCAAGCGTAAGCCTGACAGCACAGTGGGCACAGGCTCGGGTCCCGCGGCTCAGCGCCGGCGTAACAACTCGTCCGCCAAGGAAGAGCCCAAGCGACTCCTGGGTTTCAAAATCTCGATGACCGAGCACAAGATGGTCGGAGTCGCCGCCAAGATGGAAGGAATGTCGGTCAAGGACTTCTGTATGACCGATGTGATGGCGAAGACCCGCAGGATTCTGAAGAAACATCGGATCACAATCGAGCAGTAGGACTATTCAGTCCAGCACTCCGGCCTCTTGTGAGACGTTCTCCCAGGTAATCAGCACCTCCCGTAGAGATCGCTTCCAGCTCGGACGAAATCCATTCGGCCCATGAATGAACAGCTTGTCGAAGTTCTCCTCCAGAATGCCGGAGGCCCGTTCCCTGTCCTCGGGCCGGAACCATGAACCTTCCAGTGCCCACTCCAGGGCGTCTTCGCGGCTGTCGCGGTTTTCATTCTCCCACCAGGGGGCATCCGGCAGTACCAGCAGGTCGGGGAGGATATCCATCTCCCACAGTACCGACATCAGATGACGGAAGCCGGGCAGAGGCGCCTGCGTCTCCCCGTACACCAGCTGGAACAGTGGGCCGGCGCTGCAGGCCGGCGGTTCGCTCCACAGGGTAATCATCACTCTTCGGCGGGCCGACGCTGCCAGTTTCTCCACGAATGGGACGATGTCCCGCACAAAATAGGTCACACAACCCGCAAACACCACGTCGCCCGCTATGTCCGCTGCGTCCATCCATTCCGCCTGCACCCGACGGGCGTTGCCTATACCGGCCTCCCTGTGGCTGGCGTCGAACTCGGCACCCATTCCCGGTGAAGGCTCCACCATGACGACCTCCCGGCAGCGCTCCGACAGGGGCAGACACACCCTGCCGGCCCCGCCTCCCACATCGATGAACACGTCATTGGGCCGCAGGTACGAGGCGATCACCTGGAGGCTGGCGTCCAGGTCGCGACGGGGATCCATGCGAAAGAGCTGGGCCATCGCGCCCCAGGGATCGCGAGTTGGCTGGGGCCCAAATATGCGAGAGTATTGAGTGGCAGCTGCGTCCTGGTAGTCAGCGTAGTCTGTGGCGGCGGACATTCGGTTGACCCTCCTTACATCGTAGTAATCCATACCCGACGGGCGGGTAATCTTATCCATGGCTGTCCGTGCCGAACAAGTCCAATCCACTGGCCCGATGGGGCGGACGAGCTTCCCCATGTGGATCTTTTCGAATGGTCGGCATGCCCGGTGAATTTGGCCAATCAACCGCTTTCCTGCCACCCATGTCGCGACTCAACTGCGACGGCAACAGCTACCGCAAAGTCGCGCGCACTTGAGAATCCTCGACTCATAATCTGGCTGCGAGGGAGACGGCAGGCCCCCACGGCTCCGGTGGCAGGCTGCCCGTCGGATCCGGCACCAGTCAGATCAGCGTCGCCTGAGTCGAAGAGTGTCCCAGCCAGCGACTGAGATAGTTGATCGGAACGTCGTGCAGCAGCAGATAGCGGGGATAGCTGTGAGGCAGCGTGTGAGTCCCGACCCTCTTCAGGACGATCTTGCCAGGCGTCCCCAACTCCGGCGGCTGATCCACCTGCCGGTGAGATCGAAGAACCCGTACCTCCTCATTGAGTGCTTCAGAATTGACATAACACAAAAGTGCGAACCGTCATTCTCGAGAGAGCCAACGCCGTCAGCCTCTCTCAAAGCTAATAGAGACATTATGCCCTATTCGGACTCCAGGCTAGGAGCCGGACAGCCACTCCCTGAGTGCCCGGATGTGGTCGGGTCTCGTACCGCAGCACCCTCCGATTATCAGCGCCCCCTGCTCACTCCACCCCTTGGCGTATTCGAGGTACTGCTGTGGATCCACGGCCTTTCCCTTGGTTGGGCCGCCGGGGCGGGGGAAATGGGCGTAGGCGCCGAAGGTTCCCGACCAGTTCTTCTTGACTATCTCCAGCCCGGGCGCCGTGTCGTCCACCGACGTGTGCATTATGAATGCCGATGCGATGTCCTTGATGGCGTCCATGGCGTCCTGAAGGGTCTCGCCTCCATGCCTGTCCTGGATGCCCAGGTAAAGCCCGTCTCCATCCCGGACCAGGGAGAGCCCGACCCACACCGGGAGACCCAACTCCGCTGCCGCTTCTATCACCGCCAGCGTGTCTGATATCCGGACCAGCATCTCGCCCACCGCCACGTCCGGGCCGCCCTTGGCCAGCTCTCCCAGCTGCTCCCGGTAGGTCTCCAGAGCTTTCTCATAGGGCACCGGAACTTCCGCGTGTGCCTTGGGAGCCATCGTAGACACGGAGGCTGCGATGACCACCGAGTCCTCTGTCCCGGTGTTTCTCCTTGCCTGTACCGCCGCTTCGATTCCCAGCCTGTTGGCCTCGGCTACCTTGTGCTCGAGGCCGCCATGTTCCAGCGCGTCACGCCCTGTGCTAAAGGTGTTTGTGATGATAATCTCGGCGCCCGCCTCTATGTAATCCTGATGAATATCCCTCACCAACTCTGGATGGGTGAGCATCGGACCGCCCGACCACGTGGTGGGGCTTGCCAGCCCCCGCCTATCGAACTCCGAGCCCATACCCCCGTCCATCAAAATCGTCTCCCCCGCTTCCAGTCGGCGCTGCAGTTCCTCAAAGTTGCTCATGTTTCTCTCCTGGTGAAATCAGAATTTGCCGTTCCAACCGGACGCTAGACATACATCCCAGAGGCTTGGGACACGGGCTTATGTCACCCTTGTGATCGATGTCAATCATTCTTGCCGGTCTGGTTCTTCCTCTGTCCGACGATTCTGGGCTGCATTGGTTCTTGAGATATGCACGTCAAGCCTCAGGATCATGGACTGGTGAACTATCCTGGTTCACTTGTCAGAACGCAAGTTGATGGATCTGATTACGATACTTTACTCTGAGTCCAGATCATCTTGGGAATGCTCACCTTCGCCTGTTACATCGGACGATACTTCAATAGGACCTCCACTCAGAGAGCCTCGATCGCTGGCACTACCGAGACTTGGAGGTGAACTTTAGTTGCATCAGATATCCTACACACAACTCACTTGGCTCACTTGATATGGAGCCAGTTCGCATGGTTCGGCAGGAGAAGCTCCGGAGCCGGGAAGCCAGTCGTCTCGGCTGCCTAGGCTGGTCCTCATTGAACGTTCCAGGACGCAGTTGCCAGAGAGGTTATGTACATGTCGCCAGCCTCCCTAGCGTGGCTCGACTACTCCGAGTCTGACCGGCGCCGAGCCCGGGAGATCGTCCAGATGTTCTCCCAGCGCGAAAGCCGTGACGAACTGGGACTCGGCGGGATTCGTGACGCGCTGAGCAACACGCTCTTTCCGGGAACGTCCGCGCTGCTCACCCGTGCGCGGTACTTCTTGTTCGTGCCCTGGCTGTACCGGGAAGGAGGACGTCACGGTTACCGAGGCCCTCAGCTCACGTCGTGGGTCCAACGGCAGGAACGACAGCTTATTGGCGCGCTTCGCGAAGGAGGCGACCATAGGGGACTGATAGGCCGGTTCGCGGGAGTTGCAATCCAGAGCCTCCCCTCGAGCATCTACTGGAACAGCCTGCAGCAATTCGGCATCTTAAGACATGAGGGGACCGAGGCGCAGATCGCAGGTCTCCGCCAGAACTCGCGCCCGCTGGACGACGCAACGGAGTTACTCGAACCGTCCGATTCAGTCTGGTCCCCCTCGATGCCCACGGCCCCCAAGGACTTCTTCAGTCTCAACCGTTGCGATTTTGCCCTCACGCATGACGAGGCGTCATGGCTTGCCGAGAAGATTGCCGAAGCCGTACCCGGAACGATGCTCCAGTTTCTGGCCAGCATGGGAAGCCGGCCTTCGACCACAGCCCAGTACGTATGGAAGGATCCCGCGGCCGAAGCGGCGTCTGGACCCGTTCGCGGTGCTCTTGAAGAGACCCGCCGCTTCGCGGTCTCCATGCACGGGGCGGCGCTTCTATACAATGTGCTCCTCGCCGAAGCCCTCTATGCCGGTGTCGGTCGTCAGCTTGAGGAAGACCCAGTACGGTCCGCGGTGGGTTCTCGACGACGTAATTGATTAGCGGCTTCGGCTGAGGCGTTGCGGTAGGCCGGGTATATTCTTATACTCCGGCTATGTGTACAGACAGAGACCCTCCACCCTGTGAGCACGGGGAGCTGATCGCCGAGGTAGACCGACTACAGGGTCACAACGCGAGTTTGACCGCGACGGTCAAGGAGTTGCGCAGGCAACTCGCCGCCGCCCAGAGGTCCGGCAAGCGTCAGGCAGCCCCGTTCTCCAAGGGTGGGCGGACCGACAAGCCCAGACGTCCGGGTCGAAAGCCTGGCATGGGGAACTTCAGCTACCGTAAGCCGCCGTCTCCTGATGAGGTCACCGAGCCGCCCGTGGATGTGTCGGTGGACGACGACAACTGTCCCGGATGTGGAGGAGTGCTCGAGCAGGAGGGAGTGGATGTTGCATACGTGACCGACATCCCCGCGATGCCCAGACCGCAGGTGACAGAATACCGGGTGCAGGTGTGTCGGTGTCGTGGCTGCGGCAGACGGGTACGAGGACGCCATGCCGAGGTTGGTGCGGACCAGTACGGGGCGAGTGCGCACCGTACTGGGTAGAAGAGTGATGGCGGCGGCCCATGTGCTCCACTATGGAGTGGGTATACCGGTTCGTAGGGTTCCCGTCGTGCTCAGAGCGCTGACCGGTGTGGAGCTGAGCCAGGGTGCAATCACCCAGGACGCGCTGCGCCGAGCCCAGGGCGCTGTGGGAGATGCGTACCGGAGGCTGCGGGAGTCGGTGCGTGAGAGCGCGGTGGTCCACACCGACGACACTGGATGGCGAGTGGGTGGTGAGGGCGCCTTCCTGATGGCGTTCGAGACCGAAGATGCCACGGTGTACCAGGTGCGTGCTCGTCACCGCAACGAAGAGGTGAGAGAGGTGGTGCCGTCGGACTATGGAGGAGTGATGGTGACGGATCGGGGCCGGAGCTACGATGCTCAGGCTCTGTCCGGTGTGAAACAGCAGAAATGTCTGGCACACGTGCTGCGCTCGATCAGTGAGGTGGTCCAGACCAAGAGGGGTAGAGGACGCAGCTTCGGCAAGCGTCTGAGCGGCCTGCTCAGAGAGGCGATGCAGCTGTGGGAGTCACAACGACGTGGAGAGGCGTCGGACTATGTTGCGGAGACGGAGCGGTTGAGACGAGAGGTGAGCTATCATCTGCGAGACCGCCCGATGCCTGCCCTCGACTCCGATCGGGGGCCTGATCGTGACAACGGGAGGCTTCAGAACGAGCTTGGCTGGCACGATGACCGTGGGAACCTGCTGCGCTTTCTGGACGATGCTCGGATAGAGCCTACGAACAACCGGGCAGAGCGAGCGCTGCGCGGGGCGGTGATAGCGCGCAAGGTGTCGCACTGCTCGAAGAACGAAGATGGCGCCGATGCGTTCAGTGCGTTCACCAGTGTAATCAGGACGCTGGCCCGCAATGGTGGCGATCAGCCGCTGGTCGATGGTCTGTGCGGTGTGTTCAGCGGCGCGCCTGTCCACGCCCACTCCACCTGAACCTCTTCCCCACCTCTACGCCTCCGCTAATCAATTACTCGACGACGTAGGTCTTCAGGTCTGCAATCTGCATCCGTTACATCTTATGGGAGTGTGTGCTGGCGTACAGCGTATAGGGTGAGGGCGGGGGACGAAAGTCCGGTTCTGTGAGTGACTGACACGGCGAACTGCGGTTGCCGGTTCCCAGCCCTAAATTCCGGTTGAATCCTCACCTATGCGATAGTATAGTTGCGTGAACATCAAATGCTGAATCGCCTGACACTATCAGCCAGCGTATAGGAGGAAGAAATGGTCGGCGAAGACCTTGGTCTAGTGGCCCACCTGTTCAGAAGGGCCGGGTTCGGTGCGACGCGGGAAGAGCTTGAAGCGTATGCCGCCAGGGGATACGCTGAGGCCGTCGAAGACCTCGTCAATCCTGATCGGTGCCCGGCACTGGACGAAGACATCATCACCCGGTACATAGACGGCGAGAGCCACGCCATCTGGGCCGGCACCTGGATATACCGAATGGTCGTCACCAAGCGACCACTGGTGGAGAAGATGGCGCTGTTCTGGCACCACGTCTTCGCGACAGGTGTCAGCAAGGTCGAGCACTCGCCTGCCATGGTGAAGCACGTCCAGATGTTCCGTGAAAAGGGACTCGGAGACTTCCGCACACTGCTGGTCGAGATTTCGAGAGACCCTGCGATGATCTTCTGGCTCGACAACAACGAGAACAAGATTGGCGAGCCGAACGAAAACTACGGCCGCGAGCTTCTCGAACTCTTCTCAATGGGTGTCGGCAACTACACTGAAGACGACATCAAGAACGCCTCCCGCGCGTTCACTGGATGGACGTTCACACAACCCATCCCGATCTACCCGCAGGGGCACTACCCGTCGGAGTTCGAGTTCAGGCCCGAGATGCACGACGACGGCCCCAAGACGTTCCTCGGCGAGACCGGGAACTTCGATGGCGAGGACATCATCGACATCATCGTCAGACAGGAGGCGACCGCGCGATTCATCGCGAGGCACATCTATAACTTCTTCGTTGCTGACGAGCCGCAGGTGCCGGCCTGGTCTGTGGAGCCTCCACAGGACCAGGAGGCGATCGACACACTGGTGAAGACTTACTTCGATACGGACGGAGACCTGCGGGAGATCATGCGAACGCTGTTCCTGTCCGACTTCTTCAAAGAGGCCAGGTTCAAGAGGATCAAGAGCCCCACAGAGCTGGTGGCCGGCGTTCTCAAGCTCGGCGGGGCGCTGACCTACCCAAGGCCCGGAATGACCAAATATCAGGTCTCCACCACGCTCATGGGCCAGCAGCTTCTCAACCCGCCCACTGTCGAGGGTTGGCACACCGGCAAGGAATGGATCGACGGAGGCACGCTCAACGAGCGGATCAACTTCGCCGTGGAGCACATCGGCGACGACGAGGTCCCCGGCGTGCGGAAAATCGTCGACCGGCTGAGCGACACCGGAGGCACGCTGTCTCCAGAGGAGTTCACCAACCAGTGTCTCGATCTGGTCGGGTCACTGGACGTCGGAGACCAGACGCGCGAGACGCTGCTGGAGTACGCGGCGTCAGGTGGGACCCTGGACCTCGGCACCCCGGAGGAGCGCGAAAAGAGCGTGCCCAGAATCATTCACATGCTGCAGATGATCGTATCCAGCAAAGAGTACCAGTTCGCCTAGGGAGACACGAACATGACGATTAACGGAAAACCGCCGGTCCTGGTGGTCTTGCAGCTCACAGGCGGCAACGACTTCATGAACACCCTGGTCCCATACAGCAACCCTGTTTACTATGACGCCCGCCCGACGGTCGTCATCCCGCAGGACGAGGTGCTGCCGATCAATGACGAGCTCGGCTTCAACCCCAACCTCGCGCCGCTCAAAGAGATGTACGACGCCGGCAAGGTGGCCATCGTACAGGGCATCGGCTACGAGAACTCGAGCAGGTCCCACTTCAGGGCCATGGACATCTGGCACACGTGCGAACCGGTAAAGGTGGGCATCGAGGGATGGCTTGGACGGACGATCCGGGAGATCGATCCCGACAAGGAGAACGTCCTTACCGCTGTCAACATAGGCAGAGGCCTTCCCCGCGCCCTGGTGGCGCCGGGCGTGCCGGTCACTTCGGTCGGCGACCTGGACAACGTCGGGCTGATGACCAGCATCGAAGAGCAGGAGCGTCGCACCAAGGCGTTGGACATGTTCAAGAAGATGTACGCTCCGGCCATAGGCACCGGTCCTGTCATGGAGTACCTTGCGCAGACCGGATCCGACGTCCACATCGGCGCGGACATCCTCAAGCAGGCCCCCGTGTCGTACACGTCGGACGTCGAGTACGCTGACGACACCATTGCCAAGAGCCTCAAGGACGTGGCTCGGACGCACATCGCGGGCCTCGGCACGCGCATCTTCTACACCGCCCACGGCGGCTACGACCACCACGCCAACGAGCTCAAGACCCACCCCCAGCTTCTGACCGAGCTGGGCGGCGCAATCTCGGACTTCTTCCAGGACCTGCGCGATCACGACGCCTCCGAAGAGGTGACCATGCTCGTGTTCACCGAGTTCGGTCGGCGAATGCGCGACAACGGCAGCGGCACCGACCACGGCTCCGGCGGCGGAGCGTTCATCATCGGAGACCGCGTCAACGGCGGGCTGTACTCCGAGTACCCCTCGCTCGACCCGGCCCGCTGGCTACACGGCGAGGACCTCGACTGGACCATCGACTACCGGGGCATCTACTCGACGATCCTCGACCAGTGGCTCGGACTCGACCCCGTGCCGATCGTCGACGGCCAATTCGAGCAGATCAACCCGTTCAACTAGCTTTTAGGGATACTCTGAACAAGGTCATCATGGCTGGGATTGTCTTAGTTGGAGCGGTAATGGCGGATGAGAACTGCCTTCTGCGCGTTGTTGGCGATAGCTCCATCCTTTCGGTTTCGCCCCATCGGGGCCGTTGTGGACCGGGAGCGGCTCCATAGGGCCCTTCGAGCCTTCCGCAGCCCACGCTACCCTGCCAGATGACGCTCCGCCATCAGCAGGTTGCCAAACCCCAGCAGCGCCGCCAGACGCTCCGTGTTCTTCGCCAATCCACGGTAGCGCACCCTGGCATAACCAAAGCGGCGCTTCACATACAGGAATGGATGCTCCACCCTGGCCCTCACCGATGCCTTGAGCTTCTCCGTCAAAGCCTCATCGCTCCCAGACTCCAACTTCCGCCGCCGTCCCGGACGCATCGCCACCTGCCAGTCCACCTCCCGCCCCAGGTTCTCCTCACGCTTCCCAACACCCTGATAGCCGGCGTCTCCCCACACCACCGTCTCCCCACCGTGCAGCAACCGGTGAGCCTCCGTCACGTCATGCGTGTTGGCCGCCGTCGTCGTCATGCTGTGTACCAGACCGGTGTCTGCGTCCACCCCGATATGCACCTTCATCCCAAAATACCACTGGTTGCCCTTCTTCGTTTGATGCATCTCCGGGTCACGCTCTCCGCCCCGGTTCTTGGTGGACGATGGCGCCTCGATGATGCTGGCGTCCACTATGGTCCCCTCACGCAACCGCAGTCCCTGAGAGTCCAGATGGGCGTTGATCTCCTCGAATATGCCCTTCCCCCAGTCCGTCACGCTCCAGGAGATGACGAAAGTTGAGAATGGTGGTCTCGTCGGGCAGAGAGTCCGACAGCCTGAGTCCGACGAAGCGCCTGACCGACTCTGCCTCGTAGAGCAGGTCCTCCATGCCCGGGTCACTGAGATTGTAAAAGAGCTGCACGCAGTGGACCCGCAGCATGACCTCCAG
Organism: Dehalococcoidia bacterium; assembly: GCA_965215735.1. Classification (GTDB taxonomy): domain Bacteria; phylum Chloroflexota; class Dehalococcoidia; order Lucifugimonadales; family UBA1123; genus VXRN01. The sequence goes on along the minus strand of CBDCEF010000004.1, from coordinate 43,789 downwards.
CGGATAGGGCCGTCTCCCCCTTCCAGCCATGGGGTAGAAGGGCCGGATACGGGCCTGAAGATTTTGCCAGGGAATCAGACCGTCCATCCGATCCAGGAACATCTCCCGCCTTGTCTTGCGCTTCTTGCCCTCGTATTCCAGGTCTGCAAACGTTGGCTGGTCCATACAATCTCATCCCCACTCAGTATCAACTCTCTTATGCTTACTATGCCTCATCATCGCTGACTTGTTCAGGGTATCCTTAGCTTTCTGACATAGGCTGTCAGGTGGCGCGTACGCCTGGCAGCCAACGAACTCACAACCGGAGGTTCACAATGGTACGACCCTATGGACTCCTGAGAGCAGGCTACCCGTTTCTGAAAACGCTCGGCATGAGGAGAATCACGAATTTTCCCCTCGATGTCGCCGTCGGAGACGAGGGACGGCTCTACATACTCTGTCGGAACGACGGCGCGGCAGTCATCCGCGTGTGGTCGTTTGACGACGCCGAACGTCTGACGGACGACCTGATCGACATCGGCGGATACGGCAGCAACGAAGGTCAGTTCACCTGGCCCGTCAACGTGATACGCGACGCCGACGAAAACGTTTACGTCTCCGACGAGGCGCTACATCGCATCTCCTCGTTCAGCAGGGACGGTGAGTTCCTAGCCTCCTGGGGCGAGGAGGGCGACGCCGAGGGCCAGATCAACGGTCCGGCGGGAATCGAGTTCGACGCTGAAGAGAACATGTACGTCGTGGACTCGCTCAACAACCGTGTCCAGAAGTTCACCCGCGACGGTGAGTACATTCTCGGCTGGGGTTCGCAGGGCGACGGTCCCGGCGAGTTCAACATGCCCTGGGGGGTGACCGTGGACGAGGTGGGCGACGTGTACATCGCCGACTGGCGTAACGACCGCGTGCAGAAGTTCACCGCAGACGGCGAGTTCATCTCCGAGTTCGGCACTTCCGGGTCTGGAAAGGGCGAGTTCAACCGTCCTACCGGGGTCGCTGTCGATAAGTTCGGCGACATCTATGTCGCGGACACCGGCAACGACAGGATCCAGCTCTTCAACGAAAAGGGTGAGTACGTCCAGAAGTTCATCGGAGACGCGACCCTGTCACGAGTGGCCCGCGACTACATGCTGACCAACGCCTACCCCAACAGGCTCCGCGACATGGCCGATCTGGAGATCCAGAAGCGCTTCCGCGCTCCGAAGTCGGTCCGCGTGAGCGACGGGCTCATGTTCATCGCCGACTACCGCTCGTACCGGGTACAGGTTTACAAGAACGAGGCCATCCCGCTGAACGAAGGGCAGATGTCCGCGCCGATGAGGGCGCCATCGCTGGCGACGGTGTAGGGCGGGTTCCGCCAGTCTCATGCTCTCAGGGCTATCGACTGCGTCTTATACCATTTCAGTCTGAGGAGGCCGCATAGTGGGATGGTAGACTCTGGACCGCTTCCTCTATCCAGTCCCATCCAGCAAGCGACCGCACCCGTCCGGGATCAGACTCCAACTCACGCAGATAGGCGTTCACTGCCTCCACCTTCTCTTCGATGCTCCCGTATATCCTGCCCTCCACCCAGCGACGGACCTCCTCGAACACTCGTTCAGCAGGATTGAGCTCAGGACTATAAGCAGGCTGCACGATCGTCGGCAGTCCCACCACATCCACCAGCCGACTGCGGTGTCCTCTCGCTCCATCCCACACCAGCGCTCCAACGTCGGTCCCATGCCTCAGACCGTTGACCGCCTCTGCTATCCGTTCAGACCTCATCGAGTCTATCCAGTTCCACAACAGCTTCCCACTACGTCCGTCCACCACACAGAACAGGTACCTCCACTCGTACACCAACTGCACTCGTTGACGCACCTTCACGCCACGACGACCCCACACCCTGCGCACCATTCCACGAAGTCCCACTCGCATCTCGTCGGCAAAGCCCAGCACCGTCTCCGTCGTCACACCAGCACCTGCGAGCGCCTCACCCAGGCCCCCCTTTTCCAAGACTCCTGAGCTCCTACGTCCGCCTTCACGTGAAGACCACGCGGCACTCTCGGCGAGCATCCCAGACGCTCAAGCAGACTGTACACACTTCCCGACCGGTAGCTCACTCCATACTCCGACTCTATCCACTCCCTGATCTCGCCAGCTGTCCTGAATCGGCCGCTCTCCACCTCCTCGGCCAACTCCCGCTCCTGTTCCTCGCTCAGAAACCCAGGCTGTCCTTTGCCTTTCATCCTGTGCGACAGCACCTCCTCCACTCCTCCCTTTCTGTACCACGACACCCATGTCTGCACCGTCCGATAATGGATCCCTACCACCGACGCCACTTCACCCAGCCGTCGTCCACAACGCAGTAGCCACAGTCCATGCAGACGGGTACGCAGCATGGTGTCTCTTTCTGCTCGATATGCTGCCTTCAGTGCCTCTGGCGTATCCTCCTGGCGCCAGTTCACCCGAAATGGTCGACCGATCATCTGCTGCCCTCCAACTCGATGAGCTGACCCGAGCATAGACGAAGCATCAGACCGCTGCCAGTATCCTATATGGCCCGCTCAGACTGGAATGGTATTAGCTGACGTCCTTGGCCGCATACCCGATCCCGATAAGGAGAGTCTGTAATGCCGTCTTTTACCAAAGGCGATGTCCGCATCCAGTATGAAGAGGTTGGCTCTGGCTTTCCACTTCTCGTGACTCCCGGCGGGGGCTTGAACTCGGTCATCAGCGGTTGGCCCGGACAGGTCTTCAATGCGATGGAAGTGTTCAAGGACGACTTCCGCTGCATCACGATGGACCAGCGCAACGCAAACGGCGGACAGTCCAGCGGACCGGTGCAGGTCGAAGACCCGTGGGGAGCGTTCGTCGACGACCAGCTGGGGCTGATGGACCACCTTGGCATCGACGAGTTCTTCTTCATGGGCTACTGCATAGGCGGCCCCTTCGCGTTCAAGCTCATCGAGCGGGCGCCGGAGCGCGTAGCGGCAGCCGTGTTCTGCCAGCCGGTCGGGCACGCAAGCAAGACGCCTGACTCCATGTACGACTCCGGTCACGACCTCTGGGGCCCAGAGCTTTGCGCACAGCGGTCCGACGTGACGATGGAGATAGTCGACCAGTACCTGCACAACCTCTGTCGCATCCAGCTGGACTTCATGTACAGCGTATCGCGGGAGTTCGCCAGCGAGTGCCAGACGCCGATGCTGGTAATGCCCGACGACACGCCGTCGCACTCCCTGGAAGCGGCCATGGCCCTAGTGGACCTGGCTCCCAGGGCAGAGGTGACGGCATATCCGTGGAAGGAAGACGAGGACACCAAGGCCAAGACGTAATTGATTAGCATCGTTAAGCCCGTCCCGGGCCGTGCAGATGCAACTAACTTGGGTGCAGTGAGAAGCCGCGTATGATGCTGGTGAGGCATGTCGCCGTCATGGAGACCGAAGCCGCACTGGTGCATATTGCCCGGTGATTAGCATGGTTCGGGCACCTTACGACGGCATCATTGGTGACGTCCCCCTGGGTAACGCTCCCGTTCGATAGATTGTGCGAAGTATGTGGCGCCCTGCGACGACATGCCTACTCCATATTGTCGGAGGGTATGATGGAAAGACGCAGGAGAACGGTGGTACGGAAGAGGACGAGAGGGCTGCCGAAGGAGTTGTCGCGGGTGAACCTGAACGCGGCGGGCATAGACGTGGGGGCATCCAGTCACTTCGTGGCGGTGTCCGAAGCAAGCGCTGAGGAGTGTGTGCGGGAGTTCGAGGCGTACACGTCAGAGTTGTACAGGATGGCCGACTGGCTGGTCGAGTGCGGGGTGGAGACGGTGGCGATGGAGTCGACGGGAGTGTACTGGATAGCTTTGTTCGGGGTGCTGGAGGAGCGTGGCCTTGAGGTGTTGCTTGTGGACCCGAGACGTCTGAAGAGCGTACCGGGTCGCAAGACCGACGTGCTGGACTGCCAGTGGCTGCAGCAGTTGCACACCTACGGTCTGCTGTCGGGGGCGTTCAGGCCCGAGTCGGAGATAAGAGTGCTCAGGAGCTACCTGCGCCAGCGCGCGATGCTGGTGGAGTACGCAGCGCATCACGTTCAACACATGCACAAGGCGCTGACGCAGATGAACATAAAGCTTCAGCACGTCATAAGCGACATCACCGGCAGGACTGGGACGGAGATAGTGGAGGCGATAGTGGGAGGTGAGAGGGAGCCGAGGAAGCTGGCGAAGCTGAGGGATCCTCGGATAAAGGCGGACGAGAAGACGATAGCGGAGTCACTGCGCGGTCACTGGAAGCAGGAGCACATCTTCGAGTTGACGCAGGCGTTGGAACTGTACAGGGTGTACCGGGCCAAGATGGAGGAGTGCGACAGTGAGATAGAGTTGCATCTGAGGAGGTTCGAGGACCGCAGCGACGGCGGTGTACCGGCCGACAGGGCCGGCCGGAAGTATAGCCGTGGCAACGCGCCCAGGTTCGATGTGCGCACACACCTGTACAGGATGACCGGTGTGGACCTGACCGCGATAGACGGGGTGGACAGCTACACGGCGCTTAAGGTGGTGAGCGAGGTTGGGGTGGATATGAGCCGGTGGCCGACGGCGAAGCACTTCGCCTCATGGCTGGGCCTGAGCCCCAACAACAGGGTGAGTGGAGGAAGAGTGATGAGTTCAAGAACGAAGCCAAGTGCGAACAGGGCCGCCACAGCTCTGCGCCTCTCCGCTTATGCGCTGCACCGCTCTGACAGCGCGCTTGGAGCGTTCCTTCGGAGGAAGAAGGCCCAGCTTGGAGCGCCGAAGGCGATAACGGCGACGGCGCACAAGCTGGCGCGGATCATCTACTCGATGCTCAAGTACGGACAGGAATACGTCGACAAGGGGGCCGCTTACTACGAGAGTCAGTATCGACAGAGAGCGCTGAGCAATGCCAAACGCAGGGCTGCACACCTGGGCTACAGGTTAGTGCCGATAGATGGCGACCGTGACCAAGCGATGATTGCAGCTGCACCCGTCAGCGCCTGAGGACGATTAAGTTAGTCGGTAGCGGCTTCGGCCGGGCATATTCTTATACTCCGGCTATGTGCACGGACAGAGACCCTCCACCCTGTGAGCACGCCGACCTGATCGCTCAGGTAGACCGACTGCAGGGTCACGACGCGAGTTTGACCGCGACGGTCAAGGAGTTGCGCAGGCAGCTCGCCGCCGCCCAGAGGTCCGGCAAGCGTCAGGCGGCGCCGTTCTCCAAGGGTGGACGGACCGACAGGCCCAGACGTCCGGGTCGAAAGCCTGGCATAGGGTCGTTCAGCTACAGGAAGCCACCCTCTGCGTCTGAGCTGTGGGGGCCGCCCGTGGATGTGTCGGTGGACGACGACAACTGTCCCGGATGTGGAGGCGTGCTCGAGCAGGAGGGGGTGGATGTTGCCTACGTGACCGACATCCCCGCGATGCCCAGACCGCAGGTGACTGAGTACCGGGTGCAAGTGTGTCGGTGTCGTGGCTGCGGCAGGCGGGTACGAGGACGCCACGCCGAGGTTGGTGCGGACCAGTACGGGGCGAGTGCGCACCGTATGGGAAGACGGGTGATGGCTGCGGCGCACGTGCTGCACTACGGAGTGGGCATACCGGTGCGGAGGGTGCCGTCGGTGTTGAGGGCGCTGACCGGAGTTGAGTTGAGCCAGAGCGCAATCACTCAGGACGCACTGCGCCGAGCCCGGGGCGCTGTGGGAGATGCGTACCAGAGGCTTCGGGAGTCGGTGCGTGAGAGCGCGGTGGTGCACACAGACGACACGGGCTGGCGAGTGGACGGAGAGGGCGCTTTTCTGATGGCGTTCGAGACCGAAGATGCCACGGTGTACCAGGTGCGCGGTCGTCACCGTAACGAGGAGGTCAGGGAGGTTGTGCCGGGCGACTATGGAGGAGTGATGGTGACGGATCGGGGCCGGAGCTATGACGCTCGTGCCCTGTCGGGTGTGAAACAGCAGAAATGTCTGGCACACGTGCTGCGCTCGATCAGTGAGGTGGTCGAGACCAAGGTGGGCAGAGGACGGACCCCCGATCGGAGTCGAGGGCATGGCTTCGGCAAGCGTCTGAGCGGCCTGCTCAGAGAGGCGATGGAACTACGGCAGTCATATCGCAGGGGAGAGGCGTCGGACTATGTTGCGGAGACCGAGCGGCTGAGACGAGAGGTGAGCTATCATCTGCGAGACCGCCCGATGCCTGCCCTCGACTCCGATCGGGGGCCTGACCGTGACAACGGGAGGCTTCAGAACGAGCTTGGCTGGCACGATGACCGTGGCAATCTGCTGCGCTTTCTGGACGATGCTCGGATAGAGCCTACGAACAACCGGGCAGAGCGAGCGCTGCGCGGGGCGGTGATAGCGCGTAAGGTGTCTCACTGCTCCAAGACCGAGGGTGGCGCCGATGCGTTCGGTGCGTTCACGAGCGTACTCAGGACGCTGGCTCGCAAGGGTGGTGGTCAGTCGGTGGTGGATGGTCTGTGCGGTGTGTTCAGCGGCGCGCCCGTCCACGCCCGCTCCACCTGAACCTCTCCCCCACCTCTACGCCTCCGCTAATCAATTACTCACTGGGTCCGGCGGTGAAGTTTTCTTTTGCAGGCTCTTCCCCTACTGGCGGTACTCCTCCCGCAGGGTGAGCACTGCTTGGGCCAATTCAGGGTACCACGTGGACTAACGTAGACGCCGCCGACTTCGGCTCTTGCTCTCCAGGCTCCTCAGATCTTACGGATTGGGGCGCCTGAACCACCGGTAAAAGGTGTCGGGCTAGATACTGAAGTGCTGGACCGTTCTGCTCACACACGCAATGTCCGCCGCTGCCGCGGGTCCAGGCTGGTGCGGAGCCCGTCGCCCAGGAGGTTGATGGCCAGGACGGTGAGGAAGATGGCGCACCCCGGGAAGAAGGACGCCCACCACGCCACTCGCAGGTACCTGGCGCCGTCCCGTAGGTCCGCACCCCACGAAGGCGCCGGCGGTGGCAGCCCCACGCCCAAGAAGCTCAGCCCGGCCTCGATGAGGATGGCCGCGCTCACCAAGAGTGTGGCCATCACGATGACGGTGGCCATGACGTTGGGCAAGATGTGGACCAAGGTGATCCTAGTCGGAGTTGCTCCCGAGCTCACAGCCGCCGTAACAAAGTCCCGCTCCCGCACCGACAGGGACTCGGCGCGCACTAGGCGAGCGATGGTGGGACTGAAAACGACGCCCACCGCAATCATAATGTTCTGGAGGCTGGGGCCCAAGACGGAGGCCATCACTAGGGCCAAGAGGAGACTAGGAAAGGCGAAGATGGCGTCGGCAATGCGCATAATGAGTGCCGCGATCCAGTTCCGAAGGTACCCGGCCACTAGGCCCGCTGTCCCGCCCACCAGGATCGCGAAGCCCACCGACAGCATCCCCGCAGCGATGGACGTACGGGTCCCGTGGATCACGCGACTGAGGATGTCCCTGCCGACGTGATCCGTACCGAAAGGGTGGGAAAGACTGGGTGCCTGCAACAGCGCGGTGTAGTCCTGGATCAGCGGGTCGTACGGCGCGATGACGTCCGCGGCGACGGCGATGAGAATCACGCTGACAACCACAACCAGACTCACCTTGGCACCGCGAGTCTGCGTGGCCATGTTAATAGCCTTGATTACTTTCAGGACGGGCGGTGCCCACCTGAGCCAGCCTGACCTTCTAATGGTGCTCTCTCTGTCCATCATGACTACGCGATACGAATCCGAGGATCGAGGTATGCATACAGGATGTCCGCCGCAAGGTTGGATATGACTACGGCAGTCGCCGTGACCATGATGATGGCCTGGGTAGCGGCCAGGTCCCGGAAGAACACTGATTGCGCGGCCCAGAAGCCCATGCCGGGGATACGGAACACCGTCTCCACCACCACCGAGCCTCCGAACATGTCTCCGATTTGGAGGGCGTAGACGGTCACCACCGGGATGAGGGCGTTCTTCAGGGCATGAATCACCAACACCGTCGCCGGACGGAGACCCTTGGCGCGCGCCGTCCTGATGTAGTCCTGCTGAAGGACCTCAAGCATGGACGAGCGTGTAAGGCGCATGAGTGTTGCCGTCCCGCTCATGCCCAGAGTGAGGGCAGGCAGCATCATGACCTTGAGGTTCCTGCCCAGGTCCTCCGTGGGCGAGACGTATCCAGTGCCCGGGAAGAAGCCGAAGGCAAAGGCGAACAGGTAGATGAGCATCAGCCCCAGCCAGAAGTTGGGGACAGCTACCCCGAACATGGCAAAGAGAGTTCCCCCCATGTCCAGCTTGCTGTTGGGACGAAGGGCCGAGAGGACCCCTACCGGAATGGCGATTGCGGTAGATAACATGGTGGCCATGACCATGAGCTGCAGGGTGCGAGGAAGCCTCTGAGCCAAAGCGGAGCCTACATCTTCGTGCGTGCGGTAGGAGGTCCCGAAGTCCCCGCGCACCGTCCTGGCCAGCCACCGCATGTACTGGAGGTGCAAGGGGTGGTCAAGGCCCAGCTCGGCGCGCACGGCTTCATAGGCTACGTCGTCGCGAGCCATCTCCTCCCCCAGGATGGCCATGGCAACATCGCCTGGGAGGATATGCGTCAGGACGAAGACAATCGCAGAGATGAGCAACACCAACGGGATCATCTGCAAGAGGCGTCGCGCGATGTGCCTCCACATATGTAACCTCCAGAGACAACTCTTTACGCGCCGGCCCCCTCAGCAACACCGTCGCCGCCCCTAGCCCACCGCCTGAGGCCGTCGTTCTTACCAGACAGGAGGAACCGAAGAGCATGTGCTCGAGAACAACGTACGGGCCCTCTGCACCCGCACGAGACGCTGCCGATTCAGCGTAGGATGTGGCCCACCCCTGCCGAGGGCCGGGGGCGTGAGAGGTGATGCCATCACGCCGTCCCCTCATGCCCCCCGTGCCGCCACGCTATCCCTCCGAGGGCGCATCGCCCTGGCTTAGCGGCGTTCCAGCCACACTTCGCGGAGGTCCTGAGTGTCACCGACGGAAAAGCCGAAGCCGTTCACCTCCTTCCGGAAGCCGGCCTCCACTGGCAGGCGGAAGCCGCCCCCAATCTCCGCCTCGTTGTAAATGATGCGCTGGCATTCCTTATAGATCTCGTGGCGCTTGCCCCGATCAAGCTCTGTGCGCCCGCGCATCATGCAGTCCTGCAAGTCCGGCGAGTCGTAGTTGCCCCAGTTCGACCCGATCGCCTCGTACCGTCGGGACAGCGCATCAGGGTCGAACCCTAGGGGGGTACCCTTGTGTTGCGCGGCCTCGTAGGCGTCCCCCCGCATTGTGTCGATCCACGCCAGCCGCTCCTGGTGCTCCAGGGTCGTCTTGATGCCCACATCATCCCACATGGCCTTTACGACCAGGGCAAGGCTGTTATCGGGCTCGCGGCTGATGAAGAAAAAGCGCACCTCCACCTCGCAGGAAGGGTCGACCTCGCACACCAGTCGCCTCGCCTTCTCAGGGTTGTAACTGTAGTGGGGCAACGACTCGTCCCACCCCAGCATGCCGGGTAACCAGTCGGGGAAGTAGTGCGGCACAGCGCCCTCGCCGTACGCCGCCGCCTGGGCCTCGTGATTCAGCGCGTAGAGGGCCGCCTGCCGCAGCCTGATGTCGGTGAAGGGGCCGCTCCTTGAATTGAACAGCATGCGGGGCCGTATAGCCCCCATCCACCACATAGTAAGGACCTCGACGTTGGGATCCTTCCGGGCGATCTCAAGGTCATGTGGTGCGATAGGCTGGTACATGTCTAGGTGGCCGGTCTGCAGGGCCACTAATGCCACCGACGGGTCCGTGTACACCGTAAGGTGCAGGCCATCAATGTAGGGGAGCGGCTTGCCGTCGGCCCCCTGACGCCCGTAGTCGGGGTTGCGCTCCAACTCCAAGCGGTCGTCCGGCACCCACAGCTTTAGCTTCAGCGGCCCGGTCCCCACCGGCTTGGTCGCGATGCCCTCTTCGCCGACAGTATCGAAGTGGGCCTTGGACATTATGGGCACCTTCAGATGATTAACGATGGGGGCGCTGGGGGCGTGCAGGTTTAGCCGGACCGCCCGGTCATCGACGACATCGACGCTCTCGAGGGCTCCCAGATCAGCCTTCCACCTGGACTTCTCCGCTGTGGCCATCCGATCCAGGTTCCACTTGACGACCTCCGCGTTCAGCGCGCTCCCGTCGGTGAACCGGACGCCATCCCGCAGGCGGAGGATGAGGGTGGTGAGGTCGGCGAACTCCCACTCGGTGGCCAGGTCGGGAGTGAGGGTGTGTTCCCCGGTCGCGTAGTCAACCAAGTCGTAAGATACTAGCTGCTCGAACAACGTGTGTGAATGCCAGCCGCCCGCCGTCGACACGACCGGGTCCATATTGTCAACGTGACTATTCCCCCCTCGCCGCACTATGCCTCCGCGTTGGGGCTCCTTGTCGGCGCCGACGCGCCACACCACCTTTCCAACGGGGATCGGCGTGGCTATGACGATCTTTTCGACCTCAACCTCCTTTACCACCACCTTCTCTTCCGTCACAACCTTGGTCACCTCTTTCACCACCTCGACAGGTACCTCCTTGATGACCTCCTTCACCACCACCTTCTCAACCTCAACTATTTTCTGAACCTCAACAGGTACCTCCTTGATCACTTCCTCATCGGTGGTGCTGCAAGCAACGGCTGCGATCATAGCCATTGCCAAGGCCGCTATTCCGAACAACCTGGTGAAGCTGGACAGATGGGTCTTCATCACTCCCTCACTCCCTCGCCTTTCGCTACTGACGACGCCCACAGGTGTTGGAACCTGTCACGTTGGCTCCAAATATATACCGATGGTCTCAAAAGTCAAGCATCGGTGAGAATCTGGAAGCATCACAAAAGTGGTGGGTAGAGTTAGAAGGGGTATCGAGGTAGAGAGGACTGGCCTTATTCTTGGACAAACACAAACACATCCAGGGAGAAGACCAGTCCAATGCAGGTAACGATCACCCGCGCCATACAGATACCAGACGAGATCGAATCTATCAATGAGCTTGAGGGTCGCATACACATCTTTGGTCTGAGACTGATGCGTGAGGTTCTGTGCGAGGTGTGGCAGTTGTGTCAGCGGCTGCGCTGGGCATGTGAGGTGTGCGGAAGCGACCGGATAACAGGGGAGAGCTATCGGGACTACGGCGTCATGACGGTGTTCGGACGAGTGAAGCTGAAGCGACATAGGGTGAAGTGTCACGAATGCACGAGTCTCAGCCAGCCAGTTGACAGCATGTTGAAAGAGGTGAGAGGAGGTCATGCCAGCATCAGGTTCGCTGAGTTGGCGTCTCTGAGCGGAGCGTCGTGGCCATACGAACAGGCGGCGACCGTGCTTCAGAAGATGGTTGGGGACAAGGTGAGTCACGAGCAGGTGCGCAGACTGACGAACAGACATGGACAGGATGCGGTCGAAGCTCAGCTCAGAGAGGCCGATGGTGCGCTCGAGCGGCACGTGGTGCCGTCGGCAGGCGTGGACGGGCCTCAGATGGTGAATGTGGCAATTGACGGCGGTTGGGTGCGAAGCAGAGACAACCCCAATGGAATGGAGGGCAAGGTTGGAGTGGTCTATGTGGCCAGCGAGAAGGTCGGAGAGCACAGACGCTCTCTGAGCGGACGACGATACGCCGCGACGTTCGGACCGTCTGAGAGGGCGGGACGACTGATATACGCTCAGGCGCGCAGACAGGGCATAGACCATGCGGCCAAACAGTCGGTGATAGAGGATGGAGCGCGATGGATAAGCACGATAGCCGAGGAACACTTTCCATACGCCCTGCGTATCCTGGACCTGTGGCACATCGAACACAGAGTATGGAGGTCGGTCAGAGCGTCCATAGCGCGCCAGGAGGTGGGCACGGTCTGCCACACACTCATGGAGCTGCTGGTCAGAGGCAGACCCGAAGAGACTCTCAGACAGGTGGTGAAGCTGTCCCACAGATACCCGACCGACAGTCTGAGGGAGTTGATGACTTATGTGAGCAACAACGCCGATTGGATGGGCGACTACGACTGGCTCAGGTCAGAGGGGTATCCTGTGGGCAGTGGAGCGGTGGAGAAAGCGGTGGACATCGTAATCAACAGGAGACTGAAGGGGCGCAGAGGAATGAGTTGGAAGAGAGCCTGCGCAGACAAGGGCGTTGCGCTGAGAGTGCTCACGTTGAACAACGATTGGGACAGCATGTGGCATACCAACAATACCGCAGCATGATTACCCACCAGAGTTTTGATGCTTCCGAGTTCACCCGATACCGCTACCGGAGTTGAAGCTGTCAGGTACGGTGGACCTCGGAGTGTACGACCGGCGGCTGGGTGGGAGGTGCACGATGATGGTTGATACAGGTGCACCGAGCGCAGTTGTGGAACGTGTCAGGGAGCTGGGCAGGCAGTTCAAGCTTCCCACCCTGGCGGCAGAGACCGTGGGGAGGTTCAGTGAGGCCGGACACGCAGAGCTCTCATGACCCTCGTGGAGATGAGGGAGTAGGAGGCTGAGGACAGGCGGATGCGACGGGGGGACCGTCTGCGGAGAGCATCGAAGCTGCCGGCGGGGAAGACCTGGGACGCGGTCGACCACGACAGGGCCTCGGTGAAGCTGAGACAGCAGCTCGAGATGTTTGGTGAAGGGGACTTCGTCGATCATGGGGTCAGCGTGCCGGAGTTCAGTATGCCCGGCACCGGCAAGTTCCACGCGATCTGCGCCATAGGTCACAGGCTGGTCGAGTCCGCCCGCTCGGTGCTGTTCATCCCCGCATACCGCCTGGTACAGAGCCTGCCCCGGCGGAGGCCCACCGGGGGATATGCTCGCTGCGAGGAGGGACCCGCAGCTGCCCAGAATGCTCAGGAAGCTCGACAACTTCGAGCTGCTGGAGATCGATGACCTCGGCTACCTTCCACAGGGGGCAGGGGAGCCGGAGGTGCTGTTCACCCCGATAACTGCGCGCTATGAGCATCGATCGTTGGGGATCACCTCGAACCTGGTGTTCAGTGAATCGGAGAAGGTGTTCGCAAACCCCATGGCGACCGCGGCGGCAATAGACAGGGTCGTCCGCCACCTGGTGATGCCGGAGTTCGACGTGCCGAGTAATAGAACCAACGCGACCCAGAATCGCTAGGTGAACAAGGAGTCAGACCGGCAAAAACGATTGTCGCACAGCCGGCGGGAATGGGTGGCGTGAAACACCCCGACCGACTGCGTTGAGCCCAACAGACTTGAACCGGACGGCGTCGGCGGGCGCATCATGTCTGCTCAGACATACCCTGAAATAGGGTGGGTCGGGGAGCGCATGAAGCATTCGGTGCGTGCAGTCGAACTGGCCCTGATTCGAAGACATGCTACTTGTTGTGGATCTGCCCAGCACATCTTTAGCACGGCCGATTTTGTTGCTTTTCAACCCTTTAATTAGGCCCCCCGCTCTGCGATCGTCCTAAACGGCTCGCGAGTGCCCCTCTCCAGCTACGAATCTGGCCCGTTTACCGCGAATGCCGGGCTCCATTCGTACTAAATCTCTAGCGGCGTTTTTTGCACGTTTGGTTTGTCCTAAATCGGCCCCAATCTGGCCAAGATGCCTATCCCCGCCGGCTTCGTCGCACACGTCCGGGTCCACGTCAACCATTGTGTCTGCCTGTTGCCTCACCGGTTGATGTTACCAAACCTTCTGCGATCCTCAGTTGACATAACATAAAGAGTGCGAACCCTGCCAACTTCAGATGGTAGGGTGATTACCTAGTACGGGACGTCAGACAGCAACCACTGTCGAGAGTTTCGCTGACTCGCAATACGGGCAAGGTGAGTCCGAGAGCCCATGGAATAATCTGAGCCCCGATCTCTGCCGGGTCAGTATTGTCGTGGTTAAGAGTTAATTGGACTCGAACCGGTTCGTCCCACTTGTGTTATGTCAACATTGGCGAGCCGCAGATCGCGACGGTGGGGTTCATGGGACGCAGCGACGCATCCTGACTGGGCAGTTCGCCGACTTCCATGATCCATTCTACGTCAATGGAACCGATCGGCGTCACCGTGTCCGGAAACTCGCTGGCGTGGACCGTAGCTTGGGGCAGTAGTCCCTGTTCGCCAGCGGACGGGTCCGCCCAGTGGTAAGAGCGCCTCTTGCAAAGAGCTCCCACGTTTACGTGTCAAAAGGATGGCCACAGGCGGCCCGACTCCTCCTCAGTCGGATTGACTCCCTGACTCAGGCGCGCGAAACGATAAGGAAATGAGTCGCAAGACAACTGGCAGATAGGGTCAGCCGAAACTCAGCAGGCGATTGCAGGAAGACGGAAACCGATGAGGACCGGCATCAGACCAAACCAGGAAGTCCCCTCAGCCTCCGGTGTTCTATTCAAAGTACAGTTCACCGCCTCTCTGTAATCCTTCCCACCGTCCAGTAGGGTCCCGGACACCTGTCCACGTAGTGCGGTCTCATCAGCTCGCTCCCGAATCCCGTAATCTCCAGCCTGTCGCCGACCCTGGCCACGGTTACGCCATTTCCATCCCTGACCTCCACCACGTCGTTGCCCATATGGGGTGTGAACAGCGGCGGCCAGATGATCATGTGCCTCTCAGCGTCGTTGACACGAAGACAGTCGCCCTGGTGGACCAGTTCTCCCTCGGTCGAAATCGACAGATCGTCGCTCCAGCGGCCCGGGGACTGGCGAGGGAATATGAGGGACGAGCCTTCCAACGGCACGATGCGCATCCCAGCCCTCTCCTTCAGCTCGCCTATCTCGTCCCCGACGATCCAGAAGTTCCCTGGGGGACACGCCAGCGGCAACGTGGCGCTGATCTGCCTGCCAAGGGGGTCGTCAGCCCTGACCTCGTACCCGGCCAGGACAGCCTCCTTCCCGTCGACTCCGACGACGTTACCGCTCTCGTCCAGTACTTGGAGTCGGCCGTTTTCCAATCTCATGGTGAAGTCGGAGGGCCACACCGGAATGGTGCCGTTTCTTATGTAGATGCACCCCCTGTACGCCTGTAGATAACCCTCGATGTGGTCGGGCAGGGCGGTGGCGTATGTCCGTCGCCTGTCCTGGTGCTGAGGGAATACGATTGGCGTGTCGGGGTCCGGCAGTCTGCTAACGAGTTTAACTATGCCTCCAATATCGTCCAGATGAATGTCGTTCTCCGTCCCATCGACTGTGACGGCGACCACCCGGCGCGAGTAGAGGCCCGGAGGGAGCGGTCCGCCTGTACTTTCGGACACGGTATCCTCCGGGAGCGGAAGCGCGACATTGAGAGACGGCGGCTCCAGTCGGAATGTCTCGACATACCGGCCATCGTCGTTCTCCAGGATCAGCACCACGTTCGCGATCCTGCTGTTGAAGGTGCATCCGCCGCTGTTAACGGCGTCGAGCGCTGTGCGGTCCGGGTCGTCCAGGGACTCCAGCAGGATGCCGAGAATTCCACCCGCAGCTGTGGACATGCAGCTGGACTCCAGTGCTGTCTCTCCCGGTATCTCGATGCCGAACACGTAGTTCACCTTGTGTTGGAGGTCACTCTGGCCCTCGACCCACTGCGCGTGCAGTCTGACGTTGTACCTGCCGGGCGGCATGTCGATCACGAGCCTGCGCTCGACTGTCGAAAGCCGCAGCAGGTCGCCAACTCCGATTTCGCCAGGCTGCGCGAAGAACGTGGCCAGCAGGTGGGACGGAAGGCTGTCGGGCGTTATCCGGACCTCGATGACGTCACCGCTTTCGACCTCGAGGTAGTTCTCGAGCTCACCGCGCGGCGAGGTCTCGACACACTGGAGATCGGACGACGCGTCCGGCCTCCAGCAGCCCTCGAACCGGCGGGCCTCGATGGTCCCGCCCTCGTGGGTGAGTGTGAGGGTCGGAAGCGTCGCCTCCGAGACGACCGGAACGGCCGTTGCGGTTGGGTCAGGGGTCGGTGCGCCTGTCGTCGGAGCCGGGTCAGCCTGGGGCCCGGGGTTGCCGCAGGCAGCCATGACGAGCGACAACAGGCACAGGAACGCCAGAAGGATTCTTGGACTTGCGAGCGACATGATGCCCTCCGGTGAGAGTGTCGAGGTCTGCTTTAATGTTAAGACGCTCCCAGTCTCCGGATGGTTCCCTGTCCAACGCCCCTACTGACCCGTGGAGTCCTCTCGCGTCACGTCGACATCTCGTCGTTCAGCCTGCGGGCAAGCGCCCTCACGTCGCTGTCGACCTGCTCCTCGATGATCTGCCGGATGTAGTCCGCCACCCGCATGTTCTTAGAGTCCGCGGCAAGCCGGATCTTCTGCACGAAGCTCTCAGGATATCTCAGTCCTATATAGCGCCTGGGCTCCTCGGACGTGCTCCGCATTCCCTGGCCGCTGCCCCTGCCGGACCCCGCCGGCTCTCTCATCTGCATGGTGATGTCCTCAGTCTGTCGGTTGTTGGTAAAGGTCAGATTCTCTGGGGCTCATCAAAGACCAGCTCGTACACCGCCTCGATCTCCTCGTGAGCCTTCGTCGCGCCAACCCGGTACTCCCAGACGATCAGTCCGGCTGTCAGCGCCCTCGGAAACGCCACCCTGTCACACACCCTGATGTCCGCCACCCTGATAGCCGTGCAGCCGGAGAGAACAGCCCTGGCCTCGGCCTCGTCACGGTTGCGGGAGTTTGGCGACACCCGGTTGAGCAATGCCCAGGCGCGCAGACCAGGGTTCAGCTCGAGCGCCTGGACGACACGGTGGTCGACCAGTCCCATGGTCGCGACGTCCACGCCGGAGGGCTGGACCGGTGGGGCCTCCATCTCGATGTTGTCGCCGGCGCCGGTGTCTATTACGACGTCGTCATACCGGGGCACGAGGTTCCGCAGGCGTCTGGCGAACGACTCGCCGTGCAGCGTCTCGGAGTCCACCTGGAACAGGCTGGCCGTGATTCGTGTCTGTTCCCAGAAGTGCGAGCTGCCCTGCGGGTCAGCGTCGACCAGCAGCACCGTGCGGTTCCTGGCCCGCATACCCGCGAGGTCGGTCGCGAGCGTAGTCTTGCCGGTGCCGCCCTTTTCGGCAAGTAGCGCGACGATCATGCTGCCCCCGGAGTCGTCGTGTGTCCTGGCGCGATACGGCTGTGTGTTGTATCACAACGCAATACGACACACAGCGGGCTGAGGGGCCAGGTTATTTGGAATACATGGGCACCATGCGCCGAACGGAACGCGTGCCTTAGGCCATAGACCGAACAGCACCTGAGGTCAGAATGTGACCGCCCGGTGGAAGCCAGGCCTTGACCTTCGGATGCCAGTGCAGCGCGACACTGTCACCGCAAACCACGAAGGCGGTAGCAGTGAAGTGCCGGGGCGTCATCCTGCCCCTCCAGTTGCCGTCGCTTCGGCCTCCAGTCGCTCACGTCCCTCTGTCCGGCGTCGCGCTCTCCATCGGACAATGAACCAGACCAGCGCGACGATGGCGCCCCAGAACGGGCTGAAGATCGCAAGCCAGATCACTATGACGGTCAGTCCCTGCACGAACCCGGTCAGTCCCCTGACCGCAGTCTTGAAATTGTCACCGAGGATGTACTGCCGACCGTCGGAGGTCATGGATCCCCATGTAGGCGTATCGAAACCGCCAACGACGAAGCCAACTTGCTCCGTGACGTATACGTAGAACTCTGCGGAGGCTTCCACTTCTCCGACTTCGCTGTCTGCGCTGACAGTGAGTTTTGCGATATAGGGCTCGCGCCGGTGGTCCGGGTACACGTGCGTTGCCGTTGCCCTGGTCACGCCTTCGGGGAGGTCGCCCTCGGTGGGTGTCGATCCGTCACCGAAGTCCCACTCGTATCTGACGTCTGTCAGCCCCTTTGGCCTTGTGAACGACCCTGAGAACTCCACCTCGGTGTTCTGGTCGACGGTCTTACTCCCGCCTGCGAACACCTCTATGGCCGGAATCTCAGACACTGCGACCGTGAGCGTGTCCTTACCTTCGATTATCCCGCCCTCACCCGTTCCAGTTATGGAAACCTCGGCGATGAACGGCGACCCAGCGGTGGCGCCATAAACGTGGGCAACGGTTTCGGTGGTCAGTTCGCCCGGAGTCTGCGTGGGCGCGGTCCGGTGGATGACTCGCGTGTCAGAGGCGTCTCCGAAGTCCCAGGCAATGGTGTAGTCTTCGATTCCGTCCGGCGGACTGAAGGTTGCCCTGAAACTGACGGGAACTCCAACCGCCACGGTCTGGTCCGCTCCAGCGTCCACTTCCACGTCCATAGGCGCCAGACGCAGGTTGACCCTGATGATGGAGAACGCTGACGACTCTTCCAGGAACTTGATGCGCCCTGAGAGCCGCTCTACCTCCTCCTGCACTCTCGAAAGATCACGCTGGACGGCCAGCGCGGTTTCCACCGCTTCGGCGCGCTCCAGGAGTTTGAGCAGAGCTTCATGGGTTGCCTGCTGGTTCGTCAGCCTCCCTCCCAAATCCACGTACTCGTCGGTAACGTCCCTGCTTGTGGTGTTCTCAGCATCGACCTTGTTGGCGAGTAGCCTCAGCTCATTGATCGTGTCGTCCAGTACGTCGGCGGGCACTCGGATGCTGACACTTCCGCTGTGCAGCGACCAGCGACCGCTGTCCACCACCCAGCCACCCGCGTTTTCCGCCATCTCCGCAATTTCGTCGATAGCCGCCTGAATATCATCCACAACGAGCGACATATCCACTTCACGGATGATTATCCGACGTTGAGTGACGAGCTGCGCCCGGGTGCTGTCAGCTTCCGAACTGACCTGGACCGCCTGGGACACCGCCTTCTCGACTGCGACCTCCTTTACCACCTGCTTAGAGGTCATGGACGTGGGAACAGGGGCCGCTCGCCGGGCAGCGCGTGGTTGTGGAGCCGGAGCAGAAGCAGCTGTAGTTTCCCCGAAGGGCCGGGCCAGCACGGTTGTCTCGCTTATCGCCCCCCCCTGGCGGGCCCACGTGGATGAATCAACTCCAGATTCTGCACCCGCCCCGCAGGCCGAGAGCAGCCCACCCAAAGCTGTTGCAAGTATGGTCAGAAGTGCGATGCATGCAAGTCTGTACATTTGAACACCCCCAATTCGCGGGCGTGATGCCAGTATAGACGAACGGGGAGACGTCGTTGTTCCATGCCCGTAATTGGGAACTGCCGGTTCCGGCGACACGATGGTACGATACGTTGCATCGTTTCCTGGGGCTCTCACAGGAGCGCAACAGTGCCAACAATCAACACGGAGCACCCTGAGCGCTGTATTACCAGGCCGGAGCTGTCAATTGAGCAGCTGCGGCAGCACGAGACGGGGGACCCGACCTACAGGGAATTACAGATGGCTGAGCAACACAGGCAAGAAGAGCCGACAGATAGGGTCAGGACGTTCTACCGTGTCAAGTTGTCGGACGTGCCCGAGGACGCTCCTGTCTTCGAAGGGACTGACGTGCCGGTCCAGTACCTGTTCGACTACATGGCCCGGATGCAGAACCTGTACGCTTTCTTGCGGGACTTCCCGGAGATGAGCGCGGCGCAGGCGTTGAATGCGATCAGGGAGCACGTGAAGAGCGAGATCCCTGTCCACAGTGACAGGGGTAGAGTGAGTGGAATGCCCGTGTTCAAAGGCTCACGGGTCCCGATGAGAGACCTGTTCGGACACCTGGCGGAGGGAGTCACAGTGGAGGATTATCTGCTGGGCTTCCCATCGGCTGGGCGCGAACAGGTAGTCAAGACCATAGAGTTGGCCAGCATGCTGATGGAGGTTGTAGCCTATGACAATTCCATTGGATGAGCATTTCCATCCGGTTCCGCAGACTCTCTAACGAAGGCATCTGAACAGCTTCTGCTTTACATAAGATAAATAGGGCGAACCAGTTCCGACATGGCGGAATCGGTAGTGGGTGTTTACCGGCAATGCGGGCTGCGTCGGCCGTTACTTCACCACCCCGCACGCCCATGTGGTAAGTCTTTCCCAATTGGCGTCCGGCGCTCCCCAGCCTGACGGAATCCGGCGCCACTTTCGACCCTCGAGCTGCGCCCCAGGATGTGGTCGGACCCACACCTACGTACTCCTTGATCATGAACCGGGGCCCCTGGGTCTGTCTAGTGCGGTTGTTTCCCCCGCAACCGGATGTTCAGGCGGTTTCCGGGTCTGAAATGCCCCTAAGCGGTCCCAGTCCAGACGGATCCTCGGCCGCCAGGTGGTGGCGTTCGGGAAGTCATCTCGCGTGATCGTCGTGTCGATAGCCTCGTGGAATGCGCACGCCCATGCATAGGGTGAGACAGGCCCGACAAGGGAGACACCGTTTCGGCATCATTATCCGGTGAGGTAACAGGCCGATAAAACTAATTGTCGTTGATCACGGACTCCTGAACGATCTCGATCTGAGGTGGCCGGTGCCTCTCGCGCCTAGAGGACTGCCGGTGAGGGGCAAGGCGGTCGTGTTGTCGGGACTGAGTGCGAGAGAGACCGTCAGGCACAGGTAGACCCGTAGATGCGCCCTGTCTACCCCAGGCCCGAAGTCGTGCATCCTATGAGGGAGCCAGTCCTGCGCCCACGCTCGCCTTCAGGGAGCCGCGCGTATGATACCCGCGTGGGAAAAGGGGAAGACGGTGGAACGAGGGCGTGAGCGGGGCGGTAGGCGCAAGATACAGGAGAGTCCGTCGCATTGCAGTCACGGCCTGCCGCGCCAATACCGCCCGTGCGGGCTTTCTCTTGTTGGCCGGCTCTTTCCAGTGTATTGATTATCTTTCCGTGTCTATCATATTCTTCGCTGACAGAGTGAACGAAAGGTTTATGAACACACAACCTATTCCCGACCAGAGCCATATCAACAAAGTACGTGATGCCCTGCGTATCCGTCCTATCTCAAGGGCATCCGTGATGGTTGGCAGTGGCTTCAGCCGAAATGCGCAGAAAACTCGTTTCGGTGCTCGTGACATGCCCTTGTGGACCGATATCGCTGAGGAGCTTTACCGCCAACTGTATCCTGAGAGTGCCAGTGGCGGCTCCTACGGCGCAGGTGTAGTAGCTCCGTCGATTGACAATGTTTTTAGACTAGCCCAAGAGTACGAGACAGCGTTCGGGCAGAGCAACTTGTACAGGCTTCTCGACCAACTCATTCGAGATGCTGAGTTTACACCGGGAGAGGCACATGTCAGGTTGCTGAAACTGCCTTGGCGTGACGTCTTCACCACCAACTGGGATACGCTATTGGAACGTGCAAGCTCAGACACCCTTGAGCATCCATATCGCGTCGTTCAGAGTATGCAACAACTTCCTATAGTTAGCCAGCCGCGCATCATCAAGTTGCATGGTTCATTCCCTTCGCAGTTTCCGCTCATCGTTACAGAAGAAGACTACCGAACCTACCCCTCCGAGTTCGCGCCATTTGTAAATACGGTCCAGCAGGCAATGATGGAGACGGTTTTCTTTCTCATTGGCTTTTCGGGCGATGACCCTAACTTCCTCAACTGGTCGGGCTGGGTGCGCGACAATCTTGGTCAGGCAGCGCTAAAGATTTACCTAGCCGGTTGGCTAGATCTGTCGATTCATCGACGCCGCATGCTTGAAGCCCGCGGCGTAGTGCCCATTGACGTTGCGAACCATCCGCAGGCTTCAAATTGGCCTGTGCATCGTCGACACCAATACGCGACTGAGTGGTTGCTCTACACCCTTGAGCCAAGTCTACCCTACGACGAGACGACTTGGCCTTCACCTCCAGAAGAAGAGGAAACCCCCATTCCCGAACACCTACAGCCTGTATTTAGGGTCGTGCAAAATGTACCTATAGGTGAGCCGGATAGAAGGTAGCACCAAGATGATGCAACCTAACGACAGTGAACCGATAGATGGCGTCAGAAACGTTGTCGACATTTGGGCCCACAACAGACAACTCTATCCAGGGTGGTTGGTTTTCCCATCCGGCCAAGAACGATTTGAGCTCAGTTGGCGCACAGAAGGCTGGGAGATACCTATTCTCAGCGCATTACATGACCTCCATCCGATAGAGCAGCTGAGGGCTATTCGTGAACTATTATGGCGCAAGGAAATCCTACTTGAACCCATCACACTTAACCTTGACGCGGCTGCAAGACAGGTATTGCATGAGATCGATTGCGAGATGCGCACAGTTGGAGGCGTTTACACAGACCGTGACGACTGGGCCGAGATACGTGAGGCATGGACAGCAGTAGCACTTGCGTTGGTAACGGTTGCGCGTCTTGACTGCGATCAGTCTCTATTCGAGCAACGTCTTGAAGCCTTGGAGCCGTTTATCAACGATAGCCCCGATATCGAGCACCGAATTCAGCAGGAACGTTGCCTGTGGGCAGTCTATTCCCTGGACTTCGATCGACTGAACGATTTGCTTGATAGGTGGGCAGTCGAGAATTGTGATCCTGCTTGGATGCTTCGCAAAGCCGCGCTACTTACTGAGGCACAACGCTACGACGAATCAGTCCCGTTGGTTCAAGGAGCACTGAATTTACTTCGACAAGAACACGCGGAGGGCAGAAGCATTGCAAGCGCGTCGCGGGAGGGCTGGGCTTTGGCTTCCACACTCACGGCGAATAACCGGCAGAGCATCTTCAGAGAATGGTCCAAACTCGCTTCTCTGAAGTGTGACGCGGGAGCTGAGACGGACCATATCAGGCGGGAGCTGAGACGGACCGATGAGCAAGATGAAGCACCGTCGTTCGATGTGGGAGCGAGACAGGGCGCCAGCGTTCGCTTTACCAACCTAAGTCGCTCCCGCCTGATAGCCGCATATAGAGCGATTCGCTTACTTGAAGCAGCAGGAATACCTACAGTCAACAACCCTGGGCGCAATGCGGCCATACCTATGTCGATGGTGTCAGACCTTCTGACTTTGGCAGCGGACGAACTGGTTGCGACTAATCCGAAACTGTCAATAAGGCTCGTACTCCGGGTCTGCAGGTACGACAGGGCCAAGACTCTCCAACGAGTGCTATCCCGAGCCCACCTTGCTAGCCTTACGGCTGATACAGCAGCAGAACTTGCTCGCGTATGCATTAGTGCCATCAGGCATGCGCTTCCCCGCTTGTTTACGTCTAACGAACCCATAGGCCAGATCTCTTGGGATGAACGCATGCGGGTCGCTTTGGAAGTCTTGTCGCGTCTCGCACTACGACTTCCTCCAGATATGGTGAACAATGCTTTGGACCTTGGGCTTGAATGCTATCGCACAGATAGAGTTGCCCAACACAGTTTGTTAGGGGACCCTCTCGGGCATTTGCTGGAGCGTGCTTGGGAAGCTCTCTCGAAAGACCAACGCACCATTCGTGCTTTCGATGTGCTCGCTGCTCCCATAGCGGGATTGGACAACTTCGCGGCAGATGCGAATTGTCCCGATCCTGGCCATTTCATAGTTGCTGAGGATCTGCCATCCGAGCGCACCACTAGTAACGAAAGGCAATACCAGGATGCCGTCAGTTTTCTGACACGGGGACTGCTCGGTAGCGATGATGCACGCACGCGAGCGACGTTCAGATTGATACCACTTGTGATCACACACAGTCTGACAGACGAGGAATCATCAAATATCGCTACTGTTCTGTGGAGCGACTCTGATCCTATCCAGCACAACGTATCAAGCCCAGGCTCAGCTTTAGACTGGGTTTATTTCATGCTGCCGGAAATCGAGGAAGGGCAATCTGAGCAGTCATTCAGACTCAAGTGGCTCAGCTCGACTCCTGAGAGTCAAGGAAAGGGACCAGACTACACTAGTGATATGCTTACCCAAGTTGGGGCTGCTATTATCGGCTTGCGAGGACGGGGACGGCAATTGGTGCTGTCGGTTGAGGACGAGCAGCACATAGCAACTCACATTGAAAACTTAGTCGAGATGTTCTCTTCAAGTTCGATCAGTTTCACTCTTGGCAGCTCGTCTGCATTTACGCACGTCGGTTCAGTAGCAGCAGAAATCACAATGCCGGAGCAGATTGCTCAGAATCTGTTCCGACGAGTGGAATTCATACTTGGAACGCAAAGTCATTCAAAGGACGTTCTGCTCGGACCTGTATATGACATACGTATAGGTCTGGGATTCGCAGTTATCCCAGGCTTGGTGAAGGCGTTGCCCGAACGTTTTGAAACCTTGTCACTCTTGCTGAGAACAGGATTGGCGTCTGAGGATGACGCAAGAGTTAGAGGGGCCATGACGGCATTAAGGTCCTGGCTTTCGGCACCAGCTACTTCGCAATTGCGCCCGATTCCCGAAGATTTGATTCGCGAAGTAGGGACCATTATAGCCTCTGACCGCAGGGTCGGTCTTGTAGACGCCTTGGTTTGTGCCACTCTAGTGTTTGACAAGGGATCAGATTCGCATCGCAATGCTATAAGTCCGCTTGCTTAAGGACTTAGTGTCCTTACAGAAAAGTTGCAATATGTTTCGGACGGAGACACTGGTGGCGACGTGCATACACTAAGGTTGCTCTGTGCACAGCTAGCAACAAAAATGGCAGTCCACGGATTTGAGACCGACGCTGCGGTTGCCAAATGGTTGGACATTGGGAGGAGCGATCCATTCCCAGAAACGAAAAACGTAGTGATGTCTTACGAGTCGGATTGATGGCGGGGATTTACTACGGCTCATCGGCCGGCCATGATGTTGATTTAGACTACCTCCCCATGGTTCTACAAGGCGAGCATGGACGAGCACTGATGGGACTGAATTCCCCAGGTGCTGCTGGTCGCAATCGTACCATTCGAATAGGCCAGTTGCTTGACGAGGAGGTACCCCTCCCTCCACTAAATGAGCAGCAGGATATTGTCGCTGCATTTAGAATGACCGAACAGCGCCTGCAGTCGCTAGCCGCCAAGGTGGGCGAAGCTATCGACCTGCTGAAGGAGCTTGGCACCGCCCTCATCTCGGCGGCTGTCACCGGCAGGATCAATGTGCGGGAGGAGGAAGTGTGAATCGGGTTGGCGTTCAGCCTGAGTTGCTTCGCTGGGCACGCGAGCGATCTGGCCGCGGGGCCGACTATCTGCGGAAACGGTTCCCGAAGCTCGACGCGTGGGAGAGCGGCACGGCGCTGCCAACGTTCAAGCAGTTGGAGGACTTCTCCAGGGCCACCTACGCACCCATAGGCTACCTGTTTCTGCAGGAGCCACCGTTGGAGAAGCTCCCAGTAACGGACTTTCGCACCATGGGAGGCGTGGAGGTCCGCCACCCCTCCCCAGATCTGATGGATACCCTGTACCTCTGCCAGCAGAGGCAGGACTGGTATCGGGACGAGGCGCGTACCATCGGCGATCCGCCGCTGGAGTTCATCGGCAGCCTCGATACGGCAACGGAGATCTCCGTTGCCGGCGCGTGCCTTCGTGACGCTCTCGGATTAGACGTCGAGCAGCGTCGGAGGGCGTCTACATGGAGCGATGCGCTACGGCTGTTCATTGAGGAGGCGGACGCACTCGGCATTCTGGTAATGCTGAGCGGTATCGTGGGCAGCAATATCCATCGGAAGCTCAATCCGGAAGAATTCCGAGGCTTCGTCCTGTCCGATCCGCTGGCCCCATTGGTGTTCATCAACGGGGCGGACACGAGGGCGGCGCAGATGTTCACCCTCGCCCACGAGATTGCCCATCTTTGGCTCGGTGAGTCCGGGATCTCCAATACCCAAGTGGTTTCCACACCAAGCCAAACTGTTGAACGCTGGTGCAATCAGGTTGCTGCGGAGCTTCTGGCACCGGCCGAACTCGTCCGAGGCGAGTTTGATCCGGACGCCGAGTTGAACAGAGAAGTAGTCCGCCTCGCCCGCGAGTTCAAGGTCAGTACGCTTGTAGCTCTGCGTCGCATCCACGACGTGGGAGGGATGCGACGTGATGAGTTCCAGTCGGCCTATCAAGAGGAGTTTGCCCGTCTACAAGGTCTCAAAGGGAACCGTGGCGGTGGCAACCCAATAAGAAACGTCAGGGCAAGAGTGAGCAAGCGACTGGCGCGGGCCCTCGTTGTCAGCGCTCTGGAAGGCCGTACGTCATACACCGAGTCCTTCCGGCTGCTTGGTATCAGCAAGCTGTCCACGTTCACGAAGGTCGCCGAGAGCCTCGGAGTGAGTGGGTAGAATGGCCTACTTTCTCGATGCCAACGTGTTCATCAGCGCTAAGGACCTGCACTACGGGTTTGACTTCTGTCCCGCCTTCTGGGAGTGGCTGATACGGGAGAATCGATCCGGCAAGGTTTATAGTATCGAGAGGGTCGGAGACGAGTTGCTGGCTGGAGACGATGACCTTGCTGATTGGGCTCGGAACAGAGGCGGAGACTTCTTTATTCCACCGGACGCTACTCTATTTCCGGCATTGGCGGAAGTCAGTTCTTGGGCCATGGATCAAGGTTACGACCAGGCAGCTGTCAGTACATTCTTCCAGGTTGCGGACTACTACCTCGTGGCACAGGCGCATGCCGACCAGCACACGGTTGTCACGCACGAACGTGCATCAGGCTCCAGGCGGAAGATCAAGATTCCCGACGCCTGTCTGGGACTTAACATCAAATGCGTAACGCCATTCGAGATGCTGAGAAACGAGCGGGCACGGTTCGTGCTTGGCTCGTGAATCCATGGAGGCGGGAGACCAAGTGAACGTAGACGGGGCATTCGAGGATGCCATCGAGGCCGCCTTGCTCAGGCGTGAAGGCATGGTAGCCGCGGAGCAAGAGTCCGACGACTGAACAGCGACAATCTGTGAAGGCCGCAGAACAATGTACACTCATCGCCATCAGTGCCTGAGGGTCATTGTGCAAAGTCATGCTTGGAGTTCTCATTATTGAAGACCCTGACGGCGGTCTTGGGAACCTCCTGTTGCAGCCACTCGTGGGTGAGTCGGCCAGCTGGTGTCACATCTGAGGCCCCGGACCTGCTGGAGAGAGTCACATGGCCAATATGAATCAACGTGGTTCGCGGTGGTTTCGGTCACTCAAGGGCCGAATTGCCGTCGGGCCGTTTCAGGGCAGAGCCACTGCAGCCTGTTCCCGACCACAGGAAACTCCGGTAGTCGCCACCACCCTGCGCGTCGCGAATGGTGTCTCCGTATCAGCGATTGAATCCCTCCAGAACTACTTCCGCGAGGGTGGCGCCTCAATCGTACAGGCGGCGTTCGCACACACATACTTCGTTCACCCGGACAGGGTCAGGGAGAAAACTCCCTACTACCCGGGCCGCGCCAGATTCAGCAGAAGACACTATCCTGGCCTGGAGAAAGGCAGCTACACCAAATGGGCCGGCGACGGACGCGAGGTACGCTTGGATGACAACCAGTACGCTCAGAGCGCTTTTGAGAGGTACACGGGCCACAGAATTGCACGGGGATCTGGCTATGGACTGCGGCACATCTGGGGGAACCCGTGGGACCCGGACGCATTCACTGCGGGCTGGAACTTCTGCTACATGCCCTTCTGGGCCGGTATGCTGACTGAACGTCAACATCCACTTCCAGAGCTGGAGGAGGCTATCAGGCAGACTTCCTGGGACCTTTACTTTCGGGACAATCCCGTCTGCGAGCCACCCGAGTTCGTCAAGAATCCCGGCGTGGACCTGGCCTCGTTACTCGACGGACAGCCGATTCTTGTGCTTGATCGAAAAGCCTCGTCCGCGCAGAGTCGTCCGAGGGCAAATCAGCCCGACACGCCCATCTCGTATGAGAGCACCTTCGAGCACGTGCAGGCCATACGGAGCCAGACACATCAGAGCTGGGTCAGCATCCGAAAAGCGTCAAGGCTGCTGCAGGGCAAGCCGCACGGGACGTTCGGCACACTCAACGTCGAGAACAGCGCGAAGTCCTGCGTACGTAAGATACATCGTGAGACCGGCCTTTCGTTTGCAGAGATAGGGGAACTTCTCGATGAGCATGGGTTGGGGGATCAGCGCTGAGCTGGCCCGCCCTTACCCCCGGTTCCGAAAACTCCTGGGTCTGACGTAGGAATGAAGTCCGCTCACCCTGTACGAGTCAGAAGATCCGCTCACTCTGTTTGGACAGCAGGCCGGAAAAATAGTTGATGCCGGTCAGGCGTCAGACTAATTGTGGAAGGTATTGCCGAGATTGGTGGAGGGTCACTGCAGATCTTGCTCACACCGTCTGGCCTGTTCTCTACCTGTCTGGGTAAGTCGCCATATACCCATTGGAGCCTCTGGATCAAATAACCCGTCATTCTTGAGCTTTTGATAATTCCACTGCATGCGATTTTGCCAGACGATCTGTGTCCCGTTTCGGTTCAGCTCCAGGTCGCCCGGTCTAAGCTGACCTGACAGAATGGCCCCCACCCGCTCAATCACGTCCCGGGTTCGTCCTTCCCCTCCCATCCTCAGTACAGTGACCAATATAGGGCAGGTATAACTTCCCGACGGCAACAGTTCTCCCGAAGACCTTCTGTGTCTTCTCCGCTGATCTCCCACGTCAGTCTTTATCGCTTCAACAGTTCCGTGTGGCCTTGGGCTCCGATCTGATGCCACTTCACCAGTTGACAAGTCCACGGTCTCGGCTTCGCGACTTAGTATCCTCAGGAGTCTATCTCTAGCCTTGGCAAAGACCTCTGATCCGTCCCAGGCGAATAACTGTGATTCCACCTCCGCAAGCTCGTCCCTCCTGGCGGCGAAAAGTCTCCTACGCTCACCTTTCCACTCAATAAACAGGCTGGCCTTCTGGGGGAAGTTCTTCGGTCTCTGCTCGAGAGGAACCGCCTCCAGGTAAGTTTCGAACTGTCCGTTCAGGACTGCGTCATCTCTCAGGTCTCTATCCTCACCGGCAATGATCGCACGTAGCTCATCCTTCTTTGCCCCGGCCTTCGCATATGCCGAATCCCTCTCATCGTTGAGGAGTTTTCGGATCAACAGAGCCAGCTCTTGATCCAGGTCATTCTGATCGACCATAACCTCAGACTCCTCCTCTTCTTGACCGGCCAACTGCTCGATCTGATCGGTCACCGGCAGGTGGGCCTGTACATGGGCGTCCTTGTGACACAGATCGCATACCGGGTCGTGGATGTTCCCGCAGATTGTCTCCAAACCCCAACGTTTCCAGGCGCGCCACTTCCCGCACCGGAGGCAGTCCTTGCCAAACGGTGCGCCACAGCGTCGGCAGCTGTGGCTGGCCGCCGGTGAGATGGTTCTGCATGACTCGCACCACACGACCGGCGCTTCACCCTGCGACTTTGAACCACGTGGGGCAAGAGACCAGTGCCGATACTCCTCCGGGAGTCCGTGCCTCAGGGTGTTGCCCGCCAGGTCCAGAATTACGCAGTCCCCACCGTCGTCCTTGGGGCGCAGACCACGCCCCACCATCTGCAGGTATAGCGAAAGGCTCTCAGTCGGCCTTGCAATTACCACGCATGAAGCATCGGGCAGGTCGAACCCTTCGGTCGCAACGGCAACGTTCACCAACACGTTGATGTTCCCGTTGCGGAAGTTTTCTATCGTCGCTGCTCGCTCATCGAGAGGGGTATCGCCAAGCATCAGACCGGCGGAAACGCCAGTGTTTTCGAAAACCCTCACAAGGTTTCGAGCATGTCTCACAGATATGGCATAGACGATCGTCTGGCGGCCCCGAGTCTCCTGAGCGATTCGTCCGTGCTCTTGCCAGAACATGAGGACACCTGCCGTCATTATGTCGGGATGGCCTTCGTTGGCACGTTCGATACCACCCTCGGTATAGTCCCCGATGCTGCCGATCTCGCCTCCCAGTATGCGTTCATCGGGATCGGGGACTAATACTCGACCTTCGCATAGAGAGTTCACAGCCTGAAGCTCCGGCACCTGCGGGCCACATATCAACTCACCAAAGAGGTGGTCGAATCCCTCCTTTTCCGACAGACGCCATGGTGTGGCGGTCATACCCAGGACGCGGCCCTGCCATCTACCCATTGCCCTCTCATAACCGCTGGCTGATGAGTGATGAGCTTCATCAACTATCATGAGGTCATCGGTGCTGTACCTGTACCACACGTCAGAATTCTGCGCACGACGGCCGGCAGTCTGAGCCATCAGGATGACCACGCTATCAGCAAACGCTTGGATGGGTGCCCGGGGCGGCTGCTCAAGGTAGTATGCCCTCACGTCGGCAGCCTCTCTCAGCATTCTGAGGGTCTGCCCTGCCAGCTCAGTTCGGTGTGTGATCCAAAGGGCCTGGCGTCTTCCAATCAAGTAGTCCGCGAGCAGGTGGGCGGCTATGACGGTCTTGCCTCCCCCCGTGGGGAGCTGCAACATCACACGGGCCCTATCGGGCTCGAGGGACTGTCGAACCTGTTCCAGCAGTTTGGTCTGGTAATCTCGTAAACGAATCATCGTGCTTCCGTCCGATTGTAGACATGACGAAGTGGGTGTCAAGCAAACTCATGTCTGAATGTGGGTGTAGTCGCCAGCTATCGCTCCCGTATCATCCTTGCGCAACACACAGCCAGAGCACAATTTGCAGCCAAGGGGTGAACAGCGACAATTACTTTTACCGGTCTGACTCCTGTCCTGTCTGCCTCCGCAGGGATCGACCCTCTGAAACACAATGCAAGAAAATACCGTTATTTCTAGCAACTGAGCTAATCGCCCAAATCTGGGCTCTTCCCTAAACTGGACGAGAAAGCCTCGATTTGCAGGGATCGCTCGGAGAACTTCTCGCATGTGGCCGGCAGCGCCATGATAATCTGGGCGCTGGCCTCAAGAGGATGTCCGCGCAGCTCCTGGATGGCGGTGGTCCCTGAAGGTCAGGGCCAGGACTGTCGTGTGAGACGAGATCGTGGACCGCGAGCTGACGACCGATAAGCCGGCCTCGATCTTGGCCGACAAGGAGATCTCGCATAGGGCGCGAGCGCCATCCGGTGCTTCCCCGCGATGGCGCCTGATGGTGGAGTGAATGAGGGAGCCAACTCCGCACCATTGGCTCTCTTGGGGCCCGAAATCCCCCGAAATTCTTGGTCGAGTGGGAAACACCGAAACATCTGACAGAGAAGTGGCTGATGCGTGGACCGCAGGGTCCAGTCATGTGTGTCAGGGCGCACCCGGGGCAGTCGCGAAGGTGCCGGCAAGACCGTCGGGATCCGTCAGGCCGGTGGGTGCGGGACGGCGGTTGGGAAAGACCCGTTTGGAGGCCTTACGGGGCAGGGAAGCGCTGACGCCGGCGGGCCGGTCTGTGGGCAAAAACCCACTGCCGATTTCGCCATCGCGCCCTAGGTTCGCACTAGAATCGTTATGTAAAGCTGGGCCCTGTCTCTAGCTTTATTGGCAACTCCCGTCAGAGTGACTCGAGCCAATCTTCATAGCACTGCACGGGGGTGAAAAGCGAACCTACATCAATGGTGTACATCCACTGAGCTTTGCCCGGCGGTGGGAATGTACTACCCCTTGCAATTCCGGCTGTACCTACTAGCGCTTTCACGTTTACCGCAATGACTTCGCCCTCTCGGCCACAGTACTTGGGGTCTGTATGGTTCACTATCCTGACTCTGTCATTCACTTTGAACTTCGACATATCTACCTCCTCGGTGTCGGATCCGAAACGTTGTTCCCTATTATCAATATACCCCGTGCGACCGAACCTAAAGTCCGCTACCCACGTCTTTGTCAGGTGGTAGTCAACCACAGTGACTAATATCCCTTGACAAACAATTAGCACAACGGTAACGTTGTGCTATGTTGCCGGATTTCACTCCAGATGGGTTGCTCCCGCCAGGAGTACATCAGGCTGAGTGGAAAGAAGTGGCCAGTAGGTTCGGCTATAACCCCTGGAGGACATCCCTTCTGGAGGGACTAAGAGATGCCTTGGAGAATCTGAAGAATGCAGGCTGTCGGACAGCCTACGTCGACGGCAGCTTTGTTACATCCAAGGAACTTCCGGGCGACTTCGATGCCTGCTGGGAAGAGGATGATGTTGATGGATCTGCGCTGGATCGGGTTCTTTTGGATCTCAGCCCCAGACGGTTGGCACAGAAGGCCAAATACCACGGTGAGTTATTTCCAGCGTCGATTCCTGCAGATCCCTCGGGGCTGTCCTACCTCGAATTCTTTCAGACCACGGAAGAAGGCGTACGTAAAGGAATTGTCAGAATCGATCTGGAGGGACTGACATGATAAAGAACGAACGGCAGTACAAGTTCACCAAGACCCAGGTGGAGCGCTTCGAGCGGACGCTCGTAGAGCTCAGAAATCGCAGGCCTGAGGACACCGACTTGCATCCACTTGTCGCCAAGGCTCAGGAGGATGCGGTAAGTGGACAGATAGTGGACCTGAAGGAAGACCTTCATCTGTATGAATCCATGAAGGCCGGTACGTTCTCCGTAGAGCAACTAGAAATGGTGTCTACACTACCTCGTATGCTAGTCGGAGCTCGTGTCGCTCAGGGAATGAGTCAGAAGGACTTGGCAGAGCGAATCGGGTTGAAGGAGCAGCAGATTCAGCGCTATGAGGCTACCGACTACACCTCGGCCAGCTTGGGACGAATCATGGAAGTCGTTAGTGGGTTGAAGACGAAGTCGACTATATTAGCCTCTTCTCGGTCTGCCGAGCTCGAGCCACCCAAGATTGGTTCGTCCTAGATTTGTTATGTGAAGTAGGGGCTGCTTCTAGCTTTGAAGCGCCGTCCAGCTAAAGTGAACCCAGTGGGACTAATACCGTTTCAGGCTGATGGCAGCATGAAGGAACTGGTCGGAGTCTGATACTTGATCTATGCTCAGTCCAACACAGACGTTGGAGGGCAGCAGATGATCGGACGCCCGTTGAGGATTGAGTGGCATGAGGACGATACCCCGACAGCACTGAAGGAGGCCTACCTCTCCCAGAGAGATGTCAGTGTCCGTACCCGATTGCACGGGCTGTGGCTGATCCGCAGTGGCTGGCAGATCAAGGCGGCGGCCGAAGCCGTGGGTGTTCACTACCGCAGCGCACAGAGATGGGTGGAGTGGTACAGGGACTGCGGTCTGGACGAGGTGGTATCCCGCAGGATGGGAGGAGTGGGTCAGCCGCGCTATCTGAACTCAGACCAGGAGGAGAGACTGGTTGAGGAGGTTCGGAGCGGACGATTCAGGACCGCCGGAGAGATCTCCGACTGGGTGGAGTCCGAGTATAGGGTGAGGTTCAGGGGGAACAGCATCTACAGTGTGCTTGAGAGGTTGGGATGTTCACCGAAGGTGCCGAGGAGTAGACACGAGAAGGCAGACGTAGAAGCGCAGGAGTCTTGGAAAAAGGGGGCCTTGGTCGGTCACTCTGGAGAGCGGGAGTGAGACCGGGAACATTGATCGGGTTTGCCGACGAGATGAGGGTGGGACTCAGAGGGATGGTGCGCCGAGTGTGGGGAGTTCGTGGAGTGAAGGTGGTGCAGCGCCTGCAACTGGTGTATGAGTGGAAGTACCTGTTCTTGGTGGTGGACTTTGTGCGAGGTAGGTTGGAGTGGACGTGGATGGACTCGATGGATTCTGAGACGGTGTCGCGTGCGGTACTGGGTATGAGACGACATACACAGGTGAGGGCGTTGGTGTGGGACGGCGCCAGCAGTCATCGTAGCGAGTGGGTGAGGAGCGTGGCGGGAGTGACGACCGTGGTGCAGCCTGCGTACAGTCCCGAGTTGAACCCTGCTGAGCGAGTGTTCGAGGAGGTGCGGAGGTGGGTGGAAGGCCGAGTGTACCGTAGTGTCGATGAGAAGGTGGAGGCGGTGAATACCTACCTGAGCAGCTTGGAATCCGATCCCGCACGGGTGAAGTCGCTGGTGGGTTGGGAGTGGATCAAGCGGAACGTTCAGACACTGTCTGAAGACTATGCGGCATCATCACGCTGAAACAGTATAACCATCGTCCGGTTTTCCGTAGAATACCTCCCAAATGCGACGCCAAGCACGTCGCATCCAATTGCGAAAGCGCGCCATCCTGCTCCCACCCCTAACTCTCAAGTGGACTCCTGAAGTCCTCAGGGCTTCGTGAGTGAGTCTCCCACGAAGTGAGATCCGTCGGGGTGGTGGGACGACGTCCAATTCTGCAAATGCAGTCCTCATGACGCTTTCCAAATCATCTACCTGTTGCCGGGAGTTCGCTTTGGCGTCTTCGAGATCCTCCCGCAGTTGAAGCACTTCGTCCGACAGTTGTGCGGCGTTCTGGTCTACGAGACGTTCCATTCTGGATGTGTCTTCGTTCATAGTCGAGGCTACGATAGTTGCCGTAGTCATATACCACACAAGATTGACGATGACGACCAGAAAAAGGGGGACAGGCGCAAAGTGTACTAG
Organism: Dehalococcoidia bacterium; assembly: GCA_965215735.1. Lineage (GTDB taxonomy): Bacteria > Chloroflexota > Dehalococcoidia > Lucifugimonadales > UBA1123 > VXRN01. The sequence goes on along the minus strand of CBDCEF010000004.1, from coordinate 9,673 downwards.
CAGAGTTTGTATTACCAGCGATGGCAGAATCAACGTAGTGAGCAGGACTATTCTTTGGCGCACTGAGAGCTTTGTGTACTGGCGTGCAATCCAGAGTGTCATGAGCTCAGTCCTGCCGTGACTTTATCGATTCGTTCTCCAAGCATTACGGGTGTCCTTGACTGAGCAACTGTAGGAGTGCAAACGTAGCAGGAACGACCTAGGCACGCAGGCTATGTCGCAAGATGCGACGTGCGTTGTCTCGGTAGACCTCAGGGGCTTGGGCACGGAGAAGGTGCATGACGATGAATAGGCGGCCGAGAGTCGCCGCTATAGGGCTGGACAGCGCTCAGGTTGCGTCAATTGAACCCTTATGCGGAGAGCTAAGGGTAGCCCACTCGTTGGGGAATTACCTTGGGAGGTACAGCTGGACGGAAACAGACGTAATGGTGTCGAGCTATCTCGATGCGGTTGACGTCGACAGCGGCATCAATTTCATAGCGATCAAGCCCACCTATGTGCACTGGATGGACTTAGACGGTGGGGATTCGGGCTACTACTACTCCGCGTCTGCCAATACCGACAACACCGAGCGGGAGTTGTCAGTTCATTCTGCCTGCCCGAATCTATACAAACCACTGGCTGCTGAATTGTCCAGACACCTGAGCCAGGCTGCGGAACCCACCACCACAATTTCCACTTCTCGGAAAGACCAGGCAGCACTGATCGAGACGACATCAGGCCACCCTGTCGCTTTGCGAGTCGGTCTTCCTACTCGATCGAGTACCGCTGACGGTGAGACGTCAAGGCCCGTCGCACTACTACTCCCAGAAGTCCCTAACCTCGTGGCTTGGTTCAGGGCCTTCCTCTGCGACATCCATGAGTCCGATCCTATTCGTGTACCACAACCGCCACCTCGTTTGAGCCAACCTTCGGATTGGTACACCCCCAAAGAAAGGGTCTTGGCAGATCGAATTGCCCAGGTCGAATCTGAGTTCGAGCTCCTCAATGACGAACGCGATCAGCTTCAGACAAAGTTGGCCGATGAAGGTGAGAGAGCCGATAGGGGGATCCGACGAACTCTCTGGGCCGATGGCGATGACTTGACTGCTGCAATTCGCGAACTGTTTGCTAACCTCGGCTTCGCAGTCCGCGACATGGACGCAGGGTTAAGCCCAGGTGAGCCGAAACGTGAAGACCTGCGGCTCACACTGCAGGACGTCCCCGGGTGGGAAGCAATTGTCGAAGTGAAGGGCTACACCAACGGCACAAGGACGACCGACTCCCGCCAGATTCGCGAGCACCGCGACCGCTACATCGGAGAAGTGGGCAGGCCCCCTAAACTGACTGCGTGGCTCTGCAACCCATATCGCACGAGTGATCCTTCGTCTAGGCCAGCTCCTGACCAGAACGTTAAGGAAACCGCGGAGACTATTGGCGCTGTCCATGTGCTAGCGTCAGACCTCTATCGGCAGTGGGCACTCGTCGGGGCGGGTAACCTTGAGGCGGAAACGGTTATCCAGAGCTTGATGAATGCCGAGCCCGGTTTGTGGACTCCTCCAGCCCCTGGCTCCAGCACTTAGCTCAATTCGCCGCAACGCACGATGCGCTCAGCGAACGTTGATCAATTGCCATGTGAGAAACGCGCGAGTGTTCGGGGAGGTCAGGAGATGGGTGGAAGGCAGAGTCTATGGAAGCATCGAGGAGAAGGTCGAGGCGGTGACACTCATACCTGCATCGCCTGGAGTCTGATCCCAGACGGGTGCGGTCACTTGCCGGATGGGACTGGATAAATGAAGCGGTCCAGAATCTCCCATCCAGCTATGCGGCCTCCTCAGACTGAAACAGTATAACATCTACTAGGATATGTGCGGATCTTTCGTCTAGTGGCACACTGAACCGTCGGTGAACTGTGACTACTGAAGGGCCAGAGGGACTATTCGTGCCACTGGAAGAGGGCTAACAATGGCGAACCCAGAACACATCAGATGGCTTCTTGAAGGTGTGGAAGCTTGGAACCAAAGGAGGCGAGTCGCGGATTTTGTTCCAGACCTTAGTGATGAAGACCTCGTCGCACGCTACCGAAACGTCCGCTCTACGTCGTCAGATGAGACCATTCTCCTTGATCGTTTGAACTTGTCCTATGCTCGCCTGCGTGGATGCAACTTCTCAGGCGCTAGCCTCAGCGGTTCGGATCTGTCTCACTCAAATCTTGAAGAAAGTAACTTCTCAGGCGCTAACCTCATTGGCGCAAAGCTAAAGGAGGCGTACCTAGTAAATTCATGCTTTTGGGGATCGACTCTCGCATTTACTGACTTCACGGAGGCTTACCTCCATGAAGTTGATCTTACGCGCGCCAGACTACTTAGTGCTGACCTAAGACAAGCACGACTTAAGGACTGCAAGTTGAAAGGAGCCGATCTCTCTGAAGCTGAACTTGAAAGTGTGGACCTGACTGGCTCCAAGCCTTGGCAGGCAAAATTGACATCGAGTTTTTCTGAAGGTCGGTGGCATTACCCACGTGTCACCCTAGACGACAAGGTGGCCAGCATAAATGACATTTTGGAGCGCGTTGGTCGACTTAAGGAGGACTACGCTCCAAAAGACTCCCTAGAGGCAACTCTGCTCTATTTCCGTGGCGAATCAGAATCCAGGGACACATGGACATTGACTCCGAGTGTGATGGACACATGGACATTGACTCCGCGCCAGACAGAAGATGCAGGATTTCCGCTGCGGAATGCAGAAGGGGAAATGCTGGTAGACCTACTTTCCCGCCGTGCTGATGACTTTGTTGAAGCGAATTCTGCGTTAGAACAGATGGTTATGGCGCAGCATCACGGACTGCCGACTAGGCTACTCGATATTACTCGAAACCCTTTGGTGGCCCTGTTCCACGCGAGTGCGAAGTCACCTGCGGTGGCCGGCCGGATCCACGTGTTTGCTGTTCCAAGATTTCTAGTGAAACCTTTCAATAGTGATACGGTGAGCGTCATCACCAATTTCGCCAGACTGCGAAGGGGGGAACAGAACCTTCTTCTCGGCAAGACTAAAGATGAGACTAAAGATGACACCGATCCCGGCTATCGTAGAGGGTTACTACGCGGTAACCCTTACGTTCTGGCAATGAAGCGTCTCTACCAGTTCATTAGACTGGAACGACCATCCTTCTCTGAACGTATAGACCCCAGAGATCTGTTTAGGGTATTCGTCGTTGAGCCCCAGCAGTCATTCGAACGAATTCGAGCACAATCTGGAGCCTTCCTGATATCGGCGTTTCATGAACGATTCGAAGAAACGGCGATGAAGGGTTGGAGTGGCGATATTCCCCTCTATCACCATTACACTCTAAATGTTCCAAGCGAATGCAAGAACGCAATTCAGGAAGAGTTGGCAACACTCGAAATCACGCGGGAGTCTATGTTCCCGGGGCTAGACGAAGCAGCTAAAGCAGTTAAGGACTACTACAAAGGATAGAGGTAATTGGTAATTGATTAGCGGAGTCGGAGAGGTGGGGAAGAGGTTCAGGTGGAGCGGATAGGCAAGGAAGCCCTCGACACTGACCACGAGATGACAGGCTTTGTTCGCACTAGATATCTTATGTAAAGTAGACCGTATCTTTAGCTACGGCGTCCTCGGAAAACTCGTCTCCATTACGGTGCCAATTCCACCGATGCTTCCACCAGTGAAACTCGCACAGTGGGCCGCAAGTACACCATTGCCGCGGGGCTCTTTGAGCGCTGCGTAGAGGGCGGTCCCCACCTTGGCACGGTGGGCAAACTGACCCCTTTGGAGCAAGTGGAGGTAGTTTCTCACGGCTGAGCATTAGGTTCGTCCTTGTAACCTTATGTCAAGTGGCGGAGGCTCGGAGGCTCCCAAACCATCAGCTTGTCCCTCTTTGGCGAGGGTCGAGAACATCTCGAAGGGAGTCACCAAGAAGGTTGATTCCAAGTACCACCACACTCAAGCAAATCCCAGGAGCGATGGCAGCCTGCGGAGCACTACGCACATAGGCTTGGGCGGAGGTGAGCATGTTGCCCCACGAGGCTGTCGGTGGAGGAACACCTACTCCCAGGAAGCTAAGGGTGGACTCTAGCAGCACAGCTTGGCCGAAGTAGATAGCGAAGAGCACAATGTACGGTGCCACGCAGTTCGGAGCTATGTGCCGAAGCAGGATTCGCAGGTTTGTCGCGCCGACTACCCTTGCCGCCTCAACAAATTCACGCTCCTTGATGCTTAGAGCCGCTGCCCGCATCACTCGCGATGACACCACAAGAAATCCGAAGGAAACCGCGAGAACCATGTTCCACATCGTGAAGCCGATCATGGAAAGCAGCACTAGCACTAGCAACAGTCCGGGAATCGCCATAAGAACGTCCACGATCCGCTGCCCAAGCAGATCGAACTTTCCACCCACGTAGCCGCTCAGAACTCCAAAGATGCTGCCGATAGTGATCCCTAGACCCGGGGCGAAGAACCCGACGAACAGGGAGATCCTCGCTCCGACCAGCAGTCGACTAAAGATGTCGCGACCCAGTTCGTCAGTACCAAGCGGATGCTTACCACTCACCTCTCCATAGGAAGGCCCAATTGAGGGCTTGTTGGGATCGAAAGGCACTACCAATGGTGCACCTAGAGCCAAGAGGACAAATATGAAGACGATCACGCCACCGACCGCACCAAGCGGTTTCTGGGCTGAGAACTGGCGTGCGGGAGTTAGGATTCTTCCATGGAGGACACTGGTCACACGATCCACCAAGGACATCTCGACCGAAGGAGTGTGCCGTCGCGTGTTCATTCCGCTATTTCACGTCCTCTCCAACCAGGGCGTTGCTAGCTGTATCGAACTCTCGGGTCCAACCATCCATAAGACAGATCAACCAAGAGGTTCAGCACGAGAAATACAAAGGCGTACGCTAAGACAGTAGCCTGTAGAGAGAAATAGTCATTCTCTGTAACTGCTCGAAGTATGAGATTTCCCATACCCGGTATGGAGAATATCCTTTCGAGGACGACTGTACCTGAGATTATGGCTGCCAGCTGCAGTCCCATTAGAGTGATCACAGGAAGCAAGGAATTCTTGAAGGCATGACGCATTACCACCAACCGCTCGACCAGTCCTTTTGAGCGGGCGGTCCTAATGTAGTCCTCTCGGAGCACTTCAAGCATTGTCGACCTCACCATTCGGCTGAGTACAGCCACAGCGAAGTAACCAAGTGCAACCGCTGGCCAAATCATAGTTTGCAGATTGGTCCAGGGGTCGTCCTGAAAGCTCTGGAAGGGTACTGGTGGAAACCAGTCGAAAAACACGACAAGAGCGAGGAGTATCAGGATTCCAGTCCAGAATAGAGGCATAGATACCCCAACGATGGAGAAGACACGTAAGACATAGTCGATCCAGGTATCCTGCTTAAGGGCGGACAAGATACCCACCGGGATGGCAATGCTCCATGTGAACGCCAGTGCCAGTATGGTGAGCTCCATGGTCACAGGAAAGCGGCGCCTAAGAATGTCTGATACAGGCAGGCGGTAAATGCTCGATTCTCCCAAGTCGCCCCTAATGAGAGAGCCAAACCAAGCAGCGTACTGGACCGGAATAGGATCGTCCAAGCCCATATATTCACGTAGCTTACCGTAGTCTTCTTGGGAAAAGGGGTTTTGGCCAAGACTGCCCTGAAGGATTGCCAAGGCGGGGTCGCCAGGCAGGATTCTGACCAGAACAAAAACGAGTATTGACGCCCCGACAATCGTGGGAATGAAAAGCACAAGTCGTCGCAACAGGTAGTCCCGCACGCGATAACTCCATTAGGTCAAGGTGCTAGGGTACGTCTACACGATTAGCACTTGGAGCAGACCTTTGCTTTGGTGTAGCCATCAGGCCTGCTCCGCATGAATTCCGTCAGCGTGCCAGATGGTCCCTGGCAGGTAGCGTCAGGGGTATAAGACTAACTTAGATCGGCCTGAACACCGGGTCCCAAACATGAGAAACAGGCGACTCGGCATCGTAGAGGACGACGCCTACCTGCTCAGCCATACTTCTTCCAACTTGGTGTTGTTGTAGAAGGGTACCGGGACCCAGTGGTAATTGTTAACTTCATCAGACCACATTGTCCAAGTCATGTGCTGTGCACCTGGGAGCAGTGGCAACTCTTGGAACAATATCTCGTGCATCTCTTCGAGCAACTCTCCTCGCTTGTCAGTTTCCAGCGTGGCCCGTTCCTCGAGGTAGAGATCCAGGAACTCCTGCGTTGGCTTCCATGGACCCCAGTTCCGTCCACCCTCCTCAAGGTATAGGAGGCTGATGAAGCTGTCCGTATCAAGATAGAGGGCACCTGTGGCTTGACAGGTAAAATCAAAATCTCCTGAAGCCTGTCTGGGGCTGCGCTCGCCTCCTGAAAGAGCTTCAATTTCTGGCTCGAAACCTAGTGCAGCCAAATCATCAGCAAGAAGCGTGCACTGCTTGGTATATAAATGGCCGGCAGCTGGTGTGAGGATGTTGACCTTGCGGCCAGGAGTAACACCGGCCTCTTCGAGCAGTCGCTTGGCCTCGACGATATCATCGTCTTTAGGTTGACGGAATCCAGGCCTAGCAAGTAGCTCTTCCTCACCGAAACCACCCAGCCACCCAACTTGGAAGAATCCCTGCGGCCCGCCCAATCCTTCTTCGACGAGGTCAGTGTAAGCCTTCCTGTTTATAGCAAGGTGAACTGCGCGCCGGACATTGACGTCATCCCATGGCTCTCTCGTCAGTCCGATATAGTAGGGAAGGATCCAAGCGGCAGGCAGCGCTTCCGAGAGGATGCCCTTGCCATCCATTTCAGCGATTATTTCCTCCGCCTCACTTCTTGTAGTCTCAGGAAATGTCTGGTTGGTGATATGCACCTTGCCCGCTTGGAAGGCGGCCACAGCAGCTGCGTTATCTGGTATCACGACATGCCTGACACCGTCCAGAAGTGGTCGGTCCTCCAGGTGATAAAGAGGGTTTTGGGAAAAGTCCAAGTAAACATCTGGGTCAAAATCTTCAACGATCCAAGGGCCACTGCCAATCATGTCCTCAGGACCGCCGAAAAGCCTTCCTTCCAAAACATGCCTGGGTTGTATGCTATGAAACCCTGAGGCGACCTCGGCAGTGAATATAGCCGCAGAGTAGGTGAGGTTGAAGTTGATGGTGTGATCGTCCACCACATCCATGCTCTCCACCAACTCGGGCACGGCGCCGGCCCTGGGAGTTACCATTCCTTCGGGAGGATCGATGATTCGTTCGTAGGTCCACTTCACATCATCAGCCGTCACCGTTTGACCGTCGCTGAAGGTAGCCTCTGGCCGTAGGCTGAACGTGAAGGTCAATCCCCCATTGGAAATTTCCCATGATTCAGCAAGATCGGGAATGATCGTTACGCCGTCTTCGGGCGACCATTGGAGCAACTGCGAGTAGACAGGAGCAAGGTTCTCAGATGCGCCCGAGCCACCCCCCTGTAGGATATCCCAGTTGGTCGGATTGGATGACATACGTCGAATGAATACTCCGCCGCGCTGTGGTTCAGAATCTGATGGCGCGGCTGTAGGGGCAGCTGGGGCCACTGTCGGTGCCGGAGCAGAAATTGCCACGGGTGCCGCAGTCGGGGGTACAGGCGCTGGAGCCTGAGTCGGAGCCGGGGCAGCTGGGGCAGCCGTGGGAGGTGCGGGTGCGGGAACCTGTGTGGCAGCCGGTGCAGCTTCTTCCGCCGACCCGCAAGCCACCATTACCAAGGTCATCAGGAGGAGGAGCACCAAGGCGATCGGGGTTGGACCGTAGAGAGTTATTGCCTTCATGCCTCGCCTCCAGTCTTCCACATCCCATCTGGCAGAGAGGTCTTCTTTGACTTCCCTCAAAGCGCAGATTACTCGCCAATGCGCCTATTGTCAATAATCGTGATTACTGAAATTTCAGTCAGCAGAATGCAGCATGTTGGCAGGTCATCCGATGCTGAAAATGCGTGGGATAGTGACAAGTCCTCGCAGGTGAGAACCAAGAAACTTTCCGAGACCCTCAGTAGGCCCGTAGTTTGACATCGGCATCAGTCCATAGTGCTTCGACTCTCTAGACACGTGCTTGTGCAATACCTCTGTGTGGTAGCATTGCCTTAGCCTCAGGGGATGAGTATGTCATTGCTGAGAAGACTGGAAGCGTCCTCGGAATCCACTCAGTGACTGGCGCTACAGCACAGAACACCCTCTATGTAGCTGAAAGGGAGCGGCCCCCATGAACACACGCAGCGTCTGGCGGCCCAACAAGGACGAGGTTATCGTCGAGCACGGCGCTGTTGCCACCGCTCACCCGATCGCCGCCCAGGTCGGCGTCGACATCCTCAAGAGCGGCGGAAATGCCGTCGACGCCGCCGTTGCCACCGGCTTCTGCCTCAACGTCATAGAGCCGTGGAACTCCTCTGTTGCAGGGCACGGTCAGATGATCGTAAACATGACCGAAGAGGGACGTAGTGTCGCCATCGACTACGGTCACCGCGCCCCCAAGGCCGCATCTCCCGACATGTTTCGTGTCATCGGTCAGACAGTCGAGGGCAACGGTATCTACGAAGTTGAAGAACGCGCAAATGCGGTCGGACATCGCTCGGTCGGCGTACCAGGGGTCACGGCTGGCATGTGTCGCGCCCATGAGTTGTTCGGAGTCCTCCCGCTGGAGCAACTGCTGGAACCCGCCATACACTATGCCCGAGAAGGCTTCGAAGTCGATCCTACTGCCTGCCTAACGATCGCAAGATTCATGTCCAACTTGGTTCGGAATGACGAGGCCTCACGCATATTCCTTAGAGACGGATTTCCGCCACCACCCGGCTCCAAGGTCTTCCAGCGGGATCTTGCAGACACTCTCGAACGGATCGGAAAAGAAGGCAGGGACGCCCTGTACAAAGGCGACATCGCGCTCGCAATCGACGAGGAGATGAGAGGAAACGGTGGCGTCCTCAGTGCCCAAGACCTCGTCGACTACGAGGCTGAGGTCCTTATGCCTGTAAGTGCCTCCTACAGGGGCTACGAGTTGCTAGGCTCGCCAGTCCCAGCCGGTACGATCACACAGCTGCAAACACTCAGAATCCTGGAAAACTTCGACCTGCGAGGCCTCAGGCACGCTTCCACAGAGCATCTGCATCTATTCACTGAGTCCGCCAGGCACGCCTTCGCGGACCGCTACAGCTTCCTGGGCGACCCCGACTTCGGGCCAGTGCCGCTTGAAGGTGTCCTTTCACCTGAATACTCCCGAGAAATTGCCCTCTCCATCGACCGTGCATCTGCCAACTTGGAGAAGGAGCGCGAGCTTCAACCTTGGGTCGCTTACGAAAACAATCCCCTGCACGACCCATGGCGTTACGATCCGCAACCGCGCCCAGAGCAAGCCACCATGGCGTCTCCCCCCAGCGAGGGCGACTGCACCACTCACTTCAGCGTCATCGACCGTAACAGGAACATGATTACCTGCACGCAGACCGCAGTCGGAGGGTTCGGCTCAGGTGTCATTGTCCCCGGAACTGGTGTATTGCTCACCAACGCCATGGTCGTATTCAATCCAATGCCTGGCGCGGCGAACTCCATTGCTGGGTACAAACGCGGATTGAACAACATGGCTCCCGTTGTGGCGCTTAGAGATGACAAGCCATTCTTTGCTGTCGGAGCTCCTGGAGGCCGCAGGATCATCTGCCGT